>NZ_CP084680.1:0-4240638 GCF_017309675.2 Bacteroides parvus | reverse complement strand
AACGGCTATAAATACATTTATTAATTAAGCATAACTTCTACGATTGCAAAATTGGCAATCTTATTCGAGAAAAACAAATCCTTTTTTTCTTGCGTTTTTAGGGAAAGTAATAAGCTCTTTACTTTCAGCTACTTATCGGTTACTATGAGTATACTCCTTATATAAGGTGTGTTGCATTTATCTAATACTTTGTCATATAGTGGTTTATGTAGCTTTGCGTCTCTTGTTTTCTTTCTGTGCCCAGAGCAGGAAAAAGCCCTTTTTCGCTCCTTGTATAGAGCAAATGAGGGCTTTCCTTTTAATTCCTTTATAGACTTATTATTTAGACAAAATCTATATAACGTCCATCTTTTACTTATCTTTCTTGCCGAATAGGGAGAAATGGACGTATCGTTTCGGATGCGATTTCAAGTCTTCCAATAAACTTGCTGCGTTGGCAGTGGTGGCGTTCAGATTATTATATAGAGAAGGGTCGTTTAGCAAAAGTCCGACGGTATTGTCTTTCTGGTTCAATTTGTCTGTAATCATTTTTACATTGTTCAAAGTTGCGTCTACCTTTTGCATGGCGGCAGCATAATCTATCTCCTTTAAGTTGTTGGAAATGAGTGCAAAGTTGTCTCCAATGGTATTGAGCTTGCCGGTCAGTTGTGGAATATCATCCTTCATTAGAGTTTGCAACTGGCGGCTTGTGACGGCCATACTTGCTGTTAAATCTTGTACGTTATGCAAGGTTGCAGGGATGGCGGGGTCGGCTAGTATGACATTTAAGAATGCGAGGATGGAATCCAGCTTGGGCAGCATCTTCTCTACTTGCGGCATCATGGTGGCAACTTTTTCCATCATTCCGTTGTTCAGCACGCCGGGGATTGTGTCTCCAATCTGGTATTTCTCCCGTGGGTTATTGGCAAGCAGCAGGTTCATCTTTACGCCGCCAAGCATTTCGGCTGCCAGTTCTGCCGTACTTCCTTTGGGAATGCGCAGCTCTGGGTCAACATCTATTTCGGCAACGACTTTGCCCGGTTGGGTATAGTCGTAGTACAAGTCGCGGACAATACCCACGCGGAAGCCGTCGGCAAAGACCGGGCTGGATTTTGTCAGCCCATTGACATTCTGGAATTTCACGTAGAAATAGCTGGAGGGCTTGAACATATTTATCCCTTTCAGGTAGTTGATGCCGTATACCAATATGCAAAGTGCAGCTATGCCTGCTATTCCTATTCTAACTTCTTTTGTAATATACTTCATGATGTATCTTTTGTTATTTATTTCTGTTCTTTTTAAATTCGCTGATGGCTGTGTTGACGTTTATCTTTTCTCCATTCTTGAACGCAATGATGAATGCGTCCTTGAATTTGTCCGTAATGCTACGTTTGCTGCGCAGCACCTTGTTGTAATCGGGTGATGCGCCGTACGTATATTTGTAGATTCCGCCTTCTTTATAATAATCCACGTCTTTCAGTCCTTTCAGTCTTTTGTCATTCTTGGCCAGAGGACGTGAAGAAGTGAGTATCTGTATCTTAAACACGATGCCGCTCTGTTCTGTTTGGGAAACGGCTGCATTTTCTGACCTTTGCGGGCGTTGGGCAGCTTGGTTACTCTCCGCTTGAGGTGCATTTTTCTTTTCCGGTGTCGCTGTAGCTGCGTTGCCTTCTTCTTGAACGGGCTCGGGTACATCCTCCGGAAGAATGGTATTGCTGCTTCCGTTCAACCGGATTTCCTGCTCGCGCTTATAGGTGAGGAAAGCGCGGAAGATACCGTTGGCAAGTGAGGTGGTTCCTGCTTCAGTGTTCAGGTACCGTTCCTCTTCCGGTGTGGAGATGAATCCGAGTTCCACCAGTATGCTTGGCATGGCACTGGCCTTCAATACCAGAAAACCTGCCTGGTGCACGCCCCGATCTGTACGTTTGCAGGTTTGGCGGAAATACTTTTGTACGAGGGAGGCGAGGTGCACACTCTGTGACATGTATTTGTCTTGCATGAATTCGAAGATGATGTAGGACTCTGCCGAGTTGGGATTGAAGCCGGCATACCGCGTCTTGTAGTCGCTTTCGTAGAGGATAACGGCATTTTCGCGCTTGGCTACTTCCAGATTGGCATCCGATTTTGCCAGACCCAGTGTCCAGGTGGAGGCTCCTTTGGCCGTCCGGTTTTTGGCCAGGGCATTGGTATGTATGGAGATGAACAAATCAGCTTTGGCGTTATTGGCAATTTCAGCGCGCCGGTCCAGGGGGATGAATATGTCCCGGTCCCGCGTATAGATAACTTTTACATCAGGGCAGTTCTTCTTGATTTGTTTGCCAAGTTTGAGTGCTACATTCAGGTTGATATTCTTCTCTTTGGAAATTTTTCCCACTGCACCCGGGTCGTGTCCACCGTGTCCGGGGTCTATAACGACAACAAAGTCTTTCGCTTCAGCGCTGCCACTGCAAAAGGGGGAGATAAGCAGCCCTAAGCATATACTTATATATAATATGTATCGTCTGTATAGTTTCATATAATTGTAGCAAAGACAATGCTTCCTTTTCGCTTGGCAAATGTAGTGGAAATTTATAGAAAACTAATGGATTATGTTCAGTTTTATTGTTCTTCTTCTCATTTTTAGTGTAATTAATGTCTGTGTTTGAGTAATTAGTGGCTCAATGTATTGATAATATGCGTAACTTTGCGGCAGATAATTAAAATAGCAAATCAAGTATGCTGGTTCGTTTTATAAAGAACTGGACGTTGCCTTTGGCAATGCTTGCCGGTACTTTGGGATATTTCTTTTTTGCAGACATTCCTTTTGTGGCGCCTGCCAAACCTTATGTGAATGTGTTAGTGGCTTTCCTGACTCCACTTTTGATTTTTTCCCAACTTCTGCTCACTTTCTGTAAGGTGGAGGTGCATGAACTGAAACCCAAATCGTGGCATGGATGGTTACTGCTGTTCCAGACGGTTTCTTGCTTGATTGTTGCGGTATTGTTGGTGTGTTGCCCTATGGAGGAGGTCTACCGGGAAGTGTTTGAAGGTGCAATGGTCTGTCTCATTTGTCCCACTGCAACCGCTGCGGCTGTCATTACCGGTAAACTGGGTGGAAGCGCATCCAGCCTGACGACCTATACGTTGTTGTCCAATCTTCTGGCGGCTGTGGCTGTTCCTTTGGTTTTCCCGTTGGTGGAGCCTCATGCTGACATTACTTTTTTTGTTGCATTCCTGAAAATTCTGAGTAAAGTCTTTCCATTGCTGCTTTGTCCTTTCTTGCTGGCATGGTTTCTGCGTGCGTTTGTGCCGAAGGTGCATCATTTTCTGTTGGGTTTCCATGATGCAGCCTTCTATTTGTGGGCGGTAGCTCTTGCCATTGTCTCAGGGCAGACGGTACGTTCATTGGTCAATAGTGATGCACCGGTATTTGTTGAACTGCTGATAGCCCTGGCGGGACTGATAACCTGCTGTATACAATTCTATTTAGGAAAGAGAATCGGCGGCCATTATGGTGAACGCATCAGCGGAGGGCAGGCGCTGGGGCAAAAGAATACGGTGCTTGCCATCTGGATGGCATATACTTATCTTAATCCGTTATCTTCCGTCGGTCCGGGATCGTATGTGCTGTGGCAGAATATAATCAATAGTTATCAGCTGTGGAAGAAAAGGAAAAATGAGACGGAATAACTACTGAGTATTTTACATCTTATTTGCTTTATGGACATAGAGGGTGGTTGCAACAATTATCAGTACAAATGCCATAATGAGGAATATTATCCGGATAAGACGATGTTTTGAAAATAGGTTGGCCATGCAGGCAGAAGCCACGCTGAAACGGGCTATTATAGAATCAATTGTGACGTTTTCGAAAAAGACTGATGCAATACTCCATAGTGCAATAATGGTTAATATTGCATTGGCTGATAAACAAAGAATTTTATCAAGTGGCATTCTAAATACTTTTCTTGTTCTCATATATAGGACTCTATGTTTTAACTCCTTTCATTCTTGCCTTTCGCTGAATCAGCCAAAGGATAGGGCAAAGATAAAAGAGAACTTCCTAACAGAATCAATATTGTCTTGGAATATTGTTAAATGATTGAATTTCTAAACCTATGTTTATTCTTTGCTGTCAAAACTCTGTTTGTGTCTGATGCGGCTCATGTGAATAGGGGTTATTTTCAAGTAAGACGCAATTTCTTTTAGGGGTACCATTTGTAGGATTTCTGGACATTTTTTAAGAAGTTGGAGATAGCGTTCTTCCGATGTAAATCTGAACAAATCCAAGTAACGTGAATACGACTGAAAAAATAATTGTTCGGCTGCAATGCGGGCTATTCGTTGATTTTCTTTGTTCTCTTCAAATTCTTGTAGAAGTAATTCGGAAGAACAGATGTAGATTCTACATGGGGTTATTGCTTGTATATTCAATTCAGATTTTATGTCGTATAAACAATTGGGATAATCAGAGATAAATTCATTGGCAAAAGAAAAACCTACATTATATGTTTTGTTTTCAGTTTGGTTGATGCAGGTATATTTGATTACACCGGATACAATAAACCCGAAGAAAGAACCGACTTCTCCCTCTCGGAGGATAAACTCATTTCTTTTATAATACCGTAGTTCTCCGTTTCTTAAACACAGTTCCCTAAAAAAGTCAGTGTCTATATTGCCCATGTATGAATTAAAATCTGTCATTTACAACACATGTTTTTCGAAAGGTACAAAATTATTGTTTTATTCCTGATTTTCTGTCATTGTTGGTAAGCTGGTCGTGGACTCTCTCATTATAATACTTTAAAAATTTAACTTCACCTACGTTTTTTAAAAGCTTTTGGTTTTCAATGAAGTTTTGTCCGTATTTTAGCCAACGTTTGGTAAATCTTTTGAATTTAGTACATGGGAAATCAGAACATTGGAAACAATGTGTTATTCCTTTTTCCAAGCAACATAAATGGAATGTTTTACATTTTTCACAGCGAGAGCCATTCTGTTCTGCTCCTTTGCAGGGACTTTTTTCTCTTGTGTATATGGGACAACCACCACAAAAGACACCACAAGCAGGAATACGTCCGTTATACGATTTCATTCAGCCAGCTTTTTCTCCATCCAAAAATTGGTGAGATAAAGTTGGTTGGCTTTGCGTTTCTGTTCCACTTCTACTATATAGCCTCTTTTCTCAAAGAATGGACGGGCTGTCAGGCTTACTTCTGATGTAATTCGCATGATTCCTCTTGTGGTTGCATACCGTTCTATCTCATTTAGAAGTATGGTAGCAATGCCTTTACCTTGAAAATCTTTATGAACAAACATAGAATGCAAATATCCTTGGTGGGTAATGGATGAAAAGCCGACAATCTGTGACTGTTGATTGGTTGCCACAATAAAATAATGTGTCTTAATCATGTCTTTTATGCGGGAGAGGTCGTTTCCGCACGATGCCCAATCTGCCACTTCTGCTTCTGAATAGTCACGCTTGTTTATATGGAGGACTGTCTCTTGAAACAAACTCATAAGTTCAAGGGCATCAGACCGTTGGGCAATTCTAATTGTAAAATCTGTATTCATGTTTTTAAGTGCTAAAATGTATGCTTTTAGATGTTCCATGTTCTAACAGAAAGTCTTTCAATGTATTTATTGTGTTTGCAAAGATAATCTTTTCATTTCTAATTTATTGGTTTAGGAAAATCAAGTTGTTGATTCTCTGCTTCGAATATAAAAAGCATGCGAATTTTTTATGAAGCATGGAAATCTGCTTTCAATCGCCAGCCAATGGCTGATGAGTTTAACCGGGTAGATTTCTTGCCAATTGGTTTCAGACCTGCTTATAAGAACAATTTATAACAAAGTACTCCCAATAAAAGCAAGACTAAAGCACATGCTGCAAGAATCGTCTTTGCCCTGAATAGATGTTCTTTATCTGACAATTCCTTTTCAGTAGTATTTCTTCGGATTTTTTCTATTTCCTCAATGGTTACATCGGCTCTCTCAGGACCTTTTCTGTCTACAAGGTATTCGTAGTGTTCCCGCATCCGTCCTCTGCTCAGCTTGCGAAGAGCACGGTTCTCTTTATCCCTTTGTAGCATGTCATTGATGCAGCCTAATGTTCCCATAAGCAGATTTTTATCATGTGTAAGCAAAATGGTTTGCTTGCACGTGTACTAAGATACGGCATTTATGTCGCTTTCGCAAGCGATTTGGTGTTTTTTTGATATAAACTGATGTGACGATACGATTTTGATGGTTATGTTAACTCATTGTCTGCCAGAGAGTAATTTTGCCAACCCATTGCCATGCTTTTGGCAAACTTTTGCCATGCCTATGGCAAAGTCTTGCCAATAGGGTGGCAAAATCTTGCCAACTTGTCGGCAAGAAAGACACATACTGTTCCCTATACCTTTATTATAGTGTGATAGCGTGATAAGTGTTTTTCCTTTTTTAAACTTTTGTGTAGAATGATGATGGGCTTCTTTTATTCTGTTTTGCCGGATGGCATCAGAAGCTCTTCTTCATTGTAGCGCGGTCGATCCTTCACCTCAATGTATATTTTGCCGATGTATTCGCCCACAATTCCCAAGGACACAAGTATCACGCCTCCTACCAACCAGACGGAAATCATCAGTGATGACCATCCGGGAACGGTGTTATGCTGTGTGTAGGAGTGAAGTGTCCATCCGGTGACACATAGTGCCACAAGAATAAAGATGCAGCCTATCCAAAAAATCATACGGACCGGTTTGACGGAAAAAGAAGTGATGCCGTCAATGGCAAAGTTGAGCATCTTCCGGAAAGGATACTTTGATTCTCCGGCAAAGCGTTTTTCACGGTTGTAATACACGCAGTCCGTCCGGTAGCCGATGAGAGGAACCAATCCGCGAAGAAAAAGGTTGCGTTCCCGGAAACAGCATAGGTGCTGTACGGCTCTTTGGCTCATCAGGCGGTAGTCAGCATGGTTGTAGACGGATTTTACCCCCATTGCTTTCATCAGCCGATAAAAGACTAAAGCGGTGTTACGTTTGAAGAAAGTGTCGGTCTTCCGTTCTTTACGTACGCCATAAACGATGTCATTGCCCGCTTTATAGCTGTTTATCATGTCCGGAATCACCTGGATGTCATCTTGCAAGTCTGCATCAATGGAGATGGCTATCTCGCAACGGTCTTTTACTGCATTGAGTCCTGCCAGCAGGGCATTCTGGTGTCCTACGTTTCCTGCCAGGTTCAGTCCGCAGGCATAGGCCGTATGCTGGTGCAGTTCTTTGATGATAGCCCATGTCTGGTCGGTGCTTCCGTCGTTTACATATAATATATAGCTTTCCGGGGAAATTTGTCGGGCTTGTATCAGCCGGTCGAATAATTGGCTCAATCGTTTATGGGTTTCATGCAGCACTGCCTCTTCTTTGTAGCAAGGTACGACAACGGCGAGTATGGGAGAGTTTTCCATCATAGAACAAATCTTTTTGCAATATTCGTAAGAAATCGGGAGAAAAACAAATTATCACTCTTTTCTTTTGAAAACGAAACGTACGAGTAAGAAGTTGACCGGAATGGCGATGGCGAAAACCGGAATGGGGGCCAGAGGTTTGGGGATGCCCATCCAGAGAGAGAGGTTCAGCAACCCCATGTGTAGCAGATAGCTGCATAAGTGTGCCCCTCCAAATCCGAAGGCTTTTCTCCATGAGGGCTTTCGGCCGAAGGTAAAGTAAGCAGTCAGATAGAAATTGGCGATGAAGCTGAGAGCATATCCCAGTGTATAGGCTATGTTTACATTGATAACCCGTTGTAATACAAAATACAATCCGTAGTGCAGAGCTGTCGCAAAGATGCCCACCATTACGAAGCGTACAAATTCCGGTAGTTGTTTCAGCCGCTTCATCTTAACATTAAATATCTACTCTCTGTTGCCATTATCATTGGGGCGGCAAAGTTAGGCATTGTTTCAGAATTATTTGTAATTTTGCTTTGCGAAATTAAGCTGCATCTCAGCAAATTGCAAATAAATTTGCATCTGCTTTCGGTTTGCGCTATCTTTGCGTCCAGAAAACATAAAAAACAAATAAGGTATGTCGGACAGAAAGAAGGCGTTCTGGTTTATTGCGCTGCTGAGTGTGCTTGTGGTTGTTCCCTTTCTGGGAGAAACCATTTTTTATTCCAAGGGGGAACCGCGGGAGGCGATTGTTGCCCTTTCTATGCTGGAAAGTGGAAACTGGATACTTCCGGTGAACTATGGTACTGATATTGCTTATAAACCCCCTTTCTTCTACTGGTCAATAGCTGCCGTCTCTTCCCTTTTTGGAGAGGTGACGGAGTTTTCCGCCCGTTTCCCGTCTGCATTGGCTTTTTTAGCCATGCAGTTGATGTTCTTTGCCTTTGTGGCAAAACGTAAAAACGTTCAAACGGCGTTTCTGGCCTCTATTCTTCTTTTGTCTTCTTTCGAGGTGCATCGGGCGGCTGTCGCTTGTCGGGTCGATATGGTTCAGGTTGCCTTTATCGTTATTTCCCTTTGTCTGCTGTTCCGCTGGGATGAGAAGGGATGCAGCGGAGTGCCCTGGCTTGCGGTGTTGCTGATGGGATGTGCCACGTTGACCAAAGGGCCGGTAGGCTCCATATTCCCTTGCGCATGTATCGGTGTGTATCAGTTGTTGCGCGGACGTTCTTTCTGGAAAGCGTTTTTCTCGTTGGCAGGTATCGGCTTGCTTTCTTTTGTTCCTTATTTAGCTTGGGTATACGTAGCTTACAGACAAGGTGGACAACCGTTCCTCGATTTGGTTCTGGAGGAGAATACCGGGCGGTTTATGGGCAAAATGTCCTACGAGTCCCATGAAAATCCTATATGGTATAATTTCCTGACTTTGATTTGGGGGTGGATCCCCTGGACGTTGGTTCTGGTAATTTCCTTGTTTGGCTTGAAGTGGAAAAATATGCGTTGTCTGCCGGAAGGGGAGACCCTGCTGTTGCGGTTGAAGAAGGGCTGGACTGCTTTCCGCAACCAGTCTCCGGTACAATTGTTCACGTGGCTGGTCATTCTGATAATCTTTGTCTTCTACTGCATCCCCAAGAGTAAGCGGAGCGTTTATCTGCTTCCCATCTATCCGTTTATGGCAGTGCTGATAGCTGAGTATCTGTTGGCTTTGGTACAAAAGGGGGCACGAGTTTTCAGGATTTGTGCAATCATCTTTGCTTCTTTGGGCTTGTTGCTTACGCTTGTTTTTGTCGTAGTTCGTCTCGGCCTGGTTCCCGACAGCGTTTTTGGAAGCGGACGTCATGCCGCTGAGAATGTAGCCTTTATGCATGCGTTGGAGGATGTGGCTTTGTCTGTTCCCAAGTGGCTCCTGGTGGCGCTTCCCGTAGTAGCTGCTGTCTGCACATCACGCATGGTGGTTAAGCGTGCGGATAGCCGGTCATTATTATATGGTATAGCAGGATGTATGCTTTGTCTTTTCGTATCATTGGATTCTGTTTATCAACCGACGGTGCTGGCTGTGAAATCTGATAAACATCTGGCTGAAAGGATCAATATGTATGTTCCGGAAGGTATGGTCTATTCTTACTCGAAAATGAGCTTTTATGGTGTTAACTTCTATCTGAAAGACCGCATGCGGCACATTGAAAAGGAACGTCCGTCCGGCGGGGAGGGATATTTGTTGGTTCCTGTAAAGGAGGAGGAGAATATGTTGGGAGAGCTGGAACAGACGTATCATCTGGAAAAGATATTCCGTACAGACAGACGCAGTTGTGATATGCGTAATGAAATCTGTATGTATAAATTCAGGGTGATTGACAATTCATAACCCATAACTTATAACTCATAACTCATAACTTAAAATGAATCCGATAGATATCATTAACAAATATTATCCGGAAGAGAATGAGTTGCGGCATATACTGTTGACGCACAGCCGTTCCGTAGCCGACAAGTCGTTATGGATTGCCGACCGCCATCCGGAACTTTCATTGGATAAGGATTTTCTGTACGAGGCTGCCATGCTGCACGATATAGGCATTTTTCTTACAGATGCGGCAGGTATCCATTGTTTTGGTGACAAGCCTTATATCTGTCACGGTTATTTGGGAGCCGACTTGATGCGTGGCGAAGGATATCCCCGCCATGCTTTGGTTTGTGAACGCCATACGGGTGCCGGACTTTCATTGAAGGAAATCATTGCGCAGGATTTGCCTGTGCCTCATCGTGAAATGGTTCCGG
Source organism: Bacteroides parvus (assembly GCF_017309675.2). NCBI lineage: Bacteria > Pseudomonadati > Bacteroidota > Bacteroidia > Bacteroidales > Bacteroidaceae > Bacteroides > Bacteroides parvus. The sequence goes on along the minus strand of NZ_CP084680.1, from coordinate 4,230,473 downwards.
TCAGCTTGGAAGAACAAGTTATCTGTTTTGCCGATAAGTTTTATTCAAAAACTCATTTGGAAAAGGAGAAAAGTGTAGAAAAAGCCCGTAAAAGTTTGGAACGTTATGGTGAAGAAGGGGTACGGCGCTTTGATAATTGGTGCGAACAGTTCTTGTAGCAATCTAAATTTCTTTAAAAAGGGAGATTATCCGTATAAATTATGTACTTTTGCCCCTCCAAGCGTAAACTATTAGTTAATGACGCCATTGAAAGCAAATACATTCATATCATTCATACTACTATTCGTCTTGCTTCTTCTCTCTGGTGGAGCTGCTTCTCAGCATCGTAGAGGGAAGGTTGTACCTCCGGATACCCAACGGACGGATTCATTGCAACGTGGCGACACCTTGCAGGTGGGAGACACTTTACAACATGGGGCGGGATTGCCCAATGACTCGTTGCGACAAGATACGATAGCTCCCCCTCCTCCCAAGAAGGATGCGCTGGATGCTCCCGTCGCTTATGAAGCCAATGACTCCATTGTGTTTACACAGAGTGGTTTTGCTCATCTTTACGGTCAAGGGAAAGTGAGTTATCCAGGAGCTGATTTGGAAGCTGAGATTATTTCTATGGATATGGATAATAGCACGGTTTTTGCTCGTGGTGTAGTCGATTCTGTAGGGACAGCTAAAGGACGTCCGGTTTTTAAAGATGGAGACACCTCTTACGAAACTGACACTATCCGTTATAACTTCAAGAGTAAAAGAGGGCTTATCAGTAATGTTGTTAGCCAGCAGGGTGAAGGGTATGTGACCGGTAACAATGCAAAAAAAGGAAATAATGATGAGCTTTATATGAAAAGTGGGCGTTACACGACTTGTGATCATCATGATCATCCTCACTTTTATATGCAGATGACCTATGCCAAAGTGCGTCCGAAAAAGAATGTAGTGACGGGACCTGCCTATCTGGTTGTAGAGGATGTACCGCTCCCTCTTGCCGTTCCGTTTTTCTTTTTTCCGTTCTCAAGCAGTTACCAGTCTGGTTTTCTGATGCCTACCTATATGGATGACTCTAATCGTGGTTTTGGTCTTACTGACGGTGGATACTATTTTGCCATCAGTGATCAAATGGATTTGAAGCTGAGGGCGGATATCTTTACGAAAGGCTCTTGGGCGCTTAATATGGAGTCGAACTATGTGAAGCGTTATAAATATTCCGGTTTGCTTCAGGCGAGCTATCAGGTGACTAAGACCGGTGACAAAGGCTTGCCCGACTACTCAGTTGCCAAAGACTTCAAAGTGGTGTGGTCTCATCGGCAGGATCCTAAAGCAAATCCTAATTCTACTTTTTCTGCCAGTGTGAACTTTGCTACTAGTAGTTATGAGCGTACCAATATTGACAATATGTACAATTCGCAGGCTATGTCTCAGAATACCAAGACTTCCAGTGTCAGCTATTCGCGCAACTTTCCTGATCAGCATTTGAATATTTCCATGTCAAGTAATATTGCACAAAGTATGAAAGACTCTTCTATTGCTGTGACTTTGCCTGACATGACCATTTCCTTGAGTACTATTTTCCCTTTTAAACGTAAACATGCTGTTGGAGATGAAAGGTGGTATGAGAAGATTTCAGTACGTTATACCGGTCGTCTGAAGAACAGCATCAAGACGAAAGACAATCTGTTGTTCAAAAAGAACTTGATACGCGATTGGGAGAACGGTATGCAGCATGAGATTCCTGTAAGTGCCACGTTTACTTTATTCAAATACTTCAATGTTACACCTTCTGTGAATTATACAGAGCGTTGGTACACCCGCAAGGTGAAGAAGGACTGGGACGATGAGCAAGGCAAGGAGGTAAACGATACGACTTACGGTTTTCACCGTGTGTATGACTACAGTGCCAGTTTGGGTATCAACACTAAACTTTATGGTATGTACAAGCCGCTGTTCATGAAGAAGAAGGAGATACAGATCCGTCATGTCATTACCCCCTCTATCAGTTTCAGCGCTGCGCCCGATTTTACTTCATCCCGTTATGGCTATTACGATTCTTATATAAAGGATCAGAATGGTGTCCGTGATACTGTGCAGTATTCTTATTATGCTGGTCAGGTATTCACTCCGCCAAGTGGGGGAAAGCAGGGACTTATCAGTTTCAATATCTCTAACAACCTTGAAATGAAGTTCAAGGATAAGAATGACTCTATCCGCAAGGTGAGCCTGATTGACGATTTGACTATGGGTATCAGTTACAACACAGCTGCCCAGGTGCGTCCTTGGAGTGACTTGACCTTTAATCTTCGTCTGAAGTTGAGTAAGAGTTATACTTTGAGTATGAACTCTACCTTTGCCACTTATGCCTACGAGTTTGACGAGAACGGAAGGGTGGTGCCCGGTAACCGTACAGAATGGTCTTATGGTCGTTTTGGCCGTTGGTCTGGATATGGTACATCCTTCAGTTGGACTGTGAACAATGATTCGTGGAAGAAGATAAGGAACTTCTTTACCGGTCAGAAGGATGATGAGGAGCAGGACCAGGATCAGAATGCTTCGACGGAGGAAGACGGTGATATGGAGGGGGAAGCCACTGAGGGCGGTGCTCCGAAGAAGAAGACTGAGAAAGCTGCTGCTGACGCTGACGGTTATCAGGTATTCAAGATGCCTTGGTCAATCAATTTTAGTACTGGTTTTAATATTACGGAAGACACCAGTAAGCCCATTAATCGTAAGAACATGCGCTATCCGTACAAATTCAGCCTGAATTCCCTTAATATAAACGGTAACGTCAAGCTTACCAATAAATGGGCTGTCAGCTTCAATTCCGGTTATGACTTCAATGCGAAGGAGATAACGCAGACCGCTTTTAACATCACACGTGACCTACACTGTTTCAGCATGACGGCTGCCATATCACCTTTCGGACGATGGAAATACTATAACTTTACCATTCGTGCCAATGCAAGTATCCTGCAGGACTTGAAATGGGAACAGAGAAGCCAGACTCAGAGTAATATTCAGTGGTATTGATGTTTACCAAACGATTTCCTTTTCCCCGTGCTCTCTCAGGTAATCATTCGTTTTGCTGAAATGCTTGTTCCCGAAGAAGCCGTTATAGGCGGATAGGGGAGATGGATGTGCCGAGGTAAGTACCAAATGTCGGTTACGGTCGATGAATGCCCCTTTGCGTTGGGCATAGGCTCCCCAAAGAATAAATACAAGATGCTCTTTTTCTTCGGCGAGAATGCGGATGGCCGCATCTGTAAATGTTTCCCAACCGCGGTTTTGGTGAGAACCGGCTTGGTGTGCACGTACGGTGAGGGTAGCATTGAGCAGCAATATGCCTTGCTCTGCCCAGCGTGTCAGATTTCCGGTAGTGGGGGCATCAGTGCCAATGTCATTTTTTATTTCCTTGAAAATATTAAGTAGGGAAGGAGGGAAGGGAACACCATCATTTACGGAGAAGCAAAGTCCGTGTGCTTGTCCCGGACCATGATAGGGGTCTTGACCGATTATCACGACTTTTACTTTGTCAAAAGGGCATAGGTTGAATGCATTGAATATCAGCTTTCCCGGAGGATATATGGCATATTTCCCATATTCGTCCCGTACAAAATCAGTCAATGTACGGAAATAATCTTTCTCAAATTCAGGTTGCAGATGTGCTTTCCAGCTTTCTTCTATTTGAACATTCATAATTGGATCTGTTAGTAGTTTCGGATGCTAAAGTACAAAATAAAAAATAAAGTCCAACCTTTTGAGGGTTGAACTTTATATTATATGACGGGATAAATGTATATCAAATCAGGTGTATATTGTGTTCCTTACACTCTTTGCGCATATCTTCTGGCCAGATACTGGCTTGTATCTCACCGATATGCGCCTTGCGCAGATAGAACATACAGAGACGGGACTGTCCTATACCGCCGCCGATGGAAAGCGGCAGTGTATCATTCATCAAGCGTTTGTGGAAGTAAAGTTCCAGACGTTCCTCTTCGCCTTCCTCTTTGAGCTGGTGAAGCAGGGCTTCCTTGTCTACACGGATACCCATGGAGGAAAGTTCGATGCTGCGTTGCAGGATGTGGTCCCATAGCAAGAGGTCACCGTTCAGTCCGGGGAGGTCGTTCAGTCCTTTGCTGGTATAGTCATCATAGTCCGGAGCACGTCCGTCATGTTTCTTTCCGTCGCTCAGCTTGCATCCGATACCGATGATGAACACCGCACCGTATTTCTTGCAAATGGCATGTTCGCGGCATTTGGGTTCCAAGTCCGGATATAGTTGGCGCAATTCTTCGGCATGAATAAAGTGAAGTTTCTGGGGCAGGCAAGGCTTGATTTGCGGATACATCTCATATACCATATATTCTGTGCGCACCATGGCTGCATAGATACGGGTTACTATCTCCTTGAGGAATTCCACATTGCGGTCTTCGGCAGTAATGACGCGTTCCCAGTCCCACTGGTCTACATAAAGGGAATGCAGATTACCCAGCTCTTCATCGGCACGGATGGCATTCATGTCTGTGTAGATGCCATATCCTGGTTCGATATGATATTCGGCAAGCGTGAGGCGTTTCCATTTGGCGAGGGAGTGTACCACTTCAGCTTTGGCGTCACCCAAATCTTTGATAGGGAAAGTCACGGCACGTTCCACTCCATTGAGGTCGTCATTGATACCCATTCCTTTCAATACGAACAGTGGAGCTGTCACACGTCGCAGGCGCAGTTCGGAAGAGAGGTTTAATTGGAAAAACTCTTTAATTTGTTTAATCCCTAATTCAGTCTGTTTTAGGTCCAATAAAGGTTTGTAACCTTCAGGTGTTATCAGGTAGCTCATAAATCTATTCAGTATAACTTCTATTAAATTGCTCGGCAAAGATAGGAATAATATTGATACTTGCTTCTGTTTTGTGAAAAAAAATAGCAAAATGTTTGTATAATTGCGGTTAGTCTTCTCAAAGTAATAATAAAAATATTCCTCGGTTTGATATAAAAAGCGTTTGAATGTTAGGAATCTGCTAATTTTTTTATACTTTTGCATCCACATTTGGCTCCGTAGCTTAGTGAATAGAGCGTCAGATTCCGGTTCTGAAGGTCGTGCGTTTGAATCGCACCGGGGTCACAAAGAAAGGAACTCCCTTTGCATGAATACTTTGCAAAGGGAGTCCTTTTTTATACAATACATCCAGAAAAGTCAACCATACGGTTCTCTTTCTTGTTATAATTTCCATAGAGGCAGAGGTATGAAACAAATAATATTTATTTTTGCAATGTTAATGATTGGTCTGTCCTATGCCGGTAAGCCGGAAGGACGGTCAGAAAGGAGAACAGACATGAAACCAATGAAAGAGATTTATCTGGCAGGAGGATGTTTTTGGGGTACCGAACATTTCCTGAAACAAATAGAAGGTGTGGAGGCTACCCAGGTGGGATATGCCAATGGAAATATAGCCAATCCTACCTATCAGCAGGTATGTACCGGCACCACGGACTTTGCCGAAACCGTAAAAGTACAGTATGACGCCGATAAGGTGGACTTGCCTTTCCTTATCGACCTTTATTTCAAAACGATTGACCCTACCAGCCTCAATAAGCAAGGAGGTGATAGAGGTACACAATATCGCACGGGTATCTATTATACGGATACCGCCGACCTGCCCGTTATTCGTGAAACTGTTGACCGGCTGGCTGCCAACTACTCCCGTCCGTTGGTGGTAGAGATAGAGCCTTTGAAGAACTTCTATCCCGCCGAAGATTATCATCAAGACTATCTGGACAAAAATCCGGGTGGATATTGCCACATTAACCCCGCCTTGTTCGACTTGGCGCGTAAAGCGAAGATGAAGAAAGAAGGAGATGGCGAGTATTTAAATCAGGAAAAGTAACGGATAATGGATATACTGTTAATAAGTAATGAAGATACGTGCCGCAGCCGTATCGCGCAGGAACTCCTGCATGCATTTGGCAGGGGGATGAATATCTCTACGGCAGGAATTATGGAGGGGAACTGCGTTCCCGATGCCGTGTGCAATGTGATGGAACAGAATGGTTTCAGCGTATCTCGCAAGAAACCCTCTGGTGTCGGGACCTATACGCACCGGTCATGGGACTACGTGATTACCCTATGTAAAGAAGCCGGAGAAGAACTGAAATTTATCACTCTGGATGCCAAGCAGCAGGTGCATTTTGATTTTGAAGATCCCTTTAAAAATCGTTTTCAAAATGAAAGTGAGCAGGAGCAACAAGTTGCCGCACTCTATGAAATCATGTACCGGCGGCTGTATGAATTTTACCGTAATGAACTGAGCGAGCAGCTGTTGCCTCGTTGTACGTGCGGTGCAAATACCTATTGCCGTTGCGAATAGTGAAATATGTGTTTTTTTTTGAAGCAATCTCTTGACTCGTACCTAAGGGCAGGACCTATCTTTGCATCATAAACAAAATGCGCATGAGTTTATGAAGAATAAAATGAAGTTTAAAATCGGAGAGTTTTCCAAACTTTGCCAAGTGACCGTTAAGACGCTTCGTCATTATGAAGAGATAGGATTGATGATACCCGTTGAAGTGGATGAGTGGACGGGGTATCGCTATTACGACATCAGCCAGCTCCGGTGTATGAGCCGTATTGTTTACCTTAAGCAATTAGGGTTCAGCCTCGAAGAGATATCCGAGTTGTTTGCCGATGGCAAGGAATTTCCGGATGCTGAATTGTTGAAGGTTAAAATAGAACGTTGCAAAAACGAGATTGAACACTTGATATGGCGGCAGACCGAACTTGCCAAATTGGAAAATTTACTCCATAAACAAGAGAATGTTATGGAAAAAGTGTTTAAGAAATCCCTCCCTTCAAGAATTTTTGCTACCCATCGCCGTAAAATAGACTCTTATCAGGAGCTGTTCAATCTTTGTCCGAATATCATCGGGCCTGAAATGTACCGTTTGGGTTGTGAATGTCCTGCCCCGGAATATTGTTTCACGGTGGAATATAATGAGGAATATGGGGTTGATATTGATATCGAGTTTTTTGAAGCGGTGGCTGAACGCAAGGAAGATTCGGAGCTGATTAAATTCAAGGAACTTCCGGAAGTACCGGTTGCGCTCTGTGTCAACCATTACGGTGCTTATGAGCATATGCCCGAAACTTTCGCCGAGCTTTTTGCGTATGCCGAGGCAAATGGATACGAGGTTATTGACCGTCCCCGGTTTTGCCATATTGACGGCATTTGGAACAAAGAAACGGTGGATGAATGGATGACGGAAATTCAGTTGCCCATCAAACCTTCTTAATCAGCCTTTGATTTCTGCGGAAAGCTTTCAACCGTGAGAATACCCTAAAAATAGGGATAGGTAGTCAACTTATTTCCTGCGAACTTTGCAGACTGAAAAAAGAATTGAAATGAGAAGCCTGCATATTCTGTTCATATTGGTAGTTGTCACTTGGCTCGGTTTTCTGCTGAGAGCGCAAGAAGCTATTTCTATCGGGACTCGCCACACTTTGTTTTCGCATGTCTTGAATGAGGTTAGGGAGTATTGGGTGTATGTACCTGCAATCCGCCCGGGTGAAAAAGAGGAAAGTTATCCGGTTCTTTATTTGCTGGACGGTGATTCTTTTTTTCATTCGGTGGTAGGTTTTACTCGCTTGTTTTCCACCTCCAAAGTTTCTTCCTTACCGCCCTGTATCGTTGTGGCTGTCCTGAATACAGACAGAACCAGAGACTTTACGCCAACCTGTTCCGCTGCCCGGCGTGACGGAACTGTCCGTCCGGGCGATAAACCGGAAGGGGGTGGGGCAGGACAATTTTGCCGTTTTCTGACGGAGGAGCTACGCCCCGCAGTAGAACAAGACTTGCCGGTGAATGGACAACACTTGTTGGCCGGACATTCTTATGCCGGGTTGTTCACGCTGCATGTTTTGCTGAATTATCCCGGTGCATTTGATACATACATCGCCATAGACCCCAGTTTATGGTGGGATAAAGGATATTTTCAGAAACAGGTAGAACGGCAGGTAGATAAGGTTGACTTTTCAGGAAAGCAACTGTATGTTGCGTTTGCCACTCAGCCGCGTCCTGATAGGAAGCTGATCCACTTTCCTCTGACAGATGATTTTATAGGGAGTGCAGTTCCTCGTATGGAGAAGCGGCATTTGCGGGTGGTATTAAAAAAGTTCCCGGAAGAGACGCATGGAACGGTTGCTCTTCCGGGATTTTATGACGGACTGAAAACGTTGTTCTTCCGTTCTGCGGTTGGAATTTCTCTGCCGAACAAACCTCTCTGAAAAAAACTCTATTTTTCAGTAAGCTGAATGATATGGCCATTGTACTAAGGGGACTACCTATACGATGGTGAGGTCTGCCAAAATCCTGAAAGCGTCATAGCCTGAGTTGCCTTCCGGCAGAAAGCGCCGAGAAGCGCCGTTTCCTTATAAATCAGTATTTTCAGCTCCGGAGAAGGTTGAGTGTCCTTCTCCGGACACACTGATTAAAAAACTGCAAAAGTGCAGCCGGGGCTTCGTTGACTCCGGGCAATTGGAATAGTAGTACAACCACTGTTGTACAATGAGCGCAGCACCATATGCCCTGCTACCGTACGGAAGTGTATAAAAAAAAGAGTTGCCTGGAGAAACCCTCTCCAAGCAACTCTTTTCAGCTTCTTGATACTTTATAAAAATCTTTCTTGTCATCAATCGTCAATGTCAATCACCCTCATTTTAGAGTCAAATGTAATTTCCCAACGATTAGACAACTTTATCTCATACTCATTGTCATCGTACTCAATCTGAAGAATTCTTGCATCCGGATAATTGGTCTTTACATAGTTACGTATCGCTTCCGGTACAATCTGTGCAGGAACTTCACTTTGTCTGCATCGTACCTCCTTCCATTCTCCCGATTTATCAAATTCTACCTTCTCCCCATTCGTGAACACCACATCATAGCTTTTATAAAACATTCCCGACTCTAATTTAGCCATTGCCACCTTATGGTCTTTAAAGTAAGTCTTAATAAATGTCTGCGCCTTCGCGGGCAACTGGCTCACCTCTATCGGCTTATCATTATCCGCCATTACCATTGTATGCACTGCAAACATACAAACCAACATCATAACTAACTTTTTCATACTTCTCTATTTTTTAATAATTAATACTTTATTTGTTTTTTGTATTGCAAAGATGAGAAGGAAATCTGGAAAGAATTGGGAAAAAAACTCTATTTTTGGAAATGAAAAAAAAAAAATCTATTTTGAAAATGGGTGTTGTGGCTCTTCACCTATGAATTTTTGTTTGCAATGAATATTATTTAAAGACACAATAGACTATTATGGCTATGAAAATATTAAATCAGTTTATCGATGATTTTGTAGGTGTTTTCCAATATCGGTTTATGGATACCTTTCAATATTTTAAAGAAAGGAAGAAAAGTGAATATTTAGGAGATAGATTTGAGGAATGGGTTGTGAAGAACTCCAATATTAGTAAAGATGGTTATTCGGATCTATGTGATAAGAAAATATTTTGGCGGCTTTTAGATTGGAGAGGTGATAAATACATTGAGGGTTATAGGCCTCTGTCTTCATCATCTCCGGATTTGTTGATGGAGTGTGTTACCACAGCGAGTACCATTCATGAAGTTGGAGATATTATAGCTGTAGAATGTAAATGGCGAAGTAAGATAGGTTTTTATCTCGATATAAGAGACATTGAAAAGTACGAGAGGTATATGAATTCTAATCTGTTGAGCCGTCCGGTAAAAAACTTGTTTTATGTTTTTGGCTTTGGATGGTGTGGTGATGGTCCGGAATCTGTTTATGTAGTTCCTGCCAGAGAATTGTACGATTATGATAAAGATACCTGTAGAATAACGTTCCCTATTAAAGAAACCGAGAAGGAGAAAATGGGTAGATTGGAGCGCTTTAAGAAGAAAGACAATAGATGCCTTCTGTACATCAAGTAATGACATTTAGAGCGATACGGCAGAATGTTAGATATTGATTAAACTATAAAAATCAGTAAAGTACTACTGTATACCGATAAAGTATGCAGTAGTACTTTGTTATATAAACTCGAATCAACTGTTATTGTTTGGGTCGCCGTCAATCTTTGTGGCGAAGGCTATTACTGGCATCTAATGCGGTTTGCAACCTTTCCCAGTCGTCACAAAGCGCCTGCATGGAAGGAAACAATAAATCAGCTCCGGCATCCAGTAATACCTGCTTGTCCAGTGGACCTGTATTGACTGCTACAGTGAATATGCCTGCTGCTGTTCCGGCTTGTACTCCGATAGGTGCATTTTCTACAACTATAGCTTCATTGGCTTGTACTCCGGCTTTTTCCAGTCCCATCAAATAAGGCTCAGGATGGGGCTTCCCGTATTTCACATCAAAGGCGGTCACCATGTGGTCGCGCTGAAACATACCGGGGAAGTTATGGGCAAGGCGGTTCAGCAGGGAGTGTTGGCCCGAACCGGTGACAAGTACCGGAGTAAGTCCTGCCGCTTTTACCTTTTGCAGTACTTCCCAAGCACCCGGCATACGTTCCGGTTCCGGGTGGGTACTGAATTCGGCACTTTTCTCTGCATAGATGCTTTCTATCATCTCGGGAGTGGCATCCTTGCCATACTGGCGTTGATAAACGATATTGATGGTGGAGGCTCCGGTACGTCCCTCGTGCATGTATGCCTCTTCACGGCTCAAGTGCAGGCCATGGCGTTTCATTACTTTATGCCAGGCATCGGCATGGTAGGGCATGGAGTTGAACAGTACGCCGTCCATGTCAAAAAGAACTGCTTTCAATTGGATGTTGGAATGCCCGTGCTTTTCCAGATAACGGGCGATAGAGTTTTCGAACACTTGGTAGATTGAGGATTAAAAATTAAGAAATGCAGGGTAAATAAATTGAGAGTTGAAAATCGGGAAACGGCTTTTCATTGCGCTTATTGCACAGTCATTTCTCAATTCTCAACTCTCAATTCCTGATTTATCAAAGTCTTGCCTGGATGGCTTTGGACTCTTCTTCGTAGCCCGGCTTGTTCAGCAGTGCAAACATATTCTTCTTGTATGCTTCCACACCCGGTTGGTTGAATGGATTGACTCCCAGAATGTAACCGCTGATGCCGCAAGCTATTTCAAAGAAGTAGAGCAGACCTCCGATGCTTTCTTCATTCAGTGCAGGGATAACGATGCGCATGTTGGGTACGCCGCCGTCAACGTGGGCAAGCTGTGTTCCCAATTCGGCCATCTTGTTCACTTCGTCCACGTGCTTGCCTGCCAGGAAGTTCAGTCCGTCGAGATTCGCTTCGTCCGAAGGTACCTGCAGGGAGTGCTGTGTCTTTTCCACGGAGATGACAGTTTCGTAGATGGTACGTTCGCCTTCCTGAATCCATTGTCCCATGGAGTGCAGGTCGGTGGAGAAATCTACGGCAGCAGGGAAGATACCCTTGTTTTCCTTACCTTCGGATTCACCATAAAGCTGTTTCCACCATTCGCTTACGTAGTGCAGTTTGGGATTGTAGTTTACGAGGATTTCAATCTTCTTGCCGTTCTTGTAGAGCTCGTTACGTGTAGCTGCATAGATGGCAGCGGGATTTTCTGCAAACGGAACATCTTTTCCACAAGCCTTTTCCATGGCAACTGCACCTGCAACCAGTTTCTCAATGTCGAAACCTGCTATTGCGATGGGCAGCAAGCCTACCGGAGTCAATACAGAGAAACGTCCGCCTACGTTATCGGGGATGATAAAGGACTTGTATCCTTCCTTGTCGGCCGTTACGCGGGCAGCGCCTTTCTTGGCATCGGTGATGGCAACGATAACCTTCTTTGCCATATCCTTGCCGCGTTGGTCTTCGCATTGCTTTTTCAGCAGACGGAACGCCAGGGCTGTTTCAGTAGTAGTACCGGATTTGGAGATGTTGATAACACCGAATTTCTTGTCTTTCAAGTATTCGGTAAGCTCATATAGATAATCTTCACCGATATTGTGTCCTGCATACAGAATGACCGGAGCCGTTTTCTTGTCTTGCAACCAGGTGAAGCTGTTTGACAAAGCCTCTATCACCGCACGTGCACCGAGATAACTTCCGCCAATACCGGCAACTACTACTACTTCGCAGTTGTCACGCAACGTCTGTGCGGTAGCCTTTAGGTCAGCCAGGTGCTCTTTAGTGATGGAAGAGGGGAGGTGCAGCCAGCCTAAGAAGTCGTTGCCCTTACCGGTACCATTCTCTAATGCTTCCTGTGCAGCCTTTACTTGGGCTTCATAGGCGAAAACGTTTTCTTTGGAGATGAATCCAAGAGTCTTTTCAATGTTCAAACTAATCATAATATTCTAGGTTTTAAATTCAGTATTTTGTTTTATCTTTTTTCGCGCTTACCGGAATGAATCGGTAAGCAGCTTGATTTCAATCGTCGGCGAGATACGCTCATACAGAATGTTGTATACTGCATCTACAATAGGCATGTTGACATGATAATGCTTGTTGATTTCCTTGATACATTTTGTACCGTAATATCCTTCAGCAATCATTTCCATCTCAATCTGCGCGCTTTTCACGGAGTATCCCTTGCCAATCATCGTGCCGAATGTGCGGTTACGGCTGAAATTGGAATATCCCGTCACCAGCAGGTCACCTAAATAAACGGAATCATTTACGTTTCTGTTCAGTGGATGTACCGTTTGCAGGAATCTGTTCATTTCCTGTATGGCATTGGACATAAGCACAGCCTGAAAGTTGTCGCCATATTTCAGACCGCTGCAAATACCGGCTGCAATGGCATATACATTTTTCAGCACCGAACTGTATTCAATGCCGGCAACGTCATTACTGACAGAGGTCTTGATGAATGAACTGGCCAGTTTGCGGGCAATGGTGCAAGCCTTGTCGGTGTCGGGACAAGCAATGGTCAAGTAAGAAAGGCGTTCCAGAGCCACTTCTTCCGCATGGCAGGGACCTGCCAATACAGCAATATTCTCAGTCGGGACGCCATATTCCTTAGTGAAATATTCCGAGACAATCAAGTTGTCATCGGGTACAATACCTTTGATGGCAGTTATGATGAATTTATCCTTAATCTTAGTCTTCAGTTTCTTCAAGTGAACCTTCAGATAAGGGGAAGGTGTAACGAAGATGAGCGTATCAGATTCTTTCACGACATCATTGATGTTGGAGTTGAAGTTGATACGCTTGGTATCAAACTTGACGCCCGTCAGGTAGGCAGGGTTATGGCCAAGCCGTTTGAAGTCGGCAATACGGTCGTCTCGCCGCATATACCAGTTTATCGACTCCGCTTGGGCCAGTACCATTTTGGCAATGGCAGTTGCCCAACTTCCTCCGCCCATGATGGCTATCTTACCGGGTAGTTTCATATCGAAATTAATAATTAAAAACTAAAAATTAAAAGGGGGTGAAGGAGCGCGCCTTCACCTTCCTCCTATCTTTAATTTTGCCTATTTAATTCTTTAATTTTTAATTCTTAATTCTTCCGACCCAGTCAGCAACTTCGTTTACGGTCGGGTTTGCCAGTTCCAATTTATATTTCTTGTTGATACCGCAAATGTCCATGTGGAGTTTTTGCGGATTCACATCTTTCATGTCACTCACCAGGTTGTAGCCGGCCTTCTGGATTACAGCCACCCAATCTTCGGGGATGCCCAGTTCCGTGTATCGTGCAGGAGCATCTTTGGGGACAACCTTTTCCGGACGCATCTGCGGGAAGAAAAGCACTTCCTGGATGAAGGATTCGCCCGTCATCAACATTGTCAGACGATCGATACCAATACCGATGCCCGATGTGGGAGGCATACCATATTGCAATGCTTTCAGGAAGTCCTGGTCGATGAACATCGCTTCGTCGTCTCCCTTTTCGCTCAAGCGAAGCTGGTCTTTGAAGCGTTCTTCCTGGTCTATCGGGTCGTTCAGCTCGCTGTAAGCGTTGGCAAGTTCCTTGCCGTTCACCATCAGTTCGAAGCGTTCGGTCAGTCCCGGCTTGCTGCGGTGCATCTTGGTCAGCGGGCTCATCTCTACGGGATAGTCGGTGATGAAAGTGGGCTGTATGAAAGTTCCTTCGCAGAATTCTCCGAAGATTTCATCAATCAGCTTACCCTTGCCCATGGTGTCGTCAATCTCCATATTCAGTTCCTTGCACACCTGGCGGATTTCGTCCTCGCTCTTGCCTTCGAGGTCGTATCCGGTCTTTTCCTTGATGGCTTCCAGGATGGGCAGACGGCGGTAGGGAGCTTTGAAGCTGATGGTCTTGCCGTCTATTTCGGTTTCTGTGCAGCCATTTACGACGATACAGATGCGTTCCAGCAATTTCTCCGTAAAGCTCATCATCCAGTTGTAGTCCTTGTACTGCACGTACAGCTCCATACAAGTGAATTCCGGGTTATGGTTCTTGTCCATACCCTCGTTACGGAAGTTCTTGCCTATTTCATATACACCTTCAAATCCGCCCACAATCAGTCGCTTCAAGTAAAGCTCGGTGGCGATACGCAGGTAGAGGTCCATATCCAGAGAGTTATGGTGGGTGATGAACGGACGGGCGCTTGCTCCACCGGGGATGGATTGAAGAATCGGCGTCTCCACTTCCGTGTAGCCGGCTTCATCCAGCACGGCACGCATGGTCTTGATGACGGTGGCGCGCTTCAGGAATTTTTCTTTCACGCCGTCGTTCACGATAAGGTCTACATAACGCTGGCGGTAGCGGAGTTCGGGGTCTTCGAAAGAGTCGTAAGCCACGCCGTCCTTATATTTCACGATAGGCAGGGGCTTGATGCTCTTTGCAAGTACGGTCAGCTTCTTGGCATGGATGCTGATTTCGCCCATCTGAGTACGGAATACGAATCCTTCGATGCCGATGAAGTCGCCTAAATCGAGCAAACGTTTGAACACGGTGTTGTACATCTCCTTGTCCTCGTCCGGGCAGATGTCATCGCGGGTGATATATACCTGGATGCGTCCTTTGGAGTCCTGCAATTCGATGAAAGATGCTTTACCCATGATACGGCGGCTCATGATACGTCCGGCAACGGACACTTGGCGAGGCTCTGCATCGTCGTTGAATTCAGCTTTAATATCGGTAGAGAAAGCATTTGTTACATACTCTGCTGCGGGATAAGGCTCGATGCCCATCGCGCGAAGTTCATTCATGCTGTTGCGACGAATGATTTCTTGTTCACTTAGTTCTAATACGTTCATTTCGCTATATTTCACTCAATTTGGGTACAAAAGTACGAAACATTTTTCAGATAGAGAACCTTTTTCCTTGAAATATAGGGAACGGGGGTGACATTAACCCTCTCCTTCGGCATCCACCCATTCGATGTGCGGGGAGAGGAGGGTGCGTTCCGTCACTTGTCCGCATTGCCCGCGGTAGTATTCGGGGATGAAGCGTATCTGCACCGCAGTGATTTGCGCCGGACTCACTTCTTCTGGGGTGTCTACTCCGGTGCCTTCCGAACGGCAGGTGTAGTAGAACGTCCCGATGCCCTTGAGCTTTACGGAGTGTCCCGAGCTCATCAGCTTGCCCAGCACTTCACCAAGGTTCATTAATACTGCATAGGTATCTCCCGGGGTTACCGTAGACATTTCCGACAATAATCGGGCTATTTCATCCGTTGTATAGGGATGTCCTTTGGTGACGGCTCTTGGGTGCCATTTGTCGTCGCCTTTCTGTTTTACTTTCTTATAGAATGCCATGGGGGCTTGTTGTTATTATGTGTCCGGCTCAACCGGTAGGTCAGGCATGATTCATACGGTATGAATGTGCCAATCATACGGTATGATTATATCAATCATACGGTATGATTATGGTAATCATATCTTATGATTTATCATTGAACCGCAAAGATAGCATAAATCATCCGCATAGTGTGCAGGTTTAAGGTGTTTTTTCTGCTGTTCTGTTTTAAAAAAAGAGTACCTTTGCACCCGCTAAAAAGAAATAGGTATATAATATGGCAGGACAAAAGACTCCCACGGCGTTGGGAACGGAAAGTATAGGTAAACTCTTGATGCAATATGCCGTTCCGGCAATCATCGCAATGACGGCATCCTCTTTATATAATATGGTAGACAGTATCTTCATCGGTCACGGCGTTGGGACGATGGCTATTTCGGGATTGGCGTTGACTTTCCCGTTGATGAATCTGGCTGCGGCGTTCGGTTCGTTGGTAGGAGTGGGGGCTTCTACACTGATTTCCGTCAAGCTGGGGCAGAAGGATTATGACACGGCACAGTGTGTGCTGGGCAATGTTTTTGTGCTGAACATGGTACTGGGAATTGCCTTTACCATCATTGTCATGCTCTTTCTCGACCCGATTCTCTATTTCTTCGGAGGCAGTGACCAGACGGTGGGCTACGCGAGGGATTATATGCAGATTATCCTTTTGGGAAATGCCGTTACGCACCTCTATCTGGGGCTGAATGCAGTGCTGCGCTCTTCAGGGCATCCACAGAAGGCGATGTACGCCACTATAGCCACGGTGGTTATCAATACCATACTCGACCCGGTGTTTATCTATGTTTTTGGCTGGGGCATACGTGGTGCTGCCGTCGCTACCATTGTGGCGCAAATCATCTCTTTGACGTGGCAGTTCAAGCTTTTCAGCAATAAGGATGAGCTGTTGCATTTCCACCGGGGGATATTCCGTCTGAAACGTAAGATTGTATTCGATTCGCTCGCTATCGGCATGTCTCCTTTCCTGATGAACCTGGCAGCCTGCTTCATCGTTATCATTATCAATCAGGGGTTGAAGAAGTATGGTGGCGACTTGGCTATTGGGGCTTTCGGCATCGTGAATCGTCTGGTTTTCATTGTAGTGATGATTGTGATGGGGCTGAATCAGGGTATGCAGCCTATTGCCGGATATAACTTCGGGGCGAAGCTGTACGGACGGGTGAACAAGGTGCTGAAACTGACGATAATCTATGCCACGGCAGTGACCACTTTCGGCTTTTTGGTCGGTATGCTGGTGCCGGACCTGGTAGTGGGCATCTTTACATCGGATGCGGAACTGACAGAGCTTTCGGTCACGGGACTGCGCATTACGGTAATGTTCTTCCCGATTATCGGTTTCCAGATGGTGACTTCCAACTTTTTCCAGAGCATAGGCATGGCAGGCAAAGCGATATTCCTTTCCCTTACCCGACAGATGCTGATTCTGCTTCCTTGCCTGCTTATCCTGCCGCAGTTCTTCGGAGTGGCAGGAGTGTGGTACAGCATGCCGGTATCCGATTTGCTTGCAAGTTTGATAGCATTGGTGATGTTGGTTTGTCAATTCCGCAAATTCAGAACCTCTCCCTTGTAGGGATAGGTCGGGGGAGAGGCTCTGAATTTTTCTTCCTACTTTCTGCAGATATTCCGTAAGAATATTTATATTTGCTATCTGCAAACCAATAGATGAATAAGCGTATGGGCAATAATTTTATAATCAATATAGGCCGTCAACTGGGCAGTGGCGGACGGGAGATAGGCGAGAAACTGGCTGCCCGTCTGGGTATTGACTTTTATGATAAGGAACTGATTAGGTTGGCTTCTGAAGAGAGTGGACTGTGTTGTGAGTTCTTTGAGAAAGCTGATGAGAAAGCTTCACAAGGTATTATTGGAGGGCTCTTCGGCATGCGTTTCCCTTTTGTCAGTGACGGGGCTATCCCGGCCACGAATTGCCTGAGTAATGATGCTCTGTTCAAAGTGCAGAGTGACGTGATACGCAGATTGGCGGAGGAGAAGTCCTGCTTGTTTGTGGGGCGTTGTGCCGATTACATTCTGCGAGAACATCCACGCTGTGCCAATGTCTTCATTTCCTGCTCCAATGAGGAGCGCATCAAGCGTATTTGCCGAATGTATTCCATTTCTGAGCGTGAAGCGGAGGAGATGATGAACAAAGCGGACAAGAAGCGTGCCGAATACTATAACTACTACAGCTACAAAAAATGGGGAGCTGCCGAAACATACCACTTGTGTATCGATTCTTCCGTATTAGGTATTGAGGCTACGGTGGACTTTATAGAAGAGTTCGTCAAGAAGAAGCTAAGACTTTAAGGAATTAAAATTAAAGGCTGCGTAGTTGGGTTAAACCAACATTGCGCAGCCTTTAATTTTAATTCCTTAATTTCCTCCTACATCATTGTCAGCAGTATCATCTGTCCCGCCAGAATTCGCAGGAACATTGTCAATGGATATACCGTGGAGTAACCTACTGCCGGAGCATCATTGCCTGATGTCTGATTGGCGTATGCCAATGCAGGAGGGTCTGTGTTGCTACCTGCTATTAAACCCATCAGGGTGAAGTAGTTCACTTTGCAATAGAAACGGGCTATCATGCCGATTATCAACAAAGGGATGACGGTTATCAGGAATCCATAGCCTACATACAGTAATCCGCTGCCTTCTACTACTGTTTGTACAAAATGCTCACCGGCTTCTATACCTACACTGGCAAGGAAGAGTACAATACCGATTTCACGCAACATCAAGTTAGCGCTCATGGTGGTGTACGTCACAAGATGCATTTTGTGACCAAAACGTCCGATAAGGATTGCCACTACCAGCGGACCACCTGCGAGACCTAACTTAACCGGTGTCGGCATACCCGGGAATGCGATGGGGAGGCTTCCCAGCAGGATTCCTAGGAAGATTCCCACGAAAATAGTAACGATATTCGGAGTGTCCAAACGTTTCAACTGGTTGCCCAATACACCGGCTACACGCTCTACGGCATCTTGCTGGCCAACCACCATTACGCGGTCACCTACTTGAAGTACCAGATTGGGATCAGCAAACAAGTCCATACCTGAGCGGTTGATACGGGTTACATTTACACCGTACATACTGCGGAAGTGGAGGCTTCCCAGCTTCTTACCGTTGATTTCGGACTTAGTGACGAGGATACGACGGGAAACCATTGGGGTGTCCTGCTTTTCCCAGTCTACATGTATTTCTTTTCCGATAAAGGCAGCTACCGCTTCGGCATCTTCTTCGGAGCATACGATGAAGAGCTGGTCTCCTACGTGGAATACCGTTTCATGGTTGGGGATACTGACGTGCCCCTCATGGCGTATGCGTGAACAGACAAACGGACGTCCCAGGAAATCCTTTATCTGGAGCAGGGTCTTTCCGGAAATTGATTCGTTGCGTACTTCGAGGTGAAGCATGTGCGGCTGATGCTTTACATCTGCTTCCTGCGTATTGAGTTCCTGCTCCTCTTTCTTGAGGTTCACCCGGCAGATATAACGGATGGCTATGATGGAACCTATGATACCTACCACACCAAGCGGATAGGCGCAGGCATATCCCAATGCGATGGGGTCTCCCGTATAGTTTATTTGGTTCAGGGCTTCTTGTGCGGCACCCAGACCCGGAGTATTGGTTACGGCACCATAGAGAATACCTACTATCATTGGCAAGTCTATCCCTCCGTCAATGAAGTAGATGCTCAATGCTACTGCGATATTCAGCAACACGATACCGACAGCAAGCATGTTCAGCCGCATCCCCCCTTTCTTAAAGGAAGAGAAGAAGGAAGGCCCGACTTGCAGACCGATACAGAATACAAATAAAATCAAACCGAATTCGCGGATGAAATGCAAAATGTGTGTTTCGCCCGTGAAGCCAAAATGCCCCATCAGGATACCCGCAAAGAGGACGAATGTAACCCCCAACGATACCCCGAAAATCTTAATCTTACCCAGCAATACGCCCACAGATATTACGAATGCATACAAACAAACGATGTGAGCGACAGATGAAGGGTCCCATAACAAGCTTTCTAACCAATTCATAGTACCTTTTAATATGTCGTTTTTTTAAATTTCGCGCAAAATTACTTAATAAAAAGGAGGTGACAAAAGCTTTGTGGTACTTTTTGCTATATCAACTTTGCAAAAATAGGGTGTGTTTCCGGTGAATACGCTGAATCCGTATGGATGCGGAGTCATCTGTAAGTGCAATTTTCTCTAAAAAAAGATTTTGTTCTAAGTATTTCCTTATATTTGCAAGTCTCTTGATGACAAAAATGAATAGTATTCATCTATTTTAATTTTAAATAAACTATGGCAGACAGTAAAGAAAAACTCTTCTCCGACTTCTCTCCCGTTTCCACTGAGCAGTGGATGGAGAAAGTTACCGCAGACCTGAAAGGGGCGGATTTCGAGAAGAAACTCGTTTGGAAGACAAACGAAGGATTTAAAGTGAAACCTTTCTACCGTATGGAGGACCTGGAAGGTTTGAAGACGACAGATGCTCTTCCCGGCGAGTTCCCTTATCTCAGAGGTACCAAGAAAGATAACAATGAATGGCTTGTGCGTCAGGAAATCAAAGTGGAATGCCCCAAAGAGGCCAATGCCAAGGCGTTGGATATCTTGAATAAAGGTGTAGATTCACTCTCTTTCCATGTAAAGGCCAAGGAATTGAACGCAGAGTATATTGAAACTTTGTTGAAAGATATCTGCGCAGAATGTGTTGAGTTGAATTTCTCTACCTGCCAAGGGCATGTGGTGGAACTTGCGGAACTTCTTGTCGCTTATTTCCAGAAAAAGGATTATGATTTGACGAAGTTGCAGGGTTCCATCAACTATGACTACTTCAACAAGATGCTGGCCAAAGGTAAAGAAAAAGGTGATATGGTGGCAACAGCCAAGGCACTGCTCGAGGCTACCGCTTCCCTTCCGAAATACCGTGTGTTGAATGTGAATGCGTTGACATTAAACAATGCAGGTTCTTATATTTTCCAGGAGTTGGGTTACGCTTTGGCTTGGGGTAATGAATATATGAATCAGTTGGTTGATGCCGGTCTGCCGGCTGCAATGGTAGCCAAGAAGATTAAGTTTAATTTCGGTATCAGTTCCAACTACTTCCTTGAAATAGCCAAATTCCGCGCTGCACGTATGCTGTGGGCTAATATTGTGGCTTCTTACAGTCCTGAGTGTCTGCGCGACTGCGAAAACAAGGGTAAGGATAACGAGTGTCGCTGTGCAGCCAAGATGAAGATTCATGCGGAAACTTCTTCATTCAACCTGACTTTGTTTGATGCACACGTAAACTTGTTGCGTACGCAGACTGAGGCGATGAGTGCCGCCCTTGCCGGTGTTGACTCAATGACGGTTACTCCGTTCGACAAGACTTATGATGCTCCTAACGAATTCTCTGAGCGTATGGCGCGTAACCAACAATTGCTGTTGAAAGAAGAATCGCACTTCGATAAGGTTATAGACCCGGCTGCAGGTTCTTACTATATCGAGAACTTGACCGTCTCTATTGCCAAGCAGGCTTGGGACCTCTTCCTCGCTGTAGAAGAAGACGGTGGTTTCTATGCTTCCGTGAAAGCCGGAAAAGTGCAGGCTGCCGTAAACGAGAGCAACAAGGCACGTCATGCTGCAGTCGCCAAGCGTAAGGAAGTGTTGCTGGGTACTAACCAGTTCCCCAACTTCAATGAAAAGGCCGGGGATAAGAAACCGGTTGAGGCTACTTGCTGTTGCGGCGGCGGACATACGTGCGAAAAAGATGTTCCGACACTGAACTTTGACCGTGCTGCCAGTGAATTTGAAGCGTTGCGTCTCGAAACAGAGGCTTCCGGCAAACGTCCGAAAGCGTTTATGCTGACTATCGGTAATTTGGCCATGCGCCAAGCACGTGCACAGTACTCTTGCAATTTCTTGGCTTGTGCCGGATATGAAGTTGTAGACAACCTCGGTTTCTCCACTGTAGAAGAAGGTATAGAAGCTGCAATGGCTGCCAAGGCCGACATCGTGGTATTGTGTTCAAGTGATGATGAATATGCAGAATATGCTGTTCCCGCCTTCAAGGCTCTGAATGGTCGTGCCATGTTTATCGTAGCCGGTGCTCCTGCTTGCATGGACGACTTGAAGGCTGCCGGTATCGAGAACTTTATCCATGTCCGTGTCAACGTGCTGGAAACATTAAAGGAATACAACGCTAAACTTTTGAAGTAAGATGAGAAAAGATTTTAAAAACTTAGATATATATGCCGCTTTTCAACCCGTCAATGGTGCTGAGTGGCAAAAGGCTAACGGCATCCATGCTGATTGGAAAACGCCGGAACACATTGAGGTGAAGCCTGTTTATACAAAAGAAGACCTTGAGGGAATGGAACATTTGGGTTATGCTGCCGGACTTCCTCCTTATTTGCGTGGTCCGTACTCTGTAATGTATACATTGCGTCCCTGGACTATCCGTCAGTATGCAGGTTTTTCTACAGCGGAAGAGTCAAATGCCTTTTACCGTCGTAATTTGGCTTCCGGACAGAAAGGTCTGTCCGTAGCTTTCGACTTGGCCACTCACCGTGGCTACGACCCCGACCACGAACGTGTAGTGGGTGACGTAGGTAAGGCAGGTGTGTCTATCTGTTCCTTGGAGAATATGAAGGTGCTGTTCGATGGAATTCCTTTGAACAAGATGTCCGTCTCCATGACCATGAACGGTGCCGTACTTCCTGTTATGGCATTCTACATCAACGCAGGTCTGGAGCAGGGTGCCAAGTTAGAAGAAATGGCTGGTACTATCCAGAACGATATCTTGAAGGAATTCATGGTGCGTAATACCTATATCTACCCGCCTGCATTCTCTATGAAGATTATTTCTGATATCTTTGAATATACTTCTCAGAAAATGCCTAAGTTTAACTCTATCTCCATCTCCGGCTACCACATGCAGGAAGCGGGTGCTACGGCAGACATCGAGTTGGCTTACACCCTGGCAGACGGTTTGGAATATCTGCGTGCCGGAACGGCTGCGGGTATTGACATCGATGCTTTCGCACCGCGTCTCTCTTTCTTCTGGGCCATCGGAACGAACCACTTTATGGAAATTGCCAAAATGCGTGCCGCACGTATGTTGTGGGCAAAGATTGTGAAGCAGTTCAACCCGAAGAATCCGAAGTCGCTGGCTTTGCGTACGCACTCCCAGACTTCCGGCTGGTCGCTGACAGAGCAAGACCCGTTCAACAATGTGGGCCGTACTTGTATCGAGGCGATGGCTGCTGCATTGGGACATACTCAGTCACTGCATACCAATGCTCTTGACGAGGCTATTGCCTTGCCGACGGATTTCTCTGCACGTATTGCACGTAATACGCAGATTTATATTCAGGAAGAAACTTACATTTGCAAGAATGTAGACCCATGGGGTGGCTCTTATTATGTGGAAAGTTTGACCAATGAGTTGGCTCACAAGGCTTGGGAATTGATTCAGGAAGTAGAGAAGCTGGGCGGTATGGCAAAAGCCATCGAAACCGGTATTCCCAAGATGCGTATCGAAGAGGCTGCTGCACGTACACAAGCCCGTATTGATAGCGGTTCACAGACCATTGTCGGCGTGAACAAGTATCGTCTGGAGAAAGAAGCTCCGATTGATATTCTTGAAATCGACAATACGGCTGTCCGTCAGGAACAGATTGAAAACCTGAAGCGTCTGAAGGAAGGACGTAACCAGGCAGAAGTGGACAAGGCATTGGAGGCTATTACTGAATGTGTAAAGACAGGTAAGGGTAACTTGCTGGAACTGGCAGTCGAGGCAGCCCGTGTCCGTGCCACTTTGGGGGAAATCTCTTATGCTTGCGAAAAGATTGTAGGACGTTATAAAGCAGTAATTAGAACTATATCAGGCGTGTATTCATCAGAAAGTAAGAATGACAGCGACTTCCACCGTGCTTGTGAATTAGCTGAGAAGTTTGCGAAGAAAGAGGGACGTCAGCCTCGTATCATGGTAGCAAAGATGGGGCAGGACGGTCACGACCGCGGTGCCAAAGTTGTTGCAACCGGATATGCCGACTGTGGCTTCGATGTGGACATGGGACCCTTGTTCCAAACACCGGCCGAGGCTGCCCGCGAAGCAGTTGAGAACGACGTTCATGTAGTGGGGGTTTCTTCATTGGCTGCCGGACACAAGACATTGGTTCCGCAGATTATCGAAGAACTCAAGAAGTTGGGACGTGAGGACATCGTAGTGATTGCCGGTGGTGTAATCCCCGCACAAGACTATGACTTCCTTTACAAGGCAGGCGTAGCTGCCATCTTCGGCCCCGGTACTCCGGTTGCCAAGGCTGCTTGCCAGATATTGGAAATCTTGTTGGATGAAGAATAATCCGACACGTTAAATGTTAAAAGAGGGACGGCATATGTTTACATATCCGTCCCTTTTTCTTAATCTGTGTTATAGAACATATTTTTTAGTTGGATAATTTGCAGATTTATCAGAAGTCCGTATCTTTGCAATGTGTTTTTCATAGTATTAGATTTAAGGTTAACAAAGGTTGGAGTACAGCGGTACTCCTTTTTTTATGTTCATATGTCAGCTTTTGGGGAGAAAAAATTACCAGGTCTATGTTATCGTTCCTTGCTTATCGTTTCGTTCTTGCCCCCTTTTTATTACCTTTGTCCCACTAAATAAAATAGCGAATGATAGTTTGTATTGCCGAAAAGCCCTCTGTGGCGCGTGACATAGCCGATGTATTGGGAGCGAGAGAAAAGAAAGACGGATACATCGAAGGAAATGGATACCAGGTGACCTGGACATTCGGTCATCTTTGTACGCTGAAAGAGCCGCATGAATATACCCCTAATTGGAAGTCATGGAGCTTGGGAAGCCTGCCCATGATACCTCCCCGTTTCGGCATTAAGCTGATTAGTAATCCCACATACGAGCGCCAGTTCCATACGATAGAGAACCTCATGCAACATGCCGATATGATTATAAACTGTGGTGATGCCGGGCAGGAGGGAGAATTGATACAGCGTTGGGTGATGCAGAAGGCCGGGGCACGTTGTCCGGTGAAACGTCTTTGGATATCTTCATTGACAGAGGAAGCTATTCGTGAGGGGTTTGCCAAGCTGCGTGATGCGTCGGATTTCCAGCCTTTGTACGAAGCAGGCTTGTCGCGTGCCATTGGCGACTGGCTGCTCGGGATGAATGCCACCCGCCTCTACACCATGAAGTATGGGCAGAACCGGCAGGTACTTTCTATCGGCCGTGTGCAGACGCCGACACTGGCGCTGATTGTAAACCGTCAGTTGGAAATACAGAATTTTGTTCCCAAGCAATACTGGGAGCTGAAGACCGTCTATCGTGATACCACTTTCTCCGCCATCCTCCGGAAAAGTGAGGAGGAACTGGTACTGGAAGCCGAGAAGCAGAAAGAGGCCATAGCTGCTGGGAAGAAACCTAAAAAAGAAGAAGAGAATCGAGGTATCGACCCCATTACCGACCGCGAACGTGGGCTTGCTCTATTGGATCAGGTTAAGAATTTTCCTTTTACTGTGACGGATGTCACCAAGAAAGAGGGGAGGGAGGCGCCACTTCGCTTGTTTGACTTGACTTCTTTGCAAGTGGAATGTAACAAGAAGTTTGCCTATTCCGCTGATGAGACGCTGAAAATCATCCAGTCTTTGTATGAGAAGAAAGTGGCTACCTATCCACGTGTAGACACTACCTATTTGAGTGATGACATCTATCCCAAATGCCCCGGCATCTTGAAAGGTCTGCGTGATTACGAGACATTTACAGCCCCTTTGACAGGAACTGCATTGTTGAAGTCCAAAAAGGTTTTCGATAACTCGAAGGTAACAGACCACCACGCCATTATTCCTACCGGCCAGCATCCGCAGAATCTGACGGATATGGAACGTCGCGTATTCGATTTGATAGCACGCCGTTTCATTGCTGTATTCTATCCCGATTGTAAGTTTGCCACTACCACCGTATTGGGCGAGGTAGAGAGCATAGAGTTCAAGGCCACCGGCAAGCAGATTCTGGAATCGGGTTGGCGTGTTATCTTCGGCACCCCCTCGGTACAATCGCAGGAGGAGAAAGAGGAAAAGGGAGAAGAGGAGAATGTGCTTCCGGCTTTTGTGAAAGGAGAAAGCGGACCGCACGTTCCTGATTTATATGAGAAGTGGACGCAACCGCCCCGGCCTTATACGGAAGCCACCCTGCTGCGTGCTATGGAAACGGCGGGCAAGCTGGTGGATAACGACGAACTGCGTGATGCGCTGAAGGAAAACGGTATCGGTCGTCCGTCTACCCGTGCAGCCATCATCGAGACGCTGTTCAAGCGGAATTATATCCGCAAGGAAAAGAAGAATCTGATAGCCACTCCTACCGGTGTGGAGCTGATACAGATTATTCATGAGGAGCTGTTGAAGTCGGCGGAACTGACCGGTATTTGGGAGAAAAAACTACGTGAGATAGAAAGGCGGACATATAATGCCGGACAATTCTTGGAAGAATTGAAGCAGATGGTATCGGAAATCGTGATGAGTGTACTTTCTGATAACAGCAACCGCCACATCACCATCCAAGCGTCTGCTCCCGAAAAGGGCAGTAAGGCTTCTGCCAAGACAGAGGCTGCCGATAAGCCAAAAAAGGAGCCGAAGAAAAGAGCACCGAGAAAGTCTGCCGCCGCAGGTAAAAAGACGAAACAGGCTTTGGGCGCTGTGGCAGCTTCAAGTGTGGAGGTTCCCGTACAAGCTGACGATTTCGTCGGTCAGTCTTGTCCGCTTTGCGGAAAAGGTACCGTTATCAAGGGGAAAACAGCTTACGGTTGTTCTGAATGGAAATCTGGATGCACATTCCGCAAGCCGTTTGAATAAGGGTAATCACATTAAATAATTCTCTCCGCCATGTATTTCCAGAGGGGAGCAGCCATCAGCGCCTGGCGGATGCTTCCTTGCTGCAGCAATTCCTTGACCTCTTGCAAGGAAAGCAGGTGTACGGTCAGGTTTTCTGTATCTTCCAACTGTTGCTCGGAGATTTTCTCCACGTCCGTAGCCAGGAAACAGTAGGTAATGTTGGTGTGGGTACTTGGATTGGGAGAGATTTGCATGAACTCTTTCCATACTCCGTTTCCATAGCCGGTTTCTTCCAAAAGTTCCCGTTGTGCGGAAACCATCGGAGAGCCGTCCTCTTCTTCGCATACCCCTGCACAGAGCTCATAGGACGTTTCTTGTATGCCATGCCGGTATTGGCGGATAAAGACAAATTGTCCATCACGGGTGATGGCAATGGTATTCACCCAGTTGGGATATTCCAATATATAATAGGAGGGGATGTGGTTGCCGTTGGGTAGCACTACATGGTCCTTACGCACAGTGAGCCACGGGGCCCGATGAAGGTATTCGCTGGATAAGACGGTCCAGGTGTCTTTTGATTTTTCCATAATGGTAGAATTGACTATATTTTAAACAGCATCCCTCCGATATTATCTGCCGTGGCTCCCGTTACCGAGGCGAGGCATCCGGGTGTGTCCGCCATATAGAGGGCACCCAGGAAAGCAAAGATTAGGGCTTCCTTGTACTCTATGATTTGCCGGCTGGGAATCACGATTTCACACGGACACAAGGCGTCGATACGTTCTATGAGGAACTTGTTGAATGCACCTCCACCGGTAATCAGCAGCTTTCCATTGCCATCGGGCAAGGGGTGGGCGGTGATGATGCGTGATATTTGCCAGGCGGCATGCTCGTAAAAGGTACGTAGCATATTCTCCATACTCAAGCCATAACGCTCGAGCATGGGATATACCAGCGTTTCCACCCACTCCCGTCCCAATGATTTCGGTCCGGACTGATGGTAGAAATCCATTCCGTTCAGTTCGTCCAGCAGTTCTTGGCAAATGTTGCCTTGCCGTGCTATCTCGCCGTCACGGTCAAATTCCAATCCTATTTGCCGGCAGTAATGGTTGATGATGTAATTCACCGGACTGATGTCAAAAGCGATGCGCCGCCCGTCCTGCTCGAATGAGATGTTGGAGAAGCCGCCGATATTCAAACAGAAGTCGTAGTCAGCAAAAAGCAACCGGTCGCCAATAGGTACGAGTGGAGCGCCCTGCCCACCTAGCATGATGTCCAGCCGCCGGAAATCCGAAACGGTAGGTATATGGGTTTCAGCGGCAATGGCGGCTCCATCACCTATTTGGTACATGATTCTCTTTTGAGGCTCATGGAAGATAGTATGCCCGTGGGAGGCGATAATATCGGGGTGGACTCCAAATTCTTGCATGAACTCGTTGACACGTTCACCGAGAAACTTTCCATAGGAGCTGTGGAAAGTGATGAACTCCAAAGCACTCATTGTCTGTGCACCGGTACCCAATATCTGCTTCATGGCGTCAGGGTAGCTATAGCCTTTCGCACAGTCTATGTGGAAAGACCATTTTCCAGCTTGTCGTCGGAAAGTGCAACAACATACGTCCAGTCCGTCAAGAGAGGTGCCGGACATCAGGCCGATGGCTTGAATTTGGAAGTCTTTCATCCTGATTTTCTTGTTTTATTTATAATTGAGGTAGAATTCGACAACGGCTTCTATTCCTTTACGGAAGATGTCCAATGGTATATTCTCATTAGGTGAGTGGATGGCGTTGGATTCGAGCCCGAAGCCCATCAATACGGTTTTGATACCCAGCACTTGCTCGAAGGTGGAAATGATGGGGATACTTCCACCTCGACGCACTGCCAGCGGTTTCTTTCCGAATGCTTTTTCAAAACCTTTTTCGGCGGCTTGATAGGCGGGCAGGCTGATGGGGCATACATATCCTTGTCCGCCGTGCATCGGAGTGACTTTTACCTGCACCGAATCCGGTGCTATGTCTAAGATATAGTCGGCAAACAGTTTGGATATTTTATGGTGGTCCTGGTGGGGAACTAACCGGCAGGATACCTTGGCGTATGCCTTGGATGGGAGCACGGTCTTGGACCCTTCACCCGTATATCCGCCCCAGATGCCGCATACGTCGAAAGATGGACGGCAACTGTTACGTTCCAGCGTACTGTAACCTTTCTCTCCGAAAAGCGCTTTTACATTGATAGCCTTTTTGTATTTCTCTTCGTCGAAAGGAATGCGGGCTATCATGTCGCGCTCAGCTTGGGGAACTTCTTCCACATCGTCATAGAAACTCGGTATGGTGATACGTCCCCCCGCATCCGTTACTTTGCTGATAATCTGGCAAAGCACGTTGATGGGATTGGCGACGGCACCGCCGAAGTGTCCGCTGTGCAGGTCGCGATTAGGGCCGGTCACTTCTATTTCCCAATAGGCAAGTCCGCGCAATCCAGTGGTCAGTGAAGGCAGGTCGGCGCCAAGCATGCTGGTGTCCGAAACCAGTATGACATCTGCTTTTAGCAGTTCTTTGTGCTCTTGGCAGAAGCTTTCCAGACTGGGCGAGCCGATTTCTTCTTCTCCTTCGAAGATGAATTTCACGTTGGTTTGCAGCAGTCCGTTTCTGACGAGGTATTCAAATGCTTTCACTTGTATGAAAGACTGCCCTTTGTCATCATCAGCACCACGTGCCCAGATATGTCCGTCGCGTATTTCAGGCTCAAAGGGTTCGCTTTTCCAAAGTTCGAGAGGCTCGGCCGGCATCACGTCGTAGTGGGCATATACCAATACGGTCTTGGCGTCCGGGTCTACGATTTTCTGTCCAAAAACAATTGGATTTCCTTTTGAAGGCATTACCAGAGCTTCGTCTGCTCCGGCTTCGAGCAACAGTTGTGCCCAGCGTTTGGCGCAGGCAAGCATATCGTCGTGATACTCGGGTTTGGCACTGATGCTTGGAATACGGATGAGGCTGAACAAGTTTTCCAGCATTTTAGACTCGTTCTCTGTAATATATTTCTTTATTTCCATAGGTGAATATTATAGCTGAGTTGTTCTGTCAATCAGGTAATAATCCAGCAATGTCATTGCTGTCATTGCTTCCACGATGGGTACTGCGCGTGGCAATACGCACGGATCATGGCGTCCGCGGGCTTTCAGGGTGGTGTCTACACCGTCAATGTTCACGGTGTGTTGCTCCATCAGTACGGTTGCCACGGGTTTGAAGGCTACACGGAAATAGATGTCTTGTCCGTTGCTGATTCCACCTTGTATACCGCCCGAATGATTGGTGCGGGTCTCGATACGTCCGTTGTTGTTGTAGAACACGTCATTCTGCTCTGAGCCTTTTTGCTTTAATCCCTTGAAACCGTCTCCATACTCGAATGCTTTTGCTGCATTGATGCTGAGCATGGCTGCTCCGAGTGCCGCATGGAGCTTGCCGAATACGGGTTGTCCCAGTCCGATGGGGCATCCTTTGATGACACAGGTCACCACTCCTCCGATAGTATCTCCTTCTCCCTTTATCTTGAAGATGAGTTCTTCCATTTCTTTCGCCTTCGCCGGGTCGGGGCAGCGGACCGGATTGGTCTCTATCAGGTCGAGGTCGTATGCGGTATAGTTCTCTTCAAGGCGGATAGAGCCTACTTGTGAAGTGTATGCCGTGATGTGTATACCCAACTGCTTTAGTGCCAATTTGGCCAAGGCGCCCGCCACTACACGCGAGATTGTTTCACGGGCCGATGAACGTCCGCCTCCGCGATGGTCTCGGATGCCGTATTTTACCTTATAAGTATAGTCGGCATGTGACGGGCGGTAGACTTCTTTCAGATTATTGTAATCGTCAGAATGCTGGTTTTGGTTCCATACAATGAATCCTATGGGGCAGCCTGTGGATTTTCCTTCGAAGATGCCGGAGAGGAACTCCACTTTGTCACCCTCTTTCCGAGCAGTAGTGATACGTGACTGTCCGGGGCGGCGTCGGTTGAGCTCTGCCTGGACGAAATCCATATCAATGGCTATTCCTGCAGGGAATCCGTCTATCACTCCTCCCACACCCTTACCGTGTGATTCCCCAAAACTGGTAAGACGGAGAATATTTCCAAATGAGTTGAACATATCAAATGCTTTAAAGGTTTATATATGAGGTTAATGTGCCAATACGCTTTATAGGAAATGCTTTTGACTTTATAAAGATAACAACTTTTTTCATAAAACGTTTAAGGAAATAAGATAAAAAATCCTTTCCGTATAAAGTTGCCTGCCTTTACCAGAGTTTGGCTAATGGTTTGTTCTTTATAAAAATGGCTTACTCTTTATGAAATATACATCGGAATTTCACTCGTAATGATGAAAAAAGGAACATCTATTTTTTAGAAAAGACCTTGTACTGTAACCTTAAAAAGTGTTACTTTGCACCTTTAATTTAAAATGGGAAATTAATAGCTCCCTTGGGAAGCTTTTTATTAACTAAACAAGTACTCAAAAAAGTATGAAAAAGAATTTATTTTATTTATTTGCATTGATCTGTTCAATGAGTTTATTCACGGCTTGTAGTGATGATGACGATGAAAATTGGAAGAAAGTGCCTAATCAGATTATTACAGCTGAAAATCTGGAACTGGAAACTAATATTCCAACAAGTTCTGATGCTAGTATGAAATTAGCGATGACCGATGCGCAGAATGGTATTTTGACGTTGAATAAAGTGGTTAGAGGTGCAGATGAAATAGAAATTAATGTGACTGTTGTTGAACAGACAGACGGTACTTTTAAGTTTCAAGGCGAGAAAAGTGTAACGCCTGCTACTAAGGCGGCTTGGGTGCTGCTTAGCTCTACGAATGTGAAAGTTTCGGGTACTATCACATTAGAAGGGAAAGCTGCAGTTACGGTTTCTACGGAGTTTGTAGGAGATATCGTGAAGAAATATCAGTTGTGTGATGCTGTTTATTATGCTGATTCTAAAGATAGAACCAATATTTATGCTCCGGGAAGATTGACTTGGGTATCGCCTTATGGAGAAGGTGGTAATGCAGGGATTGCAGCGGATAATATCTCGACAGTAGGGACAAATGTCCTATCTGCGGCTATGATACAGCTTTTGAAAGATGTGGAGTTCAAAGCTGACGGTTCTATTGTAGCCAGCTATGCAGAAGAAATAAACATTACTATGGATCAGATGATTATGGCCGGTATGGGACAGCTCCCTTCAACGGACGGCATTGTTTGGAAATCTTCTCCTGCAAATCTGGCTTATTGGTATGTGAAGGGTGAGCATATCTATGTTGTGCTGAATATTCCTGCCATTGTAACCGAAGCATTGAAAGATGCTGAGGATTCTCAAGTGACTCCGGAAGCTATTTTGCAGATTATAGAAATGGTGAAGAGCATGAGTGGAGCTGACATCAAGAATTTGTTGGGTCAGTTGTTGGCTGGACTTGAAGATGATAATATGCTGAAAAAGTTAGATATTTCTAAAATTTCCGATAGTGATATTGAAAAACTGATTGGCTATGTAATCGATGGTTTCCCCTTGAACTATAGAACTACCCAATTGGAGATAAAGAACGAGGAAGAGCTCGTAAGAACGGTAAATGATCTCTCTATCTATCTGGATAAGGATTTATTTGATATTTTTATGCCTGCTCTCTATCCGATGTTACCTGATGTAGATATGTTGTTAAAGAACACGAACATTGAATTCAGGGGACAGAGTATACCTTTGTGGAATATGATCCAGATGCTGACTGCCTTGAACTCAATGACTGAAATAGAAGGAATTTGGAATGTTACTACCAGATTCAATTTAGGTATAAGTCTTGGTGACAATTCTTATAAAAAATAAGAAAAGATTTTTCTTTATCTATAAAGAGGGTTCTGTGCTTGGAATCCTCTTTTTTATTTTTTTGTTCGTTTTATTATAGAATAAAATACATTATCTTTGCCTGCATCAAATTTGAATAAATATGACTGAAACGGAAAGACTGCAAATCATTACCCTTGTCAAGAACGAGGTCGTCCCTGCCATTGGTTGTACAGAACCTATAGCTGTAGCATTGTGTGTAGCAAAGGCTGTGGAAGTGTTGAATAAGCGTCCCGAAAAGATAACCGTATTGCTGAGTGCCAATATTCTGAAGAATGCAATGGGAGTGGGTATTCCTGGTACGGGGATGATTGGATTACCGATTGCTGTGGCACTTGGCGCTTTAATAGGCAAGTCGGCATATCAATTGGAGGTTTTGAAAGACAGTACCCCTGATGCAGTGGAGGCAGGAAAGCGTTTCATAGAAGAAAAGCGTATCCATATATCCTTAAAAGACGATATAGAAGAGAAACTTTATATAGAAGTCTGCTGTGAAGCCGATATGGACAAGGCAACCGCCATTATTGCTGGTGGACATACTTGCTTTACTTATATAACGCACAACGGGGACATCCTGCTGGACAAACAAACCGCTTCTTGCTTCGAAGAGGAGGAGGATGTATTGGACTTGACTTTACGCAAAGTGTATGACTTCGCCATGACAACCCCATTAGACGACATCCGTTTTATTCTTGATACGGCACGACTGAACAAGACTGCCGCCGAACGTTCCTTCGAAGGTGAATACGGTCATGGTCTGGGTAAAATCCTACGTGGCACTTACGAACACCGGATTATGGGCGACAGTGTCTTCTCTCATATCCTTTCTTACACTTCGGGAGCATGTGATGCCCGTATGGCAGGAGCTATGATTCCAGTGATGAGTAATTCCGGCAGTGGTAATCAAGGGATATCCGCTACCCTTCCCGTACTAGTCTATGCCGAAGAAAACGGGAAATCAGAAGAAGAATTGATTCGTGCCTTGATGTTGAGCCATTTGACAGTAATCTATATCAAGCAGAGTTTGGGACGGTTATCCGCCTTATGCGGTTGTGTGGTTGCTGCCACTGGTTCCAGTTGCGGTATAACTTGGCTAATGGGGGGTACTTATGAGCAGGTGGCATATGCTGTACAGAACATGATTGCCAATCTTACCGGAATGATTTGTGATGGTGCCAAACCTAGTTGTGCATTGAAAGTGACTACCGGAGTTTCAACCGCAGTACTTTCAGCCATCATGGCCATGGAAAACCGTTGTGTAACTTCCGTAGAAGGTATTATTGATGAGGATGTGGATCAGAGTATCCGTAATCTGACAAAAATCGGTTCTAAAGGAATGAATGAAACGGATAAATTGGTATTGGAGATAATGACAAGTAAATAATTAAAAAAATGAAGAATTAAAAATGAAAGAATTATCATGCAGCATACTTATATTGCGTAGTTTGATTCTTTCATTTTTAATTCTTCATTTTTAATTCTTCTAGTGGCAGCATCCGCCTCCACATTCATGGTCGCCGCATCCGTCGCCACAGTCACCACAACCGCAGCTGCCGCAACCGCCACCCATCATACGGGCGACTTCGGCAAGTTCTTCGTTTGTAGCCAGGCGGCTTTCCACTACTTCTCCAGTGAAGTTCAAGTCACAACCTGCGAGCGGATGGTTCATATCCATTACGACGATATCTTCCTTCACTTCTACCACACTTCCGTTGATGCGTTGACCTTCAGAAGTCATCAAGGGGATAACGGCACCTTCTACTACACGATCGCTGTCGAATTTCCCTTCTATCATAAAGATTTCTTTGGGGAGGTCAATAACATGGTCGTCGTCATATTCACCATAAGCTTCTGATGCCGGAATGGTAAAGTCGAATTTATCGCCTATCTGCAAGTCTTTTATCTGGGCTTCAAAGGGTTCGAGTGTCATTCCCAGCCCTGAGATAAACTGAAAAGGATGCTCTACGGGTGCTTCTTCTTCGAAATCTTTTTCTCCGTTTTCGATTGAGTACAGCTTATATGCTACGGTGATGTACTTGTTTTCTACTGTTTCCATTAATTTTCTATCTTTATTTAATTAGTAAATACTTTTTTTGAGTATTTGAAGAGACAAAGATACGAATTATTTGTTTCGGGATGTAGAGAGCCTTTGGTAATTTTCAGATTATTAAATGGTTTCAATGATTGGCAATACATTTACATTGGCTGTCCGAATGGTTCTATTTAGAACTGTTAAGTGATAAAATAGGATTTTAGGGCGATATTTTCTTACGATTATTCATATTTATCTTATTTTTTTATTCAATTTGTTTGGAGATTATAAAAAAGCCCTTACCTTTGCAGCACATTTGAAACAAAAAAGAAGAATTAAGTTATGAATTTACATACATCTATTAACCTGGCATTCCTGCATATTATTCGCGTCGTGGTGGTGGCATCAAGAGCGTGAGAAAGGTTATGTATGTATTCGTATGTTAGAAGATAATTTATTAAGCCTTTCTCACTATAGTGGGAGAGGCTTTTTCATTAAAAGGAGATTTGAAAATGAAGCATCAGTTACGCAGCTCGTTCAGCACACAAGGTCGTCGCATGGCGGGAGCCCGTGCATTGTGGACGGCGAATGGTATGAAGAAAGAACAGATGGGTAAGCCCATTATCGCTATAGTCAATTCCTTTACACAATTCGTCCCCGGGCATGTACACCTGCACGAAATAGGCCAGTTTGTAAAGGAAGAGATTGAAAAGCGGGGATGTTTTGCTGCGGAGTTCAATACGATTGCCATTGACGACGGTATCGCTATGGGGCACGACGGAATGCTTTATTCCCTGCCTTCAAGGGATATCATTGCCGATAGTGTGGAGTATATGGTAAATGCTCATAAGGCAGATGCTATGGTTTGCATCAGTAATTGTGACAAGATTACTCCGGGGATGCTGATGGCAGCTATGAGGCTGAATATACCGACTGTGTTTGTTTCAGGCGGTCCGATGGAAGCCGGGGAATGGAACGGACAGCATTTGGATTTGATTGATGCCATGATTAAATCTGCTGATGAAAGTGTGGGCGATAAAGAGGTGGCACAGATTGAGCAACATGCCTGCCCCACTTGCGGATGCTGTTCAGG
Source organism: Bacteroides parvus (assembly GCF_017309675.2). Lineage (NCBI taxonomy): Bacteria > Pseudomonadati > Bacteroidota > Bacteroidia > Bacteroidales > Bacteroidaceae > Bacteroides > Bacteroides parvus. Next base: position 4,194,905 of record NZ_CP084680.1, on the reverse strand, counting down.
CATGTTTACCGCTAATTCCATGAATTGCTTGAATGAAGCGATTGGATTGGCACTGCCCGGTAACGGCACGATTGTAGCCACTCACGAAAATCGCAAGAAACTATTTGAGGATGCAGCCAGGTTGATTGTAGAGAATGCCTTTAGATATTATGAAGAAGGGGATGAGAGTGTACTCCCGCGCAGTATTGCTACCCGTGAGGCATTTTTGAATGCCATGACGCTGGATATTGCGATGGGCGGTTCCACTAATACGGTACTTCATTTGTTGGCTGTGGCTCACGAAGCCGGAGCGGATTTTAAGATGGACGACATTGACATGCTCTCCCGCAAGACCCCCTGCTTATGCAAGGTGGCTCCCAATACCCAAAAGTATCATGTACAAGACGTTAACCGTGCCGGTGGCATCATTGCCATCATGGATGAGCTTGCCAAGGGCGGATTGGTCGATACGAATGTCCATCGTGTGGATGGAATGACGTTGGCAGAGGCAATCGACCGGTATAGTATTACCAGCTCTAATGTATGTAAAGAGGCAATCAAGAAATACTCCAGTGCGGCAGCCGGAAAGTTCAATCTGGTACTCGGCTCACAAAATGCGTCTTATAAGGAACTCGATACGGACCGTGCGACCGGTTGTATCCGTGATTTGGAACATGCATACAGCAAGGATGGCGGTCTGGCGGTTTTGAAAGGAAATATAGCTCAGGACGGTTGCGTTGTTAAGACTGCCGGTGTAGACGAGAGTATCTGGAAATTTACGGGGCCGGCGAAAGTTTTCGACTCACAAGATGCGGCTTGCGATGGTATTTTGGGTGGAAAGGTAGTCAGTGGAGACGTCGTCGTCATTACTCACGAAGGACCGAAAGGTGGACCGGGTATGCAGGAGATGCTTTATCCTACTTCTTATATCAAATCCCGCCATCTGGGTAAGGAGTGTGCATTGATTACTGACGGGCGTTTTAGTGGTGGTACTTCCGGACTGAGTATCGGACATGTTTCTCCCGAAGCGGCTGCCGGTGGTAATATCGGTAAGATTAAGGATGGGGATATTATCGAAATTGATATACCGAACCGTTCTATCAATGTGAAGTTGACGGATGAAGAGCTTGCAGCACGCCCTATGACTCCGGTAACCCGCAACCGTGAAGTCTCCAAAGCATTGAAAGCATATGCCAGTATGGTGAGTTCCGCTGACAAAGGGGCTGTGAGGTTGATTGATTAAAGGCCTCACCCCCGACCCCTCTCCGAAAGAGAGGGGAGGAGGGAATGATACAAATTTCCGAAGTTTTTAATAAAAAGATAAAGTATGGCTGATAATAATAAAAAGAGTAACTTTTCCTCCCTCTCCCAAGGAGAGGGTCGGGGTGAGGCTCTAATAACAGGCGCAGAAGCATTGATGCGCTCTCTGGAGCATCAGGGAGTAAAGACTATTTTCGGTTATCCGGGAGGGAGCATCATGCCGGTATTCGATGCCTTATACGACCACCGGAAGGAATTGAACCATATCCTGGTTCGCCATGAACAAGGAGCCACCCATGCGGCGCAAGGCTTTGCACGTGTGTCGGGCGAGGTTGGCGTTTGTCTGGTTACCAGTGGACCAGGTGCTACCAATACTATCACGGGCATTGCAGATGCCATGATTGACAGTACGCCTATCGTTGTCATTGCCGGCCAGGTAGGGACGAACTTCTTGGGTACGGATGCATTTCAGGAAGTGGACTTGGTAGGCATTACTCAGCCTATCACGAAATGGAGTTACCAGATTCGTCGTGCAGAAGATGTGGCCTGGGCAGTGGCACGTGCTTTCTATGTGGCAAAGAGCGGACGTCCGGGACCGGTCGTGCTGGATTTTGCTAAAAACGCCCAAGTGGAGAAAACAGAATATGCGCCTACTAAGGTGGACTATGTCCGTAGCTATCTTCCCGTTCCCGAAATGGAGCCGGAGGCCATACGGAAGGCTGCTGAATTAATAAATGGTGCGGAACGGCCTTTGGTGCTGGTAGGACAAGGCGTGGAGCTGGGAGAAGCCCAGCAAGAGCTTCGTGTTTTCATTGAGAAAGCCGGAATGCCTGCCGGATGCACTTTATTGGGACTTTCCGCATTACCTACGAACCATCCGTTGAACAAAGGAATGCTTGGTATGCACGGTAACCTGGGGCCCAATATCAATACCAATAAATGTGATGTCCTTATCGCCGTAGGCATGCGCTTTGATGACCGTGTGACGGGTAAATTGGAAACATATGCCAAGCAGGCGAAGATTATCCACTTTGATATTGACCCTGCCGAAATAGATAAGAATGTAAAGACCGATGTTGCTGTCCTGGGAGATTGCAAAGAGACACTGGCTGCCGTTACCCAATTGCTGGAACCCGCCAACCATCAGGAATGGATTGACAGTTTCCGGCAATACGAGGAAGTGGAAGAGGAAAAGGTAATCCGTCCGGAATTACATCCGGCAGGAAAAGCGCTAAGCATGGGTGAGGTGGTGCGTGCTGTGAGTGAGGCTACCCATAACGAGGCGATATTGGTGACTGATGTCGGCCAGAATCAGATGATGTCTGCCCGTTATTTCAAATACAGCAAGGAACGTAGCATTGTTACTTCCGGTGGCCTGGGTACTATGGGCTTCGGCCTTCCGGCAGCTATCGGTGCCACTTTTGGACGTCCGGACCGCACGGTATGCGTATTCATGGGAGACGGCGGCTTGCAGATGAACCTGCAGGAGCTGGGTACCATCATGGAACAAAAGGCTCCGGTGAAGATGATTCTGTTGAACAATAACTTCTTGGGTAATGTTCGTCAATGGCAGGCGATGTTCTTCAATCGTCGCTATTCGTTTACTCCGATGATGAATCCGGATTATATGAAGATTGCTTCGGCATATGATATTCCTGCACGCAGGGTAATGACCCGTGAGGAGTTGGCAAAAGCGATTGAAGAGATGATAGTAACTGACGGACCGTTCCTGCTCGAAGCTTGTGTGGAGGAAGAAGGAAATGTAATGCCGATGACACCTCCGGGGGGTTCGGTCAATCAGATGTTGTTGGAATGCTGAAGTCATGCGAAATTAAAGAATTTACTCTATCTATGGATAAAAAACTATATACAATCATTGTTCATTCGGAAAACTTTGCCGGTTTGCTGAATCAGGTGACGGCTGTGTTTACCCGCCGGCAGATAAACATCGAGAGTTTGAATGTATCGGCCTCCTCCATCAAGGGGGTACATAAATATACCATTACCGCTTGGACGGACAAGGATACCATTGAAAAGGTGACCAAGCAGATTACCAAGAAAATAGATGTGCTGCAAGCCCATTATTTCACGGATGATGAAATCTATCAGCACGAGATTGCCCTTTATAAAATAACGACCCCTACGCTGGAAGAAAAACCGGAGGTGTCCAAAGTAATCCGTAAGTACAATGCCCGTATTGTGGAGGTGAATGCTGTATTTGCCATTGTTGAGAAGAATGGCATGAGTGAGGAAATCACCAATCTTTATGAGGAGTTGCGCCAGTTGGATTGCGTACTTCAGTTCGTCCGTTCGGGTCGCGTAGCCATTACGACCAGCTGTTTTGAGCGTGTCAATGAATATCTGGCGGACCGTGAAGCAAAATATCGTCAAAGTAAACACCAAGAATCATGATGAGCGAGAACAATAAGATAGGTACCTACAAGTTTGTTGCCGAACCGTTTCATGTCGACTTTACCGGACGGCTGACAATGGGAGTATTGGGCAACCATTTGTTGAATTGTGCGGGTTTCCATGCCAGCGACCGCGGTTTTGGCATCGCGACTCTAAACGAGGACAATTATACTTGGGTATTGTCCCGTCTGGCTGTCGAACTGGATGAAATGCCTTATCAGTACGAAGATTTCTCCATTCAGACTTGGGTGGAGAATGTCTATCGCCTTTTTACAGACCGTAATTTCGCTATCATCGATAAGGAGGGCAAGAAGATTGGGTATGCACGTTCCGTTTGGGCGATGATTAGCATGAATACCCGTAAGCCGGCAGATTTGCTGGCTCTTCATAGTGGCAGCATTGTAGATTATGTCTGCGATGAGCCTTGCCCGATAGAAAAGCCTTCGCGGATAAAGGTGGCCTCAAAGGAACCGGTTGCTGTTTTGGTAGCCAAATACAGTGATATTGACATTAACGGGCATGTGAACAGCATTCGTTACATCGAGCACATCCTTGATTTGTTCCCGATAGAGATGTATAGGGAGAAGCGCATTCGTCGTTTTGAGATGGCGTATGTAGCCGAAAGCTATTATGGGGATGAGTTGACTTTGTTTATGGATAATGCCGGTGAGGGTGTTTACGATGTGGAGGTGAAAAAGAACGGCAGCGAAGTGGTCTGTCGCTCTAAAGTGATATTTACAGAGAAATAAATAAATTTATCAACGTTGGCGTAAGCCACAAATAAAAATTAGAACAAAAAATGGCACAATTGAATTTTGGCGGTGTTATTGAGAATGTAATGACCCGCGAAGAATTTCCTTTGGAAAAAGCACGTGAGATTTTGAAAGATGAAACAATTGCAGTAATCGGCTATGGTGTACAAGGTCCGGGCCAGGCTTGCAACTTGCGTGATAACGGTTTCAATGTGATTGTGGGACAACGTCCGGGCAAGACATACGAAAAGGCTGTGGCTGACGGATGGGTACCGGGTGAAACTTTGTTCGGCATCGAAGAGGCTTGCCAGAAAGGTACTATCGTCATGTGTCTGTTGTCTGATGCTGCTGTAATGTCTGTATGGCCGACTATCAAACCTTATTTGACTCCCGGAAAGGCCCTTTACTTCTCTCATGGTTTTGCTATCACCTGGAACGACCGTACCGGCGTGGTTCCTCCTGAAGATATTGATGTTATTATGGTTGCTCCCAAAGGTTCCGGTACTTCACTTCGTACCATGTTCCTCGAGGGTCGTGGCTTGAACTCATCATATGCCGTCTATCAGGATGCTACGGGTAAAGCTTTTGACAAGACGATTGCACTGGGTATCGGCATCGGTTCGGGATATTTGTTCGAGACAACTTTCATCCGCGAAGCCACTTCCGACTTGACCGGTGAACGCGGTTCATTGATGGGTGCTATCCAGGGATTGCTGTTGGCTCAGTATGAAGTATTGCGCGAAAACGGCCATACTCCTTCTGAAGCATTCAATGAAACAGTGGAAGAGTTGACTCAATCTTTGATGCCATTGTTTGCCAAGAACGGTATGGACTGGATGTATGCCAACTGTTCTACTACGGCACAGCGTGGTGCGCTGGATTGGATGACCCCGTTCCATGATGCCATCAAGCCGGTTGTACAGAAATTGTATGCAAGTGTGAAGTCGGGCAACGAAGCCCAGATTTCTATCGACAGTAACTCCAAACCCGATTATCGTGAGAAGCTGAATGCAGAATTGAAAGCCTTGCGTGAAAGCGAAATGTGGCAGACAGCTGTTACAGTTCGTAAACTTCGTCCGGAAAACAATTAATCAGCTTTATATAAATAGGTGAAATACCCTCTTCGGTGTTACCGGAGGGGGTATTTCTTTATTATTGATTCCCTATATTTTGAATAAACTCCAATAGCTTCCGGTAAAAACCGTGATGTTTCAGCGTCTCTGCCTCTCCCAATATTACCAGCTTCATACGTGCCCGGGTGATGGCTACATTCATTCTCCTTAAATCATTCAGGAATCCTATCTGTCCTTCTTCGTTGGCACGGACAAGGCTAATGAAGATAACATCGCGCTCTTGCCCTTGGAAGCCATCCACCGTATTTACAGTGAACAAGCTGCGATAAGGCTTGAGTGAAGCGTCTGCCTTTATCTTGCTGCGGAGATATTGCACTTGTGCCTTGTAAGGGGAGATGATGCCGATGTCTATTTTTTCTTCCAGAATGCGGTTGCCACCGATACGGTTGATGTAGATTTTCAGTTCTGATAGGAGCAGGTCCGCTTCCGCCTTATTAATGCGCCCGAAAGTCTCTCCCACAAATTCTTCTTTGAAATCCATTTCGGAGGTGTCAATCCAGTGGATGGGGGTATCCCAGTCCAGGATGCCCCGGTAACGCACTTCGGGAGCGGCTTCCAACTCGCTATTATAAAACCATTGGGAAGGAAATTTCATGATTTCCTCGTGCATGCGGTATTGCACTTTCAGCAAAGAGACAACGGCAGGTTTGTTGGACACCACTTTCTCCATCAATGTTCGTTCCAGACCTCCACGGGCGGCTTCGTAGCATTTTATGGTGGGCGGAAGTTGGCAGTGGTCACCCGCCAACACCACGCGGTCTGCCTTTCGGATGGCTATCCAGCAGGCAGCCTCTAAGGCCTGGGCTGCTTCATCAATGAAAAGGGTGCCGAAACGGCGTCCGTTCAGCAGCCGGTGATTGCTGCTTACCAGCGTGGAGGCTATGACATGTGCCCCATCAAAAAGCTCTGAATTGATTTGTATTTCCAATGCGGTGGCGCGGTCGCGCAGGCGGCTCATACGGCTGCGTACTCCTTCGCGTTCGTCATAGCTGCCACGGCGGGCACGGCTGCCCAGTTCACGGAGATTTTTCCGGATGCTCCACAGTTCCGGATAAAGTGGATGGTTCTCGAAACGACGCTCGTAGGTAAAGGAAAGCATCTTGTCGTTGACACGGGTCGGATTGCCGATACGCAGGACATTGACGCCACGGTCCACAAGTTTTTCCGAAATCCAGTCGACGGCGGTATTGCTTTGGGCACATACCAGTACCTGCGGTTCCCGATGCAGGGTTTCGTAGATGGCTTCCACTAAGGTGGTCGTTTTTCCGGTTCCCGGAGGACCATGTACAATGGCCACGTCGCGGGCACACAGCACTTTGTTTACAGCTGTCTCCTGCGTGGAGTTCAGCCAGGGAAACCGTACGGGGTAGAGCTCTCGGAAACCGGCTTTCGAGGTTCCCAGCAATATGTCCCGCAATTCGGCCAGGCGGTTGCCTTTGGAGCGTAACGTATCTTCCAAGGCTTCGAACATGGTCCGATAGGATGTTTCGTCGAAATAAAGTTGCACGCCGAGGTTGTCCGTTTCCTGCACTTCCATAACGGCACCGGCTCCGGGCATTATCGCTACCATCCGTGTCTCGTCGGCATAGCTTACGGTAGCGGTGAAGTTCATATAGGTTATTTTCCCATCGGCAGACTGGCGGAAAAAACATACGGGACGGCCGAACTCAAAATTATGTTCTATATCGGTATTTTCTGTGTGTGTAATTTCTATTACTAATTGATTCAGTGAATTATAGTAACTTCGTCCCGGAGTGGCAGGATACCAGCAAAGTCCCCGTTTCACTTTCCGGGCAACTCCCATGTTTTCGGTTTGGCGTTTGAATTCCTCTTTTTCGTATTCGTATTCCATGCGCAGCAAAAGTTGTTGCTGCTGGAGGTGAATAATAGGACTATTTGAATCTTGTTCCTTCATGGTTGCAAAGGTAATCATTCTTCGCTTCCGACGGAAAAAATGCTTTATTTTGTTAAACTATTCAGCCTTTTTATTTGTTTATGATATTAATTTGTAATCTTTACAATAATGAAAAACTAAAAAATAGTGGTTATGGTATATGATTTAACGATGCTCAAAACGTTTTATGCCGCTTATTCGGAGAAGATAGAACGCGTACGGAACGTACTGCGGCGTCCGATGACTTTAGCGGAGAAAATTTTGTATGCTCATTTGTATGATGGGGATAAAGTGAAGAACTACAGACGGGGAGAAGACTATGTGAATTTCCGTCCCGACCGTGTGGCCATGCAGGATGCAACGGCTCAAATGGCCTTATTGCAATTTATGAATGCAGGCCGTGAGCAGGTTGCCGTGCCTTCCACTGTGCATTGTGACCATTTGATTCAAGCATATAAAGGTGCAAAAGAAGATGTTGCGACTGCTACGAAGACCAACGAGGAGGTCTATAATTTTCTCCGTGATGTTTCTTCCCGCTATGGCATAGGTTTTTGGCAGCCGGGAGCAGGCATTATTCACCAGGTGGTATTGGAGAACTACGCATTTCCGGGTGGAATGATGGTAGGCACGGACTCTCATACGCCCAATGCCGGAGGTTTGGGCATGGTGGCCATTGGTGTGGGTGGTGCCGATGCGGTGGATGTGATGACCGGCATGGAATGGGAACTGAAAATGCCGCGTCTGATAGGCGTACACTTGAAGGGTAAATTGAGTGGCTGGGTAGCTCCCAAAGATGTTATTCTGAAGTTGGCGGGTATTCTTACTGTAAAAGGGGGAACCAATGCCATCATTGAATATTTTGGACCGGGAACCGCTTCATTGTCTGCCACTGGAAAGGCTACCATCTGCAATATGGGGGCAGAGGTGGGGGCGACTACCTCCCTTTTCCCTTACGATGAGCGTATGGGTACCTACTTGAAGGCTACCGGACGTGAAGAAGTGGCAAAAATGGCTGCTTCCGTAGCTGCCGACCTTCGCGCCGACGACGAAGTGCTGGCAAATCCGGAAAAATATTACGACCGCATCATTGAAATAGACCTCTCGCTATTGGAACCGTATATCAACGGGCCCTTTACGCCGGATGCAGCAACACCGATATCGAAATTTGCCGAGGTAGTGATAACCAATAACTATCCCCGCCGGATGGAAGTCGGCCTGATAGGGTCGTGCACCAATTCGTCCTATCAGGATTTGAGCCGCGCAGCCTCCCTTGCCCGGCAGGTAAAGGAAAAGAATTTGAAGGTTGCTTCTCCGCTGATTGTCAACCCCGGTTCGGAGCAGATACGTGCCACTGCTGAACGCGACGGCATGATTGCCGCTTTCGAAGATATTGGCGCAACGATAATGGCGAATGCCTGCGGACCTTGTATTGGCCAGTGGAAGCGCGATACTGATGACCCCGAACGCAAAAATTCCATCGTCACCTCTTTTAACCGTAATTTTGCCAAACGTGCCGATGGAAATCCCAACACTTTTGCTTACGTCGCTTCCCCGGAGATAACGATGGCGCTGACCATTGCCGGTGACCTTTGTTTCGACCCGTTGAGGGATACGCTGGTCAATGCCAAAGGAGAGGTTGTGAAACTGTCCGAACCGGTCGGTGAAGAACTGCCGGCACACGGGTTTATAGGAGGAAAGGAAGGATACATTGCTCCAGGCAAAGGACAGACGGAAATTACGGTCAATCCTCATTCACAGCGCTTGCAACTGCTGACTCCCTTCCCTGCCTGGGATAGCATGGATTTGCTGAATATGCCTTTATTGATTAAAGTGCAGGGGAAATGTACCACCGACCACATTTCCATGGCAGGGCCATGGCTCCGTTTCCGGGGACATCTGGAGAATATTTCGGATAATATGCTGATGGGAGCTGTCAATGCTTTCAATGGAGAGACGAATAGTGTCTGGAATCGCTCTACCAATACCTATGGAACGGTGTCAGGCACGGCGAAATTGTATAAATCCGAAGGCATCCCTTCCATTGTCGTTGCCGAAGAGAATTATGGTGAAGGTTCCAGCCGTGAGCATGCTGCCATGGAACCACGTTTCCTGAATGTACGCGTCATTTTGGCGAAAAGCTTTGCCCGTATCCATGAGACGAATTTAAAGAAACAAGGCATGTTGGCGTTGACCTTTACGGATAAGGCCGATTATGACAAGATTCGGGAACGCGACCTGATTTCTGTCATGGGTTTGAAAGATTTTGCTCCGGGACGCACGTTGAAGGTGGTTCTTCATCACGAGGACGGGAGTAAAGAAAGTTTTGAAGTACAACATACGTATAACGAACAGCAGATAGCCTGGTTCCGGGCCGGTTCTGCACTTAATGCAAGATAGAATATGGAAAAAATTACTGTACCTTTTATTACCGGCGATGGGGTGGGAGCAGAAGTGACCCCATCCATGCAGGCTGTCGTGAATGCCGCTGTCAAGAAATCCTATGGTGACCGGCGTGGCATTGAATGGAAAGAAGTGCTGGCAGGAGAACGTGCCTTCCACGAAACCGGTTCCTGGTTGCCGGACGAAACCATGGAAGCCTTCCGTACCTATAAGGTGGGCATCAAAGGTCCTTTGACAACTCCCGTCGGCGGAGGTATCCGTTCCTTGAACGTAGCCTTGCGTCAGACGCTCGATTTGTATGTCTGCCAACGTCCGGTACGTTGGTATAAGGGCATTGTTTCTCCACTCAAAGAGCCGCAGAAGGTGGATATGTACGTATTCCGTGAGAATACCGAGGATATTTATGCAGGCATCGAATGGGAAGCCGGAACTCCGGAGGCTGAAAAGTTCTATCGTTTTCTCCATGATGACATGGGGGTGACAAAAGTCCGTTTTCCCGAAACCTCCTCGTTTGGCGTGAAGCCCGTTTCAAGAGAAGGAACAGAGCGCTTGGTGCGTGCCGCCTGCCAATACGCCCTTGAGCATCATCTGCCTTCCGTGACGTTGGTACACAAAGGAAACATCATGAAATTTACGGAAGGCGGCTTCAAGAAGTGGGGGTACGAACTGGCAGAACGTGAGTTTGGTAAAGAGCTGGCAGAAGGGCGTCTGGTCATCAAGGACTGCATTGCCGATGCATTCTTGCAGAACACGTTGCTTATCCCTGAAGAATATTCCGTGATTGCCACGTTGAATCTGAACGGCGATTATGTGTCCGACCAACTGGCTGCCATGGTAGGCGGCATCGGCATTGCACCGGGTGCGAATATCAACTATAAAACGGGGCATGCCATTTTTGAGGCTACTCACGGGACGGCTCCGAACATTGCCGGGAAAGACATTGTGAATCCCTGTTCCATCATCCTTTCCGCTGTGATGATGCTTGAATATCTGGGTTGGAAGGAAGCAGCCTCTCTTATAGAGAACGCCTTGGAGCAAAGTTTCACAGAAGCCCGTGCTACTGCCGACTTGGCCCGTTTTATGCCGGGTGGCGTCTCGCTGTCCACTTCGGCTTTCACCCGGGAGATTGTAAGGAGAATAGAAAATGGGAATAACGAATAAAACGAAACGATTATGAAGAAGGAGTATCTGATTTACAAGCTTTCCGAAGATTTGAAGGAAGCTACCCGGATTGAGAATGAACTGTTCAGGAAGTTTGATGTGAAGCGCGGTTTGCGTAATGAGGACGGCACGGGAGTCTTGGTGGGGTTGACCAAAATAGGCAATGTGGTCGGCTATGAACGCATCCCCGGTGGAGGGCTGAAGCCTATTCCCGGCAAATTGTTCTACCGCGGTTATGATGTGGATGACTTGGCACACGCCATCATCAAAGAGAAGCGTTTCGGTTTTGAGGAAATTGCCTACTTGTTGCTTTCCGGTCGCCTGCCCGACAAGGAAGAACTCTCTTCTTTCCGTGAGCTCATCAACGACAACATGCCGCTGGAACAGAAGACCAAGATGAATATCATTGAACTTGAAGGAAACAACATTATGAACATCCTGGCGCGCAGCGTGCTCGAGATGTATCGTTTTGACCCTGATGCAGATGACACTTCCCGCGATAATCTGATGCGGCAGAGCATTGAGCTTATTTCGAAATTCCCGACCATCATTGCGTATGCCTATAACATGCTTCGCCATGCCACCCATGGCCGTTCATTGCATATCCGCCATCCGCAGGAAAACCTTTCCATTGCCGAGAATTTCCTCTATATGCTGAAGAAGGACTACACGGAGCTGGATGCCCGCACACTCGACCTGCTGTTGGTTCTTCAGGCCGAGCACGGTGGTGGTAACAACTCCACTTTTACCGTACGTGTCACTTCTTCTACCGGGACGGATACTTACTCTTCGATAGCGGCAGGTATCGGTTCCTTGAAAGGGCCGCTTCATGGAGGTGCCAATATTCAGGTTGCCGATATGTTCCACCATCTGCAGGAAAACATTCAGGACTGGACGAACGTGGATGAGATTGATACTTACTTCACCCGCATGCTCAACAAGGAAGTCTATAACAAGACCGGTTTGATATATGGTATCGGACATGCCGTCTATACCATTTCCGACCCGCGCGCCATTCTGCTGAAGGAGCTTGCCCGCGACCTTGCCCGCGAAAAAGGGAAAGAACGTGAGTTCGCTTTCCTTGAACTGCTCGAGGAGCGCGCCATTGATGTGTTTGGCCGTGTGAAGAATAATGGAAAGACGGTTTCGAGCAATGTGGATTTCTATTCGGGCTTTGTCTACGAGATGATTGGGCTGCCGCAGGAAATCTTCACGCCTTTGTTTGCCATGGCACGTATTGTCGGTTGGTGTGCACATCGCAATGAAGAATTGAACTTTGAAGGTAAGCGTATTATCCGTCCTGCCTATAAGAATGTTTTGGATGAGGTGGCTTATGTGCCCATTAAGAAACGGTAAGGATTAGACTTGTATCTTTTAAATCGTTCCATCACGGGGGAAAGAGGTTGTGTCAAAATGCTGACACAGCCTTTTTTTATGCGCAAAGCCCAGACTTTCTCAAGCCCGGGCTTTGTTATTACCCAAAGTTTTCGTATCTTTAGGCATAAAGTTTTTCGTTATGGCAAAGTTACATTTTCGTCCTTACATTCCCAACCAAACCGTTCTTTTTCCACAAAGAATTGATGAAAACATAGCTGCGAACGACCCGGTCCGCATCGTGAATGCTGTTATTGACAACCTCAATCTTGAGAGTTTCAAGAAGCTTTATAAGGAAACGGGCCGTTGTCCTTATCATCCTAAAATGATGCTTAAGGTGATAATCTACGCCTACATGAATAATATCTATTCTTGCCGTAAAATAGAGAAGCACCTCCTTCGTGACATTCATTATATTTGGCTTGCCGGTAATGAGCATCCGGATTTTATCACGATCAACCGTTTTCGTAACCGTGTAAAGGAGGAAATAAATAATGTATTTACCCAGTTGATTTTTGTCCTTGCCGATAAAGGTTTCATCAGCCTTGATGTGGAGTATATTGACGGCACCAAGATTGAATCCAAAGCCAACAAATATGCTTTTGTCTGGCGCAAGACAGTCGAACGGAACCGTACGAGACTAATGGATAAAATCCGTATTCTCTTGGAGCAGGTGGATGAAACCATTGCACAGGAGAACTCTATAAAAGACACATCCGTGGAGTTTACTTCCTGCAGGCTCTCTGACATAGTGGATGAACTTAAAGAAGCCCTGGAACGCCAGCCTGCAACAAAGGATAAGGAAGAAAAGAAAGCCCTGCGCAAAAAGAAGAAGCAGGTCAGGGAACTTGAAGGGTATCGTGACAAGCTGATAGAATATGACAATCACCTTGATACCCTTGGAGAACGTAACTCCTATTCCAAGACCGATCCTGGTGCCACATTCATGCGCATGAAAGAAGATGCCATGAAGAACGGGCAGACCAAACCCGGATATAATCTGCAAATAGGTACTGAAAACCAATTTATCACAGACTTCCGTCTGTTTCCCAACCCTACCGATACACTGACCCTCATACCTTTTTTCCACTCTTTCCAGTACCGCTATAACCGTTTACCGAATATCTGCGTGGCAGACTCCGGTTACGGTTCGGAAGAAAATTACCGGTTCATGCAGGAGAATGGGATAGAAGCCTTCATCAAGTACAATTACTTCCATAAAGAACAGCGTCCCCGTTATACTCCCAACCCGTTCCATGCCGAAAGTCTCCATTACAATGCCCAAGAGGATTATTACGTTTGTCCTATGGGACAGCACATGAACCGTATAGGAACCAAACGTGACAAGACAGCGAGCGGATACATCACCGAAAGTGCCCGGTATAAAGCAAAAAGATGCGAAGGTTGCCCTTTGCGTGGCAGTTGTTTTAAAGCTCGGGGGAACCGTATTATAGAAGTCAACCACCGATTAAATCAATACAAACGGCAGGCACGGGAAAGGTTGCTCTCAGAAGAAGGTATCAAGCATAGAGGCAGGAGGTGTATAGAACCAGAAGCTGTGTTTGGACAAATGAAATACAACATGGCATACAGAAGATTCCGGCATGTGGGAGAAGACAAGGTTACAATGGACTTTGCTTTCTTTGCTATAGCCTTTAATATCAAAAAAATGTGCGCTAAACTGATAAAAGAAGGAAAGGGGCTCATTACAGTTGCCAAATATTTGTTTATGGGACTATTTATAACCCGATATAATTGGAATATAGCAACTTGCTGCCAAATGCATGAGGAAAAAGTAGCATAGCCAAAAGAAAATATAGCAGAACTTAAAATATAAAAGAGGTTGTGCCAACGTTTTGACACAACCTCTTTTCTCCATGGTGGAATGAAATTTACTCCATGATGGAACGATTAGATTTTCGTATCTCTACTGCTTAATCTTCTCAGTAAAAAACACTGGTTTTTGCATGAAAAAACAATTATCCGGGGAAAACGATTTGTTTGTTGTGAGTTTTCTTTATCTTTGCTTCGCATAAATAAAGAACTATGAATCAGGAAACTTTTCAGATATTTCTGTGGGTAATGAGTGCTGTGGCATTGGTTGTCTTTATTGCACTCTATTTTGTCAAAGCGGGTTATGGCATGTTCCGTACTGCCTCGTGGGGAATCTCCATCAATAATAAATTGGCGTGGGTGCTTATGGAAGCGCCGGTATTCATCGTCATGTTTGGGTTGTGGGGGAAGAGTGGAGCGGGATTTGCCGTGCCGGTATATTTCTTCTTCCTGCTGTTTCAGTTGCACTATCTTCAGCGGGCCTTTATTTTTCCGTTCCTGCTGAAAGGTAAAAGCCGGATGCCGGTAGCTATTATGGCGATGGGTATCGTCTTCAACCTTTTGAACGGGATGATGCAGGCGGGCGGTTTGTTCTATTTCGCTCCCGAAGGCTTGTATGCCGATGGCTGGGCCTATTTGTTGAAACCTCATGCCTTGTTGGGAGTCATTCTGTTTTTTGCGGGTATGTTCGTCAATTTGCATTCTGACTATGTGATACGTCATCTGCGCAGGCCGGGTGATACGAAGCATTATCTTCCCGGAAAAGGACTTTACCGATACGTCACTTCTGCCAATTACTTCGGTGAACTGGTGGAATGGACGGGGTTTGCCATACTCACAGCTTCTCCCGCCGCCTGGGTGTTCGTCTGGTGGACGTTTGCCAACCTTGTTCCCCGTGCCGATGCCATTCACCGCCGTTATCGGGAGGAGTTTGGTGATGAGGCGGTAGGAAAGCGCAAACGCATCATTCCATTTCTTTATTAATGGAAAATGGAGAGTTGAAAATGGAAAATGAATAATTCATAACTTATAACTCATAACTCATAACGATGGAATCCAAGTTATTCACCCCCGTCACTTTCGGACCGTTGACTTTGCGTAACCGTACCATCCGTTCGGCTGCTTTCGAGAGCATGTGTCCCGGAAACGCTCCGTCGGACATGTTGCTCGACTATCATCGGTCGGTAGCGGCGGGAGGTATAGGTATGACTACTGTTGCTTATGCGGCAGTTACTCAGAGCGGCTTGTCTTTTGACCGCCAGTTGTGGATGCGTCCTGAGATTATCCCCGGACTCCGTAGGCTGACTGATGCCATACATGCGGAGGGGGCTGCGGCAGGCATCCAGTTGGGACACTGTGGCAATATGTCCCATAAGAGTATTTGCGGTTGTATGCCTGTCGGTGCATCTTCCGGTTTCAATCTTTATTCTCCTACTTTTGTGCGCGGACTTCGTGCCGATGAGCTGCCGGAGATGGCGCGCGCTTATGGACGTTCGGTGAATCTGGCACGGGAGGCCGGATTTGATTCTGTAGAGATTCATGCAGGGCATGGCTATCTCATCAGCCAGTTCTTGTCCCCGTCCACCAACCATCGGAAAGACGAGTTCGGAGGCTCGTTGCAGAACCGTATGCGTTTTATGGATATGGTGATGGAAGAAGTGATGAAGGCTGCCGGCAGTGATATGGCTGTGCTGGTGAAGATGAACATGCGCGACGGTTTCCGTGGAGGGATGGAGCTGGACGAGACGATGCAGGTGGCCCGGAGGCTGGAGCAGTCGGGAGCACATGCGCTGGTCTTGAGCGGTGGGTTCGTCAGTAAGGCGCCGATGTATGTCATGCGGGGCGAAATGCCTATCCGCAGCATGACGCATTACATGACCTGCTGGTGGTTGAAATACGGTGTACGCATGGTAGGCAAATGGATGATACCGAGCGTACCGTTTAAGGAAGCCTATTTCCTGGAAGATGCCTTGAAATTCCGTGCCGCCTTGAAGATACCGTTGGTTTATGTGGGTGGCCTGGTTTCCAGGGACAAGATAGATGAGGTGCTGGATGACGGCTTCGAGGCTGTGCAAATGGCACGTGCTCTGCTCAATGAGCCGGGGTTCGTCAACCGCATGCGTGCCGAAGAGAATGCACGTTGCAACTGCCAGCATAGTAATTATTGCATTGCCCGGATGTATTCCATCGAGATGGCATGCCATCAGCATTTGAAGGAGGAGCTTCCACCTTGTCTGAAAAGGGAGATAGAGAAAATCGAAGCGAAAGGCTGATTTTTAGTTTTTAATTTTCAATTTTTAATTATTAAAGTGAATTTAGCTGTTATAACCGGGGCAGACGGTGGCATGGGCATGGAAATTACCCGCGCAGTGGCAACTGCCGGCTATCAGGTCATCATGGCATGCCGTGACCCCCAAGCTGCCGAACCCAAGCGGCAACTGCTGATGCGTGAAACCGGTAATCCGCGTATTGAGACTGCTCCCATTGATTTGGCATCTCTGGCTTCAGTGGCCGCATTTGCAGAGCATCTGTTGAAGCGGGGAGAGCCGTTGGCGTTGTTGATGAACAATGCCGGAACCATGGAAACGGAACGCCGCATTACCGAAGACGGACTGGAACGGACGGTGAGTGTCAATTATGTAGGGCCTTACCTGCTGACCCGCAAGCTGCTGCCATTGATGGGAGAGGGGAGCCGTATTGTGAATATGGTATCTTGTACGTATGCCATCGGTCATCTTGACTTTCCGGATTTTTTCCTCCGGGGAAAGAAGGGTGGCTTTTGGCGCATTCCTATATATAGCAACACGAAGCTGGCATTGACTCTGTTCACCATCGACTTGGCCAGTCGCGTCAAGCACAAAGGTATTGTTGTGAATGCGGCCGACCCGGGGATTGTGTCTACCAATATCATCACCATGCATATGTGGTTCGACCCGCTGACAGATATGCTTTTCAGACCTTTTATCCGTACTCCCCGTAAGGGAGCTGCAACGGCTGTCGGCTTATTGCTGGATGAGGATGCCGGTAAACGTACGGGTACATTGAATGCCAGTTGCCGTCCCAAGTCTCTTTCGGAGAAGTATACCCGGCATGTACAGATGGAAGAACTGTGGGAGAGGACGGAAAATATAGTGAAGAAATGGTTGTAAAAAACAGAGAAGGCGCATATGTCGCCTTCTCTGTTTATGGGGTACCTGAACTGTCTGTCATCAGATCGACAGTTCTCTCAATACATTTACAAGGTCTTTTTTGATGGGTTTATCATTTTTGATGGCTTTCGTGAAAGGAACGTATACCACTTCATCGTGGTCAATGCCTATCATGACATTGCGCTGTCCTTCCATGATGGCGTCGATGGCGGCTGCGCCCAGACGGCTGGCAAGGATACGGTCGTGTGCCGTAGGACTACCACCGCGTTGCAAGTGACCGAGGATGGTTACGCGTACGTCATATTGGGGGTATTCGTTCTTTACACGCTCTGCATAGTGCATGGCACCGCCGGTCAGTTCACTCTCGGCTACCAGTACGATACTGCTGTTCTTGGATTTCCGGAAACCGTTCTTGATGAATTCTTCCAGTTGGTCTACTTCCGTACTGAATTCCGGGATAATGGCTGCTTCTGCTCCGGAGGCGATGGCGCCGTTCAGAGCGAGGAAACCGGCATCGCGTCCCATGACTTCTACGAAAAACAAGCGCTCATGGGAAGTGGCTGTATCACGGATTTTGTCCACAGCATCCAGGATCGTGTTCAGCGCGGTGTCGTAGCCGATAGTGGTATCTGTTCCATAAAGGTCATTGTCGATAGTTCCCGGCAGCCCGATACAAGGCACGTCAAACTCTTGTGCAAAGATACGAGCACCGGTCAGCGAACCGTCGCCTCCGATAATCACTAAGGCGTCAATGCCTTCTTTCTTCATGTTGTCGTAAGCAATCTGGCGGCCCTCGGGAGTCGTGAACTCTTTGCAGCGGGCTGTCTTCAGGATTGTACCACCCAGCTGGATGATGTTGCTGACATTTTGGCTTTTGAATTCTTTGATTTCGCCGGTTACCAGACCTTTGTAACCTCTATATATACCTTTAACTGAAAGTCCGTTGTAAATAGCCGAACGTGTCACGGCACGTATGGCTGCGTTCATTCCCGGAGCATCACCTCCTGATGTCAAGATACCAATGCACTTAACTGTTCCCATAACAATCTTTTTGTTTAGTATTAATAATCATGATGAAAAATAGATTTGGACTATTTTTTCATGCCGCAAAGATAAGGAAAAAGCTGAGGCCGTGACTAATAAATTACGTTAATTTGCTGTTCCAAAAGGATGACAAACTGTTATTTAAGTTTTGACTTTATGGCTTCTGAAATTTCTTCCATCAGCCATTTAGGGGTGGAAGTGGCTCCGCAGACACCGATGGAATTGGCACCGGCTAACAGAGAACTATCTATTTCTTCGGCACTGTCTATCAAATGTGAATTGGCATTGACTTTTTTACACTCACTGAACAGCATCTTGCCGTTGGAACTTTTTTTACCGCTAACAAAGAATATTAAATCATGGGAAGCGGCAAATTTTCGGATATTGGGTATCCGGTTTGCTACTTGTCGACAGATAGTGTCGTATGATTCAAAAGTAACTTCCGGTGAGATGTGTCCCTCTATGTATTTTACAATGTTTTGAAATCCGTCCAGAGATTTTGTGGTCTGGGAATAGAGCCGGATGTCTTTGCTGAAATCCAGTTTCCTTGCCTCTTCCTGCTTTTCAATAACGATGGCCTTTCCCGTAGTTTGACCTACCAGTCCCAGTACTTCGGCGTGTCCATTTTTGCCATAGATGACAATTTGTTTGTCTTGGCCGTCTTCCTGGACATACTCTTGCTTTATCTTCTTTTGCAGGCGGAGTACGACCGGGCAGGTTGCGTCAATGATTTCTATATTGTTGCGGCGGGCAATGTCATAAGTTTCGGGGGGTTCTCCATGAGCGCGAAGCAACACCTTGGCGTTGTGGAGGTGGTTGAATTCCTCATGGTTGATGGTAATCAGTCCCATTGCTTTCAGGCGTTCCACTTCACGGCTGTTGTGCACGATATCTCCCAGACAATAAAGGGTTCCTCCTTTCGCCAGTTCCTCTTCTGCCTTGTTTATTGCGGTGACAACTCCGAAACAGAAGCCGGAGCCTTCGTCTATTTCTACTTTTGCCATATCCGGTTCAGTTCTTCTCCTTTATAACCCGTTCGAATTGTTCGGCCAGCCATTCCTTTTGTTGGGAAATGGTCAGGTGGCTGTTGTCCAACAATAAAGCGTCAGAAGCTTTGCGCAGCGGACTTACTTCCCGGTTTTGGTCAATATAGTCCCGTTGTTTCACATTTTCCAGAATTTCGTCAAAGCTGGCTTCTTCCCCTTTGGCCTTCAGTTCATCATAGCGGCGTTGTGCCCGTATTTCGGGGCTGGCAGTTACAAAAATTTTCAGCTCGGCATCCGGGAAAACGGTAGTGCCGATGTCGCGCCCGTCCATAACGATGCCTTTGGCCTTGCCCATCTCTTGTTGCTGTGCCACCATAGCTTCGCGTACGAAATCCAATGCTGCAATGGGACTGACACGTGAAGACACTTCCATGGTACGGATTTTGTTTTCTACATTTATTCCGTTCAGGTAGGTGTCCGGGCGTCCGGTTTCGGGGTTCAGGCGGAAAAAAATATGTATATCCTTTATTAGACTTTTAAGTTTTTCGGTATCTATGCGGTCACCCTGGAAAATACTATTCTCCATACTATATAATGTTACTGCCCGATACATGGCACCGCTATCTATATATATGTAGCCGATTTCGCGGGCGAGGTCTTTGGCCATAGTGCTTTTTCCGCAAGAGGAAAAGCCGTCGATTGCTATTGTTATCTTTCTCATGACTTTTATACTATAGTTATATAGGTATAACACCTGCAAAACAGAAAATTTCAATATTTCATTTAAAATTCTTGCCAAAGATACGGTATTTTTAAAATATCTCGTTACATTTGTGGCACAAAAGCACATGGAGGCTTTTGAAGGATTAAAAAAATGAAAATGGAGCGCCTATTGTGTAAAAAAAAACAGCAGTGCGTGAACATTCTTGGGAAAAGTGCTATATTTGCCCCAAATGAGAAACACTAAAATTATATTATAAATTATGGAAATTAAGAAATCACCTAAGGCAGACTTGGAGAGTAAGAAGTCGACTTGGCTGCTTGTCGGTTATGTGATTGTGCTCGCTTTCATGTTTGTTGCGTTCGAGTGGACAAAGCGTGACATCAAGATTGATACGAGCCAGGCTGTTGCCGACTTAGTATTTGAAGAGGAAATTATTCCTATTACGGAACAACCGGAGCAGGTTACTCCTCCGCCCCCCGAAGCTCCTGCAATTGCAGAAACCTTGACTATTGTTGAGGACGATGCTGACGTGGAAGAAACTGCTATCGTATCTTCTGAAGAATTGAACCAGGCTGTGGAAATTAAATATGTTCCCGTAGCAGTGGAAGAAGAAGAACCGGAAGAACAGACTATTTTCGAAGTGGTAGAACAGATGCCTGAATTTCCGAATGGTGGTATGGCTGGTCTGATGCAGTATCTGAGCAAGAACATCAAATATCCTACTATTGCACAGGAAAACGGAACTCAAGGTCGTGTAACTGTACAGTTCGTGGTTAATAAGGATGGTAGTATTGTAGATGCTAAAGTTTTGAGAGGTGTTGATCCGTATTTGGACAAAGAAGCTGTCCGCGTGATTATGGGTATGCCGAAGTGGAAGCCTGGTATGCAGCGTGGTAAACCCGTTCGCGTTAAGTATACTGTACCTGTAATGTTTAGATTGCAGTAATAAAATATCTATAAGTGGGAGAGGCTGCCGGAATGCAGCCTCTTTTCATTATCCGCTATTTCCTAAATTCTGAAAATGTCATGTTTACAGCTTCCGAGCTTTTAGAAAGAATAAATTCTCATATTGCAGAATTGCAGTTTACCCGTACTCCTCAAGGTTTATATGCTCCCATTACCTATGTGCTGTCCATGGGTGGAAAAAGAATCCGTCCGGTATTGATGTTGATGGCCTACAATCTGTATCAGGAGGATATTACCCGTATTTTTAATCCTGCAATGGGTATTGAAGTGTATCATAATTATACTCTTTTGCACGACGACTTGATGGACCGTGCAGACCGTCGCCGTGGCAAGGATACAGTACATAAAGTCTGGGATGACAATGCTGCCATTCTTTCGGGGGATGCAATGCTTGTATTGGCTTATCAGTTTATGGCTCAATGCCCGGTTGAACATTTGAAAGAAGTGATGGATATATTTAGCTTGACCGCACTTGAAATCTGTGAAGGGCAACAGCTGGATATGGAGTTTGAACATCGGAAAGATGTGAAGGCAGAGGAGTATCTGGAAATGATTCGTCTGAAAACTTCGGTATTGTTGGCTGCAAGTCTGAAGATTGGTGCTCTTTTGGGAGGGGCTTCTTCTGAAGATGCGGAGCTGTTGTATGATTTTGGCATGAACTTGGGTGTCGCTTTTCAGTTGAAAGATGACTTCCTGGATGTTTATGGCGATGCTGCCGTCTTTGGAAAGAATATTGGAGGTGACATTCTGTGCAATAAAAAGACCTACATGCTGATAAAGGCTTTTGAACATGCGGATGAAGGCCAGTTGACTTATTTGAATGCTTGGGTGGATGCTGTTTCATTCAATCCGGAGGAGAAGGTTGCTGCGGTGACGGAACTGTATAACCAGATTGGTGTCAAGGAGTTGTGTGAGAAAAAAATGGAAGAGTATTGTGAGCGCGCAATGGAAAGTTTATTGGCGGTGAACGTGGCGGATGAAAAGAAGGAAGAATTGAAGAGCTTGATGGCTAACTTGATGCATCGGGAAGTGTAACTTAAATCCGGGAGAAATGCCTTATAGAAGATTGCCTAATACAGATCAAGCGAGAATACGGGCGCTGAAAGCAGTGGTCGTCAAGGGTGATATATGTAATGTGTATGATTTGGCCGTATCTTTGAAGGTATTGACTGATGCGCGGAATTTTCTTACAAAGTTTGAAGCTGCGCAAGCTTATTATGCCGACTGTTTTGAGCGGCAGGCTCGGGCGGGACGTAAGCATCAGGCTAATGTAAAGACTGCCCGTCTGTATATTTCTCATTTTATCCAGGTGTTGAATTTAGCTGTCATCCGTTCTGAAGTGCGTATTGCTCATAAGGAATATTACGGTTTGGACACAAGCAACAATAATGTGCCTGATTTATCGACAGAGCCTGCTTTGGCAGAGTGGGGGCGTAAAATCGTGGATGGGGAAAACAAGCGTATATCTCAGGGAGGAATTCCCATTTATAACCCTACGATTGCAAAAGTGAGGGTGCATTATGATATTTTCATGGATAGTTATGAGAAACAAAAGAATCTTCAATTTTTAACAGCCCGCAGTTTGGACACCTTGGCTTCGATGCGTGCAGAAGCGGATGAGTTGATTCTGCATATATGGAACCAGGTGGAAAAAAAATTTGAGGAGGTTACTCCTAATGAGAAACGGTTGGATTTATGCCGTGATTATGGAATAATCTATTATTATCGTACTGGTGAAAAACGCAAAGAGTAAGTTGAAGAATGAGATTGATTGATTCACATTCCCATCTTTTTTTAGAAGAGTTTGCAGGGGATTTGCCCCAAGTGATGGCCCGTGCCCGTGAGGCAGGAGTCACGCATATTTTTATGCCCAATATCGATAGTACCACCATAAAGCCTATGCTTCGGGTGTGTCGTGAATATAAGGGGTATTGCTATCCAATGATTGGGTTGCATCCCACGTCTGTGGATGCGGATTATGAAAAGGAGTTGGATATAGTGGCCCGGGAGCTGGCCTCATCGAACGAATTTGTTGCAGTTGGTGAAATTGGTATGGATTTGTATTGGGATAAGACTTTTCTCAGAGAACAGCAAAGGGCGTTGGGCAGGCAGATTGAGTGGGCTTTGGAATACGATTTGCCGGTAGTGCTGCATTGTAGGGAAGCGTTCGACCATATATATAATGTGTTGAAACTTTATCGGCAGACTCCTTTGAAAGGAATTTTCCATAGTTTTACGGGGACCTCGGAAGAGGCCTGCAGGATTATGGAATTTGCGGATTTTATGATAGGAATAAATGGTTTGGTGACTTTCAAGAAATCAACTTTGCCCGAAGTCTTGAAGAATATTCCTTTGGAACGTATCGTGCTGGAAACCGATTCCCCTTATCTGACTCCGGTTCCCAATCGAGGCAAGAGGAACGAAACCGCATATGTTAAGGATACTTTGGTAAAGGTGGCCGGAATCTATGGGAATTCTCCTGAAAAGGTGGCTCAGGTTACTTCTGATAACGCTTTAAAAGTGTTCGGAATGCTCAAATAAGCTCTTTAAGATTTTAAAGTTTATTAATTTTGAGATTTTATTTAATATAAAACGGGGAGAATGAGGCAGAACAACAAAAAAAAGAATACATTTGTAGCTGAAAACGCTTGTGGTTCGCATTTTTTTTGTAATTTGCACCCGATTTCAGAAAAGGCGTCTATTGGAGAGATGCTCGAGTGGTTGAAGAGGCACGCCTGGAAAGCGTGTATACCCCTAAAGGGTATCCGGGGTTCGAATCCCCGTCTCTCCGCAATGTGATAAAATGGAGATAAAACAACAAATTATAATAAATAAATTAATTAATTAATCTTAAAAATTAGACACACAATGAAAAAGTTATTTGCAATTGTTGCTGTGATGGGAGTCTTAACATTTGGCTCAACTCAACTTGCTCAGGCTCAAGATGCTCCTGCAGCTGAACAAACTGAACAAGCAGCTGTAGCACCTGCTGCTGACGCTGCTGCTCCTGCCGCTATGGAAGCTGCAGAAGGTGGTATCCACAAAGAGATTAAAACAAAGTTCATTGAAGGTACTGCATCTTTCATGAGTTTGGTAGCTATCGCATTGGTTATCGGTCTTGCATTCTGTATTGAACGTATCATTTATTTGAGTTTGGCTGAAATCAATACAAAGAAGTTCTTGTCTGCTATCGAAGCTGCTTTGGAAAAAGGTGACGTTGAAGCTGCTAAAGACATCGCACGTAACACAAGAGGTCCTATTGCTTCTATCTACTATCAAGGTCTGATGAGAATTGACCAAGGTATTGACGTAGTAGAAAAGTCTGTAGTATCTTATGGTGGTGTACAAGCTGGTTACTTGGAAAAAGGTTGCTCTTGGATTACACTGTTCATCGCTATGGCTCCGTCTTTGGGATTCTTGGGTACTGTAATCGGTATGGTGCAGGCATTTGATAAGATTCAGCAGGTAGGTGATATCTCTCCGACGGTTGTAGCAGGTGGTATGAAGGTTGCCTTGATCACTACTATCTTCGGTTTGATCGTTGCTTTGATTCTGCAGGTATTCTACAACTATATCTTGTCTAAGATTGAAGCTTTGACAAGTGAAATGGAAGATTCTTCTATCTCACTGTTGGATATGGTTATCAAATATGACTTGAAATACAAAAAATAATTAAGATGGCTAAGTTATCATATAAAGTATCATACTACGTACTGTATGTCATGTTCGCTATCATCTTGGTAGTGTTAGGCTTGTTCTACTTCGGTGGAGATGCTCAGGGCGATGCAGTATTGATGAGTGTTGACGCAGAAATGTGGCAACCGGCTCAGACAGACGCATTGATTTATTTGATGTATGTCTTGTTCTTTATAGCTATTATTGCTACCGTGGTTGGTGTTGTGTTCCAATTTGGATCTGCACTGAAAGATAATCCGGGAGCAGCGTTGAAATCTTTGATCGGTTTGGTTATATTGGTTGCAGTTGTTGTTATTTCTTGGGCTATGGGTAGTGAAGAGCCACTCGTTATTCCGGGTTATAGCGGAACTGAAAATGTTCCTTTCTGGTTGAAGCTTACTGATATGTTCCTCTATTCTATCTATATCTTGTTTGCTGGTACAATCTTGGCAATCATTTTTAGTAGCATTAAGAAGAAATTATCATAACCGATTGAGGTAAATCAATCTAAAGAGTAATTACAATGGCAAAAGGAAAAAGAAAAGTTCCTGATATTAACTCAAGTTCTACAGCGGATATTGCATTCTTGTTGCTGATTTTCTTCTTGATCACGACATCTATGGATACTGACCGTGGTTTGGCAAGACGTTTGCCGCCTCCACCGGAAAAAGACCAGAAGATTGAGGACCAGAAGAAGAAAGAACGTAATGTTCTGCAAGTCTTCTTAAATATGCAGGACCAGTTAATGTGTGGGAATGATTATATTACAGTTGACCAATTGCGTGCGAAAACAAAAGAATTCATTGCCAATCCGTACAATGATGAAACGAAGCCGGAAAAGATTTCAAAGAATGTTGCTTTCTTCGGTACGGTTCAAGTAACGGAAAATCATGTGGTTTCTTTGCGTTGTGACCGCGGTTCTTCCTATAAGGCATATATGGCTGTACAGAATGAGTTGGTAGCAGCTTATAATGAGTTGCGTGATGAATTGGCTCAAGAGAAGTGGCAGAAAAATTATGCTGAGTTGGATCAAGAACAGCAAGATGCAATTCGTGAAATTTATCCTCAGAGAATTTCTGAGGCAGAACCTAAAAAGTACGGAGAAAAGAAGTAATGGGAAAATTTAATAAGACTGGTAAACGTGAGATGCCGGCGTTGAACACTTCTTCTCTGCCTGACCTTATCTTCACCTTGTTGTTCTTTTTCATGATTGTGACAACGATGCGTGAGGTAACATTAAAGGTTGAGTTTAAGGTTCCGCAAGCTACGGAATTGGAGAAACTGGAGAAGAAGTCGTTGGTTACGTTTATCTACGTAGGAAAACCTACTGCCGAATTTCGTAAGAAGTTAGGTAATGAGAGCCGTATCCAGTTGAACGACAGTTATGCTGAAGTTGCTGAAATTCAAGATTATATTATTGGTGAACGTGCCAGTATGAAAGAAGAAGATCAGCCACAGATGACAGTGTCTTTGAAAGTTGACCAAGATACGAAAATGGGTATCGTAACAGATATCAAGGAAGCTCTTCGTCAAGCTTATGCTTTGAAGATTAACTATTCTGCGCAACCGCGTCAGTAAGAGTTGATTTAAGATATAATAAAGGTCGTTTCAACAAATGAAACGACCTTTATTGTTTTAAGTATATTGGATTTTTAAGATTTCACATTATATACTTCGCAGTAGATGTGTTCCTTTACAGAGTCAAAATCCTTTCCACATTCTATATCTCCATAGGCCATGATGAGCATAGGTAGGTAGTTGTCTCCTGCTTTGTAGGGTGGTTGTTGGTAGGGCTTTTCCCATAAGGAGAATCCTTGCCGTTGATAGAAGTTAATGCGGCGTTTAGCCATTTCTTCTTGGGGTATTTCCACTTCCAAGACGATGGGATGTTTTAAGAGTTGGCACAAATGGTTCAGTACACTCTTTCCATACCCGCCGTTACGCTGTGCGGGGTCAATGGCAAAATGCTCTATATAGTAGAAATGTCCGAAATCCCAGTAAGTGATGAGGCCTACCGGGGTGTTGTTATGGAAGATGATATTGTTATAGAAGTGCGTTTTGGTATCTGTATACTTGCGCAATTCCTCCAGTTCCCGGTACTCCTCTGAAGGGAACGATTGAGTCATTAATTTCTCCATATAGCTGTACAAGTCTGTGTCAGCTGTTGTAATACGTTGAAGTCTGATCATAAGTTCTTTAAGTTTAGTTTGTTCTTATTCTGTATAAAATTCAATGATGCGGCGGATAGCTCGTTGGCAGATAGGACAGAAAGTGGGATATTCATTGGTACGCATGCGGCAATTGTCTGCCGGACGGTAGATGCCTTTGGCAGAATAGCCGGCTCCTTCATATACACCTACGGGATATGTTCCACTTTCAGAAGAGGGAGTAGGAACGGGAGTTCCTTGTGCAAGCATGTCTTCCCACTTGGAGGTGAAATTGATTCTCGTGCTGATATTCTGTTCCCAGGGTTCCACATCTAATGGATAGGTATCTGTCATCACGTCATTGTCATAGAAATATTCATCGGCCAGTCCGCCAAAGCTATGCCCGAACTCATGTACCACAACGGGGCGGAACATTGGATGGTGGGCGGTAGTAAGGGTATAGGAATTATAGATTCCACCGCCGCCATATTCTTCCGTATTGGCAAGGATGATGATGTGTTCATACGGTATTCCAGCCAGCGCATCGTGTATGGATTTGACACGGGAGGTTGTCAGATACCGGTCTGAATAGAATGTGCTGAAATGAGAACTGAATGCTGTCCGTTTCCATTCTCCGAGGCGTGGTACACTTACTCCGCTGTCTTCGGAGGGGCTGGCCACTGCTACAATGTTGAAGTACTTTTTCATGGACCGGAAGGGTTCGTGGGCAAACAGACTTTCGCAGGCAATGGCTGCATCTTTGTAGAATACCGGCATCTCTTCGGGAGTATATCCTTCTGCAAGGATGGCTACGTCGATGCATTTGTCTGTATTGCCGCTTTGCAGCAGATATTTATGTGGTGTGATGTGGGCAGTACCTTTCTGCTGTATTAGGATATCGTCGGGACTGACCGTATGTTTCATGCTTGCCCGTACATTTCTACGCGGGTCAAGGAGTGTTATTTCTATTTCTGCAGGACGAAGGGGATAGGGAAGGAGGAAGGTGTTTTCGAATCCTTTGGTTACTGCTTTGGCTTCATCTGTTTCCAGCCACTCCTGAAAGAGCGAAGAAAAGGATGTTTTGTAGATTACGTTGCCATTGGCAGCATCCCGCATAATGATTTGTCCGTTTCCTTGCAGGGGCAGTTCAGACAAGTGATGCTTCCTTCCTGCCCAAGAGGGGAGACAAGACAGTCCGTCCAGGCATATCTCTTGTTTGGCTGCATTTCCGGTAAAGATATAGTCGATACGTAGGGTCTTATCGGCAAAATAATCGGCAAAGCTTTGGGCATGCAAGGATATTGCTGCCATCAGGCATAATAGGAATAAGGAATACTTTTTCATAACGGTTCATTATTATTGCTACGACAAAGATAATATCTTTAAAGCTCATCTGCAATTTTCCAGTCGTGCGAGATGGAATTTGCGTATACGCTTTGAAATGCCTGATATGCGGTATTATTCTTTTTTTGTAAGAAAAGTTATAAACCGTATTTTTATTGGCGAAAAAATAGCTAACTTTGCATATTGCCGTATAGATATGCGGGAGATATAGTAATTTATTAATCATTAGAATTTGAAATGGGACATCATCAGTTGGATACTTTAGACGAACAGATTTTAAAACTTATAGCCGATAATGCACGCATTCCTTTCCTTGAAGTGGCTAGAGCTTGTAATGTATCGGGAGCAGCCATTCATCAGCGCATTCAAAAGCTGACAAACTTAGGTATATTGAAAGGTTCTGAATATGTGATTGATCCGGAGAAGATAGGATATGAAACATGCGCCTATATCGGTATCTACCTAAAGGATCCTGCTTCCTTCGATGCTGTAACGAGAGCATTGGAAGCTATTCCCGAGATTGTGGAATGCCATTTTACAACGGGCAAGTATGATATGTTCATAAAGCTTTATGCCCGCAACAACCATCATTTGCTGAGCATCATACATGATAAGTTGCAGCCGCTGGGACTGGCGCGTACGGAAACCTTGATTTCTTTTCACGAAGCCATCAAGCGGCAGATGCCTATAACGGTAGAAGAAGAGGAAGATTAATTCTGCCGGCGGATATAATCGACAAATGCATAAGGGCAGGGATGCTTCTCATCTGCGGGGTGAGACTCCCTGCTTTTTTCTTGCCATACAGTCGGAGCGACTTCGGGAAAGTAGGCGTCCACCTGAGTGGCTTCTGCATCCACTTCGGTCAGGCAGAGGGCATCCGCAAAGGGGAATGCCTGGCGATAAACACTTGCACCGCCGATGATGTAGACGTGTTCGTTGGGTTGGCAACTGTTCAGTGCTTCTTCCAGTGAGGGAAAAACTTCTGCACCGGGACAGAGCAAATCTTTTTGAGTGGACAGAACAACGTTGCGGCGGTTGGGAAGCGCGCCTTTGGGGAGAGATTCAAAGGTCTTTCGGCCCATGATGATGGTATTTCCCGTGGTGAGGGCTTTGAAACGCTTTAAATCATTGGGAAGCCAAAATAGCAATCGGTTCTGATAACCGATACCTCTCTTTCTATCTACTGCGGCGATAATACTAATCATATGTGTGTAAAATTCTTTTCTCTTTCTATCTTTTTATTATAGGATTTATACTGACACTTTCCCTGCAATATGCGGATGCGGGTTATAGTTGATCAGCTCGAAATCCTCGAACTTGAAGTCGAAGATGCTTTTCACATCAGGATTGATTCTCATCTGCGGCAAATCCCGCGGTTCACGAGATAGTTGGAGCTTTACCTGCTCCAAATGGTTCAGATAGATATGGGCGTCTCCTAAGGTATGGATGAAATCCCCGGCTTTCAGTCCGGTGACTTGTGCCATCATCTGCAGGAGCAGGGCATAGGAAGCGATGTTGAAAGGCACTCCTAAAAAAATGTCTGCACTACGTTGGTACAGTTGCAGACTCAGTCGTCCGTTGGCGACATAGAACTGGAAGAAAGCGTGGCAGGGAGGGAGGTTCATGTTGTCCAAATCGCCTACATTCCATGCGCTGACTATAATCCGGCGTGAGTCGGGATTGTGCTTGATGGTTTCTACAGCTTCGCTGATCTGGTCGATGGATCCGCCTTTATAGTTCGGCCAGGAGCGCCATTGATACCCGTAGATATGTCCTAGGTCGCCGTTTTCGTTCGCCCATTCGTTCCAGATACGTACACCGTTGTTCTGGAGATATTTCACATTGGTGTCTCCCCGGAGGAACCATAGCAGTTCGTATATGATTGATTTAAGATGCAGCTTCTTGGTAGTAAGGCAGGGGAAGCCTTCATCCATGTTGAAACGCATTTGGTGGCCGAATACGCTGATGGTGCCGGTACCCGTACGGTCGCTTTTCTCTACGCCTTCGGTCAGTACGCGGTTCAGCAGGTCTAAATATTGCTTCATGATGTAATGCTCTGTTTTTATCCGAACGCAAAGGTAGGGGAATTAATTAAAGATTAATAATTAAAAATTAAAAACTTAGAGGAAGGGGGTCATCAAGTTTCCCACCCAGCCTACGAATTTCTTCCATCCGGAACGCTTTTTCCAGACTTCAGGAGTGAGCAGCGTACTGTTTTGCATGTCTCGTTCGAACATGGCATTCAGTTCATTGGTGGTCTTGGGGTCGAAGATGAAAGCGTTTGTCTCGTAGTCGTAGCGCAGGCTGCGGCTGTTGAGATTGGCGGTACCTACTGTGCAAAAAGTGCTGTCTACCATCATTATCTTGGAATGGTGGAAGCCGCCGTTGAAGAGGTATATCTTGGCTCCTTTCTTCATCAGCTTATGTGCTATATAGAATGAGGCATCCGGTGTAAAGGCTATGTCTGACACGGCAGGTATCATGATTTCCACTTCAGTACCTTTTTTCAGTGCGTTCTTGATTGCCTTGCGGATTGATTTGGTCGGAACGAAATAGGGATTCACGATTCGGATATTCTTCTGTGCGGCTTGTATGGAAGCTGCATAGGCATGGCTGATGGAGCGTGGTGTTTCGCGTGGCGTGCGGTCTACGATGGCTATTTCTTCGGCAATACTGTCGGGCAGTTGCGGAATGTCCGGAAAATAGGCGGGACCTCCAACGTGTTGTCCCGTCTCTCGGTTCCACATGGTCAGGAAGATGCCTTGCAGATAGCGCACGGCATCTCCTTCAAGATGTATGTGCATATCGTGCCATTTACCGATTTTAGGCAATCCGTTGATGTAGTAGTCGGCGATGTTCATGCCACCGGTATAACCTATCTTTCCGTCAATTACTACTATTTTCCGATGGTCGCGGTGTATGGCGTGGTTTACCCAGGGAAAAGTGATAGGGTCGAACTTGACGATTTCGATGCCTTGGGCATGGATGGATTTCAGATGGTGTTCCTTCAATGGTTGGTTGTTGGACCAGTTACCGAAGGCATCGAACATGGCGCGGACTTCAACCCCTTCCTTGACCTTCTCTGCCAGAAGGCTGAACAAGGCATTGGCTATGGAGTCGTTGCGGAAATTGAAATATTCCAGATGGATATGATGCCGGGCATGGCGGATATTCTCGAAGAGGTCGACGAACTTGTCATGACCGGTCATCAGTAATTTCACTTCATTGTTGTAAGTAACGGGAGCGCCCATTTCCTTCAAGTAATTCATGACGATGGAATCGCTTGTTGTTTGCGCTTCGATATTCCCAATAGAAAAAACGAATAATGTGATGAATAGAATCTTTCTCAAAACTTTCTCCTCTTATTAAGTTTTCTGAGTGGGCAAAGATACAATTTCTTGTTGATATATGTCTGTCCGTTTAAAAAAAATTAGCCCTTACCTTATTGGATAAGATAAGAGCCAATGACTTTGTTGGAGTAGTACATGTCCTCTTTCTCCGGGCACGGATATATATTTATGCCATGGATACAATCTTGCGGTAACCGAAATAGAGCAATACTACTCCGGCAATGATTAACGACTTGGGATCAAGCTCTGATGCTCCGCTCCGGATGGCTGTGTCAAAGGTCTCGCGCAAGGTGTCCAGTATCAGCTGCACTCCGTCGAGGGCGACGAATAGCACGAGACACAATGTAAAGCAGAATGCTGCCCATATCTGTGCCAAGTGGTGGCTACGGTCGGGCAAGTGCCGCAGTACGCGGCGGCTGAATCCGTTATCGGCTATTTCCTGCCGGTGTTCGGCAAAGAATGAAGTCAGGAGTTTATCATTATTTTCCATCATAACCATTTTGTTTTAAGTAGGAAGCCATTTTGTCTTTCGCCCGCGAGAGGTGGCTTTTTACCGTTCCCGCCGGACATCCGGTGATACCTGCAATCTTTTCGATGCTTTGGTCTTCCATGTAGAAGAGCGTGATGCAGGTGCGTTCCATTTCCTTCAGTGTGGCGAGGGCACGGTAAATGTCTATGTGCTGCCCCACGTCCTGCTGCAGTGTGCTGCATTGAGCATCCACTCGGTACGTATCCAAATCGTCCGTCTCTTTCCTGCTGCGAATATAATCATAAAAAACATTATAGGCAATACGGTAGAGCCAGGTCGAGAAATTGGATAGATTCTTGAACGAAGCGATGTTTGTATAGGCTTTGATAAACGTATCTTGTGCCAAGTCGTCACTCAACTCGCTGTCGCCGCAGGTCTGGTGCAGGAAGAACTGCCGTACGGACGACTGGTACTTCTTCACCAACCGGTCGAAGGCCTTGGTGTTTTGAAACACCACGACCTGTGCGACTAACGATATGTCATTGAGTTGACTCATTTTTCTTCGTTCTTCTTCTGTTGGCCGTAGAAAATCACCAATTGTCCGAAGCCGGTGAACATGACGAGTAAGCCGATACATCCGAGACCGAATTCTCCGGTAATGGCCCAAAGGAAGATGAACAGGCCGATGCCGACGAATATGTTGTTGATGCCTTTGCTACGGATGTCTGTTGCTGCGGCTTCTTTGAAGAAGTTTTCAGGCAGTTGCTGTCCGCTGGCCAGGGCTTGTTCTGCCAGGCGGTACTTGGCCTTCCGGTTTTTATAGCGGAAGAAGAATACTACGAATATGATGAGTAGCGGCAGTCCGAATACAAAGACGATGGCTGTTACGGCAATCACGGTCTCCGAAGTCTTGCTTCCGAGGTCGAACCCGTTCCAGTCCATACTGCTGTTGTGGTGGGTTCTCCATTTTTCCGGAGCATCGCTACTGCCGGTACCGTTTTCATAAGTCATGATGCTGAGTGTGTCTGTTACGGTTTCTCCATTGATGACAGTGTCCCTCAATTCGATGACTCTTTTCTTGTTCCCCTGACCGTCGTTCTCTGTTACGGTTCTGTTTGCGCCTTGCACCAGTGTGCAGAACATCATGGCGAGCATTAATCCTAAAATGATACGTTTCATAATCTATGGTTTTTTAATTTGTTTCTTTGTTGGTTAGACGTATCGTCACCTTTATAAAGTTGCAAAGAGAAGATATTTTTTTTAGAAAACCGGAAATAAGACGATATTTTTCCGGAAAATGTCTTATTGTCTTTTTCCTGGAATAACAAGAAGTAGGTATTTGCGACTGTAAATAGAGGTAAATATACAAACCGGGTTGTTTCTTATTGTAAATACTGTTATCTTCGCACATCTGTTTTTATTGGGAAGTCTTGATGAAGTTGAGGAATATAATGAAGTGTTTCCTCCCTCTGCTGTTCATTGCCTATCTGGGAGGAATTACGCTGTTTACCCACTCGCATGTGGTGAATGGTGTTATCATTGTGCATTCCCATCCATTCAAGGGACAGCATGAGCATACAGAGGTGCAGTTAGAAACCATTTTCTATCTTGCCTCTTTCGTCTCCTCTTCCCTTCCGTTGCTTCCGGTTGCCGCGACGGTTTTCCTTGTTTTGTTGTGTGTACTGAGCATTCTTGCCACGGAATGCATCAAGTGTGTAAAGCTTCGTGGCGGTATTTGCCTGCGTGCTCCCCCTTCTTTTTTTCAAATCCGATAGATTAAGGCAATTCCGTTGTGGGATTGCGTCAACCTCATTGATTAACATATTATTTTAGAAGTACATGAAAAAATATATATTTTTTGTGGTGGGAGCAGTATGTCTGTTACTCTCATCAACCGTTTATGCCGAAGATTTGAAGAGTACCGATGCCAATATTGTCGGTCATGTAATAGAAAAAAGTACAAGGGAACATTTGCCTTATATGACAGTTTCGCTGAAAGGCACCACCATCGGGACCATGACCGATGCCACCGGCCACTATTTCCTAAAGAATCTGCCTGAAGGTGAGTTCACGTTGTCCGTCAGTGCCGTAGGTTATAAGTCGCAGGAGCGCAAAGTCGTTCTGAAACGTGGTAAGACCTTGGAAGAGAACTTTGAGTTGGAAGAAGACATGGTGGCACTGGACGGGGTGGTAGTTACAGCCAACCGCAACGAGACTGCCCGGCGTTTGGCACCCACTTTGGTCAAAGTGGTTACTCCTAAACTGTTTGAGCAGACAAATTCGCATACTTTGTCGCAAGGACTGGCCTTTCAGCCAGGTGTGCGGGTGGAGACCGATTGCCAGAATTGCGGTTATTCACAAGTGCGCATCAACGGGCTGGATGGGAAATATACCCAAATATTGATAGACTCACGTCCCATCTTTTCCTCTCTGGCCGGTGTGTATGGGTTGGAACAGATTCCCGCCAACATGATAGAGCGTGTGGAAGTGGTGCGTGGAGGTGGTTCAGCCTTGTTCGGTTCTTCAGCCATTGCCGGGACGGTGAATATCATTACGAAGGAACCGATTCGCAATTCCGGTTCTTTCTCGCATACCATTTCCAATTTCGACGGTTCCGGCTCGTTCGACAACAACACGACCCTGAATCTTTCCTTGGTTTCTTCGGACAGTAAGATGGGGGCTTATGTGTATGGCCAGAGCAGGCATCGTTCGGCATGGGACTCCAATGGAGACGGTTTCTCCGAATTACCGAAGCTGAAGAACCAGACTGTCGGTCTGAATGCTTACTACCGGACAAGTGCCTATTCCAAGCTGAGCCTTGAATACCATCATATGGAGGAATTCCGCCGTGGTGGAAGTGGCTTCAGCCTTCCCCCTCATATAGCCGAGGATGCCGGATTGAACGGTACCGGGGCGCCCGGACTGGTGGAACAGCTGAAACATTCCATCAACACGGGTGGGCTCAAGTTTACGGCTTTCTCCAAAAACCAGAAACATACGTTCAGTACCTATGCTTCGGCTCAGCACATCGTGCGCAATAGTTATTATAGCGCTTATGGAATGACTACGGACTTTACCGGTGTGCTGGGTGCCCAGTATATTTATCATTTTGACAAGTGCCTGTTTATGCCTGCCGATTTGACCGGAGGCATTGAGTTCAATCACGACAATCTGCATGACAAGGCAACGGACGTACAGAAGTATCGTGATGCTGCTTTGGCCGAAGATCCTACGGCAACGGGTGACCGCTTGCAACAACTGATTGAGAAATATACCCCCGCCCCGTTGAACCAAATGGTGAATATAGCAAGCGCCTATGCCCAGAATGAGTGGAAGAACGAACAGTGGAGTTTCCTGATTGGCGGGCGCGTGGATAAAAACAGCATCATGGACAAGGCTGTTTTCAGTCCCCGTGCCAATATCCGTTATAATCCTACTCAGGATGTGAATATCCGTTTCAGTTATGCTGAGGGATTCCGTGCTCCACAAGCGTTTGATGAAGATCTGCATATCAGTAATGTGGGTGGAGAATTGGTTTCCATTGTCCGCGCCAAAGGATTGAAGGAAGAGCGTTCGCGCAGCTTCAATGCTTCGGTAGACTGGTATCATTACTTCGGAGATTTCCAGGCAAACCTATTGGTGGAAGGCTTCTACACGAAACTTTCCGACCCGTTTGTCCTGACGCCTCCGGTGAAAGACCCGGACGGTAGTGCTTATCTGATACAGACCCGCATCAATGGTTCGGGAGCTAAAGTGTATGGCGGCACATTGGAAGGAAAGGTTGCCTATAAGGATAAGGTTCAGTTGCAGGCAGGGTTGACACTTCAACGAAGTATCTATGACTCTCCCGAAGAATGGAGTGCGGATGAGGAGCACTTGTCGGAGAAAGAACGTTACAGTGACAAGATACTGCGTACTCCCGACGTCTACGGCTACTTTACAACTACCTATATGCCGGTTAAAGCCTTCTCAATAGCTTTGAACGGCAATTATACCGGGCGGATGTACGTTCCCCATTTGCTTTCGGAGGTGAACGGTGAGGCGGATGTATTGGTAAAGAGTCCGGACTTCTTTGAACTTGGAACAAAGATAGCTTACGACTTTGATTTTCAAGGGTTCTGTTTGCAGCTCAATGCCGGTGTACAGAATATATTCA
Organism: Bacteroides parvus; assembly: GCF_017309675.2. Classification (NCBI taxonomy): domain Bacteria; kingdom Pseudomonadati; phylum Bacteroidota; class Bacteroidia; order Bacteroidales; family Bacteroidaceae; genus Bacteroides; species Bacteroides parvus. The sequence continues at coordinate 4,158,697 of NZ_CP084680.1, read as the reverse complement.
ATTCTTATCAGAAAGATTTTGATAAAGGAGCGAGCCGCGATTCCGGTTATATCTACGGACCGGGTGCACCGCGTTCCTATTTTGCAGGGGTGAAACTCAGTTTTTAAAAAGAGTATTGAACCGTGCTTTTTGTTTAGCCCCGTAGATTGGTGAAACGTATTTTGCACTATCTTTGCTGCCATAAAACAGTTCAAAGCATGAAGCTACCCTCATCTTTCACCGATTATACACGCGCCCTCTTGGGTGTGGAAGAATATGAAAAGCTGGCTGCCGCCCTGGAAGGGGAGCAGCCGGTCAGTATCCGACTGAATGAAGATAAATTACCGGAATCTTCATTCAGTCTTTTTCGTTCCTCTTTGGAGCATGTTCCCTGGTCTGCTGCCGGATACTATCTGGACAAGCGGCTGACATTCACTTTCGACCCGCTGTTTCATGCAGGCTGCTACTATGTGCAGGAGGCTTCGTCCATGTTTGTGGAGCAGGCTTTGAGGCGGTATGTGGGCGAAGGACCGGTGGTGATGCTTGACCTCTGTGCGGCTCCCGGCGGGAAATCCACGCATGCCCGTAGCGTGTTGCCCGCAGGCAGTCTGCTGGTGGCCAATGAGGTAATCCGCAACCGCTCGCAGGTATTGGCGGAGAATCTTACGAAGTGGGGGCATTCCGGTGTGGTGGTCACTAATAATGACCCGGCGGATTTTTCTTCCTTGACGGACTTCTTCGACGTCATATTGACGGATGTCCCCTGCTCTGGCGAGGGGATGTTCCGTAAAGACCCCGTTGCAGTAAGTGAGTGGAGTGGGGAGAATGTGGAAATCTGCTGGCAGCGCCAGCGTCGCATCGTTACGGATATCTGGCCTTGCTTGAAGCCCGGAGGCATTCTCATCTACAGTACTTGTACCTATAATACAAAGGAAAACGAAGAGAACATCCGTTGGATACGGGATGAATTCGGGGCGGAGGTATTGCCATTGGAAATTTCTACTGACTGGAATATTACGGGTAATCTATTGTCGGGAGAGGACTTTCCCGCCTATCGTTTCCTGCCCCATCGGACGAAGGGGGAAGGATTCTTTTTGGCAGTTCTCCGCAAACCGGGCGTGAGCGATGGGAATACCTGGGCCGGGCAGGTGAAATCCCGGGAAAAAGGAAGAAAACCCCAAGGAAAAGGAGCGAAAACTCCGGGTGTTTCCAAAGAACAGCTTTCGGCACTGCATGAGTGGTTTGCGGTTCCGGATAATTACGAATTTATCGTCAATGGCAACAACGTCAGCGCTTTCCCTAAAGCGTATCTCTCCGAACTGTCGGCTTTGCGTTCGTCACTCCGTATCGTGCAGGCTGGGGTAGATGTTGCCGAGTTGAAAGGAAAAGACTGGATGCCTGTTCATGGGCTCGCCATGAGTATAGCACTGAATCCGGATGCCTTTGCCCATGAAGAGATAGGCCGCGAGCAGGCCATCAGTTATCTGCGCAAGGAGGCTGTTGTCCTTTCGGAGACTGCTCCGCGCGGCATTGTCTTGCTCACCTACAAACAGATACCTCTAGGATTTGTCAAGAATATAGGTAACCGTGCCAATAATCTTTATCCCCAGGAATGGCGCATACGCAGCGGATATTTGCCGGAAGGGGTGCTGGAATTGGCAACAATAACCGGGTGAAATCAATCACGTTACTGCAAAGCTGCTGTATATATTTTGCAGTAGCACTGCAGAGCTGTTGCAGTGACACTGCAAATATATATGCAGCGCGACTGCAACACATATGCAGTGGTGCTGCAACACATATGCAGTGCGACTGCAAAAAATATGCAGAACTTTGCAGTATAATAATAGAGTAGGAATGTACTATTTTTTATTGTTTCTTCAATGCAGTATTTTGTTTGTTCAAGCATTTTCTATATATAGATAACTGTTTTAAAACTAATACTATTTGCTTATGCTTAAAAAAACGATTACTGCCTTAAGCCTACTTTGTATCCTTGCAGCCTGCCAGAGTGACGACAACTCTTCACCACAACCCAAGCCCCGCAAAGACATTGCCTTGACCCGTGCCGAGCAGGAGATGACGGATTTAGGAACGGATTTCGCTTTCCGTTTCTTTAATCAGGTTTGTAAAACTGAGGTGGAAAAGCCCAATCTGTTCATCTCTCCTTTGAGCGCTTCGCTCTGTCTGTCTATGATTGCCAATGGAGCGTTGGGAAACACACTGTCTGAGATGACAGATGTCCTGGGCTTTTCGGGCTATTCGTTGGAGGAAATGAACAACTATAATAAGAAGCTGGTGGAGGCGTTGCTCGATTTGGACAATACCACGCAGCTGGGAATTGCCAATTCCATCTGGATAAAGCAAGGGTTCGGTGTTCATGACGACTTTGTAAGCGTGAACAAAAAGATGTATGACGCGCAAGTGCAGGAGCTGGATTTTGCCTCTCCCAAAGCTCCGGGCATTATAAACAGTTGGTGTGCCGGGAAAACGAATAATTGCATCCCCAAAGTCTTGAATGAGATTCCGGAGACGGCGCGTCTTTATCTGTTGAATGCGCTTTATTTCAAGGGAATTTGGAAGAATCAATTCAAAAAATCGGATACGGCAGAAGAGGCTTTTACGAATGCTGACGGAAGTAAATCGACTGTACACATGATGAATCTTCGTGACGAGAGATTCAACTATGCCGAGAATGAGTATTTCTCAATGGCAGAGTTGCCTTACGGCAATGAGGCTTTCAGTATGGTGGTGCTCTTGCCGGCAGAGGGAAAATCGTTGGATGAGTGCCTGCCGCAGCTGAATGACGAGCGCTGGGGGGAATGGAACAGTAGTTTATCAAGCTCTGCCTTGAACCTTAAGTTACCCCGGTTTGAAATGGAATATGATAAAGAACTCATTGACGATATGATGGCAATGGGAATGCAGGAGGCTTTTACTCCATCGGCCAATTTTTCCGGAATGGCGGATGAGGATTTGTTTATCAGTTTGCTGCAACAGTTCACTTATGTGAAAGTGAATGAAGAGGGGACGGAAGCTGCGGCTGTAACTGTCGGAGGAATGGACCTGGCCGTTCCCGGACCAAGTACGGTAATTCCGTTCTATGTGGACCGTCCTTTCATCTTCCTGATAAAGGAGAAGAGTACGGGAGTTATTCTGTTTATGGGTAAAGTCACAAAACTATAACCACAATATATTGAAATAGGAAGAGCTGTCTGCCAACCGTAGACAGCTCTTTCTATTTATAACCGGCTCTTGTATATCTGTGCCATTGCCTTCTGATACTGGTTTTCCAGTTGCAGAAGGTTTGTCTTGCTTTGATAGACAACCGATATTTCAACGAAGTATTCAATCATACTGATTTGTCCTCCCATAAGTGCTTGTTTCAGTAAAGAAAGGTCTTGCTGTTGATGGAAGGTGCGCTCGTATTCCTCCATGGAAGCGTGCAGGTTCTTGGCCTCTTCATAGAGTTGCCACAAGGCAGAGCTGGCTTGCAGTGCGGCGTTCTCCTTTTGGTAGTCAATGTTGAGCGCTTGTGTCTTGGCTATCTTGACCTTATTGCGGTTTTCGAAAAGCGGGAAAGAGAAGCCTACTACTACGCCGTTCAGCGGATGCCCCGATTCGGTATTTCTACGGTAACCCAGTTCCAGTTTGGGCAGCCAGCCTTGCTTGCTTGCCGAAATCTGTTTCCGGGCGGCAGAACTTTCACCTTGCAAGGATTGCAGGGTGGGGTCTGAAGCCAGCAGTTCGTCGGCCAGTGGGCGGAAGTCGGTTGGTAATGGCACTGCCGGATACTCTGTCAGTCCAAGTGCCTGGGCGTTAGGGGTTACACCGGGCATGGGACGTCCCGGTGTGAACGGCTGGTTTCCGTTGAGGACAAGCAGCTCTTTCAGTTTGTTGTTAAGTGCCGTCTGGTTCATGCGGGCTTCCGTGCGTACATTCAGCAACTCCAGATTAATCTTGTTGGTTTCCAGTGCATTGGCATCTCCCGTTTCCAAACGTCGGGTGTACATGGCCGACAGCTCCTCCGCATTCTTTAACCGTTCGTCGAGCAGGGCTTGCTGGCGTTGCAGCATGATGATGTCCAGGCATACTTCCTTCGCTTGCAGCAATATCTGCTGGCGGAAGGCGGTGGCTTGTGCATCCAGTGCATTTGTCTTGAGTCGGTTCATCTTCCCTCGGGTGGCGTAAAGCGTGGGGAAGTCGAAGCTTTGCGAGATGACCATTTCGCCGACTGTCTCGTCACTGTTCTTGGAGTCCCAAAGGTGGGCGTATGACAGTGTAGGGTCAGGGAGGTTGTTGTTTGTCTTGTTCTCCAGTTTTTGTGAGGAAATGAGGTGGGAGTTAGCCTGCAACTCCTTGTTGTTGGCCTCTATCTGCTGGAGCACGGCATCAATGCCGGACGTTTGTGCGCTCATCCCCGCAAAAGCGAGGATGGCGGCGCTGAATATGAAAAATCTTTTATTCATTGTCTGACGTTTTAGGTTGTTGGTTACGGTGCATCATTAGGTAAACAATCGGAATGATGAAACCGTTCAGGAACGTGGATGTTAAAAGGCCGCCCAAGATAACCTTTGCCATCGGGCTTTGTATCTCGTTGCCCGGCAGGTCGCCACTGAGAGCCAGCGGGATAAGTGCCAGTGCACTGGATAGGGCGGTCATCAGGATTGGATTCAGACGGTCGAGCGAACCGCGGATAACGCTGTCGTAGACGCCATAGCCTTCTTCCTGCTGCAAGTGGTTGTAATGGCTGATGAGCAGCATTCCGTTTCGGGTGGCGATACCGAACAGTGAGATGAAACCGATGATGGCGGGGATACTCACTTCTCCCGTTGTGATGAGCAGGGCGAATACACCGCCTATCAATGCCAGCGGCAGATTGATAAGGATGATGGCGCTCTCCTTCACACTGCGGAATTCATGGTAGAGGAGCAGGAATATCACCACGATGGACATGAACGAAGTAAGTGCCAGAGTGCGGCTTGCTGCCTGCTCGCTTTCGAATTGTCCGCCGTATTCGATGTGGTATCCTTCCGGCAGTTTGATTTGTGCGTCTATCTGGGCTTGTATATCATTGACTACACTTCGCAGGTCGCGGTCGGCCACGTTGGCGGAGATGACGATTTTACGCTTTACATTCTCGCGGCTGATGGTGTTCGGACCCATGGCCGAGCGGATTTCCGCTACATAGTTCAGTGGAATTTTCTGTCCGTCGCCCGTATCAATCATCAAGTTGCGTATTTTTTCCATTTTGTCGCGCAGGTCGTCTTTCACGCGTACGGTTAGGTCGAAGCTCTTTCCCTTTTCGTAAACTTGGGAAACGGCTTCACCGGCCAGACAGACATTGACAAATTCCGAAAATTCGGGCAGTGAAATGCCGTATTTGGCAAGCATTTCCCGTTTGGGCGAAATGACAAGTTGCGGACGCTCAATCTGCTGTTCCACGTTTAGGTCAGCAATACCGGGAATACCCTGGATGGCACTCTTGATTTCATTGCCCAGAGTGAACATGCGGTTCAGATCGTCGCCGAACAGTTTGATGGCGATGTTCGCCTTTGTACCGGATAGCATGGCGTCTATACGGTGGCTGATAGGCTGGCCTATTTCCACGTTTGCCCCTACAATGGTACCCAGTTTTTCGCGGACTTCTGCTACGAGCTCGCTGCGCGAGCGGTCTTTCAACTCAAACGGTGCCTCAATCTCAGAGACGTTTACTCCCAGAGCGTGTTCGTCCAGTTCTGCACGTCCCGTTTTACGGGCCACGGTCTGTATTTCGGGGATGGAGAGCAGCAGCTCCTCGGCACGGTGCCCCATCTTGTCGCTTTCTTCCAGGGAGATGCCCGGAAGCGAGGAGATATTGATGGTGAACGAACCTTCATTGAAAGGCGGCAGGAACGAGCGGCCCAGGGTGAAGAAACAGCCGAGCGCCACTACAAATAGTCCGACAGTACTTCCCAGTACCCCTTTCTTATGCCCCAATACGAAAGTCAGTGCAGAACCATACCATTGCTTCATCTTGCGTGCTACGGCAGAGTCGCTGTTTTCGTTGTTTTGTTTCTTTATTTTCTCTTTTCCCAATAGATAGGAGCAAAGTACAGGCGTTACGGTCAGTGCCACAACGGTAGAAGCGATCAATGCCACGATAAACGCAATGCCCAGTGGTACCAACATTCTACCCTCCATACCACTAAGGAAGAACAGAGGCACGAAACTGACAATGATTATCAGCGTTGAATTGAGGATAGGCATACGCACTTCTTTCGATGCATTGAACACCACTTCCAGAATAGGAAGTTGCTCGCCGGCAGGTTTCAGTCGGTTTTCGTGCAAACGCTTGTAGACATTCTCCACGTCCACGATGGCATCATCCACCAGCGAACCGATGGCGATAGCCATACCTCCCAGACTCATGGTGTTTATCGTAAAGCCCATATAGTGCAGGGCAAGGATGGAGGCAATCAGTGACAACGGCAGTGTCACCAGCGAGATGACTGTGGTACGTACGTTGGCAAGGAACAGGAAAAGCACGATGACAACGAAAATACCTCCCTCCAACAACGACTTCTGAACGTTTCCGATGGAACTTTCGATGAAACGGCTTTGACGGAAGATGTCTGTGGAAACCTTTACGTCCGCCGGTAGATTCTTCTGCAGGTCTTGCAGGGAAGCTTCCAGTTTGTCTGTAAGCTCCAGCGTGCTTGTGGCGGGTTGCTTGGTGACTGTCAGCAGTACGGCATGCTTACCGCGTTCCGAGGCGGTACCCAGTTTAGGAAGTTTGGCTCCGATTTGAACGTCGGCAATATCTTCCAGCAGGATAGGGGCGCCGGAGACTCCGTTGCTCCGCACCACGGCCTTGGCTATCTGGTCTACCTTGTCGGTAGAAAGTACGCCGCGTACGATATATTCATTGCCATATTCATAGAGCACTCCACCATTGGCATTCAGGTTCATTTCGCGGGTGATGTTCATCACTTCGCTCAATGTCACGCCGTAATGGCGCATCCGTTCCGGGTCCAGCTGCACTTGATATTCCTTGATGTCGCCGCCCAGTACGGCAACTTGTGCCACACCGCCCGTAGAGAGCAGGCGGGGACGTATGGTCCAGTCGGCAATGGTACGCAAATCCAGCATAGAGGTCGAATCTGCTGTCAGACCTACAATCAGCATCTCGCCCAAAATGGACGATTGTGGGCCCAGTGTCGGCTTGCCTACGTTGGCCGGTAAGGATTCGCTGACGACTGCCAGTTTCTCACTGACAATTTGCCGGGCAAGATAGATATCTGTATCCCAGTCGAATTCTACCCAGACTACAGAAAAACCGTTCGTTGAGGAAGAGCGTACACGGCGCACACCCGTTGCACCGTTTACAGCCGTTTCTACGGGAAAAGTGACCAGCTGTTCCACTTCCTCTGCTGCCATACCGTTTGCTTCGGTCATGATGACCACGGTCGGCGCATTGAGGTCAGGGAACACATCCACTTCCGTATGCATGGCGGTATAAGTACCGCCAATTAGCAACAGCACCGATGCTACCAGCACCAAGATGCGGTTCTGAAGAGAAAAACCAATTATTTTGTTTAACATCTTTCTATTTACTATTTACAATGTACAATTGGGCTGCGCAATGTCAGCCGCACTTGCTGTTTTATCTAATATTTCTTGTTTATCTGACTTTACACTCCCCATTCGTCACGTAACCCTTATACAGCATAGCGAAATGGTACTTTGTAAATTGTCAAATTGTACATGAGATTAGTGTTCATGGCTATGTGCCGGAATAGCATTCGTTGCCGATGCCAGCTTCACTTGATAGGCTCCTTGGGTTACGACGCGATCGCCTGCTTTTATGCCGGAAAGGATTTGTACACTTTCGCCATTGTCGGCACCCAGGGTGACAAGCTGTTTTTTGTAGCCCTCTTCATCCAGTTGCAGGTAGACAAAGAAGCTACCTTGTTCCTCGGTCAGCGCACTGTGAGGAAGGGACAACACGTTCTCCATTGGTGAGGATAATAGGAATACTTCTACAAACGAGCCGGGAATAACGTCTCCCTTATTGTCGAATTCAAAAGTTACGGGTACATAATATCCGTTTTCACCCGAAGCCTTTCCATAAGAAAGCATGCGCCCGCCCAGTTCTTTCAATGTATATACCTTATTATTATAAGGAGTACGGAAGTTGGCGGAACCGATGCTGTTCAGGTAAGGATAGTACTTTTCGGATACGTCCGCACGCAGGAAAAGCTTGCGGTTCTGGGTGACACTTACCAACGGCTGGCCGACACTGACGTAGTCCCCTTCTTTCACCAACAGATTCTTCACATAACCGCTGATGGGAGAAACAACCGCCTGGCCGCTTGCCGAATGGTTCTTTGCGACTGCCTCGTAACTGATACGGGCATTTTCATAAATCTGTTCGGCTTGCGCGAATTCCTTTTCAGATACGATTTTGTTGCCTACGAGTGCTTTCATACGCTCATATTCCTTTTTGGAAACTTCGTAGGCTATCCGGGCTTTCTGCACCGGGTCTCCGTCGGCCATGTTTTTGGATGACAATACCACCAAAGGAGTACCTTTGCTGACACTCATTCCTTCGATAACTTTTCCCTTGAAGGAAACCACGCCTGCTACTGTAGCTACGGCTACGCTCTCGTCTCCCTGGGCTGCCATCACCTGGCCGCTGGTCTTGATGACTTGATGGAAACTACCCGGTTCAACAGTGCTGACCGCTACGCCGGCAGCTTGTGCCTTTGCCGGTGGCAGGATGATTTCATCACTTCCTCCGGCGTGGTTTTCCTGCTCTTCGTGCTCATGGTTGTGTCCCTCATGTTCGTGGTCATGTCCCTCGTGGTCATGTCCGTCATGATTGTGCTCTTCTGTTTCGTGATTATGTCCTTCGTGGCTGTCTCCGGACTTGCTGTTGCAGGAGCCTAAAAGGAATAATCCCAAGACTCCCATGAAAATAACTTTTTTCATGATGATATTTGTTCTTACTTTTTGATTTTGAATACAAAGTTAGGGCATAGGGTGTGCAACCAAATTGCATTGTTCCTTATGCCGGATAGAAATCTGTCCCGGTGATGTTCCGGTAACAGTTAAGCAAGAAGAGACGGAGGGGCACGAAGTCCCGTAGCACATATGATAAATGTGCTATGAAGAGATTCCAGATAGATACACTCCTGCCTGCTTATGTCAAACTCGGGTAGGATGAGTAACTTGGAAAAAGGTTCAATGAGTAGGGTAACTGCCCACAAGGCATCCGGATGTGAACACACATCATTGGAAGAGCTGGGCGTCTGTTGTACAAAGTGGGTTGTCATGCATCCCGTGTCGCAACAGCAGTGCTCGTTGCCCGGGCTATGACGGTGTCCGCAGCAATCGGCGGTGATATCATTCTTCATGCATATCATTCCGTCGGCATGATGATGGTGGGGAATGACGGGTATCACCAGCATTATCAAGCTGATGAAAAAAAGAATATAGGTTATGTACTGTTTCTTTTTCATTCCTCTATCTTTGGACGGATGCAAAGATAGAGGTTAAGGACTTAATTACCAAATAGAAAATGCTAAAAAGGTTTGAATAACATATTCAATCCCTCATTCATGCTGGGGTGGGTGAAAATGAAGTCCCGCAGGAAATGGTAACGCTGTCCCGTTTTCATGATTGATGCTACGGTATTGATTACTTCCGGTGCATCGGCACAAAGTAGGGTACAACCCAGAATCCGTCCGGTATGGATGTCTACAATGGCTTTGAGCATACCGTCTATGCTGTGTAGCGTACGGGCACGTGGAATCATGGCAGCAGGGATACGTGCCACATGTATGGAATAACCGTTCTTCATCGCTTCCTCTTCCGTCAGTCCTATATGTGCCAGCGGTGGGTCGGTGAAAATGGCAAAGGGGATTGGATACCGGTCTTTTGTACTCCTTTTTTTGTTTTCAAAGAGTTGATTACGGATGATACGGAAATCATCGATGGACAAGTAGTCGAACTGTTCGTCTCCTTTTACGTCCCCCAGGGCCCATACGTGTGGGGCTGTAGTCCGTAATTGGTTGTCGACAACGATGGCTCCCCGCTTGTCTGTTTGTATACCCGCTTTTTCCAGATTCAGCTCTGCAGTCATAGGCTTGCGGCCGATGGCTACCAGCAAGGCATCTCCTTTCAGGTAGTAGGGAGTGCCGTTTGCACTGTCCGTATAGGTCAGAGTTATTCCTTCGGCTGTGTCGTACACGGATTGGACACGGGCGTTCAACCGGACATTGATACGCTTTCGGTTCAATGCTTCCAGCATGGAGGCGGCAATGTCGCGGTCCACTTTAGGCAGAAAGCGGTTTCCCGCTTCCAGCAGTGTGACATGGCTTCCAAAGCCTGCATACATAGTGGCAAACTCCAATCCGACAGCACCGCCGCCGATGACGAGCAGGTGTGCGGGCAGTTTGTTCGATTGCAGCAAGGTCTCACTGGTATATACGTACTTGCTCTCCTTGAGTCCGTCGATGGCAGGCAGGATAGGGGTGGACCCGGTGTTGATGAATATCTCTTTTCCCTCAAGAATCGTTTCGTCCTTGCCGGAGACTATACGGATTGTATTTTCGGACAAGAAAGAAGCAGTTCCGTCATAGAGGGTTATATTAGGCTTGTTTTTTACATTTTCATAATTTTTCTCACGCAGGAAGGATACAAGCTTGTCTTTCCGCGCCACGGCAAGTGCATACAGTTTGGACTGGTTCTTATAATCGTCATAGTATCTCCTTTCCGCATATTCCGATTCGTGAATCAGAGTTTTGGTAGGGATACATCCTACGTTTACACATGTTCCTCCGTACATCTGAGGGGAACGTTCCACGATGGCTACTTTCCAATTCCGTTCGACCAGTTCGGCGGCCAATAACTTGCCGCCCTTGCCGAATCCTATTATGATGGCATCATATTGTTTCATTTTAATATCTCTTAGTTAAGTGTTTAGTAAAATGAAAACAATATGTATCGGCCATTTGTTCGGACGCCGGGTTTAGCAGATGCTTATCGTTCCAGTTCGCGGAGGGAGTCCATTTTCTTCTTTTCAAGGAATTCGTAGATGCCGCTCAAGTGCTCTTTCACTTGTTTGTTGCCGAATTCATATACCTTGCTTACCAGTCCGTCCAGGAAGTCACGGTCGTGGCTGACGAGGATAAGGGTACCGTCAAAATCCAGTAACGCTTGCTTCAGGATATCTTTGGTTTTCATGTCCAGATGGTTGGTCGGTTCGTCCAGTATCAGCAGATTCACCGGTTCGAGCAAAAGCTTTATCATGGCGAGGCGTGTGCGCTCTCCACCGGAAAGCACCTTGACCTTCTTCATGGACTCTTCGGGGCCACCGAACATGAAGGCACCCAGCAGGTCGCGTATCTTGTTGCGGATTTCCCCTTTTGCCACATCGTCGATGGTCTGGAATACGGTCAGGTTCTCATCCAACAATGAGGCCTGGTTTTGTGCGAAATATCCAATCTGCACGTTGTGTCCTATCGTGAGGGTGCCTTCATGTTCTATTTCCTTCATGATGCACTTCACTAACGTTGACTTTCCTTCACCGTTCTTACCAACGAAAGCAACCTTGTCTCCCCGTTCTATGGTGAGGTTGGCATTCTTGAAGACCACATGGTCACCGTAACTTTTCCCTACTCCCTCCATGATGACGGGATAATTGCCTGAGCGGGGAGAAGGAGGGAATTTGAGGCGTAACGCTGAAGTGTCTTCTTCATCCACTTCCAGCAGTTCCAGCTTCTCCAGCATTTTTACGCGGCTTTGCACTTGCAGGGTTTTGGAGTAGGTGCCTTTGAACCGTTCGATGAATTCCTTGGTTTCGGCAATGAACTTCTGCTGGTCGTCGTAGGCTTTCTGTTGCTGTTCGCGGCGTTCCTTGCGGAGTTCCAGGTATTTGGAGTAGTTTACTTTGTAATCGTATATCCGTCCCATGGTCACTTCAATGGTACGGGTGGTGATGTTGTCTACGAATTTACGGTCGTGGCTGATGACGATGACAGCCTTTCCATTGCTGATAAGGAAATCTTCCAGCCATTGTATGGATTCTATGTCCAGATGGTTGGTAGGCTCGTCTAGCAACAGCACGTCAGGCTTTTGCAGCAACAGCTTGGCAAGCTCGATGCGCATGCGCCATCCGCCGCTGAAGTCACTGGTCTGGCGGTTGAAGTCTTCGCGTACAAACCCCAGTCCGAGCAGTGCTTTTTCCACATCCTCCTCGTAATTGGTGGAGTCGATGGCATAGAACTTTTCGCTTAAGGCGGAGACATTCTCGATAAGTTCCATGTAGCTGTCGCTTTCGTAATCGGTACGCGTTTCCAGTTCCTTGTTGAGGCGCTCTATTTCAGCTTCCATTTCATGCAGGTGGGCAAAGGCTTGCGCCGCTTCCTGGAATACGGTACGTCCGTCTTCCGTCATAAGGTGCTGTGGAAGGTAAGCTATGACACTGTCTTTGGGGGCTGAGATTTTTCCACGGGTAGGTTGTCTTACACCTGCCAGGATTTTCAATAATGTACTTTTCCCCGCTCCATTTTTACCCATCAGGGCGATACGGTCTTTTTCGTTGATAACGAAAGATATGTCACTGAATAAAGTAGTTCCGCCGAATTCTACGGCCAGTCCGTCTATAGAAATCATTATATATTTTTTTAATGAGTTGCAAAGATAGTGCAAATCTATTATTTTTTATATCTTTGCCCCTATATAAACAAAACGCATAGGTCATGGAAATAGAAAAAGTGTCAGGAGATTACCGTCCGCTTATTCTGGTTGCGGAAGATGATGATAGTAACTTTAAACTGATAAAGGCTATTATCGGCAAGAAATGCGAGATACTATGGGCAAAGAATGGTGAGGATATTGTAAATTTGTTCGAAGAGAATCGCGACAAAGCGGAAGCTATTCTGATGGATATAAAAATGCCTATTATGAACGGGCTGGATGCTACGGTGATTATTCGCAAGAAGGATAAGGAACTTCCCATCATCATGCAGACCGCTTACGCCTTTACTGCCGACCGTGAAAAAGCCTTGGAATGCGGAGCCTCAGAAGTGCTGGTAAAACCCATCACTCTGTCTGCTTTGCGTACATGTCTGAGCCGTTATTTACCTAAATTAGTTTGGTAAGGCTTTACTGATAATAAAAAGGGAACCGGATGACTAAGTAATGAATATATCATCCGGTTTCCTTCTTTTTATTCTTGTGCATTGTCTTTTCTCTCTTCCATCTTCTTTTTTACAAATTCGATTTTGAGATTGGCTTCCTCCATATTCTTCTTTATTTCCGTCATGGATGACAGCAGTTGTGCCAGCTCGTAGACGCTGACAAGGGCCTGGCGGTCGGCGGCAGTCATGGTGATGGAATAGGGACGTTCCCCTCGATAGTTGACTTTGATATTCTTGTCCTTGTTCAGATAAAGGAACCCCATGACGTTTCCGTCTTCTCCCAGTTTGAAGTCTGCCTTTTCAATCTTTTCACCGAGGTCAGTGGTTTCGTAGCTGTCTTTGGCGGCGGGTGTTTCGGTAAAACTGCCGTCGGGAGCAGTGACTTTGACGGCCACATGGTGGATATTATGGGCTCCGCAATAAATGGAAGTCATACTCATGACTCCGTTTTCGTCTACTTGGAAGCGGAGGAAAGAACGGTGCAGATTTTTTTCTATCACTTGGGAGGGATGCAGGTAATTGCCAATATTCTGGTATTCGGCATCTTTTTCAAAGGTGTATTTCCCTTTGATTGCGTCGAATTCCTTTTGCTTGGCTTGAAGCATACTGTCCAAGTAGACCAGGCTCTTTTCCTGCTCTTTCAGTTCCACTTCCTGCATCAGGCCGATGCCTGCACGGCGAGTTTCAAACGCTTTGGGATAGAGCACTTTGATACTGTCAATTAGAATCTTCGCTTCATTGTAGTTGCCGAGTTCAAACGCTTCGCGGGCAGCTTGTAGTTTTTCACCGGCTTTCTTCTCCACATCTTCGCAAGAGAAGAGTGTACAGCATAGGCATGCAAGGAGTATTACTTTTTTCATATTTGTTGTTCTTGGAGTTAGAGTCCACAAAAATAGAAATAATATCTTTATCTTTGCAGCATTTTAATGTGCAAATGTGCTAATAGACCATTAACACATTTGCGTATTCATTACATTAGCGCATTATTTATGATAGATTTGACGGCAGAAGAACTGAAGCAATATTTTAGTGATGATATATTCAAGCGGATATCCGAAACGGCTGATGAATTGGGATTGGAATGTTACGTAGTCGGTGGATATGTACGTGATATTTTCCTGCAACGTCCTTCCAAGGATATTGATGTGGTGGTGGTAGGCAGTGGCATTGCCATGGCCGAGGCGCTGGGTAAGCGTCTGGGGCGTGGGGCGCATGTTTCCGTCTTCAAGAATTTCGGTACGGCACAATTGAAGTACTATGGTACGGAAGTTGAGTTTGTGGGTGCAAGAAAAGAATCGTATACACACGATTCCCGCAAGCCTATTGTAGAGGACGGTACATTGGAGGATGACCAGAACCGCCGTGATTTTACCATCAATGCACTGGCTGTTTGCCTGAACCGGGTGCGTTATGGCGAGTTGGTCGACCCCTTTGGCGGTATTGGAGACTTGAAGGAAAAGACCATCCGGACTCCCCTCGACCCTGATATAACTTTCAGTGATGACCCTTTGCGCATGATGCGCTGTGTCCGTTTTGCCACCCAGCTGGGATTCTATATTGACGATGAGACATTCGATTCTCTGGAGCGTAATCGCGAACGCATCTCCATCATCTCCAAAGAACGCATTGCAGACGAACTGAACAAAATCATCTTGTCACCTATTCCGTCTAAGGGATTCATTGAGCTGGACCGCTGTGGTCTGCTGGAACTGATATTCCCGGAACTTGTCAGGCTGCAAGGCGTGGAGACGCGTAATGGACGCGCCCATAAGGACAATTTCTACCATACGCTCGAAGTACTCGACAACATCAGCAAGAAGACCGACAACCTTTGGCTACGCTGGGCAGCTCTTCTGCATGATATAGCCAAGCCTGCCACCAAGCGTTGGGAACCCCGTGCGGGCTGGACGTTCCATAACCATAATTTCATTGGCGAGAAGATGATACCCGATATTTTCCGCAAGATGAAGCTCCCTATGAATGAGAAGATGAAATATGTGCAGAAAATGGTGAGCCTGCACATGCGTCCCATTGTGATAGCGGATGATGTAGTGACCGACTCGGCAGTGCGTCGCCTCTTGTTTGAGGCAGGTGATGATATAGACGACCTGATGACACTGTGCGAAGCCGACATTACTTCCAAGAATATGGAGCGTAAGAAACGTTTCCTTAATAATTTTCAGTTGGTACGCCAGAAGCTGAAGGATTTGGAGGAACGCGACCGTATCCGTAATTTCCAGCCTCCGGTCAGTGGTGAAGAAATCATGAAGACTTTCGGCCTTTCTCCTTGCCAGCAGGTAGGTGCCTTGAAGAGTGCCATTAAGGATGCCATTTTGGACGGCATCATTCCCAATGAATACGAAGCCGCCCGTGCATTTATGTTGCAACGGGCGGAGAAGATGGGGCTTAAGGAGTTATAACTTATAACTCATAACTCTTCTTTTTCTGCCTGGAACTTGCGGCTTACTTTCATCAGGTTGATGGTGTAGGTCACTATGTTTTGGGCTTCTTGTATCATAGTCAGGTATACCATGCTGACTTTGATGCTGCCGCTCTGACTTTGGATGCGTTGCAGCTCTTCTCGTTTCAGGTGAGACAACTGGCCGTTGAGGTCGTTGGCTTTGCGAATCTCTGTTTCCAGTTCATCATAATTGTTCGTTTCCAGCTTGTGGCGGCATACTTGCAACAGATAGCAGATGTCTTCGGCTACGTCTGTAAATTCTCCTTTCTGAATGGCATCCAGCGGATTGAAGTTATTGTCTATGTGCTCCAAGCAAGGTTCGCAAAGACGGCCTACGCTGTACACCAGTTCGCTGGCAAAGTCGTTGCCTTGATAGTAATAGAGTCCTTTTTCCAGTACGGTATTGTTGTCGAGGCGGCACATGGCAAGTGTTCCGGTACGCTTCATCTGCTTGATGAGTTGTTTTTCGAATTTTACTGAGCCCATGGCACGACGCAGTCCGCGTAGATTCTCGTGTAGGAAGGAAGTGACGGTACGTTCAAAATTCTCTTCTGTGAATTCCATAATCTTCAGCAGTTCTTCACGGGTATGCTTGCGGAGTAATTCGATGACTTCGCTGTTGTCCGTGCTCTTCATCAACTGTTTTAGGGTCTCGTTGCCTTTTTCTTTCTCTTTGCGCTTCTTGTACATCACTTGGCTACGAATCAGCATGAAGACTGCCAGACCAATCAGTGCCAGGATGGCAACCGTACCGCCGAAATGGATAATTAATGCCACGAAAAAACAGATGGTGAACGCTGCTCCGGCAGTGATGAACCAACCGCCGATAACGCTGAGCACACCCGTAATGCGGAATACCGCCGAATCACGTCCCCAGGCACGGTCGGCAAGCGATGTACCCATGGCTACCATAAAGGTGACATAAGTGGTGGAAAGGGGGAGTTTCAAGGAAGTTCCCAAGGCGATGAGCAGACCAGCCAATACGAGATTGACGGAAGCGCGAACCAAGTCAAAAGCGGCGCCGTCGGCTATGATGGCTTCATCCTTCTGGAAGCGTGTATTCATCCACCGCTTGCTGCTTTCGGGCATTGTTTTGGATATTCCGTTAGCCAGGGTCATGCTGAAGCGTACCAGCGTGCGGGCTATCGGGGTACTTCCGAAGTTCTCTTCACCGTCATCCTGACGGGCAAGGTCCACGGAAGTTTTGATGACGTTGTGGGCTTTCTTGGATGTGCAGAGTGCATAGACCATGATAGCGCCTGCACCGATAAGGAAATACCACGGGGTTTTGGCTGCACCGAGGAGTGAGGACATCAGGAATCCGTCGGGGCCGGCGGCCGTACCATTGGCTGTATAGTCAATAAATGAGGAATATCCTGCGAGGGGAACACCGATAAAGTTCACCAAGTCATTGCCGGCAAAGGCGAGGGCGAGGGCGAAAGTACCCATCAGAACCACTACTTTGAAGACGTTTATCTTGCACCAATGCAGTATCTGCATCAGTATGGTGAAGAATACAAAGAAACCGGTTATCAGCAATGCGGTATTGTCGTGTATCCATTGCTTATTTTCAGGAGTCATGAATGAACTGTCTTTCAGCCCCTTTATCAGCATGAAGTAGATGATGCTGGTGGCAGCTATACCACCGAACAGCGCGATGCTGTATTTCATGTTCTTCTTGTAGTTGAAGGTGAACACGATACGTGCCAGCCACTGTACCAGCATACCGAAGAAGAAGGCAATGGCTACGGATACAAAAATGGCCATGATGACAGACAGCGCCTTGTCTGTATTGATGAGGTCGCCCAGTCCCAATGTATCGCTGTTATAGACCTTGATGAGCGCCAGTGCGAACGTACCTCCCAGCAGCTCGAACACCATGGATACAGTGGTGGAGGTAGGCATTCCCATAGTGTTGAAGACATCTAATAGCACGACGTCCGTCAACATGACGGCAAGCAGAATGCACATGATTTCGGCAAAGTAGAAGTGCTCCGGTTGATAGATGCCGTGTCGTGCAATGTCCATCATGCCATTGCTGAGTGCCGCACCGATGAAGACGCCAATGCCTGCAATGAACAGTATGGTTTTGAAAGATGCTGCCTTTGCTCCGACAGCCGACTGAAGAAAATTGACCGCATCATTACTGACACCTACCACGAGGTCGAAAATCGCGAGTACGAACAGAAAGATGACGATACCCAGATAAATTGTTTCCATAGACATGTATTTTATTTCCGGCTGCAAAGGAAAGAGTTTGGTGTTGCAGGGAAATGTCATACATGTTACAGAAATGTTACAAATGTTTTGGAATAGAATGGTATTGTGTTAAGAGCGATTGCTCTTATTCTCCTAATAATCATTAATGTTAAGCATTTAAGAGTAACAATATAAGTATAATAGAAGAGTGGATGCTTTTGTGTTTCGTATTTGGTTATTTCTATGTTAAGCAGCCAAATTACTAGTTAATTGTTTGCAGATGTCGAGAATTCTTGCGAATATTGCATACAAGTTGTGTGTAGAATTGATTGTAATTAGAACTTTGATATTAAAAATCAAAGATGTATGTAACTTTTTTAATTCATTTATTAAATAAATGAATTCTACCAACGAATATAGAAATATGAAAAACCATTTTTGTTTAAACCTATTCTTCTTACTATATTTGTTTTTTTGTGCTGGATGCAAGCAGCATATCTCAGATAGTGCTGCTAAGGCAAATGAGGCATTGTTTACTCAATTAGATAGTCTGATAGATAATTCTGATAAACTTATTTTGCAGAAAGAGGAGCGAATAGAGGCGTTGAAGCATTCACTAAGACAATCTAAGGCATTTGAGAAACAGTATGAACTTAATCAGGCTATTTATCAAGAATATCGTGTGTATGATGCAGATTCGGCTATGAAGTATACTACACAAAGCCTTGATTTAGCACGACAATATCATGATAAGAATCGTGAGATTGAATCTTTATTAGGTATTGGTTTTGTTTATACGGCTAATGGCTTGCTTAGTCAAGCCTCTGAAGTAATGCATTCACTCTGTTCTTCCAGTATGCCTCGCTACTTACGTTCGCGTTATTATGGTCAGATGCGTACTCTCTGCTCGCGGTTGCAACTCTATTCATTAGGTGATGATGCATTACATGAGCATTATGGTCAACTTTATGCGTTATATTCAGATTCAGTATTGCAGACGGCCACTCCTGACGAACCACGCTACCTTTATAGCCGTGTGTGGAAATATCAAGATGTTCCCGGTGCACAACGTATTGCCATTAGGGATGAGTTGGAAAAGGAAAAACAACGTCTTCTACCTAATAGTCGTAATTATTCTATTTTAGCTTATAACTTGGCTCTACTTTATGAAAAAGAGCACAACCATACCAAGTGGCTGGAAAATATGATTCTCTCAGGTATTGCTGATGTATATGCTGTGAATCGTGATATTGGTTCGTTATATGCATTGGCTTCCTATTTATATGAACAAGGTCAGTTGGACCGAGCCTATCGTTATAGTACTTATTGTTCTGATATCGGTATAACTTTTAAGAGCCGTGTACGACTGCTTCATCAGCAGAAGTTGCAGAGAAGGATACATCAAAGCTACATTGAACGTGATCATATGCAACAGAAGCAGCTAAAGCTATTCCTTTTATTTATTAGTTTTCTCACTATTGTATTGCTGATAGCTCTTTTCTTTTTGAGAAGGCAAACAAGAAGACGTAGGAAAGCTTTGGTTGAGCTACATGTGGCCAATGGTAGATTGAAGAGTCTTAATAGTGAACTGCAAAAGCTCAATTTGGTTCTACGTGACACAAATTATATTAAGGAGGAGTATATTGGTCAGGTATTCAAACTTTGTTCATCCTATATTTGCCGTATGGAGGAGTATCGTAAAAAGTTAAACCGTAAATTAAAGGCTGGGCAACTTGAAGATTTAAAGAAGATGATTAGTTCTACTTCTACCATGAGCGATGAAATGAAGGATTTTTATGAGAAATTTGATTCCATTATTCTACATTTATACCCTGATTTTGTAGAGCACTTCAATAGTTTGCTACGTCCCGAAGAACATATTGAAGTGAAGTCTGGGCGGCTTAATACAGAACTTCGTATTCATGCTTTGATACGAATGGGGGTAACGGATAGTGAGAAGATTGCAGAATTTTTGCACTGTTCACTGCAAACCGTATATAATAATCGTTCTATAACTTTAAATAAATCTTCGCTCAGTAAGGAGGAATTTCTTCGAGCTGTGAAAGAGGTTTGTAAAAAGTAATTTGAAGACTGAGCGTTTCTCTCATTTTTTACCCACATGTATATAGATAATTGCCATTCAATAGCTTAATACTATCGAATGGCAATTATCTATATACATGTTTTTGATTACCGATTTAATTTAAATCACTACTGAAAATCTATTGAGTCTGTCTGTAATTGAAAGATAATCAGCAATATATAACTTTGTGAATTTACCAAATCCTCTACCAGTGAATATAATCGGTTGTTACATTGTCTAATTTTGCTCTCGAGATTTTTTACACACAAGTTCCTATTAACTTAAAAATGTAATTTATGAAAACCAGACAAAAATCGAGAGACGCAAGTGGTATTTTGCTTGTCTGTCTTATGTGGATGCTGTCACTTTCAAGCTCACTTCATGCACAGACATGGAATATTAACGGAAATGTGACAGATGAACAAGGAGAACCGATAATCGGTGCCAATGTAGTGATACAAGGTACGGGTACGGGCACCATTACCGATGTAGAAGGAAACTTTAAACTCGCTTCAGTGACTAAGGGGGCGGTAATGGAGATAAGTTTCATTGGGTATATATCCAAGACATTGCAGGTGAAAGACGCATCATCGTTAAAGATTGTACTGAAAGAAGATAACCAGGCACTGGATGAGGTGGTAGTAGTAGGTTATGGTGTACAGCGCAAAAGTGATCTTACAGGTTCGGTTGCTTCAGTTAACTCGGATGTACTTGAAAGTCGCCCACAAGCTAATTTGATTCAATCTTTGCAAGGAGCAGTTCCAGGATTGAATATTAGTGTGACGGGTAGTAATGCTGAAGGTTCGTCCACTACTACACGTATTCGTGGTAACAACTCCATTACGGCCGATAATAAACCTCTTGTTATTCTTGATGGAATACCTTTTGATGGTCCATGGTCGGAAATCAATCCCAATGATGTAGAGAGTATAGAAGTATTGAAGGATGCCTCTTCAGCAGCCATTTATGGTGCTCGCGGTTCTAACGGTGTAATCCTTATTACTTCTAAGCGCGGTAAGAAAGACAGATTGACGGTATCATACGATACTTATGTTACTATTGACCAGCCTATCAATTTACCTCGTATGATGAATGGCAAAGAATTCTATAAGTATAAATCTGAAGCTTTCAAGGCTACCAATACTACTCCTCCTACAGAAGAGAATCCTGAACCTTGGTTAGATAACTTTACTCCTACTGAATTAGCTATGTATGCTGCCGGTCAGAGTACTGATTGGATGAAGTTGGCAACACAGACCGGTATAAAACAACAGCATAACCTTTCTTTCCGTGGTGGAGCTAACAAAACCAGCTATTTCATTTCATTGAACTATACGGATGTGAAAGGAACTGCGGTAGGCAATGAGTTCAAGCGTTATAATATACGTTTCAATCTTGATCAGGAGTTTAATAGTTGGTTGAAATTTTCTACTACTACACAGTTAGGTCGCTACGATCGTAGTGGTAGCAGTGCTTCTTTTTGGCGGGCTATAAAACAAGTTCCGTTGGGACGTGCTTATAACGAGGATGGTTCACTTACACTTTCTGCTACTGAGGACTCCTCTTCAGCTTTCAGCATTAATCCGTTGGGATCTCTTAATAATAAGACAAAAGATATCCGTGCAAAGGTTATCACTAATAATGTGCTTGAGGTAAAGTTTCCCTTTATTAAAGGGCTGAGCTATAAATTGAATACAGGCTTCACTTACCAAAACAGCTCCTATAAGAATTATCAAGGTTTGGATACCTACGAAGGAGCTAGTGCTAATGGCGTATTGAATACTGATGACTGGCATTCAGAAGAATGGATTTTGGAGAATATTATTTCTTATCAACGTGAATTTGGCAAACATCGTATATTTTTCACAGGATTATATTCTGCTCAAAGCAAGGAATATGAACAGAATACAATGGAAGGTAAGAATTTTCCCAATGATGTGATGTATTATTACCAGATTTCTAAAGCTGCCACAATGTCTGGTAATTCCAATTATTATAAAGAAAATCATATTTCACAAATGGGGCGTTTGAATTATACTTATGATGATCGTTACTTGTTAACTCTTACTGCTCGTCGTGATGGTTACTCCGCTTTTGGTGAAAGTTCTAAATTCGGCGTTTTTCCTTCAGCCGCTATTGGATGGAATATTTCCAATGAATCTTTTTTTAAAGACAAGCCTATAAGTGAAACCATTAGCAATCTGAAATATCGCTTGTCATGGGGTAAAAATGGCAATGAGGCTATCAGTGCTTATAGTACACTACCTAATCTTTCAACTTACAATTATCTGAATGATGATCATACTGCACAGTTTGGTTTCTATCCGTCGAAGTTAGCTTCGCCCGGTTTAGGTTGGGAAACTACTACATCTATTAATACTGGCTTTGATATTGCACTTTGGAATGGACGTATTCAGAGTTCATTTGATATTTATTGGTCTAAAACCAAAGATTTGCTGCTTTCCCGTTCTATTCCTACCATTAATGGTACTGGCTCTATTACTGAGAATCGTGGACAGACCCGTAATCGTGGTTTTGAATTCCAGATAACTTCTAATAACATTACACATAAGAGTTTTCGCTGGAGCACCTCTTTCAACCTCTCACACTATCGTTCGGAGATTGTAGATGTTGGTTTGTATGATGCTAATGGAAAGCCGGTTGATGATGTGGCTTCCAAGTGGTTTATTGGTGAACCTATCAATGTGAACTATGATTATAAAATTATCGGTGTATGGCAGATTGCTGATCCGTCTAACCCGACAGGGCAGCAAGATCCTAACTATCGTAATTCGTATCCTGGATATGTGAAATACCTTGATGTAGATGGTAACGATATTACAACGGCTGATAAGACTATTATAGGGTCGGCTATTCCTAAAGTAAATATGAGTTTGATGAACACTTTTGAGTACAAAAACTTCACTCTGAGTGTGTTCTTAACGGCTCAGTTAGGACAAACCCATCTGAATGCCTTGTATGATACAAGCCATAATTCATATCGCCAGAACCGTTTTTTGGTGGATTTTTGGACTCCAGAGAATCCTACGAATAGCTATCCGAAAAATAGTTTGAATAGTGATGTGAATCCAGAGGGAGCCAGTTTCTATGAAAAGACAGATTTCTTACGTATTTCCGACGTTACATTGGGTTATAATTTCCCACAACAATGGTTGCGTCGTACTTTCATCAAACGGCTCAATCTTTACATGAACATTAAGAATTTGGCTACAATAACTGGCTGGACAGGTATGGATCCGGAATTTCTCAATGATCAATTGGCTGCTCCTCCAGTACGTTCGTTCACTTTTGGACTAAAGTTAGATATTTGATGAGAGTAATATATCATAAAAAGCTAAAATGAAATTGCACATATGAAAAAAATAACATATTTCAATGTCTTAGTGTTTACAGTATTATTGCTCACTATGGGCGGCTGTAATGAGGATAAGTTTCTTAAGGAAGATCCTCGTGATGCACTTTATCCTGAAAATTTACTTGTAGATTACAATGGATTTAAATCGATGATAACGCCTCTTTATGGTCTTATGCGTGCAGAGTATCGCCGTGCTGATGCAATGGGAGGAAGTATTGCGCTCTGTCTGCATTCTGCCTGGGGTGGAGGGGTAGATAATTCATGGGCCAATAATAGTCATGCGGAAATGAAGTTCCTCTACAATCCCAAAGAGATAACTTACACTGATCTTGCTATTTGGAATAATATTTTCCAGTGGGGATATCGTATCATCAACACTGCCAATATGGTTATCTCAAGAGCTGACAATGATGGCATTAACTGGGGAAGTGGTGCTGATGCTGAAAATCGTAAAAATGAGGTGTTGGCCGAAGCTCGCTTCTTCCGTGCTTGGGCTTACCGTCACCTTACCTATTCATTTGGTTCAGTGCCCCTTTCAACACAAGAAATTACAGGATTGAATTATCGTGATGATTGGGACCGTGCTTCCTTGAGTAGTATTCGCGAAGTGATGGCAGAAGATTTCCAGTTTGCAGTCGATAACCTTCCTTTGCGTACTTCTAATAATAGTAAAGTCTCTGGTGCTGTAGCACGTCACTATTTGGGTGAACTTTATTTGGCAGAAGGTAATGCTGAAAAAGCAGTTTCAGTACTGAAACCATTAGTGGAAAGTGGAGAATATTCCCTTATAAATCAACGCTTTGGTAGTAATGCTTCCAATGATGGATGTCCTTTTATTGACGTATTTTATACTCCTATGTATGCTGATGGAAATACGGAGGTGCTACTGGCTTTCATTAACACAGAAGAGGAGAATAGTGCCTATGGTACTGCAAATGTCTATATGACTACAACTTATAAGAACTATTATGCTAATGATGGCGATTGTAAAAAGACAAACCAGCATAATCCGGACTATATCAATAACGGTGGTGAAGGTTCATTTGCACAAGTCTTTTGGCAAGCTAATGGTGGTAAGGGAGCCGGACGTGTAGTTCCTTCCAGAGGAGCACTTCGTTTGTACAATTATAAAGGAATGGGAGAACAAGATGACCGTGTATCTGCCAATGCTATCGTATGGAGTATTAATGATGTAGATGCTGCCGGCAATGTAACCAAGGTATTTGATTTAGGTGGTACTGCACTTATTGATACTACGGTTAATGCAGCCATGCTAACTTCTACTTCCATTAAAAAATATGATTGGCCTACTACTCGTAAATGGGATTATACTCCACCTATTTTGGCTAATGCAGCTAATGATGGACACTATGCGGACATTGTTTATTTACGTTTGGCAGATACATATTTACTTTATGCAGAGGCTCTTTACAAGAGTAATCAAGTAGGTGAGGCCATTAAATGGATAAATAAAGTACGTAATCGTTCCAATGCTGTAAGTATTACTGAAGATGATCTTAGAATCGGTGGTATGGATTTCATTCTTGATGAACGCAGCCGTGAACTGCTTACGGAGGAAGAACGTCGTCATACATTGGTACGTGTTTGCCAAGAAAATGGTGGTGACGAACGTGATACCAATAACTATTTCAAACGTCGCATGCGTGAACTCAATGAGATAGCTGGTATTGCAGGACGTGGTATGGATGAATATGAAACTCCTGTCCTTTTCCCGCTGCCGCAATCATTCATTGATGCCAATACTGGTAATCCTTTGGAAAATAATCCGGGGTATTGATAGATAATAGTCAGATATAAATACCGCATATAAAACGGCTTTGTATATATCGGTGTTTATATCTGATTTAGATTCATATATTCAAAAGAAAACAAAAACTTAATATCTTGATACATCATGTCCGAATTGGCTTTCATTTTTAGTCTTCTTATGGTAGGGATTACAGCGGTAGGTCTTTATCGTAAGCTCAATCCTCAAGGTCTTTTGATGCTTTCCGGTTTATTAATGCTTACAGCTGCTTTTTTCATGCAAGTGCATTCGGTAGTACCTAGTGAAGCTACGGGAATGGTGGTGTTTGATTTGGTAAGGATGATAGAGGAAGTTTTTCTTTCTAATTTGGCGCGTGCAGGGTTTATGATAATGACAATTGGCGGTTATGTAGCTTTCATGAATAACATAAAGGCTACTAATGCATTGGTCTATATTTCCATGAAGCCATTAGGTCTTTTTCGACGTTATCCTTATTTGGCGGCTACTATAGTTATTCCTATTGGACAATTACTTTTTATTACTACTCCTTCAGCTGCCGGATTAGGATTGTTGCTTGTGGCTTCGGTTTATCCTGTTTTAATTAGTTTGGGAGTAAGCCAACTTACAGCATTGTCAGTCATTGCCGCTGCTACTCTATTTGATCAGGGACCGGGGTCGGCAAATACTGCTATGGCTGCCGAATTGATAGGACAATCCAATGTGGAATATTTCATCACTCATCAACTTCCTTTAGTAATTCCTACTTCCTTGGTTGTAATGGTACTCTTCTATTTCAATAACCGTTATTTTGATAAAAAAGATGCAAAGAAACAGCAGGATGGCATATTGCAGGTGTCAAATGTGACTGCAACCTCATTAGTAGAAAAACCGGATGTTCCATTGGCTTTTGCGCTACTCCCGGTATTACCTTTGGCTCTTCTCATTTTCTTTTCACCTTTTGTGGGACTGTTTCAGCCTACTGTAACATTGGGTACCACTACTGCTATGCTTTTTTCTCTGTTCTTATCATTGGTATTTGTGTTGTTTCATACTCGTAGTGTGCGTACTACTTTTAACGTTTTTGCAAGTTTTTGGAAAGGCATGGGAAATGTGTTTACTTCAGTTGTAACATTGATTGTAGCTTCAGAAGTTTTCTCTAAAGGACTGATTGGTTTGGGATTTATTGATTCATTGGTGGGTTATTCCTCTCATATCGGACTTTCGGGATTAGCTATTGCCGCAATCTTTACTCTCATTATTTTTGGAGCTGCCATGCTGATGGGAAGTGGCAATGCAGCCTTTTTTTCATTTGGTCCTTTATTGCCGGGTATAGCCACTCAGCTTGGTTTGCCGGTTTTTTCATTGATACTTCCTTTGCAGTTGGCGGCAAGCATGGGACGTGCCGCATCTCCTATTGCCGGAGTCATTGTTGCCATTGCCGGGGTAGCCGGTGTGTCATCAGTGGAGTTGGCAAGGCGTAATACATTTCCTTTAATAGGAGGAATTGTTTTCTTGATACTTTATCATCTTATCACTTTCTAAAATTAATCGACAGCTATGTTTACATTGATAAAGAATGCAAATTTATATGCTCCTGCCTATCTTGGTAAAACAGACATTTTGCTATGCGGAGAAAAGATTGCGCATATTTCAAAGACAATTGAACTGAATGAATCATTTTGCCATACTATTGACGTGCAAGGTAAAATTGTTACTCCGGGATTTATAGATCAGCATGTACATATTACTGGTGGAGGAGGGCAACAAGGTTATGCCTCATTAGTCCCCGAGGTGACTATGAGCGAACTGGTGGCATGTGGTACTACTACTGTATTGGGTATGCTTGGTACTGATGGATTTGCCAAAGAACTTACTACGCTTTATGCCAAGGCCAAAGCTATTGACGATGACGGATTGTCGGCTTATATGCTGACAAGTTATTACGGATTGCCTACCAAAACATTGATGAATAGTGTGGCTGACGATCTTATCTTCATAGATAAAGTTATTGGCTGTAAGCTGGCGATGAGTGATGACCGTAGTCCGTTTCCGACAGAGCAAGAGATATTACGTATTATACATCAGGTACGTTTAGGGGGATTTACATCTGGTAAAGGAGGAATTCTCCACATTCATTTGGGAGCACTTCCGGAAGGTATTGAGCCCTTACTCAATATTGCTCGTCACTATCCTACACTGATATCTTATCTGTCTCCTACTCATCTGATACGTACTGAAGCTCTTTTTATGCAGGCTGTAGAATTTGGTAAATTAGGTGGAATGATTGATTTTTCGACTGGTGGCTCAAAGTTTGATACTCCCCATCGTTGTGTGATACGTGCATTGCGAGCTGGTGTCCCCCTTGATCGCATTACTTTTTCTAGTGATGGCCATGGTGGCGTACGCAGAGTGAATCCTGAAACTGGAGAAATAACTTATCGTCCTGCTCCTTTGAATTTAAATTTCAAGGAGGTAGTTGCATTAGTCAATGAGGAGGGGGTACCATTGGAACAGGCGATTACATTGATAACATCCAATCCGGCTCGTAATCTGAAATTACGAGCTAAAGGTATTGTGGCACAAGGAGCAGATGCAGACTTGTGTTTTTTGGCGGAAGATTTGCAGCTTACAGATGTCATTGCCCGTGGTAAATTTGTAATGCAAGATGGTACAATAGTAAAGAAGGGAAGGTACGAATTATGAAGAAGCTGATTATATTTTGTATTGGATTCCTCTGTATTTGTTTATCTGCAATAGCGAAACAGACTTTGGAAAGGCCAAGAGGTGAACATTTCTTCACTTATAGTCAATACCCTCCTTTTGCCGATCGCCCGGTAGATGTACATTATTATATACCTTCCCAGGGGGATATTAAACAAATGCCTATTGTATTTGTCTTTGAAGGAGGAGACCGCGGCTATCGTTATCTTTTGGACGGTTGGAAAGAAGAAGCGGAGAGAAAGGGTTTTATGCTTTTTATACCTCACTTTGATTTGAAATCTTATCCTTTGGCAGACTATCAGGAGGTGGGGGTGATGAATGCTGCCCATACAGTAGCTAATGCTCCCGAAAAAATTACACCAGTGTTGGTTGATAAACTATTTGAATATGTGCGTCAATTTACGGGAAGCATGCGCAAAGGATATATGATTTATGGTCATTCTGCTGGTGGGCAATTCGTACAGCGTTTCATGCTTTTTCACGATAGTCCTTATGTGGAAAAAGCTATTATAAGTTCTCCCGGTTGGTATACTTTTCCTGATTTGGCCCAGACATATCCTTATGGTACGGCTGGTATCCCCTATATTTCATCTGAACAGATAAAAAAATACTTGTCAAAACCTATCATACTACAGCTGGCTTTGGGAGATACGATACGTGAGTCTTTTCTACGCAAGACTCCTGAAGCTGAACGACAAGGACGAAACCGTATGGAGCGTGGGCGTAGTTTCTGGCTTTATATTCACCAGTTGGCTGCATCCCGTGGTTGGGAATGCCATTGGCGCAAGATAGAAGAGTGCGGCATCGGGCATGAGGCTGTCCCTATGGGGAAACAAGCTGTGCCATTATTGACGACAGATTCTTTACGGGTACTTTTTATAGGTAACAGCTATACTTTTTTTAATCGTTTGCCATGGCAAGTCCAATCGTTAGCATCCTCATGTGGAAAAAAAATATCAGTGCGCCAGGTTGCTAACCCTGGTTGGTACTTGAGACAGCATGCAGCCAATACGCAAACATTAGAGGCGATTCGTGAAGGAGGATGGGATTATATGGTGATGCAGGAACAGAGCAAGGCACCTACTCGTGAAAAGGAATGGGTAAAGAAGAATGTATTCCATCCTGCGGCGCAGTTAGATAGTTTACTCCGTCTTTATGCCCCAAAAGGAAAAAGTGTCTGTTATATGACATGGGGGCGTAATAATGATACTTATGAAGGAATGCAGCAGCAACTTACGGAAAACTATTTGGAAATGGCTGATGTCCTTGATGCTTATTGTGCTCCTGTGGGTGAGGCATGGAGACGTGTACGTAGAGAGTGTCCAAGTTTGCAGTTGTATAATTCTGATGGCAGCCACCCTAGTCCTGCAGGCAGTTATCTGGCGGCTTGTGTCTTTTATGCAATTTTTTTTGGTGAGCCTTTTAGCAGCGATTATTATGCAGGTCTACCGTCTGAAACGGCTCTTTATTTACAGAGGATAGCACAAGAAGTGGTATTAGCTAATCTTGTGTTATGGAATAGAAATCAGTCGAAGCAACCTGCCGGAGTAACTGCAAGTTTCTATCCTGACCCCAAATTTGACCGTGAGACACCTACTCTAAGTAAACCTTACGGTAGCGGATTGGCATCGGTTGATGAGATAAAGGACTATTTACAACAATTGGTTGTACGTTCTCCGGGTTTGGCATATATGGAGAATATTGGTGTTACCAAACAAGGACGTACCATTCCGGTACTTTATTTGGGTACTCCCGACAAGAAGAAGGTAAGGGTATGGATTCAAGCGGCACTGCATGGTAACGAGCCGGCAGGTGCTGAGGCTGTATGCATGCTTGTCCGTTACTTACTTTGTGAAAAAGAAGGACGTGAATTGCTGAATCATATAGCTGTGGCTTTGGTTCCTATAGCCAATGTTGATGGTTATGCCATTCAGCAACGTCGTTCAGCCGATGGTTACGATTTGAATCGCGATCAGAGCAAATTAGAGGATACTGTCACTTTGCTGTTGAAGCAGTCCTATCAGCAATGGAATCCGGACGTAGCTCTTGATATTCATGAATATACACCTTTACGTCGTGAGTTTAACTTATTACGTGGAGTGCCGACAGCAAATGCTGCTGATGTACTTTTTTTACCTACAGGACATCTTAATGCGCCTTTAGCTTTACGTACGCTGTCTGAAGAACTTTTTCGTCGTGAGGCAGAGGTCGTTTTAAATAGTGCCGGTTATGCTTCCGGTTTCTACTTTACTCCTCGTGTGGCAGATGGTTCCCTTGTTCTTGTAAAAGGTGCCAAAAGTCCGCAGTCCAGTTCTACTTTTCAAGCATTGACGGGGGCTGTATCGCTTTTTGTCGAAATAAGAGGTATTGGATTGGGACCGGAGTGTTTTGCACGTCGTAGTGAGTGCGGTTTCTTGGTGGCACGGCAAACGTTGGTTACTGCTGCGCAACATCGTGCTTCAATTAAACGTAAGATAGAACAAGCCAGGAAGCGCACCTTGAAAGCTACTGAACCGATATATGTTACTTTCACTTCGGATACTGTACGTCATGTAGTCTCTTTTATCGATTATAAGGCCAATGAACTGTTTAAGACTGAACTGCCAACCCTTGATGCCATGCAGGCAACACCTCAATTGATGCGTACTCGCCCTAAGGCTTATCTGCTCGATGCTCCCTGTACAGAAGCAGTATGTAAGCTTCGAGCGTTGGGTGTACACATTGAGCAAGTTACCCGTGTACAAAAAGCAAAAGTTGAGCGTTACAAAGTAACCCGTCTGTATCGTGCAGAGAAGGAATGGGAGGGGATTCATCCGGTAAATGTAGAAACGGATGTCTATGAAGATAATGTAGAACTTCCAATAGGTAGTTGGTTGGTACCTTTGGCACAACCTTTAGGAAATTTGGTTGCCACGTTGCTTGAACCGGAGTCTGTCTGTGGTTTCGTAAACTTCTGTGTTATTCCGGCTGAGGAAGGAAAGGGACTGTTTATCAGTAGACTTATAAAATAAGAATTGGATATATAAAATTAAATTCGGTAATGACTATGAAACTAAAAAAAACGCTACAGATTATACTTGCTTTATGTTTAGGCCTATGGATGATTTCATGCCAGCAGGAACATATCAAGTTGACCTCTCCAAATGGAAAACTTTCTTTAGAGTTTACACTTGATGAAGAAGGTGCTCCCCGATATTGTTTAAGACATGCGGGGAAGAATATTTTACTTCCTTCACGTCTGGGATTGGTTTTGAAGGATGCGCCAGATCTTTTGACTGGTTTCGTTCTAAAAGAGGTTAAGCATGATTCGCATAATGATGTGTGGCAACCAGTATGGGGGGAAGAGGCTGAAATTGTAAATCATTATAATGAATTGAGGGTATGCCTCAAGGAAGAAACATCGTTGGAGCGGGAACTGAATATTATTTTTCGTCTTTTTGATGATGGGATGGGATTCCGGTATGAGTTCCCGCGCCAGCAACAGCTACAAGAGTTTCTTATTGATGACGAAGTGACTGAATTCGTTTTTCCTGCAGATTATGATGCTTGGAGTATTCCAGTGAAAGGAGTTCGTTTTTACGAGGCCTTATTTGAGAAAAAAACTCTTAGTAAGATGGGATGGGTAAGCACTCCGGTGACGATTGAGACAACAGATAGCCTTTATTTGGCTATTCATGAAGCAAATCTTACAGATTATGCTGCCATGAACTTGAAGCCGGTTGAACAAGTTGAAGATAATAAAACGGTTACATTACGTGCGGCTCTTACACCTTGGAGTACAGGTGAGAAAGTACGTGTTACCGATACCCGTGTATCTCCTTGGCGTACAATGATAGTGGCTGAATCTGCCGGTGATTTGCTTCTTTCCCGTCTCATGTTAAATCTTAATGAACCTTGTCGTATAACCGATACTTCCTGGATACAACCTATGCGCTATATTGGAATTTGGTGGACTTATCACATGAAGCATAACACCTGGCATGCCGGTCCCCATCATGGGGCCACAACAGAGAATACAATGCGTCACATCGATTTTGCTGCTGCCAATAACCTGGGAGGTGTACTGGTGGAAGGGTGGAATGAAGACTGGGCTACTTGGAAGTTTAGTTTCACAAAACCTTATACCGATTTTGATATACAACGTATTACTGATTATGGGCGTAGCAAAGGAGTAGCTTTGATAGGACATCATGAAACTGGCGGTAATGTTTCCAATTATGAAAATCAGATGGAAGATGGTTTCAAGTTCTATGAGAAATATGGTGTGCATCAAGTAAAAACGGGTTATGTGGGCGATTTGCTTGATGGGAAAGAATATCATAGCAGTCAGTTTGGTGTACTTCATTATCGCAAGGTAATAGAGGCTGCTGCCCGTCACCGTATCTGTATTGATAATCATGAACCGGTGATTCCTACAGGTTTGCAGCGTACTTTTCCTAATCTGATGACACAAGAGGGAGTACGTGGACAAGAATGGGACGCTTGGGATGTAGATGGTGGAAATCCTCCCTCTCATACCGTAATATTGCCTTTCACTCGTGGGTTGGCAGGCCCGATGGACTTTACACCGGTGACGTTTCGGTTTGTTAACGATGTAATGCCACAGACACGTGTACATACCACACTGGCCAAACAATTGGCGCTGTTTGTGGTGCTCTATTCACCGTTACAAATGGCTTCGGATGAAATAGAGAATTACGAGGCTAATCCGGAACCTTTTAATTTTATAGTATCTTGTCCTACAGATTGGAGCAGAACAGTGGTGCCGGAAGCATGCATTGGCAGTTATGTTACTATTGCCCGTTGTGATAAAGGAGAGGGATACTGGTATATAGGTAGTATCACGGGAGATGAGGAACGAACGGCTAATATCAGTCTGTCTTTTCTCGATACAGATAAAAGATATCTGGCTACTATTTATCGTGATGCTCCTGAGGCCGATTATGAGACATGTCCTGCTGCTATACTTATAGAAGAGCGCGAAGTGACTTATAGTGATACCCTCACCATTCGGCAAGCACGTAGTGGAGGAACTGCCGTACGTCTGTGTCCTATAAAAGACAGTTGAGCCGGAGGTATATTGGGGCAGAGTTGTTTATATTTTCTCTCTCAAGTATTCGTAAAAGCTATATTGCGACCGTACCTTCTCCTTTTGCGGTCGCGACGACTTCCAGCGGTTTCGCAACCGGTCGTCCACAAAGCAGGCTTTCCGTTTGTCCGACAGTTGTATGGATAGCATATCGATGAGCTCTTGCTTCAAGTCCGGGTCCAGAATGGGGGTGACGGCTTCGATACGGCGGTACAAGTTACGCCGCATCCAGTCCGGCGAGCCGAGGAAGAGCTTGGGTGCGCCGCCGTTGCCGAAGTACCACACACGGGCATGTTCCAGAAAGGTATCCACGATGCGTGTCACGCGGATGTTGTGGCTGTACTCCTGCCCGGGGATGAGGCAGCAGATGCCGCGGACAATGAGGTCTATCTCTACACCGGCTTGCGAGGCTTCGTAGAGGCGGTCTATCATGGCGGGGTCTTGCAGGGCATTCATTTTTAGGATAATCCGTCCTTGCTTGCCTTGCCGGGTCAGTTCTATTTCGTGATTGATGAGGCGGTTCAGTTCAGGAATCAGGTTGAAGCGGGCCACAAGCAGGCGGTGGAACACTGGATTTTCCTTTCCCTGCAGAGTACGGAACAAGTTGTGCAGGTCGTTTACAATCACCGGGTTGCAGGTGAATAGTCCGCTGTCCGCATAGAGGGTGGCGGTCTTTTCGTTGAAGTTGCCGGTGCTGATGTAGGCGTAGCTTGTCAGTTTGCGCCCTTCCTTGTCGCGGCGTAGCACGAGGGCTACTTTGGCATGTACCTTTAGTCCTGGTATGCTGAAAATGATGTTGATGCCGGCGGCTTTCATCATCTCGGCGGTGGCGAGGTTGTTTTCTTCGTCGAAGCGGGCTTTCAGTTCCACAAAGACGGTGACTTTCTTTCCGTTCTGTGCGGCGGCTATTAGGGTGTTGATGACGGTGGAGTTCTCTGCCACGCGATACTGGGTCACCATGATTTCACGCACGGTGGGTTCGTGGACGGCTTCATATAGAAAATGGATGAAGTGGTCGAAGGAGTGGTAGGGATAATGCAGCAGCAGGTCCTTCTTCTCCACATAGCGGAAGATGGATTCGCGTTCGTCCAGGCAGGTCAGCTTCATGGGCTGGGGTTTCTTGATGGGACGTACGCTTTGGTTGGGATTAGGCAGATGCCGCAAATCCTCCATGTTGAGGTGCTTGTCTCCCGGCACCAGCTCCCGGCGGTCTATGCGGTAGGCATCTACCAGAAAGTCGAGGAAGTCCTGGGGCATGGCGCGGTCGTATACAAAACGGCACACGGCGCCTATCTTGCGTTTCTTTACCTTCTTCTTCACCTGCTCGATGATTTCGGAGGTATTGGCGGCATCGTCTATCAGAATATCCGCATCGCGTGAAATCTTGATGCAATAACTGCTGTCCACTTCATAACCGGGGAAGATGGTATCCAGATTGGCCTTGATGATGTCTTCAATGAACATCAGATAATAGTCTTTCCCCACCTTGGGCAGCTGGATGAAGCGCGGCACTTTGCTGTACGGCAGTTTCATCACGAAATACTGGATGCGGTTTGGAGAACTGGCGGGAGCTCCTTTCAGATGAAGCCGTACGGCTAGATAGAGACGGTTGTCGCGCAGGAATGAAATCACCTTGTCCTTGCTTACGGGCACCGGGGCCAGATAGGGGAATATCTCTTCGCGGAAGAAGCTGCGCACAAAGTCGCGGTGAAACGGTTCTACGTTGCGGCTTTGATAAAATATGATGTGATGTTTCCGCAGGGCGGGCAGTATCTTCTGTTCGTAGATGCGGATACGTTCCTCCAGTTGGCGATTGACTTCTTGGTTGATTTCATCTACCAGTTCGGCGGCAGACTGCATAGTCTCTTCATCGCTTTGCGAGGCTCCGGTGGCTATGGCCTTATGGTCGGCTACGCGTATCTTGTAGAATTCTTCCAGATTGGAAGAGTATATAGAAATAAAGTTGATGCGTTCGTATAGCGGCAATGTCTCGTCTTCCGCTTCCAGCAGTACGCGGTAGTTGAAGGAAAGCCAGCTGATGTCACGTTTGAAATATCTGTTGTCCATGGTGTTAAGGTGTTAATGTGGCATATTAGCACATTACCACATTGTATTCTTCCCAAATATAATTACCTTTGTCTTAATAAACAAAGGAAAGATGACAAAAGTTGGTTTATTATCGGATACGCATGGCTACTGGGATGAAAAGTACCTGCAATATTTTGAGGGCTGTGACGAAATATGGCATGCCGGTGACATCGGTTCGCTGGAAGTGGCACAGAAGCTGGCGGCTTTCCGTCCCTTCCGTGCCGTGTATGGCAATATTGACGGGCAGGAGATACGGCAGCTCTATCCGCAGATTCTCCGTTTCACGGTGGATGGGGCGGAGGTGCTGATGAAGCATATCGGCGGTTATCCCGGCAACTACGACCCTTCCATCAAGGGCAGCATTCTGGTGCGTCCCCCAAAGCTGTTCATCAGCGGGCACTCGCATATACTGAAGGTGAAGTATGACAAGACGTTGGATGTACTCCACATCAATCCGGGCGCTGCGGGCATTCAAGGTTTCCATAAGGTGCGTACGATGGTACGCTTTGCGGTTGATGGGGGAACGTTTAAAGATTTGGAGGTGATAGAACTTGCTGACCGATGATGTAGTTTGTTTATTTTCAATGGATTGTATTTACCGATTGTTTACGCTATAGTGTAAAAGCCGTTACATGCTAATGTAAAGGTCGTTACGCTATTGGGTAAAGGCCGTTACACTATTTGGTAAAGGTCGTTACACGCTGAGGTAAAGACCGTTTCATCAAGGGGTGACGGCCGTTGCGCACTGAAGTAAGCAAAACAATGTACCGGAGTAAGCAAAGCAATGAAGTAAAAAGATGAAACCAAGCCTTCACTTAATCGAATTTTTCCATTATCTTTGTGCCCGAATAGCAAGTAGAGCCGTGGGGCATCGTCCTCCTTCTTATTTTATTCTCCATTTTGAAGTATCACCGAAAAAGAACTGAAATATGAAAGGAATTATTCTTGCAGGTGGCAGTGCCACTCGTCTCTATCCGTTGTCCAAGGCTATCTCCAAGCAGATAATGCCCGTCTACGACAAGCCGATGATATACTACCCGCTCTCTACACTGATGTTGGCGGGAATTCGCGAAGTGCTTATTATCTCTACTCCACGTGACTTACCCATGTTCCGCGAACTGCTGGGAACCGGCGAAGAACTCGGCATGTCCTTTTCCTATAAGATACAAGAGAATCCCAACGGATTGGCACAAGCCTTTGTGCTGGGTGCAGAGTTCTTGGACGGCGGACCGGGCTGCCTCATCCTGGGCGACAACATGTTCTACGGTCAAGGCTTCTCCGCCATGCTGAAGCGTGCCGCTTCCATAGACAAGGGTGCCTGCATCTTCGGTTATTACGTCAAGGACCCCCGTGCCTACGGTGTAGTGGAGTTTGATGCCAACGGCAAAGCCGTCTCGCTGGAAGAAAAGCCTGCCAACCCTAAAAGCAACTATGCCGTCCCCGGACTGTACTTCTACGACTCCACCGTGACAGAGAAAGCTGCCTCCTTGAAGCCCTCTGCCCGCGGCGAATACGAAATTACCGACCTCAACCGTCTCTATCTGGACGAGGGCACGCTGAAAGTGGAGCTTTTCGGTCGCGGTTTTGCCTGGCTCGACACCGGCAACTGCGACAGCCTGCTGGAAGCCAGCAATTTTGTCGCCACCATCCAGAACCGTCAAGGCTTCCGCGTGAGCTGTATCGAAGAGATTGCCTGGCGCAAGGGCTGGATAGATGTAGACCGCCTGTATCGCTTGGGTGAACAGCTTGGCAAGACCGAATATGGCAAATACCTGATGGAACTGGCTGAATCGAAGCGATGAACTCTTTGTTCCCCAAAAAGAGAAGGAGAATAGTTCTCCTATAAAGGCCCGCTGACTTTAATTTTTAATTTATAATTTTTAATTCTCATGAAGACTTATCTCGTAACCGGTGCCGCCGGTTTTATCGGCGCCAACTATATTAAATACATCCTGGCAAAACATAATGATATTAAAGTGGTGATACTGGATGCCTTGACCTACGCAGGCAATCTGGGCACCATTGCCAATGACATTGACGATGAACGTTGCTTTTTTGTAAAAGGTGACATCTGCGACCGCGTGCTTGCCGACGAACTGTTTGCCAAGTATAAATTCGATTACGTAGTGAATTTTGCTGCCGAGAGCCACGTAGACCGTAGCATAGAGAATCCCCAGCTTTTCCTGATGACCAACATCCTGGGTACACAAAACCTGCTCGATGCCGCCCGCCGTACCTGGGTCACGGGTAAGGACGAGTCCGGTTATCCCACTTGGCGCAAAGGCGTTCGTTACCATCAAGTGTCTACCGACGAAGTTTACGGCTCACTTGGTGCCGAAGGCTACTTCACGGAGCAAACCCCGCTCTGCCCGCACAGCCCTTACAGCGCCAGCAAGACGAGTGCCGATATGGTAGTGATGGCCTATCACGATACCTATAAGATGCCCGTCACTATCACCCGCTGTTCCAACAACTACGGTCCTTATCACTTCCCCGAAAAGCTGATTCCGCTTATCATCAAGAATATTCTCGAAGGCAAGAACCTCCCCGTCTATGGCGACGGCAGCAACGTGCGTGACTGGCTCTACGTGGAAGACCACTGCAAAGCTATCGACCTGGTTGTCCGCGAGGGTGTGGAAGGCGAAGTCTACAACGTAGGCGGTCACAACGAAAAGACCAATCTTGAAATCGTGAAGCTGACTATTGCCACCGTCCGCCGCTTGATGGAGGAAGAACCCCGTTACCGTGCAGTGCTGAAGAAACAAGTAAAAGCCGCCGACGGCACGATTGACATCAGCTGGATAAACGAAGACCTTATCACCTTCGTCAAAGACCGCCTAGGTCACGACCAGCGTTATGCCATCGACCCCACAAAGATTACCAATGCCCTGGGCTGGTATCCGGAGACGAAGTTCGAGGTCGGCATCGTCAAGACCATTGAATGGTACCTGAACAACCAGCCGTGGGTGGAAGAAGTGACCAGCGGTGATTATCAGAAGTATTACGAACAGATGTATGGAGGTAGAGGTTAAGGTTTAGGGATTAGGGTCTAACCGCTAATCCTTAACCTCTAACCTCTCAATTCAGCGCTACCGCTAACAGTAATCCTAAGAACAGCATATTGCGCGACGTCTCGCCCAGTATGCTGTTCAGCTTTTTACCGCTACCTATCTGTATCATTTTACGCCACGTCAGTGCGTGCATATAGAGATAGACGCAGGGAGCCCAGATAAATTCCAGTGGAGTCAGCTTGCCCGTGTAGACAAACCAGAAGCAGAGCAGCACGGCGGCGATGCCCAGTGCCAGATACATATTCTCACCGAACTTCTTGCCGTAGCGTACCACCAGCGTACACTTGCCGCTCACGGCATCCTGCTCGCGGTCGCGATAGTTGTTCACCATCAGCAAGGTGTCTATGGCGAGGCCACTGACGAGCGACAGCACCACCACATCCATATTCAGCGTATAGGCCTGCACGTAGTAGGTGCCGCATACGGGCACGAAGCCGAAGAACACCAGCACCAGTACGTCGCCCCAGCCCCGATAGGAGAGCAGCGTGGTATAGAGGAAAGCAAACAGTATGCACACCACGCCCAGCACCACCAGTTCCCAGCCTCCGTGGGGCAGCTGCCCCCAGACGGTGAACAGCACTGCCAGCCCTGCCAGGCACGACAGTGTCAGTGCGATGCCGATGCCGGTTTTCATGGCTGCCGGCGTAATCCAACCTTCGGCGCAGGCGCGCTGCGGCCCCAGCCGGTCTTCCCGACGGTCGGTCCCTTTCTGGAAGTCGAAGAGGTCGTTGATAAAGTTGGCGGCAATCTGCATGCCGCAGGCAAAGAGGGCGCACAGCAGGGCGGGTGCGGTCTTGAACTGTCCGTCGCTGAAGGCAAGGGCACTGCCCAGCAATACCGGGATGATGGCTCCCGTCAACGTCTTGGGGCGGGCGGCGAGAAACCATGCGTAGGGTGAATTCTGTTTAATCTCGTTCATCGTAGTTCCAATTTAGTTCGGCATCTGCCAGCAAAAATACTGAAAATCCCTATATTTGCACCCACTTATGATGAAGAAGTTAGTCTACATATCCATTCTTTCTCTGCTGCTCTTGTCTTCCTGCCGTTCCAAGCGGGTGATTACCGTGTCGTTGCCGCAGCCAATCATGCAGGCAGACAGCGCGCAGCTTGGCGATACTATCGGGTTGCCTGCCCGCCTTTCGCCGATGTTCACCTTTGACCAGTCTGATTTGCGTAATGTCCGCCGCCAGCCGGCGAAGGGCAGGGTAAAGAAACAGCAGATAAAGAAAACGGCACCGGTACAAAAGGTAATTGTGCAGCGAGGTACAAGAATCACATCGAAAACCACCCACGTAGGCTCGGCCTATAAGGGCGTCAGCCGCATTAAGACGTACGACTTCACGCATCGCGACGTGCCTGCCGCCTTCGAGGGCTTCCGCATCGCCTTTGTCTCCGACCTGCACTACAAAAGCCTGCTGAAGGAGGAGGGATTGAAGGACCTGGTCCGCTTGCTCATAGACCAGAAAGCCGACGTGCTACTGATTGGCGGCGACTTTCACGAAGGCTGCCAGTACGTGCCGCCCGTCATGGCTGCCCTGGCGCAAGTGAAGACGCCGTTGGGTACCTATGCCGTGCTTGGCAACAATGACTACGAGGCTTGCTATGACGACATCGTGCGTGAAATGAGGCATTATGGCATGCATCTGCTGGAGCATAAGGTGGACACCCTGCGGCGTGGCGGCGGGCGGATTCTTGTGGCGGGCGTGCGCAATCCTTTCGACTTGGGCAAGAACGGCATATCGCCCACACTCGGCCTTTCGCCCGACGATTTCGTAATCCTGCTGACGCATACGCCGGACTATGCCGAGGACGTCCCGGTGACAAACTCCGACCTCATCCTGGCCGGACACACGCATGGCGGGCAGGTGACGCTGTTCGGGCTTTATGCACCGATAGTCCCCTCGCACTACGGGCAGCGGTTCCTCTCCGGGCTGAAGTACAACTCAAAAAATATCCCGATGATTGTCACCAACGGCATCGGCACTTCGCAGAAGGCCATCCGCATGTTTGCCCCCGCAGAGGTGGTGATGATTGTGCTGCACCGGCTGACAGACTGATTTATTCTTCGGGCATCAGCACCACTCCCAGTTTCTTCTTGCCATCCATCTTTACCACCATTGGCTGGCGGAAATGTACATGCCGCAGGTACTTCGTCTCGTGTACGGCAGGCTGTGCATTCAGGAATTCCTGGTTGTATACGCCGTCATTCATAAAGGCGTTGATGGTAAAGTATCCCACTCCAAAGGAGGTCAGGTTCTGGAAGAAGTGGGTTCCCTGGCTGGGGTCTACCCGGTAGTTGGTCAGTCCGGCTTCCACTATCACGCGGGCAGCGCTGATGTGCGGCCACTTCACGGGGATGCCGAGCCAGGTGTCACTGCTACCCCAGCGTCCGGGACCTACAAGGACATAGTTGCGGCCTTCGTCCAGGAACTGCTGGTTCAGCTTCTCTATCTCCCAGGCAATCTCCTGGTTGTGGGAGGCACTATAGTCGTCTGTCTTCACATAGATAATGTCATGTATCTCGTTCATGATGCCATGTCCCAATGAGTTGTTGGAACGGAGCAGTACCTGGTCGTCCGGAATGGCGGTAAGGTCTTCATCCAGCATCTCCTTGGTGTCGACTATCGGGCGGATTTGCAGCAGGTAGAAGGTGCCGGTTTTGTCCTTCTCACGGCTCATGGTGGCGGCAAACTCTATCTCTACGGGACGGCGCATCTCCTGCTCTCCGTATTTCAAAGCCAGTTGCAGGATGCGTGGCAGGGGGAATACGTCGTGTTGCAGGATGTTGGCAAAGGTGATGACTTTGCGTCCACCGGGATAAAGCCCGTCGCGGATAATCTGGTCGTAAGGGTCGTAGGTGGAGGCTATGTAGTTCAGTGCTCCGTCCTTTTCCGCTTCTTTGACGTGCAGTTTCAGCAGGTTGAAGCCGTCGTCGATGGAGAAGTCGTGACCGGCATTGCGCAGGTCGAGGGCATAGAAGCGGGTCTGAGTCTCTTTGAGGGCAATCTCCATTTCGCTGGTTTGCAGCACCTGGTTGGGGTGATAGGGCGAGAAGCGGAGCGTCATGCCGCCGTCCACAATATATTTGCCCAAGCCGAGTGCCAGATTGACGATACCTTCTTCCGCCTTCTCGTCGCCGATGGGGTAGTAGTTGAGCGAACGTGCCACGCCGGACATGCTGGGGTAATAGCGGTCGCCATACTGGTTGCCTACCACCTCTTGCAGGATGACAGCCATCTTTTCCTGGTCGATAACGTTGCTCGTTGCCTGCATGTATGCCTTCGAGTCGCGGAAGTAGACCGAAGCATATACTCCCTTGATGGCATCGCTCAGCATGCGCAGCATCTCGTACTTGTCGTCCAGATAGGGAATCATATAGGTGTTGTAGATACCGGCGAAGGGCTGGTAGTGCGAGTCTTCCAGCAATGAAGACGAACGGATGGCAAGCGGCGACTTCACCACGTCGAAGAAGGTGAAGAAGTCTTCCACCAGACGGTCGGGCAGCTTGGCTTTGAGGAAGTAGCGCAGGATGACGTCATCATCGGCATCGGACAAGGCTATCTGATACAGATTGTTGGTATCCATAAACTCGTCGAACACATCGGTACAGAGCACGATGGTCTTGGGGATGGCAACACGGGCATTCTCAAACTCTTCGAACTCGGGGTGATGCTTCACCAGGTTGTCGATGAAAGCAAGTCCGCGCCCCTTGCCTCCCAGCGAACCGTCGCCGATGCGGGCAAAGTTGGAATAGCGGTCGAAGCGGTCGCGCTTGAAGACTGCCACCACTCCTTGGTTTTTCATCTTGCGGTATTTCACGATAGCCTCGAAGATAATTTTACGGTGGGCATCCACGTCTTGCAAGCTATTCCAGGTGATGGGCCGCAGAAACTCTGCCACGGGAAACATGGCACGCGAGTAGAGCCAGCGGCTGACGTGGTTGCGGCTGATGTGGTAAAGGAATGATTCTGCCGGAACAGCAAAAAGAATGTTCTGCAGCTCTTTGAGATTCTTTACGCGGGCAATCTCTTCCAGCGTGTCCGGGTTGCGGAAGATAAAGTCGCCGAAGCCGAAATTGTCTGATACAATACGGCGCAGGTCCACATCCATCTTTTTGGAATTCTTGTCGATGAAGGCGGCATCGTATTTGGCTGCATACGCTACGTTGTCCGATTCGCTGGACTGTATGATAAGGGGTACAAACGGGTCTTCCTTGCGGATGGCGGCACAGAGCTTGATACCGGCCAGTCCGTCCTTCTCGCCCCGTTCTACGCGGGGGAAGCGTACGTCGGTGATGACACCTAATATATTATTCTTATATTTTTGGTAGATGCCAAAGGCTTCTTCATAGGTACGTGCCAGTACAATTTTGGGACGTCCCCTCATGCGCAGTGTGCGCTGATGGGCATTCAGTGCTTCGGTAGAGAATTCCTGGCTCTGCTTCAATACGAATTTATACAGATTGGGCAGGATGGAGGAGTAAAAGCGGATGCCGTCTTCCACCAGCAGGATGAGCTGCACACCCACTTCGTTGACGTCGTGCTCCAGGTTCATCTTGTCCTCTATCAGCTTGATGATGGAAACCAGCAAGTCGGTGTTTCCCAGCCAGCAGAACACATACTCAAAGGGACTGAGGTCTTCATTGGCAATACGCTTGGTGATGCCGTGGCTGAAAGGGGTAAGTATCACCATCGGAATCTGTTCATACAGGTTTTTGATGTATCGTGCCACGTCGAAGCTGTCGTTGTCTCCCGTGCCCGGCATGCAGATGATGAGGTCGAAAGAGATGGAGGACAGCTGTGTCAGCGCCTCCTCGCAAGTGGAAACCTGCGTGAAACGGGGAGGGTAGCGCAAGGAGAGCGAAGTGTATTCATTGAATATCTTTTCGTCGATGCGGCCGTCATCTTCCAGCATGAAAGCATCGTAAGGATTGGCTATCAGAAGGACGTTGAAAATGCGCCGTGTCATGAGGTTGGCAAACTGTGTGTCCTTGAAATAGAGCTGGTTTAATTTGAACTTACTGAGCATGGCTTCTCATGATTTGTTGGTTTCGGAAGGCAAAAGTAATAGAAATCGAACCTATTCGGATAGTTTTTCGACCGTTTTTTTTATATTTATGCGTAATATTGCATCCGAAAAACAATATATGACCTATGTCTGCTCCATATCCGTTTCCATATAAATCCGTTGCATGTACATTTTTGCTGTTATGGGTGTTCGTTTTTTTGTCCGCTGACTTGTTTGCCGGTTCATTCCGCACCTTGGGTATCAAGGAGGGATTGGGCAGTCGGCAAGTATTCCAGATAAACAAGGATTCAGCCGGATTTGTCTGGGTGTATACTCATGTCGGGATAGATCGTTATGACGGGAATGAAATCAAGCATTACAAGTTGGACGGAATGGTTGATTCCAGGGACAATATCCAGTCTTCCACTACCATGATGTGTGATAAGGAGGGTATTGTCTGGGTTGCATTGAAGAATGGAAAAATCTATGCATACAACAAACTGACGGACTCTTTCCAATTGCGTGTGGACTTGGCCGATTACCTGCCTTCTCCGGTATTGTATAATATGCTGTTTGATGACGAAAACCGTTTGTGGTTGTGTATGTCGAAGGGGCTTTATTCTTGGGAAGAAAGTGCAGGGCTGTCTTTTGCCGGATTGAAGGGGCAATCTGTCCGTTGCATAGTCCAAATGGAAGATGAAGTGTTTTTTGCAGGCACCGACAAGGGTGTCTTCCGGCTGACGAAGGCAGGAGCGGCAGGTTCTTCGTCTTTTGAGACGAGGCCGGTTGACCTGCATACAGAGATGCATGTGGAATCGCTCTATGTCTTCGGAGCGAAGCTGTTCATCGGTACCTTTTCAAACGGCGTATTTGTGCTTGACGGTCCCGAAGGGCAAATACATTCCTTGAATGACCGGATTCCTCATGTACCTATCCGTTCGTTTGCAAGGACAAAGGATAATTTGCTGCTGGTGGGAGCCGACGGTGCAGGTGTTTTTTGCATGGATGTCGCTACCGGAGAACTTTTGAACCATTATATGAATAACGGGGATGATGACAAAAGCTTGAGTGGTAATACGGTATCCGATATTTGTGTGGATGAATCCGGAGTTGTATGGATTGGCACTTCTACGAATGGCATCAGCTATCTGGATCCGGAGATGCCGGATGTCTATAGAATCAGGCACGAACGCAATAATGATAATTCCCTGAAGTCGGACCATGTAAATGTGATGTTTCAGGACTCGGAGGGAGATTATTGGTATGGTACAAACAACGGCGTCAGCCTCTATCAACCTCGGTCACGCAAATGGACTCACTATCTGGACGGTACGGAATATAGTGGCAAAGTGGTATTGGCGCTTGCCGAAGACTCCGGGGGAAACATCTGGGTAGGTGGCTATGGTATCGGTGTCTATTGTATTCATAAACAGACCGGACGGGTACAGAAGAAAGAGAAAAGAAATGCACATCCGGAGAAGGGAATGGCCACCGACTATGTTTATGCCATTTATGCGGAAGGGGATTATGTCTGGTTCGGTGGTATTGAAGGAGAGTTTACCCGTTACGATATACGGACGGATACTTATACATATTACCCGATTGATTGCATAGGTGACATAAAGCCGGGTAAGGGGGGCTCATTACTGATTGCCGGTTGCAGCGGGTTGGCCGTCTTTGATAAGAAGTCGGGAGACACGCAGTGGCATCAGACGTTTGGAGACATCTCTCTGCATTATCCTGTCCGTTGCCTGATGCAGTCCTCATCCGGCGATACCTGGCTGGCTACAGACGGGGAAGGCCTTATACGTGTTGGTCCGGATGGGAAAGAGGTGCATGCCTATACCGTAGATGACAATCTGGTTTCCAATTCCATCAATAGTCTGCTGGAGGATAACGAAGGGCGTATCTGGTTCAGTACGGAGAAGGAATTG
Organism: Bacteroides parvus; assembly: GCF_017309675.2. Classification (NCBI taxonomy): domain Bacteria; kingdom Pseudomonadati; phylum Bacteroidota; class Bacteroidia; order Bacteroidales; family Bacteroidaceae; genus Bacteroides; species Bacteroides parvus. The sequence goes on along the minus strand of NZ_CP084680.1, from coordinate 4,113,734 downwards.
TATTGCTTGGATTGTTCCCGGGATATTATCATCAGTGCCAATGATTTTTTGGATGTCAGCTGGGGATATTACAACCCGAATGCTGCCCTTAAGTTGAAGAATGGATGTCTTGCTTTCGGTACCGCAGAAGGGGTTCTTTCCTTCCTTCCGTCTTTGAACTTGGGGACTCATGCACCCGTTGAGCTGATTCTGACAGACTTTAAACTGCTTTATGAATCAGTCAAAGCGGGAATGAAAGGCTCTCTTTTGCAAACGAATATCAATGATACCCGGAAAATAGATTTGAAGTATAATCAAAACTCCTTCTCAATTTCCTTCTCTGCCATCAACTTTGCAGTCCCGCATCGTATTAGGTATGAGTATAGGCTCGAAAATTACAATGAAGAGTGGGAACACTCCAATTCAGTGCGGAACGTGAGCTATATGAATCTCTCGTCCGGTAAGTATGTATTCCGCTTGCGGGCATTTGATAAATACACCGGGCAGCAGGTGGGAGAAAGAAGTCTGGACATTGTCATTCATAACCCTTACTGGGTTTCGTGGTGGGCGCTGTTCATCTATTTCATCTTGTTGTCTGTCTTTGTCTACATATTTGTGCAGTATAGGAGGCATAAGGTGAACGAAGGGCGTATAAGGGACAAGATACGTTCCTTTATCAGTATAGCCCATGATATCCGTACACCGGTTACTTTAATAAAGGCTCCGCTGAGCGAGCTCGAAGCGCAGGAGGGACTTCCGGAGCAGGGTAAGAAAACCGTTGCGGTGGCAATGAAGAATGTGGAAAAACTGATGGGAATGATTACTCAACTGCTTGAGTTGCAGAAAACGGAACTGCATGCCGAGGAGTGTCTGAAGGTTTCTCCATACGACATTAAGGCTTATCTGGAGGAAAAAATGGCGGAGTTTCACTTAGCCGCCATGCAGAAGAGCGTCGGGATAGAGTTGGAGGTGGAGCCGGATATGCCCAAGGTTTGGATTGACCGGGAAAAGATGGATCATATCATAGACAATCTGCTCTCCAATGCCTTGAAGTATACAGAGAAGGGAGTCATTCACATACTGGTGAAGACTGCAAGAAAGAAGTGGACTATTGAAGTGAAGGATACGGGTATCGGCATTCCAAAAGAGGAGCAGGGCAATATTTTTCACGAATATTATAGAGCCCAGAATGCCATGAACTTTGAGGAAACCGGTTCGGGTATCGGTCTGATGATTACGCGCCGCATTGTGAAACAGCATCACGGCACCATCTCTTTCAGTAGCGTGGAGGGACAGGGAACTACGTTTACGGTAACTTTCCCGCAGAGGATAAAGGCGAGCGTGGCGGTGGAAGCGAAGGCTGACGGCCAGGAAGAAGCTCAGGCCGCTACCGGGGCTGTGCATGAAGAAACGGAACGTGCCGGGAAGAATGTCCTTCTTCTGGCGGAGGACGATGCGGATATGAGGGAGTATCTGGTGGACAGCTTGTCTTCCGAATATAAGGTAGTTGCCGTGCCCGACGGCGGAAAGGCATTGGAGACGGCAAGGGAAATCAATCCTGATATTATTATCTCGGACATTGTGATGCCGGTACTGGAAGGTGATGAATTGTGCCGGATTCTGAAGTCATCGGTAGATACAAGCCATATACCTATTATATTACTGACCGCACTGAGTGAGAGGGAAAATATCATCTTCGGACTGGAAGCCGGTGCCAATGACTACATCATCAAGCCTTTCGACTTGTCTGTGCTGAAAGTGCGTATTAGGAATATTCTTCAGAATAGGCAGCATTTGCGCGAAACCGTGTTGGCGATGGATGCGCAGCCCGAAGAGACAGACTATACCAGCCAGTTGGACAAGGAGTTTCTGGACAAGGTTATGAAGGTGATTGAGGAGGAGTTGTCCGATTCGGAATTCTCCATCAATGACTTCTGCCGGATGCTGGGCATGAGCCGCACTTCTGTCTACAATAAGATAAAGACGCTGACCGGGCAGGGACCGAATGACTTCATCCGCATTGTCCGTTTGAACAAGGCAAAAGAGCTGCTGGTTTCCCGGAAATATTCGATAGGGGAAGTGGCGAATATGGTCGGATTTTCTGACCCGAAATATTTCAGTACATGCTTCAAAAAGCAGTTTGGTACCAGTCCCAGCAAAATTTAGAGCCATGAAGACTGCTTTTGAACCACTGCTGACAAGTATTAAACCTTTTTTGTCAGAGAATAAACCCTTGTCTCCCTGATAGTGCGTAATATTGTGGACAGTAAACAATATTAAAAAACGCATATAAAAAATGGAAACGTATTTAGGTCTTGATTTAGGAGGCACGAAGTTGCTGATTGGCGAAATGGATAGCCGTGGCAACATTTTGAGGTATAAGAAATATGACTCCGGTTACTTTAATCAGCAGGCTGCGCTGGAAATCATCAAGTCGTCGCTCGATGATTATATCCGTACCGTGGGCTGGTATGACCAGAAACCGGTAGCGATGGGTGTTGGGCTGATAGGGCGTGTAGATCCCAACGAAGGTGTCTGGCTGCAGATTGACCCGAGCAGGACACAGCGGATTGAGTTGGCAAAGGAACTGTCGGATATATATGGCATGCCTTGCCATATAGACAATGATGTGAAGAGCGCTACAAGAGCCGAACGCGTCTGGGGATTCGGACAAATTTCCAAAAACTTCATATACGTAAATGTAGGTACAGGCATTGCCGTGGGTACGGTGATAAATGGGAGACAAATCCGTGGCAGCCATTTCAATGCCGGCGAAGTGGGACACGTGCGTGTAGGTGTGAACATAGGCATTAAATGCGGTTGTGGACGGATGGACTGTGTGGAGGCGATTGCTGCCGGCATAGGTTTTGACAATTGTGCCCATCTGCTCCGCAACCAGTATGAGACCAGCCTGCATATTCCGGCTGAAAAAGGGGAACGGGTGATTGTGAGTGAGGTGTTTGCACTTAGTCAGAAAGGTGACCCTCTCTGTACGGTGCTGGTGGAGAATGCAGCTGAGGCGCTTGCCAATCTTATCATGAATCTGGTACGTGTGATTGACCCGGACACGGTGGTGTTGGGTGGAGGCATTGTGGCCGACGGGTATATGCACGAGAAGATTCTGGAGAAACTTCATCCTACGACCATGCGTTTTGTCAGCAACGGGGTTGTCATTACGAAACTGAATCCCGGATTTATCGGGCTTCTGGGGGCCGGCGCGGTGGCGATGAATATGTGATTAGGAATTAATGATTAAGAATATGAAAATAACAATAACAAAGAATGAAAAGGAGTTTGACTGCACGGCTGCATGGCGCATCATCGGGCAGATGTTGAATGAACCGGAGAGTGTGATAGGACTTTCGACGGGACGTACTACCGGCAATCTTCATCGGTTGGTGGGAGAAATCTATACTAAATATCCGTTTAAGGTGGATACCGTTACTTTCTTCGGATTGGATGAGGTAACGAATGTGCCGCGCGAATATGCCGGAGCATGCTACACGATGCTGAAAACGGAGTTGATGGATACATTGGGCATCAAGGAAGAGAATTTTTTGATGCTGCCTACCATTTCTGGTGATTTTGAACAGTCATGCAGGGATTTCCAGCAGAAAATTGCGAACCGTGGCGGTATTGATTTGCTGATTTTAGGGTTGGGTGAGAATGGACACCTGGGGTTCAACCAGCCGGAATCTCCCTTTGGCGGTGAAGCATGGGTGACCCGGATGAATGTGGAACTGGAAGAACGCATCCGTAGAGAAACGGGTACTCCTCCCGATAAAGAGTTGGGAGGGGCTACTTTGGGAATAAAGAACATTATGCAGGCACGCCGGATTGTACTGGTTGCCAAAGGGACTAATAAAGCGGATATTGTCAAGCGGATGCTTGAAGGGCCTGTGACAACAGATGTTCCTGCTTCCATCCTTCAGCTTCATCCCAACTGTGAATTTCTGCTGGATGAGGCGGCGGCAAGCATGCTTAACTGCTAAGTCGCCTTGCAGGCGACTGATAACTAATTATTTGAATTAATAATCAAAATACTATGACACAACAAGAAAAACAAATAAACTATATGGGGCCCTTCATCACGATGGTGTTCTTGTTCTTTATTGTAGGTTTCCTTACGACTGCCAATACTCAGTTTCAGGGTCCTCTGAAAGAAACTTTTCTTTCGGAAGTGGGCGGGTTGAAAAATACTTTTGCTACTTTGATTACTTTCTCCTGGTTCCTTGCTTATCCGGTTTGTGGAGGGGTAGGCTCGTCGTGGATTAGCAAATACGGATATAAAGGAACATTGATGCGTGGATTGCTGGTGATGATTGTGGGACTTGGTTTGTTCTTTGCCTCTTCCTATTTCACAGTACACTTTCCTGAAGCGAATTGGCATGCAGGAAATAATGTTATCCCTGGAGGGTTCTTGATTTTCTTACTGGGTTCTTTCGTGGTAGGGGCTTCGGCTACCATTCTGCAAGTGGTTATAAATCCTTATCTGACGGCTTGCCATGTCAAGGGTACCCAGTCCATTCAGCGTTTGGCTATAGGCGGTTCTGCCAATTCTGTGGGAACTACGCTTGCTCCTTATTTCGTGACTGGTGTCGTGTTTGGCGGTCTGTCTATGGAGGACATTCAGATTGACCAGCTGATGGTTCCGTTCCTTGCCTTGATGGCTGTTATTTCTTTGATTGTATTGTTGTTGATGAAATTGTCTTTGCCCGATATCCAAGGAACCAGGGTAGAGAAGGGAGAGAAGCTGGAAAAAAGTGTATGGTCCTTCCGTCATCTGACATTGGGGGTAGTGGCTATCTTCTTTTATGTGGGAGTGGAAGTCTGTATCGGAGCCAATATCAATCTGTACGCCATTGAGATGGATTATGCTTCTCCGGCACTGATGGCTACGCTCTATTGGGGTGGTATGCTTGTGGGCCGCCTGGTGGGGAGCAGCCTGAGCAGAATTTCTCCCCGCGTGCAGTTGACGGTTACTACGGTATCGGCAGGACTACTCGCCCTACTGGCCATTCTTCTGAATAATCCGTGGCTGCTCACGGCAGTAGGTCTGTTCCATTCCATCATGTGGGGAGCTATCTTTACTTTGTCCGTTGCCCATTTGGGAAAATACACTTCGGTGGCTTCGGGTGTGTTCATGATTGGAGTGGTAGGCGGTGCCATATTGCCCTTGTTGCAAGGAGTGCTTGCCGATGTTCTTGGAGGCTGGAGATGGTCATGGTTCATCGTTCTTTTTGGAGAAGCGTTTATGCTGTATTATGCATTGATAGGTTCACGGGTCCGTCAGACCTGCGATAATTTGTAATTAAAGATAGTACTTATGAAAAAAATTAGAATGATGATGGCTGCCGCTTTGGGCGTATTGGTTTCATGCGGTAGCGTTAAGCCGGGAGAAGAGGTCGTTGCGGCTTCCCGCAATTCGAAGGTTGTGGTTGCTTATGTTACTTCGTGGAGTGAGGTGATGCCCGACCCGCAGTACATGACGCATATCAACTATGCGTTCGGTCATGTAAACGAGAGCTTTAACGGTGTCAAGATTGATAATGAGGAACGTTTGAGACAGATTGTTGATTTGAGGAAACAGAAGCCGGAACTGAAAGTGCTGCTTTCCATCGGTGGCTGGGGAAGCGGACGTTTCAGTGAGATGGCTGCCAATGATGAATATCGCCGTGCTTTTGCCGCGGACTGTGCCCGTGTGGTGAAGGAGTTCGCTTTGGATGGCATTGACATCGATTGGGAATATCCCACCAGCTCTATGGCAAATATATCTTCGTCACCGGACGATACGGAGAATTTTACACTTCTGATGCAGGATATCAGAGCTGCCATCGGCAATGAAAAGGAACTGACACTTGCCACCGTAGCTTCTGCCCGTTACATTGACTTCAAGGCTATCTTGCCTTCCGTCGATTTTGTGAATATCATGGCTTATGACATGGCTTCTGCTCCCAAGCACCATTCGGCGCTTTATCCGTCGGGACATAGCGGTGACATTACTTCGGACGGTGCCGTTACTGCACACTTGAAAGCGGGCGTACCGCCTTCCAAGCTGGTGATGGGTATGCCCTTCTATGGTCGTGGAGGTGACGGTTATCCCAGCTTCCAAGACTATAATAAGGTAGGGAATACGGATACCCAATATACTGAAAAGTGGGATGAGGTGGCTCAAGTGCCTTATCTGGCCGATAAGAATGATACGTTGGTATTTGGTTTTGAGAATCCCCGTTCACTTGCCATCAAGTGTCAGTATATTCTGGATAAAGATTTGCTGGGAGGCATGTATTGGGATTATAGCGGAGACAATGAGCAGGGTGATTTGCGCCGTACAGTAGCAGAAAACCTGTTGGGCAAGCCGCACAAGGCGAAGGTACTGGTGTTGACGGAACGTGGCGGACAGCACGGAGGATTTACGGATGCCGGTTTGAGGTGGTTGGCGGCCGAAGGTGCAAAGGGGAATTTCAGTATTACCGAGATAAACAATGCCAGGAACATAACGGAGGCTTACTTGTCGCAGTTCAGCCTGGTTATTCAATTGGATTTCCCGCCTTATACTTGGCCGAAGGAAGCGGAAGATGCGTTCGTCAAGTATATAGAAGAAGGGCATGGCGGCTGGATTGGTTTCCATCATGCCACTTTGCTGGGCGAGTTTGACGGTTATCCCATGTGGCAATGGTTCTCTGATTTCATGGGTGGTGTACGTTTCAAGAACTACATAGCTCCGCTGGCCAACGGTACGCTGATTGTGGAAGATAAACAGCATCCGGTAATGAAGGATGTTCCGGCCTCTTTCGTTGTGCCCGATGACGAGTGGTATACTTATGACAAGAGCCCGCGCCCCAATGTACATGTACTGGCCAATGTAGACGAATCGAGCTACACGCCTGCGTCGGACATCAAGATGGGCGATCATCCGGTGGTTTGGGTCAATGAAAACAAAAAGGCACGCAATGTTTATTTCCAGATAGGGCATAGTAGTAAGTTGTACGAAACGGAAGGGTTTACGACCATGTTCAGAAATGCCATTAACTGGACTTTAGAAAGGTAATACTTTTTATAATCAATGGATTTGGAAGAAAACGGGTACGTACAGAAACGTATCCGTTTTTTTATGGGTTTAAACTTTATCACTTTAAGTTTAAAATAAAACGTTTTTTATGGATGTGTTAGTAAATGAACTCCTTATGAGAAATATTCAACTTCCATTTCTTGTTTAGTACGTAATTTCGCTTATCGAAGTATTGGAATTTGTATCAATACAATATGAATAACTTCCTATTTTATAAACTAATACTATTATCATGAAAAGAAAAAGAGTCCTTTTGCTGCTTTGCATTCTCAGTTGCACTTTGCAGCTCTTCGCACAACAAATTAATGTGCAGGGTGTCGTTTATGACCCTTCCGGAGAAACGGTTCCGGGTGCTAATGTCAGTATGAAAAGTAATCCGGCTGTGGGTACTGTGACGGATATTGATGGGAATTTCAGTCTGAAAGCTTTTGTGGGTGATGTGTTGGTCTTCACCTTTATCGGTTATGAGCCTATTGAGTATAAACTGACTGCTGCAGATACAAATCTGAAAGTCCGTTTTACTGATTCTTCTGAGTTGCTGGACGAGGTAGTTGTAGTAGGCTATGGTGTACAAAAGAAGAGTGTACTTTCGTCTGCTGTGAGCCGTGTTACCAGTGAAGAGTTGGATAAAGGTAATCCTACAAATATTCAGAATGCTTTGAAAGGTAAAGTTTCCGGTGTACAGATTATCTCTAATTCAGGTCAGCCCGGTGCGGAATCAAAGATTCGTATTCGGGGTACCGGTACGGTCAACAACTCCGATCCGCTTTATATAGTAGACGGCATGCCGTCTGAAAGTGGTATCAGTCATTTGAATCCTTCTGATATTGAGTCTATTGAAGTGCTGAAAGACGCAGCTTCCGCCGCTATTTACGGAGCCCGTGGTGCTAACGGTGTTGTGCTGATAACTACGAAGAAGGGTACTAAAGGGAAGGCTACTTTGAACTATGAATTTACGTATGGTATTCAGAATCCTTCCAAGAAGGTGGATTTGCTGGGTAGTGCGGATTATCAGATGTTGATGAATGAAATGGCTGCCAATGCAGGTAAAGACCCTTATTTCCCGACTGTTTCCAGCGTCAATACCGACTGGCAAAAGGAACTGCAGAACAAGAATGCTCCTATTATGAACCACAAGGTTTCGTTGAGTGGCGGTACGGACAACTCTACCTATTATGCTTCTTTCGGTTATGTAAAGCAAGAAGGTATTTATGCCAAAGGACATGCTGATTATGAACGCTACAATGTACGCTTGAATTACAATAATGTATTACTGGACACGAAATCACGAAATTGGTTGAATAAGATTAGTTTTGGTGCAATTGCAAGCTATTCCAAGTCAATCCAGACTGGTAATACTATTGGCAATAGTGAAGCAGCGGGCTTGATTACTTCCATGAATATGTTGCCTCCTACCGAGCCGGTTTATCAGACCGACCCTGCTATACTGGAGCAATATGCCGTAACTTATCCAAATCATGTCATTGCTCCCAACGGCCTGGCATACAATATCATCGAGATGCGTGAAATAACCAATCCGCTGGCAGCCATGCAGGTCAGTCATAACCAGAGGACTATGCCTCAGAATTTCGGTGCGAACTTTAACCTTGATGTCGACTTGTTGCCAGGCTTGAAGTTCAAGACTACCTATGGTGCGGAATGGGTGTTCAATTCCATCAAGAATGTAACTCCGGTCTACGAGCTAAATGCTACCAGTAAGAATGCCACTTCCAAGGTAGAGGATAAGAAAAGGGAGTCTTCCTATTGGCAGTGGGAAAATGTACTGTCGTATACAAAGTCTTTCGGCCGTCATAATATAGGTGCACTGTTCGGTACAAGTATGTCTTCCTACCATTACTCCAATTTGGAAGCGGAAGATTATAATCTGCTGGTGGTGGATATAGACAAGGGATATATAGACACGGCCACAGCGCCCGAAGAACAGTCCAAAGTATGGGGTGGGGCGGAAGATCACCGTATTGCATCCATATTCGGACGTATCAATTATAATTATGATGAAAAGTATTTGTTCGAAGCGGTAGTGAGACGGGACGGTTCGTCAAACTTCAGTCGCGAGCACCAATATGCTACATTCCCTTCGGTTTCTTTGGGTTGGGTGTTGACTCGTGAGAAGTTCATGGAGAACAGACCTTCCTGGTTGGATTTTGCCAAGATACGTCTAAGCTGGGGACAGAATGGTAACGAACGTATTGGCTCCTTTGCCTATACAAGTATGATGAGTCAGGGTAAGAATGCAGTCATAAATGGAAAGGTATATACGGGCATGCTGCCCAGTGGCTATGCCAATGCCGATTTGAAATGGGAGACCTCCGAACAGACCGACTTGGGTATTGACTTGCGTTTCTTCAACAGTGCATTGACATTCTCTGCCGACTATTTCGTGAAGAAGACGAAGGACATGCTGCTTTCCATGCCGATTCCTCTTTATACCAGTTATGGCAGTATGACGGTCAATTCGGGTACAGTGAAGAACGAAGGTATCGAGTTCGAAGCGTCCTATCGCTTTAAGGTGGGTGAAGTGAATCTGGGTATCAATGGAAATGCTTCTTATGTGAAGAATACCGTAACAGACCAGGGCCCCGACCGTGTCGGTCTCAATAATATCGGCGGTGGTATGGGCGGCCAGGTCAGTTGGAGAGAGAACGGGCGTCCGTACGGCTTCTTCTACGGTTACTTGCATGATGGTATTTTCCAGAATCAGCAGGAGATAGATAGCTATACCTACGTAGATTCTAACGGAAAGACTCAGCTGATACAGCCGAATGCCAAGCCTGGAGATATTCGTTTTAAAGATTTGGATGGTGAAAATGGGTTGAATGGTGATGACCGTACCATGATAGGCAAGCCGAACCCTGACTGGACATATGGATTCACTCTTTCTGCCGATTGGAAAGGATTTGATTTCAGTGCATTCTTCCAGGGAAGTATCGGAAACGACATTTATAAACTGTACAGACGTTCCAATGTGACTTTTGGTAACTACGACAAATCCTGGTTGAACCGTTGGCATGGTGAAGGAACTTCCAATTGGGTACCACGTATCATAGATGGTGACAACAATAACTATCAGGTTTCAAACTTCTTTGTAGAAGATGGATCGTATATGCGTTTGAAAGTGTTGCAGATAGGTTACAGTCTGCCCGGCCAGATGTTGCAGCGTGTCGGCATCAAGGGACTGCGTTTCTTTGTGCAGGGCGAGAATCTGTTTACAATCACCAATTATAGCGGTTATGATCCGGAAGTGGGTACACGCGACGGATTCGACGGTGGAACATATCCGCAAGCACGTACTTATACTATCGGTGCGAATATTACATTTTGATTAACCTAAAAATTAGATACAATGAATAAGATATTAAAGGTATTGGCTTTGGGTGCGATGGCTTTGTCGACCACAGCTTGTTCAGATTTTCTGGAAGTGAATCCGAGAACTCAGGTGTCAGAAACCGAATTCTATAAGACGGAAGACGATATGATGAAGGGCTTGTATGCCGTGATGAATGAAATGCAGACCCGTATGCCGGAGGTTTGGTCTTACTCTTCTTTGCTGGGTGATGAGTCCGAAACCGGTGGTGGTATCGGTGAGGGGTCTTACAAGACGAAATGGGATACTTTTACCTATGACGCGACTTCTTGTTTCGGTGCATGGGGATATGGTTCTTGGTGGAATGAGTGGGATTTTGGCTTGTTCAATGGAGTCATTGCTGCCAATCTGTTGATTGACAAATTGGCCGGATGCAACCTCAGTGCAGACTTTGTCAATTCCATTTCTGCCGAAGCGCGCTTTTACCGTGCCATTTTCTATTACCATCTGTTTATGGGGTATGAGCAATTCCCGCTTATCAAACATTATCTGGCAGCCAGTGAAATGTATAGCGTTGCCAAAGGAACCCGTGAAGAAATTTATGAGTTTATGATGGGTGACTTGGATGACGAAGTGACTAAGTATCTGCCCCAGCGCAGTGCTACACAGCAGGGACGCGTTTGCCGGGATGCTGCCAAGCTGCTTCGTGCCAAAATTATTTTGTTCCATCGTGATGAGACTAAATATCAGGTGGCATTGAATGACATGAAAGAAATAATCACCAGTGGAAGATACCAGTTGAACCCTGATTATCAAAGCTTATGGGTGAAAGACGGAGAATGGTGTGCGGAATCTATCTTTGAGGTATGTTATGCCGGCAATAACTCCGGTGAAGGGTTTGGGCTTGCACGTTCTTTGGGCGGTCGTAACATTGTTGACCCGAGAAGTGCCGAGCAGGGCGGCTTGGGCGAAGGTTATGGGCAGAATACCATGCCGAGTACTGTTTACAACATGTTTAAGGAAGGTGATACGCGCCGTGAGGGAACAGTCATTGTCTATGCGGACGAGGCTAAAAAAGTGGCAGAAATGGTGGCCAAAGGTGAACTACCGGCAGGAAGTGCTTTCCAAGTCAGTGACCAGCAGGAAAATTACGAGGGTCTGGGGCACTATAAGATTCATCCGAGAAAGGAGACGACGTCTACGGTGAATCCTACGGATAACTATTATAACTCTTGGCGTATTTACCGTTATGCCGATGTTTTGCTGCTGGCTGTGGAGCTTGATGTACGTATCAACGGAACTGCCAGTGCTGATGCGCAAGGTTGGTTCGACCAGGTCAGAGACCGCGCTTTCAAAGACAAAGAGCATCGTATCAACTTGGCGGGAAAGAGCAAGCAGGAGTTGTTGGATATTCTTTTTGAAGAGCGTGGGTATGAGTTTATGGATGAAATGCAGCGTTGGTTTGATATTCTGCGTTTCGATAAAGGAACAGAGATTTTAGGTAACAAAGGTTGGACGGAGAAGTTCAGATACTTCCCAATTGACCAGTCGGAAATGGATAGGGCTAAAGGTGGCTTGACACAGAACCCTGGCTGGTTATAAGTTTTGATTGTTTTTTTCTGAAGAGTCCCCGGTATTTCCTTGTGAATAATACCGGGGATTTTTTGTTCCTTCACAAAGTTTGTTTTGGCAAAACATCTGTCATGCTATCACGCAAATGGGTGTATTGTTTTGATTATAAATCAATTAAATCGTGATAGATACCCGTGACAGATAAAAAACGTTACAACCATCTATCATGCTTTCCAATCTTTCTAAAAGATGATGCCTCCTATTTATTGGGTGAATCGTAAAAGTGGCTATTATCTTAGTTCTCAGCATGAAACTTTTAGTTTTGAGGCTAAATACGAGAAGTTTTGATTGGGAAAATAATTGGTTTCATTGAGGGAAACCTTTAGTTTCATGCCTTAAAACTAAAAGTTTCAGCAAGTGAAACTTTTGGTTTCAACGATATGAAACTGTCATTCCGGCCCGTTGGGAACCGGCAAGGGTATCTATATAAAACGACCGAAACAGATACTTTTCCTTCGAAAAGTATCTGTTTCGGCATAAAAACGTAGTGTTAACATAGGAAATAGGGGAATTATCCCCTATTTATTCTCTTGATTGCTGTTATGGAAACCGTTTTATTTGAGGAACGGGTTGCCGCTTTTGTCTTTGCTCACTACCCAGCGGAAAGCATTAACCAATAGCAGGTTCTGTGTACCGTCGATAAACTCTTCGTCACCATGCCCCATATTCAGGTAAATCATTCTGTAATTCTTGTTGGACCATACGATGGGGAAGTCGCCAAAATTCACTACATCCTTGATACCCAGTGGATAGTTCTTGGGAGATAGGGACAAGAGTACCTCTACGTCCTTGTTCTGGCGAGGGCTGGGAGTCCATTGGTACCATTCGCTGGCGGGAGCCACGAATGATGCAGGCAGATTCTTGGTAACGGGATGTTCTTCGTTGTCGACTTCGACCAATACCGGCTGGGGAGGCCAGTTGTTGCAATAGAACACCCCACCACCAAGAAATTTAACAAACCAGGGCCAATGCGTGTTTTTGTCGTTGTAGGCAGCTGCGTGGAAACCTACCCAGCCGCCTCCGTTTTCCATGTATTGCTCAAAGGCATCGCGTTCGGCCTTGGTGTTGGGAGATGTGTTAAGCATGATAATGACATTGTATTCTTTCAGTTTCTCGTATGGGTATTTTGAAAAATCGGTAGTAATATCCAGAACAAAGCCGTCACCGTAATTGAGCTTCTTGAAGAAAGTGGTTGCTTGTTCTGCAAATTGTACGTGTGCTTCTTCCGCATGTTGCGTGTAATAAATCAAGGCCTTGAAGCGAGGAGCTTTGGCATAGTTTGCCGGATAACCTTCGGGGACTTGTGCGTACGTCAGCAAGGTGCAAGCCGTAAACAATAAAATAAGCAGATGTTTCATAATTTGTAATTTATAAGTTATTAATTCTCCATTATCTAATATTCCGCAATCAGAGACAGCCATTTGCCTGCCGAGGTAATCCATACCTCTTTATAACAGGCATTGTTGGTTTGCGGCCAATAGGGGACATCGTCGTTACCCAGGGTACGGATACCAACGGGCATCTCTCCTGTCATTTCTCCCGAAGAGAAGGTATTCAGTTGCGGATAGTTGTGTCCTTCTCCATAAATCAAGGATTGTCCGAAAGGATTCTTGCCTACGGTCCAGTACAACTGTTCCAGACCGATGTTGAGCAGTTCCTTGTCCTTCAGGAAGTTTCCGCAGATGGCGGCGGACTTTCCGTTGGAAAGATGGATGGCGGTATTGCCGTTGAAAATGTTGAACCACACGGGGAAGCGTTTCATGTAGTGCTCTTTGTCCAGTTGTACTCCTCGTTTAATCTGTTCCGTGTACAGTTCCTTGGCATTGGCAGGTGGAAACAGATGGAGGGCGTAGAAGTTGGTGGTATCCTTATATTCCTCTGCATGGTAAACACCGCTTGGAATCATACCGTAGGGATGGGTATACTTCATCATTCCTTTCAGATAGTCTCCATATAGTTGTATGGAATTCACCCATTTAGGGTAATCGGGGTGCTCCTTCTGGGTTTCGCAAAGCATCACCATAGCCTGCATATAGACCTGCTCGCGCGACTGGTGTATGTAATGTACGATGGATTTGCGGGATTTGTCCCGGTAGAAGAATCCGCGTGTCCCGTCTTTGTCTTTCAGCGGTTCCGTGCGCTGGCAGTCGAGGGTGTAGCGGATGTATTCGGCGGCGATGTCCGCATAAGAAGGTTTTCCGGTCAGCTTGTATAATTGGCTTGCCGACCAGGAGATGGTAGCCATATACTGACTTTTCGAAGTGTTGTAACTGTGTTCGTAAGGCTGGACGAACTGGTCGAAACCGTCTTTTTTGAATTTCTCCATGGCGAAAGCGAAATCTTCTTCGGCCACGCGCAGAAGATATTCCTGCTGCATCGGGTCGTTGTCCAGCGTCATGGAGGCATACGCCTCATATCCGGCATAGAGGAAATTGTCGAATGCCATGTTCTGCACGCGTACAGAAGATATGTCGTCCAGTGTGTTGAATACACCATCCTGCCAGATTAGCAATCCCATGCTGCTGGCGCGGTAGCCGTCTCCATAGCGGTTCTTTAGCATAAACTCCACTCCCCATTCCGCTTCTTCGCGCAGGCGGGCGGCGAGGGTGGGGTTGGTGTTTCTTTGTTTATTATAGGCTTCGAGCAGGGCAAAAGCCACATCTCCCGTCTGCAGGGTCTGCTGGGACAAGTCGCCCGCATCGTGCCATCCACCGGAGTAGGAGATACTGCGTCCGTCATGCCGGGACATCAGGTCTGCGTGGCAGGAGGCATGCTTGCCGGGAACTGGATGCCCGCAGCGTTGGCAAAAGATGAAATTCAGCACTTTCCATTGTGAATCTTCCCAAAGCCGTTCTCCAATCCGAAAGGCAGGGGTCAATGAATTGCCGGCTTTCAGCCGATACTCTCCGGGAAGGTCGAAGGAGGTGAAGTCGATGAGACCGAATCGTCCGAGGGTGGTTGTCTCTTCCCGGATGTCTCCTTCGTAAGCCACTTTTCCGTCCGTGGTAAGCAGTTGGAAGCGTTTACCGGCATCTATGGTGACGTTTGTGTTGATAAGGGCGGTTTTAGGGTGATTGATGGCATAGCCGGTTGTCGAATAGGAGATTTTTCCATCGGCGGGTATCCATCCGCTGACTTTCTCGGGGGCTTTCACTGTTTGCAACTGGAGGTTGTCTAAGTAGTAGGTTGCTGAATCTCCCGTTGTCCGGTCCTTGCCTTTGAGGGCTGTGCTGAAGCTTATGGACATTACTTTGTCGCGCTGATACTCGTCTATTTCGAGGAAGCATTGGTTCCACTTCTTGTTGACAAGGTTGATAAGATGCGAACCCGAAGGTGGATTGTACCCTTTCTTGGCAGGAGTATCTGCATTATGGAATGTGAGGTTCATGTTGACGATACGTGCCCCGTCGCAGTCGGGGTAGATGGAGAATGCAATGCGGTTGTACTTTTCCAGGTTGGCACCGTCCAGATGATAAGTGACACCGCTGTTTCCATAGGTGGCATAGTCGGGGTCGGAAGGAGAGCCGGTCGCTCTTTTTCCGGTGAATGTAGGAAATTGCAGTTTGATGCTGCCTTTTCCGGAAACGGTCTTTTCCGTACTGAAGGACATGCTTCCTGCGCCGGAATGACTCCATCCTTCTGTACCTGCCGAGCGGGTGAGGGGAGCGCTTTGCAGGACTTCCTTTTTCCATCCGTTGGCTTCGAAAGAGTGCTCGATGTTTAGGGGTAGGGGTTGGTGTACCAGCCCGCTTTCATGGAGCTGCCGTTCCAGTTCGGGGTCTTGGGTCAGGCGAGTTTGCCCGTATGCGGCAATGCTACCGGCAGATAGAAGATATAAGAATAATAGTGTCTTTCTCATGTGGATGTCAACCTTTGGTTTAGGTTGCAATGTTAGCCATTATTAGGCAGAATAAGGTTTGAAAACTGCCATAAAAGCTCTAAAAACTATCCGAAGTAGCGAAGTTTGATGGAAGGTGAACCTCGGAAGGTGTTTTTTAAACCCGGAATTATGACATTATTGTCATTTTGCTTGTTCTCTTTTTATATTTTTTCTATTTTTATACCGTTATAGCGAATTGTTGGCTGAAAAACGGAAGAATGGAACACTTTTGGCTGAGGAAAAAATGCCGGGGATTTGACATTTTATCATTCTTTAATCAAAATATAACCGTAAAATTTAGCTGTTTTGAAAAGTTTTCCTATATTTGCGGTGTTATTCATTGACATTTTGTTTGAATAGCGTGAAGTCAACAAGGTAATAACCTTTAAAACGTAATATTATGAATATCGAACGTATCATGGCCTCTTTAGAGGCAAAGCACCCCGGCGAGTCTGAGTATCTTCAAGCCGTAAAGGAAGTTCTTCTTTCCATCGAAGATATCTATAACCAACATCCTGAGTTCGAGAAAGCGAAAATTATAGAACGTCTGGTTGAACCTGACCGTATCTTTACTTTCCGTGTAACGTGGGTGGATGATAAGGGTGAAGTTCAGACGAACCTCGGCTATCGTGTGCAGTTCAACAATGCCATTGGCCCGTACAAAGGCGGTATTCGTTTCCATGCTTCCGTAAATCTTTCTATCCTCAAATTCCTGGGATTTGAGCAGACTTTCAAGAATGCTTTGACTACATTGCCTATGGGCGGTGGTAAGGGTGGTTCCGACTTCTCTCCGCGCGGAAAGAGCGATGCTGAAATCATGCGTTTCTGTCAGGCCTTCATGCTGGAATTGTGGCGTCACCTCGGTCCGGATATGGATGTTCCTGCCGGTGATATCGGTGTAGGCGGTCGCGAAGTGGGCTATATGTTCGGTATGTATAAGAAGTTGACTCGCGAATTTACGGGCACATTTACCGGTAAAGGATTGGAATTTGGCGGTTCGCTGATTCGTCCTGAAGCAACAGGATTTGGTGGCTTGTATTTCGTAAACCAAATGTTACAGACAAAAGGCATTGACATCAAGGGCAAGACCGTGGCTATCTCCGGTTTTGGAAATGTGGCTTGGGGTGCTGCTACCAAGGCTACCGAATTGGGTGCCAAGGTTGTTACCATCTCCGGTCCAGACGGTTACATCTACGATCCGAATGGTATCAGTGGCGAAAAGATAGATTATATGCTGGAACTTCGGTCGTCGGGCAACGATATCGTGGCACCGTATGCCGACGAATTCCCCGGCTCTACTTTCGTGGCAGGCAAACGCCCGTGGGAAGTGAAAGTGGACATCGCTCTGCCTTGCGCTACTCAGAACGAGCTGAACGGCGAAGATGCACAACATCTCATTGACAACAAGGTGACATGTGTAGGAGAAATCTCCAATATGGGATGTACGCCCGAAGCTATCGATCTTTTCATTGAAAATAAGATTATGTATGCACCGGGCAAGGCTGTCAATGCAGGTGGTGTGGCTACCAGCGGACTGGAAATGTCGCAGAACGCCATGCACCTCAGCTGGAGTGCAGCCGAAGTGGATGAAAAACTCCACGCCATCATGCACGGAATTCATGCTCAATGCGTAAAATATGGGACAGAACCCGATGGCTACATCAACTACGTGAAGGGAGCGAATATCGCCGGTTTCATGAAGGTGGCTCATGCCATGATGGGTCAGGGAATTATCTAAGAGAGAAACTTTGTTTAGTTGTATTTGTATTTGTGGTTTGTGCTGCTCTACGCCTGTGAAGGTATCGGGCAGTACTTTTTTTATTCTCAATTAAAAAAGTTGTATCTTTGTATCCGAGAAACCATAAATGACAAAGAGATGTTACTACCTGAATTGAAACTGAGACGTGATAAAATACGCTCTCTCATGGCTCAACAAGAGATTGATGCCGCTCTTATCGCTTGCAATGTAAACTTAATCTATACGTACGGACGTGTCGTCAGCGGTTACTTGTATCTGCCGTTGAATGCTCCCGCCCGTTTATTCATCAAACGTCCTAACAATATTGAAGGGGAACATATTCATCCTATCCGTAAACCGGAACAACTGCCTGACTTACTAAAGGAATGTGGTTTGCCCATACCTGCGAGGTTGATGCTGGAGGGGGATGAGTTGTCTTTTACGGAATATAACCGTTTGGCTGCGTGTTTCCCTGAAACGGAGGTGCTTCCTTGTGGTACGGCACTTATCCGGAAGGCCCGAAGTGTCAAGACTGAAATAGAGATTGAGATGTTCCGTCGTTCCGGCATTGCACATGCTAAAGCTTACGAACAAATACCCTCGGTTTATAGACCAGGAATGACAGACCGCCAGTTATCCATCGAAATAGAGCGCCTGATGCGTCTGGAAGGTTGTCTGGGTATTTTTCGTACCTTCGGACAAAGTATGGAGATTTTTATGGGAAGTCTGCTGGCAGGAGACAATGCCACTGCGCCTGCCCCCTATGATTTTGCTCTGGGAGGCGAGGGACTTGACCCGTCACTGCCTATCAGTGTGAACGGTGCACTGTTGCAGCCCGGTCAGAGCTTTATGGTTGATATGGGGGGTAACTTCTATGGCTATATGGGAGACATGAGCCGTGTATTCTCTATCGGAAAGCTGCCGGAAAAGGCATATGTTGCCCATCAAGTTTGCCTGGACATACAAGAGGCTGTTGTAGAAAAAGCGAAACCGGGTGCTGTTTGTGAGGACCTTTACAATCTCGCTATCGATATTGTCACCAAAGCAGGCTTTGCCGACAACTTTATGGGAGCCACTCAAAAGGCCAAGTTTATCGGTCATGGCATCGGTTTGGAAATCAATGAAATGCCGGTATTGACTCCGCGTATGAAGCAGGAGTTGGAGCCGGGTATGGTCTTTGCATTGGAGCCGAAAATTGTTTTGCCGGGCATTGGTCCCGTTGGTATCGAAAACTCTTGGGTTATAACAGCGGAAGGAGTGGAGAAACTGACGTTGTGTAAGGAAGAGATTGTGGAACTTTGAAAATTGATAATGGATAATGGAAAATTGCCATGCGGTTTCAATAAATACGCTGCACTGTTTATTTTTCCATTATCCATTTTCAATTATTTTACCCTTCTGTTAAGCTGATTATTCGCTTTCGAAGGTTTGGATTTACCAATCCGTTTTCCGGTTGGCTTGGCCTTGTTGCTCCGTTTGGGCTTTATGCCGGAATGGTTACTCGCCTTCATAATATTCACATAAGTAGTAGCGGGCTATAAAGTCCCAATATTGATGCAGTGTTTCTTTTCCTTTCAAGAAGGGAAGTTCCACATCGGGTAGAATTCCTTTGGTCATTCCGTATTTCAGCAGGTCGAACGGACACTCTCCAGGTTGGCAGAACATCTTGTAACCCTCTGCAGCAGCGCGTTTGGCATCGTACATCGGGTTATGTTCTTCACAGAAATAGGCGGCCACGTTGTGGGCTACGAGCATACCTTTGGCGTTGGCATAAATCACGAACTCTTTTTTGTATTCCAGGTCGGGCAATAATGCGGACCGTTTGTTTTCCCATCCCAAGACATTGACAAAGAAAGTGCAAAGCTCCTTGTAATCGGTGAAGTATAGCAGCGGTTTCCCCTGGCTGTATTCCAGACAGTGGGCGGCATCTTTGCTCAGTTTGGTTTCCGGAGTGACTTCCGGCAGCGGAGTAATGGGTATATCCAGTAAATCAAGTCCCATTACCCAAAGGAAGGAAGATTCTCCCTTGCTGATGGGAGCTTCTTCGAAACGTGCATCCATCAGTTCATAGGCGCTTTGGCTTAATGCAAGCAGGTCTTTGTCATAAGGACTGAACAAGGTGTATTCCTTGTCAAAAATGCTGAATTGTGATTTCAATGTCCACAGTACGAATGCAATGTCTTCCTGATTTATTTCATCGGGCGTATAATCGTCACTCAGCGGATAGAACGGCAGGTAAGTTCCGTATACTCCCTGAAAGGCTTCGGAGAAAAGTTTCCAGCCTCCGCTTTGGGCAATGGCATCTTGAAAGTACATGCCGAGGGAAATGGCTGCGTCAATTTGGGTACGCAGCTCTTCCTTGTTGAACAGAGGAGAGGCTTTGACGAGGGGCAGGATGCTTGTGGCGAAGTCGAGGTACCATTTGTCTGTTGGCAGTACGCGGGTGCGTTCATTGGCCCCCAACCAATATTGCATGTTGATTGTTGTCATGATTTGTTTTAGATAAAGGTTATAGTCTTTTTAATGCCAATTTGATGACTTGTTCCACCGGTGCACTTGGTTCTTCCTTCAAAATGGCAAGCACTACTTTTTGTGAGGGGGCTTGTGCAAAGCCCAGCATGGTAAGGGCGGCTACGGCTTCTTCTTGTACTTGTGCGTTGGCTGCCGATACCAGTGTACCTATGGTCCCTGCGTTGCCGGCTACAACGCTGCCGGTCTTGATTTTGTCTTTTAAATCCACAATTATCCGTTGGGCTGTTTTCAGCCCGATACCCTTGACTGTTTTCAGTAGAGTGGCATTTTCCGTGCTGATGACATTTATCAGTTCGGATGGCGAGAGTGCCGAGAGAATCATGCGGGCTGTATTTCCGCCGATGCCTGAAACGGAGATGAGCAGCAGGAATAGTTCGCGTTCCTGCTTGTCGGCGAATCCGTAGAGGACATAGGCGTCTTCACGGATAGCTTCGTATATATATAGTTTGCATTCTTTCTTGCCCTGGATGGCGGCATACGTGTTCAATGAAATATTGACGCCGTATCCCAATCCGTTGCAGTCTATTATTGCGGTTGCCGGACTTAGTTCGGCAATTCCGCCTCTGATGTATTCTATCATAATTCTTTTACTTGTCGGCCCAAAATGCGCCTTGCATACATATCATCTGCGAATGTATGAATTATTATTGGACTTTCACTCACTAAAAAAAGAAAAACTGTGTGAAACAGCAGGGAGTTCTGCCGATATAATAAATTAAAATGCTTACTTTTGCGCCGATAAAGTAGAAAACTGATAAATAAATTCATAAAAAGAATGAAAAAAGTAAGAGCGGCCATCGTTGGCTATGGTAATATCGGGCATTATGTGCTCGAAGCCCTGCAAGCAGCTCCCGATTTCGAAATTGCCGGTGTAGTACGCCGTGCCGGAGCTGAAAACTGTCCTGCGGAACTGAGTGCATATCCCGTTGTGAAGAATATCAAGGAACTGAAAGACGTGGATGTTGCTATCCTTTGTACGCCTACCCGCAAGGTGGAAGAGTATGCAAAGGAGATCCTTGCTTTAGGCATTCATACTGTGGACAGTTTCGATATCCATACGGGTATCACTGCCTTGCGCCGCACACTGGATGCAGAGGCTAAAAAGCATAATACGGTATCCATCATTTCTGCCGGCTGGGACCCGGGTAGTGACTCCATTGTCCGCACTATGCTGGAAGCCATTGCTCCGAAAGGCATTACCTATACTAATTTTGGTCCGGGTATGAGCATGGGACACACCGTGGCTGTAAAGGCCATCGAAGGTGTGAAAGCCGCTCTTTCCATGACTATTCCTACAGGAACCGGCATTCACCGTCGTATGGTGTACATTGAGTTGAAGGATGGTTACGAATTTGATAAGGTGGCTGCAGCCATCAAAGCCGACCCGTACTTCGTGAATGACGAAACACATGTAAAATTGGTTCCGAGTGTGGACGCACTGCTCGATATGGGTCATGGGGTAAACCTGACCCGTAAAGGTGTGTCTGGCAAGACGCAGAACCAGCTATTTGAGTTCAACATGCGTATCAACAATCCTGCCCTCACGGCACAAGTGCTGGTATGTGTGGCGCGTGCCGCTATGCGTCAGCAGCCTGGTTGCTATACAATGGTTGAAGTTCCGGTAATAGACCTGCTTCCGGGCGACCGCGAAGAGTGGATCGGCCATTTGGTATAAGACACAAAAAAAACAGATGATGTGTTTGGTTCAAACGCATCGTCTGCTTGCCCCGAATACATCATCTGTTTGATGCAAACGCATCATCCGTTCTACCGCGAATGGATGATGCGTTTTTTTATGTCTTGTTCTTTAAAAGAAATACCTCAGTATATCATTGAAGTTTGCCCAAATCAGCAAACCGAATAAGAGGAACATGCCCACCATCTGCGCACGTTCCATAAACTTGTCGCTGGGCTTGCGGCGTGCAATGATTTCGTAAATGAGGAATAACACGTGTCCACCGTCCAGTGCAGGGATGGGCAGAATATTCATAAAGGCAAGGATGATGGAGAGGAATGCCGTCATGTACCAGAACTGGTGCCAGTCCCACGTGGCGGGGAAAATACTGCCGATGGTTCCGAAACCTCCGAGTTGCTTGGCTCCTTCCTTGGAGAAAAGATATTTCATCTGGCCTACGTAGCCTTTCAGAGTCTTTACCCCCAAAGATACGCCGGCAGGGAAAGAGGAAAGGAAACTGTATTCCTTGCGGACAACGGGCAGCAGTTTGTCGGTTGCCGTACGTGCTGCTACGCCTATTTCAT
Source organism: Bacteroides parvus (assembly GCF_017309675.2). Taxonomy (NCBI): domain Bacteria; kingdom Pseudomonadati; phylum Bacteroidota; class Bacteroidia; order Bacteroidales; family Bacteroidaceae; genus Bacteroides; species Bacteroides parvus. Next base: position 4,091,317 of record NZ_CP084680.1, on the reverse strand, counting down.
AGTCGGCATTGGTCATCATGCTCAAGGTGTCTGTCACACCGTTACGGACGTATGTCAAGGTTACCTCATGGGATGCATTGGCTTTCTTGCGCTTCAGCATCTCTTCTTTGAAGTCGTAGTAGGCTATTGACTTTCCATCCAAGTGGGTGATGCTGTCACCTACTTGCAGACCGGCGGAAGCGGCAGGGTATCCTACAATCAGGCTGTCGACTACATAAGGGAAACGGAAACTGGCGAAACGCACACTGTCTGCCAGCAAGCGGTTCATCATGTCTTCGGGGATGTAGACTGAAGCAGCTTCCCCGTCACGCAATACGCTTACCTGGCGGGCATCGACAATACTGGTCAGCAGGTCGCCGTCATAGCGTTCGAACGGTACCCCGTCGGCAGATATTAGGATATCGCCGTCGCGGAAGCCTATGGCTTTGGCTGTTTCGTTAAAATCCATACCCAATGGGGCTTTTTGTACTGGTATAAATTCGTCGCCCCAAGTAAAAAGTATCATGGAATAGATGAACAATGCGAGCAGGAAGTTGAACAATACACCGCCTACCATAATTAGCAGGCGCTGCCATGCCGGCTTGGCACGGAACTCCCATGGCTGCATGGGTTGCTTCATCTGTTCGGTATCCATAGATTCGTCTATCATACCTGCTATTTTTACATAACCACCTAAGGGTAGCCACCCGATACCATATTCCGTGTCACTGTGTTTGGGCTTGAACTTGAATAATGTGAACCAAGGGTCAAAGAATAAGCAGAACTTTTCTACCCGCGTCTTGAACAGACGCGCAAAAAGGAAGTGCCCCCCCTCATGAACAATAACGAGCAACGAGAGGCTCATAATGAGTTGCAGGGCACGAATCAAGAATGTTTCCATCTAATTATTTGCTGTTTTACGATTTTTATAATTTTCGCAAAGGTACGTTTTCTTATTTAACGTATCAAATGAGTAGATGTTTTTTATAATTCTTTTCATTCCGGTGTATCTATCAAATCAGCTCTTCTGCTATCCGTCGGGCTTCGGCATCCGTAGCCACATAGTCTTCATAGGTGGGCTTCTGTAAGTAGGATACGCGCGACATGGTCTTTTCTATTACTTCACTCATGCCAAGGAACGAAATTTTGTCCTGCAGGAAGGCAGCTACCACCACTTCATTGGCGGCATTGACAATGCAAGGCATATTGCCTGCACGATGTAGCGCTTCGTAGGCCAGGGCGAGGTTACGGAAACGGGTGGTGTCCGGTTGCTCGAACGTCAGTTCCGTGCACAGCTTGAAGTCCAGGCGCGGGAAAGAGGCTTTCAACCGGTCGGGATAGGAGAAGGCATATTGGATGGGCAGGCGCATGTCCGGCATTCCCAGTTGTGCTTTCACGGCACCGTCCTCAAACTGTACCATGGAGTGGATGACGGATTGCGGGTGTACCACGACTTCTATCTGGTCGGGACGTACACCGAACAGCCATTTGGCTTCGATTACCTCGAACCCTTTGTTCATCATGGAAGCAGAGTCTATCGTGATTTTGGCGCCCATGTCCCAGTTGGGGTGTTTCAGTGCTTGCGCTTTGGTGACGGTTGTTAGTTGCTCCATAGTGCAGGTGCGGAACGGACCTCCGGAGGCAGTCAGTATCACTTTTTCTATTTGGTTGCCTATCTCACCGGCCAGGCACTGGAAAACGGCGGAGTGCTCGGAGTCGACGGGTAGGATGGGGACACCGCTGAAGCGTGCCAGGTCATTGATGAGCTCTCCCGCCACCACCAGCGTCTCTTTGTTGGCAAGGGCTATCGGCTTACGGGCTCGGATGGCATTCATGGTGGGCTTCAGCCCTGCATATCCCACCATGGCGGTCAATACCATATCAATGGGATTTTCGGTCACAATCTGGCAGAGGGCATCTGCGCCGGCATATACCTTGATAGGTAGGTCGGCAAGCGCTTCTTTCAGTTGCGTGTATTTCGATTCGTTGGCTATTACCACTGCCTCAGGCTTGAATCTGCGTGCCTGGGCTATGAGTTCCTCTACGCGGTTATTGGCGGTCAATACGTATGCTTCGTACTGGTCGGGATGTTCTTCGATGACCTGCAACGCTTGTGTACCGATGGAACCGGTAGAACCGAGTATGGCAATCTGTTTCATTTACTATTATGCTATTTACAATTTACTATTTGGAGACTAAAATACGATGTAAAGCTCGGGATTTACGGCCCTGCCCTTATGCCACAGCTCGAAGTGAAGGTGGGGACCGGTGGACAGCTCGCCGGTGTTTCCTACCAGTGCGATGGCTTCACCCCCTTTCACCGCATCTCCTTCCCGTTTCAGCAGAGAGCCGCAATGCTTGTAGACTGACACGAAGTCCTGGTTGTGCTGTATTTCTATCAGATAACCCGTCTCGGCAGTATAGGTACTCAGTATGACGGTACCGTCTAAGGTGGCCAATACGCTTTCGCCCGGATTGGCGGCAATGTCCGTGCCGAAGTGTTTTGTTTCGGCATTGAAGGGAGATGAAATCATGCCGCGTGTGGGGCGGTAGAAAATCAGTCCGTCTATTTCGGGGCGAGCGGTGATGCTCGTCAGGTTGTACTTTTCTGTCTCCTCGTACTGTTTGCGGAATTCGGCTTCCCGTTGTGTACGTTCCATGAGCGAATCTTCGCGCAGGTGGGTCAACGAGTCGATGGAATGTATGGTATCTGCCTTTATCTTGCCCTGGAAGATGTCCTGGATATTCATGATATAGAGGTTCTGTCTGTTCACCAGTTGCTGGAGGGAATCTACGCGCAAGGCATTCTCCACTACCTGGGCACGGATTTCACTGTTCATATATCCCGGCAGGTAGTTGCGCAGCGGGGTGAAGGCTACGATCAGGGAGGCGATGAGAAACAATACGAACAGCACGGAGAGCAATACGGACAGTCCGTTCAGCTTGGATACGCGCAACGTGATGATATCCTCAAGGGTATTCTCGTTCGTAATCGTCAGTCTGTACTTGAACTTGATGTTACTCCAAAATGCTTTTCTTCGTTTCTTTTTCATACCTCTTCTGTTTCGTCCAAAGCTATCAAACCTTCCGGCAGGTCTACGGTGATGACCTTGTGCTTCTGGTCAATGTCTATGATAAACTCTTCTTGTGCCGGCACCAGCAGTTCTTCTCCCTGATAGTCCACCACAAACAGTGTGTTGATGGTCGATGTGTCCACGTCCGTCACTTCTCCCAGCGTGCCGTGATGTACTTCCTCCATACGAAAACCGACGAAGAAGTCCCAACTCAGTTCACCTGGTCCTGCCTCTTCTGCATGCTTTACGGGGAAGTAGACCTCAATATTAGTGAACATGCGGGCGCGTTCTGCCGTGTCCACGCCTTCCAGTTTGACAAGGGCGGTGGTGTCGGAGCGGAAACGGTATTCTTCCAAGAAGAAAGGCACCAGTATACCATCCAGCAGGCAGATTAGGTATTCGGCTTCCACCCGGTCGAAGATGTCATCCGTAAAAGTGAACGATAGTTCTCCGTGAATGCCGTGGGGCTTGTTGAATATACCTATCTTATATACTTCTTCTCTCTTTATCATCTTATTCTATTCTTGTTATTCTTGCTCCGAGCGCATTCAGTCGCCCTTCGATGTTCTGATAGCCACGGTCTATCTGCTCTATGTTGTGGATGCGGCTGATGCCGTCCGCACTCATGGCAGCTATCAGCAGGGCGATGCCCGCACGGATATCGGGCGAGGTCATGTTGCCGCCACGTAGTTTAAAGCCGTGGTCGTGACCGATGACAACGGCGCGGTGCGGGTCGCAGAGGATAATTTGCGCTCCCATATCTATCAGCTTGTCCACAAAGAACAAGCGGCTTTCGAACATTTTCTGGTGAATGAGTACACTGCCTTTTGCCTGGGTGGCAACCACCAGCAGCACACTGAGCAAGTCTGGTGTCAGTCCGGGCCAGGGTGCGTCGGCAATGGTCATGATGGAGCCGTCGATAAAGGACTCTATCTGGTACGTCTCTTGTGAGGGCACGTAAATGTCATCTCCTCGCTGCTCCATCTTGATGCCGAGGCGGCGGAAACTGTCGGGGATAATTCCCAAGTTCTCGTAGGAGACATTCTTGATGGTCAGTTCGCTACGGGTCATGGCTGCCATGCCGATGAAACTGCCCACTTCAATCATGTCGGGGAGGATGGTATGCTCGGTTCCGTGCAGCTCGTCCACTCCTTCGATAGTCAGGAGGTTGGAGGCGATGCCTTCTATCTTAGCTCCCATCCGGTTCAGCATTCTGCAAAGTTGCTGCACGTAGGGTTCGCAGGCGGCGTTGTAGATGGTGGTCTTGCCTCTGGCAAGGACTGCTGCCATTACAATATTGGCGGTTCCCGTTACAGATGCCTCGTCGAGTAGCATATAACTGCCATGCAGTTGTTTGGCTGATATTTCGTAGATGCCACGTTTCTCATTATAGATGAAGTTGGCTCCTAAATTTTGGATACCAATAAAATGTGTATCCAGACGGCGGCGTCCTATCTTGTCTCCGCCCGGCTTGGAAATCATGGCCTTGCCGAAACGTGCCACCATCGGCCCCACCAGCATGACGGAACCGCGCAGGCTGGAACATTTTTTCAGGAACGCGTCACTTTCCAGATAGGCAAAATCAATGTCGGCAGCTTGAAAACTGTAAGTGTCAATGCCTTTTTTAGATACGCTGACTCCCATATCCCGCATCAATTGGATAAGGTTGTTGACGTCCAGTATGTCCGGGATATTGTGCACAGTCACCTCTTCGGCAGTGAGCAATGTGGCGCAGATAATTTGCAACACCTCGTTTTTTGCTCCTTGGGGGTAAATGTCACCGGAAAGTCTGTGTCCTCCTTCGATTACAAATGATGCCATGAAGTTAGTGATTAGGGGTTAGTGATTAGTAATTAGTAATTAGTGGTCTGCATGGTGATGCCACATGACATTCATCACTAACCACTAATCGCTAATCATTCAATTTTAGTATTTTCGTTTATTGTTCCGGTTGTTATTCCGGTTATTTTGGTTATTCACCTTCGGACGGTAGTTCTGGTCAATACGTTCGGCCATGAGTCGGACGATGCTGTCTGTCATTTGCAGTTTTCCGTCAGAGAGTTCGGTGAGGTCATCTGAAATTTTACGGTCATCGACGGTATCTTTATTCCATGCCATGTAATCTTTCTTCATGTGATTGCAGATGAGGGCTATCAAGTTCTGTTTCTCGTCTCCTTCCGGGAATTCGATAGCTTTCTTTATCAGTACTTCCAGCGTACGGCCGTAGTGGCGGTAACGGATTTTGGTACTGGGGTAGGGGATACTCTCCGGCTTAGTGTTCAGATTGTCCTTGCGGATAATCTCGTACGGATAATCTATATCCAGTTGGAAGTTGGCCATAATGGCAAGGTGGTCCCACAGCTTATGTTTGAAGTCGGGCACATCGCGCAAATGGGGAAACATGTTTCCCATGATGTTGATGATTGTATTTGCGCAGCGCTGGCGTTCTGCGCGGTCTTCGATTGTCAGCGCGTGGTCTACCATATTCTGGATGCTGCGGCCATATTCGGGCAGGGGCATCCGTTTTTGTTGGGTGTTATATTGCATCTTTAATTAGTGATTAATGTTCAATGATTAGTGATTAGGGTTTAGCGATTAGTGGTTAGTGATTAATGGGCTACGTAGTGATACCGCATGGTATTCATCCCTAATCCCTAATCGCTAAACCCTAAATAAGTTTCTTTGGCGTGCCGGCTACGAATTCCTTCAAATAGAAGGGTTCGAAATAGGCCACATCCTTGAAATCTTGTTCGGCTGTTGCCTTTTCTGCCAACGGGAACATCATGCTGGCAAGCGGGCGGATGCCGTCGATGAAGTGTGCATTGGGATGCGTGATTTTCTCTTTGCATTTGGCCGCACCGTCACCGAAGAAATAGACGGGATGTCGCTCTAAGAATTCCAGGTAGGAGTTTTCGTCCACAATATCGGCTGCAATGTCGCGCACCGGTTTCAAGGCACGGTCGTAGATGGCAGCATAGACTTCCATGCGGCGGGCGTCAATCATGGGACAGAGCAGTGCGTCGTCGGGTAGCTCATCGTGGTAGAGTAATACCGGTACACACTGAACTTTCAGGGTTTCCAGTCCGATTAGTGGCAGGTTACGTCCATAGCAGACACCTTTTGCCATTGACACGCCGATACGCAACCCGGTATACGAACCTGGGCCGCAGCTTACGGCGACTGCATCCAACGGCATGGCATGGCTATCGGCAAAGGATAGCGCCTCGTCCACAAAGACTCCCAATGAAACGGCGTGTGAAGGGCCATTCAGGTCCTCTTTCTTGAAAACGTTCTGTCCGTCCTCGCTCACGGCTACGGAGCAGGTAGAAGTGGACGTTTCAATATGCAAGATACATGACATAACTTTTATTCTTGATTTTATTGTGGCAAATTTACGTGATTATTTTCACTAATTAAAATAATCGTGTAATTTTGCGCAAAACTATAACATTATGATACAATCCATGACAGGCTACGGCAAAGCAACCGTCGAACTGCCTGATAAGAAAATCAACGTTGAAATAAAGTCGCTCAATAGTAAGGCAATGGACTTATCTGCCCGCATTGCTCCGCTTTATCGTGAGAAGGAGATGGAAATCCGTAATGAAATATCACGGAAACTGGAACGCGGAAAGGTGGATTTCAGTCTTTGGATAGAAAAGAAAGAGAGTGCGGAAAGCGCCACTCCCATCAACCAGACATTGGTGGAGGGATATTACAAGCAGATTTGTGCTATATCAGAAAATCTAGGAATACCTGTGCCGGATGCGACGGACTGGTTTGCCACGTTGCTCCGCATGCCGGATGTGATGACCAAGAATGAAACGCAGGAACTGAGTGAGGAAGAATGGGCTGTGGTTTATTCGGCTGTGGAAAAGGCTGTCGGTGCGCTGGTGGACTTCCGTAAGCAGGAAGGAGCTGCCCTTGAAAAGAAGTTCCGTGAGAAGATCTCCAACATCTCCCATCTGTTGGAGACTATCGCTCCCTATGAGAAAGAGCGTGTAGCCAAAGTGAAGGAACGTATTACAGATGCACTGGAAAAGACCTTGAGTGTGGATTATGACAAGAACCGCCTGGAGCAGGAGCTCATCTACTACATCGAAAAGCTGGATGTGAACGAAGAAAAACAGCGTCTTGGCAATCATCTGAAATATTTTATCAATACGCTGGAAACCGGAACCGGCCAAGGCAAGAAGTTAGGGTTCATCGCTCAGGAGATGGGACGTGAAATCAATACCTTGGGCAGTAAGTCCAATCATGCGGAGATGCAGAAGATTGTCGTTCAGATGAAGGATGAACTGGAGCAAATCAAGGAACAAGTATTGAATGTAATGTGATTTAAATTTCATGGCAAAACTTATCATATTTTCAGCCCCTTCGGGTTCCGGAAAGTCGACGATTATCAACTATCTGCTGACTCAGAATCTGAATCTCTCATTTTCCATCTCGGCAACCAGTCGCCCGCCTCGCGGAACGGAGGAAGATGGAGTGGAATATTTCTTTCTGACTCCCGATGAATTCCGCCACCGCATAGCCAATGATGAATTCTTGGAGTATGAAGAGGTGTATCAGGACCGTTTTTACGGGACACTGAAGGAGCAGGTGGAAAAACAATTGGCTGCCGGGCAGAATGTTGTGTTCGATGTGGATGTAGTGGGTGGTTGCAATATTAAGAAATTCTATGGTGAACGTGCATTGTCTGTTTTCATTCAACCGCCTTCGGTGGAGGAATTGCGCAAGCGCCTGGTAGGACGCGGAACAGATGCTCCCGAAGTGATAGAGAGTCGCGTGGCGAAAGCCGAATATGAATTGGGCTTTGCATCGAGATTTGATACGGTGATTGTGAATGATGACTTGGAAACAGCTAAAGCGGAAGCCTTGAAAGTGATTACTCAATTTTTGAACTCATGAAGCAAAATGGAGGACTGCATAACCAGTTGGCACCGAAAAAGAAGAATAATCCGAAGCTCAATAGGGCATTGCTGATTATTAACTGCATCTTATTTCTTTGTGCCCTTGTTGTCGGTATCTTGTATATACATTATCAGGAATCTCGGACAAGCATTCCGATGTTTCTTATTGCTGTGGTGACGGCTGTCAATTCATGGACTGCCTGGCGTGCGTTGAAAGGACACCCTTTGTGATTTTCTTGTTTAAATTAATAGAATAGTGGATATAGGAATCTTCAGCGGCTCATTCAACCCGATACACATCGGACATTTGGCCCTCGCCAACTATCTTTGCGAATACGGGGACCTGGATGAAGTGTGGTTTATGGTCACCCCCCACAATCCGCTGAAGGAAGAAAACGATCTGATGGATGACAAGTTACGTTTGAAGCTGGTGCAGCTAGCCACCGAGGGTTATCCCAAGTTTCGCGCTTCCGATTTTGAATTCCATCTGCCTCGGCCTTCTTATACTGTTCATACGTTGGACGCGCTGAAACGGACTTATCCCCAACACACTTTCCATCTTGTTATTGGTTCGGACAACTGGAAGCTGTTCCACCGTTGGTACGAGTCGGAACGCATTATTGCCGAAAATCATCTTCTGGTTTATCCTCGTCCCGGCTATCCGGTAGAGACTGCCTCTTTACCGCAGAATGTACGGACTGTTTCTTCTCCGGTATTCGAAATCAGCTCCACTTTTATCCGTCGAGCCATGGAGGAGGGAAAAGATGTACGCTACTTCCTGCATCCGGCAGTGTGCGATGAACTCAAACGGATGCAGAATAAATGAATCTTTAAACTGAAATAAATGTCTGTATTTGTACGTGTTTTCATATTTATTTCTTATTTTTGAACGTATCAACCTTGAATGCATGGAAGAGTTTTCTTAATACATAGATATTCCTTAATTTAATAATCCGCTTATGAGAAAAAAATTACTATTACTGGGAGCATTCGGTATGTTGACGACAGCGACGCTTTGTGCGCAAGAATTTCATTTGCAACCTACTCCCCAAGAATATATTACGCAAAAAGATTCTGTTGATATTCCCCAACAATACCAGATCCTTTCCGGCAATTCCGTGCAGGACGGACCTGCGTTGCCTTTACTCCGTTCATTGATGCCGGAAGAGGTGCTTGGCGCTTCTTTCCGTGTATATATAGGAGTGAAAGGAGATAAGATTATTAAGAAATACCAACATAGGATTCCACGCAAATCCGAAGGTTATTTCCTGAAAATAGAAAAAGACTGCATCGTCATAGCCGGTGCTGACGAGCGGGGAGCGTACTATGGTGTACAGACTCTTGCGCAGTTGCTTGCTTTGGGTAAGCTGCCTTTGGCTGAAGTGACGGACTATCCCGATGTTCCCTATCGGGGTGTGGTGGAAGGGTTTTACGGTGCTCCTTGGAGTCAGGAGGCGCGTATACGCCAGCTTGATTTTTATGGTCGGAACAAAATGAATGTCTATATCTATGGACCGAAAGACGACCCTTATCACCGGACTCCCAACTGGCGCAAGCCTTATCCTGCCCAAGAAGGAGAACAACTGAAGGTATTGGTAAATAGGGCGAAGGAGAACAATGTCATTTTCTATTGGGCCATTCATCCGGGTCAGGATATTCGCTGGAATGAAGAAGACCGCTCGTTATTGTTGCAGAAGTTCGAAAGCATGTACCAGTTGGGTGTGCGTGGTTTTGCCGTTTTCTTTGATGATATTTCGGGTGAAGGGACAAAGGCGGACAAGCAGGCTGAACTGTTGAACTATATTGACGACCATTTTGTAAAAGTCAAGCGGGATGTTGCACCATTGATATTGTGTCCCACAGAGTACAACAAGTCATGGACCGATGTAGAAGGAGGCTATCTCACTACGCTTGGTGATAAGTTGAACGAGGGTATCAAGGTGATGTGGACCGGTGATATGGTAGTTGCTACTATAGATAAGTCTACGCTGGACTTCGTCAATCCGCTGCTGAAACGTAAGGCGTACATTTGGTGGAATTTCCCCGTTTCGGATTATGTACAAGACCATTTGCTGCTAGGGCCGGTTTATGGAAACGGGCTTGATATAAAAGATGATATGTCTGCTTTTGTTTCCAATCCGATGGAACATGCCGAGGCTTCCAAAATCTCTCTGTACAGTGTAGCTGATTATACTTGGAATATGGAGAATTATGATAGTGAAACTTCTTGGAAACATGCAGTCAGAGACCTTATGCCACTTCATGCCGAATATTTGGAAATCTTCGCTGCTCATAATTCCGACCCGGGACAGAATGGACATCGTTTCCGCCGTGAAGAGTCCGTTGCCATTCAGCCTGCTCTCTCTGCCTTGTTGAAAGCTTATCAAGAGAAAAACGAGATAGATGAAGATGCCTATCGGCAGGTAGCTGAGGAATGCCGGAAGATAATCGTTGCCGCTGATGGATTGCTTGCATCGGGAAATGAGAATCGTCCGTTGATAACTGAAATAAGGCCTTGGCTCATTCAGTTCAAACAAGTGGGAGAGTATGGTGCGGAGGTGCTGAACATGATACGCCTGCGCCAGCAGAAGGATGCATTTATAGGTAGCTACGAACACGCCCGCGCCCTGCTGGTGCTGATGGGTGAGACGGATGCCCAATATAAAGCGGGCATAAAGAGCGGCAGCTTGCATCTGATGCCTACTTTCAATGCTTTGTTCGAAGCGGCGACAACGGGCTATAATGCAGCGTTCCATGCCGGGCTTGATACAAAGGCTGTTTATTCTCCCTACACGTTGAAGAGCGACGTGAATCAGTTGGCTTCGCTTCCTATTCAGCAGAAGGGAAAGGTGAATACAATTATTCCGTCCAATGAAGTCATCAACTGGCAGGCAGGCGGTGTGCTGACCATTTCGATGGATTATGCCCGCCAGTTGAGTTCGGTGCTTATCGATTTGGGAGATGCGGAGGTTACTGATTCGAAGTTTAAACTGGAAGTAACTTCGGATGGCACAAACTGGCAGGCGGTGGATTTGAAACCGGGATACAGAACGCAGGTGAAGGCATCTCTCAAGGAGTTGAGTGTTGCGAAGATGAGGTTGGTGAATGTATCCGACACAGAGCAGAAGGTGTATTTCAAAATGTTCCGTTTTACGGAGAATTGATATGGTTCCTGATTCTTAAAATAGAGTTACGCGCGTGGGACGATGCTCCCCGTTGTTCTTAAGATCGGAATGACGGGGAGCACTTTTTTAGGAAGTTATTCAAGGCATTTGTCCAAGTCGCGGATGATTTGCTCTTTATCCATATTTTGTCCGATGAATACTATCTTCAGCATGCGGTCGCCGTATTGTTCGTCCCAGTCTCTTAGCAATCCCGGTTCTTGGCGCATCAGTTCTATCATGTCTTCTTCGGGAGCGGTGGCATACCATTGTCCGGCTTCAGTTATTTTCTTCTGTATACCTGCTTGTTCAAAGAGGAAGGACATGTCGCGGTTGTGGCTGAAGTAGCAGACACCCTTGGCGCGGATAACGCTGCGGGGCCATTTGGTAGCGACATAGTGGTCGAACTTATGAATGTCGAATGCAGGACGGCGGTAGTAGACAAATGTGCCAATACCGTATTCTTCTACTTCACCTCCTTCGTGATGGTGGTGATGACATTTCTCGTGATGATGTTCGCTTTCATGATGATGTTCATCTTCGTGATGGTGATGATGACCCTCTTCATGATGGTAATGCGCCTCTTTTTCCTCCTCTTCGCTTACTTGTTGCTCTATGCCACGAATCCATCCGGCAGAAGTTGCGGCACGCTCAAAGTTAAAGAGGTGGGTATGGATAATCTTATCCAGGTCTACATCTGCATAGTTGCACTCTATAATTTCGGCACCGGGTTGCAAGGTGCGGATAATCTGCTTGATACGTTTTAATTCTTCGGGCTGTACTTCTGCTGCTTTGTTCAGCAGGATAATATTGCAGAACTCAATCTGCTGAATGATGAGGTTTTCTATATCTTCTTCATCAATGCCTTTGCGTGTCAAATCATCTCCGCAAGAAAATTCACTTTGCAGACGTAAGGCGTCCACCACGGTGGTAATGCAGTCTAAGCGGCAAATACCGTATTTAGTATACGCTCCTCCCATATGAGGAATGGAGCAGAGTGTTTGGGCAATAGGCTCCGGTTCACAGATGCCACTCGCCTCAATCACTATGTAGTCGAAGCGTTGCATCTTCATGATTTCGAACATCTGCTCTATCAAGTCTGTCTTCAGCGTACAGCAGATACAACCATTCTGTAGAGCTACCAGACTTTCCTCTTTCTTTCCCACCACGCCACCTTTCTGTATAAGGTCTGCATCAATGTTCACCTCGCCTATGTCATTGACGATAACGGCAAACTTAATGCCACGTTTATTAGAAAGGATGTGATTTACCAACGTCGTTTTGCCACTACCCAGATAACCGGTCAACAGCAGTACGGGGATTTCTGTTGTATTCATAGTCATTTCTGTTATAGATTAAACTTTCTTGTATATTTATCTTTCTGCCTCTATGGTGTAGGTAAAGCTGTCTGCACGATAGTATCCTATATTGTATTCAATGGGAGTTCCATTGATATCATAAACAAATCTTTTCCTTATTAATATAGGGTCGCTGGATTTGATGTCCAGTTTTTCTGCGATATATTCTCCGGCCAACCGTGCGGATACTTCCTCTTTACTGGTTTTTACGATGATGTCATATTTATTTTCAAGTATTCCATAAAGAGGTTGGGTGAAGTCCTCATCACCGGTCAGTGGTATACTCGGATTGAAATAAGAGATGAAGGAGACAAAAGGGTATTCTTTATTACCGCGTACTCTTTCCAATACCATACATTTTGTTCCCTTTTCAGGGTCTATATTGAAAAAGGTACATATTTCTTCGGATGCTTTCTTAAAACTGACATGCAATTCGAAGTTTTTAATTTCGATACCTAGCATTTTCATTTCTTGTGAGAAGCTCAACCAGTTCTTTACTCCTCCTATAATACCTTTTTTTACAGCCTTTGTACCATGCCCTTTTTTTCTGACCAATAATCCCTCGAATACCAGTTTGTTGATTGCTTGGCGAAGTGTATTTCTCGATATGTTTAATTGTTCAGACAATAAAACCTCATTGGGAAGAAGTTTCCCATTTTTGTATTCCTCTGATTCTATAAGTTTTCTCAGCACTTCTTCTGCTTGAATGTGAAGAGGTTTTTCTGAGTTTGGGTCTAATTTCATGGTTATACTTTTTCTGTTATTTTTTTAATATTGCAAAGATAATTCTTTTTTTATCAAAAAAATATGAGAAGATTCTTTTATTTTATTTTTAAAGAGTATATATTTGCACAAAATACCAGTATGTTCATACATATAATAAAATCAAGTATATATAATTATGAGAAAAGTAAATTACGACAAGTTCCCTTCTACAAAGATTTCGGGAACGATTCTTCGGGGATGGAATGATATTCATACCTTACTGATGGAGTGCTTTAAGAGTAGAAAGGTACTGGCTGTTGAACTCTATGCAGGAGTGCGTGAAGATGAAGTTATAAATGAATTGAAATCGCTGTCACCTACCTTACTTATTAATACACGTGACTTGATGAAGCCGGAGAATGAGATTAAGGAAATGACAGAACGTTTTATGACAAAGGATGTTCTTTTTGGTTATGTGACGAACCTATCTCTGAAAGACTACTTTGATGCAGGTAAGCTGGAGGTAGCCCGGAAGCAGGTAGCGGCAAATGATAGAGTGATTGTGGTCGGTTCGGGTGCTGCTATGATAGCTCAGGCAGAAGCAACGCTGGTGTATGTTGATATGGCCCGTTGGGAGATACAACAGCGTTTTCGTGCTCACGAAGTAAAGGCTTTGGGAGTGGATAATCGTGAAGATGCTGTGTCTTTACAATATAAGAGAGGGTATTTTAATGATTGGAGAGTTCTTGATAAGTATAAGGAAGGCTTGTTTGATAAAGCCGATTTCTGGTTGGATACGCACATTGCAAACGATCCGAGAATGATTGATAGGGAGACTTTCTTTAAAGGAATAGAAGAAACAATTAAGACTCCTTTTCGCGTAGTGCCTTTCTTTGACCCGGCACCATGGGGCGGACAATGGATGAAAGAAGTGTGTGGATTAAATCCTGAAAAAGAAAATTATGGTTGGTGTTTCGATTGTGTGCCCGAAGAGAATAGTCTTTATTTTGAGGTGAACGGTGTACGTTTTGAATTGCCGTCGGTAGATTTGGTTTTGTTGAAATCTAGAGAGCTTTTAGGTGAACCGGTAGAAGCGCGTTTTGGTAAGGATTTCCCGATTCGTTTCGATTTTCTAGATACGGTAGGTGGTGGAAATTTGAGTGTACAAGTGCATCCTACCACACAGTTTATCCGTGAAAACTTTGGTATGTATTATACTCAGGACGAAAGCTATTATCTGCTGGATGCTAAAGAAGGAGCTTCGGTCTATCTTGGTTTGAAGAATGGTATTAATAAAGATGACATGATTCGTGATTTGCGTGAGGCTCAGAAAGGTGAAATCGTTTTCGATACAGAAAAGTATGTAAATAAACTGCCTGCTAAAAAACATGATCATTATTTGATTCCGGGAGGTACGGTGCATTGCTCAGGTTCGGAGGCACTTGTATTGGAAATCAGCTCAACACCCAATTTGTTTACATTCAAACTCTGGGATTGGCAACGTTTGGGGTTGGATGGCAAACCGCGCCCCATTAATGTGGAAAGAGGTAAAGAAGTAATAGACTGGAAACGTAATACGGAATATGTAAAAGAATATCTGGCAAATCATTTCACTCAGATTGCCGAAGGAGAAGGATGGAGCGAGGAGCGTACTGGATTACACCCGAATGAATTCATTGAAACACGCCGTCACTGGTTCTCCAAATCTGTTACACATCATACGAATAATAGTGTGAATGTACTGAATTTGGTGGAAGGTGAAGAAGTGGTTGTTGAAAGTCCGACAAACGCTTTTAAACCATTTGTGGTACATTATGCTGAAACCTTCATAGTTCCGGCAAGTGTGGGTGAATATACAATAACTCCTTGTGGCAAGTCTGTGGGAAAAGAGTGTGGAACCATCAAGGCTTATGTGAGGTTTTAACCGGAAAATGGTATTAATTAAATCTGATATAATATGTATAGACATGACCAACGTACAGTAATGACCTTGGATGCAGGAGGCACGAATTTCGTTTTTTCAGCTATCCGGGGAAATCAGAATATTGTGGAAACTATTTGTTTGCCAGCGGTTTCGGACAATTTGAATGGATGTCTGACTGTTTTGAAAAAAGGCTTTTCTGCAGTGAAAAGACAATTGGAAAATGAGCCGGTAGCTATCAGTTTTGCATTTCCTGGTCCAGCAGACTATAAGAATGGTGTGATAGGCGATTTACCGAACTTTCCGGTTTTTCGTGGAGGTGTGGCTTTGGGAGCTTTTCTGGAAGAAGAATTTGGTATTCCGGTATATATAAATAACGATGGTAACTTGTTTGCTTACGGTGAAGCGTTGGCCGGAATATTACCTTCCATTAATGAGGAACTTAAGGCTGCCGGTAATCCTAAACGTTATAAAAACTTGTTAGGCATTACGTTGGGAACCGGTTTTGGAGCGGGAGTGGTGATTGATAATTGTTTGCTGGCCGGTGATAACGGCTGTGGTGGTGATGTCTGGATTATGAGGAATAAAAAATATACCGACTTGATAGCCGAAGAAAGTGTCAGTATCCGTGCAGTACGCCGTGTGTACGGAGAACTGAGCGGTGAGGCGGTTGATAATCTGACTCCAAAGGATATATATGACATTGCCGAGGGCATACTCACGGGGAATCGTGAAGCGGCTGTGCGGAGTTTTGATGAATTAGGTGAAATGGCGGGTGCTGCCATTGTCAGTGCACTTCATATTGTAGATGGGATGGTGGTTATAGGAGGAGGAGTTGCCGGTGCAGCTAAATATATTCTGCCAGGTATGATGCGTGAAATGCGTCGTTCCATATCGACTTTCTCCGGACGGGATTTCGATTGTCTGCAGATGGAAGTTTGTAATTTGATGGAGCCGGACGAATATAAGAAGTTTTTAGAAGATACAAGTTCTTGGGTTGAGGTACCTTTTACTGACAAGAAAGTATCCTATGATTGTACTAAACGTATAGGGGTGGCGATTTCAACTTTGGGAGCAAACAAGGCTATTGCACTGGGAGCATATGCTTTTGCTTTACAACAGATAGACAAGAAGATATAAGGGTTAGTTTGCTTTTTAAGTAGATAAGATTGTTTTCACGGATAACAAAAAATAATAAGACTCATTATGAATATGAAAAAAATAATATCTTTTTTTATCGTTGCTTGTTGCGCTATGTGTGCAACTGCTGCAAAAGTGGTATGGCAAATTGGCGTTGCGGATAATTCCGGAACAGAACTGGCTTTGGGCCCTTCTGAGTATAAAAAGTTCCTGGCTCATGATTTTGGTTATGAAGATCGTTACTTTTTAGTGGGGACTTCTGTTGACAAAAATGATTTCCCTTATGTGTTGCCAGGGCCTGATGATACTTGGGGAGGTACATGGAGTACTTCCGGTTGGAGAACTCATGATGCAAATATATTGTTTGGCATTAAAAAATTGCCGAAACATGGCAAATGGAAATTGGTGGTAGACTTGGTGGATGCCAATCCGAGCCGTTCGGTGGTTAAAGTTATGGTGAATTCTGCCGAAAAGAAGTTTGAAATTAAAGGGCATTCGAAAGGAGTACTGGAGGGTAATCTTCAAGATGCCAAGGAACAAATTCTTGAATTTCCAATTTCAGCCGATGATTTGAAAAAAGGTGGAAATATGGTCACTGTTTCTGTTCTTGAAGGGGGCTGGATTGTTTTCGATCAGATACGTTTGGAAGGTGCTGACGAACTTGTTCTGGAAAAGAATAATGAATATGCTTTCTTGCGCAATGTGGCTCCGGCAGAATATGAAATGGAAATGGATGGAGCAAAAATACAGCCTTTATTGGTTGATGTAGAGCATCTATCCGGTAACCCGAAATTGAGTGTAAAATTAGACGGTATAGATGTTTTTTCTGCGCAGTTGGACACGGCACGTTATGTATTTGAAGTACCTATGCCTGCTGTGAAAAAAAGTAGAAAGAGTGAATATCAAGTGTTTGTAGATGGACAATTGCTGGAAAAGGGTATTATTATACGTTCTCCGCAAAAGATACAGACATTTGCCGACTATGTAGATACCAAAATAGGTACGGCACATTCTCGATGGATGATTGCACCGGGACCTTGGATGCCTTTCAGTATGGTGAAGCTGAGTCCGGACAATCAAAATATGGGCTGGCAGGCCGGTTATCAACCAACTTTTGAAACTTTGGGTTGTTTCAGTCATATCCATGAGTGGACAATGGGCGGATTAGGGTTAATGCCTACTAACGGCAAGTTGTTTACTCAGGTTGGCGATCAGTTCCGTCCAGATGAAGGTTACCGTTCGCGTATTGACAAGAGGACAGAAGAAGCTCCGTTAGGATATTATAAGGTCTTCTTGACCGATACAGAAATCTGGGCGGAGGTGACAGCTACAGAAAGAGCAAGTTTCCAGAAATATACCTTCCCGAAAGATAAAGATGGACGTGTAATGATTGACCTTCATGTGCAAGCTGAATATGATTATAATCTGCTGGATGTAGATATTAAGAAGGTAAGTGATTATAGAATTGAGGGACGCTCTCATCAGATTTCTCCTCGTCCTTATGTGTGGAGTAATGACGCTGATCAGGAATATGTAGTGAACTTCGTAATAGAGTTTGATGCACCGATTAAGAAAGTAGGTGGCTGGAAGAATAAGCAAATATTGGATGGAGGCCATATATTGGGTAAGAACTTGAAAGATGCAGGACTTTATGTCGAATTTGATACGAAAAAGCATCCGGTGGTGCAGGCTCGTGCCGGTATTTCGTTGGTGAGTATTTCAAATGCTTCTGAAAATCTGCAAAAGGAAATCTCTGATAGATTTGGTTGGGATTTTGATGCGGTAGTGCAAAATCAGAAAGATGTATGGAATGGTATTTTCAACCGTCTGGATATAACTACCTATGACCGTCTGGAGAAGGTGCGCTTTTACACTAATATGTATCGTGCACTTTGCCGAAATTTGTGGAGTGATGTGAATGGCGAATGGGTGTCTCCGGACGAAAAGGTACGTAAATTTACAAATCCTGAACATGTAGCTTTAGGATGTGATGCTTTTTGGAACACTTTCTGGAATTTGAATCAGTTCTGGAATTTAGTGACACCCGAATGGAGCTCCAAATGGGTGAACTCTCAGTTGGCATTGTACGATGCAAACGGGTGGTTGGCAAAAGGTCCTGCCGGAATGGAATATATTCCGGTAATGGTGGCCGAACACGAAATTCCACAGATGGTATCTACCTATCAGATGGGTATTCGTGATTATGATGTGGAAAAGGCATTTGAAGCCATGAAAAAAATGCAGACTACTCCAGCTACACATGTTGCAGGTGGTTTTGCCGGTAATCGCGATTTGGTGTCTTATATGAAATATAAATACGTACCTATTGAATTGGGACGTTTTTCTAATACATTGGAGTATTCTTACGATGATTGGACTGTGGGACAGATGGCGAAAGCATTAGGTAAATTCTCGGAATATGCTACATTCAATGATCGCGGATATTGGTGGAAAAATGCTATTAATCCGGAAAATGGATATGCTCACATGCGTGATTCGGTCGGTAACTTTATCCCTGATTTTGATGCATTTCAAACCGGACGTAATCACCACTATGTAGAAGGTAATTCTTGGCAGCTTAGCTACTTTGTGCCTCAGGATGTACCGGCCTTGATTGACATAATGGGAGAAAAATCATTTGTGGATCGTCTGAACTGGGGTTTTGAAGTAAGTGAACCTTGGAGATACAATGCTCCCAATGACCAATATTGGGATTATCCGGTGGTTCAGGGCAACCAGCAGTCCATGCATTTTGCTTTCTTGTTCAATTGGGCCAATAAACCTTGGCTGACACAAAAATGGTCCCGTTCCATTATTGATAGATATTATGGTTGTGGCGTTGCCAATGCCTATTTGGGTGACGAAGATCAGGGCCAGATGAGTGCTTGGTTTGTGATGGCGGCTTTGGGACTGTTTCAGACTGATGGCGGTTGCAGTGTCGAACCTATTTATGAAATTGCCAGTCCATTGTATGAGAAAGTGGTTATTGATTTGGGCAAACGCTATAATCGTGGTGAAACATTTACAATTGAGGCTAAAAATGTATCCAGAAAAAATAAGTACGTTCAGAGTGCCACTCTGAATGGTGAGAAGTTGGAACGTTTCTATTTCCCCGCTGCAGAATTGCTAAAAGGTGGAGAATTGATACTGGAAATGGGTGATAAACCGAATAAGTCATGGGGGATTGCTCCATGCTCGGAAAATAAATAATGTTAGTGTCTACCGTCTTAATAAATTAATATCATGAAACGACTTTGTTTTTTGGTGATATGTATGAGTATCATTATGGGGTGTTCAACAAGTACTTCAAGCACTAAAGCTTTGGTGGACTATGTAGACCCAAACATTGGAACTGCGCATTGTCGTTGGTTCTTTTATACACCGGCTGCTATTCCGTTTGGCATGGCAAAACTGGCTCCTTCTACCGATGCGCATTTGGGAAATCCCGGTGGTTGGCAAGCAGTGGGGTATGATTTTCGTCATACTTCCATCGAAGGCTTTGCCAATTTTCACGAGTTCCAGGTAGGCGGTGTCGTATTTGCACCGACTGTCGGAGAATTGCAGACAGTACCGGGTGAGTTGGAAAATCCGGATGGCGGTTATCGTTCACGTTTCGATAAGAAAGATGAAGTGGCAGCTCCCGGGTACTATTCTGTTTTGTTGAAGGACTATGGAGTAAAGGCTGAATTGACTGCTATGAAACGAGTGGGATTTCATCGTTATACCTATCCCAAAACAGAACAGGCAAACCTTATCTTCGATATAGGTAACAAGCAAGGAGAAAGTGGTGAGGTGAAAGATGCCGAAGTACAATATTTTGAAGATGGCCGGGTGGAAGGTTATGTAATCACTTCCCCCGTATATGTTAATATTTATCAGAAAGGGGCGGATGTACGTATGTATTTCTCGGCTGTTCTTAATAAGAAGCCGGTTCAGGTAGGTACTTTTGTAAAAGATGTGGTTAATCCGGGTAAACATCAGGAAAAAGGACCAGGCGCGGGTCTTTACATGACATTCTCTACAGAAGAACAAGAGGCTGTGGAAGTCAAAGTGGGCCTATCCTATACTTCCATAGAGAATGCTCGTTTCAACCGGGAAACCGAGGCTGCGGATGTTACCTTTGACCAAGCCAAGAAGAATGCAACAGATGTGTGGAATGAATCTCTGAGCAGGATTTATGTGGAAGGAGGGAAGGAAACTGATAAAGTGAAGTTTTACACCGGATTGTTCCATGCGCTTTTGGGACGTGGATTGGCTAGTGATGCAAATGGATATTATCCTAAAAATAATGGAACGGTCGGTCGTATTGCTCTTGATGAAGAAGGTAATCCGGTACATCAGCATTATAATACGGATGCCATTTGGGGTGGTTTCTGGAATCTGACGCAATTATGGTCATTGGCTTATCCCGAATATTATTCTGATTGGATAAAAAGTCAGTTGTTGGTTTATCAGGATACCGGTTGGTTGGGTGATGGAATCGCATGCAGTAAATATGTGTCTGGAGTAGGGACGAATTTTACTAGCTTGGCTATTGCTGCTGCATATAATTGCGGTATTCGTGATTTTGACGTAAAGCAGGGATATGAAGCTGCTTTGAAGAATGAAGTGGAATGGCGTGGAAGACTTGAAGGTGCAGGTAAGATGGATGTACGTCAGTTTGTGGAACGTGGATATTCTCCTTATGAAAAACGGTTTGATATGGTGACTCGTGAGGAAGGATCTGGGTTTGGTGCTTCACATACAATGGAATACAGTTTCAGTAGTTTTGCTGTGTCCCAATTTGCCAAACATTTGGGTAAAGAGGATGACTATAAGTTACTCTCTAATTTGTCGAATGGCTGGAAGAATCTTTATGATCCGGAGACCCGTTTGATTCGTCCCAAGGATACTAAAGGAAATTTTCTGGAAGATTTTAATCCATTGGCTCCTTGGAAGGGATTTCAAGAAGGAAATGCCGTGCAATATACATTTTATGTCCCTCACCAGATAGACGAATTGGTAGATTTGGTAGGGCAAGAAACGTTTAATAATCGTCTGGATAGTATCTTTTTGCTTTCACAGAAAAATATTTTTGGAGGTGGGAAAGAAGTGGATGCGTTTGCCGGATTGAAGACGGTGTATAATCATGGTAATCAGCCTAATTTGCATATTTCTTGGTTGTTTAACTTTTCGGGTAAACCATATCTGTCTCAAAAGTGGGTACGTGCTATTTTGGATGAGTTCTATGGCCTCGAAGGTATACATGGCTATGGTTATGGACAGGATGAGGATCAAGGACAATTGGGGGCTTGGTACGTAATGTCTGCATTGGGCTTATTTGATGTAAAGGGATTGACGGAGATTGATCCGAAATTCCAGATAGGTGCCCCTTTGTTTGACAAAATCACTGTCCGTTTGAATAAAGATTATTATCCGGGAGAGAAATTTGTAATCGAAGCTAAGAAGCAGGCGGTAGGTGATTGTTATTTGCAGGATATATCTTTGAACAACCGTCCGCAAGATACTGTACAATTGCCCTTTAGTGAGGTCGTAAAAGGAGGAAAATTGGTTTTAGGTTTGGGAGCTTCACCTAATGAGGAATTGACTCACTGAGAAATATGTTATGAAAAATAATCTGTTTTCCACTTCTATGGTTGTACTGCCGATAATATCGGCAGTACAACCTATTTGGGCCCAGAAAGTGTCCAATAAACCGTTGAATATTGTTTGTATTTTTACGGATGACCATGCTTTCCAGACCATAAGTGCTTACGGACATCCTATTTCAAAGTTGGCTCCGACACCTAACATTGATCGTTTGGCTGGGAATGGCATGCTTTTTACGCAATCTTTTGTAGAGAATTCCATTTCAGCTCCAAGCCGGGCGACCCTTTTAACGGGCTTGTATAGTCATCAGCACGGACAGACGAGGTTGGGGTGCTGTTTGAATCCACAGAAACAATGGTTTACTGAGCTGCTACAAAAAAAAGGATATGTAACTTCAGTCTTTGGAAAGTGGCATTTGAATGTTGAGCCGAAGGGGTTTGACCATTATGACATTCTTTTTGATCAGGGTGAATACTATAATCCCAAGTTCCGTCGTCCTGATACAAACGGAGAATATATAAAAGAAAAAGGATATGCTACCACGTTGATAACCGATCATGCCATAGAGTGGTTGGAGAAAAACATCTCCGATGAGAAGCCTTTCTGTGTCCTTGTAAATCACAAGGCACCTCATCGTAATTGGATGCCTGACTTTCCCAATATGCATTTATTTGAGGATGTGGATTTTCCGGAACCTGAAACGCTATTTGATGACTATACGACACGTGGTCCGCAGATGAAAACTCAGGAGCTGACAATTGATCGGCACATGGGATATGCGTTCGATTTTAAGGTGAGAGAATTGAAGAACGAACCTACATTGCAATATATTAGAGACAGTTGGCTGATGGCAATGGCTGAGATGGATAGCGAACAGCGTGCTACATGGGAAGCTATTTATGACAAGAAAAATGAAGAATTCCTGAAAAATCCTCCGGTTGGAAAGGATTTGCTTCGGTGGAAATATCAACGGTATGTAAAAGAGTATTGTCGGACTATCCGTTCGGTAGATGAACAAGTGGGCCGTTTGCTTGATTATTTGGAAGAAAAAGGAGTTCTGGATAATACAGTGATAGTTTATACCTCTGATCAAGGTTTTCTGTTGGGAGAGCATGGACTGTATGACAAGCGCTTTATGTATGAGGAGTCTTTCCGTACACCTCTGATTATTTCGTGCCCTTCTTTAGTCAAGAAACATTCGGTATGCAAAGAGCTGGTGCAGAATATTGATTTGGCACCGACTTTCCTGAGCCTTGCAGGAGTGGAGGTGCCGAAAGAGATGTCTGGGCGCTCTTTATTACCGTTGTTTAAAAATGGAAAGGCGGAAAATTGGCGAAATGAGTTATACTATCATTTTTACGATTATCCGGCAGTGGGTAGTGTACGCAAACATGATGGCATTCGCACTAAACGCTACAAATTGATTCATTGGCATGGAGAGGGTAGTGGGAATGATGAAGCTATTGACTTTTGGGAATTGTATGATTTGAAAAAAGATGTGATGGAGGTCAATAATGTATATGATAACCCGAAGTATGTAAAAGTACGGGAAGCACTGACTGTTCAATTGGAAAAACTGCGTAAAGACGTGGGAGTGACAGAATAGACATTTTATATAAAAATCCATGAAAATGAAAAAACAAAACTCTATAATGACAGCCTTTCCGGTACTTTTCGGTTTCTTTGTGATGGGCTTCTGTGATATTGTCGGTATTTCATCAGACTATGTTCAGCGTAGTTTTAACTGGTCACCTATGATGACCGGGTTTGTACCTTCAATGGTGTTTGTTTAGTTCTTGTTTTTAGGAATTCCGATAGGTAATCGGATGAATAAATGGGGACGTAAGAATACCGTACTTGTTAGTATGGTGATTACAATTGTAGGTATGATTCTGCCATTATTGGCGTATGATGGTGTAACTTGCATGGTGGCTTATGCCTTGTTGGGTATAGGAAATGCTATTTTACAAGTTTCTTTAAATCCGTTGCTTAATAATGTTATAACTAACAAAGCTTTCCTGACAAGTAGTTTGACAGTTGGGCAGGTAATAAAAGCGGCTTCTTCTTTAGTCGGTCCGGAGATTGTATTGCTGGCTGTCCATTATTGGGGGATGGATAAATGGTATTATTGCTTCCCCATTCTTGGCTTCATCACTTTATTGTCGACAGTTTGGCTGATTGCAACCCCTATTGAACGGGAAAGAAATGTTGTGTCGAACAGTGATCTTTCCATGAGGAATACGTTTGCTTTGCTGAAAGACCGGACTATTCTATTACTGTTTTTAGGAATTTTCTTTATTGTAGGCGTGGATGTGGCGACAAACTTTATTAGTTCGAAACTTATGTCTATCCGTTTTGGATGGTCTGATGAGCAAGTAAAATTTGCTCCTCAAGTCTATTTCCTCAGTCGTACGATTGGCGCTTTGTTAGGGGCGTTCTTATTGACCCGTATTGCAGAAATGAGGTACTTTCGTATAAATATTGTAGCTTGTGTTGTTTCGCTGCTAGTTTTAATAGGAGTGGAAAAGGATGTGGTGAATATAGTTTGTATTGGTGCAGTAGGCTTTTTTGCTTCATCAGTTTTCTCTATTATTTATTCAATGGCTTTGCAGGCGTGTCCGGAGAAGGCAAATCAGATTTCCGGTCTAATGATTACAGCTGTTGCCGGGGGGGGAGTGGTAACTCCAGTTGTCGGTTTTGCCATCGGTACTGTAGGTATTATCGGTGGTGTTGTGGTGACGTTGGCCTGCGTATTATATCTAACGTATTGCGCTTTTGGTATAAAAGTAACTTCTTGTGTAAAGTGATTCGTTTTTTGATACTATTAATACATCATCATTTTTATTTTTTAAGCGTCTTCGAAAACGAAGACGCTTTTTTGTGTTGTATGGTTTCTTTGGTATGATGATTTAATGAAAATATAATTTTATACCTTATAATTAATGTATGAACATTGAGGTGTGTTGTGTAATCATTTTGATAAATACGGGCTTTGCTGGGATGTTATTCTTTGAAATGTTTGTTTTTTAATATTGTAGTTAAAGATGTTTTTAAGAATAATTAGTTAATTATTAGTCGTTTAAGTTTTAATACGTATTCTTTTATAAATAATTTAGTGATAAATTAATTTAAGTTTAGTTTGACTTTTAATTTATTACATCTCATTTTTTTATAAAAAAAACTTTGTTTTACTTTTGCTTTTTGAATTTATTATATATATTTGCTGCATCTATATGTTCATACATATAATGAGGTTTGTTTTTGTTGAGACTACTTTATATGTTTAGCAGTTTTATTAAAAACTAATATTTTGTGGAATGAAAAAAATCATTACCGTTATTTTGTTATTAATGATGTTCATTACCGGATATGCACAACGTATTGTTGTGTATAAACAGTTGGATGAGAGCTTAATTAAAGTATCTGCCAGCAGCGAATTGAATAAAGGAACTATTTGTTCCGTAGTTAATGGAGATGGAATGCAGGGGTGCTATCATGTGGCTAATAACCTGGGACATGGCATGTGGTTGTCTGAAGTTTCTAAAAAGCCAGTTCGTTACAATAAGTCTACTCATGAAGGAGTTGTCTGGTTTTTGTGTGATTTTGGTAAAAGTAGAAAATGTCCTGAAGTAGATTTGATTCAGATATGGAACTATAATCAGAATGAGCATACTCGGCGTGGACTCAATAAGGTATATATAGAGTACTCAGAGGATGGGAATAAATGGCAATTACTAAAGAATGGTGATTTGGAATATTATTTAATTCCTGAATCGGTAGGACGTAATCCTGGATCCGTGGATTTTTCTTTGGATACTAAAGGTATAAAAGCACGTTATATATGCTTTACGGCTGCGTTGGATGGAGAAGGTAATCATTATGATCGTAAGAATCCGGTTGTGATACAGGAAGCTGCTGATATGCATCAGAATGTGGATTACTATGGTTTGAGCGAAATTCGTTTTTATAAAAAAACAGTGGTTTCAGTACAATCATTGGGAAAGCTTGATGATATTTCTTTTGTGGCTGGGCAAGGCTATCTAAAGAGTGCTGAAGGTCCTAAACGAGAATTCTTATTACGTTTTAATACTCCATTGTATGCTGGGGCTACCTTAACGTGTCAATTAGGTGATAAAATATGGAATGCTGAAATAGAGGCTTCAAAGACTGGGGTGGATGAGTACAAAGGATATTTCCCTGCTGGATATATGGAAGAGACCTCTTCTTTGGAGATAAAGGTGAATAGCCGTCAAGGTTGTGTGAAACGTAAATATGAAGTGCCAGGAGCAAGAAAGTGGACTGTTTGCTTTTTTCCGCATTCTCATTTGGATATCGGATATACACATCGCCAGGATGATGTGATGAAACTTCAATGGCGTAATTTGGAACGCGCACTCGATTTAGCTGAGCGTACTAAAGAATATCCGGAAGGTTCACGTTACTGTTGGAATACGGAGGCTACATGGGCAGTTGCTGCATATTTGAAAAAATATGCAGCAACTGAAAAGGCTGAACGTTTGAAGCAGGCCATTCGCGATGGTATTATTAATGTTGATATGTCTTTGGGAAGTATTTTGACTGGGATTAGCCGACAAGAAGAATTGATGCATATTTTTGATGATGCACATTGGATTAGTGATGAAGTGGGAGTAGAGCTGAATACTGCAATGATGAGTGATGTGCCTGGGCAAGCTTGGGGATTGGTCACTGCAATGGCTAAGAATGGAGTGAAATATTATTCACCCGGACCAAATTATGTACCTTTTTATGGGAGGATAGGAAATGACCGTGCTGCTGCTTTACATGTCAGATGGGGTGATAGACCTTTTTATTGGCAATCTCAATCAGGTACTGATAAAGTACTTGTATGGCAGGCAGGGCGCGGTTACTCATGGTTTCATGGCTGGTTGGCTAACCGTATCGGAGTTTGTGGACTTGAGCCAATCTGGGACTATTTAACAGAATTAGAAACTGAGGAGTTTCCATATCAAACTTGTTATTTACGTTATACAGTTCATGGTGATAACGGCCCTCCCGATCAATCAATGTCTGATGTAATCCGTGAGTGGAATGAACGTTATGAGTTTCCTCAATTCCGTATATCAACTGCCCGTGAGTTCTTTATGAAATTCGAAGAACAATATGGCGCTGAATTACCCGTCTTTGCTGGTGACATGACTCCCACTTGGGAAGACGGAGCGGCTTCTACTGCTTGTGAGACAGCAATGAATCGTACTACTGCTGCACGCTTGGCACAGACTGAAACTATTTGGAGTATGCTTCATAAAACAGACGCTTTCCCAGATAAAGCTTTTAAAGAAGCATGGAAAAATGTGATACTGTTTTCTGAGCACACTTGGGGGGCTTCTGCTAGTGGAACTGACCCGCATTCTAAATTTACAAAAGATTTGTGGGAAGGGAAAAAAGCTTATGCTGATAATGCAAGTAATCAGTCTCAAATATTATATAAACAGGCTTTAAGCCCATTGCATGTCGACAAAGGTGGGGATTTTGTACATGTGCTGAATACAAATCTTTGGAATCGTACGGATGTAGTGTTTTTGGATTCAATGGTCAATTTGAATGAAAAAGAATTGATAACCAGGACTGGTGAAAAAGTAGAGACACAGCGTCTGTATGATGGCCGTTGGGCTTTTGTTGCTGAAAATATACCAGCACTTTCTTCTGAGGTATATCAAATCGTCTCGAAGAAAAAGAGTTCAAGACGTTTCGTTTCCATGATTGCAGAGAATAAAATATTAAATAATGGAATTGTACGCGTTGAAATTGATGAGGTGAAAGGTACAATTAGTTCTTTCAAAAGAGTTGGTGACTCTTATGAATATGCTTCGAATAGCGGTTTGAATGATTATTTATATACTGGAAGATATGCTTCTGACCCACAGGGAATCGAACAGATATTAAATATAAGAGTGTTGGATGATGGAGCGGTTGCTGCTACACTGCGTATAGAGTCTAAAGCTCCAGGATGTAATACTTTATGGCGTGATGTGACAGTTTACAAAGGGATAGATAGGGTAGATATTTGTAATACGTTGGATAAGCAGGATATTTTAGATTTTGAAAATGTGCGTTTTGTTTTTCCATTCAATATTCAGCAACCTGAAATTACAATGGATCTTGCCATGAGTGAAATTCATCCTGAGCGTGAGCAACTGGAGGGAGTAAACAAACATTATTATTCATTGCAAAACGGATTGGCTGTGGGAGATTTGGAGCATGCAGTCTGCCTGACCACCGTTGATGCGCCTTTTGTTGAACTGGGTTCGCCCTCAGGGCTTGATTATCGCCTGAATCCCCGTCATGGATATGGCTGGTGGCAGTCTGCCAAGATATCGCCGATTGTCTATTCATGGGTAATGACGAATACATGGAGGACTAATTATAAAGCATCACAAGGAGGCACAGCGAAGTTTCGCTATTCTTTGCAGCCTTGTAATCCGCTTGACCTGAAATTGAAACAGCGAGGAGCTGAACGTGAGATGGAATTGGTGGCTGTAGCCAGTCGTTCTTCTCAGAATATAGAGCAGTTGTTTCGGTTGAAAGGACGCCATCGTATTGCATTATCCAGTATCAAACCTGCTGACGATGGAAAGGGGTATATTGTCTGCCTGCACAATATGGGTAAGCAGAGTGTTTGTTCATCATTTGTTTGGGGTAGTATAAGGCCGCGTGAAGTAAGTGTATGTGATTATCGTCAGAAGGCCTTAAGACCTTTTAATGACGAGATGTTTTGGATGAAGCCTTATGAATATATCATGTTGAAAGTAATAATAGAATAATCATCAAATTGCAATTTTAAATTTAATAAGTATGAAAAAGTTAGTGGTACAGAATCTTTTAAAGGTTTGGTTGTGTGCAATGGTGTCGTTCATGACAGTGACGTTGTATGCACAAGGGAACTCTTTTAAGGTATCGGGTACAGTAAAGGACAACACCGGTGAGCTGGTGATTGGCGCGACTGTCATTGATACCAAGACAAAAAATGGATGTGTGACGGACGTTGATGGAAACTTTTCTTTAGAGGTGACGCCAAATTCGTCGATTAAAGTAAGTTTTATTGGATATAAGTCACAGACGATTGCCATCAAGGCAGAACAGAAGGTTTATAATGTCATCCTTCAAAGTGACAATGTTTTGATTGATGAACTGGTAGTGGTAGGCTATGGAGTGAAAAAGAAACAGACATTGACCGGTGCTGTGTCTGCCGTAAACACGAAGGACATTGTTTCTACAAAAAATGAAAGTTTACAGAATATGCTGACTGGTAAGATTGCCGGTTTACGTGTGGTTCAAAATTCAAGTGAGCCGGGAGCTTTCAATACATCGATGGATATTCGTGGACTGGGGAATCCACTGGTGATAATTGATGGTATTCCTCGCGATAATATGGCACGCGTTGATCCGGAAGATGTTGAGAGTATTTCTGTTTTGAAGGATGCCTCTGCTTCTATCTATGGTGTACGTGCTGCCAATGGCGTAATTCTTATTACCACCAAAAAAGGTGCGCAAGGGAAACCGGAAATTAATTATTCGGGTAGCTTTACTTGGCAAATGCCTTCCAATTTCCCAGATTTGGTTACTTCACAAGAATGGATGACATTGGCTAATGAAAAGGGACGTCATAATGTAGATGGTGGAGGAGCTTCTTATTCTGATGAAGAAATAGCCGCTGCACAGACTACAGATTGGAAATCAGCAGTATTACGTGGTTCTGCGCCTCAGACACAACATTCCATCAATATTTCAGGTGGGACGGAACGTGTAAATTATTATGCGAGTGTTGGCTATCAAGCGCAACAAAGTTTCTTGCAGACAGATGATATGAATTACGATAAATGGACAATGCGTAGTAATCTTTCTGCCAATATTACTAAGAATCTGAAATTGGATGTTAATCTTTCAGGTTTGATGGATGAGCGTAATACACCGCATTATGGTGCTTATGATATTATTCGTGGTCTTTGGTTGATGCAGCCGATGGATCCCATTTATCAGGAGAATGGCGGTTTTACCCAGCCTTCAAACTCTACTTTGATGAATCCGGTGGCGATGATGGATAAGGATGTTGTAGGATATAAAACTTATAAGAGCAAATGGTTTCAGTCAAGTTTTTCATTGAGTTATGATGTACCTTGGGTAGAAGGATTGAAACTAAAGGGGTTATATAGTTACGATTATATAATGAATGATAATAAGGAGTTTGAAAATACTTGGAAATCATATCGAGATAATCAGGTATGGACACGTAATGATCCTCCTAAAGTAGGTCGTACATTCTATTCAAAAGATAATACTTTATGGCAAGTACAAGCTAATTACTCTCGTGAGTTTAATGGGCATAATATTGATGCGATGCTGCTATTTGAGGAATCGACTTATAAGGGGGATAACTTTAATGGTAAAAAGGAACTTTCTATTCCTATAGATCAAGTTTTTGCCGGAAATGCTGATAACCAGCAATTTGGACAGAGTACTGCTGCTTCTGCCTTGTTTGATAATGCCAATCAAGCATTGGTAGGGCGTGTAGCTTACGATTATAAGTCCAAATATCTTATTGAATTTGCTTTCCGTTATGAAGGTTCTTCAAAATTCCCTGCAAATTCACGTTGGGCTATGTTTCCTTCAGTGTCAGGGGGATGGCGTGTCTCTGAAGAAAAGTTTTGGAAAGAATCTTCTTTGAATTTCATTAATAACCTTAAAATACGTGCTTCTTGGGGTAAGATGGGTGACGATGGTGCTTTAGCGTATCAGTTCCTTAATGGTTATACGTATCCGGTAGGTGGGGCAGCATATGCGATGCCGGGTGGTGCCATTTTTGATGGCTCATTTGTCAATGCTTCTGCAACAAAGGGATTGGCTAATCAAAGCATCTCATGGATTGAAGCTAAAACTTTTGATATAGGTTTTGATTTGGAAGCATGGGATGGCCTATTGGGATTGACTGTTGATTATTTCCGACGTGATCGTGATGGATTACTGACCACTCGGGCAGCGAGTCTTCCGGGAGTAGTGGGAGCCGCATTGCCACAAGAGAATCTGAATGGAGATATGACCCGTGGATATGAAATAGAAATAAGCCACCGCAATACCATCAATGAGTTCAGTTATGAGATAAAAGGAAATTTTGCGTATGCCCGTTCAGAAAATAAACATGTGGAAGGTGCGCGGAAAGGTAATTCTTATTTGAATTGGAAACAAAATTCAAACGATCGTTTTACAGATCTTTGGTGGGGATATGGGGCCGGCGAACGTTTTACTTCATGGGATCAAATTTATTACAATTCTATTTATATAGGACGTGGTTCTGTACTCGGTGATTATAACTATGAGGATTGGAACGGTGATGGTTGGATTAATGAATTGGACGAACATCCTTTGACGAACACGGGAGACCGTCCTTTGATAAATTTTGGTTTGACGTTTAATGCAAGTTGGAAAGGTTTTGATGTAAGTCTGTTGTTGCAAGGAGCTGCCAAACGTCATATCTCTTATGATGAGTTGCTTTACAATCCATTGTGGGCTAATACAAATGCTTTGGATCAATTTATGGATCGTTGGCGTCCTGCTGATAGTCATGCAGATCCTTACGATCCGGCAACTAAATGGATTAGCGGTCATTATGCTTACACTGGTTCACTGCCGAACCGGAATTCAGAATTCAATATGCAAAATGCTGCTTATCTGCGTTTGAAAACAATTGAAGTGGGATATAGTCTTCCTAAATCATGGTTGACTAAAATTGGTGTACAAGGGCTGCGTGTTTATTTAAGCGGTTATAACTTGTTTACCATTACCGGATTGAAATATTGTGATCCTGAATTCCCGTCAGGAAATTATGGATATAACTATCCTTTAAATAAAACAGTTACTATTGGAGCAAATCTTAAATTTTAAATGAATATCAACATGAAAATTAAAAAATATATCTTCGCATTTGCATTATGCATGGGGTCATTGACTTCTTGTGTAGATCTGGACATCCCACCAATGAATATTGTTGGTGATAATGATATTTTTGGAAGTACGGCGGGGGTTACAAGCTATATGGCCCGTTTGTATAGTACGTTGCCTGTAGAAGATTTCCGCTATTCGCATGTAAACATGTTCTTTTCGGGAGGTTCTAATTTTGCGCAACCTTCTTGTTTGACTGGTGAAGCTATTAGCCGTGACACGAAGGGGGCAGAAGTTGAAACAGCAAACTATTGGGATGCTGCGTATGCCTTAATACGTGAAACGAACTATTTTATAGAAACACTTCCCAAATATGCTGATTCACATTCTGCTACTGAAATTGAAAGTTTGTTGGGCGAAGCGTATTTCATTCGTGCTTATACTTATTTTGCATTAGTTAAGCGTTATGGTGGTGTGCCTATTGTTAACACAGTAATTGATTATCCGGCTACAGTAAGCATTCCTGAAGCACAATTGTTCCGTGATTCGGAAGAGGCTGTCTGGGATTTTATTTCCAGTGATTTGGACTACGCTATTGCGCATTTGTCTGCAAAGAACCAAAAAGGACGTGCCAATAAATATGCAGCTGCAGCTTTTAAATCGCGTGCTATGCTTTATGCTGGAAGTATTGCCAAATATAATGATGTGAATGAAGTTTATAATGATGCGCGTATTTGCGGAATTCCAGCAAATCGTGCTGCCGATTATTTTAAACAGGCTTATGAAGCATCGAAGATTGTTGATGAAGGAGGTTATGCTCTTTACAAAGGGGACTGGGCAGCTAATAATAAGGATGCACAATATACTAATTTCGTGAATATTTTCTTGAAAGATACGGAAGAGAATATTTTCGTGAAATATTTTGATTATCCGGACTGTGTACATTCATATGATTGTTTTGCACAGCCTACGCAAACCTCTACCGGTGGTAGCAACACAGAAATTTGTCCTACATTGGATTTTGTAGAAATGTTTGAAGGTTTTGAGAAAGATGCCGATGGGCATTTTGCCAACATGAACACGGAAGGTTATTATAAATTGTATGAAACAACAATGGAACCTTTCAAGAATGCCGAACCTCGTTTGCGTGCTACTGTATTGCTGCCGGGTGACGAGTTTAAGGGTGAATCCATTGAAATCCGTCGTGGTATTTGGGTTGGAGAAGGTGATAAAATTTCTCCTCTTCTTCCTTCAGAAGATACCTATGGCTTTTATGATGATTATAGTGCTTACGCTAACGATGCGACGAGCTTGCTGAAATTGGCCAGTCGCGAATCGCAAAATACGGATGCTAATGCAATTCTGTTAAAGGATGGTACAATGATGAAGCGTGCAGGGAAAAGTGGTACAGTGAAGAATCAGGAGATAGGCTGTACGGTTTCCGGTTTCCTTATTCGTAAGTATTTGAATCCTGAACAGAAGAATACAACTTGGAATCAGTCTGTTACAGATTGGATTGACATCCGTTATGCAGAAGTATTGCTCAATCGTGCCGAGGCGGCTATGGAACTTGCAGCTGTGGGTAGTGTTACCGATGATGCCGGTAAGAATTATGTAGAGGAGGCTTTCCGCTGTGTGAATCTCATTCGTGAACGTGCTGGTGCTACGTTGCTTGCTTCTTCTGCAGAAACTTCAATTGATGTAGTGCGTATAGAGCGTCGTAAAGAGCTTGCTTTCGAAAATAAAACTTATTGGGATTTGAAGCGTTGGCGTATTATTGATGATGAACAGTCTACACGCAGATATCGCACTTTGCAGCCATTCTTTGCAGCAGATGCCATGAAGTATTTCATGGATATCAAGGAGCAGGAATATGGATATACTTATACTTATGATACACGTAATTATTATCAGCAGATTCCGACTGGTGAAATCACCAAGAATCCGAATTGTAAACAAAATCCAGGTTATTAATTATAAGAAACGAAACATTCAATTATGAAAAAGTTAACATATATTTTGTTGTCCTTATGCTTATTGGTAAATTTTACCTCTTGCGATGTGGATAATTATGGAGAACCTGAAGAAACTTTCCGTGGTGCTTTTATTGATAAGGAAACTAAAGAACCTTTCCAAACAGCTATTGGTAATACCGGCATTCGTATCCGTATGATGGAGTATAGCTGGAGTGATACTCCGGAACCTTATGATTTTAATTGTATGCAGGATGGTACTTTCCAGAATACCAAAATATTTGCAGGCAATTATGGTATTATTCCTGAAGGTGCTTTTGTACCATTGGATGAAGAGATTATTGATATAAAAGGTACTGTAGAGAAAACTTATGAGATTGAGCCGCTGTTGCGCGTGAAATGGGTAGGCGAACCTCAGGTCAATGCAGATGGTACTGTGGAGGTGAAGGTTATAATTACTCGTGGTACAAATAATCCGGATTACCAACAACCGCTTACCGAAGCTTGGCTATTTGTGAGCGAAACGAGTTATGTCGGAGATTTCAGCTTTAGTCCGCGTTTTTCTACTCAGTTGTTAGGGGCAGCTTTAACCGATGTTTTAGGTAAAGAAATTACTATTAAGACAAAAGGACAATTCCCTGATTATTCGCGTAAATTCTTTTTGCGTGTAGGTGCTCGTACTACAAAAAGTTTTAGCGGTACTAATCGTTATAACTATACGACAATTAAAGAAGTCACAACTATAGCACGTAATTAGTAATAACCTGGATGAGAGTGTATTGGCCCCTTGATAAGCACATTGCTTGGTTTGGGGTTTGTACACTCTCATCTCTTTTATAGATATCAATATGAAACAGTTCTTTTTTATTTTTATGGTAATTACCCTTATGTTACCTCAGTTCGTTTCTGCAAAAAGGGGAAACAATAGTTCACAACTTACTGTTATTTCTTATAATATGCGGTACGGTACGGCAGAGGATGGTGTTAATGCGTGGGAATTCAGAAAGCCAGCTACTATAAAAATGATTAAAAAGCATAAGCCCGATATTTTGGGAGTTCAGGAAGCTTTGGATTTTCAGCTGGCGTTTATTCTTGAAAATTGCACGAACTATGAGGCTGTAGGTGTCGGACGCATTGATGGTAAACATGGCGGAGAGCATGCTTCAATAATGTATAATAAGAGAAAAATAGAATTGTTGGAGTGGGGAAATTTTTGGCTTTCTTCAACTCCTGACATTCCTTCTATAGGATGGGATGCTGCATGTACCCGTACTGCTACATGGGCGCTTTTAAAGGATAAAAAAACAAAGGAGAAGTTTTATTACGTTAATACTCATTTGGACCATGTCGGCAAAGTGGCACGAAAGGAAGGTTTGAAACTCATCTTAGAAAAGATACAAAAGATTAATCTTGATAATTTTCCATTAATTTTGACTGGAGACTTTAATATGGATAACATGGATCCTTCCATACAAGAACTGAATGAAAAAATGACAGATGCTAGAAGCTCTGCTAAAAAAACGGATTCTTTTGGTACTTTCAATGGTTGGGGGACCCGTAGTTCTATTATAGATTATATTTATTATAAAGGGTTTAAAATGTGTACGGAATACATTACAATTCGAGAAAAATATGCGGGAAAATCTTTTATTTCTGATCACTATCCGATTAAGGGGGTACTAAAGTTTTAATTATGTGAAAAATCATGATGTATTCCGGTTTTCTCACGATGTGTTTGCTAATGGAGGGTTGTTAGAATTATGGATGAGTCCGAAACCGAATAAAAAACGGGGGGAAGGACAAGGAAATTCTTAATATGTTAGCTCCTGCTGACTAGGTTACTATTATGAAGAAAGGCGAAGAGGTTTGCAACTCCCTTCGCCTTTCTTCATAATAACTATGGCTTTAGTCCTTACAGAATCCCTTGTGCCATCATAGCCTTTGCCACCTTCATAAATCCGGCCACATTGGCACCCTTCACGTAATTTACATAACCGTCGGCTTCCGTACCATATTGCACGCAAGCTTCGTGAATGTTCTTCATGATGCTCTTCAGTTTCTCGTCCACTTCCTCTGCACTCCAGCTCAACTTGATGGAGTTCTGAGTCATTTCGAGACCAGATACTGATACACCGCCAGCATTGGCTGCCTTACCCGGAGCATACAGAATCTTTGCATCCTGGAATACTTTGATGGCTTCCGGTGTAGAGGGCATGTTGGCGCCTTCGGATACTGCCATTACCCCATTAGCTATCAACTGACGGGCATGGTCGCCATTCAATTCATTCTGAGTGGCAGAAGGCAAAGCGATATCAGCCTTTTCGCCCCAAGGCTTGGCTCCTTCCACATATTTCACACCCGGATATTGTTCAGCATATTCGCGGATACGTCCACGATAGAGGTTTTTCAGCTCCATGATGTAATCCAACTTTTCGCGGTCAATGCCGTCCGGATCGTATACATAACCGTCAGAATCAGACATGGTCAATACCTTGCCACCCAATTCCAATACTTTCTCGGCCGTATATTGAGCTACGTTACCGGAACCGGAAATCAGACAAGTTTTGCCTTTCAGGTCAGTACCCTTAGTCTTCAACATTTCCATCAAGAAGTAGATGTTACCGTAGCCGGTAGCTTCCGGACGAATCAGCGAACCGCCGAACTCACGGCCCTTACCGGTGAAAGTACCCGTAAATTCATGAGCCAGCTTCTTATACATACCGAACATGAAACCTACTTCGCGACCACCTACACCGATATCACCGGCAGGTACGTCTGTTTCAGGACCGATATGACGCCACAACTCCAGCATGAAAGCCTGAACGAAACGCATGACCTCAGCATTCGACTTGCCGCGCGGAGAGAAGTCCGAACCGCCTTTACCGCCACCCATAGGCAGAGTTGTCAATGAGTTTTTAAATGTCTGCTCGAAAGCAAGGAATTTCAGGATGCTCAGGTTTACAGAAGCATGGAAACGAACACCGCCTTTATATGGGCCGATAGCGTTGTTGTGCTGCACACGATAGCCCATGTTGGTTTGTACGTTACCTTTATCGTCTACCCAAGTAACACGGAATTGGTAAACGCGATCGGGGATGCAAAGACGTTCAATCAGATTGGCTTTGTCAAACTCCGGATGCTTGTTATACTCTTCTTCAATCGTAGAAAGAACTTCTTCTACTGCTTGATGATACTCCGGTTCGTTGGGGAACCGTCTTTTCAGGTCTTCTAATACCTTAGCTGCATTCATAATCTATTTCTTTTATTGGTTGCTACTATATGTTACCTAAAACAATTCGATTTTCGGTTTGTTTCCTTTTCCTCTCATTGCGGTTGCAAAAGTACACATAAAAATGAGACGAGCAAACATTTTATAAAGAAAATGCGGTATAAAACAACAATTTTATTGTTTTATACCGCAAAATGGAATAAAAAGATATTATTTATCCTCTTTTTAGAGACTTTATGACGGGAATAAACACTAAAGCCGCCGAAATGGCAAGCGTTAGGATAATTGGACCGTCAATTCGTTCGACAGATATCAAAACAATGTAGCAAAGTGCTGCCCAAAGCAGCACAATGCAAACTATTTGGAATTTTGATAACGGTCGTCTCATTTGGCAGCCTTTTTTTTGTCTACGATAGCATCGATAACTGCTACTGCAGTGATGTTAACGATATCGCGCACGGAGCTCTCAAAATCGGTAAAGTGGATAGGCTTGTTCAATCCCATTTGGATAGGACCAATCAGTTCGGAGTCCGTATCCATCGCCTGCAACAGCTTGTAAGCAGAGTTTGCAGAACTCAAGTTCGGGAAAATCAGTGTGTTTACGTCTTTTCCTTTCAAGCGCGTAAACGGATACTTGGCATCGCGCATTTCGCGGTTCATGGCGAAATTCACCTGCATTTCTCCGTCAATGGCAAGGTCAGGATAGTTTTGTTGCATATAATCCACAGCTTCGTGTACACTTACCGGGCTGCCTTCTTTATCCGCACCGAAGTTGGAGTAACTCAACATGGCCATTACCGGTGTATGATTAAAGAAGCGGACGGTATATTCCGATAGCTTGGCAATATCGATTAGCGTTTCGGCATTGGGATGACGGTTAATCAGCGTATCGGCCAGGAAGTATGTACCTTTTTTGGAGTTCAGGATATGCATGGTGCCGAAATGCTTGTATTCCGGACGGATGCCGATGACTTCCTTGGCAACCTTGATGGTATTGCTGTATTTGGTGTAAAGACCTGTGATGAAAGCGTCTGCTTCACCCGTCTCCACCATCATCATACCGAAGTAGTTACGTTCGAACATTTTGTCGTTGGCTTCTTCGTAAGTGGCTCCTTCGCGGGCACGTTTTTCAGATAGAATGCGGGCATAGCGTTCACGGCGCGGCGCTTCATCCGGATGACGCAGATTTACTATCTCGATACCTTCAAGGCTAAGGTCTAGTTCTTTTGCCAGCTTCTCGATGGCTTCGTCGTTGCCCAATATAATAGGATGGCAGATACCTTCAGCCTTGGCTTCCACAGCAGCTTTCAGCATATTGGGGTGGATACCTTCGGCAAATACCACACGTTGCGGGTTGCGGCGGGCGGTGTCGTAGAGTTGGCGGGTCAGTTTGCTTTCGTAACCCATCAGCTCGCGCAGTTGCAGGCGGTAGGCATCCCAGTCTTCGATGTCTTTGCGGGCTACACCGCTTTCCATGGCAGCTTTGGCCACAGCGCAGGACACTTCGGTAATGAGGCGCGGGTCAACCGGTTTCGGGATGAAGTATTCGGGACCAAAAGTGAAGTTGTTTACGTGGTATGCCTCGTTCACCACATCGGGCACGGGCTGCTTGGCAAGGTTGGCAATGGCGTGTACGGCAGCAATTTTCATTGCTTCGTTGATGGCTTTTGCCTGCGTGTCGAGGGCACCGCGGAAGATGTAGGGGAAACCGATTACATTATTAATCTGGTTAGGATAGTCGGAACGACCGGTAGACATCAGTACGTCCGGACGTGCCGCCATGGCGTCTTCGTAAGAGATTTCCGGAGTAGGGTTGGCAAGGGCAAACACGATGGGATGGTCTGCCATGCTGCGAACCATGTCCTGGGTCAACACATTACCTTTTGACAGTCCGAGGAATACATCGGCGCCTTTGATGGCTTCTGCCAGAGTATGTACATCGCGACGGTCGGTGGCAAAGTAACGTTTCTGCTCGGTCAGATTCTCGCGGTCGCTGGTGATGACTCCCTTACTGTCCAGCATTAGGATATTTTCACGGCGTGCGCCGAGCGCTTCATACAGTTTGGTACATGAGGTGGCGGAAGCCCCGGCACCGTTTACGACGATTTTCACTTCCTCTATCTTCTTGCCTGCCACTTCCAGGGCGTTCAGCAATCCTGCGCTGGAGATGATGGCGGTGCCGTGCTGGTCGTCGTGCATCACGGGGATGTCCAATTCCTCTTTCAGGCGGCGTTCTATTTCGAAACATTCGGGTGCTTTGATGTCTTCCAAGTTGATACCTCCGAATGTTGGGGCAATAGCCTTGACAGCTTCGATGAACTTGTCGGGGTCTTTTTCATTTACTTCGATG
Source organism: Bacteroides parvus (assembly GCF_017309675.2). Taxonomy (NCBI): domain Bacteria; kingdom Pseudomonadati; phylum Bacteroidota; class Bacteroidia; order Bacteroidales; family Bacteroidaceae; genus Bacteroides; species Bacteroides parvus. Next base: position 4,052,010 of record NZ_CP084680.1, on the reverse strand, counting down.
TCGAATACGTCGATACCGGCATAAATTTTGAACAACAGACCTTTACCCTCCATGACGGGTTTGCCGCTGAGGGCGCCAATATCGCCCAGGCCGAGCACGGCGGTTCCGTTGGAGATGACAGCTACCAGATTGCCTTTTGCTGTATATTTATATGCATCTTGCGGGTTTTTCTCAATTTCGAGGCACGGTTCTGCAACGCCCGGAGAGTAGGCGAGAGAAAGATCGGTTTGTGTACTGTAAGGCTTGGTGGGTACTACTTCAATCTTACCCGGTTTGCCTTGCGAATGGTAGAGCAAGGCTGCTTCTTTGGTTATTTTAGCCATGGTAGAATAGTTAAATTGGTTATAATTTGGCTGCAAATGTAGGTATAAAAGTTCTAAATTGTAGCTCGCTATCAATAAAATCTATTACTTTTATCAGTTAATTAGCTTAAAATGCTTATTTTTGGCATCAGATTTTAGAAATTACCCCCATTTATTAACTTAACACATGAGTTGCATGAGAATTTTGAAACTTCCTCTGGCAGGATTATTATTTTGTGTAATGGCACTATTTGCTGGATGTAAAACGAGTAATGAACCTAAGGCACCGGTTGCTCTGACCTGGGAAATGGGTGCAAGTGACATCGAATCCGGATATTATGAGAATACCTTTATTCTCAAGAATATCTCTCAAAAACCTCTAAAAAAGAACTGGACGATTTACTATTCACAGCTTCCCCGAGGGGTGAAGCAGGAAGGAACCTCTGAAGTGAAGGTAGAGGTAGTGAACGGTAATTTTTTCAAAATGTATCCGACAGACGAATTTGCTTCGCTGGCTCCCGGTGATTCCATGCGGATCACTTTCCTTTGCACTTACAAGCTGGACCGGAACTCCCATGTACCGGAAGGAACTTATTGGGTGGAGACTGTGGATGGTAAAGAGGGCAGTCCGTTGCCCGTGGCTTTGAAGGCGCTGCCGCTTCCTTCTCCCGAGTCAATGAGCGGCTATCCGGATGCGACTAAGATTTATGAATCCAATCTTCGCTTGGCTGGTGCTCCTGCTTTGGTGCAGTCAGACATTCTTCCGTCTGTAAAGAAAGTGGTAGCCATTGAAGGCGATAATGTCGTATTGGGAGGTAAGGTAGCTTTGGCATTTCCGGAGAACTTTGCCGGTGAAGCCAAGTTGCTGAAAGAGAAACTGACTGGTTTGTATGGTTTGGAAGTTGTCGAAAATGCTTCCGTGAAGATTGTGCTGGAAGAACTGCTTGATAGGAAGGAGGCCGTAAATGATGAATATTATACTATCAATATAGGTGACAACCTGATAAAAATCAGTGCTGCCACTCCTCATGGCATCTTTAATGGTACACAGACACTTTTGTCAATGTTGAAGGATAAGCAGACACCTTATTTGCTGGAGGCAGTCTCCATCCGGGATTATTCGGACTTGGCATATCGTGGACAAATGATAGATATTGCTCGTAATTTCACCGCTCCGGAGAACTTGAAGAAACTGGTGGATATTTTTGCATCTTATAAATTGAATGTCCTGCATTTCCATTTTTGTGATGATGAAGCCTGGCGTTTGGAGATTCCCGGTTTGGAGGAACTGACTGCTGTGGGTAGCCGTCGCGGACATACCACTGACGAAAGCCAGTGCCTCTACCCATGTTATGACGGTGGCTATGACCCTGATGCAAAGACTGTAGGCAATGGATATTATAGCCGCGAGGAATTTATTGATTTGCTGAAGTATGCTGCCGAAAGACATGTCCGCATTGTTCCGGAAATAGAATCTCCGGGGCATGCCCGCGCTGCCATTGTCTCCATGAAGGCACGTTATAACAAATATTTTGAAACTGATCCGGGGAAAGCTACAGAATATATGTTGAGTGAACCGGAAGATACTTCACGTTATGTTTCTGTACAATATTATACGGACAATGTGATGAATGTCGCCTTGCCTTCTACCTACCGTTTTATGGAGAAGGTGATTCAGGAACTTAATGCGATGTATCAGGAAGCTGGTCTTTCACTGTACACAGTGCATTTGGGTGGTGACGAAGTGCCTCGCGGTGTGTGGATGGGCTCCCCGAAATGCCAGGAACTGATGAAGGAAAAAGGCATGACGAAAGCTCATGATTTGTCGGAGTATTTCATTACGCAAATGGCAGATGTGATGCAGAAGAACGGACTGAAATTCAGTGGTTGGCAGGAAGTTGCTTTGGGGCATACCGAAGAGGCTCATCAACAGTTGAGGGGCCAGGCTGCCGGTGTGTATTGCTGGAATACTGTACCGGGCTCTGATGAAGTGGTTTATCAGACAGCCAATAACGGTTACCCGGTCATCCTTTGCAACGTGGGCAATTTCTATATGGATATGGCTTACAATGGTCATCCGGACGAGCGTGGACTCGATTGGGGAGGTTATGTGGATGAGTCTGTCTCTTTCTCTATGCTTCCTTTCAGCATTTATCGTTCGCTGCGTGTGGATATGGCAGGCAATCCCATTGATTTGAATAATGCGGAAAAGGGGAAGACTGCTTTGACAGAGATAGGCAAGAAGCATATTATGGGTGTACAAGGGCAATTGTTCGCCGAAACTATCCGTAGTTTTGATGGCGTGGAATATCTTCTTTTCCCCAAAATATTAGGGCTGGCAGAACGTGGCTGGAATGCCCATCCGGCATGGGAAAATTTATCCGGTATACGGGAGGAGCAGGCTTTCAATCAGGCTTTGGCACTTTATTATGAGAAAATCAGCAAGAGTGAAATGCCTTATTGGGCAAAGAATGGGATTAACTTCCGCTTGCCTCAGCCGGGATTATTGGTAAAAGATGGAAATCTGTATGCTAATGTGGCTATTGATGGTGCTGAAGTACGTTACACAACTGATGGTTCGGAACCTACTGCCCAGTCAACCTTATGGAAAGAACCGGTGAAGTGTGGTTCCCTGGTAGTGAAAGCAAAGACCTTCTACCAAGGCAAGGAAAGTTTGACGATTATATTGAATGTTGAGTAATAGAGAATATTGAAATGAAAAGGGAGTGCATTGTCCGAAAATGCACTCCCTTTTGTTTATTCCTTTAGGCGTTCAGCGCTTGTTCTATATCCGCAATAATATCCTCTGCATTCTCTATACCTACCGAGAAGCGAATCAGGTCGGGGCGTACACCTGCCTCCATCAGTTGCTCGTCTGTCAACTGGCGGTGTGTATGGCTGGCTGGGTGCAGCACACAAGTACGTGCATCGGCCACATGAGTCACGATGGCCGCCAGTTTCAGTGAATCCATAAACTTGATAGACTCTTCCCGTCCGCCCTTCAAGCCAAAGGTGACAACGCCGCAAGAGCCGTTCGGCATGTACTTCTGTGCCTGCTCGTAGTATTTGTCGCCCGGCAGACCACAATAATTCACCCAAGCCACTTTATCGTTCTGGGCAAGATACTCGGCTACCGCTTGTGCATTCTTGCAATGTTGGGGCATACGCAGGTGCAGTGTTTCCAGACCCAGGTTCAGTAGGAATGCGTTTTGTGGAGACTGGATGCTGCCCAGGTCGCGCATCAGTTGGGCTGTAGCCTTGGTGATGTAAGCCATTTTGCCGAAGGCTTTCGTATAAGTCAGTCCGTGGTAAGACTCGTCCGGTGTGCACAGTCCGGGGAATTTGTCGGCGTGTGCATCCCAATCGAAGTTACCGCTGTCTACAATGGCTCCACCTACACTGGTGGCATGTCCGTCCATGTATTTGGTAGTAGAGTGTACTACGATGTCGGCACCCCACTCAAACGGGCGGCAGTTGATGGGAGTAGGGAAGGTGTTGTCCACAATCAAGGGCACGCCGTGGCTGTGGGCAATGCGTGCAAACTTCTCTATATCGAGCACTTCGAGCGTAGGGTTGGAGATGGTTTCGCCGAATAGGGCCTTGGTATTGGGGCGGAAAGCAGCGGAAATTTCTTTCTCGCTGGCATCTGGGTTGACGAAAGTGACGTCGATGCCCAATTTCTTCAAAGTCACTCCGAAGAGGTTGAATGTTCCGCCATAGATGGTAGAGGAGCAAACAAAATGGTCTCCTGCCTGGCAGATATTGAAAATGGCATAGAAGTTGGCTGCTTGTCCGCTGGATGTCAGCATAGCGGCCACACCACCTTCGAGGGCGGCAATCTTGGCGGCTACTGCATCGTTTGTAGGATTCTGCAGGCGGGTATAGAAATAGCCGCTGTCTTCAAGGTCGAACAAGCGTGCCATCTGTTCGCTGGTATCATATTTGAAAGTTGTACTTTGATAGATGGGGAGTACACGGGGCTCGCCCTTTTTAGGAGTCCATCCGGCTTGTACGCACAGCGTCTCCGGCTTGAATTGCTTTGCCATAATGTTATCTGTTTTAAAAGTTTCTTATCTATTATCGCGTAAGTTGTCGCAAAAGTAGGGAAAAAATTATAATTTTGTGCTTAAGTATGGTAAAATGCTATAAATTAGCGGCTGGAAATTTGTAGCGAACCGAATAAATGATGAATAATTGGAATATGAAACGCATATTTTGTTTACTGACCATCCTCTTTTGTACTTTGTTTGCTTTTAATGCTTCGGCTCAGGAAGAGCGGGATAGTCCGAGACGTGGAGAAGGAATCTCTGTTTTCCTGGAACGTAACAAGCGCCCGGGGAGAGCCTATTATAAGGAGTTTTTGGAGCTGAACAAGAAACTTCTTAAAGGGAAGGAGGAATTGCGGCTGGGAGTGAAGTATGTACTGCCCCCATTATCAAAGCCGGTTGGCAATGGGAAGAAGACAATCAATGAACCTTTGTTCGGGAAAGCGCTTGCCAGTGTAAAAGTGACATCTAACCGTTTGCAGGGCGCTTGTTTTTATGTAGTGAGCGGACATGGAGGCCCCGACCCCGGAGCTATCGGCAGAATCGGCAAAGTAGAACTGCATGAAGATGAGTATGCGTATGATGTGGCTTTGCGCCTTGCCCGTAACTTGATGCAAGAGGGGGCGGAAGTCCGTATCATTATCCAGGATGCTAAAGACGGAATCCGTGATGACAAGTACCTTTCCAACAGCAAACGTGAGACGTGCATGGGAGCTCCCATACCCTTGAACCAAGTGGCACGTCTCCGGCAACGTTGCGCCAAAATCAATGAGTTTTACAAGAAGGATCGCAAGAACTATAAATATTGCCGTGCCATTTTCCTTCATGTGGACAGTCGCAGTAAGAGCCATCAGACCGATGTGTTCTTTTACCACTCTAAAAGCAAGCCCGACAGCAAGCGTCTGGCTAAGACCATGAAGAAAACTTTCGAATCGAAATATGACAAGCACCAGCCCAACCGTGGGTTTACCGGAACTGTCAGCGCACGCAATCTTTATGTGTTAGCCAATACTTCTCCCGCTTCCGTATTCGTGGAATTGGGAAATATCCAGAACACTTTTGACCAGCGCCGTTTTGTAATCAGTTCGAACCGCCAGGCCTTGGCCAAGTGGATGATGGAGGGTTTCATCACGGATTATAAAAAGGCGAAATAAGGACAATCAACTCTCACTCTCCTTTTTCTTTTCGTGTACCACCACGACTGTAACGGCCGTTATTATCAGCGCCATGCCGATGGCGCTGGCCGGTGTGAAGCTTTCATTGAATATCAGGCAACCGATAACTACGGCTGTCAGAGGTTCCAAGGCCCCGAAAATGGAAGTCAGTGTAGGCTCTATGTATTTAATGGCTTTTACCAGGGTGATGTTGGATATAGCTGTTGCCGGCAGCGCCAGTCCGAGAATATTCAGCCATGTGTGGGTATCATTGGCCAGCCGGATGCCTCCGGTCAGATATCCTCCTATAATAAAGAACAAGGCTCCCAGCCCCATTACGTAGCATGTCAATGCAGTGGAGGGAATCTGCACGGCACGGCTCTTCCTTACTCCTACGATATATCCTCCATAAAAGAATACGGACAGGCCGGCAGCAATCAGCCCGATGGTCGTGTTTCCTCCTTCAAAGTCTATTTTGCCGGATGACAAAAGTCCAGCTCCGCTTAGTGACACCAACACGGCAAACAGAATGGCGAATGACCTCTTTTCTCCGAAAAAGCCCATCATGGCCAGTGCCACGGCCAGCGGATACATGAAATGAATGGTGGATGCCACTCCGCTGGCTATGTTCTGATAGGCGATGACCAGACTGAAGGAGGTAGCTGCCCGGAGCAGGCTGAGGATGAACACCGTTCCCCAGTCTTTCCTGCTGATGCGGAATGTCTCGCCCAGCATAATGCCGAAAACGACCAAGGTAAGTGAAGCTATTCCCCATCGGTAGGCCAATACTTCGAAAGAGGAGAAGCCCGCAAGGAGTAATGAAATGGTGAAGAAAGGAGCCAGCCCGAAGGTGGCAGAGGAGAGAGCCGCATATATAAACCCTTTTATGGAAACATTTTGCATTTTTTATCTTGATTTTAATGGAGATTTTAAAATTATCTGTTTGCGTCAATTGCTTGATTCGCATTGCGTCGTGCAAAATTAATGAATAAAAACAAGCATACAGACAAGGGAGTGTCCTTTTTTTACAATACAGTATAGATATGGGTATCTAATATAGTATCGACCGGCTTGCCTGATATTTATTCGTTCCATCATGAGGTAAAAATCATTCCACCGCGGAGTAAAAATCGTTCCACCATGGTGGAACGATTTTTACTCCATGGAGGAACGAATACTTGTTCGCTGTCCGGCTCCTAAACTCTTCCGGGGAGAAAGTCTGATAGCTCCGGCAGAACAGTTTGCCTACTCTACCGGAATATAAATCTCTGTCAACAGTTCCTCCGGCGCCGTATCTGCGGGGTTGTTCAGGTAACGTTCCGCACTGGATTCATCCCGTAAGCTACATTCCATTTCGGGGATATACTTCCCGTAGATGGTATCGTATACGGCCTGCAGATGTTCGTATGGACCTTTGTATAGGAATATGGCATAGCGGCCTGCCGCGAGCTGTTTAAATCCTATGTCTCCTTTGGCCGTTGCAAATGAGGGTAGGACCATACATACATCGGTACGCAGCTTTTCAGCGGGTGTCACTTTGGGGTCATCGTGATAGATACAGTAGGGCATCACTTCTCCCATAGGCAGTTTTTCTTCCTGGATGAACTGGCAAAGGCGCATCCATGCGCTGCAATAGTCGTTCAGTTTATAGTCGCCAAAGAGGCGGATGTAAATCACATTTCGGGCAGGAACTTCTTTGATTTCGTGTTTCAGTTCCAGTTCCGGACGAATAATGGCTGGTTTCATAATTACAAAGTTTTTATTGTTACGGTATTCTAATGGTGAAATGCCGTAGAACTGCTTGAATACTTTCGACAGTGACGAAGGCGAAGAGTAGCCTATACGGTAGGCTATGTCCGCTATCGGCATGTCCGAGTAACGAAGCAACCGGGCAGCGGCTTCGGTACGCGTCCGGACAATGAACGTACCGACGGGTTCACCCAGGAAAGCTTTCATGATGCGGTGGAAGTAGAAGGGAGAGAAATGGGAAATCCTGGCCAAAGATTTCAGGTCAATTTCTTCTCCGAGGTGCAGATTTATATAATCCACTACTGCGTTCACACACTTTTGGTATTCCTCCTGGGTTGTTTTTTTCTGCTGCATGGCTCTATTGGGCTTTTTCATGTTGCAAAAATAGGAGGAAAAGAAATAGGTTACTTGTCCGATGTTGCTATAAATGCAATATCTTTAAATAAGATAAGCTATATCCCGGCACAACTTTTTCGTGCAAGCATGAAAGTTTTGCATTCGATTTGCAATATCTTTGCATTTCAGATGAAAAAACAAATGCTTGCAGATGACCGAGGAGATTAAAAGACAACTTTGGGAGTGGGCGGCGGCCTATCATTGCGCCGGCTTCATTCAGAACGACCCCGTACAGTTTCCACATCGCTATGAACGGAAGCAGGATATTGAAATCAGTGGGCTGCTGACTGCCATCATGAGTTTCGGCAACCGTAAGCAGATATTGAAAAAGGCTGATGAGTTGCATAGGTTGATGGGGGTATCACCTCATCAATACGTGTTGTCCTGCCGATGGAAGAATGACTTCCCTGCTACGGACAGAAGCAGTTTTTACCGAATGCTTTCTTATGCTGACTTTCATTCCTATTTCAGGCGTTTGCATGCTGCCTATTCTGCTTTTGACAGTCTGGAGGATGCCTTATGTACGTATGCCGGTAATCCGATGGAAAGGTTATGTGCATTTTTGGAAGTCTCGGCAAAGAGCCCCCAAAAGAAACTGAACATGTTTTTGCGCTGGATGATAAGGAAAGGTCCGGAAGTGGATTTTGGTATTTGGGAGAGATTTGATTGCAGGGACCTGATTGTGCCTTTGGACACGCATGTCTGCCGTGTGGCCTATGCTTTGGGACTCACCGAGACAGAAACATTTTCTTTGAAGAATGCCCGCCGGATTACTGAAGCTCTGGCAGAGGCCTTTCCGGATGACCCGTGCCTGGGGGACTTTGCTTTGTTTGGAAGCGGAGTCAGCGGAGTATTGTAGCGTGTTACCAGTCAATTTCTTGTATCCCTCTGCTCCGTAAGAAATCGTTGGCTTTACTGAAGTGCCTGCAACCGAAGAATCCGTATTCGGCAGAACGTGGGGACGGATGGACGGTAGTCAGAATCAAGTGTCTGCTGCTATTGATTAAAGCGGCTTTTTCTTTCGCGTACGCTCCCCAAAGCATGAATACAAGATTCTCCCGTTCATCACTCAGTTTCTTGATAACAGCGTCTGTGAAGGTTTCCCATCCCATGTTCCGGTGCGAGCCGGTTTCGTGGGCACGTACTGTGAGGACGGAATTCATAGGAAACACGCCTTGCGCTACCCAACGGTCCAGATTTCCGGAAGTCGGAATGGGCTTTCCCAGGTCCTGATGTATTTCCTTGAATATGTTTGCCAGAGAACCGGGAATGGCTACTCCTTTCGGTACGGAAAAGCAGACTCCATAATACTGACCGGGATTAGGATAAGGGTCTTGTCCGAGTATGACGACTTTCACTTTTTCGAACGGGCAAGAGTTGAAGACATGGAAAATCTGATGGCCGGGAGGTAGCACGTTGGCATGCCCGTACTCACTTTTTACAAATGCTACCAGCTTCTCAAAATAAGGTTTGTCAAACTCCTCTTGCAGGCGTTTTCTCCAGCTTTCTTCTATTTTTACGTTCATAAGAGTCTTGCAGTTACATATGAATGGGAAATGATGTTGCAAACATACAAATAATCCGGATGAGACGGATGCTTTTATGAGTATAAAGAATGTTTTTATTATTGTATGAAACGATAGTTATTTTGAGTAAGTTTATTACTTTTGTGGTGCAATGCCGGACACTAAGCATAGAGTCGCCATTGCTGAGGTTGAACTGATTGGTAAAATAAAGGAATGGAAAATTTTCATCGTATGGATGCTTGTCCGGTACGGGATGTACTGAGCAGGTTGGGAGACAAATGGACAATGCTTGTGCTGGTCACACTGAAAGCGAATGGAACGATGCGCTTTTGCAATATACAGAAAACCATAGGGGATATTTCCCAGCGGATGTTGACGGTTACATTGCGCTCATTGGAGACGGACGGGCTGATTGTCAGGAAAGTCTATGCGGAAGTTCCTCCCCGTGTGGAGTATAACCTTACAGAAACCGGATGTAGCCTGATGCCGCATATTGAATCTTTGGTAGGATGGGCATTGGAGCATATGAATGATATTTTGAATCGGCGCAGTCTGCAGAACTGATGGGTCGATATGCAAAGAGGGTGTGTCGAAACTGGTATTCACCACAGATTACACAGATTTGCACAGATAAGCATCTTTGATTATCAGTAGATTAAGCTCATTCTGTGTTAATCCGTGTAATCTGTGGTGAATTTTGACACACCCCTTCAGAAGTTTCCAAGTGCTTGTTTTATTTCTTAGCATCGGCAAAATTGTGAACCTTGTTTTTCAGATTGTCAGCTTTCTCTGCGGCCTCATGGGCCTCATGGGCCATCTTGTCTGCTACTTTGGTGCCAACGTGCAATGCTTCTTCTTCAGCAGTGTTAATGAACTCCTTGGCTTCGCCACTTGCTTTGTGGATGGCACGGCATATGGCATCTTCCAGCTTTTTAGCTTTCTCCGTACGGGAGAAGTGGTAGGCCAATGCACCGGCAACCGAACCTATTCCCAGTCCGATCCAGAAATTAGAATCTTTACATTTCATAATCAAGTCAGTTTTTAATAGTTAAAGTTAGAATCAATTCTGATGAGACAACATACTTGCCAAAGATTGGTTCATCCGGCGGGAAAGGAATTAATAACAATTTACTTTTGTTGGTGGAGATATTTATTCTGCTTAAATTTGCGATGCACTTAAAATTTATACAAGTATGATTAGATTAAATGTTTTTATTCAGGTAAGTGCGGAGAACCGTGCCGCAGTATTGGAATCTGCCAAAGAACTGGTCGCATATTCCTTGAAGGACAATGGATGCATTGCCTATGATGTGTTTGAGAGCGCCACTCGCAGCGATGTTCTTATGATTTGTGAAACATGGAAAGATGCAGAGTCATTGTCTGCCCATGAAAAAGCAGACCATTTTGTGGCCCTGGTGCCCAAAATCCAGGGGCTGGCTGCCATGAAGTTGGAAAAATTCGAGTTCTGAATCAGTAATTTGAGGTAGTAAGGGGTTGTGTGATCATGCGTAAATAAGTATATTTGTGCATTCTTAATATACATATTTATGCTGATTACCCTTATTATCCTTGTTCTCTCCGCTGCCTTTTTTGTAGCAGGCAAAGTCCGTTCGGACATTGTGGCGCTTTGTGCGCTGATTGGTTTATTGATATTTCAGATTCTTACTCCTGAAGAGGCCCTTTCCGGCTTCTCCAACTCGGTGGTGATTATGATGGTGGGTTTGTTCGTTGTGGGCGGCGCCATTTTTCAGACCGGGCTGGCTAAAATGATAAGTTCGCGCATTTTAAAGCTGGCGGGCAAGAGCGAACTGAAACTCTTCTTGCTGGTGATGCTGGTTACCTCTGCCATTGGTGCTTTTGTGAGCAATACGGGAACGGTGGCTTTGATGCTGCCTATCGTGGTGAGCTTGGCGCTGAGTGCCGGAATGAATCCCAGCCGTTTATTGATGCCTTTGGCTTTTGCCAGCAGTATGGGCGGTATGATGACACTTATCGGTACGCCTCCTAACTTGGTCATTCAGAATACATTGACGGGAGCGGGCTTTGAACCGCTGTCTTTCTTCTCCTTCTTGCCGGTGGGCATTGTGTGCGTGATAGTGGGAACTTTGGTTTTAATGCCTCTGACCAAATGGTTTCTCTCCAAGAAAGGCAAAAAGAATGACGGAACATTGTCAGGTAAATCATTGGACCAACTGGTACAGGAGTACGGACTTTCCAGCAACCTGTTCCGTTTGAGGGCTGTCAATGACTCCCGTCTGATAGGAAAAACCATCATAGACCTGGATGTACGCCGCAAGTATGGTCTGAATATCATTGAAGTACGGCGTGTAGACTCTTCCCAACATAGATTCCTGAAAACTATTACCCAGAAATTGGCATCACCCGATACGACTATTTGGGTGGGCGACGTGCTTTATATTACGGGAGAGGTATCGAACGTAAATCGTTTTGCTGAAGACTTTTTAATGGAAATGCTCGACGGGCATACCACTGAAGAAGCCTCTAAAGCCGACAAGTCCCTTGACTTTTATGACATCGGAATTGCCGAAATTGTGTTGATGCCTTCTTCCAATATCGTGAACCGGACGGTGAAGGAAGCTGGGTTCCGTGATAAATTTAATGTAAATGTATTGGGCATCCGTCGTAAAAAGGAATATATATTACGTGAATTGGGACGTGAGCGTATGCATAGTGGTGATGTTTTGCTGGTGCAGGGTGCGTGGCAGGACATCGCACGGATAAGCAGGGAAGATTCCGATTGGGTGGTATTGGGACAGCCTTTGGCAGAAGCCGCCAAAGTGACGCTGGATTATAAAGCGCCCATAGCTGCCGCTATCATGGTGCTGATGGTTGCCATGATGGTCTTCGACTTTATTCCGGTGGCCCCGGTGACAGCGGTGATGATTGCCGGTTTGCTGATGGTGCTGACGGGATGTTTCAGGAATGTGGAAGCCGCCTATAAAACGATAAACTGGGAAACAATTGTACTCTTTGCAGCCATGCTCCCCATGTCTCTTGCACTCGAAAAGACCGGTGCCTCGGAATATATATCCAACAGTCTTGTAAGTGGGTTGGGCAGTTATGGTCCTATTGTGTTGATGGCAGGTATCTATTTCACCACTTCATTGATGACCATGTTCATCAGCAATACGGTGACGGCAGTGCTGATGGCCCCTATTGCTCTTCAAAGTGCGATTCAGATTGGAGTAAGTCCCGTTCCGTTCTTGTTTGCCGTGACGGTTGCGGCAAGTATGTGTTTCGCTTCTCCATTCTCTACACCGCCCAATGCACTGGTGATGCCGGCAGGACAATATACATTCATGGATTATATAAAAGTGGGGCTCCCGTTGCAGATTATTATGGGAGTGGTGATGGTATTTGTGCTGCCGTTGTTGTTTCCTTTTTAGCAAAGTATATGACCACTTCATTATGCTGTAATATTAGGCGCGGATTACGTGGAGTAACGCGGACTATGCAAATTGGATTCTTGAAATCTGCGTAATCCGCGCCTAAAAAATAGTAAGGTAGTTTTGACACGTTCCTCCTTTTTACTGTTACAGCTTTATACTCTTTTTCTTTCCTGCATAGCTTATTGTCTTTCTGCCTTTCATCGGACGGTCTCCCGTACCGGAGTCCTGACCGACCAGGACAACCTTGAACTTGCGGCTTTTCAGCATGTTCGGAAAACTGCTTTCCCGCTCTTCTATCGTCAGAGGACGGGCCTTGTCCTCTGACGATACACTGTGGTTCAAGGTCTGTCTGTCCTGCTGCTTTTCGTTACTCCAGAAGTCCCACCAGTCTGCGCCTTGAGGGAGGTAAACCGGCGCAAAATCCATTACTAAAGGACGCTTGAATGTACCGTCATTGTGGAACACATCCCAGAAAGTGCTGTAAACGTAGGGCAGAAGGCGATAGCGCGGATTAATTATCTTCTCGTGGGCATCGAAACACCACTCGCCACGCTTGCCGAAGTTCCAGATTTCACGGGGCAACTCCGTACCGTGCGAACGCATTATCGGGCAGAAAGTGCCGAACTGCATCCAGCGTCCGGTAAAGAAGCCACTTATGTCACTGTTCCAGTTCGGGATGCCCATCAAGGTATAGTTCAGTGCGGCAGGAATCTGTTTCTCCAGCATGTCCCAAGTGGAGGTCACGTCACCACTCCAGGTGTTGCAGCCGTAACGTTGTTGTCCGATAAATCCGGAACGGGTCAGGATGACAACGCGTTTGTCTTTGCTCAAAGCCTTTTGATGCGAGGCTATTCCGCTGTTGTTCATCAGTGAGTAGACATTTTTTACACTCCGGTAAGACCCCAAGTGAGTGGGAAGGTCATAGTCTGATTCTTGTCGGTTGATATGGTCAGTCTCTGTAGAATCGAGCCACCAGTCGTCGTTGCCGATGTAACTGAAAATGCCTTTATTCAGATATTTCCAATAAATGTCCCTTGCTTCGGGATTGTAGACGTCGTAGGGGCGTGTGCCACTTTTGGGTGGCCAAGTGTTGAAGTTGATAATCATCCCTTTGGCATCCAACTCCTTGCGTTGCTCTGTGTGGGTGCCAAAGCCGGGTCATGCCACAATCATCAGCTTGGCATTCAGCTTGTGACCACTACCAGACTTTCTTTGTTGTAGGGTTTGCCTTCGGGAGTTTTGAAACCTGCACAATGGAAGGCGAATAGAATTCCACACGGATGTCCATTCCTTATGTGGTGCATTTCATTCCTTGAGGTGTGCGTTCTGTGTTCTGGGCGGCACACAAGTTTGCAAGCATGGTTGCACAAGTCAGCACGAAGCCGGCTCTTTTCATAAAATTCATTTTCATGGTTCTTTTAAAATTATGCTGCAAAAGTAGCCCTGAATCCTCTTTAGACGGCAACAATCTTGTTGAAACGGAACAACACTCAGGTTGATTTCTGCATTTTTTCCGCATATTCCGAGAGGTGGCAACCGTACATTTCTTTTGTTCCGCTTCATAACGGCTGCACTGCTTTATCAAGTTGCGGATGCGGAGCAAAAGGATTTCTTCTTTGTGTTTCCGTTCCATCTCCTTTCGGGTGCGGTATATGTAGAGGCGGATGCTTGCTGTAATGATGGCATATCATGAACTTTATATTTGCTGGATGGAATTTTTCCATCTTTATTTTCTCCCTTTCCAGATACTGATAATTTTTTTGCCTATTGCCAAAATATTCAGCAGTGATACAGCAAAAAATAATAGGCAACCGATCAATATACATGGAAGCAGTGATCCGCTCTCCAATTGCGGGAAGAGGCTTTGGACTACTTCTATATAGTAACTGCGCACCCATGCCACGCAGCCTATGGCGAGGAGCAGTACCAGTACATTCAGCCCTACTGTCAGTATATAATAAGGTGTGGCTACCTGCGTCGGGCTATATCCTATCAGCAGCAGGTTTTCCAGTTTTACCGTATTCTTTTGGAGAAGCAGGAAGATGCTCAGCATCAGGATGTAGAATGACAGAATGCTGATGAACAATCCTACTCCCATGACGATGGCCGTAATGAGGCGCAGGAAATAAGTTGTCTTCCCGGCATCCAGATTGTTGCCTTCGGTTTCGTAATTCTTTTGCTGGAAATAGTCGGTGATGGCTGTGTCGGTAGGATTTTTCACTTCCACAATCAGCCGGGACGGTTCCGCTTCTTTTTCCGGTGCAAAGTTCTTGTTGGCCCAGTCCATGAAGGATTGGGGAACGAGAATGGTATTCAGCCGGTTGGAGAATCCTACAATGTTGCCTTTATATTGTTCCACACGTCTGTTACCCCGCATCATCACATCCATTTGTACCAGACTCATCAGGCCTTCGGAGAGTTTCGGCAGACTCCGGCTTTGTGCAAAGCCAAAGTTGTAGAGGTTCAGATAGTTACGTGGAATGATGATGGGAATTACCCGGGCATCTTCGTCAAAATGCCATTTGTCCAGACTGACATCCACATATTCGTCGGGTACAGACTCGAAAAACATCTCCGTTGACAGACGGATACCGGCTTCCTGCATACCGAGTCCGGCAGAAACCTTGAACTGGGAAGGAGTGAACGCGCCTACCCCCTTAGTAAAAGGTTGGGCTTTCAGGTCCTTTATCTCCTCTTTGGAGAAGGTATTGCTTTTCCCGGCAAAGCTGCCCAGAGTACTGATTTTTTTGGTAGCAATGATATACTCCTTCTTCATGAAACTATCCCCTTCCGTAAAAACGGGAAGGACATCACGATAGAATTGTACGCTCAGCAATACAATCATCATGCCGAAGAGATTGGCGAGGAAAAAGCCTGCCAGCTGTCCGACACTGATGTGCTGGCGGAGAAGTTTCCAAACAAGTCGATTCATATTAGCTACATTTATAATTTATAAATTTCGTCATACTCTAGTTCCAGATGCTTACCTATGGAAGTCACTATGATTCCCGCTTCTTGGCGGCTGGCTTCTTCTGTCAGCAGTTTGCCCATGATTGTTCCGTTCTCGTTATCCAGATGGCTGATGGGTTCGTCCAGGAAGATGAAGTCGAAAGGCTGGCAGAGGCTGCGGATAAAGGCGACTCTTTGTTGCTGGCCAAAAGATAGCTTTCCGGCTTTTTCGTTTACCTTGTCGGCAATGCCGATGGCCTCAAAGAGGGTAAGGACTTCTTTCCTTTTTTTGAAATTGGTAAGCCGGTTCTTCAGTTGTATGTTCTCGATGGCGGTAAGTTCGGGAAAGATACGCAACTCCTGAAAAAGAATGCTGAGAGAGTGTTTGCGTATATCTGTCCAGTCATTGACGGAGAGTGAACGGATGTTGCGTTCATCAAAGTTGATGATTCCCTGATAATCGTGCCGATAGCCGTAAATATAGCTACAAAGCGATGACTTTCCGGTACCCGAAGCGGCTTCTATGAGATAACGTTTCCCTTTGTGGAACGTAATGTCCCGATGCCATACGTCTGAGGTAATGGCATCACGGTCGGCAAACACTTGAGGTAGTGTTTGCCGTAGGTGAATCCTATTCATGAGTGGTATTAATCCTTAATCTCTAATCTTTAATCCTTAAATTACATTCCTGCAAACTGCTTGATGAAGTCCACAATCTGTTTCAACGCATTTACATCCTTATTCTTCAGTTGCAGGGTAACGGTTGCCTTGTCCTCGTTACCGACAGCTTCCAGATACGAGATATTGCCGAGCAGCGAGTAATAGGTGCTATACTCTTGTCCGCCGAACCCAACAAGCAATTTTATAACGGGCAGGTCGAGTACGGCTTCCGCATTGATGACAAAGGCTGTACGCTTGCCTTTCAGACTGGAAGCGAAGTCTGTTTCTTTGGCAGACGGGTCAGCGGTCTTGCAGGCATTCTTATACAGCAGTTCGTCGTTGGTGGCGTACATTTGTTTGTCTCGTATGCCGAAGAAAATGTTGATAGCGCGTGATTTATAGACATATTCATTCTCATTCAATTTCACGATGTCTTCGCCGCGTTTCAGTCCCAGTTCGGACTTTTTCTCATAAAGGGCTTTCAGAGGAGCATCGTTCTTTACGCTGGCGTAGGCAAGGAAAGAAGGATTACTGTTCATGGTTACATTGATAAGGCCTATGGTCAGGTCGTTGTGGAAAGCACTGAACAAGTCCTTTACTTCAGCGGCTTTGGTAATGGAGAAATCGTTGCGGAACTGCTCATTCTCTTGCAGTACATTGTAGAACTCCTCTCCATTGATACCTATGCTGAGCAGTGCCAGCGTAGATTTGGGGAAATATTTCAGAAATGTGTTTTCGATGGGGCAAGTGCTTTTGGCCTGCTTTTCGAAGAGAGCTTTCAGTTCTGCATTCTCTGTATAGTTATCTATCTTCAGCTCAATTTTTCCTTTTTCGAAAGAGAGGCTTCCCAGCATCTTCAAATCTTTCAAATCAATACTTTGGGATATTCCGTAATTCAGCGGACTGGCATAGGCACTCAGCAGGCTGGAGGGAGTAATGAGCATGTTGACGTCTCCGTTCTGCTTTTGCATCTTCTTGAAAGCAGTATTGCTGTTGATACTGTTCTCTTCCGTCTGTTTCAGTAGGGCGGGTATTTCCTCCTTGACTTTTTCCAATTGCGATGTGCCGGTGTAGTTCACCACCATAAGCGTGGTGGGAGTGAAAGCGAGCAGTGCCTGCTTGTTGATTTGTGCAAAGCTGTAGCCGTCCGCTTCTGACACGTGGCTGATTATCTGTTCTTTCTCCGTAACTTCCAGCAGTTTCAGCAAGTCATCCTTGTTCTGAACCTTGGCTATCATGGTGGTGTAGGGGAACGAGGGAGCATTGAAGATATAGATGGGCGCATGAACGTCCACTCCCGATTTGGCAGGGTCTTTCAGTACAGCCTCCAATTGTTGGAAAGTGGCTGCATTCATATCGCTTTTCAAGGCATCTGTCAGCTTTTGCAGTGCTTCTTTAGTCTCTTTATCTTTGGTACCGGCCTTGTCTGCCAATGATTTTAAATTGACAGCGATGACTTGCGAGGCATCGGAGGGAATCACATTGGTATATTCCGACTTTTTGGACGAACAAGCGCTTATCAGCACGATGAGCATTGCCAGTACTGAGAAGTGGAAGAATAGGTTCTTTTTCATATAGTTTTTGTTTTAGTGAGTATCATTGATTCTGTAAGTTGAGGATGTGGCAGGCAACCAGTGCCGCCGTCTCTGTGCGCAGCCTTGATTTTCCCAGGCTGATGGGGATAAACCCGTTTTCCGCCGCCTTCCGGACTTCCTCTTCGCTGAAGTCTCCTTCGGGACCGATTAGTACGAGGGCATCCTCTCCGGGATGTACCATATCCTTCAAAAGCGGTTTTTCGCCTTCATAACAGTGGGCGATGAATTTCTGGCCCGGAAAAGGCTGTGTGATGAACTTGTTGAAGTCTGTCATCTCATTCAGTTGGGGCAGGCGTGCCTTGAGCGACTGCTTGATGGCGGAAACCAGTATTTTGGAAATGCGCTCCGTCTTGATGACTTTCCGTTCCGAGAAACGGCAGTTCAGGAATGTCAGTTCGTCAAACCCAATTTCCGTCGCTTTCTCGGCAAACCACTCTGTGCGGTCCATATTCTTGGTAGGCGCCATGGCAATGTGCAGATGACCTTTCCACAAGGGGGCTTGCGGAAGGGTTTCCAGGATATTCACCAGACAGCGCTTGTTTGTAGCCGTACTGATTTCGGCACGATAAAAGCAGCCTTTTCCGTCTGTCAACATGACCTCGTCTCCAGCCTGCAAGCGCAAGACGCGTACGGCGTGTGCGGCTTCCTCTTCGGGCAGCTCTGCGTGGGCTTGTATGTCGGGGGTATAGAATACGTGCATATTACAAATTGTTCTTGAGTTGGTTAATCTGGTCTCTTAGCTGTGCGGCACGTTCATAGTCCTCTTCATCGACTGCTTTTTGCAGGGCCGTTTTCAGTATGCCTATCGTGTCTTCCTGCAGCAGTTCGTCTTTGTCCGGTTCGCTGCCTTCCATCGGGTCGATGGAACCTTCGACGGTTTTCAGACATTCTGCTTCGAGGATGTCTTCGTAGACAAAGATAGGGGCATTCATGCGCAATGCCAGGGCAACGGCGTCGCTGGTACGCGCATCAATCCGGAGAATGGTTTCTTCGGCTTTCATATAAAGGTAAGAGTAGAATACTCCGTTGTCTACTTTATAGATAAGAATACGCATCAGTTTTACGCCCAGCACTTCAAGAACGGAAGCGAATAGGTTATGGGTCAGCGGACGGGGCGGTACAATACCTTTCATCTCGATGACCATAGCTTGTGCTTCGGTGGCACCTATAATAATCGGAAGCTGACGCTCGCCGCCCGCTTCACCCAGTACCAGGGCATAGGCGCCCGCTTGCGCCTGGCTGTTGGAAATGTTTAGTACTTGTAGTTCTATCTTCTTCTTATTCATACCTATTAAATCAACCTGATTTTCAATCAGTTTTTCTCTATTTTCTCCGGATTATGCTTATAGCGGAATACTATTCCAAATAACAGACCAATGACTAAGGCATATCCTGCAAAGATAAACCATACCGGTGTCCAGTCGCGGCTTACCAGTCCTCCGCCTTCGGCATATACCGAGAAGGCATCCACCACGGCTCCGCTGGCATAACCTCCGATGATGGCTCCCACACCGTTCGTCATCATGAAGAACAAGCCTTGTGCGCTGGCACGGATACTGGGATGTGCCTCCATTTCTGTAAACAGCGAGCCCGATACATTGAAAAAGTCAAATGCCATGCCGTAGACAATCATCGAGAGAATGAGCATCCAAAGTCCGCTTCCCGGGTCTCCGAGGGCGAAAAGCCCGAAACGGAATACCCATGCAAACATACTGATTAACATAACACGCTTGATTCCGAAATGTTTCAGGAAGAAGGGGATGGCAAGGATAAACAGCGTCTCACTCATTTGCGAGATGGAGAGCAGGATGACGGAGTGTTTCACACCGAACGAATCTGCATATTCCGGTATGGAAGCAAACGAACCCAGGAAAAGGTCACCATAGGTGTTTGTTATTTGGAGGGCGGCTCCCAGCAACATGGAGAATAGGAAGAAGATGGCCATCTTCTTGCGCTTGAACAGCACCAGTGCATCCAGTCCGAAAGCGGAGAGCATCGTTTTTCCTTCGCAGCGCATGGGAGGGCAGGCAGGCAGGGTGAAGGCGTAAAGCCCCAGCATGGCTGCCGAGATGGCTGCCACATAGAGTTGTGCCGCACTTGCCTTGAACCCGGTAAGGTCCACAGCCCACATGGCACAGATAAAGCCTACCGTTCCCCATACACGGATGGGGGGGAAGTCTTTTACCAAATCCATTTTATATCTTTCCAGCGCATTGTAGGACACGGTGTTGGCCAGGGATAGCGTGGGCATATAAACAAGCATGTTGAGCAGCATGGCCCAGTACATGTGGGTGTACGTAGTGGCAGTGGAAGCATAAATCAGAGCACCGGCACCGATAAGGTGGAGTATGCCATAAAGGCGTTCGGCGTTTATCCATTTGTCGGCGATGATACCGGTCAGTCCGGGCATTATCAGTGAGGCTATACCCATGGTTGCAAAGATTGCTCCGATTTGTCCGCCTTCAAAATGTAACGTACCGCCCATGTAACCACCTAATGAAATCAGCCATGCTCCCCAAACGAAGAATTGCAGGAATTGCATGGCAGTGAGTCGGAATTTGATGCTCATAATATTAGCTTTTTATATTTTAAATTATGTAATAGATGCAAATGTACAATGAGACTAGGAGAAAAACAAGTTCTGTACGGCTTTTTCTTCAACGAAAGAGATTAATGAGGGATGGATTTTGGGAAGGAATGTATTATAAAAAAAGAAGGGTATCTATCCCAGACACCCAATCTTTATTAACCTTAAATCTAATACCATGAAAAACACAGTGCAAATATACATGGTTTATGTTATATAACATGCTATTTTGGCACTTTTCTACTTTTTATTAACTCTATTTAAGAAAAGAAGGCCGATGAGGCCTTCTTTTTCCTTTATTCTACATATAGAACCAGCCCTTTCAGGTATTCCCCTTCCGGATGATAGATGCTTACCGGGTGGTCGGCAGGTTGTGTCAGTTGGTGCAGGATGCGTACGCTGCGGCCGGACATGGCAGCGGCTGTGAACACGGCCGTGCGGAAGTTCTCTTTACTGACGGCTTGCGAGCACGAGAAAGTGAAAAGAATACCTCCGGGCTTGATTTTTTCGAAAGCCTTGACATTGAGTTTGCGGTAGCCTTGCAGGGCATTACGCAGGGCATCGCGGTGCTTGGCAAAAGCAGGAGGGTCAAGAACTATCAGGTCGTATTGGTCGCCCATGCGGTCAAGGTATTTGAAGGCATCTTCTGCATAGGCGGCATGGCGGGTGTCACCCGGGAAGTTCAGTTCGATGTTCTTGTTGGTCAAGTCGATGGCTTTGGCGGAGCTGTCCACGGAATGCACCAGTTTGGCGTCTCCACGCATAGCATATACGGAGAAGCCGCCGGTATAGCAGAACATATTCAGTACGCTGCGGCCTTTGGCATAACGTTCCAGTAGCGAACGGTTCTCGCGTTGGTCTACGAAGAAACCGGTTTTTTGGCCTTTCAGCCAGTCGATGTGGAACTTCAGGCCGTACTCCATGGCTACATTGTCCGTGCTGCCGCCTTTCAAGAAACCATTCTCCGGATAGAGGTCGGCCTTGAAGGGAAGGGTCGTCTCCGATTTGTAATAGATATTGTCAATCTGGCTGCCCATCACTTCGGTAAGGGCATCGGCAATGGCCATGCGGTCGAGGTGCATGCCGGCAGAATGTGCCTGCATCACTGCGGTACAGGCATAAATGTCGATAACCAGCCCCGGCAGGTTGTCTCCCTCCCCGTGCACCAGGCGATAGGTGTTGTTTGTCGGGTTTCCGGCTATGCCGATACTGCGGCGCATGTCGTATGCTATGCTGAGTTTGCGTTTCCAGAAGTCCGCATTGATTTCTTCTTCTTGACGGAAGGTCAGTACGCGTACGGCGATACTGCCAATCTGAAAATGCCCTTTGGCTATGAATTCCTTTTTGGACGTGTAGATTTCAACAACTTCCCCTTCTTCGGGCTCTCCGTCGAAATGTGCGATGGCGCCGGAAAACACCCACGGGTGAAAACGCTTTAATGACTCCTCTTTATTGGGTTTAAGGTATACTTTGTACATATATATAATGTGATTAATGTGGTAATGTGATAATGTGCATTACATTACCACATTATTATTGGCTTCTATCTCAAAATCTCCTGTCCGTTTCAGTTCTTGCAGCTTGTTGTAGATGTTGAGGCATGCCCAGGCATCGGTGGCGGCATACAGTTTCTGCGGTTCGGTCAAGGTTTCGGCTTCCCAGTTGGAAAGGCGCTGGCTTTTCGAAATCTTTTCCCCGAAGAGGATGGCATATATCTTTTGCAGGCTTTTATCCTGGATGCCGAAAGCGCGGACGTATTCCTGCAATTCAATGCACGCATGTTGTTCGAAAGGAGCACGCTTGTGCAGCATCATGAAGTCATCCCGCAAGGAAAGGCCTACTTTCGTTACACTTGGGTTTTCCAGCAATGTGATAACCGGCAGAGTCAGTCCCGTCAGGTTGAGGCGGAACAGAAAGCAATGTTCCTCTGAGGAAATCTGCAGCAGGGCCACCTTGTGTATCTGTCCTTTTGTGAACGATGGACGGGTTTCGCTGTCTATGCCCAGCAACGGGCAGGACTTCAGATAGGCGACTGCCTTCTCCGCTTCCCACGGTGTCTGTACGACATGTATCTGTCCCGGAAAGGTGGCTTTGGGCAGGTCTTTCACTGTTTCTTTATCTATTGTTCTTTTGATAACCATAATTTAATATTCAAAGTCTGCGGTTTCCTCCTCTTCATCCTCGCCTTGCGCATACTTCACCTCGTGCAGGGCACGCAGGGTGTTGACAAGCTTTTGTCCCCAATGGAGGCGGAAGTTTTCCTGGCAGATGGCAAGCGAATCGTTCATCGTCTCGTTGAAACCCAGCTGGAATACGAAGATAAAGTCCTTGATGTCCTGGTATATGTCGGCCAAGTCTTCGGAAATGTTCCTGGTGATGGGCTGGTCACTATACTTCATGTCGGATACGAATACGTCCAGGTAGTCGTCTTTCTCGGCCAGGATATTGGCGAGGTTCATGCGGAGTACCTCATAGGTCTCTTCGGTGACGAATGTTTCCGGCGCCTCGTCTCCTATGGTTTCGCACTCGGGCAGCATGGAGGCCTTCAGGTAGAGCAGCGGAAGTATTTTTAAGGAGGTATCGACGAACGCGGAACGTTTCACCCCTTCCGCTTGTTCCAGAAACTTGCAAAACTCGGCGGCTACGGTCACAAACTCTACGGCATTCCGGTCGAATATCACTTGACTTTCTTTTTTCATATCTTCTTGATTTGAAACGCAAAGATAGCGCAAACCGAAAGTAGAAGCAAATTAATTGGCAGGATTATTCTTTTTTCACTACATGATATTCTGTTCCTCTTGTCTTCCGGCGGCTGCTGATGCCCAGTTTGTGGAGTGCACGTCCGAACAGAGCCACTTTATTGATGGACAGCCGGTCTTTGGTCTTGGTTTGCAAGAAGGAGAGAATCTTAGGGGTCATCCAGTCTCCTTCCTCTTCATTTTCGGCGGGATGGAAGTGGCAGAGGAAGAGCTGTTCCAACGGTGTGGGCTGTTCAAACTCCCGGTTGGTCTGTTTCAAGATGGCTTCGTCGGAATCGTCCAGCCAGTAGCGTTCACCTTTGGCTATGGCATCCATGGCTTGTGCGTAGAGTTGCCGGTAGTTGATGGTGACATTGGTATGGATGGGGCCGGTGACTTCGATGCAGATGAAACGGCGGCTGCCGCTGGGGTCTGTCAGCAGGTCTTTCTGGTTGCTGGTGGCTATAAAGGAGGCGTAGCGTCTTATTTCCTGGATGGCGGTGCCGTAAGGCTTGCGCAGGTTTGCCACGGGTTTCTGCAGCAGATGCTTTAGAAAACCTTGCTGATTGACGCTGATTTGGTCGAATTCGTCGATGTTTATCAGGAAAAAGCGGCCGAGGCTCCGCTCTGCGTCCTGCTTGCTTTTGAAGTCGATACTGTCGGTATATCCGAAGCGCAGTTCGGGTGGCAGCAGGATGCGGCAGAAGGTACTTTTACGATAGCCTTGGGCTCCGACCAGTAGGGGAGACGTGTTGTTTCCATGCTGACGGTCGATGTTTTGCCAGTGCGCCGTCATGCTGAGAAACCAGCGGTAGAAGAGTTCCCGCCAGTACGGATTGTTGCAGGGGACGAGGTCGGCCAATGCGCGGATACGGTCCTTGCCGTCCCAATGTCCGGTGCTGTTCAGATATTCTTCGATGGGGTTGTACAAGGGAATGGCGTCCGAGTTGAGGTAGCGTGCCACATCTCTGTCCCATACGCTGATTCCTTCTTTCAGGGCATTCTGTCCGATACTGCTTCTTACCCGCTGGTCGGCAGGGCGGAAGTGGAAGTGTATGGAGTCCCGTTGGCGGAATTCCAATTCTCCCAGCACGGTGTTCCAGCGGAACTCATAGCGTCTGTTCATGAATTCTTCCAGGCGGAAGGCGGTGATTTGGTCGCGGGTCATGCTGCTGCGGGTGCCGAAGCCTTTGCATTCGCGGTAGAGGTTGTGCAGGGTCATGCGTACCAGCTGTTCATCCGCTTCGCGGTAGTAGTGCATCATGACTTGACGTACTGCCTCTTCTTCGGGAATGCCGGCTTTGTAGCAATGCCCGGCAAGCAGGTAGAGCAGGGGGCGAAGGTCATCGCCCCGTTTCCAGTTTTCCAGCTCTTCGAAGGTACGGTTCAGGGCGGCTTCGAAGAGGATGGAGAAGGTTTGGGAGGCCGGATAGCCGGGGGCAATGCGCATCAGCGGGTTTGCTTCGGTCTGTTTCCGTTGGCCGAAGGTGGGCTCGTCGGGCACGGACAAAGGCTGTTCCAAACAGAAAGGGACGGCAGACGGATTGTAATAGGGACGGTCATCGAGCGTCATGCGGCAGCTTTGCTCCACGGCAGGTTCTTTCAGTGTGACGGGGTAGGGGAGCAGGGGCTGGTAACAGTTTACGGCGAGCCGGTAGGCAGCGGTATGAAACAGCCTGATTTTTTCTTCCTGCCTGGGGCGCGAACCGTCGGGGGTGGCAAACAGTACCCATATTTTTACGCTTCGTCCGCTACTTCCGCAAAAGGCGGCAAAAGTTTGCGGCAGCAGGGCCGCCTGGCGCTTTACTTGCTCCACTTCCACGGCATTGGCCAGGTGGTTGACTTCAATCTGTACCAGTCCGTTGTAGGTTTTCAGGTATCTTTCCCCCTCTTTGCTGCGGGCATATTCTGCGGCAGGGCAGATGCGTGGCAGTTTGTCTATGCAGGGGTAGTGTCCGTTGCTTCCGGTGATGTGGGGAATGAGGCTGCGCAAGGCGGATATGTGTCCGGCTTTGTTCTCGGTTTTCATCTTCTCCATCAAGGTGTCGCTGGGCCATGTGCTGAATGTCTCTTTGCCGGTTTCACGAGCGGTGCGTATAAGGGTAAGTTTCATGGGTTGTTTGCTGTATTAAAGTCCGCAAAGCTACTGAAAAATGACGGGACAGCCGAGGAAAAGTGGAATTATGATGAAACTTCTCATACTTATTTTTTATTCCGGCTGTACGTCGTAATCCGACTGGTTTTTCACGCCGACAATGTCTTGCTTTTTCACCTCGGTTGTTAATATGTGCTGCAACTGCTGTGAGGTCAGCGTCTCGGTGGGAGAGAACTCAGCCGACTTCATATAGCTTAAAATGGCATTGCGCAGCTGACCTCCTTCCGGAGTGTGGCGAATTGCTTCGAGGTTGCTCATACAAACCAATACCTTACCGTTGTCTACGGCAAATTCGAACAGCAAGCCTAACTTGTGGTTCCGCTCCACATTGTCTACTACTTGGATAAGCGGCTTGTATTCGTGGCGTGTAGCGTTCAGAATAAAGGGACGGGCATGGCGTACGATGCTCCACCATTGCCAGTTGCTATGGCACTCGGTGGGGAACTGCCGGAACAAGGGATGTTTCTCGTCCATCAGCAAGGAGAGGGTGCCCGGCGAAACTTCGCGGCCGGCGTTTTCCGAAATGCTTTTGAACATGGCATAGTTCCAGTAGTCAGGAGTAAAAAGTCCGCCTACACTCTGTTCTTCAATGGCTTTGTGGTCGGGTATAAGCAGTATCTTCCCTCCTTGGCTCAGTCTCTTTCGCGCCTCGTCATCCAAGGACTGACAGATGAAGATGTCCGCTTCGCTTTCCGGTGTCCGGTCGGGGTATACCCATAAGTTATAATAGTTATGATAATTCCCGGTGGTCAGTGTCAGTCGCAATTGGGCAGGCTTGTCTATTTCGGTAAGGGTGCTTTTCAACTCGCCCACCTGCATTACTTTTCCTTGCTCTACATGGGCGGGGACTTTGCCTTCGCGAACAAAAGTTACGCTGTCACTCAGGCTTTCCAGACGCCAGTATAATGCATCAGACCATGGTTGCTCTTCGTAATTTGTCAGGGCGAGGCCTATGTTCAGCTCTTCTTTGTTGCTGTAACAGTAGGTGTCCATAAGCGCCAGCGGTACCACCGGAGCACAAAAGCCGCGGAATGTTTCGGGAGTGACAATGCCTTTGCTGTCCATGAAAGCATCCAGAATGCCTACCAGTGCCGAGCCTTGTCCGGGAAAGTCTTGAAGGTCGAGCATCTGGAATCCGCCTAAACCGGCAGTGCGCAGGCCGTATTCAATATCAGCCTTGTAGCATTCGACGGCAAACCGGCCGGTGGCCTGATGGAATGCGTCAATCTGGTCCTGTAGTCCATTTTCATTGAGCCGGTCACGGAATATCTCCAAGTTATATGGATGCAATACGCCGGTGTATTTCTCCAACTCCTTGTAGTCGGGATAAATTTGGAACTGTCCGGTTTCGTGACTGATGACCGGTCGGGGAGATTTCGCTATGGCAGCAGTATAATCCGCACGGGTATTGGGACGGGTGTTGTTCAAGATACCTCCCTTTTCGGCATCGACAAAGGCAAATGAACTGCGTACGTGCGTTGTATAGCCTTCGCCTCCTCCTACCCGGCAGGTTGTCAGATAATCTTCACCGTCTATGGCACCTCCCCAACCCAGGAAGTTGTTGGAACCGAACGAATAGAGATGGCGGTTGTCATGTTTTCTGAATCCGTCCAGCCAATTGCGCATCAGGTCAACGTCGCCACCCAACTCGTTGCCCAGTCCCAACATGGTGAATGAGGGGTGATTGCCCATGTAGTCGAGGGTCATATAGGCTTCGTTCAGCAAGAAGTCATTCAAGCGATGGTTGTCCGGTGAAATGCTTCCCCATAAAGGCAACTCGGCTTGGAAATAGATACCCTCGATGTCGGCAGCGGCAAAAGCGGCGCGGGGCGGGGTGTAGGAATGGCAACGGTAGTAGTTGATGCCATAACTCTTGGCTGTCTGAAAAACTTTTCGCCAGGACTTTACATCCATCGGCGCATATCCGGTAAGTGGGAATACGCAAGCGTCGTGTTTGCCGCGCAAGAAGGTCTTGAAGCCGTTTATGGTGAACTGAGTACCTTCGGTGGCAAAGTCGCGCATACCGAAATCTGTTATTATATTGTCTTTACCCTCGTTTGTGGCAAGGGTCACGTTCAGTGCATAAAGTGTGGGGTGGAATTCGCTCCATGTCTGCATCCGGTTGCCCATGTCGAGCGTCAGTTCTATTTTATTTTCACCTTTGCTCAAGCCGACTTGTTTTTCCATGTCCGGTAACTGGTGTTCTTGTTGGGTGTTCCACGTCTTGGCAGAAAGGGTCACTACGCCCGATTGCTCCGAATCGCTGTATATGTTTACATGGATGCGGGCCTTTTTCTCCTTTACAGACGGGTAGACTTGTACCTGCTCGAGATAGGTGTGTGGGGTCGCTTCGATG
Organism: Bacteroides parvus; assembly: GCF_017309675.2. Lineage (NCBI taxonomy): Bacteria > Pseudomonadati > Bacteroidota > Bacteroidia > Bacteroidales > Bacteroidaceae > Bacteroides > Bacteroides parvus. The sequence goes on along the minus strand of NZ_CP084680.1, from coordinate 4,024,387 downwards.
TAGAAATCGCCCAGAATGCCGTTCCAGTTGGTTTGTGTGCCGTCGGTCCAGGCATGCGAGCTTTGGATTTCGGCTGGTACGGAGCTGGGGGAATTGTCAATGCGTATCTTTATATGGTGGCTGCCGGGTGCCAAGGCCGGCAGGCTATAGCAGTGAGGTGCATAGATATGTCCCAACGTGCCGACGCTGTCCCCGTCTATCCAGAGAGTACTGGGCTTTGTACGTTCCATGAAGAGTATCAGGCGTTTCCCTTCCATCTGTACGGGAATTTCAACATCTTTTTCATATTCTACGATGCCGGAGTAGGGATAAGTCCGTGTCAACTGGGAGGTTACATTGGTGGGATGCCTGCCGTCTCCCAACTTGTTTTCATCCGTCGTACCGGGCAATGTGCAGTTCCCTAATGAACTGTTCCAATTTCCTGATAAATCGATTCGTTCTCTTATTGTCTGGAATTCTTTTTTGTCTGTACATGATGCCAGACATGCCAATAAGCATAATACAATGAAATTTCTCATAAACTACCTGTTTTTCATGGCCGGTGATTGATTGACCGGTTGCAAATATAGGGCATTGCTCCCGTCTCTCTGTATACAAAATGTTTCCAATTATGTGACGGGATGTTTTTTTATTGCTATCTTCATGCTTGATATTAGTGTTGTTGAGTGTTCGTCATTATAGATGAGGATTTTTATATCATGTAATTTGTTTCTGTCTTTATGAATAAAGAATTGAAAATCAGTGATAAATCACCTTTTGAGAAAATAAGGAAGTTTGATGGGCAAGGACGGTCATACTGGACTTCGAGGGAATTGTGCGCTGCTTTGGGGTATAGTACGTACCAGAAATTTTCCGTTCCATTGGCAAAGGCCATGAAGTCCGCCGAAGCGGATGGCATAAATGTGGATGACCATTTTAACCTGATGGTTGAAATGGTTGGGGTAGGCTCTGGTGCATGTAGGAGCGTGGAAAACTATCACCTTACGCGGGAGGCTTGCATCTTTATAGCGAGGCAGGTCTATGCTAAAAAGAAAGAAGTGCAGGCAGCCCTTGAATACTTTTCCAGTGTTAGCATTGATTTTGATGGGGCCGAATGTGATGTGAACTGTCAGGAGGTTGTCTCTGAGATGGAGAAAGATAAAATCAGAGAGAGGAACCGGGAGCATTGGAAAAGGTTAAATGACGAAGCTTCAGAGTTTTATAAAAAGAAGATGAGGCTGCTGGATGAAGTGGAGGATTTTAAAGCGGATGCTTCTTTTCATGGGAACAAGGCTCCACATCACATGATGTACAAGCTGGGGACATTGTACAGTAAGGATGGATGCAGAGGGTATGAATTTCTGATAGAATATGATGTGTATGAACCGGTTGTCGGCATTTATTATGGATGTAAGGGGCTGATTCTTGATGGGAATGATGAAGATGGGGAAAAAATGTTCAATGAAGAATGGAAAGATATTCGTTATTATGTTACTGCTGTTCTTGAAAATACATTTCCGGGGAAATCTTTCACTCATCGCTTTAAGCCTACAAATAATGCGAACAACCATACTTATTGGCCCTTTTGGATTACTCTTCATGAAGATGAGGATATTGTGGAGGTGGGTGCAAGGGCGGTTCGTCTTATAAGAAGTGTATATGAGGGGTATCTTGAAAATGAAGATGTTGAGGCTCTGAGAAAACGTTCTGACTCCCGGAAAGAGTCTCAAAAAGAGGATAAGATACGTTTCTCTGCTGATGTTAACTTTACAAAAGAGGCATATCAGGAACTGCTTGAAAAGATAGGCCGAATGTCGAAAAAGGGAAAGGGGAAGACAAATAAAAAATTGTTTGAGAAGCTGCTGGAAAAGGCCACTGAAAGTGGATACTTAACAAAAGAAAAACACTATGAGGCAGCGTGGCGGATAGTAGGAAACGGAGATGTGAAAGAGCGAGATTTCCAGAAGAAAACTAATAAACAATTTGTCTATGTGATTATACTTCTTCTGGGGTATATGCAATTTTATTTGAAAACATTAGATACTTCTAAGTGTGGTAAAGAAAATAATAGAATAGTGGCTGTTTCACCTCCTTACACGCATATCAACAAGATTCTGATGACAATGAACGGCAGATCTTTCGGGGCAACACTAAGAAAGGTGTGTACAAAGGGCGATGCTACATCTATAATAATAAATGCATGGAAAATATTGCAAACTCTATTAGACCTACCAAAGGACGCGTGGAGAATCGTAAATGATACATTGAACTTTCCTGACTGGCAATGGGAAGAATTTAAAAAGAACATGAGGAATGGATAAAGAGGTTGATTGCCTTTTTCGTAGACGTCTATTTCGTGCCTGATTCTTCCCCCATATTTTTGCAATCGTTAATGCTAACGGTTGCTTTTTGTTTTTATAGGCAGAGGGCGCCATAATATAAACTTTAAAAAAAAAGATTATGGAAAATCAAGAATTTCCGAAAGGAGTCGGTTTCGCTCCGTTTTTGCGTTCATTCATGAGTAATTCTTCTATTTCTATTGATGAACTTGCAGTGGCTATGACAATGTCGAAGTACGCAATTACACGTTTGGCCGAGGGCAAGAGCTATCCTACTGACGTGTGCTATGCAGAATTCTGTATCATGTTCACCGTTGTATTAGGCAAAGATTTTGATGCTTACAAAAAGATGACTAGAAAAGACAAAGATGATTTGGTTGCCAAAATAATGGCAAGTGGAGGATCTGCTTGTACGGTGGCAGGAATGATAAGCTTGATTTCGGCTTCAGGTGTTGTTGCTGGGTTGTCGGCAGCAGGAATAACTTCCGGATTGGCTGCAATTGGCGGTATAATAGGAGGTGGTATGCTGGCAGGGATTGCAGTTGTTGCGGCTGCCCCATTGGTAGTAGGGGCCATATTGTATTCTCTTTGTAAACCCAAAGATAAAAAGGCCGATTTTTTACTTGCGTACAGATATGATTTAGACCCAAAATATGAAATAAATCCTCAAGACAATGAAGATGAAGATATGGATTGAAGAAGCAATGAAGGAAATGGTAGAAGAGGTAGAAAAAAATGAACCGATGCCAAAACATTGGAAACGCAATGTGCTGCTGTTCTGCTTGTTGTCGGCTGTTTGCTTTCAGACGGGACTTTTAGTGATGGCAAAAAACGGCATTGCTTCCGCTGATAGAAGTCCTCTTTTCATTGCAATTGGCATTGTCTGTTCTATGCTGGTGGGAGTTGTGCTGATTAAATGCTGCTTATATGCAAAAAGAATAATGAATAAAAGTAATAATTTTAAAATAAGATAGTTATGGAATGTATTTTTTGTTTGAATGAGAATGCCTATTTCGATGGCGTGAATTATGTTTGTCCGGATTGTGGAAGAGAATGGCCATGTGATGAAATTGCGGACGACGACGATGATAACAATAAGTTGCGTTGCCCTGAATGTGGCTCGCATTTGGTCTATCCTGATTCAAGCGGTATTAATGATTATGCTTGTGATGCTTGTGGGTGTAGATGGGATGGTGACGATGATGACTACGATGAAGATTATGACGATGATGAAGAAGAAGATTAATTATTGCAATTATGGAGCTGGGCAAATAGCGCTATTATTACCGCATTATTACATGCTTCAATCTGAAAAAGATTAGCATTCCTTTGCCAAGCCCCCTGCTTTTCATTATCTTTGCCTCTGTAGTTTGTAGTTGCGCACAGTCGTGGAATGTCTTTCTCATAGTTGTGAAGAAGGTGTATCACAAATATGAAGAAGGTAAACCACAGCTGTGCGCATCTTTTTTTGATAAGCTTTCAGCAGAAGGAAGAACGCTTCTTTGCGTAAGGAAGACCTATGCTCTGCCTAATGAAAGCCGGTACTTTGCATGAGCGAAACCTGCAGACAGCAACAGAAATGAATCTAAAAATGGAGGAAAGAATATGGCAATTTTATTTGATTGGTACGAAAACCCGAAAACGAAGGATAAACAAGGGGAAGAGCTGACCCTGCATCCCCGGATTAAACTGAACGGCTCCACGACGACCGATGAGCTGCGCAGGCATATACAAGAATACTGCTCGCTGACCGAGACGGATGTACTGGCGGTACTCGATGCTTTGTCGCATTTTGTGGGACGCGAGCTGGGGGAGGGCAGGCAGGTACATTTGGACGGCATCGGTTACTTTGTTCCCACGCTGACCTGCACGGAACCGGTGACACTGGAGACAAAGCGGAAAAGTACTAAGGTGAAGTTGAAAAACATCACTTTCAGACCGGACAAGGCGTTGCGCAGTGAGATAGGAGTATTGAAAGTAAAGCCGCTGAAATTGCGGAATCTCATGAAAAAGAGGCTGACGGATGATGAGGTGAAGCAAAAAGTGGTGGAATATTTACGTAAAAATGAGTTCATCACCCGCAGTGTTGTACAGTCGATTTGCGGCATGACCCGCACGACTGCGGCGCGGCAGATTCGTCGTCTTTGTGAGGAGAATGTGTTGGTGAACAAAGGGTTGCAGAAACAGCCGATTTATTTTTTGAAGGAAAAAGAGTAGGTTGATGCGTATAGGGCTTGCATGGATTGCACCATGTAGGCAAAATCTGCCTACATGCTTGCATGAGGTCTGCTTGCATGGCACAATCTGTTGTAAATTAGTGCGCTATATCATTTCATGCAAGCATGTAAGTAAAACATGCGATAAAACTACAGTTGTAGATTAGGAATACCTATAATCGGCAGACGAGAAATTAAAGAATGAAAACAACGCGGCGGAAGGATAGTTTTTATTATTTTTGCAATCAATTCTCAATAGTTATTTAAAAAATATGGCAAAGAAAAATTCAACAGCTAAAGATACGGAGCTGTCACTCTCGTTTTTTGGGAAAGTGGCAGCGTTATTTAGAAGTGAAACTGTTCATTTCGTTATCGGCTTGGTACTGGTAATCTTTTCGGTTTATTTGTTGCTCGCCTTTTCGTCGTTCTTTTTCACGGGAGCGGCAGACCAGAGCATCATTGACGGAGGCAGTGCGCAGGAGCTGATTTCCACCAATAATGGGGTGAAGAACTACGCCGGTAGCCGCGGTGCGCAGTTGGCCAGCTATCTGATAAATGATTGTTTCGGTGTATCGTCTTTCCTGATTCTCGTGTTCCTGGCTGTGGCGGGATTGAAGCTGATGCGGGTGCGTGTGGTGCGCTTGTGGAAGTGGTTCATCGGCTGTTCGTTGATGCTGGTGTGGTTCTCGGTATTTTTCGGTTTTGTGTTTGTAGACCAGTACAAGGACTCTTTCCTCTATCTGGGCGGTATGCACGGATACAATGTCAGTAACTGGCTTGTGTCTCAAGTCGGTGTGCCGGGAGTCTGGCTGCTATTGTTGGTAACTGCCATTTGCTTCCTCATCTATCTGAGTGCACGGACTGTCATCTGGTTGCGCAGATTGTTCAGTCTCAGCTTCTTGAAGCGTAAGGAGAAGGCGGAAAGCGTGCAGGGTGAAACGCCGGAAGAGTTCAAGACCTCTTGGGGTGCAAAGGAAAAGGCGGCTGCTCCGACACCGGAAGCTGCGGAGCCGGAAAAGGTTCTTGAAAAGGAGGAGGAGATTGCTACAGAGGAAGAAGAGGACGAACCGCTGAATGAAATCACCCTTGACTTGGGTGGAAGTGATGGAAAGATAAAGCCTGCCAAGTCTGCGGATGAGGACGTTACCATGACTTTTGAGACTCCTGCACCGGAGCCGGTGCCCCCTTTTCGGGAACAGCCGGTAGAGAAGGAGCCGGCATTCCAGGTTGAGAAGGCTGAAGAGGAGGAGTATGTGGGAACGGAGAAGGAGCCGTACAATCCCCGTCTGGATTTGGAAAACTATCATTACCCCACAATAGACTTGATGAAGCATTACGATGACAATGGTCCGACCATTGACATGGTAGAGCAGAACGCGAACAAGGATAAGATTATCAATACTCTGCGTAGTTTCGGTATAGAAATCAGTACCATTAAGGCGACGGTAGGTCCTACGGTGACGCTGTATGAAATCACTCCCGAGCAGGGCGTCCGCATTTCGAAGATACGCGGTCTGGAAGATGATATTGCCCTCAGCCTTTCGGCGCTCGGCATCCGTATCATCGCTCCCATTCCGGGAAAGGGTACGATTGGTATCGAAGTGCCCAATTCCAATCCGAAGATTGTATCCGGTCAGAGCATTATCGGCAGCAAGAAGTTCCAGGAGTCTACTTACGACTTGCCCATCGCACTGGGTAAGACGATTACGAATGAAGTATTTATGGTGGATTTGTGCAAGATGCCGCACGTGCTCGTTGCCGGTGCTACCGGTCAGGGTAAGTCCGTGGGGTTGAATGCCATCATCACCTCCTTATTATATAAGAAGCATCCGGCAGAGCTGAAGTTTGTGCTGGTAGACCCCAAAAAAGTAGAATTCAGCATCTACTCCGTGATTGAGCATCACTTCCTCGCAAAATTGCCCGACGGGGAAGATGCCATCATTACAGACGTCACGAAGGTGGTGCAGACCTTGAACTCTATCTGTGTGGAGATGGATACCCGCTATGACTTGCTGAAAGCTGCCCATGTGCGCAACATCAAGGAGTACAACGAGAAGTTCATCAACCGTCGTCTGAATCCGGAGAAGGGGCATAAGTTCATGCCTTACATCGTAGTCGTTATCGACGAGTTCGGTGACTTGATTATGACAGCTGGCAAGGATGTGGAACTGCCCATTGCCCGCATCGCCCAGTTGGCGCGTGCCGTAGGTATACATATGATTATCGCTACACAGCGACCGACAACAAACATCATTACGGGTACGATTAAGGCTAACTTCCCGGCGCGTATCGCTTTCCGTGTATCGGCAATGGTCGATTCGCGTACCATCCTCGACCGTCCGGGAGCCAACCAGCTGATAGGTCGCGGTGATATGCTATTCCTGCAGGGAGCAGACCCGGTGCGTGTGCAGTGTGCCTTTATCGATACCCCCGAAGTGGCGGAGATTACGAAGTTCATCGCCCGCCAGCAGGGCTACCCCACCGCTTTTTATCTGCCCGAATATGTGGATGAAAATGCAGGAGGTGATTTGGGGGATGTGGATATGGGGCGTCTTGATCCTTTGTTCGAGGATGCAGCCCGTCTCGTCGTTATTCACCAGCAGGGTTCTACGTCGCTCATTCAGCGTAAGTTTGCCATCGGTTATAATCGTGCCGGCCGCATCATGGACCAGTTGGAGAAAGCGGGGATTGTGGGACCGGCGCAAGGCAGCAAGGCGCGTGAGGTGTTCTGTATAGATGAGAGCGACCTGGAAATGCGGTTAAACAATTTGCAATAAGGAATGGTTATTTATAGAATGATGAAATTTGATAAGTTTTTACTTGGTGTGCTATTGCTGTTGTTTGCTGTGCCGATGTCGGCACAACAACCGGATGCCAAGAATATATTGGAGCGTACAGCCGAAGCCTTTCGGAAAGCGGGAGGGGTGAAGCTGGCGTTTACCGTGAACGAACAACAGGGCTCTTATGCGGGAGTTCTCTATCTGGAAGGTGAGAAGTTTGTGGTTGAGACTGAGGGAATGAAGACTTGGTTTGACGGACATACGCAGTGGAGCTATGTGGCTTCGGCAGATGAGGTGAATGTATCGGAACCTACGCAGGAGGAATTGCAGACTCTTAATCCGTATGCTTGGTTGTCCCTCTACAAGCAGGGATACAGATTGAAGTTGAGCAGTGTCGGTGGTAAGCAAGACAAGTCTGTTTATTACATCACCATGACTGCTGCCGACAAGAGGAAAGACCCTGAAAGTGTCTATCTGTTTGTGACAAAGGATACGTATCGTCTGCATCAAGTGGACTTGGCACCACGGGGGAGTAAGTATATGACTACTATCCTTATTAATAACTACCAGACCGGACAATCCTATCCGGATAGTTTCTTTGTCTTTGACAAAAAAGCCTATCCCACGGCTGAAGTCATCGACATGCGCTAAATAGTAAATTGTAAATAGTCAAATAGTAAATAATATAATGATGGAAACAGAAAAAGTAAAATGTCTGATTGTCGGTTCGGGTCCTGCCGGCTATACTGCCGCTATTTATGCAGGCCGTGCCAATCTTTCACCGGTACTTTATGCAGGATTGCAGCCCGGTGGCCAGTTGACAACCACTACTGATGTGGAGAATTTCCCCGGTTATCCCCAAGGTATCGGAGGTCCGGAATTAATGGAAGACCTGCGGAAGCAAGCCGAACGTTTTGGTGCAGATTTGCGTTATGGAGTTGCTACCGCAGCCAATCTTGCTGAAGCACCTTACAAGATTACGATTGATGACGAAAAGATGATTGAGGCTGAAACGCTGATTATTGCTACAGGTGCCGCTGCGAAGTATCTGGGGCTGGAGGATGAAAAGAAATATGCGGGAATGGGTGTCAGCGCTTGTGCCACTTGTGACGGTTTCTTCTACCGCAAGAAAACGGTAGCTGTTGTAGGGGGTGGAGATACTGCCTGCGAGGAAGCTGTTTACCTTGCCGGACTGGCTGCCAAGGTTTATCTGATTGTCCGCAAACCTTATCTTCGCGCTTCCAAGATTATGCAGGAGCGTGTGATGAAGCATGACAAGATTGAAGTACTGTTCGAACATAATGCCGTAGGTTTGTTTGGAGAGAACGGTGTGGAAGGTGTACATTTGGTACAGCGTATGGGTGAACCTGATGAGAAGCGCTATGATGTAGCTATTGACGGTTTCTTCCTGGCTATCGGCCATAAACCCAACTCAGATATTTTCAAACCTTATGTAGATACGGACGAAGTAGGTTATATCGTCACCGAGCCGGGAACACCGCGTACGAAAGTGCCGGGCGTATTCGCCGCCGGAGACGTTGCTGATTCTCACTATCGTCAAGCCATCACCGCTGCCGGAACTGGTTGCCAGGCAGCCATTGAAGCGGAAAGATATTTGTCTGCGAAAGGACTGATTTAGTGATTAGTGATTAGGGGTTAGGATGGTAACAATGTGTTTTTATTATGCTAACCCCTAATCGCTTATCCCTTGTCACTTATTCCTTATCCTATCTTGCTGATTTTCTTCAGCTTTTCTTCGTCTATGATTTTGATTTTACGTCCGTCGATGGTGATTAACCGTTCTGTGGCAAACTGTGACAACGTACGTATGGCGTTGGAAGTGGTCATGTTTGACAAATTGGCCAGATCTTCACGCGAGAGATAGATACTCAAGGTGGAGCCGTCTTCCTCCAAACCATAACTTTCTTTGAGGAACAGCAGGGATTCTGCGAGTCTTCCGCGGATATGTTTCTGCGTCAGGTTTACAGTGCGTTCATCGGCAATGCCCAAGTCAACGGACAATTGCTTGATGAAGAACATGGCAAGGTCGTTGTTTTGTGTGAGCAGAGTCATCAAGGCAGTCATGGGGATTTGGCAAACAAGAGACGGCTCGAATGCAGATGCTGCCGTGACATAGTCTGTTTTTGCAAAGTAAGGGCGGTAACCGAAATATTCGACAGGTTTAATCATACGGATAATCTGGCTTCTACCACCGACTCCGTCTTTATAGATTTTGACCTTTCCACTCAGCAGACACATCAAATGCGTAGGTGTCTCGCCTTCGCAATGGATGACTTCGTTTTTTTTGTAGTTCTGGAGTGTGAAGTGGTTGGCGAGGAATTCCCGTTGTTCGTCATTCAAGGGAGACCATATATCTGCAATCAACTCCGGAACATTAATATCAGACAAGTTTACTTTTACCATAACTGCTGCAAAACTGTGTTATACAGCACAAATGTAAAAAGAAAAAATTAAATATTGCACAAATATGACAAAAAGATGTCGTAGGGGGGGAGATAAAGGAAAATCTATATATTTACGATTAGACGATTTACGATTGAAGTTTGTATTGTTAAACAACTGCTCATTAGCAGGTGGGTTTATGATTGTATGAGTAACTCCAACCGTAAACCGTCAAATCGTAAATCGTAGTAACTTAATTGTTTATCGTAGTATCTCTATCCCCCTCCCTACGGGGGAGGGGCTAGGGAGAGGCCTACTTTGTAAACAGCAGCTCCCTATATTTCGGAAGCGGCCAGATTTCATCATCAATTTCCATCTCAAGGTGGTCGATGTGGTCACGGATACTTTCCAGATAAGGGCGTACGGTTTCTTCGTAAGCGAAAGCCTTGTCTTTGTAGTTATCCATGTGGTTGGCTACTTTGCGGGCTTCGGTCATTTCGCGTACTTGTACCTTGATGGCGGTTACGCGCTTGGAAATTTCGCGTACAAGCTCTTTCCGGTCGGCACTGAGGACTTCGTATTCTTCGGGAGAGAAGGTCTCGCGCAGGCCACGGAGATTTTCCAGCAGACGGTTTTGGTAGATAACGGCAGTCGGTACGATGTGGTTGATGGCAAGGTCGCCCAGCACACGGCTTTCTATCTGTACCTTCATGGTGTATTTCTCCAGTTCTACTTCCAGGCGGCAGGCAAGCTCCGTTTCGTTGAAGATACGTTCGCCGATGAGTACGGAACGGGACTGGTTATCCATGTAGTGCATCAAGGCTTCGGGAACGTGGCAGATGTTGGTCAGCCCACGGCGGGCGGCTTCCTGCTTCCATTGTTCGGAGTAGCCGTCACCCTCAAAGCGGATAGGCTCGGAGGCGATGATGGTCTCTTTCATAATGCGGAAGATGGCTTCATCCTTGCCGACTCCTTCTTCCATCAGTTTGTCGATGGATACTTTGAACTCGTTCAGCTGATTGGCCATAGCCGCATTGATGGCAATCATGGCGGCGGCGCAGTTGGCAGATGAACCTGCGGCACGGAACTCAAAGCGGTTGCCGGTGAAGGCGAATGGAGAAGTACGGTTACGGTCGGTGGTATCCAGTAATATTTCGGGAATACGTCCGATGCCTAATTTCAGTGTTGTCTTTTCTTCCGATGTCATCTTGCTGCTGCTTATCTGGCGGGCTATCTCGTCGAGGATGGAAGACAGCTGTTTGCCCAGGAAGATGGACAGAATGGCGGGAGGCGCTTCATTGGCTCCCAGACGGTGGCTGTTTCCGGCACTCATGATGGAGGCGCGCAGCAAGTTCTGGTTTTTGTATACCATCATCAGTACGTTTACCAGGAAGGTAAGGAACAGCATGTTCCCTTTCGGATTCTTGCCCGGTGCAAACAAATTGATACCCGTATCGGTGCAAAGCGACCAGTTGTTGTGCTTGCCGGAGCCGTTCACGCCGTTGTAGGGTTTTTCGTGAAGCAGTACGGCGAAGTGATGCTTGCGTGCGATGCGTTTCATCAGATCCATCACAAGCTGGTTGTGGTCGTTGGCAAGGTTGGCATTCTCAAAGATAGGCGCCAGCTCAAACTGGTTGGGAGCTACTTCGTTATGGCGGGTCTTGACCGGGATACCCAGTTTGTGACATTCGATTTCCAGTTCTTTCATAAAAGCTGTGACACGTGGGGGGATGGAGCCGAAATAGTGGTCCTCCAGCTGCTGGTCTTTGGCCGAGGAGTGTCCCATCAGGGTACGTCCGGTTAGACAAAGGTCCGGGCGGGCATTGTACAGTGCCGAGTCGACGAGGAAATATTCTTGTTCCCAGCCTAAATTGGTATAAACGCGTGTGATATTCTTGTCGAACAACTGGCATACGTCTGTCGCTGCTTTGTCTACGGCTGCCAAGGCTTTGAGCAATGGAGTCTTGTAGTCGAGCGCTTCGCCGGTATAAGAGATGAAGATAGTGGGGATGCAAAGTGTGGTATCTACCACAAAGGCAGGTGAGGAAACATCCCAAGCAGTATATCCTCGTGCTTCGAATGTGTTTCTGATACCCCCGTTGGGGAAAGAGGATGCATCCGGTTCCTGCTGGATGAGCAGTTTGCCGGAAAAACGTTCAATCACTTCCGTTCCTTCTCCGAATTCGATGAAGCCGTCATGTTTCTCGGCTGTTCCGTCCGTCAGAGGCTGGAACCAGTGCGTGTAGTGGGTGACGTTGAGGGACTTTGCCCAACTTTTCATGCCGTTGGCAATCAGGTCTGCCATTTCGCGGTTGATGGGAGTGCCTTTTTCGATGGCGTCGGTCACGGCTTTGTAGGCTTCACGAGGCAGGTATTCCTGCATTTTCTTACGGTCGAAGACATGGCTGCCGTAGTAGTCGGACAGTTTGTTTGAAGGGGTGGTCACTTCAAGAGGTTGCCGATTGGCAAGTTCTTGCAAAGCAAAAAATCGCATTTTTGACATATAAGTCTCTCCTTTTATTGGTTGTTGGGCGCAAAAATACATGTTTTTTCTGAACTACCCCCTCTTTTTTAGGGGGTATTCTCGAAAATATTAGTGTTTTTTGAGAATAGACCCCCTGAAAAAGTTTGCTTGTTATGGAAAAACGACTCAAAGCTTACGTTTGTTCCATGCCATGATTAGTAATCTTTCCGCATCACGATTAGTAATCTTAGTGCGTCGTGATTAGTAATTTTCATGCGTCACAATTACGAATCATTCTGTACATGACACTTGTGGCGCCCTTTTTATAACAATTTATATAGGTTCGTATTTATCTTGCACAAACTATGTGTGCTTGTGTATTATTGTCTCTCGCGCGTAACATATGTTTTATAATAAAGGGTGTCACAAGTGTCATCCCTGCTTCTTTATGGAACATGTTTTTGCATTACACGAATTCTTCCGTATATTTGTCCCGATTCTATAAGGAGAAATTGCGGTTGAAACGTTTGTTGTTTATATGGATTTGGATTTGCTTCTTGTTTTCTTTTGTACAGAAGGCAGGGGCGGAGCGTGTATCTTATCCGGTTGACAAACATGTGAGTTCCGCAGACTCCATCATGGAGAAAGTCATCTTCTTTGCCCCCCTTTATGAACGTATTATTGAAAGTTACAAGGCTGAGCTTTACATAAAGGGCTGGGTGAATATCCGTAAGAAGAATCATATTCTCCGCTACATCCCTTCCATGTTCCGGCCCAAAAAAGGGGTGCGGGAATATATGATGGAAACTTATAGCGATTTGCATTTTACTGCTCCCGACATCTATGACCAGAAGGTAAAGGCAAGTGTCGGCACTGCTTCCGAGTTTTGGGAAATGGACGGACGATTGCCGGAATATTTTCACATCAATATCTATTCTTCTACCCTATTATATGACAAACTACTCTCTCCTTTAGCACCCAATGCCAAAAAATATTATACTTATCGGATTGATACGGTGATGGGGGAACGGCATGCTCGCCAGTATAAAATCCGTTTTATGCCGAAAAGCAAAAGCTTTCAGCTGGTGGGCGGTTATCTGATTGTGAGTGATAACGTGTGGAGTGTACGCGAGATGCGTTTTTCCGGACGTAATGAGATGGTGCGGTTCAATAATCTGGTGAAGATGGGTAATGTGGGCGATTCGGACGAATTTCTTCCGTTGCAGTATGATGTGGATGCAACGTTCCGTTTTTTGGGAAATGTGGTAGATGGTACTTATGAAGCTGTACTCGATTATAAGAACATCATTCAGAAAGCTCCTGGAAGTGATATACGGAAGTCGGTGAAGAAAAGTAAATATGACTTGTCAGATTCATACACGTTGCGTACGGATACGAATGCTTTTCGGCGTGATACTGCCTACTTTAAAACTTTACGTCCCATTCCGTTGACCCCGCACGAGGAAACATTGTATCAGGATTTTTTCTTGCGTCGGGATACACTCATCCGGAAAAAGAAGCCGGTCAATAAGAATCTGGAATTCTGGGGACAGATTGGGGATGCTCTGATTAGTCGCTACACAGTAGACCTTGATAAATTGGGAAGTGTACGCTGTTCGCCGTTGATTAATCCTTTTCTTTTGAGTTATAGCGGCAAACATGGAATTTCGTATCGGCAGGAATTCAAGTACAACCGTATATTCAGGGGCGACCGCCTGCTGCGAATCGTTCCCCGGATAGGTTATAATTTTAAAGAGAAAGAATTTTACTGGAGGGTGAAGTCTGATTTTGATTATTGGCCTCGTAAGCGTGCGGCATTTCATCTGGAATTTGGTAATGGTAACCGGATTTATAGTAGTGATGTGCTGGATGACTTGAAAGCTATTCCCGACAGTATCTTTGATTTCAACCAGATACATCTGGATTATTTCAAGGACTTGTATCTGAATCTGCGCCATAGCTGGGAGATAGTGAACGGCTTGTCGCTGGAAGTGGGTATATCCATGCATAGACGTACGGAAGTGAACCGTTCCCGGTTTGAACTTAACTATCCGAGTATGCCATCGGTAAAATCTGTAACAAACGTAGGTTCCGGCGGCTCGTCGTTCTTTCCGAATTTCGACCCCAATGTCCTGAATAAGTTTCGGCATACTTATAACAGTTTTGCCCCCCGTGTCCGTTTGTCTTGGACTCCGGGACAATATTACTATATGAATGGTGACCGTAAGGTGAACCTTCACTCCAAATACCCTTCCATCTCGGTGGATTGGGAACGGGGCATCAGCGGAGTATTGCAGAGCAGCGGTTCGTACGAGCGTGTGGAGGTCGATTTGCAGCATCAGGTTTCTTTGGGATTGATGCGCGATATTTATTGGCGCTTTGGCTGGGGAGAGTTCACCAATCAGAAAGAACTGTACTTTGTGGACTTTGCCAATTTGCGGCGCTCCAATCTGCCTATGGGTTGGAGCGATGATATTGGCGGGGTGTTCCAATTGCTTGATGGGCGTTGGTATAACTCTTCCCGCAAATATATCCGTGGACACCTTACATACGAAGCGCCTTTCCTTCTGCTTCGCCATTTGATGAAATATACCCAGTATGTCTTGAACGAACGTCTGTATCTGAATGCACTGGTAGTACCTCACTTGAAACCTTATCTGGAAGTAGGGTATGGCATTGGTACGCATATTTTTGATTTTGGCTTGTTTGCCAGCTTTGCAAACTGGAAGTATCAGGAAATTGGTTGCAAATTCACCTTCGAGCTGTTTAACCGATAGTAATGTGCCAATGTGATAATGTGTCAATGACCTGCGGCGTGATGGCACAGCATAAACATATCGCAGCCAATTAGCATATTGACACATTAATCAATTGTCAATTATTGATTCTTTTGTAACTTTGCTGCAAATTACTTGGAGCTATGGGTATAGTAATAGGAATAGATGTGGGTGGAAGTACCACGAAAATCGTTGGAATTAATGGAGAACAGATACAGTCTCCAATGTTTATTACGGCTACCGACCCGGTGACTTCCTTATTCGGAGCATTCGGTAAGTATATTTATGACAATGGTATACAGCTGGTCGATGTGGAGCAGGTGATGCTAACGGGAGTGGGAAGCGCATTTGTCAACAGCCCTCTATATGGACTGCCTACTCGCAAAACGGATGAGTTTATTGCCAATGGTTTGGGAGCCAGACATGCAACGGATATAGACCAACTGATTGTAGTCAGCATGGGTACCGGCACTTCTTTTGTGAAAATTGACGGCGACAAGGTGCAGCATATTGGCGGCTTGGGGATTGGTGGAGGTACCTTGCAGGGACTATCAAGGTTGCTGTTGAAAACTCATGATATTCATCAAGTGTCCGAGTTGGCTGAGAAAGGGGATGTAACTCGTGTCAACTTGCAGATAGGTGATATTTGCAACACTGCTTTGCCTGACTTGCCTGTGAGTGCTACCGCCTCTCTTTTCGGGAAAGCAGATAGCAATGCTTCTCAAGAAGATATTGCCTGCGGTATAATTTATACGGTGCTTCAAACCATTGGAGGAGCTGCTGTACTGTCAGCTTTGAATAGTCCTATCAAGGATTTCGTTCTGATAGGGAATCTTACCCAACTGCCTCAGTGCCGGGAGGTATTTTCTAAAATGGAAGCCATCTATCATGTACATTTTCATATACCGCCCTATGCTGAATATAGAACAGCAATAGGAGCGGCATTGGCATACGTAAAAGAAAGGCAAGGGTAGTGGTTACTTCTTGCTTGCCTTCTTCATATAGCTGTTTATCAAGGTACATGCGGGAGCGGCCACCGTACCGTGGTCAAATCCCTCCATCTGATAGAGGGTGGTTTTTTGTCCCAGTGCTTTGAGGAGGGCATATAAATGAGCGTTTTCCTCATAGCGTGCCAGCATCTCCAACTCTTTGTCGCCAGTGATAAGTATCATGGGTGAAGCGTCCTTTCTTACGTTATTGGAAGGAGCATATTTATCTATAATCGGAGTGTCGGAAGGCAGCCCGCGTTCTTTGCGGATGGTGTAGTGGGTAGTAGTCTGTCCGCTGATGGGGAAAGCACCTACCAGGCTGTTGGCGTCAATATTCCACTTTGCCAGGTAACTCTTGTCCAGATTGAGCATCAGACAGAGATAACCACCGGCTGAATGACCGGCTATGTATATTTTATCTTTATCTCCTCCGAATTCTTCTATGTTCTCGAAAGTCCAAGCAACGGCCTCTGCGGCATCTTCCGTGTAGGCAGGATTTTGGGCACGCGGGCTGAGTCGGTAGTTTACGGCTATCACGGCGTAGCCTTGATTCAAGAACTCCTTCGGGAAATGTTTCTCTCCGACTTCCAGTCCTCCACCGTGAAACCAGACAAGGGTTGCAAATCCTTTTTTATCTGTAGGATAATGGATGTCGAGCTTACAACGCTCCAGCTTATAGCTGTCCTTTTCGCCAGGATGAAGATAGGAAATGTTCTTTTGTGTACGGTAGTTGTTGTCCGTTGTCTGATTTTGGCTATAACATAATAATGTATAGCAAATGATGGAAATGCATGCGATTATCTTTTTCATGATAAATTATTGAGATTATGTATAAATGAAACGATGCAAAGGTAACATTTTTTTTGTTCTTTAATTGATTATTCCACTGCTGTTTTGAATGCTTTTTGTTTTGTAGTTCAAGAAAATACTTCTATCTTTGCGCCCGATTTACAATGAGTCAACATAAAGTCTCACTTAATTAACGAGTTAAACAATTTATTTATTAATGGAAAATTTAAAGAATGTAGCTCCTATTGAAGACTTCAACTGGGATGCTTATGAGAACGGCGAATCAGTAGCCAGTGCAAGCCACGAAGAACTGGAAAAGGCGTATGACAATACGTTGAACAAGGTTAACGACCGCGAGGTAGTTGATGGAACCGTAATCGCAATGAACAAGCGTGAAGTAGTTGTGAACATCGGTTACAAATCAGACGGTATCATTCCGATGAGTGAATTCCGTTACAATCCTGAACTGAAGGTTGGTGATACTGTTGAGGTATACATCGAAAATCAGGAAGACAAGAAAGGACAGCTCGTTCTGTCTCACCGTAAAGCTCGTGCTACCCGTTCTTGGGATCGCGTAAACGCAGCTTTGGAAAACGAAGAAATTATCAAGGGTTACATCAAGTGCCGCACAAAGGGTGGTATGATTGTAGACGTATTCGGCATCGAAGCTTTCTTGCCGGGTTCTCAAATCGACGTGAAGCCTATCCGCGACTACGATGTATTCGTTGGCAAAACAATGGAATTCAAGGTTGTTAAGATCAACCAGGAATTCAAGAATGTGGTTGTTTCCCACAAGGCTCTTATCGAAGCCGAACTGGAACAACAGAAGAAGGAAATCATCGGTAAACTCGAAAAAGGACAAGTTCTCGAAGGTACCGTTAAGAATATCACTTCCTATGGTGTATTTATCGACCTGGGTGGCGTAGACGGTTTGATTCACATCACAGACCTTTCTTGGGGCCGTGTCAGCGATCCGAAAGAAGTGGTTGAACTCGACCAGAAACTCAACGTTGTTATCCTTGACTTTGATGATGAGAAGAAGCGTATCGCTCTCGGCTTGAAGCAACTCACTCCACATCCTTGGGATGCATTGGATGCTAACCTGAAAGTTGGCGACCACGTGAAGGGTAAAGTTGTAGTTATGGCTGACTACGGTGCATTCATCGAAATCGCTCCGGGTGTTGAAGGTCTGATTCACGTATCTGAAATGTCTTGGTCACAGCACTTGCGTTCTGCACAGGACTTCATGAAGGTAGGTGACGAAGTTGAGGCAGTAGTCCTGACTTTGGACCGTGAAGAGCGTAAGATGTCTTTGGGTATCAAACAGCTGAAGTCTGATCCTTGGGAAACTATCGAAGAGAAGTATCCTATCGGCAGCAAGCACACTGCAAAAGTTCGTAACTTCACTAACTTCGGTGTATTCGTTGAAATCGAAGAAGGTGTTGACGGCTTGATTCACATCTCTGACCTGTCTTGGACGAAGAAGGTTAAACATCCGTCTGAATTCACTCAGATTGGTGCAGACATCGACGTACAAGTTCTGGAAATCGACAAGGAAAACCGTCGCTTGAGCCTTGGCCACAAGCAACTCGAAGAAAATCCTTGGGATGTATTTGAAACTGTATTTACAGTAGGTTCTGTACACGAAGGTACTATTATCGAAATGCTGGATAAGGGTGCTGTAGTTGCTCTGCCTTATGGTGTAGAAGGTTTCGCTACTCCGAAGCACCTCGTTAAGGAAGACGGCTCACAAGCTCAGTTGGACGAGAAGCTTGAATTCAAGGTAATTGAGTTCAATAAGGATGCTAAGCGTATTATCCTTTCTCACAGCCGTATCTTTGAAGATGCTGCAAAGGCAGAAGAAAGAGCTGAAAAGAAGGCTGCTACTAAGAAGTCAACCGGTAAGAGAGAAGACGTTGCTCCTGCTATCCAAAACCAGGCTGCATCTACTACTCTGGGTGACATCGATGCTTTGGCTGCCTTGAAGGAACAGATGGAAGCTGGAAAGAAATAATTACTCCATTCTATAAATGAAGGAAGGGTACTTGCGTAAACAAGTGCCCTTCTTTTTTATGATTTGTCAATAGAATTTTATGGAATTAAGGATGGTTTTTCCATAAATGTTTATCTTTGCAGGGTGGTTGCTCTTGTAATCATAGAAATATTCAATAATTTATTTTCATTTATTATGAAAAACATGTTCAAAAATGTAGGGAAGACGGTGTTGTTCACTTGCCTGTCACTGATGTTACTAACCGCATGCGGCCAGAAGTCTAAACTCAAGCTGGCTATCGCGGCTGCCAACAAACAATGTCCCATGGATATGGGAGCTTCCGGCGAAATATCCAGCATTACTTTTGATGGGGCGGATGTGGTATATGTGCTGCTTATGAATGAAAGTTTCCTCGATATAGATGCTTTGAAAAAGAATCCCGATGCAATGAAGTCTGCTGTGACTGTTATGTTGGGTAATCCACAAGGGGCTATTAAAGAGATGCTGGATTTGGTTGTCGGTACTGATTCCGGTATGAAGTTCATCTATAAAGGAAAGACATCCGGTAACGAAGTGGAGTGTTATCTGACTACTCAAGACTTGAAAGATATATTGAATGGCGGTTCAGCTGCTGAAAGCAGTGATAAGAAGAAATTGGAAGAGCAAGTGAAGATGACCAACGTATCATGCCCGATGCAGGTGGATGAAGCCACTTTGCTCAATAAACTGACAATCGAGTCGGATAAGGTGCTGTATCATTATACGATTGACGAATCTGTAGTACAGATGTCTGCTTTGAAGGAAAATGCAGAACAGATGAAGGCAAATGTGAAGAACTCTTTGAATTCCTCCGATCCAGCCTTGCGCATGTTCTTGGAAGTATGTGTGAAGTGTGATAAAGGGGTGGGCTATCTGTATAAAGGGAATAAATCTAGAGAAACTTTTGAAATATCCTTTGGAATTTCAGAGATAAAGGCTCTTCTATAAATCAAGGAGTAGAAATCAGTTCGGAAGGTTTGGAATGGAAAAGTTTGAGTTACATATTCTTGGTTGTGGTTCCGCTTTACCCACAACACGTCATTTCCCTACGTCTCAAATTGTGAACGTGCGCGACAAGCTGTTTATGATTGATTGTGGGGAAGGGGCACAGTTGCAGTTCCGTAAATCACATCTGAAGTTTTCACGTTTGAATCATATCTTTATCTCTCACTTGCATGGAGACCATTGTTTTGGCTTATTGGGACTGATTTCTACACTAAACCTTTTAGGACGTACAGCCGAGTTGCATATCCATTCTCCAAAAGGGCTGGAAACATTGCTGACACCTATGCTGGACTTTTTTAATAGACAGATGACGTACAAGGTCCTTTTCCATGAGTTTGATACGAAAGAACCGATGCTGATTTATGAAGACCGTTCGTTGACGGTTACTACCATTCCTTTGCGTCATCGTATGCCGTGTTGTGGCTTTTTGTTTGCAGAAAAGCAGCGTCCTAACCATATTATCCGTGAAATGGTCGATTTCTACCAAGTGCCGGTATACGAATTGAATCGTATAAAGAATGGGGCCGATTACGTGACACCGGAGGGAAAAACTGTTTCCAACAACTTGTTGACCCGCCCTTCTGCTCCGTCCCGCAGTTATGCCTATTGCTCGGATACCATCTATCTTCCTTCTATCGTAGAGCAGATAAAAGGAGTTGACTTGCTTTTTCATGAAGCGACATTTGCGAATGAGGATGCACCGCGTGCTAAAGAAACATTTCATACAACTGCTGCACAAGCGGCTGAAATAGCCAGGAGGGCTGAGGTGAAGAAGTTGTTGATAGGACATTTTTCGGCACGAT
Source organism: Bacteroides parvus (assembly GCF_017309675.2). Taxonomy (NCBI): domain Bacteria; kingdom Pseudomonadati; phylum Bacteroidota; class Bacteroidia; order Bacteroidales; family Bacteroidaceae; genus Bacteroides; species Bacteroides parvus. Next base: position 4,003,811 of record NZ_CP084680.1, on the reverse strand, counting down.
ATGAAGATGAAAATATCTTACTTCAAGAAGCATCCGCTATTTTTCCGGATACTCAGCTTGCCAAAGAAACACTTTGTGTATCGGTATGAATTAAACTTTTCGTATCTTTGCACAAGTGCGAAGATAACTGCACCTCGACATAAAAAATGAACTCGTTCATTTTGTTCTGCTTTCGGTTTGCATTATCTTTGGCAGTCTAAAATAACAAATGCGAATAGAAATTTATGACCCCTTCCTATAATGAACGCGAAGTGTTGGCCCTTCTGCAAGAAGAAAGCACACAAAAGCGGGGATTTGAGATGATTGTTGCCCAATATAGCGAGCAGCTGTATTGGCAGATTCGTCGTATGGTCCTCTCTCATGAAGATGCCAATGATTTACTTCAGAATACTTTCATTAAGGCATGGACCAATATAGATTATTTTCGGGCAGAGGCTAAACTCTCTACCTGGCTCTATCGCATAGCCTTGAATGAATGCCTCACTTTTCTGAACAAACAACGGGCTGCTTCCACAGTATCTTTGGATGATCCCGAGGCAGATGCACTTCAAAAGCTTGAAAGTGATCCTTACTTCTCCGGTGATAAAGCAGAGATGGCTTTGCAAAAAGCCTTGCTTGCCTTGCCGGAAAAACAACGTATGGTGTTTAATTTGAAGTATTACCAGGAAATGAAATACGAAGAGATGTCTGATATATTCGGTACTTCCGTAGGTGCCTTGAAGGCTTCTTATCACCATGCCGTGAAGAAAATAGAAAAGTTTTTGGGTGAGGAATATTAAACCTTTGCCACAAAACAATGTCTAATTAAACAGAAAGGAGAAAGCTTATGAAAGAAGAAGATAAAATACTGAAAAAGATAGGGACGGAAAATCCTTTCCGCGTTCCTGACGGCTACTTTGAGAATCTTACTTCAGAGGTAATGAACCGGCTTCCCGAAAAAGAAAAACTCACTGCTGTACAGACAGAGCCTACAATGTGGCAGAAGGTAAAGCCTTGGTTGTATATGACCGCCATGTTTATAGGTGCGGCATTGATTATCCGCGTGGCTTCTTCGGAGTATACTCCATCTGTAGAGCGTATGGCTGCTGATGATACGGAAACAGAAATGGAATATATTAATATGGCCGTAGAGAATTCCATGCTGGATGATTATTCATTGTATGTTTATTTGGCAGACTCTGATGCAGAATAAGGTAACAACACTCAACTATTTAAAAATGAAAAGACTGATTGTTTTATTGGTTATGATATGTGGCATGATGCCCCTGCTTTGGGCTAGTGATGGATGTGATCAGCATCTGTCACCCGAAGAGTTTCGTGCCAAACAAAAAGCGTTTATAACGGAGAAAGCCGGGCTGACGAGTGAGGAAGCAGCTAAGTTCTTCCCATTGTATTTTGAATTGCAAGACCGGAAAAAGCAGTTGAATGACGAGGCTTGGAAATTGCTCCGGCAAGGGAAAGATGAAAAAACAACCGAAGCCCAGTATGAGGAAATTATGGAAGGTGTGTATGATGCCCGTATTGCTTCTGACCGGTTGGACAAGACCTACTTTGATAAATTCAAGAAGATATTGTCTTGTAAAAAGATTTATCTGGTGCAAAGAGCTGAAATGCGTTTCCATCGTGAACTGCTGAAAGGCATGCATAAAAAGGGAGATGGCCCCCAGCGAAGACCGCAAGGGAAAAAATGAGTAGTGAATGAATTACAAATAAGGAAGGTTGCCACGATGGTGTGAGCAACCTTCTTTTGTTAATGAGAGATACCTCGTTTTAGCCTTGCTAAACCTCTACTTTAGTTCCCTAAACCTCTACTTTAGCCAGTTAAACCTGACCTTTAGAAGAATCATCTTGTTTGCTTTCTTTTTCCAGTGCTTTCGCTTCATTCCATAGCTTATCCATTTCTTCCAGTGTCATGTCATGGAGATTTTTACCCTCCTTGATGCTGTGTGCTTCTACATAGTTGAATCGGTTGATGAACTTCTGGTTGGTGCGTTCCAGTGCATTGTCCGGATTGATTTTGTAGAGGCGGGCAGCATTGATGAGGCTGAACATGACATCGCCGAATTCGGCTTCAGCTTTCTCCTTATCCATATGGGCGACTTCAGCCTGGAATTCCTGGATTTCTTCTTTTACCTTATCCCACACTTGCTCGCGTTCCTCCCAGTCAAATCCTACATTGCGGGCCTTGTCCTGGATACGATAGGCCTTAATGAGTGAGGGTAGGGCGGCGGGTACACCGCTCAATACTGTCTTGTTTCCATCTTTTTCCTTTAACTTCAACTGTTCCCAGTTTTCAGAAACCTGACCTGCGGTTTCGGCCTTTACATCACCGAAGACATGGGGATGGCGGAAGATAAGTTTCTCACAAAGACGGTCGCATACGTCTTTCATATCGAAATCACCGGTTTCGGAGCCTATTTTTGCGTAGAAAGCTACATGCAGCAGCACATCGCCCAACTCTTTGCAGATGTCATTCTTATCATCGCGCATCAAGGCGTCACAAAGTTCATAAGTCTCTTCGATAGTATTGGGGCGCAGACTTTCATTGGTCTGCTTGCGGTCCCAGGGACATTTCTCGCGCAGTTCGTCGAGTATGTCGAGGAAGCGGCCGAAGGCTTCCATCTGTTCTTTTCTTGTATGCATGGTTTTGAAATTTAGTTTTTCCATTCTTCGTATGAGATAAGCAAGCCTATTACTTCCGAATAGTTCTTGCGTCCGCTTTGAATCTTGTTTCCTTTCAGGTACAAGTCATAAATCCAGTTTTGAATGTCCCCGATGAGCGGACTGTATTTTTCCATCCAGTATTGCTGGTTCTTTTGGGCCAGTTCTATGATTTCAGGACGTATCCGGCTGAAAAGCTCTGCGTATTCTTCTTCGCTCATCAGTTGGCGGGCGCTACCCAGCACATGTGAGAGTACGGAGAAATACCCGCTGAAACGAATCTCTTTCACTTGCGAACGGGTACAGACCTGATAAGCGTAAAAGTTTGCTTCAGCCTCGCTGGTGATACCCAGCAGGTGGGCCAGCTCGTGGGCATAAGTAGCGGGATATTGCGACGGGAGCAAATCACCGTTCAGTGTAAATTCGCAGAAGAAGGGTCCCATGCTTCCCGTAACACCGACCATGGAAATGAACGGGGTGAAAAGCATGGTTTTTACACGTGGAGAAGAGTGAGGAGGGCGGTGTACCCCCAGCGTATCACTGATTTGGTTGTATCCGTATACGCTTTCCCGGCAGACCAATGGTTCGTCAATAGAAGTAATGTCCGTATAAGAAGTGTTCAGTTTGTCGATATAGTTGTATACAAATGTCCGGAAGATTTCGGGAGTATAGGCAGTATAAGGTATGTTTGTCCTGCCGTAGAAATCTTTCTGTGAGTAGTTCAGTCCCCATGCCAGATAGAACCATACGTATATCCACAGCAAGTATTCCATCTCGTTCAGCAGAATCTGTTTCCACTTCTTTTTCTGAATATAGCGTGCCCTGATGGGATTGAAAAGGAGTCCGATGATGCTGAGGAAAATAAACAAGTCGCCTATGGCAAAAGGTATGAGTTTTGAAAAGGAGGACAGAATATGGGAGATTACCGGATATACAGACTGCGCATATACTTCTCCCAAACTTGGTATGAGCTGTGTTGCCCATGTGATAGACAGTAACACGATTAATATGACATACCGGATTTTTAGCTTCCCCCTCATTTTATATACTGTTTTGTAGGGACAAAAATATATATTTAAATTTTAATTCATTAATTTTGTCCCCGTTATTCGCAATAAATTAATTATAGAGATTTAAAAACATGGAATTAGCAAGTAAGTACAATCCCGCTGACGTGGAGGGAAAGTGGTACCAGTATTGGTTGGACCACAAATTATTCAGTTCGAAACCCGATGGTCGTGAGCCTTACACCGTCGTCATCCCGCCCCCCAACGTCACTGGTGTGTTGCACATGGGACACATGCTTAATAATACCATACAAGATATTCTGGTACGTCGTGCCCGCATGGAAGGCAAGAATGCCTGCTGGGTGCCGGGAACCGACCATGCTTCCATTGCTACCGAGGCCAAGGTGGTGAACAAGCTTGCCGCACAAGGCATCAAGAAGACGGACCTTACCCGCGACGAATTCTTGAAACACGCTTGGGAATGGACGGATGAACATGGTGGCATCATCTTGAAGCAGCTTCGCAAGCTGGGTGCTTCCTGCGATTGGGACCGTACAGCTTTCACAATGGATGAGAAACGTAGTGAAAGCGTGCTCAAGGTTTTTGTCGACTTGTATAACAAAGGTTTGATTTACCGTGGTGTCCGTATGGTGAACTGGGACCCGAAGGCGCTGACCGCTCTTAGTGACGAGGAAGTTATCTACAAGGAAGAACACAGCAAGCTGTACTATCTGAAGTACATGGTAGAAGGTGACCCCGAAGGACGTTATGCAGTGGTTGCTACCACCCGTCCCGAAACCATCATGGGAGATACTGCCATGTGTATCAATCCGAATGACCCCAAGAATACTTGGTTGAAGGGTAAGAAGGTGATCGTTCCGTTGGTAGGACGTGTTATTCCGGTTATCGAGGACGATTACGTAGATATAGAGTTCGGTACCGGTTGTCTGAAGGTAACTCCTGCCCACGATGTGAACGACTACATGCTGGGTGAAAAGTATAACCTGCCGAGCATCGACATCTTCAATGATAACGGAACGCTTAGTGAAGCTGCCGGCTTGTATATCGGCATGGACCGTTTCGATGTGCGCGAGCAGATTGAGAAGGACCTGGCTGCTGCCGGATTGCTGGAAAAAGTGGAAGCCTATACCAACAAGGTAGGTTTCTCCGAACGTACCAATGTGCCCATCGAACCGAAGCTTTCCATGCAGTGGTTCTTGAAGATGCAGCACTTTGCCGACATGGCTTTGCCGCCGGTGATGAATGATGAGTTGAAGTTCTATCCTGCCAAATATAAGAATACGTACAAGAACTGGTTGGAAAATATCAAGGACTGGTGTATCAGCCGCCAGTTGTGGTGGGGGCATCGCATTCCTGCTTATTTTTTGCCGGAAGGTGGTTATGTAGTGGCTGCCACTCCCGAAGAAGCCTTGGCATTGGCAAAAGAGAAAACGGGTAATGCAGACCTTAAACTGGAAGACCTTCGTCAGGATGAGGACTGCCTGGATACTTGGTTCTCCTCCTGGTTGTGGCCCATCTCTTTGTTTGACGGTATCAACAATCCGGGTAACGAGGAGATAAACTACTATTATCCTACCAGCGACTTGGTGACCGGTCCGGACATTATCTTCTTCTGGGTAGCCCGTATGATTATGGCAGGCTATGAGTACGAAGGCAAGATGCCGTTCAAGAACGTTTACTTTACGGGTATTGTCCGTGACAAGCTGGGACGTAAGATGTCCAAGTCGTTGGGTAATTCTCCCGACCCGCTGGATTTGATTGAGAAATACGGTGCCGATGGTGTACGTATGGGCATGATGCTTTCAGCTCCTGCCGGAAACGACATCCTCTTTGACGATGCATTGTGTGAGCAAGGACGTAACTTCAATAATAAGATATGGAACGCTTTCCGTCTGATTAAAGGTTGGGAAGTCAATGCGGAAGTTCCGGTACCGGAAGCTTCAGAACTGGCAATACGCTGGTTTGAGGCCAAGCAGAATGAAGTAGCTGCCGAAGTGGCTGATTTGTTCAGCAAGTACCGTTTGAGTGAAGCGCTGATGGCTGTTTACAAACTGTTCTGGGACGAATTCTCTTCCTGGTATCTGGAAATGATTAAACCGGCATACGGCCAGCCCATCAACCGGAAAGTGTATGAAGCAACTATCGGTTTCTTTGATAACTTGTTGCATCTGCTCCATCCGTTCATGCCATTTATTACAGAGGAGTTGTGGCAGCATCTTTGCGACCGTACAGACGGTGAGAGCTTGATGGTAAGCCCGTTGTCAATGTCGGCATTGGTAGATGAGGATATCATCCGGGAGTTTGAAACGGTGAAAGAGGTTATCAGTAATATCCGTTCCATCCGTTTGCAGAAGAACATCGCGCAGAAGGAAGCGCTTGAGTTGCAGGTTATCGGCGAGAATCCGGTTGCGGCATTCAATGCGGTTATCACGAAGATGTGTAACCTTTCCTCCATCAATATAGTGGAGAACAAGGCCGACGGTGCTGCTTCCTTCATGGTAGGTACTACGGAATATGCCGTACCTTTGGGTAATATGATTGACGTGGAAGCCGAGATAGCCCGTATGGAGGCCGAACTGAAGCATAAGGAAGGATTCTTGCAGGGTGTGCTGAAGAAACTGGGTAACGAGAAGTTTGTGAATAATGCTCCTGCCGCCGTTCTTGAGATGGAACGCAAGAAGCAGGCAGATGCTGAAAGTATCATCAAATCTCTCAAGGAAAGTATTGCAGCATTGAAAAAGGCATAACTGTCCATCACATAAAACAGAGAAAAAGCTCCGGAACCTTCAACTCCGGAGCTTTTTTTAGCGGTATAATGAACTGTTTATTTGAACAGTTCTGCTACGCACCACATCAGGCGTGCGGTAGTGTGTGTCCAGATTTCCTTGTAGGTACAATTGTTTTGCATCGGGAAGTAAGGCTCATCGTCATTTTCGAATGTTTCGATTCCTACGGGCACGGCTCCCACAACATTTCCGGCGTATGCCCCGTAAAGCGGCGGATAGTCATATCCGTCTCCATAAACGGTACTCATGGCAAACGGGTTGTAGCCTAATATGTATTCTACCTGGCGGGTTGCAATATCCCTTAACGCTTTGTCGTTGAATAGGCGTGCAAGAATAAAGGCAGCTTTGGCTTTGCCCATGACAACAGCGTGGAATCCCCTGAACTGATAGGCGACGGGGAAACGGCGCAGATAGAAATCCTTCGAGAGAGGGATGCCGTTGCGCACTTGTGCATTGTATTCTTCCAGGCTGGGAAGCCCTACCTGCTCTCCTTCGTGGTACAGATTCTTATAATCGGTATTATCCACCTCGTATACGGCGCTTGGCAGTATGCCGTACGGCTCAATCAGTTGTGAAATCCCGCGTAGATAGTCTGCATAGGCTTCACAGGATGCCTTCCACAACGGGACGTCCGGATGGGTAGGGGCATCTGTCAGTAGCATCGAGAGTCCTTCGGCCATCAAGTGCTCTTGGCTTTGGTGATAATAGGCCAGGATACGTTTTTTCCGGGAAGATTCATAGAAAAAAACTCGCAGGGGGATTTTCCAGTCGGTACGCTTTTCCAACTGTTGGCCCGCCATGACGGTACGTGCCAGCCGGGTTGCCCAGTCCAGATAGTAAACATCTTGTGTAAGGCGGTACAAACGCATGGCTGTGACGGTGGCAAGGGCATAAAGTTCGGTTTCGTTCTGTTCCGTCCTTTGCGTATCCAGCAGGTCGATGGCGAATTGGAAGTCCTCAATGGCACTGTTCCGGCACCACCGTGCAAACACTGGGTCTTTCTTTTCAAAATGAGGGGCGGCGAGTGCGCAACTGGAAGCGGCTTTCAGATTGTCCGTAGGCGTATTTCGTGCTTCTGTCTGCATGTCGTCTTTGTCACCACGGATATTCTTTGTCCAAATGCCGATAATCAGTCCACCCAGTCGGTAGCCGTCACCGAAGCGGGTACGCAGAATCCAGTTCACTCCCCAGCGTGCCTCTTCCAGCAGGCGTTCGTAGAAGATACTGTCTTTGCCTTGTACGGCACCGGCCATTTCGAGGAGGGCGATGCACGATTCGGCTGTATTTCCCGTTCCTTGAGTCAGGTCGGCTGCATCGTGCCATCCTCCGGCAATGCTCATGCTCCGTCCGTCGGGATGATAGGCGAATACATCCTGATGGCATTCCTGATGAATGCCGGGCTGGTCGAAACCGCAACGTTCGGAAAAGAAGAAGTTCAGCGTGTGCCAGGCGGTAGACAGGTAGGCATCATTTCCGATGGGGAAAGGCTTTGATTGTACATCACCGATGGAGAGGAAGTATTGTCCGGGCGTATTGAAACTGCTGAAGTCCAGTACAAGAAATCCTTTGTCCAGCTTCTTGTCCTGATTCAGAGGACTGGCCGTACCTTGATAAACGGTTTGTCCCGTGGCGGCATCGTGCAGGCTGAAAGCCCTTTCCGGCATGTGCTGCACCAAAGCCTGCTTGCGTGCTCCCGGCTTGTATCCGCTGTGGCAGTAGGCCATTGCGTCTTTTCGCAGGTCGAATCCCCGGCTGTTTTCCGCTTCTACCTTTTCGATGCGCATGTCGTCTATGTATAGGCTCATGCGTTCGCTGGCTCCTGCAGGAGCACCTGCCAGCATGATGTTTACCGAAAAGCCGGTGACACAGTCACGGTATAGGTCCGGTATCTCCCATATGATGTGCTGCCATTTGTTGGGATAGACAGTCTCGAAGTGTTGTCCTTCAAAGCGTCCGGGAGTCGGCATGATTTTCTCTCCTTCATTGTATAGGGTGAATCCGGCAAAGGTCAGATAAACGCCCGGTGCATCCACATATACCCAAACGGAAAAGCGGTTGTATTCCCGCAAGTCTTCCCGGTCGAGGGGACGGATAATCTCCGGGGTGGCGTAATTCCGGTTTGTTGGATTCTTCTTGCCCAGGGAGGCAGGAGTGTCCAGACGGACACTTCCTTTGCCTGAGACAGTGACTTTACGGTCCACATGTATGGTTCCGGGTCCGGTGTGGCGCAGAGCGCCGAAATCTTCGGCCAGGGGGAGTACCCTGCTTTTCAATACCTTTTTCTTTTCCCACCGCGTCAGTCCGGCGTGTGCGAGATTGGCTTTCATTATGCGGTGCACATGATTGCTTTGCTGTAATTGTTTCTCCAGTTCCGTATCGGGTTTCCACGGAGCTTGTGCTTGTGCCTGCATGCAGCAGCATGCCAGCAGCAGTGTTCGGATGATGTGTTTCATGGTATTCAGTGTTTGGTTTCAGGGTAAGCATGAAAAGGAGCCTTGAACTCCGGACGTAATGTATAAGTATCCTTCAGTGGGAAATCTGCGGGAACTTCTTGGGTGACGGCACCGGTGGCAGCCCATTCGCATCCCCGGAGTAAAGTCACCTGGAAACCGGTGCAGCGCATGGAGTAAGTCATGTTCGGGTCGTTGCCGCAGTGCCCCAGGAGGTCGACGAATATGCGCCCTTTCCCGTAGCTTACTGTCCACATCAACGGTTCATGCCGTCCGCGTTCGTAGGCGGTGGCCAATATTTCCATGTTTCTTACCGGACCGCGTAGGCGGGTATATATCTCGTCCTTGAAGTGTTTCCATTGAGGAGGCAATCCTTGCAGGATAGGATGATGGGGGGCGCGGTGTTCTATGACGGTTTCGTGCTGCAAGCCGTGGTAGCCGGCATACCCCGGAGAGTAGTCGTAGACGTATTGTCCGTCTTTCCAGTACAGATACGGACCGTCCTTTTCGTTTCGTCCGTCCCAGGCTCCCATGCCTATTATCTCGTTGTATTCTTTCCAGTCGGCCATCGGGACGACGGAAGAATGTATCACTACCACACCGCCTCCATCGGCAACGTATTTCTCGAAATTCTTGCGTACGGGCTCTGTCCATGTAGCTCCGCCGTAGTTGATGACGATTAAATCATATTGGTGGAAATCGGGTTTGAAGGTGGCGATGTCTCCACCAAAGTCGGGTGTAAAGGCAAAGTCCACTTTGAACATTCCGCTGTTTTCCAATATCTGCTTCATGGCTTCGCAGGCGCCTTGCCAGTAATGGCTGCCGTCCTGCCCGGCTATCATCATGGTTTTGATTACTTTCTTTTGCTGTGCGTGTGTGTGCGAGGCAGCTCCTATATAAATAAGGAGTACCAGGATAAGTGTCAGTCTTGTTTTCATTTTCCGGAAGATTTAAAGTTTTTGCCAGTAGGGTTCCATTCTATACGGTCGTAGCAGCGTGTGGTGCGCAGATTGTAACCTTGTTCGTCTACGCTGAACTTTCCGTCTTTGAAGTAGGATATGTAGAGCTCGGAGATGCCGTCCTTGTTGCGGTCTTCTACAAGGAGATTGTACTTGTCGGTGACATAAATCTCGTCGGAAATGTATTGTATTTCTTTGGTATAGTTGTCTACGATTGCATAGTAGGCCTTGAAAAGGTCGAAAGTGGGGTAGTGCCCGTTGTCACGTCCGAAAAGCATTACTTCTTCAAGGGTATCGTCCCCGTCCATATTGGCAAGTACGGATTGCTGAAAGGAAAATCCCGGTTTTTGTACTTGTGGAGGGATATTGTCCCATCCTTCCTGATGGGCTGTCACTGAAAATTGCGCTTGTGCATGGATGACGTACACCAGCGCCGACAATAGGATAATCAGTTTTCTCATTGCGTGCATTTTGAGGTTATGATAATAATAGGGTTACTTCTTGCTTATATGACCGGTGGCCCGGAGTTTTCCCTAACTTTTTTAGAATAATTAATGAATACGGGATGTATAGGGACTTAGTGCCTCTCCCATCAGGACTGAACCGGTCTGACCCGTATACTGAGAGGTCATAACATCCGCATCCTTTCCATTAAAACACCCGGATGTTTTTGGGTAATACACCCGGATGTTTTTGGGTAATACATCCGGGTGTTTTGGGTGAAAACATCCCCATGTATTGGGGTAAAACATTCGGATGTTTTGACCTCTCAGTCCTATACTCTTTAGGGCTAAGTCCCGGTGTGTAGCCGGCACGGTATAGGGGACGTTCTGCTTGTGTATGGTCTTAATGCGAGGTGAGCAGGTGCATCAATATCAGTGGTAGATAATCTTTCAGCTTGACCCTTAATATCTTCAAAGCCTGCTGAATGCGGTAGTCTACCGTTTTTGGGGAAACGTTGAGTAGTTCGGCAGCTTCCTTGTAACTCAGATTCTGGAAACGATGCATGATGAAAGCTTCCCTATAAGTAGGCGGCAGTTCGTTGATGGCCCTTTGTATATGCTTGCTTAATTCGTTGATTTGATAGATATCCACCTCCTGCAGCATGGCGAACATTCGTTCATAGTAAGCGGTGTCTGCCCGTTGCTTCACTTCATTTTGGGCAATCCGGGTCATGCAACGATGGTAGACAGCCTTGAACAGATATTGCTTGAGCGAATATTCGATAATGGGTCTTTCGCGGTTTTCCCAAAGCCATAGCATGACGTCCTGAACAATCTCTTCTGCATCTTCCAACCGGACAAAACGATAGCAGTAGGTGCAGAGCACTGAATAGTACTTTTGAAATAACACATCAAAAGCACTTCTATCTCCTTTTTGTATGGCGGATAATAAAGATGTATCTTCTAATGGTATGTTTCTCATAGGGTGGGGGTTCATTATTGTTGGGCAAAAATAGCTTTTTTTCCTATTATAATCTAAGTATATAAAATATTTTTAGTTTTTTGTTTAGGAGTTCTTTTCACCCGTTTGTCTTTAGATTAAAGCTAGCAATAAAAATTATGGTAAAAAGAGAGGGAATGGAGAACCTGCTTCTCAGGTATTATGAAGGAGAGACAACGGAGGATGAAACTGCTCTGATAAAGGAGTGGCTGGAAGCATCGGAAGAGAACCGCAGGACAGCCCGCCAGGTTCAGACACTCGGTCTGGCGGCGGACATGGCGCAGATTTCATCCAGGCTGGATGTAAAGAAGGCCTTGGAGGATGTACATCGTAAGATGAAACAGAAAAAGGTCAATAGGTATCAGGTATTATTTAGAGGGATGCAACGGGCGGCCGCCATTTTATTCATCCCTTTGATGGTATCGTGGTCTATCCTTTATTGGGACAAGGATAAAGAAGAGATACATATGATGGAAGTCAGGACAAATCCGGGAATGACTACTTCTGTCGAATTGCCGGATGGAACGGAAGTCGTTCTGAACTCGTCGTCGTCGTTGCGCTATCCTTCCCGATTTGCCGATGATAAAAGGGAAGTGAAGTTGGTGGGTGAAGCATTCTTTTCTGTCGCAAAAGATGAAAAGAAGTTCATTGTCGGCACGCTGAACAATTCCAAGATAGTGGTACATGGAACGGAGTTCAACGTAGAGGCTTACAAAGGGAGCAGGACGGTACAGACCACTTTGGTTTCGGGTAAAGTCAGTTTCTCCTATGTGAATAACGGCAGGAGAAATAATGTAATGATGATACCGGGGCAAAAGGTTATTTATGATATAGTGCGGGAAAAGGTCGTTGTGAAAGAAGTCAATGTAGACGTGGAAACATGTTGGAAGGACGGACGTTTGATTTTCAGGAACACTCCGTTTGAAGATATATTGAAGAGTTTGAGCAAAAGATATAATGTGGAATTCATTCTGAAAAAGGCTTCATTGAAGCAGAATTCCTTTACGGCTACATTTACCAAACAACGTTTGGAGCGAATATTGGAGCACTTCCGAATATCCTCGAATATTCATTTCAAGTTTGTTGAAGATGGTGATGTGGATGCCGAGAGACAGGTAATAGAAGTTTATTAACCCTTTAAAAAGTAGTATGATGAAACACAAGTCCGTTTAGAAAAACATGCAGGAAAATGTTGGCGCATTTTCCTGCATGAAACACAGTAACTTTTAAATATCTGTTTGGCGACAGATAAAGTAACTTTATTTTTTCACTAGAAATCAATACAAAATTATGAAAAAACACTATTGTATCCAATCATTTAGGGAAAAAAGTGTCCTGATGAGATGCATGAAAAAAATTCCTCTTGCTATGAGATGCACATTATTTATGTTGTTTTGTTTGGTTGGTATGACTTTTGCCAATGAAGGTTATGCTCAAAAGACAATGGTAAACATTGCTCTTGAGAACAAGACTGTTGATGAAGTACTGACGGAGCTGGAACAAGGTACCGAATTTGTTTTCTTCTACAACAACAAGCAGATTGACGTTAAGCGCCGTGTATCGGTCCGGGCAAATAACAAAACCATATTCAAGGTTCTGAACGATGTATTCAAAGGAACCAATATAGGCTATAAGGTATTGGACCGTAATATAATCCTTTATGATAAAGCTGTAGGAGCTGATGGGGTACAGATGGCTTTGCAGGCTGCGACGGTGAAAGGTTCTGTGGTCGATGCAACCGGTGAACCGGTGATTGGTGCCAGTATCTTGGTGCAGGGAACTACCAACGGTGTCATAACAGACATTGACGGTAATTTCATTCTGACCAATGTGGGCTCTGATGCTACTCTTATAATAAGCTATGTAGGTTATAAGACACAAAACATAAAGGTTGCAGGCCGAAATTCGTTCAAGATAGTTTTGGTAGAAGATGCTGAGATATTGGATGAAGTGGTTGTTGTAGGATATGGTGTACAGAAGAAAGAATCACTGACCGGTGCCATTGCAGCCATTGGTGCTGATGAAATAGCTACGACCAAGACCGAGAATCTGATTAGCAATATTCAAGGTAAGATGCCGGGACTATTGATTCGCCAGAAAACCGGAGAGCCGGGAACTTTCGACAATATGGTGAGCATTCGCGGTTATGGTGACCCGTTGGTGGTAATTGATGGTATCACGCGTGAAGGTACTGAAGAACTTGCACAGCTGAATTCTGAGGATATAGAAAGTATCTCTATTTTGAAAGATGCTTCTGCCGCTATTTATGGTATGAATGCGGCTAATGGCGTAATCATTGTTACTACCAAAAAAGGTGTGGCCGAAAAGACCAGAGTATCTTACTCGGCATTGTTCGGTATGAAGAATGCCACGGGTATGGAAGAAACGGTAGATGCTTATACTTATCGCATGTTGGCCAATGAAAGGGCACGTAATGACCAGGCTGCCCCTGAATACACTGACGATATTCTGGAACTGTATAGAACCGGGGCTAAGGGTTATACAGACAATAACTGGATTGACATGTTTATGAATAAACTGGCGTTCCAGCAATCGCATACTGTTTCTGTGAGAGGTGGAACGGATAAGGTGAAATATTATGTGAGCTTCGGCTATAATGGCGATAATGGTTTGCTGAAGAGTGGTATCCAATACTATCATAGATATAATCTGAGAAGTAACCTGACTGCAGAGCTTACGAAAGGGCTGAAACTGAATGTGAATCTGTCCGGGCGTTGGGATGAAACCCAAAGGCCGAGAGAGGATTTTATGTGGACTTTTAAGACTTTGATGGTTAATGACCGTGGTATCGGTACTCATACGATTAATAATCCCAATCATTTGTCTGCAATCGGTCCTGAAAACAAGAATCCTTTTGCGTTGGTTGATCCGGATATAGACGGTTATCGCAAGAACAGAGGCCTGACGTATTCTGCCGATGTGGAATTGAATTGGCAAGTTCCTTTTGTAAAAGGGTTGGCATTGAGTCTTTTGGGGTCATTTGACGGTAACAATCGTAACAACTCTTCTTTAAATCGTTCTTATCCGTTGTATGATTATTATACAGATGCGCCTGCCGGTACGGGAGGTAGTACTGATGCTTATTCCAATACGATGAGAATATATCAGAAGATTTATGGCAGGTTGCAGGCTAATTATATGCGTTCTTTCAATCAGCACAATTTGAATGTGACAGCTGTGGCAGAGTTGAACAGTACACGACGCGATGAATTATCCGGTTCCCGGCAATATTCAGAGTTGTTTACTAATGATATTTTGAATCAGGCAAGTCCGGGTACAGCTACCAATTCAGGGTATCGTAGTTTTGGCCGTTTGGCAGCCTATCTGATGCGTGCGAACTATGATTATGCCGGTAAATACTTGTTGGAAGTAGTAGGGCGTTATGATGGTTCTTATCGTTATGCTCCTTCTAAGCGTTGGACGTTCTTCCCGTCGGTAAGTGCCGGATGGCGACTTTCGGAAGAAAGTTTCATCAAGGACAATTTGCCGTTTATTACTAATTTGAAAATCAGGGGTTCTTTTGGACAAAGTGGATATGATGCCGGTGATCCTTTCCAATATGTATCTGCTTATAATTCGGCTTCTAATGGTTATGTTTTTGATGGTGCCAGCCAGATTATGGGTATGGTAGCTCCTGGTGTAGTGACTGACCGGCTTTCTTGGGTTACATCTTCTATTTCCAATGTAGGTCTGGATTTTGACTTATGGAACGGTAAGTTGAGTGGTACTATCGAGTGGTTCAATCGTAAGAATGAAGGCATTTTGGCCGACCGTGCACAATCTGCTCCTGATACATTTGGTGCAAGTTTCCCGAAGGAAAATCTGAATTCTAACCGGAACCGGGGTTTTGAGATTGAATTGGGACACAGAGGACAAATCGGTAAGGACTTCTCATATTCAGTAAGTGCTAATTTTACGTATGCCCGTGAAAGAAGTCTGCATGTGGAACATGCAGAATATACCAGTTCTATGGATAGATGGCTGAATGGAAAGGAAAACCGTAACAGTAATGTGATGTGGTTGTATAAATACGATGGCCAATATACTTCTTTGGAACAGTATGAAACGGCTCCTTTGATTGGTGGGAACTTGGGTAACTCTAAGATGCTTCCGGGTAGTTACAGATTGCTTGACCTGAATGGTGATGGTAGAATTAACAGCAGTGACCGTGTTCCGGAGTTTTGGGCAACCGGTGCAAATCCTCCTATCCAGTATGGGTTGACTTTGGCGGCTTCTTATAAGAATTTTGATCTCAATATGCTGTTTCAAGGAGCTTCCGGTTATTCCATCGGATATGCCAATGATGATGTTTGGGGATATGGTGGCAAGACAAATAAATCTTATTTAATTGCGAAATATGTAGATCGTTGGCATCCTGCAAATATAACAGATGATCCGTATAATCCTGCCACACAATGGGTAGCCGGCTATTATCCGGCATTACGCCACAATTTCTCTAATACTTCGGATAATGGTAGTAGATGGAATTATGGTATTTCCGTTTGGCTTCCGCAAGCTACTTATCTCCGTTTGAAGAGTATGGAGATCGGTTACAATCTGCCAAAATCATTTATGAAAAGAATCGGGTTGAACAGTGCCCGTATCTTTGTCAATGGTTCAAATCTGCTTACGTTCTGTAACAAGGCTTTGAAGGATGCTGACCCCGAACGTGAGGAAAGGGATTGGGGAGCCAACCTGGCATATCCGTTGATGAGAACTTATAACTTTGGGTTAAACATAAACTTTTAATTCTGAAATACCATGAAAAAAAATATTTTATCGATATTCTCGTTATGTGCATTGATGGGATTGTCCGGTTGTAATGCCTTCTTGGAACTTGAACCGCTGGATAAAGTGTCTCCCGATCAGTTATTGGAGACAGAAGGTGGTGTAAAGGCACTATTGGCAAACATATATACCATGATTCCTATGGAAGATTTTAATTATCGTCCGAATGCTGGTTTTAATCAACGCGGTTATGATGGTGTGAATGAAACTACTAATTTAGCATT
Organism: Bacteroides parvus; assembly: GCF_017309675.2. NCBI lineage: Bacteria > Pseudomonadati > Bacteroidota > Bacteroidia > Bacteroidales > Bacteroidaceae > Bacteroides > Bacteroides parvus. The sequence continues at coordinate 3,987,451 of NZ_CP084680.1, read as the reverse complement.
TCTTACCGACGAAGCTACCCGTAGTGACGGAGGAGTGGATATAGGTTATGAAGGATTCAATTATTGGCCCTATGGAGATATTCGTCAAGTGAATATTTTTATGCAAAATGTAGAAAAAGCCAAAGAAGCAGGAACAATTTCTGTTGCAGATGCGGATCGTATGACTGGTGAAGCCCATTTTGCACGTGCTTATATGTATTATGGGCTTGTAAAAAGATATGGAGGCGTTCCTCTGATTGACAAAGTGCAGGACGATGATTATGCCGATGGTGGACCGGGCGCTGTGGCAGTTCCCCGCAGTACAGAGTTGGATACTTGGAAATTTGTATTGAATGAGTGCACCCTTGCTGCTGCTACTTTGCCCGATGCGACTTCTGGTTCGGATTTGTATCGCGTAACCAAGTGGGCAGCTTATGCGTTGAAGTCAAGAGTTGCACTTCATGCAGCTTCTGTAGCCAAGTATTGGAATCTGGCACCTTTGGCTGGTGAAGCTGTCACTCAGAAACTGGTGGGTGGAATGACTTCTGCCGATGCCGATGCATTCTATAAAGAATGTATTGAAGCATCTAAGTCCCTTATAGAGAATTCCGGTAAATCTCTTTATAAGCCTGCTCCGGCTACTGTTAAGGAGGCTGCATCAAACTTCCAGGCCTTGTTCCTGAATGACCAGAATGAAGAGGTCATTTTCAGTAAAGCGTATCTTAATGGAACAACCAATACTAATCAGGGACATAGCTATGCTCAGTTTAATATCCTTCCTCAAGTCAATCCGGGCGCTCTGAAATATGGACGTTTCAATCCGATGTTGGAAATCGTTGATTTGTTTGAAGATTATACGGATGACGGCACGGGAAAAAGTGCAAAGATTGTAACTCGTACGGATGGGAATGAAGATGCTTATATCCCTAATTTCCATAATATGAATAATGCTTCTGTAGTGAACACCTTGATGTCGGTACCTTTTGTTAAATATAACGATTTGTATGAACCGTTTGCCAACAAGGATGCACGCCTGTTGGCAAGTGTGGTTGTGCCGGGTTCATCTTATGCCGGCACTGAGATTATTATCCAGGGCGGATTTATTAAGGACAATAATAGCTATGTGGCTTATTCAAACGAGTCTACTCAGAAAAATGGAACAACATATTATGCTTTAGGAGCCGAAGGTGAAACCATGTTCTCTGGATTTAATAATGTGAACAGTGGTGAGGATGCTAATTGGACTGCTACAGGTTTTGGAGTTCGTAAGTATATGCCCGAGGGCGAGAGCATGTCTCCCGACCGTCTTTCGTCCACTACCTCTTATATTGATATGCGTTTGGCAGAAGTCTACCTGAATTATGCTGAGGCTGTTGTGGAAAATGGTAGTGGATTTGGCGATAAGGAATTGGCTGAGAACTATTTGAATGCTTTGCGACGTAGAGCCGGACATACCGACCGGATATCTTTGACATTAGAGAGTGTTTTGAAGGAACGTCGTGTGGAGATGGCGTTTGAAGGAAAGCGTTTTTGGGATATGAATCGTCGTAGGGAATTCCATACTGAGTTCAGCAATAATAGAATTCGTAAAGCTTTGGTGCCGATGCTTGACTTGCGTGGTGCAGAGCCTAAATATGTCTTTGCAAGGGTGAACTACTTTGGTGACGAAACAAGAGGAGGGCGTACTTTCCAGAACATCAACTACTATAGGGGCATACCTAATATTGCCACGAATGGTTTAGTTCAGAATCCAGGTCATTAATTTGAATAATATTAAGTAGAAAGTTATGAAAAAGATATTGTTATTTGTGTCATGCTTCTTATTTGCATTGACATCTTGTGAAATTGATAATTATGAGGGACCGGATGCTTCCATACATGGTTCTATCCTTGACGAACAGACAGGTGAACTTGTAGGTTCTGATATGGAAAACGGTAATGCAATTAAAGTGAGGGAGCATGGATTTACTAATGCTACGGATCAAACCTGGTATATCACAAATACCGGAGAATATCGTAACAATATGGTTTTTGCTGCCACTTATGATGTTCGTTTTGAAAATGGGAATTTTTATCCATTTGAAGTGAAGGATTTTGTTGTTAAGTCAGGGGATAATGTGTATGATTTCAAGGTTATTCCTTATATTCGCGTCAAAAGTCCAAAAGTAGAAAAGAATGGCAATGTAATTACTGCTACATTCTCGTTGGAAGCTGGTAAACAAGAAGTGAAATTGAAAGAGATTCAGTTGTTTGCTTTTTCAGATATGTGGGTAGGTAACAATGTGAAATTGACGTTGAATGGAGGGACTGATAAGCAAGTGTTTAGTCCGAGTACTGCTATAAATAGCGCTGATATTTATACATTGTCCATCGATCTGGGACAAAATGCTGATGTCTTGAAATACAGCAAGAATTATTATTTCCGTATTGGCGCTCTGGCTGATGTTTCGGGTGTGGGCACTGTACGGCATAATTATGCGCCGGTAGTAGTTATAAAATTGTAATTTATAGCAGAGGGAGACGTTCTGCTTGACGGCAGAACGTCTTTTTTTATCCATACATTAAAAATAAGACCATGAAGAAATTGAACACGATTATTTTAATTTTGCTGGGGATGATATGTACTCAGTTGTATGCTGTACAATTGAATTCGATTTATCCTCTAAAACCCAATGACTCCGAAGCTTTTTATTTCACTCCCGAGAACTATCCTATAAAGGCGGATGGAAAGATGGATGTATCGGATGCTTTGCAGGCAGCGATTAATCAAGTGAAGAAAGAAAAGAATTTCGGAATCCTTTTTATCCCTGAAGGTAAATATAAAATCAGCAAGACCATTTATATTCCTACGGCTATTCGTTTGATTGGCTATGGAAAGAATCGCCCGGAATTTATTCTGGCTAAGAATTCTCCGGGTTTTCAGGAGGAAGTAGCTGATGATAAAGGAAAAGCTAAATACATGTTCTGGTTTACGGGAGCCGTTGTCAAGGAAGGTGAGAAACCCCGTGATGCCGGTGCCAGTACGTTCTACAGTGCCATGTCGAATATCAACTTGCGCATAGAAGATGGTAATCCGCATGCAGTGGCGCTACGCACACACTTTGCCCAACACAGTTTTATCAGTTATGTGGCCGTATACATAGGTAAAGGCAAGGCTGGTCTGTTCGATGTGGGCAATGAGTTGGAAAACGTTGCTTTTTACGGGGGAGATTATGGCATTTATACGACAAAAGCTTCTCCCGGATGGCCGGTAATGATGGTCGACTCTTATTTTGAGGGACAACGTGTAGCTGCTCTTCGTTGTCAGGAGTCCGGTTTGGCAATGGTGAATCTGTATGCCAAGAATGTTCCGGCTGTATTTGATATTGACCCTAATTATTGCGACAAGTTATTTTTGGAAAACAGCTATTTTGAAAATGTAAGTGGTCCGGCAGTGGTGATTACCAACGAGAACAACAGCAACAATCAGATAACCTTTCGCAATGTATATTGTAAGAATGTACCGACCTTGGCGAAATATACCCGTAGCAATACGGCCACCCATGTTTCTCATAAAATCTATAAGGTAAAGTCATACGACCACGGCTTGCAGATGGATGACATGGTGGATATGCCGGAATATGAAACGTTGGTTGATATTGAACCGATACAGAAGATGCCGGTTGCCCAACTGATGGACATCCCTGCACTGCCTGCAATGGCAACATGGGTAAATCTGCGCGAATTCGGTGCAAAGGGAGATGGGGAAACGGATGATACGAAGGCCATCCAGGAGGCTATTGACAAGTACGATAATATCTATGTGCCCCAGGGCTGGTATCGCATTACCGAAACTTTGAAGATGAAGCCCGATACCAAGTTGATAGGCCTGCATCCTTTTGGCACTCAGTTCCGGCTGGACGAAAGTACTGCTGCATTCAGTGGTTTTGGCGGTCCGAAAGCGATGGTGGAATCTTCGGAAGGCGGTGCAAATATGCTGATGGGCATTGGTATCAATACCGGCGGTTATAACTATCGTGCTGTAGGTGTGAAGTGGATGGCAAATGCAGATTCTTATATGAATGACGTGAAGTTTGTAGGCGGGCATGGCGGTTTATGGAAACCTAAACCGGGTGTTGAGGAACCACGTGGCCGGTGGAACAGACCGGCTCGTATCAGTTCTCCCGATAATCCGGTAGCGGCTTCGGGCATGGATCTTGCTTGGGACAACCAGTATTGGAGTCTGTGGGTGACCAACAACGGTGGTGGCACCTTTAAAGATATCTGGACAGCAAGCACATATGCCACCAATGGTTTCTATGCCAACAATACTTCTACTCCGGGGCGTATCTATGCCATGTCCATCGAGCATCATGTAAGAAATGAAGTACGTTTCAGCAAGGTGTCCAACTGGAAGGTGTATTGCATGCAAACCGAGGAAGAGAGCCGCGAAAGTACCGATTGCCAACCGATAGAGATGGACGACTGCAAAGATGTGACCTTTGCAAACTTGTATATGTTCCGCGTTATCCGTGTCAATGAACCGTATCACAGTTCTGTACGTATCCGCAATTGCGAGAACATCGCATTTCTGAACCTGCATAACTATTCTCAGATTAAATATACGAATAACATTGCAGTGTTCGATGTCAACAAAGACATTGACATCCGCCCGTGGGAACTTTCTCGCTTGATTGTAACCGGAAAAGAACCTCATCAGCAATCGTTAGGCAATGAAATAGGTAAGGTGAACCAATTGGCTTCCGATTTGGAATTTGCCGAAGGCATTGCGCGCGACAGTAAAGGTAACATTTACTTCTGCGACCATCGGATGCGTCGTATCTTTAAATGGTCGGTAGAGACAAACAGCTTGTCGCTGCTGGCAGATTTCCCGTGGAAACCCTCCAACCTGGCTTTTGATTCAGAAGATAATCTATTGGTATTGTTCAGATATGATGCGCAGCCGGGATATCTGATTAATGGTAAGCCGGAGGAAATGCCGGTAATGCCTGATACAAAAGGTACTTCTTTCAGCGGATATGGTAATTCCGCATATACAATGAGAGTCTACTCCATTGACCCGGAAAATCCGGAAGAGACCATCAAACTGTTGCCGCGTGTTCCGATGGGTCAAGTGAAGAACGTGTATAAGGCTCTTTATCCTTCTAACCGTTGGAGAGACTTCCACGATTTCAATGCGGTGTCGGTCTATGTTCCTGAAATGTGCTTCCTGGCACCGGATGGAAAAACTATCATTCCTCATTATTTCGACTTGTCACGTAGTTCTTCCCTGCTGGAAGCCTATCCGGGAAAGCCTTTCTATACCTCTGATGAATATGACCGCAGAATGGTGAAGATGGATGTGGCCAATGACGGCACGCTCTCCAACTTGAGCTATTTTGTGGAGCAGGGCGAATTTGGTTCTGCTGTAGATAAGGAAGGGAACTTGTATGTGGCTGACGGAGAAATATATGTATTTGATAAGGATGGCAAGAAGAAAGGGATGATTCGTGTTCCCGAACGTCCGTCCACATTACAGTTTGGCGGTAAGGATGGCAATACATTGTTTGTCACAGGCCGTTCCAAGTTCTTTGGTGTACGTATTAAATAAGGAAAATCCATATTAAAACAATCTGTGTAATGAGAAATTATCAAATAATGAGATACCTGCTGATAGTCTGTTGGATTATCGGTAATATGCCGTCCGGGTGGGCGGCAGAGGGTGGTTCCACCTATACGCAAAGACCGGACGATCCGGAAGCATTCTACTTTACCCCGGAGAATTACGGCTTCAAGGCTGATGGAAAGTCCGACGTGACCGATGCACTTCAAGAGGCAATCAATCAGGTGAAGCGCGAAAAGAACTTTGGGATACTGTTTCTGCCGGAAGGAAATTATCGTATTAGCAAGACGATTCAAATTCCCTCATCCATTCGGCTGATTGGTTATGGGAAGAAACGGCCGGTGATTTATTTGGGAGCCGATACACCCGGTTTCCAGACTACTCAAAATTATATGATATGGTTTACGGGAGGGCTGGCACAAGAGGGCAGGAAGCCTTCGGATGCCGGTGCAGGTACTTTCTATAGTGCGGTGTCCAATGTGGATTTCCGTATAGACAAAGGTAATCCTCAAGCCGTCGCCATTCGTGCGCATTTTGCCCAGCATGGATTTATCAATCATTGCGACATTCGGATTGGTTCGGGAAAAGCCGGCATGTATGATGTGGGCAATGAACTGGAAGACGTCAGGTTCTATGGCGGTGAATATGGGATAATTTCTTCCAGGACTTCTCCGGGATGGCCTATGATGATGGTCGATACTTACTTTGAGGGGCAGAGAAAAGCGGCTGTCTATTCAAAAGAGGTGGGGTTTGCCATCGTCAATATGCATGTGAAGAATACGCCCGTTGCCTTTGAAATGGCAGAGAATCTGGCAGACCGCCTTCATGTGGAGAATTCGTTGTGGGAGAATATTTCGGAAGCCGGTGTCAGGGTAAGCGTAGAGGGAAATACTTTTTCGCAATTGAATCTGGTGAATGTGGATTGCAGGAATGTTCCCGTACTGGTGGACTATGCTCAAAGTGGAAAGAAAGTTGCCGGAAAAGCAAAAATGTACAGAGTCAAGGAGTTTACTTACGGTCTGGTGTATCAGGATTTGAATGATGCTTCTTCTTTCAGGGAAATATGTGAAATAGAGCCGGTGGCAAAACTGCCGGTTCCACTTGGCAAGGACCTTCCGGTTCTTCCGGCAATGGAGACATGGGTCAATATCCGCGACTTAGGGGCAAAAGGTGATGGCGAGACTGATGATACGGAAGTTTTTGAAAAAGCTGTCTCTTTGCATAAAAGCATCTATGTGCCCCAGGGGTGGTATCGTCTGACGAGAACGTTGAAGCTGTCTCCCGGTACTAAGCTGATTGGGCTGCATCCTTTTGGGACTCAATTTCTGTTGAAGGAAAGCGAGCCTGCATTCAGTGGTTTCGGCGTGCCTGTGCCTTTGGTTGAATCTTCCGAAGGCGGCGACGACGTACTGAATGGTATAGGTATTAATACTGGTGCGTATAATTACCGTGCTGTCGGCTGTAAATGGATGGCGGGTGAGTGTTCGTACTTGAATGATGTGAAGTTTGTAGGCGGGCACGGCACCTTGCGCAAACCGGCTCCGAATGCTTCCGGACAGTCGTCTTACCGCAGGGGCGAGCGTCGAATTAGTTCCCCGTCTTCTCCGGTCATGGAGACCGGTAAGGATATGGCTTGGGACAACCAGTATTGGAGTTTGTGGATTACAAACAATGGCGGTGGGACAATTAAGGATGTTTGGACAGCCAGTACGTATGCTGCCAGTGGGCTTTATATTAGCGAAACGAAGACTCCGGGACGTATTTATGCCATGTCTTTGGAGCATCATGTCCGTACTGAAGCCCGTTTCCATAATGTGGCCAACTGGAAAATTTATGCTTTCCAGTTTGAGGAAGAAGGTCGTGAAGGGCCTGATTGTTATATGGCAGAAATGTCCAATTGTCAAAATATCGAAATGGTAAATGTGTGGATGTATCGCGTTATCCGTGCCTTTATGCCAAAGAGGATAGGTTTCCGCATATGGGATTGCAAGAATATCACTTTCCGTAATATGCACAATTATACGCAGATATTGCCAGTCATAGAGTTTCCTATATATGATATGAATAAGAAGTTGCCCGTTTATTCGTGGGACTTTGCCCGTCTCACTGTTTCGGGTAGCGAGAAGAGCCTTCGCCCTTCCTGCACGGTCATGGACAAGCCTGTGAAGCTGGCTACCGGTTTTGAACTGGCCTCCGGAGCTACTACCGACAGTAAAGGAAATATCTACTTCTGTGAAAACCGTCTGAAGAAAATCTATAGATGGTCGGCAGACACGGAGCAGATTACTTTGATAGCCGATTATCCCTGGAAGCCTTTTACATTGACTACTGATACGCAAGACAATCTGCTGGTTATTTTCCGCTATGACCCTCAGCCGGGTTATCTGGTGAACGGCAAGCAGGAAACGGTAGTGCGCTTGCCGGATGATAATCCGATGTACAGTGGTTGGGGTAACAGTGGCTGGAGTGCTTGGGGGTATTCTTTTAATCCGGATAACGTGGATGCTACGATGAAGCCTATGCCACGTGTCGTTACAGCCGGTATGAAGAATATACAGAAAGTCATTCACCCTTCCAGTCGCTGGAGAGGTGACTTTGACAAGGTGGTTGCCAGTATGCCTGAGTATAGTTTTGTCGCTCCGGATGGCGTGACAATTATTCCGGATACCTATGATTTGGGACGTTCTTGTGCTTTGACTGTTACAGTGCCCGGTCAGTCAGAACCGGTTTATATTGTAAATGAGATGAATAAAACGACAGTACAACTTTCCGTTGGTGTGGATGGCCGTTTGACAGAACAAGGAATAATATGTCCTTATGGCCAATACAGTAATGTGACCGATGCTGATGGGAATGTCTATGTTGCTGATGGTGAAATATTTGTCTATGACAAATATGGTAAAGAGCAGAGACGTATTCAGATAGAAGAACGCCCGATTTCCTTGGCAATTGGTGGAAGGCAGAAGGATATACTTTTTGTTACCACCTCAAGTTCTTTCTATGGAATTAAGATACGTTAGGTATTGGTGTAGGTAAAAAAAGAATTAGCCCCTGCGGTTGTTTTATATCGTAGGGGCTAATTTATTATAAGAAGGTATCTTTTCCTTATAGGCTGATTACTTGGAATATTATTTTTCCAGCAGCTCTTTCAGAAAAGAATCCAGTTCCTCATCCAATCCTTTCAGTAGCTCCTCATTGACCAATAGAGTATCATCATCCATCAGCAGCAGTTCTGCTATTGTTTCTCTATCGTCATCCACCAGTACAAAAGAGAATGGTTTCAGAATTGTCAGCTTGTCGAACTTTCCTTCATTTTTCATGCTGCAGAGCAGTGAGGATAAGATACGCTCTACATTTTCGTAGAAATCATCTCCCTCGTATGTCATCCATTCTTCAATGGTGGTATTGGCTAGCTCCTTGTCTTCATCATCAAAGATAGACAGTTCGCCCGAATTCTGATTCGGTTGCAGATGAATGTCTGTAACGATAGTCTGTTCGCAACCGCAGGTGTATTTGCCGATTGCTTTTTTAAGAGTGTCCTCTAAGAGTGCTAATGACGATTGACTGAGCTTCATAATAACTTTCTTTTCTTAATGGTTGTTCAAAGGTATAAAAAAAACGGTTATCTCTGCATCATTTGACTAAAAATCATCATCAAATCTGTTCATTTGCATGTTCAGGCGTGCCATTCCCTCTTTTCGTTTCTCCAATTCGTCTACATACATGCTGATAAAGATGTAATAGGAGATGGTTCCATCATGTATTTCGCCTGTCTCTTTTTTGTCTGTCTTGCTTTTCTCACGGGCAAGGTTTTGCGCTTTTAATGCCCATTCCAAGGCAGTATCTATGCTGTCTTGCATTTCGTAGCCCAAAGCGGTGTTATAGGCTGCATACATTTTCTGTTTTCCTTTTTTTGTTTCGTAGGTCTGCTTCCAGAGCTCTACTGCTTTACTCCAATTTTCTTCTTTGGCATATACGGCTGCGTCACGCATATTTACAGAACCACCACTGAAGAGATAGCGGTTACCGGTTTTCCAATAGGGGAGTAGATGTCTTACCGGAACCGTTCCTGCAAATTCAGATGCTTGCTTCACCATGTCTTCTTCGCTGATGAGGCGGGAACGTACTGACGCTTCACCATTTCCTGCCTCTTCCCAGAAAATACTGTCATTGCTGTTGACGGTTACCATAGGACCTTTGCGGTTAGGTAAATATATTCTGACGGTAGGATATACCTTTACATCCACTGTGCCGAGGAACACACCCCAGTCGGGCATATAACTTATCTTGCGATTGGAACGCATTTGTATGTTTTCCAGGGCTATCAGGAAATCTACGTCCAAATTCTGTGTAAGTTCCAGTACTTCATCCCTCGATAATGTGCTTTCGCGGGGATTGATGTCTTTACTCCGGAGGGCAGAGTCGCATATCACAACCTCTTCAAAGTAGTTTTCGTTGGCAAGGGCCTCTGCAAGGGATTCGGTTGTTATTGCGGCGTCTCCATTGTAGTAGTTGGTGAGGCGTGCCACCTCATTCTCACTTTTTTTCTGTTCTTCCTCACTGATGATGAGTTTGTTGTCCGGTACGTTTGGCATGTTGTTGACAACAGCCACACGTTTCAATGTTGCCGGGAAACTGACTTCTGCCGGAAGCATGTAATCAATGGACAGTTGTTCTACACTCTGGCAGCTGCCTAACAGCAGAGAACCCATCAATAACAGACAATAGTGATATTTGGTCATAGTCTTTGGTTTTGTTCTTTGGAGCAAAAGTACTCTTTTAGCTGAATATTCAAAAGCTGGAACGAATAAAAAATGTGATAATGTGGCAGGAGAAAAAGTGATAGGGTGATAAAAGATACCTGACGGTATCATCTTATCACCCTATCGCTTTATCATTTTATAGCTTTGATTTATGCATTCCTTCCGTGGCAGTTTTTGTATTTCTTACCGCTTCCGCAAGGACAAGGATCATTGCGTCCTACGGTCTTCTCGGCACGGATAGGTTCGCGTCTTGGTTGTTCACGTGTATCTTGTGCCGCAGCGGCCTGCTGGTTCGGGTCATTCAAATCAACCTTCTGTTCGCGATACTTGCTCATATCCTGGCGTTGTTCCGGAGCAGCCTGGCGCACCTCTACTTGGCGGGGAGCCTGGGGAGCCTCAGGGGCTTCAGCCGGAGCCTCTTGTACCGGGATTTGTCCACGCATCAGGATAGAGATGGTCTGGTTATTGATTTTGTTGACCATTGCATCAAACAAGTTCACAGATTCCAGCTTGTAAATCAGTAGCGGGTCTTTCTGCTCGTAACTTGCATTCTGCACGGAGTGTTTCAGCTCGTCCAGCTCGCGCAGGTTTTCTTTCCATGCTTCGTCGATAACATGCAGCAAGATGGATTTCTCGAATGACTTCACCACCTCCTTACATTCTGTCTCGTAAGCTTTCTTCAGGTTGCAGGAGATGTTGTACATACGTTTTCCGTCTGTGATGGGGATAAGTATGTTTTCGTACATGTGTCCCTGCATTTCGTATACTTGCTTGATGACCGGATAGGCTATCTGTGCCATACGTTCTGTCTTGCGTTTGAAGAGTTCCATGGCAGCGTCAAAAGTTCTGTCTGCCAGTTTTTCTTTCTTCTCATTACGGAATTCCTCTTCGGTGAAAGGTACTTCCATGGCAAGCGTCTGGAGCACATCCATCTTGCAGTTTTCATAGTCGGGTGCTTCGACGGCGTTGGCACAACGGTCCCAAATCATGTTCACGATATCCATACCGATACGTTCGCCCATCAAAGCGTGGCGGCGTTTGGTGTAGACTACTGTACGTTGCTTGTTCATCACGTCGTCATATTCCAACAGACGCTTACGGATGCCGAAGTTGTTTTCCTCAACTTTCTTTTGCGCACGTTCAATGGATTTGGAAATCATGCCGTGTTCAATCATTTCACCTTCTTTGAAACCCAGTTTGTCCATTACACTGGCAATGCGGTCACTGGAGAACAAACGCATCAGGTCATCTTCCAAAGATACGAAGAATACAGAAGAACCCGGGTCGCCTTGACGTCCTGCACGACCACGTAACTGACGGTCCACACGGCGTGATTCGTGGCGTTCTGTACCGATGATGGCAAGACCGCCTGCAGCTTTCACTTCCGGACTCAACTTGATGTCGGTACCACGACCGGCCATATTGGTAGCAATGGTTACAGCACATTTCAAACCGGCAGTAGCCACAATATCCGCTTCTTTCTGATGCAGTTTGGCATTCAATACACTATGTTCAATCTTACGCATGGTGAGCATTTTGCTCAACATTTCAGAGATTTCAACAGAAGTGGTACCCACCAGTACGGGGCGTCCTGCTGCCACCATTTTTTCTATCTCTTCGATGACTGCTTTATATTTTTCACGTTTTGTCTTGTAAACGCGGTCGTTCATGTCGTTACGGGCAATGGGGCGGTTGGTCGGAATAACCACTACATCCAGTTTGTAGATGTCCCACAACTCGCCGGCTTCTGTTTCTGCCGTACCGGTCATACCGGATAGTTTGTGGTACATACGGAAATAGTTCTGTAATGTAATGGTGGCAAAAGTCTGGGTGGCAGCTTCTACTTTCACGCCTTCTTTGGCTTCGATGGCTTGGTGCAAACCGTCAGAATAACGACGTCCTTCCATAATACGTCCCGTCTGCTCATCCACAATCTTCACTTGGCCGTCGATTACCACATATTCGTCATCTTTCTCGAACATGGTGTATGCCTTCAACAGTTGGTTGATGGTATGCACACGTTCGCTTTTGATGGCATAGTTGGTCATCAGGGCATCCTTCTTTTCAAGGCGCTGTTCGTCTGTCAGCTCTGTTTCGTTTTCCAAGGCAGAGAGTTGCGCTGTGATATCGGGGAGTACGAAGAAAGTGGGGTCCTCTACATTGCTACTAATCAAGTCTACGCCCTTGTCTGTCAAATCCACGCTGTTCATTTTCTCTTCGATAACGAAGTACAGCGGGTCAGTCACCTCGTGCATGCGCTTGTTGTTCTGCTCCATGTAGATTTCTTCGGTCTTCAGCATACCGGCCTTGATGCCTTGTTCGCTGAGGAACTTGATGAGTGCCTTGTTCTTGGGCAGGCACTTGTGACTGCGGTACAAAGCGAGGAAGCCTTCTTCCTGGTCTTTCTTATCGTTCGATGCAATCAGGCGCTTGGCATCGGCCAGGTATTGGGTAGCCAGTTTTTTCTGAGCTTCTACCAGACGTTCTACTTGTGGGCGGAGCTGTTCGAAGAGTTGGTCATCGCCTTTGGGAACCGGTCCGGAGATAATCAGCGGAGTACGGGCATCATCAATCAATACTGAGTCCACCTCATCGACAATGGCATAATTATGTTGGCGTTGTACCAGGTCTTTGGGGCTGATAGCCATGTTGTCACGCAGGTAGTCGAAACCGAATTCATTGTTTGTACCGAACGTGATATCTGCCAGATAAGCTTTGCGACGGGCATCAGAGTTGGGCTGGTGCTTGTCGATGCAATCTACACTCAAACCGTGGAACATGTAAAGAGGACCCATCCATTCGGAGTCACGTTTTGCCAGATAGTCGTTCACTGTTACCACGTGCACGCCGTTACCAGTCAGGGCATTGAGGAATACCGGTAGGGTAGCTACCAATGTCTTACCTTCACCGGTTGCCATTTCGGCAATCTTACCTTTATGTAGAACCACACCACCGAATAGCTGTACATCATAATGTACCATGTTCCATACAGTATCGTTACCACCTGCTATCCAATGGTTCTGGTAGATGGCTTTATCGCCTTCGATGCGTACAAAGTCTTTAGTGGCAGCCAGTTGGCGGTCAAAATCGGTAGCTGTAACCACTATTTCTTCATTTTCAGAGAATCGTTTGGCTGTTTCCTTTACAATAGAGAAAGCGGTGGGTAATACTTCGTCCAGCGCTTTTTCATAAATCTCCAATATCTCTTTCTCGATTTTGTCGATTTGGTTGAAGAGGTCTTCGCGTTTTTCCAGTTCGGTATCTTCAACGCTGGCTTTCAGTTCTTCCACTTTGGCGCGTTGTTCGGCTGCCGAATCGTGGATGTAGGCTTTCAGTTCTTCTGTCTTGGCGCGTAGGGCGTCGTTGTCGAGTTTGGCTACTTCCGGGTAAGCGGCTTTGATTTTCTCCACCCACGGTTGTATCTCTTTCATGTCGCGTGTGGATTTGTTGCCGAAAATCGAGCTTAAAAATTCATTAAATCCCATTATATATTTGTTTTTATTATTATTGCTGAGTTAGTTGAGCGTGCAAAGTTACTGATTTCTATACAGATTATCCAGATTTGCACAGATTATTTTAGAATCAAAAGTCGAGGGGAGATGCTGTACTTGCATTAGGGGCGCGGATGCGCATTACACTTGCCAGGGTAGGGGCAATGCGGTCGATACTGATGGGTATACGGATGATTTCAGCCTTCATTCCTCCTCCCAATAAAATGAGGGGAGCAGGAATATCGGCCGTACGTACTACACGGTTATCAATACTATTTTCCTGCATGATAGTCCAGCCCGGAAGTATTTCAATGAGCAAATCGCCAGAGCGCTTGCGGTGAAAACCATTGCGTATACGTTCTATTTGCGGTGACCAGGGGCCCAAAAGCAGGCGATGAGCTGAATATACTTCGCTCACGCCACTGAACTGAACCAGAAATTCGGCAGATTTTTCTTGAATTTCAGTCAGGCTCAGCTGCTTGTTCTCAATAAGTTTATGGTTGAGATAGATTTGTTGGTCATAATAAGCTTCCACATATTGTCCCTCGCCATAGGATGCCATGAGGTACATGTTCAGCAGGGCGGCACAGCGGTTCAGGTAGAATTCACCACCCGGTATCCGATATACGCCCGGGTCGGCAGCTTCCAGGTCGGCATAGCCGGTGGAGGTGATGCAGAAAAGTACGTTGTGGAGCCCAACTTTACGTTCTATGAGCTCTAATAAGGAAGCTATACTACGGTCCAGCCGTACGTAGGTATCTTGCATTTCCATGGCACATTCCTGCGTACTCCGGTGGTTGTAATTTCCTGCGTAGTAAGTCAGCGATAATAGGTCGGGTACGTCATCTTGTCCGATAGTGCTCTTGTTCAGCAGCTCTTCGGTCAGCAGGTTGACTTCCTCATTGATGAAAGGACTGGTAATCAGGCGGCGAAATTTGTTTGCCCGTTCACCGTCCAGCTTGTATTTGAATGGTTCGTTACGCCATTCGGGCAGAAATGTATAGTTGGTAAAAGGAAGTGCAGGTGTCCATACCATATCCTTGATACGGTAGTCGGGAGATTTCCGGTCGTTGTATTGACTCAGCCACCACGGAAATTCATTATAATAAGTTGTACTGCACCATTTTCCGGTATTGTTATTAAGCCAGAAGGCACCGTTCCCCGCGTGTCCGGCACCCAATATGGCGGCATCGCGGAAAGGCGCAATGGCATAAACCAGACCTTTGTTGCGGGTAGCTATTTTTAGCTCGTCGGCAATGGTGGAGGTCAGTAATTGGGAGGGGGAAGTGCTTTCGTCGGTATAGTTGCCCATGAAGTTGGGGTCTTCTACACAGTCTATGGGGCGTAGTGTACCTGCATCCAGCCACTGCTCTGCAATGATGCCGTTCATGGACGGTGTTGTCCCGGTATAGATGGCGGCAATGGCCGAGGCTCGGTCCGTTCCGCAAAAAGGAAATTCTGCTTGACGGAAGACTTTACCTTCACGCAGTAAGCGCTTAAACCCCTTTTCTCCGTATAAGGACGAAAATGCTTCCATATAGTCTGTACGCAACTGGTCAATGGTCAATGTTACCACCAGCTTTGGGGAGGCAGGCAGCGGTTGGGCTTGCAAACCACTGAATGTAAGTGCGAGTATGGAAGTTATCAGTCCTTTTTTCATTACTTTCGTTTGTATGTCAGAATGAGGTTGCTTGCAGAACGTATCAGCAAACACAGTGCCAAAGGTAATATTGCTGGCGGAATTCTCTGCGGAATTATTGCCCAAAGCCCTATAAAAAGTGTTAAAATTGCAAAGTTAACCAGCATATAGCGGCTTATTTCCCTTTTTCGTACCCTGGATAGCATGAATGGAAGGCAAAAAAGGTGAAATGGATGGAATACAAATAGTATATAATTGGGACTTACTGCCGGATGCTGTGAGAATAGTGCTAAAAATGCCAGTATACATCCAGCCATTCCGGCAACCAAGAAGAGTATGAGGTCCATGCCCCAGAGAGTTTTTCCTCTTCGTATGCCGTAAATGCTGATGCCTGCTACAAGTATCAGTAATAGCGAAGCCGACTGCATCGGTGTGATGCCTCTGCTGACGAAGTCGGCTGGTGTTTTACCCGTTACTACGATTTTTTCTTCTTTGGCAACCAGTGGCCGTGCTTGTCCTTCTTTGTCCACAATCTGCGCTTTATTGAAATACTCCTGCATGTAGAAGGGGACGAACATTGCCAGCCGGCGGTTGATGGGTTCGTCTGCTTTGCTGCCCATGCATAAGTCCATGCCGAAACGTGACCACAAATGGCCTTCACTGTATTTATGCAGCAAATCCCTGAAAGAGATTCCCGTACTGTTATCAGTCATATTGTCAGCGTATTGCAGCGTGCCGTTGATGGCACGTTCTATCTGGTCTCGCGGGCGGGTGGCGCAATTGTCGTAGAAAAAATTGTAGCGGTATACTCGGTTTTCGGGGCGGTAGTTCTCTGTCAATAGTGTTATCAGGCGTTCTTTTTCTTCTTCTGTTAGGTTTAACGTCTGTTGCCAGACATCGCGTCCCAGATAGTTATATTCGGCGGCGAAATGCTCATAATCGGTCACTCCAAGTTGATAATCCGTTTCTCCCAAGGCAAAACGGAAGATGAAGTTAGGGGCGTTGAAGTTGAACATGCCGTAATTGAAGACGGCGTCAATGCCGCGCGTATAGTTCTCGTACCGTATGGCAGTGTGTCCGAATAGGGAATAAATCTCTCCTCCTGCAGCGCAAGTCAGTAGACTGACGCGCACGGAGTCTGTTGCAGCACTCTTTTGCTGTTGTGTCACCTGGGCATTCGCTGCAGGCAAACAGAAGAAAAAGATTACTATATATATATGTATAAGTAGGCTTCGTTTCATGCTGCAAACTTACGGAAAAAACTAATATTATCCCAATTTGTGATGAGGAACTAAAGTGGTTATTCGTGTTATCCCAGTCATCTGTGTCCGAAGAATCTTTTTTAATTATGAACTTGATACAATTCTTGATTCGCATAATTGGCTGTTTTGAATCAACTGCCAAGTACGAGCGGTAAGTGTTTTCTATTTACAAATGATATAGGTGAAAGAATAGTGGTATATTGAACCTGGTTCAGCCGTATACTGAATGCCATTCAATCGTATACTGAATAGGGATCGGTCGTATACTGAATGTAATGCATCTCAACTATATTGATAATCAGGTGGTTGTGGTATGGTGTTGTGGTTTTAATAAATCTCAACAAATTATTGGAGTGGCATTGTGCTTGTTTGGTACGGATATGAATAAGAATTCTTGTGCGGTTGCTCTTCTAATAAAGAGGCAGTTTCTGCTGAATTTCAATATTAATGTTATATCTTTGCGCCGCTAAATTTATGCAATACGGTGAATCTCATTATTGATATAGGAAATACAATTGCCAAGATGGCGGTGTTTGATGGTGGACGTATCGTAGAGGTGGTGTATGACTCCAATCTGACGTTGGAACGATTGCCTGAAGTGTGCCGTACATATACGATTGAAAAAGCGATAGTGGCTACTGTCATTGATTTGAGCAGAGAGGTGTTGTCGCAACTGGAAGGTATGGCTGTTCCCATTCTGTGGCTCAATGAAAAGACTTCTCTTCCGGTAGAAAACCTCTATGAAACTCCCCGGACGCTGGGGTATGATCGTATGGCGGCGGTGGTAGGAGCCAATGAGCAATTTCCTGGCAGGGATATACTGGTGATTGATGCCGGTACTTGTATCACTTATGAGTTTGTCGATGCTGCTGCCCGTTATCATGGCGGGAATATCTCTCCCGGCCTGCAGATGCGTTTCAAGGCGCTTCATCAGTTTACCGGACGGCTTCCAATGGTGACTCTTGAGGGGCGGATGGTGCCCATGGGGAAGGATACCGATACGGCTATCCGTGCCGGAGTACTGAAGGGTATTGAATATGAAATTTCAGGTTACGTTACGGCTATGAAGCATAAATATCCTGAACTTTTGGTTTTTTTAACGGGCGGGGATGATTTTTCTTTTGATACAAACTTAAAAAGTATCATCTTTGCAGACAGATTTTTAGTGTTGAAAGGATTAAATAGAATTTTAAACTATAATAATGACAGGCTATAGACAAACACTGTTAGTGCTCTTGCTTACGATATTATCAGGAGCGGCAGTCGCTCAAAATAATACGAATTCTCCCTATACACGATATGGATATGGACAGTTGTCTGAACAAGGCTCAAGTAACAGCAGGGCGATGGGTGGTATTGCCTATGGTTTACGGGACAAGTACCAGACTAACTTTGCTAATCCGGCATCCTATACGGCGGTAGATTCGCTGACTTTTATCTTTGATGGAGCAGTCTCTCTACAGAATACAAACCTCAGTAACGGCACTCTGAAACAAAATGCCAAGAATTCCAGTTTTGATTACATCACGATGCAATTTCGTGCAAGTAAATGGGCTGCCATAAGCTTGGGGTTATTGCCTTATTCGAATGTGGGATACAGCATGGGAGAGTACCGGGAAGATACGGAATTCCCAGACAAATCTACGACGGTAAGCTATTCGGGAGAAGGAGGTCTGCACCAGCTTTATTTAGGTGCAGGCTTTAAAATAATTAAAAATCTTTCCGTCGGTGCGAATTTTTCGTATCTTTGGGGAGATATAACAAGAACCGCTGCGGAAACCTTTCCGTCCAGTTCTAGTGTATTTCCTATTACAATACAGTCTAATGTGGCTGTAAAGAGCTATAAATTGGATTTTGGAGCACAGTACACCCACCAGTTTGGAAAAAAGCATGTTGCAACATTGGGAATCGTATTTTCTCCGGGGCATGATTTGAGCAACGATGCGTACGAAGTTACGCAGACTGGCAATAGTAATACGGGAGTTACCTCGGTAACAAGGGACACTATTGTTACTTGCGGCATTCCAACAACATTTGGAGCAGGTGTGACATACGTGTACGACGATCGTCTGACGGTGGGAGCGGATGTGATGTTTCAAAATTGGAGTAAAGTGAGCTATATGAATAATGACGAGGCGTTTTGCGACCGTGGAAGAGTATCCGTTGGTGCAGAATATCTGCCGAATCCTATGGGACGAAGTTATTTGTCTCATGTGAAGTATCGTTTGGGAGCTTATTACTCCAAGCCTTATTATAAGATAGACGGTGTACGTGCCGCTGATGAATATGGCATTACTGCCGGTTTTGGATTACCTATACCGAGAACCCGTTCCGTATTGAGCCTTTCTGCGCAATACGTGCGAACCAAAGGAACCCAAGCTGCGTTCTTGAACGAAAATACATTGCGTATTTGTATCGGAGTAACCTTTAACGAACGCTGGTTCTTCAAGCGTAAAGTGGATTAATGGAAATTGAATAGACAAAAAATATAACAACTAAAATTTAAATACAATGAAAATTAAGACGCTTGTGGCTGTCTTGCTCCTTTCGGGTGGAGCGACCAGTACTTTCGCACAGACTGAAAATTGTAATTCGAACAGTAGTATCTCTCATGAAGCAGTGAGAGCTGGTAACTTTAAGGATGCATACGCTCCTTGTATGGCTGTATTGAAGGATTGCCCTACACTGCGGTATTATACATTTACAGATGCTCAGAAGATTTTAGTGGGTTTCTTGAGTCAGATTAAAGATAGAAATTCTGCTGATTATAAGAAGTATTTTGATGAGCTGATGGATGTGTATGACTTGAGAATGAAGTACATTCCTGAATTTGTTAACAAGGGAATGAAGGGGGTGCCGAGTGTAGCTGATGCTTTGGGTGCCAAAGCAGTGGATTATCTTCAATTTGCTCCGACTCCGGACCTTAATACAGCTTACAATTGGCTGAAAGAATCTGTCCAAGCAGAAAAGGGCGGCTCCAAAGGTGCGGTTTTACACTATTTCTTGGATGTTTCTATGCAGAAGGTAAAGGCAGATGACAATCATACTGACCAGTTCTTCCAAGACTATATTGATGCTTCCAAGTATGCGGATGATGCTATCGCAGCTGAAACCAAAGAGGCAAAGAAGGCAAACCTGCAAACTATCAAGGATAATTTGGTAGCTATGTTCATCCAGAGTGGTGTGGCTGATTGTGAATCTTTGCAGAATATCTATGGCCCTAAAGTAGAAGAAAATAAGACAGACTCTACTTTCTTGAAGAAAGCATTGAATATTTTGAAATTGATGAAGTGTAACGAAAGTGAAGTTTATTTCAAGGCTTCTGAATACATGTATCAAATTGACCCGACTGCCGATGCTGCTGTAGGTGTAGCATACATGTACTATAAAAAAGGTGACTATGACAATGCCGTGAAATACTTTGACGAAGCATTGGCTAAGGAAACCGATAATGACAAGAAAGCTGAAATGGCATATGCCACTGCTGCTGCTTTGATGCAGGCTAAGAAACTTTCTCAGGCAAGAGCATATTGCCAGAAGGCTATTAGCTTTAAGGAAAACTATGGTGATCCTTATATCTTGCTGGCACAGCTTTACGGTTCCAATCCTAATTGGACTGACGAGCCAGCTCTGAATAAGTGTACTTACTTTGTAGTAATTGATAAGTTGCAGAGAGCTAAAGCGGTGGATCCTTCAGTTACAGAACGTGCTAACGAGCTGATTAGTACTTATTCCCGTCACACTCCCCAGGCTAAAGACCTCTTTATGTTGGGTTACAAAGCTGGTGACCGTATCACTATCGGCGGATGGATAGGTGAATCTACAACTATCAGATAAAACTATGTTGCTACAACTCATCAACGTTGTTTATCATAAAAATGCGAGCATAACCATTGTCTTTGGGGCAATGGTTATGCTTCTTTTATTTTCTTCATGTTCCGGGAAGAAGAAGGAGCTGGGCGATGCCATTACCGAGCGTGATTCTATGGCGGTGATGGACACCCGCGGGGTGACTACGCTAGTGTCTGATTCCGGTGTAACACGTTACCGCATCAATACGGAAGAGTGGCTGGTCTTTGACCGGAAGAATCCTCCATACTGGGCTTTTGAAAAGGGGGTCTATTTGGAAAAGTTTGACTCTATCTTCCAAGTGGAGGCAAGTATCAAGGCCGATACAGCCTATTTCTTTAATAAGGAAGAGTTATGGAAACTGATGGGGAATGTGCATATACAGAATTTGAAAGGTGAGCAGTTTGATACAGAGTTGCTGTATTGGGACCAGCGGACACAAAGAATTTATTCGGATGAGTTTATCCGTATCGAACAGCCTGACCGTATCATTACGGGACATGGCTTTGAATCCAATCAGCAAATGACTGTTTACACGATTCGCAAGCCGGAGGGCATCTTCTATGTTGACGAAGAGGCTGCCGCAGCAGATAGCTTGCAGACTGATACCATAAATTGATAAAATGGATACCGTTATTTTTTTATTGATAACCATGGCTTTCTCCGCTTTCTTTTCAGGAATGGAGATTGCCTTTGTTTCCGTAGATAAACTGCGCTTTGAGATGGAAAGGAAGTCAGGCGTCACTTCCGGTATCATTTCCTATTTTCTTCGCAACCCGAATAACTTCATCTCGACCATGCTGGTTGGTAATAATATCGCGCTTGTCATTTATGGTATCTTGATGGCACAAATCATAGAGGTGAATCTTCTTGCCGGAATTATTTCCAACCATTTTGTAATGGTGTTGGTGCAGACTATAATTTCCACTCTTATTATTTTGGTAACCGGTGAGTTCTTGCCGAAGACTTTGTTTAAAATCAATCCCAATCTGATGCTGAGGGTGTGTGCCATTCCTTTATTTATATGTTATGTCATTCTGTTTCCTGTTTCAAAATTTGCATCGGGATTGTCGTATCTGTTCCTTCGGATATTTGGGATGAAAGTAAACAAGGAAGCGTCGGCCAAGGCTTTTGGCAAAGTGGATTTGGATTACTTCATCCAGTCGAGCATAGAGAATGCGGAAAGTGAAGAAGAACTGGATGCAGAGGTAAAGATATTCCAAAATGCGCTTGATTTTTCGAATATAAAGATACGCGACTGTATTGTACCGCGTACAGAGGTGGTAGCTGTAGATCTGACCACCACATTGGAAGAATTGAAATGTCTTTTTGTGGAGTCGGGTATTTCTAAAATCATAGTATATGATGGAAATATAGATAATGTGGTGGGATATATTCACTCGTCGGAAATGTTCAGGAATCCGGCAGACTGGAAGAATAACGTGAAGGAAGTGCCTATTGTACCCGAAACGATGTCGGCTCACAAACTGATGAAACTGTTCATGCAGCAGAAAAAAACGATTGCTGTAGTGGTGGACGAATTTGGTGGTACGGCAGGCATCGTTTCTTTGGAGGATTTGGTGGAAGAAATTTTCGGCGATATTGAGGATGAGCATGATAATACGTCCTATGTATGTAAGCAGCTGGGTGAACGTGAATATGTGCTTTCGGCCCGTCTGGAAATAGAAAAGGTAAATGAGACTTTCGGGCTCGACCTGCCGGAATCGGACGATTATCTGACAGTGGGCGGTCTGATTCTGAACCGTTATCAAAGTTTCCCGAAGCTGCATGAAGTGATTGAAGTGGATAATTATCAGTTTAAAATAATCAAGGTGACAGCTACTAAAATTGAGTTGGTAAGACTGAAAGTCATTGAATAATTTCATTTAGGCGTAATTTTTTAAAGAATAAATGGATGCGTATTAGCATTTTTTGTATCTTCGTGCGCTAAAATGAACATGTTAGGAAAATAATAATAAACAAATAAATCATATTAACTAAAATGGCAACATTACAAAACATTCGGTCTAAAGGACCTTTATTGGTGATTGTTATTGGTTTGGCGCTGTTTGCTTTCATCGCAGGTGACGCGTGGAAAGTGCTTCAGCCACACCAGTCACAAGACGTTGGTGAAGTGAACGGGGAGACAATTTCCGCTCAGGATTTTCAAGCATTGGTAGAAGAATATACAGAAGTTATCAAGTTCTCCAGTGGCAACAGTGCATTGAGCGATGAACAAACCAACCGAATCAAAGATGAAGTATGGAGAACATACGTCAATAATAAACTGATTGAAAAAGAAGCTAAGAAACTTGGCTTGTCTGTATCTAAGGCGGAAGTTCAGGCTATCATTGATGCCGGTGTGCATCCGATGCTGCAACAGACTCCGTTCCGTAATCCCCAGACCGGTGCGTTCGATAAGGATATGTTGAAGAAGTTCCTAGTAGACTATTCCAAGATGAACAAGGCACAGATGCCTTCCAATTATGCAGAGTATTATGAGTCTATGTATAAGTTCTGGTCTTTCCTTGAGAAGTCTCTTATCCAGGCTCGTCTTCAGGAAAAGTATCAGGCTTTGATTACGAAATCTCTCTTCTCCAATCCTGTGGAAGCTCAGGATGCATTTGATGCAAGAGTGGATCAGTCAGACCTGTTGCTTGCAGCAGTTCCCTATTCTTCTATTGTTGATTCTACTATTGTCATCAAGGATTCTGACTTGAAAGCTGCCTACGATAAGAAGAAAGAGCAATTCAAGCAATATGTGGAAACCCGTAACATTAAGTTTATTGATGTGCAGGTAACTGCAAGTGCAGAAGACAGAGCTGCTCTCCAAAAGGAAATGGAGGAATATACGGAGCAACTTATTGCCAATCCTTCTGACTATACTACCTTCATCCGTTCTACCGGTTCCGAAACTCCTTATACAGACTTGTTCTACACTACTAAGTCTCTGCCCGCTGATGTGACTGCCCGTTTGGACTCTGTTGCGGTGGGTGGTGTGTTCGGACCTTATTATAACGTATCGGACAATACTCTCAACTCTTTCAAGAAATTGGCTACTGCTGCCATGCCGGACTCTATCGAGTTCCGTCAGATTCAAGTGGTTGCTGAAGATGCTGAAAAGACGAAGACTTTGGCCGACAGCATCTACAATGCTATTAAGGAGGGTGCCAGCTTTGCTGAAGTTGCGAAAAAATACGGTCAGACCGGTGAGCCTACCTGGATTTCTTCTGCTAATTACGAAGGCGCACAGATTGACGGTGACAACTTGAAATATATTACTGCTGTCACTACTTTGGGACAGAACGAGCTGACCAACTTGGCGTTGGGACAGGCAAATGTCATTTTGCAGGTAACCAACAAGAAGGCTGTCAAGGATAAATATAAGGTAGCCGTTATCAAGCGTCCGGTAGAATTCAGTAAGGAAACTTACAGTAAGGCATACAATGAGTTCAGCCAGTTTATTGCTGCAAACAATACTTTAGAGAAAATGATTGCTAATGCGGAAGATGCTGGTTATAAGTTGCTGGATAGAGCCGACTTGTACAGCTCTGAACATGGTATCGGTGGTATCAGAGGTACCAAAGATGCTTTGAAATGGGTGTTTGAGGCAAAAGCCGGTGAAGTTTCCGGTTTGTACGAATGTGGCGAGAGCGACCATATGCTGGTAGTAGGTGTTGCAAGTATTGTTCCTGAAGGCTATCGCCCACTGGCTTTGGTAAAAGACCAGTTGAGAGCTGAAATTCTCCGTGACAAGAAAGCAGAGAAGATTATGGCTGATATGAAGGCTGCCAATGCAACTTCGTTCGAGCAGTATAAGAATATGGCAAATGCTGTCAGTGATTCTGTAAAGCACGTTACTTTCTCTGCTCCTGCCTATATCCCGGCATTGCGTAGCAGCGAACCTCTGGTAGGCGCATACGCTTCTATTGCCGAAGTGAACAAGCTGAGTGCTCCTATCAAGGGTAATGGTGGTGTATTCGTTCTGCAACCTTATGCAAAAGAGAAACTGAACGAAACATTCAACAAGGAAACTGAAGAGGATAACTTGGCCAACATGCATGCACGCATGGCAAGCCAGTTCATCAGTGACTTGTATCTGAAAGCCAACGTAAAAGACCAACGTTATTTATTCTTCTAAGAATAGAAAAAATATATTGAAAAGCCGTCCGGTACTTCCGGGCGGCTTTTTCATTGTCTGTACATTTCATTTTCTACACTCTCCGTTGTCTTTGTGCAACTTTATTCCTACCTTTGCATTCTTGAAAGAGTTTTGTTTTAATGAAAAACGATATGCAGAAACGACCTCTATTGGGCTTGACGCTCTCTGAATTGCAGAATGTGGTGAAGAATCTGGGAATGCCCGGTTTCTCTGCCAAGCAGATAGCTTCCTGGCTGTATGACAAGAAGGTGATTTCTATAGACGAAATGAGCAATCTTTCGTTGAAGCATCGGGAATTGCTGAAAGAAATCTATGAGGTAGGTGCCAAAGCGCCGGTAGATGCCATGCGCTCTGTAGACGGTACGGTGAAATACTTGTACCGGGCAGGCGAGGGACATTTTGTGGAAGCTGTCTATATACCCGACGAAGACCGGGCTACGCTTTGTGTCTCCTCCCAGGTGGGCTGCAAGATGAACTGTAAATTCTGCATGACCGGCAAGCAGGGTTTTACCGCCAATCTGACATCTAACCAGATTATTAACCAAATCAATTCGTTGCCCGAAAGGGACAAGCTGACCAATGTGGTAATGATGGGTATGGGTGAACCACTTGATAATCTGGACGAGGTATTGAAAGCGCTGGAAATAATGACCGCCTCTTATGGGTATGCGTGGAGTCCCAAGCGTGTTACACTTTCTTCTGTGGGACTGAAGAAGGGCTTGCTGCGTTTTATTGAGGAATCGGATTGCCACCTGGCTATCAGCCTTCATTCGCCGATACCTTTGCAACGCCGCGAGCTGATGCCGGCAGAGAAGGCGTTCTCCATCACGGAGATTGTAGAATTGTTAAGAAACTATGATTTTAGCAAACAGCGCAGACTATCTTTTGAATATATTGTTTTCAAAGGAGTGAATGACTCGTTACCGTATGCAAAGGAACTTCTGAAGCTGCTACGCGGGCTGGACTGCCGGATTAACCTGATTCGTTTTCATGCCATACCTGGGGTGAATCTTGAGGGAGCCGATATGGAAACCATGATTGCGTTCCGTGATTATCTGACTTCTCACGGTCTGTTTACCACTATACGGTCATCGCGTGGAGAGGATATATTTGCCGCTTGTGGCATGTTGTCCACTGCCAAGCAGGAGGAGAATAAAGAAGAATTAATATAAATTATTAACTTAGGTAGGGAGGATATTACGCATTCTTCGTAGCTTTGTGAAAAACTAAAATGATAGAGATATGAGAAAGCACTTGTTTTATTTAAGTATGGTTCTCGTACTGACACTTTTTTCCGCCTGCGGTGGTGGTAAAAAGGGTGTGTTTACTCCGACCTCCAGCGGTCGTGCGTATGAAGTTCTGGTAGTGGTGGAGCCCGGCTTGTGGGAACGTCCTGCCGGTAGGGCGCTTTTCGATGTGCTTGATTCTGATGTTCCGGGGCTTCCCCAGTCAGAACGTTCATTCCGAATCATGTATACTGCCCCTTCCAATTATGATGCCACTTTAAAACTGATTCGCAATATCATTATTGTCGATGTGAACAAGGATCTCTATACCCAGCCTAAATTCAAGTATGCAAGGAATGTATATGCCGCTCCTCAGTCTATTCTCACTATTCAGGCGCCGGACGAGGTTTCGTTCGAGAAATTTGTGGAGGAGAACAAGCAGGTAATCATCGATTTCTTTACCCATGCGGAAATGAACCGTCAGATTTCAGTATTGAAGGACAAGCATAGCGACTATATAGCAACGAAGGTGAAAAGCCAGTTCGATTGCGATGTATGGGTGCCGGGCGAACTGACATCTACCAAGGAGGGGGAGAACTTCTTCTGGGCAGGTACGAATGCGGCTACCGGTGATCAGAACTTTGTAATCTACTCTTATCCTTATACGGATAAGGATACGTTTACTAAAGAATATTTTGTTCATAAACGCGATTCTGTGATGAAAATCAATATCCCGGGTGCCCAAGAAGGTATGTATATGTCGACGGATTCTCTGATGACCGATGTACGTCCCATCAGTGTGCAGGGAGACTATGCACTGGAGGCCCGCGGCTTGTGGCGTGTGAAGGGTGATTTCATGGGTGGTCCGTTCGTATCGCATGTACGTTTGGACAAAGCCAATCAGCGTATAATTGTATCTGAAATATTTATTTATTCACCTGATAAAATGAAACGTAATCTGGTGCGTCAGATGGAGGCTTCGCTCTATACCTTGAAACTGCCCGGCAGTAAGCAGGAAGGTGAGGAGATTCCGGTAGGTGTAACCGCAAAAGATACTACTAATAATAAGTAATAAAAATGGAAGATAACAAAATAAGAGTCGGCATTACACAAGGCGACATTAATGGTGTAGGGTATGAAGTGATTTTAAAGACGTTTGCAGACCCGGTGATGCTGGAATTGTGTACGCCGATTATCTACGGTTCGCCTAAAGTGGCAGCTTATCATCGTAAATCATTGGACTTGCCTGCCAACTTCAGTATCGTCAACTCCGCTTCCGAAGCGGCTCCCAATCGCTTGAGTGTAGTGAACTGTACGGATGATGAAGTAAAGGTTGAGTTTTCTAAACCTGACGTTGAAGCTGGTAAAGCTGCACTTGGTGCACTGGAAAAAGCCATTGAGGAATATAAGGAGGGGATGATAGACGTGATTGTCACAGCTCCCATCAACAAGCACACCATCCAGTCGGAGGAGTTCGCCTTCCCCGGACATACGGAGTATATAGAGCAGAAATTGGGAGATGGCGAGAAGGCCCTTATGATTCTGATGAAAGATGACTTCCGGGTAGCATTGGTGACCGGACATATTCCCGTTAAAGAGATAGCCGGAAGCATCACCAAAGAACTGATACAAGAAAAACTGAAGATATTCAACCGCTCCTTGAAGCAGGATTTTGCTATCGGCGCACCGCGTATTGCAGTGCTTTCACTGAATCCGCATGCAGGAGATGGTGGATTGCTGGGAACTGAAGAGCAGGAGATTATCATTCCGGCCATCAACGAAATGGCTGCTAAGG
Source organism: Bacteroides parvus (assembly GCF_017309675.2). NCBI lineage: Bacteria > Pseudomonadati > Bacteroidota > Bacteroidia > Bacteroidales > Bacteroidaceae > Bacteroides > Bacteroides parvus. The sequence continues at coordinate 3,959,683 of NZ_CP084680.1, read as the reverse complement.
GTATGCTTTGCTATGGTCCTTATCCGGCAGACGGGTTTATGGGCTCAGATAACTTTATCCATTTTGATGGTATCCTGGCCATGTATCACGACCAGGGGCTGGCACCGTTCAAGGCATTGGCTATGGACGAGGGCGTAAACTATACTGCCGGCTTGCCGGTGATACGCACTTCGCCTGCTCATGGAACGGCCTACGATATCGCCGGGAAAGGAATTGCCTCTGAAGATTCGTTCCGGCAGGCTATCTATGTGGCTATAGATGTGTTCCGTAACCGCCAGCGTGAGAAAGAGGCACATGCAAATCCGCTGCGCAAGCAATATTACGAGAAACGTGACGATAGCGACAAACTGAAACTCGATAGTGTAGAAGAAGATTTGTAGGATGACAAAAGCGGAAATACAACAAGTAAAATTACGTTTTGGCATCATCGGCAATAACGAAGCGCTGATGCGTGCCATTGATATCGCTATCCAGGTAGCGCCTACCGACTTGTCTGTACTGATTACTGGAGAGAGTGGTGTGGGAAAGGAGAGCTTTCCGCAGATAATACACCAATACAGCCGGCGCAAGCATGGACAGTACATTGCCGTGAATTGTGGGGCCATTCCCGAAGGAACGATTGATTCGGAACTGTTTGGCCACGAAAAAGGTGCATTCACGGGGGCTATCGGTGAACGGAAGGGGTATTTCGGTGAAGCCAACGGCGGAACAATCTTCCTTGATGAAGTCGGCGAATTACCTTTGCCTACCCAGGCACGCTTGCTGCGTGTGCTTGAGAGCGGTGAATTCATCAAGGTAGGTTCTTCTAAGGTGGAAAAGACCGATGTGCGTATTGTTGCCGCTACCAATGTAAACTTGACACAGGCCATTGCTGACGGACGCTTTCGTGAAGACTTGTATTACCGTTTGAACACAGTACCTATTCAGGTTCCTCCATTGCGCGAACGCGGTGAAGACGTGGTGCTGCTGTTCCGCAAATTTGCTTCGGACTTTGCGGAGAAGTACCGTATGCCTGCCATTCAGCTGACGGAAGACGGCAAGCAAGTATTGCTGAGCTACTCATGGCCGGGTAATGTGCGCCAGTTGAAGAATATCACCGAGCAGATATCCATCATTGAGACCAATCGTGAAATCAATGCATCCATACTGAAGGGCTATCTGCCTGAGCAGAACAATATGCAGCGCCTGCCTGCCTTCTTTGGAGTGAAGGAGGACAAGAGCTTCGGAAGTGAACGGGAAATTCTCTATCAGGTTCTGTTTGATATGCGTCAGGATGTAACGGACTTGAAAAAGCTGGTGCATGAGATTATGGCTGAAAGGGGAACGGTATCCAATCCGACGGTTGCCACATCTACCTATTATGCGCCGGTCACTCCGGCGGTGGTACCTCCGGTGACATCCAGTGTCCCTACTATTATACATCCTTCGGTGAAGCCGGTTACTCCAGTGGACGATGACTTCCAGGATACGGAAGAATATGTGGAGGAGTCACTCTCCCTGGATGAAGTGGAGAAAGAAATGATACGTAAAGCGCTTGAAAAACATCACGGCAAGCGTAAGAGTGCGGCTCAGGATTTGAATATCTCTGAGCGTACGTTATACAGAAAGATAAAAGAATATGGATTGGATTAAAAAAGCGGCATTTGCTTCCTTGTTGGTAAGCTTGTTATTTCTGGTGAATTCATGTAGTATGAAGTTGGGACTTGCTCCGATAAGCTCTATTGACTATACAAAGGTAAAAACGATTTCCATTGCCGATTTCCAGAACCGGGCAGAGTATGTATATGCACCGTTGGCAACAGAGTTTAATCAGAAAATGAAGGATATGTTCATTCAGCAGACTCGCCTGCAATTGGTGAACTCCGGAGGAGACTTGGACATAGACGGAGAAATAACCGGTTACAACCAATATAATGAATCGGTGGATGCCAGCGGTTTCTCTTCGAAGGTGAAGGTGACACTGACAGTTAACGTGCGCTACACCAATAACACGAACCATGAGGAGGACTTTGAACAGCAGTTCTCGGCTTTCCAGACCTATGATTCCTCACAATTGTTGACCGATGTGCAGGACCAGCTGATAACCCTGATGGTGAAGGACATTGCTGAACAGATTTTCAATGCAACTATAGCTAACTGGTAAACTCATGACGCCTACCCATTTGCAACAATGGATTCAGCATCCCGAGACGCTGAATAGGGATACTTTGTACGAGCTTCGCACATTGGTGGCACGCTATCCTTATTTCCAGTCGCTCCGTTTGCTCTATCTGAAAAACCTCTATCTGCTGCACGACATCAACTTTGGCGCGGAGCTGCGCAAGGCTGTGTTGTATGTGGCAGACCGTCGTGTGTTGTTTTACTTTATAGAGGGTGACCGCTATACTTTGAAATCCCAGAAGGTCTCGTCGCTTTTTTCCGGCGATTCGGAGAAAGAGCCGAGTGTAGACCGTACCCTTTCCTTGATAGATGCGTTTTTGGCTACTGTTCCCGAAGAGCATTCACAGCATACAGAGCTGGATTATGCGGTGGATTATACGGCCTATTTAATGCAGGAAGAACCTGGTGTAGATGCAGAAAATGAGCAGGAAGTACCTAAACTGCGCGGACATGAATTGATAGATGACTTTATTCAAAAGAGTGAGTCTCCAGATGTCGCGAATACGAGAAGAGAGTTTCTTGTAGAGAAGGAGGAAGAGACTGAAGAAGAGGAAGAGCGCTCCGTATCGCCGGTAACGGAAGAATTGGACGATAGCTGTTTTACGGAAACTTTAGCCAAAATCTATATAAAACAGCACAGATATGACAAGGCACTTGAAATTATTAAAAAATTAAGTTTGAATTATCCAAAAAAAAATGCTTACTTTGCAGACCAAATCAGATTTTTGGAGAAATTGATTATTAACGCTAAATCAAAATAACAAAATGTATTTATTATTAGTTATCTTAATGCTGATTGCATCTGTGCTGATGTGCTTCATTGTATTGATTCAAAATTCTAAAGGAGGCGGTCTGGCATCAGGCTTTTCATCATCCAACCAAATTATGGGTGTGCGCAAGACTACGGATTTTTTGGAAAAAGCAACTTGGACTCTGGCAGCTGTCATGGTAGTCTTCAGTATTGTTTCTGCTTACACTATTCCTTCTTCCACAGGTAAGGGCGGTGATGTGATTCTGGAACAGGCGCAACAAGAAGAAAAAACTAATCCTTATAACATGCCCGTAGGTACAGAAGCTCCGCAATCGGAGGCCCCTGCAGCTACAACTCCGGCTGAAGCTCCTGCTCCTGCAGCAGAAGCCCCAGCAGCAGAATAAGATAAGGATATTGCGGATGACTCCCGCTTGGAAAAATAAGAGAAAGGTTGATACTGAAAAGGTGTCAACCTTTTTTCGTTTTAATGAAGTATTTATTTACCTTTGTCAGCAACTTATGTAATCTGATTAATAAATTGAAATTTAAATAGTGCAATGACAGAACAACTCAAACTTAAATTGAATGATTCCAAGGCTACCCGTTGGGGGGCATTGGTGATTGTTGCCTTCACGATGATGGCAGCTTATTATGTAAACGACGTGGTAGCGCCATTGAAGACAATGTTGGAAACGGACTTGGCTTGGTCGAGTACTGATTTCGGATTCTTTACCGGTGGTTATAGTTTCCTGAATGTTTTTTTCCTGATGCTGATTTGGGGAGGATTAATCCTCGACCGCTTTGGCATCCGCTTCACCGGAAAGCTGGCAACTATCTTGATGGTAGGTGGTACAGCACTTGAATACTATGCAATGACGGGACTTGCCGGTACCGACGCGACTTTATTTGGAATCAATGAAATATTTGGCTATAAAACAGGGGTGTTTGTTGCTTTTGCCGGTTATTCCATCTTTGGAGTAGGAGCGGAGGTCGCTGGTATTACAGTTTCCAAAATCATAGCCAAGTGGTTTAAGGGGAAAGAGCTTGCCACGGCTATGGGGGTACAAGTTGCTTTGGCACGTATCGGTTCGCAGGCCGGTTATGCAGTAGCCATTCCTTTGGCCCGTGCTTTCGGTATTTCCACACCGGTGTTGTTGGGCTTGGTTCTGTTGTTGGGTGGTATGATTGCTTTCTTCGTCTTTACAGTGATGGACAAGAAGCTGGACAAACAGATGGAAGCTGCTGCCATTGCTGCCGGTACGGAAGATGAGGAAGAGAAGTTCTCCTTTAAGGATGTGAAGAATATTCTGGTCAATCCCGGTTTCTGGCTGATAGCATTGCTGTGTGTATTGTTCTACTCTTGTGTATTCCCATTCCAGAAATTTGCTTCCGAGTTGATGATTATCAAATACGGTATCAATGAGAATGTAGCTGGTACGTTTGCCGGACTTCCGGCATTGGGGGCGCTGATTCTGACCCCGGTCTTTGGTGGTTTTATTGACAAGCGGGGCAAGTCCGCATCTATCATGCTGCTGGGTTCAGCCATGCTGATATGTGTACATTTTATTTATGCTATTCCCGATATAAACTATTGGTTGGTAGCTATTGTGCTGATGATAATTTTGGGCATCGCTTTTTCGCTGGTACCTTCTGCCATGTGGCCGGCTGTGGCCAAGATATTCCCGGTAAGTCAGCTGGGTACGGCATACGCATTGATTTTCTTTATCCAGAATATCGGTCTTTGGGGTATTCCTACATTGATAGGGTGGGTGCTTGATGCCTATTGTATATCCGGTAAGAAACCTGATGGAACGAATATGTATGACTATACGGTGCCTATGTGCATATTTACCGGTATTGCCTGCTTGTCCCTTGTAGTGGCCCTACTGCTGAAGAAGGCGGACAGGAAGTATGGTTATAAGCTGGAAGAGCCTAATATTCAGAAATAATAGGAAAAGCGGATACCATATGATGGAAATACCCGAAGGAAAAGTAAGTCTGTTGGACGCTGTTCCGGTCCGCTGTGGACATATAACAACCGAATGGGAAGGTGAGTGCGCCGTACTCGCCTACCCACGGTTTAAATACGAATGGATGCGTCGTTTTTTATTGCCGAAGGGGATGTCTCCTGACATCCATGTGAGGCTGGAAGAACACGGCACAGCCGTCTGGGATCTGATAGACGGACATCGTACCGTGCGCGAAATCATTTCTCTACTTGCCAGGCACTTCGGGGAGGAAGAGAATTATATTCCCCGGGTCACCGCCTACGTAATGCAATTGCGTAAGGATGGATTTATCCTGTTGACCATCCGGGATTAGAATTTCTTTATTCCCTATCTACTTTTATCAGTCCTCCCGTTGCCGTATCAAACAACACTTTGATGGTTGAATTCTTGTTGAACAGTACTGGTGCGAGATATTCTACGGTGCCGAATTGGGTAATGGGAAGTTGGTCATCAAACAATTTCTTATTGTTATACACCAATGTCACTTGTGCCTTGCCCGGAAGGTTATAGGCTACACCGTCCACTTTCTTTTTACTTTCTTCGGTGGCAGATACATCGGGATTTTTGAGGTCTGTGACACTGATGTAATACGGTTCACCTGCAAGGTCATTATTAGCTACCACTCCTAACTTTTTGGAGAAACGGAAAGCCACTTCATCTTTCATCTCTTTAGGCGTCAACCGGATAGTGAATGTCTTGGGTTCTTTCTTTATTTTGCCCGAGAACATTTCCGTCATGGCCGTTTCCTGCTGGTTCAGATTGTCGAGCATCAGCTTGAGCTGGGCGCCGTCCTTGGGCATATTGTCTGCCTCACCGCGCAGGATGGCATTCTTGCTTTCGCGGATGCTGTATATTTCCTTGGCCACCAGCTCGGCCATCTTGGCACTGGAGTTGGACATCAGTATTTCTTCTGTCAGAAAACTGCGTGGGTCAATGTTGCTTTCGGTGGCTTTAGCTACGGGCATCTTGGCAGCAGGCTTGTCACTGAACGGAATGTTGATGGAGCGGACAATCCCGTCTTCAGTAAGCTCCATAAGGGGTGCCACGGTTTTGTCTTTCATTTTGACGAAATAGACATTGTCCTTATCCGGTATACCGGCTATACGGGTTTCTATCTTATCCAGTGTCCAGAACTCTTCCGGTTCGGCAGACACGTTGTTGAGACGCAGATAGCGGTCGGCATATCTGCAAAATTCTCCGGGAGTGTAGGTATGCTTGGTGGTTTGCAATACGATTTCTATTTCTGTTTTGGGCAACATATAGGTTACTCCATAGTCTTTGCCACGCATCACACCGGTGGTTACGTCTGTTTGCGCTATGGCAGTGGTAGACAAGAACAGAGCTGAGAGTATCAATATATTCTTTTTCATAATCTACATTCGTTTAGACTGATTTAGCTAAGGGACAAAGTTAATGAAGTTATCTTTGCTAAATATTGCTTTATAAATTATTAACAGATCTGACGAATTGTACGCAAACCGGCATGTCGACTACAATGTCCTGATGAGTGTCTTCTAAAAGTCCGGTAACTTCGTTTCGTTTATACACCTGAATGACATTGCTGTCACGGCAGGCGGCAAGCAAGTATTTGCCGTTGGGTGTAATGTTGAAGTTGCGAGGATGGATGCCGGTTGGCTGATAACCTACCTTTGTCAAGGTCCCATTTTCGGGATTAACGGCAAAGATGGCGATGCCGTCTTCTTTCAGCCGATTACTGGCATAGAGGTATTTCCCGTCCGGACTGAGGTGGATGTCTGCACTTCCACGGGCGGCTACGGTGTCGGCTGTAGTGGTTTGTATCTGTTCCAGGCGGCCGTCATCGTAACTGAAGGCGATGACTTTGCCGGACAACTCGGTGATGAGATAGGCAAACTTCCCGTTGGGACTGAATGTCAGGTGGCGCGGGCCGGAATCCTCCTCAATGTTAACGGCTTCCAAAGAAGCATGAGGAATAGGGTTGTCGGGGTGCATCACAAAGCGCAGGATGCGGTCGGCACTGAAGTCGGTGGCGAAGATGTACTTTCCGTCCGGTGAAAAGACCGTGCAATGGATGTGGGGAGTGACTTGTCGTATGGCGTCGGGACCGGTGGCAGAGCCTTGAAAGAGCGTGTCTGCAGGGGCCAAAGTGCCGTCTTTCTGTAAAGGAAAGACGGACATGGTTCCACCGCTGTAGTTGGCAGTCAACACTTCCCGGCCATTGGTGGCCACGTAGCAGGGGGCGGCGCCGAAGGTGGGAACGGTGTTCAGCAGGCGCAGTTCTCCCGTTTCCCGATTGAAGGAAAGGGAGCTGAGGGCTGCTGTGCTGTCGTTCATTTCACTGACGGCATAGACAAATTCGCCATCTTCCGAGGGAACGAGGTAGGAGGGATTGGGCAATGTCGCTGAACTGAGCGGGACGGCTGTTCCCGTCTCCTGATTAAAGCGGAAGGTATAGATACCCTTGCTTGAACCATTCGTGTAAGTACCTACCAGCATGGCAAGTTCGTCCTGGCCACCGTTAGTGCCCTTTGGAGAAGAGCCACATGCTGTCAAACCTAATCCGAGCATACAGAAAAGAAGTGTTTTCATTAATTTAATGTGCTAATATGTCAATATGCTAATGTGCCAATGCCCCTGCGGCATATACAGCGCAGCCAATTAGCATATTGGCACATTAGCACATTAAAATTTAACTTCGGCAATACCGACGCGGTCATCGTTCAGCACGATGCGGAGGTCGCTGGCGGTAGTGCCTTTGAACGGATAGGAAATCAGCTTGCCATATTCGCTGACGGTGCCCGAATATACGGTGAGGAACTGTCCGCCACCGCCCGAGAGCTGGATTTCGAAGGTTGCCGGTAGGTTGTTGTCGCGTGTAAAGGCGATGGCAACTTTATCTACCTTGGCTCCGTTCTTTAGGGCAAAGGTAATATAATCTCCCTTATTTCCTTGCCATACGGTATTGATTTTTTCGTCGAGCACGTTTTCGGCATCCTCTGGGTTAGTGCTGGCGTTCACACGCTTTGTCGGTTTTTGGACTTCAATGGCTTTGGCTCGAGTCTGATAATCCTCTACGGTCAGCGTTCCGTTTAAGCGGATGTCTTCGGAAGAGGCGCCGGCCATGAGCACGAAGTCGCCGGGTTCCACCACCCATTTCATGTCGGCGTCCAGAAGCTCCAAGTGCTTGCGGTCGATGGTGAAGGATAGTTCCTGGGTTTCGCCCGGTTCAAGGTGGATGCGCTGGAAACCTGCAAGGTTCTTTTCGTAGGTGGTGATGCTGCTCAGTACGTCGCGGATATAGAGTTGCACTACTTCATCTCCGGCGCGTTTGCCGGTGTTGGTCACCTTCAGGCGGACGGTGGCAGACTCGTTTGGGGTAATGACTCGGGGGGTGATGTCGAGGTCGGAGTACTCGAAGGTGGTGTAGCTCAAGCCGTAACCGAAGGGGTACAGTGCTCCGTTGATGCGTGACATATTGCCGTTGAGTCCCGGATTCTTACCGCCGTCTATCTGTGAAGAAGGCTTGCAGGGGAAGTTGAAGGGTATTTGCCCTACGCTCTTGGGGAAGGTCACTGTCAGCTTTCCGCCGGGGTTGTAGTCGCCGAAGAGGATGTCGGCCAGGGCTGTTCCGCCTTTGGAGCCGGGATACCAAGCTTCGAGGATAGCGGGGACGAACTTGTTTGCCCAGTTGATGGAGAGCGGGCGTCCGTTGATGAGTATCAGTACGACGGGCTTGCCCGTGGCTTGTATGGCTTGAAGCAGTTGCAACTGCCGGCCGGGCAGGTCGAGGCTGGTGCGCGATTTGTTTTCGCCGCAGGTGCGTTGTCCGCCGCCTAATACTACGATGGCAACATCAGCTTGACGGGCATTTTCTACGGCTTTGTCTATCTCGGCTTGCTCGTCGTCGGTCAGAGGATAGTCTATGATTTCACTTTCGGGCCAGTGGGCATCCACTAGGTTGCAGCCTTTGGTGTAGAGCACCTCTGCCTTGCCTTTTGTCTTTTCTTGAATGCCTTCCAGTACAGTGGTCACCTCTACGGCAAGGGGGCCGTAATGGGTCAGCGCGTAGCCTTCTTCGTTGGCATTGGGACCACAGACGGCAATCTTCTTGGTGGAGTTGATGTCTAAGGGCAACAGCTCACCGGCATTCTTCAGCAGAACGATGGACTCGCGGGATGCCTGCAAGGCGATGGCTTCGTTCTCTTCTTTTTCCACTTCACGGTCGGCACCGGTAAGGTCTGTCTGGTAGGGGGCATCGAACAGACCAATGAGGAACTTTACCCGGAGGATGTCGCGCACACGGTCGTTAATGACTTCTTCGCTCAGCCCGCCTTCCTTCACCAGTTTGCGGAGGGGAAGGACGAAGGAGTCGGGCGAGCGGAAGGTACAGCGTACGTTCAGCCCGGCTTCCACGCTTTGGCGGACGGCTTCTTTCATGTCTTTGGCGGTGCCGTGCTTGGTGTAGAGGTATTCTACGGCGTCACTGTCGGATACGACGTAGCCACGGAATCCCATTTCGCTACGCAGGCGGGTGGTGAGCCAGTAGTAGCTGCCCTGCACGGGGATGCCGTCGTAATCGTTGTACGAACTCATTACGCCCAGCATGCCAGCTTCCCGGATGACGCGTTTGAAGGGGTAGATGTGTATGTTCTCCACTTCGCGCGGCGACATTTGCGGGTCCACACGTGCCATGCCTTCGCGGGCGCCTTTGTTGTTACTGTAAGCGGCAAAGTGCTTGCCGGTGGCGGCCACTTGGTGGTTGTGCTGCAAGCCGCGCACCATTTCGATGCCCAGTTCGGCTACGAGGTAGGGAGATTCGCCGTAAACCTCCTCGTAGCGTCCCCAGCGCTGGTCGCGTCCTACGTCGAGGATGGGGGCGTAGACGTTGGTGTAGCCCAGCATGCGGGCTTCGCGTCCGGTGATGAGTCCTACTTGGCGAATCAGTTCACGGTTCCAGGTATGTCCCAGTCCCAGTTGGGTGGGGAAGTTGGTGGCGCGGTAGCTTTCCACGCCGCGTATGCCTTCGTTGGTAAAGTCTACAGGGATGCCGAGACGGGTATCTTCCACAAAGAACCGCTGTACCTCGTTCAGTGCCCAGGTGTGGCGCGAGGCGGGCCAGACGTAGGCATTGTCCGAGGGGGGGAGTCCCCATTGCTGGAAGCCGTTCAGGTGTTCGTCGATGGCGCCGATGCCGTCTTTCCAGAGCAGCTCTTTCCATTCGGGGGTGGGGAGGTCGTCTTTCAGTACACGTTTGTAACCGTAGAGGGTGACCATTTGGCAGGTCTTCTCGTCCAGCGTCATCTGTTGCAGCAGGTTTTCGATGCGTGCTTCGAGCGGGGCGGAGGGGGCTTCGTACACGTCTTTCACTCCGTTTTTGTTGAAGTCTATCCAACCTTTGCGGTATATTTCACTTTTCACCGGCTTGTAGGTTGCCGGTGTTTTGGCAGGCTTTTGTGCGCAGAGCAGTGTGCTTCCTCCAAGCAGCAGGGTTAGGGCAATAAGGTTCTTCATGATATGTTCTAAAAATCTCTTGGTTATTATTGTTTCTTTTGTTGACAAAAATACGGCTAATGTGTGAAATAAAGGGATAAAATAGTCCGAAGTATCGGCTTTTATTGTCCGAAGGGTCTTCCTCTTACTAAAAATATCCTCCAAGACGCTACCGGGGAATTCAAATCATTATTAGACGAAACATATCATTCACTTTTAAAAAGAAAGAGAGAACACTATAATAACCTGAAAAGTAGATGCAATCGCGGGTATACAAGTATTACGGCTACATCTGTTAAACGAGGGTGTATTTATATAATAGGAATCTGTTGGCGGAATTGTTACTTGTACGGAAGAACTTTCTTTTCAACCTTGGGATGTCTAAACCAAGGTTTGGTTTAGACATCCCAAGGCTGGGTATGAAAAAACCAAAGTTTGGGATAGATTGCTTCCTTAATTCTTTCCGGTTTTTCAGTTAACTTCAGAGACTTTTTCCGTTAACTTCCCATCTCTTCTGTGCAAATATCCATTACAGAAGATAGAGATTCCCTCTTGCAGGGGTTAATTCCGTCAACGGATACTGGCTTTGGTAGCTGTTTGAACATTGATGACAATGGGGTGCACATATTGTATGTATGGAGGATTATTGTTTTTATCACGAAAAGTCAGTATTAGCTAATATTTGTAAATATATGGTGATTGCTAATAAAAGAATATGTATCTTTGTGCCAAAGAAAGCGGTAGAGGATGAAAAATAAAGTAGCATTTATCCCTTTTTCACCCTCCCTACTTAGCAATGAGTTACGCAATCTTTTAAATTTCAGACTGTTACAAAGTCATGGGGTTGACTGGATTTGACAGCGGGCAGAAATGGTAAGTAAGCATGCAGTGCGTCGTTGATTTGCACTTTAATCTCAGTCCTCAAAATTTTATCTGGCGAAACTCGTTACGCTCTCGCTGCTTAATCGAAGTATAGTAGATTGAAGCTTAATCCCGGCACCAGGTGCTGGGACGTGACATCACTCGGAAGCTGTTGCTCCGAAGCATTCCGATAAAGTGGTGCAGTCAAATCGGGGATAGTTCGTGTCAGCCTCGTGGCGCGGGTGAAAATTTAGAGGATAAGGCAACGGTTGATGGCTTTGGTTCTGCCGCTGCACGAAAATTTAGGCAAAGATAAGCATGTAGAAAGCTTATGATTTCCTCGTTTGGACGAGGGTTCGATTCCCTCCAGCTCCACGAAAAATGGGAAAATAAGTTTTTAATTCCTTGAATTTCAATGATTCAGGGAATTTCTTTTTCTACTACTTCCTCTATCTTTTATATTCATTTAAAAATAATTGTAGTAAATGTGCTACAATTCAAAATTAATATCTACTTTTGTCTGTTCAAAAATCAATAACTATTAGAAGTGGGGGCAACACTTTAAATTCTGCAACAGATTTATGAAAATTCACGAAGGAAAATGTACAGAGAAGATTTTGAAAGAACGTGAACGGATTGGTAACCGGTTAGCCATTCTTCGCAAGAAGAGAAATATGACCCAAGAGGAATTGGCTAATCTTTGTGGTGTTAATCGTGTTAATATAGCCAAGATAGAGAAAGGGGCTTATAATGTGAGCATTGATATACTATCTAAGGTAACATCCGCTCTTGGTTTTGTGATAGATATAAAAGTGGATAGCTCTGTTTGTCCGATTCATTTCTCTCAACGTAAACCTGTAAAGCTGGTAATAGGGGAAGACTATTATGTCAGTTTTGGCAATAACGAAGCCCATAGATGTAAGCTGGTTGATATTCCGGAGATGTACCAAGGTCAAAGAATTAAAATCGAAACTCCGACCCCGAGAGGGTCTATCACCCACATATTATTTGCCGATGAAATAGGAACGACACCTGACGAGGCTGTAATGAACCAAGTAACGATGTAAAAACATTAAAAGGGAAGAAGTGCAAGTTCCTCTTTTATTGAAATCCCCCTCGCTACAACCATCTGCAGCGAGGGGGATTTTTTAGTTTATGAGGGTTTCTACACCCACTCTTTCATCAGAGCTATTCAAAAAATTAATGGTTTCTTCTGAATATATAATCTTAAATTGATGGTTCGGAATCAATTCTAAAGCTGGGAAATCAGTAGTGATTAACAGTTTTAGTCCCTTTCTTTAATATGTAAAAGCAACTTGTACAAGAGAAGTTTCTTATATACGGGATAGCAGCAATAACTCCGTTGAGCCTTCGTGGGGACAAGCCGAATTTGATTTTATAATGTGGGTTTATAAGGTACAGTCTCCGGTCAATGATTTGATAGTTGGCTTGCCGGGCGATACGATTGAACAGTTCTATGGTGCATCCGGTGCTCTTTATATCCAGTAGCTCCGTAATTGCGTGTTCCTGCTCGCCGCATAGTCTTAATATCCATTTGTATAAAGTGCGGGGAAGGAGGTGGAGAAAAGGGAAGTGTGAAACAATGCGGCTGTGTGCTATCTGCTGGTGGCCTCCGAATGGCATTTGCCAGGCGGGAAACCCTACAAATATAGCTCCATCGGCAGACAAATGTTTTTGTAGGCCGGAGAGGAACCGTTCTTTGTCTCTGATATGCTCTATCACATCGTGTAGAAGAATTAGGGGAAAATTCGTAGCCTTGTCCTTAAGCTGGAAAATGTCGGTGGCAATGAACTGTCCCTGCTGATGCCTTTGGGCGAAGAAGGTTCTGGCTTGTTCTATTCGCGTGGCATCAATGTCTACGCCCATCACCCGGCAACCGGCTTCGGCAAAGGGGAGCAGATTGCCTCCCTCTCCACAGCCCACTTCCAGCACTTTATCGGGGATGTGTCCGATGACTTCCTTTATGTAGGGGATATAATAGTTCTTGCTGGTCTGTGACTGTTCACCAAAGTAGCTTTCCCGGTCGGTATGTCGTTTCTGCATGTTCTTTGTTCCTTCTTGAGTTTGATTATCCATATAAATAGATAATCAGTCGGGTAAAAGACTGCGTGGCACATCGTTTTTTTACCAGGAAATGCGGAGGCCTACCGGGAGGGTGAATGTGAACGGATGTTCCTTTCGGATGGTGCGCAGTTGGCTGCCGTCGGGGATGTAATAGTTTACAGTCGGCTCCAGATAGATGCCTGCCTGGGGTGTGAGGTGATATTGTATGCCTATACTTGTGTTGACCGACCACTGCCAGGGAGCACTTACCGGATGACTGCCGAGCTTGTGTGGAATACTGTCCGTGACATGGAAGCTTTGGAGTGTCCCTTTTATGGGGATATCCACCTGCATGCCTGCCGTGGCATAACCGGAGAAACGTTTGTAATGCCAGAAACGGTAGGAAAGCCGGAGAGGGATGCCGATATAATGTAGCTTCTGGTTGTCTTGAATGCGGAATGCTTCGCCGGTAGTGAACTCCGACCTGAGAAGCGTATATTGCAATCCGGTTTCCAGACTCCAACGCTCATTCAATTTCTTGCTGAGAGAGAGTCCCACGACGATGGGGGCATGATGCTGCTGGTTCTCAACAATCCTGCCGCTGTTATTCTGGGCAATCTGCATGAGTCCGATGGAATCTTTTCCCAGAGTACCCTGCTGATAGCGGGTGTGCAGATAAGAATAATACTCTTCCCACGTACTGACTTGTTGAGGGAAGTCACTTGAAATGCCGTCGGTATGTGGAGTGGCAATCAGCTTATATAAGTTCTGTGCCAGTTGCGGTCCGAGTGAACCTGCCAGCATCAACTTCCATTTCCCGGATTTCTTCTTGCGGGTTGGCAGCATCGGGGAAGGGGAGGAGGCGAAAGCCATCTGCCGGTTGGTGATGGTCTGTCCGGTGAATGGAGAGGGTATGGGATATTTGTGGATGCTATCTTTCATTTTGGGTATGGTAAGGGGCCATTCTGTGGAAACAGGAACGGGAGGGATGATTCGTTCCCTTTTGTTCAGATTTTCTTTGGTATAGCATTGTTCGTCGTTTCGGGGAGTATCGGTTTTCTTTGTTAGTTGCGTACTCCCGGCTTGCCTGGAAGAAACTTTGGACAAACGGTTTTCCCTGATACTCTTTTTCTCTCTGTACAGATAGTCATACAGCGTTGGAAAGAGAAGCAATACTGTCAAAACAATGAATACACGGTATCCTGCCAGCATCTTTTTAAGTAAAATTTTCGCCCGGAACAATTGGGAGGAAGAGGAGTGTGGCGCTATACCCAGTAAATCTCCGATTTCTTTGTGGGACAATCCTTCCAGTACTGCCAGTTTAAATACCTTGCAGTAGCCCTCCGGAAGGCTCTCCACTATATCCAGCATCTTATCGTACGAAATGAAATCCGGACAAAAAGGATTTTCAGCAGGCTCTTCCTCTTCCGGAATATCTGTCAATGGGATGGTGGGGTTGGCATTGGCATGGTTGAGGTATTGCAGTGCCAGGTTTCTCATAATCTTTTTCATCCAGTATTCCAGTTTCTCCGGGTTGCGCAGCGAATGAATGGAAGTGAATATGATGACAAAACCGTCGTGAAGAAGATCTTGGGCTATCGTTGGGTCGGGAATATAGCGTAGGCATACTTTCAGCATTTTCTCTGAATAGTTTTCGTAGAGCAGGCTCAAGGCCTGCCCGTTTCCCTTCTGGCATAAAGTGACAAGAGCTTTTGTATCCATGTGTTTGTCTCAATGTTATTTCTTAAAGATAGAGAAGAACATGAATGACTGCATGGATTTTTATTTTTTAACTAAGCCTCCCGGTTGGCTTCTGCTGCACAGTCCGGACAAATGCCTTTCAGTACATAGTTGATGCTGTTCAGTGTAAATCCTTGAGGCAGCTTCACCACCGGAGTGGGAATGTTGGTGAAGCAGAAGGTCTTGTTGCATTTCTCGCAATGGAAATGGGTGTGCAGGTCGCTTACGTCGCAAGAGCAACTGTCACTGCACACGGCATACTTGAAGGAACCCGTCCCGTCATCTATACTGTGTATCAGATGATGGGAGAGGAATAGGGTAAGGGTACGGAAGATGGTGGATTTGTCCACCGTATCCAGCATGGTTTCAAGGTCGAGCAATGAGACGGAACGGCCTGCCTGCATCATGGTGCACAATACCAGGATGCGAATGGCAGTGGGCTGTATGTCTCTTTTGGCCAATAGGTCCAAATATTTCTTTTGTTCCATTTTTTCTATTTAATAAGTTTCTGTATGCGTATGGCGTTCACTATCGCAATGAGGGCGACGCCTACGTCGGCAAAGACAGCTTCCCAAAGTGTGGCGATTCCACCGGCACCGAGGATGAGGACAAGCAGCTTCACTCCGAAAGCCAGCGAGATGTTCTGCCAGACAATCCGGCGGGTTTGCCTGCCCGCATGAATGGCGGTGGCCACTCTCGAAGGCTGGTCTGTCTGTATCACTACATCGGCGGTTTCGATGGCGGCATCGCTGCCAAGTCCGCCCATGGCGATGCCCACATGACTAAGGGCAAGAACCGGGGCATCATTGAT
Source organism: Bacteroides parvus (assembly GCF_017309675.2). Lineage (NCBI taxonomy): Bacteria > Pseudomonadati > Bacteroidota > Bacteroidia > Bacteroidales > Bacteroidaceae > Bacteroides > Bacteroides parvus. The sequence goes on along the minus strand of NZ_CP084680.1, from coordinate 3,943,818 downwards.
GCCGTCGCCCACAAAGGCTATCCGGTTGGCAGGGTTGCTGCGGAGTGCCTCGATGTGCTTCACCTTTCCGTCCGGCAGCAGGTCTCCGTATGCCTGGGTGATGCCTAGCTTTTCTGCAAAGTTAGTAACAATGGCTTGTTTGTCTCCCGATAATATCTGAATATTATTGATATTTAAAGCTTTTAATTCTTTGACGGCGTTGACGGCGTCTTCCTTCAATGTGTCTGATAATAACAGATAGCCGGCATATTTGGTTCCGATGGCGCAGACCACAATCGTATCGACAATTGATGACAGTTCATCGGGATATTCTATCCCGAACTTAGTCAGCAGGCGGGTGTTGCCCACCAGGACACGCGTTCCATCCATAGTGGCTTGCAGTCCGTGGCCGGCAATCTCCGTAACGTCCGTTGTGGCAATCAGCTCTATATCCCTTTGTTTGGCATAGCTTACGATGGCTTTGGCTATGGGGTGCGTACTGTTTCGCTCTGCCGAGGCGGCAAGCTGTATCAACTTCTCTTCCGTAACTCCCGGTTGTGCCTGGCAGGATTGTACATCGAAGGTGCCTTTGGTCAGCGTACCCGTCTTGTCGAATACCACCGTGTCGACTTGGGTGATGGCATTGAGGTAGTTGCCCCCTTTGAAGAGGACACCCAGGCGGGAGGCGGCACCGATTCCTCCGAAGTAGCCTAACGGAATGCTTACGACGAGGGCGCACGGGCAGGAGATAACCAGAAAGACCAATGCTCTGTATAGCCAGTCATTGAAGATGAACGAGAATTGTGCATCTGCCAGCGAATAGAGGAAGGGGAGCAGTACAATCAATGCCGCCAGTCCGGTGACGGTGGGCGTATAGATACGGGCAAACTTACGGATGAAAAGTTCTGCCGGCGCTTTGCGCTCGGAGGCATTCTGCACCAGTTCCAATATACGGGAAAGAGCACTTTTCTCGAAGGGTTTGGTGACTTGGATGCGTACGACTTTGTCGGTCGCAATCATTCCGGCAAGCACTTCCCCGCCTTGGCGGATGTTGCGGGGAACACTTTCTCCCGTCAGTGCGGAGGTGTTGAAGGCGGCAACTTCGTCCAGCATCGTTCCGTCCAGGGGGACGCGCTCTCCGGCTTTTACTTCGATGGTTTCGCCTACCTGCACACGTTGGGGAGCTTCGACAAGCGTACTGCCGTTTCTGATGACCGTTGCCGTTTCGGGACGTACGTCGAGCAGGGCGCTGATGTTACGCTTGGCTTTGTCTACGGCTTTGTCCTGAAAGAGCTCTCCCAAGGAGTAGAAGAGCATGACGGCAACGCCTTCGGGATATTCGCCTATATAGAAGGCGCCGAGGGTAGCGATGGACATAAGGGTGAATTCGCTGAACACGTCCTTTTGCAGGATGCTTTCCCAGGCTTCCCTCATCACCGGGAGGCCTACGGGGAGATAGGCAAGCAAGTACCATATAAAAGGTACATACTCTCCCTTGAAGAAGGTGGCGTCAGTAGCATTCAGGATGAGCCCTCCGAAGAGCAATAGGGCAGAGAGGATGATTCTCCAATAATCTTTCAGCAGACTGTTTCTTTTTTCTTGTATCGCTGTATGTCCGTGTGTGCAGCAGCATTTGCAACTCATATTGTTTCCTCCTATTTTCTATTTTCTGCAGCAAAGGTAGCGGAAAGGAGATGCAACTTGGTTGCAAAGTGAAAATTCCCGGACTGTCCGGGCTGTCTTAGATTTCCAGCATCCGTTTCTCCCGTTCCAGGTCTTTCTCGTTCAGCAGGGGAGAGGGGACGGAACAGGTTTTGATGAAGTCGCCCGGCTGGCAGGTGTAGTTGTAGTAGGGGCGTTGCTCGTCGGTCAGCTGGTCTTGGGGGATGAGTTGGCCTTTCAGTTCCAGGAAGTCGTCCATGGAGGTGCTGTCCGAGTGTTTGATGAAGAGGATGCGGCGGGCTATGGGGTTGCGGTTGTAGTCCAGACAGAGGTAGAGCCCTTTGAGCAGGTGGGGAAAGTCGTACATGGGCAGTTGCAGGTAGATGGTGAACAAGGCCAGTTGGGGCGCCTCGCGTTCGTTGAAGAAGATATAGGCATTCTGGTGGTTGTTGAAGATAGCAGTGCCGAAGTGGGTGGTGTTGTAGGCGCTCATGTGCACCACTTTGACGTGGTCGTTGCTGTCGGCAGGGGTTATCAGGTAAGGCTCCACCTTTAAGGCATTGGAGGAGGAAGAGAGGCTGTAACTGATGTAGATGCCGCTGTAATTGTATACTTCCTGCGCCGAGTGGAGTATCTCTTCGGTCAGCATGTCGAGGAAAGGGTTGGCTTTTTGCCCCGTGGCTGGAGCAGGCTCCAGCTCAAAAAGTTGTTCCTTCAGTTCTTTGAGGGAGCCGAGGAGGCGCTTCTTCGATACGTTGTTCACTTGGGAGAGGGCGTAGTCCAGGGATTCTTCCTCCGTACTGCCTTTCCGCAGGGTGCTGATGTAGGTGGGGAGGACGCTGGAGTAGAGGGAGGAGAGGACGCTCGCCGCCATGTTGGTGTGGTCTGCCATTTCTTTCATTTTCACTCCTTTGTTGCGGAGGTATTCGATGCGTTTGTATATGTCTAAAAGGTCGTTCATAAGGGTGTGCTTCTATGATACATTACTTAAATGGGTGCAAAGAAAAGGTGCGGATGTTATGCTGGCGTTACATAAATATTTCATTAATGTTACATAATAAAGGGCTGTTTTCATGAAGTTTATTAATAATGGAAATTCATTTTTGCTGTCAGCGCCCGCCTCTATCTTTGCCACCGAAATCAAGAACGAATTTAAACAACACACTATGTTCAACGGTGAGAAAAAACAGATAATACAGAGCAAGAGACTGGCTGATGCCTTATTCATCCTTTGGGCGGGTGGAGCGGCTTTGCTTTCCTATTCACTGGTCTATGCGCTGCGCAAGCCGTTTACGGCTGCGGGCTTCGACGGGCTCGACTTCTTCGGGATGGATTACAAGACGGCAACCAGCATCGTGCAGATTTCCGGCTATTTTATTTCCAAGCTGATTGGCATCAAGGTAATTTCGGAACTGAAGAAGGAGAACCGTCTGAAGTTCATCATCCTCTCGGTGGCGGTGGCCGAGCTTTCGCTGGTGCTGTTCGGAGCGTTGCCCCGGCCGCTGAATGTCTTTGCGCTGTTCTTCAACGGGCTTTCGTTGGGATGCATGTGGGGAGTGATTTTCAGTTTCCTCGAGGGGCGGCGGGTGACGGATCTGCTGGCGAGCCTGATGGGGCTGAGCATTGCCATCAGTTCGGGCACGGCAAAGTCTGTCGGGCTGTTTGTGATGGAGCATCTCCACATCAGTGAGTTCTGGATGCCTGCCTTTATCGGTGCCTTTGCCTTCCCGCTGCTGTCGTTGCTGGGCTGGCTGATGACGAGAATGCCGCAACCTACCGCGGCAGACCGGGCACTGCGCTCGGAACGGGTGACGCTGGACGGCAGGGCGCGTGCGGACCTCTTCAAGAGCTTCATGCCGGTATTGCTGATGCTGTTTGCGGCAAACTTGTTCATCACCGTCTTGCAGGACATCAAGGAGGACTTCCTGGTGAAGATTCTGGATGTGGAGGCGGTGGGGCTGTCGTCGTGGGCATTTGCCAAGGTAGATGCGGTGGTGACACTGATTATCTTGTTGCTTTTCGGGCTGATGTCCGCGGTGAGGAGTAATATAAAGGTGCTGTGCCTGCTGCTGGTGCTTGTGACGTGCGGCACAGCGACCTTGGGATTCGTGGCCTTCAATTACGATGGGTTGCAACTGCCACCCATGACGTGGCTGTTCCTCCAGAGTTTGTCGCTCTATACTGTTTACCTCAGCTTTCAGACGTTGTTCTTCGAGCGTTTCATCGCCTGCTTCCGCATCAAGGGGAATGTGGGGTTCTTTATCGTCACACTCGATTTTATCGGGTATACCGGTACGGTGGTGGTATTGGTATTCAAGGAATTTTTCAATCCGGACATCAACTGGCTGGATTTCTATAACCTGATGTCGGGCTATGTAGGCATTGTGTGCAGCGTGGCTTTCCTATGCTCGGCTGTCTACCTGGTGCAGCGCTATCGCAAGGAGAATGCTTCGGGACCGTTGGGCTCTTCCCTTTTCCGTTTGCGCCGTTGGTCCCGGCCGGGCAATTCCTTGCTTCTTGAGACTGAATAATAATAATATATCGTATGAAAAGAATTGAATGTATCATTATGGACTGGGCAGGAACTGCCGTCGATTACGGTTGCTTTGCTCCCGTCGCCGCCTTTGTCGAGAGCTTTCGGGCCATCGGCGTTCCCGTCACTGCTGCCGAAACACGTGCGCACATGGGGCTGACCAAAGTAGAAGAAATCCGTGCGCTGTTCAATATAGAGCGTGTCCGTGCGGAATTTGAACGGAAATTCGGCCGTCCCGCCGGTGAGGAAGACGTGCAGGCACGTTATGCCGAATTCCAACGGGTGTTGTTTGCCTCGCTCGAAGATTATACCGACCCTATTCCCGGTGTGGTGGAAACGATTTCCGCACTGCGTGCGCAAGGCGTCCGCATTGGCTCCACCACCGGCTATACCCGCTCTATGATGGATGTTGTGCTGCCTGCCGCCACTGCCAAAGGCTATGCGGTAGATAATTGTGTCACTCCCGACGGGTTGCCTGCAGGCCGTCCTGCTCCCTACATGATATATAAGAATATGGCAGACCTCGCCATCCCCTCCGTAGATTGTGTGTTGAAGTATGGCGATACCATCGCCGACATCAAGGAGGGTATCAATGCCAAAGCATGGACCGTCGGTGTAGTCCTCGGCAGTAACGAACTGGGACTGACACAAGAGGAAGTCTCCTCCTTGCCTGCCGATGAGCTCGAAGCCCGTAAGGCCGATGTCCGCCGCCGCATGCTTGCCGCCGGTGCCCACTATGTGGTCGATACCATTGCCGAGCTTCCCGCAGTCATCGCCGAGATAAACCGTAAACTTGAGATTTTGTAACCCTTATAAACGTATAAACTTAAAAACTCAATGCATATGAAACCCTACATTCTCCTTACCCCCGGCCCCCTTACTACCTCACAAACTGTCAAGGAAGCCATGCTGACCGACTGGTGTACCTGGGACGAAGACTACAACCTCCACATTGTGGAAGAAATCCGTAAGTCCCTCGTCTCCCTCGCCACCCAGCATACCGGCGACTATACTTCCATCCTCCTGCAAGGCAGCGGCACGTACTGTGTGGAAGCCGTCATCGGTAGCGTCATCAAGCCTGGCGACAAACTTCTCATACTGAGCAACGGCGCCTATGGCGACCGCATGGGCAACATCGCCGAGTATCACGGCATCTCGTACGACATGCTTGCTTTTGACGAAACGGAGCAAGTCTCCGTCAGCTACGTTGACGACTATCTTTCGCACAATGCCGAAATCACTCACGTTGCCGTGGTGCATTGCGAAACCACTACCGGCGTGCTCAATCCCCTCAAGGAGATAGCCCACCTCGTCAAGATGCACGGCAAGAAACTGATTGTAGACGCCATGAGCAGCTTCGGCGGTGTTCCCCTCGATGTACACGAACTGGGCATAGACTTCCTCATCAGCAGTGCCAACAAGTGCATCCAGGGCGTTCCGGGATTTGGCTTCATCATCGCTCGCCGTTCCGAGCTGTTGCACTGCAAGGGCGTCTCCAAGTCACTCTCTCTCGACATTTACGACCAATGGGAAGCCATGGAGAAAGGACATGGCAAATGGCGTTTTACTTCTCCCACACACGTGGTCCGCGCCTTCAAGCAAGCCATGGACGAACTGGCAGAGGAGGGCGGTGTGGAGGCCCGTCACAACAGATATTGCGAGAACCACCGCGTGCTGGTGGACGGCATGCGTTCCCTCGGTTTCCAAACGTTGCTGCCGGACGAGATTCAATCGCCCGTTATTACTTCTTTCCTCTATCCTCATGCCGATTTCAATTTCAAAGCTTTCTACACACAACTGAAAGAGCGTGGATTTGTCATCTATCCGGGAAAGATTTCGCAAGCCGACACTTTCCGTATCGGCAATATCGGAGATGTTCATCCCGAAGATTTCTGGCAGCTGATAGAGATAATTCGCGAGTGTAAATACTAAGCTCCGAATCTGCATAGATTTAATCGTTCCATCGTGGAGGAAAAATCGTTCCACCATGGTGGAACGATTTTTTCCTAGTGGTGGAATAATATTTCCCCCACGATGGAACGATTTATCCTTCGCCTTCCTTCTCCTTAAGCTTCCCTATTAAATTTGACTTTCGTCAAGTCTGTAAACGCTATCTTTTCGTATTTTTGCACCCAATTTCGGAGGTATCAGATTTATGGCAACATCCAGAGAAATGACGGAAGGACGGGCTCTTCCGTTGATTTTCAACTTTACTTTGCCTTTACTGCTCGGCAATCTGCTGCAACAGACCTATTCATTGGTGGATGCAGCCATCGTGGGGCGCTTTCTGGGTATCAACGCCTTGGCTTCAGTCGGGGCAAGCACTTCGGTCGTTTTTCTTATTCTGGGATTCTGCAATGGCTGTTGCGGAGGTTTCGGCATTCCCGTGGCGCAAAAGTTCGGTGCGCGGGATTATGTCACGATGCGCCGTTATGTGGCTGTCAGCCTGCAGCTGGCTGCGGTGATGTCTGTTGTCATTGCCGTGGTTACCAGCATTTACTGTGCAGATATTCTGCACATGATGAGTACGCCGGAGAACATATTCACGGGAGCCTATTATTACCTGCTTGTCACGTTTATCGGGGTTCCCTTTACTTTCTTCTATAATCTGCTGTCCAGTATTATCCGTGCATTGGGTGACAGCAAGACGCCGTTTTGGTTTCTACTTCTCTCTACGGTACTGAATATCCTGCTCGATTTGTTCTGCATTCTGGTACTGGGTTGGGGAGTGGCAGGAGCTGCCATCGCTACCGTATTTTCACAAGGCGTCTCGGCCATATTGTGCTACATCTATATGATGCGTCGTTTCGACATTCTGAAGACAACGCCTGCCGAGCGGAAATTCGACGGTGCTTTGGCACGCACACTGATGTACATCGGCGTACCCATGGGACTGCAATTTTCCATTACTGCCATTGGCAGCATTATGCTGCAAAGCGCCAATAATGCTTTGGGTACGGCTTGTGTGGCTGCATTCACGGCAGCCATGCGTATCAAGATGTTTTTCATGTGTCCTTTCGAGAGTCTGGGCATGGCAATGGCCACCTATAGCGGGCAAAACTACGGTGCGGGCAAGCCGGAACGTATCTGGATGGGAGTCAAGGCAAGCACCCTGATGATGATTGTTTATTGGGCGTTCACTTTCTGTGTACTGATGTTCGGTGCCAGGACTTTTGCCCTGCTCTTTGTAGATGCCTCTGAGTTGGAGATTTTAAAGAATACGGAGTTGTTCCTGCACATTTCCGTTTCCTTTTTCCCGGTTCTGGGACTGCTCTGCATCCTGCGATACACTATCCAGGGGGTGGGATATACCAATCTTGCCATGCTTTCCGGTGTCTCGGAAATGATTGCCCGGATACTGGTCAGCCTGCTGGCTGTTCCGGCTTTCGGCTATCTGGCCGTTTGTTTTGGTGACCCTACTGCATGGATTTTTGCAGATGCCTTTTTAATACCAGCCTTCATTTATGTCTATCGGCGGATACTTCGGATGAAGAAAAATTAGTGTATCTTTGTATCGGGGAGTTGAAAGAAGAATGACCGGACGAAAAATTATACACATCGATATGGACGCATTCTACGCCTCCGTAGAACAGCGTGATAATCCTGCATTGCGGGGCAAGCCCATTGCCGTGGGCCATGCGGAGGAGCGGGGAGTGGTGGCGGCAGCCAGTTACGAGGCACGGCGTTTCGGGGTGCGTTCTGCCATGTCGTCACTGAAGGCAAAGCGGCTGTGCCCCCAACTTATCTTTATCCCGGGACGGATGGAAGTCTACAAATCCGTTTCCCGCCAGATACACGAAATCTTTCATGAATATACGGATGTCATCGAGCCCATTTCGCTGGACGAGGCTTTTTTGGATGTGACGGAGAATAAACCGGGCATTCCGTTGGCTGTGGACATCGCGAAGGAGATAAAGCGGAAGGTGCGGGAGAGGTTGAATCTGGTGGCTTCCGCCGGCATATCCTATAATAAGTTTCTTGCCAAGATAGCCTCGGACTACCGCAAGCCGGACGGGCTTTGCACCATACATCCTGCCCAGGCACTGGACTTTGTTGCCCGGCTGCCCATTGAAAGTTTTTGGGGAGTGGGACCGGTAACGGCGAAGAAGATGCACACCTTGGGGATTCACAACGGGGAACAGCTGCGCATGCAGTCTTTGGAAATGCTGACCCGCGAGTTTGGCAAAGTGGGGACAGTCTATTATGATTTTGCCCGTGGCATCGATACCCGTCCGGTAGAGGCTGTCCGTATCCGCAAGTCTGTGGGCTGTGAACATACGTTGGAGAAGGACATCAGCAAGCGTTCATCCGTCATTATAGAGTTGTACCATGCGGCAGTGGAGCTGGTGGGGCGACTGGAGCACGCCAATTTCCGCGGGAATACGCTGACGCTGAAAATCAAGTTTCATGATTTTAGCCAGATTACCCGCAGTATGACCCAAACAAAGGAGCTGGTTGCCCTTGACGTGATTCTGCCTTTGGCAAAGCAATTGCTGCAGGAAGTGGATTATGAACATCATCCTATCCGTTTGATTGGGCTTTCCGTTTCCAACCCCCGTGAAGAGGGGGAGGAGAAAGGAGTCTGGGAGCAGCTGAGTTTTGAATTTAGTGACTGGGAGACGGACCATTCAAATAAATAATGCTATATTTGTGTTCAGTATTAAAAAAAGGAAAGCTATGGGCTGTTTTATGAATATTTTGTGGTTGATGTTTGGAGGTATCATCACTGCTGTGGAGTATCTTATTGCAAGTTTATTGATGATGTTCACCATTATTGGCATCCCTTTCGGCATGCAGACCTTGAAAATGGCAAGCCTTGCCTTGTGGCCTTTCGGCAAAGAGGTTCGTAGCGGGGAACGTTCCAACGGTTGCCTCTATGTGCTGATGAATATTCTTTGGATATTCTTGGGCGGCATTTGGATTTGCCTTTCGCACTTGGGATTCGGGTTGTTGCTGTGCATCACTATTATAGGCATTCCTTTCGGTATTCAACATTTTAAGTTGGCAGGGCTGGCATTGACTCCTTTCGGGAAGGATATTGTTGCGGCTTGAGTTATTTTCTGTTGGTTTGGAATATGCCAGAGAAGAAGAAGGGCGGGGAATTTTTCAGTTCTCCGCCCTTCATTCATTGTATTTAAAGGTGTTTTTTTACATGGTTACAAGGGGCTGCTTTGCAAGCAGTTTTTGTAGTTTACCGTTCAGTGTTTGGCACATTGTTCCATTACCCATTGCTTGATAGCGTTTGATTTGGTACTGTAACATAAAAATTTCATTTGCATTCTTTTTCATAATTCTCATCTTTTTGTGCTCTCCGCGTTTCGGAAAGCGGGTTTTATATCTTTTCTTTTATCTTATAACGCTGCAAAGATACGAAATGTTTGCGATAAATATGTTCTATAACATAAAAACTTATGTTTCTTTCTTCATTTTCTCTAGAAATACTGTATTTTGCAATCCGTATATAACAAATATATTACATATCTTTGCATGTACTACCATGTAAAGAAGAGAGGTAATACTTATGAATAAACTGACAGAACTTTGGCGGAGCCCCTATCCCATGTTTTATCAACGTTGGAAAGCGGTGGTGATACCTTCGGTCATTATATTTCTGATACTATATATACTCCAACCTTTCGGTATTTCCCGGATAAAGGAAGGTGTATTTTGGGTGGTTGCCGGTTCGGCACTTATAGCGGCGGGTGCTTCGAGCATCTTCACTTACCTGCTTCCGGCATTGTTTCCCACCTATTATAAAGAGCAGAACTGGACGTTGGGTAAACACGTGTTGGACGTGTTGCTGATGCTGTTACTGATAGCGGTGGGAATTTGGGTCTATCATTCATGGTTGATGGGTATGTGGCTGGACAAGCGGTTGTTTTTTCTGGCTTTGTCTTGGGTAATGGTACTGGCACCTTTTCCAGTCGTGTTTTTCTTGCTGTGGAATCGCAATTTGCAACTGACCCGTAATCTGCAAGAAGCCATGGAGATAAATTGCCACCTTTCAAAGAGGGCATCTCAAGAGGTTGGGGCGGAAAGTAAGGAGTTTTCTCCGGAGGAAGTGTTGGTGTTTTCCGGTGGCACCAAAGATATGCTGGAAGTGAAGGCCGTAGATTTTCTTTATGCGGAGGCTGAAGGAAATTATGTGAAGGTGGATTATCGACTGAAGGGAGAGAGTACCCGGAAGATGTTGCGTGCCACGATGAAGCAGGCAGAGGAGGCGGTTGCTGCCTGCCCCTTCATTATCCGGTGTCATAGAGCCTTTCTGGTGAATGCCCGCAAGGTGGTGAAAGTGGACGGAAACTCTCAAGGATACCGGTTGAGGCTGGAGGGAGATGGAGAGGAGATTCCTGTTTCACGTGCCTATGCCAAGGAGGTGAAAGCACTGATAGAAAACAAGATAAAGCGGTAGCTATTCGTCACAGAGATACGCCATTCGTCACAAGTCGTTGGTTGTTCGTCACATATCCGGGTCGTCTGTCCCGGATATTTTTTTTGTCCGTGTCCTTCCTTTATGTTTGTGGCAGGAAAACATAACGAACATGAAGATATGAAGTGGAAAATAATCTTTTTAATGACGGGCGGACTTCTCTTTGTACAAGCTTCCGTAGCGCAGAAGTCGGTGACGGATACCGTGCGTCTGACATTCAATATCGATAGTATAGGTCTGGACGAAGTGGTGGTAAGAGGGAAAAAGACTCCTGCCGCCAATAGCAGGTGGAGCGATATGCATCCGGTGGAACTAGTCACGGTGGGCGGTGCAAACGGTGATTTGTACAAGGCATTGCAGACCTTGCCCGGTACGCAGGTGCAGGGGGAGACCGGCGAATTACTGGTACGTGGTGGGAGCAGCTATGAGACACAGACCTTCATTGATGGGATGCATGTGTTGAATCCCTATACCTCCAATGGAATAAATACCCCTTCGCGTAGTCGTTATTCCACCTTCATGTTCAGTGGGGTGAATTTTGCTTCCGGCGGGGCTTCGCAGGAGTACGGAGAGGCTCTTTCGGCTGTTCTGCCCTTAGAAACCAAGGATTATAGTAAAGTGGATAAGGTGGGCGTGAATGCTTCCGTAGTCGGTGTGGGCGGGGGCGGTACCAAGACTTTGGACCGTGGCTCCTTGTCCGTCGATCTGAATTACCAGAATCTGAGCTTATATGACAAGGTTTATTCCGGACGGACAGAATTTGAGCGGCCCTACCGGATGTTTTCCGGTGCCACCCAGTTCCGTCATACCCCCGGCGATGCGACGGTTTTTAAGATCTATGCGCAATATGACCGGACAGACTTTTCTGCCTATGAGGGGGATGAACGCAGATTGTTCGCTCTGGCCGAAGACAACATCTACGTCAATGCTACCTTTCGCTATCGTGCGGCAGGTGGATGGGACTGGTTTGCAGGGGCTGCTTATTCCTATTATAATCGGGAGGTCAACGCTGCTGCTGTTTCGGGAGATAATTGGCTGGAACGCCAGTGGGAGTTGCATTTGAAGACTAAGATGTCTAGGCGCTTCTCGTCAGTATTCCACCTGGATATGGGGGTGGAGAGTTATATCCGTAACTATCGGAATTGTTATCTATACTCCGACATAGACGATGCCAACCAAATGTCCCCCACTATCAGTGCAGGTTTCTTTTCGGCTGCTTACTATCCGCTGGAGCGCTTGAAGGCAGAATTGTCTTTCCGTACGGAGTATACTTCTCTGAACCGGAAGATGAATTTTTCTCCGCGTCTGGCGGTAAATTACTATTTGGGGGATATGATGCTCTCTGGCATAGTGGGCCGCTACACGCAATTGCCCGAAAATGACTGGTTGGTACGTAACCGGAAGTTGATGTCCGAGGTGTGCATGCAATATAATCTGGGGATGCAATACGGTTATGAAGGACGTTTCTATAAGGCAGAACTTTATTATAAAGACTATAGCCGCTTGGTTCTGGAAGAAACAGATGCTGGAACGGGGAGTGTACTTCTGACTTCCGGTGGATACGGATATAGCAGAGGTGTAGACTTGTTCTTCCGCGACCGGATTTCGATAAAGAATCTGGAATACCAGTTGTCCTATACGTATAACATTTCCAAGCGTAAATATCAGAGTTGTTCCGAGCTGACCATTCCCCAGTATGCCACTCGGCATAACGCGGCATTGGTTGTGAAATATTCCTTGCCCCGTCTTCACTCCATCATCAGCTTAACGAACCGTTTCAGCACGGGGCGTCCCTATCATAATCCATTGCTGCCGGGGTTGATGAACGATGAAGTGAAGCCTTATAATAGCTTGGATTTAGGGGTGACCTTTCTGGCGAGCAAGAAGGTGATTATCCATGCTTCCGCCAGCAATATCCTCGGTCGCAAGAATGAGTTTGGCAAAGTAGACAACAAGGCTGTCCTGGCTTCCCAAGACCGTTTCTTTTATGTAGGAGTGTACGTCACTTTGGGGAAGAAGGCTGCTTACGATGTATCCAATTTCTAATGATAACTCTTTAAAAAAGAACAAAGATGAAAGCAATGATTATTTTTTTAGTGTTTGTGTTACAAAGTGTTGCCCAGATGCTTTTTGCTCAGAACCTGACCATTGAAGTGCGTGACATTGAAAAGGTGGAGGGACATCTCTACGTCGCCCTCTATAACTCGGAAGAGGCGTTCATGAAGAAACCCTTGACCGCTTTCCGGATAGATGTAAAAGATACGTCGCTCTCCATCCCTTGCCAGGGACTTCCTGCGGGCACGTATGCCATTTCCCTTTTCCAGGATGAGAATGGAAACGGGAAGCTGGATAGCGGGGCTTTTGGCATCCCTACGGAGAAGTTTGGTTTCAGCAATGATGCCGAAGGCATGATGGGGCCTCCGTCCTATGCCAAATGTAGCTTCATTTTCTCCGGAGACATGACTTTGGTGATACATCTGAAGTAAAAATTGAAATATAATCCTTATTTTTGTGGCTCAACCTCAATAATAAGGATTATGAAACGAGTTGCACGACTTCTGGGATTTCTTGGAGTGGTATGTCTGCTGTCCTCTTGTGGCGGACGTTCTTTCATTACAGACGCTTCTTACCGCCAACGTGTGGAGCAGGACTTCAATCAAAAAAAGGAAAGGTTACCGCAGGGTGATTTGTTCGCTATTTTCGATGCGGACCTGACGCCGTATGAGCGTGAGGCACTGGAGTTTCTCTATGCCTATATGCCTTTGGCAGACATAACCGACTACCCCGGCGAATTTCATCTGATGAATGTGCGAGCCTCTCGGAAGGCGGCCGAGGAAATGCCTTGGGGAGAAACGGTGCCCGAGGAGGTGTTCCGTCATTTCGTGCTTCCGGTGCGGGTGAACAATGAGCATCTGGATAGTGCACGGGTAGTGTTTTACGAAGAACTGAAGAATCGTGTCAAGTCTCTGTCCCTTTATGATGCCATTCTGGAGGTGAACCACTGGTGCCACGAGAAGGCTATCTATACTCCCTCCGATGCCCGTACCAGTTCGCCTTTGGCAACGGTACGCACGGCATACGGGCGTTGTGGTGAGGAATCTACCTTGCTGGTTGCCGCCTTGCGTTCGGTGGGCATTCCTGCCCGTCAGGTCTACACCCCCCGGTGGGCGCATACGGACGACAATCATGCGTGGGTAGAAGCATGGGCAGACGGGAAATGGTATTTTCTTGGAGCCTGCGAACCGGAACCGGTACTCAACCTTGGCTGGTTCAATGCTCCGGCCAGTCGCGGTATGTTGATGCATACCAAGGTCTTCGGACGTTATGAAGGAGCGGAGGAAGTGATGTCCGTCACTCCTACTTATACGGAAATCAATGTAATCGGTAACTATGCAGCGACAGCCAAGTCCACCGTTACGGTAACGGATGGGCAAGGCAATCCGGTATCTGATGCCTGTGTGGAGTTCAAACTCTATAATTATGCGGAGTTCTATACTGTGGCCCGGAAACAGAGTGATGAAGAGGGAAAAGCTTCCTTGACGGCTGGCAAAGGCGACATGCTGGTATGGGCCTCCAAAGACGGAAAGTTCGGTTATGCCAAACTGTCTTTCGGCAAGGACCATGAACTGACAGTGAAGATGGACAAGACTGTCGGTGACGGCCATGCGGTAGATTTTGAACTTGTGCCGCCACCCGAAAATGCGGAGTTACCGACGGTTACGCCCGAACAGCGTGCGGCGAACGACCGCCGCATGGTTCATGAAGATTCCATCCGCAACGCTTATGTGTCTATGTTCATGACGGATGAGACAGCACGTTATTTTGCCCGGCAGTACAAGCTCGACGAAGATGCCGTTTCACGGATACTGGTCGCTTCCAGAGGAAACCACCGGGTCATTGCCGACTTCATGGCACGGTTGCGCTCTGAAAAGTCCAAAAGAGGAGGTCTGGACCTGCTCCAACGGATTTCGGCAAAAGACCTCCGCGACGTTACGCTGGAAGTTCTGATGGACCACATGCAATCCCGTATGTGCAAGAATGCCGACCATTTCCGCAGATATGTGCGCAATCCACGCGTAAGCAACGAGATGCTGACCCCCTATAAAGGCTTTTTCAAGAAAGCCGTCTCAAAGGAAGATGCTGAGGCATACAAGGCAGAACCGATGAAACTGGTGGCATGGGTGGCCCAAAATATCCGGGTAGACAATGACTGTAATCTGGGAGGGGCTCCCATTTCTCCAGAAGGGGTCTGGAAGGCCCGTGTGGCTGATGCCCATAGCCGTGACATTTTCTTCGTCTCCATGGCACGCAGCATGGCAATCCCTGCCCGTATCAACGGAGTGACCGGCAAAGTACAGTTGATAGGGGATGATGGTGTGACGGATGTGGACTTGAACCATCATCCGGAAGAGCCGGTCTTTATGGCGGAAGGAATTGCTTCGAAGGGAAAGTTAGTGGCTTCCTATAAGCCTATCCGTTCGTTGGACAACCCGAAATACTATTCTCATTTCACCCTTTCCAAACTGACTCCGCAGGGTAGTTTACAGTTGCTTTCTTATGACGAAGGCGATACGGATATGGGCGGTGGTACTACCTGGAATAGCCTGCTGAGGGAAGGAACTGCTCTGGAGGCCGGAGGTTATGTTTTGGTGACAGGTACACGCCTTGCCAGCGGTACGGTACTTTCTAAAACCACCTTTTTCAATATTCTGCCGGAGAAGACAACGGAAATTGAATTGGTGATGCGCGAGAGCGAGGATGAGGTGCAGGTTATCGGGAACTTTAATTCGGAGTCTCTCTTCACTCCGCTGCCGGACGCCGGCTCCGCAGCCCGGCAGAGTCTGCTGCAGGCTTGTGGGCGCGGTTACTTTGTCGTAGGCATTCTGGGTGTCAACCAAGAGCCAACCAATCATGCGTTGCGCGATATCGCTTCATTCAAGGCTGATTTGGAGAAGTGGGGGCGTAAGATGGTGTTGCTGTTCCCTAATGAGGCCAAAGCCGGCAAGTTCGCCCGCGAGTCATTCCCCGATTTGCCCTCTACCATTATTTATGGTATAGATACGGACGGTATCGCTGCGCAGATTGCAGAAAGCATGAAGTTGAAGCATAAAGAGAGCCTGCCGATATTCATCATAGCCGATACTTTCAATCGGGTGGTCTTTGTATCGCAAGGATATACCATCGGACTGGGAGAACAACTGATGAAGACAATAAAGGGGTTATAGGGCTTTCTGCTATGAATTGTAAATAGTAATTGTCAAATAATAAATCATCCGATGCCTATTATCGAAATATCATCTTTGACTCATCCCGGTGTGGAGATCTTCAGTACCCTTACCGAAGCCCAGTTGCGCAACCGCCTTGAGCCGGACAAAGGGCTGTTTATAGCTGAGAGTCCTAAGGTTATCAAGGTGGCTCTGGATGCCGGCTACGAGCCTTTGGCCCTTTTGTGTGAGCACAAGCACATCTATGGGGATGCTGCTGAAATCATTGAACGTTGTGGCGATATACCCGTCTACACAAGCGGTAGGGAATTGCTTGCCGAGCTGACCGGTTACGTCTTGACACGTGGTGTTCTTTGTGCCATGCGCCGTCCGGTTCCGAAGAGTATGGAGGACATCTGCCGGGGAGCCCGGCGTATTGTGGTTATTGACGGGGTGGTGGATACCACCAATATCGGGGCCATCTTCCGTTCGGCAGCAGCTCTTGGCATGGATGCCGTGCTGTTGACGCGTAATTCCTGCGACCCTCTGAACCGTCGTGCGGTCCGAGTTTCAATGGGAACGGTTTTTCTTGTGCCGTGGACGTGGATGGACGGTCCTTTGGATACGCTTGGTGAGTTGGGCTTCCGCACGGCGGCCATGGCGCTTACGGACAATTCCATTTCCATAGACAATCCCGTTTTGAAGACCGAGCCCCGGTTGGCTATTGTGATGGGT
This sequence comes from Bacteroides parvus, assembly GCF_017309675.2. Lineage (NCBI taxonomy): Bacteria > Pseudomonadati > Bacteroidota > Bacteroidia > Bacteroidales > Bacteroidaceae > Bacteroides > Bacteroides parvus. Next base: position 3,927,275 of record NZ_CP084680.1, on the reverse strand, counting down.
ACTGAGGGAGATGGTCTTTCGCACGAAGCGATTGCGGGAGCCGACTATGTGGTTCGTATCCCCATGGCGCACGGTGTCGATTCTCTGAACGTGGCGGCTGCGGCGGCCGTTGCTTTCTGGCAACTTCGCGTTTAAAAGTGATAACTCAAAAAACATATATTATGTTGGCATATACTTATATTGAACACGGAAAGTTTGGATTGCTTGAGAAACCGATACCAGTATTGGAGGATGCACGCGATGCTATTGTGCGGGTGACATTGGGTAGCATATGCACCAGTGACTTGCATATAAAGCATGGAAGCGTACCGCGTGCTGTACCCGGAATTACGGTAGGACACGAAATGGTGGGCATCGTAGAGCAGGTGGGTGCCGACGTTGAGTCGGTAAAGCCCGGCGACCGTGTGACTGTGAATGTGGAGACTTTTTGTGGTAAATGTTTCTTTTGCCGTCGCGGATATGTGAACAACTGTACCGATCCCAATGGCGGTTGGGCTTTGGGGTGCCGTATCGATGGCGGCCAGGCGGAATATGTACGTGTGCCCTATGCCGACCAGGGGCTGAATCGTATTCCCGATACGGTAAGTGACGAGCAGGCGCTCTTGGTAGGCGATGTGTTGGCCACCGGCTTCTGGGCCGCCCGTATCTCCGAAATAACCGAGGAAGACACTGTACTCATCATCGGTGCCGGGCCGACGGGTATTTGTACCCTGCTTTGTTCCATGCTGAAGAAGCCCAGTCGCATTATTGTCTGCGAGCAGTCGGCCGAAAGAATCCGTTTTGTCCGCGAGCATTATCCGGAGGTGCTGGTCATTGGGCCGGAAAACTGCAAAGACTTTGTGAGGAAGCATAGCGACCATGGTGGGGCAGATGTCGTACTTGAAGTTGCCGGCACGGAAGATACTTTCCGCTTGGCATGGGAGTGTGCCCGTCCCAATGCCATTGTCACCATTGTGGCGCTTTATGACCAGCCTCAGTTATTGCCCTTGCCGGAGATGTATGGTAAGAATCTTGTCTTCAAGACCGGTGGTGTGGATGGGTGCGATTGTGCCGAGATACTGCGCCTGATAGCGGCGGGACAGATAGATACCACACCACTTATCACACATCGTTTCCCATTAGAGGAAATTGATGAAGCCTACCGTATTTTTGAGAATAGGCTGGAGGGGGTGATAAAGGTGGCGATTGTGGGTAGATAGAAAAAAAGGCTGTCTCAAAATGAGTTTGAGATGGCCTTTTTTGTGTCTGCAAAAAAATCGGACAAGCCCTAACTTCTCTCAGCCAGAACTTGCCCGTGTCCCTAATTTTTCGTATCTTAGGGAATCAAGTCAAGATATCCCAAGGATAATGTTTAAAAGTTACACCTCCAACGATAATCTGCTTTTGCCTCCATATTTAGGCGATTTTATTCCCCAAAATGATCCAGTTCGGGTTCGTCTGGGGCTCCGTCACCAAACAGGAACTGCGTGATTCCGCTCCGGTCACATATCAGGATATCACCCCGAAGAAAGTGGAAAAGGCACTCGTGCAGATAGATGATACCCTGAACGGGGGATGCTGACAGGAAAATGAAAGCAAAGGTAAGACGTCTAAGGAAGTCATGGCCTGAACAATTCAAAAAATATGAATCATAGGGAAAAATACTTGATGGACGTGACAGCTACTCAAAGACAGACAATGACGCCACTTTCATGCGCATGAAAGAGGAGCATATGAGGAACGGACAATTCAACTCCGGATATAATTCCCAGATCAGTACCAATAACCAGTTCATTTTGGGCTATAACTCTCCATCAGTGTGTGGGTGATACTTCCACCTATCCTCTCCCTTTATGGCAGATATCTTGACGTATCTGTCTGTGATGCCGGATACGGAAGTGAAGAGAACTATCTGTATGCTTTCAGACATGGCATTGCATGCTTCGTAAAGTACAATTATTTTCATAAAGAACAGAAAAGTAACTTCAGAAACAATCCGTTTCTGAAGTTACTTTTATTATAATGAAGAAACCGACGGCATGTATTGTCCGATGGGACAGAGAATGGAAAGACTCTCCGATGCAAGGTGGATAACAGGCAACGGTTTTGTGTAGACCAAGATACAGGGTATCTAACTGTAAGGGCTGCCCGTTAAGATGCCGGTGTCACAGAAGCCGCTCGGAAAGGATAGTACAGGTGAATCACCGTCTGAGAAAAATCAAGGAAATAGAACGTGAAAAGTTCATATCGCCGGAAGGCCTTAAATATCGCAATCAGCGACTGCAGGATGTGGAAGCCGTATTTGGAAACCTCAAGAACAACAAGCAGTTTGATAATTGATAATTGAATTAATCTGATACGAAGTTAACCATATTGCAGAAGGGAAACTAATGTAAACTAAATGTTCTTGAATTTGAAGGTAGAGGTGTAAAGTAAATAAAGTTGTATGATTGAAGTAATTTCATTACATGCCATTAATAATATAAGATAGGAGGTGTTTAATATGATTTTGATATGAGTTGATACAATAGTGACTTATGAATGTTTTACTTTGTTGTGACGGTATAGATACCCCGTCACAAGTATGTCACAGAATTAGCGATAATGTGGCAATTTATAGAGTATAATATAGGGCATCGTCACAATTGATAAGGTGATGATGCTAAAGGATGATGGGTATAGGTGAGTAGAGCAAGGATAGCGTGGAAGTCTGTTAAAACAAGAAGAGCCTTCCCTAAGGAGAGATCTTTGTCGTAATCTGTGTATCAGATGATTATCTACTTAAAGCCTGAGCTACGTCAACTGCACAAGCCACTGTACATCCTACTATCGGGTTGTTACCAATGCCGAGGAATCCTATCATTTCTAGGTGAGCAGGAACTGATGAAGAACCAGCGAACTGAGCGTCGGCACTATAAAATATTTTGTGTAAATGTAATCGGATGCTTTACGGTTTATAAAAGTTCTAAGGATTACCCCGAGAAACTTAGAAAACTCATCATTGAGAATCCTGAAGACGGTACACGATACATCTTCCTGACGAACAATCTTGACGCATCTGCGGAGTTAGTATCATCGCTTTATCGAAACAGATGGAGTGTTGAACTATTCTTCAAATGGATAAAACAACACCTGAGGATTAAGAAGTTTTGGGAAACATCAGAAAACGCAGTATTCATACAAATCTATTGTGAGATAATTACTTACTGCTTAGTAGCAATAGTACAACACGATATGAAATTAGAACGCAGCGCCTATGAAGTTCTCCAAATTCTCGGAATCTCTCTAACTGACAAAACACATCTTAGTGACTTGTTCGACAAATCGAATTTCAAAAATGCCAAAGACCAATATGATTCAAGTGAACCGAATTTATTTAATTTTTAACCTTGTCCATTTTTAGTGGACAGTAGTGACATATTATAAATCAATACTAAAATATAGATTTATATGTATAAAGAAAGTTCCCTAATATTTCTGCCCTCATTTAATTTAGTGACGAAAACCACCCACAGTGTTGAATTGTTTTTGAGAAAGGAGGTATAATATGGCATGGAATGATTTGGCGTCAAATGAATGTCCTACAAAAGCTGATATAGAAGACGTATTTGCCCGATTTGTATCAGGTATGATTATAGCCTTTAAAGGTAGTTCTATACCAAATGGATGGGCATTATGTGATGGGTCACTAATTTAATTGGAAAGTTTATATGCGGTGGAAGTACATTTAATGTTGGTGATACTGGCGGTAATGATACTGTAACTATACTTTGGTTTATATAATGAAATTGTGATATAAGATAGTATAAGTTGAATATAGATAAATAAAAACCGCATCTAAGTTTGAATTTGGGTGCGGTTTTTATTTTGTGTTATTAGTGCATTAAAGTATATAATTGGGAACTTATATTATCCCAACCCTTTATACAATTTAGTCATCATCCGGTTATATTGGCTGAAGGATTTTGTGGAGGGTATCCCATAGCAGGCTGTTTTTATCACGCCAGCATAACCGGAAGCCTGACATATCCCTTACCTTTGTTTAGCCATGATAACATATCCCCAATAATAAATCCAATCTCTCGTCTGGTCAGTGATGATAGGATGGGAGTTTTTTGTATGATTTTTGAGGATATCATTTGTATGTCTCGTCTGAATATCCTAATTTTCAGACATAGTTGACAACTTTCCCACCTTCTTTTGCTTTTATTGTCTAAAATTATATATCTTTGCATTATTGAATTACTAAAATATGAGTGCTACAGAAATTATACTGAATATCTGTCACAGGCTGGTTGAAAGAAGAACAGCCGGTGCCGTGCCGATTTATCATTTATTATCCGTTGTAATGATATTGTTTTTTTTATGTTTTTAATAGATTTTTTTAATTATGCGCACATCTTATTATTTTGGGGGCATGGTCGGATTTGTACTTATGTCCTTGATGGGTTTACTGGGATGCAGTGACGATGACGAAAGTAAAGTAGTTACTTCAATCCCTCCCTCAATAAATCTCGAGGTCAGTGATGTAACCAGAACTACCGCATCCTTTTCCATTTCGTCAAGCGATGCAACGGATTATGCCTATGTAATATTACCTGATGCAGAAAAAATAGCAGATGCAAAGACGCTCTTCAAAGAGGGCACAGCAGGTATATTTGAAAAGGATTCCCAAACGGCCAAAATTACTCTTACTGATTTAACAGGCGACTCTAACTATATGCTTTATGCAGCTGTCAGAACCATTAATCCTTTCGTTTATAGTGAAATTCTTTCTCAGCCCATAGATACCCATAAACCATATAGTGGCATGATTTCGTTGGAAAGCGTAGGAACCACTTCATTTTCCTATCATATCATGAAGCCAGAAGGTGCTGCTAAATACAAACATGTCTGTCTTTCTAAATCAGATTTTGATTATATCATCAACTTAGTAGGTGGTACTCCCACTTCCTACGTTAATGCTTTTGGGACAGAAGCCACTGAAGATAAAACTTACTTATTTGATACTACATTTCTTGATGCTTCGGGATTCCGCCAAGATATTTATTCAGATATGGAGTTTATCGTGATTGCCGGTGAACTCAACGAAGAAGGAACGGTTGATGAAAAGGCTGTAAAGACTCTGGTCTTTAAAACAAAAAAAGCGGGGAAGGCTCCTTACAACATAGAAGTCATGGTCAAGAACATAACTTCTATGACAGCAGATATTAATATTATACCAGAAGCTGGTATCGAACGTTTCCGATATCATGTAAATACAAAAGCCGAATTTGACTATATGTCATTTGAAGGCGAAGCTTCTGTACGCCGTATGATTATAGGACCTTGGAGTGAAACAAGCAACGAAGGCATAGGATCCATCGTGGTCAATGCAAAGGGATTAAAGCCGAATACTGATTATCAGGTAGGAATTGTAGGATTTGATAAAGACAACCGTGAAAAATTACTGCTGTATGATTTTAGAACCGGTGAGCCTATAGGTCCGCTGCCGGAACTGAGCGCAACGCCGGAATCGGTAGAAACACCCTGGAACAAGGCTGCTTTCCGCATCAAGACTACTCATACCGTTTCCATGGTAGCTGGAATCTTCCCGAGAGGATCTATTAATGAAGTACTTAGCCGTCCGGGTAATGAATCTTTGACTGCTGGCGATGTCATAGCCAATAATGGTTCATCGTTGACGCCAGAACAAGTAGCGGCAGCTATGACAGCAGAAGGTTTACTGCTCGAAAGCAGTGACAATTTGTCGCAAAATACCGAATATGAATTTGGCATCTATGCCGCCAATGAAGAAGGCGTAGGTGTTTCTGTAGTACACGACTTTACAACAGCCACATTGCCTCAGTATGATGGTAATGGAGTCCGGGCTAAACTTCCTGGGAAATATACTGCTACTACTAAAGATGTTACGGGCCAGAATGTAACCTTCCCTGTTGTTATAGCCACAGGGGTAAACGAAACTACCGAAAAGGCATATCATGATAAGAATCGTCTGGTTGTATTAGGATTTGCTCCGAGTGGTGTAGAGTATGCCTCTCCGGAAACTTTGTTAGCCAACGGATGGGCATCATCTCAAGACGAAGCTGATGCCAATTATGGTCCCAAATGGTTTATCGAATTTAATAAAGGCAATGCCATTTCAACAAGTGCTCCTGTAAATGGTGAACTGGATTATGCTATGGCAAAGTTCAACGGGCACGAAATATATTTTCATGGATTTGCTAAACGTCCTAACAGTGATCAATTCACTGATATGACCCTAAGTTTTCCGATAGAAGTAAGCGATGACCTTACCATAACTATCAAGAAAGCTGTTGATAATTCGTTTGAATATTATCCTGGTGTTCTGGCAGGTTCAAGCCAATGGTGGGGTGATATGACTTTTGCAGCCTCAGATGAAATCATCTTAACACGTGATACTAATCAAGGAGCTGTAATGCCTACCACAAAAACTGTAGATCACATTATGGTGCCGCAGCACGTTGTATTGACATTAGATAATATTTCTATGGCAGATAAACGTAGAATGGCCGTAGAACAAAGATATAAATAACTAAAAATAGATTAGTCATGAAAAAGATATTTAACAGGGTGCTGATAGTTATGCTCATGCTAACTTTTACTATGACATCATGCAGTGACGATGATGAATTGATTCAAGGCACAGGAGTCTCAGAGGCTTTATGGGAAAATGAAAATGAAGCCATTATAGAAGGGGAAACTATAGATTTTGAATTTATGGCAGAGGCTGAATGGACAGCCAGTAGTTCTGCTGAATGGTGCGTTGTGAAGACTCCGTCGGGTGTAGCGGGAGAATCTTTACTGCGATTAACTATAGAAAAAAACGAAGAAACGGCAGCCCGTGTAGCGACCATAACCCTTCAAGTATCAGGTTTTGCTAATTCTGTTTCATTTAACGTCAAACAAAAAGAGGGCTCCATAGAACAAGGTGATGGAAAGTACCGTACTGTTAATGAATGGGTAGCCGCTTATATGAAGCAGAATTATTTGTGGAATCGTCCGATTGATAATCTGTTCTTAGACTACAGTATCAACTACGATCAATTCTTCCAAAGTATATTAGACGGGGTATCTGACCAAGATGAGATCAACCACGATGATGGTTTTTGGGAAGGTAAAAAACGTATGTATTATTATTCTACCTTAAAAAGCGATGCTCCTACCACCCGGGTAGTAGGCCAAGAGCAATATGGTTCAGGTGTATATTTGCTCCAAGCCACTCGTCTTGGTGCAGACTTTATCGGATATGCCGTTATGGCGGTTACTCCAGGTACTCCGGCAGATCAGATAGGTTTAGTACGCGGAGACTTTATTACTGAAGTAGACGGTACAGCTGTTACTGATGCTAATTATAAAGCGTTGGGAGAACTTATATATAATGGTAATGTGAGCGTTACTGTGAATCGTGTAAAATGGGAGGACAATGGGTCTACGCCCATACTCATGCCGAAAGGCACTTTGCAGTTGGGCTCAGCAACCTTTATAGATCCGGCTATCTATCAGCATAAGGTAGTAGAAATGGAAGGTACCGGTAAAAAAGTAGGTTATTTACTCTATATGGGATTCAATATAAACTTTGATGAAGATTTGATGGCCGCCTTTGAATATTTCCGCCAGCAGCATGTCACTGATTTAATCCTTGACTTACGTTATAATAATGGTGGTGATGTGCTTTCTAGTGCTATGATGGGTACCCTAATTGTCGGTGCTGATTATAAAGGTCAGGTATATGCACATACTCAATTTAACGAAGACCGTACCAATGCAGGGGAAGGAGGAGATTATAAAATTGGTGTCAAGGAAACTGTAGAACGCGTTTATGAACCGTTGGAAATAGCACTTCAACATGCTGTGGGACTAAAAACTGTCTATGTTTTGACTAGTCAGACAACGGCTTCTGCCAGTGAAATGGTAATCAATGGTCTCCGTGGATTAGGTTTAGAAGTTAATCTTATCGGTCAAAGAACGAATGGAAAGAATGTAGGTATGGAAGGTGTGGTACGTAGTTTCTATAACTATGACTTTTATCTATACCCTGTCAGCTTCTACATTAAAAATGCTAAAGGTTTTGGAGATTATGCATCAGGATTTGTTCCCGATGTTGAAATTGATGATTCTGCCATTTACCCGGGTGAATTTGGTACGATGGAAGACCAGTTAGGCTACATTGCTTTGACGTGGATAAAAAATGGAGAGAAGCCGCAACTTCAAACTCGTTCTTCTTATAATGGAACAGTTCACTCAATGAATGTCTTCGGTGATCTGTGGGATAACAGACCCATCCAACCAATGGGCGGAGCTATCATACGACGCTATACAGAAAAATAATCAGATGTATTAATCAATAAAAGGTGTGTTATGTTGTCATTGTGACACACCTTTTGGGGTTTATTTCTGATCAGTTTCTTTGCCGCTACCAGCCGTTACGTTACAATTGTTACAATTAAAAACGGGACATGTACCTTTGTGGTATGTGTCCCGTTTGGCTGTTATGTGGTGTGGTAAGGGAATTGCTTCTTTTTCTCAAGGTTTCGGTTTTTGCTCAGATCTTTGTTCGGGTTGAATCATTTCGCACGGCCAGGAAGGGTAGATATTGGCATGGGGTTCGTTTATATTTTCTTTGGATGGTAATTGAATAACCTCGGTATTGTAGAACCAAAAGCCATTGAAATTTTCTCCATAAATTCTATTTTTTCAAATACCTAAATATCCACGGCATTCCTTGAATATGACCTCTATGCCCCAACGTCTTTCATACAGTTCAAAGGCCCTGACGGAGTGCATGGAGGTGTCTGTTGTGAGTAGCACTTTCCGATGGGTGCTTCGTCCGTATTTGATGATGAAGATGCGTACGGGTTCTTCGTCCATCTTTACATGAAGCTGAATGTATTTGCACTTGTACTTTCTGCAATAGCAGAAAGCAGTGCGTTCATACCTTAAATCAATTCATGGATGTTCTGGGGACGTTTGGACTTATTTGTCTGATAACGCAACTTAGGATTCATCGTGGCTAAACCGATATAGTGTATCGCGCCGCCACATAACTCACGTACAGTATGAATGTACGATTCGCATGTAAACCAACTGTCAGCAAGCACATACTTGGAGTTAATGCCATGTTTAACTGAATGACGAAGCATTCGCTTGGCCATTTCGAGCTTGCTCTCATTACATTCCACCTTGCGTGCATAGTCCGGATTTTTTATGTTCCGCTTTTCCTTGAACTGCTCCTTCCGCTGCTTTAGAGTCAAACCGGAATTCTTATTCTTCCCTTTTTCCCGATGAAGGGAAAAGTCTATGGGATAGCAGCTTTTTCCGTCAGAGAGGGCGAGCGTTAGGCATTTTATTCCATAAATGAAACTGTGGGTGACATGGCCGAACACCTTGCTGACAGCTTCGATTCGGACACCGCTCTTTTGAAAGGCCGTATCATCAAGGATGGCACAAGTGTCATTTTCGTCAGTATCTACCTGATGCTCCTGAAAGATGGTATGGAAGCGCAGGGTGATTTTGGTAAGGAATATCCGCCAGTCGATGCGAGCGTTCAATAGCGTGCGGTATAACATGTTCTTGGAAACAGTGCAAAGTCCCTGAAAATGATTGGAGGTTGCACTGGCAATCGTTTTTCCTCACAAGCGCACGATGACGAACGTGATGAAGAGGGAAGTCAAAGTATAGCCTTGAACCTTTTCAAACTTGAGATTACGAACGATTTTACCGATGCTCCACGCCTGCATGATGACTAAAAGTTGTTCTTGGGCTTGTCTTTTAACGGATAAAACAAAGCCTTGGTAAGTTCGTTCAAATTAGCTATTTCTGCATCTATAACAGTATTCTTATTTCCCATTGTAAATCAGGGCTCAGTAGATTTTTAGTGGGGATTATTTTTTATACTCATGAAGTATTGCTTACTTCGCATTATGAAAAACGATTATTTGAACATGCTAGCCAGCCTCGTGTTGCCGGCTCAGATATTAGATTACTTTTTCATCTCTGGAGTCGAACAAACCTCTCAAGAGATTCATATCAGTCTGGATGAAAAGATGAATCCCAAGTTAAGCAATGACGTACATTTTGAGTCCAAAGGTTTTATGGAAGCTGTGAATGTGACGGACTTTCCTATGCGGGACCATAAGGTAATCCTCAAGATCAGATGTCGGCGTTGGACGGACTTGCGCACAGGTAAAAGTTTCAGCATTCCCATCTACCTCGGCGTTGTGGCCAAGGGAACCAGATACTCCAAAGAATTTGGGGCTTTTTTAAAAGAAACGTATGGAGACATCCCCAGTGACCTGCCGTACGCTTGAGGAATTCTATCATATAGATGGTCATACATTCGAAAAACAGTACAAGGAGGCCCTCAGCGGATATCGTAATTGGGAACAGTTATCTCATGCCGATGAATAGATGCTGTTTCCTGAGAATATGGGACCGCGTCTGGCAATTGACGAAACATCGCTCTCAAACGGTGAACTTTACACCTTTGTGACAAATCGCGATGCCTGTACAAGGGAGTGTTCTCTTGTAGCAGTTGTGGCAGGTACCAAATCAGAGGATGTAATAGCTTTGCTTCAGCGAATTGACGAAGAAAGTCGTTATGCCGTTAAAGAAGTGACACTTGACCTTTCAGACTTCATGCGCAAGATTGTACGGACTGCATTTCCTAAATCCAGCCGTGTTATAGACCGTTTTCACATTCAGAAATTAGCTTATGATGCCGTGCAGGAATTACGCATCAAATACCGTTGGGATGCCATACAGCAGGTCAATGAGGAAATGGAGGAAGCTAAACAGAAGAACGAAGATTATGTCCCATACCAATATTCCAATGGTGATACTCGTAGGGAATTGCTTATACGCTCGCGGTATTTACTTTTCAAATCAGCTGATAAATGGACAGAGAGGCAGAAACAAAGGGCGGCAATACTATTCGAAGAATACCCTGACATTAAAAAGGCGTATGGTTTGTGCCATTCCTTGAGAATGGTATTCTCAAAGAATACCATAAAGGATGCTGCACGTCTAGCTATGGCAGGGTGGTATAGTAAAGTGGAAGAAGCAGGGATACATTCCTTTAACGTCATTGCTGCTACTTTTTATGAACACTATGAATTTCTACAACCATCGCTCTTCAAATGCAATGGCAGACTCTTTCAATGCTAAAATTAAACTATTCAGAGCAAACCTAAGAGGCATAGCTGACAAAAGGTTCTTCCTTTTCCGCATTGCTAAACTATATGCGTATCCCTAAAAATCTACTGAGCCTAAATCAGTTGATTGGATACCTCTAATTTGCGAAGAAAATTTGAATTACTGTTACTTCCCACCCCTCTTTATTGGGGTGGGAAACTTTAGGCATAGTTTTAGAATTTGTATCAAAGGGCGGTCTGGGTTGGTGTTTCTCCGTGAAATAAACTGTTTCATATTAACTGACCGCCCTTATGTATTGTACATATCCATCAGTTTTTCATCTCAATATATGGATACAATGTGTTTGAGTAGTATTTCACGCCCGTTCTGCCAGTGATGGTCGGATGAGTATTTGCTTATCTCATTCGGTTGCCTTATCTTTACAGATATTGTAAGGTAATTAGATTGAAGACAGCTTGAAGAGCCTCATTGTCTGTGAAGATAGCGTTTCATAAGCTTTATACTCGGGTCAGGCTTTCTTTCTCACTCTACAAAAAATAAAAGTCTTCCGGAATGCAGTGAACACTATTGATAAGAGATGTAACCATAGCCATTATACACCATTATTCGGAAGGCTTGGATGAATAGAATAGAAACCATGTGGGAAATGTTCAGTTATCTTAAGGCTCTTATTTTTTGTTACAATAAATACTTTGCTACAGACTTCCAATTTGGAAACTGTTCAGAACCGAATAATATAAGCTTGCCTTTAAAATTAGCAGCACCATTCTTCTTCCTATCATCTATTAAGTAATCACCTGCATTTAAGTTTTTATGATGCGACAAGATTAAACGCTTATAGCATACTTCACCCAAATAACGTTTTACCCATTCCAATTTATCAGACCATGCACTTGGGTTGTCCCATGGAGCTGTTGATAATATGTAAATGTCATATTTGTTCTTTAAACAATTTATAGCATCTATTGCCCCTTCATTGGGTTGCATTTTGGAAAATATATTAGGGACTCTATCATAGCACCCCGCGTATTGTTTTTTTAGCTTCTCACTTAAAGCGTCTATGCCAGATTGGAAGTTTACCAACACATTATCCATGTCTACATATAGAACTTTCTTATTTGAGCACTGTTCGAGGTAGTCCAATGCTTTTTTATATGTTTCCATTTTCCAATGTGGCTTACCATCCAAACGGGACAAATCCATATTGTCTTTCAAATCTTGTATTTTGACTTTTACGGCAAGTGGATTGGTTGCTACACGTTGGATGAATGTTTGGTAGTCCTCATCTTCTATTTGGGTCAGACACTTTAAAGCAGCCAACACTTCATTACTAAACCCTTGTGCTTTTAATTCTTCCAATGTCATAGAGGTATCTTCTACCACATCGTGTAACAATGCCACAATCTTTTCATCTTCTGTTTGGCAATGTAATGCCACCCTTGTAGGGTGAAGTTTGTAAGGAGTGCCAGCTTTGTCTGTCTGACCCCAATGAGCCTTGTAAGCAATATCTAAAGCCTTATTCAACATATTATTTTAGTTATAAATATTCATCGGGTAGTGGTGCACGTGGAATGGAAAATGTGCCTTCGTCCAAAAAGCCACCAGCCATTTCAATATAGTCATATATAATGTTGACAATATGTTCCAACTTACCATACGAAAACATAATCTTCTTTTTTTAAATTGATGGTCTATATAATTTACAGTTTCTTCAAAACTTACATAATTGCCAAAACCTATAACATCATTCCAGTAATTGCCGAAAGCCGTGTCAATTGCTTCCCTAATAATTATTGGAAGTTCAAATTTAATTCGATTATATACAGCAACTTTTACCCTATCTACATTTATGGAACCTGTGTCCATTTTAGTTTACGATATTGTTAAAGTTTGAACTATACCTGACACAAAGATAACCAAAAAAGTTAGGTCTGTCGATTTTTTAGCTAAATTAACGTGAAATAAAATTAGAAAATAGTGAGTTGCTTGTTATTGATGAATTTTACATCAATAGCGGGTTGCTTCTCAAAAAAGCAGTATGCTACGATAGTTAACAATGAATTGGCAATAAAATTACAGAAAGAACGATGTCTGAAGTGTCTATCTGTGCAATGTTCTTCAATTCGTCATTGACCGTCTCAATCAATGCTCTTTTTCTGAGCAGAATCTTGTCAGCTATGCTCATCGGGGAGTTTCCCATATTATAATACATGAAATATTCAAGTAGGGAATTTTTTTACCTTCATTATTATATTTCAATTCGAAGCCGGTAAGTTCTTTCAGATAAAGATTTATAATATTCATCTATTATTTCTTTTACTTGGTTTAATTAACCTTCCATCAAAATTGAAAAGTAAAATAGCTTAACCCATTGGCGAAATCAAGGTCTTAAAAGGCTCTTATATATATACTGTTGATATTTAATAAATTATAAAGGTATAATTATTTAATTTGCATTTTTTTCGACATATGCAAATGTATGGCTGGTAATTTAATCAATGGATTGGATTCAGTAATATTTTCAGTAGACATGTTGTACCCACTTTCCCATCATGAAAGCCATTACTCAGCTATTGCTGTCGCAAAGTACAGATATTAAAGAAACTTCAATATGTTATATAAGATTCGTCAAATAGGAGTTTTCTTCGTTGCCAGGGTAAAAAAATCATGTAGACTTGTCAGATGGGAACGGAGATTAACTAATAATGTATTTGGATATAACTATCATAGCAACAATGCTTTATATGGGTTGGTACTATATATTGCCTCTCCGTTTAGTTGGAACCGAGATCAAGAACAAAAACGCGAATTTGTTTTTAGCCAACTAGACGCACATATTTTCTCTACAACCAGCTGAACTTTACAAGAACCGTTGGAAAGAACTTTTCTTCAACTAGTTGCACCCCTCAGAATTAAGTTTTTTGGGGGAACTACTGAAAATACCATAAGAATATAAATCTGCCTATGTTGTCACTTGTAGTTGCTATTGTCCCAAAAAACATGCAACTCGACAGAAATATTCTTTAAGTTTTGCAAATTCCGAGTATATCATTTGATAGGCAAAACTCTCCTCAGAATCCTCTTCATCAAAACTAAATTTCAATATGACAAAGAACGGTTGATTAGACTTGAATGAGCCAAGCTTATTCGATTTTTAATAACGTTCCCATTTTAATAGTACACTCATGAGAGCAACTATCAAATCTCGCAGACTTTCACGATTAGAAAGTTGGCCAAATATCAAAGCAAGTAGTTGATTCCAGCAGGTGAAGTGCTTCACATATTTATCGCCATCATACTTGGTGACTATGCGGTTAAACTTACTTCGATTCAGAAATGAAGCCAATTGAGCGAAAACGTATTTGTCTTGGAACATATGCCATCGGATTAATCTGATGCAAAGCTACAAATTCAAGTCCGTTCGCTCGGAGAATAGCTGTAACTAACTAAATTTCAAATATTTCAAAGAACTCTTTTAGATTTTAATGGGACAGTAATGAGTTGCTCTTGAAGCTCATCATTCCAAATGTTATCATTTAGGAATGGGTAAAAATGTATCAAAGTCATCGCTGGCAAGAGCAAATCAAGATAGAGACTATCACATCTTTGAAGAATATGCTTACTACCTAGTTAGCGAAGCACGACAAAAGTGTGCTAATCATATTTTCAAACTTGGCGGTAACGTTTATGCTTTCGATTCGACAACTATTGACCTGTGCCTTTCAGTCTTTTGGTGGGCAAAATTCCGCAAAAAGAAAGGTGGTATTAAAGTGCATACATTATATGATGTGGAAACACAGATTCCTGCATTCTTTCATATCACGGAAGCATCCGTACACGATTCTAAAGTCATGATTGAAATTCCTTATGAACCAAGCTCTTATTACATCTTTGACCGCGGTTATAGCAACTTCAAAATGCTGTATAAAATTCATCAAATTGAAGCCTACTTTGTTGTCAGAGCAAAAAGAATCTCGGGTACAAATCCATCCAATGGAAACGTAGGCTGCCTAAGAATGTGCTTTCAGACGCGAGTGTACTTCTGACAGGATTCTATCCTAAACAATATTACCCAGAGCCACTTAGGCTGGTTAAATATTGGGATGAAGAACAAGAACGAGAATTTATATTCATAACCAATGCGATGCATATATCTGCGCTTCAAGTTGCTGAACTTTATAAAAATCGCTGGCAGGTAGAGCTGTTTTTCAAATGGCTCAAGCAGCACCTTAAAATCAAAAGATTTTGGGGAACTACAGAGAATGCTGTTCGAATACAGATATATGCTGCTATATGCGCTTACTGTTTGGTGGCAATCATTCAACACGATATGCAACTGGACAGAAGTACATATGAAGTGTTACAAATACTGAGCATCTCATTGACTGATAAGACTTATCTGAGAGACCTCTTTAATAAAACTAAATTTCAAAATGACAAAGAACGATTCGGACCAAATGGGCCAAGTTTGTTTAATTTTTAATTCGTCCCAATTTTAATGGGACACTAATGTTTAATCATTTAAAATTAGACATTAGGGAAGTCCTTTAAATTTGATATATCTATCTGTATATTAGAATAATATAGCTGATTTTGCGACCACTTGTCAAGATTTGGTAAAATGGTCGCAATATGGTCGCAAATAGCGCTTCAATTTAGCCTACTTTTAAGGATAATCAGCCACGTTTACCCTTAGAGATTCAAGCTCCATTTAAGCTATAATTTGCTTCAATTCCATTATCTAATCACAGCTAATTATAAGAAGAATAACAAAAGGAAATGAGTATTAGATAGGGGATAAGCATTGCAGTATAACTAAAATAAAAATCCCCATAACCATTACAGTTACAGGGATTTATATATTAGTAATGTATTATATTACTTGCTCAAAGCAGTAGCCACGTCAACGGCACAAGCCACTGTACATCCTACCATCGGGTTGTTACCGATACCCAGGAAGCCCATCATTTCCACGTGAGCAGGAACTGATGAAGAACCAGCGAATTGAGCGTCTGAGTGCATACGACCCATAGTGTCTGTCATACCGTAAGAAGCAGCGACACTGCATCCCTGTAAGTCTTTGCAATCTGTTGTTAATCAATGCTATAATAGCAATGGGTAAACTCCTTGTTAGTAAATAAAAGAACGAATTATCAAAAAGGGCTGCATCATGGGCAAATGCCTGTGCGTTACCCTTTAGATGAGAGTACTCCTAATGGAGTTAAGACCGTAATCTAATCTGCGTGTCAATGAAGTATAAATCTCTGTCTATGCCATAAAGTACATTATTGGGAACTGCATCAAACACTTCATAATCCGAATTATGATATTCGTCGTAATAGTCCATTTCAAAGCCTAATGCTTGCATATAAGCAGCTATCTCGTCTTCCGTAGCTTCTCGTTCAGCTAATATATAAGGTTGTACGAGAACTGCGCAAAATTCTTGCTGACTGTTATAAGCGAAGCCTATCATTTGATAAGGCACATTGCCAAAGAACTTGTTATGTGCAGCAATGCGGATGAAGAAGTTCTCTAAATCATCCCCTGCGTACTCAAAGTTATTTAATTTTACAACAGACACATTACCATCATGGAACACTTCATTCTCACCACCTCTATCCATATAAGTAATATTGAGGTGTGATAAGTCAATCCATAGACCATTGTCATTGGCAAACTTTATCAGTTCTTCTGTTTGTCTTCTCTTATAGCCCTCTGTTGATTCAGTTTCTCCTGCTGCTTCCTTACTTCTTCTGGCGATGCAGGTCGCTTGCTCCAAGAGGCTATTGATTGACGAGTGCGTTCTATCCATTCTTTGTGAAATTCGTTGATGTATTCCATAATTTGTTTGATTATGAGTTTAAGACAAAGGTAATCATTCCTCTTTTAATAGCAATGCTTTGGTTGTTATATTCTTGCGAATGGGGTGTTGTGGAACATTCTATAAAAAAGAAACAGCATAAGAGTTTCCTCAAATGCTGCTTGATAATAGTCGAATTGTAATGTTGATTATCTCACTTATCGCAGATATTGGTGCTGTTATGAGTAAATCTATCAACATTCCAGGATTGTCTATTATTCTATGATGCCATGTTGATTGACTTGCAGAAAAGTAGTAATAGGCAAATTGCCCCAATATGTACAAGTCAAAGACAATGTGATAGATTAAATAGTATTTCAATAGGCTCTTACCCACTTTGTATAAATCTACTTTCATGTTAATTTATGTGGTTTACTATCTGTCTAAACACATCACCTGCCATCAATCCACCACTTGCAGGTAGCCCCTCTTTATGGATGGAAACAATGATAGAATATTGGGGAGCATTGGCAGGGAAGTAACCACAGAACTCTACAATATAGCTTCCATCTTCAAGCTGTACTGTTCCTGTTTCACCTGCAATTTGTACCTTATCAGACTTGGCAGGTTGTCCTAAGCCATCAGTTACCACATATTCCAATGCCTGTTTCAGACTGTCAATATTGGCTTGGTTGTTCTTATTGTTCGCTATGGAATTGTAGGTAGTAAGTATTTGTAGAGGAGTGTCAAGGTTATTAATGCCCATATCCTTTAATTGGTCATAATATGCTTGGGTGTGACCATTAAAAGCCGTTTCCATTGCTTTATAAACAGCAATATCAGAACTGCTTGCTAATCCCTGCTTGATAGTAATCTTGCCATATCCACCCCTATGCCAATTATGGTCTTTGATGGTATCTCCCTTACAAATATAAATGCCGTCACCTACATCTACCGTATCAGCTAATTTGACTTTACCTGTTTCCAATGCTGCCAATATGGATATAGGTTGCATCAGTGCTGATTCGTATGCTTGGGAGAAGTTCTCGCAAGATTGGTAGTCCGCACTGTCTTTCCTTTCAAGTCCAACCATAGCTTTTATATTCCCTGTCTGCGCTTCCATAACGATAGCTTGCCCAGATAAGGCATTAAGTTCAGATAACTTGTTCTTTAAGATAGAAGTAATATTGACTTGTAAAGTGCTGTCTATGATGGAATCTGACTTTACTTTATGCTGGTTGGATTGGCAAGCCCATAAACAGCTGATAGTGAATATTCCTAAAACTAACGTTCTCATATTAAGACGAATTTAATAGTTAGAAAAATCAATGGAGCCTTCCATGTATCCTATGTATTCAGTTACATCAAGAGCTTCTGTAATTAATTTCAATTTTGAAACGATGCCTTGTGGTTTATAAATTTTGAGGAATTGCACTTTACAAGTACCTTTCTTAGAATCATAACTGTTTGAATAATTCCAATTGAAATAGAATATGTCAACTTTATAATCTTTGGCGGTTTCTTCTCTTGTCTCATTCTTGAATCCCCAAACTTTACCCCAACTCTGGTCATCATCAACATCTGAAACATTAGCCATATAAGGCTCATCATTAATAGTGTAAAATACTGTAAACACCTTTCTATTAACAGCCCACTCTGTTATATCATTTCCATTGTGGCTTGCATGGGTCACATAAAACCTTGCAATCTCTTTCTGTTGCTGGGCTGATATTGTGTTTAAATGAAGTAATGTGACACAAATCAAGAATATAAACCTCTTCATAAGCATTTTTGATAAGTTAATGGAATTCATTCTGATTTATTAGCTTTAAGAATTAGATAAGGCTTACCTACCTGTTGCCAACAGCTATCAAGAATAGGCATCTGTGGAAGATAATCAATGATGTAGTCTGCTACGAGGTTTAGAATATTATTCAGAGTATTTTTCTTTTTACCAGTCCATGTCTTATCAAATGTGCCATCACTTGATAACTTTCCTGTAGAATCTGTAAAAGAGCCATTATTGTTCATGGTGATAGTTCCATCTTGAATGCCCCCAATCATAATGCCTGCATATTTTCTAAACATTACAGCCTTGTCTCCTTTAAGGTTATTATTATGAATGTAGGTATCAATGTTGCGGTATAGACCTGCAACAAGTTTAGCCTTATCATAGAGTGCTACATCTTTCCATTCAAAGGTTTCGATGTAATCATATTCTATAATGTTATCGTTGGCTAAATCAAATCTAATCAACTTAATTGTATTATCAGATTTGCACACCATATAGTTAGTATCATCTTTCCCCTCTTTCACAATATTATAAGTTCTATCCTTGAAAGAGATTAGATTTGATTCCTTGTAAATTTTAAATGTACCTCCACTGGTAACAAAGGTATAAACGGTAGCACGCATTGTACTACAAAGAATAAGCATAATGCTCAATAATAATATCTTCTTCATTGTGATGGATTTATTTAAATAGTAATAAGCTGCTTTCTCCTAAAACTGCCAGATATGAGAAGTCTGACAAGTTTAATAAGAAGTCTTTTTCTTCTTTGGTCTTAGCTTGTGCTATTGATTGGGATATAGATATAAGGCTAATTTCATCTAAACTGTTCCACTTGTGACCTTGCTTGATGCCTATTAGTCCCAATGTTGTTGCTCCATTAGACAATGTTCTTATAATCACTTTAGTACCAATGGAAAAACTTTCTCCTTCTGTTTGTACACAGAGTGCCTCTGTTGTAACAATATCACTATTTACTATACTGACACTTGGTGTAGCAGGTCGTTTGAACTCAAAGTTAAAATTAGATTTGGGTATTGAAACATTAGGGCGTGGCACAGCCTCATAGGTCACAAACTGCGAGTGAGCAGTAATGGATACCAGGCTACTAATTGCAATCAGAACAAGCTTCTTCATTGTATTAATAATTAATATGCCTACCTGTTCCCTACGGTAAGCCATAAATAAAAAAGATGTGGGAACACTATTTGCTTTATCTTACTGACGGGCTTCTCGCATTGCCTTTGGAGTAGATAAAACAATAGCGACCCACACCAAAGGGCATATAGAAACCTCACAACTATGAGGTAGGTATATATCCAAGTGTGGGTGCTACTGCTATCATCTTCACTCCATTTCAAATTTTGCGAGAATTTGTCAGTAGAAGATAATTTCAATAACACCTTTCGTTAACTATGTCCTTCCAACTCCCTATCTCATTAGTTCATTGGAATTGATGCAAAGATAATGAAAGGTTCTAAATTAATAGGCATGAAGTGTGGATTAATAGTAAATTCTATGCCCTCAAACATGGTCTGAATAAGATATTTAAGCAGAATTGCATCCATACTCTGTAAATCCATGTGGGTATCAAAATGACAATTCCCCTTATAAGAATTGAATTTTAGAATTTGTTACCTGTATGAATTTATAAAGCTAAAGTCAATTTCTCCGACTGAATTTAGGGGTAGGACAAATTCAGATTGGGGTATATAAGACTGCCCTTGCTCTAAATTTGTCCTGCCTTTCAAAGTGACTTCACGACATCAACCCTGCTCTGACAAGCAACCTCTTGACTTGTGTAATCTGAAACTTGCATCCCTTAGATGTAACAAAACCTTGCTCATTCAACAGACAAGTCATTTCAGATAATGATTTGCCTTGTATTGTGAGTGACCGTAACAATGCTATTGCTCTCATGTTATTTGGATTGTTATCCGCTTTAGCCTTGTTGGTAACGATACTATGTTGAACGGCTTGTTCAAATTTGTTCATCAAGTTTTCCGATTTACCAAGCTGCACACCCCTTGCTTTTTTGGCTTGAAGTGATTGTTTGGTTCTCTGACTGATTAGCCCTGCTTCATATTCGGCTATGCTGCTGATGATATGCAGAATTAGTCTGTTGGCTTGGGGGAAGTCACAGAACACAATCTCAACATCGCTCTCCAACAGTTTGGAAGTAAACGCTACATTTCTTGACAACCTATCCAATTTGGCTACAATCAGAATAGAGTTGGTTTTCCTGCACATTGCCAAAGCTGCAAGGAGTTGAGGTCTGTTAGACTTCTTTCCACTCTCCGTTTCAATATATTCAGCAAGTATGGGTTTATTCTTCACATGGTTGTGAATAATCTCCCGTTGTGCTTCCACACCAAGACCCGATATTTGTTGTTTCATGGTGGATTGCCTTAGATATGCTATGTATGTCTTCATAATTCACAATTATTAATAGTTGGTTACAAGTGCTGAATGTTCGTTCAGCTTATGTAAGTAAGGACACCCAACTTAGAAATTGAGTGCCCTCTACCTTATTATAATTCTCCCTCATCAGCGAAGCTGTAATATCCTGCATCTGTTAATATGAGGTGGTCTAAAACTGTAATCCTCATAAGTTGGGCTGCATCCTTGACCTGCTTAGTAATCTCCATATCCTGCCTACTTGGTTTCAGATTACCGCTTGGATGATTATGTGCAAGGATAATGGCTACTGAATTGGTGAGCAATGCAGCTTGTAGAATTACTCTTACATCAACGGCTGTGTCTGTTATTCCTCCTTCTGATATAAGAGTGTAGCCTAAAACTTGGCTGGCTTGGTTCAAGAACAAGACTTTAAAATATTCCTTGTAACAGATAGTTCCCTCCTTATAGGTAGGAAGCAAGTATCTATAAGCATCCTCTGAACTGGCTACCTTATGCAGACTTTTGAATTTGGGTTTGTAGGACAGTTCCACTTCACCCACAGTATAATCTATATCCATAATGTACAATGTTTTAATAAGTTGGTAGAAATAAAGAAAGGACACCAACTTAATGATGTCCCTTCCTCTCTCAATCAACAATCCACTCAGCCCAAGAACCAAGCGTATTCACTATCTCCTAATTTGGCACGTTGGATGCCTTGTACAAACTCTGTACAGTTAAGATTCCTCTCCAAGAAGTTATCAATGTAACTTGACTTTACAGAACCATTGAGTAGGTTTAAGAGCTGCCAGCCTGTAATGCTGTCCCCTGTACTCTTAAAGTTCACATCAGAAACGAATGCTCTGCAAGCTGCATTAATTTGACTGTCTCCCAACAATAGACGAGGTAAGCGTTTCTGTTGGTTGGGTGTAAGAGCTTGATATAATCTCATCCTGCCTATTATCTGACAGAACTCGCTTGTGGAGATTGACATCTGTCCAAGTGTCCTTAACAGATGCAGGTCTTTGGATGGGTTGTAAGCATGGAACAGATTCAATGCTGCCGCATATAGTTCCTGTACGCTTAGGACTTCCACCTTATCCTGTAAACCGTCAGTAGTAAGCATTAAATTTGAGCACACACGATTACGAAAGCCTATGAAGATTTTAAATCTCTCAACAGATTTCTTACTGTATAGGTTAATCTCGTTATATGCTCTCACTCCACCAATGGATAACGCTAAACGATTACCGTATTCATCATGTACAATGGATGGGATTTCAAAGCAGAAGCACATTCTCTGATAGAACAGAGTCTTCTCTTCATCTGTCAGTTCAGATGCTTTCTTACCTAATGCTCTTGGTATTCTACCATTGATAGGGTGTGAGATTCTAATCTCTGGTATATCAAACTGTTCTCCATGAAAGTAATCCTTTGCTGCATCCACTACTGCACCTATAAAGGATTGGTGACTAATGGTTTCTTCCATTGATGCAAAACTTGGAATGATGCAGTCTTGTTGTAAGTGCTGCAAGGTTACTTCCTGCGTATTGGCTTCAATGAAATGGTTTACTCTCTTGGGTGCTGCAACTTCTTCCACAATGATTGCTTCTTCTGCAAACTCACCCATGTTTAATGATTCTCTACGCTGTGCCATAGCTGGCATAATTACTAAATCTCTCATAATGAAATTGAATTAAATGGTTATTGATTGAATGGATTAAATAGGAACGAACCTAAAACACAAGTGAATTTCTTCGCTTGCATCTTAGGCTGTCCTATGTCTTTCCCTAAAGATTCTTTCAAAGGAAATGAGGAGCATTAGTAAATTATTGGTAAGCAGTGGCAATAGTGCATCGTGCCTGTTCTTGGATTAATAAGAATGCTTATTCCTGCCAACTATCAGACTGCATTTCTAAAGCATTCTTTTTATTTAAGAGCTATGAGGGGGTGTTTATGTGGGTAGGGATGTCTCGTGCATAACTCTTTAGAATTGGGAACACTGCCAATGGTACGCTTATTGATAGTTGCTTAGGCTGATTCATAGGTATAAATCTGGAAGTTCCTCCTTGTCTTTTACCTCCTGCTTCCTGCCTACCAATCCACTTGATAATGATTTCATAAGAGCGTGCATATCCTTAACTTCCTCAAAGTTATTCTCCTTGTACTTCTTATAAATCATGCACTCCCTTGAAATGGGATTTCCTCTGCTCTCGTTAAATGCTATCATGTGTTCAAAGTCAGCTTTCACTTCCTCTACATATTTATCTTTGGGCAAGTCTATAATAAGACCTTTGGCTTTTAATATGATTGTATCTCCAACTTCATCCAATAAGTCCATATCCCTTAGTTGCTCTATATAGTTGGAGATAGTACCATGTCCCATGTGGATTAGTTCTTTCATTCTCCTTACAGATAAGGTAATAGTATGGCTGTGTGGTTCTGCTGCACTGAACAATTTAAGGATGAATCCTCTTAGTTTTAAATCCAGCGTATTGTTGTATGAATCGTAAAACTCTCTGTTGATTCTTCTGTAATGCCCAAAACTGACAGGAAAGAATATATAATCAGTCCAAGTTTTATCTTTCTTACCACTGTCTTTATTCTGTATGCTGACTTCTCCTGTGGCTCTTAACTTGTCATTAAATGATTTGGAACTCTTACCACCTTTATAGTTGGCAGGTTTATCACCAACGAATGATGCAAGTTGGTCTATTGTAGTGTCAGTGGTCAATGTATATTTGTCAGCTGTCAATAGTAACACGTATGTTCTGTAAACATCAGCACAACCTAACTTTTGAATCAGATTGTTGCTCATTACTGTATATTCCTTGAATGGTAGCTTCATAAGGCAATCGCTCAATATGCTTGATTAAAATGATTTGGTTGGTCTTTAATAAGAATCTCACTTTAGAGGAACTTAACCTGTTGGATTTTCTAAGTTCGCTCAGCTTGTCATAAAAATTGTTGTTATAAATCCACATATCATTAGTTTTAGTCACTCCCAGCTTACAGATTACCTGTGCGGTGTCCGTAAGGACATTGCATGGGTCTTATTGGAATGTAGCGTAGGAGTGTAGAGAGGGGGTGTTTAGACACGCAGTAAAAAGTGAATAAGCACACCCCAAAGATTTAACAATATGAATCTCTCTGCTTCAATTTTTATCTTGTCAGTAAGCCAACTTCTGCAATGAGATATAATAGGTAGTAACCTTTCCATTCTTCTTTCTCCTTGTCTTTAGATAGTTATTAAGATTAGCCCATAGTCCAATATGAACCTTGTTATCTTTCACTCCCTGTTTAAGAGCCTTAACCCTTATCTGTTCATAGGTAAATTCTTCCATTTTAGATATTCTGAATAGTTTGTAGTCCGTCAATCTGTATGGTGGGATTATCTGCTTGTAGTACTGTAAAGTTAGTAATTCCACAGGTGGGGAACTAATGATAAGACCACAATTCAGAAGTATTAAGTAAGGCAGGGAAACCTCTCACATTTCCCTGCTTCTTGTCAATCCTCCTTGTCATGTTCAAAACATAGAACTAAGTGTATAATTCCATTCTCATTCTTGAAAGCTATTCTTGGATTATCAACTTCCTTATATGTAATGGAAGTTATAATAATGGGGAACAGTTCATTCTCATTATAAAGTTTGAGGCTATTTGCAATATATTCATTAGAACTATATTCTGGGAGAATGAAACTGAACAAGTAGAGCTTGACATCATTGTATTGCTGCATTTTAGCTCTTAGTATTTCTTGCTTAGCAATTATTGCTTCGTAGATAGTGCTTAGATATAAGCTGGATTGTATGATATATGGATTCATTGTTTTATTATTTAATTGGTTAAGAATTAAGCCCACCTGTCACATGGGCTTTGCTGTTAGTGGCTTATGCAGCCTGTTCTTCTTTAATCACTCCATGATTCTTTAGATATTGGGTTAGCATTTCAGAATAAATGGTGTTCACATGGTCAGACTTCACTTCATTAATAATTCTAATGCTGCCCTCATTCAATGTCTTTATGGTGTTTAGAGTTTCATCCAATCCAATCTTCTTGTCTTCTCCATTCGGTGCGTAGTTGGCAAGCTGGGTAATTGCATCAATCATGTAGCGGTGTCTGATAGTGTCCTTAGAAATCTTCATGTCGCTTAAAGTCTTGATGATTGTATTTCCTATTGTCAGGTCATATTCTTCAAGTTTGGCTTCATAAACTCCCTGCATGGCACTGTTCCAGATTTTCAAACTTAGTGTCTTACCAAAATTGTAATATTTGGTGATTACGCTGATGTTTGCTTTTAATTCCAATGCCTTTTGGAACACTCTGTTAAAGAACTCCTGCTGTGTGGCTAATGCTGCGTTGCCAGCTTTCTCCAATCCGTTAAAGCCACGACTTAACACATTGTTCACTCCTCTGTACTTGCCAAACTCCTGTAAAGAATCAAACTTTTTAATTCTCACATTCTCTATGGTCAGTTCTGCATCATCCTTGACGATAGCATTGAGATTGTATTCATGGTAGCTTGACCATTGCCAATATCCGTTTGCTTTATCAACAGGAACATAAACATTAGGAGTACCTTTAGGTACGTTGTTTCCGTTGAGGTCTTTCAGCTCAATGTCTGCATTGTAAAACAGGGCGGCTTCTGTAATGTAGAGAGGAACTTTATCAAAATGTTCATTGGTTATCAAATCCTTGCCACATTCAAGGTTTACCTTGCTTACTGCCATGCTATAAACAGATGTAGCGATGATGATTTCCTTTTGTTCTTTAGTGAAGATTACCTGTTCGGCTGTATTGGTAACTTCATTCCAAACTTCTATTTTAGTGGTTGGAAGCTCCACTTTTTTAAGTGCTTCAAGGTATGCAGATTCAGCTTTACCAACATTAACTTGTGCAGATTTCTTAATATTGGCTTCTGCATCCTTGTTGGCTTCAAGCACGTTCTTAGCTTTCATCAAATTCTGACGGGCTTCTTCTACTGCTTGCATCTTGACTCCTACTGATGTCTTTTTTACTTCTTCCATGATTTCATTCTGATTTAAAGATTCAATTTCATTATTAACTTTCTCTGCTTTTACGTTTACTAATTCGCTCATAATTCTAATCTTTTAAGTTGTTGTTATTCATTCAGTGCAACCCTCAAACCTATGTACACTTGGTTATCTGATTACGCTGCAAAACTACTTGCTTCTGGGCTGATTAAAAGAGAGAAATTAATGAGTGGTTTTACTTCCCCTCTTAATTGTCAGCTCGTCCGCTATCGTTTTGACGATGCAAAGATGGGATATAATGGCAGGATTAAAAGAGAGAAAAAAAGTCCTGCTCTTATGTACCCTCTTAATGGTACGGAGCAGGACTGTATTAATTATCAGAAGTTTATTAGAAGTATATGCTGTTCGCAGTATCAATTCTCTTGTCTTTATATTGCTTGATGTAACCTTTTAGAACATCTTCATCCTCTGAGAATTTACTATGTTTGGATAGCTTGGTGAAGTAGATAAGCCTTGATATGAGCAATGTCTTACTAAGTGATATGGTGCTTCCTTTCTTCTGTCTGACATTAAACTGCTTGTTATATGGCTCTAAATTAAAGAAGTCATTGAACATCTTATAGAACAGCCATATCTGAACGGATTCCTTTTCTTCTGCATGGGTGCTTATGCTGACTTGTTGGCTCTGCATCCAAGGATGTTCTTCTATCTCTTTTAAGTTGTTGGCAATGGTAGTAGCCAAATATCCTATGGCATTGGCATTATCAATTACTATCTGATGCTTGCCTTCAATCTTTACAGAGACAGTAATAGGCTTTTTAAAAATTACTCCAAATTGGTTAATCTCCTTATGGTTGTCAGCTATGGCTTTGGCGAATTTGGTGAGCTGTTCTATTCCAATGCCTGTAGCTTTCATTCCATCCAAGCACGTTCCACAAGTATAGTCAAAGATGAACAGAAGTAGAAACCAGAACTTATCTATATCAACTCCCAAACCTTTCAATGTATTCTGTATGTCCTCATTGGCTATATAATCTTCGTATGTGCAGTTGCCATATAGTTCATTCTGATTGTATCTCCTTATGAATAGGGGTAAGGCAGTAGTGCCACAGACGTATCTTTCTCCTGTGGCTGGGTCTATATCTATGTCTGGAACATATTTAACGGCTATGGCTTCCATGTATTCCAAACGGGTATCAATGCTTATGTAATCTTCCTTTAGCTTCTCCATAATTATTAGTTTAAGGCAAAATTAAAAAATAATCCCCACCTGCATTGCTACAAGTGGGGAATTTGTGGGTAGGATATGCTTTAGTAATCAGAATCTCCTGTAAACGTATCCATAAGTTTATCCATCTGCTCACCAATGCACTTGTCTATTAGCTTTGCATAATGGGCAGTCATTCGTGTATTGGTATGTCCTAACATCTTAGAAACAACTTCCAGAGATATGTTATTGGCTAAAGTAACTGTACTTGCAAATGTATGCCTACTTGTGTGGAAGCAAATTCGTTTATTGATTCCACAGAGTATAGCTATATCCTTTAGATATTTGTTGATGTCCGCAGGGTCTTGAATAGGGAGTAGTTTCTCTCCACCTTTGTACTTATCCAATATCAGTTTGGCGATAGGGAGTAGGGGGATTCGTGATAGAACTCCTGTTTTAACTCTACGTTTCTTTATCCATATTCTGCCTGCACTGTCTTTCTCAAAGTGTTCTGGTGCCAAGGTCTTAATGTCAATGTAACTAAGCCCAGTGAAGCACCCAAATAGGAACATATCTTTAGCTCGTTCCAATCTTGGTAGGGGAGTATCAAAGTTGATAATCTTCCTCAGCTCTTCTTCATCCAAGAAATCCACTTCTACGGGTTCGCGTTCTACTTTATAAGCATTTACAGGATTGTAGGATATATAAGAGTTGGCGACAGCTAAATTTAGCAACTTCTTTAAGAACTTTAAATGCTTGGTGCAGGAGTTTTGTCCCATCTTCTTCTCTCCTAAAAGGAAAGCATGGAATCCTTGAATGAAGCCCAAGTTTATCTCTCTTAAATATAAGTCCTTACGTTCATATTTCTGCTGAATGAACTCTTTGAATAGTCTGCCTGTATATTCAAACACCCAATAAGTGGCAGGGGCAACAGTTTTACCTACCATTGCTTTGCGCTCTGTGTTATGTTCGTTCAGAACATCCAATAAAGTCTTCTCGTTTAGGGCTTCCACCTTGTCTGTGATAGCTTCTTTTAATAGTTCAGCAGTGATAAGGTAGCCCTTTTGAAGCAGCTCAATTTCTTTCTGATATATCTTATTCCGTAGTTGAATCAGATAACCGTTGATTAGCTGAGCTTCTTCACTCTTGCCTTTTACAGCTTGCTTCTCTTTGTTCCAATCAGCAGCAGGTACATGTTTACCTGTACTAAAGTAGATTCTCTTTCCGTTAGTGGTGATTGAAACCTCAATAGGTGATAGACCTTTCTTGTTTTGCTTACTTTCTCTTAATGAAAAGTAAACCATTGTACAATGTTTCTCCATTTTAAATTAAATGTTATATGGAGTGTATCGCATTGTATTATAGTTGATTATATCAATTCTTGCAGCCGTTTTTTAAGAATGGCAAATTCGGCTGCAAATCGGCTGCAAAAGTAACCTGTTTATGGCTTGATTTGAGGGGTAATTGGCTACTCTTCACATGAGCTGTTCGGACTTAAATAAAGCAGGATTTATCTTGTTAATCTCCTTATTGATTCACCATTCATTCACTCCAAATAACGAGTGATGCAAGGTGCTTCAATCTGTTATCTAAGCCAAGTTACCACAAATAAAAAACTCCTGCAACCACAAGGATTACAGGAGTTTATCTGTATTAAGTAACTTAAATTACTTAGCCAAAGCAGTAGCCACGTCAACGGCACAAGCCACTGTACATCCTACCATCGGGTTGTTACCGATGCCGAGGAATCCCATCATTTCCACATGAGCGGGAACTGATGAAGAACCAGCGAACTGAGCGTCTGAGTGCATACGACCCATAGTGTCTGTCATACCGTAAGAAGCCGGTCCGGCAGCCATGTTGTCCGGATGCAGAGTACGACCAGTACCACCACCAGATGCTACTGAGAAGTACGGCTTACCAGCCAATACGCGTTCTTTCTTATAAGTACCTGCAACCGGGTGTTGGAAGCGGGTCGGATTCGTAGAGTTACCAGTGATGGATACATCCACACCCTCTTTCCACATGATAGCCACACCTTCGCGAACATCGTCTGCACCATAGCATTTTACTTTGGCACGGGGACCGTCGCTGTATGCGATTTCACGAACTACTTTCAGTTCACCTGTATAGTAATCGAATTGAGTCTGAACGTATGTAAAGCCGTTGATACGAGAGATAATCTGTGCAGCGTCCTTGCCGAGACCGTTCAGGATGCAACGCAGAGGTTCTTTACGTACCTTGTCGGCTTTAGCGGCAATCTTGATAGCACCTTCGGCAGCAGCGAATGACTCGTGACCTGCCAAGAAAGCGAAACACTTGGTTTCTTCACGCAGCAACATGGCTGCCAAGTTACCATGACCGATACCAACCTTGCGGTCGTCAGCTACAGAACCCGGAATACAAAATGCCTGCAGACCGATACCGATAGCTTCAGCAGCTTCAGCAGCGTTCTTGCAGCCCTTCTTAATGGCGATGGCGCAACCTACAACGTATGCCCATTTTGCATTTTCGAAACAGATGGGCTGAGTTTCTTCACAAGTCTTATAAGGATCGAGACCATGAGCTTCGCAGATAGCATTGGCTTCTTCGATGTCTTTGATACCGTTTGCGTTCAATGCGGCAAGAATCTGCTTGATACGACGGTCTTGGCTTTCAAATTTTACTTCTCTAATCATATGTCTTTCCTCCTTATATTATTCGTGACGTGGGTCAATGTGTTTAACTGCACCTTGCTCTTCAGTGAAGCGGCCGTATGTACCGGTAACTTTCTTCAATGCTTCATTGGCGTCTGTACCTTTCTTGATTTCATCCATAAACTTGCCCAGATGAACAAATTCGTAACCGCAGATTTCGTCGTTCTTGTCCAAAGCGATAGTCTTGATGTAACCTTCTGCCATTTCCAGGTAACGAGAACCCTTAGCCAACGTTCCGTACAATGTGCCTACCTGGCTGCGCAGACCTTTGCCCAAGTCTTCCAAGCCAGCTCCAATCATCAAACCGCCTTCCGAGAAAGCAGATTGGGTACGACCATAAACGATTTGCAGGAAGAGTTCGCGCATAGCTGTGTTGATAGCGTCACAAACGAGGTCAGTGTTCAATGCTTCGAGGATAGTCTTTCCCGGGAGGATTTCTGATGCCATAGCAGCAGAGTGAGTCATACCGGAGCAACCGATAGTCTCAACCAAAGCTTCCTGGATAACGCCTTCCTTTACATTGAGGGTTAATTTACATGCACCTTGCTGAGGAGCACACCAGCCGATGCCGTGTGTCAGACCAGAGATGTCAACAATTTCTTTAGCTTTTACCCATTTACCTTCTTCGGGAATAGGAGCCGGTCCGTGGTTAGGACCTTTCTTCACAACACACATGTGTTCCACTTCGTGTGAATAAGTCATAATTAGCTCTTTTTTAAGTGATATAATTTAAAAAAAACGTAGTCTACTTTTATTAGTCGGGTGCAAAGTTAGTTGTTTTCCCCGTTTCTGCCAACTGTTCAATTTGACTTTTTTCTATAATAATGTGAAATTGTAGTTCGGCGGATGTTTTTCAGACTTTTGCTTTGTACGCCCGAAAGCAGATTTTGAAAAATGAGTTTGCGTTATCCGCTGTCATCCTGCGGCTGAAATGTTATGCCGGAACTTAGGATTAATTTGTTGGGAAAGTGCCTGCAACTGTCCTCAAACTCCCTACTTATTATTCTTACTACACTTGTGTTCCTTTCTTACAACAGCTGTGTCGTTTTCTTACAACGGCTGTGTTGTTTTCTTACAACAGCTGTGGTAAGAATAATAGGTGCCGATTCCGTACTTAGTTTTCAGGGAGTATGCGGCTAGTTTTTGGACATTTTCCTCTTAGATATGCTGAATCTGCTTGCAGCAGAACAGAATTGGTCCTTATGATTCCTTTTTTCGCAATTCATTTCTTACCTTTGCCACCCGATTCAATCAATGAGAAACAAATAAGATTCAGACTATGATAGAAGTTACAGATGTGGCATTGCGCCAGGCTGCCGGCGAAGGGATGGATGCGTTTATTGGCGTATTCACCGATGCTTATAAAAAAGAAATAGGCGGAGAAATGACTGCCGAGACGATGCCTTTGCTTACCGGTGAACAGCATTCATTGTTGGCCTATCAGATATTCCGTGATGAAGTGATGGAGGGAGGCTTCTGCCAACTGATTCAAAATGGTTATGGCGGTTATATTTTCGACAATCCGTTTGCCAAAGTGATGCGTTTGTGGAGAGTGGGCGATTTGAGTAAGTTGGTTTATGCTGCCAAGAAAGTATACGATAGCCATCGTGATGACTTGGAACGTGAACGTACAGACGAGGAGTTTATGGCAATGTACGAGCAATATGAGGCTTTCGATGAGCTGGAAGATGAATTTTTGGAAAAAGAGGAGGAATATACAGCTTTGGTTGCTGGCTATGTGGATGAACATTTGGAGCTGTTTGCCAAGATTGTGTAGGTGTGGATTAACTGATGTAAATGTTAAATGTTACTGTGATATGCAGTATTTAGATTAATCTTTCATTTAATCTTAAAAACAATGAAAAAACGAGGAGAGTACTATATTACTCAATTCTTTTATCTAAATTTGCAAACTCTAATATTTATAGAAAAAAAGATGAAACAATTAAAATTCTTGGTGGTTGCCTTGACATTGTTGATGGGCATTTCGTTTACTTCGTGTTTGAATTCGGATAGTGACCCTTACAATTATGGAGGGGGTATGGTTAAAGTTCAGAACTATATGGGTGTTTATTCTTTTAAAGGTGAGAACGGTGTAACTATAACTCCAACATCTGCCTCAATTTCGGCTTTAGAGGCCAATGGCTTTAAAATGTCTGATATGAGCGATAAGGTAGCACAGATATATTATCGTTGGGATCCTACTCAAGTAGATATACCTGCTGATGAGAAAGATGTTAAGGGGGTTGAATTGTACTCTATTGAATCATTAGATAATACAGTGGAAATAGTTGAACAAAAGGGAGTCGCTGCAAATGATTCTATCAGTAAATCCAATAATGCTGCTATCATTTCGTTAGGATATGATGCTGGTGGTATAAAATATGCTCCTAAGTTTTTCTATGACGATCATACGCTTCTACTTCCGATAAATTATTATATTACTAATAAAAGGCATTTTTTGACGTTAGTGTATTACCCGAATGAGGATAATGGAACAACTTTAAGATTATATTTGGGCCATAATTCTAATGGTGATTCGACATCCACTAATAGCACATCTTACACATTGACTGCAAATACTGGCGGTTATTATGGGTTGGGATTGTTCTATAAAGTATATGATTTAAGAAAGGTTTTTAAACGTTACAAACGTCAGACATCCACTTCTGAAAATCCGACTACTATTGAAATTGTTACGAAAGTAAATTCATATTCACTGAAGTTGGACGATTCTCAAACTAAGGAAGAAGTGTATACTGTTACAAAGGGAGAAACTGAAAAATAAGATATTGAATTACAAAGATTTATTTCATATAGCAATACTACTGATTTCCTCTCCGGCTCGTGCCTGGGAGGAAATTAGTTTAGAGGATAGGCGAAAAGTGTTTGCTGCTTTTGTCTATCCTATGATTGGTTTATGCGGGTTGTCCGTTTTCATCGGTTCTTTGATGAAGATGGGATGGGATGGGCCGCAAAGCTTTCAATATGCCATGACACAATGCTGTGCGGTGGCTGTATCCTTGTTCGGAGGATATTTTTTGGCAGCCTATCTCATCAATGGGCTGCGTGTCCGCATGTTTATGCTGGACAGTGATGTCCCTTTGGCGCAACAGTTTGCAGGTTATGCACTGGTTGTGGTATTCATGCTGAAGATTGTTATCGGCATATTGCCGAATTTCGGCATTATGGCTCTGTTGCTCCAATTCTATATTGTATATGTAGTGTGGGAAGGAAGCAAAAAGGTGATGCAGATAGAAGAAAAATACCGTTTGCGTTTCACCATTCTGTCTTCTATTTTGTTAATAGCTTGTCCGGTGGTCATTGAATGGATATTCAATAAGCTGACGGTAGTGCTAAACTGATAAATGTTATGAAACAAGCTCCTGTAAATATAAAGAATAAGCGTGCTACGTTCGACTACGAACTGACAGACACCTATACGGCTGGCATTGTGCTTACGGGCACAGAAATCAAGTCCATCCGGTTGGGGAAAGCAAGCTTGGTCGATACGTTCTGTTACTTTGCCAACGGCGAATTGTGGGTGAAGAACATGCATGTGGCCGAATACTTCTATGGTTCGTACAACAATCACAATGCACGCAGGGAGCGCAAGCTTTTGTTGAATAAGAAGGAACTTGAAAAACTGATGCGCGGTACGAAAGATCCGGGTTTCACCATTGTTCCCGTGCGTTTGTTTATCAATGAAAAAGGGCTGGCCAAACTTGTGGTGGCACTTGCCAAAGGTAAGAAGCAATATGATAAGCGCGAATCACTGAAGGAAAAAGATGACAAACGCGATATGGCGCGTATGTTTAAAAGATAATATGAGTAAACTTGGTAGTTTGGTGCGTGAGCGCATCCTTATTTTGGATGGTGCAATGGGCACTATGATACAGCAATACAACTTGACAGAGGAAGATTTTCGGGGTGAACGCTTCTCGCAGATTCCCGGACAGATGAAAGGTAACAATGACCTGCTTTGTCTGACACGCCCTGATGTGATACAAGATATTCACCGCAAGTATCTGGCGGCAGGTGCGGATATCATCGAAACAAATACATTCAGTTCCACCTGCATCAGTATGGCCGATTATCATGTGCAGGACTATGTGCGTGAGATGAATCTTGCCGCAGTGCGTCTGGCACGCGAAGTGGCGGATGAGTTTACTTCTCTTACTCCCGACAAACCCCGTTTTGTGGCAGGCTCCGTAGGACCGACGAACAAGACCTGCTCCATGAGTCCCGATGTGAACAATCCGGCCTTTCGTGCCTTGAGCTACGATGAACTGGCCGATGCCTACCGTGAGCAGATGGAAGCGTTGCTCGAAGGTGGTGTGGATGCTTTGCTGATAGAAACCATTTTTGATACGCTGAATGCCAAGGCTGCTATTTTTGCCGCCGGGCAGGCGATGGAAACTGTAGGAGTTCATGTACCCTTGATGCTCTCTGTGACTGTTTCTGATATTGGAGGGCGTACTCTGTCGGGACAAACTTTGGATGCTTTTCTCGCCTCCGTGCAGCATGCCGATATTTTTTCCGTTGGGCTGAACTGCTCCTTTGGTGCCCGCCAGCTGAAACCTTTCCTGGAGCAGCTTGCTGCCCGTGCACCTTATTATATCAGCGCTTATCCCAACGCCGGACTGCCCAACAGCTTGGGCACATACGACCAGACTCCTGCCGATATGGCACATGAAGTAAAAGAGTATATCCATGAGGGATTGGTGAATATTATCGGTGGTTGTTGCGGAACGACAGATGCCTACATTGCCGAGTACTCCTCGCTGATTGCCGGTGCAACGCCCCATCAGCCGGTTCCCAGACCGGAAAATCTTTGGCTTTCCGGGCTTGAACTTCTGGAAGTGAAGCCGGAAAATAACTTCGTGAATGTGGGTGAACGCTGCAATGTGGCGGGTTCGCGCAAATTCTTGCGTCTGATTAATGAAAAGAAATATGACGAGGCGCTCAGCATTGCTCGCCAGCAGGTGGAAGACGGTGCGCAGGTCATTGATATAAATATGGACGACGGACTGCTGGATGCTCAAGCGGAGATGACGACTTTCCTCCATCTGATAGCTTCGGAACCTGAGATTGCCCGTGTTCCCGTCATGATAGACTCCTCTAAGTGGGAAGTGATTGTGGCCGGATTGAAATGCCTGCAAGGCAAGTCCATCGTCAACTCCATCTCCTTGAAGGAGGGGGAAGATAAATTCCTGGAGCATGCGCGTACCATCAAGCAATATGGTGCGGCAGCCGTGGTGATGGCTTTTGATGAAAAAGGGCAGGCAGACACGTACGAACGTAAGATTGAGGTCTGCGAACGGGCATACCGTCTTTTGGTGGACAAGACAGGTTTCAATCCCCATGATATAATTTTCGACCCGAATGTACTTGCCGTGGCAACCGGTATGGACGAGCACAACAATTATGCTGTAGACTTTATCCGTGCCACCGGATGGATACGCAAGAATCTGCCCGGTGCGCATGTCAGTGGAGGAGTGAGTAACCTTTCCTTCTCTTTCCGCGGCAATAATTACATTCGCGAGGCGATGCATGCCGTATTCCTTTACTATGCCATCCGCGAGGGCATGGATATGGGTATCGTCAATCCGGCTACCTCCGTTCTTTACACCGATATTCCCGCTGATATATTGGAGCGCATAGAGGATGTGGTCTTGAACCGTCGTCCCGATGCTGCCGAGCGCTTGATAGAAACTGCCGAACGCTTGAAAGCGGAAGCAGAGGCGGCAAAAACTTCCGGAGGAGAGCGGCAGGCTGCCGCCCATTCCCAACTTGCCTGGAGAGAGGAGACTTCTGTGGAAGAGCGGTTGAAGTACGCCTTGACAAAGGGTATCGGCGATTATCTGGAAGCAGACCTTGCCGAAGCGTTGAAGCTGTATCCCAAAGCTGTTTCTATCATTGAAGGTCCGTTGATGGCGGGCATGAATCATGTAGGCGATTTGTTTGGGGCAGGCAAAATGTTCCTGCCGCAAGTAGTGAAGACGGCACGCACCATGAAGAAAGCGGTTGCCATCCTCCAGCCCATAATCGAGTCGGAGAAAGAAGAAGGTGCAACTGCTGCCGGAAAGGTGTTGTTGGCTACGGTAAAAGGTGATGTGCACGACATTGGAAAAAATATAGTCTCGGTAGTAATGGCCTGCAACGGGTACGATATAGTGGACCTTGGCGTCATGGTGCCTGCCGAAACCATTGTACAGCATGCCATAGAGGAAAAGGTAGACATGATAGGATTGAGTGGCTTGATAACCCCTTCGCTGGATGAAATGGTGCATGTAGCCATTGAGTTGGAAAAGGCAGGCCTGGACATTCCTCTGCTGATAGGTGGTGCCACGACTTCACCGCTTCACACTGCTCTAAAGATTGCTCCGGTCTATCATGCTCCCGTAATCCATCTGAAGGACGCCTCACAGAATGCTACAGTAGCAGCCAAACTGATGAATCCTGAGACAAAGGAGGAACTGGAAGAAGAACTGCATGAGAAGTATCGGCAGTTGTGCGAGAAGAACCGGGAGAAACAAGTAACAACCGTTTCCCTGGAAGAAGCGAGAAAGAACAAACTGAATCTGTTTTAAGAAGGAAGGAAAATAAGGATTAGGGATTAACATTCC
Source organism: Bacteroides parvus (assembly GCF_017309675.2). NCBI lineage: Bacteria > Pseudomonadati > Bacteroidota > Bacteroidia > Bacteroidales > Bacteroidaceae > Bacteroides > Bacteroides parvus. The sequence goes on along the minus strand of NZ_CP084680.1, from coordinate 3,890,606 downwards.
TGCGGCATATATTCCTAATATTATGCGCAATTCGTTAACCCCTAATCCTTATTCTTTATCTTCTTCTTGTATTGCTCGAAACGTGACGTAATATCCCTTACGAAGTTATAAGTTTCGATGCCACGGAAATAGCCGTTTTTGCAGACGGGGTCGGTGAAGTATTCCTCATTGCTTTTTAGCAGGATGAAGTTTTCTACATTATCACGCCAGACATATTTGTTTTTGCCGTATTTTTCGGCCAGTGCCATGGCATCCAGCACATGGCCGATTCCGGAATTATAAGATGCCAGCACAAAGTTGATGCGTTCTTCCTGGGGTATCTTGGAAAAACTTTTGGCTGTGGCGCCTATGTATTTCACGGCAGCCTTTATACTCTCTTCAGGGTTCTGTTCCTTTCCTTCGGGTAGCCCCATAGCCCTGGCTGTGGCAGGCATCAGTTGCATCAGCCCCCTGGCACCGGCCCAGGATACGGCAGTGGAGTCGAAGTTGGACTCAGTATATGCCAGAGACGCCAGCAGGCGCCAGTCCCAGTCTATCTTGGGAGCATATTTCTTGAACAAATCATCGTAATGGGAAATTTTTCCTTCGCGCAGGGAGAGGATAGGAGAGTGGGGAATGGCCTTGCCGATTTCAAAATATCGTTTCATACTTGCCGTATAGGCAGGTGAAGTCATATTCTCCTCATGCCATTTGTTAGCGGCGGCTGCCAGTTGCGGACAGTCTTTCCGGACTGCCCACGATGCACGCTGGTCAAAGCTGATGGAGAGTCTGATATTCAGGTTGGGGTAATAGGTCGTATTAAGCTGTGCCACATCATTGTCTGCTACGGTATAGGGGATTTTCCCTTGTGCCACTTGGGTGATGAGGTCTTCTGCACTGATACTGTCGTTGGTCACTTTATGGATGTGGATACCTCCTCCGAGCTCTTCGTCCAGATTGACCAGCCGTTCATAATATTTTCCCGGCTTTACATATACACCTTTCCCGATGAGTTCCGTCACGTCTTTCAGTGGTTTGGTACGTCCGTTATTACGTTGCACGATGACTTGGTGCGTGATGACCTCTTCACCGCAATAAAGCAGACTGTCTTTCCATTCTTTAGTGATAGGCAGGTTGTAGGCGATGAGGTCTCCCTTGCCTGCTAATAACTTCTCTATGAGTTCGTGCACATTCCGGGCTACCTCTATTCTCAGCTTTACTCCCAGGCTCTTGGCAAACTGCTCGCTTAGCTCATATTGGAATCCCATATCCTGGCCACGGTAGATGAAGTAGGAAGTGGAGCTGTACAGAGTCAATACAACCAGTTCTCCGCTGTCCTTTATCTGTTGCAGGTCATCCGCTTCTTCTTTTTCGGCAGGATGTCCTCCACGGCATCCTGCGATACAGCACAACAACAGTAAGATAATTGAGACGGGAGAATTGATAATGGATGATTTATGTTTGGCGAGAGAAAATAAACTGTTCATATCTCATAGATTTAGTGTGTTCTTAATCCTCCATTATCAATTCTCCATTACAAATTAACTTCCCAAGTGCTTCTTGATATACATGGTCAATATATCGATGGCTACCTGGTTGTTTCCGCCTTCCGGTACAATGAGGTCTGCATATCGTTTGCAGGGCTCTATGAATTGCTGGTGCATGGGTTTTAGTATACGTGTATAGCGTTCCATAACGGCTTCTGCCGTGCGTCCGCGTTCCACTACATCACGCTGGATTACACGAATTAGGCGTTCGTCGGGGTCAGCGTCTACAAATATCTTGAGGTCCATCATGCTTCGCAGTTTCTTGTCGCACAAGGCAAGGATACCTTCTATGATGATGACTTCCCGGGGGGCGATATGGATGGTTTCGGGCTGGCGTGTACACGTCAGGTATGAGTAGGTGGGCTGTTCTATGCTTTTTCCTTCGCGCAGCATGGCGACATGTCTGGAAAGAAGGCTCCACTCAAAAGCGTCGGGGTGGTCGAAGTTGATGTTCTGCCGTTCTTCCACGGGCACATGGCTACTGTCCTTGTAGTAAGAGTCTTGTGGCAATAATACCACTTCACCAGCCGGTAGGCTTTCGATAATTTTACGTACGACGGTGGTCTTTCCTGAGCCGGTTCCACCTGCAATTCCTATTATTAACATCCGTTTAAGTGTATATTTGAAACAAAACCAGTATTTTTGCAGTTGTTAAAACAGCCGCTTAGGCTGACAAATATAGTGATAAATCATTTAAATGGCAAAGTTATGGTAAAGCACATTGTATTATTTAAGTTAAAAGATGAGGCACCGGCTGACGAAAAGTTGGCTGCAATGAACAGTTTCAAGGCAGCTATCGAAGCGCTTCCGGCTAAAATATCCGTTATCCGCAAGATTGAAGTCGGGCTGAATATCAATCCAGGCGAGGCTTGGAGTATCGCTCTTTACAGTGAGTTCGATACGTTGGATGACGTGAAATACTATGCCACCCATCCCGACCACGTGGCTGCCGGCAAGCTTATCGCTGCTGTGAAAGAGAGCCGTGCCTGCGTGGACTACGAGATAACTGAAAATTAAAAATTAAAAATTAAATCAGAGAACATGAAGAAATTGTTGTTCCCTTTATTTCTGTTGCTTTTCGCTGTGGCAGTGCAGGCACAGATACAAGACCCAGTCAAGTTCAAGTCCGAGCTGAAGACTTTGGCTGCCGATGAAGCGGAGGTCGTTTTTACGGCTGCTATTGACAAGGGCTGGCATGTCTATTCCACCGACTTGGGCGATGGCGGTCCTATCTCGGCGACTTTCAATGTGGAGAAAATCTCCGGAGCGGAAGTGGCTGGCAAACTGAAGCCTGTAGGCAAGGAAATCTCTACTTTCGATAAGTTGTTCGAAATGAAGGTACGCTATTTTGAAAATACGGCCCAATTTGTGCAGAAGCTAAAATTGACGGGTGGTGCCTATCAGCTGGAAGGATATCTGGAGTATGGCGCTTGCAACGATGAAAATTGTCTGCCGCCCACACAAGTGCCTTTCCAATTCTCCGGTGAGGCAGAAGGGGCTGCCAAAGAAGCTGCTGCAGCTACGGTTGAAACGAAAGTTGAAGAACAGCCCGCAAAGCAGGAGGCTGCCACCGACATGGTTTCTGTGGCTGTTGTCGGTGGTGCGGACGGACCGACGGAAATCAATGTGACGGACAAGGTGAACTTTTGGAAACCGGTTATCAATGAACTGCAATCTTTGGGCGAAACCACTTCGCAGGAAGATATGTCTTGGATTTATATCTTTATTACCGGATTTGCCGGCGGACTGTTAGCGCTCTTCACCCCTTGTGTATGGCCCATCATCCCGATGACTGTCAGCTTCTTCCTGAAGCGTAGCAAGGATAAGAAGAAAGGCATCCGTGATGCATGGACGTATGGTGCTTCCATCGTAGTGATTTATGTGACGCTCGGGCTGGCCATTACGCTGATTTTCGGAGCCAGCGCACTGAACGCACTCTCTACGAATGCAGTATTCAATATTCTTTTCTGCTTGATGCTGGTTGTGTTTGCGGCTTCCTTCTTCGGAGCGTTCGAAATAACGTTGCCCTCCAAATGGAGTACGGCTGTAGACAGTAAAGCCGAGGCGACAAGTGGTTTGCTCAGTATCTTCTTGATGGCGTTTACCTTGTCGCTGGTATCTTTCTCCTGCACGGGACCTATTATCGGATTCCTGCTGGTTCAGGTTTCCACGACGGGTAGTGTGGTGGCTCCCGCTATTGGCATGCTGGGCTTTGCCATTGCATTGGCATTGCCTTTCACGCTGTTTGCCTTATTCCCGTCCTGGTTGAAGTCCATGCCCAAATCCGGTGGATGGATGAATATCATCAAGGTGACGCTTGGCTTCCTGGAGCTGGCTTTTGCCCTGAAGTTCCTTTCGGTAGCCGATTTAGCTTACGGTTGGCGCATCCTCGACCGTGAAACGTTCCTTGCTTTGTGGATTGTACTTTTTGCACTGCTTGGTTTCTACTTGCTGGGCAAAATCAAGTTCCCGCACGATGATGACGATTCAAAGGTTAGTGTGCCCCGTTTCTTTATGGCGTTGGCCTCACTGGCATTTGCAGTATATATGATTCCCGGTTTGTGGGGAGCTCCGCTGAAAGCTGTCAGTGCTTTTGCGCCGCCCATGCAGACGCAAGATTTCAATCTTTACAATAATGAAGTGCATGCCAAGTTCGATGATTATGACCTCGGTATGGAGTATGCCCGTCAGCATGGCAAGCCCGTGATGCTCGACTTCACCGGTTATGGTTGCGTGAACTGCCGTAAGATGGAGCTTGCCGTATGGACAAACCCTAAGGTGAGTGACATTATCAACAACGACTATGTGCTTATCACGCTTTACGTCGACAACAAGACACCGCTTCCTTCTCCCGTGAAGATTGTGGAGAACGGCACGGAACGTACGCTGCGTACCGTAGGCGACAAGTGGAGTTATCTGCAGCGTGTCAAGTTCGGTGCCAATGCGCAGCCCTTCTATGTGTTGATTGACAACGAAGGTAAGCCGCTTAACAAGTCTTACTCCTACGACGAAGATATACCTAAGTATATCGAATTTCTGCAGACCGGACTGGAGAATTATAAGAAAGAGAAATAAATAGAATCGGAAAAAGGATGCTTGTAAAAAGGCATCCTTTTTTCACTAAATCCCCTTTTTGTATGAAACACATTATAGACATTGATGCTTGGGAACGTCGGGATAACTACGGCTTTTTCCGCAGTTTTGTAAATTCCTGGTATTCCGTCACTACAGAGATTGACTGCACGGAAGCCAGTGCTGCAGCCCGGGCTGCAAAGCGCTCCTTTTTCCTTTATTATCTGTATGCTGTGGTGCGTTCGGCTAATGAAGTCGATGAACTCCGTTACCGTACCGACAAGGAAGGCCGGGTTGTTTTTCACGACCGGGTGGACATCATTTCTCCGATAGCTGTTCCCGGAAAGACATTCTATACCGTGCGCATTCCCTACCACGAAGACTTTGAGCGTTTCTATGCCGAAGCTTACGCCTTGATAACAAACATACCCGAGGACGGTGACCCTTATGGAGCCGAAAAGATTCTTGCCGGGCAAGGCGATTACGATGTGGTCCATCTGAGTGCAGTTCCCAAAATGTATTTCACCTCGATAACCTATACACTTGCCGAAGCAGGCAACGGTTGCAGTTATCCGTTGATGACTGCCGGCAAGGCTGTATCCCGTGAAGGTCGTCTGGTATTTCCTCTTTCCATCTATGTGAACCATGCTTTTGTCGACGGTTCTCATCTGACCTCCTTCTTCGGAAAGGTGGAGGAGTATTTGAAAGAGATTTCACATAAATGAATCCCCCAAAATAAATAATCTATGAAACGCTTATAAGGGTGTTTTTTCATGCTACAAATATATATGATGCCATACATATATGGCAACTTTGAGTTGTTTTTTGTATCTTGGTTTCTGTTTTTTAAGTATCATTGAAAAATCGGAAATGTGCAGACAAGATTTGTAGTATTACAGAATTGTTACAGAATTTATCCTTACCTTTGACACTTTAACAGAATAAGCGTATGGTAAGTAATATATCTTCATGCACGAAAGTACTTGTTTTGCCGATAGTTCTATGGGTTGTTTCGTCTTTTTCCCTGCGGGCGCAGGAGAAGGATTTTGCCACTTGGGCGAATGCCGGTTTCGAATATAAGTTGAAGCCGGCACTTACTGTTTCCGGTGGGCTGGAGTGGCGTACAAAGGATGATTTGGGAAAGACAGACCGGTGGGGGCTGAAGGTGGGGGGAAGCTATAAGCTGTTGCCTTTCCTGAAGCTTGGAGCCGGGTATGAGACGCATTACCGCAATCGGGGGGCGGATGGCTGGAAGTTCCGGCACCGCTACCGTTTGGAAGGCACTCTGTCTGCCCGTGTGCAAAGGGTGAAACTGTCCTTGCGTGAGCGCTTTCAGCATACGTTCGATGGACATACGGACGAGTTGCGTTTGCGCTCACGTGCGAAGGTGGCATATGACATTCCGAAGTGCAAGGTGGAGCCGTATGCTTCGGCCGAGATGTATAATGGTTTGAATAGGACAGAGCACTTCGGAGTAAAGCGGATGCGTTATCGCGGAGGCATTACGTTGCCCTTGTCCGAGCGCTGGGAGGCGGACATCTTCTATTGCAGACAGTGGGAGAAGGATAAGCGGAAAGATATAGTAGGGGTGGAGTGTGTTTATAGCTTTTGAGGGGAGATGAGGGCTGAAAGCCTTTTTTTACTTTTTGTTCTTCCGGTACTCCTTTTTCAGATAAAAGTTGAATCCGGCATATATTTGGAGGGTGCCGAACCCGTTGTTCAGGGAGAAACTGTTTTTGTAGTAGTCGTATGTCCGTCCTACGAATGAGGTACCCACGAAGTATTTGCTGTTGTTGTATACCACACCTGCACGCAGAATGAAGTCGATATTGAAATTCTTGTACCAGTCGTCCGCTTCCCGCTCTTCTGTCTTCTCTATGCGTGATGTCTTGTAGGCGACAGCCGGATTGAACGATAGGCATGCGAGGCAGTTGCGGGCAAACACCCAATTGTAGGCATAGCCGGCGTTGAGGCTGATATTCGTGTATTTGATATGTTTCACCTTCATACCCGGGTTCATGGCTCTCTGAATTATTTTGGGCAGCTTGGTATAGTCGAAGTTCAGATTGTGGGTGGATACGGAGAATCCGGCAATAAAAGAACCTGCATTGCGGCGCTGGTTGGTGGACTGGCTGAAGGCAGCCGGATAGGAGAAACGTCGGTTGTTGAAAATGTAATATAGATTCACCCCCTTCATTTTTACTTTCAATCCGTTGAAGTCTTCGGAATAATTGGAGGGAATCTCGTCGGAAAAGCCGGATACCTTGTGTATCTTATAGTCGTTTCCGGTGCTGCGATAGAAAATGTCGACTCCCAGTTTGGAACTGTAAAGACTGAGATCAAACTCCGTACCGCGCTTTTTCTTGCTTTTCTTTCCGTAGAGCCAGTCCGTATCGACAGCCCATCCCAGGAATATCCAACGCCATCCGAAGTAAGCGCCTATCTTGTTGTGCGGGTTGGGCGAAAAACGGAGCCGCTGACCGTCATTGCCCACGGAGTAATACTCGTAATTGGTGAAATGGTCGAGCATCAGGGCGTAATTGTATCGGTTGGGACTGATATAGGTAGTGTCGAAGTCACTGAAGTCGAGGAATTTCTTCAATGCTTTTACGAAGGTATTTTTATGTACGATGCTGTCGCATGTGACGGAACCGTTCTCCTTGTTTTGCGCAAACAATGAGAATGTAAATAGTATCCATAAGCAGAAAAAGACCCCTTTTTGCATCTTGTTGTTCTCTCTCATTTATACAAAGCTAAATAAAATAACCGGTTTAGAACAGCATCCCACTAATTTTTCGATGAAAAAGGCATTAATAATTTGTAGTTTTCAATCGGAATGACTAATATTGAACGTTTTATTGAGAGAATATATGAATCAGAGCCAGATAAAAAAGAAGAATACGATATGAAGAAGATTATCAATCCGTGGAAAGATATGGAGGGGTACAACTGTTTCGGTTGCTCTCCCGACAATGAAGCAGGTGTGAGAATGGAGTTTTATGAGGACGGTGACGAGGTGGTGAGTATCTGGAAGCCGCGTCCGGAGTATCAGGGATGGCTGAATACGTTGCATGGAGGCATCCAGTCCGTATTGCTGGATGAAATCTGCGGTTGGGTAGTGTTCCGCAAGCTGCAGACTGGCGGGGTGACATCGAAAATGGAGACTCGGTTCCGCAAATCCATATCGACCAACGACACGCATGTGGTGCTGCGGGCTTCACTTCGGGAGCAAAAGCGGAATATCGCCATCATAGAAGCACGTCTGTACAATAGCATGGGAGAACTTTGTACGGAAGCTACCTGCACTTACTTCACCTTCCCGAAAGAGAAAGCGGAAACGGAAATGCATTTCCATAGCTGCGAAGTGGAGCAGGAGGAAATATTGCCGTTGATTTGATTGTTTTACCACAGATTACACAGATTTGCACAGATTGAAATAAAAATAATCTGTGCAAATCTGTGTAATCTGTGGTGAAGTAAGATGAATTTGAAAGAAAAAATAAACTTTTTGTGATAAATCTTTTGAAGTTTCAAACTTTTAGTTTACTTTTGTCGCATTAAAACCAAAAAAATATGAAGAATATCGTTGCACATCATCACCATCATCATCCTGACGAATAACTCGGTGGGCGTATGAGTGTATATGTACAACAAATGACATAAATGACGAGGCTTGCCGAATATTGGTAAGCCTCGTTTTGTTTTCTGCCATCTCATTCAAAATAGTAAATCGTAAAATAGTAAATAGCCTTATGTTAAGAATTGCAGTACAAGCTAAAGGTCGTCTTTATGACGAGACCATGTCATTTTTGGGAGAATCGGATATTAAGTTAAGTGCCATGAAGCGTTCGTTGTTGGTGCAGTCGTCAAACTTTCCTCTTGAAGTGTTGTTTTTGAGGGATGACGACATTCCGCAGTCTGTGGCTACTGGAGTGGCTGATATAGGCATTGTGGGTGAGAATGAATTTGTTGAGAAGAATGAGGATGCGGAGATAATCAAGCGTCTGGGATTCAGCAAGTGCCGTCTGTCTCTTGCCATGCCGAAGGATATTGAGTATCCGGGGGTGAAGTGGTTTCATGGAAAGAAGATTGCGACATCTTATCCGGGCATCCTTTCCGGCTTTTTGAAAGAGAATGGGGTGAATGCGGAGATACACGTCATTACGGGGTCAGTAGAAGTGGCGCCGGGCATCGGTCTGGCAGATGCTATTTTCGATATTGTAAGTTCCGGTTCTACGCTGGTGAGCAACCGTTTGAAGGAAGTGGAGGTTGTGATGAAGTCGGAAGCGCTACTGATTGGCAACAAGAACATGAGCGAGGAAAAGCAAGAGATATTGAGGGAGCTGTTGTTTCGTATGGATGCCGTGAAGACAGCCGAAGATAAGAAATATGTGCTGATGAATGCCCCGAAAGAGAAACTGGATGAGATTGTCTCTGTACTTCCGGGCATGAAGAGCCCCACGGTGATGCCGTTGGCGCAAGAAGGCTGGTGCTCGGTACATACCGTACTCGACGAGAAATGTTTCTGGGAGATAATTGGAAAGCTGAAAGCGTTGGGGGCGGAAGGCATTCTGGTGCTGCCGATTGAGAAAATGATAATTTAAAGCCTCGACACACCTCCAAGAATATCATGGCTTATGCATAAATCTTTAAAAACATGTCATTATGATATTGATTAGTAATCCCGATAAATTCCAGTGGCAAGAGATTCTGAAACGTCCGGTGATGAATACGGAGAATCTGTTTGATACGGTGCGGAGCGTTATTGACCGTGTGAAAGCGGAGGGAGACTGTGCTGTACTGGATTATGAAAAAAAATTTGATAAAGTGGTGCTGACTTCGCTGGCTGTGTCGGAAGAGGAACAGCAGGAAGCGGAAAACCTGGTGAGTGAAGACTTGAAAGCAGCTATTCGACTGGCAAAGCAGAACATTGAGACTTTCCACGCGGCACAACGCTTTGAGGGCAAGAAAGTGCAGACTCGGCCGGGGGTGACCTGCTGGCAGAAAGCGGTTGCTATAGAAAAGGTGGGATTGTATATCCCCGGAGGAACGGCTCCGCTGTTTTCTACGGTACTGATGCTGGCCGTTCCCGCCAGGATTGCCGGATGCAAGGAAATTGTTCTCTGCACCCCTCCGGGACGTGACGGAAAGGTACATCCCGCTGTGCTGTTTGCCGCAAAAGTGGCAGGTGTCAACCGGATTTTCAAAGCTGGCGGCATACAAGCCATTGCCGCTATGGCATACGGAACGGAAAGTGTGCCTAAAGTTTACAAGATATTCGGTCCGGGAAATCAGTATGTCACGGCTGCCAAACAGCTTGTGAGCTTGCGTGATGTGGCGATAGATATGCCGGCAGGACCTTCGGAAGTAGAAGTTCTGGCTGACGAAACAGCTAATCCGGTTTTTGTCGCCGCCGACTTATTGAGCCAGGCAGAACACGGAGTGGACAGTCAAGCTATATTAATTACGACCTCTGTCGAATTGCAACAAGCTGTAAAGGTGGAAGTGGAATGCCAACTGGCCTTACTGCCACGTAAAGAGATTGCCGAAAAGTCTCTTGCCAATAGCAAACTGATTGTAGTGGACAGCATGGAAGAAGCCATCGAACTGACCAACGCGTATGCTCCCGAACATCTTATCATAGAAACCGAGGATTATCTTTCTGTGGCAGAACGTATCGTGAATGTCGGTTCTGTATTCTTGGGTTCTCTTACTCCGGAGAGTGCGGGAGATTATGCTTCGGGCACAAACCATACCTTGCCGACAAACGGCTATGCTAAAGCATACAGCGGTGTCAGCCTCGACAGCTTTATCCGCAAGATAACTTTTCAGGAGATAAAGCCGGAAGGATTGAATATCATCGGCCCTGCCATTGAGCTGATGGCTGCCAATGAACAGCTGGATGCGCATAAGAATGCTGTGAGTGTGAGACTGGGGCAGTTGGAAAATGGAAATGAAAATTGAAAGTTGAAAATTGAGAGTTGATGGCTTAAAGTAATTTTAATCGTAAATTGTCAAATCATAAATAACATGGTGAAAACATTACAAGAACTTACCCGTCCGAATATCTGGCGTCTGAAGCCTTATTCTTCAGCACGAGATGAATATAATGGTGCTGCGGCATCCGTTTTTCTCGATGCAAACGAGAATCCTTATAACATGCCGCACAACCGTTATCCCGACCCCATGCAGCGGGAGTTAAAGACTGAATTGTCTAAAATTAAAAAGGTGAGTCCCGATTCCATCTTCTTAGGGAATGGCAGTGATGAAGCTATCGATTTGGTGTTCCGTGCTTTTTGTGAACCCCGTGTGGACAATGTAGTGGCCATCGACCCTACTTACGGCATGTATCAAGTCTGTGCCGACGTTAATGATGTGGAGTACCGCAAAGTGCTGCTCGATGAGGATTTCCAGTTCTCTGCCGACAAGCTTCTGGCTGCTGCGGATGAGCATACCAAACTGATTTTTATCTGTTCTCCCAACAATCCTACCGGCAATGACCTGCTCCGTAGCGAAATTGAAACGCTGATTCGCCGGTTTGATGGGTTGGTGATACTGGACGAGGCATACAATGACTTCTCCGAGGCACCTTCCTTCCTTGAAAATTTGAATCAATATCCGAATCTCATTGTGCTGCAAACCTTTTCCAAAGCATGGGGATGTGCTGCTATCCGTCTAGGTATGGCATTTGCCTCACCGGAGATTATCGGCATCCTCAATAAAATAAAATATCCCTATAACGTGAACCAGTTGACACAGAAGCAGGCAGTGGAAATGCTTCACCGCTATTATGAAATAGAACGTTGGGTGAAGACCCTGAAAGAAGAGCGGGAGAACCTGGAAGCCGAGTTCGCCGCACTGCCATGTACGGTGAAGATGTTCCCCTCTCATGCCAATTTCTTCCTGGCCCGTGTGACGGATGCTGCGAAGATTTACAATTATCTGGTAGGTAAGGGTATCATTGTCCGCAACCGTAACTCCGTGTCACTCTGCGGAAATTGCCTGCGGGTGACGGTAGGAACGAGAGGGGAGAATGAAAAATTGATTGAAGCGTTGAAAGTTCTTACGATTTGAGCATTTAGCATTTATGAAGAAGAAAGTACTTTTTATAGACCGTGACGGAACTTTAGTCATTGAGCCGCCGATTGATTATCAGTTGGACTCCCTGGAGAAGCTGGAGTTCTATCCGAAAGTGATGCGTAATCTTGGCTTCATCCGCAGCAAGCTGGATTTTGATTTTGTGATGGTGACCAATCAAGACGGGCTCGGCACAACTTCCTTTCCAGAAGAGACCTTTTGGCCGGCACACAACCTGATGATGAAGACATTGGAAGGCGAAGGCATCACCTTCGACGACATCTGCATAGACCGCAGCATGCCCGATGACAATGCACCAACCCGTAAGCCGCGTACCGGGATGCTTACCAAATACCTTGATAACCCGGACTACGATTTGTCCCACAGTTTCGTCATCGGTGACCGGCCTACGGATGTGGAGTTGGCAAAGAATTTGGGATGCCGCGCCATTCTTCTGCAAGATGATATGGCTTTATTGAAACCCATCTCCGAAGGTGGCAGTGCCGCTTGTGACGGACTTAAAGATTACTGCGCTCTCGCCACCAAGGATTGGGATAAGGTGGCCGAATTCCTCTTTGCCGGTGAGCGTACAGCGGAAGTACGTCGCACTACCAAGGAGACAGATATATATGTATCTTTGAATCTGGATGGCGACGGGTATTGTGACATCGTGACCGGACTGGGCTTCTTCGACCACATGTTGGAACAGATAGGCAAGCACGGTGGTATGGACCTTACCATCCATGTGAAAGGTGACCTTGAAGTGGACGAGCATCACACCATCGAAGATACTGCCCTTGCCCTGGGCGACTGCCTTTATCAAGCCTTAGGAAGCAAACGAGGCATTGAACGCTACGGCTATGCTCTTCCTATGGACGATTGTCTTTGCCAGGTGTGTCTCGATTTTGGCGGACGTCCGTGGCTTGTATGGGATACCGAGTTCAAGCGCGAGAAGGTAGGAGACATGCCTACGGAAATGTTCCTGCACTTCTTTAAATCCTTGAGCGATGCTGCCCGGATGAATCTCAATGTAAAAGCCGAAGGACAGAACGAACATCATAAGATAGAGGGCATCTTCAAGGCGCTGGCACGTGCGCTGAAGATGGCGGTGAAGAGGGATATTTATCACTTTGGGCTGCCAAGCTCGAAAGGAGTGTTGTAAAAAGGAAATAGAGGATGAATTGTTCCTCCATCTTATTAAACTTTTCACTATCTTTGTCAACAAAAAGGTATACAGACGAAGAATTATGTCACACTTGGCTCCCCTTATAGCTGATTTAGCTCTGATATTGATTTGTGCGGGGATTATGACCCTGCTTTTTAAGAAGTTGAAGCAACCATTGGTATTAGGATATGTAGTTGCAGGATTCCTTGCCAGCCCTCACATGGCTTATACACCGTCGGTGATGGATACGGCTAATATACAGACCTGGGCGGATATAGGTGTTATCTTCCTGTTGTTTGCACTGGGATTGGAATTCAGCTTCAAGAAGATTGTGAAGGTGGGAGGGGCAGCGATTATTGCTGCGTGTACCATCATCTTTTGTATGATATTGTTGGGTGTGGCGGTAGGTACCGGTTTCGGCTGGAAACGGATGGACTGCATATTTCTGGGCGGTATGATTGCCATGTCGTCCACCACCATTATCTATAAGGCGTTTGATGATTTGGGGATGCGCAAGAAGCAGTTCACGGGTCTGGTGCTCAGTGTGCTTATTCTGGAGGATATTCTTGCCATCGTATTGATGGTGATGCTCTCCACGATGGCAGTCAGCCATAACTTTGAGGGTACGGAGATGCTGGAGAGTATTGCCAAACTGCTGTTTTTCCTGATACTTTGGTTCGTGGTGGGTATTTACCTCATCCCCGGATTGCTGAAGCGGTGCCGGAAGTTGATGAGCGAGGAAACTTTGCTGATAGTCTCTCTTGGACTCTGTTTCGGTATGGTGGTGATGGCTGCGCATACGGGATTTTCGGCTGCTTTCGGTGCATTTATCATGGGCTCCATTCTCGCCGAAACGGTAGAGGCGGAGAGCATAGAGCGCCTGGTGAAGCCGGTCAAGGACTTGTTTGGCGCCATCTTTTTCGTATCGGTCGGCATGATGGTAGACCCGGCTATGATTGTGGAGTATGCGGGACCTATTGTCGTGATTACTTTGGCGGTCATTTTCGGACAATCCCTCTTCGGGACGCTGGGGGTGCTGCTGGCGGGGCAACCGCTGAAGACGGCCATGCAGTGCGGTTTCAGTCTGACGCAAATCGGTGAGTTTGCTTTTATTATAGCTTCGCTGGGCGTGTCGCTGCATGTCACCAGCCATTTTTTGTATCCTATTGTGGTGGCGGTGTCTGTCATCACTACTTTCCTTACTCCTTATATGATTCGTTTGGCAGAGCCCGCTTCCAATCTTGTGGATACGCATTTGCCGGAAAAATGGAGAAAGTTCTTGACCCGCTATGCTTCAGGTTCGCAGACCATGAACCATGAAAGTCTGTGGAAGAAACTGATATTTGCACTGGTCAGGATTACGGTTGTATATTCCATCATTTGCGTGGCGGTGATAGCTTTGGCGTTCCGTTTTCTGGTGCCTTTCGTGCACGACAGTCTGCCCGGGGTATGGGGCTCTTTGTTGGCTGCCTTTATCATCATTCTGTGTATAGCTCCGTTTCTGCGTGCTATCATGATTAAAAAGAATCACTCGGAAGAGTTTGTGACTTTATGGAAGGATAACCGTGGAAATCGGGCGCCGTTAGTGGCTACCATTGTATTGCGCCTGCTGTTGGGTGTTTCGTTTGTCATGTTCGTTATAGCCGGTTTATTCAAGATGTCTGTGGGACTGGTATTTGGGGTGGCGGTGTTGCTGGTGACTTTAATGATACTTTCCCGTCAGTTGAAGAAGCAGTCCATAATGATAGAAAGGACATTCTTCCAGAATCTGCGGTACCGCGACATGCGTGCCGAGTATATGGGAGAGAAGAAACCGGAGTATGCGGGGCGTCTGCTGTCACGCGACTTGCACCTGACAGATTTTGAGATTCCCGGCGAATCGGAATGGGCAGGCAGGACATTGGCAGAGCTGAATTTTGGAAAGAAATACGGTATCCATGTGGTCTCTATCCTTCGGGGCAAGAAACGGATTAATATTCCTGGAGCGTCTGTCCGTCTTTTTCCGCAGGACAAGATACAAGTAATTGCTACGGATGAGGAATTGAGCATTTTCGGTCAGGAGATGGATAAGGTGTCTGCCATGAATGCGGATGTGATAGAGAAGAGTGAAATGATTCTACGCCAATTCTGTGTGGACGGGCAGTCTCCTTTCCTGAACAAGACCTTGAAAGAAGCAGGGATACGCGAGAAATATCACTGTCTGATTGCCGGTGTGGAGCGGGGAGGGGAGACCTTGCATGCTCCCGACCCGCATGAACCTTTTGTAGAGGGAGATGTGGTATGGATTGTAGGCGAGAGTGTCGATGTGTACAAACTGGTCGGCCGAAAATGCGAAGGTTTCGACATGGGGTAAGATTTACCCCATGAACGCTAATCAGAGTTTGTTCAGTATTTTGTCCATTACCCAGTTGGTAAGAGTGGCGCTTTCACCGTCACAGCTGCAGATTGACTTGCCTAGCAGGTGGTCTACCACTGCCTGGATAAGCGGTTGCTGGACGTAAGTGGGATTTTCAACAATGATTTCCTCACGCCCTCTTTCTGTGTGCAGCGCAATGGGGTCATAGGTGAACACGGAGAAACAAATCATGCCTTTGTCTCCAATGATTTCTATACGATCTTCGCGGGCAGATTCGTGGGCGACGAAACACCAGGAGCCGCTGCCCACCAGTCCGCTGTCAAACTGGAAACATGCGCTTAGGGTGTCCTCGGCTGGATATAGTCCGCCACGGTTGCTCTTGTAGCCGCTGGCTTCAAGGATACATCCGAAGATTTCCTGCAACAAATCTATCTGGTGGGGTGCAAGGTCATAGAAGTATCCTCCACCGGCAATATCCGGTTGCACGCGCCACGGTAGGTTTTCCTTGTTATGGTCGAGGTCGCGGGGAGGCTGGGCGAATCGGATTTGAATGTTGATGATGTTGCCAATATGTCCTTCCTCTACCAGTGACTTTACCTTTAGGAAGTAGGGCAGATAGCGGCGGTAATACGCAACAAAACATGGAACACCCGTTTCTTTGGAAATGCGGTTGATGCGGCAGCACTCTTCGTAGGTAACAGCCATCGGCTTCTCTATGTAGACCGGTTTACCTGCCTTCATGGACATGATGGCGTACGTAGCATGTGAAGAAGGAGGAGTGGCAATGTACACGGCGTTCACCTCTTCGTCGTCAATCAGCTCCTGGGCATCGTCGTACCATTTGGGAATCCCTCTTTCCTTGGCGTAGGTCTTGGCCTTGTCACCATTTCGACTCATGACGGCCACAACTTCGGAGTTCTCTATTTTCTGAAATGCCGGTCCGCTTTTGTATTTGGTCACTTCTCCGCAACCGATGAATCCCCATTTAATTATTCTCTCGCTCATAATCTTTCCCTTATTTTACTCTTCCTCGAAATCGAATTCAAAGTCGAAATCATCCAGAAATTCCGGTTCTGTAAATTCTTCCAGGCTCCGGCGGTCTTTTTTCGTTGGCCGTCCAGTACCTTTGGCACGGTTGACGAAACCGCTGACACGGCTCATTTCCAGCAGTTCATACTGTTCCGGAGCCGTTACATTCTCCATCATTTCAGCTACTAACTTTGCGCCGACACGCTTTTCAATGGGTTGCAGTACTTTGAAGGAATAGGTGACGGGGGGCTTGCGCACTTGGATGACGTCTCCCGGTTTCACCGTACGGGCAGCCTTTGCCAGTGCGCCATTGATGCTGATGCGCCCTTTTTTGCAGGCTTCGGCAGCTATGGTACGTGTTTTGAAGATGCGTACAGCCCACATCCATTTGTCAATTCTGGCTTCGTTCATTTCTTGTTATATTGATTCATGGTGATATCTATTCCCGCCAGACAGAAACTTTTGATGATTTCTCCGGCTGTTTCCAATCTCTCGCCCATTGTTTTCCAATCTTCATCGGTAAAATGTCCCAGCACATAGTCAATCTGTCCGCCACGGGGAAAGTCATTGCCGATTCCAAAACGCAGGCGTGCATAGTTCTGGGTGCCCAGCGTTACTGCAATATGCTTAAGGCCGTTATGTCCCGCATCGCTTCCCTTACCTTTCAGGCGCAGTGTACCGAAAGGCAGTGCAAGGTCATCTACCACTACCAACACATTCTCCAATGGAATGTTTTCCTTTTGCATCCAGTAGCGTACGGCGTTACCGCTGAGGTTCATGAAGGTGGAAGGCTTCAGTAGTAATAGTTGGCGTCCCTTGACTGACAGCGTTGTGGTGAAGCCATAACGTCCGTCGGTAAAAGTGGCACCTGCTGCTTTTGCCAGAGTATCTACTACCATGAATCCGATGTTGTGACGGGTTTCGTGATATTCGGGGCCGATATTGCCCAATCCTACAATTAAATATTTCATTGTTAGTGCTTCAAGTCTATTCTCTTTCTCCTTTCAGAGGAGAAAGAGCAGTAAGAAAAAGAACGCGGATTATCGCAACTTTCCGCGGAAATCAGTATGAAATCTGCGTTGGCTGCGTTAATCCGCGTTCCCCAATATTTAGTCTTTCTTGGAAAGAATTGATTAGTTGCCTGCAGCAGCAGCGGCACCTCTTGCAGCACGAGTCAGCTTAACGGCGCATACAACAGCTTCTTTGGCATTCAGCAATTCCAATCCTTCGTATTGCAATTCGCCAACTTTAACAGTCTTACCAAGTCCCAAGTGAGTAACGTTGATAGTCAGTCTTTCAGGAATTACGTTATACAAAGCTCTTACTTTCAGTTTACGCATCTGGAGTACCAGCTTACCACCAGCCTTAACACCTTCTGCCAAACCTTCCATCTGTACCGGAACTTCCATAACGATAGGCTTAGCCTCGTCAATTTGATAGAAGTCAACGTGTAGGATGGTATCCTTTACGGGGTGGAATTGGATATCTTTCATGATAGCGTTTACTTTCTTGCCATCAATCACCAAGTCAACTACGTAGATGTGCGGAGTATAAACCAAATTGCGCAGACCTTCTGCAGGTACAGTGAAGTGAACATTTTCACCTGCACCATAAAGTACGCAAGGTACACCGTTGTTTTTACGAATAGCTTTCAAAGCTCTTGCTTGTTCCGAAGAACGTTCTGCAATAGTTCTTGCAGTTCCTTTTACTTCAATTGATTTCATTTCTAAAAAAATTGTGTTACTCTAAATTAAGTAAATTTTTTGCTTAATTCACCATCACACGATGTGGTTTACCACACGATGTTGCAAAAAAGCGGTGCAAAAATACAGCTTCTTTTTGAATTATCAAAAGGTTATAACTTAAAATTCAATGTCTATTTTGATTTCTCCGTCCAGGGGGCAAGCTTTTTCCTCTTGTGGTACTTCTTCTTTGTGTGTTTCGGGAGTTTCAGCCTCGTCGTCAGCGGTATGTCTTGTGTGGAAACCCTGTTGCTCCTGGATGAAGCCGATGGCCTGCTGGAGTCCGTTCATGAACTTTTCAAAATCTTCTTTGTATAGAAAGATTTTGTGCTTTTCGAAACTTACCTGCGAGTCGTCACCCTCGCCCATCACGATTTTCTTGCTTTCCGTAATGGCGAGAAACATTTCGTCTTTTCTGTTTTTCTTGACGTCTAAATAGTAGATGCGCTTACCTGCTTTGATGGATTGGGAGAATACAATCTCCTTGTCGTTCATGTCCGCTGCGTTTTTCTTCTTAAAGTCTTCCATATTATAATAGGTCTCAATTTTGATATTATCACCTTAAAACTTGTATCTCGTAGCTTTTAGCTCTTTATCGGGCTCAAAATTGACGATTTTTTTTAAACTGTCAAAAGAAAAAGACCGGATAATCAATATCTGCATTAAAAAATGTGATTTATTTATGTAAACTCATTAAAAATGCCTACTTTTGCGCCTTGTTAAAACACTAGTATTTACTTTAGAATTATGATCAACAGAGTTCTTATTCGTCTTAAGATTATACAGATTGTATATGCTTATTATCAGAATGGCAGTAAAAATTTAGACTCAGCGGAGAAAGAATTATTCTTTAGCCTTTCAAAGGCATACGACCTCTACAACTACCTGCTGATGCTGATGATAGCTTTGACGAACTACGCACAAAAACGTATTGATGCGGCAAAAGCTAAGCTGGCTCCCACTGCCGAGGAGCTGTATCCCAACATGAAATTTGTGGAAAACAAGTTTATAGCCCAGTTGGAAGTGAACAAACAATTGACGGAATTCATCGCCAACCAAAAGCGCACGTGGGCCAATGATGAAGACTTCGTCAAGGGATTGTATGAGAAAATTGTGGAATCAGATATATATAAGGAATATATGGCTTCTTCGGACGATTCTTACGAATATGATCGTGAATTGTGGAGAAAACTGTATAAGACTTTTGTTTTCAACAACGAAGCCTTGGACAGTGTGCTCGAAGACCAGAGCCTTTACTGGAACGACGACAAGGAGATTGTGGATACTTTCGTGCTGAAAACCATCAAGCGCTTCGAAGAGAAGAATGGTGCCAACCAGGAGCTTTTACCAGAGTTTAAGGATGAGGAAGACCAGGAATTTGCACGCCGTTTGTTCCGCCGTGCCATCTTGAACTGTGACTATTACCGTCATCTCATCAGTGAGAATACGCGTAATTGGGACTTGGACCGTGTAGCCTTTATGGATGTTGTAATCATGCAGTGTGCATTGGCCGAAATATTGAGTTTCCCGAACATTCCGGTGAGTGTTTCGTTAAACGAATATGTCGATATTGCCAAAGTTTACAGCACGGTCAAAAGCGGCAGCTTCGTGAACGGTACATTGGACGGAATAGTTAATCAATTAAAAAAAGAAGGTAAGTTAACGAAAAACTAATACCTTTGTTTAATAATAGAAACCAAAACTGAGTATTTATGAACTTAATGACTGTATTCTTCCTGCAAGCTCCTGTTGCAGGGCCTGCTGGTGGTGGTAGCATGATGTGGATTATGCTGATAGCCATGTTCGTTATTATGTATTTCTTTATGATTCGTCCTCAAAACAAGAAGCAAAAGGAAATCGCAAACTTCCGTAAATCGCTTCAAGTGAATCAGAAAGTAATCACAGCCGGTGGCATCCATGGTGTTATCAAGGAAATCAACGACAATGATGTGGTGCTTGAAATCGCTTCCAACGTTAAGATTCGTATAGACAAGAATTCTATTTTTGCTGCAGCTGCTGATGCGAATAGCAGTCAGGCATCTAAATAATAGAAATGTGAGCCTATGTTTGAACGTAGGAACATACAACGTACATATCTGAAGATATCAAGAGAAGTGAAGGACTTTCTGCTTAGCGATAAAAGCAGAGAGTTCTTCATTTTTTTGTTTTTCTTCTTTGTGGCCGGTGGCTTCTGGCTCTTGCAGACCTTGAACAACGACTATGAGGCGGACTTCTCTATACCGGTGCGGCTGAAGGGAGTACCCAATAATGTGGTGATTACTTCTGAACCTGTTTCAGAACTCCGCATCAAGGTAAAGGATAAGGGAACGGTACTGCTCAACTATATGTTGGGAAAGAGCTTCTATCCTGTTATTCTCGATTATGCCGATTATACGGGTGTGGATAATCAAGTAAGGATATATCCCCCGCAGTTTGAAAAGAAAGTGCTGAACCAGCTGAATGCTTCTACCCGCCTGCTTTCCATGAAGCCGGATACATTGGAGTACATCTATTCGACGGGAGCCTCCAAACTGGTGCCGGTGAAGCTGCGCGGCACGCTGAGTGCCGGACGTGAGTATTATCTTTCGGATACGATATTCAGTCCCGATTCCGTATTGGTGTATGCGCCGCAAGGCGTGCTGGATACGATTACTGTTGCCTATACGCAACCGGTGAAGCTGGAAGATATATCGGATACCTTGAGACAGCAAATCCCCCTGCGTGTTCAGAAAGGTGTGAAGTTTGTGCCTTCTTCCATTGAGATGATGCTTCCGGTGGATATTTATACAGAAAAGACAGTGGAGGTGCCGTTGCGTGGCGTTAACTTTCCTGCCGACAAGGTGCTGCGCGCTTTCCCTTCTAAGGTGCAGGTCACGTTTCAGGTTGGTCTGAGTCATTTCAGGCAGATTAACGCTGATGATTTTCATATTTACGTGTCTTATGAGGAACTGCTTCGTCTGGGTTCCGACAAGTATACGGTAAAGATCAAGAATCTGCCGAAAGGGGTGAGCCAGGTGCGCTTCAATCCGGCACAGGTGGATTTTTTGATAGAGCAAATTTCTCCTGATTATGGCGATTAAGATAGGTATAACCGGTGGTATCGGTAGCGGAAAGAGTATGGTATCCAGACTGTTGGAAGTGCTGGGTGTTCCCGTCTATATCTCGGACTTGGAAACGAAAAAGCTGATGGTATCCGATTCATTTATCCGCGAGGAATTGTCTGCCTTGCTTGGTGCGGAAGTGTATGCCGGTGGTACACTGAACAAGCCTTTGTTGGCGTCTTATCTTTTTGGCAGTCCGGAGCATGCCCAAAAAATCAACGGTATTGTGCATCCTCGTGTAAAGGAGGATTTCAGGCGGTGGACACAATGTCGCGCCGCTTCTTCCATTGTCGGTATAGAATCGGCCATTTTGGTTGAAGCGGGGTTTGCAGGTGAAGTAGATGCTATTGTTATGGTCTATGCGCCCGAAGAGGTGCGTATTTCACGTGCCGTCTGGCGGGATGCTTCCTCGCGCGAATTGATAGAAAAGCGTATCCGTAGCCAGATGGATGACGAAGAAAAGCGTAAATATGCAGATTTTGTCATTGTAAATGATGGCGAAACTCCATTGATTCCGCAAGTTTTAGAGCTAATCGGTTCGCTATCTGAAAAAATGCACTATCTGTTACGAAAATAGGCATCTTCTTAACAATAAAAATAAGCAAGCTTATTTTGTATTGTCTTCGGCTTACATTATCTTTGCCTCCCGAAAAAATAACTACTAATCATCAAAACAGAATATATTATGTTGAAGACTATTTTGTCCATTTCCGGTAAACCGGGATTGTATAAGCTTGTTTCTCAGGGAAAAAATATGTTGATTGTAGAGTCGCTTGCAGACAAGAAGCGTTTTCCTGCCTATGGTAATGAGAAGATTACTTCTTTGGGCGATATCGCCATGTATACAGATACGGAAGATGTTCCTTTGAAGGAAGTGCTTCTTTCCATGAAGAAAAAGGAAAACGGCGCTGCCGTAGTGATGGACTTAAAGAAGGCTACTGCCGACGATTTGCGTGCTTACCTGGCAGAGGTATTGCCTACCTTCGATCGCGACCGCGTATATCCGTCCGACATCAAGAAATTGATTGTTTGGTATAATTTGCTGGTGGCAAGCGGTATGACGGATTTTGAAGAAACTCCTGCGGCAGAAACGAAGGAGGAAAGCAAGGCCGAGTAATCGGAGAAGGATTGAAATACAAAATAAAAGAGGCGATTCTCAATAGTCGGGAATCGCCTCTTTTATTGGGGGGATACGGATTGCTTTTAATTTCTGAAAACCAGTCCGTCGTCAGTGGTATTGGCATCCACTGTAATAGGCTTGCTGCGGTCTACTTCCTGGGACAGCAACTTCTTCGACAAATCGTTCAGCAAATAGTGCTGTATGGCACGTTTCACCGGACGGGCGCCGAATTCAGGGTCATAACCTGCATTGGCAAGGAAGTCTATGGCGGCATTTGTCAGAACAAGTTCCACACCGTTACCGGAAAGCATCTTCTGCACACTCTTGATTTGGAGCATTACAATCTGTTTGATTTCGGGCTCTGTCAGTGGCAGGAACATGATGGTTTCGTCGATACGGTTCAAGAATTCCGGGCGGATGGTCTTTTTCAGCATATTCATCACTTCCTTCTTGGTTTCCTCTACGATTTGCTCCTTATTGCTACTGTTGAGCTTCTCCATCTGGCTTTGGATATAGCCGCTGCCCATGTTGGAGGTCATGATGATAATCGTATTCTTGAAGTTGACCGTACGTCCTTTATTGTCTGTCAGACGTCCGTCATCCAGCACTTGCAGCAAGATGTTGAATACGTCCGGATGCGCTTTCTCGATTTCGTCGAACAGGACGACAGAATACGGTTTCCGCCTTACGGCTTCTGTCAGTTGTCCGCCTTCATCGTAGCCCACATATCCCGGAGGCGCTCCTACCAGACGGGAAACGCTGTGTTTCTCCTGATACTCGCTCATGTCGATACGGGTCATCATCGTCTCGTCGTCAAAGAGGAACTCCGCCAGTGCCTTTGCCAATTCCGTCTTACCTACACCGGTGGTTCCCAGGAAAAGGAAGGAGCCGATAGGACGTTTCGGGTCTTGCAGTCCGGCACGGCTGCGGCGTACGGCATCGGATACGGCCTCGATGGCTTCGTCCTGCCCGATAACCCGCTGGTGCAGTTCCGCTTCCAGATGCAACAGTTTGTCCTTTTCGCTTTGCAGCATCTTGCTTACCGGTATGCCGGTCCAGCGGGATACTACGTCGGCAATGTCTTCAGCGTCCACTTCCTCTTTAATCATGGCCTTGTCGCCCTGCATTTCGTGCAGTTTTTGCTGAGTTTCTTCAATCTCCTGGTTCAGCGCTTGCAGTTTGCCGTAACGGATTTCGGCCACCCGGCCATAGTCGCCTTCCCGTTCCGCCTTGTCGGCCTCGAACTTCAGGTTCTCTATTTCCACCTTATTCTGCTGGATTTTGTTGACAAGGGTCTTTTCACTTTGCCATTTCGCCTTGTACGAGTTTTCCTGCTCCTTCAGCTCGGCAAGTTCTTTGCCGATTTGTTCCAGCTTGGGCTTGTCGTTTTCGCGCTTGATGGCCTCGCGTTCAATCTCCAGCTGCTTTATCTTACGCGAGATTTCGTCCAGTTCTTCCGGAACGGAATCGACTTCCATACGTAGCTTGGCAGCGGCTTCGTCCATCAAGTCGATAGCCTTGTCCGGTAAGAAACGGTCGGTGATGTAGCGGTTGCTCAACTCTACGGCGGCGATGATGGCATCGTCTTTAATCCGTACATGGTGATGGTTCTCATAACGTTCCTTCAGACCACGCAGAATGGAGATGGTGCTCAGCGTGTCCGGTTCGTTCACCATGACAATCTGGAAGCGGCGCTCCAACGCTTTGTCCTTTTCGAAATACTTCTGATATTCATCGAGGGTAGTGGCCCCGATGCTCCTCAGTTCACCGCGTGCCAGGGCGGGTTTCAGGATGTTGGCGGCATCCATGGCGCCTTCGCCCTTGCCTGCACCCACCAGGGTGTGGATTTCATCAATGAAGAGGATGATGTCTCCTTCGGACTTCTTCACTTCGTTGATAACGGCCTTCAGGCGTTCTTCAAATTCGCCTTTGTATTTAGCGCCCGCCACCAGTGCACCCATATCCAGGGAGTAGACTTGTTTGTTCTTCAAGTTCTCGGGGACGTCTCCACGCAAGATACGGTGGGCAAGTCCCTCTACGATAGCTGTTTTACCGGTACCCGGTTCACCGATAAGAATCGGGTTGTTCTTGGTACGCCGGCTCAGAATCTGCAGGACACGCCGTATCTCTTCGTCACGGCCGATGACGGGATCCAGTTTGCCGCTGCGGGCTGCTTCGTTCAGATTGATAGCGTACTTTTCCAATGACTGGTAAGTGTCTTCGCTGGATTGTGAAGTTACTTTTTCTCCTTTTCGCAGTTCGTTGATGGCTTCCCGCAGTTCGCGTTCCGTCATCCCGGCATCTTTCAGAATGGTGGATGCAGTGCTTTTCACATTCAGCAAAGCCAGCAGTACCGGTTCCAGGGAGACGAATTCATCACCCATTTCCTTGGAATATTGGGTGGCCTTCTGGAACACTTCGTTCGTTTCACGGCTCAGGTATGGCTCTCCGCCGGATACCTTGGGCAGAGAATCAATTTGCTTGTCCAGTACAAGTGCTATCTGCTGACCGTTCATGCCCAGTTTCTGGAAGATGAAGTTGGTGACATTTTCACCTACTTTCATCACGCTTTGAAGTACATGCACGGGCTCGATGGCCTGCTGTCCACGGCTTTGTACCAGGTTCACAGCCTCCTGCACTGCTTCTTGCGCTTTAATGGTAAAGTTGTTAAAGTTCATATTTTGTTCTCCTTTCTATTTTATCAGTTTCATAACACTTGGGAAGGCGCAAAAGATTTGCCATTGGCACATTTCGGACAAATTGTCTGCATATAAAATATATAAAATGACAAATTGTCTGTAAATCAGTCGTTTTGTTTCTTTCTACTTCTTTAGATAAGAAGTTGGAGCAAAGTTCCTTTTCGTATTAAACTCTATTGGTTAAAGAGAAGGGCAAATAAGGATGTCATGCATGAGATGTGCATCTCATGTAGTACGAGGTGTACATCTCATGTAGTACGAGATGCACATCTTATGTAGTGAGGGGCTATATGTTTTAGTAGCTAAGTCTTCGTGTTCCAGCTCCAAGGTTTCCGTGTTGTGGGGGAAGGATATTCTCTTTCCGCTTCGGAGATATAGATTAATTGCTTGGGATGATACAAGTTATTGATAAATTTGTCGTACTTTTACTGCTTCAAAGTTTTGTGCTTTCTGTGTGGTAGGTTTTCGGAGCTCCGCTTGCAGAGGAGCATTATGTATAATTATGTATTAAGATAGGAGATAATGGAGGATAAGATAAAGTTTCCGGCAAATGTGATATTGATAGATGTTGCATTTCTGAATGAAGTGGTATATGGTGCAAAGAACTTTTTGGAAGGTAAGTTGGGAAGGAAGCTACCCGATGTTGACCTGCCGGCATGGTTGAGCTATCTGGCATTGGATGCCGGCTTGAGAGAACAAGAAAATGAGGTAGAAGTGTTGTTGGTGCATACTCCTGCAGCGGACGTGCTGAAGTGTTGTGAACCATCCGATGTGAATAGACTGAATCACCAGGCATGCCGTACGCCACTGGGCGAATTTACATTTTCTTCCGTCACCTCTTCTGGTTTAGTCTCTACCGAAGAGTTGTTTCTTGACCTGATGAACCTGGCGCTTGATTCTGCAGATGTGAAGTGTTTGATGTTGTTGCCTTTCCATCAGGTATATGGTAATGGAGTGGAGGAAAAGCTGGCGGGTTTCTTCAAAGACAAGAATGAAGAAGAACGGGGCAAAGCTGTGTATTTCATTACGGAGGAACCTCTGAGCCCGGTGTATTGCCGCCTGGAGCCGGTGTTTTATTCTTTGGCGCATGCTTTCGGCATCAAGTCTGACGAGTTATAGGATATAAGAAGTATATGAGTGATTTCCGTTTAAAAGTGTTTCAGTCTGTTGCCAAGAACTTGAGTTTTACAAAGGCTTCGCAAGAGTTGTTTGTTAGTCAGCCGGCTATAACCAAGCATATCCAGGAGCTGGAGGCCACTTACCAGACGAGGCTTTTCGACCGGCAGGGAAGTAAAATCAGTCTGACCGAGTCGGGCCGGCTGCTTTTGGAGCATTGCGAACGGATATTGGAGGACTATAAACGGCTGGAATATGAAATGCACTTGTTACATAACGAATATATTGGAGAACTCAAGTTGGGAGCCAGCACTACCATTGCGCAGTATGTGCTTCCTCCGTTGCTGGGCAGTTTTATCGGCAAGTTTCCGCAGGTCAACTTGTCCTTGCTCAATGGAAATTCCCGGGAAATAGAAGCCGCTTTGCAGGAACACCGCATTGACTTGGGATTGGTGGAAGGGGTTTTCCGCCTTCCCAATCTGAAGTATACTACTTTTCTTGAGGATGAACTGGTAGCGGTAGTCCATTCCAAAAGCCGTTTACAATTGCCCGAAGAGATTACTCCCCAGGATTTGCCCGCTATTCCTTTAGTGCTTCGTGAACGTGGTTCTGGTACGCTGGACGTGATAGAACGCTCACTCCAGAAGCACGGTGTCAAGCTTTCCTCACTCCATGTACTGATGTATCTGGGTAGTACCGAAAGCATCAAGCTCTTTCTTGAAAACTCCGATTGCATGGGAATCGTGTCTATCCGTTCCATCTGCAAGGAACTGGCGGCAGGCACTTTCCGCGTGGTCGAGATAAAGGATATGCCCATGCTTCGCGACTTCTGCTTTGTCCAGTTGCAAGGGCAGGAAGGAGGGTTGTCACAAGCCTTTATGAACTATATGTTTATGTCCCGATAACAATAAGTTATAGTCTATAAGTAGAAACGATTGGCGGGTGTACTAAAATAGAACTACCTTTGCATCCGGAAAATTAAGGAATAAACATTAGTAATAATAGTAAAATAAACAGTATGGCTTCAAATCGAGTTTTGGCTAAAAGCATTAATATGCCTTTTCTTCAAAGTAATAATAAATTTATTTATGTATCTCTTCTGGTTGTCCTCTCCTTCTTTCTGCTGCTGGATTATGTGCCCGGTATGCATGCCTATTCGGCATGGGTCACTCCGCCGTTGGCGTTGTTCTTGGGGTTGGCCTTTGCGTTGCTGTGTGGGCAGGCACATCCGAAGTTCAATAAGAAGACTTCAAAGTACCTGTTGCAATACTCTGTTGTAGGGTTAGGATTTGGAATGAATCTGCAGGCTTCTCTGGCTTCGGGCAAGGAGGGAATGGAGTTCACGATTATTTCTGTAGTGGGGACATTGCTCATAGGCTGGCTCATAGGACGTAAGTTCCTGAAAGTGGACCGTGACACTTCCTATCTTATCAGTTCCGGTACGGCTATCTGCGGAGGCAGTGCCATTGCGGCTGTGGGGCCGGTGTTGAAGGCAAAGGATAGCGAGATGTCTGTGGCATTGGGCACCATCTTTATATTGAATGCCATTGCATTGTTTGTTTTTCCGATGATAGGCCACGCTTTGAACATGAGCCAGCATGAGTTCGGCACATGGGCGGCCATTGCCATACATGATACGAGTTCGGTAGTGGGGGCAGGTGCCGCCTATGGGGAAGAGGCATTACAGGTGGCAACGACTATAAAGCTGACACGTGCCTTATGGATTATTCCTTTGGCTTTGGTAACTTCGTTCATCTTTAAGAGCAAGGGACAGAAAATCAGTATTCCCTGGTTCATCTTCTTCTTTGTGCTGGCTATGATTTTCAATACTTATGTGCTGGGTACTACCGAAACGGGTGCCATGATTGGGGAGGGAATCAATTCTTTGGCCCGCAAGACGCTGACTATCACTCTGTTCTTTATCGGTGCCTCTCTGTCACGTGATGTACTGAAGGCAGTAGGTATCAAGCCCTTGATACAAGGCACCTTGTTGTGGATAGTGATTAGTGTGAGCACGTTGGCATATATCTACTTGTTCTGATTGCATAGGTCCGGCAGTTCTTGAAGTATAACTTCCGGTGGAAGAAGTCGGTAGGATTTTTGCAACGTATTTCTTTCCTCATTGGATATATAGACGAATACACATTTCGGGATAACCGGGGTGTGTATTTCTTTTAATATCCTTCCCCATTGACGCCGGACCGGAGCAAGTGGAAGCCAAGTTATGATACCTTTTGCTTCCAGCATTGCTTTTGTTCTCGGTTCGGCGTGCTGACCAGTTAATACAATGTTCCAGAAATGTGGTTCTTTCAGCTGTTTTTTTATATCTTGAGAAGTCATAGTTAGTTCACTTTTTTGATGATAAAGTCGAAAGAGGTGAAGAATTGAGGGTGCTTACCGATAGATATGGGAAGGATAATGGTAATGGAGGAATTCCTTCCTTTTCGAATATCTTTCTTGTTGTATATTTGAGAGTTATTTGCCGTATAAGTTGTCACACCAATCTTTTGGCTTGTTTCTGCCTGGCTTTTTATAATTGCAAAGGGAGTTTCCGCTTCTGCAAGTATGGTGTATTTGACTTCTGAGGTTCTTCCGTCCACAATGAATTGCATATTTTCCCAGTTTATTCGGATATCTTCTGAAGAGTTGTTGCGAATTACAATTTCCCATTGGGAGTCGTTTGGAATAAACTTATAAGTAACCCCATCTTTTGTATACTCTAATTTCCCTTTTTGGTTCTCCAGCCATTTAAAGGATACTTGGCATCCTGCATCAACGTATTGTGCAGATAAAGTGGTTGGAAATAGGAGAAACAGCAAAATGGCCAGCTTATTTTTCTTCTTATATTTCCGGTAGTCATTGTATATCCATAGCATAATAAAAATAATGCCGATAGGGATGGCTATGAGAATACATGTCAGTAAATTCATGATAGCAGATATTATTTGTTTGTTTATATGAATATGTTGCAAAAGTATCATAAAATATTTGATAAAACAAACGAATTATGAATAAAAAGAACGATACATACAGACAAATTGGTATTGGTGTTCCTTATAATATGAATGATTAATTTGTACCTTCATATAAATGGAAAAAAGTAATATATACATCGGAGAGATAATCAAGAACGTGATGCTTGAACAGCAGGTTACCAAGGCGGAACTTGCACGAAGACTGAAAGTTAAGCCTCAAAGTGTAGACTATATGCTTACGAGAAAAAGTATTGATACGGATACGTTGTATAATGTCTCACGTGCCTTGAACTACGATTTTGCTTTGTTGTATTCCATTCATAAGGAACAGATAAATTATGATACGTTAGAGCAGGAATACAGACTCTCCACAGCGAAGGTGTTGGTGGAGCTTGAGCTGAAGCCTGAAGACATTGCAAAATTGAATCTTAAAAAGCGGATTGCTGATGTCTTGAAATAAACGCACTCTTGGGCTGGTGCTATTGGTGTTTTCATTTTTTTTCCATTTTTTTTCCTGGTCGTGTAACAAAATCCTTTCCCCCTACGTCTGAAGGATATAAACAGGAATCTACTATTGATAAATAGCCCATGGACGCTGAAAGTTTTAAAAAAGAGTTTCTGCCATATCATCGCAAGTTGTACTGCATAGCTTATAGACTATTGGAGAATGCTGCCGATGCTGAAGATTTGGTGCAGGAAGCTTATCTGAAGTTGTGGGACAAGCGGGAAGGACTGGCCATTATCAGTAATCCGGAAGCATTCAGCGTTACTCTGGTGAAAAATATGTGCTTTGATTTGCTTCGTTCGGGAAAGTATACTTTGAGCAGACAGAGTGTGGAGTTGGCCGAAGTGCATAATGTGTCTCAAGCAGATAACTTTGAAGCGCGGGATGAAGCGCAGCAGGTAAGGCACATCATTGCCCATCTGCCGGTGCAACAGCAGAAGATAGTAACGTTGCGTGATGTCAAGGGATGTTCTTATGAAGAGATAGAGCAGGTCACGGGATTGAATGCTACCAATGTCCGTGTACTGTTGTCCCGGGCAAGAAAAAAGATACGTGAGGAATTTAATAAATGGAGTAACTATGAAAGTCGAGGAAATTGAAAGGCTGCTCGCCGAATTTTATGAAGGGAATACCAACGAGCAGGAAGAAGAGTTGTTGAAGGAAGCTTTCAGAACCGAAGAAGTGCCCGAGCACTTGCAGAAGGACAAGAAACTCTTTCTCAGCTTTTTTCCCGGGAAAGTGGTGGATAATGTTCCCGCCGGATTGGAGGATAAACTGAGCCGGATGATTGATGAAAAGGCTGAAGAGGAACAACGTTTTTTCCACCGGAACAAGGCCAAACGTAATTGGCGCTGGATAGGAGGTATTGCTGCCACCATTCTGGTTCTTGTAGGTGTAGGTTATGGCATTACGAACATGGGAGAGGATATGCGTCCTCCTACACCTCAGGACACTTTCTCTGATCCGGAAGCTGCTTATAAGGCATTGCAGGCCACTTTAATCGAGGTGTCTGCGAATCTGAACAAGGGAATTGAGCAGATAGAGGAAACGCGGATAGACGTAACGAAGGTGAACCAGGAAGTAAGAAAAGAAATTCAACAATAATCTGATATGAAAACAATGAAAATTATTTTGGCAGGTGTACTGCTGATGTTGCCTTTGCTTTGCCAGGCACAGAAGAACCTATTCAACAAGTATGGAGATATGAAAGGCGTGTCGTCCGTCTACATATCCAAGGCAATGATAGAAACGAATCCCAACTTGTTTACTAAAGATGTTTATATTGGGAAAGTGTCCGGACAGTTGAACTCTGTGCAGGTACTTTCTACAATGGATAATAATGTAAAGAAAGAAATGCGTAAGGATCTTCGTTCTTTGGTGCAGTCTTCCAGATATGAATTGCTGATGAAGCAGAAAGGGACAGTCTCCAGTTCTGAATTCTACATGAGCCGTAAAGGGGAAAAGGTGAAGGAGCTGATTATGATTGTAGATGGTGCAGCTACTCTGAAATTTGTTTATCTGGAAGGTGATATGACTTTGAAGGATATACAGAATATCATGATGTATCAGAATACCAGCTGGAATGGTAACAATGTGAATATACAGCTTCCGGATATAAACTGGGCTGAGATAGAGAAGCTGAAGAACCGCGATTGGCTTGGAGAATTGAAGCATTCGCAAGAACTGGCATTGAAAGGGCTGGAAAATGTAGCTAAACTGAAAGACAACAAGTATCTGAAAGAACAGATGGATGCCGATACTTGGAAACGTTTTGAAAAAAGCATGGAGGCTTTGGAAGAACGTTTGGAAAAAATGGAATAGGAAGCGGTACCCTTTTAGGGAAACTTGCCAATAGAAAAACAAAACATTCTATTGGCAAGTTTTTTTGTTATTTGTCTTTTCTCAATTCTGCAAAGATAAGCCCTTCCAGCTCTTCTGCCAGTTCCGGATTGTCAAGGATGACCTGCTTGGCGGCGTCGCGTCCCTGGGCAATTTTCGTCTCGTTATAGCTGAACCATGAGCCGCTTTTCTTGATGATGCCAAGCTCTGCACCCAAGTCAATGATTTCGCCTGCACGGGAGATGCCTTCACCGAACATGATGTCGAATTCCGCTCTACGGAAAGGAGGAGCTACCTTGTTCTTTACAACTTTCACTTTGGTCTGCTTGCCGATTACTTCATCGCCGTTTTTGATGGCTTGGCTTCCACGGATGTCAAGACGTACGGAGGCATAGAACTTCAAGGCATTACCACCGGTAGTTGTTTCGGGATTGCCGAACATGACACCGATTTTTTCGCGCAACTGGTTGATGAAGATGCAGGTGGTGCGTGTTTTGCTGACAGCTGCCGTCAGTTTACGCAAGGCTTGTGACATGAGTCGGGCTTGCAGACCCACCTTGTTGTCACCCATATCGCCTTCAATTTCAGCTTTCGGGGTTAAGGCAGCCACAGAGTCCACTACAATGATGTCAATAGCGGAAGAACGGATCAGTTGCTCTGCGATTTCCAGCGCTTGTTCGCCGTTGTCCGGTTGTGATATCAGCAGATTGTCCACATCCACACCCAGTTTTGCCGCATAGAAGCGGTCGAAAGCATGTTCTGCATCAATGAATGCGGCAATGCCTCCTGCCTTTTGCGCTTCAGCAATAGCATGAATGGCGAGGGTTGTCTTACCGGAGGATTCCGGGCCGTAAATCTCGATGATACGTCCGCGGGGATATCCTCCCACGCCAAGAGCTACATTGAGGCCGATGGACCCTGTGGGAATAACTTCTACTTGTTCGACACTTTCGTCACCCATTTTCATGATAGAACCTTTGCCAAAGCTCTTTTCTATCTTGTCCATGGCAGCCTGCAAGGCTTTCAGCTTTTCACCTGATGCCAGATTGTTGCCATTTTCAAAATTCAGTTCGTCTTTTTTTGCCACGTTGTTAATGTTTAATGATTATAAAATTTGTGCCGCATGGTCTTTGGTCTTCACTTCTTTCGGAGTGATGATACGCTCTACAATACCTTCTTCATTAATGATGAAAGTTGTGCGGAACGTTCCCATATATTTGCGGCCATACATGCTTTTTTCGCCCCATACTCCGAATTGTTCTACCAGCTTCTTGTCGGTGTCTGCAATCAGGGTAAAAGGCAGATTGTTTTTCTCAATAAATTTCTGGTGTGACTTTTCGCTGTCCACACTGACGCCGATGACTTCATAACCGGCTTTGCGCAGGTCGGCATAATTATCCCGCAGGTTGCAGGCTTGTGCCGTGCAGCCGGATGTCATGTCTTTGGGATAGAAGTAGAGTACAATCTTCTTTCCCTTATAGTCGCTCAAGCGGATTTCTTCACCTTTTTCGTTGATGCCCAATACTTCGGGTGCTTTATCTCCTATATTCACTTTGTTAATGTTTAATGATTAGTGATTAATGGATAATGATTAGTGATTAATGTTTAATGATTAATGTTTAATGATTAATGGGCGGAGCACCTTTTTGTCCGCATGGTATTAATCATTAAACATTAACCATTAATCATTAATTTCAAACTTCCAAGTCTCCGTCGATAATCTCATGCCAAGGCAGGCCTTGTTTGTTGAGCTGTTCCATGAACGGGTCCGGATTGAATTCCTCGACATTCCATACCCCTGGCTTTTTCCACAATCCTTTGAGGAACATCATGGCACCAATCATGGCAGGTACACCGGTGGTATAGCTTACGCCCTGCATGCCGGTTTCCTTATAGGCTTCTTGGTGGCTACAGTTGTTATATACATAGTAAGTACGCTCTTTGCCATCCTTTAGTCCGCGGATGCGGCAGCCGATGGATGTTTCGCCTTCGTAGTTTTCGCCCAGGTCTTGCGGGTTGGGGAGGACGGCTTTCAGGAATTGCAGCGGAACAATCTTCATGCCGTTATATTCCACTTCGTCTATGCGGGCCATACCGATATTCTGGATGACACGCAGGTGTGTGAGGTATTCCTGGCCAAACGTCATCCAGAAGCGTGCACGCTTGATGGTGGGGAAATTCTTTACCAGAGACTCCAGTTCCTCGTGATAAAGTAGGTAGGAATCGCGTAGACCGATGTTCGGATAAGTCAGGTCTTTGTGGATTTCCAGCGGCTTGGTTGTTACCCATTCTCCGTTTTCATAATAGCGGCCGTTCTGTGTAATCTCACGGATGTTGATTTCCGGATTGAAGTTGGTGGCGAATGCTTTATGATGATTTCCGGCATTACAGTCTACGATGTCTAGATATTGTATTTCGTCAAAATGATGTTTGGCGGCGTATGCCGTATATATGCCACTTACTCCCGGGTCGAAACCGCAACCGAGGATGGCGGTCAGTCCGGCATCTTCGAAGCGTTTCTTATAAGCCCATTGCCAACTGTATTCAAAGTGGGCAACATCTTTCGGCTCATAATTGGCAGTATCCAGATAGTTGACTCCACTTTGCAGACAAGCCTCCATGATGGTGAGATCTTGGTAGGGGAGGGCTACGTTGATGACGATTTCGGGTTTGAAACTATTGAAGAGTGCTACCAGTTCGTCCACGTTGTCGGCATCTACCTGGGCGGTTTTGATGTTCGGGTTACCGATTGCCTTGACAACAGCGTCACATTTAGACTTGGTGCGGCTGGCTATCATGATTTCTGTAAACACATCAGGATTTTGAGCCACTTTGTGCGCAACAACGGTACCTACACCGCCTGCACCGATAATAAGAACTTTACCCATTTCTTTCTACTATATTATTATATTAAGTTTATAAAAAATATGGAGAGCAAATATAAGGGTTAATTCTTAGATAAACATTAAAATCCTGCTAAATACTTTGGGAAAAATGCTTCAAATATTAAATAAATTACTTGCATTTGGGTTATTTTCTATATATTTGCCCCTCGAATAAATTAACTTAAACAACGAAAATGAAAAAAGTATTTGTTTCCCTATGCATGGCAAGCGTATTGATGGGCTTGTCTTCTTGTGCATCAACTAAAAATGCCGCAACTCTTTCTTCTATCAACGGTGAGTGGAATATTATTGAAGTGAATGGCACCGCCGTAGTCCCTGCTCCTGGCCAGGAATTTCCCTATATCGGTTTCGACACAAAGGCTGGAAAAGTATTTGGCAATAGTGGTTGCAACCGTATGATGGGTTCGTTTGACGTGAATGCCAAGCCCGGCACGATTGACCTTGGCGCTTTAGCAAGTACCCGTATGGCTTGTCCGGATATGACTGTAGAAAATAATGTGTTGTCGGCTTTGAACAAAGTGAAAAAGTATAAGAAGCTGGGAAAGGAAAATATAGCTTTATGCGGTGCTTCCAATCGTCCCATAGTCGTGTTGCAGAAGAAAGAATCCGTTTCCAAGTTGTCTGATTTGGAAGGAAAGTGGATAATTAGTGAGGCTGCGGGCGAGGCCATTCCCGATGGAATGGAGAAGCAGCCGTTCATTGAATTTAATATTGCAGAAAAGAGCTTGCACGGTAATGCGGGTTGCAATTTGATTAACGGCGCTTTCCAGGTTGATGATGAAAATCCTTCGGCAATCTCTTTCCCGCAAGTTATCAGTACCATGATGGCATGCCCTGATATGGAGGTGGAAGGCCGTGTGCTGAAAGCCTTGAATTCCGTTCAGTCTTTTGGTAAGCTGGCAGGTGGAGGCATCGGGCTGTACGATGCTGACAATAACCTGGTGATGGTGTTGGTGAAGAACTGACAAGATAGGTTGAAATAATAAAGGCTCTTACAGAAATAATCTGCTAGGAGCCTTTTTTGTATCTTGATATAAAATAGTCTTTTACTTTTTCTTTAATCCTGCGCGTATCCGGCTCAGGGATTGCGGAGTGATG
The DNA here is from genome assembly GCF_017309675.2 of Bacteroides parvus. Classification (NCBI taxonomy): domain Bacteria; kingdom Pseudomonadati; phylum Bacteroidota; class Bacteroidia; order Bacteroidales; family Bacteroidaceae; genus Bacteroides; species Bacteroides parvus. Next base: position 3,855,280 of record NZ_CP084680.1, on the reverse strand, counting down.
TAGAGATAAGAAGCCAGATACTTGAGCGGTACATCCTGTAGCAGTTCCGGATTCTCTTCCATCAGCGTCATGTACCTTTCTTTGGCAGTGGGAGGGGTACCGTAGGCTACTGTAGAACTGTCTACCGACAGAATTTCCCGTTCAAAGATTCTTCTGCCGAAGTTGGCCATATCTATGGAATACGAAAAAAGGGCTTCCAGCTCAGGCTTACTGATACAATAGGCGATGCTCTCGTTCACTGATTCGATGTTGATGGGGGAAACTTCGCCGTCCACATATCCCCACGATGAGAAAGCTGTGTCGCCCGGTGCGGCGAACCAAAGGGAGTTTTCCGTACCCTCTGTCAGGTAGTAGGCGCGCCAGATACCTTTCTTCAAAAGATAGAAATTGCTGTTCCTCTCCCCTTCGCTGATAATGAGTTCTCCCTTGCTGAAACGAACTTCTGCCATGTGTGACAGAAGTTCGTGCAAAGTGTTTTCCGGTAGTTTATACTTCTTGCAGAATTTCTTTGTCATAGTTTCCATGCCGCAAAGATAGTGCAAACTGAAGACATAACTTTTACGCTTGCATGAAAAAGTCATGTCGGGGTGCAGCCTGTCTTGTCTAAAGATACGGATTTTTCTTTATGCTTCCTTTTCCCGGATATGTAAATCACGAGGATAAAGAGGGTTGTCAGCATTTCTGCAAGAGGGGTGGCAAGCCAGATTCCCCGGTCTCCCAATAGCAGGGGCAATCCGAAAAAGCAGGCTGTCAGCAGAATAAAACCACGCAGCAGGGTGATAACTGTGGCGTATTTGGCACGCTCCACACTCTGGAAATAGCCGATGGATACGATGTTAACAGCAAAGAACACGAAGCCGGTGGCATACAAAGGCAACCCTTTTACCGCTATGTCATAAGCCGGATAACTGCGGTCTATGAACATGCCTACAATTTCAGGACTGCAGAATATTGTGACCAGGGCAAAACATACACCGCAGCCTATGGCTGTTTTCAATGCCAGCAAGTAGGCGCGGCGGACACGTTGGTTTTCGTTCAGGCCGTAGTTATAACTGATAATCGGCTGTGCCGACTGCGCAATGGCATTATATACCATAAATATAATAGGAAAGAAATAGCAGGCGATGCTGAATGCCGCCACTCCGTCTTCCTTCAGATAATGGATGAACACCTGGTTGCCGACAAACATCATGCAGGCAATCGCCACCTCGCACAAGAAGGCGGAAGAACCCAAGCGGCACATATAGCCAATGTTGCGGCGCATCAGTTGCATGCTTTTCCGGCTCATCTTAATGGGGTGGAAGCGCAGTGTGCACCGGCGGCGCAGTAGATAGAATACTACCATCAATGCGCCTACCGTAGTGCCTATAGCACTTGCCAATGCGGCACCGAACATCCCCCAGTCAAAGGGGAAGATGAACAGATAATCCAATAGGATGTTCAGAACTGCAGCCACCACATTGCACATCATGGCAAAGTTGGGCGAACCGTCCAGCCTCAGAAAAAACATACCCGAATTGAGTAATGCTGTGAACAGAGAGAAAGGCACAAACCAAAGCATGTATTCCACAGCCAATGGCGTGAGCCGTTCGGACCCTCCGAGCAGCTTTACCACCTGCGGGGCAAATGAACAGAATAGGGTGGAGGTACACATCAGCAGCAAGGAAGATATGACTACAGACTGTGTGATGTTGATACGTGCCACCTTGACTTTCCCGTGTGACAGATGAATGGAGGCCACCACAGAGGCACCGACTCCGAACATAAGTCCCACACCCGTAGAGAACAACCATAGCGGTGCCACAATGTTGACCGCCGCCAAAGCATCACTGCCAATTCCTTTTCCGACAAAGATGCCGTCGGTGATAACGAATAGTGCGGAGAAAATCATCCCCAGTACAGTAGGGAGCAATAGTTTGCGGAACAATGTCTTGATGTCCGTGTTCTTGAAGTCGATACTGTCTCTCATCTTTTCCATACTCATCTTATTTATTTCTTTATATGTGAAAAACAATCATTTCCGTGCTGCGATTAAGCCCAATGTTAACTAATCCTTAATCGTTCCACCATGGTGGAACGATATTTCCCTCGTGGTGGAATGATATTTTCTCCACGGTGGAACAATATTTCCTTCATGGAGGAACGGTTAAAGGTATGCAAGGAAAATGATTAATGTTGTTCATGTTTTATTATCTCTGATTCGAGCGACAAAAGTAGAGCTTTTGAATGGAATGGAAATTAACAAATGGTAATTTCCGACAGAAAAAATGATTTTAATTCTGCCAAACTGACAGATAAACTGCCACAAGTATAAATCTGCGGCTGCTCTGAACAATTTGGCACAACGTTTGTCTTTTTATTAGCGTCTGCCACTGAGGCGGACGTCGAAACAGAATAATAACAAATAAAAAAATAACGATCATGGGAAAAATTATTGGTATTGACTTAGGAACAACAAACTCTTGCGTTGCAGTATTCGAAGGTAACGAACCTGTAGTAATTGCAAACAGTGAAGGTAAGCGCACCACTCCTTCAGTAGTAGCATTTGTTGATGGTGGCGAACGTAAAATCGGTGATCCTGCCAAGCGTCAGGCTATCACGAACCCCACCCGTACGGTTTTCTCCATCAAACGTTTCATGGGCGAAAACTGGGACCAGGTGCAGAAAGAAATCGGCCGCATGCCTTATAAAGTAGTAAAGGGTGACAACAATACTCCGCGTGTAGACATCGACGGACGTCTCTATACTCCGCAGGAAATCTCTGCAATGATTCTGCAGAAGATGAAAAAGACTGCCGAGGATTATCTGGGACAAGAAGTGACAGAAGCCGTAATTACCGTCCCCGCATACTTCTCCGACTCCCAACGCCAGGCTACAAAGGAAGCCGGACAGATTGCAGGTCTTGAAGTGAAGCGTATTGTGAACGAGCCGACTGCCGCAGCTCTTGCTTACGGTATTGACAAGTCTCACAAGGACATGAAGGTTGCCGTATTCGACCTTGGTGGTGGTACATTCGATATCTCTATCCTCGAATTCGGTGGCGGTGTGTTTGAAGTATTGTCAACCAACGGTGACACTCACCTGGGTGGTGACGATTTCGACCAGGTAATCATCGACTGGCTGGTTCAGGAGTTCAAGAACGACGAAGGTGCCGACCTGACTCAAGACCCGATGGCTATGCAACGTCTGAAGGAAGCTGCCGAGAAGGCTAAGATTGAGCTGTCCTCTTCTACCAGCACTGAAATCAACTTGCCGTACATCATGCCCGTAGGCGGTGTGCCCAAGCACTTGGTGAAGACGTTGACCCGTGCCAAGTTCGAGGCTCTGGCTCACAACTTGATTCAAGCTTGTTTGGAGCCATGTAAGAAGGCTATGAGCGATGCTGGTCTGAACAATGCGGACATCGATGAAGTAATCCTTGTAGGTGGTTCTTCACGTATTCCGGCAGTACAGAAGTTGGTAGAAGATTTCTTCGGTAAAGTTCCTTCCAAGGGTGTGAATCCGGATGAGGTGGTGGCCGTAGGTGCTGCCGTGCAAGGTGCCGTTTTGACGGACGAAATCAAGGGCGTTGTATTGTTGGATGTTACTCCGCTTTCTATGGGTATCGAAACTATGGGCGGTGTGATGACGAAGCTGATTGATGCCAACACTACCATCCCCTGCAAGAAGAGCGAGACATTCTCTACTGCTGCCGACAACCAAACGGAGGTTACCATCCATGTATTGCAGGGTGAGCGTCCGATGGCTGCGCAGAACAAGTCAATCGGCCAGTTCAACCTGACAGGTATTGCTCCGGCACGTCGCGGTATTCCTCAGATTGAGGTAACGTTCGATATCGACGCCAACGGTATCTTGAAGGTGTCTGCCAAAGATAAGGCTACCGGTAAGGAACAAGCTATCCGTATCGAAGCTTCCAGCGGTTTGAGCAAGGAAGAAATCGAAAAGATGAAAGCCGAAGCCGAAGCCAATGCTGAAGCAGATAAGAAAGAGCGTGAGAAAGTAGACAAGCTGAACCAGGCCGATTCTATGATTTTCCAAACCGAAAATCAGTTGAAGGAACTCGGCGACAAGCTCCCTGCCGACAAGAAGGCTCCGATTGAAGCTGCTTTGCAGAAGCTGAAAGATGCCCATAAGGCTCAAGACCTGGCTACCGTAGACTCTGCCATGGCCGAATTGAATACGGCATTCCAGGCTGCAAGTGCTGAAATGTATGCCCAGAGCGGTGCTCAGGGTGGTGCACAAGCTGGTCCTGATATGAATGCAGGGCAACAAGGCGGTGCTCAGGATAATACAAAGCATGGCGATAATGTGCAGGATGCTGACTTTGAGGAAGTCAAATGATTCCGATAAGGAAACAGATAATAAACAATAAGCAAAAGCGTGCAGCTCAATGAGTTGCACGCTTTTTGCGTTTATGGGGTTCATGGTTGCTATGTGTTTTCTATGGGCTTTTTTATCTCTTATTTGCGACATGTTTGCGACACGTCTTATTTGGCGATAAGGTACAACTTAAATTGATATAAACCATTTAAAACGAGAAGAATATGCCAAGAGGAAATTACACCATTCAAAGAAGTTGCGAGGAGTGTGGTAAAATATTTACTCCTCCCACATTAGTGTCGAAGTATTGTTGTCCGGCTTGTTCCAAGAGGGCGTATAAGAAAAGGCAAATCGCAAAAGAGAAAGAGGCGATACGTCAAGTACTGATTAGATGAATGCCATCCAGTAAGGGGTATCTAACCGTAAAGGAAGCTATGCTGATTTACGGAATTAGTAAAGACGTTCTTTATCGTATGATACGGCAAGGCTTGATACCGTCATACAATTTGGGTCAGCGTCTGATACGCCTTAGTCGGTAGTATATGGATGAACACTTCAAAACAAAGGCAGGGAGTAGAAAGAGAAAAAAGGAGGCATTGTCCTTTGAACCCAAAGATTGTTACACCATCGGAGAGATCGCAAAGAAATTCCATATCAATGACTGCAGTGTATTTAAGCACATACGCCGTCATTCTATTCCTACACGCCAAATCGGTAACTATGTTTATGTTCCCAAATCTGAAATTGATAAATTATATAAGTCGTTATGAAGCACTCTGTATCGCGTTTTATGATTTACATGTGGTAGGGAGGCAAACAAAAAGGCGATAATTAAAACGGCAATTATTGCACTGAGTGGTATGAAAGATGTTCCCATCGGTTTATTATTCAGTTTATGGTTTAACAATAATGCGCCAATAGCCATCATGGTCTGCTCCTTCACGAGACAAAATACCCATAGAACGTAACTTGGAAATATGTTTTTCTACGGCTCGGGAGCTTATTCCTATTTTATAGGCCATTGTTTCTGTAGACATTGACGGGTCGGAAATGACGAAATCAATAATCTTTTGTGCGGTTTTCCCAATACTTTTAGATTTGTTTTTCGAATCTCCGAACTTTTTCTCCGAACCTTTTTGGATTATCTCCGAACCTTTCTCCGAACTTTCTTGCGTATCACCGAACTTTTCCACCGAACTTCCTTCGTTTTCAAGGTACTTTTCAAGGGTACTGTTTACCCTGTTGGCTACTTCTTCCATAGGTATTCTTCCGTTTTTGCCCCAGTTCAAATTATAGAATGTGGTGTAGAAAGAAATCGCTTCCGTTTGATATTGCGGTTCTTTGCCTTGCAGGAAATTAGGCAGCTTCTCCGTAAGTTCCCGCATTTTGCGTAAACCGGAGCCACGTTTCTCCATGTAGTCCAATTGTGTAAATACATCCGCAATGACGGGGTTGCGGCGCATGGACGGCACTTTGTATATATCTCGGTCTTGAATCTGTGTACCGTCAAGTATTGCACCTGGTAACACTAGTTCTACTCGGTCATCGTAAATGTCGATATGCACTTCACCGCCCATTACAGTGTAATCCCAATGGATAAGGTGGTTTACCAATCCTTCAAAGATGGCCCGGTCGGAATAGTCGGGAAGGTTCAAGCGATAGTTTGGCATCTTTACCCATCCGCTCATGGTATAGTTCTTAATGAAGTCCATACCATATTTTAAGAGCAATACAAGGTTAGCCCGATGTTCCACGGAACTGATGGCATCATCCTTATAGAGTCCAGTCCAACGAGTACAGAAAATACGTGATTGAAATACAGTGCAATTATCCACAAACAACAATCCGGCATTAGTCAGTTTACCGTCAGGAGTTACTAGTCCAAATGATTCCAGATACTTGTCATTCCATTCTTGATGGGTTTGCTCACGGAAAGTATTGGAAGGATGATGAAAGAATGTTTGCTGGCATTCACTTGGGTAGGCAGTGAATCCCATGTCATGTGCGTACCTTTCAATACCAATGAAAGAAGTTGTTGAGAATTACATTCCACGCTTTCATTGCCAACTCGTGTATAAGCTGTACGTGTTCCGTCTTGATAATAATAATAAGGTGTAAGTGTTCCTGCCTTTACTTTCACTTCAATCAAAGTATGTCCTTCGTGTTCAATCGGAATAAGTTGTACCTCTGGTACTGGGTCAAGTCGTGCCTTTATCATTTCACTGATAAAATCAGCATCGGCTTGTGGATTCTCCAACCCTACAATTACGCCGTCATCATTCACTCCATAGAACAAACTGCCACCGTCCGTATTGGCAAAAGCCGACACGGATTTAAGCCATGACTTCACTTTCTTATGTTCCAACATTTCCTTGAAATCGTAAGCTGAGCATTCCGTTATCAATGTATTGTTATGTATTTGCATTATTCGTATCACAAAGGTAATGATAATATGATAATTTCAAGTGCTTTAACTTACAAAGAAAGTATCAAGTCTGCTAAAAGAACAGCCGTTTCCGTTTCATCTTTTGGTGCATCTTTGGGCTTCCATGCCACAACAAACCGTACAGATGCAGATTTCACCTTATAACCTCTTTGTTCCCATTCAGATAACGTGCCCTGCATTCTTGATGATAATTTTGCTATAGGTTTATCGGTCGATGAACTGTACAAAAAGAAATCACTGTAAATTAATGAATCTCCCCCTCTCAGTGCTAAGACCTCTTGCTTCCGTTCTTTGAAGAATCTCAAATTGACATCTTTGTGAGAGAGCTGTAGTATAATTTCTTCAGGCATATCATATTGTCGTTGGTCAATGAGATATTGGTTTACACTTAAATGATTGAAGCAATCGCCGTTTGTATGTATGAATAGTCTGTTTTTTGCACGAGTTATTCCTACGTAGTATCGACGCATCAGATGGATATCCTTTACATAGCTGTCAGATATGAGCATATATACGTCATCAAATTCCCTGCCTTTAGCCTTGTGGATGGTTGATACCACAACATCGGTGCCTGATGTGTCGCAGAAGTCTTCCACTGACGACTCAAATGCAAATTCTTTGAAGTCACTGAAATATTTTGTCTTGTTGGTTTGTTCAAACTGTTCCACACATCGCTTCACATACATCAAACCTAGACTTCTGTCATAAATAGAAAAGGTTGCATGTTTGGCTTCTTCCCATAGTTCTTCTGTGATTAGAGGTGTTTTTATCCGTTTGTCTATATACTTCAGGAAGTATCTCATTTCCGCCATGTTCCAAAAACGTAAACCGTCCATTGATTGTATCAGTTTACTGTTTATACCATGTTTTCGCAGGAGGGCTATCAAGATGACAGCCTCTTCGTTTGTTTGGGTGAGTACACACGAAGTGCCTTTGTCCTTGTGTTGAAGTAAGTTTTCGACAAGCGGCTGATACATATATGTTGAATGATGACGTATCACTTCCACCCAACCTTTCTCTTTTCTCATAGAGATGATAGGTGTACTTTTTATTCTTTTATTGATAGTTTTTAAGAATCCGTTGGCAAAATCAACCGGCTGGCGAGCACTGCGGTAATTCTCGGTCATTTCGACAAATGTACTTCCGGTTTCTTGCGCCAGCCGGTACATATAATCAGAATCGGAACCTCGGAATTCATAGATGTTTTGGTCATCGTCTCCCACTGCTATCACACGCATTTCTTCATTGTTGGTCATCAGAGCCTTTACAAGTGCGTGTTCTTCTGTTCCCATGTCCTGGGCTTCGTCTATAACCAATACTGTCTTACCGATTTTGTTCGGTTCTACTTCTTCTTGACATATCATCTCGGCTGCCTTTGAAACGACATTCTTTGAATCTTCAAGATTTCCTATCCGTCCCAGGAGATCGAAGCAATAGGAGTGGAATGTTTTTATTTCGACAAAATGGGCTGCATTGCCTATCAACTCCATAAGCCGTTGTTTGAACTCCGTAGCGGCTGCCCTTGAAAATGTCAGCATCAGTAGCTGTTCGTGTTTTACGTCTTCAAGTAGTAGGAGTGAAGCCAGTTTGTGGACTAACACTCGTGTTTTTCCACTACCGGGACCTGCCGCAACTACAATACAACGTGAATCCTTATCGGAAATAATTTCCATTTGCCGTTTGGATAATTGTCCAAACAATTGATTGTATTTCTGTGGCGTCAAGTTACGTTGTATCTCGCTTGTTCTGTCTCCTTTGAAATATTTTGTGACAAATTTCTTGTAGTCCATTTGGAAATAGTCTTGAACATATTGCAAGGCTGCATGATAATCTCTCACCATCAGATTGGCATATTCCCCCACAATATGCACTTGTTGGATTTTCAGTTTGTAGAATTCGTTCAGCATTCGGTAATCGTCTTGCTTGTATCTCGACTTATTGTCTTTTATTCTTTGGATATTCATGGCGTTGTAAAGTACCAAAAAGCCGCCTTCAAGTTTTAGCGCACCGATTTTCGATAAATATAGAAGTGCTTCCTCCACGTCTTCCAATTGAATGTCATCAAGTCCACCAAAAAGAGATTGGGAACTTGATTTTATTCGGTTCAGAAGCTCTACTATGGAGAACTGGATGGCTTTGTCGGATACATTCTTTTTTTCTGCATCAAAAGCTAGTTTGTATAGCCATTCTACAGCAAAGCGACTTATTTCCAATCGTTTTTCAAATCGCCTGATGGTGGATTCCATGTCTGCCTGACGACTTATCTCCATGTTACGGGCCGCATCTTCTTTTTTACGCGTATATCCCTTGACGGTGAGAAAATAGAGTAACGTCCGAATGTCTTTTTCTTTGGATGTGTTGATTCCGTCGTTTACGGCATTCTCATTCAGTTGCTTGTATGATATTCGTAAAGACTCATCGGGAATATGGTTGAGAATGTATTGTTCAAGTTTTGCAAAGCGTTCGAGGAGCATTTGCGACTTTCGTTCCGAATCACCTGCATCCTGCAAATAGGCAGATATATCTTTGCTGTCTGCCAATATGCCTTCCTGTCGCATGCGCTCCACTACAGATATAACATCTCTTTTGCTTAGTCCCAAAATATCTGCCAGATAGTCGATTCGTGATTCTGCTTCCGAGTCCTGAGCCTTAGCGATATGTTTTTGAGAAATCAATGACTTGATGATACGGACTGCCTTTTCTATTTCATCGTTGCCAAAAAGTAGTGATGTTGATATGCGTTCTCTAGCTTCGTCCATATTCTTTACTGTTATTCCTGTGGCATATACATGAGGTACATTGTTTCCTCTTACCAAGTATCCGCTTTGTTCCAAAGCTGCTAATGCTGTCCGTACACGGGTCTCAATGTCAGATACCGAATCATCCCATCCTGCTTGCCGGGCAATTTCCAACGCAGAACAGTTGACTTTCATACGGTATTTGGTAAGGTCTTTGACGGCTTTCCATACCTGTTGTATTTCGCTAATGCTAAGTTTCGTTTGGTTTAGCAATATAAAATGCTTGTCCAAATCATTGTCACTATAAAGCACATAACAACGTGCGCTAAGACCGGGATCACGACCTGCTCTGCCTGCTTCTTGAACATAATTCTCCAGCGAATCGGAAATATCATAATGTACCACAAGACCGACATCTTTCTTGTCGACTCCCATGCCAAATGCGGATGTGGCCACAATGATGTGTACCTGATCGTTCATAAAAGCATCTTGGTTGGCAATTTTTTCATCGGCTTCCATTTTCCCATTGAAAGGGAGTGCCTTGTAACCGTCGCGAGTCAGTTTTGCAGCCACTTCCTTTGTCCGTTTGGTGCGTGATACGTAAACAATTGTCGGACAATCGGCTTCTGCTACAAGTTCTCTCAGTTTTAAATATTTATCATTGTCATTCTCTACATGTATGACGGAATAGTGCAGATTCGTTCTTGAGGCCGTTGATGCGAATAATTCCAAGTTCAAATCCGAAGTCTGCTTGAAATAGTCACAGATGTCTTGGATTACTTTCTGTTTTGCCGTGGCCGTGAAACAGGATACAGGTATCGGGGTTTTGCATTTTTTCTTTTGCTGGTATTTTTGGATGAATTTGCCAATGTAGAGATAGTCAACCCTGAAATCCTGCCCCCATGAAGAAAAGCAGTGCGCTTCGTCTATCACAAACCTTACAACGTGGCGCGCCATCAATATTTTCTCGATTGTTTTTGAACGGAGCATTTCGGGAGAGATATACAACAACGAGGCTTCTCCGTCTTGTACTCTTTGTATGGACAGTGATCTTGTGATGGGGTCTAACATCCCATTTATGGTTACGGCATCCGTGATGCCTCTGTCGGCAAGGTTGTCTACCTGGTCTTTCATCAAGGACTGCAAGGGGGAGATGACTACCGTAAGCCCGTGCACGGAGTGCCCAGCCATGAGTGCGGGCAATTGGAAAGTAAGTGATTTGCCGCCGCCGGTAGGAAATATCGCCAGTAGCGATTCCCCTTTTACCGCAGCTTGGGCAGCACGTTCTTGCAGTGGCTCGCCTTCGTATGTCCGGAAGCGCTCATATCCGAAAAATATTTTTAGGTTATGGAGCACATCCAATTGCGTATGGCAGTAGTCGCAGCCTTCTTTGCAAGTAGTGTGTCGCAAGAGTTTTACGATAAATTCCACTTCCGGATAATTATAAAGTACCCATCCGGGAGTGATGGAGCGGTAATCGGTGGTGTCAATCAGAGCCAAAGCGTATGCCAATCCGCATGGGTATTGATTGATGAGCATGTCAAGGTCGGCATGTTGGCAAATTTTTCCGGCATAAAGTTCTTTAATAAGTTCAGGTATTCCTTTATGAATATACTCCGCACTTACCATATTGAGAAATCCTTCAAATTCTTTCTTGTCCTTCAGCAACGATGCGAATAGTATACGCTTTTCTTTTGGTAATGAATGCCAGCATGCTATTTCATCCAGTAATAAGTCTTTTGCTTTCTTGCAATCGTTCACCGGATTGTTCATCTGTTCGCTCATCAGTTTATCATCTTTCACAAGCCTGTGGTAAGGGTGTTCAGGGAACAGTAAAGGCGAAACATAAAGTGTATCAACTAAAATCCAGCGGCAAATTTTGTCCGTAAACAGGTATTTAGCATCATGGTGAACGATATTGTGTCCGCAGATGTAGTCTATGTCGTTTAAGAAAATGAATAGTTCTTCTTTTGAGGTTTTATGAAATGTCGTGTCATCATGCTTGAGGGCTCCTATATCATGGATTCTGTGGTCTTTCAAGCCTATTTCAACATCTACTATGGCATAATTGTAGGCATTATATGGTACAGAGGTGGTTTTATAGCCGATGATATTGTTTCTATCCTCGGTTTTCTTGATTCCTATAAGCTTGCTCCATATTGACATATCTCAATATAATAAATAGTTTTACAACTTGGATTTGTTATGTGTCTGTATCGTTTTTTTATTATTTTATCTTTTCTTTATCACACTATTCACTACCCGTATAGAGGAAACCAGTTTATTGGTGGAAGTAAATACGTCCACATTCCATATATGGGATGAGCGTCCTTTGTGCAGGATAGTGCCTACTGCCCTTACGGTATCTCCTTCGTGTGCAGAAGAAATATGATTTCCGCTGACTTGCATTCCCACGACAATCTCATCAGGTTCGCAGATAATCATGGAGCCGAGCCCGGCAACGGTTTCTGCCAAGGCAAGGGTGGCACCGCCATGCAGAATGCCGAAGGGTTGGCGGGTACGGTAGTCGACCGGCATGGTTGCTTCTACGCGCTCATCCGAAGCGTATGTGTATTGAATGCCCAAGTTTCCCATCAATGCGTGTCGTGCCCGTTCGTTCAGTAAATCAAGAGGCACCTCTGCTGCACGCACTTCTGCCAATATTAGTTTTTCTACGGCCAGGGCCACTCCATCTTCTTCATTCGATGCGGTCACATAGTCTGCACAGACCTTTACAGAATCTTGTGAATGTCCCATAGCTACCCCCATGCCGGCCAATTGGAGCATGGTCACATCGCATACGCCATCTCCAACGGCAATGACTTCTTCCCGTGTTACTCCCAAATGCTCTAATAGGGCGCCTAACGTATTCGCTTTATTGACTCCGCAGGGCACCACCTCTAAAAAGTAAGGCTCGGAACGGAAAGCATCCAGAGTACCTGCCAGGCGTTTTTCCCAATGTTGTTCCAGCCCTATCAGAGCTTTTTCCTTGTCACTCACCAGCATGCACTTGCAAGGCGCGAAGTCTATGGCAGTAGAGAATTCATCTTCCCTGATTATCTTCAAATTGTTTAGCAGGGCTTCATTCTTTATATATTCATTGTCCGGACTATCCGTAATGAGGGTATCATCGTGGTAGGTGAAGATGGCAAAGCCGTTCTTGCGGGCTTTCTTTTCCAGATAAGGCAGCATTTCCGGATTGATGCGTCGTTCAAACAATATTTCTCCGTTCTGTGCTTTTATTATCTGGCAACCGTTATAGGAGAGAACAACCCCTCCATAATTGCCGAGTTCGAGGGTTTTGGCCAGTGGCATCAGTCCATAAGTCGGCCTACCGGATGCCAAAACTATGCGCACTCCCATCTGCTGGACCTTTAGCAGAGCGGCTAATGTCCTTTTACTGATTTCTCTTTCATCATTGAGTAGCGTCCCATCTACATCAAGAACCAATAACTTATATTTCATGGCAACTCAATTTTTGGGTTATTATGTTACAAAGTTAGAAAAATGACTGTTAAAACGGTAATATTCGTTTTATTGTTTACTGAAACTTCTTTTATTTATCCTATCTTTGTCCACGTTTTGTTCCGCGTTCTCTATCCGGAGAAGCGGATGAAAAGGGAATCGGGTGAAAGTCCCGAACAGTCCCGCTGCTGTGAGTTCCATGCTCGGTGTATCATACTTGTGCCACTGTTCTTCGGAAAGAACGGGAAGGCGATGTACCGGGAACGAGTCAGAAGACCTGCAAAACAAAGTCGAAAAATTGTCCATTCGAGGAAAGTGGGCAGTGCGCAAATGGTTTAAGATAATCTTCATTTATTCTATGTCAGGAAGGACTAAGGTACTACTGGTCTGTGCTGTTTCAGTGGGTGCAAGTATATTCCGGCTCTCTGCCCAGGAGGTGGGAGGAGATACGATTACAGGGAAAGTGCATCAGATAGAGAAAGTGACAGTGACAGCACGCAGGTCGCCCAATAAAGTGACTTCTGCCGTACCCATACAGACGATGTCACGGCAGGATATCAGCCAGCTGGGAATACAGAATATGGCAGATGCTGTGCGCCGTTTTGCCGGAGCCAATGTAAAGGACTATGGAGGCATTGGAGGACTGAAAACGGTTTCCATACGCAATATGGGAGCAGCCCATACAGCTGTCAGTTATGACGGGGTGGCGGTGAGCAATTGTCAGGCAGGGCAGATAGATATCGGGCGTTTTTCGCTGGACAATGTTTCCATGCTTTCGCTCGCCATCGGGCAGTCGGAGGACTTGTTGCAGTCCGCCCGCTTGTATGCGTCGGCCGGTGTGCTGGGCATAGAGACGGAAAAACCTCATTTTGATGACGGGCGCAATGCCGCTTTTCAGGCACGGGTGCGCGGAGGGTCGTTCGGCATGGTCAGCCCCTCGTTGCGCTGGTGGCAGAAACTGGGCAGCCGTACACGCGTGGCGGTAGATGCCGCTTATATGAGGGCGGACGGTAATTACCCTTTCACGCTGGTCAATGGAAAATACGTGACGGAAGAGAAACGTAATAACACCGGCATCTATTCCTGGCAGGGCGAAGCTACCCTTTATCATACTTTCAAGGATGACAGTGAACTGGATGTGAAGGGTTACTACTTCTATTCCCGTCGGGGACTTCCAGGGGCGGTTACGCTCTATAATCCCCTTTCCGATGAAACGCTTTGGGATGAGAATACTTTTGTGCAGGCACGTTATAGGAAGCATTTTTCGCCCCGATGGAGTCTGCAGGCACAAGCAAAGTATAATCATGGCTGGAACAAATATAAGGATGAGGGTAAGGAATATACCAACGGATATTATCGGGAAAATCACCGGCAAGACGAATATTATATTTCCGCGACCGTTCTCTACCGTCCTTTGGAAGCTTTGACCCTTTCGTTGGCGCAGGACGGGGTGATAAACAAGTTGCGCAACAGTTTGCCGGAATGTCCTTTCCCCACAAGATATACTTCCATCAGTGCCTTCAATGCACGCTACCGGCAAGGATGGCTCACGGCCACGACCTCGCTGGTGCATACCGCCACTTCGGAGCATGCCGAGAAAGGTACGGTCCCCGATGACTTCCATCGTTTTGCCCCCTCTTTATCAGTCAGTATGCAGCCTTGGCAGGACGAGTCGCTGTATTTCCGGTTGATGTATAAGAGTACGTTCCGTCTGCCCACTTTCAACGACCTCTATTATTACCGGCTGGGCAACCGCAATCTGCGACCCGAGAAGGCAGACGAATATAATGTCGGTATCACATGGAGCAAATCCGGATTGTCTGTGTTCGATTATATCTCCGTTACGCTTGACGGTTACTATAATAATGTGACGGATAAGATTGTGGCTTTTCCCACCACCTATGCGTGGAAGATGGCGAACTACGGCAAGGTGCATGCCGCAGGTGTGGATGCCACTTTGGCGGCAACCGTTCCATTGACGGAGAAAATAAGACTGATTATGTCGGGCGGATATACATGGCAAAAGGCCATTGACCTGACCGATTCCGACGCGAAGAACTATAAGGACCAATTGCCTTATACTCCTCTTCATAGCGGAAACGCGTCCGCCATTGTAGAAACGCCGTGGGTGAATGTGGGCTACTCGGCGGTAGGAGTGGGAAAGCGTTACTATTTGTCGCAGAACATTCCGGAAAATGAGATTGAGGGCTATCTGGAGCATACGATGAGCCTCTCTCATGAGTTTGTTTTGGGCGGTTGCCGGCTTCTGTTGCAGGCCGAGATTATAAATCTGACCGATGAGCAGTATGACGTGATAAAATATTATCCTATGCCGGGCCGTTCGTGGCGGTTGACGGGTACTTTCAAGTTTTGAATAATCTATTTATGAACAATAAAAACTAATTATAAACAATAACAACTGTAATTATGAAAGTAAGAAGTTTATTATTCGGTATGCTCTGCATGCTTGCTTTGGGTGCCTCTTTGGCATCTTGTAGTGACGACGATGACGATTCTCTGGATGACGGCGGGTCGAAGGTGACACTGCCGCAGACGCGTGTCTATATTCTGAACGAAGGCTCTCAAGGAGCCAACAATGCAGGACTTGCTTTTTATGCACCCAATAAGGATGCGGATTTTATCAATGATATCTACAAGACCCAAAACAATGCCAAGTTGGGTGACCTTGGTCAGAGCATGATTGAGTATGAAGATGAAATATATATAGCTGTAAGCGGTTCCAATTATCTGACCAAGCTGAATGCTGCAGGTGTGGAGTTGAAACGTGTTTCGTTTGTAGATGATAATGACCTCAGTGCTGGTATTCGCTATATAGACGCTGAGGATGGATATATCTATGCTTCCTTCTACGGAGGGGCTGTGGCTAAAATCAATGCGAAAACGTTGGAGGTAGTGGATAAATTGACCGGACTTGGTGACAATCTGGAAGGTGTGGCAATCTGCGAGGATATGCTGTATGTGGCGAATAGCTGTACTGCTGATTGGAGCACTCGGCACACTGACGTAAAGGTGATAGATTTGCGCACTTTCAAGCTGAAAGAGCAGTTGACGGTAGGTTTGAACCCCAATGCTTTGATTGAAGAGGATGATAAAGTCTTTTTGATTTCATGGGGCAATTATGGCGATGTTGGCTATTCATTGCAGATGATAGATCCTGCTGCCAACAATAAGGTGACGGAATTAGGCAGTGCCACCCGTATGTGTGCTGCTGATGATATCTTATATCTGGTGAATTCAATGACGGACTGGAATACTGAACCATATACAACAGTCAACACTTTCTTTACTTATAACATCAAGACCGGGCAGATGAATAATGCTTCTTTTCTCAAAGACGCCCCTGCCGAACTTGCTTCAAGCACGTTGTACATGTTGGAAGTAAACGAAAATAACGGTGATATTTATATCGGTACTTCCGAGTTCACAACGAACGGTACCATCTACCGTTTCAAGAAAGACGGTACATTTATCGAGAAGTTCGATGCAGGAGGCATCAATCCTAATTCCGCTATCTTCTTTAATTAATATCAATGAAAAGAGGCTGCTTTTTTATCAGTATATTCGCAGTCTTGCTTCTTTTCTCCTGTGGGGGAAGGGGCAAGACTGCCTCTATTTTGGTCAACGGTGACACCATTCCCTTACGTTATGCGGAGAATCTTACCTTAGTGTCCTATCCCGGCTATACCCTTGCCACCTTGCGCAATCCTTGGGATACGTTGCACACGCTACATACCTATATACTGGTCCCGAAAGACCGCGAACTCCCGGCACATCTTCCGGCAGGTACTGTGGTACGTACCCCGCTCTCCAAATCAGTTATCTACTCTTCCGTCCACTGCGGACTGATGGATAATCTGGGTGTGTTTGGTAGTATCGGCGGCGTCTGCGACTTGAAGTACATCAAGCTACCCGCCGTGCACAAAGCCTGCCGCCGGGGCGCCATCGTCGATTGTGGCGACGGCATGAATCCCGACATGGAGCGCATCATTGACCTGCACCCCGATGCCATCCTGCTCTCTCCGTTTGAGAACAGCGGCGGTTATGGCCGTATCGAGAAACTGAATATTCCCATCATCGAATGTGCCGACTACATGGAAACCTCCGCTTTGGGACGTGCCGAGTGGATGCGTTTCTACGGACTGCTCTTCGGGGCTGCGCCACAAGCTGACAGCCTTTTTGCCGAAGTAGACAGTTGTTACCAACGACTCAAGATGCGTGCGCAACTTTCATCCACCTCGTTCTCCGTTGTCAGTGAGTTGAAAAGCGGCTCGGCATGGTACGTGCCGGGAGGGCGCAGCACCATAGGAAGGCTTTTTCAGGATGCTTGCGGGCGTTACGCCTTTGCCGACGATACCCACAGCGGTTCTGTTCCTCTGGCTTTCGAGACCGTTTTCGACAAGGCGGGCGATGCCGACGTCTGGCTGGTGAAGTACAACCGCGACCGCGACATGAGCTATGCTGATTTGGAGGCGGATTATATCGGCTACACCGGTTTTAAGGCTTTCAAGACCCGGAATGTCTATGGTTGTAATACGGCGAAAGTTCCTTTCTACGAGGAGACTCCGTTCCGTCCCGATTATTTGTTGTCCGACCTGATACAGATTCTGCATCCCGAAATAGGAGATTTGGGAGGCTTGCGCTATTTTTGCAGACTGAAGGAGTGATGAACACAGAGATACGGAATTTTTGTGAAAGTAATAGAAAACTCTGTGCCTCCGTGTGCTAAATAATGTAACTATGAGTAAAGGCTGGAAATATGGTATCGGGTTGGGAGTAGTCATCTTATTGTTGTTTGCGGGCAATCTGCTGGTGGGGTCGGTTTCGATTCCGCCTGCCGATGTTTTCCGTATCCTGCTCGGTGGAGA
Source organism: Bacteroides parvus (assembly GCF_017309675.2). Taxonomy (NCBI): domain Bacteria; kingdom Pseudomonadati; phylum Bacteroidota; class Bacteroidia; order Bacteroidales; family Bacteroidaceae; genus Bacteroides; species Bacteroides parvus. The sequence continues at coordinate 3,837,425 of NZ_CP084680.1, read as the reverse complement.
GGGGGAGAAGGCAAGCTGGAGCTTCATCCTTTGGGAATCCCGTTTGCCCCAAGCGCTGACGGCGCTGCTTTGCGGTGGCGCATTGGCTGTCTGCGGACTGATGTTACAGACGGCTTTCAAGAATCCGCTGGCAGGACCATCCATTCTGGGCATCAACGCCGGGGCAAGTCTGGGAGTGGCCTTCGTCATGCTGCTGTTTGGCGGCAGCATCACGGCAGGGGCGTTCAGTCTGTCCGGCTTCTTCTCCGTGCTGCTTGGCGCATTTATCGGAGCCATGCTGATTATGGCACTTATCCTTTTCTTTTCCACGCTGATAAAGAGCAATATCATGCTGCTGATAACGGGTATCATGATAGGTTACATCGCCTCTTCGGCTATTGCCCTGCTGAACTTCTTTGCTACGGCAGAGGGGGTGCAGTCCTATATGATATGGGGGCTGGGCAACTTCGGTGGAGTTTCCCTACAGCAGATGCCGGCCTTTGCGCTGGTCACCATTGTGGGACTGTTCGGCTCATTATTGTTGATAAAGCCCCTGAACGCCTTGTTGCTGGGAGAGCGCTATGCCGAAAATCTAGGTGTAAATATCCGCCGTGTGCGCAACTGGCTTTTGATTATCACCGGGCTCTTGACGGCTGTCACCACCGCCTTCTGTGGCCCAGTCGCTTTTATCGGTCTGGCCGTGCCGCATGTGGCCCGCATGATATTGGGGACAGCCAATCACAATTCCCTATTGCCGGTCACCATCCTGAGTGGCGGTGCAGTGGCACTGCTTTGCAACTTGATTTGCGTCTTGCCCGGCGAAGCGGGTATTATCCCCTTGAATGCCGTCACGCCCATTATCGGTGCGCCGGTCATCATCTACGTTATTCTGAGCCAGCGGAAGCCCCAACAATTCAACTAGGCTATTGCCAACAGCTTGACAAGTTTTTGCCTTACTATTGGCAAGACTTTGCCACCGCGTTGGCAAACTTTTGCCATAGGCATGGCAAAGTTTTGCCAAACCTATGGCAATGTCTTGGCAAAATTTCTCTCTGATTATCAACGTGCTACTTTTTTTGTATTTTTCTCTCCATTCCATAGGGTTTTATCTTCCTCACCGCTCTTATTAATAGAAACCCCTTAAAAACATGCCTTATGAAAAACTTTGTAGGATTTACACTTGGGTGTTTGTTTGCATTCTTATCTTCGGGTATCACCCCGTTGATGGCGCAGGACGCGGCAGTGAACGAGCTCGTCATCACCGGTACGGTCAAGAACAAGGACAGCAGGAAGAAACTCGAAAACGTGAACGTCTCTGTTGTCGGCAACAATATCGGAACGGTGACCAATGCCGACGGCACATTCTCCTTGAAAGTAGCGGAAGCGGAAGCTTTCCGTGGACTGGAAGTCTCCCATATCGGCTATCTCACTACACACCTCTCTCTGGAAGAACTTGAAAAAAAGGGCGGGCTGACCATCTGGATGATACCGGCTCCCAATCTTTTGAGCGAGATTGTGGTCTATGGCAATAATCCCCGCGTCATAGTGGAAGAGGCCATCAAGAAAATTCCAGTAAACTATTCTGGCAATGACAACATGCTGACCGCCTTCTATCGGGAAACCGTGCAGAAGCGCCGCCGCTATATCAGCGTGTCCGAGGCAGTGATGGATGTCTATAAGACGGATTATAACTCCCGCGATGTAGACCGCGACAAGGTGCAGCTGCTGAAAGGCCGCCGCCTGCTGAGCCAAAAGCAGAGTGACACGCTGGCTGTGAAAGTGGTGGGAGGCCCCAATTTGTCCCTTTATCTGGACATTGTGAAGAATGGCGATGCGCTGTTGAGCACGGACAATCTGGACTATTATGAATTCCGTATGGAGGACCCCGTCAATCTGGATAACCGCATGCAGTATGTAGTCAGCTTCCGTCCGCGGGTCAGCCTGATGTATGCCTTGTTCATCGGGAAACTGTATATAGACTACGAACGGCTCTCCTTTACACGTGCCGAGTTTGGCCTGGACATGGCAAACCGGGTGAAGGCAGTGGAGGCCATTCTGCATAAGAAGCCCGTCGGCTTGCGGTTCCGCCCGCAGGAAGTCGCCTATCTGGTGACTTACAAGCAGCAGGGGACCAAGACTTACCTGAACTATATACGGAATGTCATCCGCTTTAAATGCGACTGGAAAAAAAGACTGTTCTCCTCCAGCTACACCGCTTTCTCCGAAATGGTGGTGACCGACAGGACGGAAAGCCCTCTCTCCGGCATCTCCAACAAGAACACCTTCAAACGGAAGCAGGTATTCTACGACCTGGTGGATGAGTATTGGAACGAAGACTTCTGGAGGAACTACAATATCATAGAACCTACGGAATCCCTGGAGAATGCAGTCAATAAATTGCGGAAACAATCCAATTGATTATCTGATAGTTTTCCTTATATTTGGAGCAACCGAGAAAAAACACCGTGTATGCTGGACGAACTGATGATACTGGCCAGAATAAAGGAGGGCGATATAAAGGCGTTCGAAGGAATCTTCCGCCGGTATTATTCCCCTCTTTGCTGGTATGCTGCGGGCATCACGGGTGATACGGCGTCTGCCGAGGAAATTGTGGAGGAGCTGTTCTACGTGCTGTGGAAGAACCGGGAGCGGTTACAAGTATTCCAGTCCGTGAAAAGCTATCTCTACCGTTCTGTGAGAAATGAAGCCGTGCAGTTTTGTGAGCATCAGGAGGTCAAGGAGCGCTATCGGGCATCTGTCCGTACGGAGTCCGGGCCGGGCTATTCGTCCGACCCCCACGCGCATTTGGAGTACGAGGAACTCCAGACCCTCATCCGGCATACGCTCGACAAGCAGCCCCGGCGCCGGCAGCAGATTTTTAGGATGCACCGCATGGAGGGGAAGAAATATGCAGAGATTGCCTTGTCGCTTTCGTTGTCCGTCAAGACGGTGGAAGCGGAAATGACCAAGGTACTCCGAACCTTACGAAACGAAATTGATAATTATATCCGGACACAATGATGGAAGTAGATAAAAAGAAGACAAGGACCGACGAGGCATGGGTACGGCTTTATGCCCGCTTCGAAACGGACTGCCTGCTGCCGGCAGATGCGGAACACGCTCCGGCAACGCACCGCAGGCTTTACCTCAAGTGGGGGAGCGTTGCGGCAGCCGTGATTGCCGGAATCGTATGTTTTGCCGCATGGTGGGCCGTACCGGAACAAGGTGGGGACAGTCGTAGCTTGCTGACGGAGGAAAACCGGGAGAAGCCCACACTGGTCAAGACCCTTGAAGACGGTTCGGTGGTATATCTGGCGCAGGAAAGCACGCTGAAGTATCCCGAACATTTTGCGGAAGACAAGCGGGAAGTGAACCTGCAGGGTGAAGCCTTCTTCGATGTGGCAAAGAAACCCGAGCAGGCTTTTACGATTGAGACGGCGAGGGTGCGTGTGGAGGTACTGGGCACGGCTTTCAATGTCAGGAGCAATGAAGGGCTCCCCTTCAGCTTGTCCGTGAAGCGCGGGAAGGTGAAGGTGCTGCTGAAACAAGAGGAACAGACGGTCTTTGTAGAGGCGGGAGAAACGGTTATCTTGCAGGGGGGCAGTCTGCTCGTCAGCGAGACGGAGAATCCGGAGCTCTTTGACCGCTACACCAGCAACATCCGTTTCAAGGACGAGTGCCTGGAGGATGTGCTGCGTGCCATCAATAAGGAGTCTGCCGGCTGGCAGATAGAAGCCGCGTCACCAACCCTGGGCAAACGGCGGCTGACGGTCGAATTTTCGAATAACTCCCCGGAGTCTGTGGCCGAGCTGATATGCTGGACGTTCGACTTGAAGTGTACACGTCAGGGCAATAGACTGATATTGTCGGAACAATGAATTCAATGAAATGCTTCATTCTCCATTTGCCACTCTTCATTTTCTTCCTGGCAGGCAGTGCAAGAGCGGACGGAGGCGATGTGCTGGACCGCATCGTCCGGCTGCCTGGAATGAAGGGAACGGTTTATGCGCTGTTGGGGAAAGTCTCGGAGCAGTCCGGCTATCTGTTTATCTATGATAGTAAGGTCATCCATAACGACTCAGTGGTGAGGGTCAGGAAGCAGGAGTGTTCCGTGAGGCAGGCCATTCATAGGATAACCGGCAGCCGGAACCTCGAATTGAAGGTATTAGGCAACCATATATTGATAACACGGGCGGCAGAAAGGAAGAGTATGGAAGAAACGGTACCCCTGCCGCCCCGACCGGCATATTCCACCATTGCCGGAATCCTGCTGGACAAGGAGACGGGAGAGCCCGTCGTCAGTGCGTCGGTCATCGCACAAGGAACCTCACTGGGTAACATTACCAACCAGAACGGTGAATTCCGGCTCAACCTGCCCGACTCGTTGAGGCGCTGCATGCTCTCCTTCTCCCATCTGGGTTATGTGGGGCAAACGGTGGAAGCCTCTGCTTTGGAAGGACGCAGCAATGTCCTGAGCCTTGAGCCGAAAGTCATTTCCTTGCAAGAAGTGCTTATCCGCTTGGTGGAGCCTAAAAAGCTGCTTCGCGAGATGATAGAGCACCGGGATAGGAACTGCTCCACTTCTCCGGTCTATCTGACCACCTTCTACCGGGAAGGTGTACAACTGAAGAACAAGTTCCAGAGCCTGACGGAGGCCGTTTTCAAGGTCTACAAATCACCGACGATGGAACCCGGACAGAAAGACCAGGTGAAACTGCTCAAGATGAGCAAGATAGATAACCGGGAGCAGACGGACAGTGTGCTTGCCAAAATCAGCTCCGGGGTGGAGGCATGTCTGCAGTTGGACATCATGAAGAATCTTCCAGACTTCCTCTTGCTGGAATCCGGCGAGGAACTTTATACCTATACTTCGGGTGACATCGTATCGGTGGACGACCGTACTGCCAACGTCGTCTACTTTGAGCAGAAACGTGGGGTAAAGGAGCCTTTGTTCTGCGGAGAACTCTATATAGACTCGGAGAACAGCGCCTTGCTGCGTGCCCGCTTCGAAATTCATCCCCGGTATGTGAAGGCCGCCACACGGCTTTTCGTGATACGCCAGGCTCCGAAAATCAGGCTGACAACGGAGAAACTTGTCTATACCGTCTCATACAAACCCTGGAACGGTACCTATTATGTCCACCACATCCGTGGCGACCTTTACTTCAAGATGAAGAGAAAACGCATGCTCTTCAGTAATCCCACTCTGTATACCTGGTTCGAGATGGTGACCTGCCGGATTGACGGGGAGAACGTGACGCGCTTCCCGCGTGCGGAACGGTTGCCGGTGCATACCGTCTTCTCTGAAACCAACTTCAAGTATGATGCCGATTTCTGGGGCGACTTCAATGTGATTCCGCTGGAAGAGGAGCTTGGAAAGATCATCGAAAAGGTGTCCCTGAAGATAGAGCAGACGGAAGCTCCGTAAACATGGCCCTCAATCGTTTGCGGTGGGTAGGTTGTATATTCTACACTAAAATTATCTCTATTTTGTTTTTTTATTGTAATTTTGTCCCCGGTATTAGTTTAAATTTAAAGATTGTAACTATGAGATTACCTGAGGACCCGGTGATGCTGTACAGCTTCATCAACATGAAACTGCGTGATTTCTATCCTTCGCTGGACGCGCTCTGCGAGGATATGAACGTAGAGAAAGAGGACATTGTACGAAAATTGAAGCTCGTGGGATTTGAGTATAATCCTGCAAAGAACAGATTTTGGTAAATAATGTTTCTGTATAAAACAACTCCCGTTGCTTGTTGTTGTAAAGCGCAAGTTAACGGGAGTTGTTTTGTTATGGAACTATGGGATAAGGCAGAACGTCTTTGGACGAGGGTCAAGAACTGGAAAACAGTACGCGGCTGGCACATCTGGAAGTTGAAGCTGGTGGATGCCCGGTTGTATTTCGTCAGCATGTTCGTCGGTTTGCTGACGGGACTGGTCGCTGTGCCCTATCACTATCTTCTCTATTATCTGTTCCACCTCCGCAGTGGTTTCTTCGCTTCGCATCCGGCCTGGTACTGGCACATTCCACTCTTTCTGTTTTCTTGGGGCATTCTCGTCTTCGTCATGTGGCTCGTGGGGAAAATGCCGCTTATCGGTGGGGGAGGTATTCCGCAGACACGCGGCGTGATTAACGGGCGCATCACTTACCGGCATCCTTTCATCGAGATGGTATCCAAGTTTGTAGGGGGCATTCTGTCCTTCTCGGCGGGGCTGTCTTTGGGACGCGAAGGGCCTTCCGTGCAGATAGGCTCTTATGTGGGTAGCCTGGTATCTCGCTGGACCCATATCCTGAAAGGCGAACAGAAACAGTTGCTGGCAGCCGGGGCGGGAGCGGGGCTCGCTGCGGCTTTTGCAGCGCCACTGGCTTCCTCGCTCATTGTAATAGAATCCATTGAACGCTTCGATGCCCCTAAGACGGCCATCACTACCTTGCTGGCGGGTGTTGTGGCAGGAACCGTGGCAAGCATGGTCTTTCCTGTGAATCCTTACCATCTGATAGAAGTAACGGAACCGGTTTTCGCCTTCTTTGTCCAGATGAAGTATTTCTTGATATTGGCGGTGATTGTCTCCGTATGCGGGAAGTTCTACTCCTCCACCATGAATGCTTTCAGGCATGTGTATGCCAAAGTCAATTCTCCGGCGTATGTCAAGATGTTCTATCTGGTGCTGGTGGCCTACATCATTTCGCTGATGCAGGTCAATCTGACTGGAGGCGGGGAGCAGTTTCTGCTGGCCCAGGCACAGAACGGCAGTACGCAGATTATGTGGGTGACGGCTGTCATGTTGCTGCATTTCGTCTTTTCCGTTTTCTCTGTCTCTTCCGGATTGCCGGGCGGCAGTTTCATTCCGACGCTGGTTACGGGAGGGTTGTTGGGACAGATTGTCGGTCTGGTAGGAGTGAGGTACGGTGTCATCGGGCAAGAGAATGTCAGTTATATCATGCTTGTTTCCATGTCGGCTTTTCTGGTGGCCGTGGTCCGTACACCGCTCACGGCCATTGTGCTGATTACGGAGATTACGGGGCATTTTGAGGTCTTTTACCCTTCGGTGGTGGTAGGCGGGCTGACTTACTATTTTACGGAACTGCTGCAAATGAAGCCTTCCAATGTCTCCCTCTATGAAGATATGATTCATGCTCCTTATTTTAAGGAGGAGAAGCGCTATACGCTTTCGGTGGAGATTATGACGGACTCTTATCTGGATGGGAAACTGGTGGACGAACTTTCCCTGCCGGAGCGTTGCGTCATTATCAATGTGCATCGGGATGGAAAAAACTTGGTCCCCGCAGGAACTCGTTTGATTCCGGGGGACCAGGTACAGATTAAGATGGACTCGCAGGACATAGAGAAACTCTATGAACCGCTTGTCAGTATGGCGAATATCTATTAAGCCAGATTGCCTATCTCGTCCAGATTCTTCTGGATGTCGGCATCCGTCAGCTCGTAATTCACTAAATCGCCGGACAAATACTTGTCGTAGGATGCCATGTCGATAAGTCCGTGACCGGAAAGGTTGAACAGAATCACCTTCTCTTCACCCGTTTCCTTGCATTTGTTCGCTTCGCGGATGGTGGCGGCAATGGCATGGCAGGACTCGGGGGCGGGGATGATGCCCTCTGCTTGCGCAAACAGACAACCGGCGTCGAATGATTCGAGCTGCTTGATGTCCACCGCTTCCATATAACCGTCTTTCAGCAGTTGTGATACGATGACACCTGCACCGTGATAGCGTAGGCCGCCGGCATGGATATTGGCAGGGGCAAAGTTGTGTCCCAGTGTAAACATGGGCAGCAACGGAGTGTATCCAGCCTCGTCTCCGAAGTCGTATTGGAATTTGCCGCGTGTCAGCTTCGGACATGAGGCGGGCTCGGCAGCGACAAAGCGTGTTTTCTTTCCTTCGAGGATGTTGTGGCGCATGAAGGGGAAAGCGATACCGCCAAAGTTGGAACCTCCTCCGAAGCAGGCGATGACGGTGTCGGGATATTCACCTGCCATTTCCATCTGCTTTTCGGCTTCCAGTCCGATGACGGTCTGGTGCAGGGCCACGTGGCTCAATACGGAGCCGAGGGTATATTTGCAGTTGGGAGTGGTCTGTGCCAGCTCTATGGCTTCGGAAATGGCTGTTCCCAGCGAGCCCTGATAGTTGGGGTGGGCGGTCAGTATATCTTTTCCGGCGCGGGTAGACATGGAGGGAGACGGGGTAACCTGCGCACCGAATGTCTGCATGATGCTGCGGCGGTAGGGCTTCTGCTCGTAACTGATTTTCACTTGATAGACAGCAGCTTCCAGCCCGAAAAGGCGGGCGGCATATGCCAGGGAAGCTCCCCATTGTCCGGCACCGGTCTCGGTGGTCACGTTGGTCACTCCTTCCTGCTTGCAATAGTACGCCTGCGGGATGGCGGAGTTCAGCTTGTGCGAGCCCATCGGGCTGACGCTCTCGTTCTTGAAGTAGATATGTGCCGGTGTGCCGAGTGCTTTCTCCAATCCATAAGCGCGCACCAGCGGAGTGCTGCGGTAGTATTTGTACATTTCGCGGACCTCTTCGGGGATTTCAATCCACGCGTCGGTCTGATTCAGTTCCTGGCGGCAGAGTTCCTCGGCAAAGATAGGATACAAGTCTTCTGCTTTCAGCGGTTGCTTGGTGCCGGGGTGAAGCGGCGGCATGGGCTTGTTCACCATATCGGCTTGTATGTTATACCAGTACTGTGGGATTTCCTCTTCCGGGAGAATGAATCTTTTCTTTTTGTTGCTCATAGTGGTTAAAATTATTAATAATTCAATGCCCAAATGTAGCTATTATTTTTGAACCAATTTCTTTTTCCTTTTGTTTTTTGTATATCAAGGTATATTTGTCTAAGTTTGCCGCGTTTCATTAATCGATGCATTTATGAAGATTTATCATAAATTCCTTTTGTATCAAAATAAATGGATTCACCCTTACGTACGGATGACAGTGGGAGTAATGACTTCCATCACTTATTTGGCCTCCATCCTGCTGATTGTCGGCGTGGTCTATGAGCATGGCTTTACGATTTCAGAGGTCGAGGCGCATCAGCTCCAGCGCTTGTATCATGGGGTGTGGATTGTTTTTCTGGCAGACGTCACTCTGCGCATTTTGCTGGAATACAAGGATACCCGTCGCACGTTCAGTAAGCTCACTTGGATACTGACCATTCTGCTCTATCTGACCCTTATTCCGGTCATTTTCCATCGTCCGGAGGAGGAGGGCGCCATCTTGCAGTTCTGGGAATTTCTGCATGGCAAGGCCTATCACCTTGTCCTGCTGCTGGTGTTTTCCTTTTTCAGCCTTTCCAACGGGCTGGTACGGTTGCTGGGGCGGCGTACGAACCCTTCGCTTATTTTGGCTGCCAGCTTTCTGATAATCATAATGATAGGCACGGGGTTGTTGATGTTGCCGCGCTGCACGGTGAACGGCATATCGTGGGTCGACTCGCTATTCATATCCACCAGTGCGGTGTGCGTCACGGGGCTGACGTCTGTCGATGTGGCGTCCACTTTTACCCCGACCGGTTTTGTGGTAATCATTCTGCTGATTCAGATAGGCGGTCTGGGAGTGATGACACTGACGAGCTTTTTTGCCATGTTCTTCATGGGTAATACCTCATTGTACAATCAGTTAGTGGTGCGCGACATGGTGAGTTCCAATTCCTTGAATTCTCTGCTCTCCACCCTGGTCTATATTCTGGCCTTTACGCTGGTGATTGAAGGAATAGGGATGCTTGCCATCTGGGGAGACATCCACGGGACGATGGGGATGGACCTTCAGGAAGAGCTGGCTTTTTCCGCTTTTCATGCCATTTCCGCTTTCTGCAATGCGGGATTCTCCACGTTGCCCGGAAATCTGGGCAATCCGTTGGTGATGACGGGGCACAACCCGTTCTTCATCTATATATCTCTGCTGATTATTTTGGGGGGTATCGGTTTCCCCATCCTGGTGAATTTCAAGGATATTATTCTTTACCATCTGCGTCGTCTGTGGCACTTCCTGCGTACGTGGCATTGGGATGGCAGGCGTTTTTACCATCTGTACAACCTGAATACAAAGATTGTACTGATAGTCACCTTCCTGCTGTTGGTGCTGGGCACGGTGGGCATTGCTGTCTTTGAGTGGAATGCCGCTTTTGCCGGCATGTCGGTGGCAGACAAGTGGACGCAGGCGTTTTTCAATGCCACGTGTCCCCGTACGGCAGGCTTTACCAGTGTGGACTTGGCAGGCTTGGGGGTACAGACATTGCTTATATATCTGTTTCTGATGTGGGTGGGAGGCGGTTCACAGTCTACGGCAGGCGGTATCAAGGTAAATGCCTTTGCGGTAGTGGTGCTGAATCTGGTGGCTGTGTTGCGCGGCACGGAACGGGTAGAGGTGTTTGGCCGTGAGCTGTCACACGATTCTATCCGTCGTTCCAATGCCACGGTGGTGATGTCGTTCGGCGTCTTGTTGCTGTTTATTTTCATCATCAGCATTCTGGAGCCGGGTACGTCGCTTTTGGCCATTACCTTCGAGTGTGTGTCGGCATTGAGCACGGTGGGGTCCAGTTTGAACCTTACCCCGCAGTTGGGAGACGACAGCAAGCTGCTGGTGGCACTGCTGATGTTTGTGGGGCGTGTGGGACTGATTACGCTGATGCTTGGCATCATCAAGCAGAAGAAGCATACGAAGTATCAGTATCCGAGTGGTCAGATTATAATCAATTAAATAAGATGAAGTATATTATTATCGGTTTAGGGAATTATGGTCACGTGCTGGCAGAAGAGCTTTCTGCATTGGGACACGAAGTGATAGGTGCGGACGTGAGCGCCGGTCGGGTAGATAGTCTGAAGGAAAAGATTGCTACAGCCTTTGTCATCGATGCGACGGACGAGCAAGCGCTGTCCGTGTTGCCGCTGAACAGTGTGGACGTGGTGATTGTTGCCATCGGCGAGAATTTCGGTGCATCCATCCGTGTAGTGGCTTTGCTGAAGCAGAAGAAGGTGCAGCATATCTATGCCCGCGCCATTGACGCTGTCCACCGTTCCGTGCTCGAGGCCTTTGAGCTGGAACGCATTCTTACTCCCGAGGAGGATGCCGCACGCGGACTGGTACGGTTGCTGGAATTCGGTGCCGATATGGAGACCTTCCGCGTGGCACCGGATTATTATGTAGTCAAGTTCACTGTTCCGGACAAGTTCATTGGCTATTATGCCAACGAATTGAATCTCGATAAGGAGTTTGGCCTGAAGATGCTCGCCTTGAAACGTGCCGAGACTTTGAAGAATTGCCTGGGCATCTCGTATGTGGAACACAATGTATTGAACGAACTGCCGGAAAATGACCAGATACAAGCCGGCGACCAGTTAGTGTGCTACGGACGGTATAAGGATTTTCAGAAGTTCTGGAAAGCACTATGATAATTGGTAGTTGGAAATGTGTCAAAAGTGGTATTCACCCCCATTTTCAACTAATCAAAGTCTTTCTCCCGACACCGATAATGGAAATAATCAGTCAGGAAGTGTGCATTCTTGCGTATGAACTCTTGCCCGTATTCTTTTCCTTGCAAACTGTTCAGATAAGCATCCGGAAGCATGCCTTCGTCTTGCAGGATGCAACTCAATTGGTAGGGGATAATGTCTGGGTTGACGATGAACATAATGGCGTTTTTCTCTGCTTCCTCCTTATTATAATTGGAGTTGTCCGGAGATTTGATGCATTCGCACAGCTTGAATTGGATATGTAGGCCGGTGTGCGGGTTGGCCATCAGCATGGCTCCGGTTTCTGTATGTATGCGTGGTATGTTCAGGTCTTCTTTCAAGCCGTATCCCATCTTGTTCAGCAGAAAATCAGAGATTTCCTCTTGCGATTGGCAGAATACAAAAGATTTCCCGCCGGATGCTTTTATGAAATCATGGAATGTAGCCTTTTCATTCGTTTTTTCTTTCTGTTTCGTCAAGTCGTCCACATATTCCGCTATTTTCTGGTCGTACTTGTTTTCGAGAAGCATGCCGCACTGCCACCATGCATTGCCAAAATAAATCAGTTCGCAGATAAGGGTGCTTTTCCCTACTTCTCTGCTACGGATAGCTGAGAGGTTCAAGGACTTCTTGGTTATCTTGAATTCGCCTTTGTCTTCACTACACAAATCTCTGACATACAGATACTCGCCGTCTTCTTTCTCCAGCAGATAGCAACTGTTTTCCCGTGCCTTCACCTTGCCCCAAAGCTGATGTTCGGGATGGGCTTTTCCGATGAGAGCCAGCCATTCCGGTGAGGTCAGCGACAGCAGGTTGCGGCGCCCTTTGAACGTCAGTGAGGTGCGTGTGGCATATATGAGGGTCTCTGCCATTTCGGGAGTAATCTTTTCATCATCCAGCAACCGTTCAGCTTCGTCCCGGTATTGGGCGACATTTTCGATGTTGAAGTAGCATTGGTAGTGAAACCAATCCAGTATCTCCCGGTAGCGGAAGAAGTCTTCTTCTTCCATGGCAGAGTGGTATAGAAATTCCTGCATCCTTTCATTTTCGGGAGCGGTTTCGTATTCCTCTGCAAGCAGTCCGTATATCTTTTGTGCAGTCTGCTCTATTCCGGGATTCTCGGGGTTGATGGCGCTTATTCCCCGGCATAGATATTGTATATGGTGCCAAAGCAGAAAGCGTATGTCCTCCAGATTGATTTCATCCGGAAAATAATCGCCTTTGATGGGGTAGAAGGGCAGATAGCTTCCGTATCGCTTCCGGCACTCGGCAGTGAATGCCTGCCAGATGCCGGTCTGGGAGATGACGTCCTCAAACCATGCGGCGAGGCAGAGGCTTGTATAGCGTATGTTTTCCTCTTCTTCGAAGGCGTCGGCTATCGTTGAAGAATAAAGTCTTTTGTGGATTTCGTTTGCAATGCCGACGTAGTACTGGTCAACGCTGTTTGTCTGCTTGTAAGGATGCAGTTCCAACCATTCTTTGGGATATATTTTCTTCATGACTCTAAAGTGAGTTTGGTGTGTGTTTTTTATATGTTTCATTTCCGGCGTAAAGATATGTTTTTTATGGGAATTTTTTTGCTTTCCCTCCTTTCGATTAGTATATTTGTATGCTACTATTAAATCGTTCCATCGTGTGGGAAAAATCGTTCCACCATGGTGGAACGATTTTTCTTCCGTGGTGGAATGATATTTTCTCCATGGTGGAACGATTAAAGAATAGCATTTCTTCTCCTTAATATGCCAGGGAAGAAGAAAAAACGGAATTACAGAACCATTTAAAAACAGAATATATATGAGTGCGTATTACGACCTTTTCGAGAAACCCGACGTCCGCCAGACCGGCGAGCAACAATCCCTTTATGCCCGCTTTGTCCCCAAGGGCACCATCGACCGCAAGGAATTTATCGAGCGTGTACATCTTTTCACCGGTCTCAGCCGCAGCCTGCTGGAAGGAGCGATGGCAGGCTTTATGGACGAGTTGCGCGACTGCCTTGCCAATGGCTGGACGGTGGAGCTGGGCGAACTGGGTTACTTCACCCCCTCTTTGAGTTGTACCTGCCAGGCGACGGACAAGAAAGAGCTTCGTGCCGCTTCCATCGCTTTGCGCGGTTTGAATTTCCGTCTGGGCAGGGAGTTCTATAAAGATTTAAAAGGAAAGATGCAGTTGGAGCGTTGTCCGCAATCGGCATCGGCGCCTGCTTCGTCTGCCGATGAGGCGTTGGGCGTGGAGCAGCGCTGGCAGTTGCTGGATGAGTATTTGCAGCAATATCCCTGCATCAATCGTTCCCAGTATGCACGGCTGGCAGGACGTAGTTATAAGCAGGCGGTTGTCGATTTGAATAGGTTTATAGAAGAAGGGGTACTGATGAGGCATGGGATGGGGCCGAGTGTGGTGTATGCCAGAAAGAGGTAAAATTCAAGATGTGTATTTGCATCCGAATCGAAATGCAAAGGACATATCCCGTGAGCTCAATATGGATAAAGGGCTGTTATCCCGCATATTGAAAAAGCTGGAGGCGAAAGAATACATATATAGGGAGAAGGCAACGAACGACAATCGTATGGAGTTCGTAAAAGCTTACAGAACATGGAGAAGAAATTTACCATACGTTGAATATGGCCGCGAACCAATCCGTCGAAGAGATATTTGCAGGATTGGACGAAAGCCGGATTCAAGAAAATAGAGCTTCACAACAGCTTTTACGAGTTAAGGGAGACGGTTCTCCTGCCATTATCGTTTGCTCCTATGGGAACAGAGATTATGAAGATATGCTTGTCGAGCTTAAAGATTTGCTGACTGCCAACGGGTTTAGAATCGTGTCTGCCGCCGCATTCATTGCCCGACACTCAGTATTCAGAAATGTCGCATCCGAACGTCCCGATATGGAAGACAACCGTATAGTCGATGATTTCGGTTGCAAGTCATGGCAGCTTCTATCGGGCATTACGGATACGAGTGCGATACCGGATATAAATATTAGGGGCAGCAGACTTTATCGGGATATACTGCAAGTTCCGCTTTATCCTACGGGGGACGACACATGCATTGATTGTAAAAAATGTGTCGAGGAGTGCCCGACACATGCCATTGCGTCGGAGAACCCTATAAAGACAGATGAAAGTCAATGTATTTCATGTGGAAGGTACATTGCCCTATGTCCTGTCGGTTCACGAAACTACCACTATCCGTTTTTCGGAAAAAAGAGTTTGGAGTTTGCAAGCGCAAATTCAGAGAGAAAAGAACCTGAACTTTTTTATGCTGTCTATTTGGATTTGTGTTATATGGGGATTGGCGTCTATGCGGAAAAAGAGAATTGTTAATAGGGAACCGGGAATTTAAGTTTAATCCGGTAAACGGGTACATATCAGGCACATGTTTTGCTAATGAGGTATATTGTAGTATTTAGACAGGGAGCATCTGAAATGATTTTTCAGTATCGGAATAAATTTTAAAAATAATTTCCGTATATTTGAGTTGTGATAGAATATCCATTAAAGATAGTAATAAGCAGTTTACTAAAGTTAGAGATAAAGGCTTATGCGGAATTTTTTTTTAAATATCAACGGAATAAACAATCTGATGCTTGCTTTTGTGCTGAGTTGTGCAATGGCATGTACCCCCGACAAATCCGAACAAGAACCAAATCTGACCAAAACTTTTACCGTAAACGGTGAAAATTTTGAAATGGTTCTGGTGGAAGGCGGAACCTTCATGATGGGAGGTACAAAGGAGCAGGGAAAGGATTGCGAAGAGAATGAAAAACCGGTACATGAAGAGAAAGTGGATTCTTTCTATATAGGAAAATATGAAGTGACTCAAAGATTGTGGAATGCCGTAATCGGTAGCGAACACAACCCTTCCTTTAATACCGGATGCGATGATTGTCCGGTGGAAGGTGTAAGTTGGAACGATGCACAGGTATTTGTCACCAAATTGAGTATCCTCACGAAGCAACCTTTTCGTCTGCCCACCGAGGTGGAATGGGAATATGCTGCCCGTGGCGGCAGGCAGAGCAAAGGATATAAGTATAGTGGCAGCCATCATATAGACAAGGTTGCCTGGTATATTGACAATTATCAGAAAAACAAATCCGGAGATAAAGGCACTACGCATCCGGTTGGTATGAAGCAGCCAAATGAATTGGGACTATACGACATGAGTGGAAATGTGTGGGAGTGGTGTGAGGATTTATATACCAAGGAATACGAACAAAATGGCAAGTCCGTCCATTCGGGCTGGCCTTTTGAGGGGACACATCTCTATTTCCGCCATGTACTGCGTGGTGGAAGTTGGGGAGGAACAGCCAAAGGGTGCCGTGTGTCCTACATTGATTACGATATGGGAACGTATCGTGATGAATATGGCGGTTTCCGTATAGCTCTTGGCATCAGCCCTGCACAAGTCTCTGAAGAAAAATAATCCATCAAGTATCCCCCCCAGCCATAAAGGTAAAGTTAGAGCTGATAAACTGAATGAAAGAAGCATCTCCGATAATATTTCTCAAAGTTTTTTTACTCCTTGTTTATCAGCTCCTTTCTCCTCCTCCAATATCCTTTTTTATCCTACGAAAACCTCCTTAAACCTCCGTTAAAGCACCACCCCGTTTTCTGCCCGTTGTATCTTTGCATCGTGGTCACAAAGAAACTGGTTTTGCAGACTGACGAGCGAACAAGACCGACTTTTATTAATCAACTTAAAATTAAAAAACTATGGCTTTGAATTATGAAGTAAAAAAGAGAGTATTCGGTTTTGACGAGACAAAAATGGAAAAGTACGTGGCGCAGATGAAAACTTTGGGTGTGGTAGGTTTTAAGGATTTATGCGACGAGGTTTCCAAGATAGGCATGGCGCCTCGCGGTGTGGTGAAGCTGGTGCTGGACGGATTGATCGACACCTTGAATATGGATATCAACAAGGGATTTTCGGTACAGCTGGGTGAGTTCGGCTGTTTCCGTCCCGGCATCAACGCCAAGAGCCAGGACAAGCTGGAAGATGTGAAGGCAAGCACGATTTATCGCCGCAAGATTATCTTCACTCCGGGCTTCTACTTTAAGGACATGCTGACCCGTGCCAGTGTAGAGAAGATGGATTGGTCGGGCAACGGCACCGTTTCTGGTGGGGGTAGCTCCAAACCAAATCCGGATGGCGGCGGTTCCGATGGCGACCAGGGAGAAAATCCGTTAGGATAAACATTCTGTAAATAAGGAGAATATGAACTTTCTCAGAAAAAGGTTCATATTCTCCTTGAAATACTTGACTTCGCTTTTTGAATATCGTATCTTTACATCAATCATTGAAAAATCAGACAAACTGCTATGGAAACAGAAAATGGCTTTCGTATCACGACTTATAAAAAGAAAGATTTGGCATGCCTCTATTGCCCCAATGCTACTGCACGTTGCGCCATCCGCACCCTGACGCGGTGGATAAAACGGAATCACGAGCTGTATGAAGCCTTGGCGCATACCGGCTACAATGTAAGGACACGGACATTCATGCCGAAGCAGGTGAGTCTTATCGTACAGTATCTGGACGAACCTTAATATTCTTTTCAACCTCATTTATTATGTTAAAGCGGGAAGTTGCGGTTAAACTTCCTGCTTTTGTTTTTGTCATAGATACGTTGCAACACAATAGGTATAACTAACATAAGGTATTAATTAAAAAAAGAGAAAAATGATGAAAAGAATAGTTCTGATATGGATGGCCGCCTTCCTGATGGGTGGCATGGCAATGGCACAACATGCCCGCCACAGTGATAAAATGCCCGAACCGAAAGTCCGTGCCGAGCGCATGACGGAACGGATGGTGAAAGAGTACTCCTTGAACGATACGCAGAAACAACAACTGCTGGAGGCAAATCTAGCATTGGTTGAGAAAATGGGAGATATGCCGATGCATCGTGCCAAAGCACACAAGCATCATAAGAGAGATGGCAAGCGCCATCAATTGACGGATGAGCAACGCGCGCAGAAAAAAGCGGAGATGGAAAAGAAGCGTGAAGAGATGAAGACTGCCCGTATTGCTTATGATTCACAACTCCGGAAGATTATGACGGAAGAACAATATGCTGCATACAGCAAGAAAGTGCAGGATAGAAAAGCAAAAATGGAATCTAAAAGAAAATAAATTTTCTATTGCATTCAATTTGTACTATTTTTGTCCGGTCAACTACTAAAAAACAGAACGATGAAGAATATAGTCTATATTTTAGTGTGTGCATCGGTCATCTTCTTCACTGCTTGTTCGTCGCAAGACAAGAATAAGAAAGACGGTACGCAGGTATTGATGCAGGATAGTACAGAAATTGCCGGCCCACAGCGCATGCAGGTGTCTGATGTAAAAACATCCTTTACGTATAAGGGAAAAGAGTATCAGTCTTCTGTAGTGCGCCGGCCGGATGAATCTCTGCCGATAGTGAAAAACGAGCAGGGGGAGAAATTTGTGGATAACCGTATCACCTTGCGCATCACGTGCGGCGGGAAGCAGGTGGTGGATAAAGTGTTCACCAAAGATAATTTTGCTTCGTTGGTGGATGCCAAGTTCATGAAGTACTCTATTCTTGAGGGGCTGGTCTATGACAAGACCACTCCGCAAGGAATCATATACGCGGCCAGCGTCTGCTATCCGCAATCCGACCTTTATGTTCCCATCAGACTGACCATTACGGCTGACGGGAAAATCTCCATGGCAAAAGAAGAACTGATGGAGGATTATCAGACAGACAGCATTGATTAGTGGATAGTTTTCCAGATTGTTTCCAGTTTTATAGACCATCTTTGCCGGTATGAAAATCCTGATTGTAGAAGATGAGCAAGATTTGCGGGAAACCATCCGCACTTCGCTCTTGAAAGAAAAGTTTGTTGTAGAGACCGCTGCCGACTATTTTTCGGCATTGGATAAAATCAATGACTACGATTACGACTGCATTCTGCTGGATATCATGTTGCCTGGCGGGAGCGGTCTGGACTTGCTGCGTGAGCTGAAACGGCTGCATCGCAGTGACAGTGTGCTTATTATCTCGGCCAAAGACTCGCTGGACGACAAGGTGGACGGGCTGGAACTGGGAGCCGACGATTACCTTACAAAGCCTTTCCATCTGGCAGAACTCAATGCACGTGTCAAGTCATTGATACGTCGGCGGCAGGCGAAGGGAGATGTGACCGTCACCCTTGGAAATCTTTTGCTCTACCCCGACAAACGGCAGGTAGAGATAAACGGAAAACCCTTGCAGCTGAACCGCAAGGAGTTCGACCTGCTCTATTATTTTGTAGTCAACCCCGGCCGGGTCATCAATAAAATGAGCCTTGCCGAGTCGGTGTGGGGAGACAATATAGACCAGGCGGATTCGTTGGATTTTATCTACTCGCAAGTGAAGAATCTGCGTAAGAAATTGAAACAAGCTGAGGCTACCATAGAACTAAAGGCTGTCTATGGATTCGGCTACAAACTCTCCGAACTATGAAGCTGCTGAGCTACACCTACCGCAAACTTGCATTGCTGCTGTTTCTGTTGATGGCAGTGTGGGGTGTGCTGTTCTATTACGCAATCATTGACGAGGTGGTGGATGAGACGGACGATACGTTGGAGAATTACGGTGAGATATTGATGGAGAGTGCGCTTCACGACCCCTCGATACTCGAAACGGAAGGCTCGTTGATGTCTTTCTATAAGTTCACCCCTATATCCGAAGAGGAAGGGCGGCATTACAGACAAGTGTTCTATGATGCTACGGTTTATATCGAACTGGAGGATGAAGACGAACCGGTACGTGTCATGTGTACCGCTTTCCGTATGCCCGACGGGCAATATTATGAGTTGAAACTGATGATTTCCATTTTGGAGCGGGATGACATGGTGGAGGCTATGCTTTGGTATCTGGGAGCGCTGTTCCTGTTGTTTCTCATCTGTACTTCCATCGGCATCCAGTTGGTGCTGAAGGGAGTGTTCCGTCCGTTACATAGGTTGCTTGACTGGCTGCACTGCATTCAGCCCGGCAAGGAGGTGCCTCCATTGGACAACCCGACGAAGATACGGGAGTTCCGCCAGCTGAGCGATGCTGCATTGGATATGGGCAACCGCAGCTACAAGGCATACGAGGAGCAGAAGCAGTTCATCGAGAATGCCTCGCATGAGTTGCAGACACCGCTTGCCATCGTGAGGGGAAAAGTGGAACTGCTGGCTGAGAGTGAAGGGATGACGGAACAGCAAATGGAGCAGCTGGACGAGATATATGCCACGCTGGGGCGTGCCGTAAAACTGAACAAGTCCCTGCTGTTGCTTTCCCGTATAGAGAACGGGCAGTATACCGAGATGGAGGATGTCTCGGTGGATGAGATATTGGATGAACTCTTGCCCGACCTGATGGATATCTATGAACATAAGCAGGTGAGACTGATACGAAAACGGGAGGAGCAGCCTTTTATCATCCGTTGCAACCATTCGCTGGCGCAAATACTGGTTTCCAATCTTGTGAAGAACTCGTTGCTGCACAATAGGGAAGGGGGAGAGTTGCAGGTGTTTACTACTCCCGCTTCTCTGGTCATCAGGAATACGGGGGATGCCCCTTTGGATGGAGAGAAGTTGTTCCGGCGTTTCTATCATGGCATGGATGGCAAGAAGGACTCCACCGGACTGGGGCTTGCCATAGCGCGTTCCATTGCGTTGTCGTCTTCATTGAAGCTCACGTATGAATGGCAGGACGGTATGCATACCTTTCGTCTGGTTAAAGAAAGTAAAATTTACTGTTAACTGCGGTTATTCCTAAATCTTTCCTAATTCTCTACCGTTATTTGCAATGTGAATAATATGAAATTTATTAGTAACATTAAAAAATAACGATTATGAAGAAAGTATTGTCTATTCTTGTGTTGGCTCTTGTAGCTGTTCAGTTTGCCTTTGCCGGTGATGTCATCACTCAGGATACCAAGCAGCTTCCGCTGACGGCACGCAATTTTATCAACCAGTATTTCTCGAAACCGCACATTTCACACATCAAGATTGAAAGTGAAATATTGCAGACTAAAAAATATGAAGTGCTGTTGACAGACCGTACGGAAATAGACTTCGACAAGAAAGGAAATTGGTTGGAAGTGGATTGCAAGAAGTCCGCTGTTCCCGAAGCATTGATTCCGGTTCCGGTAAAGGAGTATGTGAAGGCTAACTTCCCGAGAGAGATTATTACTAAAATCGAACGCGGACGTACCGGCGTGGAAATTGAACTAGGTAATGACTACTCTTTGAAGTTCAACAAAAAGGGAAAGTTCGTCAGCATGGACGACTGATTCTCCGGTAGCTATTAACTTAAACCTTATAGAGAAATGATGAGAATGAAGATTCAAATGTTGGCGATGATGTTCATCGCCGCCTTGGCACTTGGTGCATGCAGTGATGATGACGACAAGGATGATGTCAAAGTGCCCGAAGCAATGTCACAAGCATTGAAGTCCAAATACCCTTCCGCAATCCATGTGGAATGGGAACAGAAAAGGGGCTATTTCGTTGCAGATTGTAAAGTGGATGGGCAGGAAAAGGATGTATGGTTCAATAATCAGGCGGAATGGCAACTGACGGAAACCGAATTGCTTTGGAATAATCTTCCGGGAACAGTACAGACCTCTTTCAGCGCCAGTGAGTATGCCGGCTGGAAGATAGAGGAGATTGTTCTTTTGGAGTATCCGGTAGTGCCTATGCAGTTTGTCATTGAAGTTGAAAAGGGAAATGCAGAGTATCAATTGTTCTATTCGGAAGAAGGCGGCCTGCTGCAGACAAAAGATGTGAGCGGTAATAGGGATGATACGCATTGGCCGGTAAAACTTGATTAGGGATGAGGGGATAAAGAATTAGGGGGGGCAATCATATTGACCCCTTAATCCTTTATCCCTAATCTCTAACTACATTGGCTTATAATCCTTCGCCAGTCCTCCTTCGCTGGTTTCTTTGTAGAGGGAGGGCAGGTCGTTTCCGGTTTCTTTCATGACTTCCACCACTTTGTCGAATGACACGCGGTGCATGCCGTCGGTGAAGGAGGAGTAAAGGTTGGCATCCAAGGCGCGTGCGGCGGCGTAGGCATTACGTTCGATGCACGGGATTTGTACCAGTCCGCAAACCGGGTCGCAGGTCATACCCAAATGATGCTCCAATCCCATTTCGGCGGCATATTCTATTTGTGCCGGACTGCCTCCAAACAATTGGTTGGCTGCGGCTGATGCCATGGAACATGCTACACCTACCTCTGCCTGGCATCCGGCTTCCGCTCCCGAAATAGAAGCGTTGGTCTTCACGATGTTTCCTATCAGTCCGGCTGTGGCAAGGGCACGGAGTATGCGTGTGTCGCTGAATTCCCGGCTTTTTTGCAGATGATAGAGCACTGCCGGTACAATGCCACACGAACCGCAGGTAGGTGCAGTGACAATGACCCCACCTGACGCATTTTCTTCACTTACTGCCAAGGCATAGGCAAATACCAGTCCGCGCGACTGGAGGGAAGCCTTGTAGCCACTGGCACGTATATAATAGGTAGAAGCCTTTCGGCGCAGATTCAGAGGGCCAGGCAGGACTCCTTCACTATCCAATCCCCGTTTTACGGCAGCCTGCATGGTTTTCCATACCTCCTGCAGGTAATCCCAAATGTCGCTTTCCTCGCATTCCTTGACGTACTCCCAGTAACTTTTTCCGGTACGTTCACACCATTGTAGTATTTCGGTCATACTGTTCATTTTGTATACATCCGGAGTGTTTACGGATGATGCTCCGTCATTCTCTTCTGCCAGGGCACCGCCTCCGACACTGAATACGGTCCATTGGTCGGTCTCCTTGCCTTCGCTGTCCAAAGAGACGAATTTCATGCCGTTGGGATGGAAGGGCAGGAATATTTTGGGTTCCCAGATTATTTCTACCGGTGCTGCGGGTTGCAGTGTCTCGGTGATGGCAACATTGGTCATGTGTCCCTTGCCGGTAGCGGCGAGGCTTCCGTACAGGGTTACTTGGAATGCGGCTGCTTCGGGATGCCTTTCCAGGAATATCTGAGCTGCCTTGCGCGGCCCCATAGTGTGGCTGCTGGATGGACCGGTACCGATGCGGTAGAGTTCTTTGATTGATTTCATATATTTCAGATTTATGATTTAGCTTTAACTATCAGTTATCAACTGTCAATTATTCATTAACTCAAGTCCACAACGGTGATGCCTGCTCCGCCGAACTGTATATGTTCGTCGGCAAAGTGGCGCACTCCGGGAACGGTTTCCAGATATTGGCGGATAAACGTGCGCAGGATACCCGTTCCAGTTCCGTGAAGGATACGCACGCGTGACATGCCGACAAGGATGGCATCATCAATGAAATAGGTAACGGCTTGCAAGGCTTCGTCGCCACGCATGCCGCGGACATCAATGTCTTGTTTGAAATGTAGTTTCTTCTCGTACATGCTGTCCTGGGTTTGGACACTGATGAAAGTGCTTTTGGTGGACACATCAGCTTGTTTAGGCTGCGCGTTGGTACGTTCCAGCCTATCTAGTTTTACGGTAGTTTTGATGCTGCCGAACGCGACGACCGCATTCTTGCCATTCACTTCCATTACTTCTCCCACAGAGGTTTGTCCCTTTATTCTGACGTTGCAGCCGGGGGTGATGGCTGCAAGGCGTTCTGCTTCCTTCCGCGCCTGCTGTTCTGCCAAAGCCTGGGCGGATAGCCCGTCCTCTTTTCCTTTGCCTGCTTTCTTTTCTTTTTTCCGGTTTTGCTTCTCTTTCAGCTTTTCCATTTTGCGGGCAATTTTTTCTTCCAGTTCCTTGTTGGTAAGCGATTCCATTGATTCGCGGAAGTTCGTCAATTCCTGGCGGGCCTGGCGTGTCTTTTCTTTTTCTGCTTGGGCTTCTTTGATGGAGCGTATGGTGTTCTCGATGCGCGCATTGGCTTCCTGCATCAATTGCTCCACTTCTTCTTTCGCTTTGCGCAGAATCTCCTTCCGGGATTTCTGCAAATCTTCGATTTCGGTTTGATAACGCTCGATAGTCTCTTCCATGTGCTTTTCACGCTGGCGTATTGTCTGGCGTTTGCCTTCCCAATAGCGTTTGTCGCGCACAATGTCTTGCAGGTACTTATCGGCATTGATGTATTCGCTGCCCACAATTTCCGAGGCATCGGCGATGACATCTTCGGGCAGACCTATCTTGCGGGCAATCTCTACAGCGAACGAACTGCCAGGATTGCCTATCTGCAACTGGAACAGTGCTTGCATCAGATGGCGGTCATAGAGCATGGCGCCGTTTACTACACCTTCGTGGTCTTCGGCAAAATGTTTCAGATTCTGATAGTGTGTGGTGATGACACCGAACGTCTGTTTTTGGTTGAAGCGTTTCAATACGGCTTCGGCGATGGCGCCTCCTATTTGGGGTTCTGTTCCACCACCGAATTCATCAATCAGGATGAGGCTCCGTTCATTGCAACTTTTCATCATGATTTTCATGTTTGTAAGGTGGGAGGAATAGGTACTCAAATCATCTTCAATGGACTGCTCGTCACCGATGTCAATGAATATGCTGCTGAATATTCCGGCATGACTGCGTTCGTGCATCGGGATGAGTAGTCCGGATTGCAGCATGTATTGCAATAAGCCTACTGTCTTTAGGCAGACGGACTTGCCGCCTGCGTTCGGACCGGAGATAATGAGGATACGTTGCTTTTCATTCAGTTCGATGTCAAGCGGTACGACTTTTTTGCCATGTTTGGCGAGAGAAAGTTGCAAGAGTGGGTGTACCGCCATTGTCCAGTCCAGCAGTTGCTTGTTTTCGAGAGCCGGTTTCAGTCCGGATATTTGCTCGGCAAACAATGCTTTGGCACGTATGAAGTCTATTTCGGCAAGGAACTCATATGATAGCAGTACGTCGGAGATGGAGGGACGCAACTGGTTGGAGAAGTCCGTCAGGATGCGGATAATTTCTCTGCGTTCGTCACCTTCAAGTTCTCGTATGCGATTGTTGGCTTCCACTACTTCGGCAGGCTCGATGAATACGGTTTTACCACTGGCCGACTCGTCGTGTACAATACCGCGTATTTTCCGTTTCAGTGCCGGTGCAACGGGAATGACCAGACGGCCGTCACGCATGGTGGGCGTTACGTCTTTGTCCACAATGCCCTCGGACTGGGCATTTCGTAGAATACTATTCAGTGAGCGGGAGATGCTTCCCATAGTACTTGCCAGTTCCCGGCGGATGCGTGCCAACTCTGTAGAGGCATTGTCCTTGATTTTTCCGTAAGGGGAGAGGATGCCGTTTATTTTTGCTATGAGCTGTGGGAAAACGGTGATGTCTCCCGCCAGTCTTTTCAGACAAGGGTAGGGGGAAGCGCCCTCTTCCTCATCATCGTCGCTTTTCTGTAGGAAGCGTACAATATCACGTATGGTTTCCAGTGAACGGCGCAGGTCAAATAGCTCTTGTTCATCCAGATACATGCCTTCCACGCGTATGCGTTTCAGTGACGGACGTACATCAAAAAAGTATTGTGCCGGGAAGTTGTCTTCTTCTTGGAGTATGCGTACAAATTCAGTGACTTGGTCCAAACGCTCCTCCACCTCCCCAAAGTGGTCGGAGAATGCCATGTCTATCACCCGTTCTTCGCCAAGTGTACTGAGACATTTTTCTTTCAGCAATTGGCGTATTTGGTCGAAACCTATTTTCTGTTCAAAGTTCTGCGGATATATCATGGTGCAAAAGTACTATTAATTCATGAAAAAAGAGAAAGGAAGTTTGCAGAATTAAAAATGATTTGTACCTTTGCACCGCTTTAAGAAAAAAGCACTTCTCGAAAAGGAAGTTTTTAGGAGAGGTGGCAGAGTGGTCGATTGCGGCGGTCTTGAAAACCGTTGTGCTGCGAGGCACCCGGGGTTCGAATCCCTGTCTCTCCGCAGAACTCCAAAGACAAAAAGGACTCAAAGTATGACAAATCCCGTAAAATCAAGGTTTTACGGGTTTTTTTATTTCTCTTCTCGGACATCTATCAGTAATTTGGGTTATATAATCAGTAATCTGGATACCTATGTAATAATAATACCCGTTACTTTTGTATCGCTATAACAATTGGATTTATATGTTTCAACTAAATAATATATCGTATGAAAAGATTGGTATTGTTTATGATGGCAGTTATGCTGTTGTCTATTATTGTTAACGCACAGAAAAAAGGTGGTAAGACACTGGTAGCTTATTTCTCGGCAACGGGAACAACGGCAAGGGCTGCCAAGTTGGTGGCAGAAACTGTCGATGGGACTCTCTACGAAATACAGCCTGCGAAAAAGTACACGGCTACTGATTTGGACTGGCATGACAAAGCTTCGCGCAGCAGTGTGGAAATGTCGGATTCCAAATTGCGTCCTGCATTGTATTCTAAACTGGGGAGTCTCGCGGAGTATGATACTATTTATATCGGTTTTCCTATTTGGTGGAATTTGGCTCCAAGAATTATCAATACATTTATAGAAAGCGGTGATTTTGCAGGTAAAACGGTTATTCCATTCGCCACTTCGGGAAGCAGCAGTATTTTTAATGCAGAAAAGGAATTACAGACGAATTACCCCGGCATAAACTGGGGAAAAGGCAGGCTGCTGAATGGAGCAAGC
Source organism: Bacteroides parvus (assembly GCF_017309675.2). Lineage (NCBI taxonomy): Bacteria > Pseudomonadati > Bacteroidota > Bacteroidia > Bacteroidales > Bacteroidaceae > Bacteroides > Bacteroides parvus. The sequence goes on along the minus strand of NZ_CP084680.1, from coordinate 3,811,358 downwards.
CGGGAAACTGTCAAGCAATGGATTAAGAAATGAATTTCCAGCCGAAACTTAAAGAAGTAGAGATGAAGAACATGGTAAAAAACATATGTGCGGCGATGGTTATTAGCCTTTGTGCTGCGGGACATTTGTCTGCAACAGAAAATAATCCTAATAATGATAATAAATTTATGGAAGAGAATTTGAATCTGATTCAGGAGTGGGACAAGACATTTCCACAGAGTGATAAAGTAAACCATAAGAAGATAACTTTCCACAACCGTTACGGCATTACACTTACTGCCGATTTGTATGTACCCAAGAATGCGACGGGTAAATTGTCTGCCATTGCCATCAGTGGCCCGTTTGGTGCCGTGAAGGAACAAGCTTCGGGCTTGTATGCGCAGACATTGGCAGAACGTGGATTTCTGACGATTGCTTTCGATCCATCCTATACGGGAGAAAGTAGCGGCCAGCCCCGTTATGTGGCTTCGCCGGACATCAATACGGAAGATTTCAGTGCAGCGGTCGATTATCTTTCCACCCGTGACGATGTAGATGCAGAGCGCATCGGCATTCTCGGTATTTGTGGATGGGGAGGCATGGCGCTTAATGCAGCGGCTATCGATACTCGCATCAAGGCTACAGTTACGGCAACCATGTACGACATGAGCCGGGTCAATGCTAACGGTTATTTTGATTCTATGAATGCTGATGCACGGCACGAATTGCGGCGCCAGCTTAATGCTCAGCGTACGGAGGATTATAGAAACGGTACATTTGCTCTTGAAGGAGGTGTAGTAGATCCGTTGCCTGCCGATGCTCCACAATTTGTGAAGGACTACCATGCCTATTATAAAACACCGCGCGGCTATCATAAGCGGTCACTCAATTCTAACCGCGGATGGAACAAGACTTCACCGCTTTCGTTCATCAATATGCCTATCCTTTCATATAGTGATGAAATCCGTAGTGCAGTGTTGATGCTGCACGGTGAGAAGGCCCATTCACGTTATTTCAGTGAAGATGCTTTTAAAAAGTTGCAGGGTGATAATAAGGAGCTGTTGATTATTCCCGGTGCAAACCATGTAGACTTGTTCAAGGAAGTTACGAAAAGAGTGTAATTTATTGGAAATGAGCGTAGGTTAATTGCTCTTGATAGTAATAGGTTACGATTTAGTTAGTTATCTACTGCATTATCTTTCTGCGCATTGCGTAACCTTCAAAGAACTCTTCCTATGCAAAAGTAGCTATTTAATTCGAGATTTTGATATAAACTCCCGTTTTTTATCCCCTCATTCATAAGATTTTTCCGTAAAAGCGGTTTTGTTTGTCGGAACACCATTGCCAAAAACGAGTTTTGAACAATCGTGTGCCGACTACCGCATAGCCGGAGAAAAGGGCATTGCCTCACGCCTAAACGATGTTTAGACTGATGACGCAATGCCCCTTTCTTTTGCGTCTATGCCAAGAGGTGCTTTTACGGGCTACCAGATGATTTTTCTTTTTTTGCTGTCCCTTTTGCCGGAAGCGGAAAGTGAATGCAGAGTGTGTCAGCCTGCCTCATGAATGAAACAGGCGGTCACACACAGCCGGACAAACCGGGAAGAATGATTGTTGCCGCCCGGCTGGACAAGTTCCGTCGGAACGGAAACAATCATACTTCCTTTGTCGTGGTTTGCCCTTTTCACGCTTCCGGTGATGTCTTTTTCTTTCAGACGGTTTCCTCTTTTTACGGATTTTCCCCTAAAGTTTTTTCTACCTAATCTGCCTCTGTTTTCGTTTACCTCCATTTTGCGCCTTTCAGTAAGCCGCATCAGTCAGTCATTTTCGTTCTGGGCGCAAAGGTAATTCCGGGATTGGACGGGAAAGCAAGGTCAAGCCTCCTGTTTTCTGCGGAAATCTCCAGCCCTTCGGGTAGTATTTCCCCGAAAAACCTTGCATTCCCTAATCCCTACCTTTTCAAGCACCCGAAACGAAAACGACCGATGCGACAGAAAGACGCATAAAAAAAATGTCGGATAAACGAGAGGCAGATAAGATAGTTTGAAACTCAACTCCCTCAGCTCTTGAATCCGCATAAAAAACAAAAAAATTAAAAACAGCGAAGATATGACAGCAACGGCAAATTTCAGACAAGTGGCGCAATACATCGGGTTGGCGATATGCGGCTTGATGATGCGCACCGCCTTCGGGGTGTTCGGCATCCTTTGGGGCATCATCAGAGAGATTGTAAACGGAGTGTTCCGAGTGGCGATAGGTGTAATCGTGGCTATCCTTTCCACCATTGCCTACTTCGGCTTCATCCTTTGGTCATTAACTCTTTAACCCTTACCGACATGACAAAGAGAAACAGCAAGACGGTAGCGCAGCAGTGCAGATATTACGAGGTGGACAACATCTTCGTGTATATGGTGGAAACGTACATCAACGGCAATTTTGAAACGTTCCGAAGATTGTACCACGAACTAAACAAAGACGCACGGAGGGACTTCATGGACTTCCTTCTCAGCGAGGTAGAGCCGACCTATTGGAGAGAGATACTTAAACAGACAATCTAAAAACGACAGCGATATGAAAGGAACAGACCATTTCAAAAGAACGATACAAATGTATCTGGAACAGCGGGCGGAGGAAGATACGCTCTTTGCGAAGAAGTACCGCAACCCTGCCAAGAACATAGACGAGTGCGTGACCCACATTCTGAACCATGTGCAGAAAAGTGGTTGCAACGGCTTCACGGACGGAGAGATATTCGGGCAAGCCATCCACTACTATGAGGAAAACGAGATAGAGGTGGGCAAACCTATGAACTGCCAAGTGGTGGTGAACCATGTTGTGGAACTCACGGAAGAGGAAAAGGCGGAGGCACGTCAGAATGCAGTCCGCAGATACCAAGAGGAGGAACTCCGCAAGTTGCAGAACCGCAACAGACCGTCAGCGAGAAAAGAAAACCACCCCCAACCCTCATTATTTGATTTAGGCTTATGAAACCGAAGACCAAGATACAGAAAGAGGTGGCAAGACTTTCAGCCAACCTCCGCCCCATATCAACGACACAAATTGAATGGGCATACCGCCACTGCGTTGAACATATCGGCTACCGCACCAAGAAAGGGAACATTACCTGCTCCGACTGCGGTCACGAGTGGCACAGTGACAGTGGACTATGCGACACCCTTGAAGGTTGCACCTGTTCCCAATGCCATGCCAAACTCAAAGTGCAGGACACACGCAAACGTATCTACAAGGAAACGCAATATTTCAGCGTGATAACCATCTGCAAAGGCTATCAGGTAATCCGTGTGGCGCAGGTCAGATGCGAAAGCAGGAAAGGCGAGCCGATGCAATTCTACTGCCACGAGGTTGTGCAGCGTTGGATTTCACCCGACGGTAAGGTTACAGACATGGCGTTGCTCCGTGGCTTCACATTCTATTACTGCGATGTATGGGCATTGTGCAGCGCGATGGAGATAAGACCGCACAACAGCCTATACGATGATGTTGTGGCAAGAAGCTGTGCATATCCCAAAATGAGGGTATTACCTCAACTCAGACGTAACGGCTTCAAGGGCGATTTCCACGGCATTTCCCCCGTGCGTCTTTTCAAAGCCTTGCTTTCTGACCCAAGAATTGAAACCCTTATGAAAGGCGGTGAGATTGAGGTTATGAAACACTTTATTTTCAATGCCCGTACTGCCGATGAATGCTGGGCATCATATCTGATTGCCAAGCGTCACAAGTATCTGATAGACAACTTCTCCATGTGGTGCGACTATTTGCGTATGCTCAACAAACTCGGTCAAGACCTCCGCAACCCGAAGAACATCTGCCCCGAAGATTTCATGGCGGCACACGACAACGCAACCCGAAAGATTGAAACCATACACGAGAAGGAATGAGCAGAGCAACGCCGCCGCTGGGAGATTGAAAGGCGTGAGCGTGAGCAACAGCGGCAACTGCAAAGGGAAAAAGATGCGGAGGATTTCATCGCCAACAAATCCAAATTCTTCGGATTGGTAATCACGGACGAGGAAATAATCATCAAGGTGCTTGAAAGCATAGACGAGTATTACAGCGAGGGCAAGGCACAGAACATCTGCGTGTTCGGCAGTGAATACTACAAGAAAGCCGACACCCTCATACTCTCGGCAAGGATTGGCGGTGAGATAATTGAAACCGTAGAGGTGGATTTGCGGACACTCAAGGTGGTGCAGTGCCACGGCAAGTACAACCAAGACACCGAATACCACGAACGCATCATAGACCTTGTGAACAAGAACGCCAACCTTATCCGTGAGCGGATGAAAGCGGCATAGCATAAACCCTAAAACAACATTGATATGGAAGTAAGAATCGAAAGCATGATTTGTGTGTGGGATGATGCAATTCCCACGATGTTCATTGAATTTGTAAATCTCCTCACTCTCACAACGAGTGAGGAGGGATTGAGAAGGAGTGTGAAGGAGTTTGCCGAGAAGCACGAACTTGACAAGTTTTTCCTTTACGGCTTCGGCTCACACCATTTCTACCTGCATCAACGCTACACGAGCAACCCCGAAATGGTGATGAAGGACAGAGTTCTGTCAGTACATTTTTAATCATCTAAAAAGCAACATTATGGCAACACGAATGACCATCAACGGAGTAAGCACCTGTACGGAAGCAGGTACGGAGAAATATGAGCGTTTCCAATCGGGTATCGGCAGACGCAAGCGGACACTTGTGCAGTACGACTACCGCCATACGGACGGAGAACTGTTCGCTTGTGTCAAACCCACATTGGACGAGTGCCGAACCGCAAGGAACAAGTGGCTGAACGCAAAGCAGGGAAAGGAGGGCAACCGATGAACACGACCTATCAAACGCTGATAGTCAAATTCAGCGAACCTATCACGGCATTGGACGGTATCTTTGACGAAGCCCAAGCGTGGGGAACGAACACCCTCAAAGGGTGGATAGATGATTACGAAAGCACACGTTTCACCGCCACCGACAGCCATACGGCAGTCATCACGAGCGAGTATAATATGGAGTGTGTGAAAGAGTGGCTGCAACGACAGACACCCATTGCCGAGATGCGAGAATTTTGAACAAGTTGGCGGTGTCCGCACCGCCAACACTTAAAACCCTAAAACAACGGATATGATAGCACAGACGATATTACAGCAGATAGGCGGAAGACGCTTCACCGCCATGACGGGAAGCCGTGACTTCATAGATATGGGCAACGGCTTACGGATGAGCCTTGCAAGGAACAAGACAAGTGCCAACCGCCTTGACATCATCTATGATGCAGGGGCAGACCTCTACAATATGCGTTTCTACCGCAGGACATTCAGCAAAAAGACATTCGAGAGCAGAACAAAGGACATTGCCATACACGAGGGCATCTATTTTGATATGTTGGAGGAAATGTTCACGATGGTGACGGGACTTTACACACGCTTTTGAGTGGAGGGGCGGCGAGAGCCGCCCTACTTTCTTTCAGTGAGCATGATGGCGGACAAAGAAAGTAGCAAAGAAACCTTTGTTTCAATCGCTTGTTAGCGATATATAAAATATTATGAGTATCTTTGTAAAAGTATTGATACTCATAATCATAGTAATATTATGTGTGAATTAACAATAAGTCAAAAGCACATCATAACAGAACGAAATAATAGTAAAGGTGAATATCAGCCGGCGTTTATGCAGATTCGTATTCACAATTCTTTTGATGGAAACATCGATGAACTTGATGTCCCAACATTAGGAACTCTTGTTCATGAATACATCCACTTTCTTCAAAATGTATCAACTCCGTGGGGACTATATGATAGTATGGTTCGATATAATATAATGGCGGAAACATATGCTTTTGTAGAAAATGCTACATCTACTATCACTCTCCCATTAAATATTGATTATTCTCAAGGATTGAAGAATAAAATGGATATTGTAGAATGTGGAACAGGATATTGCCCACTTTCAGATACACGGAGAAATAATTTTAAAATAGATGTAAGTGAACGGATTTGCATCCATAGAAACTATAAAAAGGTAAATAATAGAAATTTACCAATAATAACATTAGATATCAGTTTTACGGATGGTTCAAAACAAACCATTGTTTTGGGTGCTAACATTATTAAGGAGAGTATGGCAGCATTGTATCAAATGCTCATAGATGAAACTGCAACTCATGAAGAATTTGACCTCCCATATAATTTAATTAAGATTATTGCAGAACAACATTTTTCTGCAATAGCATCTGATAATATAAAACTGATAACTATTTGCTATATATCTTTGTTTAGCCTTTCTCCTGCTGAAGTTCTAATAGATAACTTAGCATACGCGAATGAAAATCCGGATTTATCTGCAATAGAATTGTTTGAACGGTTCGTCAATGAAGATAAAATATACATCAAGGGAAAAGCAATGTCAGTTTGTGACTTTTTTGATACTCTTATAGACACATTCAAACAAGTCTTTTTTAAAAGTGTCCGAGTCGGAATCGATTATATTGGCGAAGTTTTGGAACGAATTCGTCCTGCCAAAGGATTTGTTCCTATCTTAACTTTGATTACTGATTACCAACCCTTATCTAAGGAACGAATTAAAACGTTAATAGATTTTTTAGGAATGCCTTATAGCTATACAGACAGTGGCGATTTTAATCCACACCTTCATCCTCAATAGATTCCGAAAAATTATCTGATGATATGTTGGCACTAATAGGGCACAATGCATTATTTTCATATTTAACGAGATTGCACAAATATGGTTATGTATGCCCATTGCATTCGTTTTGTGAAAAAGAAAAGTATGATAAAGATGAATGTTATGATGAACCTTGGAATGGGAAAATGTGCCCTATGACGATTATGGGAGATGTGATACATATTAAAGAGAAAGAAGTAAAAATTCAATTTTAACAAACCGGAAAACCTCCGATGAAGTTGTGGTTTCATCGGAGGTTCTTTTGTCTATTTACATTTATGGGATATACAACAGCGCAAACTCCGCTTTTCTCCGTTTGAGCAGCATGGCGTGGCGTTTACCCTTGTAGTTGCAGAAGGCGATATACTCACGGTAAATGTTCCTGTCGCCAGCTTCCAATTTCTTGATTAAGGTACTTTTGGGGAGTGTCTTGCTGCCTAACAGCTTCGCCGGTCCCACATTGTAAGCTAACGTGCCAAGCAAAGTCGAATCAACTCCGAATTTACGGAACATGGCGACAAATTTGCGCAGGTCTTTCCGCAAAAGTTCATCCGCGTCCCATTTTGTCATGGTTCGTGCTGAATACTTCTCGTTTGGCAAAAGTTTGTGACCCCAACCCACGTATGGATGGTGTTTTTCTGAGTGCCAGCCCTCAAAATAGCGACAGCATAAAAAAGCCCGTTCCATAAGTGGCAGACGGTAGATTGCCGCCTGCCCGTCCGTTTCCTCTTGGCGGCTGGTCCGTGCAGATACGGAACAGACCGCCAGAAGCGAACAGAGCATTATCATGAATACACGCATCATTTCAACAAGGGGCTGAAGTTGCCGATGGGAACGATGGTCAAACCGTCATCCTTTACATTCCGGTTGTTGAAGTCAAATTCCAACTCGAAGGAGTTGCCGAAGTTGTCCTCCACCACCACGATGAAGTTGTGTGCTTCTTCACCCTCCGCCGTGTAGTACAGACGGAACTTCCCGTTCTCCAGCAGGTAGCGGTCGTTGGGCAGGAAGGTGATGCCGTTGTCCATTTTCAACTTTCCTTCTCCCTCAAACTGAAAATAGCGGATAGTGTAAAGCGTGTTAGCGAAGTCGCCCTTCTTTTTCAGCTCACAGCGGATTTCCACCGTCTGCCCCTTTGTCACCTTGTTCGGCACGGGCATGACCTCCACCGTGAAGGGATAGGACTGTTGAATGTCCATGTCGTCGTCGCACGATACGAGGGTGAATGACACGGCGGCTATCAGGCATAACGCCACCGCCTTGAAGATGGATGTTCTCTTGTTTCTGTTGTTCAGTATGTTCATTGTTCTTCGATTTTTAGATGGTTGTTTTTTAATTTTTCGTTGTCAGTTGCAGGTACTTGTTCAAGTCCTTGCAACCGTCATAGAGGGAGGAACGGTCGGTGACACGCTCCCCGTATCGCCCCACAAGTGCGGCAAGCGTCCGCCGTCCGGCTTCGTCACGGTCAAGGAAACAGTCGATGCGCCCGTAGCCGTCCAGCAATCCCGCCGCCTTCTCCACGTTGGCGACGGAGTTCAGCACAAGGCAGTCAGCGTTACCGGTTACGCCAAGCGTCACCGCAGAAAGGAAGTCCATGAAGCCCTCGAACACGAGGCATTCGTCAGCCGGAATTTCTTTAGCCATTACCAAAGACATATCTTTTGGCGGGATGCAACCCTTGAAATATCGGCTTCTGACTTCATAGCCACCTGCCATGTTCGGGAAGCCGACGGCAAAATACCGTTTCCCACGAACGCCGTAGTTAAGACGGCAACAGTGACGGGATGCGATGGCGTAAGGGATGCCCCGTTCTGCCAGATACTCCGTCAGCGGTGAACGAAACAACGGAACTGCCTCCACATCCTCAAAGACGGGTTCAATCGGCTTCGGGAGATAGGCGGGTTTTTCCCATCCGGTCACCGTCATGTTGGCGGCTTCCGCTATGAACTTCGCCTGCGTCCTAAAGTCATCGCTTTGCAGAAACTCCCCGGCAAGCGTGAAGATGTCGCCGCCCTTGCCCAAACCGAAGTCGTACCAGAGCTGTTTCGCCACGTTCACACGGAAAGAGGGTGTGCGCTCGCCCCTGTACGGGGCAAGATACCACAGCTCGTTACCGCTCCTTCTAACAGGCTCATGCCCCAGCCGTGCGAGAAAATCCGCAAGCGGCATCCTTCTGACAGCATCTATTTCCGTCCTTTCCATGCCCGTGTCAGTTGATGATGAACTTGATACCGACCCCGAACTGCGTGTGAAACTTCCGCGTGTCGCCACCCCAAAGGCAACGCTCCCGCAGATTGGCAAGCAGGGCTATACGGTCTGCCACGTAGCATTCCACATCGAGCGTCAGCGCGCCGCCGTAGATGAAGGCGTCCCGGTCGTGCAGCGTGGAGCCGTCATGCAGCATTTTCTTCCCCCAATTCACAGACTCATATCCGGCGAGAGCCGAAGCCCCAGCATAGACGAACACGATTTTTCGGGCGTCCGACAGTATCTTGAAGTAATATCCGCCATCCGCCGTGAACTGCGCCACGGGTATCTTGGTGTCCTTATAGGGGTTGTTCTTCAGGAGGTATTCGCCACCGAACACCCACTTGTTCCCCTTCTTCGTGTAAGTGGAGAGTGCCGCCCCGAAACTGTACCCGCCATCCTTGCCGCCGGGATTAAAGCCATCCGCCATATCCGCCCTCACCTCGATACCCTGCATTTTCGGCAGGCATCGCTGGGCGTGCGCCTGCCCCGTGAAAAGGGCAAGCGACGCGATGATTATTGCGATGTACTTTCTCATGGTCAGCGTACTTGAAGTTCGTTGATGGTACCCGCGCGTACCAAATCCTCGTTCTCAATCACGAAGGACTGGTGACGGCCGCCGTTCTTCTCGTTCAGTTCCACCACAAGGCATTTGTCGTCGGGGATGGTGAACTTAGCCATCGTGAAGACCGTGCGTTCACTTTTCTTGCCCGGCACGAGGGTGGCGTAGTTCTGCGCTCGGAGCGGCAGGATGATCTGCTCCTGCATGGCGGTACGCTTCGCCACCTTCTTGTCCACGATTTTCCATGTGATATAGTCCACATCGAAAGGCACGTTGCTCTGGTTCTTTATCTCCGTGTGGAAATAGAGCAATCCGTTATGCGTGTAGATGCCTTTGAGAAGATACTGGATGCCGAAACGCTTGCAGCCGATATGCTTCACCTCCCGTTTGTTCTGTTTGTGGATGGACTTCATGATAAGGCGCACCAGCATCGGGCTTTCGCTGCCCAGCTCTTTCAGATAGATTTCCTGCGCGTTGTTCGGGCGGTTCACCGTGCTGCCGTCATGGATGAAGTCGCACATCTCCACGTTGAGCAACAGCGGTTCGGCGGCGTACTTCACGTTGAAGGTGTAGAAACTGCCGTCTTCCGTGATGACGGACATATTCGTTTCGTTGGGAAAATTTCTCACGGTAGCCTTCACGCGGATGACGTTCTCCGCTCCGTCGGCTTTCCCGGCAATCAGGTCGGGCGAGCCTAAATCGACATAGCGCACCTCCGCCGGAAAGATGACGTGGACAGTCTTGTCGTAGGTCACTTCCAGACCGTGCGGCGGTATCATGCGGTCGAAGGTCAGCTTGCGTGACAGCCCGTGATACAGGTCGCCGTCCGCCTCCTTCTGCGGATAGACCTCCTTTGTCAAGGTCGGCTGTTCATTACTTCCGTTGGTTGTTTCAACGGTTACATTCTCCTGCGCGTGGGCAGATGCGATGCCCATAGCGAGGGCAAACATGATGATTACTTTTCTCATTACTTTTGGATTTTTAGTGGTAAATGTTTTTTTGATTGATTATTGTTTTCAGTCCTTTTCCTGATAGAGCATAACCCTGTACCCGGCTTTCAGATGCACCTTTACGGTTCGCATTTTCTTGGCTATGTACTGGCTTGTGCCTTGTATCAGCCCCTTGCCCAAGTCGGAGGCGAGCTGCGCCCCGGCATTGGTGGAGATGTTGATGCTGCTACCCAACGAACCTCCCATGTTGGCGGCGACCTCCCTGACGGCGTTCATCTCCATCGAGTTCGGGATGAAGATGCCGGGCTGTCCGTCCGTGTCATAGACCGCAAGCTCCACGGGGATAATCGTACCGTCATATTCCAGCGAGGTAATCTCGATGTCGAGCCGTTCCCCCTGTATCTTGCCCGTGCCGACCACCACCGCATTGCGGGGGATTGTCCTGCCCGCCACCGCCATAGGCTCCAGCAGGCGAAGCCTTACTGTCTGCCCATCCGTCACGCTCTGCGCCCCATGCACACACGCCGGTATGGTGTTCCGGTCCGATACCTCTGTAGTGCCGACAGCCGTGTTGAACCCCCGGTTGCGTTCCTGCGAGAAGGTGGCGACAAACTCCGCGTTGCTCATGGGCTGTGCAAGGAAGGAAACGATTTGGCGGGTCACTTGCCTTACGGGTGTCGCCGTGTTCTTCTTTCCCTTCTGCACGGTGGAAGGCTCTGCCGCCTGTTCCGGCTTTCCTCCGTTCTGACCGCCCATGTACTTTGCCGCCAGCTCATAGGACTTCTCCATAAGTGCCACCTGTTCGTCCATAGATGAAGTCCTGCCTTTTTCGCTTTCCAGTTCCGATTCCAGCGAGGCGATGCGCTCCAACAGCTCATCCATCTCGGCATTGTCGTTCTTCGGCTGTTCGTAGAAGTTGCCGAGGGTGGCGTTCAGGTCACGGTAGGCGGCAGCGGAGGATTGGATAGTCTGCGGTGCGGCAGGCTGTGCCTTTTCCTCCTTGCCGCCCGGATTGGCGAGGTCGAAGTTCGTTCCGTCCTCCGTTCCCGCTATCTCGCGGTCGAACATGTCGCTCAACTGCCCGATGGTACGGTTGCGGCTCTCCTGACGCTCTTCCATCTCCCCATGCTCGTAGGCTTTCAACTTGTCGCCGATAATCTGCTTGTTCGCCTTGTCAGCGTCGGGCATTTCGGTGTTGTATCCGTCCGTTCCCGGCGGTTGTTCCTTGCCGGAGGACGGGGCGAATATCAGCCACATCGCCCCAATGAAGACCAGCACCATAGCGGGCAACACGATCATCTTCTGCCGTTTCAGCCGCTGAGCCTCTGTCAGCGGTTCGCGCCCCTTTTTCGGCTTTCCCGTGTCGGGAGCGGCTTTGTTCTCTTTCGTCGGTTCATTCTTCGTCTGTTCCATATGAATAAGGTGTTAAGTGATTGTCTGTTTCCACCGGGGTCGGCAGTTCCACCCGTCCGGCGTGTCCCGTTTCCATGCGTGAGCCGTCGTTTCTGCCGATGTCATAGACGGCTCTGCCGAAGGTATAGAGGGCAAGCACCGCGAAGGCGGCGAGCATCCCCAGCATGATGCGGCGGCGTGTTTCCGGCGGCAAACCGTCCAAATACCCTTTGAGCCTTGCCACCAGCCGTTTCCGTTTGTCGTGGAGCTTCCAGTATGCGCCCCACATTGTTTTTCTGATACTTTTTACTTTCCGTTTCATAATCCGTTACCGTTTGATTGTCTGTAAATCCTTGTTCTCGATGATGGTGAAGCCCTCGATGGTGAAGCCATTGGGGTTGTCGTCCGACCGCGATGCGTTCAGCAGGCGGCAGGTAGTCACGAGGCTGCGCTCGGTGACGTTGCTCTGCCGGATGATTTTCTGCGTGGCGTAAGTCACGGCACGGTAGGGATAGGCGTTGAAGTCACACACCACGCTGTCCACCTTCAACACTTGGTTGATGTTCCCGGCGATGATGCGGTTGTAGTACCCCTTCTCGGCGAAGTCCGAATAATAGTGGTACACGCTCTTGTCTGCCAGCAGCAAGGCACGTTTTACGTTGTGTTCAATCGCGCTTTTTTCAGGTGACAGCGTGAAGAAAAGCTCGTGGAAGCGGCGCACATGCTCCCGTGCCTCCGCTGGACGGTTCTGCGACAGATCCTGCGACAGCGCAAGCATCAGCGATTTGCCGTTGTCCAACACATAGATTTTCTCCCGTTGCTTCTCCGCGAAACGGTAGGAGTTCCACACGCTCCACACCGTCACCACGGCGCACAGCGAGAGGAAGACGATACCGAACAGGCGTATCTGCCTGAACGATGATTCGATGTTTTTAAGTGACTTAAATTCCATTGTTGTTTATTCGTTTTTAATTGTCAGTTGATTATTTCAGCAGTTTCCCGGCACGTCCGACCACGTTTCCTGCGGCTGCACCCGCCACGCTGCCCGCCATGCTTCCGGCTCGTCCCGCCATCTGGTTCACGTTGCGACCGTAACCGCCCATGCCTCCGGCTTGGATAATCCAGCCGGCAACGGTGGGAATGGTGAAGTAGCCGATGATGCCGATGCAGAGGAACACGATATACACCCCGTCGCTCGAATCCAGCGAGAAGTTCGGGTCTGCCTGCATCCGCTCGATGTCGCTTTGCAGCATCAGCACCTGTATCTTCGCCAGTATGGTGCTGAACATGTCCGACACCGGAAGCCACAGATAGACCTGTATGTAGCGGCATATCCACTGCGTGAGCGTGCTTTGGAAACCGTCCCATACCGACAGGGCGAAGGCTATCGGACCGAGTATCGCCAGCACCACGAGAAAGAAGGTGCGGACGGTGTCTATCACGAGGGCGGCGGCTTGGAACAGCAGTTCCAGTATCTCGCGGAAGAAGTCGCGGATGCTCTTCTTCATATTGTACATTCCCCGGTCGATATACATTCCCGCCATCGTCACCATGTCGGAGGGCGACCAGCCGAGTTCCTCCAGTTGCTTGTCAAATTCCTCGTTGGACACGAGGTAGGCGGTTTCGGGGTTGCGCACCATCGCCTCGTATTCCAGCTTGTCCTTCTGCTCCCTGTATCGGTTCATGTCCAGCGTTTCCGCCTCCAGCATCTTTGCCGTGCCCTGTACAACGGGTGAGAGGATGCTGTTTATCGTGCCCAGCACCACAGTCGGGAAGAACATGATGCACAGACCGATGGCAAAAGGACGGAGCATCGGGAATACGTCTATCGGTTCGGCTCTCGCCAGCGACTGCCATACCCGGTAGGCGACGTAGAACAGCGCACCCAGCCCGGCGATGCCTTTCGCCACACCCGCCATGTCCCCACATAGCGGCATCATCTGCTCATAAAGTGAGCGTAAAATCTGATGAAGGTTATCGAACTCCATAGGCTTACCAGTATCTTTCGTTCATGTTCCCGTACAGCCCCATGATGCGGTCGAGGTCGTTCTTTTTCTTTGCACGCAGATAACTCACGGAGATGTTCTTGTTGGTGTAATAGCTCACAAGGTTGCGGTAACGCTTCATTTTGGAGTAGCAGCGTTCCACCACGTCCATGCGCTCCTTGTCGGTCATGGAGAGCGTGGTGATGTTCACCACATTCTTCAGTTCCGTCAACACTTCGTTGCTCTCTTCCAGCAGTTTCGTGTAACCGAAAGCGATTGCCGACAGCTCTTCTGGTCTGAAATTTCCATCACGGAGCATCCTTTGGAAACTGTTTACATAAATGTCGGTGATGTCGCCTACCATCAGGATGGTCTGCTGCACCTTGCGGGCGTCCTTGACGAGATTGTTCACCGATTTGAGGGCATCGTAATACTTTTTGCCCTGCTGATAGATTTTCACCGTTTCCTGAAAGTTGCTCACCATGTTCGTGGCAGTCTTGGAGGTATGGATGATGTTTTTGGAGGCATTGATGATACCCTGCGCCAGATTGCCCGGATCGCTTACGACCCACTGTGCGCTTGCCCTGCCTGCGAAAAGCAGGCACAGGCAGATAATCATTGTTATTCTTGTTCTCATGTTACTTTGGATTTTAGTGGTTGTTATTCTTCTGTCGGGTGTCCCGGCTGCGGTTTCACCCGCACATAGTCGCCGCCCGGCGAGAAGGTCAGCACGTCCGTGGCCTCGTTGTAGGACACGTCGATGCGGAAGCCGGTGTTCATGAACAGGTTGCCGTTTTCCTCCTGCAAGAGATAGGTTTCCGGTTTCAGCTTGCGGCGCAGACCGCTCCGGCGGAACACCGTCACCTTGTAGGCTTCGCCCTCCTTGTAGATAAGCACATCGGGCTTCCCCTCCACGCTCTCCCAGTTCCCGCACAGCATATCACGGAGGTTGTCGGCCACGTCGCAGGATTGCAGCATCATGACCGCCAATCCGATCAGACACTTGCTGACTTGCAGCATTTTCACTGTCTGTAAATTCATACGCATTTTTCTTTTTTCGTTGATAAATTCATTTTTAATTGTTGGTTGTTTCCTTGTTTCTCCGCTTCTCGGCAAGTTGCCGGATGGCGGCTTCGATGTCGCCGCCCAACTTCTCCGCCAGATGGTAAACCTCCACTTTCTCCGTTTCCTCGGTGGTGTACGCCAGATACTCTTCTGCACTGACCTCGGTGGCATAGACCGCCGATTGTGTGCCACCCAAGCCTATCCACACCTCTTTGTAGAGCCGTGAAGGGTTGTTCGCCATGTTGATGGAGAGTATCTGCGACTTCTCCTTTTCCGTCAGTCCGAGCAACGCCTGTATCTGGTCGAACTTGTTCATATATTTCCTTTGGTCAAGCAGGATTTTACAATCCGAGTTGTTGATGATGCTCTCTTTGACCACCGGAGAACTGATGATGTCGTCCACCTCCTGCGTCACCACGATTGCCTCGCCGTAATATTTTCTGACTGTCTTGTACATATAGCGCAGATATTCAGCCATGTTCGCTGAAGAGAGAGCCTTCCAAGCCTCTTCCACAATAAGCTGTTTCCGTACCCCTTTCAGTCGCCGCATCTTGTTGATGAAGGCTTCCATGATGATGATGGTCACGACGGGGAACAGTTCGCGGTTTTCCTTAATCGAATCTATCTCGAAGACAATGAACCGCTTGCCGAGCAGGTCGATGTTCTCCGTGGAGTTGAGCAGGAAGTCGTAGCGTCCGCCCCGGTAATACTGCCGCATGGTGGTGAGCATGTTGTCGATGTTGAAGTCGGACTTCTCCACCTTGATGTCACGCTGTGCCAGTTCCTTGCGGTAGTCGTCACGCATATACTCGTAGAAGGTGTTGAACGACGGCACGATGCTACGGTCGGATTGGATGCGCTCAATATAGGCACTCACGGCACTGCCCAGCTCGCCGCTCTCCGTCTTTGTCACCTTGTCGTCCTCCGACTTCCAGAGCGTCAGCAGCAGGGTCTTGATGCTGTCCTTCTTCTCCACGTCGAAGATGTAATCGTCGGTGTAGAACGGGTTGAAGCTGATGGGCTTATCTTCCGTGTAGGTGAAATACACACCGTCCGCTCCGCCTGTCTTGCGTCGGATCATGCCGCACAAGCCCTGATAGGAGTTTCCCGTGTCCACCAATACCACATGTGCGCCTTGCTCATAATATTGGCGCACGAGGTGGTTCATGAAGAAAGACTTGCCGCTGCCCGAAGGACCCAGCACGAACTTGTTGCGGTTGGTCGTGATACCCCGCTTCATCGGAAGGTCGCTGATGTCGAGGTGCAGCGGTTTCCCCGTGAGCCTGTCCACCATCTTGATGCCGAAGGGCGAGAGCGAGCTGCGGTAGTTGGTTTCCTCTGTGAACAGGCACACCGCCTGTTCGATGAAGGTGTGGAAACTCTCTTCCGCCGGGAAGTCCGCCGCATTGCCGGGTATCGCCGCCCAGTAGAGTGTCGGGCAGTCGATGGTGTTGTGGCGCGGCACGCATTCCATGCTTGCCAACTGGCTGCCCACGTCGTTCTTGATATGCTTCAGTTCCTCCGCATCGTCGCTCCACGCCATGACGTTGAAGTGTGCCCGTACCGAGGTCAGTCCGTAGGAATGGGCTTCGTTCAGGTATTGGTCTATCCACTCGCGGTTGATGCTGTTGCTCCTTGAATAGCGAGATAGCGACTGCATGTTACGGGCGGACTTCTCGAACTTCTGCAAGGTTTCCTCACTGTTGTCTATCAGCACATACTGGTTGTAGATATGGTTGCAGGAGAGCAGAAGCCCCACCGGGGAGGCGAATGACAGTCGGCAGTCACTCCGGTCGGTGGAGAGCTTCTCGTAACGGGTGTCGGTAGCCACCTTGCCCGGCAGGTCTTCCGCGTCGGAGAGGGTGTGCAGACACAGGCGGTTGTCGCCGATGCGCATCTCCCTTGCCGAAAGCTCGATGTCCTGCAAGGTGGTGTCACCTTCTGGCATGAGCGAGAAGTAGCGTTCAATAAGTCCCGCCTTACCCTCCGTCCCCACGATCTCGTCGGTGGAGAAGCGGCGCAGCCTGACAAGCCCGCTGTCGTTCATGATACGCTCGAACTGTTCGCAGGTTTCCAAGAACTTGGTCGTGGTTTCCCTGTCCAGCTCCATCGGGATGATATGTCCCCGGCACAGCGTGCTGAAATTGCTCTGCATCCGGTTACGCTCCTTTGTTGTCTTGGTCAGGTAGAGGTAGCAGGTGTGTTTCAGGTACGGACGCTCGTTGAAGTGACGCTCGAAAGAGCGGCTTAAAAAGCTCATGTCGTCCTTCTGAAGCTCCGGTTTGTAGCGTTCCTTGATGAACCAGTCCTGTTTGTGTACGACGGAGTAGTCCGGCAGCACCTTGATAGCCTTGCACCAGCAACTGTGTATCGCCTCGTACTCCGCACCCGTCACGGTGTAAAGTTCCGGTAGTTCCACCTCGAAAGCCACCGTGATGTCGGCGTCCTTTGAGATGATGCAGCCATGCTCCACCGCTAAAAGTGGGAACCTGTTTTCCAGTGTTGTCATTTTCGATGTATTCCTCATTGTCTTTCTTCCTTTCGTTGTCGTTTGAACAGACGGGTTATCCGCCGCCGGTTGATAAGGTATCGGGGATGGCTCCGTGCCGCTCCTAATTTCATCAGCCCGTGTTCGCCGTACCGGGCGTTCAGCGCGAAGGTCTGCCATACAAGGAGGGAGGACGATGCCGCGCCGAAGCCGATACATATCCACTGGTCGATACCGACCATGTAGAGGATGACGAACAGGACGAAGAGAGCCAGCAGACCTCCGCAGAAGATGAAGAGGTACTGTGCCTTCAAGCCCTTGAACTCTACCGGACGGCCGATACCCTTGTTGATTGGGTATTCAGCCATACATTATTTATTAAAGGAAGAATGAGCGCAGGATGGTGGCGGCAACAATCAGGAAGATGCACGCGCCGAACCACGAGGCGGCTGTCTTGCTGGTGTCGGGGTCGCCCGATGAAAA
The DNA here is from genome assembly GCF_017309675.2 of Bacteroides parvus. Classification (NCBI taxonomy): domain Bacteria; kingdom Pseudomonadati; phylum Bacteroidota; class Bacteroidia; order Bacteroidales; family Bacteroidaceae; genus Bacteroides; species Bacteroides parvus. Next base: position 3,793,505 of record NZ_CP084680.1, on the reverse strand, counting down.
CTTGCCGTACACTTTTACGCCCCCGATAAGCCCGACGACTGCACCGATGGCGTATATCAGTTTAGTTCCGGGGTCGAAATAAGAACTCACCATAGAGGTGGCTTCGTTGATGCCCGCGATGCCGTTTCCCTGCGCGAAAGCGGAGGCGGTTGCGGCGATGACAAGTGCCGCGGAGAGGATTGCTTTTCTGTTTTTCAAGATGTTCTTGTTCATAAACTGTTCTTGTTTTTTGCCGTCAAAAGGGTGGATGGTCCTTTGTCGGGCGGTTGATACTTTGTTTCTTTACTTTGGTTTTAGTGGATGCCCGTTTGTTTCCACGGACGTGGGCGTGTCCGTTGCGGATGGGGATGCGCCTTGCGTTTCCTCGCCGCGTGGGTTGATGTCATTCTTTCATGTTCATTTCTTTTATTGTTGTCATACATAGTTGCGAATGTCGAACTCCTCGATGTTGTCCGGCACGACGAACTCCTTTTCAGATTTCTTCAGCCGAATCTCGATAAGCCCCTTGATGCGGATGCCTATCTCCGAAGAGCCTTCCATCATTTTCTCGTACAACTCCGTGCCCTCCATGTCGGTGAACACCTTCGCCGCCTTTTCACGTTCCGCCTGTGTCGCGTCCGGGTTTTTGGCGGTCTTGCAGGCGTCGTCAATCTCGTCAAAGCTGCTGCCCGAAGCCCGTGGCGTGTCCGAGGCGTCCTCTTCCGGTTCGTCGTCCCCGTATCCCAGTTCCTCCGGCGGTATGCTCGTGAAGGTCTCATCGAGTTTTTCCTCCGGGACTTGTGCCGGGCGGGATGCGTTTCCCGTTTTTCCGTCGTCAAAAGTAGCCTCTTCCTCCGACAGCTCAATGCCTTTTTCCGAAGTGGCGGCTTCTTGCGTCGGTATGGCAGCGGTTGTCCGGGTGGATGCCATCCTGAAACGGCTCTCGCCGATGATGTCCGCCTTTTCCGCAGGGACTTCCTCGTGTGCCGCTATGCGTTTAGCCTCATTCCCGTCCAGTGACCGCCATAATCCGGCAATGCCCTTGAAGAAGCGGACAATCCGCGTGTCCATGATGCGCTCGTAAAGGAGCAGGAACAGGAACCAGAGGTTGCAGCCGACCGATACCGCCAGCAGAATGTCTGTCATGCTAATTGTGTAATTCATATCCTTCCGTTTTGGTTAGAATACTGAATTGTAATTTCGGGCATAAAGGCTCTTTATCGCATCCTCGCACTGGTTGAAATGGTACGTCAGCACATGGTCGATATAGGCGGACAGCGTAAGCCGGTCATGCCCGATTACACGGGTGATGCGCATGATACGCTCGTGGTACTCCGGGCGCACATACGCCATTTTCCCCTCACGTGCCTTTACTTCCGGGTCGCGGATGAACAGACGTTCATAGTCCTTCTCGCAGCATTTGTCGGTTACCGGGACAGGCGACAGTATTTCCACACTCGCCTGCACTTGGGCAAACATACCTCCGCAGTCTTGCTGTGGTCTTTTTTCATTCGGTGTCATTTCTTTTTCCATTTTCAAATCAGATCTTCACGTTGTTTCTTGTACAGTTCGTTGATTCTCTCCTTGTGCTGTTCCAGATGCTGGCGCAGCACGGTATCCACATATCCGCCTACTGAGATTTCCCCTCCGGCGATGTCGTTCACGATTCTGAGGATCTTGCCGTGGACGTCACGGCTGATATAGACACATTGGCGGGTCTTTATCTCGTTGCGGCGCAGGAACAGCTCGTTGTAGTCCTCGTCCTGCCTTTTCCGGCGTCCACTTTCCCTCTGCGCTTTTTCCCGTGTTACGGGTTGCACAGGAGATGGTTCCGGTGCGGCGGTGTCCTCTTCGGTCGGTGCAGCTGCGGGTACTTCCTGTGCGGGGCGCAGTGTCCCGTCCTGTGTGCGCCGCCCGATGGAGGCTAACAGCAGTTCCTCGTCGATGCCTTCCGTGTTCACTTTCCTGCTGCCCATGCTCACTGCGGTCTGATGATGTCGCTTATCTCTTCGGAAAACTCCCGGATGCCACTCCCTTTCAGCAGTGCCGTGTCCATCGGGAAGATGGTGGAGCGGAAAACGCTCTTGCGCTCTTCCGAAAGGTCACGGCGGAACTTCTTGCTGTCGGGCAAGCGGGTGGAAAGTACCGGAAAGCCCATTTCGGCTATCACTTCCTCGTAGATGCCGTACAAGTCGTTCCTCTCCCTGCCGTCCACCATCGTCCAGAACAGATGCAGCCCCTTTGTTTTCGCCTGTCCGGTAGTCATCAGCCTGTCGCGGAACATCGTGACGAATTTCAGGGTACTCTCCACGACAAAGCGGTCGGCACTCAGCGGAGTGAAGATGTAGTCCATCTGCGAGAGCGTCTTTATCACGCCGTTACTACGGAGCGTGCCGGGCATGTCGAAGAACACCACGTCGGGTTTCATGTCCTCAGTGGCAATCATCCTCTCGGCATCGTCGAGGGCGTTCACCGCATTGCTCTTGACGATGGTGTAGGCGTTCTTTTTGATCCGGCGGAAATGGTCGCAAGCGAGAGCCTTGAAGTAGGTGCTGCTGTCGATAAGCCCCATTTCGTGTTCGCGCAGCCCGTGGATGCTGTGCTGCGGGTCGTCGCAGTCCACGACGGCGACATTGTAGCCTTTCACGTTGTGCAGGTAGCTGGCGGCAAGTGCCGTGACAGTGGATTTGCCGATGCCACCTTTCTGTGTTGCGAATGCAACGAAGATTTCCTTACTCATAGTTCCATTTATTTTAATTGTTGAAGATTTCTTTTTCTATTTATATGCGGATTTGGTTGCTACATTATCCGCTTCAGTGAACAGACACACGGGCGGGTCATCGCGTATCCGGTTCTGTGGTGAAGCGGTGCGGCGAACAAGTGATGAATGACGACACTGCGTCATGAAGTCATTGAATCCGTACTTCACCGGATTGTCGGATAACCGGGGTTCCGACGGTTCGGGTATCCGCTTCGGCAAGTGTCCGAAGAAGCGGTTTTCCGGGTATTTGAATGTTCCGTTTCTCATATCTTCAAATCGTTGGTTCCTTGAATCATGCTGCAAATAAACAAGTATATTTTGGAACTTGTATCACTTCCCAAGCAATTGGCAGCACGTTGCGCCGGTTGGCAGTCATTGACCGGGTCAAGCGTCTGTCCGATACCGCTTTAAGGACGTAACTTTGCCCCCGGACAGCAGGGTTCGCCGATGGTGGCACAGCCGGAGTCCTGAAAGGTATCTTCCCATCCGTCCCCTGACGGATTTTTATGTTCACCTGAACATAGCAAGGTATGTTTTCAGCCGCTCAAAATATTTTGAGCATCCCGGAAAACGCCTTGCCCTTGCAGGGGGCGGGCTTTCCCTCCGAAGTCGGGAAGCCTTTCAAAACTGCGGTGCTGTAATCCGAAGCGGCGGCTTATGCCGTCAATCCGCTAAATCCAAAGTAATATGAAAGAGAAAAGGAAAAGCAAATCAGGGAGAAATCCCAAACTTGATCCGGCGGTGTACCGTTACACCGTCCGTTTCAATGAGGAGGAACACAACCGTTTCCTCGCCATGTTCGGAAAATCGGGTGTCTATGCACGGTCGGTTTTCCTCAAGGCGCACTTCTTCGGACAGCCGTTCAAGGTGCTTAAGGTGGACAAGACGCTGGTGGACTATTACACCAAACTGTCGGATTTTCATGCACAGTTCCGTGCCGTGGGTACGAATTACAACCAAGTCGTGAAGGAACTGAGGCTGCATTTTTCAGAGAAAAAGGCGATGGCGTTGCTCTACAAATTAGAGCAACACACCGTCGAACTCGTGAAACTGAGCCGCCGGATTGTGGAACTTTCAAGGGAAATGGAGGCGAAATGGTCGCAAAAATCAGTGTAGGAAACTCGTTGTACGGCGCGATTGCCTATAACGGGGAGAAGATTAACGAGGCGCAGGGGCGGTTGCTTACGACCAACCGCATCTACAATGACGGTTCGGGAAAGGTGGACATCAACAAGGCGATGGAGGGTTTTCTCACCTTCATGCCGCCACAGATGAAGGTGGAGAAGCCGGTGGTGCATATTTCGCTCAACCCGCATCCGGAGGATGCGTTGACCGATGCGGAATTGCAGGATATAGCCCGCGAGTATCTGGAAAAACTCGGTTTCGGCAACCAGCCTTATCTTGTTTTCAAGCACGAGGACATCGACCGCCACCACCTGCACATCGTGACGGTTCGGGTGGACGAGAACGGGAAATGTATCAGCGACAAGAACAACTACTATCGTAGCAAACAAATCACCCGTGAGCTGGAGAAGAAATACGGGCTGCACGATGCGGAGCGCAGGAACCGCCGTCTTGACACGCCGCTAAGCAAGGTGGACGCATCGGCAGGCGATGTGAAGAAACAGGTAGGCAACACCGTGAAAGCTCTGAACGGGCAGTACCGTTTCCAGACGATGGGCGAATACCGTGCGCTCCTTTCCATCTATAACCTGACGGTGGAGGAAGCGAGGGGTAACGTGCGCGGACGGGAATATCACGGGCTGGTCTATTCCGTCACGGACGGCAGGGGCAACAAGGTGGGCAACCCGTTCAAGTCCTCGCTCTTCGGGAAGTCCGCAGGCTATGAAGCCATGCAGAAGAAGTTTGTACGTTCCAGATCGGAGATTAAGGACAGGAAACTGGCAGACATGACGAAACGTACCGTTCTTTCCGTGCTGCAAGGCACTTATGACAAGGATAGGTTTGTTTCCCAACTTAAAGAGAAGGGCATCGACACCGTACTGCGCTACACGGAGGAAGGGCGCATCTACGGGGCTACCTTCATCGACCACCGCACGGGGAGTGTGCTGAACGGTTCGCGCATGGGCAAGGAGCTTTCGGCGAATGCCTTGCAGGAACACTTCACCCTGCCATACGCCGGACAACCGCCGATACCGTTATCCATCCCTATGGATGCTGCGGACAAGGCACACGGACAGACCGCATACGACCGTGAAGACGTATCGGGCGGAATGGGCTTGCTCACTCCCGAAGGTCCGGCGGTAGATGCCGAGGAAGAGGCTTTCATCCGGGCGATGAAGCGCAAAAAGAAGAAAAAGCGCAAGGGCTTGGGTTTGTAATCGGAGTATCAACAATTAAAAAATCAATGTATGTCACAACAAGAAGACGATTTGAGGGCATTGGCGAAAATCATGGATTTTCTGCGTGCCGTGAGTATCATTTTAGTGGTCATGAACGTGTACTGGTTCTGCTACGAAGCCATCCGGCTATGGGGCGTGAACATCGGTGTGGTGGACAAAATCCTTCTGAACTTCGACCGCACGGCGGGGCTGTTCCATTCCATTCTGTACACGAAACTGTTTGCCGTCCTGCTGCTTGCCCTGTCCTGTCTGGGTACGAAAGGGGTCAAGGGCGAGAAAATCACTTGGGGAAGAATATGGACGGCACTCGCCGCCGGATTCGTGCTGTTTTTCCTCAACTGGTGGATACTGGCTCTGCCGCTGCCGGTTGAAGCGGTGACGGGCTTGTATATCCTTACCATCGGCACGGGCTATGTCTGTCTTTTGATGGGCGGGCTGTGGATGAGCCGCCTGTTGAAACACAATCTGATGGAGGATGTTTTCAACAACGAGAATGAGAGTTTCATGCAGGAAACGAGGCTCATCGAAAGCGAGTATTCGGTCAATCTGCCCACACGCTTCTATTACAAAAAGCGTTGGAACAATGGCTGGATCAATGTGGTGAATCCCTTCCGTGCGTCCATCGTGTTGGGTACGCCGGGCAGCGGCAAGTCATACGCCGTGGTAAACAATTTTATCAAGCAACAGATTGAAAAGGGCTTCTCGATGTATGTATATGACTTCAAATTCAGTGACTTGTCCACCATAGCCTACAACCATTTGCTGAACCACCCGGAGGGCTACAAGGTGAAGCCGAAATTCTATGTGATCAATTTCGACGACCCGCGACGCTCACACCGTTGCAATCCCATACACCCGGATTTCATGGAGGATATTACGGACGCTTACGAGAGTGCCTACACGATAATGCTTAACCTCAATAAAACTTGGGTGCAAAAGCAGGGCGACTTCTTCGTGGAGTCACCTATCATTTTGTTTGCCAGCATTATCTGGTATCTCAAAATCTATCAGAACGGGAAGTATTGCACGTTTCCCCATGCCATCGAGTTTTTGAACCGCCGCTACGAGGATATTTTCCCGATACTGACCTCTTACCCGGAGCTGGAAAACTACCTTTCCCCGTTCATGGATGCTTGGCTCGGAGGGGCTGCGGAGCAGCTCATGGGGCAGATAGCGTCGGCGAAAATCCCGCTTTCGAGGATGATTTCCCCGCAGCTCTATTGGGTGATGTCGGACAGCGAGTTTACGCTGGACATCAACAATCCCGAAGAGCCGAAAATCCTATGCGTGGGCAACAATCCCGACCGTCAGAACATCTACGGGGCGGCTCTCGGATTGTATAACTCCCGTATCGTGAAACTCATCAACAAGAAGGGAATGCTGAAGTCATCGGTCATCATCGACGAGCTGCCCACGATATACTTCAAGGGGTTGGACAACCTTATAGCCACCGCCCGAAGCAACAAGGTTGCCGTGTGTCTGGGATTTCAGGATTTCAGCCAGCTGGTGCGCGACTACGGTGATAAGGAGGCGAAAGTGGTGATGAATACGGTCGGTAACATTTTCTCCGGGCAGGTGGTAGGTGAAACGGCAAAGACACTATCGGAACGGTTCGGTAAGGTGTTGCAGAAACGGCAGTCTATCTCCATCAACCGGCAGGATGTTTCCACCTCCATCAACACGCAGATGGATGCGCTCATTCCGCCGAGCAAGATTTCCGGTCTGACGCAGGGAATGTTTGTCGGTTCGGTGTCCGACAACTTCAACGAACGTATCGAACAGAAAATTTTTCACTGCGAGATTGTGGTGGATGCCGAGAAGGTGAAGCGGGAGGAACGTGCCTACAAGAAAATTCCGGTCATTACCGATTTCACGGACGAGGACGGCAACGACCGCATGAAAGAAACGGTGCAGGCGAACTACCGGCGTATCAAGGAAGAGGTGAAGCAGATTGTGCAGGAGGAACTGGAGCGCATCGCGGGCGATGATAACCTGAAATATCTGTTGCAGCAGAAGTAAATAAAAAAATGAAGAAAGGCTTACCATAAACCTTTCTTCATTTTTTTAGAACTTAAGCATTATCCATACTTACTAAGATTCCGTTTTCCAAAATTTTTTGCAATGGAATTTTCTTTAAGATTTCTTGATAAGTGCTATAGAAGTCATTATCAAGTCCTATATAAACAATATTGTCATGTAATTCTTCTATAACACTAATATGTGAATGCAATTTGCACTTTTTATCAGAACAATCTGATACGATACTTTTAATTCGTTCCAACTTATTTAATAAATCATCATATTGAGATAACCCTTTTGTAGTTGGTTGTATTTGATAATTAGTTTTCTTTGCCGGTTGTATATTATGTTCAGGATCTAATAATACTATGTGAAATATAGAAGAATCCCGATCAAAATAACCTACAATACGCCCCGTACTTTTTGTTATCGAAAATTGCATTATTGGAAAATCTGTCTCATTGTCCAATATTTCTTTTGGTAGCCAATCTAAATCTTTTCGTTGAATAGGAATGTTTTTAGCACTCCAATCTATTGGATGACATCTTAATGCAATACTACCTCTATTTTCTTCTAATACTTCTTGCGGTGTCATAGTACCCAAAGCACCTAATCTTTCAAGAAGCCCAATATGCCATCCCTTAGAACACTCTCCAATCTGAAAATTAGGTATCTGCTTAAAGTAAGAGAAGGAAAAAGTTATCTTCCTTCTCTTTAACTCATTTTCTTGTTCTTTGGTAACTAATGATTTGTTTCCGTATTTAGGAGAATCTGAATTAAGATTTAATAGTTTCCCATTTTTTCCCATAATACTCAATCATTAGTTCTGGAGTAATAACCTTGTCACAACGCTCATTTACATTTAAATCTCCACGTGTTTCAATCCAAGGCATCTCATTGTGGGACAATCGTTCTAATTCAGCACCGCTATATTTAAGATAATTCTCCAATATAAAGTCAATGAATTCAGCGTCTTCTGATGATAAACTCACATTGTGATTCATGCAATCATCAATATTGATTTCTGAATAGAGATATTTTGTAGAATTAAATCGATTGTAGATTTCTCGATTTACCGGACCATGAATCCATGCTTCAAACTCGCCGTCAAACATAGGTTTTTTATTGATACCATAAGACCATGCTTGAACATAATACAATAACTTCTGCAACTTTAAATTTATTAAAGACGCAAATCTATCTTCCGATTTTACTCGTAAGATAATGTAGTCTGTTATATCGTGTATTGAGTTCATCTGAATTATGACTATATCAATTTCAATGCAAAGTTAATATCTTTTTCTAATATAACAAAATAATGAATTGAATTGATGTGATTTATTCTAATGAATTTGTTTTTTATCTCCTCATACGATCCAACTCATCATCGCGCAGCATCCTCTCGTTCAATTTCTCCTGCATTCTGTCAAGGAAGTAGGTGCGGCTTTCGTTCTTCCGGCGTTTGATATCGGTGTAGAAACGGTAGCAGTCCTTCGACTCAACCCCGAATATCTTGTAAAGGAGCGGGGCAAGCTGTTTGAGCGGCATGTTGCCGTTGTTGATGCAGCCCATCTCGTCGATGCCGTAGATAAGTTCCACGAGGTCGATGGCATTGCCCGTCCATTGCAGGAGGCTGGTGGCGGTTTCTGTTGTGTTGTTGGCGGATATCAGTGGCGGCACTTGGGGCGTGGCAAGGAATTTCTGCATCTTCCTCACGAAAGACAGGGCCTTGCTGACATAGGCGGCAATCTCTCTCTTTTCTTCTGACAGGTTGCGCACGGGATGGTGCTGCAACTCGATTTCGATGTAGGCAAGCGCGATGACGGTAAGGTTCGCGTCCATGCTACCGTTACACAGTTCGATCACTTGGGTGGCAAAAGCCGTGTATGCCGTTTCCATATTGCAGTCACCGGCTTCGTTTATCAGGCGGAAAAAGTCGGTTTCCGCCAGCAAGAAATAATTCATGGTTCTGTCAATTTTGAAAATTACACTTTGTTTTCTGCGTGCGCACATGAATATAATTGGCAAAAAACGCGGCAGAAAATAAAAAATCCAACACTCAATTTTACAAAGTACTGGATTTCAGAGGTATAAAATTCAATATTTTTTCACAAGGACAAATTATCTCCGACTTAAATTGTTTGTAATCAGAACATTTATTCTATTCCTGAAAATAGAAATGTATGCTTGCCGCACATTTTGGCTATCTTGCTTTTTTATCAAGGATATAGATAATGCGACATACACCGTTGGAATAGCTTTTCAAGGAGGAAAGCGTCCAGTGTTGCTCTGGCAGAGCCGACTTAAAAAAATGTCGTCCGCTTCCGGATATGAAAGGAACGGTGTATAGTATGATTTCATCCACAGCGTGCATACGCAGTAGTCCGTTTATATAATCTGCCGTATCCAGTGTGGCTTCCGCGAGGTAACGGATGTTTGTGCCGTCTTTTCTCCATTCGTGCAGCATTGAAATGGAATAGTCCGGTGTCACACGGTAAAGGGCTTTCTTCCTGATTTCATCAAGACCGCAACGGTCAAGGCACAAATCCTGATGTGCTTTATCATATAACTCTGAAGAAAGACATCCGTCCATCGTCAGTACGGCGAGAATCTGAACTTTACCCATAATCGTTTCCTTTCGTTAGGCAAGGGTAAAAAAGTAGCGTGCAATTCACACTACCTTCAAGCGATGGCTCTGGTAAAGCCTTTACGGAGAGTACGTGAATGCACGCTATGCGTAAGCATAGCATAAGCATCACGCAATCGTCTCCGTAGTTCCAATTTACCAGATTTTCGCTTGAAACGCCTTGCGGTCTTATCCTATATGTTGGCGGCGAAAAGCTCCTGCCAATCGCCGTTTTTCTCAAATGTTATGCAAAGATAGCCAAATTCAGTGAATTACGGGCTATGATTGCTTGAATTTATATTTAAGTCCATACTCTTCAAGTTTGCTGTATAGTGTTGTCCTGCCTATGCCGAGCAGTTCTGCGGCGACACTCCGGTTGCCGTTTGCCTGTTTCAACGCACGCAATATCCGCTCCTTATCCTCCGCGTCATTGCGCAAGGCGAAGCTGACAGTAGAGGTCGGTTTCGTCACGGCAAGTTCCAGATGCTCTTTCATGACAACACCTTCCTGCGCCTGCAATACAGCACCCATAACTTTCTGCCGAAGTTCCCGCACGTTGCCCGGCCATGCGTGTGTCAGCAACGCTTTACGTGCTTCGGAACTGAACCCGCTCACGCTACACTCCAGCTCTCTGTTTGCCATATCACGGAAGAACTCTGCCAGCGGCATGATGTCTTCCTGACAGTCACGCAACGGAGGAACGGTTATCCCGAAGTCGTGCAGGCGGTACAGAAGATCCTGCCGAAAACGCTTTTCATTCACCGCTACTTCCAAATCTTCATTGGTAGCAGCGATGATGCGGACATTGAAATTCCGGTCTGCCTTGTCTCCGACCGGGCGATACCGCCTCTCCTGTATGGCGCGGAGCAACATCTGTTGGGTTTCCAACGCGAGGTTTCCTACCTCGTCCAGAAAAAGCGTGCCGCCTTCCGCCTCATGGAAATATCCTTTCTTGGCATTGTCCGCACCTGTAAACGCTCCCTTGACGTGTCCGAAGAAAGCCGACGGTGCAAGCTCTTTGGAGAGTGAACCGCAGTCCACCGCCACAAATGGCTTGCCTGCACGTTTGCTCTTGTCATGCAACAGATGGGCAATATGCTCCTTACCCGTGCCGTTCTCACCAAATATCATCACGCTCATGTCGGTGGCGGCTACCAGCCTTATCCGGTGCATGATTTTCTGAAAAGCGGAACCTTCACGGGCGAATACAGGCATACGGCGTTGTCCTGCCTGACGTTCTTTCAGTATGGAACGGATCAGGGGGACAAGTTTATCCTCCACAAGCTGTTTGGGAATATAGTCTATCGAGCCGAGTTTCATGCTTTCCACGGCGGTATTAACTTCGGCGTAGTCGGTCATAATGATGAAGGGCTGCATCTTTCCCTCCTTTCGCATCCAGCACAAAAGGTCTATGCCACTGCCGTCAGGCAGACGCAGGTCGGCAACCACGATATCATTATCTGTTGCCTGTTGCAGATGTTTCTTCGCGGTTGAGAGGTGGTAAGCCTTCATATTGCGGTAGCCCTCCCGTGACAGCATATTGCAGACATATTCGCAATACACGATGTTGTCTTCCACCACAATTATTTTTGTCTTATCCATCTTCGTATTTTCTCCTTTCCTCTTCTGCCAACCGTATTATTTCCACTCCCTTATCCAGCACAGCAGTCACGGCATGGCTTAACGCTTCACCATCCGGGAGAGCATCGCCACGAAGCAATCCGTAAAGTACATTCAGCGGTTGGTCGGCACGGAGCACCTCCCACGAACTGCGCAGGTGGTGGATCAGGGAATCCAGCTTTTGCAGGTCTTTTTCTTTTGCTGCATCCCGTACCGCCTGCATTTCCTTTTCTGTTTCAGTTATCAACTTTTCCAGCATGACGGCTTCATTGCCATAGGACAATAAGGCGGAAAAGTCCGGTTTCCCGTCCGGTGTCGCTTTTATGGCACACCTGTCGGAAACCTCCATCAGTTCCGATATGGAGAACGGCTTGAACAGGCATCCGGCAAAGCCTTTTGCCAATAGTTCCCCTTTGTTACAACTGCCCGAAGCGGTTGCCACAACCACCGGGATTGTTGGTGAATTGCCCACGTTGGACGAACGCAACAGTTCCAGCAATTCGAAACCGTTTATACCAGGCATATTCAAGTCTGTCAGCAACAGGCTGTATTCTTTCTGGCGTATCATTTCCATCAGTGCCGCAGCATCGGTGCAAGTGTCGCAGTGTATTCCTTCTTGGGAATACATCTCTTTCAGCATTAGAAGTAATACCTCATCATTGTCAATGGCGACAACATCATGGAATTTATTGTTATGATAAACAGGTGTATTGCTTGTATATCCAAGCTGTTCTTCAGCTTCCTGCATAGAAATTTCAACTGTGAAACGACTGCCTTTCCCTTTCTTGCTGTCCAAACGGATTGTTCCGCCAAGCATCGACACAATATTACGCATTATGGCAAGCCCAAGCCCGAAACCCTCCTTTGCAGCGGCATTTGATAGACGTTCAAACGCACCGAACGCTTGTTTCTGTTCCTCTTCTGTCATGCCTGTACCTGTATCTTCAATGACCAGTGTCAGAACTCCATTATCATATTCAGTAATCAAAGAAACACCGCCTTCTTCTGTGAACTTGACAGCGTTTGACAGCAGGTTATTCCCGATTTGTATTATTCGCTCTTTGTCGGTCAATACAATGGCATCGTGTCCAGTCTTCACGGACAAGGACAACCCTTTGTTCACGGCAACAGGCATGAACTCCGTTTCAAGTGTGTGCGTGATTGCAGAAATCCGGCAGGGTGACAGACGGGGCTGTTCCTTGCCGTTGTCCAGGCGGAAGAAGTCAAGCAAAGTGTTGAGCATATCCCGCATACGGTCGGAGGATTGCAGTATATTTTGGATATATTGCCCATTATTACCGCTATTGCATTCTTTCCGCAAAAGTTCGGTATAGCCGGTTATTGCCGTCAGTGGTGTACGCAACTCATGGGTAATAGTATATACCGCTTTCTTTCGGGAGGTTATGAGTATCTCATTTTGTTGCACGGACTGTTCCAATTGCTCGATCAAATCCGTTGTCTTGCGTTTGTATCGTTTAATGTTCTTTGCATCACGGTGTATGATGATATAGGAAATGACCAACAGCAAAAGAACAAATCCCATCAAGCCGCCTATCTGCATAAATGATTTTTTACGCATGGCTGTTATCTCGCTTTCTCTATTTTGTAAATCAGATTGCACCTTCTTTTCGATTTGGCAAATCAATCCTTGCAGTTGTCTGTTAAGTTCTGCATTACGGGCAGCAAGACTATCGGCTTGTTCTGACAATCGACGGCTCTGCGCATTCTGTTCGTTGACCATGTTTCTATTGGATGAACGGAGCGTAGTCGTTGTTGTCGTTGGCTTCGTTCCCTCTTTTTTGCCGAAGATGCTCAAGAAACCTTTTCGTTTTGGCTTTTTGGACTGTTCCTGCACACTTTTCTGCACAATAACCGGAATTTGATTGGCTATCTTCTTGTTAATAGATTGTTGTTCATCCATTAACCGGACTATCTGGAACATCTGTCGTTCCTTATCCTCTAAAAGACTGCGCACACTATCGATGCGCTCTGCTGGATAGGTGGCCTTGAAACGGCAAAGCATACTGTCCATTGCCATACGCCGTGCATGGTAATGCTCGATATCTTTATCGTTCCATTCCAGTATTGTTTCACCCAATAGAGAAAATTTTATCATTTGAATATTGATATTGTTTATTTCTTTTCGGAGCTCGTCTATTTTTTTATTGCCAAGTTCTAATGCTTCTATCTCCTGCCATTCATAGAGGCTATTATATGCCATACATCCGATAAGAATGGAGATAAGTATATATCCCAACTGTATTGCCTTATAGAAATTTCCTGACCGCTCCATTATTTTGATGACATTGATTTTTGGAACATGAATAAAAGTTTATCTTTTTCGTTCATGCGGATATTATCAGAATAACCGCCTTTTGTTATTTGATACCCGCATGGCTTAACCATAAAAATGCCTAAGCCCTTAGTGTATGAACTTACTTCTGATGCATAGTCTTTACTTGTATTTAATGGAACTTTCCCTTTAATATGACACCACTCATTATTGCAACTGATGTCTTCAATCTCAGACATCATTTTTTGCAAATCTGTAATAGCTTTGGAACTTGCCGCTTGGGGTATCTGCAACTCAAAATAGAGCATCGGTTCGAGAATGTCCACACCTGACTGTTGCAAGGCCAGCCTGAAGACATAAGGGGTCAGCTGTCTGAAATCAGCAGGTGTACTTACCGGGCTATAATACTCGGCTTGAGTAAAAGTTACTTTCAGATCAGTCACTTCCCATCCATGTAACCCGGATTGGCAAGACATACGAATCCCTTCAAAAACGGCATTTTGAAAAGAATGGTTCAGATAACCATAGGAGATGTCACTTTCGATTTGCAACCCTGTCCCTAACGGTAAGGGTTCAAGAGTCAGCCCTATTGTGGCCCAATAAGGGTTGGGCGGCACTTCGATCTGAATAATCTTATTGACCTTTTTTACAGGTCGTTCTTTGTATATAGTCTTGATCTCATCAAAATGGACCTTTACGGAAAATCGTTCTTCCAGCAATGTCTGTATGATTTCCTTTTGGGTTAAACCATATAACGAGATTTCCAATTCATCACTATATGAGTTTATGGAAAAGGACAAAGACGGGTCTTCAATCCACAATGTATTCAGAGCGGATATCACCTTGCTTCTCTCTTCGGGCCTGTCTGGCCGGACGGAGGATTTGAGAGCGGGATGCTGATGCGATAATCCTTGAATCAAACAAGGTTCAGCACCTAAATAATTTCCGATTCGAAAATCATCCATATCCTCTACAATCGCGATATCATTGGCGCCCACTTCATCAACATTTATCTCTCTGCCCTGATTGATAGTTTTTAGATTTTTAATCTTGATGAATTTTTCCGAATCGTTGATTCTTACAACGTCTCGAAGTCTCAGACTTCCGTCAATTATTTTTAGAAAACTTCTTTTATGTCCTTTGGGGTCATGCTCTATCTTATAAAGATAAGATGAAAGTCTGTTTGAGACCGATGCCGGAGGAAGTATAAAAGAAGTGATGGCGTCCAACAACTCATTGATACCGATATTGAACATTGCTGATCCATGTAGCACCGGATAGACTTTGGCTTTTGCCACAAGAGCGATTATCGTATTCCAATAATCAGCCGGTGAAATTTCGCTATCCGCCAAATATCGTTCTAATATATTGTCGTCATGGTTGCATACAAATTCTTTGTATTCTTCCTTTATATATGTTTGGGAGCAAACCGGATAAACCGATCCATCGACAACATTTTGCATAAACAGGACATCTTGAGACAGATTTGCTTTTATATCCAGATACAAACGCTCCAAATTCACACCGGCTCGGTCAATCTTATTGATAAATATAATTGTCGGGATTTGCAGCTTCTGTAAAGTATTGAACAGCAACTTTGTCTGCGCTTGTATGCCTTCCTTTGCGGATAAGATGAGGACTGCTCCATCAAGCATTTTGAATGTCCGCTCCACTTCCGCAATAAAATCCATGTGTCCCGGAGTGTCAATGATATT
Source organism: Bacteroides parvus (assembly GCF_017309675.2). NCBI lineage: Bacteria > Pseudomonadati > Bacteroidota > Bacteroidia > Bacteroidales > Bacteroidaceae > Bacteroides > Bacteroides parvus. The sequence continues at coordinate 3,778,129 of NZ_CP084680.1, read as the reverse complement.
GCATTTCACACCATTCCAGATAATAGATGTCGTAGAAGCCCGAACAGTAATTCCTCTACGTTTCTCTATATCCATAGAGTCCGTTATGGTGTCACCATTATCCACACAGCCGCACTTTTCCGTTGCTCCACTGGCAAACAGCAGATTCTCGGTTACGGAAGTTTTTCCTGCATCAATGTGAGCAAGAATTCCTAAATTTATAATATTCATTTGGATTAAGCAATAATATACTACAATAGATGCATTGTCGAAACGCACCTTTTAATACCTCCTCGTAGCATATGAGAACTACAGGATTCCTAACTCGTATTAATATGTATATTATTACTGCCGCATAACGATTACAAAATTACACAAAAAAATATATCTAACAAAAGTAGGAGGATTTTTTAACTTTTTACCATAGACATTTTATTAGGGAAACGTAGGTTCAACTGGTAAGTACAAATAAGTAGAAATGTTTGAACAACACTGTTTTAGGAAGTTGAAAAATCAAGTTTCTCTCTCGGTATAGCGTTTATTTTGGCCAATATCTTCTTTAGTTTGGCATTTGAGTATTTCCCATTCGTGTTCTATTTAGCTCCTTATTATGAGTATGTAGCAAGTTGCTTATCAAATTCAGCCTCTTTGAGGGTCAAATATGGTTTTGCAAATGGTGACTGACAAGACATAAACAAGGTCAGCAGGATTTTTTACATAAATGGACATGAATGTATATAACCTAAAATAAGAATAAATTTTAATAAGGGCTGCCCAAAAAGAAAAAAATGCAGTTGCCATCCTACAGATACTTGCAGAAAGGATAAAATTTACTTTTAGACCTTTTGGGATAGCCCTTATTAATACTTCAGATAAAATTCCTAAGGTTATATTTTCAATCCTTTGAACCGGGTTTCCTCCTTGGCATACAGTCCCGGACGCCCGATTATGACATGGTTGGCAACGATACTATCCGCCGGACTGCGTATCTGCGGCGGTGCATTTTCGGGATATTGCGCCTGCCTGTTCCTCACATCTTCCGCTTCCGGCTTGACCTGTTGCCCTTCTTTCTCCTTTTCGGCGACTTCGGGCGTGGGCGGCGCAAGTTCCAGCTGTATTTTTCGGTCAAGGGCGGCAAGTTCGGATTTCAGCTGCTTCAGCTCGTCCTCCTTCTTCCACACCTTGCCCGCTATCTCCTGCAACTGCGGTATCTCCCTCTCCAGCACCTCGTTCTTCGCCTTGTACTGGTCGATAATGGAGGGTATCCTCTCCATCGCGTTCAGGAAGTTTCGGGCGGCAGCCATCGGATCAGCCATTGCCAGATGTCCGTTGTTATAGGTGTACTTGTAGTTCCCCTCTACCACGAAGCGGTTGTCGGTAAACTCCAATCCCTCTTTGAGTATCCTCTCGCTCACCACCTTTATCGGAAAACCGTACAGTTCTCCGACCTGTGTGTAAAGCCCGCCCGTAGTGGCGTTTTTCGCTATCTCCTGCAAACGCTTTCCGATAACCTTCTCATCGGCGGAATCCACACCGTCCACCTTTATTATATTAAGGCGGTTGCCCTCCCTGTCGGTCTGCGCCACCGAAAGGAAGCGGTTCCAGTCCTCCGTCATGGCATCTATGAAAGCCGTGTTGTTACGCAACTCGCCCGTCTTCGACTCTAACTTGAACTCCGAATCACGCTTGCCCTTGTTAAACGACTTGCGTTCCCCTTCGAGCGAGGCGATGCGCTTTTCAAGTTTCGCCTTGTCCAGCAGGTCGGTGTTGCCGGATAGCAACGCCATATATTCCGAAAAGTTCATGCCCGATTTCTCGTCCACTGCCCCCTCGTCGATGGTACGCGCCCCCATAGCACCGCTTTTGAGCTGGCTGATGAAAGTCTGCTTGCAGTGCAGGAGGTTGAACTTGTAGCTGTCCAGTGACTTCTCCACCGCGTAGATGATTACGTCCACGTTGTTCCCGGCGAAATGCTTGGCAATTTCGTTTCCGGCTCTAACTCCGCGTCCGTCACGCTGTTGCAGGTCGGACGGTCGCCACGGCGTATCGAGATGATGAATTGCCACACACCTTTTCTGTGCGTTCACACCCGTTCCGAGCATGGAGGTGGAGCCGAACAGAACACGCACCGTTCCGGCATTCATGGCGTCTATCACCGCCTTCCGAGCCTTGTCGGTCTTGCACTCCTGAATGAAGCGCACCTCGCTTGGCGGTATGCCGTAATCCTCCGTCAGCTTGCGCTTGATTTCCGAATAGACGTTCCACCCGTCGCCCGGCTGATATGTCCCCAAGTCCGAGAAAACGAACTGCGTGCCTTTCTGCGCGTCGTATTTTTGGTAATACTCCGCGATCATCTTGGCACAGTGGCTCGCCTTGTTATCGGGGTGGTCTTCATAATGCGGGTCTATCATGCGCATGTCGAGTGCCATCTTGCGGGCGTAGTCGGTGGCGATAAGCATCTTCGCCTTTTCCTCCGTTTCCGAAAGCGGCAGCCTGCCCAGAAGTGTGGCATCGCCAGTCTTGGCGAACTGCATCAGCTTCTGTATGAAGTCCTCCTGCTCCGGCGTGGGCGGTATGTGGTGCAGTATCTCATTCTTGTTGGGACGATCTACGCCCACGTCCTCTGCCGTGCGGTAGTCCGTGATTTCATTATAGAAGGCGGCAAGTTCCGGCACCTTGATGAAGTAGCGGAAACGCTCCTTTTGAACCACGTTGTTCGTCACGTTAAATTCAAAATCCGTCGTCTTCTTGGCGAATATCGCCGCCCAAGCGTCGAAACATCGGATGTCCTGCCGTTCCAGCTCCTTCGGACGCAAATACTTGAACAGCAGATACAACTCCGTCAGCGAGTTGCTGATGGTAGTACCCGAAAGGAAGGTCGCTCCCAAGTCTCTGCCCGTGCGCTCCTGTATGGTGCGTATGGCAAAGAGCATGTTCAGTGCCTTCTGGCTTCCCTCGCTGTTGCCCAGTCCCGCCACACGGTCATGGCGCGTGTTGAACGTCAGATTTTTGAACTGGTGGCTCTCATCTATGAAGATGTGGTCGATGCCCATCTGCTTGAAATCCACCACGTCGTCCGTGCGTGACTTTATGGCATGTTCCACCTTCTCCAGCTTCGCTTCAAGGTTGTGTTTGCGCTTCTCCAGACCTTTCAGCATAGCCCGCGACACGTTCTTTCCCTGCTGCCGCAGCACTTCGAGGTTTTCCTCCACCGTGTCAAGCTCCGCTTGCAGGATGCGCTGCTGCAACTCCGGCGACTGCGGTATCTTGCCGAACTGGTCGTGCGACATGATGACACAATCGTAGTCGTTGTTCTTTATATTATTGAAGAAGCGCACACGGTTGGCGGTCGAAAAGTCCTTCTCCGAAGCGTACAGAATACGTGCGTTGGGATATGCCGCCTGATAGGTGGCGGCAATCTCCGCAACGTTGGCTTTCAGCCCGATAATCATCGGCTTATGTGCCAATTTCAGACGCTTCATCTCATGCGCGGCGATGCACATTATCAGCGTCTTGCCGGTTCCCACCTCGTGGTCGCAAATTCCGCCGCCGTTCTGTTTCAGCATCCAGACGCAATCCATCTGCGAGGGATAGACGCTCTTGATACCCCGGCTTGCCAAGCCTTTCAGATTGAGGTCGGGGAAGGTCTGGTGCGAGCCGTCATACTTCGGGCGCACGAAACAGTTGAACTTGCGGTTATACATTGTCGTCAGCCGTTCCTTGAACTGCGGCGACTGTTCTTCGAGCCATTCGGAGAAACCGTTGCGGATTTCATCAATCTTGGCGTTGGCGAGCTGTATGCCCTCGCTGTCGCGCACCTTGATGTCGTTGCCATGCTCGTCCTTGCCGATGGACTTCATCATGTCGGGGCAGGTGTTGTGCAGGGCGTGTTTCAAGAGGTGCATACCGTCATAGTTCCGGTAATACCCCTTTACCAGAAACTCGTCCGTGATTTTCATGGTGCGGTAGCCGCACGCAACCGAAAACTCGTCCATGCTTGCGGAATAGGCGATTTTCACCTCCGTGTCGAACAGCCGGCTCATGTAGGCGGCATAGACACCCGTCGGAATCCAGCGTTCCCCGAAATTGAAGTCCAGATCCTCGAAGGCGATACGCGGCGGTTCGGCATCTTTCAGAGCCTCCAACGCCTGTTTCACTTCCGGCATACGCTCACTTTCGGGGTTTTCGCCCATCCAAGCCTCTATGCGTTCCGCCTTCTCTATCACGTTCCCGGCTATGAAGCGGTCTTTGATTTCGTAACCGGTCACGAGCGGATTGTAATAGATGCGTCCTTGCAGGGCTGTGAGCAACTCCTCCGCCGTGCTGTCGGTTATCTCCCGCATATAGTCGAGATTGACCGTGCCATATTTGTTGAGCGACGCGGACAGGGCTTCTTCGGGAGAGCCTACGTTGGCATGGCTCTCCACGGAGAAGGAAACGGGATGCTCGAAGATGTCCGCCTTGACGAACTTTCCGTTCTCCACCCGTTCCAGCGAAAGGATGTCACGCCCGCCCGCGTCCATCATCACTAACTTCACGTTCTGCTTGGCGTTGAGGTTGCCGTAGCGCATGACAAACTCATCGTAACAGGTATTCAGATGCTCTCGCCACGGAACATTTGCCTCGCGCCGGAGCGATTCATAACGGTACAGACGCTCGTAGGCGTCACGCAGCGACACATACAACAACGCCTTTTCCTTCTGGTATCCTTTCAGGTCGAGCGGCTGGAATGTAGCCCCGTATGGCGTGATGTCCTTCAGATAGCCGATGTTATGACGCCCCCGGTCAGCCACCAGCGAGCCTTCGCGCAGGTGCATCTCCGGCGTGCGATGGTAGGCACGCGGCGTAAGGTCCGCGACTTCCTCCTTCGGCTTTTCCGGTTCGATGTCGGGAAAAAGGGAAGTAGCCACCGTTTCCGGTGGAGCATCGGTAACAGCAGGTGCGGCGACTGCTTCCGGCTGTGTTTCCTCCTGCCGGGGTTGTTCACGTGGTACTTCCGGCGTGATCGTCGCAACCGTTCTGTTTTCATGTTTTTCATTATGCTGCCTTGCCAGCTCCCGAAGTTCCTTCCTGCGCTCCGGCGTGAGTTCCATCATCATCTCGTAGAAGCCGTTGATGGGAGGATTGGTTTCCCAGTCCAGCTTTGCATAGATGTCGTCCGGGTCGGCAGGCTTGGCGGTGTTCTCCGCTTTCACCTCCTTATTCTCCATAGCGGGTTTTGCAGTTGGAGCTGTCGGTGTAACCGTGACTTTCGGTTTGGGCGGAGTGGACTTTGCCGTAACTGCCTTTTTCACCGTCTTTTTCTTTTTGGAGGTTTTCGGTTGGCTGACCTCTTCCGTCATCCCCCAGAGGTTGAGCAAGGAGAGCTGCACCCCGTCAGAATATTTCGGACGTGGCTCTATCTCCGGTTTTTCCTCAACGGGTTGCGGTTTTTCCGTCGGAGTTTCCACCGTCTGCGCCGAAGATACCGTTTCCAATTTTATAGCAGGACGCTCCGCCTCCTTTTGAACGGTAACCTTTTCTTCCGTTCCCGACTGCCAGATTGTTCCCGAATACAGACGCATGGCGAGCCTGTAATGGAAATCCTCGTTGAGCATCCGGCGCAAGTCCCCGGCGATACCTGCGGTCTTGCCCTCGTGCAGATAAACCATAGCGGGCTTCCCGTAGGGGTCAGTGTCAAGTTTCGACGTCGTATGCACGATGCGTTCCGGGTGGTGGATGAAATAGGCGTTGTCGGTCAGGTCGGTTTTCGTGTCCGTCTGTATCACGGTCATCAGCCGCTCGTCCTGCGACATTTCCTTCTTGCTGAGGTTCTTTTGCAGGACAATCAGGTCGCTGCCCACCTCCGTCCCCGCGTTGTCCGTGAACAGGTTGTTGGGCAGGCGTATCGCGGATACCAGATTGGCCTGACTGAACAGCTCGTTACGCACGGAGGTCTTGGTGCTATTCAATACCCCTTGCGAGGTGATGAACGCCACGATACCGCCGTCACGCACGGCATCCAGTCCTTTGAGAAAGAAATAGTTGTGGATGGTTTTCTGGGCGGAGCGTCTGCCGAAAGAGTCGCTCCGCTGAAACTCCGCGTCGAACACGGCAATGTCACCGAACGGAATGTTGGACACCGCCAAGTCGAAATAATTGTTGAACGGTCTTTCGATTTTCTCAAAACCGCAGGTGCGCATTTTCTGGTCGGGATAGAGATGCCTCAAGATTGTACCCGTGAGCAGATCCTTCTCGAAAGCCATCACATCCGCATTGGGGCTGTGCCGTAGCATGGAATCCACGAACACGCCGACACCTGCCGACGGTTCGAGCATACGGGCGGGGCGGACGCTGTAATCTGCCAGCACGTCCGCGATGGTGTCGGTTATCTCTTTGGGGGTGTAGAAAGCGGTCAGCACGGACGCTTTCAGCGAATCCACAAACCGCTTGTACTCTGTTTCGTCCTTGCTGTTCTCACGGATAAGCCTGTGCAGCTCCACCGTCGGGGCGAACAGTTCGAGGTCGGATTTCGCCCACCGGACGGCATCCGTCAGTTCCTTTGCAGGGTTGAGGATACATTTCAGACCGCCGAAACCGCAGTACCTTTGAAGTATGGCACGCTCTTCGGTTGTCGCTGTCCTGTTTTCCCTGTCAAGGATGAATGCCGTCCGTATCGCCTCGATGTTGTCCCGCAGTTTCTGTTTGCGGTTAAACGCCATATTCGTCTAAGTAAAGGACGGTTGCTCCCGTCAGCTCCGTGTAGAGCAGGTCGTAATCGGAAGACAGGGCGAAATTGTCATCCGAGAGGTCATAGACGGAGAACACGTTGCCGACAAGCGGCAGCAGTTTCAGGACAAAGGCTTCACGCTTCTCTTCCGGCACTTCATCGGCAAACTCGTTTTCCACGACTTCGCGGAGGATGGCGTAACGGGAATAATGCAGCCCGCGCAGCAGCGTGTCCATCGCCAGTTCCTGCGCACCATCGGCGGGATAGCCTTCAAGCCGTGCCCTCTCATACGTTTCGGCGGCACGGTCGGCCCGTTCCCGTATGAAAGCGGTGTCGTCAGCCTGTTCAAACTTGTTCGTGCGGAGATAGTCCAGCAGGTACAGACCGTAATAGGAAAAGTCGGTCTGACCCTCGTTTTTCTTCTTGTTGTTCATTACTTTGGATTTAGCGGATTGATAATTAACGGGATAATCGGTTGGAAAAAGGAAGAAAAAGGCACTCGGTATCCCTCCGAGTGCCACCACTAAATCCAAAGTATGAGTGTAATCCGGTATCGAAGAACAATTCATTACTCTGAACAAGTGGCAAAGTTAATACTATTTCTTCCGTCCTGAAAATTTCTTGCCCTTTTTAGCCTCCGGGAACACAAAAGTCGTGTTATATTCCCCGTCAAAGGCGACAACAGCATCGAAACTCTTGCCCTGTTTGCTCTTGAACCCTTTGAGCAGCTTGGTATGCCCTTCGGTGAGCAGGTCTTTGATTTCATCGTCGGACAGGGTGCGTCCCGCTTTCAGCCGGAACACGGGCAGTCCGCACTCCGTGTTGTCGCAGCGTACCACCTTGCCGTAGAACCGCATCCTGCCCGTGCCACACTTGGGACACGCGCAGCCGGAGTCACGGCTGCCGAAGAGCTTGTCGCACGAGAGCAGTTCGGAGGTTATCTCACGTGTGTACGCCTCTATCTCCTTGCGGAAGGTGTCGGCGGACAGTTCCCCGCGCTCGATACGCGCCAGCTCCTTTTCCCATTCGCCCGTCATGGCAACATCGGCGATGCGCATCGTCTTGACGACGGAATTGAGGGCAAGTCCTTTTTCGGTGGGAACAAGCGACTTCTTGCAGCGTTCCATGTAACCGCGCTTGAAAAGCGTTTCGATGATGGAGGCGCGTGTGGCGGGAGTACCGATGCCACAGTCCTTCATCGCCTGCCGCAGTGCGTCGTCCTCAATTTCCTTGCCCGCCGTTTCCATTGCCGAGAGCAGGGTGGCTTCGGTATGCAGCGGCTTGGGTTTGGTCTTTCCTTCGGTAATGGACGAGCCTTTCGGTGTCAGCGTGTCGCCTTCCTGCCAGCCGGGGATGGTAATTTCCTCTTTTTCCTCGCCATAGACGGCACGCCATCCGGTTTGCTTCACGACGCTGCCTTTTACGGTAAACTCCACTCCGGCACATTCCGCCGTGACAGTGGTCACATCCTTGACGCATTTCTCAGAGAATGCCTCGACCATGCGCCCGGCAATCATCTGATAGATGGTATTGTCCTCTTTGGAGAGGAAGAGCGGTTTCTCACCCGTGACGAGCAGGGCATGGTGGTCTGTCACCTTGCCGTCGTCCACGCTGCGGCGTGTCGGGGCGGCTTTTGCCCGCACCTTGTCTTTCCATTCGGGCTGTGTGCCGATGAAAGCGAGCAGTTTGGGAATTTCGGCAAACACGTCTTCGGGGATGTAGCGGCTTCCCGTTCTCGGATAGGTTATCAACTTCTTTTCGTAGAGTTTCTGCGCGATTTCAAGCGTCTGTTCCGCCGTGAAGCCGTGCTTGGCGTTGGCTTCTTTCTGGAGCGTGGTCAGGTCGTAGAGCAAGGGAGTTTCCTCCGTCTTCTCCTTGCGCTCGGCTTTCGTGACAGTGGCGCAACCTGCCGCCTTTACCTTATTATATAGTTCCATCGCCGGTTCTTTCTCTTTCCATTTCTCGGAGGATGAGAATTTCACGACTTCGCCGTCGCAACCGTCCGTTGCGATATGGAGCAGCCAGAATGCTTCGGACGTAAAGCGGCGGTTCTCCCAGTAGCGTTCACATACCATAGCCAACGTTGGTGTCTGCACCCGCCCCACGGAATACGTGCCGTGTCCGGCGGCGATGGATAACGCCTGTGTGCCGTTGATGCCCACGAGCCAGTCGGATTCGCTCCGCGCTTTGGCGGCGAGGTAGAGGTTGTCGTATTTGCTGCCGTCTTCGAGTTTCCGCAGTCCCTCACGGATAGCTTTGTCGGTGAGAGAGCTGATCCACAGGCGCACGAAAGGAGTGGTGCAACCCGTATAGTGGTAGAGGTAGCGGAAGATAAGCTCTCCCTCGCGTCCGGCATCGGTCGCCACGATGATATGTTCGCTTGTGTCGAACAGTCTTTTGATGACTTTTATCTGCGACACCACGCCGCTGTCGGGCTTGTAACCTTTCTCCGTCCTGACCTGACGGGGGACGAGCGTGAATGTGTCGGGAATAATCGGGAGGTTGTCACGGACAAATCCGCGCACGCCGTAGCCGTCGGGCATGGCAAGCTGAACGAGGTGTCCGAATGCCCATGTCACGGCATAGCCGCCTCCCTCGAAATATCCTTCCTCTCTCTTTGTCGCGCCCACGATGCGGGCGATTTCACGTGCCACGGAGGGCTTTTCTGCAATGATTGTCTTCATGTTTTCTTGCTTTTTTGTTGATACTTTGGATTTTATTTTGGATTCAGTGGCGGACACGGGATTACATTTTCATGCCTTTGTTGTTCTTCTTTTTCGGCTTCTCCTGCTGCTGTTGCTGGCGGTCGTCCTTCGGGGCGGTCTGACCTTTCTGCAAAGGCTCTTTCAGGTTCTTTGTCGCCTCGTTGGTTTTGCCCTCGTTGTTCACCGCCACCTGTGTGCGGCTCTCGTTGGACGGGGCGACCTGCTGGGCGTTGTCGGGGTTCGTTTCGTAGCGGTACGGGCGGCCCTTCTCCGGGTTGAACTTGATATACATCGTGGCATGGAAGCCCTGCTTGTCGGTCACGTTCTCCAGTTTCACGGCTTTACCCGCCACGTAGTCGGCTTTCTGCTTGTCGGTGAAGTTCACGCCGCTCCATTTGCTGATGGGGCGGATGCTGCCGTCCTCGTTCATCCACGTGTTGCGGCGTTGCTCCTTCTTGGTCTGTGCGGCATTTTCCCCGCCTTGCGCCTGACTTTTCGAGGTGTCACCTTTGGCTTCCTGCGTCTGTGCGGTACGGGGCGACCTTCCGGTTCCCGGCACGAACTCCACGCCGCGCTGCTCCACGTTCACTTGAAGGGTGGTGACGAACTTCCTGCCGTCGTTGCGCTCGATGAGCTTGTCGCGCACGGGCAGTCCGGCGCGGAGCATGTCCTGCTCCTGTTTGGTGATTTCCGTCTTGCCGATGCGCTCCGGGATGCGCACCTTGTTTGCCGGAATGTCCGTGATTTCATTCGTCTTGCGGTCGATGCTGATGTAGGAGGGGATGATTTCGCCCGTTTCCCTGTCCTCAATGTCCACGACCCTGCCGAGGTTGCCCGTTTCGCGCAGGTTCTTCCGGTCATCGTCGGAGAATTTGTGTTCCTTGTACTCATCTAACTTCTGCTCCTTGCGGATGAAGTGCGGCACGAGGCTGACATTTCCCTCACCGTCCTTCTTGAAGGAGAGGCGGGCGTCCAGCTCGAATGATTCGCCGCCGAAGGTGGGCTTGACCTTTACCAAGTCGGACTTGCCGTAGTGGAGCATCTTCGTAAGGTCTCCGGACTTTTCAAGGTCGTCACGCTTCACGCCCCATCTGTCCTCCAGCTCCTGCCAGTTGATTTTGCTCTCGTTGATGGGTTGGTAGCCCTGTCTGCCCTGCGTCTGTTGCGGGCTTTCCTGCTGTTCTTTCTGTTGTTCCATGTTTTCCTGTTTTTGAGGTTCTTGTTTCTCTGTCTTTTGTGCCGCCATCTCTTCCTGCACCTGCTGTTGATAAGGGAAGGTGTCGATTTTGTGCGGTGCAAGGATTTGTTTGTTCTGGTACGGATGCTGAAGCAGGTCTTTCATCACGCCAAGCATGGAATCCACTTGGTCTGCCGCGATGCGGTAGAAACCGAAGCGGCTGGGTTCCTTGCACTGCCGGAAGAAGTTCTTGAAGAAGTTGTCCAGCACGTCGCCTTGTCGGTCGAATTGCAGGAAACTCTGCGCGTTCTCAGCTTTCGCAGGGGTACGCTTAGGTGTGCCGTCTGCATTCAGCCCGGCTACCACGCTGATCTCGCCCGTCTTCTCATCACGGACTACCAGCACGTCCTTTTCGTCTTTTTTCTTTGCCATTTGAAAAATGTTTTAATGGGTTATTTATGAAAGAAATTATGGATACGAGCCTTGTAGAAGGCTATATCTTCTTTTTTGAAGTCCTTGATATGGTTGGAAAGGAATGTCAGCACATCCTCCTCGCTGTAATAGGTTTTCTTGCCCAGTGTCTTGTAGGGCAATGCGCCGACACTGCGGTAGCGTTGCAGTGTGCGCTTGCTTATCTGGAGCAGCATGCACAAATCCTGATTGTCGAAAAGGCGGATGCTTTCCGTGATAGTAGGCTGTTTCCCCTCAGCCTTCATCGCCAGCAGCAGTTCGTCCTGACGGTCGAGCCGTTCCATCAGCTTCTGCATCCAGCCCTCGAAGTTGTTTCGTGTGAGCAGTTCCATGACCTATGTCCTCCTTCCTTTTGGTTTGCCGCCAGTGCGCAGCGTGTGGTTGCGTTTCAATTCCTGCGGTGTCGCCGCGTCCTCGTTGACGGCACACGCTTCAAGCAGGCGGTCTATTTCCGACTGCCGGTAGCGGCATTTACCGCGAAGCACGACATAACCGATGCGTTGCTCGCTGCGCATACGCTGGAGGGTGCGGGTACTCACGTTAAGCAGGTGCGCCGCCTCGCGTGTGGTGAGCAACCTGTCGGGCGATGCCGCTTTCTTGTCGCCGGAGGCGGCACGGACGTGTGCCGCAATCTCCGCTATCTGTTCCGTCAATGACCGGAAGGCGGAACTTTCCATCGTTATCACTTTCATATTCAGTCCTTTCTTTTTGTTTCTGCAGCAAAAATCGGCAATAAACAAAAGGGGCTTTAACAACTCACTACGTGACTCACGTAAGATTTTTACGGAAGATGGCTCCGTAACCCGGTCAAACGGCGCAACAGGCAGCCTTTCAGCGGAAAACGGCACGTGTTCAGGACCGTACCGTTACCTTTGCGGGCAAACCGATAATTGCATGAATATGGAAATAGTATCTATCGAGAAAAAGACTTTCGAGATGATGGTGGCGGCATTCGGCGCACTCTCGGAGAAGGTCGCCGCCCTGAGGCGCAAAAGCGACACGAGGCGCATGGAAAGATGGCTCACGGGCGAGGAAGTCTGTAGGCAGTTGAGAATAAGTTCGCGCACGTTGCAGACGCTGCGCGACAGGCGGCTTATCGGCTACTCGCAGATAAACCGCAGGTTTTATTACAAGCCGGAGGAGGTGAAGCGGCTGATACCGCTTATCGGCACGCTCTATCCGCACGGCAGATGATTTGATTTATTCACCCACTGAATCCGAAGTTATGATGAACGAGAACAACGATGTTTTTACGATGGAAGACGAGCCGATAGCCTCTGTGGTGCAGGATATGCGCAAAGGCTCGAAATGGCTGTCCGCCTTTCTGGAAAGTTACCGTCCTCTGCTGGACGGGGAACGTTACCTGACGGACGGCGAGGTGGCGGAACTGCTCCGCGTAAGCCGACGCACATTGCAGGAATACCGCAACAACCGCGTGTTGCCCTTCATACTTTTGGGAGGGAAGGTGCTTTACCCGGAAACGGGGCTGCGTGAAGTGCTGGAAGCAAATTACCGCAAGCCGCTGGAGTGAGCGCGGTTGGCAAGAAAAAAGGAAACGGGCGACACTTTTTGTGGTGCTGCCCGTTTCCTTGTCTTATGTGGTATGCGCAATCAGCAGTACCCGGCTTTTCCGTTCTGTATGAACATCACGTATGCCTGCCGTTTCTCTTTGGCGAGAGCTTTTCCCACCAGCCATGTGCGGAACAGGTGGGTGTTGTAGGTGTTCAGCCGGAAGGCGACGGGGATGATGATTTCAAGCGCGTACACATCTGCGTACAGTCCGTTTTCAAGTTGCATGTAGCGGCACACCTCGTAGTCGTTAAGCACGTCCGACTTGCGGATGGCTTTGATGGCGGCGTTCACTGCCGGGACGGTCGTATGGAACAGTCCGGCGATTTCGGTGGCGGTCATCCACACGTCGTTACCGGTTACGCTGACCGCCTTGTCCTCTATGATGATTATGTCACGTTTCATGGCTTCTCTTTTTTAGATGGTGCAACCTGCAAATTCCTCAACACTGTTCAACCTTGCGGCAAGGTTCTTCATGTCCTGATTGAGTTTTTCTTTGGTTATCTTCGCGTAAATCTGCGTCGTCTTTATGCTCTTGTGTCCGAGCATGGAGCTGACGGTTTCGATAGGTACGCCATTAGAGAGAAATACCGTCGTGGCTGCCGTGTGGCGGCTCTGATGCCACGTGATATGCTTGGTGATGCCGCAACGCTTGGCGACGGCACGGATACCGGCAAGGCACGTGTTATAATGCGGGACGGGGAATATCTTGCCGTTCTCGCACAGCCCACGGTATTTGCCGATTATGCGGTTGGCGATGTCAAGCAGGCGGATGTTGGACACCACGCCCGTTTTCTGGCGGTTGATGTTTATCCACTCGTGTTCGTCGAAGTAGGTGCGGATATTCTCTTCCGTGAGGTTGCGCATATCCGAGAACGACAACCCGGTGAAAGCGCAGAACAGGTAGAGGTCACGGTACAGTTCCTGTTTGGCGTTTTTCAGTTTCCCGTCCATCAGCAGGCGTATTTCCTCTTTGGTCAGAAAACTGCGTGTTGTTTCCTCCTTCTTGATTTCATACTCGCGGAACGGGTCGCGTGTCAGCCACTCGTTGTTGATGGCGATGAACACCATCGTCCGTAGCGGGCAGACGTACAGCCACACGGTATTGGTGCAGCAGTGTTTGTCCGTGCGCAGGAACATCTCGAAGTCGGAGATGAAAGCGGGGGTAAGCTCTTTCAGTGCGATGTCCTTCACATGGTAGCGGATGTCGAGGAACTCTTGCAGGTGCTTGTAAACGATACGGTACTTTTCCAGTGTACCTTTTGCTTTCATGCCTGCTTCCACCTGTTTCTCATAGTCCTCATTGTGACGACGGTACACCTGCATCAGCGTGTGGTAGCGGTGTTCCAGTCCGAGAAAAGCGTTCTTCACCTTCTCAGCCGTGACGAAGTTGTCACGTTCCATGATTTCCTGATAGTGCCTATTGATGCGCACCCGCATCTTGTCAAGCATACGGTTCGTTTCGAGTGCCGCCGCGCTTCTGCCTGTGACACGTCCACCTTTGGTGTCCCACAGTTTCGGATCGACTGTCAGCTTGCAGCTGAACTGCGTCTGGCTGCCGTCCACCGTGATGCGTCCCATGACGGGTACTGTCCCGTCCTTTTTCACTACCTGACGCTTGAGGTAATAGATTACTGAAAATGTACTCTTCATCGTCCTTAATTTTTTGGTTTCAAAATTAGTTGGTGAAGAGTCCGGTGTCGGTACGCAAAACGGGGAGGAACGGAGCAATCTTTTTCCGTAACCGAAATTTTTGCGTGAGTTATCGGTAACTCACTATTCCTTAACGTATTGTTTCGCTATCCGTACCCGTTTGTCGCATTTTCGGGCATGGTTACGAACAAGTAACGTTGCGGCGTCAGGATTTGGCTTCGGCAGGGATTGTAATGGCTTCACGAATTATCGCCACTTCAACTAAAACCCTTGTAACTCAATTCTATCACTATAACTTTCCGCATTTCACTTTTTTGTAGTAACTTTGTATGACAATATAGAGGTAATTCCATTCGGCAAAATAGAGAGATTCTTCAATGAACATCTTCGATGACCGCCTTTAATGTGTTAGGAACCAGACATACCTTTCTTTAGCCTGGTTCAGCAATTCCTCTTTCAGGCAGATATCTTTCCGGAAAAGCGAAAGCTCCGGGAAGATTTCTTTTTTCTTGGACGCCTTGTTCCAATTTCCTACTACATGCCCCTTATAGAGAAGTACCGGAAAGAACAATCCGTTGTTGGTGAAAGCTTTGGAATAGTCTTCTTTGGGTAGGACGTTCGTCCGGTCCTTGTAGCCTATCAGGTATTCATCGTAGGAGGGAAGAAGGTGCAGGCTGTCGGTCGCCTTTCCTAATGTCCGGCAGGAGTCATGGATGTACCATGTCTGGCTGTGCCATTGTTCGGACATCAGTTCCGGTTCTATCAGAGAAATGGCTTGCCTTGCTTCCGTTAAAGGCAAACCGGACCACCAGGAGAAGTCTTGCAGGGTAGCGGGGGCATGGCTGCGGAAATAGGCTGTAGCCAGGCGGGCCAACGCTTCTTCTTTCGTTAGTTCGGGGGTAGGTGGAACTCTTTCGTCCAGAAGGGCATAGGTGTGTTGCCGTCCACGGCATTCTCCGCTGCACACAATGCCTTCGACTTCGGCACGCGACATGAAGCGGGTCATGTGGTAGTTGTCTGCAAGCAGTCCCGAATGTTCAAAATGTTCCGCAATCTCTTGTTTCGTCAGGCTTCGCTTCCCGCTGAGGATATTCCCAAGTATGGTGTAGCTTCTTTCATATTGCTGTTCCGTGATTTCCAGACCATGCCCTTTTGCATAGGAATCATTGGCAGATTTGATGCGTTGTGCAGAGAGTTTCAGCATCCAACGAATGTCTTCTGCTGCTACCAGGTGCCATGTGGGGCGCATTACGTGGGTTCTCAGTATTTCCCCTTGATGCAGGGCTTTTTCCACAGCTTGAATTCCCGGTGACTTCAGCCTTATACCTACGGCCCATTTCACCATTGTATAGTCTTGTGCCTGCATGGCGCCCATCCAGGAGACCAGTTCTTTCGGGTGGCGGAAGAGTGGAGTGGACAGTTGCTGGTTCTGTAAGCGTATTTCAGGGATTCTCATGTCGGTATGGTATTCGTTTGTATCAATAGGAATCGCAAAGATAAGAAAAGCAGGTCATTGTAGGGTATATCGTGTCCGCAATTATATTCTTTTGTTTCTTTTAACACCAGCTAATATAGCTATCTTTTATTTTTGTAACGCACAAATTGGGAAAATATTCATAATAAAACAACCATAAGAACTTTTTTATGACTATGAGAACAAATTGTATTTTATTGTTAGCTATTTTGTTGGGAGCTTTTCCCTTAAATCGTGTACATGCCGATGAATCTGGAAGCATTATTCTGTACACTCCTTACACAAAAATTTCCGTGACGCCCGGAGCGTCCATTGATTACAGCATTGATTTGATTAACAATACGGACGGGATTACAAATGCAAATCTCTCGGTCAATGGATTGCCGGGCAGTTGGAAGCATGAAATCAAGTCAGGCGGCTGGACCCTCAGCCAGCTTTCTGTACTGCCCCAGGAAAAGAAAACGTTCAATTTGAAAGTGGAAGTTCCTCTAAAAGTAAATAAAGGAAGTTATCATTTCACAGTATTTGCCGGAGAAACCAAACTGCCGCTGGAGGTGGTCGTGGCCCAGAAAGGAACTTACCAGACCGAGTTCACTACCGACCAGCCCAATATGCAGGGCAATTCCAAGTCCACCTTTACCTTCAATGCCACTTTGAAAAACCAGACGGCCGACCAGCAGCTGTATGCGCTGATGGCCAATGCCCCCAGAGGCTGGAGTGTCGTGTTCAAGCCCAACTATAAGCAGGCCACTTCTGCCCAGGTGGAAGCGAACAGCAGCCAGAATGTGAGTATAGAGATTGTCCCTCCCGCCAATGTGGAAGCCGGCAATTACAAGATTCCGGTACGTGCGGCTACCGGTACGACTTCTGCCGACTTGGAGCTGGAAGTTGTTGTCACGGGTTCCTACGAGATGGAATTGTCCACGCCCAGAGGATTGTTGAGTACCGAAATCACAGCGGGAGATGTGAAGCGTATCGAGTTGGTGGTCCGGAATACCGGCTCTTCATTGTTGAAAGATATCCAGCTTTCTGCCAATAAGCCCGTGGACTGGGAAGTGTCTTTTGAGCCTTCGAAGATTGATATGCTGAAGGCGGGGGAAACGGCCAATGTCGTAGCTACCATGAAAGCATCCAAAAAGGCATTGCCCGGAGATTATGTGGCTACCATGACGGCCAAAACTCCTGAAGTGAATACAGACGCCCAATTCCGCATTGCCGTGAAAACCCCGATGATATGGGGATGGGTGGGCGTTTTGATAATAATCGTTGCCATAGGTGCCGTATGCTATCTGTTCCGTAAATATGGAAGGAGGTGAGCATGGACGAGCGAGTGATTGCATTGACAGACTTGACCAAGCAGTATGGGCGCTTCACTGCCGTAGACCGCATTTGCTTGACTATCCGTAAAGGGGAGATTTTCGGATTATTGGGGCCAAACGGCGCCGGCAAGTCAACTACCATCCTGATGATGCTGGGACTGACGGAACCCACTTCCGGCTCTGTGGAGATTTGCGGTATCGACTCTACCAGGCATCCTATCGAGGTAAAGCGGAAGATAGGCTATCTGCCCGAAGATGTGGGGTTTTATGATGACATGACCGGTCCGGAAAACCTTATATATACTGCGCGTCTCAATGGCATTTCGGATGCCGAAGCGAAAGTCAGGGCGCTGGAGCTGATGGAGCATGTGGGGCTTGCCGGACAGATGAAAAAGAAGACCGGGAAATATTCGCGCGGTATGCGCCAGCGATTGGGACTGGCGGACGTGCTTATCAAAAATCCGGAAATTATAATCCTGGATGAACCTACTTCGGGAATAGATCCTGCCGGTGTTCAGGAGTTCATCGAGCTCATTAGGCAGTTGAGCCGGAAGGAGGGACTGACCGTCTTGTTCTCTTCCCACCACCTGGACCAGGTGCAGAAAGTTTGCGACCGCGTGGGACTGTTCAACAGTGGGAAGCTGGTCACCTTGATTGATATGTCTGATTTGAAGGACAAGCATCAGGAATTGTCTGATATTTATAGCCATTATATGGAGGAAGGAGGGGAAAGGCATGAATAAAGTCAATTATCCTTTTTGGGTAGTCGTTAACAAGGAAATATCCGACCATGTGAAAAGTTGGCGGTTCATTATCTTGATGGGAATCATTTTGCTTACGTGCATGGGCTCACTCTATACCTCGCTTACCAACATAGGTGCCGCCATCAAGCCCAATGACCCGGACGGTTCGTTCCTTTTCTTGAAGTTGTTCACAGCCTCGGACGGCACATTGCCTTCTTTTGTGCAGTTTATCAACTTTCTGGGGCCGTTGTTGGGGATTGCGCTGGGATTCGATGCTATAAATTCGGAACAGAACAAGGGGACGTTGAGCCGTATGCTGTCACAGCCCGTTCATCGTGATTGCATTATCAATGCCAAGTTCGTGGCTGCATTGATTGTGATAGGTATAATGCTGTTTGTACTGGGATTCCTCGTAATGGGCTGCGGGTTGATAGCGATAGGCATTCCTCCCACAGCAGAAGAATTTTGGAGGATTGTATTCTTTCTCATAATCAGTGTATTCTATGTGGCATTCTGGCTGAATCTGGCCATTCTGTTTTCGCTTTGCTTCCGTCAGGCGGCCACCTCGGCATTGGCTTCGGTGGCGGTATGGTTGTTTTTCAGCGTGTTCTATACGATGATTGTCAACCTGGTTGCCAAGGCGTTGAGCCCCTCGCAGCTGGCATCTCCTTATCAGATAGTCAGTTACCAGAAATTTATTCTCGGTCTGATGCGTCTGGCACCTAGCGAACTGTTCAATGAGGCGACTACAACACTGCTGATGCCTTCCGTCAGAAGTTTGGGGCCGCTCACTATGGAGCAGGTTCAGGGGGCCATTCCCAGCCCGCTGCCATTGGGACAGAGTCTTTTGGTGGTGTGGCCGCAGCTCACCGGACTGATTGCAGCTACTGTTATCTGTTTTGCCCTTTCGTATGTCATATTCATGAGACGGGAAGTCAGATCACGGTAATGATAAGTATGTTTTATTGAGTGTTGAAAGTCCGTTCCGGCATTGGTTGCTTGAACGGACTTTTAATATTATTTGCCCGAACATTTGGTAATTCCAAAAACTTCCCTTACTTTTGCGCCCCGAACAAGGAGAGGTGCTCGAGTGGTTGAAGAGGCACGCCTGGAAAGCGTGTATACCCCTAAAGGGTATCGGGGGTTCGAATCCCCCTCTCTCCGCAACAGTTCTGAATAAGATGAAAAACTAGCGGGTAAAGGTCTACAAATCTATGATTTGTAGACCTTTTTTGCTTGTCCTCCGTTTGCTTTGAAAGACTTGGAAACTACGCCTTTGTAAATTAATTATAGATAATGAAAGCTGGATGACATCTCCTTTCATAATAAGGCGATGGGATAATGCATTGCCACTGCAAAGCAAGTGCATGCTTTTTACAGTGCTACTGCATTCAGCTTTGCAGTGGCGCTGCAACACATATGCAGTGTCACTGCAGCATATATGCAGTAGCGCTGCAACACGTTTGCAGTCACACTGCAGCAGATGTGCAGCGACGCTGACCCGGTAGGTGTGTACGGGATTGTATCATGTTTCGTTAAGAAGATATTATAAACTATCCTTTGAATGTCGTATTTTTGTCTATCCGTAATTTAGAGTAGTCAAAGAAAGCTATGAAACACACTCGTATGAAACTAAAAACAGTGGTAAAGAACCTTCATGAAGGCTGGAAATTCCGGCAGGCGAGACTGACCAATTGGTATCCGGCTACAGTTCCGGGAGTAGTCCACACGGACTTACTGCAGAACAAGATTATTGAAGACCCGTTTTTCCGGTTGAACGAACGAGGATTGCAATGGATTGACAAGGAAGACTGGGTTTATGAAACTTGCTTTACTCTTGCTGCCGGCATGATGCGGAAAGAGAATATGGAGCTTGTGTTCGAGGGGCTGGATACTTACGCTGACGTTTATTTGAATGATGAATGTATACTGAAAGCGGACAATATGTTTCGCCGCTGGTCTATCCCCATCAGGCAGTACATCAGGGAGGAGAATAATATACTGAAGGTGTACTTCCATTCGCCGATAAAGATAGACGTCCCCAAATGGGATGCACTTCCCTACCAGTATCCGGCATCCAATGACCAGTCTGAAAACGGGGGCTTGTTCAACAAGAAGATAAGCATTTTTGCCCGTAAGGCGGGTTATCATTATGGCTGGGACTGGGGCCCACGTCTGGTTACCTCCGGCATCTGGCGTCCGGTGTATATCAGGGCTTGGAGCGATTTGAGAATCAACGATGTGTTTATCGAGCAGAAGGAAGTCGGTGCAGGCAGGGCCGTGATTGCCGGACATGTGGAGCTGGATGCCGATAAGGATATGGACGGAGTGCTGGTCACGATAACAGACGAGGCTACCGGAAGAGTGCTTGGCGAGTGGCAAGCGGATTTGAAGCGAGGCACCAATCGGGTGACCGTTGATTTTGTCCTTCACAAGCCGAAGCTGTGGTGGAGTAATGGACTGGGGGAGCCTTTCCTTTATCGTTTCCGTACGGATATCATTGCAGGTGGGGAATTGTTGGACTCTAAAACCGAAAGGGTGGGCATACGCTCTTTGAAGGTGGTACATCAGCCGGATAAGGACGGGCATACTTTCTATATAGAGCTGAACGGGCGTCCGGTTTTTGCCAAAGGAGCCAATTACATCCCTTCGGATAACTTCCTGCCGCGCGTCACTCCCGAGAATTATAAAAAGACGATTCTCGATGCCGCCGGTGTAAACATGAATATGTTACGCGTCTGGGGTGGAGGTATCTATGAGAACGATGTTTTCTATGATTTGTGTGATGAGTATGGAATCATGATTTGGCAGGACTTTATGTTTGCCTGCAGCATGTATCCGGCAGAAGGCGCCCTGCTCGATAATATCCATCAGGAGGCGGTGGACAATGTGAAACGTTTGCGCAATCATGCTTGCATTGCTTTGTGGTGTGGAAATAATGAATGCCAGGATGCCTGGCTGGGCTGGGGCTGGAAGCGTGAGATAGAACGGCAGAACAAGGAATATGCCGACAAGATTTGGGCACAGTACCGGCAGCAGTATCATGTCACCTTACCCGGGGTGGTCAGGGAGTATGCACCCGGAACCTTCTATTGGCCTTCTTCTCCGTTCGCATTCGAGGGAGAGATGTCCGGTACTACTGACGGGGACCGCCACTATTGGAGTGTCTGGCATGGTAAAGCACCCATTTCTGATTATGACAGCGAGAAATCCCGCTTTTTCAGCGAGTACGGCTTTCAGTCTTTTCCAGAGTTCGACTCCGTCAAGCGCTATGCTCCTTACCCCGAAGACTGGGATATACGTTCCGAGGTGATGATGTCCCATCAGCGTGGTGGCGACCATGCCAACGGGCTGATTGAGACTTACCTGTTGAATGAATATAAAAAACCGCGTGATTTCCGGGCATTCCTTTATATGAACCATGTGCTGCAGGGAGATGCCATCAAGACGGCCATCGAGTCGCACCGCCGCCAAATGCCGTATAATATGGGGACGCTTTTCTGGCAGCACAACGACTGTTGGCCCGTAGCTTCCTGGGCGAGCCGTGACTATTACGGACGCTGGAAGGCGCAGCACTATTATACTCGCAAGGTCTATGATGACATCCTGATTTCTCCGGTAGTGGAGGGGGATGATTTGAAAGTATATGCAGTGTCCGACCGCTTGGAGAATACTTCCGGCCGGCTGCAGCTCCAGGTCTGCCGGTTCGACGGAACCGTGGTTTATCACTGGGACAAATCTGTCGGCATTTCCGGTAATGACAGCCGTGTCTGTTTTTCCGCACCGTTTGCCAAGCTGCTGGAGGGGGCAGGTAGAGGAATGGTATATGTCCGCGTAGACTATACGGACAAATCGGGCAGGGTGTACCATAACAACTACTGTCTGGACAAGCAGAAGAATATGAATTATCCGAAAGTGGATTTGCAGGTCGAAGTCCGTTCCATTGAAGGCGGATATGAAGTGACGGTTTCGGCAGACAAGTTTGCCCGTGCCGTATGCTTGTCCGTTGCTGACAATGAAAGTGTATATAGCGACAATTATTTTGATGTCCAGCCGAAGAGCAGCGTGCAGGTACAGGTCAGGACGCGATTGTCTGCCGAAGCGTTCAACGCTTCGTTGAGGCTGACTTGCTTGAACAATGAATTCTGATAAGTTATGGAAAACAAAGCGGAGCAACATATTGAAATGTTACTCCGCTTCTCATTGAGATGTTGAAAAATGTGTTTTCAGGAGATTTAGTTGTTTTCTTTTTTAATGTCTATGGTCATGAACCGTTCACCGTCATATAGACTTTTGACGCGGATGTTCAGTCCTTTTTTCTCTTTTAGTTGTTCCGCTATATTGTCCAGCTTGAAGGAGGCCAGTCCGGTGCCCAGTGTGAGCTGGCTATCATTGTAGGCATTGTGGCGGAATTCGAGATTGACGTAATCCGGTTTGTCGTTCTCGCCGGTGGATGCTTCGTTGATGACCAGGTTCAGCATGTGCTTCTTATCTTCGTTGTTACTGTGGTAGAATTGATACTTGATGTTCAGATACTCACCCGTAATCCATAAATCCGTGGCGTTGATGTTGTCGTCTCCGATACTGTCCGCCTTTTCGGCAGGCATGGAGTAGATGTCTTTGGTCAGAATATTTTCGATGTGCTTTATTTGGGCATTGTATTCGTAGCCTGGAAGTTTCTCTTCCAGTTCGCGGAAGTAGATGAAAGCCCTCTGGCCGTCTATTACGGCATAGTTGTGAACATAGGTTGTGTCACTGGGATATAGTTTACTGCCTTCGTCCAGTGAGAAATAGTAGTCTTTTCCTTCGATGACCTTCACCGTACCTACGGCGAACAAAGTGTCATATTCGTCATCCCAATCGTCCAGGCATGATTGCAATACAATGGCAGTCAGGAATAAAAGCATGGATGCTGCCAATGTCATTCTCAGTTTCTTCATAAGTGGTAGGTTTTAGCTCTTTTTCTGTTTAAAACTTATTTTTGCATTCAGAAAATGCGGTGAAAAGCTAAATACTGCGTAGTATACTGTTAAAGAAATAAAAGTGTGATTTTCTTCTCTGCCTGATGCAGTATTTTTGCGCCAGTTGCATTTTTAAGGTAAACACGTGTTAAAAGAGAGAATGGAAGAACAGGAATTGGCAGAACGCTGTAGGCAAGGGGACAACCTTGCCCGCAAAGAACTGTATGAGCGCTATGCGGGACGCATGCTCAGCGTATGCCTCCGTTATGCAGGTGACCGGGAGACTGCCCAAGACCTGATGCATGACGGTTTTCTGAAACTTTTTGATTCTTTCGATAAGTTCACTTGGCGGGGAGAGGGCTCTCTGCGGGCATGGATGGAACGCGTAATGGTGAATACGGTATTGCAGTATTTGCGGAAAAATGATGTGATGAATCAGTCATCGGCCTTGGAGAATGCACCCGAAGCTTATGAAGAACCGGAAGGTTCGTCGATAGATGTCATTCCTCAAAAGGTGCTGATGCAGTTTATCAGTGAATTGCCTGCCGGTTATCGTACTGTATTCAACTTATATATTTTTGAAGAGAAATCCCATAAGGAGATTGCTCGACTATTGGGAATTAATGAAAAATCCTCTGCCTCGCAGTTGACGCGTGCTAAGGCGACTTTAGCGGCAAAAGTACGTGAGTGGATGAAAAGAAATGATTAAATGAAGGAACGTATGGAAGATGAATTGTGGTTGAAAAAGATAAAGGATAAGCTGGAAGACTATTCCGAACCGTTGCCGGTTGCCGGATGGGAGCGGTTGGAAAAGGAATTGTCCCTTTCCGGAACTCCGATAACCGGATCGCATAGGATGATGCCTTTCCGTCGCTGGGCGGTGGCTGCGGCAGCTGTGCTGCTGGTGGCAGTATCGTCCGTCAGTCTGTGGCTGTTGCAGAGTCCGGTAGGGAATGAAATGCGGCATACGTCAGTGCCTGCTTTGGCTGTGGCTCCGGATGTCTTGCCGGAACAGACGGTACCTGCCGTACGGACTAATCCCATAGAGCCTGCCTATCGGGCACATGGAAATGCATCGGCACCCAATAGGGAGGCAAGTCGCCCTTTGGTTGCACAACATATCAGAATATCGGTTGACGATGAGCGGCAGGAGGAAATGTTGCCGGTTGAAACTGCAGATGAGGCTGTCGGTATTGGGCAGCAGGCGGAAGAGCCGGTAGTGGAAGATACGGACCATGAGACCACAATGCAGGCAGAGGAACCGGAGAGAACAAGGAAAGACCGCTATCGTCCGTCAGGCCGAGACAAACTGCATCTTCCGGAAAGAAACAGTTCTGGTAGGGATGCTAAAGGATGGGCGGTTGGCTTGTCCGTAGGAAATACGGGAGGTTTTTCATTGGCGAATGAAGGGGAAGCGAATGTCATGTCGGACTACATGCCTGGAAGTCCTATTTATGGCGGTAACGTAGATTTATCCTCTACGGCCAATGGTATTGTCACCATTCCCGACGGGCAGGAACTGGTTTTCAAGGATGGTATGCCCTATCTGCAAAGACGCGAAAAGGAGATTGCGGATATAGACCATAAACAACCGCTCAGTTTCGGTGTTTCGGTGCGGAAAAACTTGGCGAAGGGTTTCTCTGTGGAAAGTGGGCTGACGTATACCTATCTTGCTTCTGACGTAAGGTATGAGGGCAGCTCGGAAAAGATAAGCCAGAAGCTGCATTATATTGGTATTCCGGTACGGGCCAACTGGAACTTTGTGGATACAAAGAACTTTACGATGTATGTTTCGGCGGGGGGGGCCATTGAAAAATGTGTGTATGGCAAGATTGGTACTGAGAGTGAGACTGTGAAACCGGTACAGCTTTCTGTCATGGGTGCTGTCGGTGCCCAGTATAACATAAGCAATAGGGTTGGCTTGTATGTGGAACCGGGAGTATCCTATTTCTTTGATGACGGTTCGTCGATACAGACTATACGCAAGGAGAACCCGTGTAACTTTACGTTGCAGGCCGGCATACGTCTTACTTATTGATGGCAGGACAGACATGTTTTTGTCCACTTTCTTGTAGATTCTGAATTTTCTTAATAACTTTCGGCCGTGTTTCTTCGTTGGTGGATGAAGGGACACGGTTTTTTATTGATTGAGAAGAAAGAAAGTAGGTCGGGACATGCCCGGCAATATAACAAACACGTAGTAAAATAGACAAAATGAAGATTAAAAAGAAAGTAGCCTTAAGCGGGCTATTGCTTTGTTGTGCAATCACGGCAAAAGCACAAGTGTGTATTACTCCCCAGGCGGAACAACGTGCCAGGGAGTTGGTTTCTCAAATGACTCTGGAAGAAAAAATCGATTACATTTCCGGTCCCAAATCTTTTTATATCCGTGCTGTGCCCCGGCTTGGTATACCCGAAATCAGGATGGCCGATGGTCCGCAAGGCATACGTAACAATACTCAAAGTACCTTGTATCCTTGTGGCATCTTGTCGGCTTCGACATGGAACCGTAAGTTGGCCAGAGAACTGGGACATGGTTTGGCCCGGGATGCAAAGGCCCGTGGGGTAAGTATTCTGTTAGGGCCCGGAGTCAATATCTACCGTTCTCCTCTATGCGGGCGAAACTATGAGTATTTTGGTGAAGACCCTTATCTGACGGGCGAAACAGCTAAAGAATATATCTTGGGAGTGCAGGAAGAGGGAGTCATGGCTACGGTGAAGCATTTTGCAGCCAATAACCAGGAGTGGAGCAGACATCATGCCAGCTCGGATGTGGATGAACGCACGTTGCAGGAAATTTATTTTCCCGCGTTCCGAAAAGCTGTGCAGGAAGCAGGAGTAGGAGCGGTCATGGATAGCTATAATCCGCTGAACGGGGTGCATGCCACCGAAAACAGCTGGCTGAACATTGATGTATTACGCAAACAGTGGGGATTTAAAGGTATCCTGATGTCCGACTGGACATCTGTATATTCCGGTGTGGGAGCCGCTAATGGAGGGTTGGATTTGGAAATGCCCGTCGGTAAATTCATGACCAGGGAAATTCTTATTCCGGCAATAGAGAATGGTATCGTGAAGGAAGAGACCATTGACGCCAAAGTCCAGCATATACTCCAGACATTGATTGCTTTTGGAGCACTTGATACTCCGAGAGAAGATAAATCTATCGATAAAGACAATGCACAGTCTAAGGAAATTGCACTTGACTTGGCGAGGGAAGGAGTAGTGTTATTGAAAAATGACAACGGTACGTTGCCTTACCGGAACGGTAGAACATTGGTAATCGGGCCTAATGCCGATATTATTCCCACAGGAGGGGGAAGCGGATTTGTCACCCCTTATTCGGTAGTGTCGCTCTATGACGGTATGGTTCAGTTGAAGGGCGGCAGACAGATAGAGCTGCTGTCTGACAGCCTTCTTTATAAGGATATGTCCCAACAGATTTATACGGATGACAGTTTTACGCAAAACGGTTTTAAGAGCGAATATTATAATACTCGTAATCTTACCGGAGAGCTCTTTCAGGCTGCCATAGAGCCTGCCATAGACTATGCCTGGAAATACGGTGCACCGTTCGACGGCATGCCGGTAGATCAGTTTTCTGCCCGTTGGACGGGAGTTTACAAGGCTGACAAGGATGGAACTGTCAAGTTCCAGCTGGCTGGCGATGATGGATACCGTCTGTTTGTAAACGATAAGCTGATTACCGGAGATTGGGGGAACCATTCATTCAGTACCCGCAGTGCATTTATGCAGGTCAGTGCAGGGGAGATATACCAGTTGCGTATTGAATATTTTGATAATGTGGGTGAGGCGACTGTCAGTTTCCAGGCAGGAATGATGGATGAGGAGCGTTTGGCCTCTTCACTGAAGCATGCCAGGAATGTTGTTGTATGTGCCGGGTTCAACAGCAGTACAGAAGGTGAAGGGTTCGACCGTCCGTTTGCATTGTCATACGGGCAGGAATATCTCATTAATAAAGTGGCTTCACTTCATGATAATGTGACTGTGGTGGTGAATGCCGGAGGTGGAATAGATTTCCGCAATTGGGGGCAGAATGTACAAGCTATTTTGATGGCATGGTATCCGGGGCAGGAGGGTGGAAAGGCCCTTGCCGAAATCATTACGGGCAAGCTTTCGCCAAGTGGCAAACTGCCGGTCAGCATCGAGGAAAAATGGGAAGATAATCCGGTATATGGTAATTATTATGACAATCGCAATGTACCTCATAAACGGGTGCAGTATGCCGAAGGTGTTTTCGTAGGTTATAGGGGATATGACCGGAATGGAAAACAGCCGCTCTATCCTTTCGGGTATGGACTGTCATACAGTAGTTTTGAATACAGTAATCTGAGTGTTGAGAAGACGGGGGGAAACCGGGTTACAGTAAGCTTTGACATCAAGAATACCGGAAAGATGGATGCTGCGGAAGCGGCTCAGGTATATGTGCGGGATGTGGAATGTTCTGTTCCGCGTCCATTGAAGGAGTTGAAAGGCTACGATAAGGTTTACTTGAAGAAGGGGGAAACCAAGCGCGTTCGGATATTGCTGGATGAGGAAGCCTTTGCCTACTATGATGTGGAATCACATCGGTTTGTAGTGGAAAAGGGGACTTTTGAGATTCTGGCAGGTCCTTCTTCAGCTGATTTGCCGTTGAAGGCAACTGTTGTTTTATGATAAAATAAATATCAAAACAAGAATGGCGGTATGAAAAAGATAATAATACTGATGGTTTGTCTGTGGGGATTTGGTAACAGCTTTACCTCGGCACAAACTACGGAGAAGGAGAAATTTATCTCCGATTTGATGAAACAGATGACGCTGGACGAAAAGATAGGCCAGCTTGCACAATGCACCTACCGGGGGAATTTTACCGGACCCGACGGTGGAAATATTCCTAAAGAAGAGTATGTCCGGCAAGGCAGAATAGGCTCTATGCTGAATGTGATAGGAGTAAAGGACATACGCCGTTATCAAGAACTTGCTCTGCAGTCGCGTTTGCGCATTCCTTTAATTTTCGGACTGGATGTTATCCACGGCTATCGTACCGGGTTTCCGCTTCCGCTTGCCGAGGCTGCAAGTTTTGATTTGGCCATGATTGAGGAAGCTGCACGCTACAATGCTTTGGAAAGTGCCGCCGATGGTTTGAACTGGGTTTTTGCCCCGATGGTGGATATTTCGTGGGACGCACGTTGGGGACGCGTCATGGAAGGGGCCGGTGAGGACCCTTATTATGGTTCTCGGGTAGCGGAGGCGCGTGTCAGAGGCTTGCAAGGAGACGATTTGGCGGACACGACGACTGTCATGGCATGTATGAAACATTTTGCCGGATATGGTGCACCGATAGCAGGAAAGGAGTATAATAGTGTGGATATGTCAATGGGCCACTTTGCCAATTTTTATATGCCTCCCTATAAGGCGGCCATAAAGGCAGGAGCAGCTACCGTGATGAGTGCTTTCAATGATTTTAATAATATTCCTTGTACTGCCAATGATTTCTTGCTCAATCGGCTATTGAAAGAGCAGTGGGGATTTAAGGGATTTGTTGTGTCTGATTATAATTCGGTAGAGGAATTGGTGAACCACCGTTATGCTGCTGACAAGAAAGATGCCGCAGCCAAAGCGCTGAATGCTGGTCTGGACATGGAGATGGTAAGTACCTGCTACTTGACTTATCTGAAGGAGCTTGTTCAAGAAGGGAAAGTAAAGGAGAGTGTGCTTGATGATGCAGTACGGCGTATTTTGGAGAAGAAATATGAGTTGGGATTGTTTGAGGACCCTTTTCGCTACTGTAATCCGGAAAGAGCAGCCAAAATACTCAATGCACCCGAAGTCCGCAATGCTTCGCTCCGTATGGCCGAGCGTTCCGTTGTATTGCTGGAGAATAGGGAATCCGTGCTTCCGTTGACGGCACAGACGAGGAAGATAGCCTTGATAGGAGGACTCTCAAAATCCCAATACGATATGGCAGGCGCTTGGGCCGCCACTACGGACCGGAGCAAAGTGGTGACCTTGTATGATGCACTGGTCCGGAAAGGACTGGAGGTGAACTATGCTGAAGGCTATGATATGAAGAGCAATCAATTGACCGGATTGCAGGAAGCATTGCAGGCTGCTGAGGCTTCGGATGTCATTGTTGTGGCGGTAGGCGAGAGATTCGGTCAGAGTGGCGAGAAGGCTTCCAAAGTGAATATAGCCATACCCGAGGGGCAGCAGAAGCTGGTGTCGGAACTGGCAAAGACTGGAAAACCTGTCATTGCTCTTGTCATGTGTGGGCGTCCGGTAATCTTCAATGAGATAAGGGAACATGCTGATGCGGTACTGTGTACTTGGTGGCTGGGAAGTGAGGCCGGCAATGCCATATGCAATGTGTTGTGGGGAGAGTATAATCCTTCGGCTAAATTGCCCATAACATTTCCTGCACACGTAGGACAGATTCCCATTTATTATCAGAATAAGAGCACCGGCCGCCCTACCGCATTGAAACAGACCTATAAGGCATCTTATATCGATGCTTCCACTGAGCCTGCCTATCCTTTCGGATATGGGCTTTCGTACACGGATTTTGGATATTCTGATTTGAAACTGCTGCCGGGCAAGGCTGCAGGCGTCCATACGGAGGTATCGGTAAAAGTGACTAATACCGGTAAGTGTGCAGGAGAGGAAGTAGTCCAGTTGTATGTGCAAGATAAGGTAGCGTCTGTTACGCGCCCGATAAAGGAATTGAAGGGCTTCAGGAAAATTCATCTGAATGCGGGTGAAAGCAAAACTGTAGTTTTTCAGATAACTGACGATGCACTGGGATTCTATGACAATGAGATGAATTATATGGTAGAACCTGGTGATTTCGTCTTTATGGTGGGTGGCAGTAGTGATGATGTACAGCAGATTACCTATAACTTGGAAGAATAGGGTTCTTGTCCTATAAATGAAAAGCAAGGCTGTCCGGATATGATTCCAGACAGCCTTGCTTTTCTGTTTTAGTTGGTTATCACATTCGTGAAATACTCTTTGAACAGTTTTTCTGCCCGTTCCAGTTGTTCCGGAGTATTTTCCTTTACTTCTTTCAATTTGTAATCCCATCCCATGGCTTCGTATTTGTGAACGCCCAGACGGTGATAAGGAAGTATTTCCACCCGTTGTATTTGCCGGTATTTGCCGAAACTTTCACCCAGTAGGCGGATGTCTTCTTCCGAATCGCTGTAACCGGGAACCAGTACGTAGCGCAACCAGGAGGGGCGCCCATGTTCTTCGAGCCAGGCAGCGGTGCGGAGTGTCTGTTCGTTGCTCCGTCCCGTTAGCGTGCGGTGGCGTTCGGGATTGAATTGCTTGATGTCCAGCAGCACGAGGTCAGTCAGACTAAAGAGCTCTTCCACCTTTTCATTCCAGATGCCTCCGTTACTGTCCAGACAGATATGGATGCCGTTCGCCTTCAGCTCCTTGAAAAGAGGAATCAGCGCTTCTGCTTGCAGGGTAGGCTCACCGCCGGAGAAAGTAATACCTCCTTTCTTCCCGAAGAATGCCTTTTGGCTGATAGCCATTTGCAGAATCTCTTCCGGAGTGGTGGGAGTGCCTCCTTTTACATCAATCGTATCCGGATTGGCACAATACAGACAACGGAACGGACATCCTTGCAGGAAAACGACGAGCCGGAGACCCGGCCCGTCGAATGTTCCCATACTTTCGTAGGAGTGTACATTTATCATATTACATTCTTTCGTGGAATGAACGGCTGATGACTTCCAACTGATGCTCGCGGCTCAACTTCACGAAGTTCACGGCATAGCCGGAAACGCGGATGGTGAGTTGCGGATACTTTTCAGGATGTTCCATGGCATCTTCCAGCATTTCGCGGTTCAGTACGTTTACGTTCAAATGGTGGGCACCTTTGGTGAAGTAGCCGTCCATCATGGTTACCAGGTTCTCTACACGTTCTTCCGGTGTCGGGCCCAGTGATTTGGGAACAATGGAGAACGTATTGCTGATGCCGTCCTGCGAGTCGCGGTAGCGCAATTTGGCTACGGAGCTCAAGGAAGCGATGGCACCGTTCTTGTCACGTCCGTGCATTGGGTTGGCACCCGGAGCAAAGGCAACACCTTTGGCGCGTCCGTCCGGAGTGGCACCGGTCTTCTTGCCGTACATCACGTTGGAGGTGATAGTCAGCAAGGAAAGGGTGGGACGGGCATTCTTGTAGACAGGCAGCTTTTTCAGTTCTTCGCTGAAATAGTAAACGAGGTCTACTCCCAGGTGGTCCACACGGTCGTCATTATTGCCGAAGCAGGGGAATGAGCCTTCGGTGTCGAAACCTTCGGTCAGGCCGATTTCGTTGCGGCGTGCAGTGACTTTGGCATATTTGATGGCGGACAGTGAGTCTATGGCGATGGAAAGGCCGGCGACACCGTATGCCAGATTGATGCGTGGGTCGGTATCGATGAATGCCATCTGGGCTTTCTCATAATAATACTTATCATGCATGTAGTGGATGATATTCATGGCCTCGTTGTAGACACGGGCTATTTCAGTCAGTACCTTCTTGTAGTTGGCCATAACTTCCTCAAACTTCAGTGTTTCGCCGGTCAATACGGGAATACCTTTCACCATGACAGTTCCGGTGTTTTCGCAACGGCCACCGTTGATGGCAAGCAGCAGGGCCTTGGCAAGGTTGGCACGTGCACCGAAGAACTGGATTTGTTTGCCGATGGCTTGGTAGGATACACAGCAGGCGATGCCGTAGTCGTCGCAGTTGCGCACTTCACGCATCAGGTTGTCGTTTTCGTACTGAATGGAGCTGGTATCTACAGAAACTTTGGCGCAGAAATCCTTGAAACCTTCCGGCAGTTCGGGACTCCACAATACGGTCAAGTTCGGTTCCGGAGAAGGACCGAGGTTGTATAGCGTCTGCAAAAAGCGGAAAGAAGTCTTGGTGACTTTCACGCGTCCGTCGTTGAAACGGCCGCCAATGGCTTCGGTCACCCAAGTCGGGTCACCGGCAAAGATATCATTGTATGATTGCATACGCAGATGGCGTACCATGCGCAGCTTGATGACGAACTGGTCTATCAGTTCTTGCGCAAACGTCTCGTCAATCTTTCCATGAGCCAAATCGTATTCGATGAAAATATCGAGGAAAGAAGATACGTTACCCAGTGACATGGCAGCACCGTCCTGCTCTTTGATGGCAGCAAGATATGCCATGTATACCCATTGCACGGCTTCTTGGGCAGATGTAGCCGGGTGGCTGAGGTCAAGCCCATAATATTCACCCATTACTTTGATATCTTTCAAGGCTCTGATTTGTTCTGCCACTTCTTCGCGCAGGCGGATACGTGCTTCGGTCATCGGGCCTGTAAGGTTACGCAAGTCCTCCTGCTTGGCTTCGATAAGTCGGTCGATGCCGTAGAGTGCCAGACGCCGGTAGTCACCGATGATACGTCCGCGGGCATAGTTGTCGGGAAGACCGGTCAGAAATCCCAATGAGCGGAAGGAACGGATTTCTTCGGTATATACATCGAATACGCCGTCGTTATGTGTTTTGCGGTAATGGGTGAAGATGTCTTTTACTTTATCGTCCACTTCCACTCCGTTTTCACGGCATGCTTTTGCTACCACGTTGATGCCTCCGAAAGGTTTGATGGAACGTTTCAACAGTTCATCGGTCTGCAAACCGACAATGAGTTCATTGTCCTTATCAATATATCCGGCTTTATGAGAAGTAATGGTAGATACGGTGCTATTGTCCAGTGAACGGACGCCATTGTTGTTTCTTTCTTCTTCGAGAGCTTTCAGACAGATGTCCCAGATACGTTTGGTACGTTCGGTAGGTCCCTGCAGAAAAGATGC
Organism: Bacteroides parvus; assembly: GCF_017309675.2. Classification (NCBI taxonomy): domain Bacteria; kingdom Pseudomonadati; phylum Bacteroidota; class Bacteroidia; order Bacteroidales; family Bacteroidaceae; genus Bacteroides; species Bacteroides parvus. The sequence goes on along the minus strand of NZ_CP084680.1, from coordinate 3,745,529 downwards.
ATCTCCGGTATAGGGTGCGATGTTTTTACTGACGAAATCACTGACATTGATTTCTTTGCTCCAAAGCCCATTGGTAAAGGTTTTGTTCAATTCCATAAAATTTGTTTTTGTTAGTAGGTTAGATAATGTTATCCTTTAGAGCGCGCAAAAATACTGAATAAATTCCGTAATTTTATAAGAGAGATTCCCCTTTTTATGTTGAACAGCATAAAATAACTATTATTAGGTAGTGAATGTCCGGGGGAGTAGAGATGCTAATACTTTCTTTATATGTGGTTTACGAACAGAAACAAGAATCGGATAATAATCTGCATTATTTACAAATAATGTAGGTTTAAGAACAGTCGTATTCTGAACCTAATTCAGTCGTATAGTGAATGCCATTCAGTCGTATACTGAATAGGGTTCAATCGTATACTGAATGTGACTCTTTGTAAGCATACTGATATTCAGTAAGTTATAAAATATTATCTTGCCATTGATAAATTTTAACAAACAGCCTAAATGCCGTTATGTTCGTTCCGTAGTGGGTATAAACAAGAATTTTGGTATAATTGCTCTGTTTTTGTGCAGAAAAGTTTGTAGAATAAAAAATGATTTGTATCTTTGCACCGCTTTAAAAGAAAAGCACTTCTGAAAAAGAAGTTTTGGAGAGGTGGCAGAGTGGTCGATTGCGGCGGTCTTGAAAACCGTTGTGCTGCGAGGCACCCGGGGTTCGAATCCCTGTCTCTCCGCAATAAATGCTGAAAATCAGCAAATTGCAAAATAAACACCCAGTTTTACACCCAAGAATGTAAAACTGGGTGTTTTTGTATTATTTAAGAAATGGATTTTTGCTGGGGTTTATTAAACAAGATACTATTTCTTCTTAAAATAAAAAGATACATCAAAGGTTGCCTATGTACATGCGAATGCATTAGATAGGCAACCTTTAGTTATTTAAGTGGCATTGCATTACTTAGGAAATGTGGCTTCAATTTGTTTGGCAACACGTTTTATAGCACCTCTAATGTCTGCAGATACGCTCAATCCTAATGTACTGTATGCACCACGACATGAAGCTATCGGGCGACCCGTGAGGAAATCTATGAAATTCACAGTTACAATGGATTCTTCTTCTAAAATATCTACCCCATATTTTACCATAAGCAGTTTTGACTGTTGTGTTGCAGTCATTTCATTTATACGCATATCACTGACCAACGTAAGTCGAGAGCCTTCTACTGCATCAAACAACTGTATTTCGTATTCCATCAGTTGGGCAGGAATGTGATAGGTGTCATTGTTGATGATTGAGGCATATTCATATTTAGACAAATCTGCATTTTGCGACACAACGCTTTTAGAGGTTGTGCAAGATGATACGGCTATTCCGATAAAAAATAGGAATGTGATAATTACTCTATTCATAAATACTTATTTAGGTTCGATATGCAAATAATAGCTTTCTTCTGCCGATTCCTCCTCATCAGGAAGCTGATGCAACATCAGCATGCGGGTGGTTTCGTTTTCCCAATACCTTTCAGCCACTACACCTTTTTCAGGCAGACATTTGAATAGACTTTCTTTGCCGTTGGCATTTTCTCCAGTACCAATACTGTTTTCCATCAGTATCATGACTGCCTTTTTAGTTGTCGGCAGAAAGTCTGCATCCGGCAGCAATTTATGGTTTACTGGGACAAATAGAGAATAAGGATTATAGCCCTTGGCAACAATGTCATACAACTTGTACTCATAATTTCGATCCAACAGACAATAGGCCGTCAGATTCGTAGGCTTCTGTAGATTAATTGCGCCCCATTCAAGTCCCAAAAAATCGCGGTCATAAAGCGTGATGCGATGCGAAGTTTCATATTCCACTTTTCCATCGCGGTAGCCTTTCAGATGGCTCTTTACCGTACCGCTCTTGAAGAAGTGCGAACTCCATTGTGTAGTGATATGTGTTTCTGCGCTTTCTGCAGAAACTTTGTTTTCAGCCACTTTGAATGTGTGAGGAAAATCATCTGCGCTCCACACAATAGAATCATAATAGTGTGTGAACTCAGGGATGTCTATGGGTGAATATTCACCGTTTATATCCGTGATTCGAAAGGTAATCAAATCGAGAGGCGCCGGCAGCGGACTTTCAATCCTCATAAAGGGAGTATATTCGGACATTATCATCTTGAACTTCGCTTCTTCTGGTATAGGTTCTTGTTCTGGATCTGTTGGTCCATCATTGTTAATAGCTCTGGATAAACAGATAAGCGTATAAACCTTTCTTTCTCCATCATTGGCTGAAATCTGAATCTCTTCGTGTGCAACATCATTAGAAGTCGATGGAGGAAAGTGAATTTTCACCTGATTGCCTTCTATCTTGAGGGTGGCCCATCCACAATCGTATACGTAAGAATCTCCTGATATGGGGTTGAGCACATCATAATTCTCGCAAGTCATTACCATATTGCCTCCCTTGCCATTCGTCTCAAAAAAATAGGACGGAGAAACGTCTGTGGTTGATTTTAAAAATTGGACGTTTGCAGGCGTAATGATTTCATATGACCACTCCATGGGTCTTGCTGGTAAAACATCATCCTTGTCGCAAGCCGTTAAGAGCAGGCAGACAAGCACCATAAAAGGCATGAACATTTTATTCATATTCGTATCATATACTCTATTGGCCCCATTCGAGTGGCTAAATGGATGATGAGAAACGTGAGCCAATTATGTGAATTAGTCAAGACTTAATCTGACAGTTACGTATAAAAAGAATAAATTTGTAACAGAAAACAGATTAAGTTATGACAACATCAGAAAAGGTCATCAAGAACAAACTGGGATTGCTTGAACTCTCCCAACAGTTAGGAAACGTATCACGTGCTTGTAAGGTTATGGGCTACAGTCGTGACAGTTTTTATCGTTTCAAAGAGTTGTATGAACAAGGCGGTGAAGTCGCCTTGCAGGAGATTTCTCGCCGTAAGCCTGTCATAAAGAACCGTGTGGAAGAACACATCGAGCAGGCAGTCGTACAGATGGCGATAGACAATCCTGCATTGGGGCAAGTCCGTGTATCCAATGAGCTACGTAAGAAAGGTATTCTTATTTCGCCGGGCGGAGTGCGTTCCATTTGGCTACGGCACGATATGGAGACCTTCCAGAAACGCCTGAAAGCATTGTCAGCCAAAGTGGAACAAGAGGGCATTATCCTTGATGAGAACCAAGTGGCGGCATTGGAAAAAGCAAAAGAAGAAAAGCAGGCTCATGGAGAGATAGAAACTTATTATCCCGGTTTTCTACTTGCCCAAGACACTTATTATGTAGGATATATCAAAGGTGTGGGACACATTTATCAGCAGACCGTCATTGATACTTACTCCAAAATCGGATTTGCCAAGTTGTATGACAGAAAGAATGCGCTTGTTGCTGCCGATATGCTTAACGATAGGGTTATTCCTTTTTTCGAGCAGCATGACTTGAAACTGATGCGTATGCTAACAGATAGAGGAACAGAATACTGCGGAAACAGAGAAAATCATGAGTATGAATTGTATTTGGCTGTGGAAGACATTGATCATTCTAAGATTAAGGCGAAAAGCCCTCAGACAAACGGTATATGTGAGCGATTTAACAGAACCGTGCAGAATGAGTTCTATGCTATTGCATTCAGAAAGAAAATCTATACCTCTATCGAACAGCTGCAAGCAGACCTTGATATGTGGATGAACTCCTACAATACCCAAAGAACACACTCTGGAAAGTACTGTTTCGGGAAAACGCCCATGCAAACTTTTATCGAAGGAATCGCTGTGGCAAGAAAGTATCAACTGCAAAATCAGGAAATGATAAAACCGAATGAGCAGGATAAAATCTCATTCGGTTGTGAGGATGATGAAACTTGTGTAACTTCGCAACAAACATCTGACAGTTTTTTTGTCCGATAGTAAAACAAATGTCAGAACAAGTCTTGACTATTACAAATTATGCTTCATCCTAAGCAATCAGATGAACATACCGTTTCTTTGATTTTTTATTCTTGGGTAGATGATTCTACACAAATGTAAAATTAGTCATTTAATCGAGATTTTGCTTTATGTTGAACGAATTTATAATTTGAATCCTCTGTTTTTTTGTTCTCTCTGCACCGAATTACGCAGATTCTGCTCTAACTTTTCCCATTGTTCCTTAAACCATTGTACTATGGGCTGTCGGTTTATGGTCAGCACCAACTTATGTTCTTCGGTCAAATCGTCCTCAATCTTGCAGACCGCATCCTTTATTTTGAATGACTGTCTATGCTGTGTGGAGTACAGCTTGCCACTGCAAACGATGGGCTTCCTTTTAGCCAAAAGTACGTCTATCATTTCCTGTGTAAATCCAGCTGACTTGCAGAACTTCTCCATTTGCAGCATTTCTCTCATAATGGGGAACCATTTGAACGCTTTGCCGATGATTTCATTCAGCTCTTCTATTTTCTTCACCTTCATGTTCAGCTCCTGTCGGTGTACCTCCTGCTGGCAGTGTTTCTCTGTGCTGTGACGCTCTTCCTGCATCCTCATGTGGTCGTTCAGCAGACGAATCTGATTGTTACGTTTGTCTATTTCACCCTGTAGCTTTCCGTTGGCTTGTTCCAGCTCCTTCAGCTTACCGCTACCGAAAAGAGAACCGACACCGCTGGCAATGGCTGTCATGGCATCCGTAGCCTTGTTTTTCAACTGCTCGGTTCTGGCTTCACTTTTGATTTTAGCCAGCTCGCTTTCCGCCCGTTCCTTTTCGGCAAGCAACAGACCGATGTTTTCCTGTATGTCCTCTGTCTGGTTCAGCAGGTCACGGTAGTATTGGGCGGTGGTGGTATGCCGGGCTTCCGAGCCGACAATGCCTCGCTTCAATCCGTATTTGGCCATAGCCAGTGCATACCCGTCCTGATAGGCTTTCAGTTTATGCCGGGTCATGATGTCATTGGCTGACAGCCGTGCTGCACCGCTCGGTTTCTTGCGGTAGTTTTTCTTCACCAGCTTTTCTGACTTCTTCTTTCTGCGTTCAGTCTGGACGATAGGGATGAGGGTGGCATGGATATGGGGTGTTTCCTCGTCCATGTGCAGCACGGCCGAAACCACGTTCTCGCTGCCGTAGGTACGTTTCATCCATTCCACGCTGTCCCTGCACCATTCATCCAGCTTGCCTGCCTGCTCTATCTGCTTCATGTCCTTGGGGCTTCCCGATAGGATGAAGCGGATGGCACGTACCTGGTTGGTGCCTATCTTGCGTGTCAGTCCGGCACTTTTCAGCCTGTGGCTGATGGCTTCGTTGCGGTTGGTTACTCCACTGGGGAACTCAATCAGCTCACGGTTGAGATGCGTCCGTGTCGGATCTGCGTTCTTCGGGGTGGTCTTTCTTTCGATGTGGTCGGACATCTTGCTGTCCGACCCGTGCGCTTTGTCAAGATGCAATACTGCGAATCCCATGTTCTTCCTTTCTTTCTGATTCGTTAGACATTTGTTTTCTTACCCCTCTTGGGGGCGGCATAGCCGTTCATCGGGGGTGTCCAGAGGGGTGGAACCCCGTTGGCTCATTGGGGGATTTTTAGCGTTACTTGTAATGCGGCTCGAAAAATCCCCTAATGAGCTACGACTTTTTCAGCATGGAAAAGTCCACGCGCCCGTCCCTACATGCTGAGCCCTCTGCCCCGTTTGGTTGGTTCCTCCCCGGTGGCTTCTTTTCCCTTTTGTCGGCTTGCTGTTTCAGCTTTCATCCGGATGGCTTCCGCCTGCTTTCCGGCTCTCTGCTGTTGTAAGTATTCGTTCAAGTCCTTGCATCCTCTGTAAATCTGCGAAGCGTCCCGGATGTATCGGTCTCTGCCGTATTCCATGCGGATTTGCCGGAGTGCTTCCAGTCCTGCATGGTCGTTGTCGAAAAAGCAGTGGATGCGCTCATAGCTGCCCAGCGGATAGAGAGCCTTGTTCACGTTCGATACGGAGTTCAATACAATGTAGTCCTGCCCGTCCAATTCCGGATAATCCGGGCAGCTCTCCTTTCTCAATGTCAGAAAGGAAAGATAGTCCATGAATCCCTCGAACACATAGCAGGAAGTCCTTGCTTTCCCCGATTGTTTGATGTGGGAGATTTCCTTGGGCGCGATGCAGCCCTTGAAATAGGGGTTACGAACCTCAAACCCACCCGAGCCGTTAGGGAAGGCGATGGCAAAGTAACGCTTGCCGTTGTGGGTGTAACGGGCTTCGCTACATTCTCTTTTTGCCAGCTCCAGATTTATTCCTCTTTTCTGCAGGTATGCAAGCAGGGCAGGAGATGATAACGGTACTATCTCCAGCTGCTGGAAGCTCGGACCGAAAGAGTCCTGCTTGCCAAAAGAGAAAGATACCGGGTGTACATGCGGTGTCTGTTCCGCAATCCGCTCCAGCAGGTAAGGTACATGGTCGGTAGCATACAGGTGTGCAGCCAGTTCAATGATGCCGCCCCCTTTCCCTAAACGTAGGCTCGGTACAGAACGCCTTACTGCCTTTCGGCAGTAGGTTTTCCCGTACCTGCCCCCAAACCGTACTTGCATGTCTCCACGCATACGGCTCTCCGTTGATAACATGACTTTATTTAGCATGGCTGTGTATTTTGGCATAACACTTTTCACAGACAACCAATGTCTTCCTATGCTTTTCAAGCATCAGCCTGTCACATTCAGTTTTTCCTTTAAGCTGATTTAGCTTTCTGACATGACGCATGACTACAGGTCCGACTTTTCCACATAATTCACATGTTCTCGCATCCAATCGCTCAGTAAGTGTCGGCTGTGGAATTGCGATTGTGTAGGATAAGTCGTTTACCTCCGTATAGTACATTGGTGGTTTACGTTTGAATCCCTCATTATAGAATTTCCTGTACCGTAATTTACCTTTTGCATCCTGATATGGCACTATAATGTCATTCCCAACCTTATATTTGTCAATGACTTTGCTTACAGTGCTATTGGTTTTTCCTGCAATGGTATGGTACATACTGTACTCCATGATGTATCCAAACTTTGAGAGCGCGTATGCCACGTTGTTGGCAATGCAGTAGTAGTTGTAGAACCCTCTGATTTCAGAGTTATATGCCGCCACTATGTCCTCGATTTTCTTCTTCATAAGATTGCCTCTGAACTTTGCAAACCAAACTTGTCGGCCATTTTCTACCTTGTATCTGATGGCGCTGTATTCTTCCAGTTTGTTCCGCACCGTTTCTATGGCGACCTTTAGGACTATCTTACCGTTGTAATAACGGGCTGGCACATTGTTCTTGTCCCGCTTGATAGCATCAGACTTACGGACTGAAACATCGAAGCCAAGAAATTTCGCGGGCTTTTGTGCGTTTGTTATCAATGTCTTTTCCTGTGACAGTTCCAGCTTGAGGTTTTCTTCCATATACTTGGTAATGTCCGACTTGATTTTAACGCACTCTGCCTTGCTTCCGATAACACCAATGAGGAAATCATCTGCGTATCTTACGTATCGAAGCCTTCTGTATGTTTCATCCATACTGTCTCTGCTCTCAATCTTTTGCCTTTCACGTCTCAGTTTCTCATACTCATCCCTAAGCTGTAATCTGACATCTGCATCCTGTATGTTCTTGATGCTTTTAAGGATGCGTTGCATCTTATCGCTAAGTTGCTTGTATTCTTTGGTGATGTGTCTTTCTTTTCCCTTATTGAAGCGTAGGGCGTATTCTTCCATATACTTGTCAAAATTATCAAGATAAATGTTTGCCAGTATAGGACTGATATTACCGCCTTGTGGAGTTCCCTTGTTTGTATTATGAAACTTCCAGTCTTCAATATATCCCGCATTCAACAACTTGCGGATAAGCCTTAGAAATCTATCATCGGCAATCCGTTTCCGCAAAGTTGCAATCAATACATTGTGGTCTATGTTGTCGAAGAATCCTTTAATGTCTCCTTCCACAAACCATTTTGTACCTGTAAATGTCTTTTGGATATGGGTCAATGCGGTATGGCAGCTTCTGTTTGGTCTGAATCCATGTGAGGTGTTTGCAAACACCTCTTCATAGACGGCTTCAAGAATCATGCGCACCACCTCCTGTACAAGTTTGTCCTCAAAGGAAGGAATTCCAAGCGGTCTTTTCTTACCGTTTTTCTTGGGTATGTATATCCTTTTTGCCGGATTAGGCTTGTAAGACTCATCTCTCAAAGATGCAATGACTTTGTTTATTCTTTGAAGACTCATCCGATTGATGGTTTTCCCATCCGTACCGGGTGTCATATTGCCTGGTTTGGCGTAAATACGCTGGTAAGCAACATGAAACATCTCCTCATTGAATAAGATACGGTACAGCCTTTCGAACTTGTAATCCGAAACTTTACCATGCTTGTTTAAAGCTTTTAATACTTGCTCAGGACTTCTCATAATGTCTCACACATTTTCCATTATTTGTATTAAGTTATCTAACTGCTTCCCTTCGCCATGTACAAGGCTTTCCCTTGCTCGGACTACTACGGAAGCTCCGTTCCCATGTCAGATATTCAGGGTCCTATGCCCATAGCCTTACGGCATTCTGATTTAGGGAATCCCCATTTGCTTTCACAATAACTGTTTGGCTCGGCAGACTGTCGGATGCGACTTACGTTCCTATTCCACTTATTGTGGTTGCTCTGAAGCCAGCTCCTGCTCCATTGTAATTTCGGTTTACATGGGGTGCTTCAGCCCGACGTGAATCAAATACCTTTCGTCGGGGCTGGTACGTGTGCAGCAGAACTATCGTTCAACCAATCAGGCTTCATCCTTGTGTCTGTCTTTTCCTCTCGCCATGCAGTCGCAGCTTGGTATTTAGCTGACTAATGACTTTACCGACATGCTTTTGTCACCTTTGGATTTCTCCTCCAGCTAAGTCGTTGAGGATAGGTCTGTTGAACTCTAACCTAATCTCTTGCCATAGAGATATTTATTGTGTAGCCTATATGGGCGCATCGAAGTCGTACCACTGGTTGCGTTCGGTGTTCACTTTGAAGGAAGCCTCTGTTTCTTCCCTCAAGGGAGATTTGTACCAAAGGTTGATACCCTGCTGTTTGACGGGTGAATACCCCAGGCTGTGCAGGTAGTCAGCCAGATTGATTTGTTTTGCAGTCTCGATGTTCATAAGGAAATCGTTTTTAGTGAGTGCTTTGATTATTTCTCTTTTTGCCCGCAACTCTTAAAAGTATGCGGTCAGTACAATCACTTCACTAAACTCCTAATATATAGACCCTCGGAATAAAGTGAAGTGATTTGTCTGTTTCTGAAATCACTTCACTAAATTGTCGTATATATAGGATACGGGAATAAAGTGAAGCGATTTTCGGGATTGTCGGCTAATAGTGGTAATCGGGCTTGAAGGAATACTTCCTGCCGTTTTCCTGCACTATCATCCGTTTGTTGCGCAGCATGGTGATAAGCGCCACTGCATTCTGGTGATTCAGTCTAACCCCTTCTGCCAGATAAGTCCTGATTAAGGTGTCTTCCAGCTCCTTGTAGCCGTATTCCTCTTTCAGTGCAAAAGCGGCTTCCAGTGCGGCACGGTGCTGCGGTTCTGAAATATCCTTGTAAGGGTCAAACTTTTCCACCGAGGGTCTTCCCGGCTTCCTTGCTTCCGGCTTGTAGCCTTCCGCAAGTTCGGGCAGGGCTCTGTCGTTGATGCAGAATGCAAAAGGCTCGAAATCCATCGCCCGGATGTGCATGGCGGAAACATGGCTGATGTCGCTGTTCCCCTTGTCCTTTTCCACCAGCAGGACTGTTTCCGCCTTGTTGTTCAGTTCCGTACCAATGTGCCCTCTTGCGTTCTCATCCCCCTTGTTCTGATGCAGTATCGTATGGATATGAATCTGCCTGTCGTCCGTCCACTGCATCAGCTTGGATATGATGCGGGTGGATTCACCGGGGCTGTTGATGTCGTACACCATATCCCGGATGCCGTCTATGATGACCAGCCCAATATCCGGTGAGTGGTAGATAGCCTGTTCTACAATGCTGATGCGCTGTTCCGGGGTGTATTTTCTCAAAGCGAGAAACTCCAGATAACCGCTGTCCCTGTCGTCGGGCAATCCTGCCATCCGCAGGATCCGCTTCATCACTTTCAGGCAGTGGTAGGGGCTTTGCTCCGTATCTATATAAAGCACTTTCCGCTTTTCCTCGGGCAGTTCAGCTGCATATCGTAACACAGTACCGTTCTTCAATGCAGCAGCTACGATAGCCGATACATTGAAGGTCTTCTTGCTCTTGGCTTTGCCGATGGATGTACTGAAATTGCCCAGCGTCCCGATGACAGAGCCGTGTACTTTCAGAATTTCGGGGGCTTTTTCGTAACATCTTGACAGACTTAGCCGGGATTCCTGCCAGAGGATAACGGCTTGTTCGGGTGATATTTCTTTTATATAGTCCATAATCACCTCCTTTATCTGCGTCCTCCGGTTTTCTTGCCAGCCAGTTCCAGCGCCAGTTCCGCATCCACGATAATCTTGCGTCCAATCTGGGTAATGGCTTTGTCTATCTTTCCGCTTTTCTTGATGCGGTTGGCTGTGGGCAGGCTGCACCCGAAAAGCTTGGCTATGCCGAGTATGCCGTACACGTACTTTCTTTCCGTGTCGGTGGTCGGCTGTGTTTGCGCTTCTGCCTGTACCGAAGCGTGTCTGCTTAGAAAAAGGAACTCTTCGCCTGTCATCTGCCAGACGGGTTTCACTAACAGTTCTTTGAGGTTGTTCATCGTCCGTATGATTAGTTGTTTGACAATAGCCCTGCGCACAGGCTGTTTTTTCTGTTCTCGAACGATGCAAAATTAGGTAGGGTTTTGAGTGGTAAGTATGTGGATGATAGATACGGATTGTTCTGTTATATCGCTGAATATCAAGAAATAAAAATACCACTCAAAAATTATTTTGAGTGGTATAAGTGGTCATGTCGTAAAATATATTGGAATATCACGGGTTATCGGAATATTCCGCCCATTTCTTTGACGAACTTTTGATTGGGAATGCTGGGTAAATCGGAGACGGGTTCCCTGTACTTGGACTTGTAATAGTTTTCATCAATATTTAGGTGTTTCAGGATGGCTTCCTTCCATTTGTCCTTATCCTGCCCCGGCAACTGCTCCCTCATCAGGGAAATCAGATAGCATACCCGTATCTTTTCCCTTGGCTTTATTTTCAATACGCATTGGCAGGGATGCAGATTCATGCAGGCATAGAAATCCGGTGCGGTAATGTCTTCAAACTGTTCCCCTGCACAAACTTCATGAATGAGGGAAATCAGTTTCATGCTGAAATATTCAGGCAATCCGGCTGTTGTAGCCGTAGCCGATGCGGTTGCCGTTTCAGTTTCCGGCTGGCTGTCTGTACGGCTCTGCCTGTTTGCTTCGTTCGGTTGGCTTTCTTCGTCCGGTACATATTTGGTCAGGATGCCCATGAAGTGTACGCTAAGCAGGTAGATGTCATCGCAACGGTTTTTCATGTATTGCCGGGCCTCTTTCCAGAGAAGGGTTTGCTGCTCATAAAGATGGTCCAGCTGGGCTTTCCCCTTTTCATATTCAGCCTTGCAACGCTCATATTCTCTTTCCGCCAGCTTTTCTTCTTCGGGTGTATGCTCTCGGTAGCCGATGGAATCATAGCGGTTGTTGGCTTCGTTCATCGGTTTGCGCAGCCTGTTCACCACTTCCATCTCTTCCTTGATGGCTTCTTTGTAGCTGTCTGCGTATTGGTTGCATACACGCATAATCACCTCATCATGGGGAAGGCGGTAAGCTTCATAAAGCCGTGTGTATTCTCTGACTTCCTTTTTCAGGCTTTTCAGCAGCAGGGCACATGGTTCTGGCGGTGTATGAAGCACCAGTTCAAGGATAGCTCGCTCAAAAGCCTTTATATCGCTCCATTCCGAGTAGAAATCAACGATGAATTTCTGCTTTTCAAAAGAGAAAGTATGGCTTACAATCCAGTCTTTGCAGATTCTGTTCAGTTCTCCGTATTGAGGAATGAGGGTTATTATCGTTTTCTGCATGGCATACTCTTATTATTGGGGGTCTTTGTCAAGGAAAGAAGCCAGTTCTTCTTCCACTTCTTCTACGCTGGGCAACGCTGATTTCAATTTCTCGGGAATTGCCTTGCTCAATTGGTAATCGCTGATGCCGATGGGCTGGTCATAGCCGGAAAGGGCATACTGGGCAACCACTTCGTCCTTCCCTCTGCACAACAAAAGACCGATGGTCTTGTTGTCGTGTTCCCCTCTCAACTTATCATCCACCACGTTGATGTAAAAGTTGAGTTGTCCGGCATATTCCGGCTTGAAAGGAGTGGCTTTCAATTCTATGACAATATATGCGTGCAACGGAATGGAATATAAAATCAGGTCGGCAAAGAAATCGCTGTTTCCTACTTGGAAGTGCTTCTGCCGGGCAACGAAGGCAAAACCGTTGCCCATTTCCAACAGGTAGCGGGTAACGTGTTTCACCAGCTGTTCTTCAATATCCCTTTCGTCTGCTTTTTCTTTGGCTCCTGCCAAATCAAAGATGTACGGGTCTTTGAGCAGGTAATTGGCAAGGTCGCTTTGTGGAGCCGGAAGTGTGGTCGTGAAATTGTTAACCTTGTTGTTGCTGATTTGTCGGCTATACAAATCACTGTCAATCTGTAATTTCAATACATTACTGCTCCATCCCATTTCCACAGACTGCTTCATGTACCAGTAGCTTAGACCCAATGGAAGTGAACTGTTAAGCATAATCACATGGCTTGCCCAATTAGTTCTTGCAACAGGTGATGTCATGAATACGCTTTCTATATCCTTAATTTCCATTTGGTAAATATCAGATACAGTTTTGGTAACATTGTGGATTTGTGCAAGAGGTTCTTGCGTGATTATCATTTCTTTGTTATCAGCAGATTGAATTTGCGCAAGAGGCTCTTGCGTAAATTGAAAATCGTTTAAGAAGTGTACTTCATCCTCAATTTTCTTCACGTTTGGTGCTATCAGTCTTGCATCTGTTTCTATGAAACTTTGCAACGCTCTTAAAGGATATGCTTTTGCAAACTGACACATATAGGTAAGGTTACGTTCCGAATAGCCTTTCTTCTCAGGGTAATGCAGTCGGATAGCCTTTGCCAACTGCTTGATGATTTTGCTTCCCCATCCGTGTAGCTGCTGGTGATAAAGGATGTAATTGCCTACCTTCCAGTAATGGAACAGCATTTGTGCATTGGCTGCAACAATCAGCCTTACTTGTGCCTGTTCTATTTCCGAACCGACCGCTTGAATGAATGCATCAAAATTCGTTTTTTCTATGTTGGATTCCTTGTTGCTCATAATGTGATGATAATTTCTACAAATATAGTCATTGGTAACTATCTATGAAACTGTTTGATACTTTTATAGTTGATTAAACTTGTTCATGGCGTTCGCCTTAATATCATCCGCTATGTCAATGTAGGGTTTCATAGCCTTGTAGTCGCTGTGCCCCGTCCATTTCATGACCACCTGTGCCGGGATTCCGAGAGCCAGCGCATTGCAGATGAATGTCCTTCTTCCTGCATGGGTACTGAGCAAAGCGTATTTGGGTGTGACTTCATCAATACGTTCATTTCCCTTGTAGTAGGTTTCGCGTACAGGCTCGTTGATTTCTGCCAGTTCGCCCAGCTCTTTCAGGTAATCGTTCATCTTCTGGTTGCTGATGACGGGTAGAGCCATGTAATTCTCGAAATGGATGTCCTTGTATTTGTCCAGTATGGCTTTACTGTATTTGTTCAGTTCAATCGTCAGGCTGTCGGCAGTCTTGACTGTGGTTATTTCGATGTGGTCGGATTTCACATCGCTTCTTTTCAGATTGCGAACATCCGAATACCGCAAACTCGTAAAGCAGCAGAACAGGAAAACGTCACGCACACGTTCCAGGTATTGCTTATCCTTGGGTATCTGGTAGTCTTTCAGCTTGTTCAGTTCATCCCAAGTCAGGAAGATTACTTTTTTCGAGGTGGTTTTCAGTTTCGGTTTGAATGTATCGTATGCAATGTTCTGATGATGTCCTTTCTTGAAACTCCAGCGCAGGAACCATTTGAGGAATCCCATTTGCTTGCCGATGGTGCTGTTTCTCATATCCTTAGTGTCACGCAGGAAGTTGACGTATTCGTTCAATCCAAACTCGTTGAAATAGTTAAACGTTGCATCCTCCTTGAACTCTTTGAGGTGGTTCCTCACTGCTGCAAATTTTTCATAGGTGGATGCCGTCCAGTTATTCTGGTTACCTCACTCTTTTACAAACTCATCGAACACCTCCCAAAAGCTGACAGGGGCTTCTTCCGGCTGTTCTTCGCTGGTGTCTTTCATTCTCATGTTGAAAGCTTCCTTCAACTGTTGGGTCGTTGGCATAACCTCCTGCACCTCAAATTCCTTGAAAATATTCTGGATTTCGGCATAGTATTTCAGCAAGTCCGTATTGATTTCGGCTGCACTCTGCTTTAGCTTGTTGGTACATCCGTTCTTTACCCGCTGCTTGTCTGCATCCCATTTGGCTACGTCAATCCGGTAGCCCGTTGTAAACTCGATGTGTTGGCTGGCAAAGATGACACGCATACGGATGGGTACGTTCTCTACGATTGGCACACCGTTCTTTTTCCGGCTCTCCAATGCAAAAATGATGTTACGCTTGATATTCATAATTGGGTGCGTTTGAAATTCTACACCCAAATATACACCCAATTATTGAGATAGCAAAAGACATTTAGAAACATTTAGTTTTACTCTATATTGTAATTTGCACTTGATTATCAGTTGTTTGCGGTTTTATGAGATTCTGTGAAAGTATAAGTTCGAGAGCCTGTCTCTCCGCTGAATTAACCGGAAAAAACGGACAGTAAACACACAAGTCCCACAAATCCAATGATTTGTGGGACTTTTTTTATCCCCTTGTGCCTGCCTTAAAGTATTTATCTATTAAAAACTTAATCCTACGAAGCAGGTCAGAAAACAACATAAAAAAGGCCATCTATCCCAGACAGCCAATCTTTTGTTAACCTTAAATCTAATACTATGAAAAACACATTACAAATGTACATGTTTTCCGCTAACCTCCAAACCGGCAGCGGTTAATATTATATTATATAACAACCCTTAATGCTCATTAAGGCTTTATCAGCGAAAACGCAACGTGCATTTGCTCCCAACGCATCATCCGTTTGCCCGGTGTGCATTATGCATCCGGCACAGATGGATGATGCGTTTTGCAAATCCGTCACATCAACAGTCAATTCTAAAATAACCATTACAATGAAAGCAACCCCAAACAAAGGAATGAAACTCTCCGCTGAAGATGTCAGAGCCTGCCTTCAGCACCGCTTGCACCGTAGCTTGAACTATATACCTCATGCTGCGCTCCCGCTACATCTTTCAGAGCCGCTTGAAAAGCGTGGAACGCTGCCGTCTCACGCCAGCCAAGGTGCTGGGCTACTTCAAGGAGGAAGGGGAGGAGTTGGGGGTAGGAAGTAAATTGGTTAGTTCGGATGGAAAAATTCGTATATAATGCATAAGCCGCATCCGTCGAATATAATGAAAGGAGATGTGATGAACAATTACTAACTTATATTCGTGAGAATAGACTGATTGAGAAATATTAATAAAGTAAAGAACAAAAGATAACAAAATAGTATAGGACAGTTAAAGTACAAAGGACATTTCGGTAGCGTGGAATACGGTGAAGAAGACAATTGCTTGTTTGGCAAAGTTCTTGGTCTTAAAAAGGATTGTATTACCTATAAAGGTGAAATCATTAGTGAATTGAAAAGTAACTTTGAGGGTGCTATCCTTCATGGCATGGCAGCCGCCAACGTCTCTCCCATTCTAACTTTGCAACATGTTTTATTAATAAAAATATGCAAAATAGAGAATGTATTTCTAATACATTCTGATTATTTTAGTATATTATTATATAGGGTGGTGGAGGATGAGGTGAGTCCCTCTTCCGCCATCTTATTTATTTCATTAATTTTTAGCCGATTCTAACTGTTTATTTGTATCCCCTTGGCTGGTCCCTTACCTTTGTCATGTTATCGAATTAAGAATAGACAAAGATGGAAAAAGAAATGAGCCCCATGACAACGGAGATACTGAAGAAAGGTTATCTCCTCTTCCCCATTCCCCGCCGGTATACACGGTTTGGTGTTTCTTTGTGGGATATGCCAGACCCGGATAATGGGAATGTAGACACGCATTGGACGTATGGCGGTTATGAGTATGTGAGTAATCAAAACTTCCATCCAACCGCCTGCGATGCTCCATTCGCTGGAAAAGGAAATGTGCCCGGTTGTGCGGCCAATCGTGCGTCATCGTTGCAGGTAGCGGATTTTTTGTTCTTTATTTGCAGAAAGGTTATGCGGAAGTATTCCTGCAGGGCTCGGATAGTAGTGAATCCCGTTGTGTTTTAAAGTGTTATTATTTGTAGACAGTTAATGTCTTTTGTTGTCAGATTCATTGATTTTTATTCTCTTTTCGTATATTTGCGCCCATTAATTAAAGATTGTCACACGACTATTCTGAAAAAAGTGTGATATTCTGATAGCATATTTATAATAGGGTTATTCCTGATTTTACACTAAACTGGATAGGATTAATGGAGAATTTGAATGCAGTGATTACGGGAGTTGGAGGATATGTTCCGGACTATGTCTTGACTAATGATGAAATATCTAAAATGGTGGATACCAATGATGAATGGATTATGGGGCGCATTGGTATAAAGGAAAGACGCATTTTGCATGAGGAGGGGCTTGGAACTTCATATATGGCTCGTAAGGCTGTGAAACAACTGATGCAGCGCACAAAGACCAGCCCGAATGACATTGACTTGGTTATCGTAGCTACTACCACTCCCGATTATCACTTTCCTTCTACCGCGTCCATCTTATGTGACAAATTGGGCCTGAACAATGCTTTTGCTTTTGACATGCAGGCTGTTTGCAGTGGATTTCTGTATGCAATGGAGGCGGGGGCGAATTTCATACGTTCCGGAAAATATAAGAAGGTTGTCATAGTAGGAGCTGATAAGATGTCATCGGTGATTGATTATACAGACCGCGCTACCTGTCCTATTTTTGGTGACGGTGCTGCTGCTTTCATGCTGGAACCCACCCGGGAGGATATGGGAGTAATGGATGCCGTATTGAGAACAGACGGGAAAGGTCTGCCTTTTTTACATATCAAAGCGGGAGGCTCCGTATGTGCTCCATCTTACTATACACTGGACAATCGGATGCATTATATTTATCAGGAAGGACGTACAGTCTTTAAATATGCTGTGGCCAATATGGCGGATGCTTGTGAGGCGGTCATGGAGAGGAATCACTTGACGAAGGAGGACATTGACTGGGTGATTCCCCATCAGGCAAACATGCGTATAATTACTGCTGTTTCGCAACGCTTGGGAGTATCTCCCGAAAAGGTAATGGTCAATATAGAACGGTATGGAAATACAAGTGCCGGCACGCTTCCATTGTGTGTATGGGATTTCGAGGATAAGCTGAAAAAGGGGGATAAACTGATTTTTACAGCATTCGGAGCAGGATTTGCTTGGGGGGCTATTTACGTGAAGTGGGGATACGACGGAAAAGGTTGAGGCTCTCTGATAAGATTTAGGTTGTTTGTTTTTTTTCTGATACAACTTTTAGTATCTTTGCGAAACAGCAGTTTTTTATTGTGACAGAAAATTGCATGTGTTTTGTTAACCATATAGAAAACTAAAAACAATCAGCGTATTATGAACCAGGAATTATCCATGAGCCCCAATCTATTGGTGGCTGCCCTTCAAAAACCGGCTTCCGAATTTACGAAAGCAGACATTGTTTCCTATATAAAGGAGAACGACATTCGTATGGTGAACTTCATGTATCCTGCGGCAGACGGGAGACTGAAGACACTGAACTTTGTCATCAATAATGAGGCATACCTTGATGCCATACTTACATGTGGTGAACGCGTAGACGGTTCCAGCTTGTTTCCGTTTATAGAGGCCGGTAGCAGTGATTTGTATGTAGTGCCGCGTTTCCGGACCGCTTTTATAGATCCTTTTTCTGAATTGCCCACGTTGTCAATGCTCTGTTCTTATTTTAATAAGGATGGTGAACCGTTGGAAAGTTCTCCGGAATATACCCTGCGTAAGGCATGTCAGGCATTTACTGAGGTTACGGGGATGGAATTTCAGGCTATGGGAGAATTGGAATATTATGTAATTTCTGAAAATGACGGATTGTTCCCGGCTACCGACCAACGTGGTTATCATGAATCGGCCCCTTATGCCAAGTTCAATGATTTCCGTACGGAATGTATGTCATATATTGCGCAGGCAGGCGGACAGATAAAGTATGGGCATTCTGAAGTCGGTAATTTTACGCTGGACGATAAGATTTATGAGCAGAATGAAATAGAATTCCTGCCGGTGCGTGCCGAGGAGGCTGCTGACCAATTGGTGATAGCAAAATGGGTTATCCGTAATCTGGCTAGCCAGTATGGATATAACATTACTTTTGCACCGAAAATCACGGCAGGAAAAGCCGGTTCCGGATTGCATATACATATGCGTATCATGAAGGACGGGCAGAACCAGATGCTGAAAGATGGGGTACTCTCTGAAACAGCCCGTAAGGCCATTGCGGGCATGATGAAGCTGGCTTCTTCCATTACGGCTTTCGGTAATACAAATCCTACTTCCTATTTTCGTCTGGTTCCTCATCAGGAAGCACCGACCAACATTTGCTGGGGCGACCGCAACCGTTCGGTATTGGTACGCGTTCCGTTGGGCTGGTCGGCAAAAACGGATATGTGCATGTTGGCAAATCCGTTGGAGACCCCAAGTCATTATGATACTACACAGAAACAGACGGTGGAAATGCGTTCGCCTGACGGTTCGGCCGATTTGTATCAATTGATTGCCGGACTTGCTGTAGCTTGCCGTTATGGATTTGAGATAGACGATGCTTTAGGAATTGCAGAAAAAACATATGTCAATGTAAATATCCACAAGAAAGAAAATGAAGATAAGTTGAAACAACTGGAACAGCTTCCTGATAGTTGTGCCGCTTCTGCCGATTGCTTGGAAAGACAGCGTGCTGTCTTTGAACAATACCATGTGTTCAGTCCTGCAATGGTTGATGGGGTTATCTCTAAACTGCGTTCTTACGAGGATAGAACCTTGCGTGCAGAGATACAAGACAGTCCGGAGGAGATGCTGAAACTGGTCGAGAAGTATTTCCACTGCGGATAGGAGAAGAAATGAGGGCATAACTCGCCGCAGGTTACACAGATTGCTATAGAATTTCTGATAATCAGGAACTTTTATCTGTGTTAATCTGCGGTGATTGTGTATTTTGACACCTCTCCATTATTCCTTTGGCTTTGAATACTGGTTCTGCTTTTTGTATTTCCGATTCGAAGCCGAACCAATAACCATTTTGGGTATTGTCGTCAATGGGTAGAAAACATAAGCGGAGGCTTTCTTTGTAGTTTCCATAGATGACTTCCCAATATTCCGGTGGCATCTGGCGCTTGGTCTTGACTTTCTCTGCTGGTTTTTTCTTTAATGACATGCCAGCCTCTATCCAGGCAATGGTGACCATGATTTTATAGGCCGGATAATGCATACTGCAGAATTCATAGAGTACGAGACCTCGCTTTTCCAGGCTCATGGGCTGGTCTATAAGATTTTTATCGATTAAAAATTCCAGAAAGCGACGTAGGAAGTCGTTGTCATCCAGAATCAGCTTGCGGGTGATGGCTTGCCAAGCAGTTGTGTTATAGAATCCATCCAGAAGACGTGACAGTTGCCGGGCTGTTTGAAGCTCGTTGACACTGATTTCATTTGTTTGAAGCACTTCATAAGGGGGGAGAGGAGAATATCGGATGCCCAGTTCTTCCGCTCTTCTTCTCATTTCTGTGCCGGGAAGTAACTTCAGGGATTCAAGCTGTATCTCGCCGGCATTGTATCCGGCAAGTGTACGCACATCTTCAAATATTTCGGATAGGCGGTATAGAGGCAAGCCGGCAATGAGGTCGGCGTGTGTTTCCATATTGGGTAGGGAACATAGGAAACGAAGACCTTGCAGTGAGTCCTCCAGGCTTCCCATCCGACGGCTTTTTTGGAGGACCGGTTCGCGCAGGCTTTGAATACCGGCCTCGAGATGGAGCAATCCTTTAGGTAGCTTTTTCAATTCATTTTTCAGCTCTTCGGATAATAGTGCAGGGTGTATTTCTAAGTGAAAGCATATGTCCGGGTTGAATTCCAGGAAAAGTTGCAGTAATTCTTTAGCACGGCGCGGATTATAATTAAAGGTCCGGTCGAGGACGCGTACGTTTTTTATTCCATGGCTGTGGATAATTTGAAGGCGTTCACGGATACTTTCAATGGACAGTGTGCGCACCGGTTTTTCTTCACCGCTGACGCAGAATGCGCATGTGTTGAAACAGCCTCGGGTAGTCTCCAGTTGTACGAATGGTTTGCTCCAGTTGAAGAAACTGCTGTTTTCCGGCGGTACGAGTCGGGAAAAGTTGAGTACACGGGCTATGCCGTTGTCTATATATTGCTTTTGAGGATTCATATAGCAAAGCCCCGGAATGCTGTCCCATTTTTCCGGCTGGTTCCAGCAAGACAGCCATTGGGGGAATGCTTCTTCTCCCTCTCCCCTGAATACACAGTCGATGAAAGGGTTTTTATGCAGAAAGTCTTCATTGTTTCCTAAGAATTCAGGTCCGCCCAAAATGAAGCAGCTATTGGGAAGCAATGCTTTTAATCTCGCCGTGATGTGCAACAGTTGTTCGTGGTTGAACAACCATGTCGTTGCGGCAATGATGTCGGGTTGGTGCCGGTATATTTCGTCGACAATCATTCCTACGTTTTCATTGATGGTGGCAGATACGATTTCCCATTTTACGGAATTGTTCTTTGCTATTTGTGCGTGCAGTGCAGGGAGTGCCAACGAAGAGTGTGCATACGAGCTATTGAGGTCTATCCAAAGAATTTTCATGTTTAATTGAGTTTCATCTTTGCAAAGATAACTGATTTTGCTTTTCGTATAAACAAAAAGGGTTATATTTGCATGACGGAAATCGAAAATAGTAGAGTGTTGGTATAGAATGTTTTTTGAAAGATGAAATATTTCTTTTGTATTCTTATTTCTATGAGGTGATAAAGGGTTATCTTATCACTGGCTTGATAAAGTAAGGAAGGAAGTGCTATTAAGTGTGATTGATACAGAATGCAAAATATCGGAATAAGTTTCCAGCTATTTTGAACATTTTGAGAAAGTAAACTCTTTTGTACAAGAACTGGTTTAGGTAATTGATTCCTTCCTATGATGTAGGGATACTCTGTGAGGAGTATCCCTACAATTTTTTACATTGATTCCACGTTGCCTCCCTTTGAGGGGAATTGTTTGGACAATAACAAAAAAGAGGAATATTCTTTCGAATTTCCTCTTCTTTGCGGGTGGCAGATGGGACTCGAACCCACGACATTCAGAACCACAATCTGACGCTCTAACCAACTGAACTACAGCCACCATGTTAGTGCATTTCTTAAATGCGGTGCAAAGATAGGGATAATCTTTAATATTGCAAAGAATGAGACGAAATTTTTTGAGATTTCTGCATTATTTTTTCTTCTCGTAGATATCTATATTGTGCTGCTGGAGCAGCTTTCGAGAGCTTTTGACGAAGATTCCCAGGTGTTTACGAGCTTCCGGAGTTAAATGTTCTGTAGGAAAACTGGCAGGATAAAGAATGTAATTTTTTTCTTTAGTAAGTTCCGGCCGGCCGGTCCAGACCAGATTATATCCACAATAGGAAACACGACAGTATGGAAAAGGCAGAGGATTGGAGTCTGGCAGGGGCGTCTGACTCTGACCGATGTAAGAGGGACGGATGGGTTGGGGGAGAGGATGTTTCTCCAACTGCAAAGTGAAGATGAGGCCGCCGTCAGTGTTGGCCTTGCTCATATTGGAAATGAAGTTTCCCAAGGAATAGACTATGATGTGCTGTTCGGTACCGTTGGTACGTAGTTCCATTGGTTGAATGACGTGAGGGTGTGAACCGATAATATGTGTTACGCCTTGTTGGAGCAACCAGTTGGCCAGTTCGCGTTGCTCACGGTTGGGAAGGGACTGATATTCCTCTCCCCAATGCATACAGGCAATAATGGCATCCGGTTGGCGTGCCTTGGCACTTTGGATATCTTGCAGGATGGTATTCTTATCAATATAGTTTACGATATTGGGAGAGGTAGCCTTGATACCATTGGTGCCGTAAGTATAGTTGAGTAGGGCAATGCGAAAGCCGTTTCTGTTGATGAACAGGGGATAGCGTTGCCTGCGCTCCGACAGATTCTTGTAGGTGCCTGCGTAACGAATACCGGAGGAGTCGAGCAATTGTATGGTACGCTCCATCCCCTTTTTCCCACGGTCCAGACAGTGGTTGTTGGCTGTCAGTAAAATATCGAATCCGGCGTCCTTTATGGCTTGAAGATATTCATCGGGGGCGCTGAACATAGGATAGCCCCGATAGGGCTTGCCCCCCAATGTGACTTCCAGATTTCCTATGGCGAGGTCTGCCTGGGATATTTGCTCTTTTATGAGGGAGAAGCAGGAGGAGTAGTCATATTTTCCTTCAGATACATGTGCTGCGTCTATTTGTGCCTGGTGCTGCATCAGGTCACCGACAAATAATAGCGTAATCCTTTCCTGGGAGGAAAGGGTTACGCTATACAGTAAGACAGTCATGAAGACGACGAGCGTTTTCATGACGTTGTTATTGGTAGATTGCTTTCTTGCCGGCAAGCAATGTATTCTTCATAAGGGAAACGATGGTCATCGGACCTACGCCTCCCGGTACGGGGGTAATGAATGAACATTTAGGAGCTACTTCATCGAATTTCACATCACCGGTCAACTTGAACCCGGATTTCTTGGAGGCATCGGGCACACGGGTAGTACCTACATCAATAACGACAGCACCTTCCTTGACCATTTCCGCCTTAACAAAGTTCGGTTGTCCCAACGCAGCAATGATGATGTCCGCTTCCTGGCATTCCTTTACCAGGTCTTTGCTGCGGCTGTGGCATACGGTTACTGTGGCGTCGCCGGGATAAGCTTTCTGCATCATCAGGGCAGCCATGGGTTTGCCGACAATGTTACTGCGTCCCAATACCACGCATTTCTTGCCTGAAGTTTCTATCTGATAGCGCTTCAGCAGTTCAAGGATACCGTTGGGGGTAGCGGATACATAGCAGGGAAGACCAATGGACATCCGTCCCACATTGATGGGATGGAAACCGTCCACATCCTTACGGTAGTCGATGGTTTCAATCACCTTTTGCTCAGAGATATGTTTGGGCAAGGGAAGCTGTACAATGAAACCGTCCACATCTGCATCCTCGTTCAATTCGCGTACTTTGGCAAGCAGTTCCTCTTCGGTAACGTCTGCCTCGTAACGGATAAGGGAGGACTTGAATCCGCAAACTTCGCATGCTTTTACTTTGGCGGCAACGTAGGTTTCGCTACCTCCATCGTGTCCTACAAGAATGGCGGCCAGATGCGGGCGTTTACCCCCACGAGCCACTATTTCGGCTACTTCTGCTGCAATCTCTTGCTTTACTTGCTCTGAAATTGCTTTTCCATCAATCAGTGTCATAGGCTATTATCTTATCTTTTTAATTTCGGCATCATCTTGCCCATCTTGCTGCCAGTTACCATCTTCATCATCTTGCGGGTCTGGTCAAACTGTTTCAGCAGGCGGTTTACTTCCTGAATATTCGTACCGCTACCTTTGGCAATGCGCTGGCGGCGTGAACCGTTCAGAATGGCCGGATTACTGCGTTCTTCCGGAGTCATGGAGTAAATAATGGCTTCAATGCTCTTGAAGGCATTGTCGTCAATGTCTATATCCTTGATGGCTTTGCCTACGCCCGGTATCATGGAGGCAAGTTCCTTCAAGTTACCCATTTTCTTGATTTGTGCAATCTGGCTCAGGAAGTCGTTGAAGTCGAACTGGTTCTTGGCAATCTTCTTTTGCAGGCGTTTGGCTTCTTCCTCGTCATATTGTTCCTGTGCACGTTCCACCAAAGATACGATGTCACCCATACCGAGGATACGGTCGGCCATACGTGAGGGATGGAATTGGTCTATGGCATCCAGCTTTTCACCGGTACCTACAAACTTGATGGGCTTGTTTACCACCGAACGGATAGAAAGGGCGGCACCACCGCGGGTATCACCATCCAGTTTGGTCAATACTACACCATTGAAGTCGAGCCGTTCGTTGAATTCCTTAGCGGTGTTCACTGCATCCTGACCGGTCATTGAATCCACTACGAACAGAATTTCGTCCGGATTGATGGCCTTCTTGATGGCGGCAATCTCGTTCATCATCTCCTCATCCACTGCCAAACGACCGGCTGTATCGACAATTACAAGGTCGTAGCCTTTGGCTTTGGCTTCTTGGATGGCATTTTGGGCAATGGCTACCGGATTCTTGCTGTCCGGTTCCGAGTACATAGGTACGCCAATCTGTTCAGCCAGTACGCGTAACTGCTCGATGGCAGCAGGACGGTATACGTCACAAGCCACCAATAACGGCTTTTTGTTCTTCTTGCTCTTCAGCATGCGGGCCAGCTTTCCGGAGAAAGTTGTCTTACCGGAGCCTTGCAAACCGGACATTAGGATAATGGCAGGCTTGGAGTCGAGGTTTATTTCAGAAGTCTCGCCGCCCATGAGCTGGGTCAGTTCATCGTGCACGATTTTTACCATCAGCTGGCTGGGCTTAACGGCTGTCAGCACGTTTTGTCCCAAGGCTTTTTCCTTAACGGTATCGGTGAAGTTTTTGGCTACCTTATAGTTCACATCGGCATCCAAAAGTGCCTTACGTACGTCTTTCAGGGTTTCCGCAACATTGATTTCGGTGATTTTGCCCTCACCTTTCAAAATTTTAAACGACCTTTCAAGTCTCTCGCTTAAATTATCGAACATAGTATCTAATTACAATTACTAAATTACAAATTACTCTTATTGAGGCGCAAAAGTACAAAAAATCCCTTTAACTGCCTTCTTTTGAAGCAGAATATTATTGAAGACTTGCAGTGGATGGGCGAAAAGAATGGAAGTGCCGGTCAGGGCACTGATAATTATCTATATTATTCTGTTTTTTGAGGGCTTTTTACTTATTTTCTATGTATGAAAAAACGGATATAAAAAAGCTTCCACCTACGTTTATGGACGTAAATGGAAGCTTTTGTACAATATCTGTATGCAGTTATTGTTAACTGTTCATGCTCATCAGGAATTCGTCGTTGTCTTTGGTCTTCTCCAGACGGTCTTTTACGAAGTCCATGGCTTCTATCGGATTCATGTCGGCAAGGTACTTGCGGAGAATCCACATGCGGTCCAGTGTCTGCTTGTCTTGCAGCAGGTCATCGCGGCGGGTGCTGGAGGCAACGATGTTGACAGCCGGGAAGATACGCTTGTTGGACAAGTTGCGGTCGAGCTGCAACTCCATATTACCCGTACCCTTGAATTCTTCGAAGATAACCTCGTCCATCTTCGAGCCGGTGTCAATCAAGGCAGTGGCAAGGATGGTCAGTGAACCGCCGCCCTCGATGTTACGTGCTGCACCGAAGAAGCGTTTGGGCTTATGCAATGCGTTGGCATCCACACCACCGGAAAGCACTTTGCCGGAAGCCGGGGATACGGTGTTGTAGGCACGTGCCAGGCGGGTGATGGAGTCGAGGAAGATGACAACATCGTGTCCGCATTCCACCATGCGTTTTGCTTTTTCAAGGACGATGCCGGCAATCTTCACGTGGCGTTCTGCCGGTTCGTCGAAGGTAGAGGCGATTACTTCCGCATTGACGGTACGCGCCATGTCGGTAACTTCCTCCGGGCGTTCGTCGATGAGCAGCATAATCATGTAGACTTCCGGATGATTGGCGGCAATGGCGTTGGCAATGTCTTTCATCAAGATGGTCTTACCGGTTTTGGGCTGTGCCACAATCAAGGCACGCTGGCCCTTACCGATGGGGGCAAACAAGTCTACGACACGGGCCGACATAGAGTCGGAGTATCCACCTTTGCAAAGCTTGAACTTCTCGTCCGGGAAGAGGGGGGTGAGGTGCTCGAACGGTACGCGGTCGCGTACGAAAGCCGGGTCACGTCCGTTTATTTTGGATACTTTTACCAGCGGGAAGTACTTTTCGCCTTCTTTCGGGGGACGGATTACGCCTTCTACCACATCACCGGTTTTCAGGCCGAACAATTTGATTTGTGATTGTGATACGTAAATATCGTCCGGTGAGGACAAATAGTTGTAATCGGAGGAACGGAGGAAGCCGTAGCCATCCTGCATGATTTCCAGTACACCGGTTCCGGTGAGGATGTCATCGAATTCGTACGTCTTCTCGCGTTCTATTACGGGTTTGCGTTCCGGAGCGGCGGGATAGTTCTCTCCGTTGTTATACGGTTGTGCAGGGCGCTGCTGCACGGGGCGCTGTTGGTTATAGCCACCGGTACGGTTATTATTGTTGTTATTATTATATGGGTTGTTGTTGTCACGGGGACGGAGGCGTGGGCGTTGTGGCTGTTGCGGTTGCAGTTCGGCAGGGGCAACGGCAGGAGTGGGAGTTGCGGGAGTTTCTGCTTTGGTCGCTTCGAATTTACCGATAAGTTCGGAAGGCAACTCTATCTTTTCTGTGGGGAGGTCTTCAATGGGGATGAAGTCATCTGCCGCCTCGGCCAGAATAGGGCTTTCGTCCGGTACGATATTCTTCACGGCTTTTTTAGCTTCCACTTTTTTAGCTTCCGCTTGGGGTTCCGTTTTCGGAGCTTTAGCCTCGAAGTTCAATTCCGGTTCGGCAACCTTCGGGGTTTCCGTTGCTTGGGGTGCGGCAGTCTCTTCCTTTACCTTGCGGGGGCGTCCCGGTTTGCGTTTGGGTGCGGCGGCTTCTTTGGCTGGCGCCGGCGTTGCAGCTTCTAGGGTCGGTTCTTGGGGTGCTTCCACAGTTTTGGGTTGTTCTTTCGCAGCCGGTGCTTCCTCTGTTTTGGCTTTGGTGAGGTCTCCGTTTTTATTGGCTGAGAACACTTTGTCGGCACCTTCCTTTTTTACGGTCTTGACAGTGACGCGCGAGCGTTTTTGCTTTTCCCCTTTACGCTCTTCCTTCAGCTTGTCGGCGGCAACTTTCTTGGTAGCGCCTGCGATAGCTTGTTCGTCAAGTATCTTGTAAACAAGTTCTTCTTTTTTGAGTGAGTCTGTTTTTTTTATACCCAGTTCTTGGGCAATAGTTTGTAGTTCCGACAAATTTTTGTCGTTCAGTTGAATGATGTTATACATACAGTATATATGTGAATGGTTTAAAATTTACTTTTATTGAAAGGCATAAGTGCACAGTTGCAGTTGTTGTAGGAAGCAACTTGGGCAAGTTTACCTTGTGATATATGATTTATATGGGATATTTATTATTGAACCGGAAATCTGATAAACAATTCTCGCCACAGCAAGAAGTCGCAGAATGTTTCAACGGTGCAAAGGTAATAAATATTTTTGGTTTCATAAACAAATCATCTTTTTTTTAAATTTAAAACTTTATCTTTGCTGTATTAACAACAACATGAAGGATTGGTTTATGAATATAGATGAAGTACAGTTGATAACTTTTTCACCTACTTGTACCTCTAAACAAGTGGGAGAGGCAATTGTTCACGGAACGGGAATTTCGTCTGTCTCCAAAGTGGACCTCACCTTGGAGGCGGCGGGTAAAAGGGAGGTACCTTCCCATGCTTTGGCGGTCATCACGGTGCCCGTATATGGCGGCCATGTGGCTCCTTTGGCATTGGAGCGGATGAAGGAGCTTCATGCTGACGGTGCACCTGCCGTGGTTGTGGTGGTGTACGGCAACCGGGCCTATGAGAAGGCTTTGGTGGAATTGGATGCTTTTGTCACGAAGTTGGGCTTCAAGGTAATTGCAGGTGCTACGTTTGTAGGAGAGCACTCTTATAGCAGTGAGAAATATCCGGTGGCAGCCGGACGTCCGGATGCGGACGACTTGGAGTATGCAAAGCTTTTTGGTGAAAAGATACGTGCTAAAATTGCGGCGGCCGAAGATATGGAGAAACTGTATGGGGTGGATGTGACCCGTATCCAGCGTCCGCGCCAGCCTTTCTTCCCGTTGCTCCGCTTTTTGCGCAGAGTCGTCAAGTTGCGTAAGAGTGGGGTGCCTATGCCCCGTACTCCGCAAGTGGATGCGGAACGTTGTACGCATTGCGGATATTGCGTGAAGCATTGTCCTGCAGGAGCCATTATAAAAGGAGACGAGTGCAATACGGTTGCAGAGAAATGCATCAAATGTTGTGCTTGTGTGAAAGGCTGTCCGCAGAAGGCGCGCACGTATGACACGCCGTTTGCCGTATTGCTTTCCGATTGCTTCAAGAAACAGAAGGAGGACAGAATTATTCTGTGATGGCTACTGGTCGATGGTTGATACAACCAGCACTTTCCGGGTTTTTTCGTCTATTCTGAAACGGTTGTCCGCCCGTTCTCCCACCAGCCAGATGATGTCATCTCCGCAGCAAAGTACCCATTGCCGTTCTTTGCGCAGAAGGGAGAACTTGCGGTCGGTCAGGTAGTCGCTTACCTTCTTCCGTCCTTTCATGCCGAAGGGCACGAAACTGTCTCCCTGCTTGCAAAGGCGCAGCGAGAGGGGATGCTTGAGTTTGTCGGCATCAAAGCAGGCGGTGGCTTTGTCGCGTGGAATAATGAAATCCGGTGTATAGGGATGCTCTTTTATTTCCAGTAGCGGCTTTACGGCTTCTTGTACGGGTTCTATCAACAACGAGCCGCGGTCTTTGATGACACGCCAGCCGGGGGTAGTAAAGACTTTGCCGGGCTGTCCGTCCAATGTCCGGCAGATGTCCCTTACTTGTGCGGCGTTGAATCCAAGCGGATGCAAGATCTCAAATAAGACCGTTTCCGATGCCGCTTCTTGCTTCAGGGCGTTGATACTTATGCCTTCCGATGTCTTGACCCGCAGTTTGGCTTCTTCTATACCTATATTATATATAGAGGCCGCATCGTCCAGATGCTCTGCCGTTTTGAGGATGCTTTCCTTGACGGAGGGGTTTATCTCCTGCATCATGGGAAGCAGGTTCAAGCGTATTTTGTTGCGGGTATATTCGTCCTGCAGATTGGTGCTGTCTGTCACGTAGGCTTGCCCGATACTTTCCAGATAATCGGTGATTTCCTTTCTGTCCAGGCAGAGCAAGGGACGGACTATATGTCCGTTTCGGGGGCGTATGCCCCGCAATCCGTTGATGCCGGTACCGCGAATCAGATTGAGCAGCAATGTCTCCACACTGTCATCCTGATGGTGGGCGACGGCAATGACGGTTGCACTGCATGCTTCCCTTGTTTTTTCAAACCACGCGTAGCGCAATTCCCTTGCAGCCATTTCGATGGAGATATGCCGTTCCTTTGCTTCCCGCTCTGTGTTGAAATGGACGGTGTGCAGCGTCACCCGGTGCTCCAGGCAGAGCTGGCGTACAAAGTGCTCGTCGCGGTCGGATTCCGCTCCGCGCAGATGGAAGTTGCAATGGGCGGCTTCGCATGTGTATCCCAGGCTGAGGAGCAGGCGCAGCAACGCCACGGAGTCCGCCCCGCCACTCAGTGCCACAAGTATCTTGTCGTCCGGCGAGAAGAGTTTGTGGCGTTCGATGTATTGTACTACCTTCTGCATATTCAACTTATTCGACTATAGAGTAGTGCAAAGATAGTGCAAACGATTTTTATTGCCACATCTGCAAGTATCTATTTTCAGAATCTTTATCGGCTAAGGTCGTATTTGCTAAAAGCTAATCTTACCACAGCTGTGTTTTATGCATACCACATCTTTGTTCTTTTCTTACCACAAGTGGTAAGAAAAGAACAAAGATGTGGTGATGTTACGATTTAGTATCTCTGGAAATAGTGTTCTGCCTTTTGGGCATTGTTGTTTAGTATCTTTTGGGGGAATTAAATGATGGTTCAATCTTTTCTCTTTCGCTTATCACGGCTCTTTCATTTATAGGAGTTAAGGGGGGTAAAACCTTTAAAGGAAAGAACTGTGTCTGCTTATTTAAAAACATTCTAAATTATTTGTGCCTTGCGGACATAAGTATTATCTTTGCCCCTAAAATAGAAAAGAAAGGCAGAAAGACTATGCGTTTGTCCGAATTGAATACCGGTGAAAAAGGTGTAATCGTAAAAGTGCTGGGACACGGTGGTTTCCGCAAACGGATTGTGGAAATGGGATTTATTAAAGGTAAAACAGTGGAGGTCTTGCTGAATGCTCCGTTACGTGACCCTATCAAATACAAAGTAATGGGATATGAGATTTCTCTTCGTTGGCAGGAGGCTGAGATGATAGAGATTATCAGTGAGCAGGAAGCCAAGGAGCAGGCTGTGCAGCCCGATTACCACGAGGGGCTGGGCGAAAACATGCATTTGGGCGAAGATGAGCTGAAGCAACTGGCCCTCGGCAAACGCCGCACCATAAATGTGGCTTTGGTGGGAAATCCCAACTGTGGTAAAACTTCTCTTTTCAACATCGCTTCTGGTTCGCACGAGCATGTGGGCAATTACAGTGGCGTTACGGTAGATGCCAAGGAGGGGTATTTTGACTTCCAGGGCTACCATTTCCGTATTGTCGACCTTCCCGGAACCTATTCCCTCTCGGCCTACTCCCCTGAAGAAATCTATGTTCGTCGGCACATCATTAATGAAACACCGGATATCATTATCAATGTTGTGGACTCTTCCAATCTGGAACGCAATCTTTATCTCACCACCCAGCTGATTGACATGAACGTGCGCATGGTGATTGCACTGAACATGTACGATGAGCTGGAAGCTAGTGGAAACACGCTGGATTATGTAAAGCTCAGCCAGTTGTTCGGAGTCCCGATGTTGCCTACGGTCAGCCGTAGCGGGAAGGGCATCGAACAGCTGTTTCATGTGATTATCAATATTTACGAAGGGTGCGATTTCCTCGACCATAAAGGAAGGATACGCAGCGAGATATTGAATGACCTTCGCAGCTGGCATCAGGAGTATGTTCCCGACCATGATTTCGGCAGCCATAAAGAAGAGGTGGAACAGCCGCGCGGCTTTTTCCGCCATATCCACATCAATCACGGTCCAGAGTTGGAGCGTAGCATTGAGGAGGTGAAGCGCGTCATCAGCGTCAATGAGAACATCCGTCACAAATATTCCACGCGTTTCCTTGCCATCAAGCTGCTGGAGAACGACGGAGACTTGAAAAAGATTGTGGAGGAGCTGCCCAACGGAAAGGAAATTCTTGCCGTCCGCGACCGGGAAGAGGCACGGATTGCCGAGGTGATGAACGAGGAGAGCGAGCAGGCCATCACCGACGCCAAGTATGGTTTTATAGCCGGTGCCCTGCGCGAGACCTATGTGGACAATCATCAGGATACGTCGCGTACCACTCAAATCATAGACTCAATCGTTACCCACCGCGTATGGGGCTATCCCATTTTCTTCCTTTTCCTTTATCTGATGTTCGAAGGCACCTTTGTGCTGGGCGACTATCCTATGCAGGGGATTGAGTGGCTGGTAGGCGAATTGGGTGACCTGATACGCGACAACATGTCCGAAGGACCGCTGAAAGACCTTCTGGTGGATGGCATTGTCGGGGGTGTGGGAGGTGTCATTGTATTCCTGCCGAATATTCTGTTGCTCTATTTCTTCATCTCCTTGATGGAGGACTCAGGCTATATGGCACGTGCCGCTTTCATTATGGATAAGATTATGCATAAAATGGGGCTGCATGGAAAGTCCTTCATTCCGCTGATTATGGGCTTTGGCTGCAATGTTCCCGCTATCATGGCTTCGCGCACCATCGAGAACCGCAAGAGCCGTCTGGTGACGATGCTCATCAACCCGCTGATGTCGTGCAGCGCCCGTCTGCCCATCTATTTATTGCTGGTAGGCGCCTTCTTCCCGAACAATGCGAGCTTTGTGCTGTTGGTAATCTATGCCATCGGTATTCTGTTGGCAGTGCTCATGGCACGCATTTTCTGCCGCTTCCTGGTGAAAGGGGACGATACACCGTTCGTCATGGAGCTGCCGCCTTATCGTATGCCGACGTCCAAGGCCATCTTCCGCCATACGTGGGAGAAGGGAGCGCAGTATCTCCGCAAGATGGGAGGTATCATTATGGTGGCATCCATCGTTATCTGGGCATTGGGATATTATCCCAACCACGATGAATATGAAAGTGTGACGGAACAGCAGGAAAATTCCTACATCGGTCGGATTGGTAAAGCCATGGAACCGGTCATCGAACCGTTAGGATTCGACTGGAAACTGGGTATTGGCATCCTTTCCGGCGTGGGTGCCAAGGAACTGGTGGTAAGCACGCTCGGAGTGCTTTATGCCGACGATGCCGAGGCAGATGCCGTAAGCTTGAGCGAACGCATTCCAATAACGCCCCTGGTGGCTTTCGGCTACATGGTGTTTGTGCTGATTTATTTTCCGTGCATCGCCACGTTGGCAGCCATTAAAGGGGAGTCGGGCAGTTGGAAGTGGGCCGTGTTTGCGGGGCTTTATACTACTGCGCTGGCCTGGCTGATGTCTTTTGCAATTTATCAGATAGGAGGTCTGTTTTTATGATGAATAGTTGGCAGGAGTGGGTAGTAGCCTTATTGTTGTTGCTCTGCGCTGTGCGGATTGGCATGAGTATTTATTCTTTTTTTCATCGGGTCAAAGAAAATGGTAATCCGTGTGATAGCTGTGCAAGTGGCTGTGAACTAAAGAATTTGTATGATAAGAAGCGTGCGGAGTGCAGTGGAGTGACGAAAAAAAAGAAGAAAAGTTGTTGCGGATAGTTGGTAGTTTCAAAAAAAGTGCTACCTTTGCATCCGCAAACAAGAAATAAAGAGTTCTTGTAAGAACCGGTACCTTGGATGAGTGGCTTAGTCAGCGGTCTGCAAAACCGTGTACGGCAGTTCGAATCTGCCAGGTACCTCGAAGAATAAAACTCCGAAACTGCTTTTTAAAAGTGTTTCGGAGTTTTTTGTTATAGGGAATTGTTTGCCCATTCTATAAAATATCATTCGCTGAATAGTTACAGCTTACTTATTAAAGATTGAATAAAATGAAAAAAGTAGGATTTCTGATTTTCTGTCTGTTTGCTATGTGCAGCATGGCAGGCAAGGCACAGGATGTAGTGGCGGACAGTACCGGCTACATCGTTAAGGTAGGGGAGATGGCTCCTGATTTTACAGTGAAGCTGACGGATGGGAAAAGCATTACCCTTTCGGAACTTCGTGGGAAGGTGGTCATGTTGCAGTTTACCGCAAGCTGGTGTGGAGTGTGCCGTAAGGAGATGCCTTTCATTGAGAAGGATATTTGGCTGAAGCATAAGTCGAATCCGGATTTTATGCTGATTGGCATTGACCGTGACGAGCCGTTGGAGAAAGTGATTGCTTTTGGTAAGTCAACCGGAGTGACCTATCCTTTGGGTCTGGACCCGGGAGCGGATATATTTGCGAAGTATGCGCTCCGCAAGGCAGGCATCACACGCAATGTCCTAATTGATAAGGAAGGGCGTATTGTGAAGCTGACACGTTTGTATAACCCTGAAGAATTTGCTTCTCTGGTGAAGGAGATTGACGGGATGCTTTCTGAATAGCAGGCATAGGCAAGATATAAAAAAACGAAGTGCCCCCTAAAAGTTTTTGTCTAACCTTTAGGGGGCACTTCATTTTATGCTTGTCGGGATAGTTTGGCAAGATAGTCATAATGTGTACCCTCTTTCACCAGTTCTGCAGTAAAGCCGTTTTCGGCAGCATAAAGGCTCAGGGTTTGGAAGTCGATGTAGAGCCAGTCAAAGGAGTCTCCTTTGACATTCTTGTATTGCATCTGGAAGTCTACCTCTCCGTAGTAATCACCGGCAAGGTCGATAACAATACTGCCATCTTCCTCTTCGAACAGATAGCTCAGGTTGCTGGAATCCATTAAAACGCAGCCTCCAGGCCGGAGCAGCAGCTTCATCTTCCGGAAAAAATCAAGCAGATTCTCCAACTTTCCGATAATGCCGGAACCATTCATCAGCATCAGGATAGTGTCGTATTCATCGGCAAAGTGTTCATTGAACAGATTGGTTTGTGACACGCTACGCACACCTCGCTGCTTCATCACTTCCACGGAAAGCGGGGAAATGTCGATGGCATGGACCTCTTTTCCGGCTTCTTGCAGGGCAAGGCTATGGCAACCGCTGCCGGCACCCACATCCAGAATCCTTCCGGTTGCCATTTGCAGAGCAGTACGCTCCAGCAAGGGCATTTGCTTTTCTGTGCGGAATAGCTCTTCGACGGGAATTTCGTCCTCATCGAATTGTGAAGAGAACACGCGTAGGCGGTCGGCTTTATGCCGTTTGAAGTAATCGGCTATGGCTGCGCCCATCGGGTCCTTGTCGGCAGGCAATAAGGCTGTATTTATCATTTCTTATGTCTGTTAGCGCGTTTGCGGCGGATTTCTGCTTTCATTTTGGCTGAGGCGGAACCGTGTTGCCCGGTAATGTAGGTTTTCTTCTTGGCTTTGGTCTTTATCTTGTTTTCTTCTTTAGGTTTGTCCTTTTTGCCTTTGAAGACAATACCACCCATCATCGCTTCTTCTATACTCATATATTTCGTTGTTTTAATAAAGTAGAATATCATTTCTCCGGCAATACCTCAATCCAATAGTCATCCGGGTCATTGATAAAGTACAGTCCCATTGCTGTGTTTTCGAAACATACCCATCCGTTTTCCTTATGGTATTGGCGTATGGCGTCGTAATCGCCGGATACGCGGAAGCAGAGGTGACTCTCGTTCTCTCCTAATTCGTAGGCTTGTGGGTGATCCTTCAAGCAGGTCAGTTCCAGCAGAAAGCCGGTACTGCCGTCGGTCAGATAGACCAGAGTGAAAGAGCCGTCGGACGACTCTTTCCTATGATGTTCTTTCAGCCCCAGTGCCTTTTCGTAGAATGCGATGCTACGTTCCAGGTTGGTGACATTGATATTAAAATGGTCGAATTTACTTTTTATTTCCATTTGTTTATTTCTGATTTGATTATTTACAATTTATAGTCTGCGTGTGCGGTCATTTGACCATTGCTTTCAGAATTTCGCCTACATACGTGCGTGGCATACCTTCCATCGTTGCCGGTGAGGGCAGCTTCTTACATTCCAGAATGACCGTAGGCTCTGTCTGTCCCGTAGGATAGAAACGGATGGTATAGCTTTCTGCTTTTTCCATTTGTTCATACGGCTGGTCGGGCGATAGTATGCTGAATACAACTGGTTTGCCGTTGACTTTGCCCAAAGAACCTCCGGAGTTTGCTGTCATCATGGTCATGTTGAAAGGCTCTTGGCCGATGACGATAACCAATTTGCCTGCTCCGGTCTGGATGGCATCGGCTGACAATTGCTCGGGGGCTATGGTCGTATATTCTTGTTGCTGGTTCTTTTGGGCAGGAACCAGTGCGGCAGGTTTCTTGACTTGGGGCACTTCGATGACTTGGGCATCTTTCACGACGCCTTCGGATGCCTTTTCAGTAGCCTGGGCGGGTTCCACGGTAACTTGTTTCTTCGGGGTGATTACTGTCGGACCGGAATTGACGACAGCCTTCACCTCTTTCTTTTCTTCCTTCTTTTCTTCTACCGGAGTTTTGGCAGTGGTGGCGCTCAATGCTTCTGCTGCTCCCAGGCAAAGGTCATCAACGAAGTCTACGGTTTTTCTGCGCCACTTGGCAAGTCCGCGTACCAGTTTGGTCTTCGCCTTGTTCAAGGCATACTTGTCTACAATCCACTCTTCGGCGGTATATTTTTCTTTTCCTTCGCGGTAGTTAAACCGTATCTTCTCTACTTCGAGCACGCTCTTTTCGGGTTGGCAGGTCACAGTCAGCTGGTAAAGGATTTTGGTACGGTCTAATGACAGAGCCGTAGAACTGAATACAATCCATTCATCCCCGATACCTACAATCTGTCCTTTCTCTTTGTCTGAGAATACTACACGGCTGTTATTTTCATTCTCTTTCAGACGGGCATCCATCCAGCCGAGCAGACGTTCGTAGATTTCATCCTGAGACATGCCGGGGATGCTGAATTCTTTGGTGAATACCACTTTACCGTCCACCTCGGGAACGGCACCGGCCAGATATTTACTGTCGTCCCTATCCTGCGCCTGCAGCATGGTCGGCAGACACAGGCAAAACAGTGTAAAAAGAAGTTGTGTCAAATTTTTCATAATAGTATGTGTTTTAATTATTAATTTACGAATTATGGGCTACAAGTTGGGGAGTTCGAAACTTTCACCACGGTGTGCGATGCTCAGAAAGTGGCATCCCTTGCTCTCGGCAAACTGCCGGAAGGCGTTGCCTCCCTGATAATCTTCGCTGAAGTGCATCGGTACAAATATAGTGATTTTTATTCGTTCCACGAATTGTTCTGCTCCACGCATATAATCTTTTCCGATACGGCTGTCTACCGGAAACATGGCTACATCTATGGCAGGTGCAGTTTGCTGCAGAGCTCTCACTTCGGCCAGAAAGTCACCTTCGGCCTTGCGTATTTCCTGCGGAGTAGATTCCTCGCTCCAGTGCCAGTTGTTTAGGTCACCGGCATGGAACAGTCGCCTGCCCTGCAGGTCTATCAGGAAGGAGATACCCACATCGGTGGAACCGAAGGCTTGGATACGGATATGTTCGTCTTCGTAGGTGTCGCCCTTATTGATATAGGTGGCATCTTCCGCTGAGGCGCGGCGGTGCTTCAGGATGTCTTTGGAGAATATGTAGCGGATGTCGGGCCGCTGTTTTTTCCATGAAAGAACTTCGCGATTGAAGTGGTCGGGATGGAAATGCGAGCATAGTACGTAGAGTACGCCCGGCTTTTCCAAGAGATAGTCGTGCACGATACCTTTATTGAAAACCTCTTCCGAGGAATCTTTATAGTAATCGATAATGACCGTCACTCCGTCCGCTTCAATCGCGAAGCCGCTATGGTAGATGTAATCAAGTTTCATTTACGGATTGAATTATAGCGCAATATTACAAAAAACGCTACACAAACTTCCGGTTTAAGCTGTTATTTTATGCAAAAGTACGCTACATCGGTACTTCTATGAAGAGAATGTGAGAGTCTTTCAGTGTTTCCAGCTCAAAACTGCCGGTTTCGTACACTCCCATTCCGTCACGACGTGAGAGCACTGTGCCGTCCACTTTGACTTCACCCTCCATTACGAAGATGTAGACACCGGAATGCGATTGGTGCATGTGGTAGTCAATCTTCTTTCCAGCTTCTATTTCACCGATAGAGAACCAGGTCTGTTGTAGCAATCTGGCAGGAGCATCGCCGTCAGGGGATACTATTAGCGCCATTTCATTTTTGCGCAGAAGTGGACGTACGTCGAAGTCCTGGTATGCGGGTGGTGTGTTCAGCTTTTCGGGCATCACCCAGATTTGCAGGAATTCTACCGCTTCAGTGTCACTGCCGTTCATTTCGCTGTGGTAGATGCCGGTGCCGGCACTCATGGTTTGTATATCTCCCGGAGTGATGACGCGGCTGTTCTGATGACTGTCCCCATGTTTCAGTTTCCCTTTCAAGGGAATGGAGATGATTTCCATATTTTTATGAGGATGTGTGCCGAAGCCCTTTCCCGGAGCCACACGGTCGTCGTTCAGTACACGCAAGGCGCCGAAATTCATCCGGCGGGGATTGTAATACTCGTCAAAACTGAAGGTGTGGTGGCTGTCAAGCCAATCATATAGGGAATGACCTCTGCTATCTGATTTGTCTATAACTTTTTTCATAATTTATTCCTTTTCCTAAAATGGTTTATATACTAGTAACGCTTTGGAAAGTTATAAAGTTTTAAAACCGATGTCTAATAATTTGTAAATGAGTGGGAACTATGCTTTGACCTCATTTTCCAGTGGCTTATGGTTCATAAAATCTTTGATGTTCTGTAACGTTGTCGAAGCAATGTTTGCCAGTGCCTCGCGTGTGAAAAAGGCCTGGTGCGAAGTGACGATGACATTATTGAAGGACAGTAGCCGCGCCAGGGTATCGTCATCAATGATTTTGTCCGATTGGTCTTCATAGAAATATTCGCTTTCCTCTTCGTACACATCCAGGCCGGCAGAGCCGATTTTCTTGTTTTTCAGTCCTTCAATCAGGGCGTTGGTATGGATGAGTTGTCCACGTCCGGTATTGATAATCATTACTCCGTCCTTCATTTTACTGATGGAATAGTCGTTGATGAGATATTTGGTCTGCTCAGTCAGCGGGCAGTGCAGGGAGATGATATCCGAATTGTGATAAAGCTCATCCAGGCTGGTATATACCACTTGATGTTCACGGGCAAAATTATAGTCGGGATAGAGGTCGTAGGCAAGGATATTCATGCCGAATCCGCGCAGGATACATATCAGTTTTTTGGCAATTTTTCCCGTACCGATGATGCCTGCTGTCTTTCCGTACATGTCGAAGCCCAGAAGTCCGTGCAGCGAGAAGTTTCCGTCCCGTGTCCGCCAGGTGGCGCGTGGAATTTTACGGTTGAGGGATAACATCAGGGCAACGGTATACTCTGCCACGGCATAAGGGGAATAGGCAGGGACGCGCACTACGGTAATGCCACAGTCGGTAGCTGCTTTCAAATCTACATTGTTGTAGCCGGCGCAGCGCAACGCCAATAATTTCACACCATTGTCCGCCATCAGACGAATAACTTCGGCATCGGCCGTGTCGTTCACGAAGATACAGACTGCATCTACGCCTTGGGTTAAAATAACATTGTGCTTGTTGAGATGCCCTTTATAGTAGCGGAGCTCAAAACTATATTCCTTGTTCTTTTCATTGAAAGATGCTTCATCATAAGGTTTGCTGCCAAAAAATGCAATAGTGTATGCCATGGGATTTGTTGTTTTTTAAATGTTATATAATAATAGGGAGATAACAAGTGGAAAGTTGATATGGTTCAGTGGCCGGAAGGATCCATAAAATGATAATTATTTCCATTTGTTTCATTAGAAACTATTTGGTATTTCAATGAAAGTATTATATTAGGATAACTTTATGCACAAAACTATTTTTTATGTGCAATATTATTGTACCTTTGCGCCCGAAAACAATTAAAAAAGATTTAGATGAGAAAAATTTCGTTGATTAGCATTGTGATGTTAATCGTTTCAATTCCAACTTTTGCGGGTGGTATCCTGACAAATACAAATCAGCATGTATCTTTTCTTAGAATGTTAGCGCGTGGTGCTTCCATTGATATTGACGGTGTCTATTCTAATCCGGCCGGTTTGGCCTTCTTGCCGGAAGATGGTCTCTATTTGTCTTTGAATGGACAAAGTGCTTATCAGACCCGTAACATAAAGGCGACATTTCCCTTGTTTATTGAAGATGGGAATACACGTTATTATAAAGGAAAAGCTTCTGCTCCTTTCATTCCTAGTTTTCAAGGTGCATATAAAAAAGGAGACTGGACTATTTCCGGTAGCTTTGCTGTTGTAGGTGGTGGTGGTAAGGCATCGTTTGATGATGGTTTGGGTATGTTCGATTCAATGGTGATGGGACAAGTCCATACTATTTCGGGTGGTCAAATCACTCCCAATATGTATTCTATCAATAGTGCAATGGATGGAAGCCAGTTTATTTATGGTGTGCAATTGGGGTTGTCGTATCAAGTTAATGATTGGTTAGGTGTGTTTGCCGGTGGACGTATGAATTATTTTACCGGTGGGTATGAAGGATTTCTGACTGCAACCGCACACAGTAATATTCCTACTTATGGTGGCATGGAATTGGTTGGTATCGATTTAGACTGCGACCAGACCGGCTGGGGATTGACCCCTATCTTGGGAGCTGATGTGAAGTTGGGCAAATGGAATATTGGGTTGAAGTACGAGTTTATGACAAGTCTTAATCTCGAAAATAAAACCAAAAAAGCTGAAGTGCGTGCAATGGGAACTGCTATGGGAGATGAAGGGAACCCTTTGGCTGACTATAAGGATGGTGTGAATACTCCGAGTGATATCCCTGCATTATTGACTGCAGCTGTTGGTTATGAATTCCTTCCTACGCTTCGTGCAACGCTGGAATATCACCATTTTTTTGATAAAGCGGCAGGGATGGCCAATGATAAGCAGAAAGCGTTGAAGCATGGCACACATGAAATTTTGATTGGTGCAGAATGGGATATAGCTAAACAGCTGACCATCAGTGGTGGTTATCAGCGTACAGATTATGGCTTGGCTGATGATTTTCAGAGTGATATAAGTTTTTCATGTGATTCTTATTCACTGGGGTTTGGTGCTGCCATCAAAATGACAAAGCATTTGACTATGAATATAGCCTATTTTTGGACAAACTATGATGATTATACAAAGAAGATAAGTGAAACCACCAAGAATGTTTATAGCCGTACTAATAAAGTGTTTGGTCTTGGTGTTGACTATAAGTTCTGATTTCACAATCCTACCTTTATATATTAAGAAGCCGTCTCAAATATCGATTTGAGGCGGCTTCTTTCTTATTTTATATTGGATTAGAAAGAATACTGTACAAGCAGGTTCATACGGTTGGCATGGTTGGTGGAATTGTCGAAGTTGGTGCGCCAGCCACGCAGATATTCAGCGCCTACCTGCATGTTCGGGGTTACGTTCCAGAATACGTTGGCTACGAAATATTGCCCGTAGCGGTAGGTACTTGGCAGGTCGTTGGGATAACCGTCTTCAGAATAAAGGCGGGACATGCTGTAAGTACTTGAGAGGAATATCTTCGGAGATATGTTATATTGCAGACCTGCATACCAGCCCAGCATGGGCAATGCCTGCATTTTGCCTTCCTTTTCGGGATTGGGGACAATATCGACGTTCAGATTACTGATGTCGTTCAGGTATTGCCCGATACCTTTTCCATAGTTGACTTGCCCGAATGCCTGCCATTTTTTACCGAGGTTGAAGGTCGTTGAGGCTTGTACACCGTATCCGGTGACGCTGGAAGCCTTGTCCCTTTCCGTGCTGGTATATGTCATGCTGCGGATGATACCTCCTACACGCAGATGACTGCTGCTGTTCCAGCTGTATTGTGCCGAAGCCGTGAAGTCCGGCATGCGTTGCTGGGCAATCTCGAATTGGCTGCTTGTTGTGCCGTCAACGGCAGGCGCCTCGATGGAAGCTTGGAAGCGAAAGTCTTTCAGCCCTTTATAAGTATATGACAATTGTGTGGCGCGGTAGAATGTGGCACCGTTGGGACCTTGAAAGTCAATGGTGGAAGGGAGGGCGCCTAAGTCCATGAAACCGCCATAATTGTATCCTATTGTTATATTGCGGAATGAAAGATAGGCATTGCGCAGTTGGAATGTCTTGTCTCCACCACGGAAATTTCCAGCAGTATAGACTGTGAAGTCACCCAATAGCCGGGTGTGTCCGACCAATTTCAGAAAGATAGTAGCCGTACTGGCATCCATCTGAAATTGATTTTTGATTTTACTACTGCTTGGAATGTTGGCAGGAACAAAGTCGATGTCATCCACGATACCTCCAAAATCATACTCGCCGGTGGCACGGACATACCCTCCGATACCCAGGGCGAATTTGCCTTGTTTGTCCATCAATAAGAAGCGGGGAGCTTTCGGGTCATGGATGTAAGGCAATTGTGACTCATTCATGATGCGGATAATCTCGTCGCCCGCTTTGTCGATGGTAACTATGACAATGCCGTTTGGAGCTTCGTCATCGATAATCTCTTTTTTTTGTGCATGGATAGTGGACAAGGGAAGTCCGGTTACGCACAACAGACACATTGCTTTTAAGATTGTTTTCATTTAAGTTAGGTTTTGATGAATGTGCTTTCAACAACTTAAATGAAAAAAGGTTTTGTAGTCTTGGAGGAAGAAAGGAGGTTATTCCGTCAGTATTCTTGCCTTGAATGAAGATCGTATGCAAAATTACCCTTACCCTAATTTCCGGAATAACCTCCTGAGGATGTGTGTTAAGTTACTTATTTTTTCATGACGGCATTCCATAGCGCTTTGCGTAGGGTTCCCATGGTGTCGTCACCTTCATAATCCCAGAACATCATGCCTTTCATGCCGTTTTTTAATATCCATTCACCTTTGGCGGCAATACTGCGGGGATTGTCGTAACCACAGTAGAAACTGCCGTTTTTGGTGACATAGGGGACATTGCCTTCTGCATCCCAATTTTCGATAACATAGCCGTCATCCTTACTCAGGTTGAGAATATCCCGATAATTGATGCTGCCGCCGGCATTGAAATCGGCTCTTCCGTAGAACGGAATTCCCAACACTAATTTGTCGGCAGATACACCTGCATTCAGGTATTCGTCTACGGAACGCTGGCAGTCCCAGTAATTACTAGGCTTGTTCAATGCTGATTGATGCTGGGGGGCACCAACCAGATCATAGGCCATGATATTGACGAAATCTACATACGGGTCTACAGCCTTTACATCAATATATTTGTAGCCTTCGCCTTGGGGACGCTTGTCCATGCAATAACCTGCATAGGTCAATAGGGTGGACTGCCCCAACTCTGCACGCAAGTCTTTCATCAATAGGGTGAAGTTCTCCACATCTACCAACTCGTCATAGGCATTGCTGCTGAAAGTCATACCGGGAAATTCCCAGTCAATGTCAATACCGTCTATGCCCTCACTCAGAACAAAGGCTCTGCAGTCTTGTGCGAATTGCTTGCGCATTTCCGGACTCTTCGCCAGGGCGGAGAAGCCTCCGTCTTGGGAATTGTCAGAATTGGAAACGCTATTGGTAAAAGAGAGTAATATCTTCACATGTGGATACTGGCTCTTTATTTTCTTTACCTTATCAAAACGGGATTTATCACCTTGCAGGCCAAACTTTTCATAAATTCCGTTTTTAACATATAATTCTGCAAAAGCGTAGTTTATGTGGGTCAGGTATTTGGCATCGGGTATGGATGTGCCATAATAAGTGACGTAGCCCAATGCAACCCGGCCTGCAACCTGCTCGGCCATTTCGGTCTCGTTGTCTTCATTTCCCGGAGCTGGCAGTCCGGGAATGTAGTCGTCATTGTGACATGCGGCTACTAGAAAGACAGTAGCTATTATAAATAGCAGTTTCTTTTTCATAGAGAGTGCATATTATTCAGAATCGGTTCCTGCTTCAGTCTTGAAGTAAGCATACCAGCCGCTGTCGTCCCAATCCACACCACCGCTATACTTGCCGGGATGATAGATTGTGATATAGTTCTCATCCAGTGTCAGCAGCCAGAATTTGTTGCTGCCTACGCTTTGTCCGTTGTCGTCATAATTCCCTCCGATGGTGGGGATGCTCGTTATCAGTTCACCCAGTACTCCGTCTTCCGGTTTTTCGTGTGTGAAGGAGAAAGTACCTTCTGCCTTTAGGTTTCCGCTGGCATCATAGGTTTTCATCTTGTTTCCGTCGAATTCGAATACCATGGACTGGTCTCCGGCTTCGGCGGCAGTGACATTGGCCCACCAGGCAAAATTTGATTCGGGAGTATAGCCTGCACTGGTATATTTCCAGCCTCCATGAGCCCCCATATTGCAGACGGAACCCCAGCTGACTTCACGGAACTTCCAGGTTTTCTTGGCAGATTTGTCACTCTTGTCGGTTGCACCGGTGAAGTAAGT
Source organism: Bacteroides parvus (assembly GCF_017309675.2). Taxonomy (NCBI): domain Bacteria; kingdom Pseudomonadati; phylum Bacteroidota; class Bacteroidia; order Bacteroidales; family Bacteroidaceae; genus Bacteroides; species Bacteroides parvus. Next base: position 3,701,825 of record NZ_CP084680.1, on the reverse strand, counting down.
GGACCAATCGTCGAATACATTGGTCACAGTCACTACAACCGGCTCTGTCTTGATAATTTGATTGGCGGAAATACCCATATAGTAGATGGAATAGTCTGCATTGGATTCCATGATGACCGTAGCGTTGTCCGTGACCAGTGTCTTACTTTGTTTACTTCCTTCGTCCCCCCATTCTATGTGCCATGAACCGCCAATGTCCGGGCGGGAGTTTTTCAGGGCGATATACTGGTCGCCTTCCACTACTCCGTCTTGGTTGGGGAAGGGTTGGGTAATGGATATGGCGGCTTGTAATGCCTCCTTGGTTATGGGTGTACCGGCATCAGTCACATATTTGTCTCGCAAGTCTTCGTCTTCGATAGGATCGCATGCAGTAACGATGAAGGCTGAAGCAAGCATTGCTATCAATATTTTTGTTACTTTCATATTGTCTTTATTTATAGGTTAATACTCTTACATATTGTTCCAATCCGAGAACTGGGCAGATGCATCCCAGCCTGGATTCTGCTCAAGGACTCCATTGGAGATGTCGATTTCGTCTTGCGGAATGGGCCAGTAGCCTTGGGTTGCTTGTAGGCGTTTCTTATAGTCGAATTTTACCATCGGTACCACCGTAGCGGCATTTATTATATTGAACCCGGTCTGTTTGTTGAGTATGTCACCGGCTTCCTCAAGCGAAGGACCCGACCAGCGAAGGATATCCCACCAGCGGATGGACTCGAATGCAAGTTCCCAGCGGCGTTCCTGCTTGATGGCTTCCAGGGAGTAGGCCACCGGAGCCAAGTGGGAGCGGGCACGTACCTTGTTCAGACCCGTAGCGTCTTGTTTCAGCTCGGACTGCATGAGCAGAACGTCGGCAAAACGGATATGAATCAAGTCGGCAATTTGGAGTAGCTGTTGGGATGTCTGCGAAGATATTCCGGGGAACATCTGCTTGCCGAAAGGTTCGATTTTGCCTTCATTGTAGGAATTGATATTGATGTATTTTTTCTGGAAATAGCCGGTTTGTTCATAGTAACGATAGGATACGGTATATTCCGGTTCACCCTCGTCCATGGTGCAGTCCATCAGCACATTGCCGGCAACATTCGGATCAAGTGCTTTGTACGACCATATGGAACCGGTCAGACGGGGATCCTCCTTGTAACCGTCCGTATAGGTCTGCTTGGCGGCCCAGTCTTTCCATTCGTTGACCATAGCCGGAGATACGGGGCCAGCTCCCCAACCGGTGCCGAAGGGATAACTGTCTTTGTTGGAATAGTTGTCGGCAGACGGTGAATAGAATTGCGCGCATGTGTTGGAGAACCAGGTATAGGTCCAGTCGGATTTCAGGTTATGCTTGTTGGCGAATAAAGTTTCGTCGGAACTGTTTCCTTCCCATTTCAGGTTATGGTTGATGACGTATTGGTAACGGAACCCTTCGGTATTGTCTTCGGTAGCATCGTTGGTATAGGCCCAAATGTTGCGTTGGTCGGACACCAGTTTATGACCGGAGTTGTTAACACAGTCATCTATCCAAGAGATGACCTCCTCTTTGGTAGTTCCGTTGGGAAGCTCGGTTTTTTCGTAGCGTCCGGTATAGAAAAGGAATACACGTGCCATCATGGCTTCGGCGGCATATTTTGTAGCGTGTCCGGTCATGTCTGAGCCTTTCGGATAAATCTTTGCGGGCATCATTTCGATAGCATTTTTCAAGTCTGCTGCAATCTGGGCGTAGATTTCGTCTACGGATGCACGCGGCAGGTTGGTGCTTTCCAGTGTGGTGCGTAAAGGAACTCCGCCAAAAACTTGTGCCAGTTCATAATAAGCCATGGCACGCAGGAAATAGGATTCACCGAAAAGCCGGTTGCGTTCGCTCTCGCTGGACCATGATTTCACGTTCTCCATTGTGTTGATGGCATTGTTGGCACGGTTGATAAGGGTGTAGCAACGGTCCCAGATGCCGGCAAATGTATTCAGATTGCCACTGTACATAAGGAAGTTGGTGGCACAGTTGTTGGAGTAGGAGAGGTTGCCTCCCAGACAGTCGTCACCTGCCAACTGGGCAATGTAATACTGGGAAGAGGTTTCAGGACTTTCAAACAACAGATGGGCGTATATGGCCGTCACCATCTCTTGGGCATCCTTTTCTGTCTCCGGGAAGTTGGCGGTTGTCTTTTCGGTCAAAAGTTCCGAATCGAGGAAGTTTTCGCATCCTGAAAGAAAAATCAGTATTGCTGATGCTATGAATAATATCTTTTTCATAATTTCTTCGGTTAATTAGAATTTTACATTTAAGCCTATCATATAGGTACGTGCACTGGGATAGTAGCCCAGGTCGATGCCTGATGCCCAACCATAATCGTCGCCGCCGTAACCGATTTCCGGGTCCATACCGGAATAGCCGGTGAAGGTAAAGAGGTTCTGTGCGGTCAGATACAGACGCAGCTGTTGTACCGGTAACTTTTTGAATGCTTTCTTGAAGTCGAACCCCACAGTGATGTTCTTTATCTTGAGATAGTCTCCATCTTCGATATAAATGTCTGATACTCTGTTCCAGTTGGAGCTGGAAGCGCTGGACAGTCTCGGGAACTTGTCGGATGTACCTTCGCCGTGCCAGCGTTGGAATATCTCTGCTGTATAGTTATTCAAGGGTGAGGAGGAGAAGTCACGATAACACTTCAGAATCTGCTGGCCGAATGCGCCGTAAGTAGTGATTGAGAAGTCAATGGCCTTCCAGCTGGCATTCAGGGAAAGTCCCATTGTCAGGTCGGGATTCGGGTTACCTATCATAGTACGGTCATTGGCATCGAGCGTACCGCTATTGTCGGTGTCTGCCCAGATTACGTCACCCGGCTGTGTCTTGTCGCCATTCAGTTTCGGACCTTTGTAGTTGTCTATCTGTTCCTGGTTCTGGAATATGCCGTTACTCTTGTAGCCGTAGAAGTAGCCGATGGGTTTGCCTACTTCAGCACGGAAGCACTCTTCGGCTCCTTCCCACAGAACGCTGCCGCTACCGTGGATGATTCCGTCTTTGTTGGCAATCTTGGTCACTTCATTCTTGTTGTGAGCAAGGGTCAGGTTGGCTCCATATTGGAAATCCTTTCCGATGTTGTCGTTCCAGTGGAGTCCTACTTCAATACCCGTGTTTTTTACATTACCGCCATTGACGGACACTGCATTGGCACCGAAGGAAGAGAGTACCGGAGCCGTAACCAGCCAGTCTCTGGTATTTTTGTTATACCAGTCGAATTCAAAGCCCAGGCGGTTGTTCAAGAAGCGTGCATCGATACCGAAATTCAATTGCTCCTGTGTTTCCCAGGTAAGGTCCGGGTTGGTCAGTCGGTAGGCGTATGAACCGGTACTGATGAGGTCCATGGAGTCGCCGAACGTATAACCGCCATATCCATTGTTGGAAGTTATCAGTGAAAGATATTGGAAAGTAGATACATTACAGTTACCATTTTGCCCCCAGGAAGCGCGTAGCTTTAAGAAGTCCAGCCATTTGATTCCTGACATGAAGGACTCGTTGCTGATAACCCATCCGGCGGATACTGAAGGGAAGTATCCCCAGCGGTGTCCGCGGGCAAAAGTGGAGGAACCGTCCGCACGCATGATGACAGAAGCCATGTATTTCTCCTGGTAGTTGTAGTTGACGCGTCCGAAGAAGGAAGCGATGGAACCTTCCCCGTTAGGCTTGCCAGTCAAGGAGGACACACTGTTGGCGGTCAATGGAACATTGGATAAATAAGCGTGCTTGAAGTCATAGAAGTTTGAGCCTATGGCTGAACCGCTCATTTCTTCTCCCATACCCCATTTTTCCATACTCTGACCTACCAGGACGTCGATGTTATGGTCATCGATATTGAAGATGTAGTTGGCTGTATTGTCCCATGACCAACGGTTATACATAGACATGGATTGGGTAACCTTGTCTTCTGCGTTGTTGAGTGACGCACTCAGATAATCGAATCTCGGCAAATAGGAACGATAACTGGAGGCTCCCATGATGTAGCCGAACTGGCTCTTGATACGCAGGTTCTTGATGGGTTGCAGTTCTGCATAGAAGCTGCTCTGCATGTAATGGGACTTGCTTAGGTTCTGGTTCATATAGTAGTCCAGATAAGCTATCGGGTTTTTATTGGCTTCGTTGGAGATATCCCATTTGTAGTTGTCCTTTTCCTGGTCTGCGTAGAGGTAGTAGTCTCCATCTGAATTGTAAGGGTGCATCAACGGGCTCATGATGAGCATATTGTGCACTCCGTTCCAATAAATGCCGCCGGTTCCGAATGAACCTTGCGTTTGCGAATATTTGTAGTTGATGGTTTCGCCCACTTTCAGGAAGTCAAGATTGCCTTTTTTCATGACTACGTGGTCCGAGTTGACGCGGAAGTTGTAGCGGTTCATTTCAGGAAATTCGCCGGGAACTCCCATGGTGGCTTCTTGGTTGGTGTATGAAATACCTATGGCATATCTGGAACGGTCTGTTCCTCCGGTGATGTTGACTGCGTGGTTCTGTACCAATGCATCTTCATTCAGCACTTCCTTCAGCCAGTTTGTCCCTTTCCATGTTCCGTTCTGTATGGCCTGCAAATCCCTTTCCGGAATATAGGTCGCCCAGTTGTACGGACTCAATCCGTCCATTACACGGCCTTCATCCTGCATCATCATGTACTCTTGGGCATTGAGGATAGTAGGGATTTTGTAGAGGTTCTGCACGCCGACATAGCCGTCGTAACTGACTTCGGCAACGCCGGTTTTACCTCGTTTGGTGGTAATCAAGATAACGCCGTTGGCAGCACGCGCACCATAGATGGCGGCGGAAGCGGCATCCTTCAAGATGTCCAAAGATTCAATGTCACTCGGGTTCAGCCCGTCGATGCTACCGTTGGCAACTCCATCTACCACATAAAGCGGGGAGAAGGTTCCGGTAGTACCGATACCGCGGATATTTACCTTGAAGCCCGAACCCAGGAAGCCGTTGTTCTGCGTGATGTTGACACCCGGTGACTGGCTCTGCAAAGCGCCCAGGGCATCCACAGTGTTCAGCTTGGCTATGTCTTCTCCTTTCACTTGTACAGTGGCGCCGGTGACAAGTTTCTTTTTCTGTACACCGTAACCGACAACAACTACTTCATCCAGTAGTTCGGAATCTTCTGCAAGGGTGATTTTCATGTTGGCATCTGCTTTGGCTTCCTGCGTCTTATAGCCGATGTAGGAAATGACCAGGGTGGCACCTCTTTTTACGTTTAGCGAGAATTTACCGTATAAGTCGGTAGTAACTCCATTGGTAGTACCTTTTTCCAAGATACTTGCTCCGATGATAGGCTCTCCATTCTGGTCGACAACAATACCGCGGGCTGTTTGTGCCTGCATCTGTTCTGTCACTCCGAATGAATTTTCCGAATAGGTCTCTATTGCCATGATTCTGCTGCTTCCTATAAATAGGGAGGTGATGGCAATTGCTGTGAGGATTTTGTTGTTCGATGTTCCTCGTTTACGATTTTCATTCATAATAGATGTTTTTTGTTTAAGCTAATGGATCTCAAAATAAATAGGTTGAATAGAAGATGACACTAATAGTGTTTTGGGGCTTTCGGGTAAATCATAGGCATTCATTGTTTTTCTAAGGTTACTATATATAATATGGTATATTCTTGGTTAATATATGTTGTTTGTTCATTTGCAAAACTTGTTGTATCTTTGCAACCGGATTTAAAATGTATGATGCCGTGAATAACGGTCGTGTATTCTAGAACACCACGTAAAAAACAGGAGTATGAAACAAAAAGTATCTGTACCTTTTATGTTGCTGGGCATTCTGTTCAATGTATGCTTGATTGCAGCCAATCTTCTTGAGACTAAAGTTATCCAGTTTTTGGGTATTACCGTAACAGCCGGATTGCTGGTCTTTCCTGTTTCTTATATTATCAACGATTGCATTGCCGAGGTTTGGGGCTTTCGTAAAGCTCGTCTGATAATCTGGAGCGGTTTTGCCATGAACTTTTTTGTGGTAATGCTGGGGCTGATAGCCGTGGCATTGCCTGCCGCCCCTTTCTGGGATGGTGCCGCGCATTTCAATTTTGTCTTTGGAATGGCTCCCCGTATTGTCATAGCTAGTCTGACGGCATTCTTGGTGGGCTCTTTTCTGAATGCCTACGTAATGAGCCGCATGAAACTGGCAAGCAACGGGTGTAATTTCTCCGCACGTGCCATTTGGTCGACGGTGGTTGGTGAGACGGCAGACTCGTTGATTTTCTTTCCGGTGGCGTTCGGAGGAATCATTGCATGGCGGGAGTTGCTGGTGATGATGTGTATCCAGATTCTGCTGAAGTCCATGTACGAGGTATTGATACTGCCTGTGACTATCCGTGTGGTAAAAGCTATTAAGCGGATAGACGGTAGTGATGTCTATGATGAAGGCATCTCCTATAAAGTATGGAAAATAGGCGATATTTAAAGCCCCTTACCCGTAGTGAGGGGAAATCAGTTATTATGTCAAACAAATAATAAGCAATGCCCTCTCTGTTTCCCTCCCTACGGGGGAGGGAAACAGAGAGGCTTTTAACAAGATGAATAGGGACACTGCTTTGGTGGTATTCAGTGGCGGGCAGGACTCGACCACTTGCCTCTTTTGGGCAAAACGTGAATTTAAGAAAGTGTATGCGCTGAGTTTTCTGTATGGACAGAAGCATCAGAAGGAAGTGGACTTGGCGAGGGCCATTGCCCGTAAGGCAGGTGTGGAGTTCGAAGTAATGGATGTTTCCTTTATCGGCCGGCTGGGACATAACTCATTGACAGATGCCGGCATGGAGATGGACCAGGAGAAGCCGGCAGACAGCTTTCCGAATACTTTTGTGCCGGGACGCAATCTGTTTTTCCTGAGTATAGCCGCCGTCTACGCCCGCGAGCGGGGAATTAATCATATTGTGACGGGGGTGTCGCAGACCGATTTCAGCGGTTATCCCGATTGCCGGGATGCTTTCATCAAGTCGCTTAACGTGACGCTGAACCTGGCTATGGACGAGCAATTCGTACTGCACACACCACTGATGTGGATTGACAAAGCGGAGACCTGGGCACTGGCAGACGAGCTTGGAGTGCTCGAACTTATACGCCACGAAACGCTGACTTGTTATAACGGTATCCCGGGAGATGGTTGTGGACACTGCCCGGCATGCACGTTGCGCAGAGAAGGATTGGAAAAGTTTTTGGCTTCTACTAAATGAGGCACACTTGTATCACTAAAAATATATGGCTATGACAGAATTGAAAGACCAACTTTCCCTTTTGGGGAGAAAGACAGCATACCGTCAGGACTATGCTCCCGAAGTATTAGAGGCATTTGATAACAAGCATCCCGGCAATGACTACTGGGTGCGTTTCAACTGCCCCGAATTCACCAGTCTTTGTCCCATCACGGGACAACCGGACTTTGCGGAAATCCGTATTTGCTATATCCCCGATGTCAAGATGGTGGAGAGCAAGAGCCTGAAGCTCTATCTGTTCAGTTTCCGCAATCACGGAGCTTTCCACGAAGATTGCGTGAACATCATAATGAAAGACCTCATTCATTTGATGAATCCTAAGTATATCGAGGTGACGGGTATCTTTACCCCGCGTGGCGGCATCTCTATCTACCCGTATGCCAATTACGGACGTCCCGGCACGAAGTTCGAGCAGATGGCGGAGCATCGTTTGATGAACCGTGAATAAGATGCTGTATCTGATGGCTCCTATAAATAGAAGGGGGGCTGTTAGGACAGGTAATTTTTGCATCACTATATTCTATATCCTTGTCTACTGACCTTTAGTTTCTTGTTTGCTAATTTTTATTCGTCCGACAGTTGTTGCATTATCGTCCAACAGCTGTCGGACGATAATTAAACAGCCGTCGGACGATAATGTAACGGTTGTCGGACGAATAGTTTTTAGTAAATGAGAAGTTAGTCTGTCTTTATTCATCGGCTAATATAAGGCTTCTCTATCATTAGTTTTGCTACATCTTTATTTTCTCTTTTACGATTATCCGCATAAATGCCGCTGACGAATAAGAAACTGTTTTGATTTTATTATTTAAGAGATTTCCTCAGCACCTTCCGAGCTCGTTTTCATTTTTTTTATCTGTTTTATTATTGATAATACCTATCAATGGTGATTGCATGGTATGATATATACGATAAATCCACTCCATATAATTACCTACAATAAGCGATTGCACAGCTGGATGTTAATAATGACCTTTGCACCGGTTTACTAACAACATTATAATTATTATAAAATTGAAAGCATATACATTTAAATTCTCGCTGCTGTTTCTCCTTCTGTTGGCTTCTCTGTCTGTACATGCGCAGAGGAGAGGAGGGATGATTTCTGGTAGAATCATTTCTACGGAAAAAGAAACGGTGGATTTTGCGACTGTTTATCTGAAAGGGACGAGTTATGGAGGAACCACGAATCAGGAAGGCCTCTATCACATCAAGGCGCCTGCCGGCGACTATACGCTGGTGGTGTCTGCCGTAGGTTATACAAAGGTGGAGAAAAAGGTGAAACTGGTCAATGATGAGCGGATGAAGCTGAACATAACCATCGCTCCCGAAACGCAACAGCTGGACGAGGTGACTATCGTTTCTACCGGAGTAAGCCGGGTGAAGAGGTCGGCATTCAATGCTGTGGCAGTCGATACAAAGGAACTCCAGAACACCACGAAGAATCTGAGCGATGCCTTGACCAAGGCTCCGGGCATGAAACTCCGTGAGTCGGGTGGGGTAGGTTCGGATATGCAGTTGATGCTGGACGGTTTTAGCGGAAAGCACGTCAAGGTGTTCATTGACGGTGTGCCGCAGGAAGGTGTGGGAAGCTCCTTCAGCCTGAACAATATTCCGGTGAGCTTTGCCGACCGTATAGAGGTATATAAGGGTGTAGTTCCCGTGGGCTTCGGTACGGATGCCATTGGCGGTGTCATCAATATTGTTACCAACAAGAAACGCCGGAACTGGTTCCTGGATGCTTCTTATTCTTACGGCTCGTTCAATACCCACCGCTCATACGTTAACTTCGGACAGACTTTCAAGAACGGTTTCAGCTATGAAATCAATGCCTTTCAAAACTACTCGGACAACGATTATCATGTAGATGCGCCGGTAAAGGATTTTGAGACGGGCAGTTTCAACGAAAGTGAGAAGGTGCGCGTGAAGCGTTTCAATGATACTTACCACAACGAAGCCATTGTGGCCAAAGCGGGTATTGTGGACAAAAGTTGGGCAGACCGGCTGATGTTCGGTTTCACCTATTCGCACATGTACAAGGACATACAGACCGGTGTACGCCAGAAGACAGTCTTCGGGGAAAAGCACCGCTTTGGCCATTCACTGATGCCTTCGATGGAATACAGCAAACGCAACCTGATAATCAAGGGGCTGGATATGGTGCTGACAGCCAACTACAATCGCAATGCCACTACGAATGTGGATACTGCCCGCTACGAATACAACTGGCTTGGTGAGAAACATCCGCTGAACAGCCCCGGCGAACAGTCCCGCCAGTATTCCCGTGCCGATAATGACAATTGGAACGGTACATTGACCTTGAATTACCGCATTGCGAGGGTCCACATGCTGACTTTCAATCATGTGTTGAGTGCATTCCAGCGTGATAATACTTCACTGTTGGCGGTGGAAGAACAGACGGATGCCATTGCCAAGCAGACCCGCAAGAATATCTCCGGTTTGTCATACCGCCTGATGCCTTCCGAAAAGTGGAACTTCTCGGCATTCGGCAAATACTACCGCCAGTATGTGGCAGGACCTATGGCCGAGGATGATACCGGTAGTAATTATGTACGCACCAGCCGTACGGTAGACTCTTGGGGATATGGTGCTGCCGGAACCTACTTCATCCTGCCCGGTTTGCAGGCGAAGCTCTCTTATGAAAAAGCTTACCGTCTGCCCACTATCGAAGAGATGTTTGGTGACGAAGATCTGGAGAGTGGAGACATCGGCATCCGTCCCGAGAAAAGTGACAACATCAACTTGAACCTGAGTTATTCCCGGAGTTTTGGAAAACATTCCGTCTACGTGGAAGGCGGTGTGGTATACCGCAATACGAAGGATTATATCCAGCGCAATATCCAGGACTTGAGCGGAGGAAAAGAAGGGGCCACTTATACCAACTACGGCAAGGTGCTGACGAAGGGATACAATGTATCGGCACGCTATGGCTTCGGACGCTGGCTGAGTGTGGGCGGCAACTTCACGCAGATGAATGTGCGTGACAATGAGAAGATGCAAATCGGCAGTACCGGCAACTCTGTGGAAAATCTCGGTTACAAGGCACGCATTCCCAATGTGCCCTATCAGTTTGCTGATTTTGACGTAAACTTCTATTGGCGCGACCTCTGGAAGAAAGGGAATATGCTGTCCGTGACTTACGACAACCAGTACATGCACAGCTTCTCCTACTATTCGCAGGCCATCGGTAGCAAGAACAAGGATTTCATGGTACCCGACCAGTTCTCCCATAACCTGACATTGAGCTATAGTCTGAAGAATGGCCGCTATAATATCTCGTTTGAATGCCGCAACTTCACGAACGAGGATTTGTACGACAATTTCAGTCTTCAGAAAGCCGGGCGTGCGTTCTATGGCAAGGTACGTGTACATTTTGGTGATTAATAAATATAATGGTTTTAATAGGTGTAATTAATAAGAAGAACAAATGAAGAAGAATTATCTTTTGTCCGGCCTCTTGGCAATGGCAATGACCGGAATGGCTTTAATTTCTTGTACAGACACAGACGAACCGGGTTCCGGCTCCGGTTCCGGTTCAAAGGGTAACTATGTGATAGCTGCCACGGCTACAGTTTCAGGTAGCTCCGTTCCTGTCCTGCTGACAGCCGAGTCACTGGAAAGCGGTGAAATTACTGCTGCCGGCAATGGCCTTGTGAACGATGGGGCTACTTACTGGGTGTTCTACGGAAACAAATATCTGTATGCCTTGAATTATCACCAGGGAAATGCAGGCACTACCCAGTCGTTCATTATGAATACAAACGGTGAACTGGAAAAACGTAGCCAGGAGTATAACGTCAATCGTTTCACTACCTACGGCTATTATGACCAATTTATAATGACGACTTCTACCGGCGACGGCCCTACGGAACTGAATGATGCAAATGGATATACTCCCCAATCTTTTTTGATTTCCTATCTGGATGTCGAGAAACAGACTTATACAAAGAACTCGGTAACAAAGGATACTCCATTTCTTGCCGAAAATTTCCTTGAAAATGGTGAATACGTAACACTGGCCGGTATAGAACAAGTGGGCAGTAAGGTTTATGCAGCAGCCATTCCCATGGGGCTTAGCCAGTATGGTTGCATGCAGAAGAATGAAGACGGTAGTTACAAGTGGGTGCTTTCCGGTAATGAGGATTTAATAAAGACAGAATCCGGCGGGCAGGGTAGCGGTGCCTATGAGAAGGACGAATTGCAATGGACCCAGTATCCTAATGAATGCCATATCGCTATCTTTGGTGATCAGACACTGAATTCTCATAAGGTCATCACTACAGACAAAATCAGTTATGCTGCCGGACGCATGAAGTCACAGTACTACCAGATGAACTGGCTTGCCGACGACGGCTATGTATATGTATTTTCTCCGAGCTATGCCAAGACCATGAGTGATTCGCGTCAGCAGACTACATTGCCTGCTGGAGTTGTACGCATCGATACCAAAGCAGAGGAATTTGATGCCGCCTATTACTATAATCTTGAAGAGAAAGCCAATGGCGCCTCTTTCTTGCGCACTTGGTATATTTCAGGTAATTATTTCCTGTTGCTGATGTATGATAAGGCAATTACGGCATCAGACAAGGTTGCCAACCAACTTGCCGTCTTCAATGCCTCCACCGGAGCTTTGACTTATGTGAACGGCCTTCCAAGCGATGTCTCCGGCTTTGGTAATACCCCGTACATGGAAAATGGCAACGCATATGTGGCAGTCACTACCTCTTCCGGCTATCCTGCCATCTATAAGGTAGACCCTGCCAATGCAACAGCTACCAAGGGTCTGGTTGTCAATGCAACCCAACTGAACGGTGTAGGTAAACTGGAATAAAGCTCCTATGAAGAAAGTTTTTCGTAAAATACATTTATGGCTTTCAGTCCCCTTCGGGCTACTGATTACCCTTATCTGTTTTTCCGGAGCCATGCTGGTATTCGAGACGGAGGTGATGGAGCTCTGCCGCCGCGACCTCTACTATGTGGAGAAAGTCGGGCCGGCATCGCTTCCCATGGGCAAGGTGGCCGAAAAAGTGGCCGCTACTCTGCCGGATAGTGTTTTTGTGACGGGTGTCACAGCCTCGTCTGCTCCGGAGCGTGCCTGGCAGGTGAACCTTTCCAAACCTCGTCGTGCTTCCGTCTATGTAGACCAGTATACGGGTGAGATAAAGGGCAAGTATGAACGTGCGCCGTTTTTCACGACCATGTTCCGCCTGCATCGCTGGTTGCTGGACAGCATGAAGCCCGATGGAGGCATCTTCTGGGGAAAAATGATTGTGGGCACTGCCACGCTGATGTTTGTCTTTGTCCTGATATCGGGCATTGTCATCTGGTGGCCCCGTACAAAAAAGGCTTTGAAGAACAGTTTGAAGATTGTTTCCGGTAAGGGTTGGTGTCGGTTCTGCTATGACCTGCATGTGGCAGGCGGTATGTACACGCTGGTTCTTCTGTTGGTAATGGCGCTTACGGGACTGTCATGGTCTTTCTCCTGGTACCGCACCGGCTTCTACAAAGTTTTCGGAGTGGAAACCACGCAAGGGGGTGGAGGACATGGTGCTTCGGCACAAACTGCTGCCCAGGGAGGAGAACGGGCTCAAGGCCGGTCTGGTGGCAGACCAGGAGGTGAGCATCGTGAAAGAAATTCTTTCTCTCCTTTTACAAGCTGGCAGAAGGTTTACGAAGAACTGAAGGAACTCAATCCTGATTATAAACAGATTACCGTGTCCAAAGGCTCTGCTACGGTTTCTTTCAATCGGTTGGGCAACCAGCGTGCTGCCGACCGCTATACGTTCAATCCCCGTAGCGGTGAAATCACCGGGGCTACCTTATATAAGGATGCCGACGCTTCAGGAAAAATCCGTGGCTGGATATTCTCCGTTCATGTAGGCAGTTGGGGAGGGCTGACCACCCGTATATTGAGTTTTCTTGCCGCTTTGGTAGGGGCCAGCTTGCCGCTGACGGGCTATTATCTTTGGATTCGCAGATTGGTTCGGAAAGGCAGTAGGAAAGCGAACATGCAATTAAAGAAAGTTGCTTAGAAAAAGCAGGCAATTTTATAAAAGGATGAAGATGTCCGCAAGATGCGCAGGCGTGCGTGTTTTGTGGGCGTTTTTTTATAAATACTTTTGGGCGGAGATTTCATTTATCCGCATTTCCTTCTCTTCTATCCGGATGCATCCTTCGCTTGCCAGCTCCGATAAGGCACGTGCTAGCGAGGGACGAGCCACTCCCAGTATTTGTGCCACTTCCTGCTGGTTGAGTATCGTGCCATGCATGCGTAGATAGTTCAGTATGCGCGATTTTAGGCTTTGCAGGGCAAAGGCATTCAGCTTTTTGGAGAGAAACAGAGTTCTGTCCGATACCAGTTGCAGAAAGTTGCGCATCACAGTGGGGTGTCGATGCAGGAATTCCAGGAAGACATTCTTGTTTATGATGAGTATCTCACATTTCTCTTTTGCTTCGATATTTACCGGGAAGCGGTTTTCGGAGGCAAAGACAAAAGCCGGGGCAAGTAGTTGCGGGGCTTTCAGCGTTTCTATGGTGAGTTGCTTTCCCTCTGCACTGACCATTTGGGTACGCACACTGCCGCAGCACAATATGAATAGAGAACGGTATGCTTCTCCCTGCATGGCAATAAAGTCAGCAGGTTTGTATTGCCTGCGTGCATGTTCGGGTGCCAGGATGAGGGATAATAATTCTTCTTCTGTTATGCCTTGAAAAGGAGGCATTTTCAATAATGTATGGATTTCCATTCTCTTTTTTACTTTTTTGTGATTCGATGTAACATTCGTGACAGTTTTCGCGTTGTAGAACTCTCATCTTTGCACAAAGATAATGCAAACCGAAAGTAATAGAAAATAAGCTTGCTTATTTTTATTGCTGAGGTGCCGCTTATCTTATGGAAAGATGATGTAAACTTTTAAATGAATAAGAATATGGAACCGAACATGTTTTGTTATCAATGTCAGGAGACAGCCAAAGGAACCGGCTGTATACTGAAAGGTGTATGTGGAAAAGAAAGTCATACGGCTCAAGCTATGGACTTGTTGCTGTTTGTGGTTAGAGGTGTCTCTGTCGTTGCCGATGTTTTGCGCAAGGCAGATTGTCCGGTCTCCGAAGAAGTGAATATCTTTGTGACGGATGCTCTGTTCTGCACTATTACGAATGCAAATTTCGATGATGAAAGCATTTTGAAGCGGGTAGATAAAGGAATCACCATGCGTAATGGATTGATTCAAGAGGCCAAGCATAACAAAGTGCTCTTACCCAAAGTAGATGAACTGACTTGGCAGGGAACGCGTGATGACTATGCCGGAAAAGCGAAGACAGTAGGTGTTCTGCGTGAACAGAATGAAGACCTCCGCTCGTTGAAAGAATTGCTTGTCTATGGCTTGAAAGGTATGGCTGCCTATCTGGAGCATGCCATGCGTCTGGGATTCAATGATGATACGGTTCATGTTTTCATGCAACGCGCACTGGCTACCATTGCAGTTGAGTCTCTATCGGCAGAGGAGTGGGTGAAGCTGGTTCTCGAAGCTGGTGAGTTTGGAGTAAAGACAATGGCTCTATTGGATGCAGCCAATACTGGTACTTACGGTAATCCTGAAATTACAAAGGTGAATATCGGTGTGAAGAACCGTCCGGGAATTTTGATTAGCGGCCATGACTTGAAGGATATGGAAGAATTATTGAAACAGACTGAAGGCACAGGAATAGATGTCTATACACATGGTGAAATGTTACCTGCTCACTATTACCCGGCTTTCAAGAAATATTCCCATTTTGTAGGCAATTATGGCAATGCCTGGTGGAAACAGCGCGAAGAATTCACTTCCTTCAACGGACCGATTCTGTTTACCACCAATTGCATCGTTCCTCCTCTGGCAAATGCTGTGTATAAAGAACGTATGTTTACCACCAACTCTACCGGCTATCCGGGTTGCAAGTACATTGATAAGGATGCTGAAGGTAGGAAAGACTTTTCTGAAATCATAGAGATTGCCAAACAATGCCAGCCTCCGGTGGAGATAGAGCATGGAGAAATTATCGGCGGTTTTGCCCATAACCAGGTGCTGCAACTGGCAGACAAGGTGGTAGATGCCGTGAAGACCGGGGCCATACGCCGCTTTATCGTAATGGCAGGTTGTGACGGACGTATGAAGAGCCGTGACTACTACACGGAATTTGCTAAAGCCTTGCCGCAAGATACCGTTATCCTGACCGCAGGTTGTGCCAAATACCGCTATAATAAACTTGGTTTGGGAGACATCAACGGCATTCCCCGTGTATTGGATGCCGGGCAGTGCAATGACAGCTATTCACTGGCGGTAATAGCCATGAAGCTGAAAGAAGTATTCCAGCTGAACGACATTAATGAACTTCCCATAGTCTACAACATAGCGTGGTACGAACAGAAAGCAGTTATTGTATTATTGGCATTATTGAGCCTCGGTGTGAAGGATATTCACTTAGGACCTACATTGCCCGCTTTCCTTTCTCCAAATGTCGTCAAGGTACTGGTTGATATGTTCCATATTGCAGGTATTGGTAGTGTGGAAGATGATTTGAAGAAATTCGGATTGTAAATAAGATGATGGGGTGATATCCTGCTATCACCCCATCATCTTATCCTCTTATCACATTATTTATCGCTTCCTCCGTTCCGCAGAACGGCCCGTGCGATTGTAGCTTTATGGTACACATGGCGGCGGCAAAGCATCCGGCTTCTCGATAAGACGCGCCTTTGTCGCGCATATACAGATATCCTACCATATAGGTGTCTCCGCATCCCGTTGCATCTGTAATCTGCAGGGCAGGGTAGGCGGGTATTTCGTGGAATTCTCCTTGGGCATAAATCAGCGAACCTTTATCTCCCAGGGTCAGCAGCACTTCCTTCACGCCCCAGTCTGCAATCAGCAATGCAGCTTCGTGCGGTTCACTGCATCCGGTCAGCACTTCCATTTCAGCTTCGTTGGCTTTCAGGATATGGATATACTTCAATGCTTCTTTCTTTTCCGGCCAGTCTACGGCCAGCACCTTTTCATTCTCCACCTTGCGGAGAAATCCTTGCACGTCTACCGAGAGGAGTCCCTTGCCGGACAAGAACTTGATGACCTCCAAAGAGAAGTCGTCGGCAAGCAGACTGCCCAAGTGGATAATCCGTGCATCGGTATCTTTCAAACCTTCCACGGTGAAAGGGTCTGCTTTTGCCGTGACACGTTGTGTACGTTCGTTTTGATTTTCTCCATAAATATTCTCGAAACAGACGGAATGTGTGCTGTGCAAGGCTTTGACGGAAATACCTTCTTTCCGAATGTCTTCCACAATGCCCATGTCAGTATCAGCCAAAGCTGTTACCAATAGAAAATCGTTAGCATTCAAGTGCTTGATGGCATGTGCGAAGTAGAAGGAGGTGCCTCCCGGCATATATATGGTATTTTTAGGGGTTACGACTTTATCTTGGGTAATATAGCCGATGCAACATAGACTGTGTGTGTTCATTTCTTTGTTGGCTTTTTATTTCTTTATTGTATTGATTCCGTAAATTGGGCGCGAAGATAGTGATTTAATAACAATTCGACTATATTTGCAGCTGTAAATGTAGCCTCATTGAATATGAATTCATTAAAAACGAAAAGAGTACGTATGATAGTTGGCATTATAGTGGGTATTATGGCTGTTGCGGTCATAGCGGGATTCGTTTTTGTCAATCAGCCGAGTTTCGGGAGGGCTCCTCAAGGAGAACGGTTGGAGAGGATAAAGAAGTCGCCTCATTACAAAGACGGAGAATTCCGGAATCTGCACAGTACGATGATGATGACTTCCCAAAAGGGACGTTTGGGAGCTTTCTGGGGATTCTTATTTAAGAAAGAAACCGATTTGCGTCCAGAAAAAGAGATTCCGGTTATAAAGACGGACCTCAGCAAGATAAGCAAGGACGAGAATGTATTGGTATGGTTCGGACATTCATCCTATTTTATCCAGGTAGACGGAAAGCGTATACTGGTAGACCCCGTATTTTGTGTGGCTTCTCCGGTTTCGTTTGTAAACAAGCCGTTCAAAGGGGCGGATGCCTACAAGCCTGCCGATATGCCGGAGATTGACTATCTGGTGATATCACATGACCATTGGGACCATCTGGATTATGAGACGGTGATGCAGCTGAAAAACCGGGTAGGCAAGGTGGTCTGTCCTTTGGGGGTAGGCGAACATTTCGAGTATTGGGGATTTGACAAATCATCCCTGGTTGAGCTAGATTGGTTTGAAGATACTGTACTGGATAAGGGATTTCTGCTTCATTGCTTGCCCGCCCGGCATTTTTCGGGCCGCTCGTTGAAAGCGAATCAGGCATTATGGGCCTCTTTCCTTATCGAAACCCCTTCGCAGAAGATTTATATGGGCGGTGATAGTGGATATGATACGCATTTTGCCGAAATAGGCAAGCAATATCCTGGCATTGACCTTGCCATATTGGAGAATGGGCAGTATAACGAAGATTGGAAATATATCCATACCATGCCCCAATATTTGGGACAAGTGGCCAGGGACTTGAATGCGGAAAAGATTCTGACTGTCCATCATTCCCAAATATGCTTTGGCTAGACACCGCTGGGACGAACCGTTGAAGAATGCCATGAATCTGAAAGAGAAAGACTCTTTGAACGTGTTGATGCCTATTATAGGGGAAGTGGTCCGGTTAAAATAATGAACGATATTGATTAGCTATTGACGAGTTATTAACGGAAATATATATCCCTATCGAAAATAAAAGTAAGATAATATGTTGGAATTACCCGAAGTTATCACCCTGAGCAAACAAGTGAACAACGCCTTGAGCGGTAAAACAATCACGCAGGTATTCAATGCCACCAAACCGCATAAGTTTACGTTCTATAACGGCAATCCGTCGGAGTATGGTAAACTGCTCGTAGGCAAAACCATCCTTTCATCCGAAGGATATGGCATGTTTGTCTATTTCAATCTTTCGGATAATGTGATCATGAATATAGGCGACGGAGTCAGTGTCCGTTATTACAATGCGGGAGATAAGATTCCTGCCAATTACCAGTTGTTGCTGACGTTTAATGATGATTCATTCCTTGTCTTCACGGTTGTAATGTATGGTTTTATCAATGTTTATCCTGATAGCTATATCGACAATAAGTACTATAAATTGAGTCGGGAAAGCATTTCGCCGTTGAGCGATAAATACACCGAAGCGGAATTTGAGAAACTCGTTGCCGAAGCAAAGAAGACCCTCTCTGCTAAAGCTCTATTAGCAACCAATCAGCGTATTCCCGGTGTAGGTAACGGCGTAACGCAGGATATTCTGTTCAATGCACGGATAAATCCCAAACAGAAAGTGCTACTTCTGTCGGATAATCAGAAAGAAGTTCTTTTTAATGCTCTAAAAAAAACATTGGTGGATATGACTTCCGAGGGCGGACGCGATACGCAAACAGATCTTTATGGCAACGCCGGAGGTTACAAAACCATTCTTTCTGCCAAAACATGGAAGAATCCTTGTCTCCGTTGTGGCAGTACCATCATAAAAGAGGCTTATATGGGTGGTTCGGTATATTATTGCCCAACGTGTCAACAGATAAAAGAATAAATGTTCACATTCTGTTAGCTCCCTTTATGTACGATGCAAGGAATTAATATTCTGTATAACAGTTTATTAATTCCTTGTATCGCATTCTGTTAATATCGTGTCTACACGATATTCGTATCCTGCGAACACGATATGAATATCTTCTTTTCTTTATACTTTGTACGGACAAAAGGGGTGTTTTATAAAGCCCGCCCTTTGTAAACGTTTGACTGGGACAATGGAACCAGGACTCCGTTCAGCGTCAGGGTATTCGAATTGAAGTTCGGGCTGATTCTTGCCGATGCATTATTGCCGCCGTTGGTCAGTGTGATATACACTTGTGCGGATATTCCGATGCCTTGTACGCTGAAGCTGCAATTCACGTTTCCCTTTTTGTCGGTCGTGATTTTCATTTCCTTTCTGCTGCCGTCCACTGTGATGCCGCCTATTCCGTTGGGGCCTGCAAGGGCATTGTTGGCAGCTATTTGTACGGATGCGTGTTCACCGTCCATCAGAACGAAGTTTGTTGTCGATGAAACAAATGCGCTCCGTCCTCTCTTGAACACCAGCTGGTCTGCTTCCAATACAAACTTGCCCTCTTTCAATGCCTGGACGGCAATGGCATAGTTCCTTTCATTTTCTGCTTTTTCGCGTGCTTTCTGGGCTTCGCGTTGGGCTTTACGCTCTGCTTGGCGTGTTTCGCTGCTACTCTGTGCATACATCAGGGTCGATGCACTTACCAACACCAGTGTGATTAATGTAATGATTCGTTTCATAATTGTTCTTTGTTATTTAGTTAAGACCTTCTGGTTGATTAACAAATGAAAAGCCAAAAAGATGCAGCTTGAATCTTAAATAAGCGTAAGACTTAACACTTCTTTGGTTTTGTTGGAAGTTCGTATTAAATTTCTTCCAAGGCATAATACTGGTAATCCCGGAGAATGGTCTGAAGAAAGTTTTCCGGGTTACTGTCATGAGGAGTGATGGAGAGAAGTTCCTGCACTTTTTTCGCAAGGGAGGCAATGCGGCGTGTACGGTCTTTTTTACCCGATTGCAGGGTCCGGGTAATGACGTTGATTTGCTCCAATGACAAGTCGGAAGCTTGTGGATAGGTAGGTCGGTAGTCTTTGGTCAGGTAGTCGAACTCATCGAGGCTGACGTGTATCTTGCGGTAATTCTTTTCCTTGATTACCATGGTGCCGGCGGCAAGGTCTCCCATTCGCTGGCTGTTTTTGGTCAAAAGGACGACCAGAAGTCCCAGACCACCGGTCACCGGTCCGTCGATAGGGAAGAGAAGCCATCGGAGCAGGTACGAGCCTATGCCGGGCGTGGAGCCGTCTGCCTTTACGACACGAATGTTCATCAGCCGCTTGCCGAAACTTTGTCCCTGGTTGAACATTTCGCAGAGAAATGCATAAAGCAAGACTGGCAGGTAGACAATGGTAAAAAAGAAAAGCATCGTGAAATCAGAGGGTAGATGAATCCGTGAAAACAAGGCCAAAGTAGAAAATACATAGAATCCGAGCAGAATATAATCTATGGCCAGTGCAATGAGCCGCTCACCGATACTGGCAGGCGTTTGACTGATGCGGACAAATTGTCCGGTGATAATTGTAGATTCTGCCATTCCTGATAAAACATTTTTAGTATTTCATTGCAAATATATCATTATTCTCTTATTTTTGTTACCTATTTCAGACAAAACTTCTCTGAAATAGTCATGGGGTATGAAAGAAGTGACGTTTATCCGGCAGAACATCGAAAAATGGAAACGAGCAGAAACAATGGTGGAGCAGGCGGAAAGTCTGTCTCCCGATGAACTTGCCGACGCATATACGGAGCTTACGGCAGATCTGGCTTTTGCCCAAACGCATTTCCCCGCTTCCCGCATCACTATCTATCTGAACAATCTTGCCTCGGCATTGCACAACCGCATTTATAGAAACAAGCGCGAGAAATGGTCAAGAATTATCACCTACTGGACCCGTGAAGTGCCTTCGGCCATGCACGATGCACGCCGTGAGCTGGTGGCTTCCTTCATTATATTTGTGGTCAGCGCATTGATAGGAGTGGTATCCGCTGCCGGAGACCCCGATTTTGTGCGTTTGATTTTAGGAAACTCCTATGTGGATATGACTTTGAACAATATCGCTAATGGTGAACCTATGGCTGTATATAACGGTTCCTCCGAGTTCCCCATGTTTCTGAGTATCACGCTGAACAATATCATGGTCTCCTTCAACTGCTTTGCCATGGGGTTGCTGACCAGTTTTGGCACCGGATACATGCTCCTTAACAATGGTATCATGATAGGGGCTTTCCAAACCTTCTTTTATCAGCACGACTTGCTTTGGGAGTCCTTCCTTGCCATTTGGCTGCACGGGACACTCGAAATCTGGGCGATTATTGTAGCCGGTGCCGCCGGTCTTGCCCTGGGCAACGGATGGCTCTTTCCCGGAACCTATTCAAGGCTGGAATCTTTCAAACGGGGAGCCAAAAAAGGACTGAAAATAGTGGTGGGTACGGTACCCGTATTCATCATGGCAGGATTTATAGAAGGATTCGTTACCCGTCATACCGAACTTCCGGATGCTTTGAGGTTCGGCTTTATTCTACTCTCTTTGTCGTTTATCTTTTTTTATTATATTTATTTACCTAACAGAAAGAAGCATGGAAGCACAGAAACCTAAAATCGCACTGTATGTACAACGTTCTTTTGGAGAGAAACTAACTGCTACCTTTGATTTTATCAAAGAGAATTGGAAGCCGTTGATGAAATTCACCACATATCTGATGTTGCCGCTTTGTCTGCTTCAGGGACTGAGCCTGAACGGGCTGATGAGCGGTACAATGGCTCTGGGTGATATGACCGGAGGCTCGTTCGACTCTTCTGTTGTCGGAGCGTCCATCATGGCACTGGTGACTTATTACAGTCTGTATGCCGTTCTCTATCTGCTAGGAACTGTCATGCTGACCTCTTTGGTCTACGCATTGGTCCGTACTTACAATGAACGGGAAAAACGCTTGGAGGGAGTGACGTTAGGGATGCTGAAGCCCTTGTTGTTCCGTAATGTCAGAAGGGTATTTCTGATAATGATTGTCGGTGTGCTTTTGGTGCTGTTTGTAGGGCTTATTGTTGGTTTTATAGCCACCGTCATTCCGTTCATGGCGATTGCGTTCTTGTTCGTTCTGCTCGTTGTGGTGGTGTCTGTGCCACTTGCTATTTGGGCTCCAGTCTATCTGTTCGAAGATATCTATATCATAGATGCCTTGAAGAAGGCCTACCGACTGGGTTTCGCTACCTGGGGAGGTATCGTACTGATTTCCATTGTTATGGGATTCATCGCCGCCATCTTGCAGGGAGTGACGATGATTCCATGGTATATCGGGACCATTGTGAAATATATCTTTGCAATGACTGATGCAGGTGGCGGTGCCACTGTATCGGCAGCCTATAGCTTTGTGCTTTATCTGCTGGCGGTGGTCCAGGCATTCGGCGTTTATATGTCCATGATTTTCTCATTGCTGGGACTGGCTTATCAATACGGTCATGCTTCGGAAAAGATAGATTATGTGATGGTGGAGAGTGATATTGACAATTTTGATAAACTCTGATAACGGACTATGAATATGGCTCCGGCTGATACACTGGTTTGTGATACTGCACAGGTTGCCGCTTGGCAGTCTGACCCGGCGTTTGCTTACAGTCGTGAGTTGATAGCTCCCGAAATTAATGTACTTGAGTGGTTCAGCAGATGGTTCGGCAAGCTGCTGGACAAGATATTCGGGAATACGTTGGTGGCAGAATATTCGGAGGTCGTATTGATATGCATTGCCGTTCTTATCCTGGTATTGGTCATTTGGTTTGTGTACAAGAAGCGTCCGGAACTGTTCATGCGTTCGCGCAAGAGTACCCTGCCCTATACAGTGGGGGAGGACACCATCTATGGAGTGGATTTTGCGGAAAGAATTGCCGATGCGCTTGCCCGGACGGATTATCGGGAGGCGGTGCGTTTGCTCTATCTGCAGACGCTGAAACAGCTCAGCGATGGAAAACGTATAGACTGGCAGTTATATAAAACGCCAACACAATATATCTATGAAGTCCGTCTGCCAGCTTTCCGCCAAATGACCAACCATTTTCTACGAGTACGTTACGGAAATTTTGAAGCGACCGAAACTTTGTTCCATGCGATGCGGGATTTGCAGAAAGAAGTGGAGAAAGGAGGGGCGGCATGAAGGGGAACCATTGGTTTATAGCCGGTATCATTGTTTTTCTGGTGTTGATGTTTGCGATAGAGTGCCGTCTGCCAAAGAAGTTTGTCTGGAACCCTACGTTCAGCCATTATGACAAGCAACCGTTCGGCTGTGCCGTGTTCGATAGCCTGCTGTCTTCATCGTTGCCGAAGGGATATTCGTTGTCGAGAAAGACTTTTTATGAACTGGAGCAGGAAGATACGACGCTCCGCCGCGGAATACTGGTTGTTACCGATAACCTGCATTTGACGGATGTAGATGTGGAGGCGATGTTGAAGATGGCGGGACGGGGAGACCGGATTATGCTGGTGGGGAGCTCTTTCAGCCGTATTTTGAAAGATACGCTGGGATTTGAGTGCAGCTATTCCTATTTCAGTCCGTCGGCTTTGAAAAAATATGCCACTGCATTGCTTTCGAAAGACAGTTTGTGCTGGGTGGGGGATTCGGCGGTTTATCCGCAGCAGACTTTCTGTTTCTATCCCCAACTTTGTCAGTCTTATTTCTTTGCAGATTCCATTTCTAGTAAAGTGTTGGCGGAAAAAACTGTTACCGGAGAAGCTGCTCATCCGGTTGCCATGTCAGTTTCTTGGGGAAAGGGGGAGGTTATACTGGCTTCCACTCCCCTGCTTTTTACGAACTATGGTGTGCTGGATGGGAAGAATGCGGCTTATCTTTTTCGTATATTGTCCCAAATGGGTGGATTTCCCATTGTCCGTACCGAAGGCTATATGAAAGAAACAGCCCAGGCACAGATGTCTCCTTTTCGCTATTTCCTTTCGCAGCCTCCGCTTCGCTGGGCATTGTACTTGAGTATGGTTTCCATCCTGCTCTTTATGATATTTACAGCCCGTAGGAAGCAGCGTGCCATTCCCGTTATCCGCGAACCGGAGAATAAGTCTTTGGAGTTTGCAGAGTTGATAGGTACCCTTTATTATCAGAAGAAGGACCATGCTGACTTAGTCCGCAAGAAATATCTCTATTTTGCGGAGGAACTGAGGAGGGAAATGCAAGTGGATGTGGAGGAAGTGGCAGAGGATGAGCGCTCTTTCGGCAGGATTGCCCGGAAGACGGGTATGGAAGCGGGGGAAATTGCCGCATTCATCCGCGAGGTGAGGCCGGTGGTGTACGGAGGGCGCAGCATCTCTGAGGAGGAGATGAAACGGCTTGTCGATAAAATGAATGAAATAATCAATCATATATAAAGAAGATATTTATGGAAGAGAACACAGAAAAACGGGTGGACTTGACTCTCTTTTCCGAGAAGATACAAGCGTTGAAGGACCGGATTGCTACGGTCATAGTGGGGCAGGAGCAGATAGTGGACCTGGTACTGACGGCTGTCCTGGCAAACGGCCATGTGTTGCTGGAGGGAGTGCCGGGGGTGGCAAAGACGCTGCTTGCCCGTCTGGTTGCCCGTTTGATTAAGGCGGATTTCAGCCGCATTCAGTTTACTCCGGACTTGATGCCGAGTGACGTGTTGGGGACTACGGTCTTCAACATGAAAACCAATGACTTTGACTTCCATCAAGGACCGGTATTTGCCGACATCGTGCTGGTGGACGAGATAAACCGTGCTCCTGCCAAGACGCAAGCCGCCTTGTTTGAGGTTATGGAAGAACGGCAGGTCAGCATTGACGGCACCACGCATCAGATGGGAGAACTCTATACGATTCTGGCAACCCAGAATCCGGTGGAGCAGGAGGGTACTTATAAATTGCCCGAAGCGCAATTGGACCGTTTTTTGATGAAGATAACCATGGGATACCCTTCGTTGGAGGAGGAGGTGGATATTCTGGAGCTTCACCACACGAATGCTTCGCTGGTGAAGCTGGATAGTCTGACGCCTGTCCTTACAAAGGAAGAACTGCTGTCATTGCGCAGGCTGATGGAGCAGGTGTTTGTGGATCGTACACTGCTTCAATACATCGCGCTGATAGTGCAACAGACGCGTACCAGCAAAGCTGTGTATTTAGGAGCCTCTCCACGTGCATCTGTGGCAATGATGCAGGCTTCGAAGGCGTATGCACTGTTGCAAGGACGTGATTTCGTGACACCGGAGGACATAAAGTTCGTTGCTCCGTATGTACTTCAGCACCGCCTGATATTGACGGCAGAAGCCGAGATGGAAGGTTATTCACCGGTAAAAGTGACGCAACGTCTGATTGATAAAGTGGAAGTTCCGAAATGAGACTGGGCCGCCGCTTCTATATGACTCTTGTGCTGATTATCCTGCTGATGGGTATCGGGTATGCTTTTGCTCCGTTCTTTACAATCGGGCAGTGGGCGCTGTTTGTCCTGGCCTTGTCGGTGCTGGTGGATGGGGTTATGCTCTATCGCGTTCGTGGCATCCGGGCTTTCCGTCAGTGCGCTACCCGTTTCTCCAACGGAGATGAGAACGCTGTGAACATACGTGTGGAGAGCAGTTATCCGTATCCGGTAGCTGTGGAAGTGGTGGATGAGATTCCTTTTGAATTCCAGTTGCGGAATGTTGATTTCAGGATGAAGCTCCGGGCGAGTGAGGGCAGGACGATTACCTATCATCTGCGTCCCACGCGGCGGGGGATTTACTCTTTCGGACGGATTCGGGTGTTTGTGGCAGGCAGGATGGGACTGCTTTCCCGCAGATATACTTGCGGTGCTCCTCAGGATGTCAAGGTATATCCGTCCTATCTGATGCTTCATCGGTATGAGCTGCTGGCCATCAGTGACAACCTGACCGAGCTGGGGATAAAGCGCATCCGCAGGGTGGGGCATCATACGGAGTTCGAACAGATAAAGGAGTATGTGAAAGGGGATGATTACCGCACGATAAACTGGAAGGCGAGTGCCCGGCGGCACGAACTCATGGTCAATGTCTATCAAGACGAACGTTCCCAGCAAATCTATAATGTGATAGACAAGGGGCGGGTTATGCAGCAGGCATTTCGCGGAATGACTTTGCTCGACTATGCAATCAACGCCTCCCTTGTCCTTTCATACGTTGCCATGCGGAAGGAGGATAAAGCCGGACTGGTGACGTTTAACGAGCACTTTGATACATTTATCCCCGCTTCCCGACAGCCCGGACAAATGCAGGCGTTATTGGAGAACCTTTACAGCCAGCAGACTACTTTTGGGGAGACCGACTTTTCCTCATTGTGCGTACACTTGAACAAGCATGTCAACAAACGGAGCCTTTTGGTGCTGTACACCAACTTTTCCGGTATAAGCAGCCTGAACCGCCAACTGGCTTATCTACAGCAGTTGAACCGTCAGCACCGGTTGCTTGTCATCTTCTTTGAAGATACCGATTTGGAAGAGTACATCGCCACGCCTGCAAAAGATACGGAAGGTTATTACCGTCATGTCATTGCCGAGAAATTTGTATTTGAGAAGCGGTTGATTGTTTCCACCTTGAAGCAGCACGGCATCTGTTCTTTACTGACTACACCGGAGAATCTTTCTGTCGATGTGATAAACAAGTATCTGGAGATGAAGTCACGTAACCAGATATAAAGACAGTAACTAAGGTTATATAATCCGTAATAAGGGTAGTGAAAGTATCCGGATTTTCCTCTAATTTTGTAATTGGGATATTGTGAACGTTTGGAAAACATATCCTTAACGATTTTAGATATCTGAAGTTGCAATAATTGAGAATGGCTTTATAGGTGATGAAAGACAATACATTGGACATAAAGACTGTATGTGAGTGTAACCGGTGTTTGGGATGCAAAACGCTGCATCCCCAGGTAAGCATTATTAATCTGGAAAATCCTAATGTGTATCAGGATGCCGTGAAGTTTGAGTTCTATGCTATCCTGCTGATAGAGGATTGTGAAGGGGGATGCGACTGTTGCGGGCGGAAATATTATGATTATTCCAATGCTACGATGGTATTTCTTACTCCCGGCGAGATATTCCGGATGAACAAGAATAATACGCTTCCGGACAAAGGCTGGCTGCTGGCATTTCATCCCGATTTATTGCTTTGTACTACGTTAAAGAATCATATCGACAACTATACTTTCTTTTTCTACCGCAAAGAGGAGGCGTTGCATCTGTCACAGCGCGAAACGGCCAAAGTGACGTGTTGCCTTGAGAATATCGAGGATGAACTTCATCATTCCATTGATACGCATAGCAATACCATTCTGTCCCGTCACATCGAATTGCTGCTGGATTATTGCTCACGTTACTATGAGCGGCAATTTATCACCCGTGAGAATAAGAACAGGATGATTCTAGGGAAAATGGAAGGGATATTGGATGAATATATCACTTCCGGAAAGTTGCAGGAGGGGAAGCTGCCCACTTCCGGGTGCTGTGCCGAAAGACTGAATCTTTCGACGGCTTACTTTGATGATTTGCTGAGGTTTGAAACCGGCAAGACATTGGCTGAACATTTTCAGCTCAAATGCTTGTATACGGCCAGGAAGATGTTGTCGGAAGGCGGTAATACACCTGCTGCCGTAGCGCGTCGGCTGGGCTATCCGAGTGTGCAATATTTCAGTCTGGTGTTTAAGAAAGCAACGGGAGTTACACCGAATGAATATAGATATTCATAAAATTGAGATGAGGGAAATATATATAATTTATTAGACCAAAATATTTTATAATGGAGACCAAAGC
Source organism: Bacteroides parvus (assembly GCF_017309675.2). Lineage (NCBI taxonomy): Bacteria > Pseudomonadati > Bacteroidota > Bacteroidia > Bacteroidales > Bacteroidaceae > Bacteroides > Bacteroides parvus. The sequence goes on along the minus strand of NZ_CP084680.1, from coordinate 3,674,105 downwards.
TATATTTTTAGATGTAGACGGAACATTGGTGAGTTTCGACACTCACCGCGTTCCGCAGTCGGCTATCGAAGCGTTGCAGCAAGTTCATGAATCCGATATAAAAATCATAATAGCAACTGGGAGGGCGTTTACCGATCTTCACGAACTTGAAGAGATTCCATACGATGCAGTGATAGCTTTGAATGGGTCCGATTGTGTACTGAGAGATGGCACTCCTATATCTCGTAAACAGATTCCCGAAAAGGATTTTCAGAGGGTACTGGTATTGGCTCAACATTATGGGTTTGCTCTGGCTATCGAAACGAATAAAGGTATTTTTGTCAACGAACTCAATCCGACCGTCGTCGAATTGGCCAGGCTGGTCAACCACCCTACACTGCCGGTGGCAGACATTGAAAAGGAATTTATGGGAGGCGGATGCTGTCAGTTATGCATATATTGTGATGAAGAAATGGAAAAAGAAGTTATGGCACAACTTCCCGGACTTTCTGTTTCCAGATGGAACCCTTTCTTTGCGGATGTCAATGTGACGGGAGTAAACAAGGCTATGGGTATCAATGAGTTTGCTTCCTATTATGGATTTGATGTTTCAGGAACCATTGCTTTTGGTGATGGTGGGAATGATATTTCCATGATTCGTGCAGCCGGGATGGGAATAGCTATGGGAGGAGCTTCCGAGGCTGTGAAAAGCGTTGCCGATTATATAACGGAGACGGTGGATGAGCATGGTATCCGGAACGCTCTGGTTCATTTTGGTATTGTGGAATAAAAATCGGCTGTCAAAACTTATGAAAACTATAGTCAGTGAATATTATGCTTTTAGAAAAACTGCTTAAAGAATTTAATTTTAGCATCAATACTTTTAATTTGGAGGAATCTAAGTTATTTGACCGATATTTTGAGCGGATATTGATTGGTAAAGATACATTTTTGATTAAGGAAGGAGAAATAGAAAGATATAGTTATTTCGTTTATGATGGGATGTTACGTTGTTGGCTTTTGAATCATAAAGGGGAAGAGCAGATTTTTTGGTTTTGTAAAGAAGGTACGTTTTCAATGTCGAACATATCTTTTACCTTACAAACAAAATCTGCATTTAATGTGCAGACAATTGTAGATAGCGTTATTTACCGAATAGACAAGAAGCGAGTAGATGAACTGTATACTGCTATTCCTAAGGTGAAAACCGTATTTGAAGATTTGAATGCCATACTACTGAATAAACTCTTGAAAAGAAATATCGACTTGATTAAATATTCTCCTGAACAGTATTATCTACAGATGATTGAAGAATATGGCATTACATTAAACTATATCCCACTCAAAGATATAGCTTCTTATTTGGGTATCACGCCGCAAGCACTAAGCAGAATCCGTAAACGTATTTTTTAACCTGGGTTCAGTGCATTGAATGTATAAGTTCCGAACTTTGCGGCTTTAAATAGCAATTACAATTATGATTAGAAAAATTAAAGTTACGGATTATCCACGTTTGATGGAAATTTGGGAAAGTGCAGTATTGAGTACACATGATTTTCTTAAAGAGGAAGATTTTCTGTACTATAAGGAACAGCTTCCGGTATATTTTCAGTATGTCACTCTATTCGGATTTGAACAGGAGGGAATCTTAATCGGATTTATGGGAATTGCAGAAGGAAATCTTGAAATGTTGTTTATTGACAATAATTATCGAGGCACAGGAATTGGGAAAAAACTGGTTACTTATGCCATAAATCATTTGCAGGTAACGAAAGTCGATGTGAACGAGCAGAATATTCAAGCTGTCGGTTTTTATAAATATATAGGCTTTAACGTATACAAAAGGTCCGATTTGGACGGAGAAGGTAAAGAGTATCCTATTTTACACATGCAGTTGTAGCCCGCATCCAATTTTAAATAAAGATGTAATTGACAGCACTACTTTTTCTTTTCATTTACAGATTTAATTTCTGATAGATAAGAACTTAACGATGCTTTTTTACCCTAATATCTATTAACACCGATTTAGGGCTTATTCTTCACTTTCTTCGTACAAATACTGCATTTAAGGGGGCAATCCCGTTGCATGCAGTGTCGGAAGTGTGGCTTTTACTCTCCGGATGTGGGTACTTTTTCCCTTGATGTTCTATGTGTAATGTGGAGAAGCTTGATGTATAATTCCCAAATCCTTATCATAAAACCTCCGTGATAAAAAGTATGGGATATTATGGATTCTGCCTATATCTTCTTCAGGTCTTACCCTTATCCAGGGGGCGATCTATCCATTCATTGCTGCTCAGTTTCTTATTCTTGCGATGTAAATCTGAGAAGGCTGAAACCCGAAAGTTGCTTGTGCACCGGATATTTCGACTTCCCATTTTTGTCGGAAGAATAATAAAGTAAACCTCTGAAATTTAATAATTTCAGAGGTTTACTTTATTATTCGCGGTGCGTACGGTACTTTAACCTATTGTTTTTTCAAAATATCATAATATTGCAACTATCTACTAATAAACAACTTGTTACGATTGGTTCATACCGTAAAATATCACTAAAAATCTTTTGCTATCTCGATAATTGGGTGTATATTTGGGTGCTAATTTAATTACACCCGAATATGAATATCAAGAGAAACATCATCTTTTCTTTGGAAAGCCGGAAGAAGAACGGCGTACCAATCGTAGAGAATGTGCCTATCCGTATGCGTGTGATATTTGCCAGCCAGCGCATCGAGTTTACAACGGGCTACCGCATCGATGCAGCCAAATGGGACACCGACAAACAGCGTGTAAAGCCGGGCTGCACCAACAAGCTGAAACAGAGCGCATCCGAAATCAACACCGACCTGCTGCGCTACTATACGGAAATACAGAACATCTTCAAGGAGTTCGAGGTTCAGGGAACCATGCCTACCACCGCACAAGTAAAGGAGGCTTTCAACAACCTGCATAGCGAAAAGAGGGAGGAGGAACAGCAGAAGCCCTTGACGTTCGCACCTATGGAGGTGTTCGGGGAGTTCATCAAGGAATGTGGGACACAGAACGGCTGGTCTGACGCCACTTATGAGAAGTTCGCCGCAGTGAGAAAACACCTTGAGAAGTTCGACAAGGAACTGACCTTCGAGGCACTGGACGAACCCAAGCTGACAAGCTACGTGAATTTCCTCAAGGACGTGGAAGGCTTGCGCAACACGTCCACCATGAAGCAGATAGCCTACCTGAAATGGTTCCTACGGTGGAGTTTCAAGAAAGGGTACAATCAGAACATGGCTTATGACAGCTTCAAACCCAAACTGAAAAACACACCCAAGAAAGTGATATTCCTCACATGGGAGGAACTGAACAGACTGAAAGACTACAAGATACCCCCGACCAAGCAATATCTCGAACGGGTAAGGGATGTCTTTCTGTTCTGCTGTTTCAGCGGGCTGCGCTATTCGGACGTGTACAACCTCAAACGGAGCGACATCAAGCCCGACCATATAGAAGTGACCACCGTCAAGACTGCGGACAGTCTTATCATAGAGTTGAACAACCACAGCAAGGCGATATTGGATAAATACAAAGGCGTGCACTTTGAAGACCATAAGGCACTTCCGGTCATCAGCAATCAGAAGATGAACGATTATTTGAAAGAACTGGGAGAGCTTGCGGAAATCAACGACCCGGTAAGGGAAACTTACTACAAAGGAAACGAACGCATAGACACCGTCACACCCAAATACGCCCTGCTGGGAACCCATGCCGGAAGACGGACATTCATCTGTAACGCTTTGGCATTGGGCATCCCCGCACAAGTGGTGATGAAATGGACGGGGCACAGCGACTACAAGGCGATGAAGCCCTACATAGACATAGCCGATGACATCAAGGCTAATGCAATGAACAAATTCAACCAACTGTAACCGCAAGAATATCATGGAAGAAAGAATAACCTCAATGATACCCCGCTACGGGAAACTCAATAAGATATACACCGAAATAATGTCCGGCGGCAGTTTCTCTTTTGAGAAGCAACAGTTCATCTCTGATTTTTACAGAGAATACGGAGACACGCAGACCTTTGAGACGGCACTTATCAGCCTCATGCTTGAAATGGACGCCGCGCACTTCTCCATATTGCTGAACAGCCTGAAACGTGAGATTGAAAGCAACATCTCGACTTACAACGCCTGCAGGGAGTTTTTCGACTGTCTCGATACCGGATATGTCTGCCGACAGCATGAAAGCCGTTTTGACTGGGGTATTGACAGACAGATGAAAGTCACAAACGGATATTACCGGGAACTCATGGAAGCCAACGGCTCTTTGGAGGCGGTAGGTTTCAGGGAACATGACCGTCAGGAAGAGGAACTGCTGGAAAGAAGGTACGAACGGTGCAAACGGGAATACGACAAGGAGAAAGCCAAACTGGATGAACTGTACAGGCAGAAGGAGCAGGCAAGACGGGAAGCCCTGCAATGCCTGCAAAACCGTTGCGGGGACATTTGCAGGCTGGGCGGCTCACTATTGGCAATCCTTGAAAAATACCTGACCGACCAAAAGAAAAAGGAAGGGGAAGAAAAGGAAATGTCCGCATCCGGTACCACCCCGGCAAGCCCGCCCGCCTATTTCCCCATGCGGCTGCTGTCAGCCATTTATGAGAAATGCAACGGTGAACAGTTCGAAGCCGTTTCCGAACTGGACTTCTACGCCAGCATGAACCTGCAACCATGCGAAGGCAGACTGAAAACAAGACCGAGGGAGAAGGCGCGCGTATGCTATCTCATTTTCCTTATGGGTGAAACGCTGCCCAAGCCGGACAGAGAGAAATGGAAAGAGGACATCATGAACCTGCTGGGAATAGACGATACATACTACAAGTCAAAATACAAAGAGCCCGTTTCCGATTTCCCCAGTGACAGCAACCGGGAATTTGCCAAGGAAATGCGGTCAATATTCCGATAGTCGATGATATGTCCCGACATTCCACGATACCACCACTTTTACCACTCAAAATAATTTCCACCACTCTTTATTACTTACTGATATTTAATAAGATAGCGTGATATTCAAATCACGCTATCCACATCCTTACCACCCGTACCCGGAAGTAACTTTGCACTGTTCGAACGAGGTAAAAAGCCCATGCGCAGGGCTTGCAGTACAAACGTTAATTTCATTCTGATATGGAAATTAGAGACCTTTTATCAAAGCCCGTATGGCAGATGACGGGCGAAGAGTTCATATTCTTGAACCGGCACGCCTTGCAGGGAAGCGGAACGAAGCCAGCCCAACCGGCAGCCGACAAGGAAAAGAAGTATGTGTACGGGATAGGCGGCATAGCCCGGCTGTTCGGGTGCAGCATACCCACAGCAAACCGCATCAAGAAAAGCGGGAGGATAAACAGAGCCATTACGCAGATAGGACGCAAAATCATCGTCGATGCGGACATGGCGCTGGAACTGGCAGGACGCAAAAGCGGGGGACGCGGATAGGGAGGTGTAGTATGGACAACAAGGAAAGAAACATCACCCCCGAAGAGGCGGTAATCCTATGGCATGCCTCGCGGCTTGACCTCTCGAAAAACCACGAGCAGGCGCCCGAAATCCTGAAAGTGCAGGGCTCCGTCATCGGCACACTGGGAAATTTCAGCGCGTCAATCGGAAAAGCCAAAAGCAAGAAGACGTTCAACGTCTCCGCAATCGTGGCGGCTGCGCTGAAAAACGGGACGGTACTGAACTATACGGCGGAACTGCCCGAAAACAAACGGAAAATACTCTATGTGGACACCGAGCAGAGCACCTACCACTGTGAGATAGTGGCAAGGCGCAGCCTTCACATGGCGGGGCTGCCGACCGACAGCAACCATGAGAACCTCGAGTTCCTCGTCCTGCGGAAGTACACGCCCGAAGAGCGCATAGCAATCGTGAAGGAGGCAATCTACCGTACCGAGAATGTTGGGCTGGTAGTTATCGACGGGATACGGGACATGGTGTATGACATCAACAGTTCCAGCGAGTCCACGAAGGTAATCTCCCTGCTGATGACATGGACGGGTGAAAGGAATATCCACATTCACACCATACTGCACCAGAACAAGGGGGACGAGCATGCAAGGGGGCACATCGGAACCGAACTCAGCAACAAGGCGGAAACGGTGCTGCAAGTAGAAAAGGACGAGAAGACCCCCGGTGTAAGCACAGTCAAAACCGCACATATCAGGGCAGTGGACTTCGAGCCATTTGCTTTTCGCATCAACGGGGAGGCATTGCCCGAACTGCTGGAGGACTACCAGTTCAAGGACAAGGACGAGACAAAAGGGAATAGAGGGAAGTTCGACCCGTATAGGGACATCACCGAACAGCAGCACCGCATCGCACTGGAAGCGGCATTCACCCTGAAAGACGAATACGGTTACAAGGAACTTGAAGGGGCTTTGCGGGAAGCATACGCCTCTGTCGGTGTCAAACTCAGTGACCACAGACTGCGTGACCTCATCACCGTATTGAAAAACAAGCGGATGATAGTGCAGGAGAACGGAAGGAAATACACCTTCAAGCCGGACTTCCACTATTAGCGGCGCAGACTGGAAACCGCTTCACGTCAACCGGGGTATATATATATGGTGAAGTGAAGTGGAATATTCCGGAATATGGTAAAAACCGCTTCACTTCATTCCCGTACCTATATATACGGAAGTGAAGTGAAGCAGATATATACAGACCGTACCGCAAACATGTACGGGCGAAAAGAAAAAACAATATCCACTTAAACAGAAGTCTACATGAATACGAATGAAGCGAAGCAAATACGCATAGAGGAATATTTGCACAATCTTGGCTACAACCCGGTAAGACGGCAGGGAGACAGCCTATGGTACAAGTCACCGTTCAGGGACGAACAAGAACCGTCCTTCAAGGTGAACACCGAACGCAACCTATGGTATGATTTTGATGCGCCCATATAGGCTACACAATAAATATCTCTATGGCAAGAGATTAGGTTAGAGTTCAACAGACCTATCCTCAACGACTTAGCTGGAGGAGAAATCCAAAGGTGACAAAAGCATGTCGGTAAAGTCATTAGTCAGCTAAATACCAAGCTGCGACTGCATGGCGAGAGGAAAAGACAGACACAAGGATGAAGCCTGATTGGTTGAACGATAGTTCTGCTGCACACGTACCAGCCCCGACGAAAGGTATTTGATTCACGTCGGGCTGAAGCACCCCATGTAAACCGAAATTACAATGGAGCAGGAGCTGGCTTCAGAGCAACCACAATAAGTGGAATAGGAACGTAAGTCGCATCCGACAGTCTGCCGAGCCAAACAGTTATTGTGAAAGCAAATGGGGATTCCCTAAATCAGAATGCCGTAAGGCTATGGGCATAGGACCCTGAATATCTGACATGGGAACGGAGCTTCCGTAGTAGTCCGAGCAAGGGAAAGCCTTGTACATGGCGAAGGGAAGCAGTTAGATAACTTAATACAAATAATGGAAAATGTGTGAGACATTATGAGAAGTCCTGAGCAAGTATTAAAAGCTTTAAACAAGCATGGTAAAGTTTCGGATTACAAGTTCGAAAGGCTGTACCGTATCTTATTCAATGAGGAGATGTTTCATGTTGCTTACCAGCGTATTTACGCCAAACCAGGCAATATGACACCCGGTACGGATGGGAAAACCATCAATCGGATGAGTCTTCAAAGAATAAACAAAGTCATTGCATCTTTGAGAGATGAGTCTTACAAGCCTAATCCGGCAAAAAGGATATACATACCCAAGAAAAACGGTAAGAAAAGACCGCTTGGAATTCCTTCCTTTGAGGACAAACTTGTACAGGAGGTGGTGCGCATGATTCTTGAAGCCGTCTATGAAGAGGTGTTTGCAAACACCTCACATGGATTCAGACCAAACAGAAGCTGCCATACCGCATTGACCCATATCCAAAAGACATTTACAGGTACAAAATGGTTTGTGGAAGGAGACATTAAAGGATTCTTCGACAACATAGACCACAATGTATTGATTGCAACTTTGCGGAAACGGATTGCCGATGATAGATTTCTAAGGCTTATCCGCAAGTTGTTGAATGCGGGATATATTGAAGACTGGAAGTTTCATAATACAAACAAGGGAACTCCACAAGGCGGTAATATCAGTCCTATACTGGCAAACATTTATCTTGATAATTTTGACAAGTATATGGAAGAATACGCCCTACGCTTCAATAAGGGAAAAGAAAGACACATCACCAAAGAATACAAGCAACTTAGCGATAAGATGCAACGCATCCTTAAAAGCATCAAGAACATACAGGATGCAGATGTCAGATTACAGCTTAGGGATGAGTATGAGAAACTGAGACGTGAAAGGCAAAAGATTGAGAGCAGAGACAGTATGGATGAAACATACAGAAGGCTTCGATACGTAAGATACGCAGATGATTTCCTCATTGGTGTTATCGGAAGCAAGGCAGAGTGCGTTAAAATCAAGTCGGACATTACCAAGTATATGGAAGAAAACCTCAAGCTGGAACTGTCACAGGAAAAGACATTGATAACAAACGCACAAAAGCCCGCGAAATTTCTTGGCTTCGATGTTTCAGTCCGTAAGTCTGATGCTATCAAGCGGGACAAGAACAATGTGCCAGCCCGTTATTACAACGGTAAGATAGTCCTAAAGGTCGCCATAGAAACGGTGCGGAACAAACTGGAAGAATACAGCGCCATCAGATACAAGGTAGAAAATGGCCGACAAGTTTGGTTTGCAAAGTTCAGAGGCAATCTTATGAAGAAGAAAATCGAGGACATAGTGGCGGCATATAACTCTGAAATCAGAGGGTTCTACAACTACTACTGCATTGCCAACAACGTGGCATACGCGCTCTCAAAGTTTGGATACATCATGGAGTACAGTATGTACCATACCATTGCAGGAAAAACCAATAGCACTGTAAGCAAAGTCATTGACAAATATAAGGTTGGGAATGACATTATAGTGCCATATCAGGATGCAAAAGGTAAATTACGGTACAGGAAATTCTATAATGAGGGATTCAAACGTAAACCACCAATGTACTATACGGAGGTAAACGACTTATCCTACACAATCGCAATTCCACAGCCGACACTTACTGAGCGATTGGATGCGAGAACATGTGAATTATGTGGAAAAGTCGGACCTGTAGTCATGCGTCATGTCAGAAAGCTAAATCAGCTTAAAGGAAAAACTGAATGTGACAGGCTGATGCTTGAAAAGCATAGGAAGACATTGGTTGTCTGTGAAAAGTGTTATGCCAAAATACACAGCCATGCTAAATAAAGTCATGTTATCAACGGAGAGCCGTATGCGTGGAGACATGCAAGTACGGTTTGGGGGCAGGTACGGGAAAACCTACTGCCGAAAGGCAGTAAGGCGTTCTGTACCGAGCCTACGCGCGGGCAAGGGTGGCAACATCATCGCACTGGCGCGGGAGCTCTACGCGTCCGACAGCCTGCCCTACCTTTTGGAACGGATAGCAGAACAGGCACCCGGCGTGCGCCCGGTCTCCTTCTCTTTTGGCGGGCAACCACTCTCAAAACCGAGTTTCCAGCAGTTGGAGGCGGTACCGCTTTCTTCCCCCGCCCTATTGTCCTATCTGCGGCAGAGGGGGATAAATACGGAACTGGCAAAAAGAGAATGCAGGGAGGTGCGCTATCTGACTGGCGGCAAACCCTACTTTGCCGTTGGTTTTCCCAACCGTTCGGGAGGCTACGAGATACGCAACAAGCTCTTCAAGGGCTGCATAGCACCGAAGGACATCACCCACATACGGCAGGAACAGCCGAGGGAGACCTGCTACCTCTTCGAGGGCTTCATGGACTACCTCTCCTTCCTCACCCTGCGGCTGGAAAGGTGTCCTGACCGTCCCGACCTTGACGGGCAGGACTACATCGTACTGAACTCGACTTCCAACCTCTCCAAGGCAATCCGACCATTGGGCGGTTACGGGCGCATCCACTGTTTCCTCGACAACGACAAGGCGGGAATGGAAGCTGTTCAGGAACTACGGGAGGAATACGGGCTGCGCATCCGGGACGCGTCGCACATATACGGAGGATACAACGACCTGAACGATTTCCTGCGGGGTAAACAGAACGGACAATCCGAACGGAGGCGTGAGAAGCCGGAACCGGAGAAAAGCCAACAGAAGGCAGAGCAACCGAAAAAGAAAAACAAAGGTATCAGGATGTAACCGTACAGCCACCGGAAGGCTTTGAAAAAAGCCATAGCTCATTAGGGCTTTTTCTTCACGCAATGCACGCATCGCTAAAAAAGCCCCAATGAGCAAAAGGGACGCCGCCCCTTTTGAAACCCCGAAGCCATGCGGCATGGGAGCAAGGCAGGGGAAGTATTAACCGAAAAAATGTATTACAGTTATGGGATATGCAGTTTTGCATTTGGAAAAGGCGAAAGGTGCGGACGGCGCAATGTCCACGCACATAGAGCGCACCGTACACCCGAAGAACGCGGACAGAAAGCGCACGCACCTGAACCGGGAACTGGTGCAGTTCCCCGAAGGGGTGAGGAACCGCACGCAGGCGATAGCGCACCGGATAGAAACGGCGGGCATCAAACGCAAAGTGGGCACCAACCAGGTGAAGGCAATCCGGGTGCTGCTCACCGGAAGCAACAAGGACATGAAACAAATGGAAACGGACGGGCGACTTGACGGCTGGTGCAGCGATAACCTGAAATGGCTCCGGGAAACATACGGGGAGCGGAACCTCGTATCGGCAGTCCTGCACATGGACGAGAAGACACCGCACATACACGCCACTATCGTACCGATAGTGACCGGGGAGCGCAGGAAAGCCAGAAAGGAAGAACAGAACGGGAAAAAGAAATACCGCAAGAAGAGCACGCAGGATGTACGGCTGTGTGCTGATGACGTCATGGCAAGGCACAGGCTGAAACACTATCAGGACACCTATGCACAAGCCATGAGCAAATACGGCTTGCAAAGAGGAATAGACGGTTCACTGGCAAAACACATCTCCACCATGCAATACTACAAGGAACTGGTAGAGCAACAGGACAGCCTGCAGGAGAACATAGAAACCCTGCTGGGGCTGGAAGAGGAAGCACAGAAGAAGTTAAAGCAGGTCAAGGGGGAAATCAACACGCAGAAGATGAAGAGCGCAGCGGTGAACGCCACCACAGCCATAGCGGACGGGGTAAGTTCTCTTTTGGGCGGCAGCAAGGTCAAGAGGCTGGAAGCGGAGAATGAGGGGTTGAAGCAGGACATAGCCAATCTGCAAAGACAAGTACAAGCCGAACAGAGGGAACAGACAAAAATGGAGAACCGCCACAACAGCGAGATAAACAAGATAGACCGGAGTTACCAACAGAAAATTGCAGGGTACGCCAATAGACTGGAACAGATAGACACCTATTTCCCTATCGTAACAGAACTGCTGCCCATAGCCGAACAATGCCGGGAAGTGGGGTTCACCGAAGAACTGACAAGGCAAATCGTCAGCCTGCAGCCCGTAGGGTTCAAAGGCAGGCTCTATTCGAAGGAACACAAGGAGAGGTTCAGGACGGAGCACTCAACGGCAATCGTAGAGAGAAATCCGCAGGAGAAAGGACAGTTCCAGTTGTGCATTGACGGTATGCCGATACTTGAATGGTTCAGAATGAAGTTTCAGGAACTTAAAGAAAAACTGGGTGTAAACAACACCCAAAAAGAAGACAAACCAAAGCAGGGATTAAGAATGTAAAACACAACAAGTGAAAATATATCATTGTGTTTCATAGGATTTTTTGATTATTTCATTTACATTTGCATTGGATTGAACGTTAGGTTCTTCCAATACATATAGAAATTAAAGAAGCGTTATGCTTATCTTGTAGTTTGAAAACCTGAGAAACTTTCAAAATGAGATACAAGGAGGGCATAGTGGTTCTCACGCTATAGCGTGGGCTGCTATATCCATATCTGTATCTCAGGTTTTCTCAGGACCTTCAAACTAAGACATGGCATTGCAGTTCCACGCTTTACTATTTTAACAAAACTTCTCTGAAGGAACGGGAAAAGTGTTAAAGACATAATCAAAATGGGATTTTTTAAATTTGGTAGTAAAAAGCCTTCTATTAATCATCAGATTATTCAAGGCAAGAAATGTACAGTCTTTCAGTTTTCAATGAAAGCCACTGATTTTGTAATAACTTGCCATGTTGCTCCAGCTCCAGAACCTTTAATAAGTTTTCCTTCTTATGATCCTCGTTTGGGAAGATATGTGGAGATAGTTTACGGTGAGAAGGATTTTGCGGATGACATCCAAAAACTTATTGATACAATAGACTACGAAGATAGAGGAGAAGAAGCCTTTTATTACGCTTTTGATGTTTTCGTTACTGAACACATAAATGAATTTAATAGACTTATTGATACTGATCTTTTCCGGATTATTTCTGAAATCATTTTAATGATGGAAGCTATTTTAAAAGCTCGGGTAAAAGAACAACTGCCTGAGCAGGACAAAATAGACATTATGCACTCTTACATAAATCGTACTCTAACAAAGTTTGCTAATAATTTCTATATAACTAAGTATAGAAGAAGTAATTTCAATATTGAGCCTTATTTGGTGAAATATTCAGATACGGTTCGTTAAGTCTATATTCCAATATTATATTCTCTAAATTACATAAATTACAATGGAAACATATGACCAATTTCCCATAAACCTTTTAGAATCTCAAGGTTCTATTACAATACCATCCGTCAAGGTTATTTCAGACAATGTTAATATTTGGGAAAACGGAGGTGTTGTAGAACATAGTGTAACTCCAACCTCTATAATTTTAGATACTCAATCTGAAGGAGTAAGCTATATAATAACTAACCAAAAATTAGGACAGTTTATTAACTTAAACGGTTTTTTCAAAGAGAAATCCGAAAATAAAGATAGGATCTTATTGAGTACAGATTTATTCGCAGGTGGAATAGGAGAATACATGTGCCCCGACATGCTATCGCTATTTTATAAACAGGGAAAGTTAGCAAAATTACAATTTACAATAACTAATCCTTCGCGAATAGTAGAGTTTATTATTCCTATTTTCGACCAAATAGAAGTTACTCCCAAAGAAGATGATTCATATGAAACCAAAGTTAAGCTATGGCATTTGATGTGTGTTATTGCTATATCTAAAGCCAATGGAATTAGAAATCCAACTCAGCGACAATTAATAGAAACTATCATGAAACGTGAAAATATGACAGAGGAACATCTCAATCGGGTGAATAATAATGCTACATCTATTAGTTTCATGCCTCCTGCTGATGATCGTAAAAAGTTACGTATATTATACGATATGGTTGTTATAATGATTGCTGGTGGGCAAATGACAGATGAAGAAAAAGGACTTATTGGCGATATTGCATACAAATTCGGATTTGAGCCTGATAAAACTCTTGATTATTTGATGCAAACAGTCTTTAATGAAATGTAAGCCTATGCCCTTGTGTAAATAAATCATTGAATTTATAAACAAAAGAAAAGCGCAACTCTGATTGTTTCTGAATTGCGCTTATATTATTTACACACGTTGTTTCACTAATTCTATTACTTTAAAACTGCATTATGACGGGATATGTAAAGAAAGCAACGAGGAAATAGCAAAATGAAATCCTAAATGAAAACCAACACCCAATATTACAATATTAGGGTGTAATATCGGGTGTTGGTTTTGCAAATTATTGATAATCAATATTTATTGCGGTGCGTACGGGACTCGAACCCGTGACCCCATGCGTGACAGGCATGTATTCTAACCAACTGAACTAACGCACCATTATTTCATTTTTTTGTAGCTATCTCTCTCGATTGCGGTTGCAAAGGTAGGCATTTCTTTGATATCTGCAATAGCTATGACGAATTTTTTTTTCAAGCATTTTGTGCTGTATTTGCTTTATATCCTCATATTGAGAAGATTGTAAAAATGAGAGAAAGGTAAATTTAACAACTGTTTAGAAATTTGTTTATGCACTGTTTTGTTCTTGATATGAAAATCTCTCCTGGAGAAAACGAAACATTTCGGAGCTTGTTTTAAACTTCTTGCTCGAAAAGTTCTTTGTTTTGCAATAAATCGTTATTTTTGCGAACTCAAAACGAGAATGTTGTAATTTGAAAAATGATAAAAAACATTTTAGGATGATGAAAACAGCCAAACTGTTGCTGCACTGCCCTGACAAACCTGGCATATTGGCAGAAGTAACAGACTTTATAACGGTGAACAAAGGTAATATTATCTATCTAGATCAGTATGTAGACCATGTAGAGAATATCTTTTTCATGCGTATAGAATGGGAATTGAAGGATTTTCTGGTACCTCAAGAAAAGATTGAAGATTATTTTGCCACCTTGTATGCACAGAAGTATGAGATGAATTTCCGTCTCTATTTCTCCGATACAAAACCGCGCATGGCTATTTTTGTCTCGAAGATGTCCCATTGCTTGTTCGACTTGCTGGCGCGTTATACTGCCGGTGAGTGGAACGTAGAGATACCTCTTATCATAAGCAATCATCCTGATTTGCAGCATGTGGCAGAGCGTTTCGGTATTCCTTTCCATCTTTTCCCCATCACCAAAGAGACAAAGGAGGAACAAGAGAAGAAGGAAATGGAGCTACTGGCAGAACATAAGATAACTTTCATAGTGCTGGCACGCTACATGCAGGTCATTTCCGAGCAAATGATAAATGCTTATCCTAATAGGATAATCAATATCCATCATTCTTTCCTTCCGGCATTTGTAGGAGCGAAGCCCTATCATGCTGCGTTTGAACGTGGAGTGAAGATTATTGGAGCCACCAGCCACTATGTTACCACAGAGTTGGATGCCGGTCCTATCATAGAGCAGGATGTGGTGCGTATTACACACAAGGACACTGTGCAAGATTTGGTGAACAAGGGCAAGGACTTGGAAAAGATTGTACTTTCCCGTGCTGTTCAGAAGCATATTGAACGCAAGGTGTTGGCATATAGGAATAAAACAGTAATATTTAATTAGTTGATAATTGATGGTGTGGAACCAGTCATTACCTTTCAATTATCACCTTTCAATTGTCAATTCTCAATAAAAAAATGAAGGTTGCAGTTATCAAATATAATGCAGGCAATATCCGTTCGGTGGATTATGCTTTGAAACGCCTGGGAGTAGAGGCAGTGATTACAGCGGATGAGGCTGTGCTACGTGCTGCCGATAAGGTTATCTTTCCCGGTGTGGGAGAGGCGGAAACCACTATGGACTTTTTGCGTGCCAGTGGTATGGATAGGTTGATAAAGGAATTACGCCAGCCGGTATTGGGCATTTGTCTGGGCATGCAGTTGATGTGCCGTCATTCTGAAGAGGGGGATGTGGATTGCCTGGGGATTTTTGATACTGATGTGAAACGTTTCATTTCTCAGAGGCACGAGGATAAAGTGCCTCATATGGGATGGAATACCATTGCTCGGATAAATAGTGGCCTTTTTAAAGGCTTTACTAAAGAAGAGTTTGTCTATTTCGTACATAGTTTCTATGTGCCTGTCAGTGATTGTACGGCAGCCGTGACGGATTATATTCATCCGTTCAGTGCCGCTTTGCATAAAGACAATTACTACGCCACACAGTTCCATCCGGAAAAGAGTGGAAGTGTGGGAGAGCGTATTTTGCGGAATTTCCTGGAACTGTAAATCGCCAAATCGTAAATGAAATGATAGAACTGATTCCCGCTATTGACATTATTGACGGAAAATGTGTACGCCTTTCCCAAGGCAATTATGACAGCAAGAAGGTGTACAATGAAAATCCCGTGGAAGTGGCCTTGGAACTGGAGGCTCATGGTATCCGCAGACTTCATGTGGTCGATTTGGACGGTGCGGTTTCCCATCATGTGGTAAACTACCGCACGTTGGAACAGATAGCTGTGCGTACGTCTCTTATTATAGATTTTGGAGGTGGGGTAAAGAGTGATGAAGATTTGGTGATAGCTTTTGAGAACGGTGCGCAGATGGTGACTGGCGGCAGCATTGCTGTGAAGAATCCCGAATTGTTCTGCAAATGGCTTCAAATGTATGGCTCTGAGAAAATTATTCTTGGCGCTGATGTGAAAGAGCATAAAATAGCCGTCAATGGTTGGAAGGATGAGAGTGGTTGCGAATTGTTTCCGTTCTTGAAAGACTATGTGGAGAAGGGGGTTCATAAGGTTATCTGTACTGATATCAGTTGTGATGGAATGCTGCAAGGACCATCGATAGCGCTGTATAAGGAGATATTGGAGCACCGCCCTGAACTCTATTTGATAGCCAGTGGAGGAGTAAGTTGTGCTGATGATATCCGCCAGCTGGAAACTGCCGGTATACCTGCCGTTATTTTCGGTAAGGCTCTGTACGAAGGTCGCATTACCTTCAAAGAACTGGAAAACTTTGTTGGTTGAAAGGTGAAAATTGAAAATTGAAAATTAAAAATTAATCACTTATAACTTATAACTCATAACTCAAACCGCCGTGTTAGCAAAAAGAATCATTCCTTGCCTCGACATAAAAGATGGGCAGACCGTGAAAGGTGTCAATTTTGTGAACCTCCGCCAGGCAGGTGACCCGGTAGAACTGGCGCGTGCTTATAGTGAGCAGGGTGCCGACGAACTGGTTTTTCTCGACATCACAGCCAGTTTTGAAGGTCGTAAGACTTTCACAGAATTGGTGAAACGCATAGCTGCGAATATCAGTATTCCTTTTACTGTAGGTGGAGGCATTCATGAACTGGGTGACGTGGATAGGCTACTGAATGCAGGTGCCGATAAAATCTCCATCAATTCCTCTGCTATCCGCCGTCCCGGATTGATAGACGAGATTGCGAAGAACTTCGGTTCGCAGGTTTGTGTACTGGCAGTTGATGCCAAACAGACTGAGAAGGGATGGTGGTGTTACTTGAACGGTGGCCGTGTGGAAACGGATAAGGAACTGTTTGCGTGGACAAAAGAAGCCCAGGAACGTGGTGCGGGCGAGATATTGTTCACTAGCATGAATCACGACGGTGTCAAGACTGGTTATGCCAATGAAGCGCTTTCCAGCCTTGCCGACAATTTGTCCATCCCTATCATTGCATCGGGGGGAGCAGGTGTCAAAGAGCATTTTCGTGATGTCTTTTTGCAGGGAAAAGCAGATGCTGCTCTGGCAGCCAGTGTTTTTCATTTCGGAGAAATCAAAATTCCCGAATTAAAATCGTACCTTTGTGCCCAAGGAATTGCGATGAGAGGATGAAGGTGAGTTTACGATTGGACGATTTACGATTTACGATTGGGATTACTCAAGCAAATCATAAGTCTCCAGTCACTTAAAATAATTCAATCGTAAATAGTAAATAGCTAAATCGTAAATAAAATGGATTTTGACAAGATGAACGGACTTGTTCCGGCGATTATACAAGATGCAGATACCGCTAAGGTGCTGATGCTTGGCTTCATGAATAAGGAGGCTTATGACAAGACGGTGGAAACCGGAAAGGTGACTTTCTTCAGTCGTACCAAGAACCGTCTTTGGACGAAAGGCGAGGAGAGTGGTAACTTCCTGAATGTGGTTTCCATGAAGGAAGACTGTGACCGGGATACGTTACTGGTGCAGGTACATCCCGTAGGCTCGGTTTGCCATACCGGTGCAGATACTTGCTGGGGTGAGAAGAACGAACAACCTGTTATGTTCTTGAAGCTTCTTCAGGATTTTATCTGTAAGCGTTATGATGAGATGCCCGAAGGTTCCTATACGACTAGTCTTTTCCAGTCCGGTGTCAACAAAATGGCACAGAAGGTAGGCGAAGAGGCTGTGGAAACTGTCATTGAGGCTTGCAACGGTACGGACGAACGCCTGATTTATGAAGGAGCTGATTTGTTGTATCACCTCATCGTGCTACTCACATCCAAAGGATACCGCATTGAAGACCTTGCGCGTGAATTGGAGGAACGTCACAGTGCGACGTGGAAGAAACACTAAACAATTAAAAATTAACAATTAAAAATTAAAATAGGGGTGGGCGAGGCGCTGATAAGATATACGGACGTAGAGATACACCAGCAGGAGTTGTGCGTACTGAACGGTGTGAATTTGGAACTTCACAAAGGGGAGTTCGTGTACTTGGTAGGTAAAGTGGGTTCTGGCAAGACGAGCCTGCTCAAGACTTTCTATGGTGAACTGGATATTGCATCGGGCAAGGCTGAGGTATTGGGGTATGACATGCTCCATATTAAGCGTAAGCACATCCCACAGTTGCGCCGCAAACTGGGAATCGTATTCCAGGACTTCCAGTTGCTGACAGACCGTACGGTGTACGACAATCTTGAATTTGTTCTCCGTGCTACCGGTTGGAAGAGCAAAGGGGAGATTAAGGACAAAATAGAAGAGGTGCTGAACCTGGTGGGGATGAGCAACAAAGGGTATAAGTTGCCCAATGAACTGTCGGGCGGTGAGCAGCAGCGCATTGTGATTGCGCGTGCAGTTCTCAACTCTCCGGAGATAATCCTTGCGGATGAACCTACCGGAAACCTGGATTCGGAAACCGGACATGTTATTGCAGAGCTTCTGCACGGCATCAGTGAAGCCGGCGCACTGGTGGTGATGACCACGCACAACTTGCAGTTGCTGCGAGAGTTTCCCGGTAAGGTGTACCGGTGCGCAGACCACCTGATGACTGATGTTACGGCAGAATACGCCCCTACAATAACCAATGATTAGTAGTTATCTCTGACTACTGATTCTTATAAAGAACAGAAATTAACGATAGAGCTCCGTAGCTGCCTACTTGTAGCTCGTAGCTTGTAACTATAAACTAATTAATACAGAAACGAAAATGAAAGTTTTAAAGTTTGGAGGTACTTCAGTAGGTTCGGCTCAGCGAATGAAGGAAGTGGCCAAATTGATTACCGATGGTGAACGTAAGATTGTGGTTCTCTCTGCCATGTCGGGTACCACAAACACATTGGTTGAGATTTCGGACTATCTGTACAAGAAGAATCCGGAAGGTGCCAACGAGATTATCAACAAGCTGGAAAGTAAATATCGCCAGCACATTGATGAACTTTTTGCTACTCCGGAGTATAAACAGAAAGGCTTGGAGCTCATCAAATCTCATTTTGACTATATCCGTTCTTATACCAAAGACCTCTTCACTCTGTTTGAGGAGAAGGTGGTGTTGGCTCAGGGCGAGTTGATTTCCACCGCCATGATGAATTACTATCTGCAGGAATGCGGTGTGAAGTCTGTGTTGCTTCCGGCTTTAGAATACATGCGTACGGATAAGAATGCCGAACCCGATCCGGTCTATATCAAGGATAAGCTTCAGATTCAGCTGGAATTACATCCGGATGCTGAGATTTATATTACTCAGGGGTATATCTGCCGTAACGCCTACGGAGAGATAGACAATCTGCAGCGTGGCGGAAGCGACTATACGGCTTCGCTGATCGGTGCTGCCATCAACGCTTCTGAAATTCAGATTTGGACGGATATCGACGGCATGCACAACAATGATCCCCGTATTGTGGACAAAACTGCGCCGGTGCGTCATCTGCACTTCGAAGAGGCCGCAGAGCTGGCATATTTTGGTGCCAAGATTCTGCACCCCACCTGCATTCAGCCTGCCAAGTATGCCAATATTCCCGTCCGTCTGCTCAATACGATGGACCCCACTGCTCCGGGTACACTGATTTCTAACGATACGGAGAAGGGTAAGATTAAGGCGGTGGCTGCCAAGGACAACATTACGGCTATCAAGATAAAGTCCAGCCGCATGTTGCTTGCTCACGGATTCTTGCGTAAGGTTTTCGAGATATTCGAGAGCTACCAGACTTCCATTGATATGATTTGTACCTCAGAAGTGGGTGTGTCCGTATCTATCGACAATGTGAAGCATCTTAATGAAATTCTGGATGACTTGAAGAAGTATGGCACAGTGACGGTGGACAAGGACATGTGTATCATCTGTGTGGTGGGCGATCTCGAATGGGAGAACGTCGGTTTCGAAGCCAAGGCATTGGATGCCATGCGCGACATACCGGTACGTATGATTTCTTTCGGTGGTAGCAACTATAATATTTCTTTCCTCATCCGAGAGTGTGACAAGAAAGTGGCGTTGCAGTCACTCAGCAATGCGCTGTTTAACGGCGAATAAATATTTTTTTAGGGTGTAGATTACGCGGATTGTACAGATAAAAAACAAAAAGAATCCGTGCAATCCGCGTAATCCGTGCCTAAAAAGAGTTGCAAACACTTCTTTCATTTCCTTTTTTAAAACTAAACAAAGATTACAGCTATTATATGAAAGGAACATTTCCCATCAATAAATTCCGCGAATTGCGTACTCCCTTCTATTACTACGATACAAAGGTTTTGCGTGATACGCTTGCCTGCATTCGTACGGAGGCGGCGAAGTATGGTAATTATTCAGTGCATTATGCCGTGAAGGCCAACGCCAATCCCAAAGTGCTTGCCATTATCCGCGAGAATGGTTTGGGTGCCGACTGTGTAAGTGGCGGTGAGATCCGTGCTGCCATCAAAGCCGGTTTTCCCACTGGCAAGATTGTTTTTGCCGGGGTGGGTAAGGCTGATTGGGAAATTAATCTGGGGCTGGATTATGATATTTTCTGCTTTAATGTGGAGTCTGTCCCTGAGCTGGAAATTATCAATGAGCTGGCTGCCGCTAAAGGTAAGGTAGCCAATGTGGCTTTCCGTATCAATCCCAATGTAGGTGCCCATACCCATGCCAATATTACCACTGGGCTGGCCGAAAATAAGTTCGGTATCAGTATGCAGGATATGGACCGTGTGATAGACATTGCGCAGAATATGAAGAATCTGAGACTCATCGGACTGCATTTCCATATCGGTTCCCAGATATTGGATATGGGTGATTTCGTGGCTTTGTGTA
The DNA here is from genome assembly GCF_017309675.2 of Bacteroides parvus. NCBI lineage: Bacteria > Pseudomonadati > Bacteroidota > Bacteroidia > Bacteroidales > Bacteroidaceae > Bacteroides > Bacteroides parvus. Next base: position 3,653,195 of record NZ_CP084680.1, on the reverse strand, counting down.
ACCGTGTCAACGAATTACAAGATAAGTTGGAAGCCCGTCATATCCGCATTGAGCACGTCAATGTGGGGGGGGGGCTCGGAATCGACTATGGTCACCCCAACCGTCAGCCGATACCTGACTTTAAAAGCTACTTCGAGACTTACAGCAGCCATTTGAAACTTCGTCCCCATCAGACGCTTCACTTTGAGCTGGGACGTGCGGTAGTGGGACAATGTGGTTCATTGATTTCGCAGGTACTTTATGTGAAGCAGGGTACCAACAAGCAGTTTGCCATCTTGGATGCTGGCATGACGGATTTGATTCGTCCGGCACTCTACCAAGCGTTCCATAAAATAGAGAATATCACTTCGGATGCGCCGGTTCAGGCTTATGATGTAGTAGGACCCATCTGCGAGTCTTCCGATGTATTTGGTAAGGCTATTGATTTGAATGGCGTGAAGCGTGGTGACCTTATCGCCCTCCGTTCGGCAGGGGCTTATGGTGAAATTATGGCTTCGGGCTATAACTGCCGTGAGCTTCCTCAAGGATATACATCGGACGAGCTGGTATAGAGCGGCTGGAGACGTGTTGCATGGATGACGAAGCATTCCAAGACCTTTGTTTTTGTATAAAAAATGTTATTGTGTGAACAACTTTTAAGGTTTCTTGTTACTTTTGTAATGATTTCAATTTTAATAAATACGATTATGATTACAGAAAAATTACAGAATGCAATTAATGAGCAGATTACGGCTGAGATGTGGTCTTCCAATCTTTATTTAGCGATGTCTTTCTATATGGAGAAAGAAGGTTATAACGGTATAGCTGCTTGGTTGAAGAAGCAGGCTTCTGAAGAAAAAGCTCATGCTTGCGAAATGGCTTCTTATATCATCAAGCGTGGCGGTAAGGCTAAATTGGATAAGATTGATGTTGTTCCCAATGATTTTGGTACTCCGTTGGAAGTATTCGAGCAGGTTTATGAACACGAATGCCGTGTTTCAAAGATGATTGATGCATTGGTGGATGTTGCTGCTGCAGAAAAAGATAAGGCTACACAAGATTTCCTTTGGGGATTTGTACGTGAGCAGGTAGAAGAAGAAGCTACTGCTGCTGGTATTGTGGATATGGTGAAGAAAGCTGGTACTACCGGAATCTTCTTTGTTGATGCAAAGTTGGGAGAACGCAAATAAGAAACAACAAAAAATCCCGCGGCTAATCAGTCGTGGGATTTTTTTGTTTGGTTATAACTTATAATTCACTTCAGCACTCCAAGCTCTTTCCCCACCTTAATAAATGCGGCAATACATTTGTCCAGATGTTCCTTTTCGTGTCCGGCAGAAATTTGTACGCGGATGCGTGCCTGGTCTTTGGGCACTACGGGGTAGTAGAAGCCGGTAACGTAGATACCTTCTTCTTGCATGCGGGCGGCATAAATCTGGGAAAGTTTGGCATCATACAGCATGACGGCGCAGATGGCGCTCTGTGTCGGCTTGATGTCGAAGCCAGCGGCAGTCATTTTGTCGCGGAAGTAATTCACGTTTTCCAGCAGTTTGTCATGCAGGGTATTACTCTCTTTAAGCATCTTGAATACCTCGAGACTGGCGCCGATGATACCTGGCGCCAATGAATTGGAAAAGAGGTACGGACGGCTGCGTTGGCGCAGCAGGTCAATGATTTCCTTACGTCCGGTAGTGAATCCTCCCAAAGCGCCGCCAAAGGCTTTGCCCAAAGTTCCAGTGTAGATGTCTACGCGTCCGTAGGTGCCATATTGTTCGCTTACGCCGTGTCCCGTGGGGCCTACCACACCGGCAGAGTGTGATTCGTCCACCATGACCAGCGCGTCGTATTTCTCGGCAAGGTCGCAAATTCGGTCCATCGGGGCAACGTTGCCGTCCATGGAGAATACCCCGTCCGTAACAATGATACGGAAACGCTGTGCTTGGGCTTCCTGCAGGCATTTTTCCAGGTCGGCCATGTCGGCATTGGCGTAGCGATAGCGTTTGGCTTTGCAGAGGCGTACGCCGTCAATGATGGAAGCATGGTTCAGGGAGTCCGAGATGATAGCGTCTTCTTCGGTGAAGAGGGGTTCAAATACCCCGCCATTGGCGTCGAAGCAAGCGGCATAGAGAATGGTGTCTTCAGTCTTGAAGTAGTCGGAGATGGCTGCTTCAAGCTCCTTGTGGATGTCCTGCGTTCCGCAGATGAAACGTACGGACGACATGCCGTATCCGCGGTGTTCCATAATCTGCTGGGCGGCGGCAATCAGCCGCGGGTGGTTGGACAGTCCCAGGTAGTTGTTGGCACAGAAGTTCAGTACCTCTTTGCCTTTTACGGTGATGGCAGCTTGTTGTGCACTCTCAATCAGTCGCTCTTCCTTGTAGAGTCCGGCTTCTTTTATTTCAGCAATAGTCTTGCTGAGATGGTCTTTCATTTTACCGTACATAGCATTTTTATTTTTTAGGTAATACGTTGTCGTTACATTTCCCACAAAGAACATCATTTTTCTTGGAATAAACAATAACAATATGGCAGAAATATGAAAAAAAAGTGTGTATATTTGCACCATATATAATAACGAAACCTTATAAATAACTCGTATGAAGAATATTTTGGTAATTGGAGCTACCGGACAGATTGGATCGGAACTCACACTGGAGTTGCGCAAACGTTATGGCGATGACCATGTTGTGGCAGGATACATTCCGAGTGCTATGCCCAAGGGAGAATTGAAAGCATCCGGTCCTTCGGCTATTGCCGATGTGACAGACCGTCAGTCCATCGAGGTGGTGGCGCGTCAGTTCAAGATTGATACAATCTACAACCTGGCTGCCTTGCTCTCGGTAGTTGCCGAAAGCCGTCCGGCCATGGCTTGGAAAATCGGTATCGACGGGTTGTGGAATGTACTTGAAGTGGCGCGCGAGTACAATTGTGCCGTGTTTACCCCGAGTTCCATCGGTTCGTTCGGCGAAGCTACGCCTCACGTGAAGACACCACAGGACACTATCCAGCGTCCGCGTACCATGTATGGCGTGACTAAAGTGACGACTGAATTGTTGAGTGACTATTACTATACAAAATATGGTGTGGATACACGCTCGGTACGTTTTCCGGGAATCATTTCGAACGTGACCCCTCCGGGTGGCGGCACTACGGACTATGCGGTAGATATTTTCTACTCTGCCGTGAAGGGAGAAAAATTCGTATGTCCGGTGAAGGCCGGTACGTATATGGATATGATGTATATGCCTGATGCACTGAATGCGGCCATCTCACTGATGGAAGCGGCACCGGCAAGGCTGAAGCACCGCAACGCCTTCAACATCGCCTCCATGAGTTTTGACCCTGAACAGATTTATCAGGAAATCAAGAAGCATGTGCCTGATTTTGAGATGGTATACGAGATTGATCCGCTGAAGCAGGCCATTGCTGATAGCTGGCCCGACTCTCTGGATGACTCTTGTGCACGCGAGGAATGGGACTGGATGCCGCAGTATGACTTGGAGTCCATGACCGTAGACATGCTTGAGAAATTGAAGGCTAAATTAAATAGGTGACCGTAAGCGGTCCGCAAAGAATGAAAAAACTTTTATTGGGATTTTTGTTACTCGCCTTTTTGATTTCGTGTGGAAACAAAAAGGCGAAAATGGATCCCTTTGCTACCATTGCGGAAATGGTGGATTCGGCCGGTTACAAGGCCGATACGCTGCAGGAAGCAGAAGTGAAGGAAGAACCGAAGCCGATGGTGGCAGACGAGCTGTTTGATGATTTTATCTTCAATTATGCTTCGGATGATGCCCTGCAAAGGCAGAGGACGGTATTTCCTTTGCCCTATTATGACCGTGATACTCCGCTGAAGATAGAGGCGGACTTCTGGAAGCACGATTATCTGTTTACCAAGGAGAACTGTTACACCTTGCTTTTTGATAAGGAAGAGGATATGGACATGGTGGGTGATACTACGCTGACATCGGTACAAGTGGAGTGGATTTTCTTGAAAACGCGTATGGTGAAGCGTTATTATTTTGAGCGGAAGCGGGGAATGTGGATGCTCGAGGCCATCAACCTGCGCGAGATGGAGAAAGGTGAAAATGAGGACTTCGTGGAATTCTATACCCGTTTTGTGAGGGACAGTGTCTATCAAAGCAAGCATATCAGCCATCCGCTACAATTCATCACCATAGACCCTGATGACGAGTTTTCTATCCTGGAAACTACTTTGGATGTGGACCAGTGGTATGCCTTCCGTCCGGTAATGCCTACCGACAGATTGTCTAATATCAATTACGGACAGAAGAATGAGGACTTGTCGGATACCAAGATACTGAAGGTAAATGGTATAGGCAACGGGTACTCCAATATCTTCTATTTCCGCAAACGCGGTAAGGGATGGGAGCTGTACAAATATGAAGACACGAGCATTTAAAATAGAGGAGGAAAGGTTTGAGGAAAATACCCAATACATTTGGAATTGACGTTACTGCTGCAAGATTTCTGGAATACGGTTCGGAGGATGAACTGCGGGAATTGATTGCGGCAGGACATGTTGTTGCACCTTGGCTACATATCGGTGGAGGGAGCAACCTGCTCTTTATCAAGGATTATGAAGGCACGGTGCTGCATTCACGCATCGGTGGCCTGGAGGTGACGTCAGAGGATGAGGAGCACGTGTCGGTGCGTGTGGGCGCCGGTGTGATATGGGACGATTTTGTGGCCTACTGTGTGGAGCGGCGTTGGTATGGTGCCGAGAACCTTTCGCTGATACCGGGTGAGGTAGGGGCGAGTGCAGTACAGAATATCGGTGCCTATGGTGTGGAAGTAAAGGACCTGATAACATCCGTGGAAACCATAAACATGGCAGGGGAGAAGCGTATCTACGGAGTGGACGAGTGCGGCTACTCTTACAGAAAGAGCTTGTTTAAGCAACCGGAGATGAAGACCGTGTTTGTGACTTATGTGAACTTCTGCCTGGGTAAACGGGAACATTATACATTGGGTTACGGTACTATCCGGCAGGAGCTGGAGAAATATCCGGTGCTGAATTTGGAAACTTTGCGCCGGGTGATTATAGACATCCGTCAAAGCAAATTGCCCGATCCGAAGGTGCTGGGCAATGCGGGTAGTTTTTTTATGAACCCCATTGTGCCGCGTCGGCAGTTGGAGTCCTTGCAACGGGAATATCCGGACATGCCCCACTATGATGTGGATGCCGGCCGGGTAAAGATACCGGCTGCCTGGATGATAGACCGGTGTGGCTGGAAAGGTAAAGCGCTGGGGCCTGCTGCGGTGCACGATCGGCAGGCGTTGGTATTGGTGAATTCGGGTGGTGCCACGGGAGCGGATATTGTCGCTCTTTCAGATGCCGTGCGCGCTTCTGTCCGCGAGAAATTCGGCATTGATATTCACCCGGAAGTTTGTTTGATAAAATAGTAAGAGAGTTTTGACACACCCAAACATCGTTGTATATAACCTGATTTTAGAAATTTATTTGATTTAGTCAATGGGGAAACTCAGAATATTAGGAAGCGGGACTTCGACCGGTGTGCCTGAGATAGGCTGTACTTGTCCGGTCTGTACTTCCACTGACCCGCGGGACAACCGCTTGCGTGCGTCATCCCTGCTGCATACGGATGATGCGGTGATATTGATAGATTGTGGTCCTGACTTCAGGGAACAGATGCTGTGCGCCTCTTCTTTTGAGAAGATAGACGGCGTACTGGTGACACACGAACATTATGACCATGTGGGCGGTCTGGATGATTTGCGCCCGTTCGGTCGTTTTGCCGATATTCCTATCTACTCCGATGCCTACACTGCTGCCCATCTGCGGACAAGGATGCCTTACTGTTTTGTCGATAAAGTATATCCGGGAGTTCCGCGTATTTATCTGCAGGAAGTGGAGGCGGGGCAAGTGTTTCACATCAACAGGACGGAGGTGCTGCCTTTACGGGTGATGCACGGCAGGCTTCCCATCCTGGGCTACCGCATTGGCGGCCGCTTGGGATATATCACGGATATGCACACAATGCCTGAGGAATCTTATGAACAATTGAAAGGCTTGGACGTTTTGGTAATGAATGCTTTACGGCCAAAGCCGCATCCTACGCACCAGAGTATTTCGGAGGCGTTGGAGGCTGCCGGACGTATTGGTGCCAAAGAGACCTATTTTATCCATATGAGCCATCATGCAGGGCTTCATACTGACATCGAAAAGCGGCTGCCACCCCATGTGCACTTTGCCTACGATGGACTTGAAATAGATTTCTAAACTTTTTGAAACATTTGTTTTGTTTTATTAGTAGAAAATGTTATTTTTGCCAAAAGTTGATGAATAAATGCCATGAAACTCCGACTCCTCATACAGATAGCTGTCGTTGTGTCCATAGTGCTGCTATGTACCGGCTTTGGCATGTATTCTTTCCTGCGGTTGAATTCGGTGGAGAACCGGCAGGATTTCAATCTTTATACTTTGGTGCCGCAAGATGCCACAGCCATACTCGAAACCGACCGTATGGCAGACCTCGTGGAAGATATCAATGAGTTGAATTGCAGCAAAGACAATCATTTTCTATACGTATCGGAGCTTTTTGTTTACTTGAAGAAGTATTTGTATACTTTGGTGGAAGATACTCCACATGGACTGAGTAAACAGATGAACAAGATGCTGATTAGCTTTCACGAGCCAGATACACCGATGAACCAAGTATTGTATTGCAGTTTGGGTTCGGGTGATTATGAGTTAGTGGAGTCTTTTGTGGAGAAGTACTGCTCCAGTTCGTTCCCTTCCAAGTATTTCGATTACAAGGGAGAGGAGATACGTATCTATCCCATGGCAGACGGTCGTTTTCTGGCTGCCTACTTCACTCCCGATTTTCTGGTTGTAAGTTTCCAGAAGCGTTTGATAGAACATGTGATTGATGCGCGGCGCAGCAAAAAGTCCTTAATGAACCTCCCTTCTTTCCGTACTATGCACGCGGGCAAACACAACAATGTAGCTGCCACAGTCTATGTGCGTATGAAAGGAGTGGGTATGGGGAAAACTACGGACGGTATTCGTTCGCAGACGCAGCTGGGCAGTTGGGCAGAGTTTGACATGAAGTTCAATGAAGATGCCATCTATTGTTCCGGTGTCAGCCACGGATCGGATTCCACACAGACGTTTATCAATGCCTTGCGGGTGCAGCAGCCGGTAGAGGACGGATTTTCCGGGTCTCTGCTTCCGTCTTCCACTTTCTTTTACGATCGCTGGGCAATGTCTGACAGAGATGCCTGGTTTGGCTTCACTGCCAGTCAGGAGTATGCCAAGGCCACCTATTCAGACTATATCAAGCAGCGCGACGAAGAGTGGATTGCTTACTTGAATGAGCATGCGGGGGAGAACGTGATGTCTTGCTTGTTTCAGTCGAAAGACACGTTGGACAAGCTGCCTTGCGCCGTGATGTGTATTCCTCTCAAGGATGAGCTGGCAGCGGAACGCTGCTTACAGTCTTTGCTTTACAGTACTCCCAAGGAAGAGGATGTTCCGCTTATGCCGAAGGTGGTTTCAAATAATTCGTTGTATCCCAAAGCAAGGAGGTTTTCTAAATATGTGCTGCCCCGTAACACGCTGCTTACCCAGTTGACGGGTATCACGGAGTCTGCCCTTTATACCTTTGCCTGTTTCTATCGGGGTAGTCTGTTGCTGGCTCCTGATGCACTGAGCCTTTCTGCCTATATTGAAGCGGTGGAGAGTGGAGATGTATTGGACGGAACACCGGTGTATGAAGAGGGTATCGGCAGTCTTTCACCCATATATAATTTTGTAATGATGGTGGATATGGAGATGATGCTGAGTCAGCCGGAAACGTATGTGCGTCTGATACCGAACTTCTTCTTCCGCCAATCCAACTTCTTCCGTCACTTCATGCTTGCAGTACAGTTCACTTGTACAGAAGGGGTGGTTTATCCGAATATTGTATTGCTTTATAAGGGGGGATGATTAATCAGTCGTGCTGTAGTGTGCTGAGGGATAATAGGCACAAGGAAAGTCAAAATATACATTCACCACAGAATTACACAGATTGCTGCAATTGAAGAAGTTGATTATCAATGTTTTATGGTAATATGCGTTAATCTGTACAATTTTGTGGTGAGTTATAACTTAGTTTTAGAACGGCAAGTCATCCTTTGCATCCCCTGCGAGGAATTCCGGTGCGGCAGTGGGAGCTGGCGGCGGAACGGGAGCGCCCGGAGTGGGTGCGGCAGTGCTTACGCGTTCTATCTTCCATGCGCGAATACTGTTGAACCAACGGTCTTGCCATTGGCGTGCGTCTATATCAAAAGATACTGTCAACTCTTCACCCATCTGAATATTGAACTGCTCTATTTTGTCTGCTCCAAACACGTCAAAACACATTTTACGCGGGTATTGACCATGATCTTCAATCACATATTCCTGTGCTTTCCATTCGTTACCCGACTTGGAAACTCCGCCTCTGGGCTGGAGTATAGCGATGATTTTTCCTGTAAATTCCATTGTTTTCTTTTTAAATGATGCGGCGAAGTTACAATTTTTTAGGAATATGAGACGAATATTCGGCTGTTTTTTCTTGCTATTTCTTTGTCGTAGGGAATTCTTTTTTTAACTTTGTCCGTCAGTTTGAAAAATATAAAAACGGTTTCTAAGACGTTAGCAAAATAAAAAACTTAAATATACAGAAGATATGAAATTTATCGTTTCGAGTACTGCGCTCTCCAGTCATTTGCAGGCTATTAGCCGTGTGATTAATTCGAAGAATGCGTTGCCTATTTTGGATTGTTTCCTCTTTGAACTGCAAGACGGAACCTTGTCTGCAACTGTTTCCGACAGTGAAACGACGATGGTCACTACGGTCGAAGTGAATGAAAGTGATATGGACGGCCGTTTTGCCGTCACAGCCAAAACCCTTTTGGACGCTTTGAAGGAAATTCCCGAACAACCGTTGACTTTTGAAATCAATACGGATTCCCTTGAAATCACGGTACAGTATCAGAACGGTAAATACAGCCTGATGGGGCAGAATGCGGACGAGTTCCCGCAGTCTGCCATGTTGGGTGACAATGCCGTACGTGTGGAAATGGATGCACAAGTGTTGCTGGGTGGTATCAACCGTGCCGTGTTTGCTACGGCTGATGACGAGCTTCGTCCCGTGATGAACGGTATCTATTTCGATATCACAACGGAGGACATCACGATGGTGGCATCAGACGGTCATAAGCTGGTGCGCTGCAAGACACTGGCCGCCAAAGGTAACGAACGTGCCGCCTTTATCCTGCCCAAGAAGCCGGCTTCGCTGATGAAGAATCTGCTGCCGAAAGAGCAAGGCATGGTGACTATCGAGTTCGACGAACGCAACGCTGTGTTCACACTGGAAAGCTACCGCATGGTGTGCCGTCTTATCGAAGGTCGCTATCCCAACTACAACTCTGTGATTCCGCAGAACAACCCTTATAAAGTGACGGTAGACCGCCTGCAACTGCTCGGTGCTTTGCGCCGCGTGTCCATCTTCTCTTCGCAGGCAAGCAGCCTTATCAAGCTTCGTATGCAGGAGAATCTGATTGTCATCTCCGCACAGGACATCGACTTCTCTACATCGGCCGAAGAAACACTGGTTTGCCAATATGCGGGCAATCCGATGAGCATCGGTTTCAAGTCCACTTTCCTGATTGACATTCTGAATAACATTTCTGCCGATGAAATCGTTATCGAACTGGCAGATCCTTCACGTGCAGGTGTCATTATTCCGGTAGAGCAGGAAGAGAACGAAGACTTGCTGATGCTGCTGATGCCGATGATGCTGAATGACTGATGAATATTAGCAATCGGATTATGAGCTACGAGCTACAAGTGGCTGCGCAATTATGCCGCACGGTACTTGTAGCTCGTGGCTTGTAAGTTAAACTTATAATTTATAGCTCATAGCCAGAGCTTATAAAACGAAAAAACAATGAAATTGAATCTGAAAAATCCGATAGTCTTTTTTGATTTGGAGACTACGGGTACCAATATCAACTCAGACCGAATTGTCGAAATTTGTTACCTCAAGGTATATCCCAACGGGAATGAGGAGTCCAAAACCATGCGTATCAACCCCGAAATGCCCATTCCTGCCGAAGCATCTGCCGTTCATGGCATCTACGATGCCGATATAGCCGACTGCCCCACATTCAAGGAAGTGGCGCGCAACATTGCCAATGACATTGAAGGATGCGACTTGGCGGGCTTCAACTCCAACCGTTTTGATATCCCCGTCCTGGCGGAAGAGTTCCTTCGTGCCGGTGTGGACATTGACATGAGCCGCCGCAAGTTTGTGGACGTGCAGGTCATTTTCCACAAGATGGAGCAACGCACGCTGTCTGCTGCCTATAAATTCTATTGCGGCAAGAATCTGGAAGACGCCCATACGGCAGAGGCTGATACACGTGCCACTTACGAGGTGCTGATGTCTCAGTTGGACCGCTATCCGGAGTTGCAGAATGACGTGGCTTTCCTTGCCGACTATTCCAGCTTCAACAAGAATGTGGACTTTGCCGGCCGTATGGTCTACGACGATAAAGGTGTGGAAGTATTCAATTTTGGCAAGTACAAAGGCATGTCGGTATCCGATGTCTTGAAGCGCGACCCCGGCTATTACAGCTGGATTCTGAACAGTGATTTTACCCTGAATACCAAAGCCACGCTGACCAAGATACGTCTGCGTGAAATGACTCAGAAATAAATGGCAAATATACTGAAAGGGAAGAAAATAGTATTGGGCATTACGGGCAGCATTGCCGCCTATAAAGCATGCTATATTATTCGCGGACTGATTAAGCGTGGTGCAGAGGTGCAGGTGGTCATTACGCCTGCCGGAAAAGAATTTATTACCCCTATCACGCTCTCTGCCCTGACCAGCAAACCGGTTATCAGTGAGTTCTTTGCCCAACGCGATGGCACCTGGAACAGCCATGTGGACCTCGGTCTGTGGGCAGATGCCATGCTGATAGCCCCGGCTACGGCTTCCACCATCGGCAAGATGGCGAATGGCGTGGCAGACAATATGCTGATTACCACCTATCTTTCCGCCAAAGCTCCGGTGTTTGTGGCGCCTGCCATGGACCTGGACATGTATGCCCATCCTTCCACCCAAAAGAATCTGGATACACTCCGCTCTTATGGAAACCACATCATAGAACCTGCTACGGGAGAACTCGCCAGCCATCTGGTGGGGAAAGGCCGTATGGAGGAGCCGGAGAATATCATCCGCCACCTGGAAATGTACTTTGCTGCCAAAGATGGCGACCTGGTGGGCAAGACAGTGATGATAACCGCAGGACCTACTTATGAGAAGATAGACCCGGTGCGCTTCATCGGCAACTATTCTTCCGGCAAGATGGGACTTGCCCTGGCAGATGAATGTACCGCCAGAGGGGCCAAGGTGATACTGATTGCCGGTCCGGTGCAGCAAGGCACTTACTTCCCGATGCACCAGTACCATGCGGTAGAGTCGGCGCAGGAGATGTTCGAGGCTGCATCCGCCGCCTTTGTCCATGCCGATGCCGCCATCTTGACGGCTGCCGTGGCAGACTACACCCCCGAACAAGTGGCGGATGAGAAAATCAAGCGCGAAAAGACCGGGGAGATGAGTTTGAACTTGAAACCTACCCGCGACATAGCCGCTTTCTTAGGCAATCTGAAGAACGATACAGAGCACCAACGGCGCCTCCTCGTAGGCTTTGCCCTTGAGACTCATAACGAGCAGATGAATGCGGAAGACAAGCTCAACCGCAAGAATCTGGACTTCATCGTGCTGAACTCCCTGAACGACAAGGGAGCCGGTTTTCGTTGCGATACCAATAAAATCAGTATCATAGACCACCAGGGAAAGACGGACTACCCCTTGAAGTCCAAAGCCGAAGTGGCTGCCGACATCGTAGACCGTCTGGTGAAAGATTTAAATAGTAAATAGTAAATCGTCAAATCGTCAATATCCTTATGTTGCGTTCGCTTTACATACAGAATTATGCGCTTATTGAAAAGCTCGATATCAGCTTCAGCAGCGGTTTCTCGGTGATAACGGGTGAGACCGGTGCTGGAAAATCCATTATTCTGGGCGCCATCGGTCTGCTGCTGGGACAGCGTGCCGATGTGAAAGCCATTCGTGTAGGAGCTTCGAAGTGCATTATCGAGGCCCGTTTTGATATTTCCGCTTACGGTATGCAGCCTTTCTTTGAGGAGAATGAGTTGGAGTACGAGGAAGAATGCATCCTGCGCCGCGAGGTGTCCGCTTCGGGCAAGAGCCGGGCATTCATCAATGACACGCCTGCTTCATTGGCTCAGATGAAGGAGTTGGGAGAACAGCTGATTGACGTGCATTCCCAGCATCAGAACCTATTGCTGAACAAGGAAGGATTTCAGTTGAATGTACTGGACATCTTGTCGCATAACGAAGAGGCCTTGTCTGCTTACCAGCATATCTTCGGAGCATGGAAGCAGGCACAGCAGGATTTGGAGGCCCTTGTTGCCCGTGCCAATCAGGATAAGTCGGACGAAGACTATATCCGTTTCCAACTGGAACAGTTGGAAGAGGCACACTTGTCTGCCGGTGAGCAGGAGGAGCTGGAGCAAGAGGCAGATACGCTGAGCCATGCGGAAGAGATAAAGGCCGGACTCTATCGGGTAGGGCAGACGCTCTACTCGGACGAAGGAGGCTTGTTGTCCGGGCTGAAGGAATGCCTGAACACGATGCTCGGCCTGCAGAGGGTTTATCCGGTTGCCGGGGAACTTGCCGAACGCATGGAAAGCACTTATATTGAGTTGAAGGATATTTCGCAGGAAGTGTCGGGTAAGGAGGATGAAATAGAGTTCAGCCCCGAACGTCTGGAAGAAGTGAACGAACGTCTGAACTTGATTTATACGCTCCAACAGAAGCACCGCGTTTCCACTGTCGGCGAACTTCTGGCGTTGACGGATGAATACGCCGCCAAACTCTCTGCTATCACTTCGTCCGACGAGCACATAGAGGAACTGAAAGCGCGTTGCGACGCTTTATATAATAAGGTGAAAAAGCAGGCTGTTGTCCTCACCAAGGCGCGTACTGCCGCTGCCCGTGAAGTGGAGAAGCAGATGGCTGCGCGGCTGATTCCGTTGGGCATGCCCAATGTCCGTTTCCAAGTAGAGATAGGTGCCCGCAAAGAGCCGGGCATACACGGGGCGGATACTGTGAACTTTTTGTTTTCTGCGAATAAGAACGGGGCATTGCAAAGCGTCTCCTCCGTAGCTTCGGGTGGTGAAATAGCTCGCGTCATGCTCTCCATCAAAGCAATGATAGCCGGTGCCGTCAAGCTTCCTACCATTGTATTCGACGAAATAGATACCGGAGTCTCCGGCGAGATAGCCGACCGCATGGCGGATATCATGCAGGAGATGGGTGAGCAGGACCGCCAGGTAATCAGCATTACCCATCTGCCCCAGATTGCTGCCCGCGGACGCGCCCATTACAAGGTGTACAAGCAGGACAACGAGACGGAAACAAACAGCCACATCCGTCGTCTGACCGACGATGAACGCGTGGAAGAAATAGCCCACATGCTGAGTGGCGCTAAGCTGACCGAAGCCGCACTGAACAATGCCAGAGCATTGCTGGAAGTATCAAATAGTAAATAGCAAATTGTCAAATAGTAAATACCCATATATGGTTGATAACAGTGAAATGATTTTCGGCGTCCGTGCCGTGATAGAAGCCATTCAGGCAGGAAAAGAGATAGACAAGATATTGGTAAAGAAGGACATTCAGAGTGATTTGTCAAAAGAGCTGTTCGCTGTCTTGAAAGGGACTTTGATACCGGTACAGCGCGTTCCGGTGGAACGCATCAACCGCGTGACGCGTAAGAATCACCAGGGAGTGATTGCCTTCATCTCTTCAGTCACTTACCAGAAGACGGAGGACTTGGTACCTTTCCTTTTCGAGCAGGGCAAGAATCCTCTGTTTGTGATGCTCGACGGCATCACGGATGTCCGCAATTTCGGCGCCATTGCCCGTACTTGCGAGTGTGCGGCGGTAGATGCCGTGATTATCCCCGCACGGAACAGTGTATCTGTCAACGCAGATGCCATGAAAACCTCGGCGGGAGCCTTGCACACCTTGCCCGTTTGCCGCGAACACAGCTTGAAAGAGACCCTGCAATTCCTCAAGAATAGTGGTTTCCATATTGTGGCAGCCACGGAGAAAGGCGATTACGACTATACCAAAGCCGACTATACCGGTCCGATGTGTATCATTATGGGTGCCGAAGACAAGGGGGTGTCCTATGACAACCTGGCGTTGTGTGACGAGTGGGTGAAGATTCCCATGTTGGGAACCATCGAGTCCCTCAATGTTTCCGTTGCAGCCGGCATTTTGATTTATGAAGCGGTAAAACAAAGAACCAACTAAGATATGAAAAAGAAATTGCTGTTGATGCTCACTCTCTGTTTATTGGCTCAGTGGAGTGTGGCACAAGCCCCGAAGTGGGTAGACAAAGCCAAACGTGCGGTTTTCTCGGTAGTGACTTACGACCAGAACGATAAGATACTGAATACTGGAAACGGCTTTTTTGTCACTGAAGATGGCATTGCGCTTTCTGACTACACCTTGTTCAAAGGTGCCCAGCGCGCCGTTGTGATGAGCTCGGACGGGGCACAGATGCCGGTGGAGGCCATTATGGGAGCTGATGACATGTACGATGTTGTCAAGTTCCGTGTCGGCATCCCCGGAAAGAAAGTCACGGCGCTCACTTTGGCTGCTGTGGCTCCGGCTGTCGGCGCGGATGTATATTTGCTGCCTTATTCCACCCAGAAGGACCGTTCTTTTACTACCGGGAAAGTAAAGGAGGCTGATAAGATTTCCGGCAACTATTCCTATTATACGCTCGATATGCGTCTGAAGGACAAGATGGTGAGCTGTCCGCTGATGACTGTGGACGGGCAGGTCTTCGGCCTGGCGCAGAAGTCCTCCGGACAAGACACGGCTACCATCTGCTATGCCATTGACGCTAATTTCGCCATGTCGCAGAATATCTCCGCATTGTCTTATGGAGATATGTCATTGAAGGGCATCGGTATCAAGAAGGCATTGCCCGATACCGAGGAGCAGGCTTTGGTGTTCCTCTACATGGCTTCTTCCCAACTGTCTCCGGAGAAGTATATGGAGACTCTGAACGATTTCATTGCACAATATCCTGCCAGTGCCGACGGTTATCTGCGCCGTGCTTCCCAGCATCTGTTCATGTCCCGTGAAGATGCTTCCATGGATAAGGTTGCTGCAGACATGGATAAGGCTTTGGAGGTTGCCGCAAAGAAAGATGATGTGTATTACAATCGGGCCAAGATAATCTATAATTATGCATTGGGCAAGCCCGAGAAAGTTTATAAGGACTGGTCGCTCGACAAGGCTCTGGACGAGGTACGGAAAGCGATAGCCATTGACGAACTTCCGGTTTATGTCCAGTTGGAGGGTGACATCCTGTTTGCCAAGCAGGAGTATCCGTCGGCATTTACCAGCTATGATAAAGTGAATAAGACCATTCTGGCATCTCCGGCTACCTTCTTCAGTGCCGCCAAGACCAAGGAATTGATGCAGGCACCTGCCGAAGAGGTACTGGCTCTGATGGACAGCTGTGTGGCCCGCTTTACCCAGCCCTATACGGAGGAAGCCGCCCCTTATTTATTGGAGCGTGCCCAAGCCCGCATGAATGCAGACCAGGCGCGCAATGCCATGCTGGATTATGACGCCTATTACAATGCCGTGAACGGTAAAGTGAACGACATGTTCTACTATTACCGTGAGCAGGCTGCTTTGAAGGCCAAGCAGTACCAGCGTGCGCTGGACGATATGGCGAAGGCCATCGAATTGAATCCGGAGGATTTGACCTACCGTGCCGAACTGGCAGTGGTGAATCTTCGCGTGGGACGTTACGAGGAGGCGTTGAATGTGCTGAAGGCTGCCTTGGAGAAAGACCCTAAGTATGCCGAGGCCTACCGTCTGATGGGTATCGCCCAGCTGCAGATGAAGAAGGACAAGGAAGCTTGTACCAGCTTTGCCAAGGCAAAGGAATTGGGTGATCCCAATGTGGATGCTTTGATTGAGAAGCATTGCAAGTAAAGGGATGGGATAGAATAAAGGCTCTGCTTTCGCAAGCAGAGCCTCTGTTTTGGGGAACTCCCCCGTGTTAAATGAGTTAAGTCTAGGTATAACAGGTTATGAGTGAAATTACGTTGTTTTATTTATAAAATGCGTGGATTTCCGGAATACTGCATATACTTCTGATTTTTTTTATTTCAAAAAAGAAAATAGACTCGATTATTAATAAAAACAAACTTTGACAATTATGAAGAAAGTGATTTGCAGCCAGCAGGCACCGGGCGCCATAGGCCCTTATAGCCAGGCTATCGAAGCTGGCGGAATGGTATTTGTATCAGGCCAGTTGCCCATTGACGCAGCTACCGGAATGATGGCTGAAGGTGCGGAAGCGCAAGCCCGCCAGTCCTTGGAGAATATAAAGCATATCCTGGAAGAGGCAGGGCTGGGTATGGCGAATATTGTGAAGACAACCGTTTTCCTGGCAGACATGTCCTTGTTCGCTGATATGAACAAGGTATATGCCACTTATTTTGACGGTGCTTTCCCGGCACGTTCGGCTGTGGCAGTGAAGGCGCTGCCTAAAGACGCCTTAGTAGAGATTGAGTGCATCGCGGTTCGCTAACAAGTCGGCAACAATGAAACTGCTGCCTCCCACGAAGATGAAATCTTCCGGGAGGCTTTTTTCTTGTGCGGCCCGCACAGCGGCGGGTACATCAGGATAGCAATCTCCTTCCAGACCTGCTGCTTCGGCAAGCTCCTGCAGTTCGCTTTCGGGCAATGCCCGCTTCACGCTGGCTTTGGTGAAGTAGTAGGTCGCTTCCCGGGGCAGCAGGGCCAGTACCCCCCGTATATCCTTGTCATTGACCATGCCTATGACGATGTGTAGCTGGCGGTAAGTTTGCTGTTTCAGTTGTTCTGTAATGTAGGTGATGCCTCCCACATTGTGGCCGGTGTCACAAATCAGGGTGGGCGACTCCTGCAGTTTTTGCCAGCGTCCCATCAAGCCTGTCAGTTCCACCACACGGGCAAAGCCACTGCGCACCGCTTGTCCGTCCAGCCGGTAGCCGGCTTCTTTCAGTAGCGGGAGGGCAGTGAGGACGGTCCGGGCATTTTTCTGCTGGTAGAGCCCTTTCAGTTCGTATTCTATTCCGGGATAGTCCTCACGGTCATTCTCTTCGGCAAAGTAGATGGGGGCACCCGTTGTCTGTGCTTTTTCCAGAAATACCGGTCTCGTTTCGGGAGTGGTTTCGCCGATTACAACGGGAATACCACCTTTAATGATTCCTGCCTTCTCTCCTGCGATTTTTGCTAAGGTGTCCCCCAGAAATTGGGTATGGTCAAAACTGATGTTGGTGATGATGCATACATCCGGATGGATGATATTGGTACAGTCCAGGCGTCCACCTAGTCCCACCTCGATTACGGCTACATCCACCTTCTCATCAGCAAAGTAGCGGAAGGCCATGGCGGTGGTCAGCTCAAAGAAAGAGGGATGGAGAGGTTCGAAGAAGCCACGTTCCTGCTCTACAAAACGGATGACGTATTCCTCGGGTATAGGCTGTCCGTTAATCCGGATGCGCTCCCGGAAATCCACCAGATGGGGCGAGGTATAGAGCCCGACCCTGTATCCTGCCTCTTGCAGTATGGCGGCAAGTGTATGTGAGCAGGAACCTTTTCCATTGGTACCGGCCACATGAATACTGCGGAAACTGCGGTGGGGATGTTCGAAGTGTGCGTCCAGGGTCAGAGTGTTTTCCAATCCTTCCTTGTATGCTGAGCCGCCCACTTGCTGAAACATGGGCACACTGTTATATAAGTAAGTTAAAGTGTTCTGATAATCCATCTTTTATAATATTTAACGGAGAAGCAATCCTTTCTCCCTATTAATTTGTTATCTTTAAAAGCGACAAAGATAATGCAGACCGAACGCAATCAAGCTTGCTTGAAATTGCTTGCAGTGTAGCTTATCTTAAGCTTATGCAAAGGTATTAACAATTTAAATCTAACGTGTATGGGAGCTAAGAAAAATTTTGTGATTGATACAAATGTGATTCTTCATGATTATAACTGTTTGAAGAATTTTCAAGAGAATGACATTTATCTTCCCATCGTAGTCCTTGAAGAACTGGACAAATTCAAGAAAGGTAATGAGCAGATTAATTTCAATGCGCGTGAGTTCGTCCGTGAGCTAGATTTGATTACCGATGACAATCTGTTCACCAAAGGAGCGCCATTGGGAGAGGGCTTAGGCCGTCTGTTTGTGGTGGCAGGCATGGTGGACTCTCCCCGGGTACGTGATTCCTTTCCCGAACGCATTCCCGACCATCAGATTCTGTCGGTAGTGGACTGGCTTTCTACCAAAAAGCCTAAAATGAAAACCATTCTTGTCACGAAAGACGTGAATCTGCGCATGAAGGCGCGTTCCATCGGTCTGCTGTGCGAAGACTACATCAATGATAAGGTAATCAATGTGGATATATTCGAAAAGTCGAATGAAGTGTTCGAGGGTATTGACCCTGCGCTGATAGACCGCATTTATTCTTCCAAAGAAGGACTGGACATCAACGAGTTTGATTTTAAGGACATCATTCGTCCTAATGAATGCTTTGTGCTGAAGAGTGACCGCAGCAGTGTGCTTGCACGTTATAATCCCTTTACCCATTCGATTTGCCGGGTCAACAAGACAAAGAACTATGGCATTGAACCGCGCAATGCTGAGCAGAGCTTTGCTTTTGAGGTGCTGAATGACCCGAACATCAAGCTGGTTGCCCTGACTGGTAAGGCGGGAACCGGCAAGACCCTGCTGGCACTGGCCGCTGCATTGGGAAAACTTACCGACTACAAGCAGATTCTTCTGGCACGTCCCATCGTAGCCCTATCCAATAAGGACCTTGGATTCCTTCCCGGTGATGCCAATGAGAAAGTGGCTCCTTACATGCAGCCTTTGTTTGATAATTTGAATGTAATCAAGCATCAGTTCGCTGCCAATTCCTCTGAAGTGAAACGCTTGGAGGATATGCAAAAAAGTGAACAATTGGTCATCGAGGCATTGGCCTTTATCCGCGGGCGCAGCTTGAGCGAAACCTACTGTATTATTGATGAAGCCCAGAACCTGACTCCACATGAGATTAAGACCATCATCACCCGTGCCGGTGAGGGCACGAAAATGGTGTTTACCGGTGATATTCAGCAGATAGACCAACCCTATCTGGACAGTCAGTCCAATGGACTTGTCTATATGATAGACCGTATGAGGGACCAGAACTTGTTTGCCCATGTCAATCTGGTGAAAGGAGAACGTAGCCAGTTGAGCGAGTTGGCAAGTAATCTGATGTAGCGGATATCGCATTTTCCGGGGTAAAACTATTTCTATCCCGCTTTCCGGCTGCTAAAACAGGGGAAGGCGGGATGGTTTCTTTATAGAGGATAGATAATTATTATAACATTTTTTTATCGATTTTTTGCCCGTTTTGACTAAAATAGTGTATCTTTGCCTCGCCTAAAACAAAACTGTCAAGCAAAATGAAGCGAAATTTTTTTCATCGGTATCTTTCCGCGAAAGTACTTCCGATATGGACTATTCTATTAATTGACGTATTTATCATCGTCATATCCAGTATGTTGGCCTATGCTCTCCGATATGATTTCAGAAGTATTTTTTTTGAATCCTCTACCATTGACAAGACCATTTTATGGACGGTTGCTGTCAACTTGATTTTCTTCCGTGTTTTCCGTACGTATTCCAATGTGCTGCGCTTTTCCTCCTTTGTGGATATCATGCGAATTTTTGTGTCATTGACTGTGTCGTATGCACTGCTGATGATAACGAGTGTCCTGACGGAAAGCTATTTGGAGTTTAACCTGGCTCCGGTCAGCGTGCTGTTCATGTCCTATATCATCAGCTTTGCCATGATGGCATGCTCCCGTGTGGTTGTCAAGACTTTCTTTGAGGCGCTGAACTTTGACGGCACCCATAGTGCCAATGTGTTCATTTACGGTGCCAAGGAAGCCGGGGTCAACATTGCCAAGGCATTGCGTGTCAATCTGCGCAACCACTACCGTCTGCGTGGATTCATTGCGGACGAACCTGAGCTTATCAATAAGGTGATGATGGGGGTCAAGGTGTTCCCCAACGATGATACGCTGATTGATGTGCTGAACGACCGCGATGTGCAGACCATTATCATTTCTCCCGCCAAGATGGAGGAACTGAAGAAGTCCGACATGGCTGATCGCCTGCTGGTGCACAACATCAAACTGATGACCGCGCCTCCCTTGAGCGAGTGGAACGGCCAGGCATTGAGCCGCACGCAGTTGAAGGAAATTCAGATTGAGGACCTGCTTCAGCGCAATCCTATCGAGATAGATATCCATAAGGTTGCCTCTCATCTGGAGGGCAAGCGTGTGATGATTACGGGCGCCGCCGGCTCCATCGGCAGCGAAATCATGCGCCAGGTGGCTTCGTTCAATCCCTATAAGCTTATTTTAGTGGACCAGGCCGAGACTCCTCTGCACGACATCCGTCTGGAACTTCAGGACCGTTGGCGCGACATCGATGCTGAGACCATCATAGCCGACATCTCCAATGCCACGCGCATGGAGGATATCTTCAGGGAGTTCAAGCCCCAGTATATTTTCCATGCGGCCGCCTACAAGCATGTGCCGATGATGGAGGACAACGTTTCCGAGTCCATCCAGGTGAACGTATTCGGTACGCGCACCGTTGCCGATCTAGCCGTGAAATACGGTGCCGAGAAGTTTGTGATGATTTCTACGGACAAGGCTGTTAACCCTACAAACGTGATGGGCTGTTCCAAGCGTATCTGCGAGATTTATGTGCAGTCTCTTGCGAAGAAGTTGCAAAAGGAGGGAGGCCATGCCACTCAGTTCATCACTACGCGTTTCGGCAATGTGCTGGGTTCCAACGGTTCTGTCATTCCCCGTTTCCGTGACCAGATTCAGCGTGGCGGTCCGGTGACGGTGACCCATCCTGAGATAATCCGTTACTTCATGACCATTCCCGAAGCTTGCCGCCTTGTTCTTGAGGCCGGCAGTATGGGCAACGGCGGTGAAATCTACATCTTCGACATGGGTAAGCCGGTGAAGATTGTGGACCTTGCCAAGCGTATGATCAGCCTTTCCGGACGTACGGATGTGAAGATTGAATTTACCGGTCTCCGTCATGGCGAGAAGCTCTACGAGGAACTCTTGAATGTGAAGGAGCTTACAAAACCCACCTACCATGAGAAGATTATGATTGCCACGGTGCGTGAGTATGACTATGACGAGGTGAAGGAGCGTATCCAGAAGCTGATTGATGTAAGTTACACTTATGACCAGATGAAAATTGTTGCTGCCATGAAGGATATTGTTCCGGAGTTCGTGAGCAAGAATTCCTGCTTTGAGGCGCTGGATAAGAAGAAATAAAAAGATAGGGTAAGTATAAAATGAAAGGGTGATAACACTGCAATGATGTTATCACCCTTTCATTTTTATTGTCTTCTTGTCACCCTTTTGTCTCATTCATGTGAAGAGAAGTATTTCAAGAACTGTGTACGTTCGAAGGTATTGACTCCCTTCGGGTCGTTTACGTTCAGAATACCTTTGAACTGGCTGATGGTTTCCATACCTTTGCGGTCCATCCACAAGTTGAGGAAGCGGATGTATTCTTCAATGATGGTAGCTGAATTCTGATAAAGCACACTGCATATCTCTACGGCCGAAGCACCTGCCAATATTGCCTTGACAACGCCTTCGGGCGAGTGGATACCACCGGAAGCAGCATAATCGAGTTTGTTTACGGCTGCCGAAGCGATGCCTATCCAGCGCAGGGCTTTGGACAAATCGGCTTCATTGCTGAATACGTTGCCGGATACTTGTAGCATTTTCTCAATGTTGATGTCCGGCTGGTAGAAGCGGTTGAACAGCACTACTGCGGCGGCACCGTTGGCATACAGCTGGTCTATCAGAGCTATCGGATTGGTCAGGTTGTCACCCAGCTTCATGATGACGGGTATCTTGACCGTCTTCTTGATGTGGCTCAGAATGTCGATGTGGCGTTGCTCGAAGGTTCCATATGTATACTGTACATCCGTCTGCAGTGCAAGGATATTGATTTCCAGTGCGTCTGCGCCGGCTTCTTCTATTTTGGCGGCAAATTCCACCCAGTCGGCATTCTGATAGCAGTTGATGCTGGCTATGATGGGGATATTGCAAACCTTTTTGCTTTCCTTAATCAGGTTCAGATATTCACCCAGCTTATGTTCGCGGATATATCCTACAAGGTAGTCACTGCCTTCGGGGTACATGTTCGGGTCTCCCATCCAGTCAGCCTCCATCATGATTTGCTCTTCAAAGAGTGATTTTAGCACAATGGCACCTGCGCCGGCCTCAGATAGTTTCTGATTCTTGGCAGCGCTGTCTGTCAGTCCGGAGCTGCTGACGATAATGGGGTTTCTGAGTTTCAGCCCTGCAAAAGTAGTTTCTAATGTTGCCATGATAATGATTTTTTATGGTTAATAGTTTCTTTCTCCAAAAATCTTGCTTCCTACACGTATCAAGGTGCTCCCGGCTGCAATGGCTTCGTGGTAATCGTGAGACATTCCCATGGACAGTTCCCGGAATGACTCTGCATCGGCAAACCACTTGGCTTTCACTTCATTGAAGAAGCTACTTAAAGAACAAAACTCTGTTTTGATTTGTTCGTCATTGTCCGTATTTGTGGCCATGCCCATCAATCCGCATATCCGGATATGCTTGAGCTCTCTCCATTCACCGGCTGCCAGCATTTCCCGGCATTCGTCAAAGCTGAATCCAAACTTGGTCTCTTCCCGGGCAATGTGCAGCTGCAGCAGGCAGTTGACGGTTTTTCCGGCTTTGGCAGCCTGCTTGTTCACTTCGGCCAACAGCTTGTAGGAGTCTATGCCATGAATCAGCGCTACGTAAGGAACGATATATTTTATTTTGTTTGTTTGCAGATGCCCGATGAAATGCCATTCTATGTCTTTGGGCAGACTTTCGTATTTGGCGGTCATTTCCTGCACCTTACTTTCTCCGAACACACGCTGGCCGGCACGATACGCTTCTTCTATCGCCTCGTTGGGGTGAAATTTGGAAACAGCCACCAGCCGTACCTTTTCAGGCAGTTCGCTCAGTACTTGTTTTAAATTCTCTGCAATCATCGTTTTTTTGAGTTATGAGTTATGAGTTATAAGTTATGGGTCGCAATAATAATTCATAACTTATAACTCATAACTTAAATTAAACTTCCGGTTTGTCGTCGGGCTCTGCACTGTACGGATATACATCCATAATGGCGGTTTCCGCTACAGATGCTATCTGGTAGTCGGCCATTGTGCCTTTCATGCCCTCATCCAGTTTCTTCACTGCATCACGCAGGTCGGCAGCCTGCACCAATACCTGGGTAGAGGTTTTCTTTTCCGCACCGCTTTTCTCGTCCAGTGTGATGAAAACCAGTTTACATTTAAACCAGCGGTCGGCAGCTTCCTCTTCGCTGGGGAACAATTCGCTATAGTTGGCACGTTTGATGTCCGATACGGTGAACTCTCCCGAAATGAACGGCGTCATCTCTTCGATGATGCGTGCTT
This sequence comes from Bacteroides parvus, assembly GCF_017309675.2. Lineage (NCBI taxonomy): Bacteria > Pseudomonadati > Bacteroidota > Bacteroidia > Bacteroidales > Bacteroidaceae > Bacteroides > Bacteroides parvus. The sequence goes on along the minus strand of NZ_CP084680.1, from coordinate 3,629,494 downwards.
CCGCTTCCGTAAAACTGAGGGCATCCACCAGGTACGGTTCGGTCACCTTCTTGTTCATTCCATTTTCCATTGTTTTCTCGTAACGGATCTTACATTCAAACCATGTATGCATTGCCATAATTTTCTGTTTTTAATTATTGATTTATTGTTAGTTAAGCTGCTTTATGCGTGCCTATGCCCGCCGAAAGCAGTGCAAAGATAGCCAAAAACTAAATGGATATAAAAAGTTGCCTTGCATTTTACGTGAAAAATTTATTGGAGAACCGGGACGGTACGTATGGGCATAAAAAAAGGAGTACCGCTGTACTCCAACCTTTGTTAACCTTAAATCTAATACTATGAAAAACACATTGCAAAGGTACGGACTTTTTCGACATTTGCAAGAGTGTCGGGGCATAAAATGTGTATTTGTAACACTTATTATATTTTATGCCTTTGTACTACATCTTTTTTAAAACTTGAGGCGCGTTGCTGAAACATAAATTTGCATCTGTTTTGCTTCCACACTTCCACCCACCTCCTGCATCTCCCTATCCATCGGCATTTACTCTGCGGTGGAAGCAACCTGAAAAGGTGGAAGCAAAATTTGCTTCCACCTGCCGAAAACGTCTGAGTTTTGTCTTAACTTATTGTTCTTTAATATAATACCGCGCGTGGGTTACATAAATCGGTCAGTGTAGTTTTCCTGCATTTTCGAGTTTGCCCGACTATGAATAGTGGAGTCTGATGTCTTTTAAGTTGCTGTACAATACGTTTGCACCTTGTGCGCAATAGGCGCGGGCTACGTACTTCATCTGTAAAAGCCTTGGAGTTAGTGACGCCTAACGGCCATGAACAACCCTGCTTATGGTCGTTAAACGATTGCTTCATGGCCATTAGCAGAGCTGTTCATGGCCGTTAGGCGTTATTAATTCCCTATGCAACAGTGGACATACTTACTTACGTAACTTCAATAATGCATTTATGAGGGTAAGATGTTGGAATGTAGAATGATATATTGGAAATGATGAGGTGTTTTTTAAACGTTCGTTTAATGAACGTCTATTTTTAAGAAAATAAGTAGAGGCATAAAAGTTAAAAAGGAACAGAACTTTAAGATGTCAAATGTTAGATATATACTACTGTTATTCAGCATATTATAATAAAGCAGGAAACACTTTGGAAATATTTTTATTAAACATTTTGTTAGTTCAAAAAATACGGCTTATCTTTGCGTTCATTAAACGAACGTTTATTGGACACTTATATGAGTCTAATATCTTCTTTAATAGCTTATTATCATTGCAAAAGTGTGCAATACGGTTTGGGTGAGAAAATGTCTCGTTCAAACCGCGAAGCGCACCCGGAACTGAGCTGATTCATTCGAAAGGAAATCCCTAAGTGACTGAACAACAGAAATATTGGTTTGCAGCCCGCACCCGTGACAAGCAGGAATTCACAGTCCGGAAATCTCTGGATCGACTCAAATCGGAAGAGCATTTGGATTTTGACTATTATCTTCCCACGCGTTTTGTCATTTCTCAATTGAAATATCGCCGTAAGCGTAGCGAAGTTCCGGTAATCCGTAATCTGGTGTTTGTTCATTCCTCCAAGCAGACAGCCTGCGATATTTCCAACATTTATAATGTCCCCCTTTTTTATATGAAGGATCTTGCCACGCATTCCATGCTAGTGGTACCGGATAAGCAAATGGAGGACTTTATGTTCGTGATGGATCTGAATCCTGACGGTGTCAGCCTTGATAGCGAAATTCTTACTGTTGGGCATAAAGTAAAAGTTATCAAAGGCGAACTCAGCGGTATTGAAGGTGAAGTTGCCGTCGAAGCCAATAAAACATACGTCGTCATCCGTATTAAAGACCTTTTGACTGCAAGTATCAAAGTCCCTAAATCCTATCTGAAAATAATCGGGTGACTTCTAAATAAATATAATCTTATATTTTAATCATATATCATAATAATGAATGATTTAACTTCCCGTGCTCTTGAGCTTCAGCATGCAGCTCATGAGCTGATGTATCTTGGTATGGACGGTGAGCCGGTCTATTCCGACACTTTTTGCCGGTTGAATAAGGAAGTGCTTGTTAAGTCTGATTCTCTTTTTTCTGCTCAGAGTTCCGATGTTGAAGAAGAGGCGAATTTGTGTCTGGCTCTTTTGATGGGGTATAATGCTACCATTTATGATGATGGGGATAAGGAGCAAAAGAAACAAATGGTATTGAATCGGATTTGTCATGTTTTGGAGCAGTTGCCTGCTTCTTTGCTTAAAGTTCGACTACTGACTTATACATATGGGGAGGTTTATGAAGAGGTCTTGTTTCAAGAAGCCTATGCGATTATTGAAGGTTGGAACAAAGATAATTTGACTTCGGAACAAACTGCAATCATCGAAGAATTGAAAAATATCGAAGAGAATCCATATCCATTTGAGGTAGTGGAATGTAAGCCGTAGAGCCCATTGTGTTTTTTCCTTCCTTTGAGAATATAAGCAAAACTATGGTTTAATATTTTGGTTATTAGGTAATAAACAAAAAGCAAAAAAGTTTAATACAATAGTGACGACAGAGCAAAATCTAGATAAACGCCGTATTGCTAAAAATACTTTGCTGCTCTATGTCCGTATGTTTTTAATGATACTTATTGGCTTGTATACCAGTAGAGTTATATTGAAAACATTGGGAGTCTCAGATTATGGAGTGTACAATGTCGTTGGGGGCATGGTCTCCATGTTCGCTTTTCTGAATTCTGCTATGGTTGCTGCTTCACAAAGGTTTATCTCGTATGAATTGGGACGTGGAGACAAGGAAAGGCTGAATCTTGTATTTTGTACGTCAATAAATATCCATATAATTATAGCGGTCATCATTTTTCTATTGGCTGAAACTATCGGATTATGGTTTGTCAATACTCAGTTGGTAATTGATGCGGATAGAATGGTGGCTGCCAATTGGGTCTATCAGTTTTCTGTATTGACTTTTATGGTAACTGTGTTAAGTGTCCCTTATAATTCATGTATAGTTGCGCACGAGCATATGAGGGCGTTTGCTTATATAGGTATTGTTGACGCATGTTTGAGGTTGGCAGTGGTATTCTTATTATTAGCCTTCCCCTATGATAAACTGATATTTTATGCTTTTGGTGTTTTTGCTGTAAGTATTGCAGTTCGTATTCTTTATAGTTTCTATTGTAAAAGGCATTTTGAGGAGTGTACATACAGTTTTATGATGGACGGGGGATTACTGAAAAGGATGTTTTCTTTTGCTGGATGGAGTGTTTTGGGTAATTTAGGCTTTTCATTCAAGGATCAGGGATCAAATATCATTCTTAATTTGTTCTATGGTACTCCTATCAATGCGGCAAGGGGCATAGCTATGCAGGTGAGTGGCTTGGTCTCCACTTTTTCATCTAATTTTTCAATGGCTTTGTTTCCTCAAATAACCAAGCAATATGCCGGTGGAAATGTAGAAAACTGTTTGGATCTGGTATATTCCGGTGCACGATATACTTTTTATTTATTAGCTCTGATTTCCATTCCATTTTTAATAAATGTGGATTATGTACTGATGTTATGGTTAGGGAATGTACCTGAATATACTTCTATATTTTTGATAATATCTATGGTTGTATCTATTCTTTATACGGTTACCGGTACAGTGACTACTGCTTTGCAGGCAACTGGAGAGATTAAGTGGTTTCAGATAGGTATATGTGTTATCATGTTGTCGGAATTACCTATTGGTTATATCCTTTTGTCATATGGTTATCCACCTTATTATGCATTATGTCCTGGCATCTTAACTGGTATAATTGCTATTTTTTTCCGTATTTTTCTCTTAAAAAGATATATACCAGAATGCAATATATCACATTATTTATTTGCAGTATTTGCTCGTAGTATGGCTATTGGAATTACAACTTGGATAATTTGTAACTATATCCATAGCTTTTTTCCAGATACATTCTTTACTGTTATTTTTACTTCGTTGATTTCAGTGGTTATTCTTTTAGTGCTTGTTTTTTCTTTTGGCTTGTCATCTGTTGAGCGTAGCATGATAAAGCGGAAGGTGGAGTTGGTAATTCATCGGATATACAAGTGAGTTTATTATGTTATGGGCCATTTGGTGTTATTAAAATTTAGAAAATGAATATAGCAATTGTCGGCACCGGTTATGTAGGTCTGGTGTCAGGAACATGTTTTGCAGAAATGGGCGTTCATGTCACCTGTGTGGATGTGAACGAAGAAAAGATTAATGCGCTTATCAGTGGACAAATTCCTATCTATGAGCCGGGACTTGATGAAATGGTCTTGCGCAATTACCGGGAGGGGCGTTTGAACTTTACTACAGACCTGACCTCAGTGCTTGATGATGTGGATATTGTCTTTAGTGCCGTAGGCACGCCTCCGGATGAAGATGGTAGTGCTGATCTTCAATATGTACTTGCCGTAGCACGTCAGTTTGGGCAAAATATAAAAAAATATACGGTATTGGTAACTAAGTCTACGGTTCCCGTTGGTACTGCTAAAAAGGTGAAAGCTGTTATTGAAGAAGAGTTGCAGCAACGAGGGGTAGAGATATCTTTTGATGTAGCAAGTAATCCGGAATTTTTGAAAGAAGGCGCTGCAATCAAGGACTTTATGAGTCCTGACCGTGTAGTGGTAGGTGTAGAGAGCGAAAGGGCCAAAGAAATGATGACTAGACTTTACCGTCCTTTTCTGCTCAATAACTTTCGTGTCATTTTTACCGATATTCCTTCTGCGGAAATGATAAAGTATGCGGCTAATTCTATGCTTGCTACCCGTATCAGCTTCATGAACGACATCGCCAATCTTTGTGAGTTGGTGGGTGCCGACGTGAATATGGTTCGTAAGGGTATAGGTAGTGATAGCCGTATTGGCAGCAAATTCCTTTATCCGGGTTGTGGATATGGTGGTAGCTGTTTCCCAAAAGACGTAAAAGCGCTTATAAAGACTGCAGAAAAGAATGGCTATTCAATGAAAGTTCTAAAAGCTGTGGAAGAAGTGAATGAGAAACAAAAGTCTGTACTTTTTAATAAACTTCATGACTTTTATCAAGGTGACTTGCAAGGTCGTACCATTGCCTTATGGGGGCTTGCTTTTAAACCTGAGACAGACGATATGCGTGAGGCTACTTCTTTGGTAACAATTACGTTGTTGTTGGAAGCGGGTTGCAAGGTTAGAGTCTATGACCCAGTTGCTATGGATGAATGTAGACGCCGTATCGGTGATGTGGTAACTTATGCTAATGATATGTATGATACGGTAGTTGATGCGGATGCATTATTGTTATTAACAGAGTGGAAACAATTTCGTTTGCCTTCTTGGAAAGTTATTAAAAGGAGTATGAAATACTCTTTGGTGATTGACGGACGAAATATCTATGATGTTGAAGAAATGAATAGATTAGGTGTTGAATATAAGTGTATTGGGAAATAATGGATTGTAATACAATAAATTATAGTATCATAATTCCTCATAAAAATATCCCAGAACTCCTTCAGCGTTGCTTAGATTCCATACCTCGTCGTGTAGATCTTCAGATTATTGTAGTAGATGATAATAGCGATTTGGATAAGGTTGATTTTTCGCATTTTCCAGGGATGAATGAGGAGTGTGTAGAAGTATATTTTACTAAAGAGGGTAAAGGCGCAGGATATGCTAGAAATATAGGATTACAACATGCTGTAGGAAAGTGGTTGATATTTGCTGATGCTGATGATTTCTTTAATTGTGGTTTTTTATATAGTATTGATAAATATAGAGATTCTTTATATGATATTATCTATTTTGGAGTGAATAGTGTATTTTCAGATAGTTTGAAAATTACTAATAGAGGTGAGAGAGTTAATGAATTTGTAGAGAGAGCAATATTGACTAATGATTTTAATCCGCTTCGTTTTAAACTGTATGGTCCGATGTCTAAGATGATAGCAAGAAGATTGGTTGTGGAAAATTCTTTATATTTTGAGGAGCGTACTGTTGCAAATGATATATGGTTTTCTATTACATCTGGTTTTTATGCGCAAAAAGTGATTGCTGATAGGACTATGATTTATTGTCTTACAGTACGTAAAGGTTCATTAGAATTGTTTGTGAATAAAGAACGATGTGACGAAAGATTAGCTGCTGCTTTTAGAATAAATGATTTTTTGAAAGGTAGGGGGCTTTTGAGATATAGATTTAATGTCTGTGTGTTTTTAAAATTTTATTCAAATTTTGGTTTAGTGGTGTTATTGTCTCGCTTTATGTGCATTTGTCAACACTATCAGGGAGCTTATTTATTGTTTATGGAGGATCTTCTAGAATGTTTTTTGAAACTATTCAGGAAAAGAAAAGCGGGATTCAAACACGTGATTGGTAAAAATTAGTTGTATGAGAATCTCTAAAACCAGAATAAGTCGTATATCATTATATTTAGTATCTTTTATAATGCTTTGTTCCATGAAACCTTGGTTTGTATGGAATAGTCCTATTATCTTGTATATTCTGGTTGTGTTATTTATATTAACTCGATTGATTTTTGTACGAAGCATCAATAAAAAGTATTGTTTCTTATTGATACTTTGTTTTATAGTGTATACAGTTGTCGATGTTCCTCATATCAATGATGTAAAGCGATTTGTAGAGTATATTTTTAGACATTTAATTTGTGTTTCATTGGTTATATTATTCTTGTCTGAAGAAAGAGCTTCATTGATAAAAATATTTATAAATCTTTATGCTGGGGTTCTTTTACTTTCTTTAATAATATATTTTATAGTGATATTGGGGGTGCCAGTTTACTCTTATGAAGTTCCTATTAGTGATCCATATTATTCATGGGGATTTAGAAATTGTTTGTTTTTGATACTCCCTATGCCTTCATTACCATATTATCGATTTCAATCAATTTTTTTAGAACCAGGTCATGTTGGTATGATTTCATCTTTAATATTATATACAATAAGGTATAATATTAAATCATGGCAAGGTATAATTATTTTGTTGTCTTCATTATTGTCAATGTCATTAGCTTCATATATGCTGTTATTTTTAGGGATGATTATTTATAAATTGTCTTTGGGGAATTTTTTTAAAACTATCACTCTGTTTTTAATGATAATAATGACATGTACTCTGATTTATAGTTTTCTCCCAAATTCGTATTTTTCTCAAGCTATATTGCTTAGATTGGAATATGATAAGGATAAGGGGTTTATAGGAAATAATCGGACAACAGAGGGCTTTGAGTATTATTATGATAACAAATTTTATAAAACAGAGTCTGTTCTTTGGGGTATTGGTAGTGACCTTGGTGATATTTCTGATAAAGGTGGTAACAGTTCATATAAAGTTTTTATTGTTCAACATGGCATTTTGGGACTTGTACTATTAGCACTCTTTTTTGTTACTATTGCTTTGTATTCTAAATCTCCATTTATTAAAGGTTTATTATTGTTGTATGCTGCTTCTTTTTGGCAGAGACCGTATGCATTATGGGAGGTCGAATTATTTCTTTTTATCTCAATTGCATTGTTGGTGAAGCAGAATGAAACATATAATTTATGTGCTAAATATCCAATTGCAACATTTTGTGTTAATTCTTGATAAACTTAACGTTCATAATTCTAATTACAAAATGTATAATTCTTATATAGTAGTTTTTTTGCTTATTACAGAAATGAATCAGTATTAAAATTTGTATAGGATTGTTTTTATAGGAACTTTTATAGAGCTATCAGTAATATAGAAATTATAAGTGAATATTGTTTGCAATTATTGGGACGGTAATTTTTGAAGATAATTATCTTGTTTATTTATAGAAGAAGATTTTTTAAAAGTAGTTTTTATATGATACCACTAGTGTTCCGTTAAATTTTCGTTCATGTCATTTTTGAGAAAATTAAAATCGTAACTATTTGATATTTAGGGAATAATAATTTCTATAGACTGAGTATTATTGTAATCTTCATTTCAAATCCATCTGCTTTATATGTGACTTTAATTTATTGAATATCAATAATATAAGAAATGTGAGACTGATTTTAACGGAATACTAGTGATCTGATACATTAAAATTGGATACTAAAATATGATATCTTATGCTTGTTACTATCGCTATTCCTGTTTATAATGGAGAAAGTTATCTGAGAGATGCAATACAATCTGTAGTAAATCAAACTTTTCAAGACTGGGAGTTATATCTCATAAACGATGGGAGTACTGATAACTCTTTAGCTATTATGCAAGAGTATGCTTTGAATGATATTCGAATTAAAGTGATAGATGATGGACAAAACAAGGGCTTGGTTACTCGATTGAATCAATCAATAGAGACGGCTATAGGTAAGTATTATGCTCGAATGGATGCAGATGATATCATGTATGTTACTCGTATTGAAGAACAAGTAAGGTTTTTGGAATCTCATCCTGATGTAGATGTATTAGGTACTTCTATTATGATAATTGATAATGAGAATAATATTGTGGGGTCTAATATGCATGATGGAAAGGTTAATGCTTTTATTCATCCTACAGTGATGGGGAAGTCGGAGTGGTTTAGGGCTAACCCCTATTGTGGTTGGGCATTAAGGGCTGAAGATATGGAATTATGGAGTAGAACAGCTTCTAAAAGTAATTTTTGGGCCTTAGATAAGCCTCTTTTATTCTATAGGGAGTTTGGTGTGCCTGTAACAAAGAAATATATTCAAACGCAAAAAACTTTACTTAGAATCTTTTTGCGTTATGAAAAATATGAGAAATCTTGCTTTTGGTGGTTGAAAAATAGTTTGTATGCTGTAGTAAAGATTGTTGCTTATATAATATTTGACCTGTTTGATAAGACAGATATACTGGTTAGTAAAAGACATAGAATGCCATTACCGGGAACAAAATTGTTATCTAAAGAAGATTTGATAAAATCTATTAGTCGTAAATAGTTTAGTAGATGATGCAAAGATATTGCCTAATGTTTCAATAGTAATAATGCTAAAGTAGGTGCTAATTGTGTGGCGGTGGAGGATGTGCCAGATGGGGCAACGGTGGTATTGCCAAAACAAGAATCATAATAAAGAGAACTGAATGAGGAAAAAGTTTATTGTTGTAACGACAATTCCTGCCTCTCTTCGATTTTTTGAAGGGCAATTGAACTTTCTGAATAAAACTTTCGAGGTGATGGCTATATCTTCAGATAAAAAAAACTTAGAAGAAGTTGGGCAGAAAGAGGGGATTTCTGTTCATTGTATTCCAATGCAAAGACCTATATCTTTGTGTAAAGATATAATTAGCTTTTATCGTTTTATTGTGTTTTTTCTGAAGTCTAATCCTTACATAGTACATGGAAATACCCCCAAAGGCGGTTTCTTATCAATGCTTTCAGCAAAAATTACGAATGTTCCTGTACGTATTTATATATGTCATGGACTTCGTTATCAGGGATATGGTGGACTAATGAAAAAATTGCTTCAAATGATGGAGAGGATTTCGTGCGTGTGCGCGACCGAAGTGATATGTGTTTCTGTTGGAGTGAAACAGACATTGTTGGCAGACCATATATGTAAGAAGCAAAAACTGAAAGTTATAGCTTATGGTAGTGCAAATGGTATTAATCTAAATAGATTTGATAAACAAAAAATAGGTACAATAGTTCTTCCTCAAATCTCGAAAGGTGGTTTTGTGTTTTGTTTTGTTGGGCGTATTGTTAAGGATAAAGGGGTGAATGAACTGATTACTGCTTTTGACCGATTATCGACTGAGAATGAAGATGTACATTTGGTTGTGGTAGGCTCGATAGAGAATGAACAAAATCCGATAGCAGAAATTACTAAAAACACGATGCAAGTGAATACTCGTATTCATACCGTTGGTTTTCAACCAGATGTAAGACCATATATGAACCAATCAGATGTATTTGTTTTGCCGTCTTATCGTGAGGGCTTTGGCATGGTGCTTATGGAGGCAGGAGCATTAGGAATTCCGTGTATAACTACTGACATAATAGGTTGTAATGAAATAATCCAAGATGGCGTTAATGGCAAAATAATTCCTCCTTGTGATGAAGAGGCTTTATACCATGCGATGAAGTGGTTCTATGAACATCGTGATGATGAAGTGAAAGAAATGGCAAAGCGCGCTCGCCCTATGATTGTAGAACGTTACGAACAGCGTAAGGTTTGGGAAGCGCTATTGGAAGAGTACCGTTCTTTGGGAAAGTAAGATTTAGTATTGCATAATATAGAAGATAATTTTGGGTAATGTTTACAGAGTAACATTATAAATACATCTAGGTAATAAACCGATTTTAGAGTTAGCTCGATAATTATCTGATGAAGATAAATTCGAGATGAACTGTACAGTCCTTTCGCACATAATTTTATTTTTTTAATCATGTACTCTCATTTTTTTAAAAGAGTGATTGACTTCATCCTTGTGTTTTGTGTGTTGGCTTTGATTTGGCCGATACTCCTTCTTTTTGCCCTATGGTTACATTTTGCCAACAAAGGTGCAGGAGCATTCTTTACTCAGGAGCGTCCGGGAAAAGATGGAAAGATATTCCAAGTGATAAAGTTTAAGACGATGACTGATGAACGGGATACGGATGGTAATCTGCTGCCGGATGCACAGCGTTTGACTAAGGTAGGGCGTTTTGTGCGTTCTACAAGTATTGATGAATTGCCACAACTGATTAATGTATTGAAAGGGGACATGGCTTTGATAGGTCCTCGTCCTTTATTACCTCAATACTTACCGCTTTATAGTAAAGAACAAGCTCGTCGTCATGAAGTCCGTCCGGGGATTACGGGTTGGGCACAAGTGAATGGGCGCAATGCTATCTCTTGGACGAGGAAATTTGAATTGGACGTGTGGTATGTAGACCATTGCTCTTTGAAACTTGATGTGAAAATTTTTTTTCTAACAATTAAGAAAGTGTTTATGAGGGATAGTATTTCCAAGGAAGGTCAAGCTACTACAATTCCATTTGATGGATATAATTAAGTTGATTAATCATGAATGATATTGCTATATATGGTGCAGGTGGTTTCGGTAAAGAGATTGCTTGCTTAATTTATTGGATAAATGAGGTGAAGCCTCAGTGGAATTTGATAGGCTTTTTTGATGATGGAGTAGAATGTGAAACTCAAATATCGCATTATGGTAAAGTGCTAGGAGGAATGGATACCCTCAATTCATGGAATAAGTCTTTGAGTGTGGTTTTTGCAATTGCTAACAATAAAGTACTTCGTAAACTCTCTTCGTTAATAAGCAATACAAATGTTCAGTTTCCTAATATTATAGCCCCTAATATTGTCATAAAAGATGTTGAGACCTTCAAAATAGGGAAAGGAAACATTATACAAGGCGGTTGTGTCGTATCTTGTGATGTAATAATTGGAGACTTTAATATATTCAACGGGGCTGTTGTCTTAGGACATGATGTGAAGATAGGAGATTACAATGTATTAATGCCTTCTGTCAGAATATCCGGTGAAGTGGTGATGGGCGACTGTAATTTCTTTGGAGTGGGTTCCATTGTATTGCAACAACTAAAAATAAAAAATGATACAAAACTTGCTGCCGGAAGTGTGCTTATGACTAAACCTAAAGAAGGAAATGTGTATTTAGGAGTACCGGCGAAAGTATTGAAACTATAGGTGTAAAGATAAGTAATGACTAAAAAAACAGTTTATGGAAATGAAAGAATTTGTGAGCAATTTTGCTGCTCAGTTTGATGAAACAGAAGAAAGTGTATTTACTCCGGAAACTCGCTTTAGAGAGATTGAGGAGTGGTCTTCATTAGTTGCTCTTAGCGTGATTGCCATGGTGGATGAGGAATATGATGTGACTCTAAAAGGAGACGACATTAAAAAATCGGAAACAATAGCGGATATTTATAACACTGTGGCAAGTAAACTTTAATAAGCTTGTTGATAAAAAGAATATGGCTATCATTCATATAAATAATATCCGTATAGCAGGTATTGCAGCTGGTGTTCCAAGAAACATTGTAAAGACTGTATCTACAACAGATAAATATGATGACGAAGCTTACATTGAGTCTGTTGGAGTGAGGGAAAAACGTTTTTCTAATGAATTTACTTCTTCGGATTTATGTGAAGCAGCGGCAAAAAAGCTTATGTGGGATTTGAACTGGGAAAACGAAGACATTGATTTACTGATGCTTGTAACTCAAACTCCGGATTATATATTGCCAGCAACAGCATGTGTGTTGCATGGAAAGTTAGGATTAAAGAAAAGCTGTCTCTGCTTTGACATTAATCTTGGATGTTCGGGATGGGTATATGCAATGTCAGTTGCACTCTCGTTAATGACTTGTGGCAGAATAAAACGTGCTATAGTATTAGCTGGTGATGCACGTAAACAAGTTCCGGAAGAACACGACCAACTTTTTGGATATGCAGGTACTGCTACTGCTCTCGAATATGATGAAAAGGCAAAACCTATCACTATTGATTTGGGAAGTGATGGAACTGGATATGATGCGATAATCCGTCCTGGTGGTGGGGCCCGTAATCCTATAACGCCAGCTTCGTTAGAGTTGCAGGATTGCGAGGATGGACGTAAGCGTCATGCTTGTCAAACGAGAATGAACGGCATGGATGTATTTGCATTCGGGATTACCACTGCTCCTAAATCCATTAAAAAGGTATTTGCAGAGTGTGGTATTACCATGGATGGAGTGGATTATGTATTGTTTCATCAGGCAAACATAAAAATGCTCGAAACTATCAAGAAAAAGTTGAAATTGACGGACGAAAAAGTTCCTTATAGCTTGAGACGGTTTGGCAACACTTCATCAGCATCCATTCCACTTACTGTTGTGACAGAATTGAGGGAACAGCTATATGGAAAAGCAGTTACTTTGGTAGGCTGTGGTTTTGGAGTAGGACTTTCATGGGGGACGATTCTTTTTCATACAGATGAAAATTTAGTGATTTCTGAATTACAAGAACTTTAAAAGTTATGTTGCATTATAATCCTTTTTCTTTAGAGGGAAAAACAATACTTGTCACGGGAGCTTCATCCGGTATAGGAAAAGCTACTGCTACAGAATGTGCCAAGATGGGGGCTAACCTTATTATAACGGCACGCAATGAAGAACGTCTCAATGCTACGTTTGCTGATTTGGATGTGAAGAACGGGCAGGCACACAAGGTTGTGGTAGCTGATTTGCAGGTGGTGGAACAAGTGGAAAATCTGATATCTGAAGCTGGTAAGATAGATGGACTGGTGCTTTGTTCGGGTAAAGGACTGACATTGCCGTTCCAGTTTTCGAGCCGTGATAAGTTTGATGATATTTTTGAGACCAATTTTTATGCTCCTATTGAATTAATGCGCGTGCTTTATAAAAAGAAGCAAATCAATAAAGAGGGGGCTGTCGTGATATTGGCTTCATTGGGTGGAACAGAGGTATTCAGCGGTGGTAACTGTATTTACGGTGCATCGAAGGCTGCCTTGAATTCCATTATGAAATTTTGTGCCAAAGAGTTTGCATCGAGAAAAGTACGTGTAAATAGTATTTGTCCAGGGATGGTTGATACTCCTTTAATTCATAGAGGTACAGTCAGCGAAGAGCAATTACAGGAGGATATGAAACGTTATCCTCTGAAACGTTATGGAGTACCTGAGGACATTGCATATGGTGTGGTGTATTTACTGTCTGATGCCTCCTCGTGGCTGACTGGTCATTCGATGGTGTTGGATGGTGGAGTGTCAATTTAAAGCTAAGAATAAAAATGGATATAAAATGTGAAATAATATCAGTAATTGCTAGAACACTGAATGTTGAAGAATCAGTGATTACTATGGAAATGGCTGCCGGTGATATTGAACAATGGGACTCGATGGGTAACGTGGCTATTCTTACGACTATTGAAAATGAATTAAATGTGGATTTTCCAGTAGAAGACCTTTTTGAGCTAAACACGGTAGGAAGTATTGTAAATAAAGTTATTGAGTTGAAGAATGTGTAGTTTAACACATAGCCAATTACTGCAAGCTATTTATCGGTATTCGGTGCAGAGTGCGGATAAAACGGCTATCATAGCAAAGGGCGTTTCGGTGAGTTATGCATTGCTGTGGAAAAACATACTTGGTGCGGCGGCTTGTCTTCAATCATTGGGATTGGAGAAAGGTGACTGTATTTTACTTTCTGCTTTGAAAGATGTTGAATTTGTATATTTATATTTTGCTGCTCATCTGTTGGGACTGGTTAATGTGATAGTTGACCCGACCTCGAATGAGGAAAGAAAAAAATATATCATTGAAACGGTTCGTCCGAAAAGAGTCTTTGGTCTTAAGGGAGGTATTGGGTATTCTGAGGTTTCTTTGGTGGGAAAACCTGCTGACATCGGACTGCTTTCTGCTCAAGATATAGCTGATATTATGTTCACAACCGGTACTACCGGAAAACCAAAAGGCGTGCTTTTGTCACATGCCAATATTAGTGGCTCTGCCAATAATATTAATCGATATATCGGGAATACAGCCGATGATGTAGAGGTATTGGGTTTACCTATTTGCCATTCGTTTGGTTTGGGTAGATTACGTTGTAATATGTTGTTAGGAGCAACATTTATCTTATTGGGTAGTTTTGCTAATCTAAAGTTATTGTTTAACACGATGGAACAATATCATGTGACAGGGATAGGCATGGTACCTGCTGTATGGGAGTATATCAAGAAATTGAGTGGAAATGTTTTTGGAAAGTTTGCAAGTCAGATGAGTTATATTGAAATTGGTAGTGCGGCAATGAGTGTGGAGAACAAGCGGTTACTGATGGAAATGTTTCCAAACACTCGTATTTGTATGCATTACGGATTGACAGAGGCATCCCGTTCACTCTTTATGGAATTTCATGAATATGCTGACGATTTGGTTACTATCGGAAAGCCTGTAACAAAGGAGGTGGATGTGAAAATCTTCAGTGATGAAGGTCTGGAACTTCCGATAGGAGAATCCGGTGAATTGTGCATAAAGGGGAATATGGTGATGAAGTCTTATCTGGTGGACGGTGATACTGTAGATTCTTTTTGGGGAGAATATTTCCGCACAGGTGATTATGCATATAAATCGGAAAATGAAAATTTCTATTTGGTGAGCCGTAAAAAAGAGATGATTAATGTCGGTGGTAAGAAAGTGAGTCCTATTGAAATAGAGGATGCAATTATAGCTTTGGGAGGTGTATCGGACTGTATTTGTGTTGCAATGAAAGATCCAAGAGGATTGGTTGGTGAGGTGCCTAAAGTATATGTACTAAGGGAGGGAACTACCAAATCTTTAGAAGAAATCGATACATTGTTGGGAAACAAAATTGAGAATTATAAAATGCCGGTGAAGTTTGAATGGATTGATAAAATTCCAATGACTTCATCGGGAAAAAAACAACGATTAGCTTTATGTCACAATTGACAATCAGAAATGTGAGAATAGCAGGAATGGCAGCTTGTGTCCCATCACGGGTAGAAGAAAATTTGTCACTTCCTATTTTCAAGGATGAAAGTGAAGCAAAGAAAGTTATGGCATCGACTGGCATCGAAAGGCGACGAGTGGTACAATTAGGAACGACAGCATCTGATCTTACAGTAGCTGCTGTTCATCGGATATTGACCGATTTGAGTTGGGAGATTTCAGAAGTGGATTGCTTGATTTATGTATGTACATCTCGTGATTTTATTGCTCCACAAACAGCATGTATCCTTCAAAACCGCTTGGGATTACGTAACGATTGTTACGTAATGGACTTACCTTTAGGGTGCTCAGGATGGATTTATGGGATTAGTGTGATAGGCTCTTTAATGTCACATGGCTCTTTTAAAAAAGGTTTGTTGATTGCAGCTGAGACAAATTCCATCAACCGAAATTCTAAAGATAGGACGGTTAAACCTTTGTTTGGCGACGCTGCCACGGTAACAGCATTTGAATATGATGCTTCATTCGGCAAACCTTTTAATTTTGTATTTGGAGTGGATGGTTCTGGCTATCAGGCTGTGTGGACAAAGTATGGAGGAATGCGATATCCGACAACTGTTGAAGCGGTTGTTGAAAAGGAAATAGAACCGGGCATTGTCCGCAAGGGAACTGATATGATAGTCAATGGTATGGATGTGTTTGCGTTTGCTATCAAGACACCGCCTCGTTCGTTGAAAGAACTTATAGAGGCTTATCATATCAATGTGGATGAAATAGATTATCTCTATTTACATCAAGCAAATAAATTCATTGACGAGAAGATTCGCAAATCGGTGAAGATACCTGCAGAGAAAGTTCCTTATTGCTTGGAAGATTTCGGCAATGTGACAAGTGCCTCCATTCCTTTGACCATGGTTACCCGTACTGCAGAAGCATTATGTAACAAAAAGAACCATTGCTTGGCTTGTGGATTTGGGGTAGGACTTGCTTGGGCATGTATGGAGTTTAATGTGGATAATATTGTTGTTTCTGAATTGGTGGAATACTAAGAAAAATTGGCATATGAATGCAATAGTAAGGAAGTTGAAATTATATCGTATATCAACAGTATTGAATTATTGTCGAAATAGTTGGGATAATAGTGCATTTGTCATAAAACAATGTCCTTCAAAAAGTAGATTCAGTGTATTTGTTGATTTATTATATTGGTATATTTTTTATGGTAATGATTTTAATGACTATTGTACTTTTACATTTTGGAATAAATCAATAGCTGAACGAAAAGCATATATATCATTGCGCAGAAATGATGTTCTAAGATATACTTTTAGTACTCCAGAAGTGTATGAATTGTTTCTTGATAAAGCTAAATTTAATCAACGATTTCGGAAATATATAAATAGGGGATGGTTAACAACAGTAAATAAGAGCTGGGATGAAATTGTGAAATTTATAATTCAATATAGAGATGTTATTGCTAAACCTTTAAAAGATTACGGAGGGCATGGTGTATTTAGAATATGTACTTCTTCTGATAACTATAAATATGTACTAGATATTTTGGAGCAAAAGATTATTACTGGAGAACAATTTATAATAGAGGAAATTATAACAAATTGTGAGAAACTAAAGAACTTAGCGCCAGGTTCATTGAATACGATTCGTATTGTTACCGTATTAGATCGGGAAAAACAATTACACATACTGGCCGCATTATTGCGTATGGGCAATGGGGTTGCATTAACTGATAATTATCATGATGGTGGTATGGCTTGTGTGATAGACTCTGAAAAAAGCATTTTGAAAGGTGATGCTTATGGCATGAACTGTGCAAGATATGAGGTTCATCCTTATTCTCATATTAAATTTGATGGTTTTATTATTCCACATTTTGATGAATGTATCTCAATTATAAAAGAAATTGTTTATTATGAACCTGATGCAAGATACGTTGGATGGGATTTAGCTATAGCTCAAAATGGGATAGAGTTGTTAGAAGGTAATATTCCTCCAGGAGAAGATATAACTCAAATTGCATCTGGATGTGGTTTATGGTATAAAATGCAAGCGTGGAAATAGTATATGAACTAATAATTATATGGATATGCAATATATAAAATTGAATAATGGTATTGAAATGCCACAAATTGGTCTAGGAACATTTCTTATACCGAAGGATAAGCTGGAGGATACTCTGATAAAAGCCTATGACATGGGTTACAGACAGTTTGATACAGCTTGGAGATATTATAACGAGGCTGATATTGCTCGGATTTTCAAAAAACATGGTATCAAGCGTGAAGATGTGTTTATTACTACAAAAGTGAATATTGATGCGCTTTACTGTGGAGGATATAAGTATGGAATTCATAGAATTCTTAATCGAAGGAATAATGTCAGTATTGAACAAGCTGTTCAAAAATCTTTTGATAACCTTGATACGGAATATATAGACTTGTTCTTGATTCATAATCCTTGGAAAATATTCATGGATATGTGGAAGGTTCTTGAGAAATTCTATAAAGAGGGAAGAATCAGGGCTATTGGGGTTTCCAATTTTCTGCAGCCACATATTGAAGCTTTGAGTGAGATTTCGGATGTTGTTCCTGCTGTGAATCAAATAGAAATTAGTCCGTTAAACGCTCAGATTGAGTTAATAAAATATTGTCAGGATAGGGGAATTGCAGTTGAATCTATGTCGACATTTAGCCATTTCCGTTCAGTAGAACCAAGACTGGAGATTATTGAACATCCTTTGATTTTGGCAATTGCAAAAAAACATGGTAAGAGCACCGTTCAAGTAGTCCTGCGCTGGCTTATTCAAAGGGGGATTATTGTGATTCCTAAAACTTGGAATGTAGTTCATTTGAAAGAAAATATTTCGATTTTAGACTTTGAACTGAGTGTCGATGAAATGGCTGATATTACTTCCTTGAATAAAGGTAAGTGCTTGAATTATAATTCATTTGTTGCACAAAGAGGTCTGCCTAAAAAATATAGAAATTGGGAAGGGTTTAAAAATCCTGATAATTTTACGGATATGTTCAACAATTTTCCAGCATGGAGGAAATGGTTATCAATTTATTGATAATATATTTTTAATTATAGAAGATTGTACTGATAGTCGGTGATTCAATATGTATCGGGTGTTAATTGTGATGTATATTGATTTTGCTCAATATCCTTAATATAATGCTAATCGTAAAATCCATTATCAATACTGTTTTAGAATCAAGAACATATATTCTTGAAGTTAGCAGAACTGAATTCTGGATTGTCGATCCTGGGGATATTGAACAAATTATGGAGACTGCGGGTGACGGCAAAGTGCTGAAGGGTATTCTGTTGACACACATTCACTATGATCATATCTATGGATTGCCTGCTTTAATACGGATATTTCCTGGTGCAATAATCTATACTAACGAAGCAGGTGTAGAGGCTTTGGCTTCCGCAAAACTGAATCTATCTAAATACCATGATAAACCAATAATATATTCAGGAAAGAATATTAAAGTTGTTCGTGAAGAAGATTCCATTACCTTATTAGATGGGATAAATGCAAAGGTAATAGAAACGCCAGGGCACAGTCCAACTTGCATTACTTATCTCATAGGGAGCTATGTTTTTTCTGGGGATTCATATATACCGGGATATAATGTTGTAACTAATCTTCCCAATGGAAATAAGAAGGAGGCGGATAAATCGAAAGCACTAATAATTCGATTGGCTGAGTCTCGGATATTATGTCCAGGACATCTTGAGAAAGTAACCCTTGCTAAAAAAGAAGCAATTATATAGTTTTAGATATGAAACGGCTTTGGAAAAAGCTCTGTAAAATCTTTGTTTTTTTGCTAATTCCATATTATGTAAAAAGAGAGATATCTTCATAATATTCATTGCACTTCTTTGAAAAGAAATTCATTTATAACTTTATGGACAAACGAATATATCTTTGCCTCGCTCACATGAGCGGCAAGGAGATGGGCTTCATACAAGAAGCCTTTGATACCAACTGGGTTGTTCCTCTCGGACCGAATGTGGATGCCTTCGAGCAGGATTTGGAATGCTTTGTGGGGCAGAATAAAAAGGTGGTGGCTTTAAGTGCCGGTACTGCCGCTGTGCATCTGGCCTTGCTTGCTTGCGGAGTTAGTCAGGGTGACGAAGTGATAGTACAGAGCTTCACTTTTTGTGCCTCTTCCCATCCGGTGACCTACCTCGGTGCCACTCCGGTATTTGTGGATTCTGAGGCTGATACTTGGAACATGGACCCGCTTCTTCTGGAGCAGGCTATCAGGGACCGTATCGACAAGATCGGCCGAAAGCCCAAAGCGATTGTTCCGGTGGCTTTGTATGGGATGCCCTACAAGATAGACCAAATTATGTCGGTGGCAGATAAATATGATATTCCGGTCATAGAGGATGCCGCCGAAGGCTTTGGAAGCAAGTTTGACGGGCAAGTTCTTGGAACTTTTGGCAAATATGGTGTGCTTTCTTTCAATGGCAACAAGATGATAACCACCAGTGGTGGCGGTGCTTTGATTTGCCCTGATGAAGAGTCCAAACGTGAGATAATGTTCTATGCTACCCAGGCCCGTGAGTCCTATCCCTACTACCAGCATGAGCGTATAGGCTATAATTATAGGATGAGTAACATTTGTGCGGGAATCGGCCGCGGTCAGATGACGGTGGTGGATGAGCACATAGCGCACCATAAGCATCTGTGCGGTCTGTATCGTGAGCTGTTGGCGGATGTGGAGGGAATCACGTTTCATGAGAATCCTTCCGGACGTTATGACAGCAATTATTGGCTGAACACGGTACTGCTTGACGGGAATCTGCATGTGAGAGGTGAGGAGGATGCCTACCGTGAGACAGTGAAAGGTGCCGTTGGTGGTGCCGCGGGTGTTACGCATGAGTCAATGAGTGCCCATACCTCTTGTGAGCCCAACCGTAATGTGGAAGCCATGCGTATTTGCTTGGACAGAGCCGGTATCGAGAGCCGTCCCTTATGGAAGCCTATGCATCTCCAGCCGGTTTATGCAGCTAATCCTGCCTATGTGAATGGTGTCAGTGAGGGTTTGTTCAGGCGTGGTCTTTGCTTGCCGAGTGGTCCTTATGTGACGGATGAGGATGTGAGATACATAGTGAATGAAATGAAGGAGAGTATACTATGAAATCTACATAGTATCAATTTTTTATGAACTAATTTCAGAAAACAGCTTCAGTGGGGCTGTTTTCTTTGTTTATAGGCATATTTGAGATGGGTACCGAGAATCTTCTCTGACTTCGGGGGATATCCATAATGTGATCTTCTGTGATAGAGAGCCATAGTTGTGTGTTGCCACTCTTATTTGAATAACCGTTCTTTGGCGGTGAATAATAACCAATAAACGTTTATCAATTATGGCAGTAGTAGCTTATTTAAGAGTAAGTACAGAAAAACAGTTTTTAGAGAATCAGCGCGAGGAAATTATACGCTTTGCGGAGAAGAACGGGTTGAGCATCGACAGATGGTACATGGAGACGGTCAGCGGAAAAGTGAGTAGCAAAGAGCGTAAACTGGCGGGCTTGTTGGACCGGATGAAACCGGGAGACTCCTTGATTATAACGGAGATTTCGCGGCTTAGCCGGACACTGCTGGAGATAATGACCATTCTTAACTCCTGCATCAAAAGGGGAGTGGTGCTGTACAGTACCAAAGAGGGGTATGTGTTCCAGAATGACATCAATAGCAAAGTGCTGGGATTTGCTTTTGGACTGATGGCCGAGATAGAGCGTAATCTGATTTCCATGCGCACCAAAGAAGCCTTGGAACGACGGAGGAAAGAAGGAAAACATCTGGGCAGGAAGAAAGGGGACACACCCAAAATGAAGATACTCTATGCGAACAAGAGGAAGCTTGTAAGGGAGCACCAAAGAGGAGAGTCGTGTGCTGAGCTTGCCCGGCAGATGGGAGTGTCACGGACTACGATGTTCCGTTTTCTGAGACACTATTGAGCAATTCAGCTAAACGAAGGTGTCAAAGGTGGGATTCCTTTTGACACGCTTCGTGTGGGCTACTTATTCGGCTGATACTTCTTTCTTTTCCTTCCACTCTTTCCCGCGCTTGTGCAGGTTTTTCAGCTCGAATGACAGCATGATACGGAAGAAACCTATAATCAGGAATGCAAACGAAATCATGTACACGGCGTAAAGGGCGCCTACTGCCGGTTGCCACAAGATGATGAGCGAGCAGATGACGGCAAGAATACCGAAAGCAACGTACCATCCCCAGTCTCTTGTCCCATATCTTTTGAGGTCCATGGCATAGCCTACGGATGAGAAGCCGCGGAACATCAGCCAGAAGGCGATGATGAACGGAATGACTTCCATGCTGAGCATCGGATAGGCTATCAGGTAGAATCCCAGAATCATGTCGATGATGCCTCCAGCCAGATACCATCCCCAACTGGATACCCTTCTACGGTTACTTACTGCAAAGGATATTTCCAGCAGACCGCTGAACAACATGGAGACGCTGAACAGAATGCTCAATACCGCATACCCGCTGAGAGGGGAGAACATCAGGCTTATAGCCACTATTACATAAAGAATACCAAGAATGAGTGAAATCCACCAATTCTTTACTTCCTGCTGAAGTTCGTCAAAAATAGTTTTCATGTGAATTTAATTTTTTAAGTGATTATCATTAATTCGTCCGTAGAATAACAGTTTATCCGGAAAAAAGTTTCGGGTGAACTTTTTCTGTATGTAATTTGTTATGTATACATATAATTTGATAAAACTATGGCTACAACAAAATTTAAAGGACAACCGGTAAAGGTTATCGGTGAATTTATAAAGGTGGGCTCTGTTGCCCCCGATTTCGAATTGGTAAAAACAGATTTGTCTTCATTCTCTTTGAAGGAACTGAACGGGAAGAATGTTATTTTGAATATTTTCCCCAGCCTTGACACTGGTGTGTGCGCTACTTCTGTACGTAAGTTCAACGAACTGGCTGCCGGCCTGCCCGATACCGTGGTGTTGGCAATCTCCAAGGACTTGCCTTTTGCACATGCACGTTTCTGTACAACGGAGGGTATTGAGAATGTGATTCCTTTGTCTGATTTCCGTTTTTCCGATTTTGATGAAAACTACGGGGTACGCATGGCCGACGGACCGCTTGCAGGTCTATTGGCGCGTTCGGTAGTGGTTATCGGCAAAGATGGTAAGATTGCCTATACGGAATTGGTACCTGAAATTACGCAAGAACCAGACTATGATAAAGCTATTGCAACTGTAAAGTAGAAAGTTTGGATCTGGGATAAGCAATAAAAAGCGGTGGACAGAATTTATCATGCTGTCCACCGCTTTTTTATTATCATGCCGTTTTCTTTTTTATTTCTTCTTCATTCCTTTATAGATGAAGAATGCCACGATGAGTACACCGATGCCGATAAATACATAACCTATCTCATGGCTGTATTCCGTTACTTTGGCAAGCAGCTGTTCCTCGTTCTCGATGCCGGGTACTGTGGACAAGTAATATCCGATGAAAGCCAGGATGGAATTCCAAAGGCCCGCACCCAAGGTAGTGTACAGCAAGAAAGTTCCCAGTTTCATGCGTGCCAGACCGGCAGGGATGGATATCAACTGGCGAACAGCAGGTATCAGGCGGCCGACAAAGGTTGATACGGCTCCATGCTTGTCAAAATATTCTTCCGCATGCTGCACTTTGGCTTCGTCGATGAGGCACATGTGCCCGAAACGGCTGTTGGCAAACTTGTAAATGATGGGGCGTCCCAGCCATTTTGCCAGATAGTAGTTTATCAAGGCTCCGATATTTGCCCCTATGGTTGCAAACAATACCACCAGATATATATTCATGTTGTCATTGTTGGCGGCTTTCCAAGCGGCAGGAGGGACTACAACTTCCGAAGGGAAGGGAATAAACGAACTTTCAATGGCCATCAATAAAGTGATGGTCCAGTAATTGAGGTGGTCGAGACACCATTGGATAAAGGCTACTGATTCCATTTGCTAGATTAGTGGTATATAATTACTGTTATTGTAATGCATTGAAAATATTCTTCATTACTAGGGCCAGCTCTTCCTGATTATCTTCTTGTAGTATCTGTTGCAATTTGTCCAGCTCTTCCAGCCTGAACGGATGTTCGCACAGCTGGTTGTACTTCATGAAGTTCTCTTTGTCTTTGAGCAGCATATACAGAGAGGTCAGCCTTTCGTTGATACCTTCAAAGTCCGGTTCCATCTCTTTGACATGTTCAAAGGCCAGCTTGGCATAGCTTAGTTGTCCTATCTCCATGCTACACATGCCTATTTCGTGCCAGGTATCCGCATAGGGGGCATACTCTAAGGCTTTGGCCCATTTTTTCACACCTTTCTCATACTCACCTTCTTCCATGTAGATGCGTCCCTCAATCAGGTACGGGTCTATCTCTTCGGGTGACAGGTCGTATGCTTTTTTACAATATTGGTGGGCTTTGCGCTTCTTTCCCATCTTGTGCAGGCATAGGGCCGCATTGGCATAAAGGGAGGGCAAGGCGAAGTCATGGCTGTCTTCGGCCGTTATGGCTTTTTCCAGATAGTCGTATCCTTCTTTCCACTCTCCTTTGGAGGCTTTGTTCAGGCCGATGAAGGTGTTGATGAAACCGTGGGAGACAAGATGGAATTTTTCGGCCTGCAGGTAGTTCTCCATGGCACTTTCCTCATTTCCCAATTGGAAGAAGGAATGTCCTTTCATCAGGTAGGCATCGGCAAACTCGTCATCGGCCACCGTGGCATAGTCGCATGCTTCGATTGCTTTGTCGAACATCTGCTGGTCAAAGTAGCAACGGGCCAGTCCAAACCAGTAAGGAGCTGAATACGGATTCTTGTCAATCAGCTTATTGAAGAAGAAGGTGGCTTTTTCAAACAGTCCCTGGGCGTAGTAACAATCGCCAGTGACGGCAAGGTAGGCTTCTTCTTCGGCATATTTTTCGAGTCCGCGCGTCAGCCATGTCAATGCTTTTTCCGGGAATCCCATGTCTATGTACATATAGGATACATCGACGATGTTGGCTAGGTCGTCCTTATCGTCTATACTATCGAGTATCGCTTCCGCTTCTTCTTCTTTGCCTTCGCCCAACAGTAGGTTGGCTTTCAGCACTTTCACTTCGGAAGATTCTTCGGCAATCCGTTCCAATATATCCTTGGCTTGCTCTTTATGCTGGGTGTCGAGGAACAAGTATGCCTGTTCCACCAGCAGGGCTGTATTATTCGGATGTATTCCCAAGCCATACTCTACGACCTCGGTAGCCATGGCATATTTATGATGCACGGCATACCAGTCTGCGAGGTCGGCTAAGTCGTCTGCGTCCAGATAGATGGTTCTGTTCTCTGCTTTGGCAGCTTCATATTGTTCTGCCATTTCTTGCAGTTCTTTGTCTCTTCCGGACAGCAGGTTTTTTTTACTCATATTCTTATTTATTGATTTTACCCCAAACGTCTTTCAGACCTACAGTACGGTTGAATACCATTTTTTCTGGCGTAGAATCTTTGTCAACATTAAAATAACCGATACGTTGGAACTGCAGGTAGGAGAGGGGCTGCATGCCGGCAGCGTACTTCTCGATGTAGCAGCAGGGCAGCACATTCAGGGAGTCGG
This sequence comes from Bacteroides parvus, assembly GCF_017309675.2. Taxonomy (NCBI): domain Bacteria; kingdom Pseudomonadati; phylum Bacteroidota; class Bacteroidia; order Bacteroidales; family Bacteroidaceae; genus Bacteroides; species Bacteroides parvus. Next base: position 3,604,419 of record NZ_CP084680.1, on the reverse strand, counting down.
GGTTGATCATTTCTTTCATGGCTGTCAGTGCGTCGCAGTTCTTCGCTTCGCGGATGGCGGCAAGCTCGTCGCGCGGGTTCTCCACTTTCCACAGACGGTCGTAGAGGCGCACTTCTGCTTCGAGGCAGTGGGCACAACTTACCCAATGGATGGTGCCTTTCACCTTACGGTTGGCTCCGGGTAGACCGCTCTTGGTATCGGGGTCGTATTCGCAATATACTTCGGTGATTTCACCGGCGTCGTTCTTCTTGCAGCCGGTGCACTTCACGATGTACGCGTTCTTCAGACGTACCTCTTGTCCCGGTGTCATGCGGAAATATTTCTTCGGAGCATCTTCCATGAAGTCGTCGCGCTCCATCCAAAGTTCGCGGCTGAATTCGATGACGTGGTTGCCTTCTTCGGGATGTTCGGGGTTGTTGACGGCTTCCATCTCTTCCACTTGTCCTTCGGGATAGTTGGTGATGATGAGCTTCACGGGGTTCAATACGGCGGATACGCGGGTGGCGCGGTCATTCAGGTCCTCGCGCACGGCGCTTTCCAGCAGGGCGAATTCATTAAGGGCGTCGTATGTGGTATAGCCAATCTTGTCGATGAACTTATGGATGGACTCCGGAGAGTAACCGCGACGGCGAAAACCGCAGATGGTCGGCATACGGGGGTCGTCCCAACCGTTTACCAAGCCTTCCTTGACCAGCATCAGCAGGTTGCGCTTGCTCATCAGCGTATAGCTGAGGTTCAGTTTGTTGAACTCATACTGATGGGGGCGGTTATCGTCGAGGTCTTTGCCTTCCTTCACCCAGTCCACGAAGAGGTCGTAGAGCGGACGGTGGGGCACAAACTCCAGTGTGCAGAGCGAGTGTGTCACGCCTTCGAAGAAGTCGCTTTGTCCGTGGGCGAAGTCGTACATCGGATAAGCCTTCCAAGTGGTACCCGTGCGATGGTGCGGATGCTTCACTACACGGTAGATGATGGGGTCGCGGAAGTGCATGTTGGGGCTTGCCATGTCTATCTTGGCACGGAGCACCATGGCACCTTCCTCAATCTCGCCGCTGTTCATCTTCTGGAATAAATCCAGTGTCTCTTCAATGGGGCGGTTGCGGTAAGGGCTTTCCACACCGGGCTGGGTGGGGGTGCCTTTCTGGGCGGCAATCTGCTCGGAAGTCTGTTCGTCGATGTATGCCTTGCCCTCTTTGATGAGGCGGATAGCGAAGTCCCACAATTGCTGGAAATAGTCGGAAGCGTAATATTCGTTACCCCATTTGTAGCCCAGCCATTGGATGTCTTCCTTAATGGCCTCTACGTATTCTACATCTTCTTTGGTGGGATTGGTGTCATCGAAACGCAGGTTGCAGACACCGCCGTGTGCGGCGGCAATACCGAAATCAAGGCAGATGGCCTTGGCGTGTCCGATGTGGAGGTAACCGTTCGGTTCGGGCGGGAAGCGTGTCTGTACTTTTCCCCCGTTTTTACCCTCTTTCAAATCGTTTTCTACTATTTGCTCAATGAAGTTCAAGCTCTTTTTTTCGCTTGTTTCTTCGCTCTTTATTTCTGCCATAATGTTACTATTTTCGTATCGTGGGGGCAAAGATAGGGTAAAAAAATGAAGAATGAAGAATGAAGAATGAAGATTTATTCTTTATGTACCGGGATATATCCGCTCTCTTTGATGATTTTCTGTCCTGCGGCAGACAAGATGAAATCGAGCAGAGGGGCTACGACCGAGGCGTTTTTCCGGTTATAATAATAGTATAGCGGGCGCACTATCGGATAAGTCTTATTGGTGGCATTCTCCAGTGTGGGAGCGGCATAATGCTGCCCGTCGTATGAAACGGCGAGTGTCTTGATACGCGGCGATACATAGGCTAGGCCCACATATCCGATGGCACCGCGTGTCTGGCTGACGGATTGGATAATGGCTCCCGTGGCAGGCATGGAGAGACTGCTGCTCATGTAGTTCTTGTTTTTCAGTACACTTTCCTTGAAGAACTCGTAGGTACCGGAGGAAGTCTCGCGGGAGTAGACTACGATTTTGCGGTCGTCTCCGCCCACTTGCTGCCAGTTGGTGATTTTGCCCCGGAAGATGTCTTCCAGTTGCTGCCGGGTCAGTTGTTTCACCGGGTTGGAGGGGTGAACCACTACGGCAAGGGCGTCGTAGGCGATGGGTACTTCTGCCAAGTCTTCTCCGGCAGCTTTGACTTTCATCTTTTCGCTGAACTTGATGGCGCGTGAAGCCATGGCGATGTCCGTGGTTTGGTCCAGCAGGGCTGAAATACCGACACCTGTTCCACCACCGGTCACAGTGACACGGGCAGACGGGTTTAGGGTCATAAAGCGTTCGGCGGTCTGCTGCGCTATGGGGAGCACGGTGTCGCTGCCTTTGATGCGTTGCGCCTGCATGCCGGTGGTGGCAGCTGCCAGGGCGAGGAGTAGGAGTAATTTTCTTGTCTTCATAAAACACATGGTGCAAATTGGGTAAACAGATAATGCAATTGGGGCAAACACATGATGTAAACCGATGGTATGCATCATGTAATCTGGCTCAACGCATGATGCAAATTAAGGCAATGGATATTACAAGTGTGTTACATGGGGTGTACTTTAAGTCGTTGTAATGGTTTTGTAACACGTTTGAAACATTTCTTTCAAACGTTAGTCACACTACCTTAACATCCGGTCCGTTCCTTTGCATACAGAAATCAATAGGCAACATGAAAAAGATTTTTGAGAAGATTGTAGAAGGTATACTGGCTTGTAGCGGCTTTGTGACGAGCCTTACCATCGTACTTATCGTCGTGTTCCTCTTTTCCGAAGCGCTAGGCTTGTTCAGCAGCAAGGTAATAGAAGAAGGGTATGTATTGGCTTTGAATAAGGAGAATCGGGTGGGCGAACTGACTCCGGCACAGATAAAGGATGTCTTTGATGAAGAGCTGACAAACTGGAACGAAGTGGGAGGGGAGGACCTTCCTATCCGCCTTTTCCGTTTGGAGGACATCACACAGTATTATACGGAAGAGCAGTTGGGCGCTTCCTATGAAAATGCAGGTGCTTGCATTACGGAGCTGGTGGAGCGTACGCCCGGTATTATAGCCTTTGTACCGCAGCAGTTCATCGTTCGTCCGGACTCAGTGCATTTGCTGAAAGACAACACCATTTCGGTGAAGGACGTCTTTGCCGGTGCCGAATGGTTTCCCACGGCAACACCTGCTGCACAGTTCGGCTTTTTGCCGCTCATTACGGGGACGTTGTGGGTCAGTCTGTTTGCCATCCTTTTTGCACTGCCGTTTGGTCTGTCGGTGGCAATCTATATGTCGGAGGTAGCCAATTCCCGGGTAAGGAATCTGCTGAAACCTATCATTGAGTTGCTGAGTGGCATACCGTCGGTGGTTTACGGCTTTTTCGGTTTGATTGTCATTGTGCCTTTTTTGCAGCAGGTCTTCGACTTGCCGGTCGGCGAGAGTGGGCTGGCGGGCAGTATTGTGCTTGCCATTATGGCACTGCCCACCATCATTACGGTGACGGAAGATGCGATGAGAAACTGCCCTCGTGCCATGCGCGAAGCCAGTCTGGCACTGGGAGCGTCGCAATGGCAGACTATATATAAGGTGGTGATTCCTTACTCCATTTCGGGCATCACCTCCGGAGTGGTGTTGGGCATCGGCCGTGCGGTGGGCGAGACGATGGCTGTGCTGATGGTGACGGGCAATGCTGCCGTCATTCCCCATACCATTCTGGAGCCGTTGCGTACTATTCCGGCTACGATTGCCGCGGAGCTGGGCGAGGCACCTGCCGGCGGACCTCACTACGAAGCATTGTTCCTACTGGGTGTCGTGCTGTTTTTCATCAGTTTATTGATAAATTTCACGGTGGAAGCAGTTTCGCCAAGACGAAAATAAAAGAAGGTAGATATGGTCAATAGAAAGCATCTTTCGCAAAACGTGGCATTCGGCTTGTTCCGTCTGTTGAGTCTGAGTGTGGTGGGAATTCTTTTTGCTATCCTCGGTTTCATTATATATAAAGGTATAGGAGTCATCGATTGGGAGTTCCTCACTACGGCTCCTGCCAACGGTATGACTGCCGGCGGAATCCTTCCTGCCATTGTAGGTACGTTCTGCTTGATGGTGGGCAGTGCCTTGTTTGCTTTTCCGGTGGGGGTGATGAGCGGTATTTATATGAATGAGTATGTGCCGAAGGGCTGGGTGGTACGCTTCATACGGATGATGACGAACAATTTGAGCGGCATCCCTTCCATCGTGTTCGGTCTGTTTGGCATGGCGCTGTTCGTCAACTATATGGATTTTGGAGACAGCATCCTGGCAGGTTCGTTGACACTGGGCCTGCTGAGTCTGCCTTTGGTTATCCGCACCACGGAAGAAGCGCTGAAAGCCATTCCCGACAGCATGCGTGAGGGAAGCCGCGCGTTGGGAGCTACCAGGCTTCAGACCATCTGGCATGTCATCCTGCCGATGGGGATGCCCAATATCATCACCGGACTGATTCTGGCGTTGGGGCGTGTTTCGGGCGAGACGGCACCCATCCTTTTCACTTGTGCCGCCTACTTCTTGCCACAGCTGCCTGCAAGTATCTTCGACCAGTGCATGGCGCTTCCTTATCACCTCTACGTCATCTCTACCAGCGGCACCGATATGGAAGCGCAGCTTCCTATTGCCTACGGCACGGCACTGGTGCTGATACTCATTATCCTCCTGGTGAACCTGCTGGCGAACGCCCTGCGGAAATACTTTGAGAAGAAGATTAAGACGAATTGAAAACATATACAATAGGTATGAAGAACAAGATAGAAACCCGTGACGTGAACTTCTGGTATGGCGATTTCCATGCCCTGAAAGGCATCAGCATGGACATTGAGGAGAAGTCTGTGATAGCCTTCATCGGTCCCTCGGGCTGTGGAAAGTCTACCTTCCTGCGCCTGCTAAACCGCATGAATGATTTGATTCCCGACACCCGTCTGACCGGCGAGATACGCATTGACGGACAAGACATCTATGGAAAAGGAGTGCAAGTGGATGAACTCCGCAAGAACGTGGGCATGGTGTTCCAGCGCCCCAATCCTTTCCCAAAAAGCATCTTCGAGAACGTTGCCTACGGACTCCGTGTAAATGGCATCACCGATAACGCTTTCATCCGTCAGCGGGTGGAAGAAACCCTGAAAGGCGCCGCCCTTTGGGACGAGGTGAAGGACAAGCTGAAAGTCTCCGCCTACGCCCTCTCCGGCGGTCAGCAGCAACGTCTCTGCATAGCCCGTGCCATGGCGGTGTCTCCTTCGGTCCTGCTGATGGACGAGCCGGCATCCGCCCTCGACCCCATCTCCACTGCCAAGGTGGAAGAGCTTATCCACGAGTTGAAGAAGCAGTACACCATCGTCATCGTTACCCACAACATGCAGCAGGCAGCGCGTGTCAGTGATAATACGGCTTTCTTCTATATGGGGCGGATGGTGGAGTTTGGAGATACCCGGAAGATATTTACGAATCCCGACAAGGTGGAAACGCAGAACTACATCACGGGACGCTTCGGGTAGCGGATTGTTCCATACAAGCAAAAATAAGTTGTACAAAAGTAATCTTAAAATAGAAACATTATGGTGAAGTTTATCGAATCTGAACTCGTCTTGCTGAAAAAGGAAATAGACGAAATGTGGACCCTGGTATATAATCAGCTCGACCGTGCAGGTGATGCCGTGCTTACGCTGGACCGGGAGCTAGCTCAGCAGGTATTGGTGCGCGAACGTCGCGTCAATGCTTTCGAACTGAAAATAGACAGCGACGTGGAGGACATCATTGCCCTTTACAACCCCGTTGCCATCGACCTGCGCTTTGTGCTTGCCATGCTCAAAATCAATACGAACCTGGAGCGTCTGGGCGACTTTGCAGAAGGCATCGCCCGCTTTGCCCTCAACTGCCATGAACCGGCATTGGATACTGAGTTGGTCAAGCAACTCCGTCTTGAAGAGATGATAGCCCAGGTGCTCTCCATGCTCGAGCTTGCCAAGCAGGCACTTCAGGAGGAGAGCCAGGAATTGGCTACCGCTGTGTTTGCCAAGGACAATATGCTGGACGAAATCAATGCTGATGCCACTGCCATCCTTGCCGACTACATCAGCCGGCATCCGGAGAGTGCACTTTCTTGTCTGAACCTGGTGAGCGTGTTCCGCAAGTTGGAGCGTTCCGGTGACCATATCACGAATATTGCCGAAGAAATAGTGTTCTTTATCGACGCAAAAGTGTTAAAACATAGCGGGCGGACAGATGAACACTACTTAAATGATAAGAAATAAACAAAATTTTAGGATAATTTCAGTATTTCATGGAAAATAGCCTTATATTTGTCCATTGAAAACGATTGCAGGTGTAGAAAAGTGCTTTGAAATGATAATAAACTTAAATGTTTTTTTCAAAAAGATGTTATAAGACATGTTTTTTAATTTGGTTAGTATCACGAAAAGCGCCTATATTTGCATCGTTATCCTGAAAACAATCTTTTTACCTTAAAAAAAACTAATACCTATTGAAAACTGAAAAAGGAGGCTTTGTGAAAAGCTTCCTTTTTTTGTACCTATACGAAGGGCTTTTTGTATCTTTGCGCATATTAATAATAAATCATGTATAATCTAAAAGTATATAGAACCATGTTTTCCGGAATAGTAGAAGAATGTGCCACATTGGTGGCGATGGTCAAAGACCAGGAGAATGTACATTTTACTTTCAAGTGTTCATTCGTCAGTGAATTAAAAATAGACCAGAGTGTGTCTCACAACGGTGTTTGCTTGACGGTAGTCAGCTTGACAGATGATACCTATACCGTGACGGCCATGAAGGAAACGCTGGACCGTTCCAATCTTGGCTTGTTGCAGGTGGGAGATGAAGTGAATGTGGAGCGTAGTATGATGATGAACGGCCGGCTGGATGGCCATATCGTTCAAGGACATGTGGACCAGACTGCCACTTGCATCGATATAAAGGATGCGGAAGGAAGCTATTACTTTACTTTCCGGTATGCTTTTGACAAGGAGATGGCAAAGCGCGGCTACATTACGGTAGACAAAGGCTCGGTAACGGTTAACGGTGTCAGCCTGACCGTGTGTAATCCCACCGACGATACTTTCCAGGTAGCCATCATTCCTTACACCTTCGAGCATACCAATTTCCATGCTTTCAAAGTGAGCAGTGTGGTGAATTTGGAGTTCGATATCATTGGTAAGTACATCAGTCGCATGATACAATATAAATAAGGTAACGGCGCTATGAACGATTTCCTGGAATTAGTGGCATCCCGTCAGAGTGACCGTGCCTATGATATGACTCGTGCCGTGGAGCCTGAGAAGCTGGAGCGGATATTGGCAGCGGCTTGTCTGGCTCCGTCCGCCTGCAATGCACAACCGTGGAAGTTCGTGGTAGTTACGGAACCGGAGCTGTCTGTCAAGGTGGGCAAGGCTGCTGCAGGATTGGGGATGAACAAGTTTGCCAAGGATGCTCCCGTTCATATTCTGGTGGTGGAGGAGTCCATGAATGTCACTTCCTTTCTGGGTGCAAAAATCAAGGGTAAGTATTTTCCATTGATTGATATTGGTATCGCTGCCGCACATATCACGTTGGCGGCAGAAAATGAAGGGCTGGGTTCCTGCATTTTGGGCTGGTTTGATGAGAAGGAGATAAAGAAACTTGTCGGTATCCCGGCCGGTAAACGCCTTTTGCTAGATATTACGATTGGCTATCCGGTGAAGGAAAAACGGAAGAAATCGCGGAAGCCAAAAGAGAAGACAGTATCTTATAATAAGTATTAGCATTAGCAGAAGAACACAGAGGTGCAGGGATTAAACCAATAGACGAGAAAAAATCTCTGTGCCTCCGTGTTTAAACCAAACTACAAATCCTTTAGCAGCACCTTGCTTGCATTCTTGTAGTATTCCTCCCGTGCCTTCAGCAATGCTCCCCATTGGCTGTTAAATTCATTTTCTTTATCAATTTTGAAGTCTTCTGAGCCGTGTGTGTCCAGCTTGTCCAGCAGGAGGGCCACATTCATCTTGTTGATGTCCATGGAAGGCTGGTAAGCGATGTCTTCACTTTTTTCATCGGTCACCACTTCATGCAGGAGGTTGATTTCTTGCAATTCATAAAGGGTTTCGTGTGTCAGCCGGATGGGAATCTGGCACTCTTCGGATATCTCCTCGGCTGTATAGGGTTGGGCGTCTTGTTCAAAGCGCTTGGCTATGAGGGACATTATCAGGATGGAGATAAAGTCGCGGTAGCGACGGCTGATGTTGCGCGCATCCTTGTCGAAGCTGAAGTTCCGGATATTCTGTCCGGCGTAGGTCAATTCGGCACCGAACAGGCAGATAGTCCAAGATACCTGCAACCATAGCAGAAACATCGGGAGGGCGGCGAAACTACCATAGATGGCATTGTAACGGGAAACCCACAACTGGCTGCTGATGTAGAGGAACTGGAATGCCTGATGTGCCGTACCTGCCAGAATACCGGATATGAGTGCGTGTTTTAGTTTGACTTTTGTATTCGGCATAAAGACGTACAGTACTGTAAACATGAACCAGGTCAGTACGAAGGGGATGAGGCGTACCATAAACTTGCCGACGGGTGCCAGTAGGGTAAAGTCTTCGAGGTTCTTCACCATCGTACTCATGAAGATGGAAAGACCACCGGACACTACCAGCAGAATGGGCATCAACAGAAGCATGGAGAAGTAATCCGTTATTTTGCGGTACATGCTGCGCGCCTTTTTTACCTGCCAGATGCGGTTGAAGGTGACTTCCATATTATTGATTAGGTTCAGGACTGTCCACAGCAACATAATCAACCCGATGCCGATGAATATTCCACTTTTGGTTTGTGAGAGATATGAGTTTACGAACTGTAGAATAACCTCTGTGGTTTCTGTAGGACCTCCGAACCCGTTGATAACCTGACTTTCCATCAGATTGTCGAATCCGAAACCGCGTGCGATGGCAAACAATATAGCGAGAATCGGTACAATGGCAAGCAAGGTGCTGTAAGTCAGTGCCGAGGCTTTGTTTACTATCCGGTCTTTGGTGAAGCGGTTGACACAAAGGTAGATGGTCTTGATGATATTGTATACGGAAAAAGTGGTTCGCGTAACTTCATCTTCTGTAATACGCCAGATGTCGTAAGTAAGAAACTTCCAGAAGGCTGCAATACGTCTATTCATAAAATGTCAATTAGCGTAAGTTCAAAGAGTTATCTTTAACGGATTCTCAATGATCTCTGTTTATATGAAGTGCAAAATTATATAAAATTTCTGGAATAAACGAATAAAAAGGTAGAAATGGAGTGGAGGTTTTGTTTAAGAATATTCTTTTTATGTATTTTGCGGGAAAGAAAGTTTATTAGAGATAAAAAGACTGAAAATATGCGCAAAAAGAGAATTCTGGTAGTTTTGTTGGCTGTATTGTTAGCATGGGTGGGGAGTAATTTAGTTATAGGAGCCCTACTTATGAATGATTATCCCGAAAAGATATGGCTGCATCGATGTAATTCGATAGAAAAACTTTATGAGCAAGGTGACGAGTATCCTAACGTGGAAGTTGATGTCGTTTTTCGGAAAAACCGGAAGTTTGATGTGACGCATGATGTGGATACAAGTTTTAATCTGGTTCTGGAGCCTTATTTCTCTTATATGAATGAGACTGATGGTAAAATTTGGTTGGATATTAAGAACTTGAAGGCAGGCAACAAGACGGAAATACTCGCTGAATTGAATAAGTTGGTTGAAACTTATCGTATGGAGAAAGATGAGTTGATTATTGAAAGTTCCAATTGGGAAGCATTGAGGCTTTTTACAGAAAACGGATATTATACATCTTATTATGTAGCTTTTGATAAACCTAATGATTTGAGCGATAGGGAACTGGATGCTTGCATTGCTGAATTGCAGAAGATTGTTGATGGAGGTGCTGTTCGTGCATTGTCTTTTCCGGGCTGGTGGTATTCTGTCATAAAAGAGGAACTGAACCGTCCCATTGACTTGCTGACTTGGAGACACCGGACTACCCAACTTGCATTGTTGGCTTCACATAAGGGACGGCAGATGTTGAAAGACCCCCAACTGAAGGTCATACTGATTAAAGATAAAGGGGATTATCACAGATAGGAGAAAAGAAATAAAAAAGCAGTCGGTCTGTAAGCCGGGTTCTGTTCTTCTGTTCCTGAAAAAGTCTAATTAGGAATTATCCATTCTTCATTAAAAGAAGTGTCTGTCATTTATCTGAGCCGCATGTCACCATACAAGCTTTAGCGGTCTACCCTCCGACATGGAGCGAGCAACTCTCATAACGTCGGTTTACATGACCTTACAACTCCCAAGACGCACAGCCCTTGTGTCGCCACAAGACTGGTAGGCTCTTACCCCACCTTCTCACCCTTACCATAGCCCGAGGGCGACGGCGGTTATTTTCTTCTACGTTACTCTACCCTCACGGACAGCTTTCTGTTAGGAAGTGGGACGCTCTGTGTTGCCCGGACTTTCCTCATACGCACGAAGGCGCAAGCGACAGACCGACCAACTGCTTTTATAGGGGTACAAAGATACGGAATATTAATGAAGAATGAAGAATGAAGGATGAAGAATTTGTTGTGCAGTGTGCGGATGCAGTACGGATGAATCCTTCATTCTTCATTCTTTACCCTTAATTATCTTAAAAACATGTATCTATTTCGGAATAAATTCGTAGCTTTGCTATTAGTAATAACCCCCAAATCCTTTTGACCAATGAAAAAGTTATCCTCTCTTTTTCCTTTATTTCTGTTAATCCCGCTTTTTGCTGTCGCTTCGGAAGTGGGTGACCGTACCATCCCTGCAGAGGTGGCGCAACTCGCTGACAGTTTGAAACAAAAGTTTGCACCGGACAAGCGCGTAGCTTTGTTCGATGTAGATTACTCTTTCTCCGGAAAGAATGTGATGTTGCGTGGTGTCACCACTTCGGCAGAAGCAAAGACGGCTTTGCTGGATGGTTTGGCAAAGAAAGGATATGCGGTGATGGATTGTCTGCAAGTGCTTCCGGATGAGACCGGACTTGAAGGCAAGACGTATGGCATTGTCAATGTGTCTGTGTGCAATCTTCGGGTAGACCCGGATTTCTCTTCAGAAATGATGACGCAAGGCTTGATGGGGATGCCGGTGCGGGTGTTGCAGCGCGACGGCTGGTACCGTATCCAGACACCGGACAACTACATTGCATGGGTACACCGGGTAGGCATACATCCCGTCACGCGGGAAGAGCTGACCGCTTGGAACAATGCGGAGAAAATAGTGGTGACTTCGCATTACGGCTTTGTCTACTCACAGCCCAGCCAGGTATCGCAGACCGTCTCTGATGTTGCTGCCGGAAACCGCCTGAAGTGGGAGGGGACAAAAGGTGCCTTTTATAAGGTGGCTTATCCCGACGGCCGCCAGGGATATATCTCCAAATCCATCTCTATGCCTGAAAAAAAATGGCGGGCAGCCTTGAAGCAGGACGCAGCCAGCATTATAGCTACGGCGCATAGCATGATGGGCATCCCTTATCTTTGGGCTGGCACTTCCTCCAAAGGGGTGGATTGTAGCGGCTTCATGCGCACCGTTCTTTTCATGCACGACATCATCATTCCGCGGGATGCTTCCCAGCAGGCATACGTGGGCAAGCATATCGATATCGTTCCTGATTTCAGTAACCTCCAGCCGGGCGATTTGATTTTCTTCGGGCGTAAGGCGACGCCGGAACGCAAGGAACGTGTGGTACATGTCGGCATGTATATCGGCAACAAGCGTTTCATCCATTCGCAAGGCGATGTGCGCGTCAATAGCTTCAGCCCCGACGACGAGCTGTTCGATGAATACAATCTCGGTAGACTGTTGTTCGCTACGCGCGTGTTACCTTATATAAATAAGGAGGCGTCGCTCAATACAACGGAAACGAATCCATTTTATTCAATGTAATAATGTGCTAATGTGCCAATATGCCAATGACCTCGGCGTGACGGTGCAAACATGACGTAGTATATATAGTGCAGCCCATTGGCATATTAGTACATTAGCATATTGGCACATTTAATACACACACAATTATGTCAAACAGAAGAGATTTCCTGAAAACCGCCGCTTTTGCCGCACTCGGCTCAGGCATGGCAATCAATCATGTATTTGCCGGAGGAAATGACGCTCCTTCCTTGTTCAACGTGAACAGTAGGGCAGGTGTAACCCCAAAAATGAAACTGCGTTTCTTCCCCTATGAACTGAAATTGCGCCATGTCTTTACAGTGGCCACCTACTCGCGTACTACCACTCCCGACGTTCAGGTCGAGATAGAATATGATGGCATTATCGGTTATGGTGAAGCCTCCATGCCCCCGTACCTGCAACACGAACTAGGTACGATGGACAGTGTATTAGCTTTTTTGAAGAAGGTGCAGGATGTCATCGGCCAATTCTCAGACCCCTTTCAGCTGGAAGATATACTGGCTTATATAGACAGCCTCTCGGCAGGGGATTCCGCTGCTAAAACTGCTGTGGACATCGCCTTGCACGACCTTGTGGGCAAACTGTTGCAAGCCCCTTGGTATAAGATATGGGGGTTGGACAAGGAGAAGACTCCCTTTACAACTTTCACCATCGGTATTGATACGGCCGACGTGGTGCGTGAAAAGACGAAAGAGTGTGCCGACCGGTTCAATATCCTTAAAGTGAAGCTGGGGCGGGAGAACGACAAAGAAATGATAGAGACCATCCGTTCGGTGACGGACCTTCCGATTGCCATTGATGCCAACCAGGGCTGGAAAGACAAACATCATGCGCTCGATATGATACATTGGCTGCACGAAAAAGGAATTGTCATGATAGAGCAACCGATGCCCAAGGAACAATTGGACGATATCGCATGGGTCGCTCAGCAAAGCCCGTTACCCATATTTGCCGATGAGTCCATCCAGCGTCTGAAGGATGTGGCAGGCTTGAAGGGCGCCTTTACGGGCATCAACATCAAGCTGATGAAGTGTACCGGCATGCGCGAAGCCTGGAAGATGGTGACTTTGGCACGTGCATTGGACATGAAAGTGATGGTAGGCTGTATGACCGAGACCTCTTGTGCCATTACCGCTGCCTCCCAATTCTCTCCGGCAGTGGACTTTGCTGACTTGGACGGTAGTCTGTTGATTGCGAATGACCGTTTCAAGGGTATGGAGGTTGTGAAAGGTAAGATAACGTTGCCCGAATTGCCGGGTATTGGAGTGGTGAAGTTATGAGAAAGCTATTGTATACCGTCGCTCTGTTTGTGATGGCTTCTGCATGCAGCACGAAGCCCGAGAGCAAGCCCTACAATTGGGAGGACGACCTGCACCAACGTCTGCTTACGGACTTCTGTATGACGGAATCCCAGGTGAAGGACTATATCCGCAAGTATATTCCCGACGTGACCGATGAGCAGATGCGCCAGTGGGAAGCCTCCAAAGCTTTGGAGTGCATGATGCTGGATGGAGAGAAACGCTATTTCCGCAATGCCGGACCTAATCTGTTTCGTGTGGACTCCACTTGCTATGACATCAAGATAGCCAAGGAAGGTACTTCGCCGAGTGGCAGCGAGAAAGTGAATATGGAGAACCTGCCCGAAATCATTTCTGCTGTGAAGAAGGAGGGCAAGGCCATTGTTGAGCCGAAGCGCATGCGCGTCACCTACACGTTGATCGTGGATACCAATGCCGTACCTGCCGGGAAAATCATCCGTTGCTGGTTGCCCTATCCCCGTCAGGACCAGGCCCGGCAGCAGGATGTCAAGTTCATTTCGGCCAGTGAACCGCAATACACCTTTTCGTCGCCCGAGTGCCGTCACAGTACATTGTACATGGAGAAACGTGCTGTCGAAGGCGAACCTACCGTATTCTCCGAAACCTTTGAGTTTACCGCCAACGGCGAATGGCATAATCTGAAGCCGGAAGACGTGCAGCCCTATGATACGACGACCGCTCTTTATAAGGAATATACTGCCGAGCGTGAGAAGCATATCGTCTTTTCCCCGCGCTTGCGCGAACTTGCTGCCAAATTGACAGCCGGTGAAACCAACCCCTACTTGAAAGCCAAACGTATCTTCCGTTGGGTGAATGACAACTTCCCGTGGGCTTCTGCACGCGAATATTCCACCATTGAGAATATCCCGGAATATGTGTTGGACAACCGTCACGGAGACTGTGGCCAAGTCAGCCTGCTGTTCATTACGCTTTGCCGCATCAGTGGAATTCCCGCACATTTCCAGAGCGGCTTCATGATGCATCCCCGTGCATGGAATCTGCACGATTGGGCAGAAGTCTATTTTGAGGGTGTGGGTTGGGTGCCTGTCGACCAGTCATTCGGCATTCCTGCCTTTGCCTGCAATGCCGACGAAGAATATTTCTTCCTGGGTGGTATCGACTCCTGGCGCATGATTGTGAACACTGATTACGGCATGCCGCTACAGCCCGAAAAGCAGTATCCCCGCAGCGAGACTGTCGACTTTCAACGTGGCGAGGTGGAGTGGAAGGGAGGTAACCTCTACTTCCCACAGTGGGACTACCACATGGACATTGATTACTTGAATTATTAAGGTACTATCTGCCCTCTAAAAACAGATGCATCATCCGTTTCGGCCGCAACGGGTGATGCGTCTTTTTATGCTCTATCTGTCAGTTCTTTAACAGTCAGCAATCGTACATAAATGCTAATTTGTCAGTCTTTGCCGTTAACCGCTGTTAAGCCCTAAATATCCTTTGTTAAAAGAGAACAAAAAAGAGTGACAAGCGGAATAACTGAACGTTTTTTGTCGTTATTTTAACGTCGTAATGTTAAACGAAACTTGAATATTAACAATTTAAAGAATAGGAAGAATAGTATGAAACAGACAACAAAAAACATCCTTGGAGTTGCGGCTATCGTGCTCTTGAGCTCTGGAGTGGCTGGATTGACCACTTATAAGATGCTGAATAAGGAAAAGCCTGCCGCATTCAGCGAGTTGTTCCAACAGAACCCGAATAATCTGCTGCCGGCAGCTTTCCATGCAACGGATGCCCAGCCTGTGGATTTGACACAAGCAGCGGAGAGTTCGCTCCATGCTGTAGTGCATATACGTGCCACTCAGTTGAGTAAGACTCAGACGGTGCAAGAACAACCGGATATTTTTGACTTCTTCTTTGGAGACGGTCGTGGACGCCAGCGCCAGATACAGACCCAGCCGCGTGTAGGTTTCGGTTCGGGTGTCATCATCTCCAAAGACGGATATATTGTGACGAACAATCACGTGGTGGAAGGTGCTGATGAAATCACCGTGAAACTGAATGACGACCGTGAGCTGAAAGGACGCATCATCGGTACTGACCCCAGTACGGACTTGGCGCTGATTAAGATTGAAGGGGATGACTTCCCGACAATTCCGGTTGGTGACTCCGATCAGTTGAAGGTGGGGGAATGGGTGTTGGCAGTAGGTAATCCGTTCAACCTGAACTCTACCGTAACAGCCGGTATCGTCAGTGCAAAAGCCCGTTCCATTGGTTCTTCTGCCTCCAACGGACAAGCTGCAAACATCCAGTCTTTCATTCAGACGGATGCTGCCATCAACCAAGGTAACAGTGGCGGTGCATTGGTGAATGCCAAAGGCGAGTTGGTTGGTATCAATGCCATGCTTTACTCACCCACGGGTGCTTATTCCGGTTATGGTTTTGCCATCCCTACCAGCATTATGACAAAGGTGGTAGCCGACTTGAAACAGTTTGGTACCGTGCAGCGCGCGCTCCTTGGCATCAAGGGTAGTGATTTGAGCACAGACCTGCAGATGGACGAACGCTGGACCGAAGAACTGAAGAAGAAGGCCGACGAACTTGGTGTGAAAGAGGGTATCTATGTGGCCGAAGTTGTTGAAGGTGGTTCCGCTGCCGGCATCTTGAAGGAAAATGATGTAATCATAGCATTGAACGGCAAGAAGATTCACAAGTTCTCGGATTTGCAGGAAATGCTGGCAAAACACCGTCCGGGCGACAAAGTGAAGGTAACGGTGGTTCGTGACAAGAAGGAAAAGGAATTCGAAATCACGCTGAAGAATGAGCAAGGCACTACGAAGGTAGTGAAGGATGCCGGAATGGAAATCTTGGGTGCAGCCTTCAAGCCCGTATCTTCCGAGCTGAAGAAGCAGTTGAACCTGGGTTACGGTCTGGAAGTTACCGGGGTTACCAATGGCAAGATGGCCGATGCAGGTATCCGCAAGGGCTTCATCATTCTGAAAGCCAACGGAGTGCCGATGAAGACGGTGGACGATTTGGAAAAGGCGATGAAAGAGGCAAGAAAGTCTCCTGAGCAAGGTTTGTTCATCACCGGTATGTTCCCGTCAGGAAAACGTGCAATGTATGCCGTTGATTTGACTCAAGAATAAAAAATAGGGATAGTTAGGTAAGAAGATTGTAATATTAGCTAACAATAGCGAAAAAGGGGGTGTCGGTACAATACATACCGGCATCCTTTTTGTTATATAGGATAAGATATAAATAAGGTGAAAAAGTTGGGATGAAATTATTGTAACAAAATAATTTGTCGTACCTTTGCAACCCAAATCTGTATTATAAGAATGAGACAACTTAAAATTACAAAAAGTATCACTAACAGAGAGAGCGCTTCTCTTGACAAGTATTTGCAGGAAATCGGTCGCGAAGACCTCATTACTGTTGAAGAGGAAGTGGAGCTCGCTCAGCGCATCCGCAAGGGTGACCGTGTTGCACTGGAGAAATTGACACGTGCCAATCTGCGTTTCGTTGTATCTGTGGCCAAGCAGTACCAAAACCAAGGTTTGAGTTTGCCCGACTTGATTAATGAGGGTAATTTAGGACTGATCAAGGCTGCCGAAAAGTTCGATGAAACACGTGGTTTCAAGTTCATCAGTTATGCAGTATGGTGGATACGTCAGTCCATTCTGCAGGCTTTGGCAGAGCAGTCGCGTATTGTACGTCTTCCGTTGAACCAGGTAGGTTCGCTGAATAAAATCAGCAAGGCCTTCTCCAAGTTCGAGCAGGAAAACGAACGTCGTCCGTCTCCTGAAGAGCTTGCCGATGAACTGGAAATCCCTGTTGACAAAATCTCTGATACGCTGAAGGTGTCCGGCCGTCACATTTCGGTGGACGCACCTTTTGTAGAAGGAGAGGACAACAGCTTGCTCGATGTGTTGGTCAACGATGACTCCCCTATGGCTGACCGCTCTTTGGTGAACGAGTCTCTTGCGAGGGAAATTGATAGAGCTCTTTCTACGTTAACCGATAGGGAAAAAGAAATCATACAGATGTTTTTCGGTATCGGACAGCAGGAAATGACATTAGAGGAAATCGGCGACAAATTCGGCTTGACCCGTGAGCGTGTGCGTCAGATTAAGGAAAAAGCAATCAGAAGATTAAGACAAAGTAATCGTAGTAAATTGCTCAAATCTTATTTGGGATAAATAAGAAATATCAGTTTCCGACAAATAGAAGGAATTAAAAACCGTACGTCTTTAGTAGGCGTGCGGTTTTTTTTATATCTTTGCCCCATTGATAATTCATAACTTATAACTCATAACTCAATGAAATACGTTCGTATACTTTGTGCCGTAGCTTTGGTTTTTGCGTTGTGTTCGGCTTTTACAATGAAAGATAAGGAAAAGGCTGTATATGCTTTTGGGGTGGCGGCTTCTTTCAATGATTCCATCGTATATTATACAGACATCCAGGTATTGGACAGCGTAGAGCTGGATAAGAATGGATTCTTGCCCAAGCGTGATTTATACACTTACCAGCTTAAGAACTATCTGGAGTACAATCTGAAGAAACCTGATTATACTTGCATGATTTATTTCTCTGAAAACAAGAAAAAGTTGGAAAAAGAGGCTGTAAAGGTAAAAGGCAAGTATAAAAAGAGTAAGAATATGGTTTTGCAGGTGGTGAAGCCTGAGGCTTTCACGTTTACAAAACCGCAGGAATAAGATTTCAAGTATGAAAACACAACTATATCTTCTTTTTTTCTTTGTTTTCCCCTTGTTCATGTCGGCGTGCCGTGGTGACGACCCGATACCTGATCCTCCGGTTGATGGGAAACGTACTGTGCTGGTATATATGGCAGCGGATAATAGTATAAATCCATTGGCTAGCTTTACGGATGGGGATTTGGAGGAATTGAAAGCTGGGATGGCTTCAATTGATAATACATCTGATATGCATTTATTGGTGTATATAGATACGGGATCTCCTCGTTTGATTGAAATTGAAAATAAAGGTGGTACTGTTGTTGAAACAATAGTCAAAGAATATGAAGATAGAAATTCGTGTGGAGTCGCTGAGACGCAGGAGGTATTCAATGATGTGTTTGGGAATTCTTTATATAAAGCGGAAAGTTATGGTTTGATTTATTGGTCGCATGGGGAAGGATGGATACCTACTCCATTGCCTTCTACTCGCTGGATAGGAAATGATAAGACTGGAGGAGGACATTATATGAATATTGAGGACTTGAAGTCAGTATTACAGAAGGCTCCTCATTTTGATTTTATTATGTTTGATGCTTGCTTTATGCAGTCGGTGGAAGTCGCGTATGAGTTGCGTGATTATTGCGATTACTATATTGGTTTCCCTGCTGAGAATCCAGGTCCTGGTGCTGCCTATGATAGAATGTTTCCATTTATATTTCAGAAAGGTGCAGCGGTAGAAATGGCTATTGGGACTTTTGCTGCTTATGATGAAATTTATACTGGAAAAATAGGGAGTAATAGCAATTGGACGATGGGCACTGCTATAGATGTGCTGAAATCTTCTGAGCTTGAGAACTTAGCTGCTGCTACAGCAAATGTTTTGTCGGGAGTGACAGCAGATAGAGAAGTTCTTCGGTCATTGGTCTTTAATTATGATCAGCGTAAAGTAGGATCGTCTTATTATGTAGGCTATTATGATTTCGTAGAAATGGTGGAAAAACTCGTTGTGGATGAAGTTGCCTTGGATGAATGGAAGCAAGCATATGATGCAGCTTCTGTCTGTTGGAAAAAAACACCGATGATTTATTCGATGTCTGTTGGTATGTTCTCCATGAAGCGGGCAAATGGGGTTAGCCATTATATACCTTCCACTGCTACTTCTGCTGTTGCCCAAGCTGCTAATGCCGCTTATCGTTCTACTTCATGGTATAGTGCTGTCGGTCTTGCTCGGCTTGGTTGGTAAGCTTATAAAAAACTGCATACTGAATGGATTATTATAGGTGTAACAACTTGTAATAATCCTTTTTTTATGTCCGTTCTCATTAAATATAAGTCTTTTAATAATATTTTCCTTTGGAAATTATGTTTTATTGAAAGTAATTCTTTTCTTTGTATCATCAAACTTAAAAGACGAAGAATTATGAAATATGTAATCATTGGCGGTGTAGCGGGTGGAGCCACAGCAGCCGCCCGACTGAGAAGAGTGGACGAAATGGCTGAAATCCTCTTATTGGAGAAAGGCCCTTACATCTCGTATGCTAATTGTGGTTTACCTTATTATATAGGCGGAGTGATAGCAGAGCGTGAGAAGCTGCTGGTACAGACACCCGAATCTTTCGGCAAGCGCTTCCGTATTGATGTGCGTGTGCAGAATGAAGTAATCGCCATCCATCCCAAAAACAAGACTGTTACCATACGCAACGCGGAAGGTAAGGAGTACGACGAAAGCTATGACAAACTTTTGCTTTCTCCCGGTGCCAACCCCGTGAAGCCCCCCTTGGAAGGCATCAATTCCGAAGGCATCTTCACGTTGCGCAATGTAGAAGATACCGACCATATCAAGGCTTATATCTCAGACAAGCAGGTGAAGCGCGCCGTGGTGGTAGGTGCCGGTTTCATCGGATTGGAGATGGCAGAGAACCTGCATCATGCAGGTGTCCATGTGTCCGTAGTCGAAATGGGTAATCAGGTAATGGCGCCTATCGATTTCTCCATGGCGGCACCCATCCATCAGCATTTGTTACAGAAAGGCGTCTCCCTCTATCTGGAAGAAGGCGTGACCCATTTCAAGCGTACGGACAACGGAATCACTGTATTCCTGAAAAGCGGAAAGACCATTCCTGCCGATATGGTGTTGCTCTCCATCGGTGTGCGTCCTGCCACTGTATTGGCGCAACAAGCCGGCTTGAAGTTGGGCGAGATGGGCGGTATCTGGGTAGACGAACACTTGGAGACTTCCGAAAAAGACATCTATGCCGTGGGCGATGCCATCGAATATCCTCATCCGCTGACCGGAAAGCCGTGGCTCAATTACCTGGCAAACCCTGCCAACCGCCAGGGACGTATCGTTGCCGATAATATGGTGTTTGGCAATACCGTCTCCTACGAAGGAGCTATCGGCACCTCCATTGCCAAAGTATTCGACATGACGGTAGCTTCTACGGGTCTTGCAGCCAAACGCTTGAAGCAGTGGGGCATGGAATACCAAAGCTCGGTGACGCACTCGGCATCTCACGCCGGTTACTATCCGGATGCCCTGCCTTTGACTTTGAAACTGACTTTCCATCCTAAAACCGGTAAACTCTATGGCGCGCAATGTATCGGTTACGAGGGGGTGGACAAGCGAATCGACCAGATTGCCGGACTCATCAAGCAGGGTGGCACAGTCTACGATTTGATGGAGACGGAGCATACGTATGCACCTCCTTTCTCCTCAGCCAAAGACCCCATCGCCATTGGCGGATATGTGGCATCGAATATTATTAGCGGTGCTATGCCCGTCATCTCTTGGCGCGAGTTGGTGGAAGAGAAGGATAAAGTGATGCTGATAGATACCCGTACGCCCGAGGAGTTCTCTTTCGGCACCATTCCGGGAGCTGTTAATATTCCGTTGGATGAAATGCGCGAGCATTTGGCAGAGATACCTACGGACAAGCCGGTAGTGCTTTTCTGTGCTGTGGGTTTGCGTGGTTATCTGTCCCTGCGCATCCTGATGGGACGCGGTTATCGCAATGTGCGCAATCTGATAGGTGGTTATAAGACCTATTCCATGGCAACAGCGCCTCTGCCGTCTCCATCTGCTCCGGCAGGAGGTGACTCTTCTTCTGCTTCTTCGGCTGCCTCTGCTGACAACGACGATGTTCCTGCGGCGGCATCTGTCTCCAAAAAGGAACCGTTGAAGATAAACGCTTGCGGCTTGCAATGTCCGGGACCTATCATGCAGGTGAAGAAGGCGATGGATAGCATTGCTGTGGGCGAGCGTGTGGAGATTGTGGCTACCGATGCCGGTTTTGCCCGCGACGCCTCTGCCTGGTGCGATACAACGGGAAATAAATTGATAGAGAAGCATGACGAGAAAGGACGCTATACGGTAGTCATCGAAAAAGGCGCTCCGGCTTGTACATCCGCTTCCAACACTCCCGTAGCCGGGGGGAGGGGAAAGACGCTGATTCTGTTCAGTGACGACCTGGACAAAGCGCTGGCAACCTTCGTTTTGGCAAACGGAGCAGCGGCAACGGGACAGAAAGTAACCATTTTCTTCACCTTCTGGGGACTGAACGTCTTGAAGAAAGTGCAGAAACCCAGCGTGCAGAAAGATTTCTTCGGCAAGATGTTCGGCATGATGCTGCCGGCCAGTTCTTTGAAACTGAAGTTGTCGCAGATGAATATGTTTGGCATGGGCAGTCGCATGATGCGCTTCCTGATGAAGCGCAAGGGTGTGGATTCTCTGGAGTCGTTGCGCTCGCAAGCATTGGCGCAAGGAGTGGAATTCATCGCTTGCCAGATGTCTATGGATATGATGGGCATCCGGCACGAAGAACTTCTGGATGAAGTAACCATCGGTGGCGTGGCTACCTATATGGAACGTGCGGACAAAGCAAATGTGAACTTATTTATATAGGAGAAAAAGATATGGAGACTTTATGTAAAATTCGTGATATTTATCGGGCTATTGCCGAATTCGAGGTGCAGTTTACGCAGATGTACGATTTGTCACTGAATGAAGGAATGCTGTTGTGCACGCTGCTCAATACTCCTAAGCTTACCTCCAGTAAGATAGCTGAGGCACTGGGTTTGTCTGCCTCCAACACTTCAAAGGTCATTCGTTCCGTAGAGGAAAAGAAACTCATTACCCGTCTGATAGGTAAGGAAGATAAGCGTCAGATGCGTTTTTTTCTTACGACAGAAGGCAAGAACCGGATTTCGGATATCAAGAATGCTACTTTTGAATTGCCGGGGCTGTTGCAGCAGGTGGTCAGCCTCGTATAGCTTTGTATAAAAGCAAATAAATATCGTGTTTGCAGGAGGTTAATATCCTGCAAACACGATATTTATTTTTTGTATGACACGTTGTTAACTTCTTGCACGACATGTTGTTAGTATCGTGTATTGCACGCTATTAATTGTTTGTATCTGTTCATGTGTATTTCCATCTTTTATTACTGAGAAATTTACTAAGAATCCTTAATAATATTTTTTCGACAATTCTTAACTCTTAATCAATTCTTTTCTCTGTTTTAAATAACGAACTTGATTGGAAAAGCCATTCCAGATAGTATGGGGGGCATAGCTCCGTACGTATGGATATGGTGGGAGGATGGACGAACACTCTGCCTTACTCCTTGTTTACCTGTGAGAATGTGGTGAGTATTGCTATTGAGCTGAACGGGCAGCACCTTTACAAGTGTACATCAAACCTTGCGTAGAACACCGCATAGTGTTGCGCTCTATTGTACGCTGGCTGCCCGAGCATTTTAATTATTCATGATGATACGGCCCCCCATTTAGTATGTTCATTGCCCTGTAGAGTTGTTCCACAAAAATGAGGCGTACCATCTGATGGGAAAAGGTCATGCGTGAGAGGGACATCTTCTCGTGTGCCGCTTCGTATACTTTTTGAGAGAATCCGTAAGGGCCTCCGATAATAAATACCAGCCGTTTGTTTACGGTATTCATCTTGCGCTTCATATAGTCTGCAAACTCTATGGAGCGCATCTCTTTTCCACCTTCGTCCAGCAGTACGACCACATCTCCCGGCTGGAGAGCTTTCAGTATCAGTTCCCCTTCTTTTTCCTTCTGAACTTCCATAGAGAGGCTTTTGGTGTTTTTCAGTTCGGGGATGACTTCCATCTCGAATGAGAGATAGCGCTTGGTGCGTTGCACATAGTCGTTGATGGCTGTTATAAAGTGTTGTTCTACAGTCCGTCCTACGACGAGCAGAGTAGTTTTCATACTGGTTCTGTTTTGATTAGCGCACAAATTTAGCATTTTTTTATTGTATTTTGAGACAAATGCTTACCTTTGCCTATCATAAATACTTGTGAAAATGAAAAAACGGGTAGTCTTTTTGTTGACCGGTCTCTTCATTTGGACGTCTGTGCTGCTGGCCCAGAACGTTCCCGAGGGAGTGATTGGGGCCTTCAAGGAAGGAAGCTCTCAGGAACTCAACAAGTATCTGGGTGACAAGGTCGATTTAATCATTCAGAATAAGTCGACCCACGCCGACAAGCGGACGGCAGAGGGCACAATGGCTGCTTTCTTCTCCAACCACAAGGTTGGCAGTTTTAATGTGAACCATCAGGGGAAACGTGATGAGTCTGGTTTCGTCATTGGTACCTTGACGACCGCAAATGGAAACTTTCGGGTGAATTGTTTCTTCAGAAAAGTACAGAACAAATATGTTATACATCAAATAAGGATAGATAAAACAGATGAATAAGGAAGAAGAATTGATTGACAGGCTGATAGACCTGGCTTTCGCCGAAGATATAGGCGATGGAGACCATACAACCCTTTCATGCATTCCTGCTACGGCAATGGGCAAGTCCAAACTGCTGATAAAAGAACCGGGCATACTGGCCGGTATCGAGATAGCCAAGGAGGTGTTCCGTCGTTTCGACCCTACCATGAAGGTGGAAGTGTTTATTAATGACGGTACAGCCGTAAAGCCGGGTGATGTGGCCATGATTGTGGAAGGCAAGATACAGTCTTTGTTGCAAACGGAGCGTCTGATGCTGAACATCATGCAGCGCATGAGTGGCATTGCCACCATGACACATAAGTATGCCGAGCAATTGAAAGGTACGAATACCCGTGTACTCGATACCCGCAAGACTACTCCGGGCATGCGTATCCTCGAGAAAATGGCGGTGAAAATCGGTGGCGGTGTAAACCACCGTATCGGCTTGTTCGACATGATTTTGCTGAAAGACAACCATGTGGACTTTGCGGGAGGCATTGACAAGGCCATCAACCGTGCGAAGGAATATTGCAAGGAAAAAGGTAAGGACCTCAAGATAGAAATAGAAGTGCGCAACTTCGACGAATTGCAGCAAGTACTCGACCTGGGTGGCGTAGACCGTATCATGTTTGACAACTTCACCCCGGCAATGACAAAGAAAGCTGTGGAGATGGTAGGTGGCCGCTATGAAACGGAATCTTCCGGTGGCATCACGTTTGATACGCTCCGCGACTATGCCGAATGCGGTGTAGACTTTATTTCCGTAGGAGCTTTGACTCACTCCGTGAAAGGATTGGACATGAGCTTTAAAGCATGTTGATAAAGGCGGAAAGCATTATTGCAGAATAATAAGGAAAGCCTCTCATAAAGAATGCTGCATTACGGCAGATTTATGAGAGGCTTTCTATTGGTAACTAGCAAAGTAGTGGCTCTTGGAAAAACAGAAGGTGTATTGGGGTGAAACAGATGGTCTGTTTGGGACGGATAGATGATGCGTTTGGCTATAACGGATGATGTGTTTCATAGTAATGGATAATAGTGTAGGAAGATATGAAAAACATAACATGGAATAAAGTAAAAACAACTGTCAAAGATTGGCAAGTGGGAGACTACATCCGGCAGACTTCCATTGTGGTGATTGGCGTACTGATTACTTTTGTCGGTAGTGAGTTGGTTACTCAAAACTCCGAGAAAAAGGATATTCAAGCCACCATGTCGCTGATTAGGGATGAACTGAAAAGTAACCGGGAAAATTATAAGAGTATCGTTTCAGAGTTTAGAGAGGATGAACGTCTTTCCAGCTTATTGGTGGAGCATGACTTAAAGCATCGGACGATACCGGAAGATTCATTGATACAGTTCCGCTTTCTTATGGGGCATATCCGCAGTTTTTATTATAGTCAGAATGCATTGGATATACTTAAAAACTCCATGTTGATGCAGAAGATTTCAGATAAAGAGCTACTGTTGCAGTTGACCGGAATCTATGAGGTATTGGATGGATTTAAGGCAACTATGAATGGCTATTACGATATGAAGGACGAAATTATGGTTCCTTTCCATTTGGCATTGACTGACGAACAGACGGACCAGATAAATCGTGGAGGATATGAGGCGTGGGATATTTACTTGTCGGACAGGTCGGTACGGAACTTTGTCAGGGTAGCGCAGAACTATTTCACGCCGGACTATGTAGAACGTGTGGGAAAACGTATAGACGAGGCAATACAAGCGCTTGAAAAGAAGTATCATTTAGAATAAAAAGATATGGGAAAGATAAACTTTAATAGGCTGAACCATACGGTAAAAAGTTGGCACATAGGTGATTATTTCCGTCAGTTCAGTATTGTGGCTGCGGGTATCATTGTCACTTTCTGGGGAAGTGACCGGATTACCGAGAATGCCCGTCAAAAGGAAGTGCGTGCTACGATGCAGTTGGTAACGGAAGAGTTGGAATATAATAGGCAGGAGCTCCGTAATATAAAGCACTTGTTGGATATTGACATACACATGAGTCTGTTGTTGAGGGAACATGATATGGATGTATCCAAGATACCGATAGATACTCTGTGGAAGTATGGCAAGCTTTTCAATAATATGGATGAATTCTCTTATAGGACAGATGCGCTGGACGTGCTGAAAGGTTCTTCATTGATGCAGTATATACCGGACAAACGTATGTTGCAGGATGTATTGCAGACTTATTTTGAGTTGGGCAGGAAACAAAAGGATGTCAGTGATTACTATGCAACGAAAACAGATGCTCTTATGAGTGCTGCCATGTCCAGGGAGTTGGCGCATGTTTTTGATGGTGACGACAGTCTTCGGGACCAGGCCTTGTTTCTTGTGCAGTATAAGAAATTTATCAATTACGTCAACATGGTTCCCGGTTTTCTGTATTGGCATGAATTTGATGAATTGGATGAGATGCTGGACAAGCAAATACAGGCTTTGAGAGCCAAATATAAATAATCTCCGTTCTTTAACTTCTTTTTAGAATTAATTCAGCAGCATTTTCCGCAATGCTGCGTCTAACTAACAAACGACGCGAAGAGGCGTCCGTAAAACGAGCACTGACATTGGAAAATGAGATAGAACTGATTGAGGGCTGCCGGGCAGGAAAGGATTCCGCCCGAAAGGAATTATACACCCTCTACTCCAAGCAGATGCTGGCGGTATGTTACCGCTATACGGGCGATGTCGATGCGGCCCATGACGTATTGCACGATGGCTTCATCAAAATTTTCACCCACTTCACCTTCCGTGGCGAATGTGCATTGGGTACCTGGGTGACAAGGGTAATGGTGACGCAGGCGATAGACTACCTGCGGAAACAGCAACGTTTCAGCCAACTGGTGGTGAATGAGGAACAATTGCCCGACATTCCGGATGAAGCGGGCATTGCCGAAACCGGAGGCCGCATTTCCGAAGAAATGCTGATGGCGTTCGTGGCGGAACTTCCCGATGGATGCCGTACTGTATTCAACTTATACGTCTTTGAGGAGAAATCGCACAAGGAAATAGCCGAAATCCTCCACATCAAAGAGCATTCGTCTACCTCGCAGTTGCATCGTGCCAAGTGTTTGTTAATAAAAAGAATTAAAGAATATACTGAATATGAGAGAAAATGATGAAATAACCGGTTTATTCCGCAGTCGTCTTGCCGGCGCAGAGATGACAGTGCGGGAGGACTTCTGGGAAGGGTTGCAACGTGACTTGCCGTCACCGGTTGCCGCAAAAGGCAGGAGGCAGCTTTTTCTTTCTCCGAGGTTTCACCGCGTAGCCGCAGCCGCCTCTGTTGTATTTGTACTGGGAGCTGCTTCTGCCGCTTTCTGGTATTTCTCTCCGAAAGAGGAAATCAAGGAGGCCTTTACACAAGTGGCGGCCATGACGCCGGAAGGTAACTTGAACGGGGATGTGGTGCAGGAAAGTTTTCCCTCTATCCATCAGGCCAACCCCATGGCACAAAAGCCCGGTACACAGCATCCCGCCAACGGCATTCCGGCAGGATTGACGGCGCAGGCCGATGAGGATGAATCCGTGTCTGTCCATGTTTCCATCCGGATTACCCAACGGGTGTACGGAAACCGGCAGCAGCCGGGAAACGGTTATTACAGTAACGGAACTCCGGCCGGAAACGGGAACTACCATTCAAATCCTGGCCATAAGGATGCTGATATAGATAGAATGCTGCCATCTTCTGAGGAAGAACCGGCAAAGTCTGTGGCTGTATCGCCATCCAAGCCCCGTAATTGGGCATTGAAAGCAGGCATCGGCATTTCCCTGCCGAAAGGGAATTTTCATATGCCGTTCACGGCCGGGGTAAGCGTGGAACGTCGTTTGAACAAGCATTTCTCCTTGGAAGCTGGTCTTCAGTATAATTGCTTGGATGGTGACCATACGTTGCATACGCTGGAAGTTCCGGTAAGGCTGAACATGATGCTGGCCAGTACGCCGAAAGTGGATTTCTATGCTATGGTAGGCGGAGCAGCCGAGAAATGCATTGCAGGTGCTCCGGACAATGATTTCGGCGCAGAGCCGGTACAGTTGTCGGTTGCTGCCGGAGTAGGGGTACGCTATAAAATGAACGACCGTTTTGCCTTGTTTGCAGAGCCGTCTGTATCCCATCATTTCGATACGGACTCGCAGACAAGAACCTTGCGTACGGAACGGCCCACCAATCTGAATCTGTTGTGCGGCGTGCGCATGACTTATTAATCTTAAATACCATACAAATATGAAGACTCTATACAATAAATTACATATATTCGGGCAGACTATGCTGCTCATATTCTTTACTCTTTCTGTTCTCTCTTTGGGCTCTTGCAGCAAAGAAACGTTGGACTACAACCATCCGGATGTAGACTTGTTTGTCAAGCAGTTGAAGGCTGGTAAATATTCTACCCAAAGTCCGGATGGATTGAGTAATATGCCCAAGTTCACTTCCGAAGATATAGAGGAATTGCTGAAGTATGCCGAGGACTTGACGGTTATTCCCTCTTTCCCCTTGGCTCCGGTATCCTATTCGGCAGGTGGTAAGTTGCGTTTGGGCGAATGCATCTTGTGGACGGTAGAGACTATCCGTCTCGGGAACAATGCTTCGATGGGATGCAAGATGGTGCATACGGATGCGGAGAATTATGAAGGTATTTACTTCCTTTCGGACGAAGAGGTGCTGGATGCCGCCTCGCGCTACCGCCGTTGGTGGGAAACCCGTAAGTATCCACGGACTATGTGGACGATTGATCCCTGCTATGACGAACCACTTTGTGGCAGTGGATATATGTGGTGGTGAAATGTTTTTAGGGATTAGGGATTAAGGATTAGGTATTAAGTAATCAAACTGTCAAGTGAAGAGATTTATACTTGTAATGGGGTTGCTCTGTGCAGTAGCCTTCCCTTTTTATGCCCAAAATTGGACTTCTCAAGACTCGTTGAGGCTGAACTGGTTGCTGAAGGGAGAAGGGGAGGTGAAGCTGAATCCGGAGGTATTGAAGGAACTTGAAATGAACAGTTCCTTAGGTACTCCGAAAGCGGTGACGGACAAGTCATGGATGGATTTTGATAATTCGCTGCCCGTCATACCGAAAGTGCCCGAGAAAAAGGTTGTGCTTACCCTACGCCCTTATACGGCCAATACTAAATATAATTGGGACCCCATTTACCAGAAAAAGATTAAGGTGGACAAAGATACTTGGCGGGGAGACGAATTTTATGCACTTAAGATTCTGATGATTCCTACGAACTGGGCTAAACATCCGTTTGATGCTGGTCCGCGTGAGACGGTGGAGCAGATTGAAGCAACCGGTTTGCGTTACCGGGTGACGGAGCGGGCCAATAATATGGCTGTGGGCGGTTGGCAGGGTACCAGTGGCGGTGGAATTTCCGGTTTAGACCTGATGGCGCCTTTTACCCGTGAGTTTTGGAATTTCAAAGGTCGCAAGCGCCGTGCCCGTACGCTGGAAGTATTGAAGGCGTATGGAGATTCGATAACTGTTTTGGAACAACAGTAATTTATCACTTTTTGTCAAATTTTGAACTTTCTTTCTCCCCTTCTTGTTTTCATTAGTAAACCTTTAAAAAAAGTAATAATGAACAGAGTGACTTCTCTATTCGGAATAAGATATCCGATAATTCAAGGTGGTATGGTGTGGTGTAGCGGCTGGAGACTTGCTGCTGCTGTAAGCAATGCGGGAGGGCTGGGCTTGCTCGGCGCAGGTTCGATGCATCCCGAAACGTTGCGGGAGCATATTAGGAAATGCCGTGAGGCTACGCATCATGCTTTTGGTGTGAACATTCCCTTGATGTATCCCCAGATAGAAGAGATAATGCAGATTGTGGCCGACGAGGGAGTGAAGATTGTATTTACATCTGCCGGCAGCCCGAAGAAATGGACCGGTTGGTTGCACGAGCGTGGCATCACGGTGGTGCATGTTGTTTCGTCCTCGCGTTTTGCCGTGAAGGCTGAAGAGGCGGGTGTTGATGCAATAGTTGCCGAAGGCTTCGAAGCCGGTGGGCATAATGGGAGGGAGGAGACTACCACTCTGTGTCTGATACCTGCTGTACGTGCAGTTACTACACTTCCGCTGATTGCCGCCGGTGGCATTGCA
Source organism: Bacteroides parvus (assembly GCF_017309675.2). NCBI lineage: Bacteria > Pseudomonadati > Bacteroidota > Bacteroidia > Bacteroidales > Bacteroidaceae > Bacteroides > Bacteroides parvus. The sequence continues at coordinate 3,574,601 of NZ_CP084680.1, read as the reverse complement.
ACGGGTGAGGCCATGTTGGCTGCCCGGGTGCTGGGTGCGGAAGGTGTGCAGATTGGTACACGCTTTGCCTTGACGGCAGAGAGTTCTGCAAGCGAGGTGTTCAAGGATTACTGCTTGCATTTGGAAGAAGGGGATACCCGTCTGCTTTTGAAGAAGTTGGCTCCGGTGCGTCTGGTGCGCAATAACTTTCGCAGCGCCGTAGAGGCTGCTGAGGCTGTGGGAGCTTCAGAGGAAGAACTTCGTATCCTTTTAGGGCGCGGCCGTGCCAAACGTGGTATTTTTGAGGGTGACTTGGAAGAAGGGGAACTGGAAATAGGGCAGGTATCTGCCTTGCTGCATGGAAAGGGAGTGCAGTCTGTGGCGTCGGTCATGCAAGAGTTGGTGGAGGAGAGCAGAAGGGCGTGGGAGAGAATGCAGGAATTGGATCTCTGACTATTCCCGTCTTCTGGTATCATATAACACTAAAAAAGGAATATCCCCGAAATCACCGGGAATATTCCTTTTTTAGTTTCAACTTATAACCTTTTATCCTTTGGGGATATTGGTTGTGTCTTTTGCCATATTTCCACTTGTGGTAGAATTACTTGTGCCATTGTTGCTGGTAGTGGCGCTACCGGTAGCCATATTTGTAACACTTTTACCGGTTGTCTGTACAGCGGGTTGTTCTTCCCAATGGAACGGTTCGAAGCTACTGTTCGGGTCAACCCAGGACGGTTTCTTGGAAGCATAAATAATGAATGGGGCAATGACTACAATCAGCGCACCGATGATGAGTACGGAGAACCATACTGTGTTGCTGCCTGTTGAAATCTGGCTGGGCGGGATAAAGCTCAGTACGAATGCCAGCAATGATCCGCAGAAACCAAGACCACCGATGAGCCACATCAATCCGTTGCCATTCTTGCCGATACGGAACGGACGGTTCAGCTTCTTCATCTTATAACGCAGCACGATGGCTCCGGAGAACATCAGCATATACATGATAAGATAGAGGACTACAGTCAGCTGTGACAGAATCTGGTAGAAACTCTGTACGGAAGGCATGACTACGAATAGAAGGCTCAACACGGTTACTGCACCACCTTGTACATAAAGGATATTCTTCTGTACGCCTAGCTTGTTTGTCTTTTGGAAGAACGGAGGCATGTAGCCTGCTTTTCCTACGGCAAAGATACCTTTGGACGGACCGGCAACCCATGTCAATACACCTGCCAGTACGCCGAATGCCAAAGCGATGGCAATAATCGGTGACAGCCAGGAAGCACGGATGTAATGGAAGTAGTTGTCGAAGCCTACAAGCAGACTCTGTGTCAGACTGATGTCTTTGGCCGGGATGATGATACCCAGTGAGAAAGTACCGAGTACGAAGATGATAACCGTAATGGCCGCACCGATGAACACTGCCTTCGGATAATTCTTGGAGGGATTGTTCACGTCTTTTACGTGAATACCGCCCATTTCCATACCGGCATAGAAGAGGAAGATACTGGCAGCAAGCACCACGTTGTCGAAGTTCGTCAAGTCGGGGAAGAAGCTGCTGTGGAAATCCAGGTTGGAGTGTCCGCCGGTGGCAAGGTAGATGATACCTAGGATAATCAGCAGTGCGGCAGGAATAATGGTCCCGACCAGGCCGCCGACTTTTGCCACTTTACCTACCCAGCTCATACCCTTCATGGAGATGAATATGGCTAGCCAGTAGATGGTGAGGACAACGACGAGCGAGTAATATTTGTTGTTGGCCAGTGACATGTCGTGTACGTCGTTCATGCCGATGAAAGCAATGGATACGGCACCGAATGTCAATACGGTAGGATACCAGATTGTACTTTCAATCCATTGTACCCAGATGGCAAGGAAGCCCAGCTTTTTTCCGTAGGCTTCGCCTACCCAGCGGAACACACCGCCTTGCTTGTCTTGAAACATGGCAGCCAGTTCCGCGGCGACAAGTGACGTCGGAATCAGAAAAACAATGGCTGCAAATAAGTAGTAGAAGGCCGAACTCATTCCGTACACGGCCTCGGCAGGAAGTCCACGTAGGGATACTACTGCCGTCACATTCATGATTGCCAGGGTAAATACCCCCAGCTTCACTGTTTGTTTAATATTTGCCATAAGTTAAGGTTTTAGATGAAAAATATATTCAAAATCAGCGTCTATAACAACACTTGGGAAGAGTTGTTCCCAACGGATAAGTGAAAATTCCGGTTTTAACTATTCAGGAAGCATCAGCTTTAGGCGCGGGCTTCTGTGCCGCTTTCTTGTAGAACTCTTCTTTTTCCTTATTGCGCCGTTCGACCAGGCTCGTTACATACACTGTAAAGATAGGGAACATCATCATGCCCAGCGCAGCCAGCAGTACAGACAGTACCCGTCCGGTGGGAGTGACTGCTATGATATTGGAACCTACCGTCGTCACATCCATAAATGCCCACCACAAAGCATCTCCATATCCTTTGACCAGAGGATTGGGACCATGCTCCATGACATAAAAGGCCAGGCTGGAAAAATAGACGGTGGCCAGCAGCATGGTAAGATAGGAAACGAACAGTCCCGATGCACGGTTGTACGTCAGCCAACCCACTACGATAGCCATGGCATATCCACCCCGTACTAATGGGATAAAGCGCAACATATAGGTTATTTCCGGTGAGAAAGTCCATCCCATATAGGCAATGATATTTTGGTAAGGTATGGCTACCAGTAGGAAAATGAAATGTGTGGCTACATAGTGCCCCTTCTTCTCTGCCAGAAACCATTCCAACACAAAATCAGCCAGGAACAGAGCGCATATCCACAGCTGTACTTTCATGTAGACTGACTGTTCGTAAAAGGGAATCCCCTTGAACGTGTCGACAGAGATACTGATGACTAAAAATAACGAAAGTATCAGTATGATGACATGTAATATGCCGTAAATACCTTTTTCCCGCAATACAAATTCTGATAGAGCCATTTTCATGATGAAGTCCATTATGAAGTTATGAGTTATTAGTTATAAGTTATTTGCTAATTACGATGCATATACCAACAAATAACTCATCACTTATAACTCATAACTAAAAAATCTTATTCTGTAATTGTCACGTTATCACCGTTGAACACACCCAGACCGAGCTTGTTCATGATGAACTTAATTGCCGATTGGGCCTTTACGGAATTTCCCGCTTCGTCCAGGGGAGGAGCGAAGGCCGATACCCCCATGACACCGGGCAATACGGCCATTACGCCGCCGCCCACACCGCTTTTGGCCGGTATGCCGGCGGTGTACATCCAGTCGCCTGAATGTTCGTAGAAGCCTACGGTAGAAATCATCGACGTGATTTTCGGTGCCAGGCTGGCTTCGAACACCGTTTGTTTGGTGACTGGGTTCACACCGTTATTGGCGATGGTTCCTGCGGCAATGCCCAGTTGCTGGGCCGTGATGCCGAGAGAACACTGGCGGGTATAGAGGTCGAGTGCCATATCCGGATCATCGTAGATGCGGTTGTAGTTTTTCAGCAACCAGGCAATGGAGCGGTTGTTGAAATTGGTAGCCGTTTCCGATTTGTACAGTTCGTCGATGAGTTGCGGGGCAGAGCCGCATAGCTCGGTAATGTTCTGTACAATGGCATCCCATTTCTTGTCGGAGTTTCCTACTGGCTGCACCATGGAACAGGCTGAAATGGCACCGGCATTTACTAACGGAGTGGAAGGGTGGTCGTTTTCCAGCAAAATGGCGATGATGGAGTTGAACGGTAGTCCCGTGGCATCGGCACCTATCATGTCCAGCACTTTCTGTGCGCCGTATTGGCGCAGGATAAGGATGGCTGTGTGTACCTTCGAGACGGACTCTATACCGAAACGATAGTCTGTATCGCCTATATTGATGGTCTGCCCGTTCATCAGGCAGATGCTGAGTCCGAACAGTTTGGTGTCTATGTTGGCAAGGTAGGGGATATAATCCGCATTCTTGCCTCCCGTACTGCCCTTCACCTCGTTGTAGGCTTCTTGGGCAACCTCCTTTATTTGTGAAATTGATATTTTCTTTTCCATATTAGCTGTTACTTTTTATGTGTACGGCATCCGTGATTGAATATTTTGGTTTCCACCGGCAGGTTCTTTTCCTGCGCCATACGGGTGGGAGTCGGGTAGTCCAGTTTCTCCAGCTCCGTGATGGCATTCTTGATGTCACCCAGCAGCATGTCTGCCATGTCGCGGCTGAATCCTTGGCGAACAACGACACGCATTACGACATAGTCTTCCAGCTTTGAAGGCAGAGTATAGGCGGGTACCATCCAACCGTGTTGTGACAGCTTGTCCTGCAGGTCATAGAGAGTCCATTTGGCAGCTTTTGCATATTCCGGTTTCAAGTACCAGATGAACAGCGGGTTCACAACTTCGTCGGAATAGTTTACGAACGGAGCCATCTTGCCGATTTCGTCATGGATATACTTGGCGATGGTCAGGGAGTTGTACTGTACTTCCTTGTAACCCTGGAATCCCAAACGGATGAACTGGTAATATTGACCCAGAATCTGTGCGGCAGGACGGGAGAAGTTCAGGCCTACCTGAGTAATGTTGGCACCGAGGTAGTTTACGCTGAATGACATTTCTTCGGGCAGATATTCCTTGCCTTTCCAGCAAACCCAACCCAGCCCCGGATAAACCAGGCCGAATTTATGTCCGCTGACGCTGATGGAGAGTACCCACTTCAGACGGAAGTCCCACTTCTTTTCGGGATAGAGGAACGGGAGGATGAAACCGCCGCTGGCGGCATCCACGTGGATAGGAATGTCGTAGCCGGTCTTTGCATTGTAGGCATCGAGGGCTTTGTCGAGGGCTTCGACGTCATCGTTCAGTCCTGTCCATGTAACACCTTGGATAGGCACGATACAGATGGTGTTCTCATCACACATCTTCAAGGCTTCTTCGGGGTCGAGCGTGGTCTTGTCGAGTGTCAAAGGCACTTCACGCATTTCAATCTGCCACAATTGGGCGAATTTTTCCCATACCACCTGGAAACCGGTTGAAATAACGAAGTTGGGTTTGTCGAACGGTTTGCCTTGTGCTTGACGTTTCTTGCGCCAGCGCAACCAGGCTGCCACACCACCCAGCATACATGCCTCCGAGGAACCGATAGCAAGTGCGCCGGTTTTCCAGGTTTCTTTTTCAGGAGAGTTCCAGAGGTTGGCCACGATGTTGATACATTTACCGTTCATTACGGCGATGCGCGGATATTCGGTCTCGTCGATGTAGTTGATGTTGATGGCTTCGTTCATCAGCTTGGTGGCATATTCGTCCATATAGGTAGTGACGAATGTAGCCAGATTCAAGCGAGGCTGCGTTTGGGCGAAGGTCTCGTCTTTCACCATCTGATAGGCGATTTCCGGGGTAGTAGGTCCGTCGGGAATCTTTTCTACGGGTGAGGGTTGTAACATACGGTTTGAGCCGAATACTTCAGTTTTTGCATCTCCTTTTCTGAAATTCAAATCTTCCATATTAATAAGTTTTTTAAAGGTTTAGGCGGCGGGGCTTTTCCCCGTCGAATATCCCACAACAACGGGGTTTGCGGATGAAAGTTCCGGGGTTTTGCATTATTTGGCGTTTATTAAAGGGCAGCGTAGTAAAATCTTAAAAAACGAACATTCTGAAGGTGGGTTTGTTGTTCCCACATTATTCATTTAATTAATATACTACTATATGAAAATCAATACCGGAAGGGGTACAATCCCCCTAATCACGCTTGTCGGCATTTGGTCTGTCTCTGCATTGACTTCCTTGCCGGGGTTGGCCGTGTCACCTATTTTGGGACAGCTTACCACCATTTTTCCACATGCCACGGAATTGGATATACAGATGCTTACCTCCCTGCCTTCGCTGCTGATAATTCCTTTTGTGCTGTTGGCGGGCAAGCTGGCCGAGAAACGTGACTTTGTGCGTCTGCTGAAAGCGGGACTTTGGATGTTTGCCGCCAGTGGGGTACTTTATCTTTTTTCGGACAAAATGTGGCAGTTGATGGTGGTCAGCGCTTTGCTTGGCATCGGTTCGGGGGTGATTATTCCGTTGTCCACCGGTCTGGTTTCACGCTATTTCACGGGGGAATATCGGGTGAAGCAGTTTGGTTACAGTTCTGCCATCACCAATGTGACGCTGGTTGTGGCAACGGCGGTGACTGGGTATCTGGCAGAGGTAAACTGGCACTTGCCTTTCGTGGTATATCTGCTTCCGTTGGTTTCTCTGCTGCTTGTCGGATATTTGAAGGGGGATACCGGTCAGCCGCAGATAGCAGAAGATACGGCTGCCGTTGTTCCGGAGGAATCCAAGCGTGCGGTTCCCGGTAAATACGGCATCCATATCCGCCATCTGCTACAGTTGATGCTGTTTTATGGCGTCACTACGTATATAGTGCTGGCGGTTACTTTTGACTTGCCTTTTTTGATGGAGGCCCATCACTTCTCCAGCGGAAATTCCGGATTGATGATCTCCTTATTCTTCCTTGCCATTATGGCTCCGGGTTTCTTCCTGGGGCATATCGTGAAGTGGATGGGGAAACACACAAAGTTCTACAGCCTTTTGTCCATTGCAGTGGGTTTGCTCTTGATATGGATTTCGCCTAAAGAATGGCTGATAATATCGGGATGTATGTTGGTTGGTTTGGGATATGGTGTCATTCAACCGCTGATTTATGACGAGACAGTAGATACGGCCATACCGGAAAAAACAACTTTGGCACTGGCTTTTGTAATGGTGATGAATTATCTGGCGATTCTATTGTCCCCGTTCATTACAGATTTCTTTCAGACCTTGTTCCACACTAATTCCAGGGAATTTCCGTTTATTTTCAACCTCTGCATCACACTGCTCGCTATGTGGTGGGAGTATGCGAGGAAGAAGGATTCTTTGTTGGGGAGGAGTTATGAGTGATTTGTTGGTAATTGTGCTGCGCTATCATGCTGAAAGAAAAACACCAACAAATCACTCATCACTTATCACTCAATGGCTTCATATTTCAGCCCGAAGACGTCGGCTACAGCTTTGTATGTTACTTTGCCTTCCACTACGTTCAATCCCTGCGCCAGAGCCGGGTCGTCCTTGCAGGCTTGTCTCCAGCCTTTGCATGCCAGGGCTACGGTGTAGGGCAGGGTGGCATTTGTCAGTGCCATGGTGGAGGTGAAGGGTACGGCGCCGGGGATATTGGCAACGGCGTAGTGTACAATTCCGTCCACAATGTAGGTAGGGTCGCTGTGCGTGGTGGGGTGGGAGGTTTCGAAACAACCGCCCTGGTCGATGGCTACGTCTACGAGTACCGTACCGGGTTTCATCATCTTCAGCATTTCGCTGGTGATGAGGTGTGGGGCCTTGTCACCGGGGATGAGGACGGAACCGATTACCAAGTCGATGTTCGGCAATTCCATCTTGATGTTATGGGTGGAAGAATAGAGTGTCTTTACGTTTTTCGGCATCACTTCACTCAGGTAGCGCAGGCGGGGAAGGTTGATGTCGGCAATCAGTACCTCGGCACCCATTCCGGCAGCTATCTGTGCGGCATTGGTGCCCACGATACCACCTCCAAGGATAAGTACGCGTGCGGGACGTACGCCCGTTACTCCGCCCATCAGTTTTCCCTTGCCGCCTTGTGGCTTTTCAAGGAAGCGGGCTCCTACTTGTGTAGCCATGCGTCCTGCCACCTCACTCATAGGAGTAAGTAGCGGAAGTGAGTGGTCTTCTTTTTCCACGGTTTCGTAGGCAATGCAGACGGCACCGCTTTCAATCATGGCTTCGGTTAGTAATTTATCGGCTGCAAAGTGGAAATAGGTGAATACCACTTGTCCCTTTTTAATCAGTTTGTACTCCGGTGCAATAGGTTCCTTTACCTTGACAATCATGTCGGCTGCGGCATACGTGTCTTCAATGGTCGGTAAAGTCTTTGCACCTACGGCGATGTAGTCATCGTCGGAGAAACCGCTGTTTACGCCTGCTGTGGCCTGCACATACACCGTATGACCTTTTTTCACCAATTCGGCTACTCCGGCAGGGGTCATTCCCACGCGGTTCTCGTTGTTCTTGATTTCTTTAGGTACTCCGATAATCATAACCTTAAAGTTTTAATTGGGGGGTTAAACATGGCGCAATATAGCGATTTCCCGGCTTGGGTGTTATCGGTGCATCTATGTTCTTCAACAGAATTTTTATGCATGTTTTAATCAATGATAATTGTAGCTTTCTGTAGGTAGAGAGAACTATTCTTTTTATATTTGCATGCATTTAAAATAATATTGACTGTACAAAATATGAAATATTCTATATTTTTCTCTCTTTTGTTCTTTATTGGTAGTGTGCAAAGCGGCTATGCCCAAGAAACCGATACAGACAAGCCTTCCTTCATCCCGCCTTTTGATTTTCCCATCACTTTCTCCGGTAACTTCGGCGAGATACGTGCCAACCATTTTCATGGCGGACTGGATTTCAAGACAGGTGGCACCATAGGCAAGCCGGTACGCGCTCTGGCAGACGGATATATTTCGCGTATCCGCGTCACCCACGGCTCAGGTTATGTGCTCGATGTAACTTATGACAACGGCTATTCGACGATAAACCGCCATTTGAGTGCTTTTGTGGGTGACATTGCCCGTCGGATAGAAGATTTACAATATGAAAAAGAAAGCTGGGAGGTGGAAATAACTCCCGACCCCGATGAATATCCCGTGAAGGCCGGTCAGATAATAGCTTTAAGCGGAAACACCGGTTACTCTTTCGGTCCGCACCTGCATCTGGATATGATAGAGACGGCTACGGACGAATATATAGACCCGTTGCCTTTCTTCATGAACAAGGTGAAAGACAAGACTGCCCCGCGTGCCGAAGGTATCATGCTGTTTCCACAGCCGGGAAAAGGAGTGGTGGAGGGCAAGCAGACGCGACGGGCTTTTCCGGCACATCCAACAAAACCCATTACCGCCTGGGGACTGATTGGTGCAGGTATCCGTGCCTACGACTATATGGACGGAGTGCAGAATAAATATGGCGTGAAGGCGGTGATTCTCGAAGTGGACGGCGAGGAAGTCTTCCGCAGTACGGTAGATCGCTTTGCCTATGAGGAGAACCGCTATATCAATTCGTGGACACACGGCCAGTACATGAAGTCTTTTATAGAGCCGGGCAACCACTTGCGCATGCTACAGGCATCCAACGGCAATCGCGGACTGGTGGACATCAACGAAGAACACCCTTACCGGTTTGTCTATACGCTGAGAGATGCGCTGGGAAATATCTCCAAGGTCCGCTTCACAGTGCAGGGACAGAAGACGATAATTGCTCCGGTGGAACATCGTGAGAAATACGCCCTCAAATGGGATAAGGTGAACTATCTGCAGGAGCCGGGGCTGGAGTTGGTTATCCCGAAAGGAATGCTCTACGATGACGTCTTGCTGAACTACTCCGTGCGGGCTGATAGTGGCGACATCGCTTTCACCTATCAATTGAACGATACCCGTATTCCTATGCACGGTGCCTGCGATTTGCGTATCGGCTTGCGCCGGCGTCCGGTAGAGGATATGACCAAATATTATGTGGCGGGCGTAACGGCGCGCGGTGGAAAATACCGCATCGGCGGTAAGTATGAGGATGGTGTCATGAAAGTGCGTATACGGGATTTGGGGACTTATACCGTAGCGGTGGATACGGTTCCGCCGGTGATAACTCCCGTAAACCAAGCCCAATGGGGACGTACGGGAAAAATCATCTTCAAGGCCAAGGACAAGGAAACCGGCATCAATACCTATCGGGGTACGATTGACGGGAAGTATGCCTTGTTTGGAAAGCCCAATTCCATCAGCGGTAACCTGGTGTGCGAGCTCGACCCGAAACATGTGGAGAAAGGCGGCAAGCACGTGGTGGAGATGACGGTGACGGATGGCTGTGGCAACCGTACCACCGAACAGTTTGATTTTGTATGGTAAAGACTGAAATATTTAGTAACATTATAATTTAGAAGTATGAAAAGTAAAAGACTGACTCTTTCCGTCTTGTTTGTTGTGGCAGCCGTGGCGAATGCGCTGGCCTGCACCAATCTTATCGTGGGCAAGAACGCTTCTGCGGATGGTTCTACCATTGTTTCCTATTCTGCCGATTCTTATGGTTTGTTCGGCGAGTTGTATCATTATTCTGCCGGTATGCACAAGAAAGGTACGCTGATTGACATACACGAGTGGGACACCGGCAAATACCTTGGGCAGATAGAGCAGGCGCGTCAGACGTACAATGTCATCGGCAATATGAACGAATTCCAGCTCACTATCGGTGAAACGACATTCGGCGGACGCCCCGAACTGGTAGACACTACCGGTATTATCGACTACGGTAGCTTGATTTATCTCGGACTGCAACGTTCACGCACTGCTCGCGAGGCTATCAAGGTGATGACGGAATTGGTGCAGGAATATGGCTATTACAGTAGTGGAGAATCCTTCACCATTGCCGACCCCAACGAGATATGGATTATGGAGATGATTGGCAAGGGACCCGGTGTGCGCGGTGCCGTATGGGTAGCTGTCCGCGTGCCCGATGATTGTATCTCCGCACATGCCAATCAGAGCCGCATTCATCAGTTCAATATGAATGACAAGGAAAACTGCATGTACTCTGCCGACGTCATCTCTTTTGCACGCGAGAAGGGCTATTTTGACGGTGTGAACAAGGATTTCAGCTTTGCCGATGCCTACGCTCCGCTCGATTTCGGTGCCCGTCGCTATTGCGAGGCACGCGTATGGAGCTATTTTAATATGTTTACCGACCGCGGCAACGAGTTCCTGCCTTATATATTGGGTGAGACGGACACTCCGATGCCTCTGTTTGTGAAGCCCAACCGCAAGGTTTCCGTGCAGGATGTGAAGAACGCCATGCGCGACCATTATGAAGGTACTCCTCTCGACATCAGCAAAGATTTCGGCGCAGGCCCGTATCATACCCCGTACCGCCTTTCTCCACTCTCTTTCAAGGTGGGTGACCAGGAATACTTCAATGAGCGTCCCATCTCCACCCAGCAGAGCGGTTTCGTATTCGTGGCACAGATGCGTTCCGAGTTGCCCGACCCTATCGGTGGAGTATTGTGGTTCGGCACGGATGATGCCAATATGACGGTATTTACACCTGTATACTGCTGTACGGACAAGGTTCCCGTATGCTACACCCGTGTGGACGGCGCCGATTACATCACTTTCTCCTGGAACTCCGCTTTCTGGATTTTCAACTGGGTGGCCAATATGGTTTATCCCCGTTATGACTTGATGATGGGCGACGTGCGTGCCACTCAGACAGAGTTGGAGACAACCTTCAACGAAGCGCAGGAAGGCGTTGAGGCTGCTGCTGCCAAACTGCTGGAAAAAGATCCTGCCAAAGCAAAGGCATTTCTTACCAACTATACGAACATGACCGCTCAAAGTACCTTCGATACTTGGAAACGTCTTGGCGAGTTTCTTGTCGTAAAGTATAATGACGGCGTTGTCAAACGTATGAAAAACGGTCAATTCGAACGTAATTCCATTGGCCAGCCGGCAGGCGTAATCCGCCCGGGATACCCGAAGGAGTTCCTTGAAGAGTATGTTAAGCAGACGGGAGACAGATATAAAATGCCTGAATAAAATTAGGATATTTGAACTTATTCTTCTACATTTGTGTCTTACAAAAAAGTTTATATTAACCCTTAAAATAATAACAGTCTTATGGAAAATCAGGAACTGATTAAGCAGGTGACTGAGAAAGCCGAAAAATGGCTTACCCCGGCATATGATGCCGAAACTCAGGCAGAAGTGAAACGCATGTTGGAAAATCCAGATAAAACCGAATTGATAGACAGTTTTTACAAAGACCTGGAGTTTGGAACGGGTGGTCTGCGTGGCATCATGGGTGCCGGTACAAACCGCATGAACATCTACACCGTAGGTGCCGCAACGCAGGGCTTGTCCAACTATCTGAACAAATGTTTTGCCGGAAAGAAGGATATTTCCGTTGTTGTGGGGCACGACTGCCGCAACAATAGCGACAAGTTCGCAAAGATTTCTGCCGACATCTTCTCTGCAAACGGCATCAAGGTATATCTTTTTGATGACCTTCGTCCTACGCCCGAAGTTTCATTTGCCATTCGCCACTTCGGTTGCCAGAGCGGTATCAACATTACAGCCAGCCACAACCCCAGAGAATACAACGGCTACAAGGCTTATTGGGATGACGGTGCGCAGGTGCTCGCTCCGCACGATACAGCCATCATAGACGAGGTGAATAAGGTGACGGTGACCGACATCAAGTTCAACGGCAACAAGGACTTGATTCAGATTATCGGCAAGGAAGTGGATAAGGTTTATCTGGACATGGTTCACTCCATCTCCATTGACCCCGAAGTCATCCGTCGCCAGAAAGACCTCAGCATTGTGTATACTCCGCTTCATGGCGCAGGCCGCGTGCTCATTCCGGACTCATTGAAGGAGTGGGGATTTGAGAATATCAACTGCGTGCCCGAACAGATGGTGAAGGACGGCAATTTCCCGACGGTGGTTTCTCCGAATCCCGAAAATGCCGAAGCCCTTTCCATGGCCATTGCGCTGGCCAAGAAGATTGACGCTGACATCGTGATGGCAAGTGACCCGGATGCCGACCGTGTCGGTATGGCCTGCAAGGACGATAAGGGCGAGTGGGTGCTTATTAATGGTAACCAGACTTGTCTCATTTTCTTGTACTACATCATCAAGAACCGTATTGCAATGGGCAAGATGCAGCCGAATGACTTCATCGTGAAGACCATCGTGACCACTGAACTCATCAAGGCTGTGGCAGATAAGAACAAGATTGAAATGCGCGATTGCTATACCGGCTTCAAGTGGATTGCCCGCGAAATCCGTCTGAGCGAAGGCAAGCAGCAGTATATCGGTGGTGGTGAAGAAAGCTATGGCTTCCTGGCCGAAGACTTTGTCCGTGATAAAGATGCGGTTTCTGCCTGCTCCTTGCTGGCCGAAATCTGTGCTTGGGCCAAAGACCAGGGCAAGACACTCTATGACGTATTGATGGAAATCTATGTAGAATACGGATTCTCAAAGGAAACCACCGTGAACGTGGTGAAACCCGGTAAGAGCGGTGCCGAAGAAATCAAGGCGATGATGGATAACTTCCGTGCCAATCCTCCGAAGGAAATCGGCGGTTCGGCTGTCAGCTTGATTAAGGATTACAAGACATTGGAGGCTACCGATGTCCGGGGTAATGTAAGCAAGCTGGATATGCCCGAGACTTCCAATGTACTTCAATATTTCACTGTAGACGGCACGAAGATTTCTGTCCGTCCTTCCGGTACGGAACCGAAGATTAAGTTCTATATCGAGGTGAAGGGCGAGATGGGTTGTCCGAAATGCTATGCCGGCGCTGATGCCGAAGCTGAAAAGAAAGTGGAGGCAGTGCGCAAGTCACTCGGCATTTGATAGGAAAGAGGAAAAAATGTGTATATAGTGTTTGGAGAGGCGTAACCCGTGAGGGCTGCGCCTTTTCTTTTTGCTTCTGTGTTGAAAGAAAACTTAAATAAAGACTTAAACCCGATGGTTGATGAACAAAACGTTTGCAGGGAAGTTTAGTATATGCAGATTGCGGTTACACACCGATTGGTTGATGTGAATGAGAGTCGTTTCATTCGTAGTTGTTCGTTTGTGAGTGTGTGTTTTCCGCAATTTGCTTTTTTAAATTTCTTCCCCCCTCTTTTTAATTCTTTAATTTTTAATTGTTCTCCATCCACCAGTCTATCAGCCTTCTTGCGATACTCAGCTTTCGTGGTATTTCGGGCAGGTTGTCTTTGGAATAGAAGGCGGCAGCGGTCAGCTCATCTTCCTGCAGTTTTATCTCTCCGCTTTCGTAGTCGGCAATGAAACCCACCATCAATCCGCTGGGGTAGGGCCAGGGCTGGTTGCTGAAGTAGGTGATGTTCTTTACCTTCAGCCCCGTTTCCTCAAAAACTTCCCGTTCCACACATTCTTCCAGTGTTTCGCCGGCTTCGAGGAAACCTGCCACCAGTCCGTAGAAGGTCCCGCGGAAATTGCGTGCATGCACCAGCAGGATTTCGTTTCCTTTGCGTATTAGTACGATGATGGCGGTGGAAACGGGAGGGTACATCTCATTGCCGCAGTTGGGACACTTCTTCATGATGGGGGTCTGGTGCTCCATGGCGGTGCCACACACGGGGCAGAAGCGGCTGTGCTCGTCCCAATAGAGTATCTGGAAGGCCTTTCCTGCGGAACGGTATTCGTCCGGGGTGATGTAGTCGTACGATGCGCGCAGGCCTATCATTACCCATTCGTCGCTCTCGGTCACAGGCTGTTTCAGGGCAAATGCACGTACTTGCTTGCCGTTGGGGGGGAACACTTCGTGTATATTACTTCCGGCTTCCGGTGTCAGAGGAGGCTCTATACTGACGGGTACGCTGTATTTTATTTCTCCTTTGTCTGTATATCCTTTTTTCAGTAGCAGTTGGTCTTTGAAGAAGACGAACCACTGAGTGCAGGGTTGGGGTTCTGTTGATTTTTCCATTGTTTGTTGTTTTATTATTTTTTGGGGGATGAACACGAAAATACAAAGGCACAGAGATTCTTTTCAAAGAGATAAAGCATTAATTTCTATGTCTTTGTGTCTCTGTGTTCGCCCCCCCCCCTAAATTTCGTTTGCTGTGTCTTTTTCTTGTCGTACATAGACCGTTGACCTTCCCATTCCGCGGCGGCGCAGGAACCCTTGCCGGATGAAGTTGTTCAGTTCGTCTATGGCGGCATGTCTGGTCAGTCCGCTCAATTGGATGTATTCGTTCTTGTTGATACATACATTCTGCTTGAGGAACAGTTCCAGTTCGGCTTTTCTTGTTTCTTCGGTGGTCTCTACTACTTTTTTCGATTTCTTGGTAGTGGAGTGTACACGTTCCAACGTCATTTTCTTCTTGATGTTGTTGCGGAACGTGCTGCTGATGCGCAGGTGTACGTTTTGGAATTGGACGGATTCGGAGCGGATTTTCTTTTTCTCGTCGTCGGTTTCGCGCAAGCATTTCAGTGAAGTGCTGAAGAATCCGAGTTCTCCCAGCTCCACGATGTTTCCGTTGGCAAGGAGGTCGCACAACTCGTCAATGCAGGCATCCAATGCTGCCCCTATCACATTCTTGGGCAGATGTTGGAAAGTTGCGATATGTTCCACAAACTCCTTTTGGGTATAAGTCCTTTTCGGGCAGATACGTGCGTGGAGTGATTTCTTGTCTTCTTTCCCGTCGGGCGAAGGCGTTTCGTAAAGGTCGTAATACGCGCTCATAAGATATTTATTTTTGTTTATAGCGATAAACAGTTCTCGTCGCTTCGGGGAATTATTTTTGTCGCTAAGCGGATTAATTTTCTTCTTCCTAAAAACTAATCGTCCGATAACTGTTGCATTATCGTCCAACAGTTGTTTAATTATCGTCCGACAGCTGTCGGACGAAACGGAAATGGGTATGTGACGATTATTTCTTAGTGAACAAAGGTATAAAATATAGTGATACGAAGAGTAGTGTTTGGGGAGGAAAGTTTTAGTTTTCGGCAAAAGGGGGATATTGGAAATGATAATTAGTTTTTGGAAATAAAAAATCCCCCGTTAAGGACGAGGGAACCTAATGTTTTCACAACGGAATAATCCTTATTGTGACTTGCTTCATTTTAGTATGACAAATGTATAAAATAAATATGGAAATACAATGCTTATATTGAAAAAAAAAATACCTTTGAAGAAAATATTCAAAATATAATACTATGAGAACGATACTTGGATTGGATTTGGGAACCAATAGTATAGGATGGGCTGTAATAAACTCTGTAATTAAAGAACAGACCGAGAAAATTTGGATAGAAATGGCTGGCAGTAGAATAATTCCGATGGATGCTGCTATCTTGGGAGACTTTGACAAAGGGAATTCTATATCACAGACAGCTGAAAGAACCCGTTTTAGAGGGGTGCGTCGATTGAGAGAGCGACAATTACTACGCCGTGAACGGTTGCATAAAGTTTTGAAGATTCTTGGCTTCCTGCCGGAACACTATTTAAAAGGAATAGATTTTGAAAAGCATACGGGTAAATTCTTGTCAGGCAGCGAACCGAAATTGCCATGGGTAAAGGATAGATGGGGAAAATACTCTTTTTTATTTCAGACAGCGTTTAATGAAATGTTGGCGGATTTTGCAAAGCACCAACCTTCATTGGTTTTTGATGGTAAAAAAATCCCTTATGACTGGACAGTTTATTATCTCCGTAAGAAAGCTTTGACAGAAATGATAAGTAAAGAAGAACTGGCATGGATTCTTTTGAACTTTAATCAGAAACGTGGTTATTATCAGCTTAGAGGAGAAGAGGAGGAAGACAATGCAGGAAAATCTGTTGAATTTTATGCATTGAAAGTCTTGTCGGTGGAAGCGACTGATGAAAAGAAAGGCCGGGATATATGGTATAATGTACATCTGGAGAATGGATGGGTATATCGTAGAAGCAGTAATGTCCCATTGGACTGGGAAGGATGGGTAAAAGAGTTTATTGTCACTACTGACTTAAATCCGGACGGTACTCCAAAGCTTGATAAGTATGGTGAGGTGAAGCGTTCTTTCAGAGCGCCTAAAGAGGATGATTGGATGTTAATAAAGAAAAGGACCGAAGCGGACATTGCCGGTACTCATAAAACGATTGGGAGTTATATATATGATGCTTTGTTGCAGGAGCCACAACAAAAGATAATAGGAAAATTGGTGAAAACAGTAGAACGAAAGTTTTACAAGGAGGAACTGAACTTGATTTTGCAGAAGCAATGTGCTTTTCATGCAGAATTGCAGGATAGAGATTTATACATGAGGTGTATTGAAGCGTTGTATCCGGGTAATGAAGTGCAACGGAGAAATATAGCTAACCGGGACTTTATCTATTTGTTAATAGATGATGTCTTGTTTTATCAAAGGCCGTTGAAAACCAAAAAGTCATTGATAGCTAATTGCCCTTATGAGGAAAATGAATATGTAAACCGCAAAACAGGTGAAATCAAAACAGCTCCGTTAAAGTGTATAGCCAAGTCACATCCTCTTTTTCAGGAATTCCGTTTATGGCATTTCCTTTCCAATATTCGGGTATATCAAAAGGAAAGGGAAGTAAATGGAACTTTATATTTGGATGTGGATGTGACAACGGAGTTTTTGAAAACAGAAGATGATTATGTGGCTCTATTTGATTGGCTGAACTCTCGAAAGGAAATAGATCAGAAAGCTTTTCTGAGATATCCTGCGTTTGGACTGAAAAAGGAAATAAATAATTATCGTTGGAATTATGTCGAGGATAAGTTCTACCCATGTAATGAGACGAGACATGCGATTCTTTCCCGTTTGGAAAAGGCCGGTATTGGTATTGACTTTTTATCTGATGAAAAAGAAACAGCCTTGTGGCATATCTTATATTCTGTAAGTGACAAGCAGGAAATAGAGAAAGCATTGGCGACTTTTGCGGTTAAGAACGGATTGAATGAATCCTTTGTGGAAGTGTTCAAGAAGTTTCCTCCTTTCAAGTCTGAATATGGCGCTTATTCTGCCAAGGCGATAAAGAAGTTGTTGCCTTTGATGAGGTGCGGAAAGTATTGGGATATGTCGTTGATTGATGGTACAACCAAGGAAAGAATAGAAAGGATAATAGCAGGTGAGTGTGATGAGAGTATAGGTGCCAAGGTTAGAGAAAAGGCGATGAACTTGTCGGATATATCTTGTTTTAAGAGGCTTCCGTTGTGGTTGGCTTGTTATGTAGTGTATAATCGTCATTCCGAAGATAAAGAAATAACCAAATGGGAAACCCCTGCTGATATTGATGCTTATCTGGCTGCTTTTAAGCAACATTCACTACGAAATCCTATCGTAGAACAAGTGATAACCGAGACATTGAGAGTTGTCAGGGATATTTGGAAACAGGTTGGGAAAATTGATGAAATCCATATTGAGTTAGGGCGCGAGATGAAAAATCCTGCGGACAAGCGAAAAAGAATGACTACTCAGATTCTGGAGAATGAAAATGCCAATTTACGTATAAAGGCATTGCTTGCTGAATTTGTGAATCCGGAATATGGGGTAGAGAATGTCCGTCCCTATTCACCAAGTCAACAAGAAATATTGCGGATTTATGAGGATGCAGTTTTAAAGGGGGAAGAACAGATTCCGGAAGATATAGATGTGATATTGAAAAAATTCAATACCAGTAAATTACCGACGAAATCAGAATTCTTGCGTTATAAATTATGGCTGGAACAGAAATATCGTTCACCTTATACCGGTGAGCTGATACCTTTGGCTAAATTATTTACTGCTGCGTATGAGATAGAACATGTTATACCTCAATCCCGCTATTTTGATGATTCATTCTCTAACAAAGTGATATGTGAATCTGCTGTGAACAAGTTGAAAGATAATCAACTGGGATATGAGTTTATCAAGAATCATCATGGACAGAAAGTGGAAGTGGGTTTTGGAAAGACAGTAGAAATCTTTTCTGTGGATAGTTACGAACGTTTTGTAAAAGAACAATATGCAAAATCGGGCATAAAAATGAAGAAATTGTTGATGGATGATATTCCCGAGCAATTTATTGAACGCCAATTAAACGATAGCCGGTATATCAGTAAGGTTGTCAAAGGACTTTTGTCGAATATCGTTCGTGAAAAGAATGATAGCGGTGAATATGAACCGGAGGCTGTTTCAAAAAACATATTAGTTTGTACAGGAAACGTGACGGACAGGCTGAAAAAGGATTGGGGCATGAATGACGTCTGGAATAGTATTGTAAGTCCTCGTTTTGAACGTTTAAATGCTTTGACCGAAACCCAGTGTTTTGGACATTGGGAGAATAAAGACGGAAAAAAAGTTTTTCAAACAGCAGTGCCCCTTGAATATCAGAAAGGATTCAGTAAGAAGCGTATAGACCATCGGCATCATGCTATGGATGCAATAGTAATAGCTTGTGCTACACGGAATCATGTAAACTATCTGAATAATGAGTCTGCAAGCCGGAATGCGAAAATTTCCCGTTATGATTTGCAGAGACTGTTGTGTGATAAGAGTAGGGGGGATGGTAATGGTAATTATAGATGGATTATAAAGAAACCATGGACTACTTTTACGCAAGATGCAAGGGAAGCGTTGAGTGGGATAATAGTTAGCTTGAAACAGAATTTGCGTATAATAAATAAAACAACCAATATCTATCAACATTTTGATGCAAATGGGACTCGTGTTTATGAGAAACAGAAAATCGGTGATAGTTGGGCTATCCGTAAACCGATGCACAAAGATACGGTTTTTGGAGCGGTAAATTTAAGAAAGGTAAAGGTGGTACGCCTATCTGTCGCTTTGGATACTCCTTCTATGATTGTTGACAAAAGAGTAAAAAATAAGGTTCTTGAATTGTTATCATATAAGTATGATAAGAAGAAAATTGAAAAATATTTCAAAGAGAATGCTTTCTTGTGGAAAGAGCTGGATATAGCCAAAGTCGCTGTTTATTATTTTACGGAAAATACTACTGAACCTTTAGTTGCAGTACGTAAATCATTGGACTCAACTTTCAATGAGAAGAAGATAGCATCGGTGACGGATACTGGCATACAGAAAATACTCCTGAATCATCTGAAATCAAAAGAAGGAAAGGCGGAGTTGGCTTTTTCTGCAGAAGGTATAGAAGAAATGAACCGTAATCTTTTACAACTGAATGATGGTAAAGGACATCAGCCTATATATAAGGTGAGGGTGTATGAACCGCGTGGAAATAAATTTAAAGTCGGTGTACTTGGCAATAAAGGTGCCAAATGGGTGGAAGCTGCTAAAGGTACTAACTTGTTCTTTGCTATTTACATAACAGAAGATGGAAACAGAACGTATGAGACTATTCCTTTAAATTGGGTTATAGAGCGTGAGAAACAAGGGCTTGTTCCTGTACCGGACAGAAATGAAAAGGGAGATAAATTATTGTTTTGGCTGTCTCCTAATGATTTGGTATATCTGCCAACCGAAGAAGAGCGGGATTTTGGTAGGATAAATGAACCGATAGATAGGGGGAGGATTTATAAGATGGTTTCATCTTCTGGTAATCAATGCTTTTTTATACCTCAAAGTATATCAAATGCTATTATTTCCACTAAAGAATTAGGTTCTAATAATAAAGCAGAAAAATCATGGGATGGTGAAATGATAAAGAATATTTGTATTCCAGTAAAAGTTGATAGGTTAGGCCGTATTATAGAAGTTAAGTATAGAGTAAATGAATAATATAAAGTTGTTTCAAGAGAAAAAGATCCGTTCCGTATGGAACGAGGAAGAACAGCAATGGTATTTCTCTGTTGTAGATGTAGTTGGTGTATTGACTGATAGTGTGAATCCTACGGATTATCTGAAGAAGATGCGAAAACGGGATGAAGAACTGGCTACTTACCTGGGGACAACTTGTCCCCAGGTAGAAATGGTGACAGATACAGGAAAAAAACGAAAAACGTTGGCGGCAAATGTGCAGGCTTTATTCCGCATCATTCAATCTATTCCTTCTCCTAAAGCTGAACCTTTCAAGCTTTGGTTAGCACAAGTAGGTTATGAGCGTGTACAGGAAATAGAAAATCCGGAATTGGCTCAAGAGCGCATGAAAGAACTATATGAGCAAAAAGGTTATCCAAAAGATTGGATTGACAAACGTTTGAGAGGAATCGCCATTCGTCAGAATTTGACGGATGAATGGAAAGAAAGGGGAATCACGGAAAAAAGTGATTATGCCATTCTTACGGCAGAAATATCTAGAGCAACGTTTGGATTGACTCCTTCGGATTATAAAATATATAAGGGGCTGACGAAGAAAAATCAGAATCTTCGTGACCACATGTCTGATTTGGAGTTGATATTTACAATGCTTGGAGAACGTGTCACAACGGAAATTTCTCAGAAAGAAAAACCAGATACATTTACTAAAAGTAAGCAAGTAGCACAACGTGGAGGAAATGTAGCCGGAGTAGCACGTGAACAAGCTGAAAAAGAGTTGGGTAGAAGTGTTGTTTCTCCTGAAAATTTTCTGTTGGATTCTGATAAACAGAATGATACTTTAGAGCTTCCTTTTCTTGAAAATGATGAATGAATAACTTGTAAAGTCTATATGCTATGATTAAGAAAACACTTTATTTTGGGAATCCGGTCTATTTGTCTTTAAAAAATGCCCAGTTGGTGATTAAATTGCCGGAGGTGGTGAAGAACAGTGCTTTACCCGAAGGGTTCAAACGAATGTCCGAAGTGACTAAGCCAATAGAAGATATTGGAGTAGTGGTGTTGGACAATAAGCAGATAACCATTACTTCGGGAGTATTGGAAGCTTTGCTTGAGAATAATTGTGCAGTCATAACCTGCGATTCTAAAAGTATGCCGGTTGGTTTAATGCTTCCTTTGTATGGGAATACTACACAAAATGAAAGGTTTCGTCATCAACTTGGTGCGTCTCTACCATTGATGAAACAACTTTGGCAGCAAACAATAAAAGCCAAAATAGAGAATCAGACGGTAGTATTGCATGAATGTGCTGGAGAAGAAATAAAGTGTATGAAGGTGTGGGCTGCAGATGTAAAGAGTGGAGATTCTGATAATTTGGAGGCTCGTGCAGCTGCTTATTATTGGAAGAATTTGTTTAAAATAGAAGGCTTTACAAGGGATAGAGAAGGTATTCCTCCTAATAATTTGTTAAATTATGGGTATGCTATTTTGAGGGCAGTTGTTGCTCGTGCTTTGGTGACAAGTGGGCTTCTACCTACTTTGGGAATACATCATCATAATCGTTATAATGCTTATTGTCTGGCAGATGATATAATGGAACCTTATCGCCCTTATGTGGATAGGTTGGTATATGATATATTCAAGGAAGCAGAACCGAATTGTGTTGAATTGACGAGAGAATTGAAAGCGAGGTTACTGACAATTCCTACATTAGAGACTGTTATTTCGGGAAAACGTAGTCCGTTGATGGTAGCTGTTGGGCAGACTACGGCTTCTCTGTATAAATGTTTCAGTGGTGAGTTGCGTAAAATATCCTATCCAGAGATGTGATGGACCGGTTTAGTGAATATCGCATTATGTGGGTATTAGTGTTGTTTGATTTGCCTACCGAAACCAAGAAGGATAAAAAGGCGTATGCGGAATTTAGAAAAAATCTGCAAAAGGATGGATTTACGATGTTCCAGTTCTCTATATATGTCCGTCATTGTGCGAGTTGTGAGAATGCGGAGGTACATATAAAAAGAGTTAAATCTTTCTTACCGGACTATGGAAGTGTCGGAATTATGTGCATTACGGACAAGCAATTTGGAAATATAGCACTTTTTTATGGGAAAAAGACTGTGGATGTGAATACGCCTGGACAACAATTAGAATTATTCTAAAAAAATCCCGCGCAATGGCGGGATTTTTTCAGAAGCAGCATTCTTTTTTTATATTCTAATACTATGTGTAATCGTTTGAATATTAGATTGTTACTTGTAATCAGCTGTTTCCAATGGTTCAAAGATACTAAAATGAAAGCAAATCACAACCCCGTACTCAGCCTGTTGAGACCTCTGCTTGCTGTTTCCAATGGTTCAAAGATACTAAAATGAAAGCAAATCACAACTCCAAGGGTCACAATCTAAACCACTACATCGCTGTTTCCAATGGTTCAAAGATACTAAAATGAAAGCAAATCACAACCAAAAGTTGGTCTGTATCCCAAGTAGAATGCTGTTTCCAATGGTTCAAAGATACTAAAATGAAAGCAAATCACAACTATGAATTGGACGGCAACACGTCCGGGGTTGCTGTTTCCAATGGTTCAAAGATACTAAAATGAAAGCAAATCACAACTGGATTGCGTAAAGTTTAAATGACATGAAAGCTGTTTCCAATGGTTCAAAGATACTAAAATGAAAGCAAATCACAACTTCTGAGCGCACGGTATCCGTTCAACTGACCGCTGTTTCCAATGGTTCAAAGATACTAAAATGAAAGCAAATCACAACGGAGTAACGGCTTCGATGACTGTATATGCGCTGTTTCCAATGGTTCAAAGATACTAAAATGAAAGCAAATCACAACTGCCGGGTTCATTTCTCCACTTACAATAGTGCTGTTTCCAATGGTTCAAAGATACTAAAATGAAAGCAAATCACAACAGCCGCTTCCCTCCTTAATTTCTTCCTCAAGCTGTTTCCAATGGTTCAAAGATACTAAAATGAAAGCAAATCACAACACATTGGTAAAATGCCTGTGCCAACGACAAGCTGTTTCCAATGGTTCAAAGATACTAAAATGAAAGCAAATCACAACCGTATGCGCTTGTTTCGGATATATGGATAAGCTGTTTCCAATGGTTCAAAGATACTAAAATGAAAGCAAATCACAACGGGGTGCGACAAACAAAGGTATCACCATAGGCTGTTTCCAATGGTTCAAAGATACTAAAATGAAAGCAAATCACAACTTTCCGTACACGTCTATGTATGCAAATTCGCTGTTTCCAATGGTTCAAAGATACTAAAATGAAAGCAAATCACAACAACGTTAAAGTAACGATATTCGTTTCATAAGCTGTTTCCAATGGTTCAAAGATACTAAAATGAAAGCAAATCACAACAGTTTGATATATACAAATTGCAAAGGTTAAGCTGTTTCCAATGGTTCAAAGATACTAAAATGAAAGCAAATCACAACTGATTCCCGGCAATGTATATATGGGTTCCAGCTGTTTCCAATGGTTCAAAGATACTAAAATGAAAGCAAATCACAACAGAAGGCAGTTCGAATGCCTGTCCGAAGATGCTGTTTCCAATGGTTCAAAGATACTAAAATGAAAGCAAATCACAACTATTGTTTCAATTTCACGTATATTCCTATCGCTGTTTCCAATGGGTCAAAGATACTAAAATGAAAGCAGATCACAACGTGTGTGTGCGTGTCTGTGTGTGTATTTGTTTTCCAAAAATAGTGAATCTTAATAAGAATCTCTCTGATTTCGCTACTATTTGGTATCTTTACACACTTTTCTTTATACATGAGTACTGACTATAAATAAATCATATTGTGGAAATGATCCAACGCATCCGCCTCCTCCTTTCCGAAATGAACCGGGGAGTATACGAAAAAGAAACCGAAATAAACCTCTCCCTGCTGGCAGCCCTGGCAGGTGAGAGCATCCTGCTCCTGGGGCCTCCGGGAGTAGCCAAGTCAATGGTAGCCAGGCGGCTAAAGTCTGCTTTTACAGATGCCCGTGCCTTCGAATACTTGATGTCCCGATTCTCTACACCCGACGAGATATTCGGTCCCGTCAGCATCAGCCGGCTGAAAGAATCCGATAAGTACGAACGTGCCATCGACGGCTATCTGCCCACAGCCGACGTCGTGTTTCTGGATGAAATATGGAAAGCAGGCCCTGCCATACAGAACACTCTGCTGACCGTCATCAACGAGAAACTTTTCCGCAACGGCGACAAGGAACTGCATCTCCCCCTCAAACTGCTCGTAGCTGCCAGCAACGAACTGCCTGCCCAAGGCGAGGGACTGGAAGCCCTATGGGACCGCTTCCTCATCCGCATTCTCTGCACCTGCGTCAAGCAGGAAGAGTCTTTCTACAAAATGCTGCTGGACGATTCTGCTGACCATCCGGAAACGACTGCCTGCGAATGGCAAATCTCCGACCGCGAGTATGCCGAATGGCAAGCAGAGATACGCCGCGTAACCTTGCCTCTCGATGTTCTTTCCTGCATCACAGCCATTCGCCACGGACTGACAAGCGTAGAGATGCAAGACTCCGACCTGCGCCGCAATGTCTATGTCAGCGATCGCCGCTGGAAGAACATCGTGAAGCTGCTCAAGACCTCCGCCTTCGTCCACGGCCGCACGGAAGTCTCCATGACCGACTTGCTTCCCGTCTACCACTGCCTATGGAGTGAGCCTGATGAGAGCGTTGCCATCCGTGACATTGTTATCCGTGCCTTATTCGTGTCCCACACAAAACAGATTGCCGGTATCGCCTCCTCGCTGAAATCCGATTTGAAAGTCAGCCGTGTGCGCGAAGCCCTCGACAAAGCCCGCCTTGCCGGCGACCGTAGGGACGATGACCTGCAGATAACGGACCACTTCTACTACCAGGTGGAGAAACATGGTACGGGCAACACCTACATCTTTATCGTGGACTACAAAAATCTGAAGGAGTATAGCACCAAAGATGCCCCCACCTTGGGTATAATGTATGCCGACCCCCTCAATCCCAAGCGTACAATCATCCGTGCCTTTGCCGACACCGGCGCCGTGAAAGAGGAAGGCACCGAACGCGTCACCCTCTACCGCGACGACAAGCATCTCTACATCAACGGTGTGTGCTTCCCCATGCGGCGTCTGCAACGGGGCGAGGAGCAACAACTCTGGCTGGGAAACCTCTCCGTCACCGACCGTGATTACGAGACGGAACTGGATACCGCCGCCACCAGCATAGACCGGCTGGTAAGAGATTTGTCCGCCAACCTTTTCGTCTCCGAAGAGGATAAAAAGAGCGTAGCTCAATACGTCTCCATCGTCCGCAAGGAGATAGCCTGGGCGCGTGTGGACATGCGCAAACTGAGATATGGAGACGAATAATCCTCCAGTAACCAAGAAGAAGATGAACACCACCGCCACCCGATATGACACCGCCTTCTATGTGCAGGCACTGGACCGTTTTGTAGCCACCGGAGAGTGTGCTGAGACGGATACCGAGCCCTTGTATGCCTATCTGCTCTCCGTGATGAACGACTCCATGGTCAAGGTGCAGGTGCTGGGCAATGAGGTCTGTGCACGTATCTTTTACGACACCATGATTCAGTTTATCCACTTGAATTTGGAGAAGGAGAGGTACAACCTCCGGAAAAGCCAGTCGGAACGAAATGAGATGAAACTCGTGCTGGAGTGGTCCATGGCAAAGCGGAAAGACGGCTGGCAAGCCTTGCTTCAGCAGATTTCCGACAAATACCGGGAGTACGGCTTCGACTCCCGCTTCTATCGCAGCCACTTCGGTACCGAAGGAGGATATGCGGACGATGAAGTCTGGGAGAAAATGGTGGACGACTGGGAAGACGCCTTCCAGCTGAAGATGCACGAAGAAAAGGAGAAAGAGATTGCTTTCCGCAAAGATGCCCTCGAGCGCAGGCTCCGTTCCAATCTGAAAGACATCCCCGAGTACATCCGCCAGAACCGCGTGGATAAGGACGAATTCTTCCAGACCTGGGGCATGATGAGCGGCTTGTGGAATACCGTCGACTTTGAGCGTATACGGAAAATCGTGCGCATCCAGCGCTCCTGCCCCGAGATAGTGAAAGTGACCCACAAGATGGGGCGTATGGCAGACAACGAAGGACGTGAGCAAATCCGCGTTGCCGAGGGAAACGTCTACAAAATGGAGCACTCCTCCAAATGTGACATCCTGGGCATCAGCACCGGCAACGACCTCAATGCTCTGCTTCCCATTGAGCTTGCCCATTCCGCCGACAGTGAACTGGAAGATTTGTTCGTCTACAAATACCTTACTCGCAAGCTCCAGACCTTCCGTTATAAATCGGAAATCATGCAGCCTGCCCGGCGTATCGAAACCAAGCCCGCCCGTCCCAAAGGTCCGATGATTGTCTGTCTGGACACCTCGGGAAGCATGGCTGGCAAGCCGGAGAAGATTGCTCACTCTCTGCTGATAAAGCTCCTGGAGATAGCCGACCGTCAACGGCGGAACTGCTTTCTGATAGCCTTTTCCGTCTCCATCCATCCGATTGATGTAAGGAAAGAGCGGGCAAGGCTGCTCGAATTCTTCTCAAAGACAGCTTGCGGGGATACAGATGCCACCTGCATGCTGGAAGCCACGTTCCGCCTGCTCAAAGAAGGCAAGGAGTATATGAATGCCGATGTGCTTTGGGTCAGCGACTTCAAGATTCCTCATTCTTCACCTGCCTTTATGGAGGAGATTCGCCGTTGTCGGGAAGCCGGTACACACTTCTACGGTCTGCAGATTGGCATCACGGACAATGAGTGGGCACCATTCTTCGACCATATCTATCGGGCGGAGTATACTCCTTCGCGACAGTATTAAAAGTTGATATTTACGCCTCCCATCACCGTGGCTTTCGGCATGGGGAAGCCTGCATTGATTTCATAGCGTTGTGCCAGCAGGTTTTCGCCCTTGACAAAGACGTCGGCAAAACTGCACAGACGGTAGTTGGCACGCAGGTTCCAGAGTACGAAGCTTTCCTGCTTCTCCTTACCCGGGGTGACCGAGGTATGGAGACCCTTCACGTATTGTATACCGGTAGATAGGCCCCAACGTCCTTGCGTAAAGTCCGCACCGGCATAGAGTTTGTGCTCGGGAGCTGCCAGTACCGGATTCTCCATGTGCAGCCAGCTATAATTGGCATTCATCTGCCAGTGTCGGTTGATGCGGTAGCCAAGGTTGGTTTCCACGCCCCAGTTCTCTATCTCTCCGGAGTTGACGTTCTTGCGCAGGGCAGGGTCTGTCATGATGATGTTGTCCCCGTTGATGTAGTAGAGGTTCACCCCATAGGACATGGCCCCTCCCAAAAGCTGCCCCGTAAAGGAGAGTTCATAGTTCATCAGGCTCTCCGCTTTCAAATCGGGGTTCTGTGGAGGGAACATGTACATCTCCCGGATGGTGGGGTTACGGAATCCTTTGCTCACCATTGCTTTCAGTTCCGCCTGCCGGGGCAGATGGAAAGCCAGTCCCCCTTGGGGAATCCATTCCGTGCCTACGTGCGAATGGTGGTCTATGCGGACACCGGCGTCCAGTGAAAGCCATCTGTTGATGTCCTGCCTGAAATCCACATAGCCTGCAAATTCATCCATCTGCTTGTCCACACCGGGGATATGGTCGCCAATCTGCTGTCCGGGTTTTGCCTCGTCGATGGCGACAACCTTGTTCCAGGACTCTCCGCCGAAGTGCTGGTAATCGAAACCTACGGTCAGGCGGTTGCCGGTGAAGAGCGTGGCACTTTGATACCAGGATATGCCCAGCATCCGGTCTTTGGAGTTGAAGTGCGACTTCTGGGGCTCTCCTCCGGGGTGGTAGCCGTCATTAATCTTGTGCCGGCCCCAGTTGTAGAAGAAGCTCACGGCGCCGGAAGTGCGGTCGTAACGATTTTCCAGTGCGAAGGAGGTCATGCCGCGTGTGATGCGCGAGTCGTTGTCTATATACGGATTGTCGGCTTCGCCGGGATTGGAGGCGTTGAAGCGGGTGATGTTCACGTCGCCCCACAGCTTCCAGGTGTCGCTGAAGTCGTATCCCAGTTTGGCATAGCCGCCATACTGCTCAAATTCCATATCGTCACGGTGTCCGTCGGTACGGTTGTACGAGCCGGTCACCACGCTGCTGAAACGCCCTTTCCTTACGCGGTTGGAGACTTCCGTCTGCAGGGTGTTGTAGGAACCGTATCCTATCTGCGCATTGGTTTTCACCCCGTCCTCCTGCATCTTGCGGGTGACGATGTTGATAACCCCGCCCATTGCATTGGACCCATAGAGGACGGAGGCGGGACCGCGCAGCACTTCCACCCGTTCGGCCATCATGCTCTGGTAGGCGTCGGCGATGGGATGCCCCATCAGGCCCATGTATTGCGGATGTCCGTCTATCAGCACCAGCAGGCTGGTCGTAGGTCCTCCGGCTGCGTTTACTCCGGCGCCTATACCGCGCAGGCTCATGCCTCCTGCGGCTCCCGTGGATACGCCGTAGCCCATGATGCCGCGGCTTGTGGTGAAAAGTCCGGGCACCTGCTCGGTCAGTGTAGGCAGGATGGAGGGCTGGTAGGTCTGTTCCAGTTGCCGACGACCCACTACGGAGATGGTCATTGGCAGGTGGCGGATGTCTGTTTCATTTCTTGTCCCGGTCACCACGACTTCATCAAGCTTGTAGCTTTTCAGCCGGAGGCTGTCGGCAGGTGCGGACAGCATACTACCCGGAAGGGCGATACTTATTAAAATTGCGATTAAAATCTTTTTATTCATCGTTTATCTATGGTTCTTTTTGCAAAGTTATACAAAAAGAAGAATCTGTATATGATTGGTAATCCTTAAAATGGACAACCAGGGTTGAAGGTAAGTCCGTTAAAGGGTTTCCTGCTTCAGCGCTTCCACAAATCGGTCTATCTCCTGCAGTTTCGCCGGGATGTCGATGCCTTGCGGACAGTGCGGGTTGCATTGGCCGCAACCGGTGCAGCGGTTGGCTTGGCGGAGACGGGGAACACTGCGGTCATAGCCTATCAGGAAGGCGCGGCGTGCCTCGCGGTAATTCTCGTCTTGGCTGTTCTGCGGCACGTTGCCCTCGTTGATGCAGCGGTTGTAGTGCAGCAGGATGGCTGGAATATCCAGCCCATAGGGGCACGGCATACAGTATTTGCAGTCGTTGCACGGCACGGTGGGGTATTGCAGCATTCGCTGGGCGGTATCTTCCAGCAGGGTAAACTCCTCTTCCGTACATGGAACAAGCGGGGAGAAGGTACGCAGGTTGTCTTGCAGATGCTCCATGTACGTCATTCCGCTCAGTACGGTCAGCACATCGGGGAAAGTACCTGCAAATCGGAAGGCCCAGGAAGCCACGCTCTCCTGCGGGCGGCGTTGTTTCAGACGTGCCATCAAGTGGTCGTTCAGGCGGGATAGGCGTCCGCCCAGCAGCGGCTCCATGATGACGGCCGGGATGTTTCGCTTCACCAGTTCGGCGTACGGATATTCGGCGTCCGTGTTGCGGGTATTCACTTCTTTGGCATGCCGCCAGTCTACGTAGTTCAGCTGGATTTGTACGAAGTCCCATTTCAGTTCGTCGTGGCGGGAGAGCAGGTAGTCGAAGACTTCGATGTCTCCATGATAGGAGAATCCGAGGTTGCGGATGCGTCCGGCTTCGCGCTCTTTCAGCAGGAAGTCCAGCATGCCGTTGTCCAGATAGCGGGAACGGAGGGCTTCCATGCCGCCCATGCCGATGCCGTGCAGCAGGAGGTAGTCGATGTAGTCCACTTGCAGGTCGCGGAAGGAGCGGTGATACATGGCAAGGGACTCTTCGCGGCTGTGCGTGCTGGGACTGAAGTTGGACAGCTTTGTGGCAAGGAAGAATTTCTCCCGTGGATGGCGTTTCAAGGCAATGCCCGTGGCGCGCTCCGACAGACCTTGCACATAGGCGGGGGAGGTGTCGAAATAGTTCACTCCGTGGGCAATGGCATAGTCTATCAGGTCGTTCACGGCTTCCTGGTCTATTTCGTCTCCATTCCCGTCGGTGCGTTTGCGGGTGGGCCATCGCATGCATCCGTATCCTAGCAGGGAAACCTGGTCGCCCGTGTTGGGATTGGTACGGTAGGTCATCTTGTCGGTTGGTATCTCGCCCAGCGCGGCCGATTCGCTCTCCCCGTTGTTCTTGTTGCCCGAACAGCCGTACAGGGCTGCTGCCGAGGCAAGCGTTCCTGCACCGGCGAGCTTGAAGAAATCGCGGCGGTTTATCTTGTTCTTGTCTTCTTTCATTGTGATAGGACTGAAATTATAAATGGATATTTGGGTGATAAAGCTGCTTTAGACAGTTCTGTGCATCACATGGCCTTCCACATAAATGGCACTGAACGGACGCGACGGACAAAGGTTCTCGCATGCTCCGCATCCGGTGCAGCGTTCGGCGTTGACTACCGGTATCTTGATGGAGGCTTCGTCTTCCGGGTCTGAAGGAACCATCTGTATGGCACCGGCCGGACAATGGCGGGCACAGTTCCCACATTCCATCTTGTCTGTGATGCAGATGCAATTCTCCTTAATCCATACGGCATGACCGATTTGGATGGCCGATTTCTCGGCGAGGCTCGTCAGATGGATGGCATCGGTAGGACACACCTCCGCACACTTGGCGCATTCGGGGCGGCAGTAACCGCGTTCGTAAGACATTTCCGGCTGCATCAGTTTTGTCAAGTCCGAAGAAGGACGGAGCACTTGGTTGGGGCATACCGATACGCAGAGCTGGCAGGCTGTGCAGTGTTGTGCAAAGTGGCGGGCGCTCAGTGAGCCCGGGGGAGTGATGGGAGTGGCGCGCTCGGGGATTTTTTTGTCCTCGATGACAGCCAGTCCACCGTCCACTTTCTTTTCTTGTGCCTTGAGGGCTGCCGTAGCAGCAAACACGGCGGTTGTAGAGAGAAATGCGCGGCGGGCGTCGTTTACCTGCTCCGGTGCCACGGAGGTTTCCTGAGAGACTGCAGCGGAGGCCGGCTTGCGGCGTGTGTAAGTGATGGCACCTTTCCTGCACTTGCTGATACAGTCCATACATGCCACGCAACGGCTGTAATCTATTTCGTGTGCCTTGATGTTGATGCACGATGCCTTGCAGTTACGGGCACAAAGTCCACAACTGTTGCACTTCTTTGTGTCAATTACCGGTTTCAGCAAGGAATACTTCGAGAGGAAGCCAAGCACTGTACCTACCGGACAGATGGTGTTACAATAGGTACGTCCGCCTCGCCATGCCAGCACGATGAGGACCACCAGAGTGACCGTGGCAATCAGCAGGGTAGGGAGACTCTTCATCCATACATCCGTTTCATAGAAGGCATAGCTGTCAGCACGTTCGGCCAGGTAGGCCAGTCCGTTGTTTGCCCATTGGTAGAGCGGGGAGAAAAGGCTGGAAACGATGCGCCCGTATGAGCTGTAAGGGGCCAGTAGCACGACAAAAGAGTTCAGTCCGCCGATAATGGCAAGTACGAATACTCCCAGCACACCGTAGCGTAGCCATTTCAGTACAGGCGAATAGCGGAAACGGTTCTTCTTCCGTTTGGCGGAGAGCCAGGAAACAATATCCTGGAATACTCCTAACGGGCAGATGACGGAGCAGTAGATGCGTCCGAATACCAAGGTCAGCACTGCAAGAAACAGTACTACACCGATGTTCAGTGCCAGCACGGCCGGCAGGAATTGTATTTTCGCCATCCATCCGAACCAGGCATGCAGTGTTCCCGTGAAGTCGAGGAACAACAGCGTGATGAATGCAAAGAAGATGACGGCAAGGGTCAGTCTGATGGTACGTAGCATAAATGTTTAGTATTCGTTCTTTATACTTTTTTCCCCATCTCGTAGGCTTCGTGCATGGAAGGCTTGTCGTTTATCTCGCCTACCTTCCAGGCACCCACGCCATAAATGGTGCCGCATTCTTTGGGCTCTTCCAGGCAGTCGAGGAAGCCACGGAAACCATCAATGGTACGTTCCATCATGGGGACACTTTCTTCGGCGGCGGCGATGATGAAGTAGAACTCCTTGTTCTTTATTTCAAGGTAGCGTGCACAACAACGGTCAATCAGTGTCTTCATCTGCGCGCTCATGGTGTAGAAGTATACGGGAGTTGCCATGACGATGACGTCGGCGGCAATCATCTTTTCCACCACTTCGGCGGCATCGTCCTTTTGCGGGCAGGGTTTGCCGTACATGCTGCATACGCTGCATCCCGTGCAGTAGTTGATGTGCTTGTCTTTCAGGAAAATCTTTTCTACTTGATGTCCGGCTTCTGCGGCACCGCGCATGAATTCGTTGCACAAGAGGTCGGAGTTTCCATTCCTGCGGGGACTGGAGGAGAGGATTAATACTTTTTTGCTCATATTCGTTGTTCGTTAGTTAGTAAATGATTACGTGCTACAAAAATAGGCCGGTTTTATGAGAACGGCAGTATACAAATTACGGTTGTTGTTACCTAAATTACTGATTCATTCCAAAAGTATCTCCCGTTCGATGCCGGTGTCTTTCAGAAATTCCCGGTCGTGGCTGATGGCAATTACGGTGCCGGCGTAGTTGCGTATCGTTGCCGTTATTATTTCTATGCTCTCGATGTCCAGATTGTTGGTGGGTTCGTCCAAAATGAACATGTCCGGGGTGTTGTCGGCAATCATCAGGCAGCAGAAGGAAAGACGCATCTTTTCGCCGCCACTCAGTTTGCTGCACGGCTTGTTCCACACGTCGCGGGGAAAGAGATAGCGGTTGAGGATGGTTTTCACTTCATGTTCCGGCAGGTGGCGGTGGTTGAAGGCTTCTGCTTGTTGGAGTACGCTGCGCTCATTACGGACGAGGGAGTATTCCTGGTCCAGATAGACGGAGGTGAAGCCGGCACGCTCCATCACTCCGTCGGTGGGGTGCAATTCGCCCATGATGAGTTTCAGCAGGGTTGTTTTTCCACTGCCGTTTTTTCCTTTCAAGCTGAGGCGGTCGCCGCTTCTTAGCTGGAAGGTGAGGGAGGAAGACCAGAGCTCCTTTACTGCCTCCGGACGGGTTGTCTCCATAGGAGAAGCCGCGAGGCTGGGATAATGAAAGTTGACGTCCTTTGCCTTGACTAGAACCTTCCCCACATGCAGATGAGAGGCATTGAAGTCTGTTTTCAGTTTGTCTGTCTGTGGCAGTGAACTTTTGATACCTGACATTTCTGCCTGCAATTTTTCCGTTTTCTCCGTATGAATGCTGCTGAGTCTGCTGCTGCTGTTTTCCGCATTGTTTTTCAGTGCTCCCATCATGATGCGGGGAATCCCCTTTTTAATGGAGTTTTTTTCTCCCCGCACATTCTGTTTGGCCTTCCGTTCTTCTACTTCGCGTGCCACTTTGCGTGCAAGGCGCAGGGCTTTCTGCTTCTCTTCCAGTTGTTGGGTGAGGGCGTTTTGTTGCAGGGTCTTCTGTTTTTTGTAGAAGTCGTAGTTTCCGCTGTAATACGTCAATCCCTGGGAGGAGAGTTCGCAGATGGCAGGCAACTGATTCAGTAGCGTGCGGTCGTGACTGATGACGAGCACGGTAGCCGATGTCCGTCGTATCAAGTTATACAGACGTTCCCGTCCATCCGCGTCCAGATAGTTGGTCGGTTCGTCCAGCAGGATGGCTGTTGGGTTGTGCAACTCCATGCCTGCCAGGAAGATGCGGGTCTTTTCGCCGCCGCTAAGTCCTTCCATCGGACGGGAGAGTGGGATACCGTCCAGTCCCCAGCTGTCGAGAGAAGTCTGGGCGCGTTCTTCCACGTTCCAGTCATCATTGAGCGTATTGAAGTGCTTTTCGGTAGCGTCACCGCTTAGGATGGCATGCAGGGCAGATAGCTTGTGGCTGATTCCCAAAGCTTGTGCTATTGTCTGCCGGTCGTATTGTCCGAAGTGCTGGGGTACGTAGTACAGATGTTCGGGGCGTAGCACCGTTCCCGAACTTGGAGACAAGTCTCCTACCAAAATACGCATGAGGGTAGACTTGCCGCAACCGTTATTTCCGGTCAGGGCTATTTTATCTCCGGAGTTGATACTCAAGTGGAGGTGTGAAAACAAGATTTCCTTATCTGCATGGATATAGCTAAGGTCTTTAATGATAAAGCTCATAAGTTTCTACTGTGTTTTTAGAAGTAAGAATGATAGGGGAGATGCAAGCATTCCCCGAAATTGAAATTCTCGAAGGGGAGGGGTACAGACAAACACAGTATTGGCTAAACATCTATATAGGTGATGCTCAGCGTTCAGTCTGAAAAAGCATGTTGATAGTGATGTTTACCGGAATGTGTTGTCTTTAGTCGGATATTCTCATCGGTGGAATTAATTGGTTAGTGGGCGCAAAGGTAATGATTTCCACTGAATAACAAAGGCTTTTTGCGATATTAATATCGTGTCGGCAAGAAGTTAATATCGTGTTTGCAAGAAATTAACTTCCTGCAGACACGATGTTAATACTTTATTGGTTCTGTTACTTCATGGCCGAAGCATCGAACGAGAGTGGCAGTAATTCTCCCACATTCTTCAGCTCGTAGATTCCCTTTTTGCCATACAGCAACACCCGCATTGGCTGCTTGAAGCGCTTCTCCGTTTCGAGCATCACTTGCCGGCAGGCGCCGCAGGGCGGGATGGGAGACTCCAGGAACTCGTCGTGCTCGTTGCGTGCAGCAATGGCGAGGGTGGTTACTGCCTGGTCGGGATGTTGGGAGTTGGCATAGAATAGGGTGGTGCGTTCTGCACACAGCCCGGAAGGATAGGCGGCGTTTTCCTGGTTGGTGCCGGTCACTACAATACCGTTTGCCAGTCTGGCTGCAGCTCCTACCGAGAAGTGGGAGTAAGGGGCATAGCTGCGGTTGGTAGCCTCGCGGGCGGCATCCATCAGTTCGCGGTCGGCGGCATCCAGTTCTTCATAGTCGTATATCTTGACGGCGATTTCGATATTTAATTCTTTCATAAGGCAAAGGGTTATATTGTAATTAATGTTACAAAGATAGAAAAGAGATTGGTTATTTCAATTCTTTTACGGACTTTTGTGCAGAACTCAACATTTTAAGCATGAAACGGATTTTCAGACTGACTGCTATCATAGCATTTCTTTTTATTTCCATTACAACAGTGCAGGCACAACGCCGGAATGCCCGCTACAATGAGTATATCAAACAGTATGCCCCCCTTGCCGTGGAGCAGATGCAGCGTCATAAGATACCTGCCAGCATCACGCTGGCCCAAGGGCTGTTGGAGAGCGGTGCCGGATACAGCGCGCTGGCGCGCAAGAGCAACAACCACTTCGGCATCAAGTGCGGAGGCAACTGGCGCGGACGGACAGTGAGGCATGATGACGATGCCCGCAATGAATGTTTCCGCGCTTATCGCAATCCGAAAGACTCTTATGAAGACCATTCCGATTTCTTGAAAAGGGGAGCACGTTATGCTTTTCTTTTCAAACTGAAGATTACGGACTATAAGGGTTGGGCGCGCGGCTTGAAGAAGGCTGGCTATGCTACCGACCCGTCGTATGCCAACCGACTGATAACCATTATCGAGGATTATGAACTGTATAAGTACGACAGCCGTGGCATGAGCAAGCGCGATGCCCGCAGCTGGGAGAAGGAACTGAAAAAGAAGCCTTGGCTGGCCAATCCGCATCAGGTGTACATTGCCAACGATATAGCTTATGTAGTGGCACGCGACGGAGACACCTTCCAGGTGTTGGGCAAGGAGTTTGACATCAGCTGGAAGAAGCTGGTGAAATACAACGACCTCCATAAAGAATATACACTGGAGGCGGGAGACATCATCTACTTGAAAGAAAAGCGTAAGAAAGCCGCTAAACCCCATACTGTCTACATTGTGAAGGATGGTGATTCCATGCACTCCATTTCCCAAAAGTACGGCATTCGTCTGAAGAACCTTTATAAGATGAATCGCAAGGATGCGGAATACGTGCCGGAGATTGGCGACCGTTTGAGATTAAGATAAAGAATCTATCCGAAAATGTACAGGGTGTCCGAAAACGGACACCCTTCTTTTTTGTCTTTTCGCTTACTTTCAGTGGGTTATGATTTTGGCATGAATTTAGTATATATTAAGCGTTATGTTCGCAAACAATAAAATTTAAAGATATGGATAGAGAAATTCCGAAAGAAGTGCGTAATAAAGAACGCAATAAGAAAATTATCCGCTACGGTGCTATCGGCGTGGCAGGTATCGTAGTGGTCAGTGTACTCATTTCATTGATGCGTGCGGGAGTGAAAGAGAAAGATCTTGTGTTCTCCAAAGTAGGCAAGGGCACGATTGAAGTCAGTGTCAGCGCCTCCGGCAAGGTGGTTCCGGCATTCGAGGAAATTATCAACTCGCCCATCAATACCCGCATTTTGGAGGTGTACAGAAAAGGTGGCGATAGTGTGGATGTCGGTACTCCTATCCTGAAACTGGACTTACAGAGTGCCGAAACCGACTACAAGAAGATGCTGGACGAAGAGCAGATGCGCAGCTACAAGCTAAAGCAGCTGAAACTTGACAACCAAACCAAGCTGACCGACCTTCAGATGAAAATCAAAGTCTCCGCCATGAAGCTTGACCGCATGAAGGTGGAGCTGCGCAACGAGCAGTACCTCGATAGCCTCGGTTCCGGCACCACTGACAAAGTGCGCCAAGCAGAACTGAGCTACAACGTTGCACAACTGGAATACGAGCAATTACAGCAGCAGTATGCCAACGAGAAGGAAGTGTTGGCTGCGGAATACCAAGTGCAGGAATTGGATTTCAGCATGTTCCAGAAGACACTGGCCGAAACCAAACGTACGCTCGATGACGCGCAGGTGCGTTCGCCCCGGAAGGCCATCCTTACTTATATCAACAATCAGATTGGAGCTCAGGTTCCTGAAGGGACCCAGATTGCCGTCATCTCCGACTTGAGCCACTTCAAGGTGGAAGGCGAGATTGCCGATACTTACGGTGACCGTGTGGCTGCCGGCGGCAAGGCCATTGTGAAGATTGGCAGCGAAAAGTTGGAAGGTTCCGTAAGCAGTGTTACTCCGCTTTCAAAGAATGGTGTAATATCCTTTACCGTGCAGTTGAATGAAGATAATAACCGCCGTCTCCGTTCCGGTCTGAAGACAGATGTGTACGTGATGAATGCGGTGAAGGAAGACGTGATGCGCATAGCCAATGCCAGCTATTATGTGGGACGTGGGGAGTATGAACTTTTTGTACGCAATTCCGATAAGGAAATCGTAAAGCGCAAGGTGCAGTTGGGCGATTCCAACTTTGAGTTTGTAGAAGTGGTCAGTGGCTTGCAACCGGGTGATGAAGTGGTGGTGAGTGATATGAGTAACTATAAGAACAAGAATAAGTTGAAATTGAAATGATAAAGTCTTACTTAAATAAGTCTGGGAACTGTTGAAGCAGAACAAACTGTGGCGCGCAGTATCAGTCGCATTCCACCTACGGAAGCCCTGCGTGACGGATAGATGAAAACGGACAAGGTGTTCATTTTCGGACACCTTACTGCATGTATAAATAGCAGATAATCAATAATAAACGATTTTGGTACAACTTTTGACCTCTTGAAGCAGAAATTGTGCGGAATAGAAACAGAACAGAATAATAACAATTAAATACTTACCATTATGATTAAGTTAACTGGCATCAACAAGATTTATCGTACAAACGAGATTGAAACCGTGGCATTGGAAAATGTAAACCTCGAAGTGAACAAGGGAGAATTTCTCAGTATCATGGGACCTTCCGGTTGCGGAAAATCTACGTTGCTGAACATTATGGGTTTACTGGATGCACCCACCAGCGGTACCATCGAAATAGCCGGTACGAAAGTGGACGGCATGAAGGACAAGGAGCTGGCTGCTTTCCGTAACCAGAAGCTGGGTTTTGTGTTTCAGTCTTTCCATCTGATTAACTCGCTGAATGTATTGGATAATGTGGAGCTGCCTTTGCTGTATAGAAAGGTGTCTGCCAAAGAACGCCGTCGTCTGGCGGAAGAGGTGTTGAAGAAGGTCGGTTTGAGCCACCGCATGCGCCACATGCCTACACAGCTCTCCGGTGGACAGTGCCAGCGTGTAGCCATTGCCCGCGCCATCATCGGCAATCCGGAGATAATCCTCGCCGATGAGCCTACCGGTAATTTGGACTCCAAAATGGGTGCCGAAGTCATGGAGCTGTTGCATCAGCTGAACAAGGAAGACGGACGTACCATTGTGATGGTGACTCACAATGAAGAGCAGGCCAAACAGACCTCGCGTACCATCCGCTTCTTCGACGGACGTCAGGTGGAATAATTACTGCTTAGAAACTATCAACTATTAATTATCAACTATCAATAAATGAAATGCAAACCGTAAGACAAGCTTTTACTATCTTGAAGCAGAATCCGCTGCTGAGTACAATTTCCATACTGGGTACGGCGTTTGCCATTACCATGATTATGGCTATTGTGATTATTTGGCAAACGAAGTATGCCGATTTGGAACCGGAAGTGAACCGTAGCCGGTGCCTTTACTTTTCTGCCATGCATATAAGCAGCAAGACAGAGGAGGGGGTACAAAACTATAATACTCCTTCACCGGCATTTATGAAAGAATGTATACAGCCGTTATCCGAAGTGGAAGCTTGTACTGCTTTTGTTCCGGCCAGTGCCGCTTTGGTGTCTCTTACAGATGGTAGCAACCGGGTAAAGGTGGATGCTATGCAGACCGATCAGGGCTTTTGGAAGGTATTCAGCCTGCAGTTCATGGCAGGACACGGTTTTGGCGAAGAGGATCGTGCAGGAGGTACAAAGGCTGTTGTGGTTTGTGCTTCTGTGGCACGGAAACTGTTTGGTACGACAGATGCGGTGGGACAGCAGTTATTGTTGAACCGCGAACCGGCGCGTGTGATAGGAGTGGTAAAGGATGTTTCTGTCACCGCAAAGGATGCTTACGCACAAGTATGGAGTATGTATCCGGCCGATAAGTTGGAAGTGACTTCGGTATGGAGTTATGGTGGTAGTGTTCATATTGCTGTGCTGGCACGTACATCCGACGATTTTCCGGCTATCAGTCAAGGTATTGCCAAACGGATAGAGGCTGTCAATGCAGGATTGGGAGATATGCAGATAGACATCATGGAGCAACCGGATGACATCGTGGCGCATGTGAACCATGTATGGGCTAACGTAGGACCGGATGTGACGATGCTATACCTGCAATATGCCATTGCATTGTTCATCATTCTGTTGGTGCCGTCGCTCAATTTGTGCGGGCTGAGTAACAGCCGGATGCAGCAGCGTACCTCGGAGCTTGGGGTACGTAAGGCCTTCGGAGGAACGCGCGGTGTACTGATACGCCAAATTCTGAATGAGAACCTGGTACTGACACTGCTTGGTGGTGTGGTAGGATTATTGTTCAGCTACGTAGCTGTATGGGGAATGCGTACCTGGCTTTTTACCAATAGCCAGAATGTCGGTACAGCCGGTGACTTTAGCTTGAGCATGGAGGCATTGTTCAGTCCCTGGGTATTTCTGCTGGCTTTTGCTTTCTGCGTGGTCATCAATACGCTTAGTGCCGGACTGCCTGCATGGATGGCAGCAAGACGGACAATTGTAGATTCACTGAACGATAAATAAAACAAGAAGTATTATGAAAT
The DNA here is from genome assembly GCF_017309675.2 of Bacteroides parvus. Taxonomy (NCBI): domain Bacteria; kingdom Pseudomonadati; phylum Bacteroidota; class Bacteroidia; order Bacteroidales; family Bacteroidaceae; genus Bacteroides; species Bacteroides parvus. The sequence goes on along the minus strand of NZ_CP084680.1, from coordinate 3,534,670 downwards.
TCATTTTACACAACTTACGCATGATATGGGCACGCCTGAGCAATAGTGGGTGGGTCTTGGCCGAACTTTTTTTGGTATTCATCGTGATGTGGTTTCTTTGCGACTCTCTGGGATGTATGAAATATACTTTCTATCGTCCGTTGGGATATGATATCGACCATGTTTATCGTCTTACTACGGTTCAGGGAGGCGAGAGTCGTGATACTGCATTGCTCGATGCCGACAAGTATCTGAATATCCTGAAAAGGCTGGAACAAGAACCGACTGTAGAGGCCGCTTCATTGAGTTATTGGAGTTTGCCTATGAGTGGCGCAAATAGTTATAACTCGCTGGCTGTACAAGATACCATCGGGCAGAACGGGCGTATGATTTATGCTACCGGTGGATATACCCGGGTTTTCCATATGCAGGAGGAACAAGGACGGACTTTTGCCGCTTTGCCTATCGGCATCAATAATGTGATGTTGAGTCAGGCTATTGCCGATGCCTTCAAGGAACGGCTACCGGAATTTTCACTCAACACACCGATGAAATGGCGTGGAGATACTGTGAATACTGTTACTCAAGGTGGCATTGTCGGCAGTTTCCGCGATTACCGCTATGGTAATGACGCTCATTGGATTTTTATGCGCCTGGGCGAGCAACTTATGCGTGAGGAATTCGGTAGTCAGCAGGCACAGATAGTTTTCCGTGTAAAGCCTGCAGCCGACGGACCGGACTATCGGGAACAATTTCTCCGCGAGATAGCACCGAGGCTGGATACGGACAATATATTTGTTGCCGATGCGGAACCTTACACGCAAATGCAGGCACAGTTTGAAGTGATGTATGGAGATACGGACAAAGTGAATAGTCAGACAATAGTGGTATTGTTCCTTTTGGGTAATGTCTTTTTGGGGCTGATAGGCACTTTCTGGGTTCGTACGCGCCGTCGTCGCTCGGAAATAGCCTTACGGTTGGCGATGGGTAGTACCAAGCATCAGGTTTTTTCCCTTCTTATGGGGGAGGGGTTACTGCTGTTGGCGTTGGTTACTTTGCCTGCTATGCTGGTATGTTACAACGTAGGTGTCGGCGAATTCACCATTGGACGTACTGCATTGATTGCGACCTGGCCGGTAGAGTGGAGCATGATACGTTTCCTGATAGGCTCATTAGGTGCTTGGCTGTTGATAGCACTGATGGTGATGATGGGTATTTGGTATCCGGCCCGGCAAGCCATGAAGATAGAGCCGGCAGAGGCGTTACATGAAGAATAAGAAAATAATATCAACGATAAAAAAGAACGTATCATCTGTTTGTATCGCACACATCACTTGTTTGGGGCAAATATATCATCCGTTCGTACTAAATATATTATCTGTTTTTTGAGTAAGTAATCATCGTAATAAATAAGCAAGAATATGAAGACAAATATTATAGGTGTTATCATCGCATTGGCATTGGCATTTGCAGGCGTAATTTGTGCATGGGGACAAGATAACAAAGTGAGTGAAGTACGTAAGGTGGAGGCATTCTCATCCATCAGGATAACTTCTGTGGGTACGGTTTATTTCACACAGAGCGACAGTTACTCCCTACAGATTGAAGGACGGGAGAAGTACGTGAAGAATACGGAGAGCACAGTGAAGGATGGTCATCTCACCATCGGCTTCAAGGATAAGAAGGTGCGCAACCAAAATGACGGTGTTACCATCCGTCTCTCGGCTCCGGACTTAAAGATGGTGGAATTTATCGGTGTGGGTGAATTCAACTGTGAGGAACCCTTGAAGCTGGATAAGCTGGAGTTTGAAGTGAAAGGCGTGGGTGATGTACATGTGAAGGATTTGACTTGCCGTGACCTGAGGGTGGCTTTACGTGGTGTGGGCAGTGCCGACATCCATGTAGTTTGCGATTATCTCTCTGCCAAAGTAGGTGGAGTCGGTGAAATTACTTTGAGTGGAACTGCCGGGCATGCTGACATTTCTAAAAGAGGCATAGGCGAGGTAAATACTGATAATTTGAAAATAGGCCGTTGAGATGATAAAGCAATTTTTCACACAAGCTTGGGCACAGTTGCGGCAGCAACCGATGATTAGTGCCGTCACCATAGCCGGTACGGCACTTGCCATCTTCCTCATCATGCTGGTGGTGATGATGCAGCAGGTGAAGGTGGCCCCGTTTGCCCCTGAAAGTAACCGTGACCGCTTTCTGCACGCCCATTATATGAGCATTACCAACAAGAGTTGGGGCGATGGAACCAGCAACGGACCGATGGGTATAAAGACGGCGCTCGAGTGCTTTAAATCGCTGAAGACACCGGAAGCGGTAACGATTTATACCTGCATGGTGGTTTCTACCCCCGTGAATCTGCCGGGACAACCTGCAACGGGTATCGATTTGTTGCAGACAGATGATACCTTTTGGCATGTATTCGATTTTTCGTTTGTTGCAGGAAAGGCCTATGACCGGGCTACGTTCGACGCCGGACTGCCCGTGGCAGTGATTACGGAAAGTGTGGCGCGCCGGCTATTCCAGACAACGGAGGCCGTGGGCCGTGAATTCCTCTTGAACCATGCTCCTTATACAGTGGCCGGCGTAGTGAAGGATGTTTCTACTTTAGCCAACACAGCTTACGCGCAGGTATGGGTACCCTATACCTCTACTGAGATAACGAAGGATACCTGGAGCGACGAACACATGGGGATGATGAGCGTCACCATCCTGGCAAAAAGCCGCGAAGATTTTCCAGCCATCCGCGAGGAAACGGAGCGCCGCCGTCAGGAGTACAACACGATAATCGGTGAGAACGGTTATTCGTTGATTTACCGCAACCGTCCCTACGACCAGGAGAAGAGTGCCGCGGGCATGGCTGCCAACATCGAACCGGACGTGGACCAGGCGCGCAGACAGCGCCTCATTATCTTCATCATCCTACTGATTGTTCCTGCCATCAACCTCAGCTCGATGACACAGAGCCGTTTGCGCCAGCGTGTGGCTGAGATCGGTGTACGCCGGGCATTCGGTTCAACAAGACTGGAACTGATGAGGCAAATCATTGCAGAGAATTTGGTGGTGACACTGTTGGCAGGGATTCTGGGATTGTTACTGAGCGTCGTGTTTGCTTATTTGGGAAATACCCTGCTGTTTGCCCAGGAATTCAGCCAGACGCTGAGCCCTCCCGCCGTGGATGCAAGTATATTGCTGCATGGCTCTACTTTTGGCTGGGCACTGCTGTTCTGCTTTGTGCTGAACTTATTGAGTTCCGGTATTCCCGCATGGCGTGCATCGAGGGTAGGCATTGTAAATGCATTGGGTGGACGCTTGCATAAATAATCCCGTGTCACTAAACATTAATCGCTGAAGAAAATGACTAAGAAACTTCTTATACAGATAAAGAATGAATGGCTCTCAAACCTATGGTTGGTGCTGGAGCTGCTGGTGGTGAGCGTAGTGATGTGGTACGTGGTGGACTATCTCTATACTCGCGCCGCTACCTACCTGGAGCCGAAAGGCTTTGATATCGAGCATTGTTACCTCATCGAGTTGGGTGAACTGACACCCAAAAGCCCCGACTACATAGCCGGGCATACCTCTCAGCAGACCCACGATGACATAGCCAAGTTGCTGGAGCGTCTGCGCCACCGGCCAGAGATAGAGGCGGTGAGCCTTTCACAGAATTCGTACCCTTACAATGGAAGCAATTCAAGCGCTGAAGTGAGCTACGATACGTTGCGTTCTCCCGGTTGGACTATCCGGAGGTTGGTGACACCGGATTTTCCCCGTGTATTTCGCTATCGGGGCACGCGTGGCGAGACACCCGAACAATTGGCTGAAATGTTGGAACGCGGAGATTTCATGGCTTCGGACAACCTTTTTAGTAAGTATGACCGTAGGATGACCGACTTTGTGGGCCAGCGGTTCCATCTCTTTGGGGACACAACGAAGACCTACCGGCTGGGTGCCGCATTGCAAGATGTACGCTATCACGATTACGACCAGGCACGAAGCTCATATTCCATGATGGTGAAGCAGAATTTCTACTATGTCGGTCTCGAACTTTGTGTCCGTGTCCGTGAAGGGCAGGACAATGACTTCATTGAGAGGTTGAAGGCAGACAGTGAGAGCCAGTTTCGCGTAGGAAACATCTTCATTTCGGAGATACGTTCTTTCAAGGACATCCGCCGCAACTTCCAGCAGGCATGGACCAATGATATCCGTAACTATGTGATGGGTATGGGATTCCTGCTGCTGAACATCTTCCTCGGCTTGCTCGGAACATTCTGGTTCCGTACGCAGCAACGCCGTTCGGAAATAGCGCTGCACAAAGCGCATGGAGCGACAGACCGTGCCATCTTCATCCGGCTGCTTAGTGAAGGGATATTATTGTTGGCAATTGTCACTCCTGTTGCATTGCTCATCGACTATAATCTGGCGAATCTGGAATTGAACTCCTGGAGGAACGGTACGACATTGGAGTGGGGCCGTCTGCTGCTCTGTGCCGCGATCAGCTTTGTGTTGATAGCCCTCATGATTATTATCGGCATCGGCATCCCCGCCCGCAAGGCGATGAAGGTACAGCCCGCCGAAGCTCTGCACGACGAATAATTTAATTTTCAATTTTTAATTATTTATGATACGTCTCTACTTTCAGCAAGCCTTCTACCATTTGCGGGAGAATCCCATTATCACTTGGGTGTCCGTGATAGGTACCGCTCTTGCCATTTGCATGATTATGGTGCTTGTCATCACCCTGCAAGTACGTATGGTAGATTGTGAGCCGGAGATAAACCGCTCGCGTTCGCTTTATGTTTCTACCATGGCAGTAAGGTATAAAGGAACTGACCATGGGGCATATGGGCACATGTCTGTACAGACGGGTAAGGGATGTTTTAAACAGCTTTCTACGGCAGAGGCCGTCACGCTTATATCTTTACCGGAAAAAGTGCGTGTGTCGTTGCTCGCTGGAGCAAAGCTGACAGCGGATATGGTGCAGACGGACGAACAGTTCTGGCACATCTTCCGTTTCCGTTTTTTGAGTGGTAAAGGTTTCAGCAAGGCAGACAGCGATGCCGGAATACCTTGTGCCGTTATCTCGGCTACCGTGGCGCGTCGGTTGTTCGGCACTACGGAGGTAACGGGGCAGACATTGCAACTGAATCATGTGGATTACCGGGTTTCAGGTGTCGTGGCCGATGTTTCCATGCTTGCCACTTCAGCATACGGGCAAGTGTGGGTACCTTATAATTCGACCGATGCTGCTGGTTTTGCCTGGTGGGAAAATACGATGGGGCAGATGAAGGCTGTGATATTAGCACATTCGTCGGCCGATTTTCCGGCTATTCGTGAAGAGGCGGAGAGATTGCGCCTTGCGTATAACGCCGGTCTATCCGAAGCGGAAACCTTTTATCGTGACCAACCCGATGGGGTGTTTGCCAATCTGTATCGTAAATGGGACCATTTGCCGGATATGAAGGGGATTGTTTTGCGTTACGCGCTTGTCATCACCATCTTGCTACTGGTGCCTGCCATCAACCTTTCTTCCATGACCCTCTCGCGGATGCGGAAGCGTATGAGTGAAATCGGGGTACGCAAAGCTTTCGGCGCTACGGGTAGTGAACTGGTAAGACAGGTGTTTTTCGAAAACCTGCTGCTCTCTCTGTTGGCGGGTATGCTGGGGCTGGCTTTGAGTTACGGTGCTACTTTTTTATTGAACGGCTTCCTCTTTGGCAATAGCGCCAATGCCTATTTAAATGGAGACACTTCACTGACACCTGGCATGTTACTTTCTCCATGGGCTTTTCTGTCGGCTTTCGGTTTCTGTTTGCTGATGAATTTGCTTTCAGCCGGTATCCCGGCATGGAGGGCTTCGAGGATGAATATAGTGGATGCAATCAATCAGAGGGGGGAATGACATATGAAGAATATATTGGTTCAGATTAAGAATGAATGGCGTTCCAGCCTTTTCCTTTTTACGGAACTGCTGCTGGTCTTTGTGGTGCTTTGGTACATTGTGGACTGGACACTGGTTACTCTTCGTGTTTACAATGCCCCGATGGGTTTTGATACGGAACATTGCTATAATATTGCAGTCAGTAAGCTTACTCTCAAGTCTACTGCTTATAATTTCGATTTGACCAAGGACGATGATATGCGGCATCTTGTGGAACTTGCCGAACGTTTGAGGCATCGTCCAGGTGTGGAAGCTGTGGCACTTTCTCAGAATTGCTTTCCTTATAATGACGGTAGCAACGGTCTCAATTTGGGGCTGGATACTATATCGGAGAATGTTCATCTGCTTTGGGTGGAACCTGATTTTTTCCGTGTGTTCCGTTATGGTAGCTCGGATGAGGAGATGTTGACCCACATGGCCGCTGCCATACGGGATGACCATATGGTCGTTTCTTCCAATCTTTTTGCAGCCTATCCTGAATTGCACCTGAACAATGCAGCTTCTTTACAAGACCGTGAACTTACACTGTTGAATTTCGGTAGTGATGAACGGTGCCGCGTAGGGGCTGTCGGCACACCCGTACGTTGGTCGCACTTCTATACTTCTTCAGAGTGGGGAGGTACTTATGCAGCTTTGCATCTTAACCTTGACAGACTGAAAGAATATGGAAATCCACGATACATCACTCTCAGTCTTCGTGTCCGTCCTGATGCCGATTCCGGCTTTATGGAGAAGCTTATGGAGGATGCTGACCGCCTCTATCAAGTAGGGAATCTCTATCTGCTCGATGTAACTTCTTTCAAGGATTTGCGCGAGATATGCGAACGTGAGGACATGAATGAAGCCAAAACCCAGCTTTGTGTGCTCGGCTTTCTGTTGATGAATATTTTTCTGGGCGTTATCGGCACTTTCTGGTTCCGTACACAGCAGCGTCGCCGTGAAGTGGCACTCCGTATGGCTATGGGAAGTTCGCGTCAAGGTGTCTTCCTCCGTCTGATGTCGGAGGGTATATTGCTGCTTACCCTTGCAGCCGTTCCTGCCGTCATTATTGCCTTCAATGTGGGAATGGCGGAGTTGGTGGATGTTGAGAAACTTCCTTTCGGCGGAGGGCGTTTTCTGGCAGCTGTTGTGGCAACCTGGTCGCTTATGGCTGTCATGATTGTTGCAGGTATTTGGTATCCGGCAAGAGGTGCCATGAAGGTGCAGCCTGCCGAAGCATTACATGATGAATAGAAAGTTATGAAACAAATTTTAGCTCTTATCCGCCAGAATCCCTTTTTCAGTGCTGTTTCCGTCATCGGTACGGCAGTGAGCATCACCTTTGTCATGGTCATTTACATGGTGTATGACATCCAGACGGCTGACTTGGCTCCCGAGTCGCACCGCAGTAGTATGGTATATTCTTCTTATGGATATTCTTACCGTAAGTCCGACCGCAGCAATTCCAATACGGGTATGTCTTATCGGGCTGTCAACGCTATTTTTAAGGAACTTCCGGGAGCAGAACTTGTCACCTATCTGGGACCTACCTATCTTAGATACTGTGGGGAGTCGCCAGCGCGGGGAATGCGCCGCACGGTTCGTCAGGTGGATTTGAACTATTGGCGTGTCTACGACATCCCTCTTGTGGCAGGTCGTCTTTTCAGTACCGAAGAGTTCGATGCTTGCCGGGATGTTGTGGTTATAGGTGAACAGCTTGCCCGCGAAGCTTTCGGGTCTGCCGAAGCAGCCATTGGCAAGAATTATTTTGTTAACTTTCGCCCTAAACGCATTGTGGGGGTCACCAAAGATGTGAGCTCTCTGTTCACATTTGCCTATGGAGAGTTGTGGATGCCTTATTCCACCCGGAATTCCGATTTGGGCAGTGAAGGGCTACGGGGAGATTTCGAGGCTGTGGCCCTTGTCAGGCCCGGTGTCGGTAGAGAGGAGCTCAAGCGGCAGATAGAACAGTCGCTTGCCCGCTTCAACGAGACACTGACTGAGTATAAACTGGAACTTCCCGATCTCAGCACTTATACGGAACGGCAGTTCTTCCGTAATGATACGATGAGCCCTGCCGTAACCTGCATAATTCTGGGTCTGATATTACTGATTGTACCTGCTATCAATGTCAGCGGACTTATATCTTCGCAAATGTCCCGTCGCATGGCTGAGCTTGCGGTAAGGAAAGCATACGGTGCCAGCCGTTCTACTTTAATGGTGCAGTTGCTCCGTGAGAATCTGGCTTTGGCATTTGCCGGCGCATTGCTCGGTTTTCTCTTTTCATGCATATTCCTATGGCTGGGTAAGGATTGGATGCTTGGCTATGGCGCTCCCGGAACGAATTTTGATGTAAGTGTCTGGCTTTTCTTCCGTCCCACGGTTTTCGTGGCTGTATTGGTGGTGTGCCTGTTGTTCAACCTGCTTTCTGTGTTTATTCCGGCCTGGCATGCCACCCGCCGTCCCATAGCCGAGGTTCTTGGTGGAGAATGAACGGATAAACGAATCCCAATTAAAAAAACAGTAACGAGTATGATACATTCTATTTTACATCAGATATGGAACCAGCGCCGCAGTAATGGCTGGCTGTTTGCCGAGCTGTTGATTGTATTTACATTGATGTGGTATTGTGTGGATGTGCTCTATGGCTTTACCTATGCAGAACGGCAGCCTAAGGGGTATGATTTGGAGCATGTCTATAAGATAAGGATTTCCTGCAACCCCACACAGATAGTGCCGTGCACGTCGGAAGACAGTCTGCAGACCTTCTGGTTCAAACCGATGGAGGAGGTGCTCCGGCGTATCAGGCGATATCCTGCTGTGGAGAGTGCGGCCATGTGGTTGGGTACCGATACCTATACCCGCGGGCGTGTTTACCAGGGGTATGCGACGGACAGCGTACATGTTGTCGAGACTACAGTACGCTATGTGTCTCCAGAATATTTCGACGTCATGCGCATTCCGTTGTTGCAGGGGAATGTCGTAGACTGGAATTCCACTGCCAGTCCTTTGCCTGCCGTGGTGACCTGTGATCTGGCAGACAGCCTTTTTCAGGCAAGTACTGGGGCGGTGGGCCGCGAGTTCCTGGATTATTACAGCGGAGGTCTCCGTTACCGTGTCTCTGCAGTCTGTGCCTTGCAGAAGACGGATGATTACGCCCGTTACGGACCTTTTGTCCTGACTCCTTTCCCTGGTTGGTTCTATGAGGCCCAGTACCTTCCGTTCATCTCCCTACGGATACGTCCGGAGGCAGATACGGATAATTTTGCAGCCTGTTTCTATCAGGATATGACGTCGCAGCTGCAGGTCGCTCCATTCTATCTTTTCGACATACAGAGCTATAAGGACCAGAAGATAGAACGGGATGCTGCCGAAGGAATCACCCCATATATCCGTAGTGCAAGGCTCATTGTGATATTCTTCGTTTTCAATGTATTCATTGGGCTGATGGGAACTTTCTGGTTCCGTACCCGCCATCGTCGCAGCGAGATTGCCTTGCGCATGGCCATGGGCAGCAGCCGTGGAAGGATACGTTGGCAATTGCTGGGTGAAGGGTTGCTGCTGTTGGCGCTTGCTTCTATCCCGGCTTTGATAATATGTATTAACATGGTTATGGCAGATGTCACTTTTACAGAAGCCACGGATGCCACTTGGGGGAGATTTGTCATATGCGTTTCTATTGTCTGGGTATTGATGGCACTAATGGTGATTGCAGGAATCTGGTATCCGGCTTCACGGGCCATGGAGGTGCAGCCTGCCGAAGCATTGCATGATGAATGAGTTTTTTTTGAGTAATCTGTACTCATTCTCAATATAACTTGTATATTTGCGTGACGAATAAGAGTTTTTGCGTTGAGTATACAAAATCTATATTATGATGAAACGCCTTTTCTTTCCATTGCTTGCAGGCTTGTTGTGGTTGATGTCGGGAACACTTTCGGCTGCGGAACGTACGTACAATGTACTTTTCATACAGTCTTATACAAAAAATACTCCTTGGCACAGCCTCCTGACAGAAAATCTGGAGAACGGACTGAAAAAGGGGGGAGTTAGAGCCAATATCATTACCGAATATCTGAATGCCGATTACTGGTCTTTCGCTTCCGAATGTTTCATCATGCGCCGCATTTGCCAGCGTGCCAGGCAACGGAAAACGGACTTGATTGTGACTTCCAGCGATGAGGCTTTCTTCACATTGACCCATTGCGGTGATTCCCTGCCTTATCAGATACCGGTGGTGGTTTCGGGCATCAAATACCCGGATGAGAGGGTCTTTGAAAGAATGCCCAACGTCTCTGGCCATGTTTCGAAAACGGATTTCGATGTCTTGCTGGATGCGGCTGTCCGTATGTTCCCTTCCCGCAGGGAGTTGGTTTGTCTGTCCGACAGCAGTTTCCTGAGCCTTAAAGGGGTCAGGGCTGTGGAAGACTCTTGGGAACGCATAAAAAGCAACTATCCGGAGCATGAGTTGAAAGTGCTGAACGTGCAGGCCAAGTCCTTGAACTCTATCATCACTTCCATTTGCTATGACTACAATGCCTACAAGCATATTGTTATAGCTCCCAAATGGATTCCTTTTCTTTCCTTGAAGTTGAAGGCTCCCGTGTTTACCAGCCAGAACCTGGCTATGACGAACGGTGTGCTGTGTGTGTATGATGCCGTTCCCGGAGAGGATGCCTTTGCTGCCGGCCGGCAGGCTGCAAGTATTTTGAAGGGCAAGTCACCCGCCTCATTGGGAGTAAAGGACTTTGGGGGCAAGTTGCTGTTCGATTACAAACAGTTGCAGTTTTTCCGTGTGGACACGAACCGTGCGGAGAGCAAGGGCATCATTTTGAATATACCGTTGATGGAGCGTTACCGTGTCTGGTTCATTCTGTTCTATTCGCTGATTGTCGGGGCATTGGTGCTGCTGGTTGCCTGGCTTTTCCGTGCCAACCGCAGGGAGTCGCGTAAGCGCATACATGCCCAGACCCGCTTGTTGATACAGCACCGCCTGGTGGAGCAGCGCGACGAGTTCGACAATATCTTCTGTTCCATTCGCGACGGCTTGATTACGTATGATACCGACCTGCGCATCCATTTTGTCAACCGTCCGTTGTTACAGATGCTGGGACTTTCTTCCGAAACCTATACGTCCCGTTTCTATGAAGGGCAGATGGCCGGCTCCATTTTCAGGATTTACATGAATGGAGAAAACATCCTGCAGGACTTGTTGAAGAAAGTACGTACCGGAAAGAGACCTATTTCTATTCCGGAGAAAGCCTTCATGCAGGAAAACCATCAGGGAACGTATTTCCCCGTTTCCGGCGAGGTAGTACCTATCTTTGCCAATGAAAAGATGACGGGAATGGCGATTGTATGCCGCAATATCTCCGAAGAAGAGATGCAGAGACGCTTCTTCAATATGGCGGTGGAGGAAAGCTCCATTTATCCGTGGCAGTACAACATGCATATGAACCGTTTCCATTTCCCGGGTGGATTGCTGCGCCGTTTCGGGTATACCGGTGATACGGACTTGCTGGCACGTGATGAGATGGACACCCTTATACATCCGGAAGACTTGCTACATACGCGCAGGAATTTTGATGCCATTCTGTTGGGCAATGAAATCAATTCACGGATGAGTTTCCGGTTGAAGAGTGCGGATGGGAGCTATGAATGGTGGGAGTTCCGCAGTACCGCTTATGACGGACTGACGGTTGATACCCCATACATGGTATTGGGAGTATGCCAGAGCATCCAGCGTTACAAGGATACGGAAGAGGCCTTGATTGCCGCACGTGACCGTGCCTTGCAGGCCGACAAGCTCAAATCTGCGTTTCTTGCCAATATGAGCCATGAGATACGCACCCCTTTGAATGCCATTGTCGGCTTCTCGGATTTGTTGAAGGATTTGGACGCTTTTTCTCCGGAAGAGGTAAAGCAGTTCGTCGAAACAATCAACATCAACTGTACATTGCTGTTGGCGTTGATAAACGATATTCTGGACCTCTCGCGCATAGAATCGGGCACGATGGACTTTAAGTTCGGAGCATTCAATCTGGCGTTCATCATGCAGGAAGTCCATGAATCCCAGCGTCTGAGTATGCCTCGGGATGTAGAGCTACGTATAAAGATTCCGGAAGGGGAAGACAAATTGGTCATCACCGATTCCGTCCGCTTGAAGCAGGTCGTGAACAACCTGATAAACAATGCCAAGAAATTCACGGTAACGGGCAGCATTACCTTCGGCTACGTCACGAACCGGGAAGGATATACCACCATCTTTGTCGAAGACACGGGAAGCGGTATCTCCGAAGACGCCCAGAAACATATCTTCGAACGCTTCTACAAAGAAGACAGCTTTACGCAGGGTGCCGGTTTGGGGCTGAGCATTTGCCAGACCATCGTAGACCGCTTGCATGGTTCTATCTCGGTCTCCTCAGAGTTGGGAAAAGGAACGCGTTTCGAGGTGGTGATACCGGATGCGAACGAATAATCATTCAATCCGTTTGCAGGCATTGGCTTGCAGAAACTCCTCCAATATATCCTCGTAATTGCCGTGTAACATGATGTGGTGGTTGCCCAGCGGTGTCTTGAGGAAATAGTCGGCAGGGGAGTTCATTTTTATCCGTACTTGGGTGCGGCACATATTGATGTAGTTTGTATTCTCAACAAGCGTGCCGGTGCTCAGGTAATATTCGTCCAGACTTTCGTTCCCGCATTTCACGATGGTTACATCTCCTGTCGGCAGGATTCCCTGAATACCGATGCCGATTTCCGTCTCAAAATGGTTGCGTATGATGAACTGCTCCGTTTGTGCGATACCGATGGTACAATGTGCCAATATGATTTCATTGGTACGGGCATTTATCATGGAAGGATTGGCCATGAAAGGGTTCTTCCCTGTCAGCACTTTTACGGCCAGCATGGTGAAGACGGATTGCAAATCGCCTTCACATCCGGCAATGATTCCTTCGTCGTTCAGCAAGGCAAGGGCAAGGCAGCCGGTGGTTCCCGTTTGGTCTATCAGACGGAAGCAGCTGAGGGTAATGGCGCTCAGTCGCTCTTCCTCTACAATCCTCTTGATGGCTCGATACAGCCGCATGGCCTTTATCATGTCTTCGGGGCTTGCCTCTCGGCAGGCAAGCGCTTTTCCTGCCAGTCCGGCGCATGCTTCGCCCACCTCGTCGTCCGTTATCTGTCCGTAGTATTCATAAATGCGGTCCAATGAGACGTCTGTGTACTCGATACCCCAGCGGCGTTTGGCAAGCAGATAATCCACATTGCTGGCAATGAGCCAACTGGACGGAGTGCCCATTACGCCGATGCGCATGCCGAAAAGGCTGCGTTGTGCCATGAAATTGCTGTGCAGGACAAAAATACGCTTGATGGTTTCGGGGAGCTCTCCGTGAAGAATCTCGCTTTTCATTCCCCGGCCGCGCAGCCAGGAAGATATTTCGAGAGCGGCGGCCAGTGAGTTCTGCATGCCGTCTGCCAGGAGGATGGCGGGGCGGGGAAGGGATTCGAAATGCTGGATTACCAGCCGTTCCACACCTCCGGTGGCAATGAATATAATACTGAAGTCATCGGGTGATAACTTGTCTATATCTTTGTAATCAATGAAGTTGACGGTAAAGTATTTTTCCAATTCAGTCAATATCACTTCGTGGGAGCTACGGACTGATGCTTGTTTATGCAGTATGGAAGCAAAAGTTATAAGGTTGATGACCATGGTGTTATTTACAATTTGACTATTTACTATTTACAATTGAGCCAGCTTGGTTCGTTTGCTTTTTCAAAGATACAAGTTTCCGTTTACATATCATAGAGTTTTTACGATAGATAAGTTTTTTAAAGTTTTTATGGTCTTGCCTTCCTTTTGGTTTCAAATAATTCGCTACATTTGCAACTTTAATGATAAAGTGATAGCAATATCACTTATAAATAGTCTATTAAATAGTAAATTGTAAATTGTCAAATAGTAAATAACCTCATGCCAACAATATCTATTCGCGGAATGGAGATGCCCGCATCTCCTATCAGAAAACTGGCTCCTTTGGCAGATGCTGCCAAGCAGAGGGGCATACATGTATTCCACCTGAACATCGGACAACCCGACCTGCCTACTCCGGAAGTCGCGATTGAAGCGATACGGAACATCGACCGGAAAGTTCTGGAATACAGTCCCAGTGCGGGGTATCGCAGTTACCGCGAGAAGTTGGTAGGTTACTATGCGAAGTACAATATCAATCTGACTGCAGACGACATCATCATCACTTCCGGCGGCTCGGAGGCGGTCTTGTTTTCTTTCCTGGCTTGCCTCAATCCGGGTGATGAAATCATTGTTCCCGAGCCGGCCTATGCTAATTATATGGCGTTTGCCATCTCTGCCGGAGCTAAGATACGCACCATTGCCACGACCATCGAAGAGGGTTTCTCGTTGCCCAAGGTAGAGAAGTTCGAAGAGCTGATTAACGAGCGCACGCGGGCCATTTTGATTTGCAATCCCAACAATCCTACGGGTTACCTCTATACACGCCGTGAAATGAACCAGATTCGCGACCTTGTGAAGAAGTACGATTTGTTCCTCTTCTCGGACGAGGTGTACCGTGAATTTATTTATACGGGTTCTCCCTATATCTCTGCCTGCCATCTGGAAGGCATTGAGAACAATGTGGTGCTGATTGATTCCGTGTCCAAGCGCTATTCGGAGTGCGGTATCCGCATCGGTGCCCTGATAACGAAGAACAAGGAAATCCGGGATGCTGTCATGAAGTTCTGCCAGGCGCGTCTCAGTCCTCCATTGATTGGCCAGATCGCCGCAGAAGCATCGTTGGATGCTGATGAGGATTATCTGCGCGACACATACGATGAATATGTAGAACGCCGTAAATGCCTGATTGACGGATTGAACCGCATACCGGGCGTATATTCGCCCATTCCGATGGGAGCGTTCTATACGGTGGCAAAGCTGCCGGTAGATGATTCGGACAAGTTCTGTGCCTGGTGCCTGTCGGAGTTTGAATACGAGGGACAGACGGTATTCATGGCGCCTGCGTCCGGCTTCTATACTACGCCGGGTTCTGGTCGCAACGAAGTGCGTATCGCATACGTACTGAAGAAAGATGACTTGAACCGCGCCTTGTTTATCCTGCAAAAAGCATTGGAAGCCTATCCGGGGCGAACCGAATAAAATGAAATAATTCATTAGGCGCGGATTACACGGAAAACTTAAGATAAAGACGTTTGTTTCAAATCTTCCGTGTAATCTGCGCCTAAAAAATAATGGCCCATGAATCTATCTCGCTTTATAGCGTTGCGCATTTATCGCAACTCGGAGCCGGGCAAGCAAGTTTCCCGTCCGGCTGTCCTTATTGCCATGGTGGGCATTGCCCTTGGACTGGCGGTGATGATTATTGCCGTGTCCGTCATTGTCGGCTTCAAGAGCGAGGTAAGGGATAAAATCGTGGGTTTCGGTGCCCATATCCAGATAGGCAACCTGGATGCTGCACGCTCATACGAGACGCGTCCGGTGGTGGTGGGTGACAGCATGATGGCTGCGCTTTCCGATTATCCCGAAGTGAAGCATGTACAACGCTACTCCACCAAGCCGGGGATGATAAAGACCGCCGATGCCTTTCAGGGAATGGTGCTGAAAGGTGTGGGGCAGGAGTATGATAGCACCTTCTTCCACCGCCATTTGCTGGAGGGGGAGTTTCCGCAATTCAGCGATTCTGCTTCGTCCAACCGCGTAGTCATCTCAAAGTCTCTTGCCAACAAGCTGCAATTGAAACTCGGTGACAAGATAGACACCTACTTCATCCAGGACGATGTGCGTGCCCGCCGCCTGAAGATTGCAGGTATCTACCAAACCAACTTCTCTGAATACGACAACCTATTCCTGCTTACCGACCTCTACCTGGTGAATCGCCTGAACAACTGGGAGCCAGACCAGGTGAGTGGCGTGGAGCTGGAAATACGCGATTATGACAAGCTGGAAGAAACCACCTATGAGGTAGCTGCCGATACGGACGGGAATCCCGACCGTTATGGCGCCGAGTATTGCGTCCGCAATGTAGAGCAGCTCAATCCTCAAATCTTTGCCTGGCTGGGCATCTTGGATGTCAACATCTGGGTCATTCTCATTCTGATGATTGGAGTGGCGGGGTTCACCATGGTATCCGGCCTGCTGATTATCATCATAGAGCGTACCTCCATGATAGGTGTGCTGAAGTCTTTGGGAGCCAACAACTTTACTATTCGTAAAGTTTTCCTTTGGTTTTCGGTCTTCCTCATCGGGAAAGGCATGCTCTGGGGGAACATAATCGGCCTTGCATTCTATTTTGTGCAGCGCTGGTCCGGCTTGTTCAAGCTCGACCCTGAGACCTATTATATGGCTACTGTTCCGGTATCTTTCAATATCTGGCTGTTCCTGCTACTGAATGCCGGTACATTGCTGGCTTCAGTCCTGATGTTGTTGGGCCCTTCATTTCTGATTACACGCATCCATCCGGCAACTTCCATCCGTTACGAATAAGAGAATCACTTTCTCAGAAAATCGCTTTTCTTGCGGAACAGACAGTACCATTTCCAACGTAAAGACTGTATCGGCTGCAATAGGTCGAAAGCCGGTAGTGTGAAGTAATATCTACGTTGTTCTTCCAGGTCGCGGGCAGTCTTGTTGACAATGACGGCCTGCAGGGTGAAACGGAACAGGAACAAAAGACAAGCGACGCCTGCTGCCAGCCAGTGGAAGTGCATAATGCCGATGAACATCGCTGCTATCCAGGATGCGTGGAATACCAGGCGAGTCAGGGTCTCAAAACCGGCCAGCCAGCGTTGCATCCCATGATACAGCCGTGCTGTGGAGGCGTAACCTATTTTCTCTTCTTTCCAGTCCTTGGCACGCAGAAGCGGTTGCATGCGTACAATGGCATTGGCATCCGTTTCTACCCGCGTGTTCTCCGGGGTAGCCACGTGGTTGATGAACAAATCGTCGTCTCCCCGTTGCAGGTTGAGGTGTGCGGAGAATCCTTTCTGTTGGTAGAAGAGTTCCTTCCGGTAGGCCAGGTTACGCCCGATGCCCATGTAGGGGCTGCCTGCCAGGGCAAATCCCAGATAGCGCATGGAAGTGAACAGATTGTCGAATGCCACCCGTTTGTGCAGCCAGCCTTTGCCGCGTTCGTAGCCGCTGTATCCTAGCACCACTTGGGTACGTGATGTGAAGTTGCGTGCCATCAGTCGCAGCCATTGGTTGCTTTGGGGCATGCAGTTGGCATTGGTAAACACCAGCCATTCATATTTGCTGGCCTTGATTCCAAGCGTCACAGCCAGCTTCTTACGGCTGATGTAGCGGGAGGAATCGGGCACGAAGCTGTGGTAGAGATGGGGGTATTTCTCCTCGAGGATGGTCAGGTAATCTTCGCTCTCATCAGTGTTGCCGTCGTTAATGACGATGACTTCAAATAGGGGATAGTCCTGCTCCAGCACGGCGCCCAGGTTGCGGCGCAGATTTTCGGATTCCTCGCGGGCGCAGATGATGACGGATATGGGGGGCAGTTCCTGGGTGAAGTGCATGTTTCCCTGCTTCACGGCACGGCGGCGTGCATGAATACGGTTGTAGAGACAGAGGTAGTAGATAATTTGAATAAGGAACAGACCACCCGCTACGGCGAGTACGATAATTTCAGTTGAATCTAATGTAAATGCTTCCATGTGCAGTAGGACGTTTATGTGCTGCAAATTTACGCAATTTCCGGCACTGCCTCAAACTTTGTTCCGGGAAAGTGCTTGGACAAATACTGCTTGATGTATTTCATCGTGTCTTCCTGGATAGTCTTATCCTCCACGGTGGGATAGAGGTTGTAGAGTACCGTATCGAGTGCGATGCCCCGGTTCTTGATGGCTTCGAAGCTCAGCAGGGTGTGGTTGATGCTACCCAGCTTTCCGGAGGTGACGAAGATAAGCGGGTACTGCTTTTCCACAATGTAGTCTATCGTCAGGAAATCTTCGGTGAGGGGAACCATCAGACCTCCGGCTCCTTCTACGAGCACGGTATCATAGCGGTGGGAAAGTTCCCTGGTGGCACGCTCTATTTTCACGAAGTCTATCGGGCGCTTGTCTATGCGGGCGGCGAGGTGGGGGGAGCAGGGGTAGGAGAATATCTCGGGCATGGTCAGCCCCTCTTTGTCTTCCGGCAGGTAGCCGGTTCCGGTGAGGTGGCGGTGCAGGTCGATGTCCTCGGAATGGCCGGTGTTGCCGGTCTGGATGAACTTTTGGGTGATGACGCGCAGGCCGCGTTGCATAAGCTCACGGGCATACCAGGCGGTGCAATAGCTTTTTCCGGCATCTGTATCAATGCCGCTGATGAAGTAGATGTTTTTTGTTTCCATTATTTTGTCTTTTTTCGTGCGATGATATAAATAGGGTGATAGGTTAGGCTTACGTTGCCTGCGGCATCACTGAACCGGGTTGTGTATTCTTCGCAGAAGGATTGCAGGCGGCCACGCGTCCACATCCTTTTTTCCGTACCCGTGACTCCGGTTTGCTTCAGATGCTTCAGCACTGCCTGGGGAGTGGGGAAGGGCAGGGATATCACCTCTTCTTCGGCATGGAGAATATCGAAGCCGGGAGACAGCAGGGCTTGCAGCTCCTTAATGGAGGGATAGTCCAGCCCGTGCCCAGTCAGTTGGCGTATTTCGTGCATGTTTGTGGCGCCGAAGGTGCTGAAGGCAAGCAGGCCGTCTGCCACCAGTGCTTGGTGGCAGCGGGTGAAGAAAGCACCTGGGTCGTTGAACCATTGTAGGGTGGAGCACGAGGTTATCAGGTCGGTTTCTCCGGGGAAGTCGATGGCTTCGGCATCACCGGGGACGAACTGCACGGTAGTGCCGTCGCAAAGTTCCTTGACGCACTCTTCCATTTCCCGGCACAAGTCGTTCAGCAGCAGGGTTTCCGGTTGCAAGGTGTGGAGGAGGATACGCGAGTAGCTTCCCGTTCCGCAGCCAAACTCTACGACACGGTGGAAACGTGTGTATGGTTCCTTTATGAGCTGCATCATCTTCTCGGCGACTTGTTGCTGCACGCGGGCCTCCCGGGTATAGGTATTCCGGGCTTTGGCAAAGCGGGAGGCTATCAGTTGTTTGTCCATCGGGTTCAGTGGCTTGTCCATAGGTCTTGCAGGTAATGTCTGAATAACTCTTCCTGATAGTGGGCATCCTCCGTTTGCAGCACGGGGGTGCCGAGTGTTTCCCAGGCTTGCAGCTGGTTGGCTGGCGGAATGATGCGGTCGTTGCCTCCCGTTACTGCCTGCTGCCAGTGGAAGGTGGCAGCAGGCAGTGTGTGGTACATCTTCTCAATCTCCGTCAACTCATCTCTCAACTCTTCCAGCGGACGGCGGGGAGTGATTTCCAGGAAAGCTTTGAAGGCTGCTCCGTTGGCGCACATGCGGCGGAGGAATTTGTGCAGTGAAGCCCCGGTCAGTCCGTCCAATGTCCCGTGGTAGATGGCGGGTGGAATACCCATATGCTGGTCTATGGGGTAGGGTGTTCCGTTGATGGCGATGCTGTTTGCCATATGGATACCTTCGCCGGACGTACCTGGCGATGAGAGCTGTGGCATGGTCTGCGAAGCCGCCCATACCCCCATAGACCAGCCGATGAGGTTGATTTCGCGGTATTTTTCCAGTCCGGAGGCGTCAAAATCCAGTGTGCGGTAGTCATAGCACACCATGAAGTCGCTGGCTGCCGGACGATACATTTTGAAAGGAGTCTCATCGGCTCCCCAGCCGGCAAAGAACAGCAATAGCCGGGGATGATGTTCGTGTATAATGTAACTTTGTTTCATCTGTTTTTAGAATCGTATAGCGTTAGTATTCTTCTCTTCCTTTAGGGGAATAAGGGGAATCAGTTCTCCAATCTCATCTTCCCGTATGTCCGCTGTCAATGAGAAGCGGATGCGTGATGTTCCTTCGGGCACCGTGGGCGGGCGTACCGGCAGTGCATAGAACCCATGCCTCTGCAGCAACTCTGCGCACAGCACAGTGTCGGCACTGGGGCCGATAATCAGAGGGACGATATGGCTTGCGCTGGGGCATCCGTACCCTTTGGCTTGTAATGCTTCGCGCAGCGTCCGGCCGATTCTAGCCAGATGCTCGCGGCGGTTCTGCATTCCGGCAAGTTTCCGCACGATAAACAGTGTCCAGGCAATACTTGTCGGAGGCAATGCCGTGGTGAAGATGAGGGTTCGCATCCGGTTGACGAGATACTCGCGTATCGTCCGGCAGCAGGCGATGTATGCGCCGGCAGACGCCGCTGCCTTGCCGAAGGTACCCACGAGGAAATCTATATCCCGGATGCATCCGGTTTCTTCGGCGCAGCCCAGGCCGCGCGGTCCCCTTACGCCGAATGCATGGGCTTCGTCCACATAGAGCAGTACGTTGGAGTATCTTTTTTTCAAACGCACCAATGCCTTGAGGTCGGCTTGGTCACCGTCCATGCTGAAGATACTTTCTGTGACGATAATCAGTTGCCGGTATGCTGCATGGTGTTGTTCCAGCAGGCGTTCCAGTTGCAGCAGGTCGTTGTGGCGGAAACGGATGCTGCGTGCGGTGGAGAGGCGGATGCCGTCGATGATGCTGGCATGCACCAGCTTGTCTGCCAGTATCAGGGTTTGTGTATCGCTCACGGCAGGCAGAATCCCCATATTGGCATGATAGCCGCTATTGAGCACCAGTGCTGTCTCTGTGCCGAAAAGTGTGGCGAGTTCCGTCTCCAGCTCTTCGTAAATCCCGAAGTTCCCCGTCAGCAGGCGGGAGGAGGAGGAAGTCGGCAGGAAGGTGTCCGGTGTCAGTGTCTGCAGGAATTCTTCCCTCAGCTGGCGGTCGGCAGCCAGGCCCAGGTAGTCGTTGGACGAAAGGTTCAGCATACGCCGGCCATCGGCTACAACCGTGCGCCCTTCGTGCGTCAGTTGCGGCAGGCGGCGCAGATTGCTGTGTTCTTTCAGTGTTTGCAGCTCTTGCTGCATATATTCGGTTATATTCATAAATTTTTTCACGCGCTAATTGGCATATTCAAAACTCAGTTCATCTCCTTTATAATCTTTATCACTCCTCCCGTCAGTTTCCTCAACTGTCCCGGCTCTATAATGAACGGAGGCATCAGGTATACCAATCTTCCGAACGGGCGTACCCAGATTCCCTCTTCAACGAAGCGTTTTTGCATCCACGCCATGTCTACGGGTTCTTTTGTCTCAATCACTCCGATGGCTCCCAGCACACGTACATCCGCCACTTGCGGCAATCGGCGTGCCGGTTCAAGCTCTTCCAGCAGTTGCCGGCTGATGCGGGTTACCTTGCCTTGCCAGTCGTATTCGGGCGAGGTCAGCAGCTTCACCGAAGCGCACGCCACGGCGCAGGCCAGTGGATTCCCCATAAAGGTGGGTCCGTGCATAAACACCTCCGGCGTATGGTTGGAGATGGTATCCGCCACTTCATTCGTCGTCAGTACGGCAGACAGCGTCATGTATCCACCCGTTATAGCCTTTCCTATACACATGATGTCCGGTTCCACACCTGCGTGCTCCCAGGCAAAGAGTTTTCCCGTCCGTCCGAAGCCCGTAGCTATCTCATCGAATATCAGCAGCAGGCCATGTTCCTTGCATATCTGTGCCGCTTCGCGCAGGTACTGGGGGTGGTAGAACCACATGCCGCCAGCGCCCTGCACCACAGGTTCGAGGATAAGCGCCGCCAGTTCCTCGTGATGCTCCTCTACCAGTTTCCGCAGTTCCGCCGCATCCCGTTCATCCCATTCGCCGTGGAAGCGCGAGCGCGGCTGCGGCACGAAATAGCGCACCGGCAATGATGCCCCGAACAGCGAATGCATGCCCGTCACCGGGTCGCACACAGACATGGCATTCCATGTATCCCCGTGATAGCCCGAACGGATAGTCACAAAATTATTCTTCTTCGCCTTTCCCTTGCCATACCAGTACTGCACGGCCATTTTCAAGGCCACCTCCACTGCCACCGAGCCCGAGTCGGCATAGAATATCTTCTGCATGGACGGTGGGACAAGCGGCAGCAGCAACTGGCCCAGTTCAATGGCAGGGTCGTGTGTCAGTCCTCCGAACATCACATGCGACATCTTGCCCAGCTGTTCCTCTGCCGCCCGGTTCAGTGTAGGGTGGTTGTACCCGTGGACGGCACACCACCACGACGACATTCCCTCTACGAGCGTTTCTCCGCTTTCCAGGGTGATGGTGGCGCCTTCGGCATGCTTCACCTTGTACACCGGCAGCGGGTTGGTTGTGGAGGTATAGGGGTGCCATAGGTGCTCTCTGTCGAACTGCGAGCCGCAGAACCGGTATCCTGCATCTTTTATCAGCACCTTGTCTTCCGACACTTTCGAACCGAGCGTTGTCAGCAGGTCGCCCACGATGGCGGAGTTGATGCCGATGTGCAGCGCTTGCTTCACGGCCTCCTTGCTCAGTTGCGAGCGTCCTCCGGCAAAGCGGAGGAAAGCCGTCGGGTTGATGAAGCGGAAGAGGGCGATGGTGGTCAGTATTTCCTCCTCGCTGAGTGGTGCCTGCCGTTCCAGCGGTGTGCCGGGAATGGGGCTCAGGAGGTTGATGGGGATGGATTGCACTTCCAGCTCGCGCAGTGTGAAGGCGAATTCGATGCGTTGCTCCATGCTCTCGCCCATGCCGATGATGCCGCCGCTGCAGATGTCCATGCCTACGTTGCGGGCGGCTTGCAGGGTACGCAGCTTCTCTTCCTGCGTGTGCGTGCTGCACAGTTGGGGAAAGTAGGAGGGGGCTGTCTCCAGGTTGCAGTGATAGCGGGTGATGCCTGCGTCGTGCAGTGCCCGCATTTCGTCTTCGTTGAGCAGTCCCAGTGATGCGCACAACTGGATGGACGAGTGCCGGCGCATGTGCCGGGCGGCTTCGCACAGTTTCTCCATGTTTTTGGAGGAGGGCTTCCGTCCACTGGTCACCAGCGAGAAACGTGCCACGCCCTGGGCTTCATTATGCAGGGCATGCCGCAGGCATTCTTCTTTATTCACCAGGTCGTACACGTCTGCCTGGGTTTTGTAGTGCGACGACTGTGCACACCACTTGCAGTTTTCCGGGCATCGTCCGGACTTGGCATTAATGATGGAGCACATGTCGAACTCCTCCGAGGCTCGGGCCCGGGTTATCTCGTGGGCAGCTTCGTATAGCGCTTCCTTGTCTGGTTGCACAGCCAGCCATTCGGCTTCTTCCTTACTGATGTGGCTGCCGCGCAGCACTTGTTCCTTTAATTTCTGTAGGGTCATATCTTTCTTGGGTTATGTTCATGGATAAAGACAGAGGTACGGATTGCCGGGGCGGTGCAGCTCGTCATTCTGCTGCATGGCTTCCAGTAATCCGTACCTCTTATTCTCTTTTGTTTCAGGCTATGTGTGTCTTGTCCGCCCGTATTTCCGCAGGGGCGGATGACTTGTGTTTCAAAAAGAATGTGTCGGTTCGTTCCAAGCTCCGTGAGGATACTTGTCAGGGCGCTGCTGCTACCCAGCGGAATGCCGATGTCGCTTTTCCTTCCTTCCGTTTTACCCCTCCAGGCACTCTCTTCCCTGCATCCGGCATGTCCGGCAGTTCCAGCAGCTTTCTGTTTGGAGAGAGAACTGTCTGCCACGTTTTTGCGCAGGCAACCGATGGTGACACACCGCCCTATGCTGGCAAATGCAGCGTAGGCTTTTCTGCTCCAGCGGCGGAAGCGGATGGTAGGTGCGGCGGGTGATGTATTCCTCATGTTTTTTCTGCCTGATGCGGTTTTGTTTCCTTTTAGCAGATGCAAATGTAGAAAAAATAATTTCATAACGGTAATGGTCATGCATGAAAAAAACGCGCAAATTGGACTTAAGAATACTTTAGTGGGTTGGAAGGTTGTATAAAGTGAAATTGAGGCTAATTGGATGAATTGAATGGTATGGGCATAAAAAAAGGCTATCTATCCCAGACAGCCAATCTTTTGTTAACCTTAAATCTAATACTATGAAAAACACATTGCAAAGGTACGTGTTTTCTGATAATCTCCAAATTTGCAGTAGATAATATCATGTTTTATAACAAGACTTAATGGTCATTAAGAACTTTATCTGCAATATTCATCGTACATTTGCTCCTGATATATCATCCGTTTGCCCTTTATGCATTATGCATTCGGTGCAGACGGATGATGTGTTTTCGTGAACTTATATACAGACAAACAACTATAAAACAGACGTTTATAATGAAATCAATCCAGAACAAAGGAATAAACCTCACCGCAGAAGACCTCAAAAATCGAATCGCTGACAGAAAAGAACGATATGCCAAGCAGCAGGCACGACGCGAGAAATTGGAACAAACCATGGAGAACACCCGCAATGACATCGAGCAACTGGAGTATACCCTTGCACAGATGGAACGTACCGCCAAGCGCTCCCGCAATGCTGCCGCACAGCCTTCCCGTTTTGTCCCCCGCGAGCGTATCGCTAGCTTCTTTGCCCGTGTTTCCCGTTTTTTCGACCACCTTCAGCACCGCTTGCACCGTAGCTTGAACTATACTTGGTTCTGCCTTGTGCTATGCTCCCGATATACTTTTCAGAGCCGCCTGAAAAGCGTGGAACGCTGCTGTCTTACACCGGCCACGGTGCTGGGGTACTTCAAGAGGGAGAGGGAGATGTAACCAGTGACTTCGCTCTTATGGTAGAAGCAGCCTTAGGGATTAGTGCGGAACTCCTCGTTAATAGGCAGGCGAGATATAATATGGCTGTCTCTCTTAAAAAAAATCGCTGACCGATAAGTTGCATGAAATACACAAAATGTGTGCTTCACTACTATAGTATGAAAGTGTTGCTTTTATCAATAAGACAGTGAGGGTGTGTCATCAACCGTTTTGACACATTCATTTTTCTTGAGCAAGTTTTCTTATTGCCACTCGAACTTTCCCAGTTTTCCCTCCCATTCTAACTTTGCAACATGTTTTATTAATAAATATATGCAAAATGATAAAAGAACAAAGTTTTGAATGGCTGCTCGAGGGATGCCATCGCATTGCAGATGTAGCAGTGGCCTATTACCCAAACTACGCGTATGCCTGCTCGGCCGTAAAGGCCCTGCGCCGTTCCATTGCGGAACACGCTTGCCTGCTGAAGGACCTGACGGACCAGGGCTATACCGCCAGGACTGCCCACCTCACCCCCGTACAGATAGGCATCCTCCTGAGCTACTGGGGGATGCCCGACCACGTGAAGGATATGACCGTGAAAAATCCGTATCTTCTGGTCTCTAAAAAATATGCGAAATAGAGAATGTATTTCTAATACATTCTGATTATTTTAGTATATTATTATATAGGGTGGTGGAGGATGAGGTGAAACCCTCTCTCGCCACCTTATGTATTTCATTAATTTTTAGCCGATTCTAACTGCTTATTTGTATCCCCCTGGCTGGTCTCTTACCTTTGTCGCATTATCGAATTAAGAATAGACAAAAATGGAAAAAGA
Organism: Bacteroides parvus; assembly: GCF_017309675.2. Lineage (NCBI taxonomy): Bacteria > Pseudomonadati > Bacteroidota > Bacteroidia > Bacteroidales > Bacteroidaceae > Bacteroides > Bacteroides parvus. The sequence continues at coordinate 3,509,257 of NZ_CP084680.1, read as the reverse complement.
AATGAGACCCATGACAACGGAGATGCTGAAGAAAGGCTATCTCCTCTTCCCCAAAGCCTTGTTTGAGGAACAAATGAATATGAAAACCGGAGAGAAAGCCGCCGATGCCTTCGAAGCCTTTGTCTTTGTGCTGACACACGTCAACTACAGCACGGTGACCTGCAACGTCAGGGGACACCTTTTCGACTGTGTACGTGGCGAGTCCGTACTTTCCCTGGCCCGCTGGATGGAGATATTGGGGTGGCCCCGCAACCGTACGCGCTACTTCTTCAACAAGATGTTCGACGCCGGTATCGTGGAGCGGGTGGCCAACCCCTACGTGATGCACATCCGTATCCCCGATTATGATTTCCTTACCGGCAATGCCCGTCCTAAAGCAGCCCCGCGGAAGAAGAAGGCAGCGCCGGTGGCTGGGGCGGGAGAGGACTTCTGCATCTTCTGGGAAAAGTTTCATGACATCACCGAGCATCCCAAGGTAAACATCGGCCGGGCCCGTCGCGAATGGAAAAAATTGACGGCAGGCGAGAAACAGCGGGCACTGGACAACATCGACGAATATTACGACCATCTGAACAACCAAAAATATTGTAAACAAGCCGCCACCTATCTGGCGGACAAATCTTTTGAAAATGAATATGATGACTGAAACTACTTTTTCCCACGACAGTGACCTCGAAGAAGCTGTCATCGGTGCCTGCATGATAGAGCGCGCTGCCATGCCTCTGGTGGCGGACAAACTGCGTCCCGAGATGTTCTACGAGGAGAAGAATCTGGAAATTTTTGCCGCCCTGCAATCGATGTATCGCAGCGCGAAGTCCATAGACACCATCACGTTGAAGAACGAACTGGCAGCCCGTGGCAAACTCGATGCCGTGGGCGGGCCTTACGAACTGTTACGCATCAGCTCGAAGGTCAGCTCCAGTGCTCATCTGGAGTATCATGCGCTCATCCTTAGGCAATTGCACACGCGGCGTATCATGCGTACGGGATTCCAGCAACTGCTGGCGTTCAGTGCCGACGAGTCGATGGATATTGACGACATCCTGGTGGAAGCCCATCGACTGCTGGAGGGGCTGGAGGACGAGAGCGGCGTAGCCGACCACCTTCGCTCCATAGACCGGCTGATGGACGACACGCTGGCCGAGGTGGAGCAGCGTATGGAGCACGGATGCAACGGCATTACGGGTATCCCTACGGGTTTTGACGCTCTGGACCACGTTACGGCGGGCTGGCAGCGCGGCGACTTGAACATCCTTGCTGCCCGTCCGTCGGTGGGGAAGACGGCCTTTGCCCTCCACCTGGCCCGTGCCGCTGCCATGGCGGGGCGTCATGTGGTGGTCTTCAGCCTCGAAATGCAAGGCGAGCGCCTGGGCGACCGCTGGCTGCTTGCAGCTACGGAGGGGGTAGACCCGCAACACCTGCGCAGCGGCCAGCTCACCCCCGGCGAGGTGAGGCAGGTGCATGAGGCATCTGCCGAGTTGTCGCGGTTGCCCATACTGATAGACGACCATCCGATGACGAGCATGGACCGCGTGCGTTCTTCCGCCCGTCTGCTGAAGAGCAAGAATCGCTGTGACATGGTGATTGTGGACTATCTGCAACTATGTGACATGAGGAGTGACCAGAAAAACCGTAACCGCGAGCAGGAAGTGGCGCAGGCAAGCCGCAAGGCAAAGCTGCTGGCCAAGGAGCTGGATATCCCCGTACTGCTGCTGAGCCAGCTGAACCGGGCGAGCGACGGTACCATAGACCATCGCCCCACCCTGAGCAACCTGCGCGAGAGCGGCGCCATAGAGCAGGATGCGGATATGGTAATGCTGCTTTGCCGCCCTGCCCTCTACGGCAAGACCGTCGATAAGAAGAGTACTTATCCCACCGATGGCTTGGGCATCGTCATCATAGCCAAGCACCGTAATGGCAAAACCGGTGAAGTCTATTTCCACCATAACCAAAGCATGACAAAACTGGTGGACTACATACCACCATTGGAGTGGCTGACGAGGAATGCAAAGTGATGGATGGAAATTTATAGAATGCAGAGACACAAAGACACGGAGATTTTTCTTATTGCTTGAAAAACTCTGTGTCTCCGTGTTTTTTGTAGTAAAAAAAATGGCAAAACACTTGACTTCCGCTTCTTAATGTTGTATCTTTGTAATGTGCTTAAGAAAAGGAATAATCATTGATTCGGGCGCCCTATCCCTTCCCTTACCCACTTCTCTCTTATAACTCATTTTTCTTAACTTAAACCTTAACTTTTCAAATTTATGGATGTAATTGTAGAGCGCTTCCAGCGCCGTAAAATCGTAAGCAACCCGGCTTCGCCCATGTTGTACTATCTCCGTCAGAAACCCAAGACCTGCGGCACCGTGGACATCGATGTCCTTGCCGCCTCCATTCAGAAAAACTGTGCCATGACGAAGGGCGACGTGAAGCACGTCATCGAAGCCCTGGTGGAGGAGATTCAAGGCAACCTTGCCAACGGCGACAAGGTGAAGCTGAACCAGCTGGGCACTTTCCACATGACGTTCCGCTGTCCCGGCATGGAGGCCTCGGACAAATGTACGGTGCGCAATATCTCGAAGGTGAATATCCGCTTTATCCCCGACAAGGAGTTGAAGCTGGTGAACGGCAGTACCGCCGTGACCCGTAGCCCGGCGAATGTGGGCTTTGTGCTCGACAAGCCCGAGGAGGGCGGCTCCGGCGGCGGCAATCAAGGCGGTGGTTCCGGAGGCGGCTCCGGCGACGACGGCGACCAGGGCGAAAATCCGCTGGGATAAAAAAGGAATGATTAATGGTTAGTGATTAAGGGTTAATGAACACAAGCAAATCGTTTATCGCTAATCAATCCCTAATGATTAACCATTAATCATTAGCCATTAATCCTTAATCACTAATCCTTAACCATTAATTCTTAACCATTAATCCTTAATTTTATGAGTACAAAATCATCCGTTTGGGATAAGATTCTGAAAGTGATAATCGCTGTAGCCTCCGCGCTTATTGGTGCCCTGAGCGCCCATGCCATGACAGTGTAGCGGGTTTCCTTCACTTTTAATTTTTAATTTCTAATTTTTAATTCTCATGAGATTCATCAATCTTATCGTCGTCCATTGTTCCGCCACCCGCTGCGACCGCTGCTATACGGAGCACGACTTGACGACAGACCACCTGCGCCGGGGCTTCTCCGGCGCAGGTTATCATTTTTATATCCGCAAGAACGGTGACATCAAGTCCCTGCGTCCCTTGTCCCTGCCTGGTGCCCATGTCCGGGGGTGGAATGCAGGTAGCATCGGTGTCTGCTACGAAGGCGGTCTTGACGAGTGCGGTCGCCCTGCCGATACACGCACCCTTTTCCAAAAGCACTCCCTGCGTGTGCTTGTGTTGCTGCTGCTGAAGGATTATCCCGGTTCCCGGCTTTGCGGTCACCGCGACCTGAGCCCCGACCTGAACCATAACGGGGAGATAGAGCCGGAAGAGTGGGTGAAACAATGTCCCTGCTTTGATGCGGCGACTATACTGACAGAACCGCCACCACCCAATCCGGCATGCTTATAAAATGTTTTTATTCTCTTTCTTTGTGCTTTTCTCGCGCACGTATATATATAATGTATAGTTATTTTCTCTCTTTTTCCTTTCTTCAAAATTGTTCATGCGAAATGCTTTTATGAATCAGTAAGTTACAAAAAAGTTTCATTTTTATTAAAAGAAAATGATAGATATGTTTGGCTTGTATTGTTAAATCCTATACCTTTGCACTCGCTTTCCAAGAGAAGGAAAGTGGTAAGATTGAAATACTGAGACAGAAGTGTGGAAGGTGACACAGAGAAATAAAGAGAGATAAAAATATTTTTCGAAAAATATTTGGAGCTTATTAATAATTCTCTTTATCTTTGCAGTCCGATTCGCAAAGAAAAAGAATTTTTCTTGTTTTACTTTTCTTATCCTTGTTTAAAGGATTTGAAAATACAGAAAAAAGAAAAAAAACTTCCGAAAATATTTGGAGGATATACTTAAAAGTTCTTACCTTTGCATCCGCTTTCTGAAAAGAACAGCAATCGTGAAACGAGCGATCTTTGAACAGATTTACATAAACAATACAAGTAGTACAAGAGCAAGGCTTTTCCTTATCAATGGGGAATTGCCTTGGGTAAAACAAGAGAACCGTCAATACTTATTTTATATAGGTAAAGATAAACTTTTGAATTCGAGCGTCCTGAACAGATAACAAGCTGTCGCACATTAATTTTTTTTAATTTGCGCAGTCACGATACTTTTACAATGAAGAGTTTGATCCTGGCTCAGGATGAACGCTAGCTACAGGCTTAACACATGCAAGTCGAGGGGCATCAGGAAGAAAGCTTGCTTTCTTTGCTGGCGACCGGCGCACGGGTGAGTAACACGTATCCAACCTGCCGATGACTCGGGGATAGCCTTTCGAAAGAAAGATTAATACCCGATGGTATATCTGAAAGGCATCTTTCAGCTATTAAAGAATTTCGGTCATTGATGGGGATGCGTTCCATTAGGTTGTTGGCGGGGTAACGGCCCACCAAGCCATCGATGGATAGGGGTTCTGAGAGGAAGGTCCCCCACATTGGAACTGAGACACGGTCCAAACTCCTACGGGAGGCAGCAGTGAGGAATATTGGTCAATGGACGAGAGTCTGAACCAGCCAAGTAGCGTGAAGGATGACTGCCCTATGGGTTGTAAACTTCTTTTATACGGGAATAAAGTTAGGCACGTGTGCCTTTTTGTATGTACCGTATGAATAAGGATCGGCTAACTCCGTGCCAGCAGCCGCGGTAATACGGAGGATCCGAGCGTTATCCGGATTTATTGGGTTTAAAGGGAGCGTAGGCGGATGCTTAAGTCAGTTGTGAAAGTTTGCGGCTCAACCGTAAAATTGCAGTTGATACTGGGTGTCTTGAGTACAGTAGAGGCAGGCGGAATTCGTGGTGTAGCGGTGAAATGCTTAGATATCACGAAGAACTCCGATTGCGAAGGCAGCTTGCTGGACTGTAACTGACGCTGATGCTCGAAAGTGTGGGTATCAAACAGGATTAGATACCCTGGTAGTCCACACAGTAAACGATGAATACTCGCTGTTTGCGATATACAGTAAGCGGCCAAGCGAAAGCGTTAAGTATTCCACCTGGGGAGTACGCCGGCAACGGTGAAACTCAAAGGAATTGACGGGGGCCCGCACAAGCGGAGGAACATGTGGTTTAATTCGATGATACGCGAGGAACCTTACCCGGGCTTAAATTGCAAATGAATGTTCTGGAAACAGATCAGCCGCAAGGCATTTGTGAAGGTGCTGCATGGTTGTCGTCAGCTCGTGCCGTGAGGTGTCGGCTTAAGTGCCATAACGAGCGCAACCCTTATCGATAGTTACCATCAGGTTATGCTGGGGACTCTGTCGAGACTGCCGTCGTAAGATGTGAGGAAGGTGGGGATGACGTCAAATCAGCACGGCCCTTACGTCCGGGGCTACACACGTGTTACAATGGGGGGTACAGAAGGCAGCTACACGGCGACGTGATGCTAATCCCTAAAACCTCTCTCAGTTCGGATTGGAGTCTGCAACCCGACTCCATGAAGCTGGATTCGCTAGTAATCGCGCATCAGCCACGGCGCGGTGAATACGTTCCCGGGCCTTGTACACACCGCCCGTCAAGCCATGAAAGCCGGGGGTACCTGAAGTGCGTAACCGCGAGGAGCGCCCTAGGGTAAAACTGGTGATTGGGGCTAAGTCGTAACAAGGTAGCCGTACCGGAAGGTGCGGCTGGAACACCTCCTTTCTGGAGTGACGTCTCGACTCGATCGTTGGTTCTTGAAGTTATGCTTCCATAAGAACCTCTTGTACTGCGCGTACTTGTTTATTAAAATATACGAGAAAAGTAGAAGCCGAGCCGTAAGGCGAGGGTTTGACTGACAGTCCTATAGCTCAGTTGGTTAGAGCGCTACACTGATAATGTAGAGGTCGGCAGTTCAACTCTGCCTGGGACTACTTCTCAGTTGGTGACCGACCGGTTACGATTTAGCGGGTCTTTCATCAATGGTGAAGGGGGATTAGCTCAGCTGGCTAGAGCACCTGCTTTGCACGCAGGGGGTCAACGGTTCGAATCCGTTATTCTCCACTTCTCAAGATTAGGAATTATCTTTAATCCTTAATCCTTGACAACGATCTTTGACATGATGTGACCAAAAAAAGTAAAGTTGAAAGCTGAAAGTATATATCGACCATACGTGATCGGTAAGACAAAAAGTAAGTAAGGGCACATGGCGGATGCCTTGGCTCTCGGAGGCGATGAAGGACGTGATAAGCTGCGATAAGCCGCGGGTAGGTGCAAATGACCTTTGATCCGCGGATTTCCGAATGGGACAACCCGATATCCTGAAGGGATATCATCCCGCAATGCGGGAGGCTAACGCAGGGAACTGAAACATCTTAGTACCTGCAGGAAAAGAAAATAAATAATGATTCCCCCAGTAGTGGCGAGCGAACGGGGAACAGCCCAAACCATCCATGTTACGGCATGTGTGGGGTTGTAGGACCACGTTGTGGCAAGAAAGTTGGTGAGCAGAATGTTCTGGAAAGTACAGCCATAGAGCATGATAGCTGCGTATGCGAAGCCAACCGAAGCCTAGTGGTATCCTGAGTAGCGCGGAGCACGAGGAATTCTGCGTGAATCTGCCGGGACCATCCGGTAAGGCTAAATACTCCCGAGAGACCGATAGTGAACCAGTACTGTGAAGGAAAGGTGAAAAGCACTTCGAACAGAAGAGTGAAATAGTTCCTGAAACCATGTGCCTACAAGCGGTCGGAGCACTTTTAGTGTGACGGCGTGCCTTTTGCATAATGAACCTACGAGTTACTTTTTCCGGCGAGGTTAAGGATCTCAGATCCGCAGCCGAAGCGAAAGCGAGTCTGAACAGGGCGTATAGTCGGAAGGAGTAGACGCGAAACCAAGTGATCTACCCTTGGGCAGGTTGAAGGATGGGTAACACCATCTGGAGGACCGAACCAATAAGCGTTGAAAAGCTTCTGGATGACCTGAGGGTGGGGGTGAAAGGCTAATCAAACTTGGAGATAGCTCGTACTCCCCGAAATGCATTTAGGTGCAGCCTTGACTTATACTGACATGAGGTAGAGCGACTGATAAGATGCGAGGGCTTCACCGCCTATCAAGTCTTGACAAACTCCGAATGCGTGTCAGTTCTATGTCAGGAGTGAGGGCATGGGTGCTAAGGTCCATGTCCTAAAGGAGAACAATCCGGACCAACAGCTAAGGTCCCGAAATGAATACTAAGTTGAACTAACGAAGTCAGATTGCTAAGACAGCTAGGATGTTGGCTTGGAAGCAGCCATTCATTTAAAGAGTGCGTAACAGCTCACTAGTCGAGGAGTTTGGCGTGGATAATAATCGGGCATAAGTATTCTACCGAAGCTTTGGGATGAGAAATCATCGGTAGGGGAGCATTCCACTCAGCGTCGAAGGTAAGGCGTGAGCCTTGCTGGAGCGTGTGGAAAAGCAAATGTAGGTATAAGTAACGATAAAGGGGGTGAGAAACCCCCTCGCCGAAAGACTAAGGTTTCCTGATCAACGCTAATCGGATCAGGGTAAGTCGGGTCCTAAGGCTCAGCCGAACGGCGAGGCCGATGGCAGAACCGGTTAATATTCCGGTACTACCTTAAGGAGTGACGTGGAGACGGAGTCGTGACAGCGCCGCGGACTGACGGAATAGTCCGTTGAAGGGTGTAGATGTTGATTGTTCCAGGCAAATCCGGAATGAGAGTCGAACCTGACAGTATGGAGCGTCCTTCTGGACAATCCAATAGTGCGTGTAATCATACTTCCAAGAAAATCCGCTAAACTTAATCCTTACGGTACCCGTACCGCAAACGGACACACGTAGTCGGGTTGAATATACTAAGGCGCTTGAGTGATTCACGGTTAAGGAACTAGGCAAACTGACCCTGTAACTTCGGGATAAAGGGTCCTCAAGCAATTGAGGCGCAGAGAATAGGTCCAGGCAACTGTTTAACAAAAACACAGGGCTGTGCAAAATTGAAAGATGAAGTATACAGCCTGACACCTGCCCGGTGCTGGAAGGTTAAGAGGAGACGTCATCGCAAGAGAAGCGTTGAATTGAAGCCCCAGTAAACGGCGGCCGTAACTATAACGGTCCTAAGGTAGCGAAATTCCTTGTCGGGTAAGTTCCGACCTGCACGAATGGTGTAATGATCTGGACGCTGTCTCAACCGTGAGCTCAGTGAAATTGTAGTATCGGTGAAGATGCCGATTACCCGCGATGGGACGAAAAGACCCCGTGAACCTTTACTATAGCTTAACATTGAATTTGGGTAATTGATGTGTAGGATAGGCCGGAGGCTTTGAAGCGGGCACGCCAGTGTTCGTGGAGCCGCTGTTGAAATACGGCCCTTTGATTATTTGAGTTCTAACCCGCTGTTGCGGGGACACTGTTTGGTGGGTAGTTTGACTGGGGTGGTCGCCTCCAAAAGCGTAACGGAGGCTTCTAAAGGTGCCCTCACGACGATTGGTAACCGTCGGCAGAGTGTAATGGCATAAGGGCGCTTGACTGGGAGACTCACAAGTCGATCAGGTAGGAAACTAGAGCATAGTGATCCGGTGTTTCTGTATGGAAAGGACATCGCTCAAAGGATAAAAGGTACTCCGGGGATAACAGGCTGATCCCTCCCAAGAGCTCATATCGACGGAGGGGTTTGGCACCTCGATGTCGGCTCGTCACATCCTGGGGCTGGAGAAGGTCCCAAGGGTTGGGCTGTTCGCCCATTAAAGTGGCACGCGAGCTGGGTTCAGAACGTCGTGAGACAGTTCGGTCTCTATCTATCGTGGGCGCATGAAATTTGCGTGGCTCTGACACTAGTACGAGAGGACCGTGTTGGACTGACCTCTGGTTTACCGGTTGTGCCGCCAGGTGCATTGCCGGGTATCTAAGTCGGGATTGGATAAGTGCTGAAAGCATCTAAGTACGAAGCCAGCCACAAGATTAGATTTCTCAGGGTCGTTGTAGACTACAACGTTGATAGGACGCAGGTGTACAGGCAGCGATGTCATAGCCGAGCGTTACTAATTGCCCGTTCACTTTTTGCCTTGCCTTGTATGGAGGTATATACGTTCAGCCATAAATGAATGCTTTGCTTTTTTCGCATCATGTCTACCTTATTCAGGTGACTACAGCACCGGGGTTCCACCTCTTCCCATTCCGAACAGAGAAGTTAAGCCCGGTCACGCCGATGGTACTGCGTAACAGTGGGAGAGTAGGTAGTCGCCGTTTTTCAGAAGAAGCCTCCGTGTCTGATAAGGATACGGAGGCTTCGTTCGTTTTAGATACCTCCGGAACTGCTCCCCTTAATCCTTGCCATGCGTTGTTGTAGACGTATTTTCTGCTTCTTTTGTCATTCTTTTGTTATCATTACAGAACAAAGTTGGTGTAAAACGAGTTTTTTTTGGAAGAGCAAGAACTTTTCTTCCTTTCTTTCTATTCAATATCAAATGGATTTTTGTAAATTTGGCGTGAATCTAATAGGAAGGGAAAAAATCACGCAATTAATATTGTAATATAAATCATATAATAACTCCTGCAAATATGGAAAACAAGATTCAAGAGCTGACCGATAAGATCTACCGCGAAGGCGTAGAGAAAGGAAATGAAGAGGCACAGAAACTTATCGCAAAAGCTCAGGAAGAAGCCAAGAGAATTATAGAGGATGCACGTAAGGAAGCGGATTCTATCGTGGCTACCGCCCATAAGTCTGCCGATGAACTGGCAGAGAATACAAAATCTGAATTAAAGTTGTTTGCCGGTCAGGCTGTGAATGCTCTGAAGTCCGAAATCGCTACGTTGGTGACGGACAACATTGTGAATGCCGATGTAAAGGCATTTGCTGCAAACAAGAATTATCTTAATGCCTTCATCGTTGCATTGGCGTCCAAATGGAGTGTGAACGAACCAATCGTTATCTCTACTGCGGATGCGGAAGGCTTGACGAAATATTTCGCAGCGAAGGCGAAAGACCTGCTGGACAAGGGTGTGAAGATTGAGCAAGTGAATGGCATCAAAACCTTGTTCTCCGTATCGCCTGCCGATGGTTCGTACAAGGTGAACTTCGGCGAAGAAGAATTTATGAATTACTTCAAGGAATTCCTGCGTCCGCAATTAGTGGAAATGCTGTTCTAAAAACTCCCACAGGATTATGAGTAAATACTATTACTTGGTAGCCGGTTTGCCTGAACTTACTCTGGAAGACAGTAAACTGAGCTATACAGTAGCCGATTTCAGGACGGAACTATATCCTGCCTTGTCGGAAGATGATAAAAAGTTGATAGATTTGTTTTATCTGAAATTCGACAATGCGAATGTCTTGAAACTATTGAAGGATAAGGATGCTGCCATCGACCCGCGCGGAAACTATTCGTCGGAGGAACTGGCGGAATATATCTCACGACTGAAGGATGGCGACGAAGTCTCTGACAGTGTATTCCCATCTTATCTCTCCACGTTCATTTCCGAATACTTCAGCCTGCCTGCCGAGGACGGTTTCTTGTATGAAGACCGCCTGGCAGCGCTCTATTACGCCTATGCCATGGAATGTAAGAATCAGTTTGTGTCTTCCTGGTTTGGTTTCAACCTCACTCTCAATAATATATTGGTGGCGCTCACAGCACGTAAGTTCAAGCTGGACATTGCTCCGCTGATTGTGGGTGATACGGAAGTGTGCGAGGCTCTGCGTACTTCCAATGCTCGTGACTTCGGTCTGGGTACTGAGGTGGATTATCTGGAGCAGCTGGTGAAAATCAGCGAGACGGAGGAACTGGTGGACCGGGAAAAGAAGCTGGACCAGCTTCGCTGGGACTGGATGGAGGAGGCCACATTCTTCGATTACTTTACCGTGGAACGTCTGTTTGTCTTCCTGCTACAGCTGGAGATGATAGAACGGTGGATTTCGTTGGATAAAGAGAAGGGTAACCAACTGTTCCGCAGCATTATCGCTGCCTTGAAAGACGATGTGCAGATACCCGCAGAATTCAGATAAAATAAACAACTAAAAATATATGGCAACAAAAGGAACTGTTAGTGGCGTAATAGCCAACATGGTGACCCTCGTCGTCGACGGACCGGTAGCGCAGAATGAGATTTGTTATATCTCGACCGGAGGAGACAAGTTGATGGCGGAGGTGATTAAGGTAGTAGGTACCCAGGTCTACGTGCAGGTATTTGAGAGTACCCGCGGACTGAAAGTGGGGGCCGAAGCCGAGTTTACCGGACATATGCTCGAAGTGACACTGGGGCCCGGTATGCTTTCGAAGAACTACGACGGTCTGCAAAACGACCTCGACAAGATGGATGGCGTTTTCCTGAAACGCGGGCAATATACCTATCCGCTGGATAAAGGAAGCAAATGGCATTTTGTGCCTTTGGCAAAGGTGGGCGACCAAGTGGAAGCCGCTGCCTGGCTGGGACAAGTGGACGAGAACTTCCAGCCTCTGAAAATCATGGTGCCTTTTGAACAGAAAGGTGTGTGCACCGTGAAATCCATCGCAAAGGAAGGTGATTACAGCATTGAGGATACCATTGCAGTGCTGACGGATGGCGAAGGCAATGACATCCGGGTGAATATGATACAGAAATGGCCCGTGAAGCGTGCCATGACCAACTATAAGGAAAAACCGCGTCCTTTCAAACTGCTGGAAACCGGTGTGCGCGTAATCGATACCGTGAACCCGATTGTGGAAGGTGGTACGGGCTTTATCCCCGGTCCGTTCGGTACAGGAAAGACGGTACTACAGCATGCCATTTCAAAACAGGCGGAAGCGGACATCGTAATCATCGCTGCCTGCGGTGAGCGTGCCAACGAGGTTGTGGAAATCTTTACAGAATTCCCCGAATTGGTTGACCCGCATACGGGACGGAAGCTGATGGAACGTACGATTATCATCGCCAATACTTCGAACATGCCGGTGGCTGCCCGTGAGGCATCTGTCTACACGGCAATGACGATTGCGGAATACTACCGGAGCATGGGATTGAAGGTGCTGCTGATGGCGGACTCCACCTCACGTTGGGCGCAGGCATTGCGCGAGATGTCCAACCGTATGGAGGAGTTGCCCGGTCCCGATGCCTTCCCGATGGACTTGTCCTCCATCATCTCCAACTTCTACGGCCGTGCGGGTTATGTGAAGCTGAACAACGGCGAGTCCGGTTCCATTACTTTTATCGGTACGGTATCGCCTGCGGGCGGTAACCTGAAGGAGCCGGTAACCGAGAATACGAAGAAGGTGGCTCGCTGCTTCTATGCCCTTGAGCAGGACCGTGCCGACAAGAAGCGTTATCCTGCCGTAAATCCGATTGACTCGTATTCCAAATACATTGAATACCCTGAATTCGAGGAGTATATCACCAAGCACATCAACGGTGATTGGATTGGCAAGGTGAATGAAATCAAGACCCGTTTGCAGCGTGGTAAGGAGATTGCCGAGCAAATCAACATCCTGGGTGACGACGGCGTGCCCGTAGAATATCACGTGACTTTCTGGAAATCGGAACTGATTGACTTCGTTATCCTGCAGCAGGATGCCTTTGACGAAGTTGATGCCGTGACTCCGATGGAGCGTCAGGAGGAGATTCTGAATATGGTAATAGAAATCTGTCATACCGAATTTGAGTTCGACAACTTCAACGAAGTAATGGATTACTTCAAGAAGATGATTAACATCTGTAAGCAGATGAACTACTCGAAGTTTAAGTCGGAAGAATACGAGAAGTTCCATAAGCAGTTGCAGGAACTGGTTGAGGAACGTAAAGCCTAAGGATGTACTATGTGACTGTTTACAATTTACTATTTGCCTTGCGGATGCAGGTGTACGGAGGTTGTAGATAGGAAAATAGTAGAATAGGATGGCAGAGATTTAAATAGTAAATAGTAAATTGCTAAATTGTAAATAAATAGATGGCAACAAAAGCATTTCAAAAGATATATACCAAGATTACTCAGATTACGAAAGCTACGTGTTCGCTGAAGGCAACCGGAGTGGGGTATGACGAGTTGGCGACCGTAAACGGCAAACTTGCCCAGGTGGTGAAGATTGCCGGCGACGAAGTGACTTTGCAGGTGTTCGAGGGTACGGAAGGTATTCCCACCAATGCAGAGGTAGTATTCTTGGGCAAGGCTCCTACAATCAAAGTGAGCGAGCAGCTTGCCGGACGGTTCTTCAACGCCTTTGGCGACCCCATCGACGGTGGTCCGGCCATTGAAGGCGAGGAGGTGGAAATTGGCGGTCCGTCCGTGAATCCGGTGCGCCGTAAGCAGCCTTCGGAACTGATTGCAACCGGTATTGCAGGCATCGACCTGAACAATACGCTGGTGTCCGGACAGAAGATTCCGTTCTTTGCCGACCCCGACCAGCCCTTCAACCAGGTGATGGCGAATGTGGCTCTGCGTGCGGAGACTGACAAGATTATCCTTGGTGGTATGGGTATGACGAACGATGACTACCTCTACTTCAAGAACGTATTCTCCAATGCCGGTGCGCTCGACCGTATCGTCAGCTTTATGAATACCACCGAGAATCCTCCGGTAGAGCGTCTGCTGATTCCGGATATGGCACTGACGGCAGCCGAGTATTTCGCTGTGAACAATAATGAAAAGGTGCTGGTGCTGCTTACGGATATGACTTCCTACGCCGATGCGCTCGCCATCGTGTCCAACCGTATGGACCAGATTCCTTCGAAGGACTCCATGCCGGGTTCCCTTTATTCGGACTTGGCGAAAATATACGAAAAGGCGGTGCAATTCCCAAGCGGCGGTTCCATCACGATTATTGCGGTGACGACTCTGTCCGGTGGCGACATTACGCATGCCGTGCCCGACAATACGGGTTATATCACGGAAGGCCAGTTGTTCCTCCGTCGTGACAGCGACATCGGTAAGGTTATCGTTGACCCGTTCCGTTCCTTGTCCCGTCTGAAGCAGCTTGTTACGGGCAAAAAGACACGTAAGGACCATCCGCAGGTGATGAATGCCGCCGTACGTCTGTACGCCGATGCCGCCAACGCCAAAACCAAGCTTGAAAACGGTTTCGACCTGACGAACTACGACGAACGTACCCTTGCCTTTGCCAAGGACTACTCCAACCAGCTGCTGGCCATCGATGTCAACCTCGATACCACAGAGATGCTCGATGTGGCATGGAGTCTGTTCGGCAAGTATTTCCGTCCGGAAGAGGTGAATATCAAGAAAGAGCTTGTGGACCAGTTCTGGCCGAAAGCAAACTAAATAAATGTACGATTAGACGATTTACGGTTTACGATTGATATTACTGAAATTGTAAATCTGTAAATTGAGAAATTGAGTAGCTTCAGTCGTCTAATCGTAAATCGTTAAATCGTAAATAAAATGGCTATTAAGTTTCAATATAACAAAACCTCCCTCCAGCAGTTGGAAAAGCAACTGAAGGTGCGCGTGCGTACACTCCCCATCATCAAGAACAAGGAGAGTGCCCTGCGTATGGAAGTGAAGCGTTGCAAGGGCGATGCTGCCGCGCTGGATGCGAGGTTGGAAAAGGAAATCCAAGCTTACGAAGCCATGTTCGCCCTTTGGAATGAGTTCGACGCTTCATTGATAAAGGTCAGCGATGTTCATCTCGGTGTGAAGAAGATTGCCGGTGTACGGGTGCCATTGCTCGAGAATGTAGATTTCGAGATACGTCCCTACAGCTTGTTCAATGCGCCCAAATGGTATGCGGACGGGTTGCATCTGCTCAAGTCGCTGGCACATACTGCCATCGAGCGTGAATTTATCGTTGCCAAGTTGAATTTGTTGGAACATGCGCGTAAAAAGACCACCCAGAAGGTGAATCTTTTTGAGAAAGTACAGATTCCGGGCTATCAGGATGCTCTGCGCAAAATCAAGCGGTTTATGGAAGACGAGGAGAACCTCTCCAAGTCATCGCAGAAAATCATGAAGTCCCATCAGGAGAAAAGGAAGGAGGCAGAGGCATGATTACGAAAATGAAGAAGCTCACGTTCCTTGTGTATCATAAGGAGTACGAAGCGTTTCTGGCACAGATCCGGGAACTGGGCGTGGTGCACGTTGTGGAAAGGCAGTGCGGCGAGATGGACGACACCTTGCAGCGATTCATGCAGAAGCGTACGCTCTACAAGAATATGCTTCAGAGCATGTACACCCTGGCGGACAAACAGCCGGAAGAAAAGGTGCATAAAGAGTTGTCTGCCGATGCTTTGGTGAAATCCTATGAGGATTTGCAGGCACGTATACAAGACTTGAACCAGCAGATTCCCGCCATTGACAAGGACGTGGCACAGATGGAGGCTTGGGGTGATTTCGATTGGGAATCCATCCGCCGGCTGGAAGATGCCGGCTGGTTCGTGCAGTTCTACACCTGCCCGGAGAAAGACTATAACGAAGCGTGGGCAGAGGACTACAATGCCATCGTGGTGAAAGAGAACGGCGGACATCTTTATTTTGTGACCGTCACTCCCCAGCCGGTAGAGCTGGATGTGGAACCGCTCCGTCTGCCTTCACTCAGCCTCTCCGAGCTGAGCCGGAAGAAAGCCGGTACGGAAGAAGCCCTTGTGCAGGCACATGCCGGGCTGAAAGACTTCTGCAAGGCGAATTACTGTACGTTGGAGAAATACAACCTCCAGCTTCAAGGAGAAATAGACCTGCTGAAAGTCAAGCTGAACAGCGAGCAGATGGCGGAAGGAGCCGTAGTGCTGATGGAAGGCTGGATTCCCGAAGACTGCGAGGCGGATGTGAGGAAACTTCTCGATGAAAACGGCACTTATTATGAGATAAGGGCGGCCAGACGCGAGGACAACGCTCCCATCAAGTTGAAAAACAACGCCTATACACGCATGTACGAAGTGCTTACAAAAATGTACGGCATGCCCGACTATGCAGAGTTCGACCCGACGCCAATACTTGCGCCGTTCTTCTCGCTCTTCTTTGCCTTCTGTATGGGAGACGCGGGCTACGGCTTGGTGCTGATAGCACTCGGGTTCATCCTGAAAAAGAAGATGTCCGAGTCCATGAAAGGCATGATGAATCTGGTGATTACGCTGGGTATATTCACGGCCGTCATCGGTGCCATACTGGGAACATTCTTCGGTGTAAGCCTCTTCGACCTGGAGATACCCGCCAAACTGAAGGAATTCATGATTGTGGGCAAGATAGGCGAGACCACCTATGACAAACAAATGCTGCTGGCGCTGATTATCGGTGCGGTACATATCTGTATTGCCATGACGGTGAAGGCAGTGGGGCAGACCGTGCGCTTCGGCTTCAAGGAGTCGCTCAGTGCCTGGGGATGGCTGTTGCTGGTAGTGGGATTTATCTGTACCGGCGGACTTTCCTTCTTCAAGATAATTTCGGAAGATGTGTCTACATGGGCATTCATCGTGATTGGCGGTGTTTCCGCCATTGGCATCTACCTGCTGAACAACATCCACCGGAATGTATTTGTCAACATCGGTGCCGGGGTATGGGACACCTATAATATGGCAACCGGACTGATGGGCGATATACTTTCCTACATCCGTCTCTATGCCCTCGGTCTGGCAGGCGGTATGCTTGGCGGCGTGTTCAATCAGCTTGCCTTCATGGTGAACGATGCGGCAGGACCTGCCCTGGGCTGGCTGTTCTGCGGACTGATACTGATATTCGGGCATACGCTGAATATCGCCATGTCTTGCCTGAGCGCTTTCGTCCATCCTCTCCGTCTGACATTCGTGGAATACTTCAAGAATTCCGGTTACGAAGGCAAGGGCGAAGCCTACAAACCTTTTACAGTAGTAAAGAAATAAACAAATTAAAAAACAAATAAAAATAGAAACATTATGAATGAAATTTTAGGTTATCTCGGTCTGGGCCTGATGTTGGCCCTTGCAGGAATTGGCAGTTGCTTCGGTACAACAATCGCCGGTAGTGCGGCAGAAGGAGCTTTGAAGAAAGACCCTTCCAAGTCAGCAAGTTATATGATTTTGTCGGCTCTTCCGGCTACGCAGGGACTTTACGGCTTCGTGGCTTTCCTGATGTCTATGGGCAGGGATTTTGCTACGGACGGCCCTTTGATGCTGGGTATCGGACTGGGTGTCGGGCTGGTATGTCTGTTCTCCGCTATCCGTCAGGGACAGATTTGTGCCAGCGGTATCGTGGGTATCTCACAAGGACACGACGTACAGACCAATACAATGATTTACGCCGCACTTCCTGAATTCTACGCTATTTTGGCGCTGGTAGCTGCATTGATGGTATAATCCGGATTATAAGAAAATAAGCTCCAGGGATTTACAACTGAAATCTCTGGAGCTTTTTGTTTAAATCCTTGGGGATTCAACTGAAAACTCCAGGGATTCTCCGTCTAAACTTCGGGAAGTTTAGACGAAAAATGCAGGGATGGGCGAACCCATGAGGCTTTTGTGGTTAAACTATGATATTCCGTAAACGATTGTTTATGCATATTTAATCAGTTTTTTCGATTAAAAGGCTATTTTTCAAAGAATAATACGTACTTTTGCAGCCGTAATTAAGATAAAGAGATTATAACATAATATGACTAAAGAACTACTTACCCCCGATTACATCTTCGAAGCGAGCTGGGAAGTGTGTAATAAAGTAGGCGGTATCTATACGGTTTTGTCTACAAGGGCAAATACTTTACAGACTAAATTTCGCGATAGATTATTCTTTATAGGGCCGGATTTCTGGCAGGGAAAAGAGAACCCTTTGTTCATTGAGTCTGATAACCTTTGCGCAGCGTGGAAAAAATATGCTGCGTTGAAAGACAATCTCTCTGTTCGTGTAGGACGCTGGAACATTCCGGGGGAACCTATTGTTATATTGGTTGATTTCCAACCGTTCTTTGCAGAAAAAAATGAGATTTATACAGAGATGTGGAACCGCTATCAAGTGGATTCGCTGCATGGATATGGCGATTATGACGAAGCATCCATGTTTGCTTTCGCTACCGGAAAGGTGATAGAGAGTTTCTACCGCTATAATCTGACGGAAACAGACAAAGTGGTGTTCCAGGCACACGAGTGGATGACCGGTATGGCCGCCCTCTATCTTCAGTCTGCCGTTCCCGAGATAGGGACTATCTTCACCACACATGCCACGTCCATCGGCCGTTCCATAGCAGGCAACAATAAGCCGCTCTACGATTATCTCTTCGCTTACAACGGCGACCAGATGGCGGAGGAGTTGAATATGCAGTCTAAGCATTCCATAGAAAAGCAGACGGCTCATTATGTGGACTGCTTCACTACCGTGAGCGAAATCACAAACAACGAATGCAAGGAGTTGCTTGACAAGCCTGCGGACGTTGTGCTGATGAACGGTTTTGAAGATGATTTTGTACCGAAAGGCGCCACTTTCACGGGCAAGCGCAAACGTGCCCGTTCCACCATGTTGCGTGTGGCAAACTGCCTGCTGGGTGAGGACTTGGGTGATGATACGCTGATTATCGGTACCAGCGGACGCTATGAGTTCAAGAATAAGGGCATTGATGTGTTCCTGGAATCATTGAATAGGCTGAACCGGGATAAGGATTTGAAAAAGAAAGTATTGGCGTTTGTCAACGTGCCTAGTTGGGTGGGAGACCCCCGCGAGGATTTGCAGAAACGCCTTAAGAGCAAGGATAAGTTTACCGAGCCGTTACAGTGCCCTTTCATCACTCACTGGCTGCACAATATGACGCACGACCAGGTGCTGGATATGCTGAAATACCTCGGTATGGGCAATCGTCCCGAAGATAAGGTGAAAGTGATTTTTGTACCCTGCTATCAGGATGGCCACGACGGTATTCTCAACAAGCATTATTATGACTTGATTTTAGGCGAAGATCTTAGTGTTTATCCGTCTTATTACGAACCATGGGGATATACCCCGCTGGAAAGCGTGGCTTTCCGCGTGCCCACTATCACCACCGACCTTGCCGGTTTTGGACTTTGGGTGAACAGTCTGAAGAATCAGCATGGCATTGACGACGGAGTGGAGGTGCTGCACCGTTCGGATTACAATTATTCCGAAGTGGCAGACGGCATAAAGGATACCGTAGCCTTGTTCTCGACCAAGACAGAAGCCGAAATCAAGGAAATCCGTAAACGTGCAGGTCAGGTGGCAGAGCAGGCCTTATGGAAGCATTTTATAAAGTATTACTATGAGGCTTATGATATTGCGCTGTGCAACGCCATGAAGCGTCAATTAAGATAAAAGAATTATTAATCAATTAGTTATCATACAATGAAGATTAAAGTTAGTAATGTAAACACTCCTAACTGGAAAGACGTGAATGTGAAATCGCACATTCCTGCCGAACTGGAGAAACTGTCTGAACTGGCACGTAACATTTGGTGGTCATGGAATTATGAAGCCACCGAACTCTTCAGAGATCTTGAACCTGCCCTTTGGAAAGAAGTGGGACAGAACCCCGTACTTCTGCTGGAGCGTATGAGTTATGCCAAACTTGAAGCGCTTGCCAACGATAAGGTTATTCTGCGCAGAATGGAAGATGTATATTCAAAATTCCGTACATACATGGATGTGACGCCTGACAGTAAGCGCCCGTCTGTTGCCTATTTCAGCATGGAGTATGGTTTGAACCACGTACTTAAGATATATTCCGGTGGTCTGGGCGTACTTGCCGGTGACTATTTGAAAGAGGCTTCCGACAGTAACGTTGACTTGTGTGCAGTCGGTTTCTTGTATCGCTATGGTTACTTTACCCAAACCTTGTCTATGGACGGTCAGCAGATCGCCAACTACGAGGCGCAAAACTTCGGACAGTTACCCATCGATCGTGTATTGGACGAGAATGGACAACAAGTGGTGGTGGATGTTCCTTATCTGGATTACTACGTGCATGCTTATGTGTGGAGAGTAAATGTAGGACGCATCTCCCTCTATCTGCTTGATACAGACAATGAAATGAACAGTGAGTTCGACCGTTCCATCACTCACCAACTGTATGGCGGTGACTGGGAAAACCGTCTGAAGCAGGAGATTTTGTTGGGTATCGGCGGTATTCTGACGCTGAAGAAGCTGGGCATCAAGAAAGATATTTATCACTGCAACGAAGGACATGCTGCTTTGATCAACGTACAGCGCATCTGTGACTACGTGGCCGAAGGTCTGACTTACGACCAGGCTATCGAGTTGGTACGTGCTTCCTCTCTCTATACTGTACATACTCCGGTTCCTGCCGGTCACGACTACTTCGACGAAGGTCTTTTCGGCAAGTACATGGGCGGCTATCCTTCAAGAATGGGTATCAGCTGGGATGACCTGATGGACCTCGGACGTAACAATCCGGGCGACAAGGGCGAGCGTTTCTGTATGTCTGTATTCGCTTGCAACACTTCTCAAGAGGTGAACGGTGTGAGCTGGTTGCACGGGAAGGTTTCCCAGGAGATGTTCGCTTCCATCTGGAAGGGCTACTTCCCCGAAGAAAGTCATGTGGGCTACGTTACCAACGGTGTACACTTCCCCACTTGGAGCGCTACGGAGTGGAAACATCTCTATGCTGCGCATTTTGATGAAAACTTCCTCTACGACCAGTCCAACCCCAAGATTTGGGAGGCTATCTATAACGTGTCCGACGAAGAAATCTGGAAGACGCGCATGGTGATGAAGAACAAACTGATTGACTATGTCCGCAAGCAATACCGTGAAACTTGGTTGAAGAATCAAGGTGATCCCTCACGCATCGTTTCCCTGCTGGACAAAATCAATCCGAATGCCCTGCTGATAGGTTTCGGACGCCGTTTCGCCACCTACAAGCGTGCACACTTACTGTTCACCGACCTCGATCGTCTGTCCAAGATCGTGAATAACCCTGACTATCCGGTACAGTTCCTTTTCACTGGCAAGGCTCACCCGCACGATGGTGCAGGTCAGGGCTTGATTAAGAGAATCATCGAGATTTCCCGCCGTCCGGAGTTCCTGGGTAAGATTATCTTCCTGGAAAATTATGATATGCAGTTGGCACGTCGCCTCGTTTCAGGTGTGGATATCTGGCTGAACACTCCGACACGTCCGCTCGAAGCATCCGGTACTTCCGGCGAGAAGGCGTTGATGAACGGTGTTGTAAACTTCTCCGTACTCGACGGCTGGTGGCTGGAGGGCTATCGCGAAGGTGCCGGTTGGGCATTGACCGAAAAGCGTACTTACCAGAATCAGGAACATCAGGACCAACTCGATGCCGCTACTATCTACAGCATTCTTGAGCAGGAAATTCTGCCGTTGTTCTATGCACGTAACAAGAAGGGATATTCGGAAGGTTGGGTGAAGACTATCAAGAACTCCATCGCACAGATTGCTCCCCACTATACAATGAAGCGCCAGTTGGATGACTATTACGATAAGTTCTACATCAAGGAAGCCAAACGTTTCAAGATGCTGGCTGCCGACGGTTATGCCAAGGCTAAGGAAATAGCTGCCTGGAAGGAAGAAGTTGCCGAAAAATGGGACAGCATTGAAGTGGTGTCTTGCGAAAAGACTGAAGACCTGGTGAAAGGCTCCATCGAGAGCGGTAAGGAATACACCATTACTTACGTTATCGACGAGAAGGGCTTGAACGATGCTATCGGTCTGGAACTGGTGACTACTTATACGGCTCAGGATGGCAAACAGCACGTTTACTCCGTAGAACCGTTCAATGTAGTGAAGAAAGAAGGTAACCTTTATACTTTCCAAGCTAAGCACAAGATGGAAAATGCGGGTAGCTTCAAGGTTTCTTACCGTATGTTCCCGAAGAATGCAGACCTGCCTCACCGTCAAGACTTCTGCTACGTTCGCTGGTTCGTATAAGAGCATAAAAAACAGATAATGTGTTTGCGATATGGCAGAACACATTGTCTGTTCAGATGAAAGATATCATCTGCATGATGCAGGCAGACCATCCGTTTACTTTAAACGGATGGTCTGTTTCTTTTCTAGAGCTTGCTTTTTATTTCGGCTGTCCAGGCGTCAATGCGTTCGGCGGTTTTGTCACTCTCGTTCACTTCGTCGAGGGGAAGTCCTACGAATGCATCGTCTACCACGGCGATGGAAGAGGAGAAGGAATACCCGTCCGTGCTGACTTTGTTGCCCAAGAAGGTACACCCGCTATCCTTCAAGTCCTCGTAGAGTACTCCGATGCCGTCGCAGAATGTGTCGCAGTAGGATTCGGAGTCGCCGCAACCGAATAGGGCTACGAGCTTCATGGAAAGGTCGGTGCTCTTCAGTACCTTTACGCCGTCATACCAGTCGTCCTGCAGTTCGCCGTCTCCCCAAGTGGAGGTACCTAGAACCAGCACTTCATACTCCTTGATTTTATCGGCGGTCATCTTGTCAACACTATGTACGTCGGTGGAGGAAACTCCCAACTTTTCGGCTATCTGGTTAGCCAACTCTTCGCAGGTTCCGGTACTGGAACCATAAAAAACACCAGTCTTTTTCATTGTAAATAAAGTGATTAAATTGTTTGCTGCAAAGTAAAGGCTTTGCCGGAGAACGTGAAATACCTACATGTAGGGCTTTGGGTGTTGTGCCACTCCCCATTTCGTGTTAGCTTGTTGCGTGGTCTATAGAGGTTGCGGTTACCTACTAATTGGGATGGTAGACTCTCTTTTTGATGAAAAGTAAGTATTGCCGGATTGTTAAAAATGAAGGACATTTGTACCGGTAATAATAGACAAGCGCTTATGGTTAGATTCGTACATTCCACTCATTCGCAATTCCATCCTTCCGTGGCTGGTAAGTGGCTGGTGTGGGGGACTTTGATGATGCTTCTTGCGGGGGTGGCTATCATTGTTTTTTCGGTATTCTCGCATGATGCACTCGATGCGTGCTGTAATTGCATAATCTGTACTTTCAACCGTGTCCCGAAGGAAGGGGAATATTTGTATAACCGCTACCTGCCGGTCATCAGCATGGTGTGGGTGGCGTTTCTGATACTTTTGGTATATGTGGTCCGCTATTGCATGAACAAGAGGAGGTAGCCGGGTGTTCTATAGGTAAAACTGAAAGGAGACTATATGAAAAAGATTGTTTTGCTTCGCCACGGCGAGAGTGCATGGAATAAGGAAAACCGCTTCACGGGGTGGACGGATGTTGATTTGACAGAGAAAGGCGTTGCTGAAGCTGTAAGGGCGGGTGAGCTGCTGGCAGAAAAGGGATTTCGCTTCAAGAAGGCGTATACTTCCTATCTGAAGCGTGCCGTGAAGACACTGGATTGTGTGCTGGACCGCCTCGACCAGGACTGGATTCCGGTGGAGAAATCGTGGAGGTTGAATGAGAAACACTATGGCCAGTTGCAAGGATTGAACAAGGCGGAGACGGCTGCCAAGTACGGTGACAAGCAGGTGCTGGTATGGCGCCGTAGCTTTGATGTGGCTCCGCATGCATTGGCCGAGGATGACCCACGTAATCCGCGTTTTGAGGACCGTTATCAAGAAGTGCCCGATGCCGAACTGCCCCGTACGGAGTCGTTGAAAGATACGATTGAGCGTATCATGCCTTACTGGAAGTGTATCATCTTCCCGAATCTGAAGACGGCCGACGAATTGCTGGTAGTGGCTCATGGCAATAGCCTGCGGGGTATTATCAAACATCTGAAGCATATTTCGGACGATGAAATCGTGCATCTGAACCTGCCTACGGCGGTGCCCTATGTTTTTGAGTTTGATGATGAGCTGAACTTGACGGAAGACTATTTCTTGGGTAACCCTGAGGAGATAAAGAAATTAATGGAGGCTGTGGCCAATCAAGGAAAGAAGAAATGATTTTGGTGCGCGGAAGCGCTCTATTTCTTTATCCTTTCATTCCATGAAGCAGCGTCATGCTGAGCAGTACCCCGACCACTATGCAGATGAGGATAAGGAAACAGTTCATGAGCCGTGCGCCCAGCTTGGTTTCCTTGTGTAAGTTCTGTTCAAAGTAGTTCTTGAAGAACAGATAGATGGCAGGTACGGTGGCGCTTGCCAGCAGGAGGTCTTCGGGAATCTTGTAGATGTAGACTTTGGAAAAGGCGATGAGCGCCCAGTGGCAAAGGAACAGAATGACGAGCAGGTTGACCCTGCGCGAGAAAGCCAGCAGTAGCCCGATGGTGAAAACTGCTACCGAGCAGGGCATCACGGTGGTGGTCATCATGGGAAATTCCATTCCGCGTGCCCACGAAAGGAGCGGGTAGAGGAAAGGCATTGCATAGAGTACCCCCACCAGTACTTTGTATTTCGGGTTGCGCTCGAACGGAGTGTAGTCGGTAAACAAATCCCATAGCCACAATAGTGCAATCACTCCCCAGAAGATGGCGAGTATATAGTGGTGTCAGCGCGCTCCGCAATACATCATGTAGTACACGACGGATATCCACCCGTTCAGAAATACCATGTAGATTTTCATGGAGCGTTTTGCCCATAAGGTCGGTTTCCGGTAGAGCTGCGTGGTGAGCAGGATACCTGCTGCGGTGATGAGGAGCTGTGTCCACCAGGTGGCCTCGTTGTATTGTGCGATAGTATTCCAGAATATTTCCATTTGTGTCCATTAAAAAAACGGCTGCAAAGGTAGAGTTTTCTGCCGAAAGAATGAAATCGTTTTCTACATTTTGCCTATCTTTGTGCCTCCAAAAAAAATAGGTAAAAAGATTCATGGATAAGACTTTGACTGAACAAGAGATTGCCCTGCTGCGCAGGAAACTCGATTTATTGCTTCGTACCGGACAGCTGCTGGTGGAGAGTGCGGCTGATACAAACCGTGTTGTTCGTAACCTGAACCGTGTTGCCGCCTATCTGGGGCTGCCGGAAGAAAAGCTCCACATCGACGTAAGTTATACCATGCTGGTGGTGAATGTGAGCGACGGCCTGCATTCGTTCTCCAAATTCCAGAAGTGCGAGAAGCATGGCATCAACATGACGGCCATTTCCGAAATCAGCAAACTGTCCTGGCGGGCCATTGAGAATGACTACTCCCTCGACCAGTATGAGGAGGAACTAGAAAGAATCAAAAACAAGAAGCGGAATTATGTGCCATACGTTGTTGCCATCGGTGCTGGCTTTGCCTGCGGAGGTTTCTGCAAGCTGTTCGGTGGTGACTGGATGGCGTTTCTGTTTACCTCCATCTGCGCTTTTGCCGGTTTTCGCGTCCGTGTCCGTTGTATGGAGTTCGGCATCAATCACTATATGAGTATTGCCATTGCCGCATTGATTTCGACCTGCTTGGCCTATGTGTCTTCTTTTGCCGGACTCTCGGAAACTCCCTATCATCCGTTGTTGGCGTGTGCACTGTTCATTGTTCCGGGTGTGCCGTTGATAAACTTTGTGGATGATATGATTGATAATTATATCCAGGTGGGCATTGTCCGGGCTGTGAATACGGTGCTGATGGTCTGTGCAATGGCCTTCGGCATTGTGATAGCCATGCGTCTGCTGACGGTGGAGGATGTTGTGATTGACAAGAAGTTTAGCGAATTGAGTATGGTGCCTCATGATAGTTATCTGGTGTATGCCATTGCGGCGGCGATAGCTGCCATGGGATTTTCCATGATATTCAATATACAGCGGCGCTTGTTGTGGGTTGTTGCGGTGGGCGGTATCATCGCCGTTTGTACGCGTAACTTTGTCAATTTCGAGCTGGGTTACGGACCGGTGATAGGTTCGTTCATGGGCAGCATGGTTGTCAGCCTGATAGCCGTGAAGGCAGTGCATTGGTTCCATGTTCCCAATCACGTCTTGACGATTCCTTCCGTCATCCCGATGATTCCGGGAGTGTTGATGTATCGTTCGCTTTTCGGGCTTATCAATATGCACGGTGTGGTAGGCGAGGTGACGGCGGTTGTTTCCAACGGCATCACGGCTTCACTGATTATTCTCTGCATAGCGCTGGGGGTAGCGGTGCCCAATATTTTTGCCCGCCGGTATATCGCCAAGGATAGGCAGCGCTTTCTTCAGGAGGAGCTGCAGAAGCGCAGGGAAAGAGGGAAATTTATAGAATGGTGATGTAGGTATCCCGTCATTCGGAGCGAAGCGAAGAATGACGGGATACTTTTTTAAATGCCCTTTTGGGGATTATAGTGGTAAATTACGGTTTCCCCCTTTTGCAGGGATGTCTGTACGTCAATCAGACGCTGGTTGCGGCTTCCCCGGAAATAGAGTTCCTCATCCCTCAGTTCTTTCTTGAATTTGCCGTCCACCAGTACGTCGATGTACTTCAGCAGTTGGGCTTGGCGCGGGTTGCGCAGTAGCTTTTCGAAAGTATAGCCCGTATAGCACCAGATGTTTTTCCGGCTCCGCTCCTTGATGGCATGCGCCAGTTGGGTGAATCCTTCCGGCTGGAACATCGGGTCTCCACCACTGAAGGTGACGTCTGCAAAGTTGTCGGCAAGGACTTTTTCCAGAATCTCTTCCGTACTCATCCAGTGCCCGCGGTTGATGTCCCACGACTCCGGATTGTGGCAACCGGGACAACCGTTGGGGCATCCGGCAGCATAAATGGCAGTCCGGAAGCCCGGACCGTCTACTGTGGTATCTTCTAAAATGTCGAGAATAGAAAGCATGAGTAGGGAATTAAAAATTAAAAATTAAACATCGCAGGTAGAAAGCTGAACATTAATCATTAAAAATTAAACGTCAACCATTAAAAATGAAGCTCCGCTTTGCACTGCGCAGCCCTTTAATTTTTAATTATGAACGACCCTGTCGTTCAACTCTGCCAGCTTGGCATTGTTCCAGCGGTCGGTTGTCCCCACCAGGTAGCCGGTGATGCGTTGCAGCTTGTCGATATGCTTGCTGCCGCACTTCGGGCATTCTTCCAGGTTTGGGGTGGAGTTTTCGTGGCCGCACTCCAGACAGCGGTTACGGTTGTGGTTTACCGAACCGTAGCCGATGTTGTATTGGTCCATCATGTCCACTACACGCATAATGACTTCCGGATTGTGGGTGGCGTCACCGTCTATCTCCACATAGAAGATGTGTCCGCCGCGGGTCAGCTCATGATAAGGAGCCTCCACTTCCGCTTTGTGGCGGGCGCTGCATTTGTAGTATACGGGCACGTGGTTGGAGTTGGTGTAGTAGTCACGGTCCGTAATGCCCGGCAGCGTGCCGAACTTCTTACGGTCGATGCGGGTGAACTTGCCCGACAGCCCTTCGGCAGGAGTGGCAAGCACGCTGTAGTTGTGCTGGTATTGCTCCGAGAACTGGTTGGCACGGTCGCGCATATAGGTCACGATTTTCAGTCCCAACTCCTGGGCTTCGCCAGATTCGCCGTGATGTTTTCCGAGCAATGCCACGAGACATTCTGCCAATCCGATGAAACCGATTCCCAGTGTTCCCTGGTTGATGACGGAAGCAATCGTATCGTTCGGTTTCAGCTTCTCGCTGCCTATCCACAAGGCAGACATCAGTAGCGGGAACTGCTTGGCGAAGGCGGTCTTTTGAAACTCCATGCGCTCGTGCAGCTGGCGTGCGGTCACTTCGAGCATACTATCCAGCTTGGCAAAGAACCGGGCGATGCGCTGTTCCTTGTCTTCGATGTTCATGCACTCAATGCCCAGACGGACGATGTTGATGGTAGAGAAAGAGATGTTGCCGCGTCCGATGGAGGTCTTCGGTCCGAAACGGTTTTCGAATACACGGGTACGGCATCCCATGGTAGCAACTTCATGCTGGTAGCGTTTCGGGTCATCGGCTTTCCAGTCCTCGCTTTGGTTGAAGGTGGCGTCCAGGTTCAGGAAGTTCGGGAAGAAACGCCGTGCCGTCACCTTGCAGGCCAGTTGGTAGAGGTCGTAGTTGCGGTCTTCAGGCAGGTAGCTCACACCCCGTTTCTTTTTCCATATCTGGATGGGGAAGATGGCGGTTTCTCCGTTTCCTACCCCCTGATAGGTGCTTTTCAGCAGCTCGCGGATGATGCAGCGCCCCTCGGCAGAGGTGTCTGTGCCGTAGTTGATGGAGCTGAACACCACTTGGTTGCCGCCGCGTGAGTGGATGGTGTTCATGTTATGGATAAACGCCTCCATGGACTGGTGCACGCGCGATACGGTCTTGTTGACAGCATGCTGCACGATGCGGTCCTCGTCCGTCAGTCCGTCCAACGGCTGTAGCAGATAGTCGGCCAGTTCCTTCTGATAGAGGTGTGAATAGTCTTTTCCATTCAGTTCTTCCAGGTTCTTGACTTCCTCGATGAAGCTGTTGCGCACGTAGGGGGCAAGGTAGAAATCGAATGCAGGGATGGCTTGTCCGCCGTGCATCTCGTTCTGGGCTGTTTCCAGCGAGATGCATCCCAGGATACTGGCAGTCTCGATGCGTTTGGCCGGGCGCGATTCGCCGTGTCCGGCAGAGAAGCCGTATTTCAGAATATGGTCCAGCGGATGTTGCACGCATGTCAGGCTCTTGGTGGGATAATAATCCTTGTCATGGATGTGCAGATAGTTCTGGGTGACGGCATCCAGAACTTCTTCACTCAGCAGATAGTCGTCCACGAAAGGCTTGGTGGTTTCGCTGGCAAATTTCATCATCATGCCTGCCGGGGTATCAGCATTCATATTGGCATTTTCGCGTGTGATGTCGTTGGACTTGATGTTGATAATCTCCAGGAACATGTCGCGCGTCTTTGCCTTGCGGGCAATGCTTCGCTGGTTGCGGTAGGCGATGTATTTTTGGGCAACGTCCTTGCGGCTGCTCTTCATCAGCTCCACTTCCACCAAATCCTGGATGGCTTCCACCGTCATCTGCGAATCCCCCTTGAAAGAGATGCGGTCCGTAATCTGGTGTATCAGTTGCAGGTCTTCACCTTTATCTGTATGCAACATGGCTTTCCGGATGGCGGTGGCTATTTTTTCTTCGTTGAATCCGACGACGCGTCCGTCGCGCTTGAGTACTGTCTGTATCATAACCTTTTATACTTAAATGTGACTATCTATTTAGTTTAAATGCGGAAACAAAGGTATTATAGTTATTGATAGGTTTTACTTTTTGGGAAACTTTTTGTGATTTAAAAAGTGTTAATCGTTTGATAATTAGTGGTGTTTTATTTGTAAATAGAAAACTTTGAATAAAAATTACTTTTTAAAGTTGTTCGTTATAGGCTGTTGTTGTATACTTGAGCATTCTCTGAATTTTCAAGTGTCAAATGAAGATAAATCTTTGGAGCGGATTGTGGATTTTCGGATTCTTTAGTTATATTTGTAACGAATTGGTTTATTTAAGGTTCTCAATCCTTGATAATGTCTCTTGTTACCGTTCAATTGTATTGCTTTATTGCCCGTGGCATAGGGGCTGAAGTATCATTATTTTAATAATCAAAGAAAGGATGAATATGGCAAATGTATTTCCTCCGTTTAAAATAGACATCGCTGGAGCTTTTTGCGTACCTCGTGCATTGAAGGATGCCCGCGAGCAATATCAGAACGGACAAGTGAGCCGGCAGGCTTTGCAGGCGGTTGAAGATGCGTCAGTGCGCAATCTTGTGGAACGGCTGGAACAGGGAGGCATGAAGGTGGTTTCCGACGGTGGTTTCCGAAGTCGTGATTTTTTGGAAAGCTGGGAGGGTATCCGTTCCAAAGACGGCCAGTTTTTCTCCGAAGGTTCTCCTTTGGAGGTTACGGAACGGCTCGGCTTGCTCCGGCATCCGGTTCTGGAAGAATTTGCATTTCTTGATTCCATTGCGGGTGGGGAGGTGATGAAGAAACAGCATATCCCCTCGCCGGCAGAACTCTTGACCCAGATTATTCAACGCGTGGAGCGGACTCAGATAGAAACCGTTTATTCCGACATTCGGCTTTTGACGGATGATATTGCTTCCTGCTACAAACTTTTGCTTACCCAACTCTATGATGCCGGTTGTCGCTACGTCCAGTTCGACGGGGTGCATTCGGTGATAATGGAAGATACCGTTCGGCTGAATAACCGTGTTTTGCGCGAGCGTCCTGCAGGGATGTATGTTGCATTCCATGCACCTACGGATATGTTGGTGCAGCTGCATGGGGCCGATGCCTATTTCTTGAATTACGACTGTGGCGCGTGCGACCGCAACCGTCTGCTCTGGTTTATACACGAGAAAGAGGCGGTATTCGGTTTCGTGCTGTCCCATTATCCCCAGGAAGACGAACTGGATGAATTGCAGGCGAAGACCGAGAGCGTGTTGAACTATATCCCCTTGAAACGTTTCACTTTGTGCCTGCCGGATGCGAATGCGCTTCTTTCCCCTTCGGAGGCCGATGAGGAAAAGCAGTGGGAAACCGTACGGTTGGGTATGGAAATGGCGGCACGCATCTTCTCTTGAAAATGCCGCACTTCATCATCCCGAATGCCGCACTTCATTGACCGAAATGCCACATTTTATCAATTGAAATGCCACACTTCGCAAGGCGCAATCAATAGCATTTGCCTTTGCGAAGTGTGGCATTCTTCTTTAGCTTCCGGTGTGTCCGGCTTTATTATTTAACAGCTTCAGCTATCTTTTCCTGAAGTTCGTCACCGTGCAATCCGCGTGCAAGGATAGTTCCTTCACCGTCAATCAACACAGTGTGGGGGATGCTGCTTACGGCATAAAGCTGTGCGCCTTCGCAGTTCCAGTATTTCAGGTCGGACATTTGCGGCCAAGTGATGTTCAGCTTCTTGATGGCTTCTTTCCATGCGTCAGCACTCTGGTCCAGGGATACGCCTACAATCTCGAAGTTCTTGTTCTTGTATTTGGCGTAAGCTTCCACCAGGTTGGGCATCTCGCGACGGCAGGGGCCGCACCAGCTTGCCCAGAAGTCAACAAGGACAACTTTGCCCTTGCCTACGTAGTCGGATAGTTTTACCGTTTTTCCTTCCGGCGTCTGCATCTCGAAGTCTGTGAACTTCTGGCCTACGGCAGTGGCTTTCATTTTCTCAACGTTGTTCTTTATCTTGACGATGGCTTCGTCGTTGTCGTAAGCTGCGGGGATTTGGGGCATCAGCGGGTTGAGGTCTGCCACATCCATGTAGTAATAGTTCTGCTTCAGCAGGAGTACACCCACCGGGTTGGTGATGTTCTTTTTGATGCCGGCTTTGATGGCAGATATCATGCTGTTTTCCAGATTTTCCATCTCTTTGCCTTTGGTTTCACGCTGTTCGTCGGTCAGTGTGGTGTCCGACATGGATTCGTAGATGCTCATCATCTGTTTGTTCAGACCGTTGATTTGGGCTCTGATTTCCTGGTAGGCATCATTGTTGGCAGTACCGGTGGCAGAGTTGTTTTCCTGCGACAAGTTGATTATAATCTTGCCGTTTTCCAGGAAGAAGTCGATGGCTGCGCCGTCTTTTCCTTCGGCTTTGTAAGAGATGTAGCGGTTGACAGCAGTATCTTGTGTGCCCTTGAAGGTAAATGTTCCACCTTTGATGACAGCAGAATCCAATTTGACGAATTGGCGTCCTTCCACGGTTTCCAGATATACGGTGTCGCCGTCGGCTGCACCCTCTACAGTTCCGGTTACGGTGTAACCGTTGTTTCCACTGTTACAAGCCGTAAACACAGCGGCTACAGCGAGCAGATAAGTAAACTTTTTCATTGCTTGTTTTTTTAATGAATGATTATAGCTGCAAATATAGTAATAAAAAATCCCCTCCGATATGAACCGGAGAGGATTTTTATAGTTTTAATCCCATTTTTAGCGATAATGCTGTGCTTACTATTATTCGGCAGCAGTTTCTTCAGCAGCAGGGGTTTCTTCTGCAGGAGCCTCTTCAGCCGATGCTTCAGCAGCAGCTTTTGCGGCAGCTTCAGCAGCTTTCTTTTCTGCCAATGCTTTTGCTTTTTCTTCGTTTACTTTCTTTTCTGCTTCCAGACGTGCCTTTGCTTCAGCTTTCTTAGCTTCGTCTTCCTTAGCCTTCAGAGCAGCCAAACCGCTTTGTTTGTTGTTCTTCCAAGCTTCGAACTTAGCGTCAGCTTCCGCTTCGCCAAATGCGCCTTTTGCTACACCGCCCAGCAAGTGCTTCTTCATGTAAACACCTTCGCGAGAGAGGATGTTACGAACTGTGTCAGTAGGTT
Source organism: Bacteroides parvus (assembly GCF_017309675.2). Classification (NCBI taxonomy): domain Bacteria; kingdom Pseudomonadati; phylum Bacteroidota; class Bacteroidia; order Bacteroidales; family Bacteroidaceae; genus Bacteroides; species Bacteroides parvus. The sequence goes on along the minus strand of NZ_CP084680.1, from coordinate 3,477,200 downwards.
GTGCACCCTTCAACACCCAGTCAAGTGCGCGGTCGAACTTCAAATCTACTGTGGCAGGATTGGTGTTAGGATTGTAAGTACCAATCTTCTCAATAAATTTACCATCACGTGGTGCTCTTACGTCTGCAATAACGATAGAGTAAAAAGCGTAGCTCTTACGTCCATGTCTTTGCAATCTGATTTTTGTTGCCATTTAATTAAAATATTTTTAGTTAATGATTTGAATTATGCTACTATCTCGTAATAGCGGGTGCAAAGGTAAGAAAAGATTTTGAGTTATGAGTTATGAGTTATGAGTTATTTGTTGGCATGAGGGTGTTTTTTTTAAATGTTCACACAACACCACTCATCACTCATCACTTATCACTCATCCTTCTCCCGAGTATTTCCTGGGGTATCTCAGGAGAATGGCGAGTATGGCGCAGGCTCCCATGCAGAAGGGGTAGTATAGGTTTCCGATGATGCTGATGGGGGAGATGCCGGCAAGTCCGGCGGCTATCAGCATTTGTGCTCCGTAGGGGATGATACCTTGCACAAGGCATGAGAAGGTGTCCAGTATGCTGGCTGTTTTCCGGCGGTCCAGGTGGAAGCGGATGGCGATGTCCTTGGCTATGGGGCCGGTGGTGATGATGGCAATGGTGTTGTTGGCGGTGCAGAGATTGGCGATGCTGACCAGGGCGGCGATGCTGAATTCGGCTCCCCGCTTGCCGCTGACGTGGCGGGTCAGCCGGGAGATGATGAAGTCGATGCCGCCGTTGTAGCGGATGGTTTCGAGCATGCCTCCGGCCAGCAGGGTGATGATGATGAGCTCGCCCATGCCGGTGATGCCCGTTCCCATGGCTCCGAACCAGTCGAAGAAGGCGGTGCCGGTATAGACACCGATAATTCCGGTAGAGAGGATGCCCAGCAGCAGTACCAGCATGACGTTGACGCCTGCTACGGCCGTACCCAGTACGATGAGGTAGGGGATTACCTTTATCCACTCGATGGTCTGTACTTGTGGTGGGGCAGAGACGGACAGTCCTTGAAAGATATAGATGCCCAGTATGATAAGTGCTGCCGGTACCACAATCATAAAGTTGACGCGGAACTTGTCCCTCATCACGCAGTCCTGCGTCTTGGTCGATGCAATGGTGGTGTCGGATATGAAGGAAAGATTGTCTCCGAAGAACGAGCCTCCCACCACGATGGCAACCATGTAGGGCAGGTCGATGCCCGTCTTTTCCGCCAGCCCCACGGCTACGGGAGTCAGTGCGACGATAGTTCCTACGCTTGTTCCTATCGAGAGGGAGATGAAGCAGGCGGCGATGAAGATGCCCGCCAGCAGCAGGTTGTCCGGCAGTATATGCAGGGTCAGATTTACGGTCGCATCAATGGCGCCCATCTGCTTGGCGCTTTGGGCGAATGCTCCTGCAAGGATGAATATCCATACCATCAGCATGATGTTCTTGTTACTGGCGCCCACGGAAAACTGGTAGATGCGCTGTTCCAGATTCAAGCCGCGCGTGATGGCGATGGCATAGCAGGACGAGGCGAGGAAGGCTACCGTGATGGGGACTTTATAGAAGTCGTTCACCAGGAGCGAAGTCACCAGATAGAGGCAAAGGAACACCGCCAACGGGCTGAGTGCCCACCAGCCGCTTTGGGTTTTAGGGGTTGTATCGGTTGTTGCTGACATAGTTGTATTGTTTGGTTGAGATTAATGGTTCACCACAGATTTCTACCTTTCAATCAATTCCATGTTAATCGGGGTAATCTGTGGTGAAATCAATTCCGCCGCAAAGGTAACAAAAACAAAGGGCGGCACAAAATGGTTTTGTCCCGCCCTCCATCTATCAGTCTTTAATTTTCAATTTACAAAGTTACTCCGGTCTTGAAGATGGCTATTTCCTTGTAGCCTTTCTTTTCGTTGTTCACGAATTCACCGCTTGCTACTTTGATGATATACTCGATGAAGCGTTCGCAGGTTTGCTTCATCGGTTCGTTCTCGACGATAACTCCGGCGTTGAAGTCTATCCAGCCCGGTTTGTTCTTTGCTAAAGTGGAGTTGGTGGAAATCTTCATGGTCGGCACATAGGTTCCGAAGGGCGTTCCGCGTCCTGTGGTGAACAGCACCATGTGGCATCCGCAAGAGGCAAGGGCAGTGGCGGCTACAAGGTCGTTTCCCGGAGCAGACAGCAGGTTCAGTCCCTTTACTTTCAGGCGTTCGCCATATGGAAGTACCCCTTCCACGTAGCTTGTGCCGCATTTCTGGGTGCATCCCAAGGCCTTGTCCTCCAATGTAGAGATGCCACCTGCCTTATTTCCCGGAGACGGGTTTTCGCCTACCGGTTCACCGTGTGAGAGGAAATATTCCTTGAAGTCATTAATCAGCTTCACCGTGTCCTCAAACAACTCTTTGGTGCGGCAGCGGTTCATCAGAATGGTTTCTGCACCGAACATTTCCGGTACTTCCGTCAGTACGCTGGTGCCGCCTTGTGCTACCAGGAAGTCGGAGAACATGCCCAGTAGCGGATTGGCGGTGATGCCGGAGAAACCGTCCGAACCGCCACACTTCAAGCCTACGCGCAATTCACTTAAGGGAATATCCTCGCGCTGGTCCTGGATGACTTTGGCATAAAGTTCGCGCAGCAGCTCCATGCCTTCTTCGTATTCATCACCCACTTTCTGGGTCACCATAAACTTTACGCGATCCCGGTCATAGTCTCCCAGAAACTCGCAGAATACATCTGGCTGGTTATTCTCACATCCCAGGCCTACCACGAGTACGGCTCCCGCATTGGGATGCAGCACCATGTCGCGGAGGATTTTCTTTGTATTCTCGTGGTCGTCACCCAACTGGGAGCAGCCGTAATTATGGGGATAAGCCATGATAGCATCCACGCCCTTTCCGCCCGTTTCGCGGCGCAGGCCTTCGGCAAGTTGGTTGATGATTCCGTTTACACAGCCCACTGTCGGAATAATCCATATCTCATTGCGCACGCCTACATCTCCGTTTTTGCGTTTGTACCCTCTAAAGGTCAGGTTTGGCGCGCCAGTATTGAGGTTTAGGACCGTAGTATTGAGGTCTACATTGACGGGGTTGTATGTGTATTCCAGCAACCCGGACAAGTTGGTCTTGATATTGTTTTCATTCATCCAGTCTCCCTGCTTCTGCGCTTTCCGGGCATGGCCGATGGGGTATCCGTATTTAATGACGTTTTCGCCTTCCTCAAAGTCTTTCAGTGCAAATTTGTGTCCGGCAGGAACATCCTCATTCAAGGTGATTTCCTTTCCGTCCACCGTGAGTTTTTCACCAGCCGGAAGTGCTGTGATAGCCACTGCAACATTGTCGGAAGGATTGATTTTCAGGTACTTTGCCTCCATTTTTTAAATTCCCCATTTACCATCTACAATGTACAATTTGGCTGCGCTGCACTAGTATTAGTCCCCTTCCGCATGCCCGAATTGTACATTGTAGATGGTACATTGTACATGCAACTATTTATTGTAATAAAACTCTATATTCTCCTTCGTTAGTAAGTCAATTGGCATGAAGTTTTCCCTTGTGATTTCCTTCTTCAGAATCAGGTATTCGCACAAGGCCTTGATGCCGTCGAATCCTTGCAGGGTGGGCTGTTGTGCTATGAGGAAGAAGATGCTTCCTTGTTTCAGACAGTCTACATTGCGTTGCAGCAGGTCATAGCCCATCAGGTTGAAGTTTTTTTTCTGCTTCTTCAGCAGGTATTCCCCGATGATGTATGCTTTGGAGTTGAAGGTGATTCCGTTCTTTACGGTAGGATGCTCTTGGAAGAACTCGTCTAGCATCAGTGTGTCCTCGCTGTCGCGCTTGGCATGCAGGTCCAGTTCCCAGATGCGGCAGGCGGGATGATGCTTCTGCATGTATTCGCGGAAACCTATTTCGCGGCGTTCCTGCTGGTTCGACCCAACGATGCCTTCGTTTATTTTGCGGAAGATGACGATTTCCTGCGCGTCTTCTCCGGCAAGCAGCATCAGCATGCGGGCGGCAAAATATCCGCTTTGGTGCGAGTTCTGCCCGTAGAAGGATAGGGCGGGCTCTTCCTTTATATTGGAGTCTATATATATATAAGGTATATTATGTTGCGTCAACTCATCCGTAAAGGGCTTGGTGTATTGCGGAACGGTGGGGGCAAACATCACTCCGTCCGGCTCCAGTGACAGAATCTGTCTGGAGGCTTCCGCGAATGAATGATAGTCATACGGGTCATAGTAGGAGAGGTGCACGGCGACGTTAAAGTCAGAATAAGTCTCTACGGCGTTGTGTATGCCTGTCTCTACGTCTGTCCAGTATTCGCCTTTCTCGTGCAGTGGCAGTAGGCAGGCAAATGTGTACTTCTTGTTCGAAGCCAGTGCACTGGCATACATATTTGGTTGGTAATCCAGCTGTTTCAGGATTTCTTCCACCCGTTTCCGGCTGGATTCGGACACACCGCTGCGTCCGTGAATCACACGGTCGACGGTTCCCACTGATACGTCTGCCATCTTGGCAATATCTTTTATTCTGACTCTTTCCATCTATATTTATAATTTACAATGTACCAAGTAGAGTATATGTCTTGTGCTCGTGCACAATAATAATCTTGATATTTCCGCTACAAATATATGATAATTTTTTGTATTTCAAAAATTGTTGTATCTTTGTGCCCGCACACGAAGACTGTGAGGAATGAATGTTGTTTTGATTTACTATTCATATTTTCAAGTGTTTAAGTTCTTTTTATACCTCGTGATGATAAATTGAAAGGAAATAAATTAATTTCATATTAAAATAAAATATAGAAAGATTATGGGAAAGAAAGTAGTTACATTAGGTGAAATAATGCTGAGACTGTCTACTCCGGGAAATACCCGTTTTGTGCAGTCCGACTCTTTTGATGTGGTATATGGCGGTGGTGAGGCCAACGTAGCTGTCAGCTGTGCCAACTACGGGCATGATGCTTATTTTGTAACCAAGTTGCCGAAACATGAAATAGGCCAGTCGGCTGTCAACGCATTGCGCAAGTATGGCGTAAAGACAGATTTCATTGCGCGTGGTGGTGATCGTGTAGGTATCTACTATCTTGAAACTGGTGCTTCCATGCGTCCCAGTAAGGTAATCTATGACCGTGCACACTCTGCCATTGCCGAGGCAGATGCGGCAGACTTTGATTTCGATGCCATCATGGAAGGTGCAGACTGGTTCCATTGGTCAGGTATCACTCCCGCCATCTCCGACAAGGCTGCGGAACTGACTCGCTTGGCTTGCGAAGCTGCCAAGCGTCACGGCGTTATGGTGTCGGTAGACCTCAATTTCCGTAAAAAACTCTGGACCAAAGAAAAAGCCCAGTCCATCATGAAGCCTTTGATGCAGTATGTGGATGTCTGCATCGGCAATGAAGAGGATGCTGAACTCTGTCTGGGCTTCAAGCCCGATGCAGACGTGGAAGGCGGCAAGACGGACGCTGAAGGCTACAAGGGAATCTTCAAGGCGATGGCGAAGGAATTCGGCTTCAAATATGTCATCTCTACGTTGCGCGAGTCTTTCTCTGCCACCCACAACGGCTGGAAGGCAATGATTTACAACGGTGAGGAATTCTACGAATCAAAGCGTTACGACATCAATCCTATCATCGACCGCGTAGGTGGTGGCGACTCTTTCTCAGGCGGCATCATCCACGGCCTGCTGACAAAACCTAACCAGGGTGCCGCCCTCGAATTTGCAGTAGCGGCTTCTGCCTTGAAGCATACTATCAACGGTGACTTCAACCTCGTTTCTACAGAAGAGGTAGAAGCGCTGGCAGGAGGGGATGCAAGCGGACGAGTACAACGCTAAGCTCATTTACGATTTGACGATTTACGATGTACGATTGAAATTACTTCTACAGTGAACTCGGAGGAATTGAAAATACGATTGAAGGTGTTCTCTTTGAGAATAATCAAGATGGTAGATTGTATGCCTAATCGGATTTCGTCAATGGCTATAGCTAAACAAATAGTACGTTCAGGGACTTCACCTGCTGCCAATTATAGGGCAGCTTGTTTGGGAAAGTCTGATAAGGATTTTCTGAATAAACTGAAAATGGTAGAGGAAGAACTGGATGAAACTATACACTGGTTGAAAATTATTGCTGAAAGTGAGATGATTCCTGCTAATAAACTGCTTGGGTTGCAACAAGAGGCGCATGAATTGTATAAAATAATAGTGAGTTCTATTGTCACTACAAGAAATCGGTTAGCAAAGGAAGTTTGAATCGTCAAATCGTAAATAAAAAGAATAGATATAAAGTAAAGTAATATTAATCGTAAATCGTAAATCGTCAAATCGTAAATAAAAAGATGAGTAAATTTGATAAAATCGCAGTATTGAATAAGATTGGTTCTACTGGAATGGTGCCCGTCTTTTATCATAAGGATGCAGAAGTTGCAAAGAAAGTAGTAAAGGCTTGTTACGATGGAGGTGTTCGTGCGTTCGAGTTCACGAACCGTGGTGACTTTGCCCACGAGGTGTTTGCGGAAGTTGTGAAGTTTGCGGCAAAAGAGTGCCCGGAGATGGCTATGGGTGTAGGTTCCATCGTCGACCCTGCTACTGCGGCGCTGTATTTGCAGTTGGGGGCATGTTTCGTTGTAGGCCCGTTGTTCAACCCGGAGATTGCTAAGATTTGTAACCGTCGTCTGGTAGCTTATACTCCGGGGTGCGGCAGCGTTTCAGAAGTAGGCTTCGCGCAAGAAGCAGGTTGCGATCTCTGCAAGATATTCCCGGGCGATGTGCTTGGTGCCAAACTTGTGAAAGGTTTGCTGGCTCCGATGCCTTGGTCCAAGCTGATGGTGACCGGTGGAGTGGAGCCGACCCAGGAAAACCTGACCTCTTGGATTAAGGCGGGTGTGTTCTGCGTAGGTATGGGTTCCAAACTCTTCCCGAAGGATAAGGTCGCTGCTGAAGACTGGACTTATGTTACGGAAAAATGTAAAGAAGCTTTGGGCTATATTGCTGAAGCGAGGAAATAAATAAGAAATTCATTTTGTTTAAAGGTGTTTAAAGGGGACAGTCATCGAAGCGTTTCGGCGTTTCGGTGGCTTGTTTTTTACTGGAAAGTATGCTCCCGATGAACAACAAATTGTTTATAAGTGTAAACTATACCCTTAAACTCTAAAACAATGTTATAAAACGCGCGAAAAATGTGTCGGCATTTTGTGCGCGCGGATAAAACACTTACCTTTGCAGTGCAGTTGGGAAACTGCATTTGGATTTGATAAATAATAAAACAGTTTTCAATAAAGGATATTAGTTATTAGGTAAAAGGATTGAAAATAGATTTTTTTCATAAGCTAAATGTTTTGAATAAATAGGTAAATTAGGTAAAGGTAAAATTGGATTTTGAAGTTTTCAGAATAGGTAATTGAAGTTTTATTTTTTTAGGTAAAGAGAAAGATTGATTTTTAGGTAACATTGATGTAGTTTAAAAGAAAAGCCTTAAAGGCTTTTCTTATAGGGGCGAGGGGTTCGTGAGAGCTTGCTCGTTTTTTTATTCCTATATTCTTCGCATTTTTTGTATATTTTATCCAAACTCTACTTCTTTTTTGTATCTTTGTGTCGGATACCCATTAAAAACAAGCAGCAGCTCTAAAGCTTAAATAGCCCTGAATTTGGAACATATATTGAATATACTTGATTGGCTTTTGTACATATTGTTTGCAATAAACATACTGTATCTATTGGTTTACAGTCTGGCGTCACGCCGACGTGACCTGCCTCTACCCCCTCCAGCCAAGGAACACAAACGTTTTGCCATATTGATTCCTGCCTACCGCGAAGATGCCGTGATACACGAGTGCGTTCATTCATGTCTGGAGCAGGATTATCCCGCCGACTGTTTTGATACGGTTGTCATTTCGGACCGTATGCAGCCCGAAACCAACGCTTCCCTCGCTATGCTTCCTGTCCGCTTGGTTGAAGTGCATTTTGAGAAAAGCACCAAGTCCAAATCTCTGAATGCCGCCATGACTGCCATCGGTAATGATTATGACATCGCTCTGGTGCTCGATGCGGACAATGTCATCCCTTACGATTATCTGAGTGATATTAACGACCTCTTCGCCAATCCGGAAGTCGAGATTGTGCAGACCCACCGGAGTGCAAAGAACCTGAACAATGACATGGCCTTGCTCGATGCCATCAGTGAGGAAATCAATAACACCATTTTCCGTTTGGGGCATGCCAAGCTGGGCTTGTCGGCCGCCCTTATCGGTTCCGGCATGGCGTTCCGTTATGACTTGTTCCGTGATACGATGGCTGACATCAAGGCTGTAGGCGGTTTCGACCGTGAATTGGAGCTGACCCTGCTCTATCGCGGCAAGCGCTTTTATTATCTGCCCGAAACCTTTGTATTTGATGAGAAGATACAGAACACCGGTGATTTCTCCCGTCAGCGCCGCCGCTGGCTGTCGGCACAATGGCACTACTGCCAGACTTTCGCCAAGTTTCTGTGGAAGGCGCTTGTTGCGCGTAATTGGGACTTCTGCGACAAGCTTTTCCAGCAGCTTTCCATTCCTCGCCTGCTGTTGGTGGGCTTCACGTTCCTCTTCTCCGTGTTGTTCACGGTTTATCGCTGGACATGGGGGCTGAAGTGGTGGCTGCTCTTGGTGTTGCTCGCTGTCGCACTGCTCGTTGCCGTTCCCAAAAGGTTCTGCACCAGCCGCCTGGCAATGGCCCTGCAAAAGATACCCTATACATTCCTGCTGATGGCAGGAAACATCTTCAAGCTGAGGGGAGCAAACAAGACCTTTATACATACCAGGCATGGGGTGGTGGAATAGAAAGGGATACACAATAAACAAGTCTATAAGCAAACAAATGATATACGGAAAAATCACTTTAGAAGATTGGCGTACAGCCTGTGTAGAGGGAGAAGAGCCGGAATCTTCTTTTGAAAGTTATAATCTGAGACTTTTCTTTTTCGGAACTTTGTATAATCGGGACACCTTGCAGGCAACTCCGGATGATACCAATGCCAAGCTTGCTGCCGATGCGTTTCTATCCGATCCGGCATATGGCTTTTCACGTCTGGACGGTTCGTTCACCATAGTATATTATTCAGAAAATGAATGCGGAGTGGTGCGCGACCATCATGGCACGCATTATCCCGTCTATTGTCACATTGATGGTAATTTTGCCACTTCCTGGCAATTTTTAGAGGACCAACTGGAAGAAAATTTCGAGCCTAATCTGGTTTCATTGAGTACATTCCTTCAGCGTGGCATTTTGAAGAAGAATAATTTCGCCCTATTCGATGTTCATTCTTTAGGTGCCGGCGAAAAGTTCTACATGTTGACAGAGCTTGGTTATCTGATGCCGGTTTGGGCTTCTGTAAAGTTAGAGACACAAGCGAACGTACATTCCATGTTTGATTCGCTGAAGGAAAGAAATCCCGGCTTATATGAGAAGGTGGCAGATGACATTTATTGTCTGAAGCGCGACAGCGTTTTTGAGCATGAACCCAAGGTGGCGACTGAACGGAATCCGGATGTCGAGGCCTATTCCCGCCGTTATGGAGAATTGCATGCGCAAGCCATCCGTCGGCGTATCGGAGACAGCCGCAAGGTAGGCATCCTGCTGAGTGGCGGCTATGATTCCGGGTCCAACCTTGCTGCGCTGCGCAGCATTTACGACGGCCAGATTGACTCCTATTCCGTGGGCTTTAAAGGAGATGCCTGGACGGAGCTGCCCATGGCCCGTCTGATGTCCGAAACCTTCGGCACGCGCCATCATGAGTACGAGATTGACGGTACGGAAACCAGTGCCTTGCCCGACATTGTCCGTTTTCTGGGTGAGCCTTTTATGGAAGGCGGGCTGATGGTAAACTATTGTGCCATGCGCATGATAGGCGATGACAAGCCCGACGTGATTCTGGGAGGTGACGGCAGTGACCAGTATTTCGGTACTTCCGGTCGCGAAGTGGCGTTGCATTATCTAGCCGCCCGCATAGGATTGCGTCCCTTGCTGCGTGGCATCAGCCGTCTGCTGGAGCATGAAACCTTTGATACCGGCGGAGAGCTTTCCCGCATCAATTTCCATTTGGATAAGATACTTCATATTCTGGAAGGGGAGCGTTTCGGCTTTTCCGACTCTGCCTTGTGTGCCCTTCTGCAAAATCCGGAAGAAGATTTTGAGCCGGTAAAATCACTACGGCCTGATATCCATAGTTTCGAGCATCTTTACGCGCAGCATGCCATTCTTTCCGATTTGGAGACTGTAATCAACCGTATCATTCTTTTCAAGGCTTCCAGCATGGCACGCATGTTCGGTAACAATCTGACGTATCCTTTTATGGACCTGGAGCTTTTCCATTTCCTGCAGGAGCTACCGGTAGGGTTGAAGTGCAGGGGCAGCAGTGTACTGGACATTGCGCGGGGTCGTTCCGTTTCTAAATATCTGTTAAAGCACCATTATAAACCTTTACTTCCCGAGGCCATTACCTTGAAGAAGAAGCAGGGCGGTTTTGCACCTATGCCACTGTTCTTCCGTGATAGGGCCCGACGTGCTCTCTTTAAGGAATTCATTCTTGCTTCCGGCATTATGGACAACTATCTGCGTCGTGATGCAGTGAAGAAGTTTCTTACAGATTATGAACAAGTTGCAGAGAAGGAGGGCGGTTGGTTCTGGCATAGGCAGAACAAGGCTTTGCAATATTTCAATCTGTTGACGCTTGTTGTGTGGTGGGAAGAGTTTGTGGAAGGCCATGAGGTGAAATTCTGAAAATATGATTGAAAGTATGAAAGTTTCCATTATTGTTCCGGTTTATAATGTTGCCAAGTACATAGAACGGTGTCTGCTGTCTGTGTTGAACCAGACCTGGCCGGATTTGGAAGTTATTCTTGTGAATGACTGCACTCCGGATAACTCTATGGAGATAGTCAGACGGGTGGTGGCTTCGCATCCGCGCGGAGCGGTGGTGAGATGTCTGGAACATGAAGAGAACAGAGGGCTTTCTGCTGCAAGAAACACCGGTATTTTAGCGTCTGTTGGCGATTATCTGTACTTCTTGGATAGCGACGACTATATTTCTGCGAATGCAATAGAGCTTTTGGCAGATGCAGCGGTGCAGAAGCGACCGGATTTTGTGATAGGCAATTACGAGGTGACCGGTGCCAGACGTTGGGCTCCTCCTTTATCATTAGGCACCGGGTTTTATGAAGGGAATGCTCTTGTACTTTCCACTTATGTGCAGGGAAAATGGTATGTCATGGCATGGAACAAACTGGTGAGTCGTCCCCTCGTTTTGCAGCATAAACTCTACTTCCAGGAGGGAATTGTACACGAGGATGATTTATGGTCATTTAAGTTGGCATGTATGGCTCAAAGTATGTATGTCGTCGGTGAGACCACTTACTATTATTCTATGCAGCCAGACTCCATCATGCGGGCGCCGTCTATGCGTAATTTGGAATGTCGTGTGCTGGTGCTGGGTTATATCTACGATTTTATCCGGTCTTCTCGGTGTTTGCAGGATAACCGGGATATATATATTTTTTTTGAGACTCTGAAGGCAAAATATTTTGACCGTATTCTGTATTTCACGAAAGACACATCCTTTCATTATCAGAGTTATTTGGTATTCAGGAACAAAAAGTATGCGTCTTTGTTGGAGATGACGGGCCTGCGTCCCGAATGGAAGCTGATGTTGCAGAACATCCATTATGTGCTTCCTACGTATGCCGGCTATCTGTATTTTAAGGCTTTTGTAAAGTCAGCCTACTATTTGTTGGTGTTGTCTATAAAAATGAAGGCAATGTTGCATACAAAATGAGCGAATATGAATCATGTCCCGGAAATATCCGTTATAGTACCCGTTTATAAGGTGGAAGAGTACTTGCCCCAGTGCATTGACAGTATTCTTGCACAGACCTTTACGAATTTTGAGTTGTTGCTGGTAGATGATGGGAGCCCAGACCGTTGCGGGGAGATTTGTGAAGAGTATGCCGGGAAGGATACGAGGATACGGGTGTTCCATCAACAGAACAGTGGCGTTAGCGCTGCACGTAATATAGGATTGCAGCATGCTAAGGGTACATATATTGTTTTTGTGGATTCAGATGATTGGGTTTCCACGGATTATTTGTTGCATTTATATAAGAGCCTGCCCGATACGGGTATTGGTTTGGTGCTGGGAGGAGCTTTAAAATATTCAATTGATGGTAAGTTAATAGGAAAGATTACACTTCCAGAAATATTCATAGGAAGTAATATAGGTGAAGGTTTCGCGGAGTATGGCCTTGACCGTTTTGGATTTTCTTGTTCAAAACTATATAGTGCAGAATTGATTCGTGAAAATAAATTATGTTTTGATTGTAATGTCCATTGCATGGAAGATTTGATTTTTATGATAGATTACATATTGCTTTCAGATTATATCCGTCTTTGCAATTTCATGGACTATAATTATAGGATAGCCTATTCTGCAGAAACGCTTTCTTCCCGTATGAATATATACAGCGATGAGTACAATATTTTTTCAGCTTATAGAAGCAGAATGGAAAGATTTGAGGACGTTTGTTGCCTGTCGGATGAACTTATCTGCTATTTGAGGCACTCCGTAAGTCTGGTTTTTCAGCGTGTACTGCTATCCCTCCATACTAATGGCTACCCATTCAGGCAGCGGGTGGCTTGTCTGGACGATTTATTGTCCAAGGAAAAGGAATGGATAGAAGAAAGATTCATGCCAGATTATAAAGCAGATTGCATAGCGAAATATCTTCTTTGCCACATGGGAGGCGGTTTCTTTGATTGCTGGATTTCTTTGTTACGTTTTCTCCGGTTCAAAAAAAGTTTCGGGATGCATTGACTATAAATATGATAATATAGATAGAAATTCAAGATGAAAGAAGAACCTATTATATCCGTCATTGTTCCTATTTATAAAGTGGAACAATATTTGTCGCGCTGTGTTTCCAGTATTCTTTCGCAGACATTTGCAGATTTTGAACTATTGCTGATTGATGATGGTAGTCCCGATCGTTGTGGAGAAATTTGTGACGAATGGGCATCTAAGGATTATCGTGTCAGAGTATTTCATCAGGAGAACTCTGGAGTCAGTGTTGCACGAAACCGAGGGCTGGATCACGCCACCGGGAAGTATGTGGTTTTTGTAGATCCGGATGACTGGATACTGCCTGATTATTGCTTGGGGCTTTATAATTTGCAGGCAGCCTATTCAGGAAGAGGATTAGTGATTCAAGGGATGTTGTGTAGGAGAACTGATGGTACCTCTTTGCCTTCTTTATCTTTGCCGGACCGTTATTTGCCTTTCTCCAGTATAGGTAAATCTTTTGCAGAGAATAATATTTGTGAAATGGGATATGCTGTGTCAAAAATTTATGCAAGGAGTATAATAGAAGAATTTTCAATTCGCTTTGATGAGAATATACATTGTCTTGAAGATTTGTTGTTTATGTATCAGTACTTGTTGCATTGTGATTATCTTGTATTGAACCATATGCAGAATTATGTGTACGTGAAACATTCCTTTTCACTATCCCACCGTATTCATTCATTTGAATCTGAATACTGTTGTTTCGTGAAATATCAACAGCTTCTGGCAGAAATGATGAAAGTATGGAAAATACCAGCGGGAGATATGGTAGTTACAGTTAATTCTATGCTGGTTCCATTCCGAAGAGCTTTGAAAAGTGATTATCAGCCGGATAGGACTATCCCGCGTGAGATGAGGGTAAAGCATCTGAAGAGGATGATTTCAGAAAGTAGGGATGTCTTTTTGAAATATTATCATCCGGTATTTAAGACAGATAAATTGGGAAAGGTTCTTTTAGGATTCAACTGCTATATATTATATGATTTCTATATTCGTCTTTTGTTCCGTTTGAATATAGGGCCGGTGTTTTATGGGCCTAAACATATGTATTAACTGATTTGTTGTCAAAAGTAAGGAGTATGGATTATACTTATACTATTATTATACCTCATAAGAATGCTCCGTTGTTGTTGCAGCGCTGTTTGGATTCTATTCCTTTCCGTGATGACATCCAAATTATTGTGGTTGATGATGACAGTTCTTCTGATGTCGTGGATTTTATGGACTTTCCGGGAAGTAGTCGGGAAGATGTAGAAATCATTTTCACCAAAGAAGGGAAGGGAGCTGGATATGCCCGTAATTGTGGCCTGCTTCATGCTCGAGGCAAGTGGCTGCTGTTTGCTGATGCTGATGATTTTTTTCTGCCCGGTTTTTTAGAGGTACTGGATTGTTATTGTGCTACGGACTACGATTTGATAACATTCAGAGCTACAAGTGCAGATTCGGAAACTTTAGTTCCTATGCGTTCACGTCAATCTGATTTTTTAGGTTTTGATGTGACTGAAAGCATAGATGCGGAGAGACTAAAATATCGGAATGATGTACCCTGGGCAAAAATGGTTTCCAGAAATATAGTTCAGAAGCATTCCATCCAATTTGATGAGACATTGGCTGGAAATGATGTAATGTTCTCTTATTATTTGGATTATTACGCTCGGAATGTGGCAATATGCTCTGTAGCCATTTATTGTGCTACAATACGTGAGGGTTCTTTACAATATAGTGTTTTGCTCGACAATTTGTTGGCACGGGTTTGGGTAGCATGTCGCTGTAACCGGTTTCTGAGAAAAATAAATCGGGAAGATAGACTTGTGAGCAGCTATTACCGTGTGATGCAATGCAGAAAGTATTTCGGAAGGCGGGGATATTACAAAGCCTTGTGGATTTTTATATGCAATGAACAATGGAATATCGTGTATGGTACCTTTAGGGGTGTTTTTATGGATAAAATGAAAAATATTTGCGAAAAGTTGAAATTATGGTAGAGTCTCGTCTCAAAAAAAGCTATTTGAATGCCCGGGTAAATGTGCTTTTTTATTTTATTACCCTATTCATCTCTTTTTTTTCTCGCAAGATATTCTTGGATATGTTGGGAGCAGATTTTGTGGGTCTAATGGGGACATTACAAAATTTATTGGGTTTCTTGAATTTGGCCGAATTAGGAATTGGGGCATCTATTGGTTTTGTACTTTATAAACCTTTATTTAATGATGACAAGGACAAGATACGAGATATTATTTCTGTATTGGGGTATCTTTATCGCAACGTCGGATTGATAATTATAGGGGTAGGGCTCATATTGGCTTGTTTTCTTCCTTTGATATTTGCAAATATCAGTATTGATTTAGGTGTAGTCTATTTTGCCTATTTTGCTTTTTTGTCTTCTGCCCTCATCAGTTACTTTATTAATTATCGGCAAACTTTGTTAGGAGCCGATCAACGTAATTATGTTGTAACGGCCTATTTCCAGACTGCAAATATTATAAAGATATTGGTACAGATGATGCTTGTTTGCTACATAGGTAGTTTTTATCTATGGATTGCCATTGAATTACTTTTTGGCATCTTATATTCATATATACTTAACTGGAAGATAAATAGGGTATATCCATGGCTGAAGTGTGGTATTGCTGAAGGTCGTCGAAAATATCCGGAGAATAAGATAATCGTACGCAAGGCACGCCAAATGTTTGTACATCAATTGGCAGGAATGGGGCGGTCTCAATTACTTCCTTTTTTGGTTTACGCGTTTACTTCCTTAAAATTGGTAGCCTATTATAGCAATTACATGTTGCTGTTGACGAAATTGAACCAGCTCGTTAATAATTTCTTAGGAAGTACGGGAGCAGGAGTGGGTAATTTGATTGCCGAAGGTGACTCAAAGCGCATACAACAAGTATTTTGGGAACTCAGCTCTTTACGTTTTATGGTAGCTTCCTTTTTAACATTTGCTCTCTATCATTTGATGGATTCTTTTATTATTGTATGGTTAGGAGCAGAGTATGTGCTGCCTCATTCTGTATTGATAGTGATTCTTGCCAACTTTTTTATCAGTCAGTTCCGTGGCACGAATGATCAGTTTATTTATGGTTATGGGCTTTTTCAAGATACTTGGGCGCCTATTGCTACACTTGGAATTACGATATTGGTAGCATTGGTTGGCGGGTATTATTGGGGGTTGCCGGGAGTGTTACTGGGGGATGTTGCCAGTTCCATAACTGTCATAAGCATTTGGAAACCTTATTTCTTATATCGTGACGGTTTTAAAATGAACGTTAGTGTTTATTGGAAGAATATCTTGTTGTATTTATGTCTGTGTGCTTTGTCTTGGCTATTAGCGGATGTCATTCTTTCATTATTACCTTTATCAGAACCTATGGAAGGCTACTTGGAATGGATTTTCTATGCTTTGATTTCTTCACTGTTATTTTTGGTGATTTTAACCATTTTCTTTTATTGCTTTTCAAAGGGTATTCGAACGTTGTTGGGACGTTTTATTCATTTGTAATTTTCAAGGTGTATGATGCGTTATATTGGAAAGCTGTGTGTATGGATAGAGGACGATTATTTCGTTATTCTTATGCTGATTCTTAGAATTTTATTTTATCTTTGTGTGGTAGGCTTTTTGCAAAATAATCTAAAGATGACTTGAAATGATACCCAAAACGATTCATTATTGCTGGTTCAATGATACGCCGATACCTTATAGTTTACAGGTGTGTATGGATTCATGGAAGAAAAATCTCCCTGACTATAAATGGAAATTATGGAGTTTAAAGGATTTTGATGTAAATTCTTTGTCATGGACCAAAGAGGCCTTTAGTGTAGGTGCTTTAGCTTTTGTGGCAGATTATGTGCGTTTACATGCATTATATACCGAAGGAGGAATATATATGGATACCGATGTCATGGTGAAAAAATCTTTTGATCCACTATTATCCAATGGCTTTTTTACTGCTATAGAATATCATCCGGAAATGATAGAGGGAGATGAGATGGCAGGTAAACGTCTTGGACCGGATGGAACAAATCGTTTCCCTGGTGTACGTGTACCAGGCTTAGGTTTGTTATCAGCCATATTAGGAGCTGAAAGGGGACATCCTTATTTAGTGGAAGCTATGAAATTCTATGAAGGTCGCCATTTTATACAAGAAGACGGTAGTTGGTATACAAAGGAGATAGCACCAGATGTGCTGGCGTTGGCTGCTGAAAAATTCGGATTAAAGTATAATAATGAAATAGAACAACAATTAGAAGAAAGAATGCTCATTCTTCCTTCTCGTATATTAGGAGCTGCTTGGAAACAAGTCACAGATGATACTATTGCCGTTCATTTAAGTAAAGGAAGTTGGCGTAAGCGTACATGGTTACGGAGCATTCTTACAAAACTTAATTTTTATCGAAAGATTTTCAGGGCTCAGAAGTAATCATTGGAGGTAGTAAAAGATTTACTCTCTCATTTATATTATACGGCTAAACTTTGTTGGATGCGCATTTTGCTTAATTAGAACAGATGTATGAATAAAAAATGAGGTGACAAAGCTTTTGTCATGCTTTGCCATCTCCATTTTCTTAGTTACCACTTCTCTTTTTTCACTTCAAAACACGGGCATTGTTTCGTCCATTCCATCGGTTCCACTTCTCCGTTGTTGTTATGGTCGGGACTGAGGTTGTGATGTCCCGCTACTTTTGCTCCCGGATAGTCCATCAGCAAAGCACGTACCAATACGCGGAGCGAGTGGTGTTGCCATTCCGTGCGTGTGGTCAGGATTTATCTGTCACGTTTAAATTGATTTTTTTCCATGATTGCCATTGTTTTTTCGTTTGTACTTAAAAAATGGTGTGAAGGTATGAAAAAATAAGAAGAGGATGAAGTTTTATAGGAATAATACAGCACCATTGGAATAAGGTGGAGATTCCTTATTCTATGGATCGCATTGTAAAAACTTACTTCTTATTCCTATTCAGAAAATACATCAGTACAAAATACATGACAGCGGATAAAGAGATTTCAATTATATGAACTTCTTCTGTAAAAAGGAAATCGAGACAAAGATAAGTGGCAAAGAAACCAAACGTTTGAATGAATAGAATTTTCTTTTTCATGATTTAAACACTAAAAGTATTTGGCGGGAATAATAAGTTTAACCTATACTGCAAAGGTATTGAATATTATTTTATATCCTATATTTAGAATTGATAAAAGCATGTGTGCTGATGTCTTTTCTGCAATGGCTTTGATACAATAAGAGAAGAATGTAGTTTGTATCACTAATGAAGGAACCAGGATAGTGATGTTCTTGAAGCTGGCATTCCACTTATTGTTTTTTAAAGTCCAAATCCATGACTGCATGATTTTGGGGCATTTTTTAGACAATATATAAATATCATGCTTTTTGATTGTTTTTATTATTAAATTTGCGTAAACTTTTAGAATTTCGGTTTAATAGTGATTTCTACAATGAATAGCATGAAATACTCGGAACTCATAAAAAATAATAGTTGTAACAATTACTGTCGTTGTTATTCTCATCATTTTTTGAATCTTAATAAGTGTATGTGTCCGGAACTCTGTTAGAATTGTACCCGAAGGAGAACGGTATTTGAAATCAGAATTTAAAAAACATTAGGTTATGTGTAAAAAATTATTTGGAATATTGGCATTGTTTTCTTTCCTTCCATATTTTTCAGTTTGCCAAAATAAATTTCGGGAAAATGGTTGGTATCATATTTTATCCGGACAAACAGATAGTATCTCCCGAGAACCTATCGTGACGATAAAAGATTTTATTTCACTTAGATTGGAAACGGACTATTTTGGGAAAAATGTGATTAGTGGGCAAATCAGTAAATACAAATTGAACAAATGGGCTAAAGAAACGGAAAAGGCAATAGGCAGGCAGATCGCTTTTGTATTCAACGACTCTATCATAACCAATACACGTGTTAATTGTAGAATAGAAAGTGGGGCTTTCCAGATAACTTCCATTCTTGATAAAGAATTACCGGATATATATGAACGACTGAAGCAAGAGAAGATCAATTCTATTGAAGCTCTTTTTGAAGGCTGGGAAAAAGACTCCTTGTTTTACGCGATGTCTCCGGAACAAAGAGATTCCATAAGAATGGTAACCGATTATTGGGAAGCCAGTGCATGGGTGGATCTAATAACTAAACCCGATGAACATTATTGGTACAGTATAACGGACTCTACTGAGTATAAAAAACTGGAAGAGGCATTAAAAGAAGAGCTTGGTAAACTCAATTTCAGCAGCAGGGTTTCAGACTATATGAAGTCTAAAGCATATCAGGCATATAAAACGTATATATGCAATAATCCTATATATATCAACCTTATGTTCAAAAGTTTCCTTTTCAAGCAATTCAAGGGGCTGAACGGCTATCTGATAGATGATATTATCCGGGCCAAATATCCTTCCGCCCCAAGTATAAGAACATATGTGGAAAAGACTGACGACTCCGATGATGAGAGATTTGCAGTGTATGAATGGCAGCGAAAAATCTGGTTTTTGATGAATAAGGAAAAAAAGAATCTATAGTTTTTTACTTCATGAAAGAAAATCTTTAATATGTATTTTTTGATAAAAGTAAGGACTTTGGCGTTAAAAATATTCGCCTGCTACCTGATTTATAATGCAAAAAAATCAATCGGACAATTGAACAACTGAATAAATCTTGGGGTGCTCGGTCTGAGGTCAGTGATCATTTCGTCGTGAATGAATACCAGAATGGAGAAATTACCACTCTTGGAAACATAAAAAATAACCGGAGTCGGATTATGATTTCCTTCTCCGGTTCGTAATTCCGGGCAACTCTGTATCAACAATCTTCTCAGCCAGCTTCGGATCCATTTCTGACCTGGGTATCGGAACGATAAGAAACCTCCTGAAATACCCATTGGACTTGTTGTTGGTTCTTGTAAGCTCCTTTAGACAGAAAAGGTTTTTGCATGCCCTTATTTTTCTAGCCAACGATTCAAGTGATTACCAGGAGCAACGATGACAAACTTATAGAACTTCGATTCTGGCAAAGCTTGTAGATCGACTGTGTAACTTCTCTTTCCGGCCGGTAGCGTCACCAATTTGATCCATTCGTCTTCATCTCCCTCTTTGAATTTATTTGTGACGGCAACATAAACGGTCACTGGAACATTCTCCGAATAACATTTCCAGGATAAACCGACCGTATTATCATAAGGCATTGTCTGCAAATCGTAAATGTCAGCATCCCCGACAAAGGACATGCCATCTTGTTCCCACAAGACAGATTGTGGAACCTCAAAGTCCATGAACCGGCAGATGGAAGGTGCAATATCGGTGATTGCCAAATTGCCGGATGTGAAATGACTGTTTACCGGTACATTCGTTGAAACCCAGGTCGTACGTTCACGCCAGGACTGTCCCCCGTGGTCGTGTCCATTCTCTCCGCGTCCATGATCGGTGGTAATAACGACCATCCATTCTTCATCAAAATTGGCCTCCCTATATTTCACGGCTTCCCAAATGCGGGCAACCTGCTCGTCTGCTTTACGCACATATTCATCGAAAAATGCTCCGTTACCGGCAATATGCCCTGCATCGTCAGTGTACCATAAATACACCCAACTCAGATCGGGCGCATCTGTGCGGATACCTTCAGCTGCATCTTTCGAAATTTGTTCGTCTATATCGAAAATATGCAAATCCTTCTCTTTTTTCGGAAAACGGATGCTGTCCAAATCGTAACCGTCTTTTACATAATCAATCTTGAGATAGTTTGTTTCCTTTTTCCCCTCCCCAATCAAAACTGTCCGGTTATTCGTCCAACTGGAATAGATAGCCGTTTTATATTTTTTGGGTTGCTCTTTGGCAATCCGAAAGATCGTCCAGTAATTGTAATTCGGTTTCAGGTCGGAATTGCCTCCTACGTTATGCTTATTAAACCAAGTTGCTGTCAGCAGATTGGTATAGCCAATAGCTGAGATTGTCGCCGTCTGTGAATATCCACCAATTTCTCCTCCGGTATATGCCCGACTGTAAGCGCCTTTTGAAGCAATATCGAATATAGCCGGTGTATGAAGCCTTTCAATCTGGTCGGCAGGAATTCCGTCAACAATTACATATACTGCCTTCTTTGCCTTAGCAAACGTCTGTGCAGACAATAACCAAGGATATAACGCAAGTATAACCACCCAAAGAATTTTAAAAAAACGTTTGCTATCTGAATTCCGCAAACCGGCTTTTAAAAAAACATTTGTCCCCATTATAAAAAAAGTTTTAGAAAATTATTAACTGATGCAATCTAAATTTGCAATCATAATTTAAATTGATATTGTTTGACGATTTAAATCTATAACTTTTTTTTTAATTCATTGTTGTTTTAACAATTAATTATATTTAGTAAAACAGACACTTACTCTTGTGTGTACATCTCTTGTTTTCCTCATACTCTATGCTTGAATTTATAATGGAAGATAGTTAATATGCTCACGTGTTATCCCAAATCTCAGCTTTCGGTAAACGGAAATTACTTTTGTATTATTCTGCAAGACCTTTAAGAGATACATAAGGCGGTTCTTTAAATCCGTTCTTTTTTCACGTTCTTTAATTCTGTTCTTTCGAACAAATGCACTATATTTGTTTCATGGTGAATCAGGAAAAAAACTTATCTATTGAAACTTTGCGTGGTATCGCTATTTTATTGGTAGTGGTGGGGCATGTCATCGGTTCCGGACCTGGTGGGGGCATGAAAATTGATTTTCCACATCCATTGCGTTATCTTTACGTATGGATAGATTATATTCAGATGCCGTTGTTTACGGCTATTGCCGGCTGGGTTTATGCGTTGAAGCCTTTCTCTGCATCTTCCGGTTTTGGAAGTTTTGTCCGGAAGAAAGCTTTGCGTCTGCTGGTGCCGATGGCGGCGGTGGGCACGTTGTATTTTCTGGTACAGTATCTGATGCCGGGCACTAATAATAAAGGGGAGCTTAGCCAAATGTGGCGCATTTATGTATTCCCTTATACCATATATTGGTATCTGCCGTCGTTGTTCTTGATTTTTGTAGTGCAATGGTGGATGGACAGCCGGAAGTGGATGGACACTCCGGGCAAGTGGGCTGTTTGTTGCATTGTGGCGCTGATTTTCAGTAGGATAAATGATGTATGGATTCTGCATGAGGTTCCCGACCTGTTCAGTTTCAAGGGCGCTTTGGGACAGTTGCCCTATTTCTTTGTCGGCGTGGCTGCCTGCCGTTTTGCTGTGTCGCTCTACAGTCGTCTGGCTGTCAGGCGTGTCTTGCTTGCCGTGGCGCTATGGGGGATTGTCTTGATACAGATAGTGTGGTTCTATCCCGGTAAATACGCCTCTTTGAGCATGTTGCTTTATCCCGTGACGTTGATTCCCACCTTGTTCCTGCTGCTGGCATTGAAGTGGCACAACCGTTTTTTTGTCTGGATAGGCGGCTATGCGTACAGTATTTATCTTTTTCATGGTTTCGGTACTTCCGGTGGGCGGATTATACTGAAAATGATGGGGATTGATGCGATTGTCCCCATATTGCTGTCTGCAACTTTTATTGCAACAATCGGGCCGGTATTAGTAGACAAACTGTTTAACTGTTCCAAAATGCTGCGAATGCTATTTCTTGGAAGGAGATAATGCTCTCAGTCTGTTGCGCACCCTTATCATAAAACGCCGTAGCCACGGGAATGTTTCTCCCGACTTCAGATTATAGTATAGTGATTTGGATTCATAAATCATCTGGAAAGTTTCTGTACAAAGCACCGGTTTCTTGGTCAGGCGGTTGATTTCCGCAGCCTGCGGCATAGAGCTTTCTACAAACAGCATGTAGTCGGTGGATGAACCGTATTCTTTGGCTTTGAAGGAGGCGTGGCAATTCGCCCGTTGGCGTGCAGCCATATCCGGCAGGTCCAGCATGACGAGCTTATTGTATTTCACATGGTTCTTCTGGAGCCAGGCTTCCGTCTCCGGACGGTATTTCTCCAAGCGTGAAGTGACCAGTGTGCCAATGGTGACTTTGGGAATGAATAGCGGAAGAGCGTTCAGCAGGAAATGACGGTACTTCTCGCCGTCATCGTTCTCTTCCGGAGTGGGGTCTGCGCAAAGCACACCGTCGATGTCCATGCACGTTTTTTGCAGAATAGAGTGGTTCATGATGTTCCATTGGAAGAAACGGGGATAATCGACTATTTCGAAAAAATAATCAACAGAATGAGTGTGTAGTGGAACTGCATAAATGGCACAGTATTTGATGTTGTATAAATGTTCTATGTCCTTCAGGAGCTCGCGGCATTTCTTCACAGCTTTTCCCGTGGCTATGCTGTCGTCCACAACCAGTACTTTGTGTATGTGGGTCATGTTGAAAGTTTTCCCCCGTTCTCCGGTCTGATAAATATGCCCGTTGCGGAAAGAATCAATGTCCGTGACGGGCAGGTTCAGATAGAGTGCCAGCAGGTTGGCGGGAAACATGCCACTGCGGGGTACACCGACAATGAGGTCGAAATCCCGTGGCAGAATGCTGAGATGTTGCAGGATGCAATGGTTCAAGTCGTCTATGTTACGATAGTTCATGTAGTTTTCTTCTTTAGGAATGAGTCGATTATTTCATAGATTTTCTTCACACTATGCCCCCAACTGTGGGTCTCGGCAAAGGCTATGCGCTGTTTGGCCAGTTCTTTGTCGTCAGCTTCGGTCACAGCACGGTCTATGGCCGCAAGCCATTCCTCCGGGTTGATGGCCAGGTGCGTGTGACCTGTGAATATGTTGCGCATGGTGTGGGTACTGGTTGCGACAGTGGGTTTACCCATAGCCAGATATTCGTCTATTTTCAACGGATAGTTGCCGTTGGTAATCTTGTTCACCATTTGCGGATTGATGCAGACATCGTAGGCAGCTATGTAGGCCGGTAATTCGTCCACTTTTTTTTGTCCGGTGAAATAGGCATTTTTCAAACTATGGATACGGTCCCGACGGAAAATGTCATCTTCCGGGCCGGTGAACACAAAACTATAATCGGGACGCTGACTTATTATCTGATAAAGCAGTTCTCCGTCAAGGCGGGTACTGTTTATCGTACCCATATATCCGATGATAGGATGTGGAATATTTTGTACATCATCGGGTGTTCCGTACTCTTTGGCGGGGTCGTATAGCGTCAGGTTTACTCCGGTTTCGATGGGGTAGGTATGGGGATTGTAGGCTTGCAACTCTGCGGCAAAACGGGTGGAGTTTGCCAGAACAATGTCTGCAGAGGCTGCTAATTCTGGCTCAAGACGGGTGCCGTGCCTGCGCCAGTAAGCTTCGCCTATGACGTAGTCGCGCCGATAATAGATGCTGACAGCCGGATGAATATACTCCTTCAGATAGCGGCTGCGGTAAATGTCTGTATCAATGAGGTGAATGTAATTCTTGAAGCCGAGTGCGGTGGCCTGCTCTACAATCCATCGGGCTATGCGGGCATTGTTTTTTCTGTTGACGATATTGAAAAGCGATGCGGGCAGGAAATTGGCCGAGAGCACTGTGAAAGGACAGTCCAGTATCCACATGTTGGCGTTGATTTGCCGGAGCGGTGAAGTCTCTCCCTTGATGACAGCCATGCGCCGGATGTAAGACGGAGATTGTCTGTCCCCTCTCAGCCGGATGGAAATGTCCATCGGAGTGTTTATGTAGAGCACCCGGTTCTGCTTTGAAATTTCCAATGCAGTATTCTTGATGGTACTACCTATTTCGATGTCCCATGTTTGCAGGCTGGTGATGATGAAGTCTCTCATGATGTTTGCCGATTACTGGTGAATACTGTGATATATCTTTACATATTCTTCTGCTGTGTGTTTCCAGGAGAACAGTTTTACACGTTCCAGACTGTAATTTACTTGTTGCTGATAGAATGTTGCATCATTCTCCAGACGTAGCAAGGCATCTGCTATTTTTTGCGGTTTTTGAGGGTCGACTAAAATGGCACCTTTACCGGCAACTTCGGGCATTGCCGAAACGTTGCTCGTCACTACAGGAGTACCGCAAGCCATAGCCTCCAGCATAGGAATTCCGAAACTTTCACGCAAGGAAGGATAGAGGAATGCAAATGCTGCATTATAAAGGGTTACTAAATCTTTGTTGCCGATATATCCTGGATAATACAGATGTTTTTTTATCCTGGTGATTCCTTCTTGCTGAAGAAGCTGGTCGATATATTCTTCTTTTAAATCGGCAATGAGAAGGGGGCGTTTCGTTTGGGATGCTTGCAGATATAACGCGTATGCTTTCAGGGTACGCGCCGCATTCTTTTTGGGGTCTGTATTTCCAAGAAAGAAAAGAAAGTCCGGATGCGGTATGTATTTCT
The DNA here is from genome assembly GCF_017309675.2 of Bacteroides parvus. Lineage (NCBI taxonomy): Bacteria > Pseudomonadati > Bacteroidota > Bacteroidia > Bacteroidales > Bacteroidaceae > Bacteroides > Bacteroides parvus. Next base: position 3,451,976 of record NZ_CP084680.1, on the reverse strand, counting down.
GCACAATACTCTTATCGGGTGTTTCCTGCATCGTAAAGTAAGCGCTGTAGCCGTTGTACACGGCTTTAATGACTTCTTTGGGAAGCTGCAAAGCTTCCTGTATGCGGGTACACTCGAACTGCGAAACTGTAATAATCTTTCTTGCTTTCTTCAGGATGCGGGGAACAATCAGGCGACGGTAATGCCATCCCATTTCCTGATAGAAGGAAGGACTGCGATGCTGACGCGGCTCCAGATAGATAATGTCATGAAGCGTCAGCACCAAAGGGATGGGACACCATAGCGGGGCTGTGTTCGATGTACAATGCAGCAAGTCCGCTTTCAGCTTCCTGGCGGCCTGGGGCAATGCTATCTGCTCCCACAGTGGATAAGTAGGGCAGCAAAGCTCAATGATATGGAGGTTTTCCGATTCTTCCAGGCACCGGTCCTCCCCCGGAGCAACGAATACGTAATATTCATTACTGTCTTTCCGCTTTTGCAGTTCTTTCAGTGTCTCCAGGATGACAAAGTCCATACCATGCTTGTCTTTGCGGAAAATGCGTTGGGCTTCGATGGCGATTCTCATTTTGCTGCCTTTCTTTTCTTTTTCCGTTTAAAGATTCTTGTGATGTGGCTCATGGAAGAGGTGACTACCAATATGGGCAGAGACCAGAAAGCGCTCCGGAATTTGCGGCTGATTTCCCCTTCGGGCATGGCCATCAAAAAAGTGATGAATAAAACGGCTAAAAGTGCATACCATTTTGTAGCAAGCGGCCACTCCAGGAATGTTATTGCCACGGCACATATCGTGATATATAAGATGAGCAGAAAACGGGATGGAAGTAGCCATTGGAATAATTTTTCGCATAAATCCCACTTTCCTTGTAAGAAGGCTATCGGAAATTGTTGCAATGCCAGTATGGAGCTGCGATACTGTGAGCCCAACCAGCGTTGGCGTTCTTTGCTGTACCCCGATGTATCGTCCGTCTTTTTGCAATAGCAGACTATTTCTTCCATGTATTCGGTATATATGTTTTCCTTCAAGAGTTCCATTTCTGTAGCTTTGGCCAAATCGCTTCCTGATAATCTGGGAGCGATTTCCTGAAACATCTCAAAATCAAACATCATGCCCGAACCGATGAGGGCGGAGGAGAATCCCAGTGCCGTATGTGCCTTGCGGAAGAGGTGGTTGTTGATTTCTTCGCTGGTGGCGTTTAATACGGCGATGTTGGTATTCAGGTTTTCCGTCATGCGGTGGGCTTGGATGGCATCGCATCCGGAGTAGTAGGCGTTGTTGAAAAGCTCCAATGCGTTAGGAACAACTTTGTTGTCTGAATTGAATATGGTGATGGCATCGTACTCATGAGGAGAATAACGCTCCATAACCTGCTGTATGGCATATATCTTTGTGCAATGCTCTTTATCGGGCACGACAATATTGACCGGCATCTGGAGCAGCGTAACTAAGTCTTCTTCGGACAGTTGTGTGGCAGCTACTGCGATGTCGTATTTTTCTCTCGGATACATCTGCGTATCAAGGAAATGATTGATGGACTCTATCACTTCCTTGCCGTTTTTCAACACAACAAAGAGGACCAGGAAACGATGTTGCTTGGGGGACGGTGGATAGGGATTCTTGTATTTCCGCAAGGAGGCCAATGCATAGATAAACAAGTAGGCTACGGGGATGGCCAGCAATAAGAAAAGAACCGCGTCTGTCATTTGCAAGGCATTGTTGTTCTCGTCCATCCACCAGTCGGGATTGAATATGGAAAAAATGTCGTTCATATATGTTTTCTATTTAATATTTTCTATTTCTTTTTCATTTTTTGTTGGGTCAGCAGTTGGTCGATATGCTCCCCATTAATCAGGACTGACAAAAATAAAATAACCATGAATCCTGTAGGGAATTGGAAGAAAAAAGCATTTCCATAGGCGCTTATCATTAGTCCGAAAATGCCGCAAGCAATGGCCGTGAGTATTCCACGTAGCTCGTTATTCTTAATCCGAAACATGATAAGATAGCAACCTCTTAACAATGTACTGACATATATGGTAAGAAAAAGCACTAATCCTACAATACCGGTTTCCATCCATATCTTGACATAAAAAGAATCATGGGGAATGAGTGTTGTGAGACGGGAACCATATTTTCTGGCTTCTACCCCTCCCAAACCGAGTCCTTCTCCGAAAGGTTTGTATTTTAGATATTCAGCCAATCTTTTTTGGTTTTCTTTGCGGACAGTGTATGAGGCATCTTCTGTAGGTCTGAAAGCTGTGCGCATGCGTCTGATTGAAGAGTTACTTTCACCGATATAGGTATGGGCGAAAAAGATATAAAAAAATAAGCCGAATATGACTGTAGCTCCCATGAGCTTGATATTTTTACTGAGGAAAGTAAACAATATGCTTCCTCCGATGGGGACAAACAGTGCACCGCGAGTTCCGGAAATGAACAAGGCATATATGGAACAAAGGGCAATAATTATATAATAGAGTCTTATGAAACGTTCTTTCACGAAGATAGCCGAGATACCGAACAGAATGGCAGCAAAACCCATGTTGGAACCGAAATTTCCAGCATCTGTGAAAAAGGAAAAATATCGGGTGACATCGGATAAAAGGTGTGTCTTGTACATTTCCGTTTCAATCAGCATGGTTGTTTCTGTCTCATCAAAACCTACATATTTCTGGTAAACAGTTTTGGCTACGGCTGTCAATGTGAATATGGACAGAAAAAGCATAATGATGCGCAATCGCTTATAGGAGGTCATTGTTAAAACGCCAATTAATGACATGACAAGGGTGCTGTATATGATTCCACGAGAGTAAATCCAAGCTTCCGTGAGAGCTGTTGGGTTTATGATTTCAGCCGCAGTATATATGGCCCATATGCAACCTCCAAACGTCAGAATATTTTTGGTGTATTTCCATGCAATCTTACCTTGTTGATGATAGGAATATATCAAAAGTGTTATAAGCAGGGTGACGGTTGCAACATCATACCAGACACTCAACCCACTACCTTGCGTGTATCTGTACCAGGGAATGAAAAAGTAATTGAATGTGAATAGGAAACATACACCGGCAAAAGGGTTTCTTAATGCTTGTATTGCTATTATCAAGAAGAAAGGGGAAAGGCAAACGTATGCAATGATATCCCAAGTACTGAATAATATGCTATAGATGAGTGCACCCAGTCCGATGATGAACACTAATAATGTTACCGCCAAGGGAGATATGCTATGTCCTTTGATATCCGTTTGCATTTATTTGACAGCTGCTGATTTTGATGTTAAACCTAATTGTGCCAACCGGCTGAAGAAACTGTGGACCGGAGTATGAGGAGGTAATTCTCCGGTAAAGCTTTCAACCACTTCGCGGTCTGCATTGTTGAGATACATAAATAGAGGAGTTCCTTCCAATTCTTCCTTTAACGGTTTCAATCGGGTGTCGTCATCTCTGCCCCACAATCGGGCAGCGTTGGCTATCAGCAAATTGAAATCTGCTTTTTTCAATACCGACATAGGTAAAGTGGCGGTACTGACAGCAGGATATTCCACTAAAATAATGTCCGGTATTTCTTCTGCTTCATTTAAAGCCCAGAAGTCAGACAATTCTTGAGCTTGTACATATCCCTTGTTTTGGGTGTCGAAATCGTGGTCGTATTTTACAAGGCGCACTTTCATACCCTCAGTTTCCCAGTAATCGATGAAATATTTGGCAAGGAATGATTTCCCTTCACGTTTCTCCATGCTGAGCAGGTTTATGACGGTGGGACGATCCGGATGTAAGTAGTTGTTGAATTGTCGGCAACTGTAGGCTGCGGCAAGCCGGTTGCAAGCCTTGAGGAATCCACGGAATTTTAAGTTGCTTACACCGTTGAATGCTGCAATGACAGATAGTCCGGTCAGACGTTTGCTGCGGTCAGGGTCTCGGAGAGTGCGGTCTAACAATTCAATCAGCAGGAAGTAACCGCTTATGAATATTAAACTGCCGAAGAATGCCGCAAGGACGTAGATAATTCTTTTTCTGCCATTGTCTGTCAGCGGATACTCGGGTGATGCTATGACCTGCAGGTTGGCAGTTGTCATCTTGATATTCTGCAAACGGAGGTGTGCTTCAGCAAGGCCTCCTATTTGTCGGCGGTAATTGTCTTCGGCAATGCCTACGGCACGTTCTTTTCGCTTGATTTGAGTGCCTACGGGTGAGAATTCCCGGTATTGGCCGATAATGTCCCGTTGGCGGTCAACCAATACTTTCACTTCAGCTTTGGCTTTCGCCTCATTGATGCATGCCGTCAGCCATTCTGTCACCATTTCTCGAATGCCTACACCCTCCTTGGAGAAACCATACTCGTTTAAATTATCGGAGAGATGGCTTATTTTTTCTTCTGCCTTTTGCAGAGCATCTTTTTCTCTTTGAAGTTTATCACTTTTCTTCTGACTTTGTTCTGTGGTAAAAATTTCTTGTTCGAGAATGCTTTGGTTCAAGGTGCTGACTTTTTCCAACTCTTGTAATAAATTCGTATTTGTGCGTATAATCTTGGCCCGTATGTCCATTTTATTCTCTAACATTTGGCGCAAGGCTACTGCACTTCCATAATTTCGTTGCACTGCTTCCATACGGTCGTCTGTCGCATATTTGGTCAAAGCCAATGCCTTGGATTGTTCGTCGTAGTTGATGACTTGTTTTTGAACACTATAGTCTGTCAAATCATCTTCTTCTGCAGTAAGTGCTTTTTTGGCTATTCGCACTTGTTCTTCAAAATAGGCGATAGCACTGTTTGTGGCACTGAACCGGAGTTGCTCATAAGCCTTTAACAGTTCATCTTCCAATATCTTGAGGGTGTTTTGCGTAATACCGGGATCGGAGGAGGTATATACCAATTCTATCAGGTCACTGGTACCCAATCGTTTAATGGTGATTGAATTTAATGCGTTATAGCTATAAAACGGATAAGGGCGGTTGAATATGGAATAGACAAAATTGCTACTGTTCTCCTTTCTGTAATTCATTAAATTAGTTACGGTTTTATCCAAAGAGGAACGGTCTACCAAAGCCAATACTTCTTTTGGAAGGATTTGGACAAGTTGTCTGTAATGTTTGGCTTGAATGTACATATTGTCTTTCCATTCATCACCGTGTACAAGATTGGTTGCAAGCAGTCGAACGGAAACCTTTGCCAAAGTGTTTTTGGACTTGCCAATATTAATGATATTGTCGAAAGTACTGTTGATGTTGATAAGCTGGCTTCCATCCAAATTGGTACTATTGGTTACGCCTGCATATAAACTACTGTTTACCGTATAACTGTATGGTAAAAATTGGGTAAAGTATATGACCAATGCCGTAACAAGAAGACTTCCCCACAATAACCAATAACGGATGCGGTAAAAGAAGCTTGCCAAAAATTGTACTATATTCATAATTAGTTTACTTGTCTGTTATAACTTTTACATTAGTCAACATTTCCAATAATACAATTGAATTGTGTAAAGCTACACGACTCTGCTCATACGTGGTCACGGCACCGGTGCGGCGCGCACGCTCTAAAGAAAGTGCAATGATGTCGATGGCTCCTTGTATGAAATTGTTTTCAGATATTTTCATTTGTGCATTATACAAGGCAGCCGTTTCTGCTTTGGCTTTGATGGTGGCTAATTGTTCGGTAACTGCATTGTAGGCTTCCAAGACCTTTAGTCTCCGTTCTTCCATGACATCTTCTTGTACATATTGCAATTGTTCTATCTGGTAGCGATAATCTTTCAGTTTTAACGGACGGTTGAATAGATCACCCAGGCTGACACCGACGCTGGCCCCGACATTGAAGTTGTGCTGGGCACTTGACATCGTTGTCTGGTACATAGGGGTGAACTCGTCACTGGCATTGCCTATGATGTTGTAGCGTCCGTAAGAATAGTTACCGTTCAGCCTGAAGTAGTTCCACCAATTCCTTTTTTCCAGGCGATATTGGTTCTTGACTTGCTCTACTTGGGATTGGGCTCTTTTTACTGACGCATTCTCTGTTACTGCATCAAGAAAGACGGATAGAGGAGGCAACTCTAAATTCTCAATATCTATTGATGTCTTCGAACTGATTAAACCCAATGTGTTGACTTCTATTTTTTTGTCCTCCATTTTGAGCTGTTCCAATATCTTGATGCGCTCCTCCCGTGTCAACTCCTGCTGCGCAGCCACAGACAAAGACACCCCCAACAATCCTAAGAGGATTACACTGTAAATGATGGAACTGATATATCTTTTTATTGTCTCTAAAGCCATATAATTCCTGTTATCTTTATTTTATACATTCTCTTTTTGTACAAATGCCGTCAGCGTTTTGCACAGTATCTTCATGTCCAGCCAGAATGAGAATTCTTTGGCGTATTTAATGTCCAGTTGTTTGCGTTCTTCGGCCGACATCTTCCCGGCGCCACCTCGTTTCTCCACTTGCCACAGTCCTGTCAGTCCGGCAGGGGCCATGAAGCGTTCGATATATGCGTCGCTGGTCAGCAGCTCGGCTTCGTAGAGGGGGAGCGGGCGGTTGCCCACGATGCTCATGTCCCCTTTGAGGACGTTGAACAGCTGCGGCAGTTCGTCAATGCTGTACTTGCGGATGAAACGGCCTACGCGGGTGACACGGGGATCGTTCTCTATCTTGACAAACGTATTCTGTTTTTCTTGGGCCTTCTTTTTAAGGAAATCTTCTTCGGAGATGACAAAATCGTCCGAAATCAGCAGGGTAGCCTCCTCTTCGGAAGTGCCGGTCAGGTCGTCGAAGCGGATATCGGGCTGCTCGTCCGTAAGCTCTTCCTCTATCTTATATTGGTTGAGGGCATTCAGTTCTTTCAGGCGCTTGTCTGCATTGGTGTACATGGAGCGGAACTTCAAGAAGTTGAATATCTGGTAGTTGCTGCCTACACGCTGGGATTTGTAAATCACTTTGCCTTTACTCTCCATGCGGATGGCTATGGCTGTGGCAATGAGTAGCGGAGAAAGCACAACGAGCACTGCACACGCAAACAGTATATCGAAGATACGTTTCCACATAGGCAGGTGGAAGGTGTTGAATATCTTACGGTGTGACTGGCTGAATTCCTGCAGTTTGTGCTCCTTGCGCAACCGGAGGAATTTCGTCATTTGCTGGAGGCTCTCTTCGCTGGCCATAGGGGAAAGGGTGTTGTTGACACCTGCCTGCAGATAGAGCTTGCGGTGTTCCTTCTGCAACCCTTCGGTGATGAGGATGATGTAGACACGGGGGAAGCGCTTGTGCAGGAAAGTGATGTCCTGGCTGTCCTTTTGAGGGGTACTTTCTTCGTAAAGAATGGATGTGTTGTACCGTTCGCGGATACCGTCGATGACTTTCGCCGCTTTGTTGCAGGATGAAACAGCCATGAACATGCCTCCCGCAATTTTGCTCAAGTGGCCGATGGTGACGCGGTTGCTACCTATGTAGATATAATATAACATATCCATTGATTTTGTTGTTTAGAGAAATTTCTTGATGCGGGCCTTCAGCTCCATAGGATTGAAAGGTTTCAGTATGAAATCCTCGGCTCCTGCTTCGAGCAGGTTGATGCGCTCGGTGGTACTTTCCTCACTGGAAAGCATCACAACCGGAATGTCCTTGAACAGTGAATTGCCTTTCAGATATGCCAGAAATTCACCTCCGGTCATTTTGGGCATGCGTATGTCCGAAATGATGAGAGCGGGCTCGTTCCCCTCATTCAGCCATTCTATGGCTCTGACGGGATCTTCGAAATAGACCAGCTCATTTTCTTTTCCTAAATAGACCGAGAGTACCTTGCCTATGGCAGGTTTGTCATCTACAAATAATATTTGTTTCATTGCTTATGATAATTGTTTGCTATATTTATCTATATACATTTTCTTCTACCGGGTGTTCGTACCATTCCGTATACTGGGTTCTGTCTTGGGCCCAATAGATGAATTCCGGATATGCGCTTGCTTCGGGGATATCAGTGCGTGAAATATTGATGGTTTCCTTGGGATAGCGGAAGCCATACGGCACGCAGATTGCCCATGTGTTGTTGCCTGCTAAGTCAAGATTCTCTTGCTGTATGGTTCCGGCGGCAGTGGCGCCATATCCCCAAAATTCGTAAAGATGGACTTCCATGCGTTGTTCCATGCTTTTATATTGATAACAGATGAAGAAGTCCAGATTGTCTTTTGAGAATAGGGGTTCTGTCCGGTTTTGGTCTGCCAGTTCAATAATGACTTTATAAGTATACTCTTTGGCGGTCACTCCAATGCCGGTATTTACCATCTCACCCGATTCAACTCCAAATACATTGTGTACTTCGCCTGCGATGGGGATTATGACATTCGGATCGGAATCTTCCATATAAGTAGCGTTATTGTACCTGAATTTGTTGTACGAGCTGTTGAATGACTCCTGGAAACGCGAATCGTCGCCTCCGGTCTTGATTTCCCGGATATCGGATTTATTGATTCCGGTAATCCGGAGCCCTACGCCCAACGGCTTGCTTGCTCCTGCCGCAGTAAGGGTCACGTCGAGCTGTATGCGCTTGATGTGGTTCGTCTTTTTCTCGCGGTGATAGTAGGTCTCCACGTCCAAGACCACGTCGTTGAAGTCATAGTCGCCTACCAACGGGAAGTTGTCTTCGAATACGTACGTATAGGAGACTGGGTCTGTAGGGGGCTCTGAGCCGGACTCGTTCGGAGTATTGCCTTCGCCCGTGCAGTCTCCGGCGGGAATGGTGATGGGGGATTCTCCCCATTTGGATATGGTTCCTTCGGTATTCTTGATGGCATCAAGGAATTTGGCTTCCCACCAGATGTCCTCAGTGATATCATCGTCAATTTCTTTCACTTCATAATGAATGTTTCCCTGGCTGGAAAAATTCCCTATATCTTCAACTTTATTGATTTTTACCAGTGCATATTCATTGTTTGAGCCCATAAATTGTGCTTGTGACAATTCTGCTTCATCAAGTACGGTTATCATGGAGTTGTCACCCATTGTGATTCTGGTGTTGTAATTGTTGCTATGGTCCCCGAAATCCTCTATCTCTGCAGAAGAGGTGTCTCCCATGTTCAGTGTGCCTACAAATTCTTCCGTATATAGATAGCATCCGTTGTCTATAGTGATGTTGCTGTGGGTTTTCCCGATGTAGGCTTTGCCCTGGTTGATGAATTTGCATCCGCTGTCGAAATTCATTTCATCGACACGTACGGTACCGCAATTATAGAATACTCCTCCCTGGCTGACATGGAAATCATCTATTTCTATGGTGCCGGCATTGTAGTTGTAGCTGCCTCCGGATGCATTGGTCAATTCGATGTCGTTCCCTTTGATGGTTCCACCCGCGTAGACGATAAACCGGCTGGATTGCACTAAAGTGAAGGTGTGCTCGTCCGGTATCACGATTTCCCCTCCGTCAATCACATAGAATTCGAAGCCTCGTTCAACGGTCATGTTGTTTCCATTGGGTTCCCAGCTGCCTTCAATGATGATGATGGCCGGATTGTCACTTCCCATGCCGTCCTTGCTGATTTTATTCCTATATATATTGTCTTTGGAGATTTTGTAGGCTTTTCCGTTTTGAAAATCGGTATTCGGCCTTATTTCTTCGGCGCTTGATAGCATTGCGGTGATTTCCGCCTCAGACTTTTCCGGTGAATAGGTCTCGATGCTGACACTGCGCGTCCATGCGGTACGTGTAGTTGCAAGGGAATTGCCGAAAGCGGCATGGAGCTGACCGTTTTGGATGGATACATATTTTACTATGTTGCGGCTGTGTGTATCGGTGCGGCACACAAAAGCGCTCGTCAGTACAGAAGGGCAGTCCATGACGGTAGTAAATACTGTTGTATTATTGGCGGTGCCTTCTGCCAGCAGTTTGGCAGATGACCGGCTGATTAAGGGGTTCTTGTCGTAAATACGTATGGTATAGTCGATGCCGGTATCTTCGGATACAGAAACATTGACCCGGACCTGCTGAGTCATTTTCCAATCCATAGCCGGGTCTATGTTCTTGACCGGAAACCTGTCTTGATAGGCTGCTTTCACTTTTTCGGGGTTAAAAACATCGTCTTTACAACCCTGCAGCAGTATGCCTACTGTAAGAATAACAAGCGGCAGAAAGCGTTTGTATAGGGTATTTTCTCCCATATTTTACATTTGTTTTGCTTGATTGTAAGCAAAAGTACGTTTATTTAAACTAATAAGCTTTATTAATGGGGGATAAAAGCATGGTGATTAACCCTTTTTAACGCTTTTGTGCGAATAGATAAAACAAGTTTATTTTGAAAATTGTCAATATAACTATATACCCTCTGTGTTGCTGCTTTACTGAATCTTGGTGATTTCTCCTGCCAGGTCGGAATTCATGCGGTGGCGGATTTCGGCTTGGTCCAGTCCGTGTCCCAGGAGGAACATGAGTTTGGTGACGGCACATTCGGGGGTACTGTCATAGCCGCTGATGACACCTGCCTGGAGAAGTTGCAGACCGGTTTCGTAACGTCCCATCTCGACGGCGCCACTTTGGCATTGGGTGATGTTGACGATGACAATGCCACGTTCGCTGGCTTCTTTCAGCTGGCGGATGAACCATTCTTTCTGGGGGGCATTGCCGGAACCGAAGGTCTTGAGGACAACAGCTTTCAGGCCGGGAACATGAAGCACGGAGTTGATGATGCTTTCCTGGATGCCGGGAAAGAGGGTGAGCACTACGACATTGGTGTCGAAAAGGTAGTGCGGCTTCATAGGGCGTGACGGGTCGGGACGGTGGATGAGGTGCTCGTTATAACGGATATGGATGCCTGCCTTTGCCAGTGCGGGATAGTTGAAGGAGCGGAAAGCATTGAAATTCTCGGCATTGATTTTGGTGGTACGGTTGCCCCGCATCAGCTCGTTCTCGAAGAAGATGCACACTTCGGGGACGATAGGAGTACCGTCCGGATGCTTGGCGGCGGCTATTTCAATGGCGGTGATGAGGTTCTCTTTCCCGTCGGTGCGCAGGGTGCCGATGGGAAGCTGGGAACCGGTGAGGATGACCGGCTTGGAAAGGTTCTCGAGCATGAAGCTGAGTGCGGAGGCTGTATAGGCCATCGTATCGGTACCGTGCAGGATGACGAAGCCGTCGAAATTGTCGTAGTTGTAGTTGATGATTTTTACAATCTTTGCCCAGAGGGAAGGTTCCATATCGGAAGAGTCGATAGGCGGGTCGAACTGATAGGAAGAGATGCGGTAGTTGAAGCGCTTCAGTTCGGGGACATGCTGCAGCAGTTGGTCGAAGTTGAAGTTCTCAAGCGCACCGGTCTCGGGATTTTCTATCATTCCGATAGTTCCACCAGTGTAAATCAATAGTACGGAAGGGCAATCGACTTTCATAAATTTCGTATTTGGGTTCTTTTTGGGGTACAAAGATAGCGAAAAAAGTCATGAGTGATATCACTCATAACTTTCTTACCTCTTCTTTCAACTGCCTGATAGCTTTTTCCGCATCTCCTTCCTTCTCGTTGAGCAGCGTGACGAAGCGGCTGCCGATGATGGCACCGGATGAATGGGTGCAGGCGGCATCGAATGTCTGCTTGTTGCTGATGCCGAAGCCTACCATGCGTGGATTGCGCAGGTTCATATCTTTTATCTTCTTAAAGTAGGCTTGCTTCCGGGTGTCGAAGTCTTTCTGGGCACCGGTGGTGGCGGCACTGGACACCAGATAGATGAAGCCGTCGGTGTGGGCGTCTATTTCGCGGACGCGGGCTTCGCTGGTTTCGGGGGTGATGAGCATGATGACACGGATGTCATACTTCGAGGCGATGGCTTTGTAACTCTTTTCGTAATCGCGGAAAGGGAGGTCGGGAATGATGACGCCGTCGATGCCGCATTCCACGCACTTCTGGCAGAAGGCTTCGAAGCCGAACTGCATGATGGGATTGAGGTATCCCATAAGGACAAGCGGGATGCGGACATCGCGACGGATGTCGCGCAATTGTTCGAAAAGCAGACGGAGGGACATGCCGTTGTGCAGGGCGCGGGTGGCGGCATTCTGGATGACAATGCCGTCGGCCATGGGGTCACTGAACGGAATTCCGATTTCAATCATGCTGACTCCGTTTCTTTCGAGGGCACGGATAACGTCGGCAGTACCGTCGAGGTTGGGACAGCCTGCACAAAAGTAAATGGACAGCAGATTCTTGGGGCTGTCCTGGAAAAGTTGGTTAATGCGGTTCAACATACTATTTACAATTTTACAATTTACTATTTACTATTTGGCTGCGCAATATATGCTGCATGTTACGATTTACAATTTTACAATTTACTATTTACTATTTGGCTGCGCAATGTACGCCGCATGGCAAATTGTACATTGTACATGGTAAATCGTAAATCGTCAAATAGTAAACCCATCGAGTTCTTTCAGGAAGTTTGAGATGCGTTCCACATCCTTTATTCCCGGTGCCGTTTCGAAACGGCTGTTGATATCGATACCTGCGAAATAGGGGTGGCGGAACTCCCGCAGGGCTTTTACGCTGTAGGGGTTGATGCCGCCGCTGAGCAGGAACGAGGTGGGACCGTTGTAGCGGTGCAGGAGGTTCCAGTCGAACTGGTTGCCGGAACCGCCGTACTGCGGGGTCTTGGTGTCGAAGAGGTAATAGTCGCACAGACCATTGTAGGCAGATACGGAAAGCAGGTCCTTGGGCAGCAAGATAGAGAAAGCCTTGATGAGGTGCAGGCCTGCATTGCGCAGGGAACGGCAGTACTCGGGAGCTTCATTGCCATGCAGCTGGATGTAGTCCAGGCTGAAACGGTCGGCATACATCAGGATGTTTTCCTTACTTTCGTTGACAAAGACACCGACACGCTTGGCGCAGGCTGGCAGATACCCGGGCATCTGGCACAGACAACGGGGAGATTTTGGGTAGAAGATGAAACCAATCATATCTACACCTTGCAGTTCTACATTGCGGATGTTTTCTGCTTCGGTCATTCCGCATACTTTGATGAGAGGAGACATTTTATTTACGATTTACAATTTACGATTTACAATTTGGCTGCGCGATGTAACGCTGTATGAGAGACTTTTGTATTTACAATTATCAACTTTCAATTATCAACTTTCAACTTTTAATTATCAATTAAGAGACTGGCTTGGATGAACTCTTTCAGGGTTTCGCCCGGATTGGCTGTTTTCATGAAGGTTTCGCCGATGAGGAAACCGCGGAAGCCGGCGGCACGCAGGCGGCAGATGGCTTCGGGGTCGGAGATGCCGCTTTCGGAGACAAGGAGCGGGGATGCCGGTCCGTGGGTGGCTTCGCGCAGTTGCCGGGCTATCCGGAAGGAGTTCTCCACATCGGTGACGAAAGAGCCGAGGTTGCGGTTGTTGACACCGACCATGTCGACCTCCTTATTTATATAGGAGAGTTCCGAAGGGCTGTGGATTTCGAGCAATACCTCCAGCCCGAGTTCGTGGGCTTGGGTGGTGAGGGTGCTGCACTGCTCCGGACTGAGGCAGGCGGCAATGAGCAGTACGGCGTCGGCACCTACGATGCAGGCTTGCAGAAGCTGGTACTCGTCGATGATGAAGTCCTTGCGCAGAATGGGGATGCGGACGAGCGGACGGGCCGTGCGGATGTCGCGCAGCGTACCGCCGAAGAACTTCTCATCCGTCAGGATGGAGAGGGCGGCGGCGCCGGCGGCTTCGTAGGAGGCGGGTATTTCCTCTGCTTGGGCAGCCTCGTTTATCCAGCCTTTAGAGGGTGAACGGCGTTTGAACTCGGAGATGATTCCTGTAGAAGAAGCGGCAAGGGCCTGCTTCATGCTGCGGTGGTGGGCCGCATTCTCCCGGATGATGATTCCGGCCTGCTCCTGCAACTGTTCCGGAGAGACGGTCTGCTTCTGCAGTTCAATCTCTGTTTGCTTATGGGCGATGATTTCGGACAGTATATCTTTCATTGCTTCATTTATTAATCTCGATAAATTTTTTCAGTGTCGCCAGCGCCCGTCCGCTATCCAGTGATTCGCGTGCGATGGCGATGCACTCTTCAATCTCTTTCTGCGGCTCCATCACCTGGATGGCAAAGGCGGCGTTGACAATGACGCATTGCGTTTGTGCAGGTGTGGCATGCCCCGTAAGGATATTGTCGAAGATGCGGGCGGCATCTTCCTTGCATGCGCCGCCGAAGAGTTCTTCGGGACGGGCATCCTTGAAGCCGAGAGCCTGCGGACGGTAGATGCGCTCGTAGTTGCGGGTCATCACCTTGAACTCGTCCGTTAGGGAGATTTCGTCGTAGCTGTCGAGGCTGTTGACCACGGCAAAGTCAATGCCGAGTTTATAGAATACGTTGGTGTATAGGCGCATCTGCGAGAGGTCTGCCACACCGAGCAGCTGGTATGCCGGACAGCATGGATTCACCAACGGGCCGAGCAGATTGAACAAGGTGCGTACTCCCAGCGTCTTGCGTACGGGACCGACAAACTTCATCGCCGGATTGAAAAGCTGGGCATGAAGGTAGGCGATGTTGCACTCCTCCATGCTGCGTTTCAGTGTGTCGGGGTTGTTGGTGAAGCGTACGCCGTGCTGCTCGATGACATTGCTGGCTCCGCTCACGGAAGTGGCTCCGTAGTTGCCGTGCTTGGCAACCTTGTAGCCGGCGCCCGCCACCACGAAACAAGCGCAGGTGGAGATGTTGAAGGTGTTCTTTCCGTCGCCTCCCGTACCCACAATGTCGATGGGGCGATAGGGGGCGAAGTCGATGGGGAGGCGTGTCTCCATCAGTGCTTCGCGGAAACCGATAAGCTCGTCCACAGTGATGCTTCGCATCTGGAAGGCAGTGAGCAAGGCTGCTATCTGCGCCTCAGGATACATTTCCTTGGTGATGTTGAGGAGGATTTGTTTGGTTTCCTCCGACGTAAGCTCTTCGTGGTTGAAGAGACGGGTGAGTATTGCTTTCATCTTTTTATTTACGATTTGACGATTTACGATTTGACGATTGAATTTACTCTTTTTCTGAAGTGCCTCATTTGAAAAGCCAGTTTTTTACGATTGTTTTTCCGTCGGGTGTCAGTACGGATTCCGGATGGAACTGAATGCCGTGTATGTCATATTCCCGATGTTTCAGCGCCATGATTTGTCCTTCGGGGCTGATGGCGGTAATGGCCAGCGCTTCGGGAAAGTCCTTCGTATCCACTACCCAGGAGTGGTATCGTCCGACGGGAATCCTATTGGGTAAACCGCAGAAGATATAGTCTTCTTCGAGAGAAATACCTTCATAATCCTTTCCCCCCAATCCTTCATCACTAATCCCCAATCCTTCATCACTAATCCCTAATCCTTCCTCCCTCGTCCCTAATCCCTCACTCCTAATCCTTATCTCCGTCTGTACCCCATGGAATACCTCTTCCAGATTGACCAGCTTTCCGCCAAACACTTGTCCTATGGCTTGTTCGCCCAGGCAGACGCCAAGTATGGGTTTCCGTCCGGCATAGGTGCGGATGACATCCAGCAACAGTCCGGCTTCCTCGGGGACACCGGGGCCGGGTGAGAGGATGATTTTATCGTATGGCTCCAATTCTTCGAGCCGGAATTTATCGTTGCGCAGCACATCCACTTCTGCGCCAAGCTCTTTCACCAGATGGGCAAGGTTGTAGGTGAAGGAGTCGTAATTGTCTATGATAACTGTTTTCATCTTTTGTATTTACAATCTATTTTATTTACTATTTGACGATTTACGATGTACGATTGAAGTTACTTTATTTACGATGTACGATTTGGCTGCGCAATGTACGCCGCATGGCAAATCGTACATCGTAAATCGTCAAATCGTACATAAACTCACATTTTTTCTGCCATCTCAATCGCCTTTTTCAGTGCGCCGAGCTTGTTGTTCACTTCTTGCAGTTCGTACTCGTCGTTGCTCTTGGCTACGATACCGCCGCCTGCCTGGAACCAGAGGACACCGTTGCGGCTGACAAAAGTACGAATCGTAATCGCCTGGTTCAGCGAGCCGTTCAGTCCGATGAAACCGATGCAGCCGCCGTAGGCTCCACGGTTGTGCGGTTCCAGCTGGCTGATGAGTTGCATGGCGCGTACCTTGGGGGCGCCGCTCAGGGTACCGGCAGGGAAGGTGTCGATGAAGGCCTTGACGGGGTCGGCCTCTTCGCGGAGCGTTCCGCTGACACGGCTGACGAGGTGGATGACATGGCTGTAATACTGCATCTCCTTATAGAAGTCCACCTTTACATCGCGGCAGTTGCGGGAGAGGTCGTTGCGGGCAAGGTCCACCAGCATCACGTGTTCGGCGTTCTCTTTGGGGTCGTCGTGCAGGTACCGGGCATTGAGGGCGTCCTGCTCTGCATCGCCGGTGCGCTTCGTGGTTCCGGCAATGGGGTCGATGTAGGCATGGCGGCCTTCGATGCGGCAATGGGTTTCGGGAGACGAGCCGAAAATGCGGAAGCCCCCGAAGTCGAAATAGAACAGATAGGGAGAAGGGTTGATGCTGCGCAGGGCACGGTAGAGCTTGAAGTCATCGCCTGTGAAACGCTGCTCGAATCGGCGGGAGAGGACTATCTGGAAAACGTCGCCGCGCAGACAGTGGGCGATGCCGCGGCGGATATTCGCCTTGTGCTCCTCGTCCGTAAGTGGGGAGGTGGTGGGGCCGACGGCGCGGAAATCGTAGGCGGTGTAGTTGCGGTTATGGATGGCCTTCTGCACCTGGTCCAGTTCGCTGGTCTCGCCGGGAGCCAGCATCTCGAGGAGCAGCATCTCATTCTTGAAATCGTTGAAGACGATGAGGTACTTATATAATATGTACAGCATGTCCGGCGCATCGTTGGTAGCTTCGCGGCTGTCCTTCACGGGGATATTCTCGAAGTAGCGGACAGCATTGAAGGAGGTGTATCCGTAGAGTCCGCAGTAATTGCTGTATTCGCCCTCCACGCGGAAGCGGGCGCGGAAATCGTTCAAGGCATTCTCCACCCGGTATGCATCGGTTATGGGATGCTCTTCGCGGCTGTCGTCCGGCAGGCGGAAGATAGCCGTGCCGTGGTCTATGCTGACACTAGCCAGCGGACACAGAGCGATGAACGAACGGTTGTTCTCACTGCCGTGATAGTCGGAACTCTCCATAAGTGCGCTCTGCGGAAAGATGTCACGCACCTTCAGATACGTGCTCACCGGCGTATGCAAGTCACCGAGCATGGTGCGGCTGATTGTTTTATAATCATATTGTTTCATTGTATCTTGTATTTTATTTCATTGTATCTCGTATTTTCAAATAACTCATCACTTATAACTCATCACTTATAACTCATCACTCATCACTCAAATACGTCTCTATATCCTTATCCCCCCGTCCCGACACCGTCAGCACCACCACGTCCGTTGGCTTGAACTTCATCTTCTCCAGCGCACCCAGTGCGTGGGCACTTTCCAATGCGGGGATGATGCCTTCGAGCCGGGTCAGTTCGTAGGCGGCGCGGATGGCTTCATCGTCGTTGACGGCGAGGACGATGGCACGTTTCTGCTTGGCAAGGTTGGCGTGCATGGGGCCGATGCCCGGATAGTCCAGTCCGGCAGAGATGGAATAGGGCTCTTCTATCTGTCCGTCCTCGTTCTGGATGACGTAGGTGCGCGAGCCGTGGATGATGCCCATCTTGCCGAGGGCGATGGTGGCGGCTGTCATTCCCGTTTCAATGCCTTTTCCTCCGGCTTCGGCGAGGACGATTTGCACGTGCGGGTCGTTGACGTAGTGATAGATGGTGCCGGCTGCATTGCTTCCTCCGCCTACGCAGGCGATGAGGTAGTCGGGGCATTCGCGTCCCTCGTGTTCAAGGAGCTGCTTCCTTATTTCTTCGCTGATGACAGACTGCAGGCGTGCCACCATGTCGGGGTACGGATGCGGGCCGACGGTGGACCCTATCACGTAGTAGGTGTCCGACGGATGGCAGCACCAGTCGCGGATGGCTTCGTTGGTGGCGTCCTTCAACGTCATATTACCACTGGTGACGGGAACGACGGTGGCGCCGAGCATCTTCATCTTCTCCACATTGACGCGCTGGCGCTCTACGTCGGTCTTACCCATGTAGACGATGCATTCCATGTTCATCAAGGCGCAGACGGTGGCTGTGGCCACACCGTGCTGTCCGGCTCCGGTTTCGGCGATGATGCGGCGCTTGCCCATGCGGCGTGCCAGCAACACCTGCCCGATGCTGTTGTTGATTTTGTGGGCACCGGTGTGGTTCAGGTCTTCACGCTTGAGGTAAATCCGGCAACCGTACTTCTCGGACAAGCGGTGTGCCAAGTAGAGTGGGGAAGGGCGTCCCACGTAGTCGCGCAGCAACTGGTCGTATTCACGCTTGAAGTCCTCACTTTGCAGCACCTTGAGGTAGGTGTTCTGCAACTCTTCTACACATTTGTGGAGGATTTCGGGAACGTATGCCCCGCCGAACTCTCCGTAATAACCTTCTTTGTCAACTAAGAAATTCATCATGTTATTTACTATTTGACGATTTACTATTTACTATTTCAGAAATCAAAACGCATTATTGCTTAAACGAAAAAAGCCCCGTCGCTTGGTGCGACAGGGCTCTTTTTGTTTTTTACTATATATTACATATATACATACGAGCGCTGCTCCCTTACGACTGTCGGAGTTGTAACGGGTGCCACCACCAATATGTATTTACTAACATTGTTTTCATTGACTTTTTTTGTTTTATCGGGGGCAAAGACAGTGCAAACCGAATGTATAATAAAATGAACTTGTTCATTTTTTATGCTGAGGTGCAGCCTGTCTTCGTTTTCGCGACAAATATAAGCACTTTGTTTTAACTGCCAAAATAAATATGACTTTTTTTCTGGATAAGAACATTTTTCTTGAAATATTGTTCTTATAAGTGTAGTAAAAACGAATATTCATTCAAAAAAAGAAAGGAACAAACTATGAATAGAAAACATTTAGTTGCCATAGGCGTGGTTATTGCTGTACTGTTGTTATTATACTGGCTTTTTGTGGCCGAAGATATGAATGCCTGGCTGAATGTAAACTGATTTTTCGGGATTTTCGTGTGGAGTTATTCGGATAAAGATGTATCTTCGCAAAAAAACATAGACTCATGAAAGGATTAAGTTATTCATTTTTGCGTGCTATATGTGCGCTGGTTATCGGTTTGGTGCTGGTGATGTTTCCCGACCAGGCGGGTGATTACTTTGTGATTACGATAGGTGTCATTTTCCTGGTGCCTTCGCTTATCAGCATCATAGGCTACTTTGCACAGAGCACGGAGATGCGCAGCCGTTTCCCTATCGAGGGAGTGGGCAGCCTGCTGTTTGGCTTGTGGCTGATTATCATGCCCGGTTTCTTTGCCGATTTGCTGACATTTGTATTGGGATTTATCCTGGTGATGGGAGGAGTGCAACAGATTGCCTCGCTTTCCGCTGCCCGTCGCTGGATGCCGGTACCGGGAGGTTTTTATGTGGTTCCGGTATTGATTCTGCTTGCCGGCTTGGTTGCGCTGTTCAATCCTACGGGAGTACGCTCCACGGCATTTATCATTATCGGTATCAGCAGTCTGGTCTATGCGGCTTCGGAACTGCTGAACTGGTTCAAGTTTACGCGTCGCCGCCCGAAGACACCGGATGCTTCAGTAAAGGCAGTGGACGATATTGAGGATGCACAAATTATAGAATAAAAAAACAGACCATCTGTTGAGGTAGAACAGATGGTCTGTCAGGAGTAAACGGATGGTCTGTTCATGCCACACGGACCATCCGTTTTTATTGTTTCAACCATTCATTTATCAGCTCCATCACTTGCTTCTTTTCCTCTTCGGGCAGTGTGCCGATGCGTGCCCGATGGCTTCCGCCGGGCTCGACGAATACATGGATGTTCTTTTTACCTTTCAGCCAGGTCACTCCGGCAGCTGTCCACGGGTCGTTCTGTCCGTAGATGAATATCATTTTCGGGTCATTCTCTTTCAGGAACTTCGTGATTTTCTTGCTTAGGGTCTTGTCGAAGGGCATGTCTTTCAGCTCTTCGGGGAGCATGAGGCGGTGCAGGTAATCCTTGCTCGATTGGATGGAAAGATACTTCTTGAAAGGCTTCGTATCGTAGCCGTAATAGCCCAGTTCGTGGGCGGCCTGCACGAAGAATGAGGCTGTGGGACTGTCGGCAATGAAGTAGTCGGGATTACTGATGTCGAGCAGATGGGCAAATATCTCATCGTCCGAGGCCGTGGTGGCAGGGATGCTGCTGACGGGAGTTCCCCACTGCCAAAGGGCAAAAGAATACTCCAGCACGCAATAGTCGTATATCTCTTCAACGGGCGCACGGAACTTGAGTCCTTTTTCATTGCAATATTTCTCAAAGCGGGGGAGCAGTGCGGCTTTCCGTTTCAACACTTCCAACTGGAAGTCCTCAATCCGTTTGCGGTCCTCCGGAGTAGACACTTTCCTGAGGAAAGGCTCGTGGCGTCCGTCTTCCGCCCCGTAGCAGAGCGGAGCTACATAAGGCACGGAAATATCCACATCGTCCGGATAGAAAGTGCGGTAGAGCAGGGTAGTCTGCCCGCCCTTGCTGATGCCGGTCGCAATCCATTTGCCGGGATAGATGCTTTTAAAGGCGTTGCGGACGGCGTGCAGGTCGTCGGCAGAATTCTCGGCGGTGAGGTATTGCCAGTCTTTGGGCTCAGGGGTGGGATTCCAGGAAATAACGGTATTCCACAAAAATCATGTTGGCATCGAGCAGCTCGGAAAGTTCCTCGCGATACTTGGGATTGAGGGCATAGGCGGCTCCATAGCCTTCGGTTACAATCACCGTGGGACGGTCGAAGCCGACGTGGGAGACAATCACACGTTGGCGGAAACTGCCCTTTTCGGGACGACAGTGGTCCAACGGCTGGGTGAAATAGGTTACATACTTCTCGGAGAACCGGGTGGACTCCAACGGACGGGTTTCCGTAATGGCGGAAATCCGACCCAGTTTTTGCTGCAGATCGGTTTGTGCCGGGGCAGCAGCCGAAACGAACAGCAAGGCAAACAGCAGGAACGCTGCATAGCAGTTACGTAAATTCTTCATGATGACAGGATTGTTTTATCTGACGGGCAAAGATAGGTTATTTCTCGCTTACCGCCAACAGTTGGCATGGACGAAAAAAAGAGAGAGAACTGCCTCGCGGCACCTCTCCCCCCTGCAAACTTAAAACAACCAACAAAAGAATGAGATAGGGATTAAGGATTCATCCTTCATCCTCCATTTTTCATCTTATAAACAGTAACTCGCGATATTTGGGCAACGTCCACATCTGATTGTCGACGATGAGTTCCAGCTTGTCGATGTGGTAACGGATTTCCTCCATCATCGGTACGATGTTGTCGTGGTAGGCGATGGCTTTTTCACGTTCACTCTCAATTTTGTTGGCCACTTTGCGCGCCTCGATCATGGCATCCACATGCTCCTTGATGAAGGCGGTGCGGTCGGCAATCTCTTCGATGAGTTCCAGATTCTTGGCAGACAGTTTTGCAGCCTTCTCTGCGGGGAACAGGTCTTTCATCTTGTAGACGTTGTCAATCAAATCCGACTGATACTGTGTAGCTACGGGGATAATGTGGTTCATGGCCAAATCTCCGAGCACGCGGGCTTCAATCTGTATTTTCTTGGTGTACATTTCCCATTTCACCTCGTTACGGGCTTCCAGTTCCTTCTTCGTCATGACACCGATGGACTCGAACATCCGGATGCTCTCCGGTTTCAGGTAGTTGTCGAAGATGACGGGAACACTTGTCTCGCAGTCCAGACCGCGGCGGGCTGCTTCGGCTTTCCATTCATCGCTGTAACCGTTGCCGTCAAAGTGGATGGGTTTGCAGACTTTGATGTACCGGCGGATGACTTCGAGGATGGCGGAGATTTTCGGCTCCCCCTTTTCAATCAGTTCGTCCACATCTTTCTTGAATTCCACCAACTGCTCGGCAAGGGCGGAGTTCAGCGCAATCATGGCACTGGCGCAGTTGGCTTCGGAACCCACGGCGCGGAACTCGAAGCGGTTGCCGGTGAAGGCGAACGGGCTGGTGCGGTTGCGGTCGGTATTGTCTATCATCAGTTCCGGAATCTGCGGGATGTCCAGCTTCATGCCTTGCTTGCCGCTGAGGCTGACGAGGTCGTCCTTGGTGCTCTCTTCGATGTGTTCCAGCACCTGGCTCAACTGCTTGCCCAGGAAGGAAGAGATGATGGCCGGAGGCGCTTCGTTGGCACCCAGCCGGTGGGCGTTCGTCGCACTGGAGATGGAGGCTTTCAGCAATCCGTTGTGACGGTATACGGCCATCAGCGTATTCACTACGAAGGTGATGAAACGCAGGTTCTCTTCGGGCAGTTTGCCGGGTGCGTGGAGCAGGATACCGGTGTCCGTACCCAGCGACCAGTTATTATGCTTGCCGCTACCGTTGACACCCTTGAAGGGCTTTTCGTGCAGCAGTACGCGGAAACCGTGGTTACGTGCCACTTTACGCATCAAGGCCATGATGAGCATGTTGTGGTCTACCGCCAGGTTGCATTCCTCGAAGACGGGAGCCAGCTCGAACTGGTTGGGAGCCACTTCGTTGTGACGGGTCTTGACGGGGATGCCGAGTTTCAGCGCTTCGATTTCCAGTTCCTTCATGAAAGCGGCCACACGGCTGGGGATGGCCCCGAAGTAGTGGTCTTCCAGCTGCTGGTTCTTGGCGCTGTCATGGCCCATCAGCGTGCGTCCGGTCATCAGCAGGTCGGGGCGTGCGGCGTACAACCCTTCGTCAACCAGAAAATATTCCTGCTCCCAGCCCAGATAGGCAACCACTTTCTTTACTTCCGGATTGAAATAGTGGCATACGTCGACGGCAGCCTTGTCTACGGCACGCAGGGCTTTCAGCAACGGTGCCTTGTAGTCCAGAGACTCACCGGTATAGGCGATGAAAATAGTCGGGATGCAGAGCGTGTCGTCTACGATGAATGCCGGGGAGGAGGGGTCCCATGCCGAGTAGCCACGTGCCTCGAACGTATTGCGGATACCGCCGTTCGGGAAACTGGAAGCGTCCGGTTCCTGCTGCACGAGCAGTTTGCCGGTGAATTCCTCCATCACGCCGCCTTTGCCGTCGTGTTCCACAAAAGCATCGTGCTTTTCGGCAGTACCTTCGGTCAGCGGATGAAACCAGTGCGTATAGTGGGTCGCCCCCATTTCAACCGCCCATTTCTTCATACCTGCGGCAACCTCGTCGGCTATGCTGCGGTCCAGCGGAGCTCCGTTGTCAATCACATCCGTCAGTTTGGCATACACCTTGCTCGGCAGATAGCGGAACATCTTCTCCTTGTTGAATACATACTTGGCAAAATACTCTGACGGACGTTCCGCCGGGACTGCCACTGCAACGGGTTTCTTCTTGAACGCCGTCTCTACTACTCTGAATCTCAATTTTGACATAATACCTTAGAGTTGTAATTGTTGGTTTAATAAAATATAAAATCATTATGCACCGTAGGCAGACTCGCCGTGTTCGTAAATGTCGAGTCCTTCTTCCTCCACACGTTTGGAAACGCGGAGGCCGTGGATTTTGTCGAGTCCTTTGAAGATGATGAATCCCATGCCTGCTGCCCATGCGCCTACTACGAGTGCACCGAATACCTGCGCTCCGAGAAAGCTCCAGCCTGCACCGTAAAACAGTCCCTCACTGGTGGAAAACAGTCCGGTGAGGATGGTTCCCGTGAAACCGCAGACGCCGTGTACGGAACTGGCCCCTACGGGGTCGTCAATTTTCAGTGTCCGGTCGATGAATTCCACCGAATAAATCATCAGGATGCCGCAGATGGTGCCGATGATTACCGCCCCGAAGGGAGAAACCATGTCACAACCGGCCGTGATGCCTACCAATCCGGCCAGAATGCCATTCAGTGTCAGAGACAAGGAGGGTTTGCCATATTTCATCCAGCTTACCGCCAATGCAAAGAAACCGCCTGCGCAGGCTGCCAGATTGGTGGTGAGGAATACATGCGAGATGGCCCTTGCATCGTCCGTAGTGGCTGCTGCCAACTGTGAACCGGGGTTGAAGCCGAACCATCCGAACCAAAGGATGAATACACCCAGTGCCGCAATCGTGAGGTTATGTCCCGGAATGGCTCTTGACTTGCCGTCTTTGCCGTATTTCCCGATGCGCGGGCCGAGGATGGCCGCACCTACCAGGGCAATCCAGCCGCCTACGGAGTGGACGATGGTGGAACCTGCGAAGTCATGGAAAGTTGTTCCGAATGTTTCCATCATGAAGGAACCTGCCTCACCGTTCATCAGCCAGCCGCCGCCCCAAGTCCAGTGACCGGAAACGGGATAAATCAGCACACTGATGAAGATGGTGTAAACCAGGTACATGGAGAATTTGGTACGTTCTGCCATAGCGCCGGACACGATGGTGGCAGCCGTTGCGCAGAATACAGTCTGGAATACCAGGAAACCTTCCGTGGGAAGCCCGCCTCCGTCGTAGAACGAGAGGTCGAAGAAATGGGGCATTCCTATGAATCCGCCTGCACCGAACATCAGTCCGAAACCGATGAACCAGTAGAGCAGGCTGCCAAACATGAAGTCAACGAAGTTCTTCATCAGGATATTGGCCGTATTTTTTACTCTGGTGAAACCGGCTTCGACCAGTGCAAAGCCCGGCTGCATGAAGAATACCAGCATGGCTGCAAGCAGCATCCATACAGTGTTCAGTCCGTTGGTCAGTTCACTTAAAATAAGTTTATCCATAATTTCTTGTTGCTTTTAGTTGTATTGTATTTTCTTGGTTGTGGTTTGTAGCTGCCCGTTATCTTTCTTGTTCGGCATTGTAGAGTGCGATGTCGCCTCTCTCTGCAGTACGTATGCGTATGGCATCCTCAATGGGGATGACGAAGATACGTCCGTCGCCGATTTCACCGGTTTGTGCAGATTTGATGATGGCTTGTACGGTCTTTTCCGCATTCTTGTCGCGCACCACGATGGAGATAAGGATGCGCTCGATGGAACTGGTGTCGTACATGACACCACGGTAGATACGGGCTTGTCTGGATTTCCCGATGCCCCGTACATCATAATAGGAGAACCATTCGATGTCCGCTTCGAGCAGCGCGTCCTTCACGTCCTCGAACTTGGTCTTTCGGATAATAGCTTCAATCTTTTTCATACCTTAAATAATTTACGATTAGACAATTTACGATTTACTATTTGCCTTTCGGTGTGTGTAAATCATAGGTTTTTCATCTTAGAAACTTAGTCCGACTACGAAATAGGCACCTTCAGACCTTGGATTCCAGGTTGCTTTGGCAAACAACGGGAGGGAGAAGGAATCGGTGATTTTGATGTCTTTTGATACTCCCAGGCTGACGTCGCATACGGCAAATCCGTTGGCTCCATAGAAGTCCGTGGCCCAAGGGGTAGCGCCTATCTCGGCCGTCCAGTCCAGACCGCCCAGTGTGAAGGGAGCTGCCACGGAGATGTAGGATGAATAAGCACGGTCACCGTCTTTGTCAACACCGTCGTCGCCTGCAAAGTTGGTGTACCAGTTTACGGCTACGGGGCCGAAATCATAGCCGATTTGCGCTTCGAACAGATGTGAGTTGGCAGCATTGTGTGCACCGTACTGGAAGTATTTGGCTGTCACCCCATCTCCGGTCACATTGTACCAGTAGTCCGTCACCGATACGCTGAAGCCTCCGGTTGAATATCCCAGTATGAGGTCGAACTCTTTCGTGTCCGAACTCTCGATGCCTACGGAGCCCCAAGCTCCCAGAGAGAAACCTTTGTAGGCGATGGATGCGCTCGGCTGGAGGCTTACCCCTCCCAAATCCTGGCCACGCCACACGTAACCGCTTACGAGGTCGACGCCTGCCGACGCTTCCACTTTATCCTGAGCCTTTGCCGTGAAAGGCATTGCCATTGATAACAGCGCCATTGCCATTATTCCCCATTTTACACTTTTTGTTTTCATACCTTTTTACCTTTAAGTTTAGAAAAATTCCGGATGATCAGTCCGACTCGATTATAGCAAGTACCTCGCTAATTCAATTGTTTTTTTATTTCAGCCACTTCCGGATGCGCTTCATGGCTTCCACGCAGTCTTCGTGCTTGCCGAAGGCCGTCAGCCGGATATATCCTTCACCGCTGGGGCCGAAACCTACACCCGGTGTGCCCACTACATTGGCTTCGTACAGCATTTGTTCGAAGAACCGCCAGGAGCTTGTTCCGTCGGGCGTTTTCAGCCAGATGTAAGGAGCGTTCACACCGCCGTAGACTTTCAGCCCGGCCGCTTCAAGGCCCTGCTTCATGGTCCGGGCATTGTCCATATAATAATCTATCGTTTCCTTTATCTGCCGCTGTCCCTCCGGTGTGTAGATGGCTTCTGCCGCCCGCTGGGTGATGTAGCTGGTACCGTTGAACTTGGTAGATTGGCGGCGGTTCCAGAGCTTGTTCAGTGGGATGCGTTCGCCTTCCAGCGTGGCGGCAGTGAGTTCTTTCGGCACAACGGTGTAGCCACAGCGTACTCCCGTGAATCCGGCAGTCTTCGAGAAGCTGCGGAACTCGATGGCGCATTTCTTCGCTCCCTTTATCTCATAGATGGAGTGGGGCACGTCGTCTTCGCGGATGAAGGCTTCGTAGGCGGCATCGAACAGAATCAGCGTGTCGTTGGCGAGCGCATAGTCCACCCATTTCTTCAGCTCGGGCTTGGTCAGGGTGGTGCCCGTGGGGTTGTTGGGGTAGCAGAGGTAGACGATGTCGATGCGCTTGTCTGGAATCTCCGGGATGAAGTCGTTCTCGGCGGTACAAGGCATGTAGGTGACGTTGCTCCACTGGCCGTTTTCCTCCAGTACTCCGGCACGTCCGCACATCACGTTGCTGTCTATATAGACCGGATAAATAGGGTCGGTCACTCCCACGCTGTTGTCGTGGCGGAGAATGTCGCCGATGTTTCCCGTGTCGCTCTTTGCTCCGTCGTTCACGAAGACTTCCGTAGGACCGAAATGGATGCCTCGCGGAAGGTAATCGTGCTTGAGGATGGCTTCTATCAGGAAGTCGTATCCCTGCTCGGGACCATATCCACGGAATGTCCGTGCGTCAGCCATCTCCTCCACTGCCTTGTGCATCGCTTCGATGCAGACCGGTGGCAGTGGCCGGGTAACGTCTCCGATACCCAGACGGATGACCTCTTGCTTGGGATGTGTTATCCTGAAAGTATTTACCTTCTTGGCTATGTCTGAAAACAGATAACTGCCCGGTAGCTTTAAAAAATGTTCGTTTACTAATGCCATAATCTTTTCTTGGTTGATAGTTGGTGGTTAGTCAATTAATTCAATTTTGCCGTCGAATACTTTGGTGGCTTCTCCCGTCATCAGTACATGCCTGGTGGCGATGTCCCATCGGATGGTGAGTGAGCCTCCGTCCATGATGATGATGGATTCCCTTCCTGCGCGTCCGGTGAGGAAGGCTGCCACGGCGGTGGCACAAGCTCCGGTTCCGCAGGCTTGGGTGATGCCCGAGCCTCGTTCCCAGACACGCATCCTTATTTTTCCTTCTCCCAATATCTGGGCAAATTCTACATTGATGCGTCCGGGGAAGAGAGGGTGATTCTCCAGTTTGGGACCGATGACTGTAAGGTCGATGGCTTCAATATCATTGACAAAGATTACCAGATGCGGGTTTCCCATGGATACGGTGGTCCCTACATATCGTTCTCCGTCCACTTCGATGGGCTGTTCTTTCATCGGTTTGGCTCCTTTGCCGTCGTAGTCTGCCGGTTCGTCGGCAGGTATGCCCATGTCTACGGTTACAGAGTTGACCTTTCCGTCTGCCAAGTGCAGGTTTAGCATCCTTATACCTGACAGTGTATCGAGTGCGATTTCTGTTTTGGAGGTCAGTCCGTAGTCAAAAAGATATTTTCCGATGCAGCGGCTTGCATTGCCGCACATCCGGGCCTCCGAGCCGTCGGCATTGAATATCCGCATGCTGAAATCGGCCTTGTCCGAAGAACCGATAAGTACCAGACCGTCACTTCCAATTCCCGTATGCGGTGCACTCCATGCCCTCGCAAGTTCTTCCGGATGGCTGATAGGATATTGGGTCGTATCTACATAAATGTAGTCGTTTCCGGCACCGTGCATCTTGGTGAATTTTATAGCTCTTGTCATTTTGTCCTTTATCGGTTGGTTAATATATCCTTTTGTTTTATTTCGATGCAAATATACGACGTTTTGTTTTATAATTAACTGTAAGGCATATCTATTTTCTATTATTTTTAGCGAAACTTTCATTCAATGAGAATATCTACTGTCAGGCTTTCAATTTAAAAGCATATGGCTTTGTTTTTATATAAATTGTAATCCATGTGAAAGTTTAGTTTGATTCAAAATAAGAAAAAAGATTTTTTATAGGGCTAATTGCTATCTTTTTGAAAACAATAAACCGCTCCATTGCGGACATAATGAAGCGGTTTGTTTGGTTTTTGTTTCTAAATGTATAAGGAGCGGCTATTTTTTCTTTAAAATTTCTTCCAGCACTACCGGCTCATTGGTTGTAATGAAATCTACTCCTTGGCTGATGAGCCATTCCATGTCTTTGGCTTCGTTTACGGTCCAGGCGTTTACTTTCATGCCGAGGTCGTGGCATTCCTTTATCCATTCAGGATGTTTTTGGAAGACACTGAAGTGATAGTCGGGACCGGCACAACCCCATGCTTTCAACTCCTTGGGGGTAAGGTCACCGGTCAGGTAGTAGACGGGGGTGCCTTTGGGTGCCAGACGGATAAACTCCTTGGTGGCATGTTGGGAGAAGGTGATATATTCCGTACGGTCCTCCAGTCCTTTGTCCTTTATCATTTTTACGATACCCTCTACGGCTCGTGTTTCCTGTTCGGGGGTCTTGTGGGCTTTCAGTTCGAGGATAAGGCGGGTTTTCAGGCTTTTTGCCTTGTCCAGATACTGTTGCAGGGTAGGGAGTTGTTCGCCGTTGTCCAGTTGTACGGCGGTGCATACCTTGGCTGTGGCATCTTGCATAGTCACGCCTTTAAAGGTGGCGTCATGATTGACAACCAGCTGATTGTCTGTGGTGAGCCAAACGTCGAACTCGGAGCCGTAGCAGTGGATAGAATCAGCCTTTACAAGTGCGGCAAGGGAGTTCTGGGCCGAGCCGTCCGTAGTCCAGAAACCACGGTGGGCAATGACTTCCTGGGCCTGGATAGTGCCGCATGCAGCAAAGAGCAGGGCGGAAGCAAAAAATAGTTTTTTCAGATTCATAATGATTAGGGTGTTTTGTTATGGACACAAAGATAAGTATTATATTTCTTTTATTAAATCTAACCTCTGAGTAATTTCAGTATGTACTTTCCAGGCATCACGATACGGGCTTTCAGTTGGGGTGAGCTGTTCAACTCGTATAGGATTTTCCAGATTTTCCCTCCCAGTTTTCCAAAATCCGTCAGTCTCAGGATGGCATTCAAATCGTGTATGTCGGTTACTTTCTGCCTTGCCAGTTCTTCCATTAGGCCTTGGTAATTATGCGTCTGTCTGTTGAGCGTGTACTCCGGTGGAGTCAGAAGAATCTCCTCCTTCCTTCTTCCCGTCTCCCCTTGGGGAGATAGAGAGGGGTTTTCTTTATTCTCTTTATTTAGTTTATTTGCTAAAGCGCTGCTTGTCTTGGCATCCCTGATTCTCTGCTGGTTAACCAGTCCACCGCGACGTCCGGCTTCCTTTTTAGCTTCTTGTTGGGCGTCCCATGGCTCCATGCGGCGGCTTAGTCCGGGGGATGAGAAGCTTGTCTCGTTCACCTCGAACAGCGCATAGTCATAGATGATTCGCTTCAGTGTGGCAGTTGTCACCCTTGCTTTTTGTGCCAGTATGGGAATCACTTTCAGGCTGGCTTTATATTCGTTCTGCAATCTGAGGAATTCGAGCACTGTCCAGTAAATGCCATATCCTTTCATACCTTCTTCTTGTATCATAATCATTAATTTTAGGTTGCTGCCGGCATTGGCATCATGTAGTAAATAAGCCTCCATAGCTTTTGATATTGGTGTTTTTTTGTTAGTTTACTATCGGTCTCCATTCCATAAAGTTCTCAATCAGAAAAGTCCGCCAGCCTTGTTGTTCCGCGTCCCAATAGGCTACGTGAGCTTTAATGCTTGTCATGTCATGTTTCTTTTTGAAGTCGCTTTCGTAGGAAACAAGGGTTCCTCTTCCCATGTAGAAGCTGCCGTCCTGCTTTCGGTAGGCTATCAATGCATATCCGTATCGCATGTATTCCAATAGGGAATTTATGCGTTGTGCCATCCATTGTACAGACTCCATGCTCAATGTCGTGTTTTCCGTAATCCGTTTTTCCCATAGCTTTTTTGCTTTTTCTGTTTTGGATACAAATTTCTCCTCAAATTCAGTTTTTTCTTTTCCCATTTTTTATGTTTTTAGGGTTAGTAAATGTATGATAATCAGCAATGAAAAAGGGCTACTCCTTTCAGTACGGATGGCTACGCCCTTGCCTTGTTGAGGCTACACCATCCGACAAGAAAGGTGTAGCCCTTCTGTCCGGTTGCTGACGGCGGCAAAATTACTGCCTTTCCAGGTACTGAACTATCAGTGATTTATCCTTACATCATATCCGTATGGGTCAATCAGTGTGGTGTCTTCCTGTTTTATGATGGCCCATACCTTCTCCAATTCGGTGATTATCGTACTGTAAGTCAAAGGCTTTTGCTCTCCTCTGGTTCTCTTTGTGAAGTTTTCGGAAGCAACGAATAGTTTGGCTATATCTGTAATTTTCTTGATATTTGTTCCTTCAAAATAGCCTGATTTAAAGGCTCTTAAGTAACCTACATAAACATGGGTCTGGTCTCCGTAGTAAACCCGTTCTGACAATAGATTTTCGTTCACTATGGAGCAGTGCTCTTTGACTTTTGTTACTTTTATTTTCTGTGTATCAGATTGATACGACATGCTTCTCTGTTCGTTACTGTTGAGATGCTTCTTTTTTTGAGTTCTTTCATTTGTGTAATTCTTCGTTCGTTTAACTGTTTTTTATTCTGGTTAAAAAATGCGAAAGTATAAAAAGTGAGGGAGAAATAAGGGGATTTTGGAGGGAAATGTGAAGGGTGAGTTGTAAATGGTTGATATATAAGATGATATGCTGTTTTAAAAACGTACGTTTAATGAACGCAAAGATAGAGACGTTTTTTGTAATGGCAAAATGTTTGATAGAAAAATGTTCCTAATAATAAATAATGATAAGTATATTGCATTGAATTTCAGTAGTATATGCAATATATGTAATCAGTTAAAATCTTCTTATTTTTAGCTCTTTGAGTATGTCTTGTATAAGTTCGAAATAGGTGTTTTTTAAACGTACGATTAAAAAACGCTTTTTTGTTTCTAATACGTTCGTTTATAGTCTCTTACCAAAAGGTAATGAACAACCGCAGAGAATCTGTTGACAAGAAGAGCATAGTGCTTGTCAAACTTCCCATAAAATGCTCGCAAGTGATTGAACTACAGTTCTGTAATAGTAGTTCAAAGCCCCCAAGGAATACCTTTTTCTAAGTAAAATTAGCAAGAATAGAAATGGATAAAGAGACCGAAGTTTGGTTTGCCATGCGTGCCACATACCGCAGGGAGCTTGAGGCTATGCATCTTCTCGAAAAGGCAAATCTTGGCTGTTTCATTCCCATGCAATATAAGATAAGTATCCGTAGGGGCAGGAAAGTCCGTGCTTTGGTTCCCGTCATCCGTAACCTGGTTTTTGTCCATGCACGTCCTTCCGAAGTACAGCGATTTAAATCTCAAATTACTTATTTGCAATATATCACCGATACCCGTAGCGGTCGGAAAATAGTCATTCCCGACCATGATATGCAGCGTTTCATAGCCGTCGCCGGTACCTACAATGACCATCTTCTCTATTTCCAACCCGAAGAACTGAATCTCTCCAAAGGTACGAAAGTCCGTATCACCGGTGGCGACTTCGAGGGTCAAGAAGGTGTTTTTCTAAAAGTAAAAGGTGCCCGTGATCGTCGCGTAGTGATTGCTATACAAGGTATCATTGCCGTTGCCATGGCGACCATCCATCCAGACCTCATTGAAGTAATCCGCTAGTCTTTAATTTATAATTACTACTCATGTCTCTTTTAGAAGAAGCACTCCTCCTTCAGCGTGCCGCGCACGATCTGATGTATTTGGGTATGGACGGTAGTCCTATCTATAGCGATGATTTGTCTCGTCGTAACAGCGAAGTCTATCGCTTGACCACAACTTTGTATAATTCCGGCACCTGGGGCACCACGGTGGAGGAGCAGGCAAATGTCTGTCTTGCTCTCTTGAAGGGGTATAGTGCCTCGTTCATTGACCATGGTGAAAAACTACAGCATGTGCAGGAGGTATTGAGGCGTTGCTGGGATACCCTTGATTCCCTTCCTTCCTCTTTGCTGAAACTCCGCTTGCTTACGGCTTGTTATGGAGAGGTTTTCGATGAGCCTTTGGCCGACGAAGGCCGTTCTATCATTGCTTCTTGGAGTGTTGCATCACTGACTGCCGAGCAGCAGGAAGCAGTTGACGAGTTTCAGAATGTGGTGGATAATCCTTATCCATGGGAGGAAATGGAATAAAAATGTATAAATAGGATTTCTCTTTGAAGAAAAAACGTATATTTGCATATAGCTTCTAAAAAAGAGAAATAAGATGGAACAGATGCGTAAACTGCCAATTGGTATACAGACTTTTGAAAAGCTGCGTGAAGAAAATTATCTTTATGTAGACAAAACAGCAATGGTCTATAAGATAGCATCCAATTCCACTCCCTATTTTTTGAGCCGTCCTCGCCGTTTCGGTAAGAGTTTGCTTATATCTACCTTCGAAGCTTACTTTCAAGGACGTAAAGATTTGTTTCACGGGCTTGCCATCGAAAAACAGGAAACCCGGTGGGAGGAATACCCTGTATTGCATCTGGACTTGAATGCACGTAAATATGAAACAGCCGGAGATTTGGTAGCCATGCTTAATCAATATCTGGAAAAGTGGGAATTGAAATATGGTGCGGAAAAGCAGGAGCGTAGTCCCGAAGAGCGTTTTGCCTATGTGATAGAGCAGGCGTATGCCCAGACGGGTAAGCAAGTGGTAGTGTTGATTGATGAATACGATAAGCCTTTGCTTCAAGCTCTTTCGGATGAAAAGTTAACGGAAGAGTATCGTCGGATATTGAAAGCCTTTTATGGGGTACTGAAAAGTGCCGACCGTTATCTCCGCTTTGTTTTTTTGACGGGTGTGACGAAGTTTGCGCAGATTAGCGTGTTCAGTGATTTAAATCAGTTGCAGGACATCAGTACATGGCCCGACTATTCTTCTTTATGTGGTATTACTAAGGAAGAACTGCTCACAACGTTTACTCCGGAGATAGAACGTTTGGGTGTTTCCAATGGGATGGACTTCGATACAACTTTGGAGCGGATGACGAAGCTGTATGACGGTTATCATTTTTACCCTCATTGTGAAGGGGTTTTTAATCCTTTCAGTGTGTTGAATGCATGCAAGTCGAAGATTTTGGATAATTTCTGGTTTCAGACCGGTACTCCTACCTACTTGGCTAACTTGTTGAAAAAGAGTGATTATGATTTGCGCCTTTTGATTGAGGGAGTTGAAGTGACGGCTTCTGCTTTTTTTGAGTATCGTGCAGAAGTAAAGAACCCGCTTCCCATGATTTACCAGAGTGGTTATCTGACCATCAAAGACTACGACAGGGATGTTTTATTGTACACTTTGGGTTTTCCCAATGATGAGGTACGCTATGGTTTCTTGAATTTTCTGGTACCTTATTATACGGAAGTGACCGATGATGAAACCGGTTTCCACATAGCCAAGTTTATGCGTGAACTCCGTTCCGGTGATGTGGATGCTTTCATGGAACGTCTCCGGGTGTTTTTTGCCGGTATGCCATACGATTTGAGCGATAATACGGAACGTCACTACCAGGCTGTCTTTTATGTGGTTTTCACTTTGATGGGACAATTTGTTGAGACGGAAATCCGTAGTGCCCACGGTCGTGCCGATGCCGTGGTGAAGACGAAAGATACCATTTATGTTTTTGAGTTTAAACTGAACGGCAGTGCCGAGGAGGCTTTACGGCAGATTGATGAAAAAGGGTATCTGATTCCTTATAGGTTGGACGGGAGGCGTCTTGTCAAAGTGGGGGTGAATTTCAGCAAGGAAAGGCGTAATGTAGACAGGTATATTGTGGAAGATTTTGTTTTCTAAAATTGGAAATATGGTTACCATCAAAAATAAGGAATACGGTTCTAATATCAGCCTTGCTGCCATCTGCAATTCTCTTTGCAAGGCGGAACATCAGTTGCTTGAGGAGTTTGTCACGGTCGGTGCCAATGCATACGTGGTACGCAATACGCAAAACTCCCTATAAACTCTAGAAGTTCGGTCTTGTGCTGACATATGAGGATGA
This sequence comes from Bacteroides parvus, assembly GCF_017309675.2. NCBI lineage: Bacteria > Pseudomonadati > Bacteroidota > Bacteroidia > Bacteroidales > Bacteroidaceae > Bacteroides > Bacteroides parvus. The sequence continues at coordinate 3,417,532 of NZ_CP084680.1, read as the reverse complement.
TGTTAAAGGTGAATGGCACATGCTGATGCCTGACTCTGTACGAGATTCCCTTTCGGACCTCGTCCCTCAGTTTATGAATTATATAAATGCCGGCCAGCTGATACCTTCGGTAAAGGAAATCCGGATGCGGATGGCGTTGCATCGCTTTTTGGATAGGGAGAGTTGGTGCCGGATTCAAAAAATAACGTATTATTGCTTACCCATATGGACGGTAAGCACTCAATTGTTTATTTGCTTTACCGCCCCGTATGCTAGATTTTTGTGCCATAAAGATAAAACGAATGCTTATGGCAAGCAGCACGGATTTCAAGAATTTATGGAAACGCTATCAAAAGGAGGGAGTTTCCAAGTTCATCTCTCATGTCCGGGCAAAGTTCAAACTTGCTGCAGACATCGCCAAAGACGAAGAGGCGGCATGGTTTGTGGAACAAATTGGGCGGTTGTATCTGATAGAGGCTGAATGTTTGATGCGTCGGCTCACTCTCGGGGAGATAAGGAAAAGAAGAAATAAATCCGATGTCAGTGAGATATTGAAAGGCTTGAGGAAACAGGTATTGGAACTTCAGCAGGATAAACGCTGTCACTACGGTAAAATGATGGAGACAGCTTTGGCTTATATGTTGAACGGCTGGGATGACCTGCTTAAATATCGCCACTGGGGCGACTACACGATAGACAACATGGTGGCGGAACGTGCGATACGTCCCTTTGCCGTATCGCGAAATAATTCTCTTCACTTCAGCAGTGAGGAGGGTGTCAATGTGGCAATGACTTTCTATACCATTATCGAAACGGCCAAGATGTACCTCTCGGATATCAAGGGATATCTTATACATGTATTCCGTGAACTATTGTCAGGAAACAAGAACTACGAAATGCTGATTCCATCAGGCATTTCGGTTTGAATTAAGTTAAATCGAAGTCAAATATAATAAGACCAATTCCCTTTCTCGCTGATTTTCAGTAGGGAAAAAGGTATTGAGTGCTTACTTTTAAACCTTTTCAGGTCTAAAATGACTGCTTACTTATTTTCAGAAGAGTCCAAAGTGATTGAGTGCTTACGATGATGTTAATTTGCAAAGTGAAAAATATATCTGACTATATATATAGGTATAAAACCTTAATTGAAAATTTTGGCTATCTAACTTTATTACAGATATGTAATTTATTGATACCACTTGTTACATATCCTTATTTAATTAATACTTTAGGAAAAAATTTATATGGTGTAATCATATATTCTCAGGCAATAGTTAGTTATTTAGCAATATTTGTAAACTGGGGATTTAATATCTCAGCTACGAAATATATTAGCATTAATAGAGAAGATTCAAAGAAGATAAACGAAATAGTTAGTGTGGTATATATTGTAAAAACCTTGCTTTTAATTATAGTATTTGGATTCTTATTTTTAATATTTCTTTTTCCTGAAATTCGAGAATATAAATTATTATATATTTTTTCAATGTGGCAATGTATTTATGAATGTTTATTTCCTATATGGTTTTTTCAAGGTATAGAAAAAATGAAATATATTGCAATTTTTTCTTTCATAGGACGTGTAGTGTTTATTCTATTGATATTTATATGGGTCACTACACCGCAAGATTATTTATTGGTTCCACTTATAAATGGCATTGGAGCTATTATTACATCTCTTATAGCCATATATATACTAATATATAAATTTAAAATTAAGTTTAGATGGCAGTCTTTAGCGACTATATTTTATCATACAAAAGATTCAACCAAACTTCTCTTAACGTCAATAACAGGTATAGTGAAAGATAGGACTAATACTATAGTTATTGGTAGCGTTTTGGGAATGGGAGAAGTTGCTTATTATGATTTTGTAGAAAAAATAGTAAATGTATTATCTACTATATTTTATACAATAAGTAATGTTGTATTTCCATATTATAATAAAAATGCTAATAAAATATTTGCCCGTAAACTTTTAATATATACTACTGTAATAGGAGTTTTATTATATTTTATTGTTGGATGTTCTTTGAAATCATTTATTCTTTTATTTTTTAATAATGATATGCTAATGGCAATTCCTGTGTATTGGATGTTGGGAACTCTGTTTATATATCGCCATTTAAGTTATTTTCTTGGAACTGTTATATTAATAAGTCACAATCATGTAAAAGATGTTATTGTCAATATGTTTTATAGTATGTTCGTGTATTTGTTCGTAATAATGTTTTTGGGAATTATTGATTGTTTAAATATATATACTTTATCTATATCATTGGTAATATCTGTTTTCTTTGAAACTTTACAGAGATGGTATTATTGTATAAAATATGGTATAATATGATGAATTTCATAAATCGGTTTATGAGACTCTTTAGGAGAAGGACTGTCAATATAGGACGAGATGTACAATTATTAGGAAATACTGTTATAGGCTGTGATTGTTCTTTTTCAGCTCGCGTTATTTTCAGTAATTCTATTATTGGAGATTATTCATATGTAAATTATAACTCTATTATACATTGTTGCCATATAGGAAAGTTTTGTTCAATAGGTCCTAATGTCGTAGCTGGCTTGGGTAATCATCCAGTAGAAAAGAACGTTACGACTTCTCCGAGGTTATTTTTAAAAGGAAAGTTCCTTTTAGAAGATAGGTATGACCAGTTTGCTATAGTTACTATTGGAAATGATGTATGGATTGGTGCTAATGTGACTATTGTAAATGGAGTTACAATTGGTGATGGTGCAGTAATAGGAGCAAATTCTATTGTAACTAAAGATATACCGCCTTATTCAATTTATGGTGGAGTACCGGCTAAATGTATTAGAATGCGCTTTGAGCAGAATCAAATAGATTTTTTGTTAAAATTAAAGTGGTGGAATATGGATGAGGAATGGATAAGAAGTAATAGTTTACTTTTTTCAGATGTTAATTGTTTAATGGAAAAATATGGAATTTCTCTTTAGTGTATTTACTCCGACTTACAATAGAGCGAATACTATAGGACGTACCTATGAATATTTGTGTAAACAAACATTACGTAGTTTTGAATGGATTATTGTGGATGATGGTTCCACAGATAATACAGAAGAAATAGTTCAGAAATGGATAAATACAAATAAAATTTCCATTGTATATTTGAAGCAGGAGAATGGGGGAAAGCATCGTGCATTTAATAGAGCAGTGCAGATAGCTAAAGGGGAAATCTTTATTTGTTTAGATTCTGACGATTATTATATTGAAACTGCACTAGAAATAATTTATTCATATCATTTGATACATAAGGATAATCCTTGGATAGCAGGATTTTCATGTAATTCTTTAGATTTACATGGAAATCTAATAGGAACTTCGCTACCTGTAGACGAGTTGGTTGTTTCACATTATAACCTTTACAATTCATTGTCAGTAAAAGGAGATAAAGGGTTAATTTATTATACTCGTATTTTGAAAGAATATCCATTCCCTGAATTTGAGAATGAATTCTTTGTAACAGAAGCATTGGTTTTAAATAGAATTTCTTTGCGATATAAAATATGTTGTATTAAGCGAAGTTTAGAAATAAAAGATTATCAAAGAGATGGTCTGTCTAGCAAATACAGACATCTGTGTTTAAGAAATCCTAATGGTTATGCTCTGTATATAAATGAGAGGAATTATTTTAATTTATCATTTACTAACTATGTTATTAATGCTGCAAGTTATGTGCGTTATAGTCTATTTGCAGGAAAAAGTTTTAGGAATATATATAAAGAAGCTATAAATAGAAGATGGACTTTTATAATAGCCTGTTTCTTAGGAATTTTATTATATATTAAAGATAAAAGTAGGTCATGAAAAAAAATCTTTTATTCATTATAGATAATTTGAAAGGTGGTGGAGCAGAAAGGATATTGATAACAATACTTCAACATCTTGATGCAAAAAAATATAATGTAGATCTTTTTTTAATAAATAGAGAGGGTGTTTATCTTGATAGTGTTCCTCGGAATATATGTTTATATTCTGCTTTGGGGGATTCAAATCTGCTAATAAATAAAATTAAGAGACGTATTTTACTAACGTTTCCTAGCTTGTTCTATATCTTTCATATAAGGAAACTATACGATTGTTATATTGCTTTTAGAGAGGATACTGCTACCAGAATTTTATTTAAAGCTCCTGCTACTGCGCAAAGAGTGGCTTGGCTACATACAGATTTAATAAAGCATACCTACTGTAAAACAACTAATAAGCGGAGATATTTTCGTGACCTTCCTTCTTTAAATCAAATAGTATGTGTTTCTAAAGCTTGTCAAAAGACATTGATAAATTTATGCCCTGCTGTCAAAAATAAATCGATTGTTTTATATAATCCTATTGATATTTCTGATATTATACAAAAATCAAATGTACATATTAATGTACCATTTAGTCGGGATAGAATAAATTTATTGGCTGTAGGTAGGATTGACAAAGGTAAAAATCATCGATTTTTGATTGAGTGTATGCCTTTATTGTTGAACAAGGGAAATTTTACATTATGGATTTTAGGTGTGGGGCCTTTACAAGTTGAGTTGGAAAAACTGAGAGATGATATGGGATTGCAAGATTATGTACATTTTTTAGGGTTTAAAGAAAATCCATATCCTTTAATAAAATCCTGTGACGTATTTGTTTTATCTTCCCTATATGAAGGATTACCGACTGTAATAATAGAAGCTTTAATTTTAGAAAGAAATATTGTTTCCTCTCCTTGTGTAGGTGCTGAAGAAGTATTGTGTAATGGAGAGTTTGGATATGTGGCTTCATTGGATATAAATTCTTTTTCGGAAGCAATTTGTAAAGCGTCAGAACATTCTTTGTTGATATCCACTAAATTAAGGCATAGATTATCTGATTTTGATTTGAATCAGCAAATATGTAAAGTTAATACTTTATTTAGATGATAAGTTTTACGTGGAAATATTCCATTTTTCAAGTAATACAGATTTTTATTATTATTTGCTATTTTCTCCAATTTTTATTTTGTATTGGATTTGGATATAATGATGTAACAATTAATATACTACAATATGAATTGTTACTCATTTTTTTGTGGTCACTTTTTTCTGCGATACATGAAAGTGGAACATTCAATTTGTATGTTCTTTTTCTATATATGCTATGTGTGTTTATTTATTCGCGTATATTCTTGGATATTTATGGTTTGTTTAATTGGACATGGGCAGATAAATATAATGATTTCATTTTCCCTATAAACGTACAGTTTCAAATATTAATATTGTTAACATTTTCATTGCTATTTATGCATCTTGGATGCTTGATGGGTAGAAAATATTTGTCTTATAGAAAGATAAATTTTGAATATTCGAGGTATCTAGATAAAATATCTACTTTCTTATTTCTATTCTCCGTTCCAGGTACTTTTATTAAATATTTGATTCAGTTTAAAGCTGTGTTGGAGCATGGATATTTAGCTGTATATGATGGAACTATTGCAAATTTGAAATATCCAATATGGACGACGGGAGCAATATCTATTTTTGAATTTTCATATTGCTTATTTTTAGCATCGAAACCTTCTAAAAAGAAGTTCTTTATCATATCGTCAATTTTCTTTGCTTTAAGAATTGCAGATGTTTTAAAGGGTGGACGTTCTAAACTATTTTTACCTATTATATTTTTATTATGGTATTATTATTCATTTTATTCTGAACAACAAAAACAAAAAATAGGCAAATTATTATTGATTTCAATCGTGTGTATTATTCTGTCACAAGTATTATTGGAGTTCCGGAGGGGGGACGTTGATACTGGTTATGATTCTGATTTATTTATGATGTTTTTTTCTCAACAAGGGGTTTCGTTATTAGTATTTGCATATATGATATTTTATAAATCAACATTTGTAAATACTGGATTACCATATATTTTGTATCCTTTATCCTTAACATCAACTTTTGAAGGTCAATCTATGGAATTTGTGGAGCAAACTAATAGTTTAGGACATCGATTGACTTATTTTTTAGCACCGGATGCATACTTGGGGGGAGAGGGAGTTGGTTCTAGTTTTCTCGGAGAGTTTTGGGATTTGGGATTAATCGGATTTCTACTAATGAGTTTTTTAGCTGGATATATTATTCGTTATTTTGAGAAAAGTGTTCGTAATACTCGTGTTATCATGTTTTTGGCTTTTATATTAGTTCCTAATATAGTGTATATGCCTCGTGCTTCATTTTTCCCTTCATTGATAAATATTTTGATATTCTTATTTTTTTATAGTTTAATTCTATATGTTCCGAAACTTAAAATAAAATTCATTTAGTTTTATGCTTATTTCAATTATCATTCCTATATATAATGTTGAAAAATATTTGAACAGATGTTTAGATAGTGTCATGAAACAGTCTTTTCAGGACATTGAAATTATATTGGTAAACGATGGTTCGACGGATAATAGTGATAATATCATAAAAAGTTATTTATTTGATGAAAGAATTAAATATATATATCAGAAAAATAAAGGTTTAAGTGAAGCTCGTAATACAGGATTAAATATAGCATCAGGAGAATATGTTTTATTTTTAGATAGTGATGATTCTATAGAGCCTAATACATGTTATGAGTTATCGCAAGTAATAGAGAGATTTGAGGTTGATATAGTGGTTTTTGGTCGATATTTGATAAAGGATTGCATAGAAAAAGTTAGAGATCCTGCGTATTGGGGAAATAATCTGTTAGATGGTAAGGAATATTTGGTCCAGGCTAAGCTGAATAATCGCTTTAGCGCATCAGCCTGTAACAGATTATATAAATTATCATTTTTACGACAAAGAGGGTTGAACTTTAAATCGGGAATTGTTTATGAAGATTTGTTGTTCAATTTCCAATGTATGATACAAGGGGCACGAGTTTATGTGTTAAATGAATTGTTATATAATTATTATATAGGACGTAACGATAGTATTATTAATACTATAAAAGAAAAGGATTTGGATATTTTGTTTACTGTTAATGAATTATTTGTGATATATGAAAAATATAAATATCCAGTTATTAAAGATGTTTTTTATTGGATTATTTATGATTGGGTTTCTAATGCAGTGAGTTATAAATATCCTCGAATAGCCATATTCAATAAGAAAGCTATTTCAATAACTCGAATTATAACTCAAGACTCCAGGTACAAATCAGTTTTATTATATTGTAGTACTTGCCATGTAATAGGGTTTAAGAGGAGGATTTTGTCTTGGTTACAGGTAAGAATGTTTTATGTTTACTATTTTTTAATTGGATTATTAGTTAGAATAAAGAAATTAGCATGAGAAATGTTGCTGTAATTTTAGCAGGTGGTGTCGGAACTCGTATGGGAGGGACAATGCCTAAACAATTTTTTAAAGTTTCGGGAAAAACAGTTTTAGAACATACCATTTCTGTATTTGATAACCATCCGCTTATTGATGAAATTGCAATTGTGGTACACCCTAATTATCTTGAAAAAGTGGAGGAATTGTGTTGCATTAATAATTTTAAGAAAGTAGGACGAATTCTACAAGGAGGAAGTGAACGTTATTATTCAAGTTTGTCAGCTATAAATGCCTATGCTTCTACAGAGAATGATATTAATTTAATATTTCATGATAGTGTACGTCCCTTAGTTACTAAAAGAATAATATCAGATTGTATTACTATGTTGGGTAAGTATGGAGCTGTTGATGTTGCAATTCCTGCAACAGATACCATTATCAAAATGAATCTGAATACGCATGAAATAGAGGATATTCCTAACCGACAATTTTTATACAATGGACAGACCCCACAAGCATTTAAATTATCCGTTATTAGGGAAGCATATAAACGTGCATTGGTAGATCCTAATTTTAAAACAACCGATGATTGTGGGGTTGTTTTAAAATATATGCCTGATATACCAATAGGAGTTGTACCGGGAGAGAAATTTAATATGAAGTTAACGCATAAAGAAGATTTGTTTTTGTTGGATAAGCTTTTTCAATTAAAATCTGTAAGTGATGTTTCTTTATATGGACAAGAAACCGCATTAGAGCATAAAGTTATAGTCATTTTTGGGGGAAGTTATGGTATAGGACATAGTATTGCAGAACTGTGTACCGGATTGAAAGCTAAGGTTTATTCGTTTAGTCGAAGTGAGACTGGAACAGATGTTGCTGATGCATCATTAGTAAAAGAAGCTTTGGAAAAAGTATATCTGATTGAGAAAAAGATTGATTTCGTTATAAATACAGCAGGTATATTATTGAAAATTCCTTTGATGACAATGAAATATGATGATATTTTAAATTTAATACGTGTAAATTATTTGGGAGCGATAAATGTAGCGAAGGAATCATTCTCATATTTAGCGAAGTCTCATGGAGGTTTATTACTATTTACTTCCAGTTCATATACACGAGGCAGAGCGATGTATAGCCTATATTCATCTTCAAAAGCTGCAATTGTGAATTTAGTTCAGGCTTTATCTGAAGAATGGAAAAGTTATAATATAAAGATTAATTGTATTAATCCGGAAAGAACTAAAACACCTATGCGTATCCAAAACTTTGGTATAGAACCGGAAAATAGTTTATTAAGTCCCCAATTTGTTGCAGAAACTTCAATAATGACATTACTTTCTGGATTGACGGGACAAGTTATAGATGTCAGACGTAAAACAGACTGACTATGAATAATCTTCATTTTATAAAATGGGTATTTAGTAATAGAAATTATACTGATATAATATATCGTTTAATTTCCTTATTTCTAGGATATCCATTATTGTTACTTTCATACTTAATTCCAAGAAGTAAGAGAAAATGGGTTTTGGGATATAAAGTGGGTTTTACGGACAATGTGAAATATTTATATAGATATTTATATAAATATGAGAAAACAGTAATTCCTATTTGGATATCTTCTAATAAATCGGAAATATTGTTATTAAGAGAAAAAGGTATTAATGCATATTATAGATGGAGTTTATATGGGCTATATCATTGTTTGACATCCTACTATTATATTTTTTCTTCTCATTTATCAGATATTAATTATTGGACTTCGGGAGGATGCTTTGCTGTAAATCTATGGCACGGTGTTGGAATAAAAAAAATTGAGTTTGCAACAACTGTTGGCATTGATTCTAAGATATATGTAAAAAATATATTTAATCGTATTTTATTTCCTTATTTATTTCGTAAGCCTGATTTATTCCTTTCTACTTCAGTGTTTATGTCAATGCATTTTTCTAAATGCTTTCAAATAGATATACGTAAATGTCTTAATTTGGGATATCCTAGATGTGAGTTATTCTTTTTAAATGCAAATTTAATAAAGAAATATGTAGAAGAATATGAACCGCAAGGAGTTAATAGGCTGATAAAGGATATACAAGAATTTTCCCATACTATTATTTATATGCCAACTTTCAGAGATGACCAATCTGATTTTATGTTAGCCTCAGGTATTAATTTGGATTTATTGAATGATTTTTTGGAGAAACGTGATGAACTTTTTTTATTTAAGTTACATCCTGCCACTGTAGTATCTAATGTTTCAAGTATATTTTCTAACATTCGTTTCTTAGATAAGGATGTAGATGTTTATCCAATATTACCATTTACGGATTTACTAATAACAGACTATTCTTCTATTTTTTACGATTATTTGTTATTGGATAAAGGTATTGTTTTATTCCCTTTTGATTATGAAAAATATATTTGTCAATGTAGGGATTTGGCTTTTGATTTTGATGATTATACTCCAGGTGTTCGAGCCTATAGTTTTGATTCATTAATGGAAATATTATCTGATTGGAATTATGGTAATAGTTTGACTACTGAACAAAACAGAATAAAAAAAATATTTTGGGGAGATATTCCGATGCAAAATTCATGTAAGGTATTAACTCGTTATATTATAAATAATGGTAGCAGTAATAATGTCGATTTATAAAAATGATAAATTGATATATGTAGCACAATGTGTTGACAGTTTGCTAAAACAAACATTTAAGGATTTTCATGTTTATGTTCAATATGATGGAGTTGTTGAAAGTGGTATAGAACACTTCTTCATGGAGTTAAATGATAGTCGGTTTCATGTTTATGGTAGAGATGAAAATTATGGGTTGGCATATTCATTGAATGAGTTGTTAACTATTGTACTATCTAAAGGGTATGATTACGTTCTCCGTATGGATGCTGATGATATTTGTCTTTCAAATAGATTTGAAAAACAAATAATCTATATGAACAATCATAAAAATATAGATATATGTGGAGGACATATTGAAGAAATGGATGAAAACAAAAAATCTATAGGGGTTATAAGATATCCTCTATCACATGATGAAATGAAATGTTTCTTTGGGAAAAGAAACCCATTGGCACATATGAGTGTTATTTTTAGAAAATCTTATTTTCATAAAGCAGGTTTATATCCCGTTGATACGGATAAAGATGAAGATACAATATTTTGGCTAAATGGTTTTTTATCAGGATGTAAGTTTGCCAATATAGATGAAGTGTTGGTACGGGTACGTGTAAATAAGGATTTTTATTTAAGAAGAAATGGTTTATCAAAAAGTCTATCTGATTTGAAAAATAGATGTCTTGTTATTAGAAAACTGAACTTATCATATGTGAATTATATATTTGCTTGTGCTCGTTTTGTTATATTTATTATTCCTATCCCTCATGTAACTCAATTTGCTTATAAGTTTTTAAGATAATTTTACAAGATTGAATGTTTATCAAATCTCTCTTTGACCGTGGTGCATCACTCTTCGGTTTAATCTTTTTATTCCCGGTTTTAATTATAATCAGCATTTTGATTCGTATCAAGATGCCCGGAGGTCCTGTCATATTTAAACAGAAAAGAGTTGGACAATATGGGCGGTTGTTTACGATGTATAAGTTCCGTTCAATGACTGTCGCCCATTCTGGAAGTTCCATTTCTGTAAAAGGAGAGAGTCGTATCACTCCGTTAGGAGCAGTACTCCGGAAATATAAATTGGATGAATTGCCGGAGTTATGGAATGTGTTGATTGGTGACATGAGTTTCGTTGGCCCTCGTCCCGATGTTCCCGGTTATGCTGATAGGCTTGAGGGGGAGCATCGGAGAATACTTCTCTTAAAACCCGGCATTACCGGCCCCGCAAGTTTAAAGTATCGGAACGAGGAAGAATTATTGGCAGAACAGAAGGAACCTCAAAAATATAATGATGAGTTTTTGTTTCCGGACAAAGTGCGGATAAATATTGAATATTTGGATAGTTGGTCTTTTTGGAATGACATCAAAATCATCATTTACACAGTGCTTGGGAAAGATTTATAAAATCCTTTCTTTCCTTTTTATTCCCCACTACGTGAGGAAATCGAATCATTAGAATAATCACATATATTTTATGGATAAGAGAATTTATCTTTGCCTCGCTCACATGAGCGGCAAGGAGATGGGCTTCATACAAGAAGCTTTCGATACGAACTGGGTGGTTCCACTCGGTCCGAACGTAAGCGGCTTTGAACAGGATTTGGAGGCTTTTGTAGGTGAGAATAAGCATGTGGTGGCTTTGTCTGCCGGTACGGCTGCTGTACACTTGGCTTTGGTGGCTTGTGGAGTGGGACAGGGTGATGAAGTGATGGTGCAGAGTTTTACGTTTTGCGCATCGAGCCATCCTATGACTTATCTGGGTGCTACTCCTGTGTTTGTGGACTCAGAAGGGGATACCTGGAATATGGATCCGCAGCTGCTGGAAGCGGCAATCAAAGACCGCATCGCTAAAACTGGTAAGAAACCAAAGGCTATTGTCCCGGTTTATCTATATGGTATGCCAGCCAAGTTGGATGAAATAATGGCTGTGGCGGAGAAGTATGGCATTCCGGTGATTGAGGATGCTGCGGAAGGTTTCGGCAGTAGGTACAAAGGACGGGTTTGTGGTACGTTTGGCAAATATGGTGTGCTGTCTTTCAATGGCAACAAGATGATAACCACCAGCGGTGGCGGTGCCTTGATTTGTCCGGATGCGGAGGCAAAGAAGGAGGTTATGTTCTATGCCACACAGGCACGTGAGGCTTATCCTTATTATCAGCATGAGAAGATAGGCTATAACTATCGCATGAGTAACATTTGTGCGGGTATCGGTCGCGGCCAGATGACGGTGGTGGATGAGCACATAGCACACCATAAGCATCTGTGCGGTCTGTATCGTGAGCTGTTGGCCGATGTGGAGGGAATCACGCTTCATGAGAATCCTTCCGGACGTTATGACAGCAACTATTGGCTGAACACGGTACTGCTTGACGGGAATCTGCATGTGAGAGGTGAGGAGGATGCCTACCGTGAGACAGTGAAAGGTGCCGTTGGTGGTGCTGCGGGTGTTACTCATGAGTCAGTGAATGCCCATACTTCTTGTGAGCCTAACCGTAATGTGGAGGCCATGCGTGTTTGTTTGGATAAAGCCGGTATCGAGAGCCGTCCCTTATGGAAGCCCATGCATCTCCAGCCGGTTTATGCGGCTAATCCTGCCTATGTGAATGGTGTCAGTGAGGGCTTGTTCAAGCGTGGTCTTTGCTTGCCGAGCGGTCCTTATGTGATGGATGAGGATGTGAGATACATAGTAGATGAAATGAAGAATTGTATATTGTAGAAATATTTTTTGTTGATTTATAGCACTTTATCACTTTTCTCAGAAAAACTACTCCCAAGCACCTTTTTTCTTTGGCTACATAGTTTTTAATCCTCACCTTTGCATCGTTGATCAACGAAACGTGTGAATAGGAAAACGAATTTAAATCTCTAAAGAAAAAAAAGTATGAGTGTAATTTTCAGGACGGTGGAGAGACCGTCGGACCCCAGGGTTGAAAACTCTCCCAAGAAGTATTATCCGCAGTTGGTAACATTGGGGCAAAGCGTGGATTTGGCGTTTATTGCACAGAAGATGCAGGACCGCTCTTCTCTGTCTATCGGTGACATCAAGAGTACGATGCAGAACTTTGTGGAAAAGCTGAAAGAGCAGTTGCTGGAAGGAAAGACGGTTAATATAGCCGGGCTGGGTGTTTTTATACTGGCAGCCAAATCGAAAGGTGAGGAAAAGGCTGATGACGTGACAGCCAAGAGTGTGGAGAGCGTCCGTATCTGTTTTCAGGCGAATAGGGAACTGAAGATATCGAAGGCTGCTACCCGCGCTGGAGAGAGGCTGGATTTGGTGAGTTTGGATGATTATCTTAAGGGGAAGACTTCTACAGATGGCGGCTCCGGTTCGGAAGGAGGAGGCTCGGATTCGGATGGAGACCAAGGTGAGAATCCACTGGGATAACAGTAGCTATGAATTATTAATCAGATAATGGATAATCTTTATGAAGAAAACGTGGAATGTGATTTTGAAACTTATTATTGCCGTAGCGAGTGCTGTGGCAGGTGTGATTGGTGGACAGACAATGATGTTTTAGTCCGATAGGATTTGATAAATAAAAAATGAGAAGAGCTGCTGGCAGGAAATCTGTCGGCAGCTCTTTTTTTAATCCTTGTATGCTTCTTCGTGTACCCCCGCTACAGCCCGTCCGCTGGGGTCGTTCTTTCCTTGGAAAGAGACGTCCCATGCCAGCGCTTCGGCGGTGGAGCATGCCACACTGGGCACGCTGGGAACGCTTCGGGCCGCGCTTTCACTGGGGAAATGCTCTTCGAAGATGGTGCGATAATAGTACTCTTCCTTGTTTTGCGGGGTATGTACTGGGAAGCGTTCGGCGGCATGTGCCATCTGTTCGTCGCTGACGGCAGCGGCAGTGACGGCTTTCAGCGTATCAATCCAACTGTAGCCCACACCGTCGGAGAACTGTTCTTTCTGCCGCCAGGCAACGTTCTGTGGGAGCATGTCGGCAAAGGCTTCGCGGACTACTTTCTTTTCTATCTCCTTGCCGGGGCACATCTTGACTGCCGGATTGATGCGCATGGCAACATCCAGGAATTCTTTGTCGAGGAAGGGGACACGTCCTTCCACTCCCCAGGCTGCAAGGCTTTTGTTGGCACGGAGGCAGTCGTACAGATGCAGTTTGGAGAGCTTGCGCACGGTTTCTTCGTGAAAGGCTTGCGGTGTGGGCGCCTTGTGGAAGTAAAGGTAACCGCCGAACACCTCGTCCGCACCTTCGCCGCTGAGTACCATCTTGATGCCCATGCTTTTGATGACACGTGCCAGCAGATACATGGGGGTGGAGGCGCGGACAGTGGTTATGTCGTAAGTCTCAATGAAATAGATGACGTCGCGGACAGCATCGAGGCCTTCCTGAACGGTATAGTTTATCTCGTGATGCACGGTACCGATATGACGGGCCACTTCGCGGGCTTTAATCAAGTCGGGAGCACCCTTCAAGCCGACGGCGAAGGAATGGAGCTGCGGCCACCAGGCATCTGCCTTGTTGTCTGTCTCGATGCGTTTGGCGGCATATTTCTTGGCGATGGCAGAGATGACGGAAGAATCGAGTCCGCCACTGAGCAGGACACCGTAGGGGACGTCGGACATCAACTGGCGCTGTACGGCGGCTTCAAGGGCGTCGTGCACAGCCGTGACTTGTGTGCTGTAGGCTGTCCGGCCTATCGAAGCCGGCGCGGCATTGCGTTCGGCGGCAGGAGTGTAGTTGTCCTTCACAGCGGCATAGTCCATCCAGTCGCGGGTGTACCAGCGGTGCATCTTGCCCTCGCGCCCACGGTAGTAGTGGCCGGGAAGGAAAGGCTCATACTCGTCGCAGAAACCCTCAAGGGCTTTCAGCTCACTGCCGAAGTAGATGTGTCCATCCTTGTCGCGTCCTATATAAAGGGGGATTACGCCGATGGGGTCGCGAGCGATGAGGTAATCGTCCGTTTCTTCATCATAGAGGGCGAAGGCGAAGATGCCGTTCAGCTCTTCGAGGAAGCGGATGCCTTTGTCTTTGTAAAGGGCAAGGATGACTTCGCAGTCGGAACCTGTCTGGAAGGCGTATTTTCCGGCATAGCGGGCACGGATGTCGCGATGGTTGTAAATCTCGCCATTGACGGCAAGCACCTGCTTGTGGTCGGGTGAATATAAGGGTTGTCCGCCGGATTCCGGGTCGACAATGGAGAGGCGTTCGTGGGCGAGGATGGCGGAGCCGCCTACGTAGATACCACTCCAGTCCGGTCCGCGATGACGGATTTTCTGCGCCATCCGTAGCGCTTTGTTTCTCAATTCAGGAGTTTGAGACTGTATGTTGAAGATTCCTGCTATTCCACACATGAGAATTAAAAATTAAAGGTTAAAAATTAAAGAAAGGGAAATCATTTCTTGTTTTCTTTTAGAGGTTCGAGGTAACGATCTATTTCTGTTGCCACTCGTCGTCCGTCGGCCAAGGCACGTACCACGAGGCTGGCGCCGTGGGCGGCATCGCCTGCCACGAATACGTTCTCTGCAAACTTCGGTTGCTCGGGCTTGAGGAAACCCATGGCAAGAAGCACCATATCGGCTTCGATGACCTCTTTCTTACCCGTAGATTTCATGGTAGGGCGGTTACCGTCTGTTGCCGGAAGCCACTCCACTTCTTCCACTTCCACACCGCATACCTTGCCATTCTTCCCGATGAACCGGGTAGAGGCGAGGGACCATCGACGGGTACAGCCTTCTTCGTGGCTGCTGGTGGTTTTCAGTACGACGGGCCATTGCGGCCAGGGAGTATCCGGGTTGTGTCCTATGGGCGGTTGGGGCATAATTTCAATCTGGGTTACGCTGACGGCTCCCTGGCGAATGCTGGTGCCTATACAGTCGGACCCGGTATCGCCGCCGCCGATGACGAGTACCCGTTTGCCGCGGGCGTTGACGAGCTGGTCTTTCGGGAAGGTATCTCCATCCAGAATATGGTTCTGCTGTGCCAGCATGTCGAGGGCAAAGTAGATGCCTTTCAGCTCCCTGCCCGGAATGGAGAGGTCGCGGGCGGTGGGCGTACCGGTACAAATGGCGTAGGCATCGAATCCGACGGGCAGTTTCTGCACATCGACATGGACTCCCATCTTGAACAAGATTCCTTCGGCCTTGAGGATTTTCATGCGGCGGTCGATGACGGCTTTGTCCAGTTTGAAGTTGGGGATGCCGTAACGCAACAGTCCTCCCGGCATCGGTTTGCTGTCGAATAGGGTAACTTCGTAACCTTTGGCGTTCAGCCGTACGGCAACGCTCAATCCGGCAGGGCCGGCGCCGATGACGGCTACTCTCTTTCCGTTGCGTTCGGGCTGGAGGGGGGTGATGTAGCCCTCGCGAAAAGCAGCCTCGGCAATGGCGGCTTCGTTCTCGCGGATAGTGACCGGTTCGTTGCACGAGAGTTTCAGTACGCACGACTTCTCGCAAAGGGCAGGGCAGATGCGTCCCGTAAATTCCGGAAAATCATTCGTACTGTTCAGTATTTGATAGGCTTCGCGCCATTTGCCCCGGTAGAGCGCGTCTTGGAATTCCGGGTCTTTATTGCCCAGCGGACATGCCCAGTGGCAGAAGGGTACGCCGCAGTCCATACAGCGCGAGGCCTGGAGCTTGCGGTCGTGGCTGTTCAGTGTCTGTTCCACTTGGCTGAAGTCTGTGATACGTTCGTGTATCGGACGGTAACCCGCCTCTTGGCGGGGGATATTGAGGAATGCTTTTGGATCTCCCATGATGAACAAATTAAAAAGTTAAAGAATTAAAGAATGAAAGGGGAATTTCCTCAGTCTTTCATTCTTTCATTATTAATTCGCGATTCAATAATCGCGTTGCATTTCTGCAATCTTCTGTTGCAATTTCTGCATCTGCTCCTCTTGCAGCACTTTTTTGTATTCGATAGGGACTACCTGGATGAACTGGTCGGCATAGCGTGGCCAGTCATCGAGCATGGTGCGTGCCAGTTTGGAACCGGTGTACAGGTAGTGCTGGCGGATGAGCTCGTGCAGTTCCTTGCGGTAGGAGGCCTCTTCGATGAGGCTCAGTTCTACCATTTCCATGTTGCAGAAATAGTCGAAGTTGCCGTCCCGGTTCCATACGTAGGCCACACCGCCGGACATGCCTGCGGCAAAGTTGCGTCCCGTCTGTCCGAGTACTACCACGCGCCCGCCGGTCATATACTCGCAGCAGTGGTCGCCTACACCCTCCACTACGGCTGTGGCACCGGAGTTGCGGACGGCAAAGCGCTCGCCTGCACGGCCGTTGATGTAAACTTCACCGCTTGTGGCGCCGTAAAGCAGGGTGTTGCCTGCAATCGTGTTTTTCTCTGCCTCGAAGTTGCTCCGTACCGGAGGCAGGACGGCGATACGTCCGCCACTCAGACCTTTGCCCAGATAATCGTTGGCCTCGCCTTCCAGCTTGAAGTTGACACCCGGGACAAGGAATGCCCCGAAACTCTGCCCGGCGGAGCCTTTGAACTTCACGTTCAGCGTATGTTCGGGCAGCCCTTTTTCTCCGTACTTTGCGGCAATGACACCGGAGAGCATGGCGCCGCAGGCACGGTCGGTATTGGCGATGGTGTATTCCAGCGAGACTTCCTTTCGGCTCTCTACGGCTTGGGCGGCGGCATGCAGTATCTCCACATCTTTCACATGGTCGATGCCGTGCTGCTGGTCGGTGACGTGGCGGATAGCGGCTTCATTATCCACGCGTGCCAGTAGTTTGTCAAAGCTTATCAACTGATGTTTCCTGATTCCATCATCCGGCTTGCGGACGATAAGGTCTGTGCGTCCAATGATGTCGTCCAGGCGTTCCACACCGATTTCCGCCAGGTATTCGCGTACTTCCTGCGCCAGGAACGTGAAGAAGTTCACCAGATACTCGCTGCGTCCGCGGAAGCGCTTGCGCAGTTCTTTGTTCTGTGTCGCCACCCCTACGGGGCAGGTGTTCTGGTGGCATTTGCGCATCATTACGCAACCCAGTACAATCAGGGCGCTGGTGGCGAAACCGAATTCCTCGGCTCCGAGCATTGCCATCAGTATGATGTCGCGGCCTGTTTTGAGTTGTCCGTCCACTTGCAACATCACTTGCCCGCGCAGGCCGTTCAGCACCAGTGTCTGCTGCGTTTCGCTCAAACCGAGTTCGGGCGAGATACCTGCATAGCGGATGGATGATGCAGGAGAAGCTCCCGTACCGCCTTCTGCACCCGAGATGACTATCAAATCGGCCTTTGCCTTTGCCACACCGGCGGCAATGGTGCCCACACCGCTTTCTGCCACCAGCTTCACGCTGATTTTTGCCCGTGGGTTCACGTTCTTCAGGTCGAAGATGAGCTGTGCCAGGTCTTCGATGGAGTAAATGTCGTGGTGGGGCGGGGGGGAAATCAGAGAGATGCCCGGAATGGAGTGGCGTGTCTTGGCAATCACTTCATCTACTTTGAAGCCCGGCAGCTGCCCACCTTCGCCTGGCTTGGCGCCTTGGGCAATCTTTATCTGTATTTCGTCCGCATTCACCAGATATTCTGCGGTGACACCGAAACGTCCTGAGGCCACCTGCTTGATGGCGCTGCGCAGACTGGTGCCGTCTTCGCGCGGCATGAAGCGTGCCCGGTCTTCGCCTCCTTCGCCCGTATTGCTCCGGCCATGCAGCTTGTTCATGGCAATAGCCATGGCTTCGTGGGCCTCGCGGCTGATGGAACCGTAGGACATGGCGCCGGTGACAAAGCGCTGTACGATGTTCTCTACCGGTTCCACCCGGTCTATGCTGATAGGAGCGCGGTGGAAGTCGAGGAAATCGCGCAGGAAGATGGGAGATTCCTTGCTGTCTACCATGGCAGTGAACTCCTTGAATTTCTTATAGCTTCCCAGGCGTGTGGCAAGTTGCAGTGTGCTGATGGTTTCCGGGTTCCAGGCGTGCTTCTCACCATCCTTGCGGAAGGCATACAGTCCGCGGTTCGGCAATAGCTCCGCTTCCCCCTTCTTTTTAAGAACCTCCATCCCTTCCTTGTGGAAGGCGATGGCGTCGCGTGCCACTTCATCCAGGCGTATGCCTCCGATGCGTGAACTCAGTCCGCCAAAGTAGGCATTGCTCAACTCCTCGCTCAGTCCTACGGCCTCGAAAATTTTCGCGCCCCGGTAAGAACGGATGGTGCTGATGCCCATCTTGCTCATAATCTTGAACAAGCCTTTGCAGACGGACTTGATATATTTCTTTTCGGCAGTGGCGTAGTCGAGCTGTATTTCCTTTTCGTTCACCAGTTTGTCGATGACGGCAAAAGCCATATACGGATTCAGTGCGCTGGCTCCGAAGCCCAGCAGCAGTGCGGCGTGCATCACTTCGCGGATTTCGCCGCTTTCTACAATCAGTGCCGTCTGCACCCGTTTGCCCACGGAGATAAGATGGTGGTGTACCGCCGACACGGCAAGCAGTGACGGAATGGCGGCATGGGCGGCGTCTACGTCGCGGTCGGAAAGCACGATGTAGTTCACTCCTTCGTTGACGGATTCTTCCGCCTGCTTGCAGAGGGTTGCCAATGCTTCCTGCAATCCCTGGCACCCTTTTGCCACTTCGAAGAGCAGGGGCAGTTTCACGGTCTTGAAGCCTTTGTACCGGATGTTGCAGAGAATATCCAGTTGGGCGTTGTTCAGGATGGGATGGTTCAACCTCACCATCTTGCAATGGTTTTCGCTGGGTGTCAGTATGTTCATGCCTACGGCTCCGATGTATTCGGTCAGCGACATTACCAGTTCTTCGCGTATCGGGTCGATAGGAGGGTTGGTGACTTGGGCAAACTGCTGGCGGAAATAGTTGTACAGTAGTTGCGGCTTGTCCGAGAGTACTGCCAGCGGGGTGTCATTGCCCATGGAGTTGATGGGTTCGGCACCGGTGGTACACATCGGGACAATCAGCCGTTCCACGTCTTCTTTGGAGTAGCCGAAGATGCGCAGCATGCTGTCGTAGTTCTCCACGCTATGGGAGACTTTGCGACCGCTTTTCAGTTCGTCCAGCTCGATGCGGTTGCCGGCCAGCCAAGTGCGGTATGGTTTGGCTTCGGCAAGTTGTTTCTTCAGTTCGCCGTCATAATATATTTCGCCTTTCTCGGTGTCTATAAGCAGTATCTTGCCCGGTTGCAGGCGTCCTTTTTCCTTGATGTCTCCCGGCTCGAAATCCATCACGCCGACTTCGCTGGCCACTACCATCATGCCGCCCTGCGTAATCAGGTAGCGTGCAGGGCGCAGTCCGTTCCTGTCGAGCATGCCGCCTGCATAGCGCCCGTCGCTGAAAAGCAGTGCCGCCGGTCCGTCCCACGGCTCCATCAGGATGGAGTGGTATTCATAGAAAGCTTTCAAATCTTCGCTGATGGGATTCTTTTCGTTGAAGGATTCCGGTACGAGCATGGCCATGGCGTGCGGCAGGCTCAGGCCCGACATGATGAGAAACTCGAGCACATTGTCCAGTGAGGCACTGTCGCTCATGCCCGGTTGCACGATGGGGCGTATCTCCCGGATGTCTCCCAGGGTGGGAGAGGAGAGTACACTCTCACGGGCTTCCATCCAGCCGCGGTTGCCGCGGATGGTATTGATTTCGCCGTTGTGTGCCAGCAGGCGGAAAGGCTGTGCCAGTCCCCAGGTGGGGAAAGTGTTGGTGCTGAAACGGGAGTGCACCAATGCCAGCCCGCTGGTGAAGTAGCTGTTGGTGAGGTCGGGGAAGTAGTTGCGCAACTGCAAGGAAGAGAGCATGCCCTTGTAGACGATGTTCTTCGTAGAGAGCGAGACGATGTAGAAATCCTCGCGGGTGGGGATGTCCGACTTGCGTATTCTGTTCTCTATCCTTTTCCTTATTATATAGAGTTTGCGGTCGGCGGTTTCGCTTTCCGTAAATCCGGTGATGAAAATTTGCTTGATGTCCGGTTCGTTGGCAAGAGCCGCTTCTCCCAATATTTCGGGGCAAGTGGGCACGTTGCGCAGATGCATCAGGGTCAATCCCTCCTTTTCAATCTCTTCGATAATGACGCTCAAGATGACAGCCTGGTCTTTTCCGTCTTTGGGAAGGAAAAGCAGGCCGGTGCCGTATTTTCCTTTCTCGGGAACGGGAATGCCTTGCAGCAGAATGAATTCGTGCGGTATCTGCAGCATGATGCCGGCGCCGTCTCCGGTTTTGTTGTCCGCCCCTTCCGCTCCACGGTGGCGCATGTTTTCCAGTACCTTCAATGCCGATTCTACCAGTTCATGTGATTTCCCTCCCTGGATATTGACCAGCATGCCTACTCCGCAGGCATCGTGCTCGTGGGATGCCTTATACAAGCCCAACTGTTTGGGCTGTCGCTGGTAATCCTCTACTTTTGTCTTGTTGTTAAAAAGTTCTTGTTTCATGATTATAAGCTTTCTTTATTGCTATATAATATTATTTGTGGTGTCAAAATGTTTGGTAAATATATAATATTAATTGCAAAATGATAGTGTATATCCCTGCCTTCTTTCTTGCAAAATTCCTACGATAGGAGATGATGTTATGAATTGATAGAAAATACCCTCTGTTTTCTTTTAATCCTAAATCAAAATCAGACGGTTTGGTTTTGATTTGTAAATTAGGCCTTTTGCTTTTAAAATAATATTTTCTTTAACTTTTTGATGTAAAAACAACTTTTTTCTATTCTTTTGATAAATAAATAGTGGAAAGATTAACTTTATGTTCTTAAGAATATGTATATTTGCAGCGCAAAATCAAATACTGATACATTATGTGTGGAATAGTAGGCTATATAGGTCAAAGGAAAGCCTACCCCATTCTTATCAAAGGTCTGAAGCGGTTGGAGTACCGTGGATATGATAGTGCAGGGGTAGCATTAATCAGTGATAACCGACAGTTGAACGTGTACAAAGCGAAAGGTAAGGTTTCGGAACTTGAAACTTTCGTTGCTCAAAAAGATATTTCCGGTAGCATTGGTATTGCACATACACGTTGGGCCACTCATGGAGAACCTTGTTCCGTCAATGCCCATCCCCATTATTCCTCTTCCGAACGCCTCGCCCTCATCCATAACGGCATCATTGAAAACTACGCCATCCTTAAAGAAAAACTTCAAGCCAAAGGTTATGTATTTAAAAGCAGCACTGATACCGAGGTGCTGGTACAGCTCATTGAATACATTCAGGTGACAAACCATATTGACCTGCTGACGGCGGTGCAACTTGCCTTGCAGGAAGTGATTGGGGCGTATGCCATTGCGGTGCTCGACAAGGACAATCCGGATGGGATAATCGCTGCACGCAAGAGCAGTCCGCTGGTGGTGGGCATCGGTGAAGGAGAGTTTTTCCTGGCTTCGGATGCCACGCCGATTGTGGAATATACGGATAAGGTGGTGTATCTGGAAGACGAAGAGATTGCCCTCATCCGTCGGGGAGAGAAGCTGAAGGTTGTTAACCTGAAGAATGTGGAATGTCCGCACGAGGTAAAGACGGTAGCGCTCAATCTCGGCCAGCTGGAGAAGGGCGGTTATCCGCACTTCATGCTGAAGGAAATCTTCGAACAGCCCGGCTGCATTCACGACTGCATGCGCGGACGTATCAATGTGGAGGGTACGAACGTGGTTCTTTCTGCTGTGATTGATTATAAGGAACGTCTGCTGGCGGCCAAACGCCTCGTCATCGTGGCATGCGGTACGTCATGGCACGCCGCCCTCATCGGCAAGCATTTGATTGAAAGCTTCTGCCGTATTCCGGTAGAAGTGGAGTATGCCAGTGAGTTCCGTTACCGCGACCCGGTGATTGACAGCAACGATGTAGTGATTGCCATCTCGCAAAGCGGAGAAACGGCCGATACGCTGGCTGCCGTGGAGCTTGCCAAAAGCCGTGGGGCATTTATATACGGCATCTGCAATGCCATCGGTTCCAGCATTCCCCGTGCCACGCATACGGGTTCCTATATCCACGTGGGACCGGAAATTGGTGTAGCATCTACCAAAGCCTTCACCGGGCAGGTAACGGTGCTTACCATGCTGGCTCTGACACTTGCCAAAGAGAAAAAGACGATGGACGAAGGGTTGTACCTGGCAGTTGTCAAGGAATTGGGACATATCCCCGACAAGATGAAGGAGGTCTTGAAACTGAACGACCGCATAGCGGAACTTTCCAAGATATTCACCTATGCACACAACTTTATCTATCTGGGACGCGGATACAGTTATCCCGTGGCCTTGGAAGGTGCTTTGAAGTTGAAGGAGATTTCGTATATCCATGCCGAGGGCTATCCTGCCGCCGAAATGAAGCATGGTCCCATTGCCTTGGTAGATGCCGAGATGCCGGTGGTGGTCATTGCCACCCAGAATGGGCTTTATGAAAAGGTGCTGAGCAATATTCAGGAAATAAAGGCGCGTAAAGGAAGGGTTATCGCCATTGTGACAAAGGGAGATACGGTCATCAGTAAAATAGCCGACACTTGCATCGAGCTTCCCGAAACAATGGAGTGCCTTGATCCGTTAATAACTACGGTACCTCTGCAATTACTTGCCTATCACATTGCCGTGTGCAAAGGAATGGATGTGGACCAGCCGAGGAATCTTGCGAAGTCGGTGACTGTAGAATGAGGACATGTACAATTTACTATTTACTATTTAATGGTAAATACTTTATCAAATCGTAAATTGTCAATCGTCCAATAGCAAAAGCATATCTATCAAATCGTCAATAGTAAATCGTCAAATAGTAAATAAATAGATAGATGGAACAACTGAAGCATGAATGTGGCGTTGCCATGATACGCCTGCTGAAACCATTGGAGTACTATGAAGAGAAGTATGGTACATGGATGTACGGGCTCAACAAACTCTATCTCCTGATGGAGAAACAACACAATCGCGGGCAGGAGGGTGCCGGGCTGGCCTGCGTGAAACTGGAAGCCAATCCCGGCGAGGAATATATGTTCCGTGAGCGTGCGCTCGGTCCGGGTGCCATTACCGAAATTTTCGGTACGGTGCAGAGCAACTTCAAGGACGTGGCAAAGGAACAGCTGCACGATGCGGGATATGCCAAGCGTGTACTGCCTTTTGCCGGGGAGGTTTATATGGGGCACCTGCGTTACTCCACTACCGGCAAGTCCGGCATCTCGTACGTGCACCCGTTCCTCCGGAGAAACAACTGGCGTGCCAAGAATCTTGCCCTCTGCGGCAATTTCAACATGACGAATGTGGATGAAATCTTCGCACGCATTACCGCCATCGGCCAGCATCCGCGCAAATATGCCGATACCTACATCATGCTGGAGCAGTTGGGGCATCGCCTCGACCGCGAAGTGGAGCGCCTCTTCAACCTTGCCGAAGCGGAAGGGCTGGCAGGCATGGACATCACCCATTATATAGAAGACCACATCGACCTTGCCAACGTGCTGCGCACCTCGAGCAAGGAGTGGGACGGGGGATACGTGATGTGCGGTCTCACCGGCAGCGGAGAGACTTTTGCCGTACGCGACCCGTGGGGCATCCGTACAGCCTTCTGGTATCAGGACGACGAAATAGCGGTGCTTGCCAGTGAACGTCCCGTGATACAGACAGCCCTTAATGTCCCTGCCGGCTCCATCAGGGAGCTGCAACCCGGACAAGCCATGTTTATCAACAAGGCCGGCAAGGTGCGCACCGTGCAAATCAACAAGCCGCGCGAGGTGAAGCCTTGTTCCTTCGAGCGCATCTATTTTAGCCGGGGCAGTGATGTGGACATTTACCGGGAACGTAAACTGCTGGGTGAGAAACTCGTGCCCAACATATTGAAAGCCATCGACAACGATGTGGACCATACCGTCTTTTCCTTCATCCCCAATACGGCGGAAGTTGCTTTTTACGGAATGCTGCAAGGATTGGACGACTACCTCAACGAGGAGAAGGTACAGCAGATTGCCGCCCTGGGGCATAGTCCCAGCCACGACGAGCTGGAGCATATCTTGTCGCGGCGCATACGGAGCGAGAAAGTGGCCATCAAGGACATCAAGCTGCGTACCTTCATTGCCGAAGGAAACAGCCGGAATGACCTCGCCGCCCATGTGTACGACATCACTTACGGAAGCCTTGTCCCGGGAGTGGATAATCTGGTCATCATCGACGACTCGATAGTGCGCGGAACCACCCTGAAGCAGAGTATCATCGGCATCCTCGACCGTCTGGGGCCGAAGAAGATAGTCATTGTAAGCTCTTCACCGCAGGTGCGCTATCCCGACTACTATGGCATCGATATGGCTAAGATGAGCGAATTCATCGCCTTCAAGGCTGCTGTGGAACTGCTGAAGGAGCGTGAGATGCGCGATGTGATTGCCGCCGCCTACCGCAAGTCCAAAGAGCAGGTAGGCCTGCCCAAAGAGCAGATGGTGAATTACGTGAAGGAGATATACGCTCCCTTTACCGACGAGGAAATCTCTGCCAAGATGGTGGAACTGCTCACTCCCAAAGGGACGAAAGCCAAAGTGCAGATTGTCTACCAGCCTCTCGAGGGGCTGCATGAGGCCTGCCCCAAGCATCCGGGTGACTGGTACTTCAGCGGCGATTATCCTACGCCGGGCGGTGTGAAGATGCTGAACAAGGCATTTATTGATTATATAGAACAAGTTTATCAATTTTAATTGAATCAATGAGAAATGTAACTCTAATCCTCGACGACGGGAGCCGCTTCCACGGCAAGTCGTTCGGCTTTGAAAAACCGGTAGCGGGAGAGGTGGTCTTCAATACAGCCATGACGGGTTATCCCGAAAGCCTGACCGACCCTTCGTATGCCGGACAGCTGATGACGCTCACCTATCCGTTGGTGGGCAATTACGGTGTGCCGCCTTTTACTCTCGAACCGAATGGGCTTGCCACTTTTATGGAGAGCGAGCATATCCATGCCGAAGCCATTATTGTAAGCGATTATAGCGAAAATTATAGCCATTGGAATGCCATAGAAAGCCTTGGCGACTGGCTGAAACGCGAACAGATTCCGGGCATCACGGGCATCGATACCCGCGAACTGACAAAGGTGCTTCGCGAGCATGGGGTGATGATGGGACGTATCGCCTTTGATGATGAATCGGATGAAATGCCTGAGGCTTCTTATGCCGATGTGAATTATGTGGATAAAGTCAGCTGCAAGGAGATTATCCGTTACAACGAAGGAACTGGTAAGAAGAAAGTGCTTCTTGTGGATTGCGGCGTCAAGCATAACATCATCCGCTGCCTGCTGAAACGTGACGTGGAAGTGATTCGCGTTCCTTGGGACTATGATTATACTGGAATGGAGTTCGACGGGTTGTTCATCTCCAACGGTCCCGGTGACCCTGATACCTGCGATGCTGCCGTGCAGCATATCCGCAAGGCAATGCAGAACGAGAAACTGCCCATCTTCGGCATATGTATGGGAAACCAGTTGCTTTCCAAAGCTGGGGGCGCCAAGATATACAAATTGAAATACGGCCACCGCAGCCATAACCAACCGGTGCGCATGGTGGGTACGGAACGTTGCTTCATCACCTCACAGAATCATGGGTATGCTGTAGACAACAACACGCTGACAGAAGACTGGGAACCGCTTTTCATCAATATGAACGATGGTTCTAATGAAGGGATCCGCCACAAACGCAACCCCTGGTTCTCCGCACAGTTTCATCCCGAAGCTGCCAGCGGGCCGACAGATACGGAGTTTCTTTTTGATGACTTTGTGAAGTTGCTTTAGTAAGAGAATTTTATCAAGAATGGCAGCGTTCGTAATCTCTTGATAATCAGTATGCAAAAAAGACGGTATAATGAGTCCCATACTGAATACCATTCAGTCCCAGAGTGAATGCCTTTCAGTCCTATACTGAATGCCATTCAATTAGTGACTGATTGTGTAAGGTAAGAGAAAGATAAGGTTTTATTACTACTATTACATTTTTAATAAACAGATATGCAAATGAAAGAAAACAATATAAAGAAAGTCCTGCTGCTTGGCTCCGGTGCACTGAAAATCGGTGAGGCAGGAGAGTTTGACTACTCCGGTTCGCAGGCGCTCAAGGCATTGAAGGAGGAAGGTATCTACACGGTTCTCATCAATCCGAACATTGCCACGGTACAGACCTCGGAAGGCGTTGCCGACCAGATTTACTTCCTGCCCGTCACTCCTTACTTCGTGGAGAAGGTGATAGAGAAGGAGCGCCCGGATGGCATCATGCTTGCTTTTGGCGGACAGACGGCACTGAACTGCGGTGTTTCCCTCTACAAGGACAAGATTTTCGAGAAGTACGGCGTGACGGTTCTCGGCACTCCCGTACAGGCTATCATTGACACGGAGGACCGTGAAATCTTTGTGCAGAAACTGAATGAGATTGATGTAAAGACCATCAAGAGCGAAGCTGTGGAGAATGCGGCAGATGCCCGTCGCGCAGCCCGGGAACTGGGATATCCGGTCATTGTCCGTGCCGCATACGCGCTTGGCGGACTGGGTTCGGGCTTCTGCGACAATGAAGAAGAGCTGAATGTGCTGGTAGAGAAAGCCTTCTCCTTCTCCCCGCAGGTGCTGGTGGAGAAATCGTTGAAGGGCTGGAAGGAAGTGGAATACGAGGTGGTGCGCGACCGTTTTGACAACTGCATCACGGTCTGTAACATGGAAAACTTCGACCCCCTGGGCATCCATACGGGCGAGTCCATCGTTATTGCCCCGTCACAGACGTTGAGCAATACGGACTATCATAAATTGCGTGAACTCGCTATCCGCATTATCCGTCACATCGGCATTGTGGGAGAGTGTAACGTGCAGTATGCCTACGACCCGATGAGCGAGGACTACCGGGTAATCGAGGTGAATGCACGCTTGAGTCGTTCCTCTGCATTGGCCTCTAAAGCAACGGGTTATCCGTTGGCATTTGTGGCGGCAAAACTCGGCTTGGGCTATGGTTTGTTCGACTTGAACAACTCCGTAACAAAGACCACAAGCGCTTTCTTCGAACCTGCTCTGGACTATGTGGTCTGCAAGATACCGCGTTGGGATTTGGGCAAGTTCCATGGAGTGGACAAGGAACTGGGTTCGAGCATGAAGTCGGTAGGCGAGGTAATGGCTATCGGGCGTACTTTCGAAGAAGCTATTCAGAAAGGCTTACGTATGATAGGCCAGGGCATGCACGGCTTTGTGGAGAACAAGGAACTGGTGATTGCCGATTTGGACAAGGCTCTGCGCGAACCGACGGACAAGCGTATCTTTGTCATCTCCAAAGCCTTCCGTGCCGGATATACGGTGGACCAGGTGCACGAATTGACCAAGATAGACCGTTGGTTCCTGGAAAAGCTGATGAATATCATGGATACCAGCAGGGAACTGCACTCTTTTATGGCTGATGGAGAGTTGCCAATGATTCCCGTAGACTTATTGCGTAAAGCCAAGGTACAAGGCTTCTCTGATTTCCAGATAGCCCGTGCCCTCGGCTTGGAACAAGCAATGGACGGCGAAGAAGCCATCCTTGCCGTCCGCAATTTCCGCAAGAGTGCAGGCATTCTGCCCGTAGTGAAGCAGATAGATACCCTTGCCGCCGAATATCCCGCACAGACCAACTATCTCTACCTGACGTATAGCGGTACGGCAAATGATGTCCGTTACCTCGGCGACCGCAAGTCCATCGTCGTATTGGGCTCCGGCGCCTACCGCATCGGTTCTTCCGTAGAGTTCGACTGGTGCGGCGTGCAGGCCCTGAACACCATCCGTCAAGAAGGCTACCGCAGTGTCATGATAAACTACAATCCCGAAACCGTGTCTACGGACTATGACATGTGCGACCGTCTTTACTTCGACGAACTTACCTTCGAGCGCGTGATGGATATTCTCGAACTGGAGAATCCCCACGGGGTGATTGTCTCTACCGGTGGTCAGATACCGAATAACCTTGCCCTGCGCCTTGATGCGCAGAAGGTACCTATTCTCGGCACAAGCGCCAAGAGTATCGACAATGCCGAAGACCGTG
The DNA here is from genome assembly GCF_017309675.2 of Bacteroides parvus. NCBI lineage: Bacteria > Pseudomonadati > Bacteroidota > Bacteroidia > Bacteroidales > Bacteroidaceae > Bacteroides > Bacteroides parvus. The sequence goes on along the minus strand of NZ_CP084680.1, from coordinate 3,388,697 downwards.
ACAAGTTCTCCGCCATGCTCGACCGCATTGGTGTAGACCAGCCCGAATGGCGGGCGCTGACCTCCCTGGAGGACATCAACGCTTTTGTAGATAAGGTGGGTTTCCCGGTATTGGTCCGTCCTTCCTATGTATTGTCCGGTGCTGCGATGAACGTCTGCTCCAACCGGGAGGAACTGGAACGCTTCCTGAAGCTGGCAGCGAATGTCAGCAAGAAACATCCCGTGGTGGTGAGCCAGTTCATCGAGCATGCCAAGGAGGTGGAGATGGATGCGGTGGCACAAAACGGTGAGATTGTCGCATATGCCATCAGTGAGCATATCGAGTTTGCCGGGGTGCATTCCGGAGACGCCACTATCCAGTTCCCGCCACAAAAGTTGTATGTGGAGACGGTGCGCCGCATCAAGCGCATCAGCCGCGAGATTGCCCGTGAGCTGAACATCTCCGGTCCGTTCAATATCCAGTATCTGGCACGCGAGAACGACATCAAGGTGATTGAGTGCAACCTCCGCGCCAGCCGTTCGTTTCCGTTTGTCAGCAAGGTGCTGAAGATAAACCTTATTGAACTTGCCACGAAGGTGATGCTCGGCATTCCGGTGCAGAAGCCGGACAAGAATCTGTTCGATTTGGATTATGTAGGCATCAAGGCGAGTCAGTTCTCCTTCAACCGTCTGCAGAAGGCCGACCCGGTACTGGGGGTGGATATGGCAAGTACGGGCGAGGTGGGTTGCATCGGCAGCGATACTTCCTGCGCCATTCTCAAGGCGATGCTCTCCGTGGGCTACCGCATTCCGGAGAAGAATATCCTGCTTTCTACCGGTACTCCGAAGCAGAAAGTGGACATGCTTTCTGCCGCGCGTATGCTTCAGGAGAAAGGGTATAAAATATTTGCCACAGGTGGTTCCAGCAACTTCCTTACGGAGAACGGTGTGGAGAATACGCGCGTCTACTGGCCCAGCGAACCCGAACGCCAGCCGCAGGCACTCGACATGCTGCACCGCAAGGAGATAGACATGGTTGTCAATATTCCGAAGAACCTCACCGCAGGCGAGTTGGATAACGGCTACAAGATACGCCGTGCCGCCATCGACCTCAATATTCCGTTGATAACGAATGCCCGTCTGGCAAGTGCGTTCATCAATGCATTCTGCACGATGACGCCGGATGATTTGGCCATCAAGTCGTGGGCGGAATATAAATGATAAATATTTTTCGGACAGAAAAACAGAAGGACAAGGGAGAGAAGAAAAAATGTGCCGTCTTTTTTTCCCTTGTCTCCTTGTCAGTCTTGTGTATTAATATGGAAAAACAACGCATACAGTACCGGTATGAACAGCAACGTTATCAGTGTGCCGAATGTCAGCCCGCCCATAATGGAAGCTGCCAGCGAGCCGAACATGGCATCGGGCAGTAACGGTATCATGCCCAGAATTGTAGTCAGCGCCGCCATAGATACCGGGCGCAAACGACTCTGTGAACTGTCTATCAAGGCTTTCATCGGTTCCACTCCCTGATTAATCTGCAAGGTTATTTCATCCATCAGTACGATGCCGTTCTTGATGAGCATCCCTATCAATCCCAGTGTCCCTACGATTGCCACGAAATTGAATGTCTTTCCCGTAAGCAGCATCACTGCTACCACGCCTACCACAACCATCGGAATGCAGCAGAAGATGATAAGCGGTTTACGGTAATCCTTGAACAGCATGATCAGAATGGCAATCATCAGGATGATGGCCAGTGGGAAGTTCTTGAACAGATACTTCATGGACTGGTCACTGGCGCTTTTCTCACCCTGCCACTGCAGTGTGTATCCCTCGGGAAGCTCTATCCTTTCAATCTGCCGTGCGATGGCCTGCCTTGCCTTTTCCGTCTCTATGCCCGGTGTGGGAGAGCATTGCACGCGTTGGCTCCGTTGTCCGTTGTAGCGCGGCACTACCGGGTCTTCCCAGCGTATGTCGATACTTTTGCTGATTTGTTTCAGTGGAGTGCTGCCCATCAGACTTTCCACCAGCTCTTCTTTGGAGAGGGTACCGGCTTTCAGCTTTACCATTGTTTCTTCGTTCAGCAGTCCGTTCAGCGATGGCAGCGAGGAGAACACTTGCGTATTGGAGAGGTCCTCTATCGGTTGTCCTTCCTCGTCCAGGCATTTCAGGTAGATATTGTCCCGATGGATGCCTTCGTAGAAGAATCCGATGGGGATACCTCCATTGGCCGAGAGCAGTGACAAGCTTACGTCATTGCGGCTCAACCCCAAAGTACGGGCGGCGGCTTGGTCGTACTCGATGGAGAGTACCGGAACCTGCGGTTCCCAATCGGTGGTGATGAGGCATATCTCCGGCGTGTTCTCCATGATACTGCGGGCGCTGTCTGCCAACCGGTGCAGTACGGCAGGGTCCGGTCCCATGAACTGGACTTCGATAGGATATTTTTTGAACATTAGGTTGTAGCGCTTCATCTTGACGTAGGCATTGGGATAATGATGCGTCAGGTAGCTTTGTATCTCGTCCATGTTGTCTACCAGCTCTTCGGGAGAAGTGAAATCTATAATCAGTTCGCCGTATGCCAAAGACGGGTTGGCGATGCTCCTTACCAGATTGTAGCGTCCCGGTGTACCGCCTATGGAAGTGGTGACGTGCGTCACTTCCTTGCGTGTTTTCAGGTATGCTTCTATCTCCCGGAGGTCTTGAACCACTTGTGTGGAGTTATTGCCTTCGGGCAGTTTATATTCCATATATAGTTGGTCGTAAACCATGTCGGGGAAGAATCCCTGGCGCATGTACTGGTAGCCGAAGGCAGACAGTCCGAGCAGGACGAGCATTGTCAACACAAAGCTCCAGCGGTGTGCCAGTCCCATCCGCAGGGCGGCGCGCAAGACAGCATAAGTGCGTCCTTTGTATTCTCTCGCTCCTGTGGCGTTGGTTTCGACGGCAGGATGCAGATACCGATTGGCCATCAGTGGTACATGAACCAACGCCAGTACCCAGCTTAACAGCAAAGACACTGCCAGGACGATGAAAAGGTCACGTGTGTAGACCCCTGCCGTGTCGGGCGACATGAAGATGGGCAGAAAAGCTATGATGGCTATCAGCGTAGCTCCCAGCAGCGGCATGGCTGTCTGTCTCCCTATGGCTGTCATGGCTTCCATCCGTTTTTTTCCGGCTTTCAGGTCTACCAGTATGCCGTCAATGATGACGATGGCATTGTCTACCAACATACCCATTGCGAGGACAAATGCGGCCAGTGATACACGCTGCATTGTTCCGCCTGCCGTATATAGAAACATAAATGAACCGAAGACGGTGACCACCAGACTGATTCCGATAATGACCCCACTTTTGAATCCCATAGCCACCATCAGAATGAGCACTACGATGATGACAGACTCTATCAGGTTGATGATGAATGTCCCCAATGAAGCACCGACGCGTTCCGGCTGGTAGAAAACCTTATGGCAGTCTACGCCTGCAGGCAGACGGGTTTCTTTGAGCTGTGCTAACCTCTTTTCTACTTCAGCGCCTACTTTCACAATGTCTGTTCCGCTGGAGGCGGCAATCAGGATACCTTGTGCCCGTTCGCTGTCGAAGAACATTTCGTTGCGGGTAGGCTCTTCGTATCCTTTTTCTATCTGTGCGATGTCGCGCATGCGGAGCTGGTCGTCGTCATGTCCTTGTATAAGCATGTTGCCGATGTCCTCCACAGTCTTGAATTTGTCGCTTACAGTTACACGGATGCGGTGGTCACCATTGTCGTAATAGCCGCTGTAAGTGGTCTTGTTCTGCCCGTTCAGGGTGGCAAGCACCTCAGCTGGTTTCACACCCAAATTTGCCATGCGGTCTTGCAGCAGGGAGATGTTGATGCACTCGGAGCGTTTTCCGTAGAGTTCCACCCGGTCAATTCCTTCCATGTCGCTGATTTCCCGCTTCACGAGTTCCGCATAGTCGGACAATTGCCGATCGGACAAGCCGTCGCCGGTCAGTGCGTAGAACATACCATATACATTCCCGAAATCATCTTTGACGATAGGTGTACCGGCCCCGTCGGGCAGTGAGGCACGGGCATCGTTCACTTTGCGGCGTAGCATGTCCCAGCATTGTTCCACCTCATCGTCTCGGGTGGTTGTTGTCAACTCTATCTGTATCAGTGAAAGGTCGTTGTAGGAGTAACTTTCCACATTGTCTATGTGGCCCATGCTGCGGATGCTCTTTTCCAGTACATCCGTCACTTCCAGTTCCACTTGATGAGCCGAGGCTCCCGGATAGGGTGTCACTACCATGGCGAGTTTCACCTTTATTTCCGGATCTTCCAGTTTGCTCATCTCATAGCTGGAATAAGCTCCTCCCAGCAGCAGGACAGCTACTAGGAAGTATATCAGATTACGGTTCTGAAATGCCCATTTACTTATATCCATAGTTTTTTAGGGATTAGTGGTTACAATAGTCCTCCAATATTTGTTCCGCTGGTTCTGGCGAGCGGTTTTACGGTTTCTCCGTCTTTGATGTGGTGGACTCCGGAAGACACGACCAGTTCGCCCGGTTTCAGATGGTTGGAGCTGATGAGGCTGCGACCATTGCTTGTCAGGCGAAGGAGGGTCACTTCGCGGGCGGTAATCCGGTTGTCGGACGGGTTGTAGACAAATACCTGCGCTTTTCCGTCTATTTGCAGTACGGCGCCGCTCGGAACGGACAGTTGGCATGAATTCTCTTCGTCGTACTGGATGGTAACCATCGTATTCATTCCCGGAGAGGGTACGGGCTGCTGCTTGTCGGCAAGCAGTTGCAGGCGTACGGTATAGAGCTGGTTGGCATTGGCTTTGGGAGTGATGCTTATCAGTTTCAGCCGGTAGGTCTTGCCTGGATAGACATCGAATGAACAGTAATAGCTGTGGAACTGTCCGCGCCGGATGTATTCCGCTGCCGGAAGATTGATTTCCACTTCGGGCATACTGCTGCTGATTATGGAGAGAACAGGCATACCGGCGCCTATCGTTTCGTGCGCCTCAAAAAGACGTTTCTGTACAAAGCCGTTGAAGGGGGCGTAGAGCTTGGTGTAGTTGAGCTGGTCCTTGTGGTGCCGGTATTTGGCTGCAATCTGCTTTAATCCATATACCGCCTTGTCGTTGGCGCTGGAAGTAGTGACGGAGTCTTTGTAAAGTGACATCACCCGTTTGGCATCCGCCTTTATCTGTTTATATTCGGCTTCTGTGGCATCCAACTGCACCTGATAGTCTGTCGGGTCGAGTTCGGCGAGCAGTTGTCCCTGACTTACGCGTGCACCGTTCTCCACATATATTTTCTGGATGGTTCCGCTGACTCTGAAAGCAAGGCTGATATCCTGTGCTGCTTTCACTTTGCCTGGATATTGCAGATAGGTCTGTTCGTCTGCTGAAATAACTGTATCTATTTTCACTGTCTGGCAGTCTCTTGCCATCTTGACCTTTCCCTTGCAGGAAGCCAGTGAGAGTAGGGAAATGCCTACTATAAGCCAATAGAACTGTTTCATTGTATATTATTTAATCATATGTTTTTATATATTTACAAATATACCCCGATACTGTCAAATGGAAAAGGTCGGAATGTATTATAATATGTTCTATCTTGTACATCCGGATATAAATATCTATTTTTGTCGGAAGCATCGGAAGTGCAAATATACAAAAAAGCAAGTTTATGGAAACAATTCGGATTCAGCATTATCGGTCTCCTTATGGCGAGTTGATGCTCGGCTCTTTAGGAGACAAACTTTGTCTGTGCGACTGGGTAAGCGAAAAGCGCAAGGAGAAAATCGGCAGGCGGATGCGGAATACGCTGCATGCCGTTTATGAGGAGGGCACTTCGGAAGTTATTTCAACGGCAATCATTCAGTTGGATGAATATTTTGCCCGTAAGCGGACGGCGTTCGACATGCCGTTACTGTTGGCAGGGACGGATTTCCAGAAAACGGTATGGCAGGAGTTGCTGAATATTCCTTACGGGAAAACGGTGTCCTACGGCGAGCTGTCCCGAAAGTTGGGCAACCCGAAGGCCGTACGGGCTGTAGCGGCTGCCAATGGGGCGAATGCCCTCTCCATATTCATTCCCTGCCATCGTGTGGTGGGCAGCAACCGTCAACTGATAGGCTATGCCGGTGGACTGGCAGCAAAACAAGGGCTGCTGGCATTGGAAGCAGACTCCTGCGATGGATTGCCGAATTCTCGTGTAGTACAATTGTTCTAAGGTCAGGTTTGTTTCTGGTATTCCGCCGGTGTCATCCCCGTCATACGTTTGAAGAACTTCGAGAAGAACGACGGATTGGGAAAGTTCAGTTCGTCTGATATTTGAAACACCAGCAGATCACTGTGTTTCAGCAATACTTTGGCTTCGAGGATAACTGCTTGATTAATCCATTGCATCACGGTTTGCCCGCTTGTTTCACGTATCACCGAACTCAGATAGTGCGGTGTCAGGCATAGCTTGTCGGCATAGAAGTTGACGTTGCGTTCGTGCTTGCTGTGTTGGTTTACCAAAGCGATGAAGCGGCGGAATAGCTCTTCCTGGCGTGAAAGGCGTGCCGGAGTTGACTTGCATGTGTGCTCGTGGATATACTTAAGGTTATAGAGAAGTGAGACAATCAAGTGCTGTACAGCTCCGCGGCGGTAGGGCAAACAATGTAGTATATTCCACAATAAAGAGAAGAAGCTGCTGATGTGTGCCCATTCCTCGTTGTTGCATGAAAGGCGGATTCCGTTTCGTGTATAAGCTTCCGAAAGAATGGAATTCTGTAGTACGGGCAGAAAATTGGCAGTGGGCATGATGACTTGGAATTCGTAGTCGGGACTGACTTCCGATATTTCTATCAGCGAATTGTCAGGGATGATAATAATATCGTGGGCTGTAGCTTCATATTCGATAAGATTGATGGAGATTCGGCCCTTACCTTGCATGATGCGTACAATCCTTCCTTCTTTGGCACGATAAGGTTGCTGGGTGCGGAATAGCCTGAATCCCATTGCTTGAAAACTGATGACCATTCCCAAATCGTCGTTTATAAATCTGTATTCGGAATGTTCTATAAAATCCGGATTGTTGCGGATGTCCTCGAATGCGACGCTTATCGGTTTGTTCTTTTCCATATCTTTCCCTTTATGAATAATGTATATTTCCACCGCAAAGATAATAAAGTGTTCCTATTATTTGTCTTTTTCTACGAAATGTCGTACTATTAGAACATCTTTGCGCACAAATGGATTGTAAGGTTATAGGGTTATGCCTTTATCTTTGCATGTGTATAGAACAAAACCATGTAGAATAAACAAGAAACAGAATGGATATGAAACGAACCGTTTTCTTTTTTACCCTTTCTCTTGCCGCCATGCTGGCACATGCCCAGCTCACGTTGGAAGAGTGCCAGCGCCGGGCGCAAGACAATTATCCGTTGGTCAGGCAATACGGACTGATAGAAAAGGCACGCGGGTACGACCTCTCCAATGCCGGAAAAGGTTACTTGCCCCAGTTTTCCCTATCCGGCAAGGCCACGTACCAGAGTGACATCACCCGGCTACCGGTCGAAATCCCTAATCTCGACATCAAGACTGCTTCGAAAGACCAGTACCAGGTGATGCTCGAAGTGCAGCAGACCCTCTGGGATGGTGGGGATATACGTTCCAGAAAACGATTGACGCGTGCCGCCTCGGAAGTGGAACTGGAAAAACAGCATGTAGACATGTATGCCTTGACTGACCGGGTGAACCAGCTCTTTTTCGGCATCCTGCTGTTGGACGAACAGCTGAAACAGAACAGCCTCTTGCAAGAAGATTTAGGAAGAACCCACAAGCAGGTAGCCGACTATATAGCCAATGGCATCGCCACCCTGAGCGACCTGGATGCAGTCAGCGTAGAGCAACTGAACACCAGGCAGCACCGTGTGGAATTGGAGACCACCCGCCGTGCATACCTCAGCATGCTTGCTGCCTTTACGGGCAAGGATCTCTCTTCCGAAACGGTTTTATTGAAACCGGCTGCCGAAGAAAACATAGACCGGCAGATGAACAACCGCCCCGAACTTCGTTGGTACGATGCGCAGGGAGAGCAACTCCACCAGCAGGAGGCAGCCTTGAACACCCGGTTGATGCCGCGTTTCGGCCTTTTTGTACAAGGGGCATACGGCAATCCGGGATTGAATATGCTGAAAGATGAATTCAACGCCTATTACATGGCGGGGGTGCGCATGTTCTGGAATTTCGGCAGTCTGTATACGTTGAAGAACGACCGCCGCAGGATAGACAATACCCGCCAACAGATAGAGACCGGCCGGGATGTGTTCCTTTTCAACATTCGCCTGCAGGCTACGCAGCAGGATGCGGGCATTGTATCCATGCGCCGCCAGATGGCGGATGATGACGAGATTATCCGTCTGCGTGGGAATATCCGCCGTGCAGCCGAGGCCAAGGTACAGAACGGGACAATGACCGTGACCGATATGCTGCGGGAGATTACCAATGAAAGTATGGCACGACAGACCAAGGCATTGCATGAGGTGCAGTTGCTGATGAACATCTGGCAGCTGAAATATACGCTGAATAATTAATGACTATAATCCGTAATTTATAACTTGAAATAGTATGAAATCATTGAAATTATTTCCTTTTTTATTTCTCCTTGCCGCCTGTACCGGCGGTACTCCGAAATATGATGCGACGGGAACGTTCGAGGCTACCGAAGTCATCGTTTCTGCCGAGGCGTCTGGAAAACTGCTGAGTTTCGATATCGAGGAAGGCACGACACTGATAGACGGGCAGGAAGTAGGCATTATAGATACCGTCCAACTCTATCTGAAGAAACTCCAGTTGGAGGCCAGTGTCAAGTCCGTGGAAGGCCAGCGGCCTGATATCCTGAAACAAGTAGCCGCCACTCAGGAACAGATTGTGCAGGCTCGACGCGAACGCGACCGTGTGTCCAATCTGCTCCGTGTGGGTGCCGCCAACCAGAAGCAGCTCGATGATGCCGAGTCCCTTCTCGAAGTCCTCCGCAAGCAGCTCGACGCACAGAACTCCACCCTGCGCAACAGTGACCGCAGCCTGACGTGGCAAAGCTCCTCTGTCGGCATCCAGGTGGCGCAGATAGAAGACCAGCTGCGCAAATGCCACATCACCTCTCCGCTGACGGGAACCGTCCTTGCCCAATATGCCGAAGCCGGAGAACTGGCTGCTCCCGGCACCCCTCTTTTCAAAGTGGCGGATATGGAGCAGATTTACCTCCGTGCCTACATCACCTCCGAGCAGCTTGCCGAAATCAAGCTGGGGCAGCAAGTGAAGGTTTATGCGGATTATGGAAAGGAAGTGCGGAAAGAATACCCCGGCATCGTCACCTGGATTTCCGATACGTCCGAATTCACTCCAAAAACTATCCTGACGAAAGACGAGCGCGCCAATCTGGTCTATGCCGTAAAGATTGCCGTGAAGAATGACGGGATGCTGAAAATAGGAATGTATGGAGGCTGTAACTTTAACTAATATCTCCAAACGTTACGGCAGCGTGGAAGCCCTGCGGGGTGTCTCTCTGTCAGTGGCTCCCGGTGAGCTTTTCGGCATCATCGGGCCGGACGGTGCGGGCAAGACATCGCTTTTCCGCATCCTCACCACTTTGCTGCTTGCTGACGGAGGCTCGGCCTCGGTCTGCGGTCTGGATGTGGTGAAGGACTACAAAGCCATCCGCAGGCGGGTGGGGTATATGCCCGGACGCTTCTCCCTCTATCCGGACTTGACGGTGGAGGAGAATCTCAATTTCTTCGCCACCGTCTTCCACACCACCATCGAGGAGAATTATGATTTGGTGCGCGACATTTACCGGCAGATAGAACCTTTCCGCAAGCGCCGCGCCAGAGCGTTGTCCGGCGGCATGAAGCAGAAACTCGCCCTTAGCTGTGCCCTTATCCATAAACCGGATGTCCTCTTTCTGGACGAACCCACTACGGGCGTCGACCCCGTGTCCCGCAAGGAATTCTGGGGAATGCTTCGCCGACTGAAGGAGCAGGGTATCACCATCATTGCTTCCACCCCCATCATCGACGAAGCGCGCCAATGCGACCGCATCGCCTTCATCAACGAAGGAGAGATAAAAGGCATCGATACCCCCGACCGTATCCTGACACGCTTTGCGGGCATCCTCTGCCCTCCGGGCTTGCAGCACGAACGGGTGGAAAACCACGAAAACAAGGTGATTGAAGTGGAAGGGTTGACCAAGCGGTTCGGTAATTTCACCGCTGTAGACCACATCTCCTTCCAAGTCCATCGGGGCGAGATTTTCGGTTTCCTGGGAGCCAACGGGGCAGGCAAGACCACCGCCATGCGCATGCTTACGGGACTTAGCCGCCCCACCGGCGGCAAGGCATGTGTGGCAGGTTTCGATGTGGCTTCCCAACCTGAAGAAGTGAAGAAGAACATCGGCTACATGAGCCAGAAATTTTCCCTTTACGAAGACCTCAAGGTGTGGGAGAATATCCGCCTCTTTGCCGGTATCTACGGCATCCCCGAAGCGGAGATTGCCCCCAAGACGGATGAACTGCTCCTCCGCCTCGGGCTGGAAAAGGAACGGGATACACTGGTGAAAAGCCTTCCGCTGGGCTGGAAGCAGAAGCTGGCCTTCTCCGTCTCCATCTTCCACCGTCCCAAGATTGTCTTTCTGGATGAGCCTACGGGTGGGGTGGACCCTGCCACGCGCCGCCAGTTCTGGGAGCTGATTTACCAGGCTGCCGACGAGGGCATCACCGTCTTTGTCACCACCCACTTTATGGACGAGGCAGAGTATTGCGACCGCATCTCCATCATGGTAGACGGCGTCATCCGTGCACTCGACACTCCCGGGGAGCTGAAACGGCAGTTCAATGCCACTACGATGGACGATGTATTCCAACAACTGGCTCGCCAAGCCGTGCGAACCGCCGACTGAGAATCCGTGAAATCCGCATTATCCGAGCCTAAATATAAATATAGACAATGAAACAATTCATATCTTTCATCCGAAAAGAGTTCTTCCATATCTTCCGCGACCGGCGCACGATGCTGATTCTGCTGGGCATGCCCATCGTGCAGATAATCCTTTTCGGTTTTGCCATCACCACCGAGGTGAAGAACGTGCGTGTGGCGGTGCTCGACCCGTCGAATGACGTAGTTACCCGCCGTATCATCGACCGCATGGATGCAAGCGAATACTTCACCGTCATCTGCCGCCTGCATTCTCCCGCCGATATGGAGGCTTCTTTCGGAAGAGGGGAGATTGACATGGCGCTTGTTTTCAGCGAGCGTTTCTCGGACAAGCTTTATACCGGCGAGGCGCGCGTGCAGCTTGTCTCCGACGCCACAGACCCCAATATGGCGACTATGCAGGCAGGCTATGCCGCAAACATCATCTCCTCTGCCGGGCAGGAGATGCTTCCGCCGGGAGTGCATGCCGCTGCCATTGTACCCCAGCTCAAGCTGCTGTACAATCCGCAGATGAAGAGTGCCTACAACTTCGTGCCGGGTGTCATGGGACTTATTCTGATGCTGATTTGCGCCATGATGACCTCCATCTCCATTGTGCGCGAGAAGGAGACGGGGACGATGGAGGTCCTGCTGGTTTCTCCCGTCAAACCGCTTTTCATCATTCTGGCAAAGGCGGTGCCCTATTTTGTGCTGTCGTTTGTCAACTTGACCACCATTCTTCTACTTTCGGTCTATGTGCTCGATGTTCCCGTGGCGGGCAGCTTGTTCTGGCTGGTGGTGGTGTCGCTGCTATTCATTTTTGTCTCCCTGGCGCTGGGGCTGCTGATTTCCACGGTCACCCGGACGCAGGTTGCCGCCATGCTGGTGTCCGGACTGATGCTGATGATGCCCACCATGTTGCTTTCGGGCATGATATTCCCCATTGAGAGTATGCCCGTTATCTTGCAGGCCATTTCAGCTGTGCTTCCTGCACGCTGGTATATCCAGGCGGTGCGTAAGCTGATGATTGAGGGAGTGGATGTTTCGCTTGTGCTGATGGAGGTCGGCATACTTGCCACGATGGCGGTATTGCTGATAACGGTGAGTTTCAAGAAATTCAAGCATCGGCTTGAGTAAAGAGCGGATATGAATTTTATATTAATTATTCAGGCAGAAGAACATAAGGACAAAAGGATACGGGAAATCTGTTCTTTTGTTCTTATGTCTAAAATCTTTAAAATATCGTCTTATGATAAAGTTTCTCATTGAAAAGGAATTCAAGCAGTTGTTCCGCAACTCCTTCCTGCCCAAGCTGATTTTCATTTTCCCGTGCATGATTATGATACTGATGCCCTGGGCCGCCAATCTGGAGATAAAGAACATCAATCTGAATATAGTGGACAATGACCACAGCGTCTTGTCTCGCCGTCTGGTAGATAAAATCGGTGCATCCACTTATTTCCGCCTGACAGCGCTTCCCGATACATATGATGAGGCTTTGCTGGCCATTGAAGCAGGTTCGGCAGATGTCGTGCTGGAGATTCCCCGTGATTTCGAAAAGGATTGGGTGAAGGGAGAGGCGCCCCGCCTGCTGGTGGCGGCCAATGCCGTGAACGGCACGAAGGGCAGTCTGGGAGGATCCTACTTGTCTTCCATCATCAGTGACTATACCCGTGAACTGGGTTCGGAGTCGTCTTCGCAAGGGCTTGCCGGGAAGCCGCTTCCCCGGGTGGACATCACTACGCAGAACCTTTACAACCCCACGCTGAACTACAAGCTTTTCATGATTCCTGCCCTCATGGTAATGCTGCTGACGCTGATTTGCGGTTTTCTCCCTGCCCTCAATGTGGTGGGCGAGAAGGAGGCGGGCACCATCGAGCAGATAAATGTCACCCCCGTCGGCAAGTTCACTTTCATTGCCGCCAAGCTGATACCTTACTGGCTGATAGGTTTTGTGGTGCTGACCATCTGTTTCGTTCTGGCATGGGTACTTTACGGCATTCTGCCGGCGGGACATTTCCTCACTATCTACGGCATGGTGCTGTTTTTTCTACCGGTGGTGTCGGGGTTCGGGCTGGTCATATCCAATCATTCGACCACGTTGCAGCAGGCCATGTTTGTCATGTGGTTCTTCATGCTTATCCTTATTCTGATGAGTGGTCTTTTCACCCCTATCCACAGTATGCCTGAGTGGGCGCAATGGATTACGCGTATCAATCCGCTGCGCTATTTTGTAGAGGTAATGCGTACCATCTATCTCCGTGGCGGCGGATTTGCCGAACTGCTGCCGCAGTTGGGAGCCTTGTTGGTCTTTGCATTGGTCTTCAATCTGTGGGCGGTAAAAAGTTATAAGAAAAGCAGTTAACTGATTTTTCCATATTAGCATCCCATTTGGCTCTTTTTCTTGAAAAAGGGCTACACCATTTGCCTTGGATAGCTACACCCTTTTGTGTTTAAGGCTACGCCATGAGGAGGAAAAGGTGTAGCCTTTTTATTATGGATAATAAAAGCTGTTTTTTGTGCGGAAAAAGAGTACAAGTAGTGATATGTATCTAATGATAAAGACAACTGTTATACTTGTCAATTAATTGATAGAGTTTATATGATATTTATCAGTTTCATTATTGGAGAAAACTCTTATCTTTGCACGCGAATAAATAAATATCTTATACCAAAATGAATACACAGACTACTTATCTTGCCTCGAAACCGCATTATGAGATTCTTGACGGACTTCGTGGCGTGGCGGCTGTCATGGTTATTATCTTCCATCTTTTTGAAGCACATGCAGGCGGCAGTCATCTTACTCAAATTATCAATCATGGCTATCTGGCAGTGGATTTCTTTTTCATGCTCTCCGGTTTTGTTATCGGTTATGCTTATGATGACCGTTGGAACCGGATGACCGTGGGCACTTTCTTCAAACGCCGTATCATTCGCCTGCATCCTATGGTGATTATGGGAAGCATTGTGGGCGCTGCCTTTTTCTATTTTCAAGAGTCGCCTTGTTTTCCACCTATCGAGAATACGTCTGTTGGAACCATGCTGCTGGTAATGTTACTAGGCTGTACTTTGCTTCCCCTTCCGCTGAAGTTCGACATTCGTGGCTGGACGGAAATGCATCCGTTGAATGGTCCGGCATGGTCGCTCTATTATGAATATATCGGTAATATTCTGTATGCGTTGTTTGTACGCAAGTTCAATAAGGTGGCCTTATCGGTGCTGGTATTTGTGGCAGGGTGTTTTACGGTGTACCGTTGTCTGACTGCTCCTGCTGGTGATATTGTGGGTGGTTGGGCCTTGAACTGGGAACAGCAGTATGTGGGCATGGTCCGGCTGATGTATCCGTTTTTCGGCGGATTGCTTCTGTCACGCCTCGGCTGGCTGATACGGCTTGAAAAGCGTGCTTTCTGGTGGTGTAGCCTGCTGATTGTGGTGGTTCTTTCCCTTCCCCGTATCGGAGGTGAGGACGGCTACTGGATGAACGGGCTTTACGAGGCTTTCTGTATTATCTGCATCTTCCCGGTCATTGTTTCGATGGGAGCCGGCGGCAAGGTGACCGGTAAGCGCTCTACTGCCGTATGCAAGTTCCTGGGAGATATTTCCTATCCGATTTATATCACCCATTATCCATTGGTATATACTTATACGGCTTGGGTATGCAACAATAACGCTACAATGGTGGAAGGCATCCCTTATATGATGCTTACTTTCGTTGGAGCTTTTGTTCTTGCTTATGCTTGTTTGAAACTGTACGACGAACCGGTGCGCAAGTGGCTGACAGATCGTTTTCTGAAAGGGAAAAAGAAATAGTTCCGCATAGCTATGGATATAAAAAATCTCCCGTTGCATTATCTTGTGCAGCGGGAGATTTTCTTTTTAATGGCCGGGCGTTATTTTACGTCGATGAATTTCTTGGCCTTTTCTTTTTCTGCTTCTGTAAACTTAGGCAATGTAATGTTCAACACGCCGTTTTCTACATGGGCGCCAATCTTTTCCTTGTCTACATCGTCCGGAAGAATCATGGTTTGCTGGAACTTGGTGTATGAGAATTCGCGACGCAAGTAGCGGCCTTCCTTCTTTTCGTCCTTGCTGTTCTCTTCCTTGCTTTCTGTTTTCTTTTCCATGCTGATGACCAGATTGTTTTCTTCGTCGATGTGAACGTTGAAGTCTTCTTTTGTCATACCGGGAGCAGCCAATTCAACTTTGTACTCTTTTGCTGTTTCGAATACGTTGATGGCAGGGGCGGTGGCATTTGCTTTTACCATCCAATCATTGTCAAAGAAATCATTAAAAATACTCGGTAACCAATTTTGGTTTCTTCTTACAGGCATCATAGTTATAGTCTCCTATTGTTTAAGTTAAACATGCTATTTAGTTTTGAACTCCGGTTCTTTGTCTTCGGGTGCCTGCCTTTTGGGTTTTTCACCATCCGTTTCTTGAACCGTCGTTCGCTAACTATATTGCAAACCTTATGCCAACCGGTCTTTGCTGACTCTATTGACTATTTGTCATTGAAAAACTGACTTATTTGCTTGTTTAATGTCATTTTGCTATCTTATTTATTTAAAATTGATAGATTTTCAGACTAATTTAAAACGCATTCTCCAACGCTTGGCTTCTTCGTCCCAATCGTGACTGATGATTTTGAAGGTTCCGATTTCTGATGTATTCTCCACATGTACTCCGATGCAGAGGCATTCGTCGTAATCGCCTACTTTCACGACACGTACCGTTTCCGAAGCACCATCGGGCAGGCGTTCCAAGTCGAAACGTCCTTGCGCTTCCTCTTGCGTAATGAATTCTGTTGTGACGGGCAGCTGTCGGGCGATTACCTCGTTTACGGCCTCTTCCAGCTTCTCTATTTCTTCTTCCGTGGGGCAGGCGGCAAGACGGTAGTCCAGCTTGCTTTTCTTCCGTTCTATGTGTGCTGATATGGAGCGGCTGCAACCGAATAACCTTATCATAGTCTGGTTGATGATGTGCTCCGTTGTATGCATAGGTGCAATTGACACATCCTGAAACTTGGGACTTGGCTTATTTATTACTATATTTGTTTCCATATAAACTGATATTGATGTAATTAACAGCGCAAAGATAATGAATAATATGGATAAGAAGGTACTAATCTATTGTCGTGTTAGTACGCAACAACAGACAACTGATAGACAAAAAGAGGAATTGTTGAAGTTTGCAGCAGAAAATCATTGGAACGTTGAAGAAGAGGATATTTTCATAGATGTTATTAGTGGTTTTAAAAAGGGAGAGTTCCGTCCTGAATATGTGAAGATGCTTGAAAGAGTTGAATATGGGGATATTGATATAATTTTATTCTCTGAATTTTCTCGTCTTGCAAGAAATGCTACGGAGTTATTAGAACAAATCAAATTGTTTATAGATAAAGGTATTAACTTGTATTTTGATAAACAAAAATTGTGGGTAAGAGATAGTAATAAAGATGTAGGTAGTATTATTTTATTGCATGTGCTTGCTGTTATGTCAAGCTATGAGATAGAATTGTTTGTTGAACGTTCATTAAGTGGCAAGATAACAAAAGTGCAAGCAGGTCATGGAGGCGGGGATGAACGTGCGTATGGTTATATGCACAATGAAAATAAACAGATTGTTATAAATCCTATCGAAAGTAAGATTGTTACCCGTATTTTTGAAATGTATGTTGGTGGATATTCTTCAATTCAAATATCAGAGATATTGAATGCTGAGAAAGTACCTGCTCCATACGTAAGAAAATTGAATGAGTACAAGAAGAATAGAGAAGCAAAAGGATTGGAGGTGAAAGAGTATAAATTTGATACAGATAATTTAAAATGGCGTATTTCTACAATAAACAGACTTATGCACAATGAGTTATATAAAGGTAATCGTAGAATAACATTTTATAAACCAGACCCTACCAATCCACTTCCGTTATCCGAAAGGCAAGATAGAGAGATTGTTTATGAATATTCGGAACATGTGGAAAGTCTGCGAATTGTATCAGACGAGTTGTTTCAGCAAGCCCAAGATAAACTTTCCAAAGCGCATTATAATAAGAATAATGCAGTCAGGCATGAGAATTTATTAAAACATTTAATGGTATGTGGCGAATGCGGTGCTAATTTTTCTGTAGGGAAATCAAATGAAACATCTAAAAATTATATCAGTGGTGGACGTACTTACAAATGTTATGGTAGAGTGAATCGTAAAGATAAACCACGAACATGCACGAATGGGGCAGAACTTCGACAGTGGAAATTGGATGGACTTGTTTTACAGTTGTCAATTCAAATGTTTGCTGAGATTAATATTCAGCAGACCAATATTTTAAAGATAGAAAATTTAGGGAAAGAAATCGAAGAGTTGGTTCAAATAAAATCATCAAAGAATACAGAATTGGTTGAAGCGGAGAATCTTTATAAAAAGACACTTAAACGTCTTATTGCGATTGAAGACGATGAGGTTGCAAAGAATTTGATTTCAGATGCAAAACATAAATATGATGAAACTAAAAACGTGTTGAACAAAACTATGGATAAATTGTCACGAGAAATTACAACAAAGAGAATTACTATTGATAATTTGAAGCGTTTGAATGCCAATCCTTTGTTGATTAATAAAATGGATGAGATTAGGAAAAATAGGGATTTGGTAAAGACTATGGTTGATGAATATATTGATAAAATTACTATATTTCGTTTACATGAACTTTGGTTGTTGGTCGTAGTATCTTATAAAGGAGGTGAGGAGATGTGGGGAACAATTAAATGCGCTCGTTATAAAAAAGAGGAGATGTTTTATGATGAATTGCATTGTCATTATGGTGTTGAATTTCAGGGATGGTTACTTAATAATACGGAACGTTGTTTTTCGTATGATAAAAGCACACATATTATTACTTATAATGGTGAAAGTAAAATATATGTGGAATTTAAATCAGGTGAGTATGATTACGGTACATTTAATCAAATGATACAAGAAACAGGATGGATGGGATGTTTCCCTTTTTATGCTTATGAAGATAGTGGTAAGGATTTAAGTGTACCTTCTAATGAAGGCTTTGGAAAATCTTTACAAGAGAATAGAATTGATTGGAAAGCACACAATGAAAAGGTCTTGGAACGTTTATTATCCAAGTTATAGATAAATTGTAATAGTCAAGACTTGTTCTGACATTTGTTTTACTATCGGACAAAAAAACTGTCAGATGTTTGTTGCGAAGTTACACAAGTTTCATCATCCTCACAACCGAATGAGATTTTATCCTGCTCATTCGGTTTTATCATTTCCTGATTTTGCAGTTGATACTTTCTTGCCACAGCGATTCCTTCGATAAAAGTTTGCATGGGCGTTTTCCCGAAACAGTACTTTCCAGAGTGTGTTCTTTGGGTATTGTAGGAGTTCATCCACATATCAAGGTCTGCTTGCAGCTGTTCGATAGAGGTATAGATTTTCTTTCTGAATGCAATAGCATAGAACTCATTCTGCACGGTTCTGTTAAATCGCTCACATATACCGTTTGTCTGAGGGCTTTTCGCCTTAATCTTAGAATGATCAATGTCTTCCACAGCCAAATACAATTCATACTCATGATTTTCTCTGTTTCCGCAGTATTCTGTTCCTCTATCTGTTAGCATACGCATCAGTTTCAAGTCATGCTGCTCGAAAAAAGGAATAACCCTATCGTTAAGCATATCGGCAGCAACAAGCGCATTCTTTCTGTCATACAACTTGGCAAATCCGATTTTGGAGTAAGTATCAATGACGGTCTGCTGATAAATGTGTCCCACACCTTTGATATATCCTACATAATAAGTGTCTTGGGCAAGTAGAAAACCGGGATAATAAGTTTCTATCTCTCCATGAGCCTGCTTTTCTTCTTTTGCTTTTTCCAATGCCGCCACTTGGTTCTCATCAAGGATAATGCCCTCTTGTTCCACTTTGGCTGACAATGCTTTCAGGCGTTTCTGGAAGGTCTCCATATCGTGCCGTAGCCAAATGGAACGCACTCCGCCCGGCGAAATAAGAATACCTTTCTTACGTAGCTCATTGGATACACGGACTTGCCCCAATGCAGGATTGTCTATCGCCATCTGTACGACTGCCTGCTCGATGTGTTCTTCCACACGGTTCTTTATGACAGGCTTACGGCGAGAAATCTCCTGCAAGGCGACTTCACCGCCTTGTTCATACAACTCTTTGAAACGATAAAAACTGTCACGACTGTAGCCCATAACCTTACAAGCACGTGATACGTTTCCTAACTGTTGGGAGAGTTCAAGCAATCCCAGTTTGTTCTTGATGACCTTTTCTGATGTTGTCATAACTTAATCTGTTTTCTGTTACAAATTTATTCTTTTTATACGTAACTGTCAGATTAAGTCTTGACTAATTCAGATAAATCTCTACCACCGTAACCCCTCACTCAGGGAGGAGGAAGTCCTCCCTATGGGGGGTATTTTGCATGTGGTTTGCTTTCGGGAGTCCCAAATTTTGGCTATATTTTTTTTGATTTCACCCAATTGTAGAGACTGCTTTTGCCGATTTTAATGCCCTGATTTTTCAGTGATTCCATATTTTCTTTAACTGATAAATTCATATCGTATAATTGTTTGAGTTGCATGTCTAATAACATTTTGGCAGCTATGTTTCGGGCTGCTTGTTTACTTATTCCATGTTTTTCGCAATACTTGGGATTGACAACAAACTGTTTTTCTTCTTTTTTCGGCTTAATACTTCGTTTAGTGTCATTCCAAGCGTCTTTTGCAATCTGATATAGTATCTTGTTGGAAATAACCTTATCTTGGTTATCGACGTAGTATCTGCGCTCACATACAAGGCAGTATAGTAAGTGCTCTACTGTAATATCAGGTAGCATTATCTTTCGGAGTAAACAACCATCATATAACAGTTTTCGTCTGTGTCCTGATTTTAATTTAACTGCATGGCTTTTATAGACAATTGTTCCGTCACCTTTGGTTAATGGCTCTTTATACCAATATCGGGTAATCTTTACATAATTGTCGGGCAGCAATATATAAGGTATATCCGAATCTGTTTCAGGTAATGGGGTAGCTTCAATAAATGGGTATTTTTCGGCATACTTACGTATGAAAATTTCTTCATTCATTTTATATCCCATACTCCAAAAGTCCTTCATAAATTCAGAATTAGCAATCGGACTTTCCAAGTCAGTTTGTATGTTGTTCTTCCTCTCTCTTTTTAATATACTATCTGAATTGGAAAAATAATTTTCATCAAATCCAAAATCCGTAGGACAAAATATATTATCATTATAATAATATACAATGTTATCATTGCCATTGCCTGCGAATTGCTGTGTAGCGTTCAAACATGTCTTATCTTTTAAATCAAAACCTTCAATCTCTTTCTGAATATTATAAACAATAGTATTAACTATACTTCTATAATATTCATTGCTTCTTATCGGTTCATTAAAAACATAAATCAGTCTAAATCTATTATTTACATTATCAATATTACTATATGTAGTATAAATGATGGTTGGCTTATGCTCGTCTTTTAATGATAAATAAAAGTCATTCATACTTAGAAAAGTATCATCAATATCTAAAATTATGCAGTCTGCAAAGTCAAAATTGGCAATCGTTTTTTCTCGTAGTCCAAATATTTTACCTACTGTTTTGAAGTTTTGACAAATGCAATGCCCTTCGCAAATATGGTTTACAAGTTCCTCTATCGTTATTGTATGGCGTTGGTAAGTTAGTGTTTTCCAATTATTAGGCTTGCTCTCAAATTTTTGCACGCTAACGCCAAGCGTGATTTTCTTTTTGTCATTATTAATCATTTTATATTATTGTGCAGTAGCCTTTTATCTACGCACTGACTTGAAAGGATTCCTATTCAAGTATTTTCAATGCAAATATACAACTTAGAACATATCACTACCACTTTTTTAATTAGAATTGGTAAAAAAGTTTTTTTGAGTTAAAGAAAAATATGCAAGTACGGTATATAGAATATGTTTTCTCTTTTTATATTATGTATCTCGTTTATATACCTTATAATAAAGCAGTTATAACTTATTTATATGGACTTAATAGTGTGGATTTATAGGTGTGATAACAGTTAGCTATCTATTTTTACCCCTATTTCCCGATTTTGATAGAAGTATTCCTTTCCTAATGATACATTTGCTATTTTGGTATGAATTTTCATTAGAAAGTCCATAATTTCTTAACGAGCCGTAACTTATTCCAAGTTCTTCGGGTGAAAAGTATTCAAATACATTGGCGATACTTCCAAAATAGTGGTGAGTATCATTCTCTTTTATATAAAGATGAATAACTGTTCGTTCTTTTTTCTCTTTTTCAGTCATAATTACAATAGTTTTATTGCAAAAATAGGAATTATATGGCATAAAATGAATAAATGTCATATATTTAACTATTTCTAGCGAAAATAAATTGCATGTATTAAGTATATGTCATATATTTGCATTGTAATTAAAACGAAGACGATATGAAACGATATAATAAACAACAGGTGATGAAGGATGCTCACAGACTTTACAAAAATGATTTTCAACGTAGGGGGCGCACATGGTCGGAGTGTTTGACAGCGGCTTGGAGTTGGGAAAAAGATGCTGTTAGAGTTCGTGAGGCGAAAGCGGCAAGACTTGATGCTATGATAGCTGCGAGTTGGGTGGCACACAATGCACGCAAAGATGAAAAGTCCAATAAAAACGAGTTTGAAGGTTTGTCTTCTGATGTCGTTTCTTATGCGATGGGTTATGGGCGGAACTTGTATTGCGGAGATTAAAAAAGTGTGAAATCAGCTATTTCTGATAGTAACTTACATTTATTGAATGGTCGTTTAGTAACTGTAAGTAATTAACTAAAAGTAGAATTATGGGTAACTATGTGGCATATTTGAGGCAATCTACTACCAAACAAGAAAAAAGCGGGCTGGGGATTGAGGCGCAAAGAAATATTATTCATTCTTTTGTGAAAGAAGGTCTAATAATAGCTGAATTTGTGGAAACCGAAAGTGGAAAAAAGTCAGACCGCCCTAAATTACAAGAAGCATTGGCTCTGTGCCGAAAAACAAATTCTATCCTTATTGTGGCGAAACTTGACCGATTAAGTCGTAATGTAGCTTTTACCTCAAAGTTATTGGAAAGTGATGTTGAAATTACATTTTGTGATTTTCCCCAAGCGAATCGCTTGATATTACACATTATAAGTAGTATTGCGGAATATGAAGCCAACTTGATAAGCCAACGTACACGATTGTCATTGAAGGCAAAAAAGGAACGAGGTGTTCAGCTTGGAAAAAGTGAAAATCTAATGAAAAAACATAGTGAGGCAATTGAACACAGCAATCAGACCAACAGAACCAAAGCGCAAAATAACGTCAACAACATGCGTGCGGTTGCATTGCTTCGTTCAATGGTAAAAGAGGAATTAACACTATCGCAAATGACAATTCGACTGAATGAACAAGGTTTTGTTACCTCTAAAGGCTGCAAGTTTCAGATTGTTCAAGTTCAACGATTGATACAAAGATATATAGTGTAGTGTTTTATCTTGCTTTAAAACACTACCTTTGTGAAAAATAAACAGCTCACAGAACGTTGCTAAGTTCGCTTTTTATATTTATATTTGCATTGTCATTGCATCGCAATGACAGACATAATAATTTATAGGAAGCGTTTTAGCTTTATTCCACTTTGATGAATCTCGACACCTCATCTTTGTGTAACATGGAATAATAAAGAACGTTCTTCCTTTGGTTTGTTATATATGTTTTTAAACAACATATACAGCCAAAGGTGTGAGCTGTTTTTCTTATTACTCAATTTGTTACACGGCAGTCGAGAGCCAATCAAAGGTTGGGAATAAGTCTATTCAGGCTCACACTTCTTTTTTATAATCCTTCCTTTTTGAGCCTACGGGAAACAGATTTTTACGGATATTATGGCACATGAAAAAATAACTTGTCCCTTTTGTGGTGGGATGGTTACTGTTGGTTCTGTGTGTGAATATTGTGGAAACTTTGTTTCTTCAACATCCTTTAAAGTAGATGGAGAAAAAAAAGACGCAATACACACTTCAAAACAAGAAACCATTAGGGCTGTTCAAAATGCAGAAAATGGGAGATGGGGTGTGTTGGATTCAGAAGGATTGCAAATTGTTCCTTTTGAATATGATAGTGTGCGTATAGTTCTTCCCTTTGTGATTATAGGCAAAAAAATGTCTTTGCGAAATAATGGAGAAAAACTATTGTTGGGGGCGTACAGTATCAAGTCAAAGAAGATATTAGTTCCTATTGAATATGATTGGATTGACGTTAAAAGTTATCGTTTGGAAGATGGTAAATGCTTTTACTTGGAAACAGCAAAAAATGTACTTGCTACGGTTCGTAATGAATTGAGGAGGGTTCGCAAATATGGCTTATATAATGGCAATAGTGAAATAGAACTGTTGCCATGTAAATATGAACGGTTTTCTTATTATGAAGGTGGTAGTTACCTTATATTTAGTGAAAACGATAAAAGCGGATTATGCAACATTCGAGAAGGAGAAGTTATGTTTCCTTGTATTTATAAAAATATATGGCTAATAGGCAAATACGTTGAAGTAACAGAAGATAAATACAGAGGATTGTACGATATTTCAAGTAATTATCCGATTCAAATATTACCAATTCTTTATGAGGAAATACGTTTGACTGATAATTGGTTACTTGTAAAAAAACAATATTGGGGAATATCAAATTATGCAGGTGAGGAAATTATACCTTGCCGATATGATAAAATAGAATATGATGGAGAGAATAAGCTACGTTTGTTTTATGATAATCAAACTAAACATGTGTTACAAATTGAATTAGATGGTGATAAGGTGGTGAAAGGGGATGCTCCTCATTTATCATCTGTAATATTGTCGCTCATTTTTTCTTTCTTTTCTTTTTTCTTTCTTAGTTTCCTTGCGGATGATTATTGGGTAGGAGTTGTTTTTTCTTCAATAACTGTTTGTTTTCCTTTGTTTCTTTATATTCATAATAAAAAATATGAAATACGATGAACCTTGTAGATGTAATTAAGTGTGAGGTAAACGACAAGGAACTTGTGTACAAGTTTTCGCCTGAAAATTTGCGATTAGGTTCGCAATTGGTTGTATATCCAACTCAGACAGCTTTTTTTGTAAAAGGCGGTGTGATTTTGGATGAATTTATTTGTGGTACATACACTTTAAAAACGGAGAACATTCCGTTATTGGGTAAACTGATAAATCTTCCCTTCAATGGGCAGACACCTTTTAAAGCGGAGGTTTGGTTTATCAATCAAATAGCCATTCTTGATTGTAAATGGGGTACAGCAAGCCCAATACAGATTGAAGACCCGAAATATGGGATTATCGTACCAATAAGGGCATTTGGACAGTATGGGTTTAAAATTATTAGCCCACGACAATTCTTGGAAAGTTTGGTAAGCAATATGACTTCGTTCACTGTAGAGAAACTTACCAATTATTTTAGGGGGATTATAATGTCTAAACTGACAAATATTGTTTCTGAAAAATTGTCCCAAGATGGAATATCGGTGATTAATATAAATTCACACATAAGTGACATATCCGAATTTTGCCAACAACGCATTGGCGTTGAATTTGAGAAGTACGGACTTAAACTTGAAAATTTCAATGTAATAGGAATTAATGTTCAAGAGAACGACCCAAGTTTTATCCGTTTGAAAGAAGCTAAAGACTTGGCAGCACGTTTAAAAATAACGGGAAAGGATGTGTACCAAATGGAGCGTAGTTTCAATGTTTTGGAGAATGCGGCTTCCAATGAAGGAGGTGGGCTTGTCAGCTCAGGCGTTGGAATTGGAATGGGACTAAATATAGGTAATCAAGTCGGTAGTATGGCGATGAACACATTAAATGTTAATCCCCCATCATTAACAGTGCCTCCCCCATTGCCCGTCCAAGAATATTATATTGCGGTCAATGGGCAGCAACAAGGGGCTTTTGACTTCAATACTATTAAAGTGAATATTGAAAACGGGACAATTCAGGGAAATACTTTAATTTGGAAAAAGGGGATGGCTAATTGGGGATTTATATCCCAACTTCCTGAATTTTCATCTTTCTTCAATGAATTACCTCCCAAGTTACCAACCATGTAATTTTATCGGCTATGAAACAGATTATAATAGTAATAGGAATAATCCTTTTAGTTGCCAATCTACTGTTTGGCTTGATACTTTCATCTTATGAAGTGTTCAACTTGTTTGTCAGTAGTTTGGTTATAGTCGCTACTACTGCGCTATTATTTTGTTTGAATGTGATAGCACTAAAAGATGGTTTTAAAATATCGTTGCATGTACTGTTTTCCATATTGGGAGCTATAGAGTTTGTATTATCGTTGTTTTCTTCCAAAACTTTTGAAAACAATTGGTTTCTATTGGTTATAGTATTGTCTCTTGCAGTACAAAGTATCATTCTGTTAATTACTAACAAGGTCTCAATTAAAATTAAATAGGAAGTGGAATACATTACATGTAAAAAGTGTGGTTGCCAAATGTCTGCCATGTCGGAAGCGTGTCCCATGTGTGGCACACCGACTAACGAGAATGTACAGACGACAAATACTTCATCCAAGAATGAAACAGAGAAATGCGAGCAAACATCCAATGTTTCAATCTTAAAAAGTGGCAAAAGAGTATATTGGGGTGTTGCTGCGGTTCTTACTATCCTTTTTATTGTGTATGTTGGATATAAGGTTGGTAATCGTCAGAATGAAAATAAAAAAAACGTCACGGGCATACAACAGACCAATAACGAACAACGTGATACGTTTAAACGGGAAATCCCCATTAAGAACACAGAAACGAAAAAAAAACTGACAGAAACGGATATAAAAGAAGCATTTCTGCGACATTGGAAACACTACAAAGGTGATAGAGAGCTTATTCCGTTAGAAAAGTGCAGTGAAGGGTATAATATCTTTATTGGGGATTTGGATGGTGACGGTATAGATGATGCGGTAGTTAATGCGTATGTTACTCCGAGTGCGAAAGAAATATCCGACAATGATTATGAAGACAAGTCCTATATATTTTGTTTTCTGAATAATGGTAAATCTTACAAACTTGCTGTTGCAACAAAATTATATACTATGTTCTTTGTTACAAATATAAACAATGGAGAAATACATGCCTATCGCATTGAATATATGAAGAGAATGAATGACGGAAAAAGAACTGCCATAAAAGACAGCCATATTTTCAAATATGACGGTGATAAATTGGTGGATTTGGGTGGAACTAAAAGGCTTGTTGATGAAGAAAATCCCCAAATAGAGCGAAGAAGCGAAAATGCAGGATTAATAGAAGGATATTTTTACCGTTATGAGGGTGATATGAAAGGTTTTCCCATAAAGGTGGATTTTGGAGTTTTGTCAAATGGCATGATAAATGGTGAATACCAAAATGTAAAGTATGGTACGGTGTTAGATTTGACAGGGCAATTAATATCCGATAAATTGCAGTTGGTTGGTGAAAGCCAAAATGAGAAAATTGTCTTTGAACTTTCTTTTTCTTCTCCCGAACATTTAAAAGGATATGGGAAGGTTGGTGATAATTCACTGTTTGTCAATTTGAAACAGATTTCAAATGAAATAATAAACGATAGTCATTAACGAGCACTTAAAAATACAGAAGTATGAAAAATATTTTAGTAACAATCATTTTAACAAGTGTCAGTGTATGCGTATTCGCTCAAAAAACGAATAACAAAGGTGAGTATATGGTGAAAAGCATACATTGGGTTAATGCTTTTACTCAAAAAGAGGTTGGCAACAAAGGGGATAAGTGGTATCATTTCAAGTATAACGATGATGGAAACCTGATTGAAGTACGGAAAGAGTATTATCAGAATTTCAAGAACAAGACAGTTGAAATTTTTACCCTTTCCAATAATCGGTATCAATTCATTTCTTATGTGAATGGCAAACAAGACCCCTATACCAAATGTGAATTTACTTTTAATGAACAAGGATATATAGACAAACTATATGATTATTCTACAAAAGGTGTAGAAGCAGGAACTCTTTTTACATTAATATATTACGATAATGGAGATTTAAAAAGCATTGATGATTTATTTGAGGAGAAAGGCGGTAATCGGTATAAAATCCATAACTACGAGGAATATACTTGGGAAAATGGCAATATGATTAAGTACCATTATACCAATGACGATAATATTACACAGACTTTTGATATTCATTATGGTAATAAAGCCAATAATACCAACATTAATTTATCATCATTGATAAAGCATTATAATTCCCCTTATAATGAACATATACTGTTTGCAACTGAATGGTGTGGCAATAAGCCAAATAATCTTATTTCATATCAGGATATGAAAGATGATACTTTCGATTACATTTATGAAGGTAATCTATTGAAGAAAATCAATAAAAAGAATAGTTCTTACTCCAAAGGATATTACTTGATTGAATATGTATATTAATTGCTAATACGTTAATTATGAACTTTATACAAAAAATATTCAATATTTCTACTACTAATAATAATCCTCTAATTCCATTTGATGAAGTGGTGGCGAAAAAAATGTGGCGATATTTACAACATGGATTTGTGCTAATAGGAGTTAATGATGTTGATTGCGTAGAGAAAGGAGTAATAAAAGAACTACAAACGGATATTATGAAAAAAGATTTCCGTTATATTCCAATATTCGATTACTGCATAAATGAGGGCTATTTGCTTACCTTTGCTGTCGTCAATTTTAATAAGCGTAAAGAACAGTGCGATTTTACTATTTTAAAAAGTTTTGTATCAGAAATATCGGTTAAATACCAACAGAAGGTGTCTATTTGCAAAGTATCTTCATGTACTTCCGTAATTTCTTTGATTGATGCTTTCTTTGAAGTTTGCTTAAAAGAAAATGGTTTGCCTCACGTATGTAAGGGTTATTATCTCAATCCTTCACCGATGTCTTATTCGGAAAGATATATGCGTGATATGAAAATGAATGAGATATTTATTGATATATGACAATGGGTAAGATTGACTTACTCAAAGTTGTATATGATTCTTTAAGTACTAGAGAAGTATGGCGATACTTCTCTATTCATTATCTTTTTTGAGGGAGTAATCTCGTTTTTCGGGGTTACTCTTTTTATTGTCTTTGCGCAAATTTAGGTGCGTAAAAGAGTGCGTAAATTGATTTGCGTAAGATAAATGCGCAATTATGATTTTTTAGTATATGATTTAATGCTCTGTATTATAGTTGATTAATTAAGGATGTGTTCATTTCTGCTGTATGCATAGGAGGGTACTCCTGCTTGTTGTGGTCATTGAGATGAGGTTGTTGTTCCATGTATAATTTCAATAGTTGATATATATTTGATATTTTATTGTTTGAGGTTGGCCAGCACTTCTTCTTTCAAGATGCTGTATATATGTATATCTGTATATTCTCCAGAAGCCAGCAGTTCTCCGCAACGTTCTGTTCCTTCATGGATGAAACCGAGGCGAACCGGTATCGCGTTGCTGGCTGCATTGCCCACGGCACAGCGAATTTGTATCCGCTTTATCTCTTTTTCTTGTACGGCCCACAGACACAGCTTGCGGACACTTTCAGTAATGATGCCCCGGTGCTGGTATTCCGGCAGTAGCCAATAGCCGAGTTCTGTACGGTGGTTGTCGAAATCGGAGAAATGGAAACCTATCAGTCCGCAGATTTCATGCTGCTGGTTCCAAATACCGAATATAGGTTCATTTCGTTCGGCAGGAGCAGATAGTACCTGACGTAAAAAAGCTTCTTCATCAGCTGTTGTGCGCATATTATCCACAAATGGCAGCCATGTTCTTAAGTAATCTCGGTGTGTGTCGATGGCATAGTAGATGGCTGCGGCATCTTCCATTCTGATTTCCTGCAGATAAATGTCCGGAAGGATGGGGAAGGAGATGGGAGAGGGGAGGATATGTACGTCTCTTGATTGGGAAAGCTGTATCCTTTCCTTGATTTTTCCCCAGGCATGTGTATCGAACAGACAGCTTTCACGCATGGTGTGATACATCTCCTTGAACCGGGACATGGGGATAGTGAAGCTCAATAAGTCCGCTTCGAAGTATGGGCGGACGGAGGGGTCGAAGAATCCCAGGAAAGTGCGTTTCCCTTGTTTCCGGTTTTCAATGATGGTTTGGGTAATGACGGAGCAACAGCCGGAGCCGAATGGGGCTGCCACGGCATCCAATGCATTGTTGTCGAAGAAGGTCCATGTCACCAGTCCGGATAGAATGTCGGGAGTTGGCAGGAACAGCACGCCTTCCACCTCGTCAAAGGAAGGTATCTTGTCTATGCGGGCAAAATGCAGATAGGCTTTGTCCGCTTTGGGAATCTGTAGCTCATTGACAAAATCTACCACCATTTCGGGAGTCTTCTTGTATTTCTCTTTCAAGGAGACAAAACCCGGGACGCGCTCGGGCATTTCTGTAAATCCGGTATAGAACTTGCCTCCTCCGCAAGTGATTGTTTCATTGCTGAGACTGACGGTTTTGCCGTCTCCGACTTGTTTCATGCATTTGAAGAGACAACCGGTTACTTTCTCTGTAGATGCCTCCATTCGGTCTGAATACCAAAAGGCGATGGGGAGTTCGGCATGTTGGCCGAAAGCTTCTTGATAATTGGCAATAAATGTGTGTATATCCATGATGCTCGGATGATATTTATGATATGGTCTTTCTTTGGATTTTCCGTAAAGGTAATTCAATATTTTGATTCTTTTGCTTGCAGTATGCCTTTTTATCACTCTGCTTTCGAGCTTTTAATGATAGTAGAATAGGTTTTTATGGTATTTTAATTACTTTTGCATGAGGATTCTCAAAAAGTATTGCCTTTAACTAATCGGAAAGCCGGATGAAAAATATAATCATATTCTTGTGTCTTTGCACCATCTGTATGTGCCGCCTTCATGCTGCAGACAGCAGCCGGGCGGATTCTTTGCTGCTGAAACTGGACCAGGCGATAAAGGAGCGTCCCATATATATGGAGCAGAAGGAGCTGAAACTGGCGGAATTGAAAAGACAGTTGCATCGGCAGATACCGGATGAAGAACGTTTTGCCATTCTTGGCACATTGCTGGATGAGTACCGTTCGTTCAATACGGATTCTGCATTGCACATGGCCGAGGAAAGGGAACAGATAGCCATACGTCTTGGAAACCGGGAATACATAGACAATGCCCGCATGAATAAAGCAGATGTTTTGGGAATGACCGGTATGTATAAGGAAGTTATGGATTTGATGCGGAATATCCATATAGACCGGTTGTCGGTGGATATCCATCCATATTATTACCATATCTACCGTACGGTCTATGGCCTTATGGCCGATTATGCCGTGACGGCATATGAAAAGAAGCTTTATACGGAGCTTACGGACAAATATCGTGATTCGTTGCTGTTGGTCAATAAAGATAATCTTCTGATACATACCTTGATTCAGTCCGACCAGTATAATGTACGCAATGAATATGACAAGGCCATCCGTTTGCTGACGGATTATCTGGCGCTGCAGAAGGACTATGAACACGACGTTGCGATTTGTGCCTATACTTTATCAGAGTCTTACCGGCTGAAAGGGGACAAAGAGAAGGAAAAGGAATACTTGATTGTTTCTGCTATGGCGGATATGAAAACCGCTGTCCGTGAATATATCTCTTTACGCAAGCTCGCCGTACTGCTTTACCAGGAAGGAGACATCGAGCGTGCCTATTCTTATGTAAAGATATGTATGGAAGATGCAGCCGCCTGCAATGCCCGGTTGCGCAAGCTGGAGATTCTGGAAATCTTTCCCATCATTAATGATGCTTACCAGCAAAAGACGGAGAAGCAGCAGGAGCAGATGAAATGGGCACTGGTATCTATCAGCCTGCTTTCACTTTTTCTGTTGCTTGCCATATTTTATGTATACAAGCAGATGAAGAAAGTGGCTGCTGCCCGCAGGGAAGTGATTGACGCCAACAAACGGTTGAAGGAGCTGAATGATGAGCTTCACCTTTCCAATGCACAACTCAAGGAGGCCAACCACAGCATTGCCGAAAACTCCTATCTGAAGGAGGAGTATATCGGCCGTTATATGGACCAGTGCTCGGTCTATTTGGAAAAGATGGACAATTACCGCCGGTCGCTGGGAAAGATTGCCGCTACCGGAAATGTGGAGGAACTCTACAAGAACATCAAGTCTTCTAAATTCATAGAGGGGGAATTAAAGGAATTCTATACCAACTTTGATAATACCTTCCTGCAGCTGTTTCCTACTTTTGTAGAAGACTTCAATGCCCTGCTTGCCGATGATGAGCAAATATCCTTGAAAGCCGGCGAACGGATGAATACAGAGTTGCGCATCTTTGCATTGATACGTTTGGGCATTACTGACAGCGTGAAGATAGCCCAGTTCCTTCGGTATTCTGTTACCACCATTTATAACTATCGTACGAAGGTTCGCAACAAGGCTGCCGGTGACCGCGACTTGTTGGAACAGGAAGTGATGACAATTGGCAAGTCGAAGAACTGAGAATAGGGGTTTTGAAGCTTGGAAGTGTCTCTTTTTACGCTTATATTTTCACTACTTTTTTAGTTGGGTAATGATTTTATATATTATTGGTATATAGCGGTTTAAGCCTTTTTGAATGATGTAAACCACTACTTTTTTACTCTTTCCTCCACTATTGGCTTCTCTTATCTGATACATTTGCATTGTTCCTCTTCGGAAAGAGTGACACATGTGATTTATGTTTTTATTATTAACTTTAAATTCTTATATTATGCAAAAGTACAAAATGCCAATCAGCAGGCTACGGATGATGGTTTGTCTGATAGGAATGTTACTTCCGATGTGCATGTTCGCACAGCAAATTACAGTACAAGGTGTAGTGAAAGACCAGACCGGTGAAACGGTTATTGGCGCCAGTGTAATGGAAAAAGGAACCACAAATGGGACAATAACCGGTATTGACGGTGATTTCTCTTTGAACATGTCTTCGAACGGTACTCTTGTCGTTTCATTTGTAGGCTATAAGACTCAAGAGGTGCAGGTGAAGGGACAGAAACAGCTTCAGGTAGTTTTGTCTGAAGATGCCGAAATGCTGGATGAAGTGGTGGTGATAGGGTATGGCACCATGAAGAAAAGCGACCTTACAGGAGCAGTGTCCTCCATCGGTAACAAGGATATCAAGGATTCCCCCGTATCCAATTTGGGACAAGCCATCCAGGGAAAAATCTCAGGTGTGCAGATTGTAGATGCCGGTAAACCGGGAGACAATGTATCCATCAAGATTCGTGGTTTGGGTTCTATCAACAACTGCGACCCGCTGGTCGTGATTGACGGAGTGCCTACCGACTTGGGCTTGTCTTCCTTAAATATGGCCGATGTGGAACGTTTGGATGTATTGAAGGATGCTTCGGCCACAGCCATCTACGGTTCCCGGGGAGCTAATGGAGTTGTGATGATTACCACCAAACGCGGTACGGAAGGAAAAGGAAAACTTGCTGTATCTGCCAATTACTCTTTCCAGAATGCTACGAACGTACCTTCTTTATTGAACGCGGCGCAGTATGCCGAGTTGAGTAATGACATGATGGTGAACAGTGGACGCAATCCTAATCCGGAATGGGCCAATCCTTCTGAATTGGGTGCAGGTACCGACTGGATGGATGAATTGCTCCGTACGGGTGTGATGCAGAACTATACGGTAAGTTATTCCGGCGGTAACGAGAAATCCCATTATTATGTGTCCGGTGGTTTTCTGGATCAGTCCGGTATCGTGAAGAGTGTGAATTACCGTCGCTTCACATTCCAGTCCAACAGTGATGCGCAAGTCTTGAAATGGTTGAAGTTCTCCAATAACATTACGTTCAGTGCCGATACGAAGAAGTCGGGCAGCTATAATATAGGTGATGCGCTGAAAGCGCTCCCCATTTATCCGGTGAAGAATGAAGATGGCAGTTGGAGTGGCCCTGATGGTAACTCGGAATGGTATGGCAGCACGCGCAACCCCATTGGACCGACGGAACTGAACAAGAGTCAGACTGATGGATATAACTTCCTGGCCAACTTGACGGCAGAACTTACTTTTACCAAATGGCTTAAGTTTAAAAGTACTTTCGGCTATGATGCCAAATTCTGGTTCATAGACAACTTTACCCCCAAGTATAACTGGAAACCCACTCCCACAGAGGAGACTTCACGTTATAAGAGCGATAACAAGTCGTTCACTTATTTGTGGGACAACTATTTCCTATTCGACCATACTTTTGCAGAAAAACATCGTGTGGGATTGATGGCCGGTATGTCTGCCCAATGGAACACCAACGACTACCTGAATGCGCAGAAGAATGTGTTTATGTTCGACAATGTGCACGAAATGGATAATGGCGAGGAAATGTATGCCATCGGTGGAAACGAGACAGAGTGGGCATTGCTCTCTTACATGGCACGTGTCAACTACTCTTACGAAGACCGCTATTTGCTGACTGCAACCATTCGTCGTGACGGTTCCAGCCGTTTCGGTAAGAAACATCGCTGGGGTACTTTCCCTTCCGTATCTGTGGCATGGCGTGCCTCTCAGGAAAAGTGGTTTCCAAAAAACGACTATATCAATGACCTGAAAGTGCGTGCGGGATACGGTGTGACCGGTAGCCAGGCAAGTGTTGGAAACTACAGCTATCTGGCATCCTACAATACCAGTGTATATCCTTTCGGCATTTCGAGCGGCAATCAGACAGCGCTGGTTTCTTCTACTCTCGCCAACCCGTATATCCATTGGGAAGAGGTGGCACAAACCAACATCGGTTTTGATGCCTCACTGTTCAATTCACGCGTTATGTTCTCGTTCGATGCTTATCTGAAGGAGACGAGAGACATGCTGGTAAAGGCGTCTATCCCCATCACATCGGGATTTGAAGATACTACAACCACGTATACCAATGCCGGAAAAGTACGTAATCAAGGTATTGAAATGAGTCTGCATACCATCAATCTTACCGGTGAACTGGGATGGGAAACGAACGTGACCGCCACTTACAACAAGAATAAAATTAAGGATTTGAACAGCGACGTTCCTTATTACATTAACCAAATCAATAACTCCTATGTAACGATGCTGGCAAAGGACTATCCCATTAATGTCTTCTACGGCTATGTTACGGACGGAATCTTCCAGAACCAGTCTGAAGTGAATACACATGCCGTGCAGCCGGGAGCTGAGCCGGGTGATATCCGTTTCAGGGATTTGAACAACGATGGTGTCATCAATGATAGTGACCGTACCGTCATCGGTAACCCGAACCCAAGTTGGCTGTTCTCTATGAACAATAGCCTTTCCTATAAGGGTTTCGAACTTTCTGTTTTCTTACAAGGTATAGCCGGAAATAAGATATACAATGCCAACAATATCGACAATACCGGTATGGCAGCCGCCTATAACCAGACTACCGACGTACTGAAGCGTTGGCAAGGAGAGGGGACCAGCAATTCGATGCCGCGTGCCGTGTTCGGCGACCCCAATCAGAATACACGCGTGTCGGACCGCTTTGTGGAGAATGGTTCTTATCTGCGTTTGAAGAATATCACACTTTCATACACTTTCCCAAAGCAGTGGTTACAGAAAGCCCAGATTGAGAATGCACGCCTTTCCCTATCTTGTGAGAATGTGGCTACCATCACCGGATATTCCGGTTTCGACCCCGAAGTGGGTATTAACGGAATAGACCAGAACCGTTACCCCATTTCCCGTACGTTCAGCTTAGGATTAAACTTTAACTTTTAATGATTGACTCGGATATGAAAAAGATAACAAATTTACTATATATGCTGGCAGTATTGCTGCTGGCTTCCTGCAGCGACTTTCTGGACAAGTCTCCTAAAAATACGGTTGACCCGGAAACGACGGTGACCGATGATGTGGCCATTGCTCTGACCAATGCCTGCTATCGCACCCTTCAGTCTTCCAATATGTACAACCAGCGTATCTGGACACTGGATATTGTGGCGGGTAACAGTCTGGTGGGTGCCGGTGGCGGTACCGACGGCCTTGAAACGATACAAGCTTCTAACTTCATAACGCAGAGCGACAATGGCATGGCATTGTACATGTGGCGTTCTCCCTGGGTGGGGATAGGACAATGCAACATTGTGTTGAATAGTCTTCTG
Source organism: Bacteroides parvus (assembly GCF_017309675.2). NCBI lineage: Bacteria > Pseudomonadati > Bacteroidota > Bacteroidia > Bacteroidales > Bacteroidaceae > Bacteroides > Bacteroides parvus. The sequence goes on along the minus strand of NZ_CP084680.1, from coordinate 3,353,528 downwards.
GAGGCTGAAGCCGTGTCAGAGAGAATCAAGAACCGCTGTCTGGGAGAGGCTTATTTTCTCCGTGCACATTATTACTATGTATTGGTACGTCTGTACGGTGGTGTTCCACTGCGTTTGGCTCCTTATAATCCGGGAGAACCGACAGACATTGCACGCGCTACAGTCGAAGAGACTTATGCCCAGATAATTTCCGATTGTAAGAATGCGGTTGACCTGCTTCCTGCCAAGTCTTCTTACGACGACGAGAACGTGGGACGTGCCTGCAAAGATGCAGCTTTGGCCATGTTGGCAGATATTTATCTGACGCTGGCTCCTAATCATACGGAATATTATCAAGAGGTGTCTGATTTGTGTGATGAGATAACAAATTTGGGGTATGACCTTTCTTCCTGCAAGTATGAGGACAATTTCGATGCATTGGTCAATAACGGGCCGGAATCTTTGTTCGAGGTCCAGTATTCGGGCAATACGGAATATGATTTTTGGGGAAACAATCCGCAGTCTTCCTGGCTTTCTACTTTCATGGGTCCCCGTAATTCGGACTTTGTTGCCGGCAGTTATGGCTGGAACCAGCCTACAGAAGAATTTGTGGGTCAATATGAGAGCGGTGACAAACGTAAGGATTTGACCGTGCTTTATGCCGGATGTCCGGATTTTGACGGTAAGGCTTACAAAAGCTCTTATTCCAATACGGGATACAATGTACGCAAGTTCCTGGTGTCGAAAACGGTTTCTCCGGAATACAATACCAATCCTGCCAACTTCGTGATTTATCGTTATGCGGACGTCCTGCTGAAGAAGGCCGAAGCTTTGAATGAAATGGGACGCTCTGACCAGGCTGCCGTGCCTTTGAATATTGTACGTAAGCGTGCCGGACTGCCGGAGGTTTCGGGCTTGTCACAGGAAACCATGCGTGAAAAGATTATCCATGAGCGCCGCATGGAACTAGCTTTCGAAGGGCATCGCTGGTTCGACATGATTCGTGTCAACAATGGAGAGTATGCCATTAAATTCCTGCAGTCCATTGGAAAGAGCAACGTGAACAAGAACCGCTTGCTGTTCCCTATTCCGCAGACGGAGATGGATGCTAATACCTTAATGGTGCAGAACCCGGGTTATTAATTAATTTAATCAGAAGAATATGAAGAAATATATTTCACACCTTGTATTTGCCTTACTGGGCTGTGCAGCCTTATCTGCTTGTGTAGATGATGATTACATGGAATTGGATAAAGGACAGAATGAACTTGTACTGACGGCCAGCAAGACGGAAGTTGTTTTGAATGAGCAGGCACATGCCGATGATGCCCTGGAGCTTTCCTGGACTACGGGAACCAATTATGGGACGGGTAATAAAATTTCCTATACGCTGGAATTGGCCAAGACCGGCAGTGATTTTGCAGATTCTTATGTAGCTGTGGAGAATGCCGTACAAGAATACTCATGGAAAAAGAGCGTAGAGGAATTGAATGACATCCTGCGCAACCATTTTGGGGCAACTGCCGGGGAGAACATTTCGTTGGAAGCGCGCTTGACAGCTACTGTAACGGAACGGGACGAAAAACAGGTGTCTACCACTGCTTTCAGTGTTACAGCCTATAAACCGCTCACATCCACCCTTTATCTGATAGGTAGTGCCACTCCGGGCGGCTGGAGTGCCGATGATGCGACAGAGATGACCCGCAAGGACAATGGTATCTTTACATGGACGGGTCGGCTTGTGGCCGGTGAATTTAAGTTCATCACGACCTTAGGCTCATTCCTGCCCTCTTACAACAAAGGAACAGATGGATTGCTGGTTCTTCGTAGCAGTGATGACCAGCCGGATGAACCTTTTGTTGTCGAAGAAGACCATAATTACATCGTCGAGGCCAATCTGTTTACCGGTGTTCTTACATTGACCCAGACAGAGACGTTGGCACCTGCCTACGACCAGCTTTATTTTGTGGGTAACGCTACGGATTGGGGATTCGTGAAGATGAAACAAGATGTGCTCGACCCATACTTGTTCCGCTTCGGCAAGTTCTTTGAAGTGGGCAAAGGAGGGGAATTCAAGTTCGGAACCTCCGATGGAAGTTGGGAGAACATGTATAAGGCCAAGAATGCCGATGCTGCTTATACCGATACAGAAGTGGTGTTTGTGAAAGGGTTCGACCCGGACAATAAATGGGTGCTGAAAGACGGGGAATGCGGCAAGGCCTACAAGATTTGCATGGATATCCGTAGTGGTAAGGAACGCATGATGATGAGCGAATTTACTCCGTATGAGATGATTTATATGGTAGGTGATGCTACTCCGGCCGGTTGGACGATTGGTGATGCTACGCCGATGCAGACAACGGATAATCCGTATGTGTTTACTTGGAAAGGTACGCTGAATGCCGGTGAGTTGAAATTTACTTGTGATAAGCAGGAAGATTGGAATGGAGCCTGGTTCATGCCGGCTGTAGCAGACAAACAGCCTGCAGGAGAAACAGAACCGATGCTTTTCCTTGATAAATCAGACGAAGCGTTCAAAGCGCAATATCTGGACGTGATGGTAGGCGGCATCGACCAGAAGTGGAAGATTACGACAGCAGGTTCCTATCTGATTACTTTGAATCAGCTGGAAGAGACAATTTCAATCGTGAAACAATAGGTATCTACAATAGATGAAGAAGATAGTTTATACAACAATGGTAGCCTTGCTGCTGGTTGCATGCAGCAAGGAGAGTGATGATACCGGTAGCGGTACCGGTGGAGGCGGAGAGAGTGGAGGGGTTACGGAAGTAACCCCAGTCACCTCGGACTTGACGGTCAATCTCACTATCGACAAGGCATGTTACCGGCCGGGCGAGAGTGTTTCTTTTACAGCTGACGCCCTTCCTGCCGGAGCTAAAATCCGCTACCGGACAATGGACAAGGTTGTATCGGAGCAGGCTGCTGTCGGTACTACTTGGACTTGGACTGCTCCGGCAACCGATTATACCGGTTATCTGGTGGATGTATACCGTACAAAAGAGAATGGAACAGAGGTTATTCTTGGTACTATTGCCGTAGATGTATCCAGTGACTGGACACGTTTTCCACGTTATGGTTTCGTTGCCACTTTTGATGCTTCGAAAAAGGTGGATGGAGTGATAGAGAAGGAGATGGCTTTCCTGAACCGTTGCCACATTAACGGGGTACAGTTTCAGGATTGGCACAACAAGCATCATTGGCCGTTGGGCGGTACGCGTGAGCATCTGGACGAGGTCTATAAGGACATTGCCAACCGGGAGGTCTATACCGAGGTAGTGAAGAAGTATATCTCTACACAACACAGCCTGGGCATGAAGTCCATGTTCTACAATCTATGTTTCGGAGCTTTGGACGATGCCGTTTCCGACGGGGTAAAGGAAGAATGGTACATATTCAAGAACACGGGACGCATGGATAAGGATTCGCATGACTTGCCCTCCAGTTGGAAAAGTAATATCTTCCTGCTCAATCCCGCCAATACGGAATGGCAGGCATATATTGCCCAGAGAAACGATGATGTTTATGCCAATCTGGACTTTGACGGTTATCAGATAGACCAACTGGGAAACCGGGGTGACCGCTATGACTATGATGGCAATAAGGTAAATCTGCCTAAGGGATATGCCTCGTTCATCGAAGCCATGAAACAGAAGCATCCGGACAAGCGTTTGGTGATGAATGCCGTCTCCAGCTATGGAGCTTCCCAGATAGCTGGTACGGGTAAAGTGGATTTCCTTTATAATGAAGTATGGGGCGATGAGGCAGGCTTCAAGGATCTGCACACCATTATCAAAGCGAACGACCAGTATGGCAACCATGCCTTGAAAACGGTGTTTGCCGCATATATGAACTATGACAAGGCAGGTAGCAGTACCGGTGAGTTCAATACACCGGGTGTGCTGCTGACGGATGCTGTGATATTTGCTTTGGGAGGCTCTCATTTGGAATTGGGTGACCACATGCTATGCCGCGAGTACTTTCCAAGCACGGCTTTGCAGATGAACGATGTACTGAAAATAGCCATGATTCGTTATTATGACTTTATGACGGCTTATCAGAACCTGCTTCGTGATAAAGATACGGAGGCGGAGATTTCCGTTTCTCTGAACTGTACGGATGCTGCGCGGAATCTTTCTCTGAATGCATGGCCGCCGCAGAAGTCTGCCATCACTGTATATGCCAAGAATGTAAATGGCAGGCAAGTCATTCATCTGCTCAACTTCCTCAATGCGGATAACTTAAGCTGGAGGGATCTGAACGGAACAATGCCCGAACCGCGTCTGGTGTCCGACGTGCCGTTGAAGATGAATGTTTCCGGTAAAGTGAACAAGATATGGGTTGCATCGCCCGATTTCCATGCCGGTGCTTCGCAGGAACTGGCATTCGAACAGAAGGACGGCACGGTTACCTTTACCTTGCCCTTGCTGAAGTACTGGAGCATGCTTGTGATGGAATAAGAATATCCAATAAAGGAACAAACAAATTATAGTAATGAAGAAATATATATTTTTATTTTTTGCCGTCTGTGCATTTTCAGTATATGCGAATGCACAGAACCGCACCGGAGACTGCACTTCCTATACCAGTGACGACCGGAGTGTGACCTTCTATTTAAATGACAGTTCTGCCATACAATTACGTCTGTGTAGTCAGTCTACGGTACGTATATGGTTTTCTCCCGACGGTAGTTTCCAGCGGAATAATCCTTCCTTTGCCGTCGTCAATGAGGACCTGGAGGATGTCGGTACCGTCCATGTGGACGAACAGAATGCCTGCTACGAGATTTTTACCCCTAAACTCCGTATCCGGGTAAACAAGTCTCCGTTTAACTTACAGATATTCGACAAGTATCAGAAACTGCTGTTCAGTGATTATGCCGATAAGGGGCATATCAGTAACGGGCAGCGCAAATTGGAATACAAGACCCTCCGTCGTGACGAACACTTCTTCGGCTTGGGAGAAAAGACCGGCAAGCTGGACCGTCGCGGCGAAGCCTACAAGATGTGGAACAGTGACAAGCCTTGTTATAGTACCGTTGAGGACCCGCTCTACAAGAGTATTCCGTTCTTTATGAGCAGTTATCGTTATGGTATTTTCCTGGACAATACGTATAAGACCGAATTTAAGTTTGGTACGGAAAGCCGCGATTACTACAGTTTCGAGGCTCCTGGGGGAGAGATGATTTATTATTTCATCTTCGGGAAGGATTATAAGGAAATCATGAAACAATATGTCGACCTGACGGGAAAACCCATAATGCCTCCTAAATGGGCATTGGGCTTTGCACAATGCCGGGGACTGCTGACGAGCGAGAAATTGTCTTATGAAATAGCTGAAGGCTATCGTAAGCGTGGAATTCCTTGTGATGTTATTTACCAGGACATAGGCTGGACACAGTATTTGCAGGATTTTGAGTGGCGGAAAGGGAACTACGAGAATCCGAAAAAGATGCTTGCAGACCTCAAGGATATGGGCTTCAAGGTGGTGGTTTCGCAAGATCCGGTCATTTCACAAGCCAATAAGCGGCAATGGGAGGAAGCCGATAGGTTAGGGTATCTGGTAAAGGACTCCACCAACGGCAGGAGTTATGGCATGCCCTGGCCCTGGGGTGGTAATTGTGGAGTAGTGGACTTCACCCTTCCTGCTGTGGCAGACTGGTGGGGAGCTTATCAGCAGAAGCCCATTGATGATGGCATTGCCGGTTTCTGGACTGATATGGGTGAACCTGCCTGGAGCAATGAGGAGCAGACGGAACGCCTGGTGATGAAACACCATTTGGGCATGCATGATGAGATTCACAATGTTTATGGTCTTACGTGGGATAAGGTGGTGAAGGAGCAGTTTGAGAAACGGAATCCTAACCGTCGCGTATTTCAGATGACACGTGCCGCTTTTGCGGGCTTGCAACGCTATACCTTCGGCTGGACCGGTGACTGTGGAAACGGTGATGACGTGACGCAGGGCTGGGGACAGATGGCCAATCAGATTCCGGTACTGTTGTCTGCCGGTTTGGGAATTATTCCTTTTACTACTTGTGACATTACCGGTTATTGCGGAGATATAGAGAATTATCCTGCGATGGCTGAACTTTATACGCGGTGGATACAGATGGGCGCTTTCAATCCCCTGAGCCGCATTCATCATGAGGGCAACGTGGCTGTGGAGCCGTGGCTGTTCGGCGAAGAGGCCGAGAAGAATGCCAAGGCAGCCATCGAATTGAAGTATCGTCTTTTGCCTTATATCTATACGTATGCCCGCGAAGCACACGAAACGGGGTTGCCTCTCATGCGACCGATGTTTCTGGAATATCCGGCAGATATGGAAACGTTCTCAACGGATGCCCAGTTCATGTTTGGCAGCGAACTGCTGGTTGCTCCGGTGGTAAAGAAAGGAGCGCGAAACAAGAATGTGTATCTTCCTGAAGGAACTTGGATTGACTACAACAACAAACACACAGCATATAGCGGTGAGCAATGGATGACGGTGGATGCTCCCCTCAATACTATTCCTATGTTTGTAAAGCAGGGAAGTATCATGCCTCAAATGCCGGTCATGAACTATACGGATGAGAAACCGGTCTATCCGGTTACGTTTGAGATATTTCCTGCTGCAGCGGGCAGTGAAACTACCTTCTCGCTTTATGAAGATGCAGGAACTGATTTAGGATATTTGCGTGGAGAGTTCATGCGCACTCCTATTACTTGCCAGACTACCGACAAAGGCTATACGCTGAAAGTAGGTACACGGACTGGTGAGAAATATAGCTTACCCGGCCAACGAAACCTGATGTTCTGCATCTATACGGAACAGATGCCGAGAACAGCTTTGCTGGACGGTCAGAAAATCAAGAAAACGAATGTCGGAAAGCTGGAAGAAAATCGGGAGACAGAGTTTACGATAACTACCTGGTGTCCTGACAAGAAGCTGGGGACTTGCCTGCTGAGGTTGCCGGATGATGGAAAGGAACATATCATTGAGTTTATCTATTAACACAAAAAACATATCATTATTATGAAGAAATTTGTACTTAGCGCGGCTTTGCTTTTTTCTGCCCTGGCGGGGAATGCTGAAGGCATTTCATCCCCTTCGGGCATGGTGAAGCTGGATTTTGAACTGACAAAAGACGGGAGACCAGCCTATCAGGTGGATTATAAAGGGGCTCCTGTCATCAATCCCAGTACGTTGGGATTGGAACTGAAAGGAGCTACCAGCCTGATGGATGGTTTCAAAGTAGTAAGGACTTCTACTTCCACTTTCGATGAAACCTGGCAACCGGTGTGGGGGGAAACAAAAGATATCCGCAACCACTACAACGAATTGCTGGTAGAACTTGAACAACCGTCTACCACTCGTTTTATGAATATCCGTTTTCGGGTATATGATGACGGCGTGGGATTCCGTTATGAGTTTCCGCAACAGAAGAATCTGGTTTATTTTGTGATAAAGGAAGAGCATTCCCGGTTTGCCATGACCGGCGACCATACTGCCTGGTGGATTCCGGGAGATTATGATACCCAGGAATATGATTACACGGAGTCCAAACTCTCTGAAATCCGTGGACTGCTGCAGGGAGCTGTGAGTGACAATGCGTCACAAACTGTCTTTTCGCCGACGGGTGTCCAGACTTCCATACAGCTTAAAACAGCTGATGGAGTGTACCTTAACCTGCACGAGGCAGCCTTGGTAGACTACTCTTGCATGCATCTCAACCTGGATGACAAGAACCTCGTTTTTGAATCCTGGCTGACTCCGGATGCCCAAGGAAATAAAGGGTATATGCAGTCTCCCTGCCATACTCCCTGGCGTACGGTCATGGTCAGTGATGATGCCCGTGAGATACTGGCCTCCAATTTGATTCTCAATCTGAATGAGCCTTGCAAGTATGATGATGCCTCCTGGATTAAGCCGGTGAAATATGTCGGCGTATGGTGGGAAATGATTGCAGGGGGAAAGCCCTGGGCATATACTTTTGACCTCCCTTCTGTGAAACTGGATGATACGGACTATTCCAAGGTGAAACCGAACGGCATTCATCCGGCCAACACGGCTAATGTGAAGAAGTACATAGACTTTGCTGCCGAACACGGTTTTGACCAGGTATTGGTGGAGGGTTGGAATACGGGTTGGGAAGACTGGTTCGGTAATTCCAAGGATTATGTTTTCGATTTCGTGACTCCTTATCCCGATTTTGACATCAAGTATCTGAATGAATATGCCCATTCCAAGGGCGTCCGTCTGATGATGCACCATGAAACATCGGCTTCCATCCGTAACTATGAGCGGCACATGGAAGCTGCCTACCGTCTGATGAATAAATATGGATATAATTCGGTAAAGAGTGGCTACGTAGGCAATATGATTCCCCGTGGCGAGCATCACTATGGACAATGGATGAACAACCATTACCTATACGCCGTGACCGAAGCTGCCAAACACAAGATAATGGTCAATGCCCATGAAGCGGTACGTCCAACCGGTTTATGCCGTACCTATCCCAATCTGATAGGCAATGAATCTGCCCGAGGCACGGAGTACGAGGCTTTTGCCGGTAACAAGCCCTTCCACACAACGGTACTTCCGTTTACCCGTTTGCAGGGTGGTCCGATGGACTATACGCCCGGTATCTTTGAAATGGACATCAATAAGTTGAATCCGAACAGCCATACGCATGCCAATACTACCTTGACGCGTCAGCTGGCACTTTATGTCACTATGTACAGCCCTCTACAAATGGCTGCCGACCTTCCTGAGAATTATGAGCGTTTCATGGACGCTTTCCAGTTCATCAAAGATGTGGCTGTGGATTGGGACGACAGCCGCTATCTGGAAGCTGAGCCGGGACGTTACATCACTGTTGCCCGTAAGGCAAAAGGTACGAATGACTGGTTTATCGGTTGCACCAGCAGTGAGCACGGACATGCTTCAACTCTGAAACTGGACTTCCTGGATGCAGACAAGCAGTATATTGCAACCGTCTATGCCGATGCAAAAGATGCCGATTATAAAACAAATCCGCAAGCTTATGTTATCCGTAAAGGTATCGTTTCTCCCAAAACGGTCTTGAAACTGAAAGCTGCCTCCGGTGGTGGCTATGCCATCAGCATCATGGAGGTGAAAGATAAATCTGTATTGAAGGGACTGAAGAGGCTTTCCGGGAATATCTGATTTACGGGCATAAAAAAAGGAGTACCGCTGTACTCCAACCTTTGTTAACCTTAAATCTAATACTATGAAAAACACATTTCAAAGATACGGACTTCTGATAAATCTGCAAATTATCCAACTAAAAAAGTATGTTTTATAACACTTATTAGCTGTTTATTCCTTTGCTTCTATTTTTGTTAACAAAAAGGATGCGAATGTGTCAAAAGCACATGAAGACTTTTATAATGTTATAATATTAGGCGCGGATTACGCGGAATAACGCAGATTCAATAAACTGAATCCGTAAAATCTGCGTTATCCGCACCTAAAATAAAGCGTTAAAGAAGGTTTTGATACATTCCCCTTACCCTTTTGCTTCCTGATACATAAATCTTTTAATGCTCTTCTTTGCCGTTTTCTCGAACTCCTCGAAGTGTATCTTGACTTTTGTAATCTGGCTGTAGGCCGGTAATTGCAGATTCAATTCATTCCGATTGTTCTCCATAACCTTTTCGATGTCCGATTGTTCCATACCGTGGGCGAATGCATCGTCAAAGTCCGGATAGATAAGAGCCACGAGCTTGTCGTTCTGCAATACGATCAGTGATTCGGACACATAGGGCATGTTGTTCAGTTTGCTTTCAATCTCTTCGGGATAGATGTTCTGGCCGCTGGCTGTGAGCAACATGTTCTTGCTACGTCCGCGGACAGTGACATATCCTTCGGCATCCATCGTTGCAAGGTCGCCGGTGTGCAGCCAGCCGTTTACATCGATGATTTGGGAAGTCGCTTCGGCATTTTTGTAATAGCCCAGCATCAGATTGGCACCTTTACAGATTATTTCTCCTGCCACGTTCTGAGGGTCGGGAGAGTCTATCTTTACTTCCATGCGGGTGGTTGCCTTGCCACAAGAGGCCAGTTTCAATGTTTCCCAGCGGCTGGAACAAATGATGGGGCCGCATTCCGTCATTCCGTATGCAATGGTATAGGGGAAGCCTATCTGCTTCAGGAAGCGTTCCACTTCGGCATTGAACGGTGCCCCTCCGATGATTATTTCATCGAAATTACTGCCGAATACTTCCATTGCCTTTTTGCGCATGTCAGCCTTGATTTTATCGTTGACAATGGGCATCCGCAATAGCAGCTTGCCTATTTTATTGTCTATCCGGGGCAGGATATCCTTCTTGATAATCTTTTCTACGATGAGCGGTACACACGAAATGACCCGTGGCCTGATTTCGGAGAATGACTGTGCAATAATCTTGGGAGACGGCATACGGGTAAGGAAATACAGATGGGCGCCTGCGGAAAAACCGTATAGAAAATCGTACACCATACCAAATACATGTCCCAGAGGCAGCATGGATACAATATGGTCGCCCGGACGTACGGGGAGCATCTCATGGCAATATGCAACATTGGACCAAAGGCTGCGATAGGGGAGCATGACCCCTTTGGAATATCCCGTGGTGCCCGAAGTATAGTTTATGACAGCCAGTTCTTCGGGTGATTCCTCCTTGCGGTAGCTGATATGCTCGGGGCGGAAATTCTTGGGGAAACGTGTGCCATAGAGGACGTTGCGATGTTCGAAAGCCTCCATCAGCTGCTCGTTGCGGCAAACTACCGGAGTGAAGTCCGTCAGCAGTACGATACCCATCAGCAGGGGCATTGCCTCTTCATTGAGGTTTTCCCATGCCCGGTCGCCGACAAACAGCAGCTTGGCTTCGGAATGGTTGACGATGTTGTGGATATTGTCGGCCTTGAACTCATGCAGAATGGGAACGATGACAGCTCCATAGGTAACTGTCGCCAGAAAAGCGACTGCCCAATGTGCACTGTTACGTCCGCAAACGGCAATCTTGTCGCCGGGCCTAATGCCGGCGTTTTCCAATACGATATGGAATTTGGCTATTTTCCGTGCTACATCTTTGTATTGCAGTGTAATTCCTTTGTAGTCTGTCAGGGCGTTGCGATCCCAGTTTTTAATAATGCTTTGTTCTATATAATCGATGAACCCTTGTTCTTGTTCCATTCAGCTGTTGCACACTTTAGTTAAAACTGCGCAAAGATAGGTCTTATAGTGATGCAAAGCAAATAGTTTCCACTTTTTTCTTGCCCTGAAACGGATAGAAACTTATCTGTAATTCTTATTCCTTGCTATTTTCCGAAATAAGAAGCAGCTTGTCACCGGCATGAAGTTTTAATGTTCCGTTCGGAATGAGGTACTCATCGCCACGTTTTACAATCATCACCAGTGTGCCTTTGGGCAGGTTCATGTCTTTCAGGGTGTCTGCCTGCTCCAGCATTTCTTGTGTAATGGTCATGTCGTGCAGGTTGGAGTCAATCTCTTCGGGCAGCTCAACTCCGAAATCATTTCCGGTCTTTTCCAGCGGGGTGGAGAGGCCCAGCAGCCGGGCTACCCAGGAGACTGTGGTACCCTGGATGATCAGTGAGACGATGGTTATGAAAAATACGATGTTGAAGATGACATGGGCACCGGGCACATTAGCCACCACGGGATAGGTGGCAAAGATAATGGGTACTGCGCCACGTAATCCTACCCACGATACGAATAGCCGTGACTTGAGGGTGATTCTCTTGCCAAAAGGCAGCAGGCAGAGAAAAACGCTGAGAGGACGTCCCACAACAATCATGAAGACGCCGATGAGCAATGCCACGACTGCCACTTCCAGCATCTCATGGGGGTTGACGAGCAGACCGAGGCAGAGGAACATGATGATTTGGAAAAGCCAGGTCAGTCCATCCATAAAAGTATAAATCTCTTTCCGGTGCATGATTTTGTTATTGCCTACCATCATTCCGGCGATATACACGGCCAGGTAACCGTTGCCTTTCAGCAGGTCGGTGATGGAGAAAGTGAAGAATACAAAGGACAGTAACAGGATAGGATAGAGTGCCTGGTTGTCTATATTCAGCCGGTTCAGCATAAGGATAGCCAGCTTTCCGAGGAAATAACCGGTTGCGGCACCGACAATGAACTGTATGGCAAAAGAGCCTAATATCTGGGGAACTCCCATTCCGGAGGACTGGATGAATTGAATCAGCACGATTGTCAGCATATATGCCATCGGGTCGTTACTACCGCTTTCCAGTTCCAGCATGGGGCGCAGATTATGCTTCAGGTTCATTTTTTGTGAACGCAGAATGGCGAATACAGAGGCTGAGTCGGTAGATGACATGGTGGATGCAAGCAAAAGGGAGGTTATCAACGGCAGGTGGATGTTGGTCCAGCTCATGCCGGACAGCCACCAGATAAATAATCCGGTAAAGAGGGCCGTGAGCAGCACTCCTGCAGTTGACAAAACAATGCCGGGAGTCAATATGGGCTTTATCTCCGTAAACTTGGTGTCCATGCCACCGGAGAACAGAATGATGCTGAGTGCAACCATGCCGATGAACTGTGCTTCCTTGGCGTTGTGGAACTGCAATCCCAATCCGTCACTGCCGAACAGCATGCCGACGACAAGAAAAAGCAATAACGCAGGCACTCCGAAACGGTAGCCGGTCTTGCCGACAATGATGCTGACAAAAAGTAATACAGAACCTATAAGTAGTATGTTTCCTGCTGTAAATATCATAAATTCTATGCTATATAGTTTGAAATGTGATGTTTCTTATGTCTAATAGTACAAAGATATGCATTGTGTTTAACAAATACAAATCTAAAATAGTTCAATTGAACTTTAAAATAAAGGTGGTTTCTTTACTGGGCAATAAGGATAAATTTCCACCGGAAAGCCTCATTATTTGCCGGGAAATACTCAATCCAATACCGCTTCCACCCTCTTTGGTCGTAAAGAAGGGGATAAATATGTGTTCGGCAATGTCATTGGGAATGGCAGGTCCGTTGTTGGAAATTTCTATCAGTATGGCTTCCGCCTCATTGCAGTAGGCACGTATGTTGATATGTCCTTCTTTATCTGTATTTTTATCCGATTCGATGGCTTGTATGGCATTTTTCAGTAAGTTGATGACTACTTGTGATACCAGGTTCTCATCGGCATATAGAATAAGGTCGCTTGGCGCGATGTCCATATGAAAGGTGACCCGAACATCGGGGTGCTGGTGACGGGCGAGTTCGACCATCCGTCCGATAAAACTTTTTACGTAGAACAAGGATGGTTCGGGGGTGGGAATACGGGTGAATTTCCGGTATGATTCCACAAAAGAGAGCAGGCCCTTGCCCGTACTGCTGATAGTCTGCAGGCCGTTTCTGATTTCTTCTTTGGAAACTTGCGCTTCGGTCAGTCCCAGCAGTGTATCGCTCAGGGAGGTTATGGGAGTGACAGCGTTCATTATTTCGTGCGTCAGTACGCGGGTAAGCCTAATCCAGGAATCTATTTCCTTTTCATCCAGCTCGTTGTTGATGTCGTTCAGGGCGAGGATACGCAGATGCTCTTTACGGACTGTAATGTCGCTGACGCGGACAGACATGTTTACAGTGCCTCGTTCGTTGTTGAAAGGCATTTGCAATTTGTCTCCCGGGCGGCAATTGGCAAGAAGGGACGAAAGACGCGGGTCTACGCGGTTCAGCTGGCTGACGTGGGTAAAGACATTGAGGCCCAGCAAACGGAGGGCTTCACTGTTTTTTTGATATACGGCACCATTGTCGTTCAGGACAAGGATACCGGTATTCACGCAGTCCAGAATGAGTTCGTAGTACTTTTCTTGCTGGGCTGTTTCACTTTTCACATTATAAAGTATATGGGCAACCCGGTTCAATGCACGGTTCACGAGGCGTGCGTCGGCAGTGTTTTCCGTTTCGGAGAAGTGGATGGCATTGTCGTTGTTTTCGATGGCGTCGAGCATGAAAAGCACCTTCCGCACATGATGGCGGTATAGCCTTTGCTGCCAGTACAGGGCTATGGGAAGCAGCGCAGTGCAGAACGCGCCCCAAAATACGTCTACAGTCCACATCACCCCTGCAAGGAGTGCTACTGCCAGACTGACGGCAACGCGGAATGAATAATTAAAGGCCATACTTCTTCATTTTGTTGTACAACGTCTGGCGGGTGATACCCAGCTGTGCGGCGACGGCAGAGAGATTTCCGCTGCATTTGTCGAGCGTCTTCCGTATCATCTGCATTTCCATTTCTTCGAGCGTGGATGCGGTTGCTTCGGGAGTGCCGGTTCGCCGTGCCAGCTGGAACAGTTCTGCAGGAAGGGTTTCGTTGTCACAGATGATAATGGCTTTTTCGATGGCATGTTCCAGTTCGCGGATATTGCCGTACCAGGGGTGGAGCGTAAGCTTCTCGCAGGCGCCGTCCGTCAGCTTGACGGGGGGCTTGTCATATTGCTTGCAGAAGCGGGCGATGAAAAGTTCTGCAAGGGGGATGATGTCTTCGGGCCGCTCGCGCAACGAGGGTATCTCAAGATGTATCGTGTTGATGCGGTATAGCAGGTCCTCGCGAAATTCGCCTTTTGCCACCATCTCGGGCAGATTGCGGTTTGTAGCGCAAATCAGCCGTATGTCTACGGGAATGGGAGTGTTGCTGCCTACACGGACAATGCTGCGGCGTTGGATGGCGGTCAGCAGTTTGGCTTGCAGATGGTAGGGGAGATTGCCTATTTCATCGAGAAAGAGGGTGCTGTGGCTGGCTGCTTCGAACTTGCCGGCACGGTCGGCATGGGCATCGGTGAAAGAGCCTTTCACGTGGCCGAACAGTTCGCTTTCGAAAAGGCTTTCGGTGACTGCACCCATATCCACACTTACCATGTCCTGCCGGTTGCGCGGTGAAAGGGAGTGGATTTCGCGTGCCAGCATCTCTTTACCGGTGCCGTTCTCGCCCGTAATAAGAATATTGGCATCGGTAGAGGCCACTTTTTCCACCAAGAGGCGAAGTTGCTGCATGGCGGAGCTGTTTCCCCAATACATGTTGCGGATATCCGCAAGCGGGTGGTTGTTTTCTGCCGTACGTCTGGCATTTGGGCCGTTGGCCGGAGATTTTGTTTCAGAAGCTGATACGGCATTCAGTAAGGTTTCCACCAGTTTCTGATTGTTCCAGGGTTTCACGACGAAGTCTGTGGCTCCTTCCTTGATTCCCCGTACGGCAAGGTCAATGTCGGCATAAGCGGTAAACAGCACTACGGGCAGGGTGGGACATAGCTTCTTTATTTCATGGAGCCAGTATAGTCCCTCGTTACCGGTGTTGATGCCCGAGGTGAAGTTCATGTCAAGAAGAACCACTTGCCATGACTTTTCCCGCAATACGCTGGGCAGGGTTACGGGAGAGGGAAGTGTGATTATCCCTTCAAAATATGGCTTCAACAAAAGCTGCAAGGCGGTAAGTACGCCTCGGTTATCATCGACAATCAGGATGTTTCCGTTTTTTTTTGCCATAAACTATTTCTGTTTTCTGCAGGCAAAGTTAATGATTTATCTGTATTATATGCTTTATTTTATATTTTTGCTTACTAAGAATTAATCGTCCGACAGTTGTTGAATTATCGTCCGACAGCTGTCGGACGATAATTCAACAACTGTCGGACGATAATATAACGATTGTGGGACGAATAGATTTAAGTAAAACAGAAATTAGTTTGTAGCAACTTCAGTAAGAGCTCATGGCGGTACTGAAAAAATTTATAGCAGTTGCAGTTTGATGCCAAATGACAAGCTCAGATAATCCTTGGGTTTCAGATACTTGTTGGTGAAGGCGCTGACTACATATAGGTCACATGTACTTATTTCATAGAAGAAAGTGATTTCTTTGGCCGTGAACCGTCGTTGTGGGTCGATGTCGTAAGTGATGCGCTGTCCTAAGAATACATGGATGCGTACCTTGGAGGAGAAACCATAATATCCTTTAGGGTAGCGTTCCGGCTCATTGACCCAGAACTCATCGCCGAATACCGTGTTCAGATACATGCCGCAAGCCAGCGGTTCTACAGAAAAACGGCTCTGTTTTATTTGCAGGCTCCAGGGAAGGTAGTTCTGCTTGACAGTGAATGTCAGCTTGGTACGTTTGGAGTCATATTTGGGCAATACTCCGAAGAATACGTCTGTTTCCCATTGGTTTCTTCTGCCGTAATCCCATCCGGTACCGAATGACAGCAACCCCATATTGCCGGCAAACTGAATTTTGGTGTGCGTCGGAATCAAGGCCTCCCAATGCCTGCGGTAGCGGTGTACGCGGCGGTCATAACGGTTCTCCCTGGTTCGGCTTTCAATGACGGCATCCGGTTGCGGGTCCATCCATACAGTATCGTGTTCTATGATGAAGATGGTATCTCTCTCTTGTGAAAAAGCAGAAAAAGAGCATACCGACAAGAAGACGACGGCGCATGCCAGGTGATTAATAATATGCCACTTCGCGTTCATATCCGTCGGGGGTTATGGTGAATATATAGTAATTGCGGTTCTTCATGCAGTCGCTCATGTAATACATTATCCCATCTTCAAAGAGGTCTTTCTCGAAGCGATGGTGTTCGTGTGCGGATGTACAGAACTGCAGTCCGGGAAATTCCTTGATGTAACGCTGGAATACGTGTGCCACATTATTGTTGAACTCGTTGCAGAACGGGCGTATATGCATGGACACAACGGTTTTATCGAATTCCTCTTCACGGTCGCGTATCTGTGCGGCAAGAAACTCGAAGTCGGGAATGGGGCGGGAGTAGTCAAATTCGATGGCGTTGGTATTCAGGCAGACAAACTTTACCCGTCCTGCAATGAAGGAGAAATTGGGGTCTCCGAATATTGCACGATAAGTCTCTTCGCCCGTGCCCAGGCAGTCGTGATTGCCGAGAAGTACCACATAGGGTATCTTGAGTTTGTTCATAATGTCCCGTTGCCAAAGGAACTCGTCTGTTACACCGAAGTCACTGACGTCTCCGCCATGAATGACGAAATCTATGTCGTCCCGCTTGTTGAGGTGGCTTACAAAGTCGTCGGTCTCGTCATACCAGCGCTGGGAGTCACCCATTGTTACGAACCGGATTGTTGTCTTGTTCTGGCAGTTCTGCTCTATTTGGGCAATGTTGTGGGCATTGACATCGGTTTCACCGCTGATGTGTACATCGTAAGGGTGATAATCTATCATGTCGCAGCCGGCTATAAGCAGGCATAGGAATGAAGGATATAAGAGTTTGGGGAATTTCATGTGCAGGTGCTTCATTTTACGTTTATACTCTATCTTTAGAAAACTGTGGGCAAAGGTAAAGTTTTCATTCTTATGGATTCTTTTCTAATTTCCCTTTTTTTTGTTCTATGAGGCTGAACAGAGATTCGGCCTCTGTCTAATTTTTAGACGGGAGTGTCTAAAAATTAGACACCTTTGTCTTCTTTTGAAATACGATATGTGCTGATAATCAGGTTTGTGTATTCTTTGGCACGCTTTCTGCAATATGAAAAGCAAGAAAATAAATCTAATAAACGATAAACGGAATGAAACAAATCTATTATGTAATTCAGACTTTACTGCGGGGACGCGGTTCGAATATCATCAAGGTCATTTCTTTGGGATTGGGATTGACGATGAGTATTCTGCTTTTCTCCCGCGTGGCATATGAACAGAGTTTTGACACTTGCTTCAAGGATTATGATAACTTGTATCAGGTATGGTCGATATTCTCGGTGAAAGGAGAGAAGTTTGAGCCTCAGGAGTGGAATTGCGGTCCCGTGGCAGGGGCCATTTTGGAGAACTTCCCCAAAGAGGTGGAGTCGGCAGTAAGTTTGAGCACGTCTATGGTATCTGCTCCTCTTTACAATGGAAGCGTGCGTCTTGATGACAGGAAGATTGCAGCCGATTCGCTGTTCTTCCGTACCATGGGTATCGACGTCCTGAACGGGAATCCCGAAAAGGACTTGGTGCAGAAGGATATTATTTTCTTGAGTGAACGCTTTGCAAGGAAAGTGTTCGGTGAGGAGAATCCTATAGGGAAAACGCTTAATTATGACCATCAGTTTGACCTGACGGTGAAGGGAATCTATGCCAATTTGCCTGAGAACGCCACAATCAATCCGGAAGCGGTTATCTCGATGCCTACCTTGTGGAGCCGCAACTGGAATAACTACTCGTGGAGCGGGGGAGACAGTTGGGTAGAGTTTATCCGTTTTCGTCCCGGTGCCGACAAATCTGTTGTCAATGCGCGTATTGATGCCATGATAGACAAATATCGCCCGGCAGAAGATAAGAAAGAGTACGGCTACACGGCTTTTGTGCAGCCCATCCGTGATACATACCGCAATTATGATGATGTGCAGCGGATGCGTGTCATCATGAGCATTCTTGGTTTTGCCATTCTTTTCATTGCGGCGTTGAACTATGTGCTGATTTCCATTTCTTCTTTGAGCTACCGCGCCAAGTCGGTAGGCGTACATAAATGCAGCGGTGCGAGCGGTGGCACGGTTTTCAGCATGTTTTTGCTGGAAACGGGTATCATCATTGTGGCGGCATTGCTGCTGATGGCGTTGATAATGCTCAACTTCCGCGATTTTGTGGAAGACACGGTCGTTGTAAAGCTCTCCACCTTGTTGGCTCCGGAGCGTATCTGGGTACCGTTGTCGGTAGTGCTTCTGCTGTTTATAGTGGGAGGCGTGTTGCCGGGCCGGCTCTTTGCGCGTATTCCCGTGTCGCAGGTGTTCCGCCGCTATACCGAGGGGAAAAAGGGGTGGAAGCGTCCGTTGCTGTTTGTCCAGTTTGCAGGCGTGGCATTCATTAGTGGATTGATGTGTGTGGTGATGTCGCAATATCAGTATGTACTGAAAAAGGATATGGGGTATAATCCCAAGCAGATAGCCATAGGCAATGCCTACTGGGATAATGAAGCGACGCGTGACGCGGCTTATCAGTTCTTCAAGGGATTGCCCTACGTGGAAGCGGTGTCCAGCGCCAACAGTACGCCCATTAGCGGATATAGCGGTTCGATGATTCATAGTGAGAGCGGGCAGGCACTTTTCTCTTGCCGTTCTTCTTATTTCATGCGCGAGGACTTTCCTGCTTTGATGGGCATGACTATGAAGACGGGACGTATGGCGCGCGATAAAGAGGAAGTCGTGGTGAACGAGACCTTTGCCGAGATGATGCGTTGGGGAGACGACGTCGTGGGCCGTACGGTATATACCGAAGGGAATACATTCAAGGTCGTAGGGCAGTTGAAGGATTTCCAGATAGAGAGTTTCAGAACCGAGAAGATGCCTTTCATAGCCCGTGGGAACAAGAATTTTTATGGAACGGTACATGTTCGTTTGAAAGAACCCTTTACCGAAAATCTGCAGAAGTTGAACCACGATGTAGCCGAGGCTTTCCATGACCAGACCATTGACTTTACCGGTTATGAGAAAAGGATAGAGAACAGCTATAATTCTGTCCGTGTATTCCGCAATGCCACTTTGATGGCGGCAGTGACCATGTTCTTCATCATGCTGATGGGGCTGATTGGGTATACTACCGACGAGGTGCGCCGCCGCAGTAAGGAGATTGCCATCCGTAAAGTGAACGGGGCAGAGGCTTCCGGTATCTTGGAAATGCTGTCGAGGAATATACTTGTGGTGGCGGCTCCGGCAGTTGTCATCGGTACGGTATTGGCATGGTATGTCAACGGAATGTGGATGGAACAGTTTGCGGAGCGTATTCCCATCAGTTGGGCAGTATACGTACTGGTAGTGATGGTCAATTTGGTGATTATCGTAGCCTGCGTACTTTGGAAGTCCTGGCGGATAGCGAACGAGAATCCGGTGAATAGTATTAAGAGCGAATAAAACAATATTAAAACATTAAATATCATGATTGAGATTAACAACATCAGCAAAGTATTCCGTACTTCGGAAGTAGAGACGGTAGCATTGAATCACGTAAACCTCGATGTAAAGGAGGGAGAGTTTGTAGCCATTATGGGGCCGTCCGGTTGCGGCAAATCCACCTTGCTGAATATTCTGGGACTGCTGGACAATCCTACTGAGGGCAGTTACAAGCTACTCGGCCAGGAAGTGGCGGACTTGAAAGAAAAGGAACGTACACGCGTACGTAAGGGGAAACTGGGATTCGTGTTCCAGAGCTTCAACCTGATAGACGAACTGAACGTCTACGAGAATGTGGAACTTCCCCTTACGTACCTCGGCGTGAAGGCAAGTGAGCGCAAACGCATGGTAGAGGATATTCTGAAGCGGATGAACATCAGCCACCGTGCCAAACACTTCCCGCAACAGCTTTCCGGCGGTCAGCAGCAGCGTGTGGCGATAGCCCGTGCGGTCGTAACCAATCCCAAGCTGATACTCGCCGATGAGCCTACCGGTAACTTGGACTCCAAGAACGGAGCTGAGGTGATGAATCTGTTGACAGAACTGAATAAAGAGGGTACTACGATTATTATGGTGACCCACAGCCAGCACGACGCCTCGTTTGCACACCGCACGATACATCTTTTCGACGGTAGTGTGGTGGCAAGTGTGGCAGCACAGGATTTGTAACGGACTTTTAAAACAACTTCCATGAGACAACTATATTACACTCTCCAGACATTGATACGAGGAAAAGGCTCCAACCTCATCAAGATTGTTTCCCTGGGACTGGGGTTGGCAGTCAGTATCCTCATTTTTTCCCGTCAGGCATTCGAGCTCAATTATGATACCTGCTACAAGGACCATGAACGTTTGTGTCTTGTCAAAACAGTATGGTATTACAACAACGAGTATCATCCTTCGCATATAACTCTTGGACCGGTGGCTGGTACCATTGCCGAAAACCTGCCTGACGAGGTGGAGAGTGTTACCGTCACCCAGCAATGGTGGAGCAATTCGGCTTGGTTTGCCAATGAACGCCGTTTCCAGACCAATGCCATGACGGCCGATTCTTGTTTCTTTGCCACTATGGGCATTGATGTTGTCAGTGGAGACCCTCGCGAGCTGAATAATCCGGAGGTGGTCTTCATCAGCAGGGAGCTGGCCGGCAGCATGTTTGCCGATAAGAATCCCATCGGGCAGACGGTGGTCTATAACAAACAGATGCCAATGACCGTGAAGGGCATTTTTGAAGATTTTCCCGAAAACTCCAGTTTCTATGGAAGTGGTGTCGTGATGTCTCTGGCTACCTCCTTCAAGCATCATTGGGGATACTGGGGATGGGGAGGTGGAGACAGCTATATGTCCTTTGTCCGTCTGCGCCCGGGGGTGCAACTGGACGATGTGAACACCCGAATAGAGAAACTTGCCGGGCAGGTGCGCAAGAGCGATGATGTATTTATCAGTCTGGTTCCGATAAGGGACTACCGTATGGAATTTGGTATCAGTACCATGCGTATGGTATGGATTCTGTTGACGCTGGGAACCGCCATACTTTTTATTGTGGCGATGAATTATGTGCTTATTTCCATCTCAGCCATGAACCGTCGTGCCAAAGCTATAGGCGTACATAAATGTAGTGGGGCAAATACGGGAACTATTTTCGGTATGTTCTTATGGGAGACCGGAGTCATCATGCTTTTTTCCTTGCTGCTTGTAGCGCTGCTTCTATTTAATTTCCGTGAGCCGTTGGAGGACATGCTCGACGTTAGTCTTGCCGGTCTTTTCTCTTGGGAAAACATTTGGGCACCGCTTTCAGTGATAGTCATTTTGTTTATGATAGGCGGCATGTTGCCCGGGCAGCTTTTTGCCCGCATTCCGGTGACGCAGGTTTTCCGCCGGTACACCGAAGGCAAGAAAGGCTGGAAACGTCCGCTCTTGTTTGTGCAGTTTGCCGGTACCTCCTTTATTTTCGGCTTGTTGGGGCTGGTGCTTATGCAGAGCCATTACATCACCAATAAAGAACGTGGATTCGATTACCACCGGGTGGCTTATGCTTCGGGCGTATCCTTTGACTCGGATGCGGAAAGCGATGCCAATCGTAGTGTGATGCTTTCTTTGCCTTATGTGGAAGATGGAGCTTGTAGCAGTAATCTTCTTACAGACGGATTGAGCGGAGAAGGGGTTACGACTGATAACGGGCAGTGGATGAGCATGCGTTGGGTGGAATTTGGCAAGGACTATGCCCCGTTTATGAAGTTGGAATTTGCGGAAGGCAAGAATATGGATGCTCCTGGGCAGATATTGGTCAATGAAACATTTTTGAAAATGATGCATTGGGAAGATAAACCGATAGGCAGGCAAGTGCGCAACGGCGATCGCATAGCGGGCAATATTGTAGGTGTACTGAAAGACTTTGCCACATCCAATGCCGCTTATGTGGCGGTGCAACCTATGTATGCAACTTATCTTGACCGATTTTCCGGAAACATCCAATTACGTCTGAAAGAGCCTTTTGACGATAACCTCAAGCGTTTGAATGAAGACATGGAAAAGCTGTTTCCCACCCGTGACATTGTATTTTCCTCGTTCCAAAAGGTCATTGACGACCAGAACAGTACCGTCACGGATTTCCGTAATGCAGCTTTACTGGCTGCCATAACCATCCTTTTTGTTACGTTAATGGGGTTGATTGGCTACATCAATGACGAGATACAACGCCGCAGCAAGGAAATTGCCATCCGTAAAGTGAATGGTGCGGAAGCGTCATCCATTCTCCGGCTTTTCTCGAAGGATATATTCTGGATATCCTTGCCGGCCGTTTTTCTTGGAGGGCTGGGAGCCTGGTATATAGGCGGTGTCTGGATAGAGCAGTTTGTGGAGGGAGTGGATTTTGGTATCTGCGGATTCTTGCTTATTGCATGCATTGTACTATTGCTCATCATCGGTTGTGTAGTATTCAAGGCATGGCGGATTGCCAATGAGAATCCGGTAGACAGTATCAAGAGTGAATAAAGAATAACTTCAGGAAATTATGATGAGTAGTCACATTTATTATACATTGCAAAGTTTATTGCATAGACAGGGGACCAATGCCATTAAAATCGTATCGTTAGCATTGGGACTGTTGATGTCCGTATTCCTATTTGCGCGGATTGCATTCGAGTTGAATTTTGATAGCTTTTATCATGATCCGGATAACCTTTATATTGTGAAGACGGGTTGGATGAAGAATGGTGTATTGGAAGGAGGAGAGAGTTTCTACACCATTATTCCGATTCCTGGCATTATAGCTAAAGAATTTTCAGATAAGGTGCAAGGGGCTACGGTCAGTTGTTCACTATTCGATGACGATTATAAGTTGGGTAACCGTCCGTTGGAATTGAAGACAGTGATTGCTGATACGCTCTATTTTTCTGTTCTCGGTTTGGATGTAGTAAAAGGAAATCCGCAGGATTTAGCGAATCCAGATGTAGTTTTCCTTTCAGAAACGGCAGTACGGCAGGTATTTGGTGATGAAAATCCCATAGGTAAGACTGTGTCATACGATTTCTGGGGGCATGAAGCTACTTTGCTTGTTAAAGGTATTTTTCGGGATGTTCCTTTGAATACTTCTTTGTATAAGCGTCCCGAAGCAGTTGTGTCTTTCTCGAATATAGAGAAGTACACGCAGTGGGGAATGGGATGGCAGAGTGGTGGGAATTATGACGGTTTCGTTCGGTTACGCAGTCCGCAAGATGCCGATTGGTTGAACGAACGGATATCAGCGGCTGTCGCACGGCACTTGCCATCGGATAGCGGGCTGGAACTGTCGGTCCATATTGTACCTATCCGCAGTGTGCATCTGGGTGAAGCGCAAGTCCGCAAAATGGTTTGGATTATGTTTTTCTTGGGTGCTGTGTTACTTTTCACCACGACGTTGAATTATGTATTGATTTCCATTTCTTCGTTGACACAACGTGCCAAAGCGATAGGCGTACATAAATGTAGTGGTGCATCAGGTGGCAGTATCTTCTGTATGTTTCTGGTGGAAACGGCGATAGTAATAAGTGCGGCATTGTTGGTAGTCGGAATATTGGTTTATGTCTTCCATGAGCGGATGGAGGAGTTGGCGGCAGTCCCTCTTGCCGTATTGTTCGATTGGCAGCATTTATATGCGCCTTTGGCGGTAGTGGCGGTCTTGTTTGTTTTTGGAGGATGCTTACCTGCCATGCTCTTTGCCCGTATTCCCGTGACGCAAGTATTCAGGCGTTACACTTCCGGCCGCAGGGGATGGAAGCGGGTATTGCTCTTCGTACAGTTTATGGGTGCAGCATTCATTATAGGTATGATGCTGATGGTGTTCTTGCAATACCGCTATATGGTAGGGCGCGACCGTGGTTGGCGACCGGAACGTGTAGTGTCTATCTTCCAGAGAAAAGTGAATGCAGATCTGTTACGTACACAACTTCGTAACTTGCCCTATGTAGAGGCGGTTGCCTCGGCCGAACGCTCTATAACGGGCTTTGGAGCCAATCGCCCGATACTTGACGCTCAAGGCAACGAGATGTTCTATCCGCGTAATTCGTGGTTCGATAGTGACTACTTGCCTTTTATCGGTTTGAAATTGAAAGAGGGACATAACCTCACAGGGAAACACCAACTGCTGGTCAACAGCACGTTCTGTGAGAAAATGCATTGGACGGACAGCCCCATTGGCAAGCAGGTGAATGATTATGGTACGGTGGTAGGTTTGTTGGATAGTTTTGCATTTGTCGGCTGTACCAACGACAGTGAAGCCGTTATGATAGAATGGTTTGAAGGTACCGCATTTTGTCTGGAAGCCCGTCTTAAAGAACCGTTTGATGACAACCTGCGCCGACTGAATGAGGAAATGAGCCGTCTATATCCACAAGATGACCTTGTGTTCCGTTCTATGGAGCAAATGTTGGGCAATTATGCCGAATCTGTACGTGTCTTCCGCGATGTCACTTTATGGGCATCTTTCACCATTCTTTTTATCATTTTAATGGGGCTGGTGGGATATGTGGATGATGAAATACGTTTACGTTCCAAAGAGATTGCCATTCGTAAGGTGAATGGAGCGGAAACATCCGGTATATTGCGATTGCTGTCGCGTGATGTGCTTTGGATTGCCATACCGTCTGTAGTGCTTGGAACACTTGGAGCTTATGAGGTAGGGCAAATCTGGATCAGTCAGTTTAGTGATGTGGTACTACTGCCTATCGTCGGATATATCAGTATCGGCTTTTTGTTGCTTGCATTTATCGTGGGATGTGTAGTGATGAAATCATGGCATGTTGCCAACGAAAATCCGGTAAAGAGCATCAAGAGTGAATAAGATATTTTCCCACTTGGATGGCCTGCTCAAGGTAAACACATCATGCGTTTGGGGTGTATGGATGATGTGTTTTCCGGGATCCACCGTTAATCTTTCGTAAATCTACTCTTGACAGATAATCGGGTATTATATATCCATAAAGCTATAACAGCCGTTACAAAAGCAAAGAAGTCCGATACCGGCATACATATCCAGATGCCGTCCAGCCCAAAGTAATGCGGGAATATCAGTAGTCCCGGCAACAGATACAGTAATTGGCGTGTCAGCGATAAGAAGATACTGATTTTCGCTTTCCCGATGCTTTGGAAGAAATTGCCGATGACAATCTGTGCGCCTACCAGCGGGAATATGGCTACGGCAATGCGCACGCCTCTGGAAGCAATATCTATCAACTCTTCATCACTGGTAAAGATGGCAGATATGGCATGGGGGAACAATTCGCAGATAAGGAAACCTGTACTGGTGATACATACTCCGGCAATGATGGTCAGACGCAGGGTAGCCTTCACACGGTCGTGTTTTTGCGCACCGAAGTTATAGCCTACAATCGGTTGCATTCCCATCGTCAACCCCAATACAATCATTACATAGAGTACCAGCAGCCGGTTGATAATGCCATATGCCCCGATGGCCATATCGCCTCCGTACTGTTGGAGGCTGTTGTTTACGATAATCACAATGACACATGCCGTAACATTCATTAGGAACGGTGACATACCGATGGATAATATACTGCTGATGATGCGTTTTTTCATCTTCCAGAACCCCCGTTGCAGACGTACCACACTTGTCTTTTGCAGGAAATGGCTTACTACCCACACCATGCCGATGAACTGCGAGATGACCGTTGCCGTTGCAGCTCCCCGTATTCCCCAGTCAAATTGGAAGATGAAAATGGGAGCGAGGATTATGTTACAGACTACCGTTACCATAGACGTAAGCATCGCTTTCTTGGGATATCCCGTGGCACGCATGATATTGTTCAGGCCAATCATGGTATAAGTGACGGGGGTACCCAGTAATATCACCTGCATGAAGTCGCGGGCATATGGCAACGTATCATTGCTGGCACCGAAGAAGCGCAGAATATCATCCAGGAATATGAATGAGATGCCGCCGAATATGAATGCATTGACCAGGCAGAACATCAGTGTGTTTCCCAGGACTTCGGTAGCTCCGTCCAGGTCTTTCTGTCCCAGCCGGATGGATGAAATGGTAGAGCCGCCTGCCGATACCATCGTACAGAAAGCTACGACCAGATTCATCAGAGGGAAGGTGATGGCAAGTCCGGCAATGCCCATGGGACCTACGCCATGGCCAATGAAAATGCTGTCGATGATGTTGTACAACGAAGTAATCGTCATGCCTATAATGGCCGGAATGGAATACTGCACAAGCAGTTTGCCAATGCGCTCGGTTCCTAATATATGCGGGTTGTTCATTTGATATGAGTCAATTAAGGAGTGCAAAGATAAGAAATATTTGTTTGGTTCGCAGATTATTCTCACCTTTGTGCACTATAGTGTTTTGGTATTAACAGATTTAGGTAAAAGAAAGTTTATGGACACAACAAAAGCAACCGCCGTACTTTTTGATTTCGACGGCGTGGTGGTAGACACGGAGACACAGTACAGTCACTTCTGGCATGAAATGGGAAAGCAGTATTTGGGTATGGATGATATTGAAGGTAAAGTGAAGGGCCAGACGCTGGTCTATATTTATGACACCTTTTTTCCGGGCATGGTGAAGGAGCAGACTGAAATTACAGAACGGTTGAACCGCTTTGAACAGGAAATGTCATTCGACTTTATTCCCGGAGTGCTTGACTTCATTGCCGACCTACACCGGAATGAGGTGAAGACTGCCGTAGTGACCAGCTCCAACGAAGCGAAGATGGCAGCTGTCTATCGGGTTCATCCCGAAATAAAGACTCTTTTCGACCGTATCCTTACGGCCGAGATGTTTACGGCTTCCAAGCCTGCACCGGATTGTTTTCTGTTGGGTATGGAGGTTTTCGGCACAACTCCCGACACCACATATGTATTCGAGGATTCCTTCAACGGGCTGAAAGCCGGCATGGCTTCAGGAGCTACCGTTATAGGGTTGGCAACCACCAATTCCCGTGAAGACATAGCCTCGTTGTGTCATTATGTATTGGATGACTTTCAGGGTTTCACTTACGATAAATTAACTCAATTGTACAAGTAATCAGAAAAAGGATTACCTTTGCGCCGAAAATTAAATTGAGTAATTGTAAATTGCCAAATTGTAAATACTATCATGGGTTATATTTCAGACGACACTCGTAAAGTGACTACACATCGCCTTGTTGAAATGAAGCAAAGAGGCGAAAAGATATCAATGTTGACATCTTATGACTATACTATGGCGCAGATTGTAGACGGTGCCGGTGTAGACGTGATTCTGGTGGGAGATTCCGCTTCCAATGTAATGGCAGGCAATGTCACCACGCTTCCCATCACGCTCGACCAGATGATTTATCATGGCAAATCCGTGGTTCGCGGTGTGAAGCGTGCTATGGTCATCGTCGACATGCCTTTCGGTTCTTATCAGGGCAACGAACTGGAGGGATTGGCTTCCGCTATCCGTATTATGAAAGAAAGCCATGCCGACGCCCTCAAACTGGAGGGAGGCGAGGAAATCATCGGTACGGTGAAACGTATCCTTAGCGCCGGTATTCCTATCATGGGACATCTCGGACTGATGCCCCAATCCATCAATAAGTATGGAACATATACTGTCCGTGCCAAGGATGATGCTGAAGCTGAGAAACTGGTACGCGATGCGCATTTGTTGGAAGAAGCCGGATGCTTCGGACTGGTATTGGAGAAGATTCCCGCCGCATTGGCTGCCCGAGTGGCCAGTGAGTTGACTATACCCGTTATCGGCATCGGTGCCGGTGGCGATGTGGACGGCCAGGTGTTGGTGGTTCAGGATATGCTGGGTATGAATAACGGTTTCCGTCCTCGTTTCTTGCGTCGCTATGCTGACCTGCATACAGTGATGACGGATGCCATCAGCCGTTATGTATCTGATGTGAAGAACTTAGATTTCCCGAATGAGAAAGAACAGTACTAACAAACTTATGACACTCAATTTTTGGCGGATGTGTACGGCAAATCTGTTGCTGTACATATCCGTCTATATGCTTTTTCCTTTGCTCCCTTTTGTGATGGGAGAGCAGTTGGGTGTTTCCGTCGGACAGGCGGGCAGCATGTTTCTGGTTTTTGCGGTGGCCATGTTTGCTGTCGGTCCTTTTCATGCCTATCTGGTCGATGAATATAAAAGGAAGCACGTGCTCCTTTACTCCACACTCATTATGCTGGCGGCTGTTCTGGGATATGCCTTTGTGGATGGTTATACGAAATTTCTGCTGCTTGCCGCTGTGCAGGGAGTATGTTTCGGGCTGGCAACCACAGCGGGCATTACGGTGGCCATCGACATAACGACTTCCACACGCCGCAGTGCAGGAAACATGGTATATGCATGGGCTGCATGCTTGGGCATGCTGGTGGGTGTTATGTTGGGCATTGGAATGTATAAGATGTATGGTTTCCGTATGGTGACCTATCTGTCCGTAGCGGCCGGACTGGCCAGCATATTTTTCGCATCGAGGGTATATGTGGCTTTCCGTGCTCCGATAGGCGTGTCGCTGTGCAATATGGACCGTTTCTTATTGCCGCGTGCATGGGTACCTGCCATCAATATGCTGCTGATTGCTTTTGTACCGGGAGCATTGCTACCGCTGATGTTTGTGGGCGATTATTGGTCATTGGCGGCATTGGCTGTACTGGTGTTCATTACAGTCCCGTTCATGAAGATGTTTGTCAAATTGTCGCACCACTGCCAGCGTGGAACGGCAAACACCACTTGCCATTTGTTTATGGAGGCAGGGCTGCTGGTGGGCATGGCTGTGGCTTGCCACCTGATGGACAAAGTACAGATATACCATGTGGCATCTGTTGCCGCTATGCTTACCGTATTTTTCTTTGTGCTGCTGACCTATCCTTATTATAAGAAAAAGCGGGTGAGGTAAGGGATAAATACAATCAATCCTATAATGGCCGCCGTTGCAGCACATACCAGTACTGCTCCGGCGGCTATGTCTTTTACTTGCCCTGCCACGGGATGCTGTTGGGGAGACACCAGGTCGACCAGCTTCTCAATGGCGGTATTGAACAGCTCAGCTGCTATCACCACTCCGATGCAAAGAATAACAATCATCCAATCGATCCGGGTAATCTCCAATAAGAATCCGGCAATCACCGTAACCACCGTGGCAATCAGATGGAAGCTCAGGTTCTGTTCTTTTCCTATGCAGCACCGGATACCTTTCCAGGCATATCCGAAACTGCGCAACTGCTTTTTAAAGTCGTACTTCATGGATTATAGTTGTCATTTAATTCCTTGAAACTTGTTTCACTCCCTTTACCGTCCTTAGTTTTTTGACAAGTGCTTCCAAATGTCCCGTGTCGCTTACCATGATGGTCAGCGTTCCGGAAAACAGCCCGTCATGCGAGTCAATACCGATGCTTCTCAAGGTAATACCCGTTTCTTTGGAAATGATGGAAGTGATGTTGGTCACGATGCCGATGTCATCGTGTCCCACTACGCGCAGGGTGATGGGGTACTGTGTACCTTGTGACTTTCCGGCCCAGCGTGCTTTCACGATACGGTAGCCGAAACGTGAGTGCAAATCACTGGCATTGGGACAATCGCAACGGTGTATCTTGATACCTCCCGTTACACTGACAAAGCCGAATACATCATCTCCATAGATGGGATTGCAGCAGCGTGCCAACTTGAAATCTAATCCTTTCAGATTTTGGTCAATGACCAGTACATCTTCTTTAGTACCTATCTCTTCCGGTATGCCTTGTTGAAGGTTATAGCCTTCAGCACTGCGGTAGACAATATCGTCACGTGTGTCGTTTTCCCGTTTTTGCTGTTCAAGATATTTGTCTATAATCTCGTTGACATCCAGCACTTCATCGGCAATAGCCTGGTAGAAGTCTGTCACTACCTTGAAGCCAAGGCGCTTGATGAGGCGCATCATGGTTCCTTCATCATACTCTATTTTCCGGTTCTTGAACTTGCGTTCCAGGGTTTCCTTGGCGAAGGCGTGCTGGCGTGCAGCCATTTCCTTCAACGCCTGGCGTATTTTGGTACGCGCCTTAGAGGTGGTTACGATGTTCAGCCAGTCCTGCTTGGGTGTCTGCGTATTCGATGTCATTATCTCTACTTGGTCACCGCTATGCAGCATTTGCTTCAACTGTACATTTTTGCCGTTCACTTTGGCACCGATGCATTTGCAACCTAGTTTGCTGTGAATATGAAAAGCAAAATCGAGCACGGTGGAGCCTTTAGCAAGTTTGAACAAATCGCCTTTCGGGGTAAATACAAATACCTCGTCTTCGTACAAATCCAGTTTGAACTGGTCCATCGTTTCCAGTCCGTTGCTGTCCGAGCTCTCTAAGGCTTCGCGTACGGAAGTCAGCCATTCGTCAAGACCAGATTCACCTTTCACTCCTTTGTATCGCCAATGGGCGGCCAGGCCTCGTTCGGCAATATCATCCATGCGTTCGGTACGTATTTGTACTTCCACCCATTTGCCTTCGGGACCCATCACGGTGATGTGCAGTGACTCATATCCGTTGCTTTTAGGTACGGACAGCCAGTCGCGTAGCCGTTTCGGGTTAGGCTGGTACATATCTGTTACGATGGAGTAGGCCTGCCAACATTCCAGTTTCTCCTTGTCCAGGCAAGAGTCCAGAATGATGCGGATGGCAAACAAGTCATACACGCCTTCGAAGGGGCATTTCTGCTTCTTCATTTTTTGGTAGATGGAGTGGATGGACTTGGTGCGTCCTTTAATGTGGAACTTTAGTCCGGCGTCTTCCAGTTTCTTTTGTACCGGTGCAATGAAAGAGGCGATGTACTTGTCGCGTGATGCCTTTGTCTCGTTCAGCTTGTCCTTGATATGATAGTAAACCTCTTTTTCGGTATATTTCAGCGAGAGGTCTTCCAGTTCCGACTTCAATTTATACAGACCCAGCTTATGGGCAAGGGGCGCATAGAGATAGGCCGCTTCGTTGGCTACCTGCCGGCGGGCTTCATCGTTCTTGCAATCTTTTATCTGCCGCATGATGTTTACGCGGTCGGCAATCATAATGAGAATGACACGCATGTCCTCGGCGAAAGTCAGCAACAAGTTGCGGAAATTCTCGGACTCGATGGTAGGGCTTTTGGAATAAAGTTCGTTTACACGTATCAATCCCCGGATGATGCCTGCCACGTCCTCGCCATAAATTTGCTCTACTTCTTGGGCGGTGCAAGTACCGCAGCGCACGGAGTCGTGCAGCATGAGTCCCAGAATGGAGGCGCGCTTCATGCCAATTTCTTCCGCTACGATGACAGCCGTTTGCATATCTTTGATGACGGGATTCAAACCGAATATATCACGCTGGATACGGTTGTTCTGTATAGTGTTGACAAGATGTGTTTTCAGCTTTTTGCAGTCCCCCTTCTGGAGGGTTTCTCCGGAAAGTTGCAACAGTTTGCGGTAGAGCGAGAAGAGTAAATCTTTCTCTTTAGTAGTGAAAAATTCATCAGTTTCCATAATCGTCCGTATTTTATGCTTCAAAGGTAAGTTTTTTCTTCATTTTCTTGACGGCAGTTCTGCTTTTTTTGTATTTTTGGGCATGAATTAATAAAACAAGATATTATGATAACACCGCAAGACAAAGAGTTGCTCGAAAATAAAGGCATCTCCGAAGAACAAATAGCCGAACAGTTGGCTTGTTTTGAAAAGGGTTTTCCATACTTGAAACTGTCTGCCGCTGCTTCTGTAGAGAAGGGGATATTGGCTCCGGATACGGATGAACAGAAGAAATACCTGGACGCTTGGGAGGCATATACACAGACCGATAAGGTGGTAGTGAAGTTTGTACCGGCTTCGGGTGCTGCTAGCCGTATGTTCAAAAACTTGTTTGAGTTTCTTGGAGCAGATTATGATGCCCCCCAGACAGGCTTTGAAAAGACTTTCTTTGAGAAGATAGAGAAGTTTGCCTTCTATGACGACCTGAATATCGCTTGCCGGAGAACTGCCGGAAAGGATATATCGGCTCTGCTTGCTGCCGGAAACTACAAGGCGGTTGTTGCAGCCTTGCTCGAAGGGGCCGGACTGAATTATGGTGCGCTGCCCAAAGGACTGCTGAAGTTCCATAAGTATGAAGACGGTAGCCGTACGCCGTTGGAAGAACATTTGGTAGAAGGGGCCTTGTATGCTGTCAATAAAAATGGTAAAGTGAATGTACATTTCACGGTTTCGCCCGAACACCGTGCCTTATTCAAGGCTTTGGTGGACGAAAAGGCTGCCGCTTATGCTAAGAAGTACGGGGTGGATTATAACATCACCTTTTCGGAACAGAAACCGAGTACTGATACCATTGCTGCCGATATGGAAAACAAACCGTTCCGTGACAATGGCAAACTTTTGTTCCGTCCGGGCGGTCATGGTGCATTAATTGAAAACTTGAACGACCTTGATGCGGATATTATCTTCATAAAGAATATCGACAATGTGGTACCCGACAAACTGAAGGGTGACACCGTATTATATAAAAAGCTGATTGCCGGTGTACTGGTAGCTTTGCAGCAGAAGGTATTTGCCTATTTGCAGTTGCTTGAAAGCGGGAAATATACACACGAACAAATTCTTGAAATCCTGCAATTCCTGCAGAAGCAACTCTATTGCAAGAACCCGGAGACGAAGAATCTGGAAGATGCCGAACTGGTGATATACCTGAAAGAAAAACTGAACCGTCCGATGCGCGTCTGCGGTATGGTGAAGAACGTAGGCGAACCAGGTGGAGGTCCGTTCTTGGCATACAACAGTGACGGCACTATCTCTCTGCAGATTCTGGAAAGTTCGCAGATTGATATGGACGATCCGGAAAAGAAGGAAATGTTTGAAAAGGGTACCCATTTCAATCCGGTGGATTTGGTTTGCGCTGTACGTGACTATAAAGGACATAAGTTCAATCTTGTGAAGTATGTGGATAAAGCCACGGGGTTCATCTCCTATAAGTCCAAGAACGGCAAGGACCTGAAGGCGCTTGAACTTCCCGGTTTGTGGAACGGCGCCATGAGTGATTGGAATACTGTATTTGTAGAAGTGCCTCTGACTACATTCAATCCGGTAAAGACGGTGAATGATTTGTTGAGAGAACAGCACCAATAAAGGAATTTACTATTAGACGATTTACTATTTACTATTGGCTGTGCTGTAATCGGGTAGCGGATGGTGAATAGTAAATCGTCTGATTGTATAGTGTTGAATAGTAAATTGAAAATTGTCAAATAGTAAATAAATAGATAGGATGAAAAAGATTTTATTGTTGGGTTCTGGTGAACTGGGCAAGGAGTTTGTAATTTCCGCCCAACGCAAAGGTCAGTATATTATCGCCTGCGATTCGTATGCCGGAGCGCCTGCCATGCAAGTGGCAGATGAATGTGAAGTATTCAGCATGCTTGATGGAGATGCTTTGGAACGCGTGGTACGCAAACACCAGCCGGATATCATTGTTCCGGAAATCGAGGCTATCCGTACGGAACGTCTGTACGATTTCGAGAAAGAAGGCATTCAAGTGGTGCCCAGTGCACGCGCTGTGAACTTTACTATGAACCGTAAGGCTATACGCGACCTTGCAGCTAAAGAGTTGGGACTGAAAACAGCTAAATATTTTTATGCCAAATCTCTGGATGAACTGAAAATTGCAGCTGAAAAGATAGGTTTCCCATGCGTGGTGAAACCGCTGATGTCCTCTTCCGGCAAAGGCCAGTCTCTCGTAAAGAGTGCCGACGAATTGGAGCATGCTTGGGAATATGGCTGTAATGGTAGCCGTGGAGACATAAAAGAACTTATCATTGAGGAATTCATCAAGTTCGACAGTGAGATAACATTGCTCACCGTAACGCAGAAGAATGGCCCGACCTTGTTCTGCCCACCTATCGGCCATGTACAGAAGGGTGGGGACTATCGTGAAAGCTTCCAGCCTGCCCATATTGACCCTGCCCATCTAAGGGAGGCGCAGGATATGGCAGAGAAAGTGACCCGTGCCTTGACCGGTGCCGGATTGTGGGGAGTGGAATTCTTTCTCAGCCATGAGAACGGTGTCTATTTCTCCGAACTTTCTCCACGTCCGCACGATACGGGTATGGTAACCCTGGCCGGAACCCAGAATCTGAATGAGTTTGAATTGCACTGTCGTGCGGTGCTTGGTCTGCCTATCCCTGGCATCAAGCAGGAGCGTATAGGAGCCAGTGCTGTCATCCTCTCTCCGATAGCCAGTCAGGAACGTCCCAATTATCGTGGCATGGAAGAGGTTACAAAAGAAGAGGATACTTATCTGCGTATTTTTGGCAAGCCTACTACCCGCGTAAACCGCCGTATGGGTGTAGTGCTGTGTTATGCACCTCTTGACAGTGATCTTGACACGTTGCGCGACAAAGCGAAGCGTATTGCTGATAGGGTAGAGGTATATTAATGATTGGTGATGAATGATTGGTGATTTGTTGATGAATGGATACCATCGACAAATCACCAATCGTCAGTATTAATCATTGAAAAAGAGTCCGGGATAGATCTCTCCTCCAAGTTCTGTTACATCGAGGCTTTGTAATAGTTTTCCATCCGGAGCATAGAACAGTTGGAATTCTTCATCGGAATTGTATTGTTCCACCTCAATTATAATCACTGTGGGATGTTTGGGAAAGGTGATGATTCTTACGTCCCTTAACTTCATGCCGGCCATTGTACTGCTCATGAATGCTTCTGCCACGGGAGCCGGCACTTTTTCCAGTGACTCTACATCCGTTTCAGTCATGACCCACTCCGCTTGTTTATTGAACCAGACATCAACTTCCTGACCATCTGCAATAAATTCTGCCACGTAGCAACTGGCCATTTGCTCCCATTCCACATCCGTTGCTTGAGGATAGAGCTTTTGAAAAGCTGTTTGTATATTTACGGGAAGACGTCCTTCCGCAAAAGCGGACACTGACAGCAAGACAAGTAGTCCTGCCAGAATACCGAATTTGAACTTTTTCATAATCAAGGTTGTTTTGAGTTTTCTGTAAGAACAACCTTGTTGTGTTTTTGTTTCCGGAAATCAGTATATTGGTTGATGCATTTTTAAACATCAGTGAACCGGCCTTTGTATACAAAAGCTTTTTCTCCGAAATCCACTTCCGGCAATACGGCATCTTCCTTGAATAATCCGTAAACAGATGACCCCGAACCACTCATGGAGGCATATACAGCTCCTTGCCGATACATCTCTTCCTTGATTTCTCCGATAGTGGGAAATTGGGGGAATACGCTTTCTTCAAAGTCATTGACCATTCGTCCGTTCCATTCT
This sequence comes from Bacteroides parvus, assembly GCF_017309675.2. Lineage (NCBI taxonomy): Bacteria > Pseudomonadati > Bacteroidota > Bacteroidia > Bacteroidales > Bacteroidaceae > Bacteroides > Bacteroides parvus. The sequence continues at coordinate 3,317,860 of NZ_CP084680.1, read as the reverse complement.
TCAACGGGAAGTTGGGCAATTTCTTTCAGAGACATTTCCGGATGATGCGGTTTTATTTTTGCAAAGGCATCCCGTGTAGAGACGAAAATGTCCGGCTTCACCAACCATATCCGATATCCTTTCAGTGAGAGGGGAAGGGGAGAAAATATGTTTCCGATACCTTCTGCGTAAGTCGGACGGTTTTTGATGAAGAAGGCACAATCGGCACCCAGCTTGGCGGCATACTCTTCCAGAGTGTCATCCGGCAGTCCGAGTTCAAACTTATTATTCAGAAGCTTCAGCATGAAGGCTGCGTCGGCCGAACCGCCACCCAGTCCGGCTCCCGAGGGAATATGCTTGAAGAGATGGATGTCTACCGGAGGAAGGTTGAATTGGTCGTCCAGCAACTTGTAGGCTTTCACTACCAGGTTGCTCTCTGCTTCTCCCTCAATTTCCAGACCTGCCTGATGCAGACGGAACTTTCGGTTTCCTTCGTTCAAGATATTTATTTCCAAAGCATCTTCTATGGGAACCGGATAGAAAATGGTTTCCAGATTATGGTATCCGTCCGGACGCTTCTCTGTGATATTCAGTCCCAGGTTTATTTTGGCATTTGGAAAAGTCAGCATGGCGTTGAAAATTAAGAATTAATAATTTAAAATTAAAAGGGGAAGCTATGAAGTGCAGCTTCCGAAGACAAAGTTAGTGATTTCTGTTCATAGTAGATTGAAAACTTAGCAATGATTTATTTACCGCTTATAAATAAATTCGCTTATCTTTGCCATACGAGCGAAGATAGGCTGCACCTCAACATAACTTTTTCATGCAAGCATGAAAGTTATGTATTCGGTTTGCATTATCTTTGCTTCCCCTTTCTAAAAGGGAAGTTCATTTAATTTTTAATTTTCAATTATTAATTCTTAAAGTGGCAGAACAAAGAAGAACATCCCGTACTCCGAAAGGAAAGGCACCACAGCCCGTAACAGACTACGGACGTATCCAGCCGCAAGCGCCGGAGCTGGAAGAAGCAGTCTTGGGAGCCTTGATGATTGAGAAGGACGCTTATTCGCTGGTAAGTGAAATTCTTCGTCCGGAGTCATTCTATGAGCATAGACATCAGCTGATATATTCCGCTATTACCGATTTGGCCGTGAATCAGAAGCCGGTCGATATCCTCACCGTGAAGGAGCAGCTTTCAAAGCGGGGAGAATTGGAGGAAGTGGGCGGCCCGTTCTATATTACCCAACTTAGCAGTAAGGTGGCATCTTCTGCACACATCGAATATCATGCACGTATCATTGCGCAGAAAGCTTTGGCACGTGAATTGATTACTTTTACCAGTAATATCCAGAGCAAGGCTTTCGACGAGACGCTGGATGTGGACGATTTGATGCAGGAGGCCGAAGGAAAACTGTTCGAGATTTCCCAGCAGAACATGAAGAAGGATTATACACAAATTAATCCTGTCATTGCCGAAGCCTATGATTTGATTCAGAAAGCTGCTGCCCGTACCGATGGTTTGAGTGGCTTGGAAAGTGGGTATACCAAGCTGGACAAGATGACTTCCGGATGGCAGAAGTCCGACCTCATCATTATTGCAGCCCGTCCTGCCATGGGTAAAACGGCGTTCGTACTTTCCATGGCGAAAAACATTGCCGTGAATTTCCGCAATCCCGTAGCGCTGTTCTCGCTTGAAATGAGTAACGTGCAGCTGGTGAATCGTTTGATATCCAACGTGTGCGAGATTCCGAGTGAGAAAATCAAGAGTGGTCAGTTGGCGGACTATGAATGGCAGCAGTTGGATTACAAACTGCGTGACTTGCTGGATGCTCCGCTTTATGTGGATGATACGCCTTCTTTGTCGGTATTCGAACTCCGTACGAAGGCACGGCGTCTGGTACGTGAGCACGGAGTGAAGATTATCATCATCGACTACCTTCAGCTGATGAATGCAAGCGGAATGTCTTTCGGCAGCCGTCAGGAAGAAGTTAGTACCATTTCGCGTTCATTGAAAGGTTTGGCCAAGGAGCTGAACATTCCTATCATCGCTCTGTCGCAGTTGAACCGTGGTGTGGAGAACCGTGAAGGCGAGGAAGGCAAGCGTCCCCAGTTGAGCGACCTTCGTGAATCCGGTGCCATCGAGCAGGATGCCGATATGGTGTGCTTCATCCACCGTCCCGAATATTACAAGATTTATACTTCTGCCGATGGCAGTGACTTGCGCGGTATGGCGGAAATCATCATAGCAAAGCACCGTAACGGTGCCGTGGGGGATGTGCGTCTGAGGTTTATCGGACAGTACACCCGTTTCCAGAATCCCGAGGATGATATGGTTATTCCACCTCCGACGGAGGGTGGAGGAGCTACATTTGGTTCACGTATGAATGCGCCTATCGGAAGTACGGCAACACCGCCACCTCCATCGGCTGCTGATTTTCCGCCACAGACGGACAACCCGTTTGGAGGTGTGGGGGCGGACGGGCCATTGCCTTTCTGATGTATTTTTATGGCTACACCCTTTGCCTTGAATGCCTATACTATCGTAGAGTGATGGCTACACCTTTAGGTACAAAGGGTGTAGCCATTTAAAATGCTGTATTCGGGCCTATTTGCTTATTCTAAAACCTTCAATGTGGACAGTAAGAACGTCAATCTTACTTTTGCTCCCTTTTCCGTTTTGATTGTGCCTCGGGCATCTGCTGTTCTGTGTTTATTTTATCAGTGGATAGGGTATCTTGCTTTATTTCTTGTTCCTTTCTCAGCCGCTTGAGTTTCCATCTGTTCCAGAAAAGGAGCTCACTCCATTTGTTGAAATCCTTTTTGAAGATAATGCCAATACCTTGTGTTGTCAGATTTGTCCGGGTGTAGTAGCGGTCGTTCGTTTCGTTGTACGCTTTCAGGCGGATGTCTCCGGAACGGTTGACGAGCCATTCCGCTTCAAAGTCTCCCACAAAATTGGTATTTGCCATCGGATTATCACGATAACCAAAATTACCATTGATAAGTAGTCGGTTATTCAATAATTGTCCTGAAAGCATAGTCTCGAACTCCATGTCTGTCCAGCCTCTTTCACCGGTACTGAAATTGGTGCCGAAGTTCCAGTTATTGACATCGAGAATGTTCGATAAAGCGTTATTCAACTGTCCGGAAAGGGTGGATGAAACAACACTGGACATCATATTCGAATTCTGGGTGGCTCCTAAGTTTTCCGGGGTATAGAACTTGCCGATAGCCAACAGATAGAGTATCTGCATGTTCATTTGCTCGTCGGTAGGAATATAGTTACGGACAATGGCCTGCACTTCATCGCGTTCGTTGGGCAGTTCGATGTCGAATTTTACATCAGGTGAGGTCAATTGTCCGGTAAGGTCCATCATACAGTTCACTTTTACATTTGTCTGGCTGATGTAGCCGGAGGTTGCCTCGTTGGGCATTAGGTCATTTAAGGATGCTGAGTTGACCGTATAACCTGCTTTTATGTCCAGAGTGGCATCCAGTGGCGAGCCGTTGAATGTAATGGAACTTCCATCCCTGATAATAAAGTCCTTTCGGATAACCTCTTGCAGACTGAATTTATAGACTCCCTGGCTTATCCGGTAACTGCCAAACATCTTTACATCTCCTTTATTGAAGAACTCAGTACGGATATTTCCAGTTCCCCGTCCACTGATATAGTCGCCAGCGATAGGGTCCATGATAATCTTCATGGTAGCGTCGGGAGTGGCGTCTATCAAGAGATTCAGCCGGATATCAGTGTCGCTCTCTCTTTCTTCCTCGATTTCCTTTTGGGCAATTTCGTAGTCGGAAAGGCGGATAGAGTCTTGTACGGCACGGCGTGGTGTCTTGTCCACAAACTTGATGAACTGGTTGCTGACTGCTGTAGATACGTTATCTTTTATATAGGTAAAGGTAGTGTTGCGATTGGTAGTCATTGCAACATCAATGTTAACGCCATCTTGGGCATTACCGGCAATAGTGGCATTTCCCGTACCGTAGACGGTGCCGTAGAAGGGATAGTCCGGTGATTCTTTGGTATTCATCACCAGCATGTCGTTGACATTGAAATTGAAACGGTACTCCAGGTTCTTAAAATGCTGATAGTGCAGATAGCCGCTCATACTTCCTTGATGCCCTTGCGTGTCGAAAATGCGGTTGTTGCGGAAGGTCAACCCGCCGGGCTCGATGTAGATGCTGTCTTTGACGGAGAAAGTGGTGTTGAGCACGTCTACCTTCATAGAAGCATCGCCGAATACACGCCCTTCCATGGTGAGAGCCTTGAATTTGCCATAGAAATGTACATGGCCGGTAGCACGTCCGTTGAATTCGGGCGTGATGCTACTCATATAATGATGTATAAACTTCAAGTTGGTACCGTCCGCTTCAATTTGGAGATCCAATGAACTAGTGGGCTTCAAAGGATAGATATAGCCATACACATGGCTTTTGGCAATATCTTTCTCCCGGATATGGGCATCCAGATAGATGCCCTTCACGTCGTGGTGCCATTCTCCGTGTATGTTGGCATCACCCAGCAAGCCTTCGTTCAATCCGAGGTTGCGGATAAACAAGTCGGTGCTCATGACGGGGTTTTCCAATACTCCGCTGGCGAAAGCCGGACCGGTGGCTTCTCCTTTGAAATTGACTCCGAGGTCTGCAATGTCGAACACATAACCGATGTTGATTTCCTTCAAATCCAGACGTACTGTATCTTCGGGTTGTGGTGAAACGATACCATTGATACGCAAGTGCCGGTCTTTATGGCTGAAGTAGAAATCATTGACATACACTTTGCCGGAGTCGAGTACTACTTGGGAAGGATGTATATCCCACAGCGTATCGTTCAGTATCACGTTGGTGGGCTGGACATCAATGACGGTTTTTAAGGGGGGAAGTTTCCTCTTGCTTTCATTCGCTTCGTTCTGTTCACGGATGAAGTGGGCGACGGCGGCGAGTTTCCCGCTGTAGGTTACAGTGCTACTGTTACCCCAATTCAGCGTGGTCTGTATGTTATTGTTCCGGGCTTGCGCTTCTAAAGCTATATTGACAGCGCCGTTTGATTTGCGGTTGCTGAAGCGTAGGCGTGTATGGAACTGGTCACCGGGATTCTCGCAAAGGAACATTCCGGATTCGATGAATTTGTTTCCATAACGGAGACGGGGAAAATAGCCTTCTACGCGGAGCCGCTGTGCCTTGTCATTGAAGTATCCCTTAATGGTGGAATGGGTATATACTTTTACCGGAATCTGAAAGACGGTGGAGAACAGTTCCGTATTGTAAATGTGCATGTCAAAATGGAAATTGTTCTCTGTCTCTATGGGTTTCTTGTCTGGCAGAATCAAGGCGGGGATATAACGTCGCATGATATTCAGTACACTGGCAGGCAGGGTACGATAAGAGTAGTCACCTTCTATGCTACCTTGGAGAAAGTTGGATTGGATGGTCAGCCGTTTCTGGCCTTCGCTTTCTCTTATGGCAGATATCTTCAGATTGTCCAGGAAGTATTGTGTTTCCGGAGCTGCGAATAGTAAGCTGTCAACGTTGATTTCACCGTTCATCTCGTCAATGGAACCGCCGGTGAAGTCTGCCTTGACTTTGACTGATATTTCCGTATCTTCATAGTTGGGTGTAAGATGTAGGGCATGAGGACGAAATTTGTCGATGCTTGCCTGAAAGTTGAAAGTCGGTACCCGACTGGCGGTATTGATGGTGCCGTTCAAAATAACAGAACCATTGGTGTCATCCAAGGCGACTTTTCCCGTGAAGCCTCCCTGCTTGTATTCTCCATCTAGGGTGATATTTTCGTAATTGTAGTCGCTGTAATCAATGGAGGCAACCAGCCCTTTCAGCAGTACGGACGGGTATTGGTTTTCGTAATGGTTGCTGTTGACATCTAGATTGAAAGTTACTTTACCCAGTTTCTTGTTGCCCAGCATCTTGCCCAGCTCAAACTCTTTGGTTTTCACTGCACCGGAATAGGCAAAATAACCTTTATCTTTGTTAGAACTTAGTTTTACGTCAGTTTGGATGGTTCCGATGTCAGTGCGTACTTGTCCGTAAGTTACGAGGTCTGTGAAGTAGCCCGAGACTTCTCCACGGAAGGAAACCGTTCCTAAGTGTTGCAGGACGGGAGGTACTCCATTGTAGTTCTTGCTGAAATTCCGGACAAAGAAGGCAATTCCTTCCGGGTCTGCGTACAAATTGGACAAATTACCGAATACATAAGCATTTTCCGGATGGGAAAGGTCTTGTAGAGATACGTCTCCCCTCAGATAAAAATGATTTCCGACAGAGACGGAAAGGTGCGGGCAATTCAGTTGATTGATGGTGCCGTCCGTCTGTACCTCTACTTGCAATTTTTCCTTGAAAGAACCAAAAGCCGGAACAAAAGCCGATAAATCCTGCAAGGCGATTTGAGAGGGCAGCAAATGGAATGAGAAACGGACATCTTGGGCAAGATTGTCAAACGCCCCCAGACTGTCATAATCCATGTGTATAGTATCCATTGCCAAAGAGGTGTTGGGGAGGTCGATAGCGAAATTTTCGATTTTCATCCGTTGGTCATTGCCGATAACCTTTAGACTTAGTTTCTTCAATTCAAATCCGGAATGTTCTTCTTCGATGCTCAGACGCTTGATGGCGGCATTGATAGAATCATTTTGTAATGCTTTTAGGGAGATGTTTGCAATAATGTTACGTAAACGGAGATGCTGTGGATTGAATTTTCCCGGAGTCTCTTTCTCGGACAGCACATCATACGAAACCTTTCCGCGGCGTATCAGTAAGGAATTGATACGGAGATCCAGGTTGTTTTTCTTTTGAACTGTATCTTTGGATGCGAATGCGTCGAGTACAAACTGAAAATTAGGTTTATCCTTGGGAGTCTGCTTGCTTAGATTGATGTTAAAGCCGAACAATTGTATGTTACTAATGGATATTTTGCTGCTGAATAGGGGGAGAATATCGAATTTGGCAGAAAGACGGGTCACTTTCAGCATTTCCTTGCCGGATTGGTCGTTCAGGAGCAGGTCGTCGATGATGATGCGGTTCAACAATCCTATGTTTATTCGCCCGATGGAAATCTTGCTGTCCAGTATGGAAGCCAGTTCATTGGCAACAAATACAGACATTTGTCGCTGAACAGATGGAATGTTCAGCAACAATATGGTACCAATGTACAATCCCAATACAATACCGAGTACCCAGCGTACTGTTTTTTTTAGCTTTCTGATAGGCGGTTAATTTTTATAATCAGCCAACAAAAATATGAAATAATACGTTATGAATCGTACTTTTATCACTACTTTTGCAGCGTTTAAACGTAAATAAACATTATGAGTACAATAATCTTGGGAATAGAATCTTCTTGTGATGACACTTCTGCAGCTGTCATCAAAGATGGTTATCTGCTTTCGAATGTGGTGGCCAGCCAAGCTGTGCATGAAGCATACGGTGGGGTAGTGCCTGAACTGGCTTCCCGCGCGCACCAACAAAATATAGTTCCGGTAGTGCATGAGGCATTGAAACGCGCCGGAGTAACCAAAGAGGAATTGAGTGCTGTGGCCTTTACGCGTGGACCGGGATTGATGGGATCATTGTTGGTGGGGGTATCTTTCGCCAAAGGGTTCGCCCGTTCATTAGGTATTCCAATGATTGATGTTAATCATTTGACTGGTCATGTGTTAGCTAATTTTATTAAAGTAGAAGGTGAAGATAATGTGCAGCCGGGATTTCCTTTCCTCTGCTTGCTGGTTTCCGGTGGAAACTCACAGATTATCTTGGTGAAAGCCTATAACGATATGGAAATTTTGGGGCAGACTATTGATGATGCCGCCGGTGAAGCCATTGACAAATGCTCAAAGGTGATGGGATTAGGATATCCGGGTGGTCCAATTATTGACAAGCTGGCTCGGCAAGGTAATCCTAAAGCCTTCTCGTTCAGCAAACCGCATATTCCAGGGTTGGATTATAGTTTTAGCGGACTTAAGACCTCGTTCCTTTACTCTCTGCGCGACTGGATGAAGGACGACCCTGATTTCATCGAACATCACAAGACGGATTTGGCGGCATCGCTGGAAGCTACCGTCGTAGATATCTTGATGGATAAGTTGCGCAAAGCCGCCAAGCAATATAAAATAAAGGAAGTGGCTGTTGCCGGAGGTGTTTCTGCCAATAATGGATTGCGTAATGCTTTCCGTGAGCATGCCGGGAAGTATGGTTGGAAAATATTTATTCCGAAGTTCAGCTACACAACGGATAACGCTGCCATGATTGCCATTACCGGATATTTCAAGTATATGGATAAAGATTTTTGTCCGATGGAAGCACCTGCTTATTCACGGGTAACTTTAAGATAATATATATAATAAGGTATGAAGCTGGAAGAAAAGGTAGGAGAGCTGCTGAAAGCAAAGAAATTGTCCCTTTCCACCGCAGAAAGTTGTACGGGTGGAGGAATTGCCGCTCTGATAACTTCCGTTCCTGGCAGTTCGGAATACTTTAATGGTAGTATAGTGGCGTATTCCAATGAAATAAAGATGTCTTTGTTGCATGTATCTGCCAAAACATTGGAAAAATATGGAGCAGTAAGTCGTGAAACTGTTACAGAAATGGTGAAAGGTGCGATGAAAACGCTGAAAACAGATTGTGCAGTGGCTACTTCCGGTATTGCAGGTCCTGGAGGTGGGACTTCGGAAAAACCGGTGGGTACGGTGTGGATAGCTGTTGCCTATAAAAATGAAATCGTTACCATGAAGCAGGAGGGAGACGAGGGAAGAAAGGGAAATGTGGAAAAAACAATTCAAAATGCCCTTTTGTTGCTTTATGAGAAGCTGAAATGAGGAAAAAATGCTATCGTACAGTGAATTATTTTAAGAAAAACTTGTTTGGTAACGATAAAAGTGCTTACTTTGCGCTCTGTTTGAAATAGGCAAAAAAGAAAACTATAAAATTAAGATAGAAATGTCAAAGATTTGTCAAATTACCGGAAAGAAGGCCATGATTGGCAACAATGTTTCACACTCAAAGAGAAGAACGAAGAGAACCTTTGATTTGAACTTGTTTAACAAGAAGTTCTACTATGTAGAGCAAGATTGCTGGATCAGCCTTAGCATTTGCGCTAATGGTTTGCGCATTATTAATAAGAAAGGACTGGACGCTGCTTTGAAAGATGCGGTAGCTAAAGGTTATTGTGATTGGAAAAGCATTAAAGTTATTGGCTAAAGTAGAGGAGAATACTGATTATGGCAAAGAAAGCAAAAGGTAACAGAGTACAGGTGATTCTGGAATGCACAGAACACAAGGATAGCGGTATGCCGGGTACTTCTCGTTATATTACGACGAAGAACAGAAAGAATACCACAGAGAGATTGGAGTTGAAGAAATACAACCCGATTCTGAAGAGAGTGACAGTACATAAAGAAATTAAATAATAAATCTATAACTTATGGCAAAGAAAGCGGTAGCAACCTTGCACGAAGGAAGCAAAGAAGGACGTTCTTATACAAAGGTTATCAAAATGGTGAAGTCTCCTAAGACTGGTGCTTACATCTTTGATGAACAGATGGTCCGTAATGAAGATGTTCAGAACTTCTTTAAGAAATAAGATAAATACAGTGGCTGTAAAGCGCTAATGACTTATAAAGATCCCCTTGTCGGTATTTCCGGTAAGGGGATTTCTTTTTAAAAAGAGGACGAAGTTTTTAATATTCGTCAGTTTTGTTATATCTTTGCTGAAAATGCGAAGATAGGCTGCACCTCAGCATAAAAAATGAACGGGTTCATTTTATTCTGCATCCGGTTTGCACTATCTTTGCAGGGAATGCGAAAACAGGTTGCATAAAAATAATTAGTGTATGGGATTTTTTAGTTTTTTCTCCAAGGAAAAAAAAGAAACATTAGATAAAGGATTATCTAAGACCAAAGAAAGTGTATTTGGCAAGATTGCGCGTGCCGTGGCAGGAAAGTCAAAAGTTGATGATGAAGTATTGGATAACCTGGAAGAGGTGTTGATAACTTCGGATGTGGGCGTGGAAACGACACTGAAAATTATTGAACGTATCGAAAAGCGTGCAGCAGCCGACAAATATATGAATGCCACTGAGCTGAATCATATTTTACGTGATGAAATCGCAGCGTTGCTTACAGAGAATAATTCGGAGGATGTGGATGACTTTGAAGCACCGATTGCGAAGAAACCATACGTCATTATGGTAGTGGGCGTCAATGGTGTAGGGAAGACTACTACGATTGGCAAACTGGCTTATCAGTTCAAGAAAGCCGGAAAGTCTGTTTATCTGGGTGCTGCCGATACTTTCCGTGCTGCTGCTGTGGAGCAGTTGGTGATATGGGGTGAACGGGTAGGTGTGCCTGTTGTGAAGCAGAAAATGGGTGCTGACCCGGCTTCTGTCGCTTTTGACACACTGAGTTCCGCAACTGCTAATAATGCCGATGTGGTAATTATAGATACGGCAGGACGCCTTCATAATAAAGTCGGTTTGATGAATGAACTGACGAAAATCAAGAATGTGATGAAGAAGGTTGTCCCTGATGCTCCGAATGAGGTGTTGCTTGTGTTGGATGGCTCAACCGGGCAGAATGCATTCGAGCAAGCCAAGCAGTTCACTCTGGCAACGGAGGTTACGGCAATGGCTGTTACAAAGTTGGACGGAACAGCCAAGGGTGGCGTAGTCATCGGCATTTCAGACCAGTTTAAAATTCCGGTTAAATATATTGGATTGGGTGAAGGCATGGAAGATTTGCAGGTGTTCCGTAAAAAGGAATTTGTTGATTCACTGTTCGGGGAGAATGCATGAAACGGAAGACTATAGATATCATTACTTTAGGATGTTCTAAAAACCTGGTGGATTCGGAACATTTGATGCGCCAGTTGGAGGAAGTGGGATTCCATGTGACACATGATGCGGAAAGGCCGAAAGGGCAGATTGCCGTGATCAATACTTGCGGTTTCATTGGTGACGCCAAGGAGGAATCCATTAATATGATTCTGGAATTTGCACAGGCCAAGGAGGAAGGAAGCTTGGAGAAGCTTTATGTAATGGGCTGCCTTTCGGAACGTTATCTGAAGGAATTGGCCGTTGAAATTCCCCAGGTGGATAAATTCTATGGTAAATTCAATTGGAGAGAGTTATTGCAGGATTTGGGAAAGGCCTATCATGACGAGTTGCACATAGAGCGTACATTGACCACTCCAAAGCATTATGCCTATTTGAAGATATCCGAAGGATGTGACCGTAAATGTTCTTATTGCGCTATCCCTATCATTACGGGGCGGCATGTGTCGCGCCCGATGGAGGAGATACTTGACGAGGTGAAGTATCTGGTTGCACGGGGTGTAAAGGAATTCCAGGTTATAGCCCAGGAGTTGACCTATTACGGAGTAGATTTATATAAGAAGCAAATGTTGCCCGAGCTTGTTGAGCGGATTTCGGATATTCCCGGAGTGGAGTGGATACGCTTGCATTATGCTTATCCGGCACATTTTCCGACTGATTTATTCCGTGTGATGCGTGAGCGTGACAATGTATGCAAATATATGGATATTGCCTTGCAGCATATCAGCGACAATATGCTGCAAAAGATGCGCCGTCATGTGACGAAGGGTGAGACATATAAGTTGATAGAGCAATTCCGTGAAGAGGTTCCCGGTATCCATCTCCGTACTACACTGATGGTGGGGCATCCGGGAGAAACTGAAGCCGATTTTGAGGAGCTGAAAGAGTTTGTCCGTAAAGTGCGTTTCGATAGAATGGGGGCTTTTGCGTATTCGGAAGAAGAAGGAACGTATGCCGCTGCTGAATATGAGGATTCTATTCCCCAGGAAGTGAAACAAGCCCGCCTGGATGAGTTAATGTCTATTCAGCAAGGCATTTCAGGGGAGTTGAGTGCGGAGAAAGTAGGCAGGCAGATGAAAGTAATCATTGACCGGCTGGAAGGCGAATATTATATTGGACGTACAGAATTTGATTCTCCCGAAGTGGATCCGGAGGTTTTGATTGAGCGTGGAGACAAAGCGTTGCATATAGGTAACTTTTACCACGTAGAGATAGTAAATTCCGATGATTTCGACCTTTTTGGGCGAATAATTTAAAGATTTTTCCTTATCTTCTTGCTTATGTGAAGAAGATTTGCTAATATAGCACCGTAGTTCAATTTAAAGGCTTACATTTTGAATAACAAAGAGTTTACTTCTGAATTATCGCGGAGGTTAGGATACACATTGAAAGATACTTCTGAGCTGGTTGCTTCATTGCTGTCGGATATGGCACGGCAGTTGGAGGAGGGGAATATTATCTCTATACAAGGGTTCGGTACATTCGAAGTGAAAAAGAAGGCAGAACGTATATCTGTGAATCCGACTACAAAGCAGCGTATGCTGGTACCTCCTAAATTGGTGTTGACTTATAAGCCGAGTACATTATTAAAGGATAAGTTTAAGTAACCGGCTTTTAAAAAAATCTCCCGTATTATGAATGAGAAACTGAACATACAAGACTTGATTGACACGCTGGCTGAAAGGCATGGCATGAGCAAGAAGAATGCGGATAGTTTTGTGAAAGAATTCTTTCAGCTGATTGAGGAGTCATTGGAGAAGGATAAGTATGTGAAGATACGAGGTTTGGGGACTTTCAAACTGATAGATGTCGGGAGTCGTGAAAGCGTTAATGTGAATACGGGGGAAAGGTTTGAGATACAAGGGCATACAAAAGTGTCGTTTACACCGGAACCGGCCTTGAAAGATATTATCAATAGACCATTTTCGCATTTTGAAACTGTAGTTTTGAATGACGCTACGGTACTTGAGGATACCCTGCAGGAAAATGACAGTGAAGATGATGAAGATACTGAAATCAAAACTCTGGAACAAGAGGTGGAGGAGAAGGTTACCTTAGTGGAAGAAGCTACGATAGAAGAACCTTTGGTGGAAACTGTAATAGAAGAGCCGTTAATTGAGCCCGAACCGGCAGTTGAAGAGGAGAAACCGGAAAAAACGGAACCTGAAGCAATGCCTGAAAATATAGTTGCTGTTGAGCCGGAACCGTCTGAGCCAGTGATAAAAGATATGGCAGATTCTTCGACTATGAAATATTTTATAGGCATCGTTGTTTTTGTAGTGTTGCTGTGTGGTGGTGCCGTAGCTTTCATGTATTATCCGGACTTGCTTGACGCACTTACTGCAAAGCCTCTTGTAGAAGAAGTTGCAGACTCGGATGTGAGGGAATCTGTTACTGAAAAGGTGGAGGTTCCTGCCGGTCAAGACAATATTGCCTTGACAGACAGTATTGTTTCAAAAGATGTTGTAGCTCCTGCTCGGATAGATACTGTGGCAGAAACTGTTGCTGCAACAACTCCTACGCTTAAAAAAACTCCAAAGGAAAATGTACAAGTACAGTCTCCCACTCCTAAAAAAGAGCAAAAAAAGACAGTTGTACCGTTTGAACCGGATTCTGTGGGGTATACGATTGTGGGAACAGAAACCACTTATACCATCAAGGAAGGGGAAACGCTGACTAGGGTAGCGCTTCGTTTTTATGGAACAAAAGCTCTTTGGTCTTATATCGTGAAGCATAATCCCGGTGTAATCAAGAATCCGGATAATGTGCCTTATGGTACTACTATCAAGATACCAAAATTGGCCAAGAAGCAGTAAAAAATTACTGCTTCTTTTTTTGTTAAATACTAAACTCTATGAAAGTAGTTTAATCTAAAGGTTTCGCATAGTTTTTTAATAAAAATTAGTTGGTATGGTTAATTTATTCCCGTACTTTTGGGAGCGAAAAAATAATTACCGGTTCAAAACCGGATAAATGAGGAAATTAAACATTAAAAAAATAGAATGATTTATGGCTGAAACAATTGACATCCGCGAACTGAATGAGCGGATTGAAAGACAAAGTGCTTTCGTTACCAATCTTACCACAGGTATGGACCAGGTCATTGTAGGACAAAAGCATCTGGTAGAGTCGTTGTTAATTGGTTTGTTGTCCGATGGACACGTGTTGTTGGAAGGTGTGCCCGGTTTGGCAAAGACTTTAGCTATCAAGACGCTTGCTTCGTTGATTGATGCGCAATACAGCCGCATTCAGTTTACGCCAGACTTGTTGCCTGCCGACGTAATAGGTACAATGGTTTACAGCCAGAAGGATGAAACGTTCCAAGTAAAAAAAGGTCCGGTCTTCGCAAATTTTGTTTTGGCTGATGAAATCAACCGTGCTCCCGCCAAAGTACAGAGTGCTTTGCTGGAAGCCATGCAGGAACGTCAAGTTACTATCGGCAATGAAACTTTCGGGTTGCCCAAACCATTTTTGGTGCTTGCCACGCAGAATCCTATTGAGCAGGAAGGTACTTATCCGCTGCCCGAAGCGCAAGTGGACCGTTTCATGCTGAAAGTTGTAATTGACTATCCGAAGCAGGAAGAGGAGAAACTGATTATTCGCCAGAATATCAATGGAGAGAAGTTCAACGTGAAGCCAATCTTGAAGGCTGACGAGATTATCGAAGCCCGCAAGGTGGTTCGCCAGGTATATCTGGATGAGAAAATCGAAAAATATATTGTCGATATTGTATTTGCTACTCGTTATCCGGAAAAATACGATTTGAAAGAGCTGAAAGACATGATTGGTTTCGGCGGTTCGCCCCGTGCCTCCATCAACTTGGCCCTGGCTGCCCGTAGCTACGCGTTCATCAAGCGTCGCGGTTATGTCATTCCGGAGGATGTGCGCGCTGTGGCACACGACGTACTTCGCCACCGTATCGGCTTGACTTACGAGGCGGAAGCCAGCAATATGACATCTGATGAAATCGTCAGCAAGATACTGAACAAGGTTGAAGTGCCCTAACGCATAATAGAGGTTTTCGTAAACTTGAGGTTTACAATCCAATACCTGAGGTTAGCGTCGTAAACCTTAGGGTTGAGTACCGAAAACTTCACCCCTTTTCATAGGGAAGTTTCTGTTATAAACTAAATTGCGCTTGTGTGCTTAAATGAGATTATTAAAATAAATCAATGGAAACAACAGAACTTTTGAAGAAAGTCCGTCAGATTGAGATAAAGACGCGCGGACTGTCCAACAATATCTTTGCCGGGCAGTATCACTCTGCCTTCAAGGGTAGAGGTATGGCATTCTCCGAAGTGCGCGAGTATCAGTTTGGCGACGACATACGCGACATTGACTGGAATGTGACCGCCCGCTTCAACAAGCCTTACGTCAAGGTGTTTGAGGAGGAGCGCGAATTGACAGTGATGTTGTTGGTAGATGTTTCCGGTAGTTTGGAATTCGGTACGGTAAAGCAGATGAAGAAGGATATGGTGACGGAAATTGCCGCCACACTGGCATTCTCTGCCATTCAGAATAATGACAAGATTGGTGTCATCTTCTTTTCGGACCGGATTGAGAAGTTTATTCCGCCCAAGAAGGGACGTAAGCATATACTTTACATCATCCGCGAACTGATAGATTTTCATGCGGAAAGCCGGAGGACGAACATTCGTCTGGGCTTGGAGTATCTGACAAACGTAATGAAACGCCGTTGCACGGCATTTGTCTTGTCCGACTTCATCGACCAGGAAAGTTTCAAGAACGCCATGACCATTGCCAATCGTAAGCATGACCTGGTTGCCGTTCAGGTGTACGACCGTCGTGTGGAAGAATTGCCTCCCGTGGGACTGATGAAGATTAGGGATGCCGAGACGGGACATGAGCAGTGGATTGACACCTCCTCGCGTGCCGTGCGTCGTGCCCATCATGACTGGTGGGTGAACAAGCAGGCGGAACTGAATGAAACGTTTACCAAGAGTAATGTCGACAATGTGTCGGTACGTACCGACCAGGATTATGTCAAGGCATTGATGAATTTGTTTGCGAAACGAAATTAATCGGAAAATGAAAAGATATTTATTTCTGATAGCGTTATTAATAGCATGGTCGGGAAGGGTAGTAGCCCAGTCGGTAACGGTAGATGCTACGATTGACTCTTTGCAGATTCTTATTGGAGAGCAGGCAAAGATAAAGCTTCAAGTATCTCTAGATGCCGATAAGCGTGCCATATTCCCGGTATATACCGATACGCTGGTGAATGGGGTTGAAATTATTGATGTGGCCAAACCGGATACGCAATTGCTGAATGATGGCCGGCGTGCATTGATAACTCAAGAGTATACAGTTACCTCTTTTGATTCGGCTCTTTATTATCTGCCGCCTATGGAAGTGACGGTGGATAATGAGAAGTATCGCTCCAAAGCGTTGGCATTGAAAGTATATTCGGTGAATGTCCCGTTAGATCCGGAGAATCCGGAACAGTTTTTCGGTCCCAAAACAGTGATGCAAGCGCCTTTTGCTTGGGAAGACTGGTATGGTCTTATGGCTTGTGGTGCGCTGATTATCCCGATAGGGATATTGCTTGTCTATCTGATAATGCGTTTCTTCGACAATAAGCCTATTATCCGTAAGGTGAAGGTAGAACCTAAGTTGCCTCCCCATCAGTTGGCTATGCAGGAGATAGAACGTATCAAGAATGAGAAGGTATGGCAGAAAGGGGAGCCGAAGGAATATTATACGGAATTGACTGATGCTCTTCGTACATATATAAAAGACCGTTTTGGTTTCAATGCTTTGGAAATGACTTCTACGGAAATCATAGATAAGTTGCTGGAAATGAAAGATAAGGAAGCTCTATCAGATTTGCGTGAATTGTTCCAGACTGCTGATTTGGTGAAATTTGCCAAGCATAATCCATTGGTGAACGAAAATGACGCTAACCTGATTAATGCCATTGACTTTATTAATGAAACCAAGGAGAAAGAAGAGGAGAATGCTAAACCGCAGCCTACGGAGATTACCATTATCGAGAAACGTTCTTTGCGTACCAAGATTTTGCTGGGAGCGGGTATTGTAGTGTTGGCTGTAGCCCTTGTCAGTTCCTTGATATATATTGGATTGGAGTTGTATAATTATTTTGCTTAATACTGAAAAAGTGACTTCAATCGGATATACATGAGTGAAAAATGAGGGATGTTTGGAGCGAAGCTGAATTGTAAATCGTTAAATCGTACATAAATATGGTTTTTGCCAATATTGAATATTTATTTTTGCTGCTGTTGCTTATACCTTATATAGTATGGTATATTATGAAGCGGAAGAATAGTGAAGCTACGCTTCAGATTTCGGATGCCCGTGTGTATGCCCATACCCCTAAAAGCTATAAGAACTACTTGCTGCATGTACCGTTTGTATTGCGGATAATTGCCTTGATACTGATTATTCTTGTTTTGGCACGTCCGCAAACCACCGATAGCTGGCAGAACAGTGAGATTGAGGGTATTGATATCATGCTTGCCATGGACGTTTCTACCAGTATGCTGGCCGAAGACCTGAAACCTAACCGGTTGGAAGCGGCGAAGGATGTAGCGGCAGAGTTTATTAACGGACGTCCGAATGATAATATAGGTATAACTTTGTTTGCTGGAGAAAGCTTTACGCAATGTCCATTGACAGTAGACCATGCCGTATTGTTGAACTTGCTTAAAGATATGAAGTGCGGGCTGATTGAAGACGGAACGGCAATCGGTATGGGGATTGCCAATGCCGTTACCCGTTTGAAGGATAGCAAGGCAAAGTCGAAAGTCATTATTCTGCTGACGGACGGTGTCAATAATAAAGGTGATATTTCTCCTTTGACAGCTGCTGAAATAGCCAAGAGCTTTGGCATTCGCGTTTATACTATTGGGGTAGGAACCAATGGTATGGCTCCTTATCCTTATCCGGTAGGTGGAACAGTGCAATATGTCAATATGCCCGTCGAAATTGATGAAAAGACTTTGACACAGATTGCTGGAACAACGGAAGGTAACTATTTCCGTGCCACCAGCAACTCGAAGTTGAAGGAAGTGTATGAGGAGATAGACAAGCTGGAGAAAACAAAATTGAATGTAAAAGAATACAGCAAGCGCCAGGAAGAGTACCGCTGGTTTGCGTTGGCTGCTTTCTTGTGCGTATTACTGGAGGTACTGTTACGCAACTCTATATTGAAGAAGATACCGTAAAAAGGAGAATGTCTTTTAGTGTATCAGTCATTGCGTAGCCAAATTGTAAATTGTAAATTGCTAAATTGTAAATAAAAAGATGTTTCGATTTGAAGAACCTGCATATTTGTACTTGTTGCTGTTGCTGCCTTTATTGGCGGCCTTCTACTTGTACTCCAATTATCGGAGGAGGAAAGCCATTCGTAAGTTTGGTGACCCTATACTGATGGCACAGCTAATGCCGGATGTTTCCAAATACCGTCCGGATGTGAAGTTTTGGTTGGTTTTTGCGGCTATCGGGTTGTTCACGGTACTGTTGGCACGTCCGCAGTTTGGTTCCAAACTGGAGACGGTAAAACGTCAGGGAGTGGAAGTGATGATTGCGTTGGATATATCCAATTCCATGCTGGCACAAGACGTACAGCCAAGCCGCTTGCAGAAGGCAAAACGGCTGGTGGCACAGTTGGTAGATAAGATGCAGAATGACAAGGTCGGTATGATTGTTTTTGCGGGTGACGCATTTACCCAGTTGCCTATTACGAGTGATTATATTTCCGCCAAGATGTTTTTGGAGTCCATCGACCCTTCGCTGATTTCCAAGCAGGGTACGGCAATTGGAGCTGCAATAAATCTGGCTGCCCGGAGTTTTACACCTCAAGAAGGGGTGGGACGTACTGTTATTGTCATCACCGACGGTGAAAACCATGAAGGTGGTGCCGTAGAAGCTGCTAAGGTTGCTGCAGAGAAAGGTATCCAGGTCAATGTATTAGGGGTAGGTATGCCCGAGGGTGCCCCCATTCCAATAGAGGGTACTAATGATTATCGTCGTGACCGTGAAGGTAATGTAATCGTTACTCGCTTGAATGAGCAGATGTGTCAGGAAATTGCTCAGGCGGGAAATGGTATTTATGTGCGCGTAGACAATACCAATGGTGCACAGAAAGCGATTAGTCAGGAAATCAATAAGATGGCAAAGGCAGATGTGGAAACACAGGTGTACACGGAATTCAATGAACAGTTTCAGGCAGTGGCATGGATTATTCTGCTGTTGTTACTGGCTGAGATGTTGATATTGGAGCGCAAGAATCCTCTGTTCCGCAACATTCATTTATTCTCTAATAAGAAATGATGCGTATGTTACAGAAAAAATATATTGGAATAGTTTTGCTGCTGTTAGTGGCAGCTTCAGCTTCTGCACAGAAGGCGGAACGCGATTATATCCGTAAGGGAAACCGTTTTTTTAAGGATAGCGTATATGTGGATGCAGAAGTGAACTATCGGAAGGCTTTGGAGGTAAACCCGAAGTCAACGGTTTCCATGTTCAACTTGGGAAATACATTGACCCAGCAGAACAAGCTGCAGGAAGCGATGGAGCAATATGTGGGAGCTACCAAGATAGAAAAGGACAAATCGAACTTGGCACAGATTTATCATAATATGGGAGTCATCTTTCATTCTCAGAAGGATTATGCAAAGGCGGTAGAAGCCTATAAGGAGTCGTTACGCAATAATCCGAAAGATGATGAAACGCGCTATAACCTTGCTTTGGCACAGAAACAGTTGCAAGACCAGCAGCAGAACCAGGATCAGAATCAAGATCAGGATAAACAGGACCAACAGAAGGAGCAGGATAAACAGCAGGATCAGCAGAAAGACCAGCAACAGAATCAAGACCAGCAACAACAACAACCTTCTCAGCCGGAAAAGAAAGATAATGAGATGTCTAAGGAAAATGCCGAACAGCTGTTGAACTCTGTCATGCAAGACGAGAAGGATGTGCAGGATAAAGTGAAAAAGCAGCAGGTACTTCAAGGAGGTCGTCTGGAAAAAGATTGGTAACAAACATAATAGGAATAATATATGAGAAAAATAGTTTTCTTATGGATAGCACTGATTGCAGCCAGTATGAATGCCTTTGCCGATGGCAAGGTATCGTTTACTGCGTCTGCTCCTGACGCTGTGGCGGTAGGAGACCAGTTCAGACTGTCGTATACGGTGACTACACAAAAGGTAAGGGATTTTCGTGCTCCTTCTATGAAGGGATTTGATGTGTTGATGGGGCCCAGCCGCTCGCAACAGAGTAGCGTGCAGATGATTAATGGGCAGACGACTTCAACCAGCAGTATTACATTCACTTATATTTTAATGGCGACTGCAGAAGGTGATTTTACCATTCCAGGAGCCACTATCACTGCTGATGGTAACCAAATGGTTTCTAATTCTGTACGAGTAAGGATTCTTCCGGCAGATCAGGCTACCAATGGAGCATCCTCAGGAAATGGTGGCGGACAGAGCAGTGGCACTGCCAGCCGCGCTTCTTCCGGGACATCTGTATCGAATAGTGATTTGTTTATTACAGCTACTGCCAGTAAGACGACGGTGTATGAACAAGAAGCATTCCTATTGACATATAAGATATATACCTTGGTGGACTTGCGTATGTTTGACAATGTGAAGTTGCCCGACTTCAAAGGATTCCATTCTCAGGAAGTGGAACTTCCTAATGACAGAAGATGGGGATTGGAGCATTATAAAGGTAGAAATTATCAGTCTACAATCTATCGTCAGTTTGTGTTGTTCCCACAACAAGCCGGTAAGTTGACGATTGATGCTGCACGCTTTGACGCTTCCATTGCAAAGGCTACACAAGTTGCTGATCCGTTCGAGGCATTTTTCAATGGAGGAAGCAATTACGTAGAAGTTAAAAAGACAATTTTGACTCCGCAATTGACGATTGACGTAAAACCCTTGCCAGTAGGTAAGCCAGCTGATTTTTCTGGAGGAGTGGGAGAGTTCAATATAACTTCTTCTATCAATAGTACAAATGTCAAGACCAATGATGCCGTTACTGTCAAACTTGTCATCTCTGGTACCGGCAATCTGAAGTTGCTTTCTAATCCGGAAGTCAAATTCCCCGAGGATTTTGAGGTATATGATCCGAAGGTGGACAATAAATTCCGTCTGACAAATTCGGGCCTCTCCGGTAGTAAGGTCATTGAGTATCTGGCAATTCCCCGTAATGCGGGAACTTATAAGATTCCTGCCGTAAAGTTCAGTTATTTTGATATTAATTCCCGTTCGTATAAAACGCTGACTACGGAAGAGTATGAATTGCATGTGGAAAAGGGAGCAGGTAATGCAGCTCAGACCATTGCAAACTTTACAAGCAAGGAAGACTTGAAAGTATTAAACGAGGATATTCGTTTTATCAAGCAGAATAATGTCACTTTGTCTCCCAAAGGTGATTTCTTCTTCGGTTCGTTGACGTATTGGTTGCTTTATTTGATACCGGGTATTGCATTCATTACATTCTTTATCATCTATCGTAAGCAAATAGCAGCCAATGCAAATGTAGCAAAGATGCGTACTAAGAAAGCCAATAAAGTGGCGGTGAAACGTATGAAACAAGCTGGTAAATTATTGGCCGAGAATAAGAAAGACGCATTTTATGATGAGGTTTTGAAGGCTCTTTGGGGGTATATCAGTGATAAACTGAACATTCCGGTATCCCGTTTGTCTAAGGATAATATCGAAGAGGAACTTCGTAATTATGGTGTGAATGATGCGTTGATAAAGGAATTCCTCGATGCATTGAACAACTGTGAGTTTGCCCGCTTTGCTCCGGGTGATGATAACCAGGCTATGGATAAGGTATATTCAGCTTCTTTGGAAGTTATCAGCAAAATGGAAAACTCGATAAAACATTAATCAGGAGGAAATGGTAATGAATAGAATATTGTTTTTTACTCTTAGTCTAGTGATGGCAATTACTGCCTATGGGCAGAATCCTGCATCTGTAGATACATTACAGACTGGTAGTGACTCTACATCCGTCGGTTCACATGCGGAATTCTCTGCTGCAAGACAAGAAAGCAATGTGACAAAGGCTGAAGGTGACAGCGCCTATATACGGAATGATTATGCTTCTGCCATTCAAATATATGAGAATCTGTTAAAGAAGGGAGAGGCTGCAGAGGTCTATTATAATCTTGGCAACAGTTATTATAAGGCAGATGATATAGCAAAAGCTATATTGAATTATGAGCGTGCCTTGTTGTTGGAACCTGGTAATGCTGATATTCGTGCAAATTTGGAAATAGCACGTTCTAAGACAATCGATAAGGTAATCCCAGTTCCTGAGGTTTTCTTTGTATCTTGGACTAAATCGTTGATTAATTGTCTTAGCGTAGATGCATGGGCTAAGTTGGGGATTGTGTTCTTTGTACTATTACTCGTTTCATTCTATCTCTTTTTCTTTTCAAAACAGATTATGGGGAAGAAAGTGGGATTTATTGCAGGAATAGTATTCCTGGCTCTTGTTATATTGAGTAATGTGTTTGCTGCTCAGCAGAAAGGCGAACTGATGGAACGTAGTGAAGCTATAGTGTTAGCACCTAGTGTCACAGTGCGTAGTACTCCCAGTGAAAGTGGTACAAGTCTGTTCATTCTTCATGAGGGACGTAAAGTTGAAATAAAAGACAACTCTATGCGTGAATGGAAAGAAATTCGTTTGGAAGACGGTAAAGTAGGGTGGGTTCCAGCTTCCGCCATAGAAGGTATTTAAATTTTCCCTATATTCTAAAAACAGCTCGTATAAGCCCGATAATTCTGCTTTATACGAGCTGTTTCTGTATGTTTTTAGGAGCTTTTTCTTCGTATTTATAATTCTGTATACTTCATTAGTGTCCCATTAAAATTGGGACGAATTAAAAATTAAACAAACTTGGCCCATTTGGTCCGAATCGTTCTTTGTCATTTTGAAATTTAGTTTTATTAAAGAGGTCTCTCAGATAAGTCTTATCAGTCAATGAGATGCTCAGTATTTGTAACACTTCATATGTACTTCTGTCCAGTTGCATATCGTGTTGAATGATTGCCACCAAACAGTAAGCGCATATAGCAGCATATATCTGTATTCGAACAGCATTCTCTGTAGTTCCCCAAAATCTTTTGATTTTAAGGTGCTGCTTGAGCCATTTGAAAAACAGCTCTACCTGCCAGCGATTTTTATAAAGTTCAGCAACTTGAAGCGCAGATATATGCATCGCATTGGTTATGAATATAAATTCTCGTTCTTGTTCTTCATCCCAATATTTAACCAGCCTAAGTGGCTCTGGGTAATATTGTTTAGGATAGAATCCTGTCAGAAGTACACTCGCGTCTGAAAGCACATTCTTAGGCAGCCTACGTTTCCATTGGATGGATTTGTACCCGAGATTCTTTTTTGCTCTGACAACAAAGTAGGCTTCAATTTGATGAATTTTATACAGCATTTTGAAGTTGCTATAACCGCGGTCAAAGATGTAATAAGAGCTTGGTTCATAAGGAATTTCAATCATGACTTTAGAATCGTGTACGGATGCTTCCGTGATATGAAAGAATGCAGGAATCTGTGTTTCCACATCATATAATGTATGCACTTTAGTACCACCTTTCTTTTTGCGGAATTTTGCCCACCAAAAGACTGAAAGGCACAGGTCAATAGTTGTCGAATCGAAAGCATAAACGTTACCGCCAAGTTTGAAAATATGATTAGCACACTTTTGTCGTGCTTCGCTAACTAGGTAGTAAGCATATTCTTCAAAGATGTGATAGTCTCTATCTTGATTTGCTCTTGCCAGCGATGACTTTGATACATTTTTACCCATTCCTAAATGATAACATTTGGAATGATGAGCTTCAAGAGCAACTATCAAATCTCGCAGACTTTCACGATTAGAAAGTTGGCCAAATATCAAAGCAAGTAGTTGATTCCAGCAGGTGAAGTGCTTCACATATTTATCGCCATCATACTTGGTGACTATGCGGTTAAACTTACTTCGATTCAGAAATGAAGCCAATTGAGCGAAAACGTATTTGTCTTGGAACATATGCCATCGGATTAATCTGATGCAAAGCTACAAATTCAAGTCCGTTCGCTCGGAGAATAGCTGTAACTAACTAAATTTCAAATATTTCAAAGAACTCTTTTAGATTTTAATGGGACAGTAATGTGTATACTTAAAAAATGATTATTTTTTGGAGAGGCAATATTCTTTTTGAAAAAAGATAAAGAAATAGTTTGTTTTATCCTTTTTTTTCCTTAAGTTTATAGCGTGATAATAAAAAATACAGAGTATTAACCATTAAATTTATGAATATGAGAACAATAACATTTAATGAATTACGTAAGATTAAAGACTCATTGCCTAGTGGTAGTATGCATAGAATAGCCGATGAACTTGGACTGAATGTTGACACTGTAAGAAATTTTTTCGGTGGACACAATTTTAAGGAGGGGAAAAGTGTTGGGATTCACTTGGAACCTGGACCAGATGGTGGATTGGTTATGATTGATGATACTACTGTTTTAGAGCGAGCTTTAAAAATTTTAGATGAAATGGCAGGTAAGACTGAAGAAGCTGTTCGAGCTTAAGAAGAGAAAGTTAGAAGAATCCCAATTGCTGACAACAATTGGGATTTCTTATTTGTTTTAATCTCAAAATCAATGATATATGGAAGATAAATTAGTTACTTTGGCAATCTTAACGTACGCGAAAGCTCAAATATTGAAGAATGTTCTTGAAAATGAAGGTATTGAGACTTATATCCACAATGTAAACCAGATACAACCAGTTGTTTCTTCTGGTGTACGTGTGCGTATTAAGGAGAGTGACTTACCCCATGCTCTGAAAATTACTGAAAGTTCTGCATGGTTATCTGAAGAGGTAGTGGGGGGGAAGTCACCTAAACTGGAGAAGATTAGTAATAAAGTGCTAATTCCAGTGGATTTTTCCAATTATTCTTTGAAGGCTTGCGAGTTCGGTTTCAATTTCGCTCAGAATATAGGTGCAGAAGTTGTTTTGCTACATGTTTATTTTACTCCTATATATGCAACTTCTTTGCCATACGGAGATGTATTTAACTATCAGCTAAGTGATGAGGAGAATGTAAGGAGTATCTTACAAAAAGTTCATGCTGATTTGAATGAATTATCTGATAAAGTAAAAGAGAAGGTAGCTTCCGGCGAGTTTCCAGATATTAAATATACTTGTGTTTTGCGTGAAGGTATTCCTGAAGAAGAGGTACTCCGCTATACCAAGGAATATCGGCCACGCATTATCATAATGGGAACTCGTGGTAGAAATCAGAAGGATATTGATTTGATTGGCAGTGTAACAGCTGAAGTGATTGAACGTAGCCGTGTACCGGTATTGGCCATTCCTGAAAATACTCCATTCAAGCAATTTTCTGAGGCTAAGCGTATTGCATTTATTACTAATTTTGATCAACGTGATTTAATAGCTTTTGATTCGCTAATAAATAATCTGAAATCATTTAAGTTTTCAGTGTCTCTGATACATCTTTCTGATGTTCAGAATACATGGAATGAAATAAAACTGGCTGGTATTAAGGAATATTTTCAAAAACAATATCCACAATTGGAAATACACTATGATGTGGTAAAGAATGATAATCTGCTTAGTAGTTTAGACAGTTATATCAAGAGTAATCATATTGATATTATGACATTAACTTCTTATAAAAGAAATATATTTTCGCGCTTATTTAATCCTGGTATTGCCAGAAAGATGATTTTCCATTCTGATACACCATTGTTGGTAATTTACGGAAGACCGAATACGTAGGTGTTGAATTGGATATATATGGTTTGATCAATATCAGGATTATGTTTAATATAATGCCGGGATAATTTAATCTAATTTTAGTTCTTCTTCTCTCTCACTTAAGAAATAATATTCTTTACTTTCTTTCAGAATAATAAAAGCCTAATTAAATTATTAATTAGGCTTTTATTATTCTGAAAGAAAGTATTACATCAACTTTTCAATTTCTTCGAATTCAGGGCCCATCTGCAAATTATAATACACTCTATATAGACCATTTAACCATAAATCTTTTTGATCAGGTTTCAGTTCTCTTGCCTTTTCATAATAAGGTTTTGCCTTTTCATAGAAAGTCTTCAGAGTAGCTTGGTCTTCTTTATACTTAGGATCATTAATATCTGTAGTTGCTTTTTCTGAGAAATCTTGTGCTTGTAAGCAGTAAATTAAACCTAAATTAGAGTATGCTTCTGCATAATTAGGATCTACTTCTATAGTTTTCTTATAGAATTCAATAGCTTTATCATAGTCCTTCATATTGTGATAAAGGTAGCCTTTTACATACAAATAGAATGTATTGTTAGGATCTTTAGCCAACATATCATCAGCAAACTGCATAGCCTCGTCATATTTGTTGTTATTGCTATAATAATCAATCAAATGACCGAAGAAGAATGAATGTTCAGGATATTTCTGGATACCTTCTTTCAAAGAAGCAATCCATTTAACAGTATCACCTTCGGCTTTCAATGCAGTAGAGATAAATTCCATAGCGTATTTCCCAACTTCTTTATCGTCTTGCGCATAAGGAGCATACTTCAAAATACTAGGATAATCTTCCATCTTAGCAGCTGCTAAACTTGCATAATATGCTATTTGAGGTAATACAGTATCTGTTTGTAACAGATTTTCCTTTTCAAACATCGGGTTGATAGCAATATCAATGTAGGTTGCAAAGAAATCCAACGCTTTTTTATTGCCTTCCTTGGCTGCATCGCCTTCTTTTTGTGAGGCCAAATTAAAGAATTGGATGCCGCCATTGATCAGATTGCCGCGTTCTGCTAAAATTGTAGCAGAATTAGATTTTCTATATTTATTCTTGATTTTGCCCTTTTCATTGGGAATTTGTGCTAATTCGTCACATTTGAAGTAGAATTTACACATGTTTAATGCACTATTATATACCTGAAGAGTGTCATAAGGTTTTCTCAGATAGGCATTTTCCATTTCTTTCTCACTTCTTTTTCTTTGGATAAGACCTGCTACATCCCACGTTTCGGCATTGTCCTTTGTTTCGGGATTAGTTAAAGCTTGATTTATCAGTTCCTCTGCTTTGGCAAAGTCAGGATTTACTCCGTTAGCAATACTTTTAGCCTCTTTTACGTTCTTTTCTTGGGCGAAAGTAAAACTTGCGGCAAGTAGTAAAACCATTGAAAATAATACTCTTTTCATGATTGTAGAAAATTTAAATTAATATTATGTCTATTCTTCATTTTCACTGTTTACCTCGTTCTGAGGGCTTTCAAGGGTATTTTCTTCCCCCTCCTCTATAAGTTCCTCTTCATTTTCTGAAGTGACTTTGCATACAGAGCCAATTTCGTCATTACGTTTCTCAAGGTTGATTAGGCGTACACCTTGTGTAGCACGTCCCATGATACGAACATCGGCAACTTTCAGACGGATGGTAATACCGGATTTATTAATAATCATCAAGTCATTTTCATCTGTAACAGACTTGATCGTTACTAATTTACCCGTTTTATCGGTGATATTCATTGTTTTCACACCTTTACCTCCACGATTGGTTTTGCGATAATCTTCAATATCCGAACGTTTGCCATATCCTTGTTCCGATACAACCATAATTGTTTCCGCCTCAGGATCTTTGATGCATATCATACCTACTACTTCGTCTTGACCGTCCTCATCCAATGTCATGCCACGTACACCGGTGGCAGTACGTCCCATAACACGCACAGCACTTTCATGGAAACGAATGGCACGTCCGTTACGGTTGGCAATGATGATTTCATTGTCGCCGTTTGTCATACGCACTTCGATTACACGGTCGTCTTCACGGATAGTGATAGCATTTACACCATTTTGGCGAGGGCGTGAATACTGCTCAAGCAATGTTTTCTTAATGACACCATTTTTGGTACAGAACAATACATAATGGCTGTTGATAAACTCTTGGTCGTTCAGGTTCTTCACGCGCAAATAGGCGTTTACAGCATCGTCAGAGTCGATATTCAACAAATTCTGGATGGCGCGACCTTTCGAATTCTTAGTACCTTCAGGGATTTCGTATACCTTCAGCCAGTAACATTTACCTTTCTGTGTAAAGAACATCATGGTATTATGCATGGTTGCAGGATAAATATGCTCTACAAAGTCTGCATCGCGGGTTTCGGTACCTTTGGAGCCTACCCCACCACGGTTTTGCGCACGGAATTCGCTCAGCGGTGTACGCTTGATGTATCCCATGTGTGAGATGGTGATAATCATTTCATCATCTGCATAGAAGTCTTCCGGATTGAATTCTTCTGATGAGTAGACGATTTCTGAGCGACGTTCGTCACCATACTTCTCTTTTACTTCAATCAGTTCATCTTTAATGACTTTGCGGCAGAGTTCGTCATTGACAAGGATCTCTTCCAAATAAGCAATCTGCTTCTGAATTTCCTCATATTCGGCGTGCAGTTGGTCTTGCATCAGGCCTGTGAGCTGGCGCAAACGCATTTCAACAATAGCACGTGACTGAATTTCACTGAGTTGGAATCGCTCCATCAAACCAGATATCGCATCATTCGGTGTTTTAGCAGCACGGATAATCTTAATTACTTCGTCGATATTATCAGATGCAATGATTAATCCTTCCAGAATATGTGCACGTTCTTTGGCCTTGCGCAAATCGTACTGAGTACGGCGGATGACTACGTCGTGTCTGTGCTCAACGAAGTATTTTATCAAATCTTTTAGATTCAACAGACGTGGACGGCCATGTACCAATGCAACATTGTTCACACCAAAAGATGTCTGCAGCATTGTCATCTTGTAGAGCTTGTTGAGTACAACGCTGGCATTTGCATCACGTTTTACATCAATAACGATACGCATACCTTCACGGTCGGATTCGTCATTAGCATTGGCAATACCTTCAATTTTCTTTTCGTTGGCCAAATCGGCTATATTCTTAATCAATTCAGCTTTGTTGACGCCATAAGGAATTTCTGTCACAACGATTTTATCGTGCGTCGAACCAGTCTCAATTTCGGCTCTAGCACGCATTATGACACGTCCGCGTCCCGTGAGATAGGCTTCGCGAACACCGTTCATACCGTATATATAGCCTCCGGTCGGGAAGTCGGGAGCTTTAACATACGTCATCAACTCTTCTATATCGATGTCATTATTTTCGATGTATGCAATACAAGCGTCAATAACCTCAGATAGATTATGAGTCGGCATATTGGTAGCCATACCTACAGCAATACCAGATGCACCATTTACCAAAAGATTTGGAATACGGGCCGGCATGACGGTAGGCTCTTGCAGAGAGTCATCGAAATTGTTCTGCATGTCAACAGTCTCTTTTTCAAGGTCTGTCATCATGTCTTCACCAATTTTTCGCAAACGACACTCGGTATAACGCATGGCAGCAGCGCTGTCACCGTCTACTGAACCGTAGTTACCTTGTCCGTCTACCAACATGTAACGCATTGCCCAAGGCTGAGCCATACGTACAAGAGCTCCGTAAACGGACAAGTCGCCATGAGGGTGATATTTACCTAATACTTCACCTACAACTCTGGCTGATTTTTTATAAGGTTTGTCGGAGGTATTTCCCAATCCCATCATTCCGAAAAGAATTCTTCGGTGAACGGGTTTAAAACCATCTCTAACATCCGGAAGGGCACGTGAGACAATGACCGACATAGAGTAGTCAATGTACGATGACTTCATTTCCTCCTCGATGTTAATCTTTATAATTCTGTCTTGTTCAAGCATTTAAAAAGATTATTAATTATACATTTTCGGGTTCGTGAAAAACCACGCTAAAGTACTGCTTTTTTACGATATACAAAAGTTTTCCTCCATAAACTTTGTTGCCTGCGGCATAAATATAGAAGTACTCCCTCCTTTCCTCCCCAAGTTGCCATTAATATATAAGGTATAAAATGGAAAAACAGATTTGAAATTTGTGGCACGGGATTTGTATACTATTAAATCAGTTAAATATGATACGTTGAATTAATAAATGCGTATCTTTGTCGTGGATAACCTTTTTAATTGAGGAGAATTATAAAATATGAACAATCAATTTTCACAAAGAGTTTCAGACATAATTACTTATAGCAAGGAAGAAGCCAATCGATTGAGAAATCGTTATATTGGTCCGGAACACCTTCTGCTCGGCATGTTGCGTGATGGCGGAGGAAAAGCTATTGAAATATTGTTGAAACTTGATATAGATTTAAAACGAGTAAAAAGTCGCCTGGAGGGTTTCCTGAAAGATGCCGAGGACGATACTCTCTTGCCGGACGCTGAAGTGCCCTTGTCCCCGATGACGGCTAAGATATTGAAGATGTGTATGCTTGAAGCGCGTTTGCTGAAAAGTGCAACTGCCGATACGGAACATGTATTGCTGGCTATCTTGAAAGACGGAGACAATCTTGCTGCAACTGTTTTGGAAGAACACCGGGTGGATTATCAGGCTGTATTTGAACAGCTTTCGATGAAATCGACCAATCCGAATGCGGGAATGGGATTCGCTGAGGATGATGAAGAGGATGAAGAAGACATGAGTATGTCTCGCTCCTCCCGTACTGGAGGGGCTGGTTCGGCTTCGGCTGCACAGACTGCATCTAGAAAGCCGTCCAATGATACCCCCGTGCTGGACAATTTCGGCGTAGACATGACCCGGGCTGCCGAAGAAGGCAAGCTGGACCCGGTTGTGGGTCGCGAACGCGAGATTGAACGTCTGGCGCAAATCTTGAGCCGCCGCAAGAAGAACAATCCGGTGCTTATCGGTGAACCAGGAGTCGGAAAATCTGCCATTGTAGAGGGTTTGGCATTGCGTATTGTGCAAAAGAAAGTTTCGCGCATTTTGTTTGAAAAGCGCGTGGTGATGCTTGATATGGCCTCTGTGGTGGCGGGAACAAAATATCGTGGTCAGTTTGAGGAACGTATCCGCTCTATTATCAACGAGTTGCAGAAAAATCCGAATGTCATCCTTTTCATCGATGAAATCCATACGATTGTAGGTGCCGGTGCTGCTGCCGGTTCCATGGATGCTGCCAATATGCTGAAACCGGCTTTAGCGCGTGGTGAAATCCAGTGTATTGGAGCTACCACTCTCGATGAATACAGAAAGAATATTGAGAAAGACGGTGCTTTGGAACGTCGTTTCCAAAAGGTGATTGTAGAGCCTACCACAGCTGAAGAAACGCTTCAGATATTGAAGAATATCAAGGAGAAGTATGAAGACCATCATAACGTGAGCTACACGGATGAAGCCTTGGAAGCATGTGTCAAGTTGTCAGCACGCTATATAACCGACCGCAACTTCCCGGATAAAGCTATTGATGCTTTGGACGAGGCGGGGTCGCGTGTGCATTTGACGAATATTAATGTTCCGAAAGAAATTGAGGAGCAGGAAAAGCTGATTGAAGAGGCACGTGGCTTGAAGGCTGAAGCTGTAAAATCACAGAATTTTGAGCTGGCTGCTAGCTACCGTGACCGTGAGAAGGAACTTTCTGTCCGCTTGGAGGAGATGAAGGTCGAGTGGGAAGCCCGTTTGAAGGATGACCGCCAAACGGTAGGCGAAGAGGAAATAGCCAATGTTATTTCGATGATGTCCGGTGTACCCGTACAGCGCATGGCGCAGGCAGAAGGACTTAAACTGGCCGGAATGAAGGAAGAACTACAGGCGAAGGTGATAGCTCAAGATGCTGCGATAGAGAAACTTACCAAAGCAATCTTGCGTAGCCGTGTAGGGTTGAAAGACCCGAACCATCCCATCGGAACCTTTATGTTCCTTGGCCCTACTGGTGTGGGTAAGACGCATTTGGCAAAGCAATTGGCAAAATATATGTTTGGCTCTGCCGATGCCTTGATACGTATCGATATGAGCGAGTATATGGAGAAATACACCGTATCTCGTATGATTGGTGCCGCTCCGGGATATGTGGGCTATGAGGAAGGCGGCCAGTTGACCGAAAAGGTTCGTCGCAAGCCGTATTCCATTGTCTTGCTGGATGAGATTGAGAAAGCTCATCCGGATGTGTTCAACATCTTGCTTCAGGTACTGGATGAAGGTCGTTTGACTGACAATTATGGCAGAACCATTGATTTCAAGAATACGGTTATCATTATGACCTCCAATATCGGTACGCGACAGTTGAAGGAATTTGGCCGTGGCGTAGGTTTTACGGCGCAAAACCGCACGGATGGCAATGAACATTCGCGCAGCGTGATACAAAAGGCTCTGAACAAGACCTTTGCTCCCGAATTCTTGAATCGTTTGGATGAAATCATTACTTTCGACCAGCTCTCCTTGGAGGCCATCACAAAGATTGTGGACATTGAGCTGAAAGGCTTGTACGAACGGGTTGAAGCAATTGGTTACAAGCTGGTTGTGGAGGATGATGCAAAGACATTCCTTGCTTCGAAAGGGTACGATGTACAGTTTGGTGCGCGTCCATTGAAGCGTGCTATTCAGAACCACTTGGAGGATGGACTTTCCGAGCTGATAGTGGCGGCGGAGTTACAGCCGGGTGATACGGTAAACGTATCAGTAGACAAAGAAAAAGACGAGTTGAGCATCAAGAAGGCATAAGCTGTTCTTTATAAAAACCGTCAAAATGTCAGTCCTTATGGGCTGGCATTTTTTTTGTGCTATATCTGCCGGAATAATTAAAAATATAAATCTAAAAAATATAAATGTAGTATGCAAAAAGGTAATATTGGGGTAACTACTGAGAATATCTTCCCCGTCATTAAAAAGTTCTTGTATAGTGATCATGAAATTTTTCTCCGTGAGTTGGTTTCTAATGCGGTTGATGCTACACAGAAGCTGAGAACGCTCTCCTCTATCGGTGAGTTCAAGGGTGAAGTTGGCGATTTAACCGTACATGTTTCGCTGGGAAAAGATACCATTACGGTGTCCGACCATGGTATAGGTCTTACGGCTGAAGAAATAGACAAGTATATTAACCAGATAGCTTTCTCTGGCGCCAATGACTTCCTTGAGAAATATAAAAACGATGCCAACGCCATCATCGGCCATTTCGGATTGGGTTTCTATTCGGCTTTTATGGTTGCCAAGAAAGTCGAAATCATCACTAAATCCTATCGGGAAGGCACCCAGGCTGTAAAGTGGACATGCGATGGCAGTCCGGAGTTTACGATTGAAGACACTGATAAGGCAGAACGTGGTACGGATATCGTTCTTTACATAGACGATGACTGCAAGGAATTCCTTGAAGAAGCACGCATCTCCTCTTTGTTGAAGAAGTATTGCAGTTTCCTCCCTATTCCGGTTGCATTCGGCAAGAAGAAAGAATGGAAAGACGGCAAGCAGGTTGAAACTGCCGAGGATAATATCATCAATGATTCCAACCCGTTGTGGACGCTGAAACCCAGCGAATTGAAAGATGAAGATTATAAGAAGTTCTACCGTGACCTTTATCCTATGTCCGACGAACCTTTATTCTGGATTCATCTGAATGTGGATTATCCGTTCCACCTTACCGGTATTCTGTACTTCCCTAAAGTGAAAAGCAACATTGAGTTGAACAAGAATAAGATTCAGCTCTACTGTAACCAGGTATATGTAACGGATTCGGTGGAAGGTATTGTTCCTGATTTCTTGACCCTGCTGCATGGTGTGCTCGATTCACCGGACATTCCATTGAACGTTTCCCGTTCTTATCTGCAGAGCGATGCCAACGTGAAGAAGATTTCTACATATATCACGAAGAAGGTGTCAGACCGTTTGCAGTCTATCTTCAAGAATGACCGTAAACAGTTTGAGGAAAAGTGGAATGACTTGAAAATCTTCATCAACTACGGAATGCTTACGCAGGAAGATTTCTATGATAGAGCCAAGGATTTTGCCCTTTTCACCGATACAGACAGCAAATATTATACTTTCGAAGAGTATAAGACGTTGATTAAAGATAACCAGACGGATAAGGATGGAAATCTGATTTATCTGTATGCCAACAATAAAGATGAACAATACAGCTATATAGAGGCCGCTACGAATAAAGGATACAATGTGCTGTTGATGGATGGACAGCTGGACATTGCGGTGGTGAGCATGTTGGAACAGAAGTTCGAAAAGGTTCGCTTCACTCGTGTAGACAGCGATATTATTGATAATCTGATTGTCAAGGAAGACAAGAAGAATGAAGCGTTGGAAGCCGGCAAGCAGGAAGTTCTTTCTTCCATCTTCAAGAGCCAGTTGCCCAAGATGGATAAGACGGAGTTTAACATCACGGCGCAGGCTTTGGGCGAAAACGCCACTCCTATCATGATAACTCAGAGCGAGTACATGCGCCGTATGAAGGAAATGGCCAATATTCAGGCTGGAATGAGCTTCTATGGCGAAATGCCGGATATGTTTAACCTAGTATTGAATTCAGACCATAAGCTGGTGAAGGAAGTGCTGGCAGATGAGGACAAGGAATGTGCTGCTGCCGTTGCTCCAGTTCAGGCAGAGATGGATGAAGTGAACAAGCAACGTAATGAGTTGAAAAAGAAGCAGGAAGGAAAGAAAGATGAGGATATACCGACTGCCGAAAAAGATAAGGTAAGTGAGCTGGATAAGAAGTGGAATGAACTGAAAACGCAGAAAGAAGGTGTCTTTGCCGATTATGCAGCCAAGAATAAGGTTGTCCGTCAGCTGATAGATTTGGCACTGTTGCAGAATGGTATGTTGAAAGGTGAAGCTTTGAACAACTTTGTCAAGAGAAGCATTGACCTGATAAAATAAGTCCCTTTAAATTTGCATTTAATATATGCAAGGGTATTGTGATTCTTCAGAGTCGCAATACCCTTTTTTATTCATTTTCACCAATTATAAAGTGATTTTCTCCGTTGAATACGGCATTTTTAGAAACTATTGTTTATATTTGGGGCAATGAACATTTATCTTACTCGGAATCGCATAGTTATGAAAAGAGTTTTATTGTTTTTGTCGTTTCTTCTATGTACCTTTATTTTACAAGCTCAGAAAGTGGGGCTTGTATTGAGTGGCGGTGGAGCAAAAGGCATGACTCATATTGGCATTATCCGGGCTTTGGAAGAGAATAATATACCCATTGATTATATAACCGGAACCTCTATGGGAGCTATCATCGGTTCGCTGTATGCTATGGGGTATTCTCCGGACGATATGGAGGCGCTGTTGCGCTCTCCCGACTTTAAGCGTTGGTATTCGGGTAAAGTGGAGCCCAAATACGAGTATTATTTTAAAAAGAATCGTCCTTCACCGGAATTTTTCAATATCCGTTTCGCTTTTAGGGACTCGCTGCATATAAAGCCCCAGATACTTCCTACAAGCATGGTCAACCCTATACAGATGAATTTGGTATTTGTGGAATTGTTTGCACGCGCTACAGCTGCATGTGGCGGTAATTTCAACAATCTGTTTGTCCCTTTTCGCTGTATAGCATCCGATGTGTACAATAAAAAGCCATTGGTATTGGGTAAAGGGGATTTGGGAGATGCGGTACGTGCTTCCATGAGCTTTCCATTTGTCTTTAAACCGATAGAAATAGACAGTACACTTGCTTATGATGGCGGTATTTATAATAATTTCCCTACGGATGTGATGCGGGAAGATTTTCATCCGGATGTCATTATTGGCAGTGTGGTGGCGGCAAATCCCGGTAAGCCGAAGGAGAATGACCTGATGAGCC
This sequence comes from Bacteroides parvus, assembly GCF_017309675.2. Taxonomy (NCBI): domain Bacteria; kingdom Pseudomonadati; phylum Bacteroidota; class Bacteroidia; order Bacteroidales; family Bacteroidaceae; genus Bacteroides; species Bacteroides parvus. Next base: position 3,282,311 of record NZ_CP084680.1, on the reverse strand, counting down.
AATTGGAGAATATGATTATGCAGAAGACCGATTATTCCATTCCGGACTCATTGGGTATAGTCATGACCTTCAAGTACGATGATGTCAACCTGCTGGATTTTGACCGTCTGCAGGAATTGCACGATATAGGCTACAACCGTACTCTTAATATGATGGATTCCATCAAAAGCCGTGTTCACCGTAGGGTGAATGCTGATAATGTGCGTTTGAGGCGCCTTGTCTTCCGGAGTAACCTACCTCAATTCCGTTTCCGGGATATTATTATTGAAGGGGCGAATGCCCAACAGCAAGCCTACATCAAAAAAGAATTCCATGATGAGGAGCATGAAGTCTTTACTTATGAAGACTTGAAGCGCGGGTATTTCCGTTTGCTGGCAGATAATATGATTTCGGAAATAGTTCCTCACGCAGTGTATGATTCGGAAGCCGATTTATATCAGCTGCATTTGAAGGTGAAGATGGAGGATAATTTTTCCGTGCGTCTGGGGGGCAGTGTCTCTACCACGAGCTCAAACCAAATCTATTTGGGAGTAGGATATCAGAACTTGAATTATTATTCCAAGGAAATAACTTTTGACGGTCAGTTGGGTAAGATTTATAATAATGCACAGTTGATGGGTAAGATTGATTTGCCTACCCGCATACCTACATCCTTTCGTTTTATTGCTTCAATCAGTACCTTCGATTACTACAAGAAGGATAAGTTGTTTTCCAAGAATGACAAGCCTTCATTCAATTCAAAAGATGAGCGCTTTGTGAAGTTGATGGTTGCCTTGCCGTTTCTGGCTAATAAGCGTGCGGAGTTCAGTCTGGGGTATGGCCAACTGGAAGATAACTATTTTCAATCCAGCGTAATAGATTTCGATAAGGACCGTTCGGACAGAAGTACATACAAACTTTTGGGAGGTTCCATCGGTTTCTATGGGAGTACCCTAAATACGCGGCAATACGCGACAAAAGGTTATTTGGAGAAGTTGATAGCCCAGGTCTTTACCGGGAGGGAAAGATTTGAACCTGGGAATCCGCAAGAAGGGTACAGTCCTTCTCCGCAAGAACGGCAATCATGGTTGCAAATTTCTTATATGAAGGAGGCATATCACACAATGGGACCGAAGTTCACCTTGGGATGGATGGCAGAAGCACTGTATTCGTCGAAAAATTTTTCTGAGAATTATACGGCAACTATGATGCAGGCAGGAGAATTTGCACCGACTCCACATAGTAAACTGATGTACAATGAAGCTTTTCGTGCCAACCAATATGTGGCTGCCGGCATCAAACCGATATATGTTTTGAATGATATGTTCCAGTTTCGGACAGAATTTTATGGCTTTACGCCGATTTTTCCGATAAAAAAGAATGCATTGAATAAAGCGTATTATGGAAAAGCATTCTCCCGCTTTGAGTATATGGGAGAAGTTTCTGTTATTTGTCATTTGCCCTTCGGAGCCATCTCTGCTTATGTAAATCATTATAGCTCACCGAGAAGGGAGTGGAATGTGGGGATGACAATCGGCTGGCAGTTGTTTAATTATCGCTTTGTCGAATAAATTTCTTCAAAAAAAGTTTGTATATTGTTTGCTAATTCGGAAAAAGTACGTATCTTTGCACCCGTTAAACAAAGAGGCCGCGTAGCTCAACTGAATAGAGTAGCTGACTACGGATCAGCCGGTTACAGGTTTGAATCCTGTCGCGGTCACAAGTTTTCATAATTTTTTTTAAGGGTCGCGTAGCTCAACTGAATAGAGTAGCTGACTACGGATCAGCCGGTTACAGGTTTGAATCCTGTCGCGATCACAAAGGATCTCCGCAAGAAAACTTGCGGAGATCCTTTGTTTTTACAGCTATGGGATATAGTTGATGTTCTCCCCTTGTATGGCACTGGCGCGTGTTTTGCTAAGTAAAACAAACTGTTTCCCTTAACTAAACACTTTGTTTCATTATGGAGAACACTTTGTTTCCCTTGACAGAACACTTTGTTCCATCATATAAAAACAAAGTGTTTTTCTCTGCTGAAACAAAGTGTTCAGTATTGTGAACTAATAGATTAGCTGAAATAATAGTCTTGTCTTGATTGAGCTAGAGACGTCTTTTTCTCGATTTAACCAGATGTCTTTTTGCTTTATAACGTAATCAGTAGACTGTTTTGGGATTATTGTACTGATAAATATAGTCACATAGGAAAAAAAGAAGGAGTTAATTCCGTGTTTCCACAAAATTAACTCCTTGCATAGCTGATATTAATATGTTGTATACTGGAAATTAATATCCTATAGGGGCGGTATAAGACCTTAGCATTTGATGTTCAATTCATCCAGAATCTTGCGCATGGCTTCGAAGGTGGTGATTCTGGTCGGTACCAATGGCAGGCGGAGCTTGTTCTCAATCATTCCCATTGCGTTCAGCATGGCTTTTACTCCGGCAGGGTTGCCGTCTACAAACAGAAGCTTGAATAATTCGGCAAATTTGTGGTGAATGGTCAATGCATTGGCATAGTCCCCTTGCAGTGCCAGACGTACCATACGGCTGAACTCACGCGGGAACGCGTTTCCAATGACCGAGATGATGCCGACGGCCCCCAAAGTAATCAGAGGGAAGGTGATGCCGTCATCGCCCGAAATAACGTCGAAATTGGCCGGTTTGTTTTTGATGATGTCGTCCATCTGCGTGATGTCGCCCGAAGCTTCTTTGACGGCTATCACATTCTTGAAATCACGTGCAATGCGCAGGGTTGTTTCCGCCTTCATGTTCACGCCGGTACGACCGGGGACATTATAAAGCACAATCGGTAAATCCGTTGCTTCAGAAATGGCCTTATAATGCTGATATATACCTTCTTGCGATGGCTTGTTGTAATATGGAACGACGGATAGAATGGCATCTACTCCGGTGAAATCGTCATTTTTCAGTGTTTCCACTATGGCCCGGGTGTTGTTTCCACCTACGCCCAGCAGGATAGGAATTCTTCCGTTCACTCGCTCGATGACCATTTTCTTGATTTTCTTTTTCTCTTCTTCAGTCAGAGTCGGAGTTTCTGCTGTGGTGCCGAGCACACATAAAAAGTCGGTATTGTTTTGAAGTTGATAGTCTACCAAACGCATCAACGCATCGTAATCAACGCTTTCATCCTCTTTAAATGGAGTAATCAGCGCTACCCCCATTCCTTTCAATCTTGTCTGTATCATGAGTATTATAAAGTAATCTCTAATTAAATGACTCGCAAAAGTACGAATTTTTTCGATTTACCCTACAAATATAAGCCATAAAAAAGCTTTTTGTGGAAATTTGTTAGGATAGCAATGCCAAAAACTCATCTTCGCTCATAATCTTTACTCCCAGTTTCTGCGCTTTCTCCAGTTTGGCAGGTCCCATATTTTCTCCGGCCAGGATAAAGCTGGTTTTGGAGGAGATACTTCCGACGTTTTTTCCACCGTTCTTTTCAATCATCTCTTTGTATTCGTCCCGTGAGTGGTGGGTGAATACGCCGCTGATGACGATGGACTGGCCCGCCAGTTTGTCGGTGTATCCGCTGAGGTCTTCTTCTGTCCGGTGGAGTTGCAGACCGTTCGATTTCAGCCGTTCCACCAGCTCTCTGTTGGTAGGATTGGAGAAGTAAGTTATAATGCTCTGCGCTATTTTTTCACCGATTTCATCGATGTTTTTCAGCTTTTCGAGGTCTGCGTTTTCCAGCTCTTCGATGTCCATAAAGGACTTGGCTATTTTCTTGGCAACCGTTTCTCCCACGAAGCGTATGCCCAGTGCAAAGAGCACTCTTTCGAATGGCACTTCTTTACTTGCCGCAATACCGTTGACTATGTTTTCTGCCGATTTTTCGCCCATCCGTTCCAGGTTCTTGATGTCGTCGGTTTTGAGCCGGTATAAATCTGCAGTATCTTTTATCAGTCCCAATCGGTAGAACATATCTACAGTTTCAGGTCCCAGTCCGTCTATATTCATGGCTTTGCGGCTGATGAAATGCTCTATCTTCCCTTTAATCTGCGGAGGGCAAGCGGTTTCATTGGGGCAATAGTGGGCTGCTTCTCCTTCAAAACGTATCAGTTTGCTGCCGCATTCGGGACAATGGGTGATGAATTTCACTTTTTCACCGATAAGCATACTGCGGGCATCCTTATCGACACCGGTTATTTTGGGGATGATTTCACCGCCTTTTTCCACATACACCATGTCGCCTATATGCAGATCCAACCCCTCGATAATATCTGCATTGTGCAGGGAGGCACGTTTCACAATGGTGCCGGATAGTTGTACGGGGTCCAGGTTGGCGACCGGAGTCACTGCACCGGTGCGTCCTACCTGGTAGGTAACCTTGTTCAATCGTGTTAGTGCCCGTTCTGCCTGGAATTTATATGCGATGGCCCATCGGGGAGACTTGGCTGTGAATCCTAAATTCTTCTGCTGCCTCAAGCTGTTGACTTTTAGTACAATACCATCAGTAGCCACCGGAAGGTTCTTACGCTCCGTGTTCCAATAATTGATGTACTCGAAGACTTCCTCCAGGCTGTGGGCTTTTCTGGCGTGCTCTGATGTTTTAAATCCCCAGCTGGCGGCAGCTTGCAGGTTTTCGTAATGGCCGTCGCAGGGCAATTCTTCTCCCAATAGATAGTAGAGATAAGCATCCAGCTTTCTGGATGCTACGATGGCGGAATTCTGCAACTTCAAGGTACCGGAAGCAGCGTTGCGCGGATTGGCGAAAAGCGGTTCCTCACGTGCTTCCTTTTCCCGGTTCAGTTCTTCGAAAACCACCCAGGGCATCAGGATTTCCCCTCTGATTTCGAATGACTTAGGATAATTCCCGTGGAGGACCAGCGGAATCGTCCGGATTGTCTTTACATTGTCCGTCACATCATCGCCCTTTTCGCCGTCGCCACGGGTGACGGCACGCACCAGTTTGCCATCCTCGTAAGTCAGCGAGATGGAAGTACCGTCATACTTCAGCTCGCAGCAGATTTCAAACTCCTCGTTCAACGCTTTTTTTACCCGTTCGTAAAAGTCGGTCACTTCGTTTTCGGAATAGGTGTTTCCCAATGAAAGCATGGGATATTTGTGTGCCACTTGTGTGAAGTTCTTATTTAAATCACTTCCTACACGCATCGTGGGCGAATTATCATCTTGGTATTCAGGATGTTCTTTCTCTAAATCTTGTAGCTCGCGCATCAGGTCGTCAAACTCCTTGTCGGATATTTCAGGAGCATTCAGCACATAATAATTGTAGTTGTGCTGGTGTAATTCCGCACGGAGCTGGTCTATTTTTTCTTTTACAGTCATAGGGTTTTCGGATTGTTTGAACGCAAAAATACGGGTTTCTCCCCGAATATTTGTACTTTTGCAGCTTGAAATAGCTAAAATAAAGTTATATGCGCATTGACATTATCACAGTTTTACCGGAGATGATTGAGGGATTCTTCAACTGCTCCATCATGAAACGTGCTCAAAATAAAGGGCTTGCAGAGATACATATCCATAATCTTCGTGATTATACGGAAGATAAGTACCGTCGTGTAGACGATTATCCGTTTGGTGGCTTTGCCGGAATGGTCATGAAAATAGAGCCGATAGAGCGGTGTATCAACGCTTTGAAGGCTGAGCGGGATTACGACGAGGTTATCTTTACCACCCCCGATGGTGAGCAGTTCAATCAGCCGATGGCAAATACTCTTTCCCTTGCCCAGAATCTCATCATTCTCTGCGGGCATTTCAAAGGGATAGATTACCGGATTCGCGAGCATCTCATCACCAAGGAAATCAGTATCGGTGACTATGTGTTGACTGGCGGAGAACTGGCGGCTGCTGTCATGGCAGATGCCATCGTCCGTATCATTCCGGGAGTGATTTCCGATGAGCAGTCTGCACTTTCAGATTCCTTTCAGGACAATCTGCTGGCTGCACCGGTCTATACGCGTCCCGCTGATTACAATGGATGGAAGGTTCCGGATATTTTACTTTCTGGACACGAGGCCAAGATTAAGGAATGGGAGCTGCAACAGTCATTAGAAAGAACCCGTAGACTGCGCCCAGATTTGTTGGGAGAGTAAGTTTACTGATGTAAATAAAAAGAAAAAGGACATTCGTCAATGAATGTCCTTTTTTGTGAATATATATTGCGAATGGCAATCTCTTGTTATTCTTTATACCTCAAGTGCACCGATAATGTCCTTTACAGACTGATAACCGTGTCTGTCGAGATAGTCATTTATTCCTTCTACCACTTTCACCGTAACCGCCGGATCAATGAAGTTTGCCGTACCAATCTGGATGGCGGAGGCACCTGCAAGCATGAATTCCACAGCATCTTTCCAGTTCATGATACCTCCCAAGCCTATGACGGGGATTTTTACCGCCTTGGCCACTTGCCATACCATACGTAAGGCAATGGGTTTCACAGCTGCACCAGACATACCACCGGTTACAGTGGAGAGTATCGGACGCCTGCGTTCCGCGTCTATAGCCATTCCTAGCAGGGTATTGATAAGGGAAACGCTGTCTGCACCGCCATTTTCGGCTGCGCGGGCTATTTCGGTGATGTCGGTAACGTTCGGTGAGAGCTTTACGATAAGTGTCTTTTTGTAAACTGAGCGCACGGCTTTCACCACTTCTTCTGCTCCTTTGGCGGTAACACCGAATGCCATTCCTCCTTGCTTCACATTGGGGCAAGAGATGTTCAACTCTATGGCAGGAATTTTGTCAAGTTCATTAATGATTGCGGCTGTTTCGGCATAGTCTTCGATGGCAGAACCCGAAACATTTACAATCATGTTGGTCTGAATGTCCTTGATGCGGGGATAGATGTGTTCAACAAAGTAATGTACACCCTTATTTTGCAGTCCCACAGCGTTTAACATTCCCGAAGGAGTCTCTGCCATGCGCGGATATGGATTGCCTTCACGTTTGTGAAGGGTAGTTCCCTTTACAATTATACCACCTATTCGCGATAGTTCGATGAAATCGGCGAATTCTTCACCATATCCGAATGTTCCGGACGCAGTCATCACCGGATTATTCATTTGTAATTCACCGATATTTACATTTAAATCTGCCATAATAGTTTGTTTATATTAAAAACCGGACCTTCTTTACATACACACAAATGGCCTTCCGTGGTATTTTCCACACAGCATAGACAAGCGCCTATGCCACACGCCATCATATTCTCCAGAGATACTTCGCAACTGATGCCTTTACTTTTGGCATACTTTGCTACTGCCATCATCATCGGTTTGGGGCCGCAAGTATATATCTGCTCAAAGCACACCTTATTTAATATGGAGTGTTGCGTTACGTATCCCTTCTCTCCGTGGCTGCCATCTTCGGTGGTGGTATACACCTCGCCATAGGCGGCAAACTGTTCCAATTGAAGCAAATCTTTGTCACTTCTGGCACCCAGCAGGAAGGTTGGCTTGCAGCCTCTCTTGGCGAGCTGTTCGCCTAAATATAACATAGGAGCTGTACCTACACCTCCACCTACCAATAAGAGCTTGTCTGAGGGCTTTTCAGGCATTGTGAAGCAGTTTCCCAGCGGAAGCACTACATTGATTATGTCGCCTGCTTTTGCTTCGCCTAATCGCTTGGTTCCGTCACCTACGAGTTGGATTAAGAACCATACTTCGTTCCGTTGTCTATCTACATAATTGATGGAGATGGGGCGGCGCAAAAAAGTGGCAGGCGAACCGTCCACACGAATCTCTGCAAATTGTCCCGGAAGCATTTCCGGAAGTGGGGACGGAGAAGTCAGCTTCAACAACACATAGTTGGCATGCAAGCGGAGGTTCTCTGTCACTGTCAGATCTAAAATATACTTTTTCATATCTATAAAGAGGGATGTTTTTCTTTCGGGTGCAAAGATAGTGTAAACCGAGTGCAGAATAAAACGAACCCGTTTCTTTTTTATGCCGGGGCGTTAGTCTATTTCCATTCTCATTCCTTAATTTTCCGGTTTGAAAGTCTCGTAGGTATTGTCATCAAAGAAAATTCTTATTTCAGTGATTTTTCTGGGAGGTCTTTCTTTGTAGATAATCTCTTGTCTTACAATCTCTTTAGGTGCTTTTAGAGATGTTTCTAATGCAATTTCCTTGCGATTTTCAGTTTCATCCGGCCCTTTGGTCAGGTTTTCCGGATTCTCAGCGAATAAAGGATAGTCGAATCCATCGTTTTCGGGTGAATCCGGATTATTACTCATATTACCTTTTCCGGTAAGCAGCCACTCCAAGTTTATATCATTGTAGCGTTGATGTAATCGGAGAATAACTTCCGTACTTGGATATTTGTTACGCGGACCCAAGATGTGGGAAATGGTGGCTTGGGCCACGCCAATACTCTCGGCAAAAGCTCCTGCTGTCAGTTTCTCCCGGTCCATAACCATTTTGAACCTATCTTTTATACTCATGGTTTATGTGTTATTACAATTGTACATGCTATTTATTGGATTACAAAAGTAAAAAAATGACATCACAAAAGCAAATTAAAAATGTGATATTTTATGATTTACAAATGAAATGTTATTGTTACAATATTCATCATTACAAATGCTATAATACAAATCATGGGTAAAATAGGTGTTTATTTTAAGTTTAATAAAATGGTATATTTATCTAATTATTAGTGTATTATATTGGTGATTTCTGATAATAAATACTATATTACATTTGTTTGTCGTTTATTTTATATAAAATATAATCTAATAATTTGATTAATCATTGTATATAATTTATATACATCTATTTATTGCTTGTAACTACATGGGTTAACCCCTACTCTATCATTTTTGTAAACTAATAGTTTACGATGTTGAATGTCGCTTATTACATTTGTTTTTTTAGATGTAATATTACATGTGTTATAATACACTCGTCATATAGATATATATGTAATGTGTTGAATTCACAATAGTCAATTATCCTAGTTGTGTATTACAACTATTGTACTCTTGAAAAGTGTAGCAGATTTCTTATATGACGTAAAGCTGAATTGCTCCATCTCTTCTTTTTTACTAAAGGAGAAAAAATGTGACATAAATAAGAGAATAAGATGCTTTATTTATTTTCTAGTCTTCAAGACTTAAATCCTTGCTTTATTTCTGTATAATTGGTCGATTCGTTATAAAAACGCGATTCTCAGAGCTTATAAATGGACGTAATTTGCTGTAAATATGAGTATTATCTTCTATTTTATAGTCTATGCTAAGGAGTAAAATAGAAAAAAGGGGGATAAATCCCCCTAAAAATGACATAATGATATCAAATCAGTCTGTTTTATGCTTTTTCCCTTTTATGGAAAAGTATACTGTATGGAAGTTAATGTAGAATCTTAAAGACCAATTCCCGGAGGATATCTCCATCGCTTAGGGAGGAATTTCCTACTCCTTTGGATTTGGCATCTGCATATCGAATCTCCCCGATTATCTGCATGGTCTTTACTCCGCTGTAACGACGCATGGCACTTAGGTATTCGCGCGACTGCCAGGGAGTCTTTAATCCTATGAAACTGGCAATACCCTGCTCCGTCTTTTCGGGCGCATAGTAAGCCAACATTAAGTTGGAGAAGAAGCCGAAAAGTAAAGATAAAGTCATCTGGATAGGATTCGTTTTCGGATTTTCTTCAAAATATTTTATTATTTTATTGGCCTTTAGTATGTCTTTTTCTACGATGGCACTGCGAAGTTCAAAGTTATTATAATCTTTGCTGATTCCGATGTTGCGTTCTATCTGTTCGGGGGTGACGCGTGTCTGACCTTTTGGAAGAGTTATAATCAGTTTTTCCAGTTCTCCCGTAAGGCGGCTGAGGTCCGTACCTACGAAATCGGCAAGCATGGAGGTAGCTTTGGGATCCAAATCTACACCTTTGCGCTTCATGTATGAGGTGATGAATGCCGGTAACTGGGCATCCTTTACCTTCTTGGATTCAAATAGAACCCCCACCTTCTCTATTTCGGCCACCAGCTTTTTTCTTCTGTCCAGCACCCCATGTTTGTGGCATAGAACAAGAATGGTGGAGTTCAACGGCTTTTGCAGGTAGTATGAAAGCTCTTCCATGTTGCGGATGGCCTGCGCTTCCTTTACGACTACGACCTGGCGTTCGGACATCATCGGATAGCGCTTGGCCGCATTGATGACAGTGGCTATATCCACATCTGCACCGTAGACTACGGTCAGGTTAAATTCCTTTTCGGTGTCAGTGAGAACATTGTCTACAATATAGTCGGAGATGAGGTCTATGTAATACGATTCCTCGCCCATGAGATAGTAGACGGGGCGGTATTGTTTGGCTCTCAACTTTTTTAGAATATCATCACAGGTCGTTTCTTGTTTTGCCATATAAAGTAAGTGTTACGAGGGTATGTCCCGTAAAGAGGATTACCAGTCGAACTTCAAGTGTTTTACGGTTTTCTTCTCATCAATAATCATGCGCAGGGATGCAATTCCGATTTCAACATGCTCATTTACATAGTTCTGGGTAACCATGTTGTCGCTCTTGTCGGTTTTTACACCTTCCGGAATCATCGGTTGGTCCGAAACCAGCAGAAGGGCTCCCGTAGGAATATGATTGGCAAAACCACAACTGAATAAGGTTGCCGTTTCCATATCGACAGCCATGGCACGGGTTTTCTTCAGATATTCCTTGAACCCCTCGTCATGTTCCCAAATGCGGCGGTTGGTGGTGTATACGGTACCGGTCCAGTAGTCGCGGGCATAGTCGCGGATGGCGGAAGAAACGGCGCGTTGCAGCATAAATGCCGGGAGTGACGGGACTTCGGGCGGGAAGTAGTCGTTGGAAGTACCTTCGCCGCGGATGGCGGCTATGGGGAGGATGAGGTCCCCTATTCTATTTTTCTTGTCTATGCCGCCACACTTGCCTAGGAACAGACATGCCTTGGGCTTGATGGCGCTCAGCAAGTCCATGATAATGGCGGCATTAGGGCTTCCCATACCGAAATTAATGATGGTCATTCCTTCTGCGCTGGCAGATGTCATATTGGCATCTTTACCGAGAATGGGAACATTGAACTTTTCTGCGAAAATCTCTACATACTTGTTGAAGTTGGTCAACAGAATGTACTCTCCAAAATCCTCCAGGTTACGCTTTGTGTAACGGGGCAGCCAATTGGCTACGATTTCTTCTTTTGTTTTCATAAGATTTCATTAAATTTGTGTTCCCGAAAGACGGGAACCATTATTTAACTTACAAATGTAGTAAATGTTATCGTTAAACCTACCAGCATTCGATGCTAAAATTGCCGCAAGGAACGGAAAAAATGTTATTTTCGATGTAATCCGTCGTCGTTATGTTGCTTTGACGCCCGAAGAATGGGTGCGGCAGCACTTCGTCCACTTTCTTCTTGCTCACAAGGGGTATCCTCAGGCGCTTATGGCAAATGAAGTGCAGGTACAGCTGAATGGTACAAAGAAACGCTGTGATACGGTGCTTTATCGGCGTGACCTCACCGCCCGGATGATTGTGGAATACAAGGCGCCCGAAATAGAAATCACCCAAAAGGTTTTCGACCAGATTACCCGCTACAACATGGTGCTGAAAGTGGATTATCTGATTGTCAGCAACGGGCTTCAGCATTATTGTTGCCGCATAGATTACGAGCATAACAGCTATACTTTTCTGCAGGATATACCTGAGTATCAAGATTTATAGGAGGAGCTACCGATAGCCTTCTTGCCTTTCTCATCTCATCGCATCATATACCATGCGTGATATGCGGGCGATGATGTCTGCATTGTCCTCATCCGTCTCGTATGAGTCCATGATGAAGGTGGCAATGTAGTATTTCCGACCGTCGGGAAGAATAACGAGCCCGGCATCATTATCTGCAGTTTTCATACCGTCGGCATTGCGGTCGGAAGAACCGGTCTTGTGTCCTACCACGGTTTGGGCTGGCAACATACCTTTCAATTTGTTGGCGCCGGTTTCAGTATCTATCATGGTCTGCCACAAGAAGTCTTTCAGTTCCTTGTTGGAGAACAACTCTTTTTCATCGGCCGTTCTCAGTAGCTGGGCCATAGCGGAAGGAGTACTCCAGTTGCGGTATACAGCCTCGAAGCTGGAGTGCATGTCGTCTTCTGTTTCCGAGAGGTTGAAGGAGTCTATACCCAACCGGCGGATATAGTCATTGATATGTTTGATACCTCCTGCATATTCTATCAAGATGTCGCAGGCATTGTTGTCGCTTTGGGAAATGCTGTATTGCATCAGCTCCCTAAGCGTAATCGTGAAATCCTGGTCGGGAAACTTCTTCCGCAGGGGGCTGTAGGTATTGGGCAGCATTTGGGATGCCTTTATGGAAACAATGCTGTCCAGGCTGATGCTTTGCTTATCCATCTTGTCCAGTACGGCCAGTGCCACATGGAATTTGAATACACTGAGCAAGGGGAAGTGTACATGGTCGTTATACCGGAGCATGTCTCCTTTGTCTGTCCATACGGCTATACCAACGGTGGCTTTCTTGCCATTGAGAAGACTGTCAATCCGGTTTTCAAGTTCAGACATTTGCTGCGTCCGGACGACGGTAGCTATACAAGTGAATAAGGTAAGTATGGCGATGAAATATGCTTTCATAACTTCAATTTCTTTAAGAGGCAATTCGCACGCAAAGATACAACTTTTAGCAGCAAGTTGCTAAAATGAGTTATGGATTATGGGTTATAAGTGTGATAGCTTATAACCCATAATCCATAACTTGTAGCTCATCCTCCCTATTGTTTCTTACTGAACTTCTCCTGCAACTTCTGCATCAATTCGTAAAAATTAGGAATATAGACCGTGGCAAGCAAGGTATTCAGTGCCATACCAAACACTACAGCGGCTCCCAGTGCAACACGGCTTCCCGCCCCTGCTCCGGTTGCAAAAAGCAATGGCATAACCCCGAATACAAATGCAAGTGATGTCATCAGAATAGGCCGCAGACGGATATGCCCTGCCTGAAATGCCGCATCGCGGATTGAATTGCCTTGTGCACGAAAGTCACGTGCAAACTCCACAATCAGAATACCGTTTTTGGCAGACAAGGCAACCAGTAGGATGATACCGATTTGTGTGTAGATGCTGACCGGAGTTCCCATGACATAGCATCCCAGCATGGCACCGAGCAGCGCCACCGGAAGTCCCATTACGGCAGCTACCGGACTGGTCCAGCTTTCGTATTGTGCGGCAAGCACAAGGAAGGCAACCAACAGTGCCATGACGAATACGACGGTTGTAGTGGTTCCCGCCTGCGTCTCCTGATAGGCCACCGAAGTCCATTCATATCCGAACTCGTCTCCGAGATGCTCCTTGATTAGACTTTCCATTTGCCGGATGCCCTCTCCCGAACTGCTGCCCGGAGCCACATTGCAGGTCACGGCTGCTGTGGAGTACATGTTGTAGCGGTTTATCTGGTCCATGCCAAGCTGTTCTTCCACTCGGGTGAAGGAGGAGAAAGGTACCATTTCGCCCGATGCATTGGGAACGCTCAGTTTCAGGACATCGTCGATGACACGCTGGGCATGGTCACCTGCTCCCAGCTTCACTTGGTAGATGTGGCCGAACTGCACATAATCATTGACGTAGGCCTCTCCCATATAGTAGCCCAGGGCAGTGAATACGCTGTTCAGCGGAATGCCCATCAGTTGCACCTTGTCGCGGTCGATATTCAGGAAATATTGCGGGACATTGGCTTGGTACTGGCTGCTGACCGATGCCAATGCCGGATAATTGTGGTAGTGCTCCATCAAGGTCTCTACGGCACGTTGCATCTCGGTGGCACCGAGGTTGTGGCGGTCTTCCAATTGGAGTTGCAGGCCTCCGGTGGCTCCCAGCCCGGGGATGGCAGGCGGAACCATGGCAAATATCTCTGCTTCCTGGATGCCATACACTTCCATATTGAAGCGTTGCACTACGGCTTCAGCCGTATGTTCCTTTCCCTTGCGTTCATTCCAGTTCTGCAGTACGATGAAGTAGGTGGCCGCATTGCTCTGTTCCCCTCCTCCCATCACGGAGAAGCCGGATATGCCGATGTAGTCCTTTACTTCGGGGTAAGAATCGAGAATCTTATTTATTTGTTTCCCTACGGCTTGGGTACGCTCCAGACTCGATGCAGGGGGAAGTTGTACGACTGCGAGGAAATAGCCGTCATCTTCTTCCGGAACAAACGTGGACGGCCATTTGACAAACAGCAGGACGGCAATCAGTGTGAACACCGCATACGAAACGATGGAAGCGCCGGGACGCCGGAGCAGATACTCCACTATCCGGTCGTAGACTCCTTGTGTCTTGTCGTACAGACGATTGAATCCTCGATACAAGGGATTCTTGGAAGGCCGGGTAGGTTGCAGCATCAAGGCACAGAGCGCCGGAGTAAGGGTCAGTGAGTTGAATCCGCTTAGTACGGTGCTGGCTGCAATGGTCAGGGCGAACTGTTTGTACAGTTGCCCCGAAATGCCACTGACGAGCGTTGTCGGGATAAATACGGCAAGCAGCACCAGCACTACCCCGACAATAGGTCCGGTAATCTCTCCCATCGCTTCGGTCACAGCCTGGCGGGAGGTGTAGCGCCCCGTGTCCAGCAGACGCGTGGAGTTCTCCACCACCACGATGGCATCATCCACCACGATGGCCACGGCAAGTATCAGCCCGAACAGCGTCAGCGTATTGATGGAGAAGCCGAACAAGGACATGACGGCCAGTGTGCCGATGAGTGATACCGGAATAGTGATACAAGGAATGACGACCGCCCGCCAGTTCTGCAGGAACAGGAAGATGACGAGGACTACCAGCAGGGTCGTTTCAAGGAACGTCACCATCACTTCGTCTATGGAGGCATGAATGACATCCGTAGTGTCCAGGGTTACATTGTATTGTATGCCTGCAGGGAAATTTTGCGAGAGTTCCTGCATTTTTGCCTTTACTCCTTTGGAAACGTCCAGCGAGTTGCTGCCAGGTTGCTGATAGATAGCGATGGCAGCGGTGGGTTTCCCGTCCAGTTGGGATACTACGCTGTAAGAGGCCGAGCCTAGGTCGATGTGCGCCACGTCGCGCAGACGGAGTATCTTCCCTCCGGCTTCGGTACGCAGGATGATGTTGCCGAACTCTTCGGGCGAGGTAAGGCGCCCTTTTACGGTCAGGCTGTATTGATAGGCATTTTTATTGTCTGTGCCGATGGGTTGCCCTACGTTACCTGCGCTGACCTCCACATTCTGTGATTGGATAGCTTGGTATACATCGGCCGGCGAAAGATAGCGGATGCGCATGGCGGCAGGGTCGAGCCAGATACGCATGGAGTAGTCCCCTGCTCCCATCACATTGACGGCGCCTACACCGGGCACGCGTGTTAACTGGTCTACGAGATTCAGCTTGGCATAGTTGCTGAGGTAAAGTCCGTCGTAGTCTTTGCTGTCCGACGTCATGGTGAGGAACATCACGATGTTCGATGACTGTTTCTGCACCGTGACACCTTGTACCACAACGGGAGTAGGCAGTGACGATTGGGCCACGCTTACCCGGTTCTGGACCTGCACGGTAGCCATATCAATGTCTGTGCCTACGGCAAAAGTAATGGTAAGAGAGTAAGCGCCCGATGAGCTGGAGTTGGAGGACATGTAAAGCATTCCGTCCACTCCGTTGACTTGCTGCTCGATGGGGATGCCGACGGTTTGTGCCACCGTCTGCGCATTGGCTCCGGGATATACGGCACTGACCTGCACAGTGGGTGGTGTGATGTCCGGATATTGGGCAATGGGCAGGATGCCCAGTGTGACCAGTCCTGCTACGACGATGAGCAGCGCCAATACGGTAGCAAAGATAGGACGGTCTATGAAGAATTTTGAAAACATAGGCTTTGGTATTAATCAATTCATATTAGTTGTCAATGGGATGTACTTTCATTCCATCCCTTACCTTCATCAGTGCTTTGGTGACATAACGTTCCCTGGGAGTGATGCCTGCCCTTATCTGGCGCAGGCTATCCCCTATCAGTTGTCCGGTTTCTATATGGCGGTAGCGCACTATATTCGAATCGTTGACTACGTATATGTATTTCCCCAACTGGTCGGTACCGATGGAGGCGTCCGGCAGCAGGATGGCCTGCTGTTGCTCTCCGTAGGGCAAGGTGATGCTGACGTAGAGGCCGCTTTTCAGGAGTCCTTTAGGATTGTCGAGACGGGCGCGGATGTTCAGAGTTCCGGTGTTCAAGTCTACGTTGGGCGAAAGATAATCCAGTTGTGCAGGATAAGTGAGAAGCCCGTCTTTGCCCAGGCTGACGGTTACTTGCCGGGGAATACTGTCTCCTTGCTGCATCAGCATGGAGAGCCATTGGTTGTCTGCTACATTGAAGTACGTGTACAAATGGTCGTCTTTGTAGATGGTTGCCAGTGTGACGGGCTGCACGCTGCCGCCTACATAGCCTCCGGCATCCACCAGGTTACGGCTTACGGTGCCGTCGAAGGGGGCACGGACGGTGCAGTAGCTCAGATTGGTGCGTGCCGTGTTCAGGGCTGCTTCCGCATTGCTCACTGCAGCCTGCGAGGTTGCCACGTCGGATTGTGCTTGCAGCACTTGTATACGGCTTACAGCATCGCTTTTCACGGCCTCCTGCATACGTGTGTAGTTGTTTTGGGCGTATTCCAGGTTGGCGCGGGCAGTGTTGAGTTCTGCTTCTGCCTGCCGCACATTGTCTTGATAGACTGTCGGTTCGATGACAAAAAGCACTTGTCCCTGGCGTACCCGGCTGCCGGGAGCGTAAGAGATGGTCTGTAAGGTTCCGCTGACTCTGCCTACCAGGTCTACGGTCTTTTCAGAAGTCAGGTAGCCCGGATATTCTTTTGTCAGCGTGATGTTCTGCACTGTCGGACGGGCCACGCTTATCTCGGGAATGGGCATCGTTTGTGCCGTTTCTTTCCTTCCCCCGCATCCCGTTGCCAGCAATGGCAGGATGAGCAGGGTGATGTACATTTGATTTTTCATATACGGTTCGGTTTAGTTTATATTCTTATTTCTGATTCATTTCATATCCGCCTCCCAATGCCTGGTATAAGGCTATCAGATGCAGCAAGGAGCTGCCTTGTGCCTGCACCAGTTGATTTTCGTATGTCAGGAGTGAGCGTAGTGCGTCCAGTACGTTCTGGAAGGGAGTAAGCCCTTGTTTGTACAAATCGAGGGAGAGCTTTAGCGTTTCTTCTCCCTGGTTGCATACTTCGCGCATGGCAACAATCTGTTGGATGGAGTTGCGGTAGGAGTTCATGGCATTATCTGTTTCCTGCACGGCGGTAAGCACTGTCTGGTTGAACTGGTGAATGGATTCATCGAGCTGGGCACGTGCCAGACGGGTGGCGTTCACCAGTTTGGTACCGCTGAATAAGGTCCAGCTGATGCTTGGAGCAATTTCAAATGTCATACTGTTCCGTTTAGTCAAGTCCTTCAAGTCATGGGAGGAATAGCCGATGGAACCTTTCAGGAACACTTGCGGCAGCCAGTCACTTTGGGATGCGCCAAGTGTTGCCGCCTGCGCGTTGACTTGGCGTTCGGCTTGCCGTATATCGGGGCGGCGGAGCAGCAGGTCGGCAGGAATACCGATGCCTATGGGTTCCATATAGTCGGGCAGTTTGCCGGGCTTCTCCAATATGGGGCGGATATGCTGGGGGTAAGTACCGAGTAAGATTGCGAGTGTCGTGATGTATTGATTGATGCCTGCCTCCAGTTGTGGGATGGAGGCTTTGGTACTGTAATATACGGATTTGGCTTGCGAGACGTCCAGCTTGGATACCAGTCCGGTTTTGTAGCGTACTTCGGTGATGTTGAGTACGGCTGCCTGGGTATGGCAATTGTGGGTCACTACACTTAGTTCTTGCTGCAGTTCGCGGAGTCCGATGTAGGCAGAGGCTATCTGGGCACAGAGGGAAATCATGACGGAGGTATATTCCTCCTTGCTTGCCATGAAGGTTTCCCGCTGTGCCTTTACCCGTTGGCGGATACTTCCGAATACGTCCAGTTCCCAACTGGCGTTGAGTGAGGTGCTGTATGCACCGGTAATGGATTGCGGAAGTGCGTTGACATTGCTGCTGCTTTGCTGCCGTGCCCATCCTCCGTCCAATGAGATGGAAGGGAAAAAGCTGCCGCGTTCTATCCGCAGGTTGGATTTAGCCATATCCATACGGTCCATGGCAGAAAGTACGGAATAGTTTTGAGTGGAGGCTACCGTAATCAATGAATCCAGCATCGGGTCATCGAATGCTTTCCACCACTTGTCGTCAATGGGGGGTATCTGTTCGCTGAACAGATTATCATCTCCGGGAATGGCATGGGAGGCGTCCCTTCCCCAGCCTTGTGGGAGTGGCTTCTCAAGATAGCGGTTGGCTTTCTGTGCCATAGCCGCAGGACATAGGCATAATATGAGCAACGCAGTGCTCCAAGCTTTTATATTCATAAATAAAGGTTTAGGTGGTTATCTTTTTATGGGATTGATAACAACCTAAACCTTTATTTGTTTATGAGTATTTACTCGGTATACCCGAGTATCTTAGAAGGCATACCCGAAACCCACATTCAAGTAGATGGGATACATGGCAAAGGTAATTGTATTGAAATCTTTCTTGAAAATATCATTCAATCCCCATGTAAGGTCGGCAAATACACTCAGATGTTTGAAGGCACGCCAGTCTACACCAGCTTGCACGCCCCAGGCAAACTTGCGCAAGTCATCCGAAAAGTCGTAAGTGGCAATGGCACCGTCGGAGAAGTTCACCTTTTCTCCGGTGGAGTCTCCTTCACGCAAATAGCCTTCATATACATGTCCGGAGAATTCCTCATCCATCAGATATGAGACATATATACCTGCTTTGGCCCGCAATCGTGAGTTGATTTTATATGCACCCAGCACGGGGACGGTGATGTAGGCATTGCGTACTTTAGTTTTTACTCCCCCAGTCCAGTTGCCTTTTAAACGGTTACCGTCATTTCCTATGATTTCCATGCCATAGTTCTTTACTGTCGCTTTGGTAATCATATTTTTGGTTTCCAGTCTTACACCGGTTATTACACCCCATTTTTTTGTTGTGCCCAACCATTTAATGGCATTTCCTTCCAGCATAAAGGCTAAAGTAGGATTATAGGCATCAATACTTCGTATTTCTACGGGTAATGGAAGCGGAGAAGTGCCGCCGATACTGACACCGGCCCTTATCTCATATTCCCAACCGTGTAGAGCGGCGTTTATAAGCGTACGGTTCTGGTTTTCTTGAGCGTATAAGGCAGTCTGCATGCATCCCACCAGTACGATAAATGCTAATATTTTCTTTATCATGTTGTATTCCAATTCTATATGATTCTTATTCGTAAATCAGTTCCACTTCGTCTATAAGTAAGGTGCTTCCTGGAGCACCCTCAAAAGTGGCACCGTCCTTGCTTGAGGCAAATATGATGCTTATCTTATATTCTCCTTTAGTCAGTCTGGCTTCGTCAATCTTCTTTCCGTAGCGTTGGTAGTCGAAAGGTATATCAAAGAATTTCCATTCGTCTCCTTCTGTTTCTTGCGGATTGGAAACTAAAGCAAGAGCCACCATGCTGGGGTGTTCGTAGTTTTGATTCGGCAGATTTCCATCCAGTGTTACATCTGTCCCCTTTCCTGCACTGTCATATTTTACTCCATCATAAAATATTGCATAGATATTGAATATATCTTTTCGGGAGGTATATTCGCCATTTTCATAAAATTGTTCTCCGGCCTTGTACTTATAGTATCCAGTCAGTCGTAGAGGTTTATTGTAGAAAGGAGTACCGAAGCGCGTAGCACTAAGCGGATTGGTAATAGCATTCAGCATGTCAAAACTGCCGATAAACAGATTACCGGCGGCGATGGGCATACCTACCATGTTACCTAAGTCGCCAGTGAGGCGTGTTTCCAATTTCACACATTTTCCAGTTTTGCCATTGTCTATTTGGGTAGTAGGATAATCTTCTGTTGCGGCTCCACTCATAGCCCATTTGAATCCCTTATTACCACTTGCCCATGTCAATTCGTTACCGGAATCTTGCTCTTCGTAGAATTCCTGCCATACATTTTGCATGATTCTTACCTTTTCAAAGTGGTATGTGGTCGGAATGTTACTTGCCTTTTGTTCTCTGGCAGTAATGGCGTAGACACGATGCCAGGCCTTGTCTTCCGAAGTGACTGTATATCGTACTGGAGTCGTGAAGTCCTGAACACTCCCACTGGCAGGACTGATGGTAGCCCCCGGAGTCAATTCAAATATGGGGGCCAGACTTGTCATGTCCGTACCTTCTTTCACACTGATTCGTATTGGGTAGGCGTTCTGGCTTTCGTCGTACGACGGGTTCAGATCAATGTATGAATTTGCCAGTACATCTTCTTCAAAAGAGATGCCTGTTATATCAGCTTCAGCATTGGGTGCTTCATCTTTTATGCACGATGCCATCAATATTCCGAAAAGTGAATAGAGTATGAATAATTTGTTTAGTCTCATGCTTTTTAATTTAATTCTATTAATTTTTTCAAGCAGCAAAACTACTTCTTTTTTCTCTAATAGCAGGTTTTTATGAGCTTATTTAACAAAAAAACGGCAATAGGTGCTTGACTATTGCCGTTTTATATATAAAAATGTTCTATTTTTAATTATCTGAGCCGATATGTACGATTTTTCTTTTGGCTCTTACTGGCTTTTCCTTTACAACTTCCACTTTCTGTTCGGGAGTTATACCTGCCAGTTCCGGGTCAATCATGATACGGCCACAATATTCGCAAACGATGATTTTCTTGCGTGAGCGGATGTCCAATTGTCTCTGAGGCGGAATCTTGTTGAAGCAACCACCGCAAGCATCACGCTGTACGTATACGATACCCAGTCCATTGCGTGAATTCTTACGGATACGTTTGAAGGACTGAAGCAGACGGGGTTCAATCTTTGTTTCCAGTTCTTTGGCCTTGTCTCTCAGCTTCTCTTCCTCTTGTTTGGTCTCGGAGATGATTTCGTCCAGTTCGCTCTTCTTTACGTCGAGGTCTTTTTGTCTTTCTTCCAGCGCAGCAGTGCTTTCTGCTACTTCCTGAGATTTTTCTTCCTCTTGTGCGGCAAATTCCTTGATACGCTTTTCGCAGAGTTCGATTTCCAATGTCTGGAATTCGATTTCCTTGCTCAAGAAGTCATATTCGCGGTTGTTGCGTACGTTGTCCTGCTGGTCTTTATATTTAGCTACAGAAGCCTTTGCGGTTTCAATTTCAACTTTCTTTCCTGCGATGGAGGATTTCAACTCGGATACTTCTGCCTTGATTCTGTCTATACGGGTACTCAGACCGGCTATTTCGTCTTCCAAGTCTTGCACTTCCAGTGGAAGTTCACCTCTCAACGTCTTGATTTCATCGATTTTGGACAGCATTGTCTGCAATTGGAACAAAGCTTTCAACTTCTGTTCTACGGTTAATTCCTGAGGATCTTTTTTTGCTTCTTTAGCCATTTTACTTACATGTATTTTATGGGGTTTGTATTCACCTTGGTCATCTGGACCTCAAAATGAGGAAACAAATCCCGGATTATTGTATAAAATATTTCTTTCGTATATTGCTCACTTTCATAATGCCCTATTTCAGCCAATAATATATCGGTATCATGTCCGAAATAGTCATGGTATTTTATCTCGCCGGTGATAAAGACATCTGCACGGTTGCGGATGGCAAGCGGCATTAGGAAAGCGCCGGCGCCGCCACATAATGCAACAGTCTGTATTTCCCGTCCGAGGAGTTTGTTATGTCTGAGACACCCTACTTCGAAGGTTTTCTTTATCCGTTTCAGGAATTCAAGTTCTGTCTCCGGTACTTCCAGTTCACCAATGACACCGGCTCCGGCTTGTACCCATGAGTTTTGCAAGGGATAAATATCATAGGCCGGTTCTTCATACGGGTGTGCCGCAAGCAGTGCCTTGACAGCCTCCGCTTTTTTGTAGGCGGGTATGATTGTCTCAATACGTACTTCACACTCGGTATGCAGCTCCCCTATCGCTCCACAGTATGGATTGGCGCCTTCTCGGGCTCGGAATGTCCCCTCGCCTTCCAGATTATAACTGCACGAATCATAGTTGCCGATATTGCCGCATCCGGCGTCGAACAAGGCTTTTCTCACGTCTTCCGCTTGGGCGGTCGGTACAAATGCGGTCAGCTTCACCAGCGCATTTTCTTTGGCTTCCAGAATACGGACATTCTTCAAACCGATTTTCTCGGCAATCTTGAAGTTCACTCCTCCCGGCGCATTATCAAGGTTAGTGTGCGCAGCATAAACAACGATGTCATTCTTGATGGCTTTCAAGATACAACGTTCCACATAATCCCTGCCCGTGATGGACTTATACCCTTTGAAAATGAGAGGGTGATGTGATATAACCACATTATATCCCAATGCAATGGCTTCATCCAGTACGGCTTCAGTAACGTCAAGACACAACAAAGCCCCTGTTGCTTCCGCATCTGTCAATCCGATTTGCAGGCCGGCATTATCAAATCCGTCTTGCAATGGCAGAGGCGCGAACCGTTCAAGGGCGCTTACTAATTCCTTAATTTTCATTGTGAACAGAAAATTTGGTTGCAAATATAGTAAAAAGCAGTGGATTAAAAAGAATTCCAGTTTAAAAAAGTCTTGTAGACTGTATATTTATATGCAATTGAACTCTTTGCGGGTATGATGTGGTTATTTTTGCTCCTTTTTTCCCTTCTTCTCCACCATCACCGGCAGTAGCTTGCCGTAGGCGTCGAACGACTTGCAGGAAGCCAGAGAGATTGTAATCATCAGTGACAGCATGGAGGCGGTAAAGGTGATGACCATAATCATCATCTGATATTTGATGGCTACATTCGGGCTGCTGCCACCCAATATCTGGCCAATCATGGTTCCCGGAAAAGCAACCAGCCCCATCACGGATATATTGGCAATCAGCGGACTGAAGGATTTGATGATGGCTTGGCGGATGAAAGGTGCCTGTGCTTCTGCTCTTGTAGCACCATTGCCGAGAAGATATCGGTAAAGCTGTTGTTCTCGTTTCAATCCGCTATAATAGGTATTGAGGGCTATGACGTTACTGGATAGCATGTTGCCCATCAGTATGCCGAAAATAGGGATGAAATACCGGGCGCTGAATACGTTTTCCACTCTCAGTACTATTCCGATAAAGTACAAGCCTACACATACTACACTGCATAAGAAACCTGCGGATATGGGCAGGAACAGAATCTTCCTCTTCAATTGCGTTCGTGCCAATGCCGTCTGCGATGCTACGAATATCATGACAATTACCCATAGAAAGTTTATCCACGGGTTATCCCATAAGAAGAGGTAGTTCAAGTATATGCCGATGAAGAACAACTGGACAATCATGCGTGCCGTACCTATCACAGTAGCGCGCAACAGTCCGGTCTTGAACTTCCATATGTAAAACAACGGTATTAATAATAGCAATAATCCGATGCCCAGGCTGAGGTATGATATATCTATGGTTCCCAATAGTGTGTATGTTATTTCATGATTATATGTCGGTCGCATCCGTCGGCAAATCTTTTGTCATGGGATACGGTCAGTATGGTATTTCCCTTTTCTGTCTGCCTGCGGAAGAAAGAAAGTACTTTTTCCGCGGAACCGGAGTCGAGAGCGGAAGTCGGCTCATCGACAATGGTCAGTGGCTTGCCAATCATTGAGGCTACGGCTATCATCATCCGTTGGCGTTGGCCTCCGGATATTTCGTTTACCCGTTTGTAATATAACTCCCGCTCCAGACCCAAATCCTCGAAACATGCAAATAAGCGGGTTTCAGAAAAAGGCGTGCCCCGGTTTGCCTTTAGACCGAAGGGCAACTGTACCATGTCCTTTACCCACTCCAGCGGCAATGCCAGTTCTTGTGGAATCCATGCAGTCTGCTTACGGACAACGTCGACGTTTCCTTTATCCAGCGGAATGCCGTCTAATACGATACGTCCTTCTTTTAACGGGATAAACCCGAGTATGGCATTCAGCAGTGACGACTTTCCGCATCCCGAAGGGCCGGAGATACTGGCTATCTCTCCCCTTTCCAATTGCAGGTTGAAACCCGAGAAAAGTATATCGTTGCCGTAGGCGATACTGGCATTTTCTATTTGCAGCATGGTGTTCCTTTAATCTTTCTGTATCGCAAAGATAGTGCAAAAAAATATTTGTGCTATCTTTGACGCACTAATTAATTCAGGAAAGAAAGACTATGATACAGAATGAACGGGATTGCCGCCACGAACATGTGCTTGATGTGGCAAGGCAAATGCTGACTGCTGCGCGCACGGCACCGAAAGGAAAAGGTATTGATGTGATTGAAGCTGCGCTGGTTACGGGTGAAGACATTAAGAAGCTGTCTGAAAAGATGGTCGCTATGGTTGAAGAGCATGGTATGAAGTTCTTTCTCCGTGATGCGGACAACATTTTGCAGGCTGAATGTGTAATTATAATAGGTACGCGCGAGCAAGCGCAAGGTTTGAATTGCGGACACTGCGGTTTTCCCACTTGTGCCGGCCGTCCGGAGGGAGTGCCTTGTGCCTTGAATACGGTGGATGTAGGGATAGCCATAGGCTCGGCTTGTGCCATGGCTGCCGATTTGAGGGTGGATACCCGTGTCATGTTTTCTGCCGGACTTGCCGCCCAGCGTTTGGATTGGCTGAAAGGATGCAAGACTGTTTTTGCCATTCCGGTGAGTGCATCCTCCAAGAATCCGTTCTTCGACCGGAAACCGAAGGAAGATAAGTGATAATTGACGAGTAGAGGTTTGTAATCATAGAGTAGAGGTTTAGAAGTCTGAAGTAGAGGTTTGGCAATTCTAAACCTAAGGTTTATTCTCCCTCTCTCTGCTAACTTAAAAAGTAACGAATTAGAAAAGATAAATAATATGGGATATTTTGTAGGACTTCCGTTGGGGGGTGCCGCAGAGAAGGACTGTCAGGTGCGTTTTGGCAAGAATATGACTTTTCAGGTAGAGACACGTGCTCCCCACTTGCCTGCCGAATGGGCTTTGCAAAGCGGCATACAGCTTACATGGCCCCATGCAGATACAGACTGGGCCTATATGTTGGACGAAGTGCAGGAATGTTTTGTAGCCATTGCCCGCGAAATAGCCGCGAGGGAGTCATTGCTGATTGTAACTCCGGAACCGGATGAGGTGAAGAAACAGATTTTCGGCAGGGTGAATATGGAAAATGTCCGTTTCCTGAAGTGCGAAACGAATGATACTTGGGCACGCGACCATGGAGCCATCACCTTATTGGATGCTGACGGTGTATCTCTGCTCGACTTTAAGTTCAACGGATGGGGATTGAAGTTTGCATCCGATAAGGATAATTTGATTACGCGTCGTGCTGTGGAGGCGGAAGTGATGAAAGGAAAGTATGTAAATCGCTTGGGGTTTGTCCTTGAAGGCGGTTCTATTGAAAGTGACGGTATGGGTACGCTGCTTACCACTTCTGAATGCCTGCTTTCTCCTAACCGTAACGGGCAGATGAACCGAGTGGAAATTGAGGAATATCTTCGTTCCGTCTTTCACTTGCAACGTGTCCTTTGGCTGGATCACGGTTATTTGGCAGGTGACGATACAGACAGCCATATAGACACGCTGGCCCGTTTCTGCCCTGCCGACACGATAGCCTATGTGCAATGCAAGGATGCGGATGATGAGCATTACGAAGAACTGCATCGCATGGAGGAGCAACTAAAGACTTTCCGTACGTTAAAGGGGGAACCTTACCGTTTGCTGGCTCTGCCCATGGCCGATAAGATAGAAGAGGAAGGGGAACGGCTTCCTGCCACTTACGCTAATTTCTTGATTCTGAATGATGCAGTGCTTTACCCCACCTATCGCCAGCCGGAGAATGATGCCCGTGCGGGGAAAGTGTTGCAGGAGGCTTTTCCCGGTTATGAAATTATCGGGATAGATTGCTGTGCTTTGATTAAGCAACACGGTTCTTTGCATTGTGTTACCATGCAATATCCAGTAGGGGTGTTGAAGTAATGTTGATTACATAGTAAAACAATAAATTATAGAATAAGATGACAAAGAAAATAAAAGTAGGTATTATCCAGCAGGCCAATACCAAGGACCTCAGGACTAATTTAATGAATTTGGCCAAAAGCATAGAGGCATGTGCGGCGCATGGAGCCCAATTGGTCGTTTTGCAGGAACTGCATAACTCTCTGTATTTCTGTCAGACGGAAAACACGCAGTTGTTCGACTTGGCAGAACCGATTCCCGGTCCTTCTACGGGGTTCTATTCCGAATTGGCTGCTGCCAACGATATTGTACTGGTCACTTCTCTGTTCGAGAAACGCGCTCCCGGATTGTATCATAACACAGCGGTTGTTTTTGAACGTGACGGCAGCATTGCCGGGAAATACCGGAAGATGCATATTCCTGATGATCCCGCCTATTATGAGAAATTCTATTTTACTCCCGGTGATATAGGCTTCGAACCTATTCAGACATCTTTGGGTAAGTTGGGGGTATTGGTATGCTGGGACCAGTGGTATCCGGAAGCAGCACGTCTGATGGCACTGAAGGGAGCTGAAATACTGATATATCCTACGGCTATCGGTTGGGAAAGCAGTGATACGGATGATGAAAAGGCGCGTCAGCTCAATGCTTGGATTATCTCCCAGCGTGGACATGCTGTAGCCAACGGTTTGCCGGTGGTTTCAGTGAACCGCGTGGGACACGAACCGGACCCTTCCATGCAGACCAATGGTATCTTGTTTTGGGGAAATAGTTTTGTGGCCGGACCGCAAGGTGAATTCTTGGCCCAAGCAGGGAACGAACGACCGGAAAATATTGTTGTAGAGGTGGACTTGGAACGTTCGGAGAATGTACGCCGTTGGTGGCCTTTCCTGCGCGACCGCAGAATTGATGCCTATGCCGGATTGACAAAACGATTTCTTGACTGATAACGACGGGGATTTCTGGGGGAGAACTAACGGAATGTCACCCGTTTGTTCATCAGGAAATTGACACTTCCGTAGATGAATAATCCCAGGAACTGGGCAAGGTACTCGTTGCAGTCCAGTCCTTCTACCAATCCGATGAGGAAAAGGAATTGTGCTCCATAAGCCATTCCGAAAGCTATGGAAAAGAGCAGCACTTGTCGCCAAGTGTTGCTCTTTTTTTCTGTAGGGAATATCCAGTACTTGCACCAGATGAAGTTGTGTATCTGTGCAAGTATATATGCGGTTACATTGGAGAGCATATAGTTGATGTCCAGTTCGTCCATCATTACCCAAACGGTAACAGCCATAATCAAGGCATTCAGCGTGCCGATTACCGCAAAACGAAAAATGCGTGCAGACTCTTTCACTCTCCTACTCTGTACCTGCTTTTACTCTTTCACTTCAACAATCAGATTCAGTTCGTCCAGCTGCTTCTGGTCAATAACTGAAGGTGCATCCAGCATTACATCGCGTCCACTGTTGTTTTTGGGGAATGCAATGCAGTCGCGGATACTGTCGAGACCTGCGAAGATGCTGACCCAACGGTCCAGACCGTATGCCAGACCACCGTGAGGAGGTGCACCGTATTTGAAGGCATTCATCAGGAAGCCGAACTGCTCCTGAGCCTTCTCCGGAGTGAATCCCAGAATCTCGAACATTTTGGCCTGCAACTGTGCATCGTGGATACGGATGGAACCTCCACCCACTTCAATACCGTTGCACACCATATCGTATGCATCTGCACGGACAGCTGCCGGGTCTGTATCCAGCAAAGGAATATCTTCGTCTTTCGGATGAGTGAACGGGTGGTGCATAGCCATCAGGCGGCCTTCTTCATCGCTCCACTCAAACATCGGGAAGTCAACCACCCAAAGGCAGACGAACTTGTTCTTGTCGCGTAATCCCAGTTGGTTACCCATTTCAAGGCGCAACTCGTTCAGTTGCTTGCGGGTCTTCATGGCATCGTCACCGCTCAGAATCAGAATCAAGTCACCCGGCTTGGCGTTGAAAGCAGCCTTCATTTCCTGCAATACTTCCTGCGTATAGAACTTGTCGACACTTGATTTTACGTTACCATCTGCCTCCACACGCGCGTATACCATACCTTTGGCACCGATTTGCGGTCTTTTCACGAATTCGGTCAGTGCATCCAGCTGTTTGCGTGTATAGTGTGCAGCGCCTTCTGCGCAGATACCGCCGATGTAAGCTGCATTGTCGAATACCGGGAATCCGTGTCCCTTCATGATGTCCATCAGTTCCACGAACTTCATGCCGAAACGGAGGTCGGGCTTGTCACTGCCGTAGTACTTCATGGCGTCTGCCCATGGCATGCGCATGAACGGCTCGTTCATTTCTACGCCACGGATTTCCTTGAACAGATATTTAGCCATGCCTTCGAAGAGGTTGATGACGTCATCCTGCTCCACAAAAGACATTTCGCAGTCAATCTGTGTGAATTCCGGCTGGCGGTCGGCACGCAGGTCTTCGTCACGGAAGCATTTGGCTATCTGGAAGTAACGGTCGAAACCGGAAACCATCAACAACTGTTTCAGTGTCTGCGGGCTTTGAGGCAAGGCATAGAATTGTCCCGGGTTCATGCGTGAAGGAACGACGAAATCGCGTGCACCTTCGGGTGTGGAGCCTACCAGAATCGGAGTTTCCACTTCGATGAATCCCTGGCTGTCCAGGTATTTGCGTACTTCAATTGTCATTTTATGACGAAGCTCCAGATTGCTGCGTACGTTGGCACGGCGCAGGTCCAGATAACGGTACTTCATGCGGATATCGTCGCCACCGTCCGTATTTTCCTCGATGGTGAAGGGAGGGGTCAGCGATGAGTTCAGAACATCCAGTTCCGATACGATGATTTCAATATCTCCCGTCGGGATATGTTGGTTTTTGCTGAAACGTTCGTTGACGGTACCTTTAACCTGGATTACGAATTCACGGCCCAAGCGGTTGGCACGCTCGCAAAGTTCGGCATTCACCTCTTCGTTGAACACTAATTGGGTAATTCCGTAACGGTCGCGGAGGTCAATGAAAGTCATGCCTCCCATCTTACGGCTGCGCTGTACCCAACCTGCCAGCGTCACTTGCTTGTTAACATCGGAGATACGGAGTTCTCCGCAGGTGTGTGATCTATACATCTTTTTATTTACTGTTTGACGATTTTACTTATTTACTATTTTGAACATGCAAAAATACATAAAACATATTATATGGCGCATCAAAAGGGGAAAGTTATTTTCAGAAACTCCTTATACAGCCTTTTTACAACATCACATTTTCGTCAGTTTCTTGAATTGCCTTTTGCCTTTATCCAGTATCATTTTGTTTTTATGGGCGATGTCTTCCACAAAAGCATCATTAATCTGTTTCAGTCCGTTGATGTAGTCTTGTGCTCGCTGCAAGACGTTCGAAGTGTCTTTTTCCGCATCCCGGGGGACAATGACCTGCAGTCCTTTCTTCATAATCTTTACATCTACATTCTCTCCCATCATCATCGGGTCGCCGTCAAAGTGGACTACTCCCGGTTTAGAACGGTGAATGCGGAGTGCTTGGCAGCGGAACGTCTTAATCCGGCTGTTCTGGTCGATGGTCTTGTTGAAGAGCTGGAAAGAGAGGGACGGTACATCGAGTACGGTGAACGGTTCAAGTATGGTGACGTCCAGCAGTCCGTCGTTCAATGTGGCTTGTGGGGCAATATACGCATTGTTCCCATACTGCGATGCGTTTCCGCAGGCTATCAGGAACGCTTTGTATCGCAGGGTACTGCCGTCCATTTCCAGTTCATAGGTTTCCGGACGGTACTTTAGGCTTTCGAGCAGGGTCTTTTCCAGATAAGTGAGCGGCCCTCTCCTTCCCGCCTTGGAGAATTGCAGGCTTACAAATGCGTCGAATCCCACGCCGCAGGTACAGAAGAAGGGCACATCGTTGATTTTTCCGTAGTCAATGATGTCTATCAGTCCGTCATTGATGATGTCGATGGCCTTTTTCGGCTCCATCGGAATCTGCAGGTGGCGGGCAAGTCCGTTGCCGGAACCGCAGGGAATGATGCCCAAAGCGGTTTTTGTATGTACCAGTGAGCGGGCTATCTCATTGATGGTACCGTCTCCTCCTATAGCGATGACGGCATGTGCGTTTTCTTGTGCTTTCTGTGCCGCTATCTCTACGGCATGGCCTGCCCGTTCGGTATAAATCACTTCTTGTGCATACCTTTCCTTATCCAGCTTTTCATCGAGCCATTTCAGTATCTGCTCCTTACTTTGAGTGCCGGATATGGGGTTTATGATAAATGCTATTTTCTTCTTGTTTTCGTTCATGCAAAGGTTGTTGCTATGCAGGTTTTCCAACTGGCAAAAGTAATATAAATATCTGAAAAATTAACCACATAATTCTTTTTAAAATAAGTATAAGTAGTTTTTTTAATGTAAATAGAACATATACCGACATATTTTGCTATCTTTGCCCCCTGTTTTTTTAAGACTTGCATTTAATAGAATTAAATATTCATTATATAAAAGATATTTCATGGGTTTACTACAAGACAAATTTGCGAAATACGACCTGCCGCAACAGTTCATGGCAAAAGGCGTATATCCTTATTTCCGCACAATTAACAGCCATCAGGATACAGAGGTAATGATGGATGGTAAAAAGGTTCTGATGTTCGGCTCTAATGCATATATGGGACTGACATATGACAAGCGTATCATTGATGCCTCGATAGCTGCCACAGAAAAATATGGCACCGGTTGTGCAGGTTCCCGCTTTCTGAACGGAACACTCGATATACATGTTGAACTGGAGAAGGAATTGGCTGAATTCGTAGGAAAAGATGAAGCACTCTGTTTTTCTACCGGATTTACTGTAAACGAAGGTATTATTCCTGCCGTTGTAGGCCGTGGGGATTATATTATTTGTGATGACCGTGACCACGCTTCCATTGTAGATGGCCGTCGTCTTGCATTTGCCACTCAGTTGAAGTACAAGCATAACGATATGGAGGCTTTGGAAAAAGAACTCCAGAAATGCGAACCGGATGCTGTAAAGCTGATTGTTGTGGATGGAGTATTTTCCATGGAAGGTGACTTGGCCAATCTGCCTGAGATTGTCCGCCTGAAGAAGAAATACAATGCCAGCATTTATGTGGACGAAGCTCACGGCTTGGGAGTATTCGGAAAACAAGGCCGTGGCGTTTGCGATCATTTCGGTGTTACCGAAGATGTAGACCTGATTATGGGTACATTCAGCAAGTCGTTGGCTTCTATCGGCGGTTTTGTGGCTGGAGACAAGGCGGTAATCAATTGGCTGCGCCACAATGCCCGTTCCTATATATTCCAGGCAAGTAGCACACCTGCTGCTACGGCTGCAGCTCGCGAGGCGCTTCACATCATCAAGTCCGAACCTGAACGCATCCAACGTCTGTGGGACATCACTAACTATGCTTTGAAGAAGTTCCGCGATGCAGGCTTCGAAATCGGTGAGACAGAATCTCCTATCATTCCTCTCTATGTGCGTGATACAGAGAAGACATTTATAGTAACGAAGCTGGCTTTTGACGAAGGTATCTTCATCAACCCGGTTATTCCGCCCGCGTGTGCCCCACAAGATACGCTGGTGCGCGTAGCGTTGATGGCTACCCACACCGTAGAACAAGTGGATTACGCTGTAGAGAAGTTGACCAAATGCTTCAAGGCACTGGATATTATCAAGTAAACTGATTCAAACAGATATTAGGAAAGCCGTTTAATAATGATTAGGCGGCTTTTTGTTTAATACGAAACGGAATAGGGTTAAGATTAAATCGTAAAGTATATGAAAAAGAACTTCTTCATCATTGCTGCTGTAGTATGCGGAATGAGTTGTACCACCACTGCCTATGCGCAGTTCAAAATCGGTGGAAAGAAAATCAATGTGACCAAAGTTGTCCAAGCCGGTACAGATGCCGTCAAGGCCATTTCATTGTCCGATGCTGACATTGCAGCGATGAGCAAGGAATATATGGAATGGATGGATACACACAATCCGCTGACAAAGCCCGATACGGATTACGGCAAGCGTCTGGAGAAGCTGACTGGAAATATCAAGGAAGTGGACGGCTTGAAGGTGAACTTCGGTGTTTACGAGGTAATAGATGTGAATGCCTTTGCGTGTGGTGATGGCAGTGTACGTATCTGCGCCGGACTGATGGACATCATGACGGATGATGAAGTGATGGCAGTTGTCGGTCATGAGATAGGTCACGTCATCCATACGGATTCCAAAGATGCGATGAAGAATGCTTACCTCCGTTCGGCTGTGAAGAATGCTGCCGGTGCGGCAAGTTCTACAATATCCAAATTGAGTGATTCTGAACTGGGTGCCATGGCCGAGGCATTGGCAGGTGCTCAATACTCCCAGAAGCAGGAGACAGAAGCGGATGATTATGGCTTTGAATTCTGCATCAAGAATAATCTCGATCCGTATGCCATGTACAATGCTTTGAACAAATTGCTTGAACTTTCAGCGGAAGCACCGAAGGAATCTAAGTTCCAGAAGATGTTCTCTTCTCATCCGGATACAGCCAAGCGCGTGGCACGTGCCAAGGAGAAAGCGGATGAATATATGAAAGATAAGAAATAACTATCCGTTGCTTACTATGATGAAGTGGGATCAGAGGTTTCTCTGAATCCCACTTTTTTTGTGCCGAGACTATGATATAGGCTTCTGGGGAAGCTGATAGGGATAATTCGTTAGTTCACAGTGCTGAACACTTTGTTTTAGCTATAGAAAACAAAGTGTTTTTATATGATGAAACGAAATGTTCTTTTAAGGGAAACAAAGTGTTCCCTTTAATGAAACAGACTGTTCGGTTAAGGGAAACACTTTGTTCTGTTTGGCAAAACACCTTTTATTTGCTTATTTGCTTTTAAATCAGAATAATTTTAGTATGTTTGCCACATTATTTATGAAAAACATGACTTTTGTATGAAAAAGCAAGACTTCCTCTTTATTTTTGTTCTGGTGATAATATTCCTGCCATTCTTTGTGAGTGAACCCGTTTACGATTGGTATAAGTCTTTCAACGCTGCACATGGAATGGTAATGAGTTTCATTAAATTCGGAATTCTTGCTACACTGGGTGAGATGCTGGGGCTTCGTATCAGTGCCGGAGTCTATAACCGAAAAGGATTTGGTGTACTGCCGCGTGCCGTAGTGTGGGGACTGTTGGGAATGGGAATCAACGCGGCCATGATTATCTTCTCCAAAGGTGTACCGCAATTTATGGAATATATGGGAATGGCAAATGCCGCTGCTATCATAAACGGGGAGTTTTGCTTTGATAAATTATGGATAGCTTTTGCTATTTCAGTTGCCATGAACACTATATTTGCTCCGGTATTCATGACATTCCATAAGATTACGGATACACATATTCTGGATTGGGGCGGCTCTCTTCGCAGCCTCCTCACCCCTATCCCGATGACCCGCATCATTACGCATCTGAATTGGGATGCACAATGGAATTTTGTCTTCAAGAAAACAATTCCCTTTTTCTGGTATCCGGCACACACCATTACATTCCTCCTGCCAGGAGAAATGCGGGTGCTGTTTGCTGCGATATTGGGTGTGGTGCTTGGGGTATTACTGGCTATTGCGGCGCGGATGAAATGAGGTGACAGCTACCCGATATCCATTCAGGCATATCGTAAAGTAGGTGATGCCTATAGTAAAAAGCAAGGGTAGCAGAAAGTGAAAGGCGTTTGGAGTGGCATGGTATGCAAATTGCTGTAGCCAATATGTCATAAAGAGATAAATGACAGGGACGGCTACGACGAATGCGATGCCTACATAGCTAAGGAACGGATAATTGATAAGCCATAGAATCTGACGGGCGGATGCACCGTGAATTTTACGGATGCTTATTTCACGTTTACGCTGTGAGACGGCATAATGTGTGATGCCAAATAATCCGAAAAGAGTAAGGAATATACTGACACAGGCGTACATGAATAAGATATGCGAGAAGTGTGTTATGTCCTGATTGTAGGACATAAATTTCTGATACATATCATCATATTTCAAAGGAATGCCTGGATTTTTCTTTTCGTATGATTCTCTTAGGCAATTAATGACTTTATCTTTATATCCGGCTTTTACCTTTATAACTAGAGTTGAGAAATTATCTTGTGGAGTATCATAAAGGAGTATTCGTAAGGGAGCCACTTGGTCTGTCATGGAGTACTTTTTGAAATCCTTTACTATACCGATAATTGTACCTTTTGTAAGTTCTTCTCTTTCGTGTACATACTTGGAAATGGGCTGTCCGATAGGATTTTCTCCTTCGGGCACCAATAAATCCACGAATGTTTCATTGATTAGTGCAGGTTGTGGAGTACGGGACATTAGATGGAATATTTGCAGGGAGTCTTGCAGTTCAATATGATGCATTGTTAGGAATTCCGGACAATCCTCGTATAATTCCAACATGAGCAGATTGTCACCGGAATCATCCTTGCCCGGGATTCCTAAACTCATCGGATATATTCCGGTATTGGAGGTTATTACCGCTTCTACCCCTTCTATATTCTTCACCTCATCTATCCGGGTCTTTAGCGTCGGTTGTGCATTGGCATCTGTATATACATTAATAATATTCTCATAGTGCTTTTCTTCCTGCTTAATCAGATACATCTGTGAACGGATAATCATGAATGTACTCATCAAGCCAATGGAGATGATGAATTGTATGGTTACCAATAAGGCCACAATGAAACGTTTTTTGCGTCCGGTAAAGAAATGACGGTAATTAGTTTCGGATATGGAATGCAACCTATGACCCATATAACTTGCCGGTATGACAGACAATATTATGATAAACAACAAGATAAGAGGGAACACTTGCCATGAGAACAAATATTCCATTGTCAGTTTGGCAGAAACCATATGATTAAATGCAGGCAATAAGTCATTCATCAACAATAAAGATAAAAGGAAAGCGACAAGAACCATCAGAAAAGTATCCAAGAACAGTTGTTGGCGCATTTGTGATCTTGTGGCTCCCATTATGGATTCAATGTGAAGCATGTGCACTTGACGCAACAAACGGGAGAAACTCAGATTTATAAAGTTGAAACAACCGATGAATAGAATCAGTAATGCGGACAACAGCCCTACACCCAATAAGGTGCTCTGCTGATGTTTGATAACTTGATTACTGTCTTTTACCGTAGCGTCGAAATAAGATTCTTGCAATGTTTGGGTACGAAGATGTCCGTTTCCCAACAAAGTGGGCAGTTCTGTTTCTCCGAAACGTTGGCGGAATTTCTTTATATCCGTACCTTCTTTCAGCAATAGCATACAATCAGAGCTTTCGGTAGCTTCCAATGGTAGGAGTATGTCTGTCTGCATCATGCTTTGCTCCGGTT
This sequence comes from Bacteroides parvus, assembly GCF_017309675.2. Taxonomy (NCBI): domain Bacteria; kingdom Pseudomonadati; phylum Bacteroidota; class Bacteroidia; order Bacteroidales; family Bacteroidaceae; genus Bacteroides; species Bacteroides parvus. The sequence continues at coordinate 3,246,925 of NZ_CP084680.1, read as the reverse complement.
GGCCGAATACGGCAACGATGCGTCTGATGCCTATTTCGTTCAATAGTATATCTACATTTTTTCCTATACAATCTGTTGTACCGAAACATCTCTTGGCAAACAGTTCACTTACAGCTATGTCTCCTGGTTTCAGTAATGCGTCTTGAACATCCCCTACTATATTATGGAAAGGGAAAAAAGCCGTTAATGTTGAATCTGCTGCTACCAAGCTCCAGCTTTGAAATTCTTGTCCTTCAATCTTTACCCTTACATTCTTGAATGTTTGCGTACGTAAGCAAGACTCTATTTCCGGAAACTGGGATACTATTTGAGGAACAGTTCCACCGTATATGAATGTACCTTCCACTGCCTGTTGGGCAAAAGGTAGAGTCTGGACTAAACGCAGAATACGATTTTTGTTGGGATTATTGTTCTCAACGTTATATTCGTGTATCACAAATGCCATCAACAAAGTGGTGCAGGCAATACCGACGACCAGACTGACAAGGGAAATGGCAACAAACAGTTTATTGCGTTTCCAGCTTCTTATGACTAATTTTAAGGAAAGGTAAGAATTCATATCATGTATATAAAAGGTTCGGGAAATCTATAGGTTGACGTTGTACGACCGAAATTTGTATTGCCAAACGCCCGCTTGCTGACAGGCACTTAGTAAATTCAAAAGTGGCATCAATCGTACATTGTCAACTCATAAATGAAACAGGGGCTATCACAAATTGGCTTCTGTCACCACTTGTCCGTCAAACAGATTGATGATGCGTCCGGCAAAACCGGCATCATGCTGTGAGTGTGTCACCATAACAATTGTGGTACCTTCTTTATTCAGCTCACTCAGCAGTTCCATCACTTCTTTTCCATTCTTTGAATCGAGGTTACCGGTAGGCTCATCGGCAAGTATCAGCTTAGGATTTGATACAACTGCACGTGCGATAGCGACACGCTGTTGTTGTCCGCCGGACAACTGTTGCGGAAAATGCTTACTGCGGTGCATGATTGCCATACGTTCCATGGCGGTTTCTACCCGGCGCTTGCGTTCGGCGGCAGGAATGCCCATGTAGAGTAGCGGCAGTTCGATGTTCTCGTATACATTCAGCTCATCAATCAGGTTGAAGCTTTGGAATACAAAGCCGATGACTCCTTTGCGCAAGTTGGTACGTTGGGCTTCTGTATATTTGGATACTTCCGTCCCATTCAAATAATATTCTCCGGATGTAGGATTGTCCAACAGACCGAGGATATTTAGTAAGGTGGATTTTCCGCAGCCCGAAGGTCCCATGATAGCGACAAACTCCCCTTCTTTCACTTCCATGTTTACGTCGTTCAAAGCCAGAGTCTGTACTTCCTCGGTCTTGAAAATCTTTTGTAGATTTACTGTCTTAATCATAATGCTTGGTTTTTATGGTTTATAAATATTTCATTTCTTATTCGTTTTTAATGACTTCTGCCGGATTTGTCCTTGCTATTTTCAGAATGCGGAAAATAATAGTCAGAGTAGTAATGACAGCTACGATTATGAAGATTGAAATCCAAAATAGCGGGCCGTCATTAAAGAATACGATATACATGTTTTTCCATAACTGCAGTATGGCATAACATAAAGGAAATGCTAGCGCTGCCGAGAGTACAAGCTGATAAATATACGTACGGGCAAACAATATGATAATCTGTTTCAATCCCGCACCATTTACTTTACGGATTGCCACTTCCTTTTGTCTGCGTTCCGTATCCAGTGTGATTGCCGAATAAACACCTAATAAAGTGATTATAAGGCTGACAAATGAGAAGAATAAGATTATCCCTTTCATGTTGTTCTCGATGGCTTGTGCTTGGTGAATGTCTTCCAGTAAGGTCGAAATGTGTAATTGTATACTCGGTGGAAGATTCTCTTCCAGCATTTTCTTAACGTAAGTCTTTATTTCTTCTGCTTTTCCGGGTACACACTTCAAATAGCAATGACCTACATAATATTTGAAATCACAAGGCAGAAAGACGAAGCCCTGGCTCTGATTGTAAGTGTCGGCTACAAAATCGGAGCAAATGCCGCATACCGTGTAGCTGTCTTGATAATTGTACAAGGTGGTTCCCAGTAAATCCTTCTTCATACGTTTTGCCAATTTACGGTCTGCTACCATGTCACTATTTGTCTTCAGGGCATGCCCGGAGAGAATAGGGATATTCATAAATTCGAAAAAGTTATTAGGAACATTCATTATATTGACTTCAAGGCTACTTTCCCGGTTATCTTTTTCTGTCTGCATGCTTGTTCCCGAAATACCTTTCAGATAATTAATTTCTGTCAGTATTTTATCTTTTATATCCGGATGTTGACTGATGCGCTCTATGAGAGCAAGCTTTTCGTCATTTTTTAGAAAACGGTAATCCATAGGAATACTGATGATTTCGGACTTTTCTTTTTCTGTCAGTGTGTTGAACAGTGTGGAACCGGTCTTGTTAGCCTGCAAATATAAAGCGACTGTAAAGACTATGAATAACCAACAGATGAAAAACTGGATACCCAAAAGACAATTTCGTATCTTCTGTTTGTGGCGTTTGGATTTGTTTTTGTAAATACTTGACTGGATGGAGGCATGCTTCATCCTCCATACGGTAAACAAGCAGAGTAATAAGCATAGTAAAATAATGCCTGCCATATATTCTGTTGTCTGTATCAATAATAGGTCCCGTTCAATGACTAATGTGAAATCAAATAAAGAGAATGAAAGGTAGGGGTTAAATATTTCTATCAGACAGAAAGTCAATAAGAAGGTTATGAACGAAATGATAATGGCTTGGGTAAAAAGTAACCAAAATAGTTGGTTGCCATTACTTCCATTCACTTTACGAATGCCGAACTCGTGCGAACGGTTCAGATAACTCCCCGTCAAAAAATGAAAAAAGTTGAGTAGACCAGTCAGTAGAATCAAAAGGCCGACAATGAATGTGATTCCGGCAAAGTAAGGGGCAACGGATTTCTCCCGAAAAAGTTTTCCGAAATTCGAGGCTGATACGGTATTTTTCTCATTGAATATTGTGTGCTTCAAGTCCATTGCACGGAAACTTGCTTCAAGTTGCGCGGATGTTTTGCCCGGACGAAGAAGAGCAAAAGTAAGTCCACCGGTCATACTGTCTCGTCCATCGAATTGTATAAGTCCTTCGCTGTCGTTCAAGATTAACATATCAATCTTTTGGAGAAAGCTAAGGCTGGTATTCAATGGAATATCTTCTATTATCGCTTGTATGGTATAGATGGTACCTCCTGTTCGTGGTGTGGTATCAGGTGAAGAGAAAAGCCGTTGTGCTAAGGTCATTCGCTTTCCTATCGGATTCTCTCCGAGACCAAATATTTTGTGTGCCAGAGAGCGGGTCAGTATCACGGCATTGGGAGTTTGCGATGCTACAGTCCATGAACCTTGTAATACTTCCGGGGTGAACACGCTATGGTAGGTTGTATCTACTTCCATAGCATATAAATCTTCGTAAGGCAGTTCTTCCTTGTCGATAGTTTCCACATTGTAGCTACGTGGGCGGGGATAGGCAACAAAAGTAAATGCTTCTACTTCTTGGAATTGCAATTGGCGCAGACTCTCAAACAACGTAGCGGGAGTTCCGGAATAAAGTTCTTCTGCTGGAGTGTATAGGTTTATGTCTGCAATGCGTTCCCAGTGGGTAAAGCACTTGTCGGTAGAATTTATATAGCGGCTGCAATATAGGCAGATACTGAAACAAAGTATGCCTACCGACAGTCCGATGATAGAGATGATATTCTGTGCCTTGTACTTTAATAGGTTTCTGAATGCTGTTTTAATATAATGTCTTATCATAATAGTATTTATTATTGTATTATTCGCTTTTGATTACTTCCGCCGGATTCTGCCGTGCTGCCTGAACGACTTGCTGCAATATCGTGAAGAGCACCATGATTATAACAATTCCCAACCAAACAATGAATAAATCCATGCCAATAGATATGTGGTAGGCATATTGTTCCAGCCAATGATGCATCACCGCGTATGTGCAAGGAAAGGCCACAATCGCTGCGATGTAGGCCATCCATAAATATTCGCGGAAGAACATGCCGATTATTTTATTGACATTAGCTCCCATAATCTTGCGTACTGCTATCTCCTTCCTTCTTTGCCGGATGGTGGAAGAAGATATGGAGAAGATGCCGAACAAAGAAATGACGGCTAAGATTATTTGTCTCATAGTGCGTCGTTTTATTTCATTATCAATTCTTCCGCCTCGCCAAAGGTATCATATCCCGTTGTAATTACCCAATCTCCGGGCTGCAAACCTTCCGTAATCTCGTATTGTTGCGGATTTTGGCGACCGATGCCAAGCGGCACGCGCACGGCTTTTGTCTTTGCGGCGTTCAGTTTGTAAATCCATTGTCCTCCGGTACTCTGGTAGAAGTTGCCGCGCGGAATGACGAGCGCCTCCTCCGGCTGGCCGAGTTCTATCTGTACCCGGAAGTTTTTGCCTACACGTACGTTGTCGGGCATGTCACCGGTGAAGACGAGGTCTACGTCGAACGTGCGGTCTTTGACTTCGGGAACCACTTTCGTGATGCGCAACGGGTATTTTCTTCCCTGATAATTGATGGTGGCAGGCAATCCGGTGATAATGCGGTCGATGTAGTATTCGCTCAGGGAAGTATGCACTTTATATTGGTCCAGCACCTTGATTTCCGCAATGCTTTCACCGGAAGCGACCTGCTGTCCCGGAGTCACCTTGACAAAACTGAGCTGGCCGGCGACGGGAGCTTTCACCACCAGGTTGCCGAGCCGTTCGCAGGCGCGTTCATACTTCTTCCGTTCCCGTTCACGGTCGTTCCTGATGAGGTCTTTGCGGATGACGGTGACGGCAGAGTCATGACGGAGGCTTTCCCTTTGAAGATGGGCATTTTTCACTTTATAGTTGTATTCGTCCTCGGAAACTTCGAGCTGCGCCTTGCTCTTGATGCCCATGCGGTACTCCTCCTTGTCAAGGGCAAAACTCTTGCGCAGGCGGTTGAGGTCATAATCGGTCTGCAGGGCTTGTTGTTGCAGGTTCAGGCTTTTCTGCTCCATTTCAATTTCTTTTTCGCGGTAGGTGATAAGCTGCTTTTCCCAGTCGTCGCGCTGGTCTTCGATACTGCGCAGCAGGTCGGGGTTTTCCATGACGAGGATGGTATCTCCTTGCCGGAGCAGGTTCCCCTCCTCTCCTATGATGCGTTCCACGCTTCCGGCTTCACGTGCATTGACCTTGATGGTAAGGATGGGCTGAATCACTCCCTCCACATCTACATATTCCATAAATTTGCCGTTCTTGACTTCGGCTATCTGTATGTTGTCTTGCTCGATACGCAGTTTGCTGGGACCCAGCGAAAGGGTGACTACATAAATCAGGAAGGCAAGGAAGGCAACGCCTCCTGCCAGATAGTAGCGGTAACGGATGTACCAGGGTTTCTTTTCAAGTTTTATATCCATAATGCAATATTTTATATACTCTTTTTTTACTTTTCAGATACCCCCTTCAGAAGTACTTCTGAATAAGGGTTCCGAGTTTTACTAAAACTTTACCGGAGATTTAGTAAATCGTCACCGGAGTTTTAGTAAATCTCCGGCCAGCTTTTACTAAAACTATTCCACGATTCTATTACTGTATAGATTCTTCATTAGTAACCCTTTCCAAGTCTTCTGCCAGTGGCCTCTCTTTTTCAAAGTCATATAGCGTGATGCTTCTCAGTGCATAGTACAAACTCCAATAGTTGTACAAAGCCGTTATATAGCTTCTCCGGGCCGTATCTTTTTCCGTGATGGATGCATTGAGGTCGAGTACCGAGGACTTGCCGAGCAGATAGAGTTTTCGGGCTACTTCGGCGCGTCGTTGGGCTGTATGGTCCGTGCGGGCGGCTATGTTTACCCGTTGCGCCTGCAGGTTGAATTGCTTTACGAGTTTCCGTACGTTCAAGTCGAAATCCGTCTTGTCTTGCTCTACCTGCGTGTAGACAAGGTCTCGGTTGGAACGGGCCACGCGTACTTGTCCCCTTCCGCGCCCCCAGTCCAGGATGGGGAGGGTAATGCCCAAGCTGACGTACTGCTGGTCCAGTGGATTCCGGTAGGCATCTTTCAGCTTGTCGGCAGTTTGTGTCAAGCCGAAGCGCAGGTAGATGTCTGCCTTCAGTCCGGCATTGGCCTTGGCGCGCGACACGGCACTCTCGCTTTCCACCTTGCGGCGCAGCATGTTCTGTATCTCCGGACTGTTTTCGTTGGCAAGCATCAGCGCGGCATCCAGGTCGATGTGCAGGTCGGGCACGCGGTTGTCTATTCTCACCTTTATAAGGAGGTCTTCTTGGATGCCGAGGTAGGAACGGAGTTCCTGCATGCAGTTTTCCACTTCGATGCGGGCATTCATGCAGTTGGTTTCTTCGGTCAGTTTGTTGAGTTCGAGCTGCAACATTTCGTTTTCGCTGATGGTGCCGATGTTATATCGTCCTTGCGCATATATATATAAGGTGTCGGCATTGGCGTAGTTGGCGTTGGCTATTTCGTAGTTGCTTTGTGCTTTGGCCAGGTTGAAGAACTTCTCTGTGGCATTGGCGGCAACAAGCTCAAGGGTTTCTACGTAGGTTTTCTTGGCTTCGCGATAACGGATAGGTTCGATGCGCCGGTCCCACTTCAGGCTGTTGTAGCCAAACAAGGACTGGCTGTATCCGATGTTGACGGGTGAAGTCTGCCAGGAATAGGTGTCACTGCTGAAAAGGTCGAGGCGCTGCGCAGCCGTTTCAATGAAAAAGGTTCCTCCGGTCCACGGCACGTTTTGTGTCAGGCTCAGTGTCAGGTCAGTGCTCAGCAGGTTCTGCTCTATGAACTTGACGTTGCCATCGCTTTGGGTCACTTTGTTGATAGCACGGTCCAGATAGGGATTGGAAGTAAGCTTGAGCGTCGGCAGGTAGTTGGCACAGTAGTATTTGTAGTTCCAATAAGCGGAACGGAAGCTATGGCGGGCATTTTGGGCGTCGGGCGACTGCTGGCGGGCCTGCTCGATGGTTTCTTCCAAAGTCAGCTCCAACGTGTGCTCTTGAGCAACGGCACTCGACATCAGACTGAATGTAATAAGCAATAAAAATATATTCCGGTGCATAGTTGTTTTCTTTACTCTATAAAGTTCAAATTCTATGCCATAAGTATAAGTTGTTGTATTATAAGTGTTTGTTGTGGTTCGAAGCTTTCCAAACGTGTGCAGTTGCGCACAAAAATAGTGCGATAATGCACGCACAACACATGGATATTATACTTATCTTTGCCCGTACAAGAGATGTGGGATTGTGTAGGCCTTGCCTACACGAAAAGAAAACAGATATGGAGCAGTTTGGTAAAATATTGATTGTAGATGATAACGAGGATGTCCTTTTTGCGCTGAACCTTCTTCTCGAACCCTACGCCGAGAAGATAAAAGTGGCAGTGACTCCCGACCGCATCGAGCATTTTATGACCACTTTCCGTCCGGACATTATTCTGCTGGATATGAATTTCAGCCGTGATGCCATCAGTGGTCAGGAAGGTTTCGACAGCTTGAAGCAGATTCTGAGTATCGACCCGCAAGCAGTGGTCATCTTCATGACTGCCTACGCGGATACGGACAAGGCGGTGCGTGCCATCAAAGCGGGGGCTACGGATTTCATTCCCAAGCCGTGGGAGAAGGAGAAGTTGCTGGCCACCCTTTCTTCGGGCATGAAGCTGCGTCGTTCGCGGACTGAGATAAATTTGCTGAAAGAGCAGGTGGAAGTTCTGAGCAATGTCACAGCAGGAGGCTCCGAAGAGATTATTATAGGTGATTCTCCTGTCATGCAGCAAGTCTTCTCTACTGTGGAGAAGTTGCGCGATACGGATGCCAACATACTTATATTGGGTGAGAATGGAACCGGAAAGGATGTGATTGCCCGTATGCTTTACCGCAATTCTCCCCGCTATGGAAAGCCGTTTGTCACGATAGACCTCGGCAGTATTCCCGAACAGTTGTTCGAAAGCGAGTTGTTCGGCTACGAGAAAGGCGCCTTCACCGATGCACGGAAAGCGAAAGCTGGACGTATGGAAGTGGCAACCGGCGGTACGCTTTTTCTGGACGAGATAGGTAACCTTTCCCTGCCCATGCAGGCCAAATTGCTGACTGCCATCGAAAAGCGTTGTATCAGTCGTTTGGGAAGTACGCAGGCTACGCCCATTGATGTGCGGCTCATCTGCGCCACCAATGCAGACATCCGTCGGCTGGTGGACGAAGGAGACTTCCGCCAAGACCTGCTGTATCGCATCAACACCATCGAACTCCATATCCCCCCTCTGCGGGAACGCGGAAACGACATCCTCTTGCTGGCAGAGTATTTTCTGCAACGGTATGCCCGCAAATATCAGAAAGAGATGCGCGGGCTGACCCGCGAGGCGAAGAACAAGTTGCTGAAATATGCCTGGCCGGGTAATGTACGTGAGTTGCAGCATACCATGGAACGTGCCGTGATACTGGGAGACGGCTCTTTGCTTCGTCCGGAAAACTTCATGTTCCAAGCTTCGGCTTCCCGCCAGAAGAAGGAAGAAGAAGTCCTCAACCTGGAACAATTGGAACGGCAGGCGGTGGAACGTGCCATGCGGCTCAGCGAGGGAAATGTGACCCGTGCCGCCGAATACTTGGGCATTACCCGCTTCGCCTTGTACCGGAAACTTGAAAAATTAGGCTTATGAAACGATATTCATTGATTGTGGTACTGCACATCATCGGCATAGCCTTCCTTTCGGTCGGCGTTTATCTGCTGGTGGATGCCGGACTGTGGTTCAGTACGCTGATGGCTTTTTTGATATTGCTGGCGATTGCCGTTCATCTTTACCGCCTGCAGATGATGCAAGTGCGTATGATGCGCCATCTGGCAGAGAGCCTGCGCTATGACGACATGATGCTGTCGTTCCGTTCTCCCTACAAGAACCGGTCTATGGAGGATATGGTGGATGAGCTTTCAGAAGCGATGAGGAATTTCCGTACCCGCGTGCTGGAACGCAATGAGATGGAAGCGTGGCAAAAGCTGATACGTGTGCTGACGCACGAAATAATGAATTCGATTACTCCTATCATCTCCCTCTCCGAGACCTTGAGCGAACGGGAAGTGTCGGAAAAGAACTACCCCGTCATGCGGCAGGGAATGCAAACTATCCACCGCCGTAGCAAGGGTTTGCTGGAGTTTGTGGAGAATTACCGGAAGCTGACAAGACTTCCCGCCCCCGTTCGTCGTCCGGTTGCTGTCCACGAATTGCTGCAGGATTTGCAGAAGCTGTTTTCGGAAGAGTATATCCGGATAGAGCTTCCGGAGATCGACCGCATACTCCAGATAGACCGGACACAGATAGAACAAGTACTGATTAATCTGATTAAAAACGCCAAAGAAGCATGTAGCAGGAAGGAACATCCCCTGATAGAAGTGAAGATGCTACCCGCCCTCTCGTGGCAATGCCTTATTACTGTCAGCGACAATGGCGAAGGTATCTTACCGGAAGTGCAGGATAAGATTTTTGTACCGTTCTTCACCACCAAGCCTTCCGGCTCGGGCATCGGGCTCAGTTTATGTAAACAAGTGATGAATCGGCATGGCGGCAATATTACGGTGCAGTCTGCTGTGGGAAAAGGGAGTTGCTTTACGTTGCTATTTGGATAAATGGAAAAGAGGGTATATACAAAAATAAGCTACTGAAAAAATCAGTAGCTTATTTAATTTCTGTCGGGGTAGCGGGATTCGAACCCACGACCCCCTGCTCCCAAAGCAGGTGCGCTAACCGGACTGCGCTACACCCCGAATGCTTTACTTCTGAAAAGCGAGTGCAAAGGTAAAAACAATTCTGATACCAACCAAATATTTAGGCAAGTTTTATGCAATTAAAATTACATTTTCAGATAGAAATCTTTCGTTAAAGCTACATATTCAGGGGTAAACTCATTGTGATTCATCTCAATACAAAGTTTCTCTTCTCTACACTCTTTTGCTTCAAAACCAAAGTTCAGCAATACCCGTCTGCACGGTTTTCCGGGTTTGGTGAAGACTTGCACACGATGCAATGGAAACAACTTATGGTTCCAAGCTGTATCCACAACCGTTTTTTCAGCTTCCGCTGGAATAATGATGCTTACGACTCCTTGCTCTTCAAGCAAAGATGCCGAACGACGAAATAGTAAATCGTAATTCAAATTGCCCGCATGCCGTGCTGTGCACCTTTGTTCGTCAGGACATTTCAACGCATCTATAAAATAGGGAGGATTGGAAATGATGAGGTCAAATCTGTTTTCCGGCTGATAATCTCGGAAATCATGACATATGACCTCTACTCTACCGGCCCATGGAGAGTGAGATACATTTTCTGTGGCTTGTCCGGCTGCAGCTGCATCTATTTCGATTGCAGTAATCCGGGCATGCGGATTCCTTTGCGCTAACTGTAAGGCTATTAATCCGGTACCGGTTCCAACGTCCAGTATACGCTTCGCTTTGTCTGCCGGGGCCCATGCCCCAAGTAGTACACCATCTGTGCCGACCTTCATGGCGCATTTATCATGAAATATGGTAAATTGTTTAAACTTAAAAGATGATTTCGGCATGTTTATCTTCTTTAATTGGGTTCAAAAATAATCAAAACCTGCATATTTGTCATAAAATTGGCACTGTTTTTGTCTTTTTAAAGGATGAGAATGTCTATTTATGAAGAAATAGCTTAACTTTGCAAGCGCTTTATTGGCCTGCCAATATGACATAAACTAAAAAGAAAGAAATGAAGAAAAGAAATTACCTGAGTGATGTCGAAGATAGAAGCGGAAACGCTTTCTCTGTAATTGCTGATTTTGAGGGGAATGAGGAACAATTGATGGACATTGAGGTAGAAGAGGTTTTACCGATATTGCCTCTTCGAAATATGGTATTGTTCCCTGGGGTGTTTATGCCGGTATCTGTAGGAAGGAAATCTTCCCTCAAATTGGTGCGTGAAGCAGAAAAGAAAAATTCTTATATAGCTGTTGTATGCCAAAAGGTGGCTGAAACAGAGACACCTCTGCTTGAGGATTTACATACCATCGGTACAGTTGCCAAGATAGTACGTGTGCTTGAAATGCCAGACCAGACAACTACCGTCATTCTGCAAGGCTCCAAACGTATGGAACTGAAGGAGATTACGGATACGACTCCTTATCTGAAGGGACGGATAGTTACGCTGAATGAAGAACTTCCGGAGAAGAATGACAAGGAATTCCATGCATTGGTAGAGGCGTGTAAAGACTTGACAGTACGCTACATCAAGTCATCCGATATGTTTCCGCAGGATTCGGCATTTGCCATCAAGAACATTACCAATCCAATGTTTTTGGTAGACTTTATCTGTACGAACCTGCCACTCAAGAAAGACGAAAAGATAGAACTGCTCCGTATCGACTCTTTGCGGGCGCGTACTTACCGCCTGCTCGAAATTCTGAATCGTGAAGTGCAGCTTGCCGAAATCAAAGAATCTATCCAGATGCGTGCACGCGAGGATATAGACCAGCAGCAGCGTGAGTATTTCCTGCAGCAGCAGATTAAAACCATTCAGGATGAGCTGGGTGGCGGCGGTCAAGAGCAGGAAATAGAGGAAATGCGTAAGAAGGCGGAGACCATCAAATGGAATGATGAGGTGAAGGCTACGTTCCTAAAAGAGGTGGATAAGTTGGAACGCACCCATCCCCAGTCTCCCGACTATAGCGTGCAGCTGAACTATCTGCAGACGATGCTTAGTTTGCCGTGGGGCATTTATACGACGGATAATCTGAGCCTTGTCAATGCAGAAAAGACATTGAACAAAGACCATTATGGTTTGGAGAAGGTGAAAGAACGTATTTTGGAACATCTTGCCGTATTGAAGCTGAAGGGCGATATGAAATCCCCCATCATCTGTCTGTATGGCCCTCCGGGTGTGGGAAAAACCTCTTTGGGACGTTCCATTGCGGCTGCCTTGAAGCGTAAGTATATCCGTATGTCGCTGGGTGGCGTGCATGATGAAGCCGAGATTCGCGGTCACCGCAAGACATATATCGGTGCCATGCCGGGACGGATTATCAAGAATCTGATAAAGGCAGGTTCCTCCAATCCGGTATTTATTCTGGATGAAATAGATAAGGTGAGTGCCGACCGCCAAGGAGACCCCTCCTCTGCCCTCCTCGAAGTGCTCGACCCGGAACAGAATACTACATTCCATGATAACTTTCTGGATGTGGACTATGATTTGTCTAAAGTGATGTTCATCGCTACTGCCAATAATCTGAATACCATCCCCGGACCGTTATTGGACCGTATGGAGCTGATTGAGGTAAGCGGCTATATCACGGAAGAAAAGATTGAAATTGCTCGCCGCCATCTGGTTCCGAAGGAATTGGAGGCAAACGGTATGAAAAAGAATGATATCAAGATTCCGAAGAACACGCTGGAAGCCATTATAGAGAATTATACTCGTGAGAGCGGTGTGCGCGAACTGGAAAAGAAAATCGGAAAGATACTCCGTAAATCTGCACGCCAATATGCTACGGACGGTTATTTTGCGAAGACCGAAATAAAACCGGGAGACTTGTATGAATTTCTGGGGGCACCCGAATATACCCGGGACAAGTATCAGGGTAATGAGTACGCAGGAGTAGTGACCGGTCTGGCGTGGACTGCCGTAGGTGGTGAAATACTTTTCGTGGAAACCAGCCTGAGCCGTGGCAAGGGCGGACGTTTGACATTGACCGGCAATTTGGGTGATGTAATGAAAGAGTCGGCCATGCTGGCATTGGAATACATCAAGGCGCATGCCTCCCTGCTGAATCTTGACGAAGAGATTTTTGATAACTGGAACATCCATGTCCATGTGCCCGAAGGCGCCATTCCGAAAGACGGTCCGTCTGCCGGTATCACGATGGCTACCTCCCTCGCTTCTGCCCTCACCCAGAAAAAGGTGAAGGCTAATCTTGCTATGACGGGAGAGATAACACTTCGCGGTAAGGTACTTCCGGTAGGAGGCATCAAGGAGAAGATACTGGCTGCCAAGCGTGCCGGTATCAAGGAGATTATCTTGAGCGATGAGAACCGCAAGAATATAGAAGAGATACAGGATATATATCTGAAAGGACTGACTTTCCACTATGTGAAAGATATTAAGGAGGTGTTTGCCATTGCGCTGACTGATGAAAAAGTAGCCGATGCCATCGACTTGTCCGTAAAGAAAGAAAAGACTGAAAAGAAAGAAGAATGACATTCGAGTTACAATATACAGACAGCAAGACCAATGCACGTGCCGGACTGATTACTACTGACCACGGGCAGATTGAGACACCTATCTTTATGCCGGTAGGTACAGTGGGAACAGTGAAAGGCGTGCATCTGCCCGAATTGAAAGAGGACATAAAGGCGCAGATAATATTGGGTAATACCTATCATCTTTATCTGCGTCCGGGACTGGAAGTGATAGAGAAAGCCGGTGGACTGCATAAGTTCAACGGCTTTGACCGTCCTATGCTGACAGATAGTGGCGGCTTCCAGGTATTTTCGTTGTCCGGTATCCGCAAGTTGCGCGAAGAAGGTGCGGAATTCCGTTCACACATCGATGGTAGCAAGCATATCTTTACACCGGAGAAGGTGATGGATATAGAACGGACTATCGGTGCAGACATCATGATGGCCTTTGATGAATGTCCTCCGGGGGATTCGGACTACGAATATGCCAAAAAATCACTGGGATTGACACATCGCTGGCTGGACCGCTGTATCAAGCGTTTCAACGAAACAGAACCGAAGTACGGTTATCAGCAATCCTTATTTCCCATTGTGCAGGGGTGTGTCTATCGCGACCTCCGCGAGCAGTCAGCAGAGTTTGTTGCCTCTAAAGGTGCTGACGGTAATGCCATTGGTGGTCTGGCTGTGGGCGAGCCTGTAGACAAGATGTACGAGATGATTGAGTTGGTGAACGGGATTCTTCCCAAAGACAAGCCTCGCTATCTGATGGGAGTCGGGACTCCGGTAAATATCCTGGAAGGCATTGAACGCGGTGTCGATATGTTCGATTGCGTGATGCCTACCCGAAACGGACGCAATGGCATGCTGTTTACCAAGGACGGCATCATGAACATGCGCAACAAAAAATGGGAAATGGATTTCTCTCCCATTGAAGCGGATGGCGCCTCTTACGTGGATACCATGTACAGCAAGGCATACTTGCGCCATCTGTTCCACGCACAGGAGCTGCTTGCCATGCAGATAGCATCTATCCACAACTTGGCTTTCTACTTGTGGCTGGCGGGCGAAGCACGTAAGCATATCATTGCAGGCGACTTTGCAACTTGGAAACCGATGATGGTGAAACGCGTATCGACAAGATTATGAGAAAAATGGACTGGAGGATATGGAAGAATATAAAGCTGCCGAGAGGTAAATTCTTGAAGCGGCTGGACTGGTACATCATTAAGAAGTTCTTAGGTACGTATGTCTTTGCCATTGCATTGATTATCTCCATTGCAGTGGTGTTCGACTTCAACGAGAAGATGGACCGCTTCATGTCTCATGAAGCGCCGTGGAATGCGATTGTCTTTGATTATTATCTGAACTTCATCCCCTACTTTGCCAATCTGTTCAGTCCGCTGTTTGTGTTTATCGCTGTAATCTTCTTTACTTCCAAACTGGCAGAGAACTCGGAAATCATCGCCATGTTCTCTACGGGAATGAGTTTCAAGCGTATGCTGCGTCCTTACATGGTGTCTGCGGCAATCATTGCGGTAGTGACGTTCTGCCTCGGATCTTATGTCATCCCCAAAGGTAGTGTGACACGTATTAATTTTGAGGACAAGTACTACAAACCTCGTAAGGCGAATACGGCACGGAACATCCAGCTGGAAGTGGATTCGGGGGTAATTGCCTATATCGAACGTTTTGAAGACTACAGCAAGACCGGTTATCGCTTTTCTTTGGACAAGTTCAATGACAAGCAACTGGTTTCCCACCTTACAGCCCGTTCCATTACCTACGACACGACGGCCGTGCATAAGTGGAAAATCAAGGATTATATGATTCGTCAGATGGATGGCATGAAGGAGAGTATTATAAAAGGAGGTCGCATAGATACCACTCTGTTCATGGAGCCTGCCGACTTTCTGATTATGAAGAATCAGCAGGAGATGCTGACCAGCCCTCAATTGAGCGAGTACATCAGCAGGCAGCGGCAACGCGGCTTTGCCAATATTAAGGAATTTGAGATAGAGTATCACAAACGCATTGCCATGTCGTTCGCCTCCTTTATCCTGACGTTGATAGGAGTGTCTTTGTCTTCCAAGAAAACGAAAGGCGGAATGGGATTGCATTTGGGTATCGGCTTGGCATTGAGTTTCTCTTATATTCTGTTTCAGACCATTGCTTCCACATTTGCCGTAAACGGCAACATGCCTCCAGTCATAGCTGTGTGGATACCGAATATAATGTATGCCTTCATTGCATTTTATTTATATAGGAAAGCGCCGAAATAAGCATCCTAAACCTCTACTTCAGTCTGCTCAAGTTGAGGTTTGGCGTACTAAAGTAGAGGTTTAGGATGCTTGTCTCCGGAAGTCTATTAAAATAAGAAACCCCTCCCACTCTTGCGTTCTACAAGTGTGGGAGGGGCTTTTTGTTGTATTCATTTTCCTCTTTTGTTTTGTTCCCTTTTTTGCCGGAAAGAGACGCCGGTTTCCAGGGAACACCCTCACTTTCGTCTTACTGGTTCTTTAAGTTGCTGTTGTATGCACCGGGCATCAGCAAGCTTAATTCAAGTAAGCGGAAAGTTCTGCAGCAGAGATGTTTTTGGCAATAATTACACCATTATCATCCAGTAAATAGTTAGTGAATCCGCGGCCCAAGCGATACTTTTTAAAGAGGCCGGAATATTCGCCTTTAGTTTCCACGAAACAAGTGGGCGTAACTATTTGGTCCTTACGGATGGTTTCTTCAAAGATTGACTGATACTCATCGAATGAAACTGAAACCATCTTCACATTGTTGCGGGCAGTAGAGCGAAGCGCATTGCTCAAACTTGCGTTCTGCATCCGGGACTGCGCGTCGTAACTTGCCCAAAAGCTGAGCAACACATACTTTCCTTTCAAATCGGAAAGGTCGGTTTGGGATTGCTCTGCTGACATGGATTGGATTTTGAAATCCGGGGCCATGTCACCCACATTCAAACCTCCGGTAGGTTTGTCTTTTTCTACAAAAGAAGTCAAGGAACTTATTAGTAATACAACAAAAATCCATTTTGCATATTTCATGCGGCACGGTTTTGGTTAATACTATCCGGGACTGTCCTTCAACAGTGATTTCTTCCCGGAACATCGTCTTCTCAGAGCTTGAAATGAGTAGAAACCCATTGATATTCAAAGCTTTTAATTCTGAAATCGGCTGCAAAGGTAAGTAATTCTTAAACAAACTTCCAAATAAACAAGCATTTTTCTCACTTTTTAGAGTCATATTTTTATGTTATTTAGCATAAATAGCGGGAATTTTCCTTACTTTTGTAGCCTATTATTCTATCAAAAAGATGATTTATGCAACCATTGAACACTGAACTCATCCTGATACGTATTACGGGTGAAGACCGTCCGGGACTGACAGCTTCCGTGACGGAAATTCTGGCCAAATATGATGCTACTATTCTTGATATTGGTCAAGCAGACATTCATAATACTCTTTCATTGGGCATTTTATGCAAGACGGAAGAACAACATTCGGGGTTCATTATGAAGGAACTGCTTTTCAAGGCTTCCTCCCTGGGAGTGACTGTCCGTTTTTACCCTATTACTGCCAAAGAGTACGAGGATTGGGTGAATATGCAGGGAAAGAACCGCTATATTCTTACTTTATTGGGGCGCAAGTTGTCTGCCCGTCAAATATCTGCTGTGACCCGTATTCTTGCAGAGCAAGGCATGAATATCGATGCCATCAAGCGCCTTACAGGACGTATTCCGCTGGACGAATGTGAATCGCGTACACGCGCCTGCATCGAATTTTCCGTTCGGGGCACTCCGAAAGACCGCATTGCCATGCAAGAACAGTTGATGAAACTGGCAACCGAACTGGAAATGGATTTCTCTTTCCAGTTGGACAATATGTACCGCCGGATGCGTCGCCTCATTTGCTTCGATATGGACTCTACTCTGATTGAAACGGAAGTGATTGATGAATTGGCCATACGTGCAGGTGTGGGCGACCAGGTAAAGGCTATTACTGAGCGTGCCATGCGTGGTGAGATAGATTTCATTGAGAGCTTTCGCGAACGAGTGGCTTTGTTGAAAGGATTGGATGAGTCCGTGATGCAGGAAATTGCAGAGAATCTTCCCATTACGGAAGGTGTGGATCGCCTGATGTATGTTTTGAAGAAATACGGTTACAAGATAGCTATTCTTTCGGGAGGGTTTACCTACTTCGGGCAGTACCTCCAGAAGAAGTACGGTATAGACTATGTGTATGCCAATGAGCTGGAAATAGAGGATGGCAAACTGACCGGTCGCTATCTCGGTGATGTAGTTGACGGTAAGCGTAAGGCGGAGTTGCTGCGTTTGATAGCTCAGGTGGAAAAAGTGGATATTGCGCAGACTATTGCTGTGGGCGACGGTGCCAACGACCTGCCCATGCTGGGAATTGCCGGCCTTGGAATCGCTTTTCATGCAAAGCCCAAAGTTGTTGCCAATGCTAAGCAATCCATCAACACCATCGGCTTAGATGGCGTACTTTACTTTCTGGGATTTAAGGATTCATACATTGATATTCCTCGTTGAAGGCAGATGCTTGAAACAAATTTGCAAGTCCTTGAGATAATTATTGTCCCAAGGGCTTATTTTTTTACTGTAAGAGTCTATTTTATAAGTCTTTTTCCTATCTTTGTACGCAAATTTAAAAGAGATACATGAAGTTTTCAGAACTACATTTAAATGGCAATGTGCTGGAGGCACTGGATGCCATGCGCTTTGAAGAGTGCACCCCCATACAAGAAAAATCAATTCCCGTCATACTCGAAGGTCGAGATTTAATAGCAGTGGCACAAACCGGAACGGGAAAAACTGCCGCATATTTGTTGCCTATATTGAACAAGCTCTCAGAAGGCGGACACCCTGCCGATGCCATCAATTGCATTGTCATGGCTCCTACCCGCGAGTTGGCGCAACAGATAGACCAACAGATGGAAGGTTTCTCTTATTTCATGCCGGTTTCCAGCGTGGCCGTGTATGGTGGTAATGACGGAATACTGTTCGAGCAGCAGAAAAGAGGGTTGACACTGGGTGCTGATGTCGTTATTGCTACCCCGGGGCGTTTGATAGCCCATCTTAGCCTTGGTTATGTAGATCTTTCCCGTGTCTCTTATTTTATTTTGGATGAAGCAGACCGGATGCTGGATATGGGATTTTATGACGATATTATGCAAATTGTCAAATTCCTTCCTAAAGAGCGGCAGACAATCATGTTCTCTGCCACCATGCCTGCTAAGATACAACAGTTGGCTGGTAACATTCTGAACAATCCTGCCGAGGTGAAGCTGGCTGTTTCCAAACCGGCAGAAAAGATTGTGCAGGCAGCCTACGTTTGCTACGAGAATCAGAAGCTGGGCATCATCCGTAGCCTCTTTGCAGAGGAGACACCGGAACGCGTTATCATCTTTGCTTCTTCCAAACTGAAAGTGAAGGAAGTGACCAAAGCTTTGAAGCAGATGAAACTGAACGTCGGTGAAATGCATTCCGACTTGGAGCAGGCACAGCGCGAAGAAGTGATGTATGAGTTCAAGGCAGGACGTATCAATATCCTGGTAGCCACAGATATCGTTGCGAGAGGTATTGATATCGATGACATCCGTCTGGTGATAAACTACGATGTTCCCCACGACAGTGAAGATTATGTGCACCGCATCGGACGTACGGCGCGTGCTAATAATGACGGCGTAGCCATCACCTTCGTTTCCGAAAAGGAGCAGGGTAACTTTAAGAATATCGAAAAATTCCTAGATAGGGATATCTATAAGATATCGGTTCCCGAAGAGCTGGGTGAAGCACCAGAATACAAGCCGAGAGCATTTGACGGAGGAAGACGGGGCGGCCATGGAAACGGACGTAGGCCAGGAGGAAATAAGAATGGCCGTAACAACAATAAAGGCGGAAAGCCCAGTGCCAAACGGCCACAGAATGGCGGTGAGAAGAAATAAACACTGTGGTGTGGTGAAGAAAAGACATAGAAAAAGCGGATTTATTCCGCTTTTTCTATGCTCATTGTACAGTCAAAACCAATAATCATATTTACCAGACTGTATACGGAGCTTTCGGGTATGCCAAGGGTTGCCTGGTAATGGTATCCCTTACTGTCCACACCCATGAAGTTCATATCGGCAAGAATGGCCTGATTCAGTATTTCGGCAGGGAATATATCCGCAAACATCTTTTTGGTGATGTCCTGGCCGTAAAGCATCTTCTTCCCTTCGTATACACAGATATGGATTACATTATCATAATACACATTGTCCACACTGATTCCATTTTCAGAATAGGAAGTCTTGAAAACCTTCATCTTTGAGGGGTTGATATATACATATCCCCTATACCTTGTATTCTTGTATATTACGATACTGTCTTTCTTTATCACTTCTGGAGTAGTGGAAATGACTTCTACTTCCCGGCTGGTGAAAACCAAAGAATCTTCTGCATTCTCTGATTTATGCAGTTTAATTACTTCGTCGGCCAGCGAGTGGAACCAGAAGCTGTATTCCGTTTGACGGTCTATCTTATAGGCCACCGGTTCATTGCTGTATATGTAGATTGTATCGTGAACGACCTTGAAAGATACGGGAGCGCTTTGCGGGTTGGCATAATATACCGTATCCCCTTCGATGCGCATCAACGGCATTTCTGTTTCATCGTTCACCCAGATGCCTTGTAACAGTTGCTTTGCAATGAGATCTTCCTTTACGGAAACCTCTCCTGTTTGTCTGTTGCTGCATGAGGCTAATGAGACAACAAGTACAATGAGAATCGCACTTCCTTTTATTGTCATAACGTCCCTGTTTATTTCTTTTCTTCTTTCTGCGACTTTATTTTCCGATGCAATGATATGTGAAACCTTGTTCTTCCATATCTTTCTTGTCGTAAATATTACGTCCGTCCAATACCAACGGCTGCTCCATGGTCTTCTTGATGACTGCCCATGAAGGCAGGCGGAATTCTTTCCATTCGGTCACCAGCATCAGTGCATCTGCGTCCAGTGCGGCATCATACATATCTGTCGCATAATAAATACTTTCTCCTATGCGGCGTCGGCATTCGTTCATGGCAGCCGGGTCGTAGGCACGTACTTTACAGCCGGCTTTCAGCAGCTTGTCAATCAATATCAGGGCCGGAGCTTCACGCATGTCGTCTGTTTCGGGTTTAAAGGCCAGTCCCCAAATGGCGATGACCTTTCCCTCCAAATCATTATTGAAATGCTTCTGCAACTTTTCGAATAAGATACTCTTCTGTTTCTCGTTCACCTCCTCTACTGCATGGAGTACACGCATCTTGTAGCCGTTCAGTTCAGCTGTCTTAATCAGTGCCTTTACATCCTTAGGGAAGCATGAGCCGCCGTAGCCTATCCCCGGATAGAGGAACTTACGTCCGATACGGGTATCCGAACCGATACCGCTGCGCACCATGTTTACATCCGCTCCCACCAATTCGCATAAATTGGCAATGTCGTTCATGAAGCTGATGCGGGTGGCAAGCATGGAGTTAGCCGCATACTTTGTCATTTCTGCAGAAGGGATGTCCATAAAGATGACACGGAAGTTGTTCAGCAGGAATGGTTTGTAGAGCTTGCTCATTATCTTCTTGGCTCGTTCGGACTCTACTCCCACCACTACACGGTCGGGACTCATAAAATCGTTGATGGCATTACCTTCTTTCAGAAACTCGGGATTCGAAGCGACATCAAAGTCAATGTTCACCCCTCTCTTATCAAGTTCTTCTTGAATGGCAGTCCGCACTTTTTGGGCAGTACCTACGGGAACGGTACTTTTGGTTACCACCAACACGTATTTCTGCATATTGCGTCCAATGGTGCGGGCAACTTCCAGCACATAGCTCAAGTCGGCACTTCCATCCTCATCGGGTGGTGTACCTACGGCACTGAATACCACTTCCACCTCATTCAGACAACTCTCCAGGGATGTGGTGAATTGCAGGCGTCCTGCTTTCACATTCCGGCTAACCATTTCTTCCAGTCCGTTTTCATAGATAGGAATAACGCCCTTTTTCAGTGACTCTATCTTTTCACTGTTCGTGTCTACGCAAATAACGTTGACACCGATTTCCGCAAAGCAGGTTCCGGTTACCAAACCGACGTATCCTGTACCGACAATGGCTATTTTCATATTTTATTCATAATAGACCGCATCCTTGAACGATACGGCATGTCCGTCTTTATCTGATAATAGAAGCTGTTCCGTAGCAACAGGCCATTCAATACCGATGGTTTCGTCGTCAAAACGGATGGATGCCTCGGACTGTGGTGCGTATGCGTTGTCTACCTTGTATGTAAAGACAGCTTCATCGCTCAGCACCAGAAAACCGTGAGCAAAACCGCGCGGAATGAAGAATTGTCTCTTGTTCTCCTCGCTTAGCTCCACACTGACATACTTTCCGAAAGTGGGAGAAGATTTTCTTAAGTCGACAGCCACGTCCAGCACTTTTCCTTTAATGACACGTACCAGTTTAGCCTGGCTGCAATCGCCCTTCTGGTAGTGAAGACCACGTAATACACCGAAAGAGGATTTGGACTCATTGTCCTGGATGAAGTGAACGTCTCCGACATGTGCACGGAACTCTTCTTCCTTAAATGCTTCCATAAAGTATCCGCGGGCATCATGGAATACTTTCGGCTCAATCAGCCATACGCCGTCAATCTCTGTTTGTATGTAGTTCATTTTCTTAAAATATTTTATGTACTTTTAGTTGGACTCCAAAATTGTCTCCATATATCTCTCCCATATCCAATGCAAGGGACGCGTTGAAGCACCAGCCCTTCCATTTACGGGGAGTATAGTAAAACGATGCAAAAGTAGAAAAATTTTCTAATATATCGGGTATTGGACGATGAGGAGTTCCCCAAGTTCTGTTGTGAGACAATTTTGCTACATATCTCCACTCACTGCTGATGTCACCGCTCCATCCCAGATGCAGGGCCTTAACACGATTGTACTTGAAACTCATATCGCCATCCTTATTATAGATAGGCGATGCTATCAACGGATTGGCTATCGCCATGCCCCAATGTGCCCATCCTGGGTAGTAACCGTTGTTGTAGTAGTTGTCGGCTCCTCCGGTCTTACCTACTACAGAATTTTGCAAACCGTGCAGAGGACCGCTCATATTGGTAGTCTGGAGATATTCGATAACGATTCCGTTGATGGCTTGTTTATGGTTGGATTTATATTCCACACCCCATAAGCCATCCCAACCGTTGAGTTTGGCCATGGCGGAGAAGTCATCAAAATGATTGTCCAGATAGGCGCTGATAGAGAAATCTTCCTTAGGACGATAAGTCATTTTGATATATTCGCTGCCCAGAAAATTGCCTTGGAAAGCCAGATGTTCACCTACCGGTCCGTCCTCACTCCCGTGGCCGGGGAAGAATACGCGTACGTAATCCTTCCATCCGTTGCCCAAGTCTCCCGATTCGGAACCTCCAATCTTGTATCCTCCGAATTGGGTGTCGAGGGTCATTCCGAGTTCCAGTTGCCATTTTCCTTTGGGTATGCCGATACGCAGGAACCCTTCTTTATGATGGTATTTGATACTCTTGGTGTACCAGTATTTTTCTCCGACTTGCTCCCGCTGGTATTTGTTATCTGTAAACCATCCGTACGAGATTTCTCCTTTCAGGCCTAAACGGGGCAGCAACTGTACATACTCGGGTATGCCTATCTGTACTTGTGGGATGGGACGCGCATTACCCGACCAGGTCATGCCGCCACTGCTCAGCTCTTGATTCAGCAATGGAGAATTCTGTTCCCGGCTTCCGGCAAAGAATCCAAACCACTTGTAACGGATGTCTACGTAAGCCTGCTGTACAATGAAGGAGGTCGTGCTGAATCCGGCTGCTGCAACCAAATCCAGTGCTTCTTCAAACTTCCATTTTCCAAGTTGGTGTTTGTAGGATATTCCTCCACGTATGTAAGTATTGTTGTCGAGCGAAGTGAGTCCTTGCTGGTTGCTGACCTGCCAAAGAGGGGTGTTGTCACCGGTATGCAGGGTTGTTCCATATTCTACGAATGAGGACAGTTGTTGTGCCAGCATCGTGTTTTTTCCTATGAACAAGAAAACCATCAGACAGAAGATAATGCGCATAATAGTCTTTTGTTAAGTGTTTAGGTTTGTATACTCTTGCGAGGTCAATTGTCCTTCTATTATTGACAAGCATAGCTAAACGGTACAAAAGTAGAAAATTTTCCGGTAAAAATCCTTTCTCTTGCCCAAAAACCTTTTTTAATGCATTTTCAATGTGCAGTGTTCATAATTTGTTGATAAGAAAAAAGCTCTGAAACTAGCGTATATCCGATATTTCCGCTACTTTTGTGGCATGATTGAATTAGCACAGCACATAGAAATATTGTTATTGGAGAACGATTGTGTCATTGTTCCCGGTTTGGGAGGATTTGTAGCCCATTATACTCCGGCAATGAGAGTAGCAGAAGAGAATGTTTTTCTGCCCCCTACTCGTATTATCGGTTTCAATCCTCAACTGAAGATGAATGACGGCTTACTTGTACAATCTTATATGGCTGTCTATGATACTGATTTTTCTGATGCTACGCGGATTGTAGAAAAAGAAGTGGCGCATATATTCACTGCTCTCCATGAAGAAGGTAAGGTGGATTTGCCCAACATTGGCGAATTGCGTTACTCCATTCATGGTACTTATGACTTTGCTCCCTATGACCACAAGATAACCACTCCTTACTTATATGGGCTGGATAGTTTTGAAATGCAGGAACTGGCGGAACTGAAGAAACCGTACATGGAAAAGACCATCCGTTATTCTGTTCCAGTTGTGCCGGAAGACAAAAAGCGAAGGGTTGAGATTAAATTCAACCGTTCCTATTTGTCGAATGCGGTTGCCATGATTGCAGTGGTTGCCTTGTTTTTCTTTTTGTCTACACCGATAGAGAATACGGAAGTGGTTGAAGGAAATTATGCGCAATTACTT
Organism: Bacteroides parvus; assembly: GCF_017309675.2. NCBI lineage: Bacteria > Pseudomonadati > Bacteroidota > Bacteroidia > Bacteroidales > Bacteroidaceae > Bacteroides > Bacteroides parvus. Next base: position 3,222,681 of record NZ_CP084680.1, on the reverse strand, counting down.
CCGAATGAACTTTTTGAGATGATAGAAAAGGAATCCCTTGCCATTAATCCGATTGTTGTTAGCCGGAAGGCCGACACTCCGAAAGCGTCGGCTCAAAAAAACACGGGGCAGAAGGCAAAGAAAAAGGTGGTTCCGGTTGCCGTAAGAGAGGTTAAGGTGGGCCAAGCTAACGCGCAGAATGCTCCGGTTGTTTCTCAGCCTAAGCAGCAGGCGGCAGAAGTGTCCTCTTCAGCATCTGCAACAATAAAGAGCGAAGTTCAAAAGATAACGGCAGGGACTGTTGCTCCGTCACTTGTCTCTGCAAAGAAATACCACATCATCATTGCCAGTGTAGGTACTGAGAAGGATGCCGAAGCAATGGCAAAGCAACTGATTGAAAAAGGTTATCCTCATGCAAAAGCAATCGTTGGAGATGGTAAAATGCGTGTCAGCATTGAGTCTTGTGGCACAGAAACAGAAGCATATCAGGCATTGAACAGAGTTCGCCAAAATGAAACGTATAAGAACGCTTGGGTATTAAAGAAGTAGAAAGTAATCTACCCTTGCTTTATTTTTTAATTCTTTAATTTTTAACTATCATGAAGCGTATCCGTTGTCCCAAATGTGAGAATTACTTAACATTCGATGAAACCAAGTATACCGAAGGCCAATCACTGGTCTTTGTATGTGACCAGTGTAAGAAGCAGTTCAGTATCCGTTTAGGTAAATCAAAGATGAAGGCCCCTCAAAAGGAAGAACGTCCGGATGAAGCGGAGTTTAAAGAGGCTTTTGGCAGCATCACGGTCATTGAGAACGTGTTTGGTTTTAAGCAGGTACTTCCATTGCAAGAAGGTGACAATATCATAGGCCGGCGTTGCGTGGGGAATGTTATCGATGTGCCGATTGAGACTTCGGATATGAGTATGGACCGGCGTCACTGTATCATTAATGTAAAGCGTAATAAGCAGGGAGTGTTGATTTATACCTTACGCGATGCTCCCAGCCTGACGGGAACTTTCCTTAATAATGAAATTTTGGGTGACAAAGACCGTATTCGCATTGAGGATGGAGCCATTGTAACTATTGGTGCCACTACTTTTATATTGCGGGCAGCAGAGCAGGAAAGCCTTTAGACAAAAAAGAAAACTGTGGCTTAATTATTTCCCATCAAATGTGATATAAATAAAGCAGACCGTATAAAAACTCCTTTTGTACGGTCTGCTTGTTTAAAATCATAGGAATTAAAGAATACCTTTTACTGTTTCCTGCATGCCTTTTTCTTGGATGGATTTTAAGAAGCAGGTAATCATGTCTGTCAATCCTGGAACGGTATTCAAGTCTCCGTGTTCCCCCCAGATAAGGTCTTTGGCTGCCAATACGCCTTCTGACACTTTGCGGGTATCCCCCGTTGCCCAAAGGTCTTTCAATAACTGCATGATTTCGGGAGCATCATTCGGGATGATTTCTGTGCCGTCTGCGCGGGTACCTCCTTTGTAGTACGTGATGATGGCAGCCAGTCCCAATATTAGACCTTTCGGCAGTTCTCCTTTACGTTTCAAGTAGGTTTTTAGGCCAGGAAGGTCACGGGTTTGGTATTTAGGGAAAGAGTTCAGCATAATACTGGTTACGGCATGGTCAACAAACGGATTGTTGAAGCGCTCCAATACATCTTCTGCAAACTTTTTCAATTCGTTTTTCGGCAGGTTCAACGTTTTCATCAGCTCGTCAAACATCACTTTATGGATGTATTGTCCGATTATAGGATGCTGGCAGGCATCGCGTACAATATTTACCTCCGACAGATAGGCTACTGGAGACAATACGGTATGAGGTCCATTCAGCAAAGTTACTTTTCTTTCGTGGTAAGGTTCTTCAGAAGGAACAAACAATACATTCAGTCCGGCTTTGTCGGCAGGGAATTCTTTGGCGACTTCTTGCGGAGCCTCGATGACCCATAAATGGAAAATTTCAGCCTGCACTACCAGATTGTCATCGTACTGTATCTTTTCTTTTATAGCGGCAATGTCTTTGCGGGGGAATCCTGGAACGATACGGTCCACCAGTGTTGCATACACACCGCAGGCTTCCTCAAACCAAGCTCTGAACTCATCACCCAATTGCCATAATTCAATGTATTGATAGATTGTCTCCTTCAACTTGTGGCCATTCAGGAAGATGAGTTCGCAGGGGAAGATAATCAGTCCTTTGCTCTTGTCGCCGTTGAATGTCTTGAAGCGGTGATACAACAGCTGTGTCAGTTTGCCCGGATAAGAAGATGCCGGTGCATCTGTCAGCTTACAAGCAGGGTCAAAGGCTATACCAGCTTCCGTCGTGTTGGAAATGACAAAACGCATCTCCGGTTGTTCGGCCAATTTCATGAACTCGTCGTTTTGAGTATAGGGGTTTAAGGCACGGCTGATTACATCTATCATAGTCAGACTGTTGATGGTTTCTCCTTTATCCAGACCTTGCAGATTTACATGATAAAGGTCATCCTGGGCATTCAGCATGTCAACCATACCTTTATCAATGGGTTGGACCACTACCACATTGCTGTTGAAATCGGTCTTTTGATTCATGTTATAAATAATCCAATCCACAAATGCACGAAGGAAATTACCTTCGCCAAACTGGATAATGCGTTCCGGGCGTTGTGCTTTGGGAGCAGTTTCTTTGTTTAATGCTTTCATTTAAAAAATGATTTAAATGGTTGATATGTAATTTTTTGATTATTCAAACTCAAAGTAAAAGTCTATGTTTTCCTCCATCAATATGTCGATGGGCATGTATTTCACTGCAGTGACCGGTCTTTTAAATATCACGTGGTCGCATAAAGTCTTCACGCCACAATAGCCTTGCAGGCCTGGGCGTTGACCGATGAGAAAGGTTACTTCACCGGTTTTCAGGAGCTCTGTATTTTTGTGTAAAAGGTCATATCCCACAAGTCCTGCCAACTTCTGCCCCTTTTCGTGTAGATAACTTGCCACCTGATAAATACGGGAGTTAAAAACAGCTCCCAGTACGGCTTGGGGATGTTCTTTAAAAAAAGCATCCAACATCCGTCTGTTGCCGTCAGTATCTTCCTTGCGCAACACAATGTCATGGATAGTCAAATCCTTATGTTCCTCGGAAAGGTATTGCATGAACCCCTCGAGGCGGCGTTGCATCTGGATTTCTGCCGGATTGTTTTTCTGATTGTTCAGGAATAACACAAGCTCCTGCCCTTTTTCATAGCTACGCATCAGAATCTTGGCAGCAATGTATCCGCTGGTTTTAGAATCTTGTCCGATATAACACAAGGCATGCGTCTGTTCAATATTGAAGTCTATGAATGCATAGGGAATATCCGCTTCCTCCAAATAAGTAGTGAGTTCTATAGTCTCCTCTCGGAAATTCGGGGCAACAAGTACGGCGTCGGCATTTTCCTCCCGGAGCACAGCACATGCTTCTTTATAGGAGGATTTGTCCGCATGTCGATAGTAGAGATAGCTAACTCCAACATTGAACGGCCGTAATTCTTGTGCGGCACGGTCAATTCCCGCTGCTACAGCATGCCAATAATCAATAAGGTATAATGCAGACAATATGATAGCGCTTTTTAGCCGCCAGCCCGATGGCAAACATATTGGGATGATAATCTATCTCGTCGAGTACTTTCTGGACTTTTTCTCTACTGGAAACGGATACGTCTCCGCGGTTGTGCAGTACGCGGTCTACAGTGCCGGCAGAGACGCCGGCCATGCGTGCGATGTCTTTAATGGTATAGTTCTTGTTTTCCATCTTGAGGTATGCTGCCTAAGGCGGTAAAGGTGAGACATCTGAAGCTTAAATATTATAAATATTCGCCGCAAAGATACGAATTATTTTGTTCCTCCAAGTAAAATTTCTACTTTTGTGTTCGATAACGGTTAATAAAACTAAAAACAGATATATCACCTATTAGCTTTACAATCAATACTATATAGGTATAATAGACGAAAAGTAATATTTTTATACACTTAAAACACAAGAAGATGAAGAACTTTATGGACGGGAACTTCCTGCTGCAAACGGAAACAGCACAGAGGTTGTACCACGAGCATGCGGCGAAGATGCCGATTATCGACTATCACTGTCACCTGATTCCCCAAATGGTGGCAGAAGATTACCAGTTTAAGTCGTTGACTGAAATTTGGTTGGGAGGTGACCACTACAAGTGGCGTGCGATGCGTACCAATGGTGTGGACGAACGTTTCTGTACCGGTAAGGATACTACAGATTGGGAAAAGTTTGAGAAGTGGGCCGAAACGGTACCTTATACTTTCCGTAATCCGTTGTACCACTGGACCCACCTTGAATTGAAGACCGCTTTTGGAATCGATAAAATTCTGAATCCTCATACGGCCCGTGAAATTTATGATGAATGTAATGAGAAGCTGAAACAGCCTGGATATTCCGCCCGTGGCATGATGCGCCGTTATCATGTGGAAGTGGTTTGTACTACAGATGATCCTATTGATTCCTTGGAATACCATATCAAGACACGTGAGAGCGGCTTTGAAATCAAGATGTTGCCTACTTGGCGTCCGGATAAGGCAATGGCGGTGGAAATTCCTGCCGATTTTCGCGCATATATAGAAAAGTTAGCCGAAGTGAGCGATGTGGCTATTTCCAGCTTTGACGATATGGTTGCTGCCTTGCGTAAGCGTCACGATTTTTTCGCGGAACAAGGATGTAAACTGTCTGACCACGGAATTGAAGAATTCTATGCCGAGGATTACACGGAAGCTGAAATCAAGGCCATCTTTAATAAGGTATATGGCGGTGCAGAACTGACGAAGGAGGAAATCCTGAAGTTCAAGTCAGCCATGCTGGTTATATTTGGCGAAATGGATTGGGAGAAAGGTTGGACACAACAGTTCCATTATGGTGCTATTCGCAACAACAATAGTAAGATGTTCAAACTGTTAGGTCCTGATACCGGTTTTGATTCCATTGGCGAATTTACTACAGCAAAAGCTATGGCTAAATTTCTCGATCGCTTAAACTCCAATGGTAAGCTGACCAAGACTATTCTTTATAATTTGAATCCATGCGCCAACGAAGTCATTGCTACTATGCTGGGCAACTTCCAGGATGGTACGGTTGCCGGTAAGATTCAATTCGGTTCCGGTTGGTGGTTCCTTGACCAGAAGGATGGTATGGAAAAACAGATGAATGCCCTTTCTGTACTGGGCTTATTGAGTCGATTTGTTGGTATGCTGACCGATTCCCGTTCTTTCCTCTCCTATCCGCGTCATGAATATTTCCGCCGTACATTGTGTAATCTTGTAGGCCGTGATGTAGAAAATGGTGAAATTCCTATTTCCGAGATGGAACGCGTAAACCAGATGATTGAAGATATCAGCTATTATAACGCTAAGAATTTCTTCCAATTCTAAAAAGCAATAGTAAGCTATAAGTTATGCAGTTTCACCCATAACTTATAGCTTATCTAATATTCCTTTGATACTATCCAATCGTATAAAATTGGGATGTCGTATTTCCCCTTCATGTTGCTCGTATGCCCAAGTCACGTGGTATGGTATATGGGCAGCGTATCCCCCAAGTTCCAATACCGGAAGTATGTCTGATTTTACAGAATTACCTACCATCAGGAGTTTTTCAGGCGGACAGCCCAATGTATCAATCAGCCTCTGGTAATCATCGATTTTCTTGTCACTCATAATTTCGATATGATGGAAATATTCTCGCAGTCCGGAAGCTTCTATTTTTCTTTTCTGGTCGAACAAGTCCCCCTTAGTGGCCAACACCAATTTATATTTCCCATGAAGTGACGATATAGTCTCCTTTACGCCTTCCAGCAGTGTGACCGGTTTCTGCAGAAGCTCTTGTCCCCATCCTATTACTTCTTCTATAAGACGTATACTCCCGTTTCCGTCTGTCACTTTGCAGATGGTTTCAGTCATACTGAGCATTATGCTCTTCAGCCCATAGCCATACATATGGAGATTCTTCATTTCTGTTTCAAAAAACCTTTGTGATATGGATGAAGCAGGTAGATATTGTCTTAAAAGGTTACAGAATTTGTGCTCGAACTCCTGAATATAAAGTTCGCTTTCCCACAGTGTGTCATCAGCATCAAAAGCTATGAATTCGATTTTATCTTTCATGAATGGTCGTTTTTATAAAAGCGCCCAAAGATACGGAGTATTCTATATAAATGAAAATATAAATAGTGATAAATGGGAAGTTAATATCTTGTCTGCAACTTATTAATATTGTGTTTGCAGAAAATTAATATCTTGCAAACACGATATTAATTCCGTATTTTTGCACTTATTTTTTCATTTAATACATAAATTTTAATCGTACAAAAGGATGATGACATCACCCCAACCCGCTTCCAAAGGCTTCAGCAGAGCTTTTTGGGTAAGCAGTACAGTAGAACTGTTCGAACGCATGGCATATTATGCTGTATTTATAGTTCTTACCATTTATCTTTCCAATATTTTAGGTTTCAATGATTTTGAGTCAAGCATGATTTCCGGTCTGTTTTCGGGAGGGCTCTATTTGTTGCCCATCTTTACGGGCGCATATGCCGATAAGATAGGTTTCCGAAAGTCGATGATTATTGCTTTTTCACTGCTTTCCATCGGGTATTTGGGCTTGGGATTGCTTCCCACCCTACTGGAAGCAGCCGGTCTGGTGGAGTATGGTGAGACAACCCGTTTTTCCGGATTGCCGGATAGTAATGACCGTTGGATGATTATCCCCGTATTGTTTGTTATCATGGTAGGAGGCTCGTTCATCAAGTCTATCATATCGGGATCGGTGGCTAAGGAAACAACAGAGGCTACCCGTGCTCGCGGCTATTCCATCTTCTATATGATGGTGAATATAGGAGCTTTTACCGGAAAAACGGTGGTCGATCCTCTACGGAATGTTATCGGTGAGCAGGCTTATATTTATATTAATTACTTCTCGGCTGCCATGACGGTGCTTGCATTATTGGCTGTCGTCTTATTGTATAAATCGGCACATACAGCAGGTGAAGGGAAAAGCATGCGTGAAATTGGGCAAGGTTTTCTGCGTATTATCACTAATTGGCGTTTGTTGATTCTTATCCTCATCGTAACCGGCTTTTGGATGGTGCAGCAACAGCTCTATGCAACTATGCCCAAATATGTCATCCGTATGGCGGGTGAAACAGCCAAACCGGGGTGGATAGCCAATGTAAACCCGTTTGTAGTGGTTTGCTGCGTAAGTTTTATCACCCGGTGGATGGCAAAGCGCACAGCTATTACTTCTATGAATATAGGCATGTTTCTTATTCCGGTATCGGCATTGCTGATGGCATGCGGTAATTTGCTGGGCAACGATATTATTTCCGGCATGAGCAATATTACTTTAATGATGGTGCTTGGTATTGTTGTGCAAGCTTTGGCAGAATGTTTTATCTCACCGCGTTATCTGGAGTACTTTTCTTTGCAGGCCCCCAAAGGTGAAGAAGGTATGTACCTCGGTTTCAGTCATCTTCATTCATTCCTCTCTTCTATTTTCGGGTTTGGTATTGCGGGGGTGCTTCTGACAAAATATTGTCCTGATCCAGTCTTGTTTGAAACCCGCGAAGCGTGGGAAGCAGCCAGTGTCAATGCACATTATATCTGGTATTATTTCGCTGCTATAGGATTGGTTGCAGCAATAGCATTATTCGTTTTTGCCAAAACTACCGAATTCATCGACAAAAAGAAGAAGGCATAAGGTTTATATATTGCATACTTTTTGTATATTTGCCGTCACTTTTTTTAAAAGCGACGGCTTTTTTGTAATTAAGGAGATTAGGATGAAAGTAAAATTTATAAGCCTTGCCAGTGGAAGCAGCGGTAACTGTTATTATATAGGCACAGAAAAATATGGAATACTCATCGACGCCGGCATTGCAGTACGGACGATAAAAAAAGGACTGAAGGAAGCAGGTATCAGCATGGAAATGATACGTGCGGTATTTGTTACGCACGACCATGCAGATCATATTAAAGCGGTAGGCGGATTGGGTGAGAAACAGAATATTCCTATTTATACAACTGCCCGGATTCATGAGGGTATCAACCGGAGCTATTGCATGACAGAAAAGTTATATTCGTCTGTCCGTTACCTGGAAAAGCAGCAACCCATGCAGTTGGAAGATTTTCATATCGAATCTTTCGAGGTACCTCATGACGGTACGGACAATGTGGGCTATTGTATTGAGATAGACGGAAAAGTGTTTGCTTTTCTTACAGATCTTGGTGAAATCACTCCTACGGCCGCAGAATATATCAGAAAGGCCAATTATCTGATATTGGAAGCCAACTACGATGAGGAAATGTTACGCATGGGTACTTACCCACAATACCTAAAAGAACGGATTACCAGCCGCACCGGACACATGAGTAATATTGCTACTGCTGAATTTCTTTCGGAAAATATGACGGAACATTTACAGTATATTTGGCTTTGCCATTTGAGCAAGGACAACAATCATCCTGAATTGGCATATAAAACAGTGGAATGGAAATTAAGGGAAAAAGGAATTATCGTAGGAAAGGATGTACAGTTGTGTGCTTTGAAGCGTACTACTCCTTCTGATTTATACGAGTTTGAATAAAAAATCCCATTTCATCGCAAAAAATACCCCGTTTTGTTTGCACGAATAAAATAAAAGGACTACTTTTGCACCCGCAAACAAGAAATAAGGAATGCACTCTTAGCTCAGTTGGTAGAGCAACTGACTCTTAATCAGTGGGTCCAGGGTTCGAATCCCTGAGGGTGTACTTAAAAAGGAACAATATTGTTCCTTTTTTTATTTGTCTTAACAAGAACAAGCTTTGATGGGTGTAAGCTCCTTATACGGGATCGCTAGTAAATCTATATGGGGATGATACATTATTTTTCGTTAGTCCGCATAATAAATTTTTCAGAAGTTTGTTTTTTTATACCTTTGCCCTCACCCGCTTGCCGCCTCTTTCGTCACATTTGAAAATATATGTCAGAAATGAAAGTAGGAAGAAAACTTTTATTTCCTCCCACTCATATATCTATATTTATTATTTGGGGAAGAATCACATAATCCGCTAAGAATATGGTTTCTACATGCTTGCATCAATTGCGTTGATATACAACTCACTTTATGTAAAGGTACGATTTTTACGGAACATGCAAAACACCTTTGATCTTTCTTTTCAGCAACCGTCAAAAACAAATTCCCGGTTTCATATCCGGTCACAAAGGTGGTACAGCCTCTTTACTATTAAGTTAAAAAAATCAGGCAGGATTGAAACATACTGTTACGGTCGTGTCTGCTGCGATTCAAGATAGCCCGTACTTTCCGACAGGAGGCAAGGTCAGGGGGCAAGATAACGTGTACAGCAGAAACGACCGATCCGATGGGAACAGTCAGAAAAGGATCACATACAGGAATTACAGCCTGGTACCAGGCAGGGGACGACTTTGTGACAAAGTCCCAAAAGAGGTTCTTTTTTCCAGACGGCAAACTCCCTCACCTCAAAGAAACAGTCTATGGCTGGCGCACGAAACGTCCAGCCTTATGAGGACTTAACACCCGCAGCCTGCACATGTGCGTAATAGAAAGGGAAATATAATCTTCATCCGCTTCCCCGCGTCTTGCCTACACCCTTGTATTCCCGGTTCAACCCCTGCTTGATCTCGCTCCTCTTGTACAAGACCTTGCCGCCGAGAATGTAGTAAGGCAGCGTGCCGTTGCTCCGGTACTCGCCCAGTGTCCTGCGGCTGACTTTTAACATACACGCCACCTCCTTGTCGCACAGGTACACGTCTTCTTTTAGCGGAATCCCGCCATCTCTGGAGATGCCGTCAATCATCACCGACAGCCGGTCGATACGCTCCACGTCTTCCGGCAGGTAATAGGTACGGTTGCCTATCTTGGTATAGGCGAGCGTGCCGTTATTCCGCAAGGTGCGCTTGCTGATTTTCAGCTTCATGCAGACATCCTGGTGGTCGAGCCAGCCGCCCGTCCCCTTCACGCCTTTCAGATTCAGATGGGGAATTTCCTCCACCCTCTGTATGAACTGTTCGATCTTCATGGCAAATTCCTCGAACGCCTTCCTTTCAAAACATACGATTTCCATCACATTCCGATTTTATATTGATACTCCAAATTCATACCATCCGGAGAAACGGTCGCTTGTGGTGCCGGTATCACCATATCAGGCAGTTCCGCACCGTTCCCAATTGTTGCCCCGTTGCAAATAAAGGCAGGAAAAATCGTATTACAATGGACCTGTCCGCACATGTCATCTCCTGACATAATGTTTCATGCCGGATGATATGACTACATGTCAAAATCTTCATTCCGGAGGATGTAACGGGGGCAGATGATTTTTCAGAAGGACACGCCCCCCCGTTTCTTTGAGGCAAAGGTAGTCGTCCCCCACCGGAGCGCAAGGCCGGGCCCTTCGGGTCGGCGGGGAAAAAATCATCCTCACGCTTCGCGCTTCGGTATTTTTTCCTGCCGAGCCTTGATGCCGTTCCGGCGGGAGAACGGCTGTAAGGCATACAAAGAAACAGGAGTGCCTGCACAACAGGCCGGATGTATAACCAATAAAATGAAAGAAATATGGCAGCTAAAGACGTGAAAGACTTCAACGAATGGTTCAACCGTTCATACGCGAGACTGAAGGAGAGAATCTCCATCTACCACGGGAAAACAGACGAGGACGTGTTCCACGACGCTTACCTGGCAGTCAGGAAGCAGGTGATGTTCTCAAGGGAAGGGATAGAAAACTGGGAATCCTATTTTTTCGGCTGTTACCGGAAAATGGTGCAGGCCGGAATGAGGGATAACAGCCGCTACTCCTGCCCCGGTGACGGGTATTTCATCACGCCGGGAGAAACGGATGACAGGGAAGAGACGGAGGAATGGGAAGAGATGCTTACCGGATGCGACATGCTGGTGAGGGACATCCAGAAGTTCCTCAGGCGGCATTTCTCCTACGAGGATTACAGGATGTTCATGCTGCGCTTCTACGAGACGAGCAGCTCGTTCCGTACTATCGCCAGGCACATGGGCGAGAAAACATCGGTGATAACCCGCTGGGCACAGGTCATGCTGGAATCCGTCCGCGCCAACCGGACGTTCACAGCCCGAAGGAGATTGATAGCCGCCAGAGACGCGGCATGATGATAACTCTATAATTAATAATAAACTAAAATTGGATCGTATGAAACTGACAGTTTACAACAAGAGCAACTCCCACCCGGCACTGACCTACAAGGGCAAGCGGGTGATCACGGTATGCCGCGACGGCAGCATGTACCTCAGCAGGATATTGAGCAACGAGCTCAGCCCCTTATAACAAACTAACCAACCAACATTACAACAAGCCAAACTGCCTTATAACTAACCATGCAGACAACCGTACAAGGGCTATCCGGCGGTGGCAGTGGCATACTGACCGGACAGACCTTTTTATGGAGGAACTGTCCGTCACAAAGGCAGCCTGTACGAATAGCATACCCCAATTCTGGAATAACATAATAAAATATGTCCCCCCGCCAGAGGGATTACAGCATCCATGAGCGCATCTTTCCGACCTTCCGGCAGTGGTACCTTCCATCACCTGATTTATCCGACAGACCAGGATTCCATACATTCGGTAACGGTCGGAAGCGACCGGTAACATGACCACCGTTCCACTATCGGAAAGCCGGTAACAACCGTTCCATTCCCATACTTGAAACCACTATTCCTTCCGCCCATTCTCATGTCTGCCCGTTCAACACCGGCAGAACATGGAAAGCGTCGCCATATACAAAGCATTCCAAGAAGCAATACGACGCATAATTGCCAACCTGCATCCAATCTGTTGTGATTTAATACAATGCATACTTTCTTTGCAAGTGACAAAAGGTCATGTAAACATACGATGACCACAGTATTAATTGTTCAAACATTAGTAAGGATGAAAAAAAAGCAAAATTTCAGTGACGAGGAACTGATGCAGGTGATGGGACTGGATCTGCCTTCATCAAAGTCTGGTACAGAAACACATGGGGAAACAGTTTCAGAAACAATGGCTCCCATTTTTGATGAGCCTGAAAGCATGGAACAACCTGCCCCCGTTCCGGAAACGGAACGCGGACAGCCGGAAGAGCCTTCTTCCATTACGGGGCAGACACCGGAGCCAACCGCCCGGCGCAGGACAAGCGGCAAACAACGCAAACTTTCGCTGGAGGAGTACCGGAACACCTTCATGCGGCCTTACAGGATTGAAGACCGCAAGCCGGTTTTCATCAGCCGGAAATTGCGTGACACGCTTGACCGTTTCGCCTGCAAGATCGGCGAGAACCGCATAAGCCTTTCGGGCTTATTGGAGAATATTGTCCGGCACCACGTCGAACTTTATACCGAAGATTTCGAGTTTTGGAAGAGGCTGTAAGCCTTTATTTCCATTCAATTAAAAGGCATTTTGACGGGATTTCTTTTTCGGGGGGCAAAATATAGAAACTAGCTACTCCCGAAGGCCGCCGAAGAGGTACATCCCGCCGGTCTGTAAAGTAAACAGAGTATGAATCGTATGCAAAAAATGTAACCGGATGATACAGAAGAATGATACCGACAGAAACAGGGGAGGACGCCCGGCAAAAGGGCTGTCCGAGAAACGCAAATACCGCATCACGGTAAAGATGGCAACCGGGGAATACTATGCCCTGAAGTCGAAAGCCAGAAAGGCCGGTGTCTCGGCAAGCGAGATGGTGAGGCAGGCGGTGGACGGGTGCGTGGTAAGGGAGAGGCTCACCACCGAGCAGGCGGACTTCATCCGCAAGCTCTGCGGCATGGCGAACAACCTGAACCAGCTGGCCCGGGGGGCACACAGGGAGGGCGTAAGGCTGCATTCCGGACAATGCCGACACCTGCTGCTTTCGCTGGAAACCCTCATAGACCGTATCAGCCTATGATCGCGAAGATTGTAAAAGGCGCGGGAGCCAAAGGGATTGTGGATTACATCCTTGACAGGAAAAAAGGGGCCTCGCTTATCGACCACGACGGAGTTCTGGTCTCCGACAACGGCTCGATAGCACGCAGTTTCATCGCCCAGTCCCGGTTTAATCCGAAGGTGGGTAAGTTCATCGGGCATATCTCGCTCAGCTTTTCCGAGCAGGACCTGCCACACTTAACCGATGAGCTGATGGTGCGGATAAGCCGGGAATACATGATGAAAATGGGCATCTGCGATACGCAGTATATCATCGGAAGGCATCACGACAAGGAGCATCCGCACGTGCATATAGCCTTCAACCGTATCGACAATAACGGCAGGACTATCAGTGACAGGAACGACCGCTACCGCAGCGAACGCGTCTGCAAGGAGCTTACCCGCAAGTACGGGCTGTACTTCGAGGAGGGCAAGGAGCAGGTGAACACGGACCGACTGAAAGAACCAGACAGGACGAAATACGAACTGTTTTTTCTTCTTAAAACGAAAGTGGGAAGGTGCGGTGACTGGACACGCTTATCGCCAATCTGCGGAAACAAGGGATGGAAATACGCTTCAAGTACAAGGGGTGGACGGACGGGATCCAGGGCGTGGTGTTCGGTAAGAACGGCTATTCCTTCAACGGCTCGAAGATTGACCGGCAGTTCAGTTACTCCAAGATAGCTGCAGCCTTGAACCGGAACAGTCTTCAGGAACGGCAGGCACAATCCTGCCGGCAAGGTATCAGCCCGGCTTCAGACGGTAGCGGGGAGCTCATCAGCAGTTTATTGGGACTGCTGGACCTCCCCCCCCCCCTTCATCCTGCACCGAGACTCCGGAGAAAGCCGCATTCCGCCGGCTGATGCAACGGAAGAAGAAAAAGAAGAAGAACAAGGGATTTAAAATTTAACAACAACCTAAAAAACAATCAAGATGAAAGAAAACACAGGAACCATCATCGCCATGCTGGAAGAACTGCTGACCATCAGCAAGAGCCGGCAGGCATCGCAAAGCGGCAGTACCAATGCCGCCAACATGGATATTGCTCCCTTCAAGACACTGATCGAGGAAGCTGGCCAGCGTACGGAGGCCGGACTGGCGAAGTTCGCCGGGAACATTACGGATTGCCTGAATGCAATCAACAACCGGATAGACGGGATTGCCCGAAGGGAACAGCCGGATTTCGGGAAAATCAGAGAACTGTTAGAGCAGGCCACCCAAAAGACGGACGAGGCAAGCATTCGGCACAATATTAACGAGACCCGGCACTCGTTTGCGCTTGAGAACAGATGGGACTGGGCGATTGTCATCGGTATCGTCCTTCTGATAGCCCTGTTAGCCTCGACGCTCTATTCCGAGAGGAGACAGGATTATGACCGCATCGACAACGACTTGAAGTACCGTTACATCAGGATGAAGGGCGAAGCATCGCCCGAAAGCATCGCCGGACTGGAAAATCTCTTCGAGCTCAACCAGGACAACGGGAAGATTAAACAGATACGCAAGGACGTGGAAACCTACGAGGAGGTACGTCTGAAAGAGCAGACTGCAAGGGAACAGGAGAATAGGGCTGACTCGATCGGAAACAAACCTTCAAAATCCCGATAAGGTTATGGCAAGCGTAAAGATCAAGTTCAGACCATCGACAACCGATGGTGGACAAGGAACATTATTCTACCGGGTGATACACAACCGCATAGCCCGTCAGCAAAAGACAGGCTACCGTCTTCACGCCGACGAATGGGACAGCAACTTGTCCGAAGTAGTGCTGCCATCGGCCGACGGGAACCGGAAAACTTACCTGTCGGAAATCAGGAACAGCGTGGCGGCAGATATACGAAGGTTCCACAAGGTCATTGACACGCTGGAAGTCAGCGGACATGCCTACTCTGCGGATGACGTAATGGCCGGTTTTACGGCGGACGAGCCGGGAAACCTTCTATTCGGATTCATGGAGAGTGTCATCGCCCGTCTGAAAGCATTGGGCAAGGCACGAACCCGGGAAACATACACTACAACGCTGAGCAGCTTCAAACGTTTCAGGAAAGGTGGTGACCTGCTTTTGGACGACATGGATTCAGACATGATGGTGGCATACGAAGCCTATCTGAAAAGGAACGGTGTCAGCCCCAACACTTCCTCATTCTATATGCGTAACCTGCGTGCTGTCTATAACCGTGCAGTGGAAAAAGGACTGGTCGAGCAGAAATTTCCCTTTAAGCACGTTTATACGGGAGTGGAGAAGACCGCCAAACGGGCCATACCCCTTATGGCAGTCAGGAAAATCAAGGAGCTGGACCTCTCATCAAGCCCGGCATTGGATTTTGCCCGTAACATGTTCCTTTTTTCATTCTATACTCGTGGCATGTCATTCGTGGACATGGCCTACCTGCGCAAGAAGGACTTGAATAACGGTATTTTGTCCTATCGACGCCGCAAGACCGGACAGCAGCTTTTCATCAAATGGGAGAAATGCATGCAGGAGATAGCGGACAAGTACAATACGGAATACTCCACCTATCTGCTACCCGTCATCAGCCCTGAAAGCGGTGTGGAAGAAAGGAAACAGTACATCAATACGGCACACAACGTCAACCGCGCCCTGAAAGTCATCGGTAAACGGCTGGAGATACCCGTACCGCTTACAATGTACGTCGCGCGGCATGCCTGGGCGAGTATAGCCCGAAGCAAGAACGTTCCACTGTCAGTAATCAGCGAGGGCATGGGACATGACTCGGAAGCTACCACGCGCATCTATCTCGCTTCATTGGATACGGCGGCGGTTGACAAGGCGAACAGCCTGATCCTGAAATCCCTGTAACATGCAGGGTTGTTGAGCGAATACAAAGTCTCTTTGTAAGAGAAATTATATCTCTTTGTAAGAGAGGTGATTGTTGATGCAAAAATAAGAATTTTATAGCAATTAGCACATTTATTTGCTTAAAAAATGCAACTGACAGTCTGTTCTGTTTGGTATATAGTAACATTTGTGGAGTGAACGCTACAATTCACTGTATTCTATATCGCTGACTATCAATTGATAACGGATATACCCACCTCTCTTACAAAGAGAAGTTGATTTGAATAATATAAATATTTAATATTCATTATTGTTTTAACCCTTAAAAGATTTTTGTCATGGACAAGGAAATTTTTATTGAAAGTTACGAAGCTCCCCAGGTGGAAGTGGTAGAAGTAGAAGTAGAAAAAGGATTTGCGGTAAGTTCTGGAGGTGAAGACGGAAACTGGAATTGATAACTTTTCCGGAAATTCGGTTTGTATGTAAATTTACACGTCTATAAAAAATGAATTTAAATTAGTAAAAATGAAAATCAGATCTTTAATTAGTCTGGCTATGGCCACATTCCTGATAACGGCTTGTAGCAATGAAAATGATGAAGAATTGATTTCCACTTCCACAAAAGGCATACTGAGCGCTACCGTGGAAGGAAACCATTCCAGTACACGTGCGGGGTTTGCAAGTGATGGCAAATTCTACTGGTCAAAAAAAGACCAATTAGGTGTTACTACTTCCCAAAACGCCAGTAGCTTTTCAGCCCTTAGCTTAAAAAATGGCATTGGAACTGCAAGCGGTACTTTTGACGGCGTAATAAACGGAACCATCGGCGATTATGCGGTATATCCATACTATGACAACCATAGCATAAATGATGCTACCTTGACTTATAATTTCCCTACATCCTATACATATAATAAAGTGGATGCGGATTACTTTACTACGGTTCAAGGTGAAGGCAACAGCTTCAATCCGGCCATGTGGGGAAAAATTGTAAACGGTGCTGTGCAAATGAAACACTTGGGCGGTGTGTTCTGCATCAAAGTGCCTAAGATGCCTATAAAGGCAGGAACCTTGTCTCTTATTGTAGACAAGAAAATTACCGGCACTTTTGCGGTGAACTTAAATGACAATATTCCTGTCATTGCATCAACAGAGACAAGTACCAGTGAAAATAATACAGTAACTATTGAATTCAGTGGTGCTACCCAGGATCAGCCCGGTGTTTTCTATGTGCCTGTTCCTACCGGGACATACGATATACGTATAAAAGTTACAGAAAACCAAGGCTCTACTGAAAAAGTGAATGTTGCGGCAGGTACTTATACTATTGTCCGTTGTGACTTGAAAAAAATCGAATTGACCAACGGAAATATAGATGCTACGGTTCCTACAGAATCTAGCTCCTTGGATGATGCCGCTACGAAGTTGGCAAGTAACGATGCAGTAAGGGTCAACGGAGAAATTTCAGGTACCAGTAATACAATCAGCGTTCCTGCCGCAACTTCGGGTACCGGTAAGAGCCTTTCATTGGAGAAAGTAGCGAGCGGAGCATCCCTTACGGTTTTAGACGCGAATAGTTCAGGTTCTACAGATAATTCCGTAGACAACTTCACCTTATCAATTCCCAACAATGAAACTGCTGGGTTTGAACCGTTGGATGTAACTATAACCATGCCGAACACAACCGTTGCCCTGACCGGTAACGCGGGTGCAGCTATTTATGGTACAGTCACATCCGAAACAGCAGATAATACACTTGTCATTGGCAACGGTGTGGAAGTTAAAAAGGTGGTCGTGAAAAAAGGTAATATCCGCGTAAATAAGGGAGCGAAACTGGTAGCTATTGAGAAATCGTCAGATAATCAAGCAACGACTGTAACAGTTTATAAAGAGGATGGTGCTGAAATTCCGTCTTCGTTGGGTGAAGAATTTGTCGTTATGGATGCCGCTGTCGCCGATATGCAGAAAGTGTTTGCAGAAGGCGGTACTTACACTTTGCCACAAGACATGAATATTGTAGGAGTTGAAATGATGGTTCCTAAGGGCAAAGAGGTGACACTTGATTTGAATGGCAAGACACTAGAAGCCGCGAACGATGGTCTTATTAGAGTAGAAGGCTCTTTTATTTTGCAAGACAATGCTGGCAATGGTGTCATTAAGGCTACGAAAGATTATGTTTATCAAGTTTATTCTACCGGTATTATTTATGTGGATGGTGAGGATGCCAAAATGACGATGAAGAGTGGTAACATCTATGCAGTACGTGACAATCCGGCAAATAACGGACAGTTTGGTATCGGACTCTGGCGTGGTGCTGACCTTACGATCGAAGGTGGTAAGATTGAAGCCGGTTGGTATGCAGTTTCTGGTAACGGTCAAAATACGACACAGAATTCTGTGATCAACATCACGGGTGGAGAATTGATTTCTGCGGCAGACTATGCTGTCTATTTGCCGCAAGCCGGTACTACCACAATTTCCGGTGGAACCATCAAGGGTGCTTGTGGTGCAATAGGTATGCGTAGCGGCACATTGAATATTAATGACCAGGCTAAGCTCATTGGAGAAGGTACAGGAGATTCCGGTCAATGGGGTGACGGTACTGGAACTATGGGATATGCTGTGATTAACATTGGTACTGGCAATCAAAATACTTATGGCGATTGTACAGTCAACATTACTGGTGGCACATTCATTGCCGAAGGCAAATCGGTAGGAATTGCAAAGCGTGAAGATGGAGCAAAGCACAATATCACAGTGTCGGTTACTGGTGGCACGTTCTCCGATTTGAGCGCAATTGGCTTTATCGCTGAAAATGCGGATGTAAACATTGAACTCAACAAAGATATTGAAATCCAAAAGGCTGTAACCTTGATGAAGGCAGGAGCAATGACAACCGTCAATCTGAATGGTTATACTATTGCCAATAAGACGGATTTTAATAATGCAGGCGATTGGGAAACAGAAGGATTTGTTGTGACTGCCGGTACTCTTAATATCGAAGGAGAAGGTAATGTGGAATGTATAGCCAATACAGAAAATGATGGTTTTCGTGAGGTGATTTCGGCCTATGGTACGAGTGTCGTTAATTTGCGTGGAGGTAACTATAAGAACTACCAACAGAAAAATGGTCAGTATGATTTGATTTATGCAAGGGATAATGCAGTAGTCAATATCTACGGTGGTACTTACGAATCCGGCGGTTATAATGACAGAGGTTATTGGGTGCTGAACCTAAAAGACAATTCTGCTGCTGAAATCAATGTGTATGGTGGTTCATTTAAAAACTTTAATCCGTGTAACCACCTTTGCGAAAACCCCAATGCCAACTTTGTGGCTGAAGGCTATCAAGTGACATGTGACGGAAAGGTTGCCACGGATGCACATGATTTATTAAGTGGAGACAAGACTTATGTAGTTAGCAAAATTGCACAATAGCTGTTGAGTAATAATAAATGTCAGGTATAGGAAACCGTTTCGTTCGTCAAGGCTTCGGAACGGTTTTCTTTTTTTCATAACAAATGATATTCTATCATGAAAATCAATCCAAACTTCAAGCTCCGCGAAATGGCCGGAGAAACCATCATCGTGAATCAGGGACATACGGGTGCCGACCTTACCCGCATCATCTCTCTGAACAAATCCGCGCGTCTGCTATATGAACGGCTGGCAGACAAGGATTTCACAACGGAAGATGCTGCGAAAATCCTGATGGACACTTACGGAATAGACGGACAACAGGCATTGAAGGATGCCACAGCCTGGATGGAGGCACTGAAAAAATGCAAGGTAATCGAATGAAAGAGATCACACTGTACAGACACGAGCGGATGCTCTTCGCCCTGCTCCGGGCCTCGCTGCACGAGCGGAAAACAGAAATCACACTTTTCCTGGACAGCACTGACGAGGAGTGGAAACAATGCCACCGCCTGGCCGTAAGTCAGGGAGTGATGGCGCTGGCATGGGACGGTGTGATGAGACTACCGGCGGAACTGCAACCGCCCCTTTCCGTAAAGCTGGCATGGGCAGCCGCTGTAGAAAGGTACGAGAAAAAATATCTTCACTATTGCAGGACGGCAGATGAACTTTCCCGCTTTTATGCGCAGCATGGCATATCCGCCATGCAGATGAAAGGCGTGGGACTCTCCGCAATCTATCCCGTTCCATGCCACCGCGAGGGAGGCGACATAGACATTTACACCTATTCGGCGGACAAGAGCCGGATGAGCGACGGGGAGGCGAACAGGTTAGCGGACAGCCTGATGCGGCTGGAGAACATAGACGTGGATACGGAACATTCCCCCAAGCACAGCGTATTCTACTACAAAGGTGTTCCGGTGGAGAACCACAAGACCTTCCTGAACGTGGAGAGCTATAAGGCGGCCGGAGAGGTGGAAAAGGTGCTGAAAGAACACATGAACCCGCAACCGACGGAATTGGACGGAGGCCGGGTCCTTACCCCCTCGCCGCTCTTTAATATGCTGTTCGTCGCTTTCCATGCCGCCCAGCATTACGGGAGCAGTCTGGTGCTGCACCATCTCTGCGACTGGGCGTGCCTGTTGAAAAAACATGGCCTACACATACCGGCAGGCGTCACCGATCGCCGTTTCCTGCGTTTCGTGTCGGCACTGACCCTGTTGGCCGACAAGCTGCTGGAGATGGATGTCATGGTGGCTGACGTGCAGGAGAATCTGGCACGGAACATACTGGAGGAGATGCTCCATCCGCGTTACGGGACAAAGGTGCCGGTCAAAGGCAGAGCCGGCATCATCCTCTACAAGGCAAGGAGGATGGCACACCTCACTGCACTCAGGCGTGAGGTATTGGGTGCTTCTGTATATACGACGATACTGCATTCGGTCATCGCGCATATCCGAGAGCCGAAAACCATATTCCAGCGAGGTACGGAGCAATGACACTGAAGAGAATCTGGCATCTGCTGCAACCCGAAGAGCGCAGGAAGGTATGGAAGATGGCAGGGACGGTGTTTTTCTCCGCACTGCTCGATTTCGTCTCCCTGGCGGCACTGCTGCCCGTACTCTATATCCTGCTGGAAGGGGGCGAAAACCGGCGGGCTGCCCTGCTGTTCTGTCTTCTGGCCATAGGGGTCATCGTTGTCAAGAGCGTGCTGGCAACCGTTTTCACCCGTTACCAGGACAGGTGTCTACTCTCTTTCTACCGGAGACTGAGCTTCTCGCTGTTCTCCGCGTATTACCGCCGCGGACTGCTTTTTATCCGGGAGCGCGGCAGCAGCAGGCTGGCATACGAGACCAACGTTGTATGCTACTCCTTCAGCCACGGCCTGCTCTCCTCCATCTGCCGCATGGCGGGCGACGTGCTGCTCGTCATGCTGGTGACGGCAGCTTTACTCGTGTTCGACGGCATGTCAGTATTGCTACTGTATGTCTCGTTCCTCCCGTTCATGTGTACCTATCTCCTCGTGGTGAGGAAACGGGTCAGGAAATACGGCGAGGACGATATGCTTGCCAAGCGGGAGCAGTCGAGAACCGTCATGGATACATTCGGGGGATACATGGAATTGGAGGTGAGCGGTGCTTTCCCCGTCTCTCAGACCGCCTTTCTTAAAGGTCTGGACAGGATAAGCCGCAACCGCATGAGGCTTGACACCGTGCTCGGACTGCCGCTCTTCCTTTCCGAACTGTCGGTTGTCATCGCACTTGGCCTGCTGGTGGCTTCCGGGGACGGAAACGTGAAGATGGTGGTGGGTGTTTTTGCCATTACGGCATTCCGCCTGCTTCCTGCCCTCCGCACCTTGTTGACGGGATGGACGCAGATACAGAACGCGGCATACAGCCTGAATACGATAGAGGAAGGGCTGGCAGGACCGGCAGAGGCGGTCAGCACATATTCCGAAGAAATACCGTTCGAAAAGGAGATAACCGTCAGGAGGCTTGCATACACCTATCCCGATGGCGGGCCGGTGCTGGATAATTTCAATTGCCGTATCCGTAAGGGGGAGCATGTCGGCTTTCGGGGGGCCAGCGGTGCGGGAAAGTCCACACTGTTCAACTTGCTTGCAGGTCTGCTCGAACCCGATTCGGGAGAGATACGGATTGACGGGGTACTCCTGAACGGGATGACACGCGCTTCCTGGATGAGGCGGCTCGGCTACGTCCCCCAGGAGGTGTTCATCTTTAACGGTACACTGGCCGAGAATATCGCCTTGGGCTATGGGACGATTGATTACGGCAGGGTGAAGGAACTGTTGGGACAAGTCTGTCTGGGCAGGTGGGCGGAAGCGTTGCCGGATGGCATGGACACCCTGCTCGGTGAAGCGGGTGGAAGGCTCTCGGGCGGGCAGAGACAGCGTATCGGCATTGCCCGCGCACTTTACAAGCAGGCGGAGGTCCTGCTGCTGGACGAGGCGACATCGGCACTCGACAATGTGACGGAAAGGGAGGTGAACGAAACCCTCTGCCAACTGAAAGAAAGATATAAAGGACTGACGATACTTTCCATTGCCCACCGGGAAAGTTCGCTGGCTTATTGTAAACGGATTATTACCATTGGAAATGAAAATGAATAGAACTTATCAGGTTGCCGGACACCGCTTCATGCTATGGGGAGACAAACTCTGCAAGGCTGTAGAAGGAATTGCCGGATTTAGGCCTTTTGAATCCCAGGATGGCGAGGTGCTGTTCGCCTTCATGGAGGATACCGCCGTGCCGGTGATGGAAAACGTGGAATATACCTTCGGATACGAGGATGTCAGGGGCTTTTTCGGACGGACGGTCAAGGGCTTCATGTTGAAGCTGGAGCCTTCCGGAGGGAATGCGCTGTATCTGTGGTGTACCGACGGAGGGAATGAGGTGTGGATATGCGGCAACCTTTCAGCACGTCTGTACCGCTTCGCCTTGTGGGTGGGCTATGGACTGATGACGCTTCCGTACGGCACCATAGCCGTCCACAGCAGTTGCATCGTTTACCGGGACAGGGCGGTATTGTTTCTCGGTGAGAGCGGAACGGGAAAAAGCACCCATACACGCCTATGGAGGGAGCATGTGGAAGGTGCTTTCCTGCTGAACGATGACAGCCCGGTGCTGCGGGTGGAAGACGACGTCGTGCGGGTCTATGGAAGCCCTTGGAGCGGGAAAACTCCCTGCTACAGGCAGGAGTGTTATAAGCTGGAAGCCTGTGTGCGTCTTTCGCAGGCTCCGTATAACCGGATAACAAGGCTGTCCGTATTGCAGGCTTACGGGGCAGTACACCCTTCCTGCCCGCCGGAATTTGCTTATGACAACGGTTTGTATGACCATGTGAGCAGATGTGTC
This sequence comes from Bacteroides parvus, assembly GCF_017309675.2. Taxonomy (NCBI): domain Bacteria; kingdom Pseudomonadati; phylum Bacteroidota; class Bacteroidia; order Bacteroidales; family Bacteroidaceae; genus Bacteroides; species Bacteroides parvus. Next base: position 3,199,633 of record NZ_CP084680.1, on the reverse strand, counting down.
GACAAGCTGCTCCAGGCTGTTCCGTTCTATCACCTGGCGTGCCTTCCAGACCGGGAAGCCGCACGACTTGCCTGCCGGACGATTTTCAAGGATACGATATGAGAAAGATTCCCAACGAGCTGTTCTTTTCCCGGGTGGAGGCGGAAATCGCCGGAGGACGCCCCGTCCGGTTCCGCCTGAAAGGCTGGTCGATGTTCCCGTTATTGCGTGACGGGCGGGACGAGGTGGTGCTGTACCCCTGTACGGAGGATGAACTTCAGCCTATGGACGTGGTACTTTTCAGATATAACGGAAGACACGTGCTGCACCGCATCATCAAGAGGGAAGGTACCCGGCTGTACATCCGGGGGGACGGCTCTTTTGTAGCCCGGGAGCAGTGTACGGTTGCCGATGTGGTCGGGAAGGTACGTTTCGTCATCCGGCCGTCCGGCAAGGTACTGTCCGTAAGCAGCTGGCGCTGGCGATTGCCGGGCATGCTGTGGAGCAGGATGGGGATATTCAGGAATCCGCTCTTGAGAATCCTGCGCTGTCTGGCAGGGTGACCTGACAGATGTATACATCAGGGCTGCAAGCGGGAATCGAAACCGTTTGCAGCCCGCACTTATTTCTTTTTCTTATGACAAGGGAGTGCTTGCCACACTGCCTGATGTTACATTACCACTTGAAATGTTCACATACCCGCTTTGGCCGACGGCTATAACCGTTTTCTCCATCACATAACTATTGAAATTTCATGGAACGATCGGTTAAGACGGTTACCGAACACCGTCAGGCCCTTGTCGATTTTTTCGGTGGTTATCTTTGTGTACTTTTGGGTGGTGGTTATGTTCGTGTGCCCCAATACCCGGCTCACACTCTCAATGGGGACACCCTTGCTCAAAGCCAGAGTTGCGAATCCATGACGGCTTGAATGGAATGTTTTTAGTAATCCCGCACTCCCTTATCATCTGCTTCAACGGCTTGCAGATTGACCAGTAGTCCAAATTGGGAAACACGAGCCCGTTCTCTTGGAACCTCTCGTAACGTCTGATGATCTGCATGGGAATATCCAGCAGTTTCACCTGGAAATTCACCTTCGTCTTGTGCCGCTTCGACAATATTCATTTCTCACCGTTCACTTCCGCAATGTCATCGGTGGTAAGTTCCTTCATATCCAAAAAGAGAGGGCGGTGAAACTGGCGAAGACAAACAGATCCCGGATATAAGCCAGCTTCCTGTTTGCAAACTCGTGCGTCATTACCGTCTTGATCTCATCTTCGGTCAAATATTCCCGTTCCTTGACGTTCTGGCTGACGCGGTACTGGGCAAACGGGGTTTTCTGTATCAGCCCGTTGTAATGGACCTTCGCCACGATTGTTTTCAACCACATACAGTTTGACCACACGCTGGCGTTATGAAGTCCGGCATCAGTGGAGAGATAGATTTCATACTCCTTAATGAAGTCGGGGGTAAGCTCAAGCATGGAAATGTCATTCCGCCTATGGCATTTCTTTATGAACGTCACCAGATGGTTTCTTGGCCTTACCCGCACTTTGTATGAACTCAACGCCCAGTCTATGCCGATACGCTTCTTGAAACTCTCGTTGTCCTTGTCGAACGCGCCGAGCAGTGTCTTGTATTCCGTACCGAGTCCCTGAAAGGCGTTGCGTACCATTTCGGCCGTAACGAACGCTTCTCTATCAGAGAGGCGTTGATAATGTCTGATGATTTGGGCCTTGATGTTGTCAAGGGCGAGATTGATCTCCCGCGCTTCCCTGCTCTTCCCTTTCGCCCGGTTGCCCTTGGCGTCCCATAGCCCTTTGGCGATAGTCTGCTTGCAACTGAACTGGGCTACGGAACCGTTGATTGTCACCCGTCCCATAACTGGGACAATACCGTTTTTCTCCTTGTTGCCGTTCACGTAGAACAGCACTTTGAATGTACCGGTTACCGGGTAATGATTTGAAAACCATTCGCTCTCATTACCTTTCGTTTCCCTGCACTTTAGCATTGGAGAGGTCTTCATCGGTTTTCCTCATAAGTCATTGAACATCAGTTTTGCCATCATCATTTATTCGTTTCTGATTGATTTTTCCAGAGATATGTAATATATTTGTACACACATCAATGATTTTAAACTAAAAGAAAAACAATATGGATAAAGATTCAAAGCAAGTAGTGGTTCTTCTGACACATCCCAATATAAAAGAGTCGCGAGCTAACAAGGCATTGATGGATGCTATTAGTGACATGGAAGAGGTGGCCATATACAATTTATATGAGATGCATGTGGAAGATGCTTTTAATGCAGAGATATGGAGCACTATCATATCGCATGCATCTGCGCTTGTATTTCAGTTTCCGTTCTATTGGATGTCGGCTCCTTCTTTATTGAAGAAATGGTTGGATGAAGTATTTACATATCTGGCAAAAACTCCTGCTGTGGCTGGTAAGACATTGATGGTGGTCACTACTGCCGGCTCTGAACATGATGCTTATAGAAGCGGAGGAAGAAATCGTTTTACGGTGGATGAGTTGTTAAGACCTTATCAAGCAAGTGCTGTACATGCCGGAATGGTATGGCAAACTCCTCTTGTAGTCTATGGAATGGGGACCTCGGAAGCTAGTAAAAATATAGCAGAAGGGATAAATTGCTATAAGCAAAGAATTGAAGCATTGGTGAAGAAAGACATTTCCAGTGATAATTGGTAATAGTAGGACCATATCGAAATGGAACATCTTTTTCATTTTTGAATGTTTGTTTTTCTCTTCATATTTTTCTAAAATCCTGATTTTAAGCAATAAATAAAATATTGTATGAGTTGGCATATTTCTTGTGTTAACTCATACATGAAACTTTATATTATATCAAACAGATTACCCGTTAAGGTTACCAAAGAGGATGAAACGTTCGTGTTTTCACGAAGTGAAGGCGGACTGGCTACCGGTTTGGACTCACTTCAGATTTCCTACGAAAAACATTGGATTGGATGGCCTGGAATATGCGTTGACAACGAAGATAGTAAAGAGGAAATCACTTCTAGATTGGAAGGAATAAATTTCCACCCAGTATTCTTGTCCGAAACACAGATAAAGAATTATTATGAAGGCTATAGTAATAGTACTATCTGGCCATTATGTCACTACTTTTTTGTTTATACGCTGTATCGGAACTCTTTCTGGCAATCGTATCAGGAAGTGAACCAGTTGTTCTGCGATGCCATTTGCCGCGTGATACGTCCAGGTGATAAGGTGTGGATTCAAGACTATCAGTTAATGCTGCTTCTCGGAATGCTTCGGAAGGTTTACCCGGATTTGAATATCGGATATTTCCATCATATCCCTTTTCCTTCCTATGAACTTTTCCGGATATTACCGGAGCGTGCAGAAATCCTGAAAGGATTATTGGGTGCTGACTTTATAGCTTTCCATACTCATGACTATATGCTGCATTTTATCAGTGCTGTCGAACGGGTATTGCGTATTGACTTTAAACTGGACGAAGCACAACTCGGGAATAGAGTAGTTAGGACCGATGCTCTTCCTATGGGAATCAACTACGGACTGTATCACAATGCTTCTTCCAGACCGGAAGTACGGCGGGCGATAGACCGTACACGGAAATTTTTCGGAAATCATAAGTTGATTCTTTCTGTAGACCGCTTGGATTATAGCAAAGGCATTCTGCACCGTTTATGGGGATTTGCTGCTTTTTTAGAATGTCATCCTGAATATTGTGGAAAAGTTACATTGGCAATGGTCATTGTTCCATCACGTGACCATGTAGATAGTTATGCTGAGCTAAAAACCAAGATTGACGAAGAAATAGGTTCTATAAACGGACAGTATTCTACGATGGACTGGACTCCGGTTTGCTATTTCTATCACGGTTTTTCATTTGAAGAACTGGTGGCAATGTACTATATAGCTGATGTAGCTTTGGTAACTCCACTTCGTGATGGCATGAATTTGGTTGCCAAGGAATATGTAGCTTCGAAAAATAATAATCCGGGTGTTTTGATTTTGAGTGAAATGGCGGGTGCAGCTATTGAGATGACGGATGCATTGTTGATTAACCCCAATGACACTGAGGAGATAAAGCAGGCCATTTGTCGGGCTTTGGAGATGCCCGAACAGGAACAACTGAAACGCTTGCAACACATGCAGAAAATTATTTCCGTACAAACGGTTAATAAGTGGGCGGCAGACTTTGTAAGTGAATGGAGCGATACGTGCCGTAAGAATGAACAGCTTCGTAAGAAAAGGATATCTGTTGGTATTATTGGTGCCATCAAAATGAAATATAACCAGGCTAAGCAACGGCTTATCTTGCTGGATTATGACGGAACGTTGGCGTCGCTCAAGACACGACCGGAAAATGCTAAGCCCGCCCCTGAACTCATTGCCACATTGCAGAAGCTGGTTTCCGACCCGGCCAACCATGTTGTTGTTAATAGTGGTCGCGACCAGTTTACTTTAGAAAAATGGTTGGGAAATTTACCTATTGCAATGGCTGCGGAACATGGTGCTTTCTATAAGGAAAATGGCATCTGGCACAAAAACATAAACAAAGCGGAATGGAGTTCCGGATTGGTGTCCATCTTGAAGCTTTTTGTCGAAAAGACACCTCGTTCCCACCTTGAAGTCAAGGAAACGACTTTGGCATGGCATTACCGGGAAAGTGATGCATGGTTAGGAGCTTTGCGGGCACAGCAACTTATCAATGTGCTGGTTAACATCTGTATACAGCAAAAGCTGCAAATCATACAAGGAGATAAAGTGGTGGAGATTAAGTCTCCCGATTATAATAAAGGTTCCGAAGTGAGACGCCAGTTGGAAAAGAAACATTATGACTTTATCATAGCTATGGGAGATGATACTACGGATGAAGATATGTTCAAAGCTTTGCCGGTGAATGCAGTGACAATCAAGGTGGGATATGTGTCGGAGGCAGCAAGCTATAATATGCCATCACAAACGGAAGTCCTGCCTTTTCTTCAAATTCTGGCGAACAAGAAAGACATGAAACAACCCATTGGCGAGAATGTCAAAACGAGCTTGAAAGGGGTATTCGATTTTTTCAGAGACTTGTTAAAAACAAAATAGTAAAAATGAGTAATTTAAATTATGGGGTAGTAGGCAATTGTCGGACTGCCGCACTTATATCCGAAAAAGGCAGCATAGACTGGTTGTGTTTTCCCGATTTTGATTCTCCGTCTATCTTTGCATCACTACTTGATCGGGAAAGAGGAGGAAGTTTTGGATTTGACGTTACAGAAGACTATCATATCTCACAATCTTACGTTCCTCACACTAACATATTGTCTACTTCTTTTTCTTCGAAAGAGGGAGAATTTGTCGTACTTGATTACATGCCTTATTACCGTTCCTGCGAAAATGCCCATTATCTTCCGGCAGAATTGTATCGATATGTGAGGTGGATAAAAGGTAAGCCCCGTTTCAAAGTAAACTATGTCCCTGCTCCCAATTATGCGCAAGGTAAAGTGATTCATAATGTCACTTCTGAATTTATAGAAAGCTATTGTTCTTCTGATAATAAAGATAGACAATATTTGTATTCTTCCCTTCCTTTGCAGGACATCGAACAGAAAAAAGAAATTATATTGGAAAAAGATGAGTTCTTTCTTTTGTCATACAATGAAAAGGTCATTCCGGTGGATATTGAACGGGAAAAAATTGAATATTGCCGTACTTTGGTTTATTGGCTTAATTGGACCAACCGTACTAAGAAATATTCTCTCTATAATGATGTGATAGAAAGAAGCATGCTGGTTTTGAAACTGATGTCTTACTATAATGGAGCCGTACTGGCCGCCCTTACTACCAGTTTGCCTGAATCCGTCGGCGAAGTACGTAATTGGGATTATCGGTTCTGTTGGTTAAGGGATGCCTCCATGTCTATCGAAACTTTGTTCCAGATAGGCCATATAGGAGCAGCAAGACGTTTTATGAAGTTCATACAGTCCACTTTCGTATCCAAGCACGAATCCTATCAGATAATGTACGGCATTCGGGGAGAAAGGCAGCTGACCGAGATTATTCTGGAGCATTTGTCCGGATATAAGAATTCCAAACCAGTACGGATAGGTAATGATGCTTACCATCAAAAGCAGAATGACTCGTTCGGTTATCTGATGGATTTGATTTACCAGTACTATCGGCTGATGCCCGGTACATTAGACGAAATAGAGGATATGTGGGAAATGGTAAAGAGCATTCTTTCCACGGTAATGGAAGATTGGAAGAAACCAGATAAGGGGATATGGGAAATCAGAGGAGAAAGCCGCCATTTTGTTTCATCCAAAGTGATGTGTTGGGTGGCTTTGGACCGTGGTGCAAAGATAGCTTCCATGCTCAATAAATACGGTTATAGTGAACGTTGGCAAAAGGAAGCTGACAAGGTATGGCAGGATGTAATGACATATGGATGGAAGGAAGAACTTCAAAGTTTCTCGCAGACTTATGATAATATGGCAATGGATTCCTCTTTGCTGTTGATGGAACCTTACGGTTTTATTGCAGCAGACGATATCCGATACCATAAGACAGTGAAGGCTGTGAAAAAAGCTCTTTTGCATAAGGGATTGATGTACCGGTATAACAGCGAAGATGATTTCGGGCTTCCTTCTTCGGCTTTTACCATTTGCACTTTTTGGCTGATACGTGCGCTTTTTGTTATCGGAGAAAAGGAAGAAGCCCGTTGTTTGTTTGATGATGTTCTGACATATTCCAATCATTTGGGGTTATTCAGTGAGGATATTGATTTTAATACGAAGGAACAACTGGGGAATTTTCCACAAGCTTATTCGCATTTGGCATTAGTCAATACGGCTATTCTGTTTGCAGAAGAAAATAAGAGATTGGCTTTTATCCGGCCGTAACGAGGAGGGGAACTTAATTAATACTGCAAATGGGAGCATTTTGTATTTGTCCTTCTTTCTTTCGTTTTTAATTCCATTGAATGATGATACCTTTCTTTTTTTATGTATTTTTGCATAAATAAAATTTCACTATTTCGGCAGTTGTTTTGTACTCATATCGCTGATATAGTTTAGGAACTCAAAATAAAGGATTATCATGTTACGGAAGATTAGACTGACTTTTGCAATGATTTGCTTTGTACTCATCACCTTGTTGTTCCTTGATTTTACGGGAACGTTGCATGGGTGGTTCGGCTGGTTGGCCAAAATCCAGTTTTTGCCGGCTGTATTGGCGCTAAATGTGGGAGTGATATTGTTTCTTGTAATTCTCACTTTGGTATGCGGGCGTATCTATTGTTCTGTGATTTGCCCCTTAGGGGTATTTCAGGATATACTGGCATGGCTGGGCTGGCAACCTAAAAAACGCAGGAAGCTTCCTTACTCTTATTCTCCGGCCTTATCTTGGCTGCGCTATGGCGTATTGGGTGTGTTTATCATTGCTTTGATTGCCGGAATTGGTTCATTGGCTGCTCTACTTGCACCCTATAGTGCATACGGACGTATTGCCAATAATCTTTTTCAACCTATATGGCAATGGGGCAACAATCTGCTTGCTTATCTGGCTGAACGGGCAGACAGTTATGCCTTTTATGAAACGGATGTATGGTTGAAGAGCCTGCCGACTTTTATTATTGCTGCCGCTACTTTGGCTGTGCTTGTTGTTCTGGCCGGACGCAACGGACGAACCTATTGTAATACGATTTGCCCGGTAGGAACGGTCTTGGGCTTCCTTTCACGTTATTCGCTTTTCCGCATCACAATAGATTCGGAAAAGTGCAACCAATGCAGTCTTTGTTCACGCAACTGCAAGGCAGCCTGCATCAACTTTAAGGAGCATCAGATTGATGCAAGCCGGTGTGTGGTTTGCATGAACTGCATTGAGAAGTGCAAGCATGGAGCCATTTCCTACAAGTATCATCCTTTCGGCAAACCTGCTGCGGGCAAGGCTAATTCGGAACAGATAAACGAAACCCGCCGCAGTTTTTTCACAGCAACGGCTCTGGTTGCAGCCACTTCTGTTTTAAAAGCGCAGGAAAAGAAAGTAGACGGAGGACTGGCAGCCATTGAGGATAAGAAGATTCCCGAGCGAAGCACTCCCCTCACTCCTCCCGGCTCATTGAGTGCCCGCAATATGGCGCAACACTGCACGGCCTGCCAGCTCTGTGTGTCGGCATGTCCCAATCAGGTTCTTCGTCCTTCTGCGGACTTAAGGAAATTGATGCAGCCGGAAATGTCATACGAACGCGGCTATTGCAGACCGGAATGTACAAAATGTTCGGAGGTATGTCCTACAGGAGCTATCCGCCCGATAATCAAAGTTGATAAATCATCCGTTCAGATAGGGCATGCCGTGTGGGTAAAGAAAAATTGCATACCACTGACGGATGGTGTGCAGTGTGGCAACTGTGCACGCCATTGCCCGACGGGAGCCATACAAATGGTGCCGAGTATACCTGAAGACAAGGATTCTCCAAAGATTCCGGTAATCAATGTGGAGCGCTGTATCGGCTGCGGGGCATGCGAGAATCTTTGTCCGGCCCGTCCGTTTAGTGCCATCTATGTGGAAGGGCATGAAAGACATCGGATTATATAACAAAGTAGAATTTCTATAAGTATGGAAGAACATCATAAAAACAATATGAACCGTCGTGATTTCTTGAAGATAGTGGGGATTACAGCCGCCACATCTACTGCTGCCCTCTATGGATGTGGTTCTAAGGAAGGGAGCAGTGAAGGTAGTAAAGCGTTGGGTCCCATTCCGACGGATAAAATGACCTATCGTAGTTTTCCCGGTTTGGGGAGTGACAAAGTTTCTATTTTAGGATATGGTTGTATGCGCTGGCCTACCGTTCCTGCTCCGGATGGAAAAGGGGAAATGATAGACCAGGATGCTGTGAACGAACTGGTGGATTATGCCATTGCCCATGGTGTGAATTATTTCGATACGTCTCCGATGTATGTACAAGGATGGAGTGAGAAGTCTACGGGAATAGCTCTGAAACGCCACCCGCGCGAATCGTTCTATCTTGCCACCAAACTATCCAATTTTCATCCTGATACCTGGACTCGCGAGGGTTCCATTGCCATGTACCGTAAGTCATTCGAGGATATACAGGTGGACTATATAGACTACTATCTGCTACACATGATTGGTGGCGGTGGCATGGAGCAATTCCGCAAACGCTACATAGACAACGGTATGATTGATTTTCTTGTCAAGGAGCGTGAAGCAGGACGCATCCGCCGTTTGGGATGGTCGTTCCACGGCGATATCGAAGTCTATGACTATGCCTTGCAGATGCATGACCGTGGTGAAGTTCATTGGGATTTTGTACAAATACAGTTGAATTATGTGGACTGGAAACATGCTTCGGGCAGCAACTTCAAGGCAGAGTATCTGTATGACGAGCTGGCCAAGCGTAAGATCCCTGCTGTCATTATGGAGCCTCTGCTGGGTGGGCGGCTCTCCAATGTCCCCGACCATATTGTGGCACGACTGAAGCAGCGCGAACCCGAACGCAGTGTGGCGTCTTGGGCATTCCGTTATGCCGGTTCTCCCCAGGATGTACTGACAGTGCTGAGCGGCATGACTTATATGGAACATTTGCAGGATAACATCCGTACTTACTCTCCATTGGTACCACTCACAGAAGAAGAAACTCAGTATCTGTATGATACGGCAGATTTGATGATGGAGTACCCCACCATACCTTGCAACGACTGCAAGTACTGCATGCCTTGCCCGTATGGAATTGACATTCCTGCCATCTTGATACATTACAATAAATGTGTCAATGAAGGAAATGTGCCGGAAAGCAGCCAGGATGAGAATTATCGGAAAGCACGCCGTGCTTTTCTCGTAGGATATGACCGAAGTGTACCCAAACTGAGACAGGCCGACCATTGTACCGGGTGCAACCAGTGTTCTCCGCATTGCCCGCAAACGATTGATATTCCCAAAGAACTGCATCGTATTGACAAATTTGTAGAACAGTTGAAACAAGAGACTTTATAAAATGGAGAGTATCATTGACATACTGCACAAGGGAGGATACTCTTGTGTTATGAAGAACCGGGAGGAAGTCCGTACTTTCACCCAACGGGGAGTAGCGGATTTGTATGATTTGTACCAGGCAGATTCTGCATTTATGAAGGGGGCTGCCATTGCCGATAAGGTTATAGGGAAAGGTGCCGCTGCTTTGATGGTACTGGGAGGCTTTAAAACGGTCTATGCCGATATAATCAGCACTCCTGCGCTGGCATTGCTGTGCGAAGCAGGAATTGAAACGACTTTTGCCCAAGAGGTTCCCCATATCATTAACCGTGACAAGACCGGCTGGTGCCCGTTGGAGACGGCTTGCATGGAGCTGAATACGGTAGAGGAGATGTATCCGGTGATTCAGAATTTTATATCAAGAATCAGGGCAAAATAGCAACAGCCTGCTCTCTTTCCCTGATTACCTGATGCCTTTCTCTTCCAGCATCTTGAAGTCTTCCTTGAGCATACCGACATCATCCAGTGTGCGGGCTTCATTGTGGTCGTTCAGATAGACTCTGGGTCTTTCGATAAACAGAGCGCTGGTGACAGATAAAGAGTCATTCCGGTATGGGGTCTCCACTCCACCTATTTCCAGCATTGTCTGGAAGAATGAGGCACTGGAAGATACATTCTTCTGCCTATTGGCTTGTGCGGCCTCCAATAACGATGGGTATCTCTGCCGGTAGTTGTCGGACATCCAAATAAAGAATGGCACATGTATCTGATAATAGGAAGGTACCGGTGAGGCATGCAGAAAGAGATGCCGGTTGTCATCGAAAATATCTTCTCCATGGTCTGAAGTGTATATCAAGGCAGAATTGACATGTTGTTTTTGAAGCATATCTATCAGACGAACCAGAAAATTATCCGTGTAGCGGATAGAATTATCATAGGCATTGATCAGGTTGTCTTTGTATTTCACTTCCGCGTCAACGGGCATGTCCGGCAGGAAGAAAGCCTGCTCTGCCGGATAGCGCTCTTTATAATTGAAATGAGAACCGTAAGTGTGGAGAACTATAAATTGCCTGGAAACTCCTTTGCCCAGTTCTTTTGCTACCAGTTTCAACAGTTTGTCATCAGAGGGGTTGTAATTGGAATCCCCCACATCTTCTTTAATGAAATCATACGTGTCGGCTTCTTTGCCGAAGAAATCTATAAATGAGTGGTTATAGCGCTGGTTCGAGAAAAAGGCGGTCTGATAACCGGCTTCCTTGAATGCTGTGATAATCCCTTTTTGATAATAGATGGAATCAAAACTGGAAGCACTGACCGGTGACAGCAACATCGGAACACTCTTGTGGGTGGTGTTTGATTCTGTCAGCACATGGCTGAAAGCTGTCAGTCCGCCAATGCCCGACAGTCCCGGGTTAGTTTCCCGTTCATAGTCGTACAAAGCCCAGTTGCATGCCCGTGAGGTTTCTCCCACCACCATTACATATACTTCCCTTTCATCAGCCTGATGAGTACTTCTAGCATGAAAGGTAAAATCTTTAGAGGTCTTGTGATAATTCCGCGTTTGGGCCGTCCGTTGAAAGGCAAGTGCTATGTTGTAGCATACGTTGGCAGGATACAGTTCGGATTTCAGCTCATACCGGTCATCTGTCAAATAAGCACTGCCTAAGGATAATATTCCGGCAGACAGCACATACAGAGTGCGACGGCGAGCTTGCCGGATGAATGCTTCGGACAGTCTGCGTTTGTGTACAATGGATATGGTTGCCAGAATTAATGCAGGTATATAGAGCACTACCACAATAACGATGGCAGGTATCAGATTGTCCAGCAGTTCCAGCGCCTCGCTTGAATTGGTTGTCACCAGATTCAGAAACATATCCACTGCGATAATGGACTGACCGAAAAGATATAGTAATACAAGCTGGAAGGCTCCGAAGAAGATGAACGGAAATAGCAGCCAGAATGTCCTGCCACAGTTTCTCGACCAAGCCATTACAGCATAATATATAGAAAGGGGTAGCAGGATATTACATATCTTTGCCGTCCATGATATGGGTTCTGTAAAGCATAGCACTACATTGGGCACTATCAGAATGACCAGAAACAGATAGAACAAATGTTCCTGATTGTCGAACCATTTTTTTATGTCTCTAAAAAGCTTCATTGATATTGAATATAAATCCGGTCTGGTGTTTGCCAAAACCTAAATCCAAACGTACGTTTACTCTCTTTTTGAACTCCCAGCGGTAGCCGAAACCATAATTAGGAAGAATATGCCTGGCCTCCAATTCCGAGAAATTCGGGAATATGGTTCCCGCCCCTACCCATACGGCAACTCCATTTCGCTTCCATACATGTTGGCGTAGTTCCAGCTGGGCATCCATTGCACACTTGTCACGGTAGCGTCCCTCATAATAGCCACGCATAGAATAGGAACTTCCCAATGTTGCCATCAGTCCCCAGGGCGGATTTCCGTAGTTCAGCAGAGTATGGAACTGGCCTGCCAACACCCCACCCTTCCACACGGACTGGTAATAGCTGGTCGTCAGTTCCGTATTGCTGAATGCGTATTTATTTCCCAAAAAGGCCGGACTGAAGCGCTGGTCTATCCGTAGGTAATATCCTTTATAGGCATTTGTCAGAAAATCGCGTGAATCATACAACAAGGAAAACCCCAAGCTCACGTTGGTGCTGTGCGCTTTCATTCCTTTCCATAATTCCGGTTTTTCAAAGTCATGCCCATACACGTAATCAAATGCTGTCATTGAACCGATATAAAAGTTACGTGCCATCCGGAACATGAAGTCCACCTTAACCTGCGCTTGAAAGCGATCGTATTCACTCTCATTGTCATCATTGGCTCCATTGTCATATCCTTGTCCCCAGTAAAGGCTTGGGAAAGAATAGAAATACAGATTGTAGTTCAACCGGTATTTGTCTTGGGGAAACAGATGGTTTCCACGTACTCCCAGCAAATAGAATCCCACCGTGGAGACATCCCCATACAGAGAGACATTGGACGGAGGGAGAATACTATCGTTCCGGTCGGTACGGTAGAGTCCTGCCGCCACCAGTCCGATTCCAAATTTGGTGTCACTGGAATAATGAGGCCCGCCTATAATGCTGAAATCAAATTTTTTGTTTTTCTTTTCTTTGTTGGCATCGTTGAAGTAATTCAAAATTTTTTCGAAAAAACTGCGTTTCTTGAGAAGCGAGTCTATCGGATACGTAGAAATTGAGTCCACAGAGTTTTTTGCTTCTGCAGGGTGTGTTTGTGCATGAACAGCCGTTTCTGTAATCAGCATCAATATTGGTAATATCCATTTTGTCAATTTAGTGTCCATTTGCTTGTAGAAAACTTCCGTGGCAAAGTTTGTTTTATGTTCTTCATTACAACAATGTTACCCTTCTTTTTGTTTCCTATTTTTCTCTTTTATGTTCATTTCTACATTGCATGTGGGGTTCACTCTTTTTAACCACATCATTTATAGAGCTTTCCTCAGTTATACTGTTATTTTAAATTCTGAACGGTTTCGTCTAACCGTTTGATGAATAAACATTTAACGGAGTATCTGAAAAGTAATGGTAACGACTAGGAAACCGTGCGATTTTCAGCGTTTTGCGGTGTTTTACTATCAAATAACTCTTTCAGGTGCAAAGATACGACAAATCTTTGATATAGTATCCAATACAAACAGTATTCGCCATTTTTTGCCTTTCGATATATACCTATTTGCTTATGCCGTTATTTTTTGCAGATTTGGATAAAAAAGGAAAGGCAAAATTCAGGAAGCATTGAAATTCTTTACTTTAGTTAGTGCAAAAATCGAATAATTTATTGTAACTTTGCAGCGGATTCGGTGTGCATATAATACCATCCCAATTAAGATAAGTCGCAACATATATAGTGGTTTTCAATATGATTATGAACAATTGTACAATATTAACAGGTAAAAACACCGTTAATATTGCATATCATAAACCTTGGTAATTTTTCCACATTCAAATCTAATTAATTCGATTTGAATGTCATTGTCTTTGTAATCCGGCATGCTATTTCAGGCTTGTCGAGAGATTTTTTGTGCTATAAAATCAAGAAACATTCAAAAGATAAAAGGAAAAATTCAAATGGAAAAAATCAGAAATTGGAAACAAGATTTCTATACAATATGGGCGGGGCAAGCTGTGTCCCTGATAACAAGTGGGGTTCTTCAAATGGCCATCATCTGGCATCTGACAAATACAACAGGGTCTGCGATGGTGTTGTCAATGGCGACCTTGGTTGGGTTTCTACCTCAAGCGGTTTTAGGTTCTGCAATCGGAGTACTTGTTGACCGCTGGAACCGGAAAATGGTCATGATTGGTGCAGATGTCATCATAGCTTGTGCTGGACTGGTACTTACCGTAATTTCCCTGTCAGCGGAACTACCTGTATGGATAGTAATGCTCATCCTCTTCATTAGAAGCGTTGGCACTGCATTCCATTCCCCTGCGTTAAGTGCGGTAACACCTCTTTTAGTGCCTGAAGAACAGTTAGTCAAATGTGCCGGCTACACCCAGTCCATCCAATCGGCAAGTTTCATCCTAAGTCCGGCAATTGCCGCTTTTCTCTATGCAAAATGGGGGTTGAATTCTGCGGTTGCCCTTGACGTATTCGGAGCAATAATTGCCTGTATCACTGTTGCAATGGTTCACATCCCAAAACAACCGATTGAAGCGCTGCAGCAAGAAAACTTTTTCACCGAACTGCGCATTGGCTATAACGCAATACGACAAAATAAAGCTCTTTTCACATTGCTTTGGATAGGAGCAATCAATATGTTCATTTATATGCCAATCAATGCGCTATTTCCGCTGATGAGTATGAATTATTTCGAGGGAAGTACCTTGCATGCTTCCGTGGTGGAAATTGTTTTTGCAGTTGGTATGTTGTTGGGCGGACTTCTATTGGGCGCATGGGGAGGTTTCAAAAAGCGCATGGCAAATATCATCGGCTCTATCTTTCTTATGGGAGTGTCATTGACTGTTTCCGGCTTGCTACCAACCAATGGTTTTATGATATTTGCGATATGTTGTACGTTGATGGGCTTTTCTGCCCCATTCTATAATGGAGTACAGACCGCGCTATTTCAAGAACAGATACAACCCGAGTATTTAGGGCGTGTTTTCGGACTTCTTGGCAGCATCATGTCGTTTGCCATGCCGCTTGGGTTGGTAGTGTCGGGTGCATTTGCAGACCAAATCGGGGTAAACCGTTGGTTTTTGTTCTCAGGTATGGCTATTCTGCTTCTCGCTATAATAGCCTTATGTCTTCCACAACTTAGAAAGGTCGACAATCAAAAACAAAAATCATGATTTATGAAACGTAACTAAATCTAAACAGCAATAAGCCTCTGATAGGGAAATACGATTATCGGAGGCTTATTGCAATCTGTTTTAACTACTTATGTAATTCCTCTACTTTTCCTTTGTGGTTGAATTGGCTGTCGTATGCTCTGCCGTAGCCTGTCGAACTGTTCCCTGAACCATTCGCCTATGGGCTGGCGGTTGATTACGAGTGTCAGTTTAGACTTGTCCGCAGGGTCTTTCACCACTTGAAAGCCTGCTCTTTCTGTCGTAAAACTCCGATTATGTTCCTCCGAATAAAGTTTGCCCTCGTATATCAAAGGCTTACCATAAGTCAATGTCGTGGTCTGCCTTTCATTGAACCCGACAAGGCGGCACAGGCTCTCTATTCTCATAATTTCCTTTGCCATAGGAAACCATGCACACAGCTTTTCGATAATGCGTTTCAAACCTGATACTTCATCTTTGTGTCTGACACTTTTTTCCGCCATCTCCTTACGGTGATTCTGCTGTATTTCCAACAACTGGCGGTTGTGCTCGGTTTGCATCGTGTGTATGCGGTTTTGCAGTATCTCAATGGTTTCCTCATGGGTGGCAACTTCCCGATACAGGGCGGTGTTCTCCCTTTCCAAAGTCTTGACCTTGTTGCTCCCGAAAAGAGAACCGACACTTTCAGCTATGTTGGTCGCTGCGGTGGTGGCTGCACCTTTCAGTTTCTCGGTCTGTACCTCTTTCTTGGCTTGTCTGAGTTCCTGTTCGGTTTCGGTTTTCTGCTCCTGTAACCGCTTGTTTTCTGCATCAAGGGCAGCGTTCTTTTTCTGTATGTCCCGATAATACTGTGTCGTGGTGGTGTGCCGTGCTTCGGAACCTCGCACACCTCGCTGTAATCCGTATTTAGCCATAACCCTTGCATAATTGTCGTGGTACGCAATCAAGGTCTGACGGTTGAACAGGTCATCGGCACACAAACGGACGGTATTTGCTTTCTTGTGATACTTCCGTTTGCCGTCTTCCTGCTCTTTCTTGGCTTTGCGCCTTTCACCTGTCACGATGGGAACAATGGCTGCATGGATATGCGGTGTCTTCTCGTCCATGTGAAGATGGGCGGCAACCACGTTCTCCCTGCCGAATGTGGCTTGCAGCCATTGGATGCTGTCGCTGCACCATTCGTCAAGTCTTCCGTTTTCCTGTATGTCCATCATGTCCTCATGTGTTCCCGACAGAACCACTCGGACTACACGGACTTGGTCATGTGTAATCTTCCGCTTGATGCCTGCCGTGTTCAGCCTGTGGGCAATCGCTTCATCCCTGCCATGAACGCCATCGGGGTATTCTATAAGTACCCTGTTCAGATGCGTTCTTGTCGGGTCTGCGTTTTTAGGTATGATTCTTCTCTCTATATGGTCGGATTGTACGGTGTCCGATGAACCTTTTGCTTTCTTTATGTCCAATGAAAAATATCCCATGTAGTTTGATTTTTACGGTTATTGTTATGAGTGTATTCTCTGCCTGTGGCATTGGCTCTCAGGGTTTCCAAAGGGATTTCCCTTTGGCTCGATAGGGAGTTTTTAGCATTACCGTGTAATGCGTGAAGAAAACGCCCTATTGAGCTATGGTATTTCTGTCTAAATACCCTTGGGAAAGCGAACCTGTTCCCCTCTATATTTTCAGCCCTTTCTTTTTCGGTGGCTGCATCATCCGCCTTGCGGATTGTACTTGCTTCTCCTCCTTTATCGGCTCTGTCGATTGGGACAAGAGTTTTTTGCACAGGTACTCGTTCAAGTCATTATACCCTGCATAGTGAACCGACATATCCTGCAAGCGGTCACCCAACATCCGTTGCAGGTTGGCGTATGCGTTCCGTCCTGCTGTGTCATTGTCAAGGAAACAGCCGATTCGGGTATAGGTTGCCAATATGCTTTCCGCTTTCGAGAGGTTGGAAACGGAGTTGAGAATGACGTAATCCTGTGCATTCAATCGTGGGTGTTGCGGATTGTTCTTTACTCGGATGGTCAGGAACGAGAGATAATCCATGAAGCCCTCGAAAAGATAACAGACGGTTCGTGGCTCTTTTTGCTGTCGGATATGGGTGATGTCCTTCGGGGCGACACATCCCTTGAAGTATCTATTACGCACTTCATACCCTCTTGCCATATTCGGGAAGCCGATGGCGAAATAGGGTTTGTCGGCATTCTCAAACCGCAGTTCCTTACACTCCCTTTTGGCGAGTTCAATGTCTATCCCCCTTTCTTGCAGATAGGCAATGAGCGCAGGTGATGACAGCTCGCCAACTCTTAATACCCGATAAGTGCGGTTGTCGGATTGCTGCTTGCCAAAAGAAAACGATGCAGGGCGGATGTATGGTGTCCGTTCCTCTATGCGCTTCAACAGGCAGGTTACATCTTCCGTATGGTAGAGTTCCGCTGCCAATGCGATGATGTTACCGCCCTTGCCAAGTCCAAAATCGTACCATTTGTTGAGTTCTGTGTTTACCTTGAAAGATGCGTCCGTTTCCTCTCTCAGCGGTGATTTGTACCAAAAGCTGCTGCCCTGTTGCTTGACGGGCGTGTAACCCAAACTTTGCAGATAGTCTGCGATTCTGATTTGTTTAACTTCTTGTATGTTCATGATATTCTATAGATTTGATGATGATTGTAAAAACGTTGATTTGTTGAATGGCTTATATAACACATTTATTTACAGAAAGATATTTGCTCAACATCTTCTCAACAAACCACTCGCCAAAAGAGAAATCAACAATCGGGTGCTGTTCCTCTCTCAACTTCTCTTTTCGATTGTTGAGATTTTGTTGAGAGTGTATATTGTTTATTGTCAGCATAGTTATATCCTTATTCATCAATTCAACAAAAAAAAGAATGATATTACAGGGATTCAAGTTGTTCCCTCGTGACAGAATAGAAACGACCGACCCGTTTTACAGGCTCATACCGACACTCCCGATTGTAGTTGAATTGGTAGGTGGTATAGGTCAGTCCGTTGGGTGCAGGCGTAAGTTTCCAACACTCCTGCAACACCTTTCGGACTTGGTGCTTCTCCACTTTTACCTGCGAGTGTACCAGCAACAGAAGAATGTCGTTGTAGCAGAACGAGAATGTGTCCGTGCCGACACTATCCATGATGTCAAGTATCAGCTCGTGCATCTCTATCTCCAGTCGGTTACGGTTGCTGCGGATTATCTTCTGCAAGGCTTCGGTATGCAACAGCGATGGAGCAAACCACATACGGCTTTCCTTTTCGGTGGATAGTGTTCTGTGTTGCAGGAAATGAAGAAAGGCGGGTATCTCCGCTTTCAGCTTTTGCAGGAAGTCGGTATCATCAGACTGCAAGCGGTCTATCTTGCGTACCCAATAGCGTGTTTCCCCTGCATCAATGATTACAGGCAAGTACTCGTTGTTGGAGCATAGCACGAACTTGGCGAAAAACGCTATCTCGTCACGGTCTTTGCCTTTGGCTTCCACCTTGTAGGAAAGTGTGGTGCTTAGGTTCTTCAACCGCTCGCTGTCCTCCCTACGGTTGAGCAGCACCTCGTCCACCACGATAAGCAGTTTGCCGGCCCAGTCGGAATTGAATTGGCTACGGAAATCCTCGTTGGTGTTAAAGGTTACATTGTTCTGAAATAGGAGTTTTAGAAAATTCAGAAATGTGCTTTTGCCTGTGTTGCGTTCCTCTGATACCAACAGCAGGATAGGCAGCTTTTGAATGGGGTACAAGTAGAGCAGTTGTAGGTAGTCCATGCCCAACTCGTATTGCTCCCCGAAGATGTGACCTACCAAAGATTGGATATGCGAGAAATCGCCCTCTTTAGGTTGGTGGTCTATCGGTTCATAGAGGTTAAGGAACTTGCCGACCACGGGATGGTAGCCGATGTGTTCGGGTACGGTGCAGAAGCCGTCATACTTGGGAACGCTGCCGATGTAGTCCTTGCCGTAGTCTTGGCGCAGGGTTTCGTTGTTCCATGCTATGCGTTTCCTTACATACCCTCCGTTCAGTTTGGGCTGCTCCACAATCTTGTAAAGCGTAGTCCCCACTCGGATGAATTCCTCCTTTGCCATGCCACCATCCGATGGCGGTCTGTGGCTGTCTTGTTGTTTGTTAGCTGACATAATCAAATGGTTTTAAGTTTGAAAAATACCAGCTACAAAAGTATAAGCATTTATCGGATAAGTTGTTACGCAAAACGCGGCAGAACGGTGACAAATAGCCCCCGAAGAAAAAACTTTCAATGGTTTGGAACGGAAGTCGGGCAGGACAGACGAAAAAACTCCCAAAAAACGAATGTGGGGATTACGCTTTTCGGGAGAAAAAATTGGAGTTCCTGTTGATATGTCGGTCAGATTATATGCTGACACGCTGGCTTGATTACTCTATTCGTGACTGAATGAATGGATTCCGTCAGTCGTGCAACCAATTCAGCTACGAGAAGTATTCGGCTTTGGCTATGCCGTTGGTGTTCAGCGAAAAGAAGATGCTTGTTTTCTCTTTTCGCAAGTACAGTCTTTCAAGAACGGCATTGCGCACCTGCTTCGCACTGTATGTGCCGATACGGAACGCAAGGGCGATTATCGTTTCAAGGCTGTAAACCTCCATGCTGCACTTGTCGGACAGTCGGATGGTATGCCTTATCTCACACTCATTCAGAATGCCGTTCTTGCAGAGTGTCTTTATCCCTGCCCTGATAGTCGGGGCGGTTACATTGAACAACTCGCAAAGCTCCCACTCACTCATGGCGGTTGCCTGTATATCTTTCGGCATAACTACATTGCCGAACTCGTTCATTGTTATGATGTTTCTTTCCTCTTTCATTATCGTTTGATTTAAGGGTTACTGAATGGCATTGCAAATGTTCTTTTCCATATCCTCCAGTTTGTGCGACAATGTTTCCATATCCTGACTAATCTTTTGGGCTGTGATTTTTGCGTAAATTTGGGTCGTTTTTATGTTGGTATGTCCCAAAAGTCGGCTGACGGTTTCAATGGGTACTCCGTTGGATAACAGCACAGTGGTCGCTGCCGAATGTCTTGCTACATGATAGGTCAAGTGGACTTTTATACCGCACAACTTGGCAATGGCTTTCAGCTTCTTGTTGCAAGTCGTGTTACTCGGCATGGGGAATACTTTATTATCTCTTGTCATACCCCTGTACTTCTCTATTATCTTTCGGGGAACATCCAACAATCGGATATTGGATTCCGTGTTAGTTTTCTTTCTTCGGGTGATAATCCACAGATTTCCGTCAAAGAATGTTTGCAGGTTGTCTTCCGTAAGGTTCTTGACATCGGAATATGCCAAACCTGTAAAGGTGGAGAACAGAAATAAATCCCTGACAAGCTCGTGTGTCTTGTCGGGCATATCGGTGTTCATCATTGTGTGTATCTCCTCTCTCGTAATATACCCTCTGTCCACGCTTTCGGGAGAGTTGATGTACCCTGCAAAGGGATTGAACGGCAGACGACCGTCATTCCTCGCTATGGAAATAATGTGTTTCAGCACAATCATGTAGCCCCAAATGGTATTGGTGCGGCATTTTTTCTCAGTACGCAGGAAATACTCGAAGTCGTTGATGAACGAGAGGTTCAACTCTTTTAACGGAATATCTTCACGCTTGTAGGTATGGGGTAGGAACTCACGGATGTGCTTGCAGACGGTAACATAACGTCGGAATGTTCCTTTTGCCCTGCTGTGTCCCACTTTCTTGGCAAATTCGCTGTTGTGTTGTTCAAACAGTTTTAGCAAGGTTTCCTGTTTGATACCGATGCCGAGATAGGCATCTTTCAACTTGGCAGCAGTGACATAACCGTCCGTCTGCATCAACTCTTGATAACGGCGGTTTATCTCCACTCTGATTTTGTCAACGGCACGGTTGATTCTTTGCGCTTCGGCACTCTTACCCGAAGCACGGTTGTTCTTCACGTCCCACAGGCGCAAGGGAACATCCATCTTGCAACTGAACTGCTTAATCTCTCCGTCCACCGTAATGCGACACATCAAAGGCAGGTTGCCGTTGGGTTTCTCACTGCCTTTCTTCACGTAGAACAATACCTTAAATGTACTTCTCATAACTCACTTTTTTTTGGTTACAAAATTAATTCATAGTGAGTTACCGACAGATACGACACATAACGCCAAACGATGCAAAATTTAGGTTTCGCAAGAAATTTGCATCATCGCACGGGTAATGATAAAGTAACTGAACTTTTGCTGCGTTTGTCCATATTCTGTCTCTTCTTGGCTTTTGAACAAGAGAAAAATATAGCGTAACGAACGCTTTTTCAGTCTGTTCGCTACGCTTTACTCAAATTTGCTATTCCGTTAGGTGTTTATTTTAATATTACAAAGAACAACATGATATTGAATTAATGAAAACAGCAATGAACATTCTCGATAAAGAGGGGCAGAAACGATGGGTAATCGTAGGCGGTGGCTTCGATGGATTAAAGCTAGTACGAAAATTGAATACTTCGGAAGCCTTGTTCAACCGAACCAGATATTGGACAGCTTTGAACAGGCCCAGAGTACCGGTAATAAAGAAGAGCACAGGCGTCTGATGACCTTTGCCATTGTAGGTGGTGGAGCTACGGAAATAAAGTTGTCCGCTACTCTGGCCGAGATGAGAAAGTTTGTCCTTTCTCAAAACTATCCAGGCTTGAATATCAATGAGAAGCGTATCATCTTGTTGGATGGCTCTTCCAGGCTTTTGTCTGCCTTTTCTGAAAAGTCTTCCAAAGAAGTGACTGATTATCTGAAGAAGCATGATGTGGAAATTAAATTGAATCAACGGGTGATGGGATACGAGAATTATCAGTTGGCATTGAATGATGGGACCGCAAGCAATACCAAAAAAAATGTATTCTGGGTGGCCGGTGTCAAAGCAAACAGCCTTCAAGGATTGCCTGCCTATGGACCGGGAAACCGCTTGAAGGTGGACACTTATAACCGTCTTTCTCAATATCCCAATATTTTCGCTATCGGGAATACGGCCCTTATGATTTCTGAGGAGTATCCCAAAGGACACCCGCAAGTGGTGCAACCAGCCATCCAGCAGGCCCGCAACTTGATAAGGAACTTGCAGCGTGCAGAAGCATGCCTGCCGCTGCAACCGTTTATATATCAAAACAAAGGCTCCATGGAGACCATTGGCCGCAATCATGCCGTAGTCGAGCTTAAGAAGCTGCGTTTTGGAAGTTTTCCGGTATGGGCTGTGTGGCTGTTCATCCATTTGATGAGTATTGTGGGTGTAAAAAATCGTCTTTCCATCTTCGTAGACTGGATGTGGAGTTACTTTACCTATGACCTGTCTTTACGGATTATCATCAAACCCTTGAAGCGGCAGTAAACTTTTATTGAGTAATATTTGTTATAGTTCATATACGAACTTAAAAATGAATGAATATGTTAAAACGACTTTTATTTCCCGTCAAACCGGACGGAACGGCAACATCTGCTATGCTATTAATTGCAAGAATTGTATTCGGTATATTATTAATGAACCACGGTATCCAGAAGTGGACTAACTTTCAAGAGCTGTCGGCTGTTTTCCCAGACCCATTGGGTGTAGGCAGCCCGCTGTCTTTAGGATTGGCTATCTTCGGTGAATTGGCATGCTCCATGGCATTCATTATAGGTTTTCTCTATCGTTTGGCTATGATACCAATGGTGTTTACAATGGCTGTTGCCTTTTTTGTAATTCATGGCAATGACTCGTTTGCCACGAAAGAGCTGGCTTTTGTGTACCTGGTAGTGTTCATATTGATGTATATCATAGGCCCGGGCAAGTTTGCCGTTGACCGTTGGATCGGAAAGGCTCTTTCTCAAAAAGCTCATAGATAGACACTTCTGTTTTACTGAAAACAGATTTTAAGCTCAAATAGGATGTATTTTCGTAAAAAATCCTATATTTGCGGATGCTTAAAATAACTCAATGAGCTATAAAGCTATTAAACACAGTAAAATAAAAAAGAGTGATTATGAAAAAGTTCAATTTGAAGATGGCTGCGACCGTAATGATTTGCGGCTCGTTTCTTTTCAGTTCTTGTATCGGTTCTTTTGGACTGCATAGTAAACTGGTCAGCTGGAATCAAGGTATTGGTACCAAGTTTGTAAACGAACTGGTTTATCTGGCATTCAATATTGTCCCGGTATATGGCGTTTGCTATCTGGCCGATGCATTGGTCATCAACTCCATCGAATTCTGGAGTGGTTCAAACCCTATGGCCAGCATTGGTGATGTAAAGAAAGTGAAAGGTGAAAACGGTGACTACCTGGTAGAGACACTTGAAAACGGCTATTCTATCACCAAAGAAGGTGAGACCGCTTCTATGGAACTCATTTACAACAAAGAGTTGAATACTTGGAATGTTGTTGCCGATGGTGTCAGCACAGAATTGCTGCAAATGAACAATGACGGCACTGCACAAATGACCCTTCCGAACGGTGAGGAAATGACAGTGACACTGGATGCCCAAGGTGTGGCTGCAGCACGTCAAGCGACAATGATTGACAGCTATTACGCCTTTAAGTAATGGGATAATGGATAAATGATAATGGGTAAATGTATATGCTAATTATCCAGTATCATTTATCCATAGTCATTTATATTTTTAGAACGGATATCCCACAGCAAAGTGGAAAGCAAAATCGCGGCTAAATTTAGGATGAATAATGGGATAACGGTCTTTTTTCTTCTCGTAAGCTGGATTGATTGCTTTCATACCTCCGTCGAAACGCAATACAAAGAAATCTAAGTCAAGACGCAGTCCTAAACCATATGCCAAAGCAATCTGCTTATAGAACTTGTCAAATTTAAACTGACCTCCCGGCTGGTCTTTATAATCCCGTATTGTCCAGATATTCCCGGCATCTACAAAGAGAGCCCCTCTGAATTTCCAGAATAACCGTGTGCGGTATTCAATGCTGGCATCCAGCTTGATGTCTCCCGACTGGTTCATGAAGTTATTATCGCCGGGGAAAGAACCGGGCCCCAAATCACGTACAGACCATCCGCGCACACTATTGGCGCCACCGGAAAAGTAGCGTTTTTCAAATGGAAGCATTGTTGCATTGCCGTATGGAATGGCGATACCGACACCAAAATGAAATGCCAATGAATTGCGGTTGTCAATGACCAGGTTCTTGGCAAAGTCAAAATCGCCTTTCAGGTATTGGGCAAAAGGAATGTTTAATAAAGTGTATTCTCCCGATGCATTCTTCTTCATTCCTCCGAGCTTTGCCACAGCATACAACAAATTGCCCGCTGATTCAAAATTGAAGCGGATGGTATAGGAATTTCCGATGCCGGAATTATTCATCAAAGCCTTTCCGGCACTGTTATAAATATAGCTATAGCCGGTGCGGACAATAAAACGGTCTTCATAATTATATTTGAGGATGTAGTTCTCGTCTTTCTCCAGATAATCCTCTTTAAATCTCTGGTCTATGCTGGGCATGTACAGATAATTGATGTCCAGTAAATCAATGCGATGCTGCGAACGCTGTTGTTGTACTCCCCATTTGTAGCTCCATCCGGCAGACGCCACAATACGTGTGAATTCAGGCCGCATCTGGTAGTTATATTGCAAGCCGAATTCTGTAGTAGCCCTTATCCTCCGTTTGAAATCGCTGGATACAAAGGGAAACATGAACTGTGGAAAGTTGATAGTTGCTTCCGCACCTAATTCTATATAGTCTTGATTTAAGGAGCTCTGCAAACCAGACACAGCCTCGTATGCCCCACGTAGCTTGAACATGAATGTTTCGGAACCTTTGAACATGTTGCGGTGCTGAAAAGCCACTGAAGCGGCAGCTCCCAAGTCGCCGGCAGAGTTTGTGCCTTCCACTTCAAAGGATACGGACTGATGCTTGCCTCTGGTCAGCATCACATAGGCGTTGAGCTTTGCACTGTCACTCTGCTGTACTTCGAAAAAACGGATGTTGGTGTATTTCAGGGCTTGCAGGCGTCCGTAGTTGGAGTAGGTGCGCTGCACGTTTTGCTCATTATAGAGAGTTCCCGGAATGATGCGCAGATTGTTGGTCAGCACTTTGGGACGCAGATAAAGCTTGTCTTTGTAGTAGATGGGGAATCCTTTGTAGTGCAATGAATCATTTACCTCGATGCTGTTCAAGGCAGATGCCTGCAACACATTATAGTCTGTAATGAAACTCACTTTATTGATAGTGTACTGTTGGTGATTCTGCGGTGTATCCTCGTTGTGCTGCTTGTATGGAGCCAAATGCAACGTCAAATCTACCAGGTAAGAATTGCGGACAGTATCTGCGGTATAAGAGATGTACTCTTTATTGAACTTATAATATCCGTTCTGAAGCAGTTTGTTCGTGATACGCTGACGTTCTGCATCCAATACATTGACATCAAAATACATGCCTTCGGATAAGAGGGTTACTGCAGAATCCTGCCGCATGTATTCCTTTATTTTACTGTCCCGGATATCATATTTCAAGGTACGCACTTTATAGGGTTTGCCGGTTGTCACCTTATAGACTAACCTCATCTTTTTCTTTTTGACTTGGCGTATCGGTTCCACCAGAGCACCCATATAGCCCATATTCTGCACAGCTTTAGTGATCTCTTCCCTGGTCCGATTGGTTTCCTCCTCACTGTATATGACAGGAGCATCCCCTAATTTCCTCAATGTACGGTTTATCCAGCGTGTAGAGTCCCGTCCGGACCAGTTGTAGACATACAACTGGGTCTTTATCAGACTGAACCACTTCGCATTGGGATTCTGGCGGATATACATGGAGAGATTAGATGGTTTTACTTCCTTATTGTCAGTATGTATACGCACTTCATCCAGCAAATACGAGCCGTCCGGCACATATTTGGTAGAAGAACAGGAAGCCAACAAAAGTACGATAGTAGTAAGTATCGCGTAGCGGAAACCTTTATCCATACCGAGTCATTAATTGCGCATAAACAGCTACAAATATACTTGTATTTTTTTGTTCCCGAAATAAAAAACGCCGGAAGAGTGCAGAGTTTTTGATTATATTGAAATAATCACGTATTTTTGTCAAATGATAACATGTGTATCCTATGGCATTAAGTAAAAACCGCATTAAATATATCCACTCGTTGGAGCAGAAAAAGAACCGGAAGGCTGACAAGGTATTTCTGGCAGAAGGACCTAAACTCGTAGGGGATTTGTTGGGACATTTTCCTTGTCAGTTCTTGCTGGCAACTTCAGAATGGCTTTCCCGGAACCGCCCTATCTCCACTGTAACGGATGTCACGGAAGTATCGGAGGAAGAACTTTCGCGTGCCAGCCTGCTAAAAACTCCCCAACAAGTGCTGGCTGTGTTCCGGCAGCCGGATGAGGAGACGGATGTTTCCGTCATCAGCCGCTCCCTCTGTCTGGCTTTGGATGATGTGCAAGACCCCGGTAACCTGGGAACGATTGTCCGCCTTGCCGATTGGTTTGGGATAGAGCATATATTCTGTTCGCCCAATACGGTGGATATCTATAATCCCAAAACAGTGCAGGCCACGATGGGAGGTATCGCACGCGTCAGACTGCATTATACTCCCCTACCCGAGCTCATCCGCTCACTGAAGGATATTCCCGTTTACGGCACTTTCCTGGACGGAGAGAATATGTACGGACAACCACTCTCGAAAAATGGGCTGATTGTGATGGGAAATGAAGGAAATGGCATCGGAAAAGAAGTGGAGGCACTCATCAACCGCAAACTATACATACCGAATTATCCCGCCGGCCGTGAGACCTCGGAGTCGTTGAACGTGGCTATTGCTACAGCAGTAGTTTGCGCTGAGTTCCGGCGCCAGGCAGCATTGTAGTAAAATCAAAAGGGAAAAACAACCAGGGAATCAAACAAGACAATTCTTCCTCGATAACCGGAGGGATTGCCGTCAGTATATTGCAGCACGTATCAAAATGAGGATAGTCTGTTTCCGCCTCCGTAAGCAAAGCTATGACGCCTGGTAGCCATTCCGTATTCTCCACCTCTTCTGTCAATGGGAAGATACGTGATACACACTGTCCTTCACCTATCTCCACCACATATTGTTTCAGATAGCCATGTCCGGGAAGAAACAGAAAATGGGAAGCGTAGCGTTTCATGCTTTCGGACGGGGACGTATGGTTCTGGGAGTTGTGGCATTTTCCTGCTCCTGAATTTTCAGAGGCTTCAATTTCTCTGGTTTCCCGATACTGTCTTTGCGAAGGGAGTCTGTGGCCTGCTGAAGGCTGTCCTTTGGGGCAATGACCAGACTGTCCGTGGCGTGATAGCGCATCAGTGAGATACGGTCTGCCAGCAAAGGCTGTGGAGTCTCCTGCTGCGGGTAATAGATGAACCCGCGTATTTCCTTGATTTCTCCTAAGGTATCGGCAAACAAGGTGAGCGTTTCCACACCTGTGCCTTGTACTTTCCGAATGGCACTGATGACACTGTCATTCTTCTCATAAAGAACCTGCATCACCATCAACGGAGCATGTATGCTGTCCGGTGCACCGTTGTGAAAACGGAAGCGTGCGCTCCAGCGCAACGTGTCACGGTCGTGGAAATTGGTGTCTGAAGGCAACGTAAACGTTATCTTGTTGTCCAGGGGCATGCCCGTCAACTGATAGATATGCTGCCATATCCACACGTCGATACTGTCTCCGGGAAGTGATTCTTTCGGCTTGTTGTCACGCAGGGCAATCAAGTGGTTGATACCGTCTCTTTCGGCTTTTAAGCGTACATTCACTTTCTCGTAGATTTTGGTAAGTACCTCCGGATTACGGGCAAACCAGACCATAGAAGAGTCGAAATCGGCCTGAGTGATGCCATATTTCTTGAAAACCGATTCAATGTAAAGAACCCGCTTATAGCTTTCGTTATACGGTACTTCTTCACCCATAGCTTTGGCTATGTGATAATCGTAAAGCACGTTTTCCATCTTGGCATCCGGAAGGACGGTCTCAGGTCTTTTCACCTTACAAGCCGTCAGACTGAATGCCAGAAGGACTACACTACACCATTGAATTCGATTTATTCCTTTCATGATTTCTTTATGGCTGCGTGATAGGCATCATTGAAATCCTTATTATAGAACAACAGCAATGCAATCATACCACAGCTGATTGCTGCATCTGCAAAATTGAATATCGGGCTGAAAAAAATAAAGTGTTCACCACCGACGAACGGCATCCATGTGGGCCAGTTTGTATCTATGATAGGAAAATAGAACATATCTACCACTTTGCCGTGAAACCAGGAAGCATATCCTCCCCCTTCAGGCAGGAAAGAAGCTATCTGCGAATGAGTGCTTTCATTAAACAGTACACCGTAAAAGACGCTGTCAATAATGTTACCCAAAGCTCCCGTCAGGACTAAAGACACACAGACGATGAATCCCGTCTTCATTCCCAGCTTCACGAATTTATGCAGAAACCAACCTATCACCGTCACCGCAACAATACGGAACAAGGTGAGAAACAGTTTGGCGAATATTTCCATACCGAAAGCCATGCCACTATTCTCAGTAAAGTAGATGTAGAACCAATCTGTGATTCGGATGCTCTCGTGCCAGTACATGTGAGTCTTAATCCAAATCTTGATAATCTGGTCTATAATCAATACCAAGAATATAATGAGTAAGGCTATCCGTCCTTTCGTAAAGAATTTACCCATTTTTATTTCTTGCCGTTGTTTTTAGCTTCGATGCTCAGAGTGGCATGAGGCACTGCACGAAGGCGCTCTGCCGGTATCAGTTTGCCGGTTTCGCGGCAAATGCCATATGTTTTGTTCTCAATACGCACCAAAGCAGCCTGCAATCCTTGGATGAACTTTAACTGGCGTTGGGCCAGACGTGTGGTTTCTTCCTTGGATAAGGTGTTGGCACCTTCTTCCAGCACTTTGTACGTAGGAGATGTATCGTCGGTGTCATTGCCGTCTGCACCCGTCAGGCTAGCCTTTAACAATTCATAGTCACGTTGTGCTAACTCTAACTTCTCCAGAATGATAGCGCGGAATTCTTCCAATTCAGCATCTGAGTATCTTGTCTTTTCTGCCATAACTTTTACGTGTTAATCAGGTTAGTATTTAATTATTCTTTCACTACGCTCACGTACAGCGAGAAATCGTCGAAGTTTAGTTCTGCACCATTTTCTACGTTGTCTGTCAGCGTCAGTGAAGTTCCTAAAACTTGGTTACAAATATAGTCTTTATATTCGTTTACTGCATCATCTGTTTGAGGATTTTTTGATAATGTAATCTTTATTTTATCGGTTATCTCAAAACCGCTTGACTTGCGGATATTCTGAATACGGTTCACCAACTCGCGCGCAACACCTTCACGACGCAACTCTTCGGTTACGGTAACTTCCAAAGCTACGGTTAGTTTACCTTCGTTGGCAACCAGCCAGCCCGGGATGTCCTCGCTGAAGATTTCCACATCGGCAGTTTCAATCACAGCTTCCGTACCGTTCAGGACGAACGTATAGGAACCGTTCTTCTCCAGTTCAGCGATAGCCTCCTGAGACATTCCGGCCACGGCAGCAGCCACAGCTTTCATCTGTTTTCCGAATTTCGGTCCCAACTTCTTGAAGTCGCATTTCACTTTTTTTACCAGTACACCGGCAGCACCGTCCACAAACTTGATTTCTTTCACATTCACCTCGTTCATGATAAGTGCTTTCACAGCCTCGATGTGTGCACGCTGTTCTTCATCCACTACCGGTATCATGATGCACTGAAGCGGTTGGCGGACTTTGATGTTCACCTTGCGGCGCAGTGCCAATACCATAGAAGTGACGTCTTGTGCCATCTGCATGCGGGTTTCCAATTCCTTGTCTATCATTTCCTCCTTATATTCGGGGAACTTGGCAAGGTGTACGGAAACCACGTTGTCGCGTCCCGTAGCTGCAATCAGGTCTGTGTACAGCATGTCGGCATAGAACGGAGCAATGGGCGCCATCAGCTTGGCTACAGTTTCCAAGCAGGTATAGAGTGTCTGGAATGCAGAGAGCTTGTCCTGCGTCATACCGCCACCCCAGAAGCGTTTACGGTTCAGACGAACGTACCAATTGGAGAGATTGTCGTTCACAAACTCAGAAATGAGACGTCCTGCTTTCGTGGGCTCGTATTCATTGTAGCAGGTATCCACGTTCTTCACCAGCGTATTCAGTACGGAGAGAATCCAACGGTCTATCTCAGGGCGTTCTGCCATGGGCACGTCGGCTTCCTTGTATTCAAATTCGTCTACATTGGCATAGAGGGCGAAGAATGAATAGGTGTTATAGAGTGTTCCGAAGAACTTGCGGCGCACCTCTTCCACTCCATCCACGTCGAACTTAAGATTGTCCCACGGAGAAGAGTTGGTGATCATGTACCAGCGCAACGGGTCGGAACCGTATTTCTCGATGGTCGAGAAGGGGTCTACGGCATTGCCCAGACGCTTGGACATCTTGTTTCCGTTCTTGTCGAGCACCAGACCGTTGGAGATAACAGCCTTATAAGCGGTGCTGTCGAACACCATCGTGGCGATGGCGTGCAGCGTGAAGAACCAGCCGCGTGTCTGGTCCACTCCTTCGGCGATGAAATCGGCAGGATATACCTGATGGCTGTCCAGCAGTTCCTTGTTTTCGAACGGATAGTGTATCTGTGCATAAGGCATGGCACCGGAGTCAAACCATACGTCAATCAAGTCCGTTTCACGTTTCATCGGCTTGCCGTCTTTGGAAACAAGGATGACATCGTCTACGTAAGGACGGTGCAAGTCTATCTTGTCGTAATTCTCTTCGGTATATATACCCGGCTGGAAGCCTTTGTCCTTGTAGGGGTTGGACTGCATCAGACCGGCAGCTACGGATTTCTCTATTTCGTTGTAAAGTTCTTCTACAGACTCGATACATTTTTCCTCGCTATTGTCCTCTGTACGCCAGATAGGCAGCGGAGTGCCCCAGTAGCGTGAACGGCTGAGATTCCAGTCATTCAGGTTTTCCAGCCACTTACCGAAACGTCCCGTACCGGTGCTTTCCGGCTTCCAGTTGATGGTCTTGTTCAACTCTATCATACGTTCCTTACAAGCGGTGCTGCGGATAAACCAGCTATCCAGCGGATAGTACAATACGGGTTTGTCCGTACGCCAGCAGTGCGGATAGTTGTGTACATGCTTTTCTATCTTGAATGCCTGATGAGCGGCTTTCATCATCATGCAGATTTCGATATCCAATGATTCGGCAGCTTGCGCAGCCTGCTCATTATACTTGCCGTCTACGGTGAATTGAGGGTCATAAGCATTCTTTACCCACTTGCCCTGATACTCCTTATACAAGTCCACGTTGACACATGCCTTTACGAAATCCTCATCCAGTTCATCTATCAAATAGAACTTACCGGTGAGATCCACCATCGGGCGAGTTTCACCTTTCTTGTTTATCATGAACAGGGAAGGTATGCCTGCAGCACGGGCCACAAAGGCATCGTCCGCACCAAAGGTCGGGGCGATGTGTACGATACCCGTACCGTCTTCGGTCGTTACATAATCACCCGCGATTACACGGAAACCTTTATCGCTGGCAGTCCAACTGCCGTCTTCGGCCACATCTATCGGCTTTACCCACGGGATGAGTTGCTCGTACTCCATACCTACCAAGTCCGGTCCCTTGTATTCACCTACAATCTTGAAAGGTATCAGCTTGTCTCCCGGTTTATAATCCTCTAATGCAATGCCTTCCGCTTTTTTATTGAAGTGTGCATAGAGCAATGCTTTTGCCAGAACGACGGTCATCTTCTCGCCACTATAGCTGTTGTAGGTCTGCACGGCTACATAGTCAATCTTAGGCCCTACACAGAGTGCGGTATTGCTGGGCAATGTCCACGGAGTGGTAGTCCATGCCAGGAAGTAAGGAGTCCCCCACTCTGCCATTTCCGGCTTCGGGTTCTTTATCTTGAACTGCCCCACTACGGTCGTATCTTTTACGTCACGATAGCATCCGGGCTGGTTCAGCTCGTGCGAACTGAGTCCTGTACCGGCAGCGGGAGAATACGGTTGTATGGTATATCCTTTATAAAGCAGTCCTTTCTTGTAGAGTTGCTTCAACAGCCACCACAACGTTTCGATGTAGCGGTTGTCGTAAGTTATATAGGGGTTCTTCATGTCCACCCAGTAGCCCATCTTGTGCGTCAGGTCTTCCCACTCTTTGGTGAACTTCATGACGTCCTTGCGGCAGGCAGCATTGTATTCTGCCACAGAAATAGTCCTGCCAATATCCTCTTTCGTAATGCCAAGCGCCTTTTCCACACCCAGTTCCACGGGTAATCCATGAGTATCCCATCCGGCCTTACGCTTTACCTGAAATCCCTTCATCGTTTTGTAACGGCAGAAAATGTCCTTAATGGAGCGAGCCATTACGTGGTGAATACCCGGCATACCATTGGCCGAAGGAGGTCCTTCGAAAAACACGAAAGAAGGACAACCTTCACGTTCTGTCATACTCTTGGCGAAAACCTGGTTTTCGTCCCATTTCTCCAACACTTTTCCGTTCACTTCGGAAAGGTCAAGCTTCGAATATTCGGCAAACTTCTTACCCATCTTGATATTTACTATTTGACAATTTACGATTGAAGAATACTCTTGACCAGCATGTTTTTTGGTACATCAAAAGCCATCTTCTTTATTTTAAAAGTGCAAATTTACAAAAAACTTAGATACAAGAGACTTTTTAGGTAGAAAAAGCTGGCTTAGTGCGATAAAATGTTTTATTTGGCGTCAGTTCAATGGATGTGTGGAAGTAATATCCGCTTGATGTGACCTTTCTAAGAAAAGCACTAAAACCCACGGGGTTCTAAGCAAAAAACGGCAAAACGTAAATTTAGTTCAAACAAGCGACCTGAAAACTACAAATAAGAGGGCTATTTTGCTGAGTTCAACAAACGGTATGTAGAATTCTGCGAATGTCATTGCTGCAATCAGCAATAAGCGTGCAAAACAGCATGGGAAAGAATAATAAAATATCACATTGAAAAAAATAATAGCAGCATCATCTGCGAATAGACTTCAACTGCCGCTGATGTAACTATAATTCAAGATAGAATAATTAAGGAAATGATTCACCACTCCGAAACAATCCAATGTCTCATCGAAAGAGAGAAAGTAATACATCAGGTTTTCGGGTTCTTTCTTTTGGGGCAGGATTTCGTCCACATAGGCAAGAAAGGCGTTTTTTGATGCTGTAATTGCATGGCGGATTTTGAGCATTCAGGCTTCACATCTCCGGTCAGTCCCCCATCACTATAATATTGGCGGCGCTCTTCATAGACTTGGGCGGCTGCCTCATTGATTTATGGTGTAGGCAGGCTTCAGCTATTCTTCCTTGCTCTTCTTCTGCTGCATAGTGGCGTGGAAGGCAAAATAGAGGATGAAGTCTACGAAGTAATAGCGGACACGTTCATAAGTGACAGAATTGACCTTTATGTCAGTTTTCAGGAAGCCCAGGATGGAGAATTGCCTGATGATGACTTCCTGCCGGGTGCGGAGAATACGGGTTTCCTCCTTTACACGCGCCTAGGAGTAATGGAAAGGCTTATATTAAAAGCAATCTGTTTCACCGTATGCCAGTCGGACAGAATCAGTTCACCGGAGGCCAGACGGTAGTTAAGTAATCGCAGCACATTGATGCAAAGAGGTATTTCGGAAGCGGAGAAAGCTTTTTTGACCATTGTTTCAGTTTTTAGAGTAAAAGTTGTGTAAAGACACGAATAAACTATGGAATTACTATCCGAAATGCCACACTTCAGTAACTTAAATGCCACATTTTATCATCCGGAATGCCATAGGTTTCGGACTACGAAATGTGGCACTTGAGGCGGTAAAGTGTGGCATTTAAGTTACTGAAGTGTGGCATCGGGTACGATGAAAAACCCGGCGTGGAAAGGTTATTTTTTCATCTTCACCTCGTACAAATCGCCTCTCCGGTCTTTCAAGTTACGTACACTGCCGTAGGTATGCAGCTCGTTCAGCAAATCCAGATCCACATCCGATACAAGAATCATTTCGGTATTCGGAGTGGCTTCCGCACGCTTGCCGTCTGTGGGGAAAGCAAAATCGCAGGGAGTGAATACACCGGACTGGGCATACTGAATGTCCATGTTGTGCACACGGGGAAGATTACCTACACTGCCGGCTATCACGACGAAGCACTCGTTTTCGATGGCACGGGCATGGGCGCATACCTTTACGCGGCTGTAAGCATTCTGTGTATCGGTAAGGAAAGGCACAAAGAGTATCTGCATGCCTTGGTCCGCCATGATGCGGCTCAGTTCGGGGAACTCGACATCGTAGCATATCAGCACGCCTATCTTCGCACAGTCCGTGTCGAACGTCTGGATGGACTTGCCTCCACTCAATCCCCAAGACTTTATTTCGTCGGGAGTGACGTGTATCTTCTCATACATTTCATAGCTTCCGTCACGCCGGCAGAGGAATCCTACGTTGTATAGCAATCCGTCCTCCTTGATAAGCGGCATACTGCCCGTAATGATATTGATGTTATAACTGATAGCGAGCTTGACGAAACGCTCCCTGATTTCCTCGGTATAGGCCGCCAGTCCACGGATGGCCTGCGATTCGCCCTCATTGTTGAATTTTGCCATCAGCGGTGCATTGAAGTATTCGGGGAAAAGGACAAAGTCACTCTTATAGTCGCTCACGGCATCCACAAAGAACTCCACTTGTTCAAAGAGGTCATCCAGTGTCTTGTAGGTACGCATCTGCCATTGCACCAAGCCGACACGGACGGTAGTTTTGGGGCTTACATAGTCTTGTGTGGGAGCCTGATAGTAGATATTGTCCCATTGCAGCAGGCAGGCATAGTGCTTGGACTCCTCATCATTGGGAAGATAGTTGCGCATCACCTTGCGCACGTGGAAGTCGTTGGAGAGCTGAAAGGTCAGCACCGGGTCGAAGATTTCCTTTTGCTTCACCTTGTCTATGTACTCCTTAGGACGGAGTTGGTCAGCATATTTATAGTAGTTGGGGATACGTCCGCCAAACATGATTGCCTTCAAGTTCAATGTTTCGCAAAGTTCCTTGCGGTATTCATACATGCGGCGTGCCAGACGCAGGCCGCGGTATTGGGGATGAATAAAGACTTCGATGCCATAAAGGATGTTACCCTTCGGATTGTGGGTATTGAAAGTCTCCTTGCCCGTAACCTGAGCGTAGGTGTGGTCGTTCTTCACATCATCGTAGTTCACTATGATGGAAAGTGCACAGCCCACGATTTTCTCGTCAACCACCGTCACAATCTGCCCCTCGGGAAAGATTCGTATCAGCTTTTCTATTTGTTTGTGTGTCCAGAACACATCGCTTCCGTCTGAATAAACACGCGTAAACGATTGTGCCAACTGGTCATAATCTTCAATCTGCAGATTGCGTATCTGTACCTTATTGATTTTCATTGAATCCATAACTTTCTTGCTATTCCTGATTAAAAACAGTGCAAAGGTACAGTTTATCTTTACATGTTATCTTTCCTTTTGAAGATTTTTCTTTCTCATCTTGGACAGATAAGAGAGAATATATGGGATGATAACAAGAAGAGAGGTTGTGTCAAAACGTTGGCACAACCTCTTTTATATTTTAAGTTCTGCTATATTTTCTTTTGGCTATGCTACTTTTTCCTCATGCATTTGGCAGCAAGTTGCTATATTCCAATTATATCGGGTTATAAATAGTCCCATAAACAAATATTTGGCAACTGTAATGAGCCCCTTTCCTTCTTTTATCAGTTTAGCGCACATTTTTTTGATATTAAAGGCTATAGCAAAGAAAGCAAAGTCCATTGTAACCTTGTCTTCTCCCACATGCCGGAATCTTCTGTATGCCATGTTGTATTTCATTTGTCCAAACACAGCTTCTGGTTCTATACACCTCCTGCCTCTATGCTTGATACCTTCTTCTGAGAGCAACCTTTCCCGTGCCTGCCGTTTGTATTGATTTAATCGGTGGTTGACTTCTATAATACGGTTCCCCCGAGCTTTAAAACAACTGCCACGCAAAGGGCAACCTTCGCATCTTTTTGCTTTATACCGGGCACTTTCGGTGATGTATCCGCTCGCTGTCTTGTCACGTTTGGTTCCTATACGGTTCATGTGCTGTCCCATAGGACAAACGTAATAATCCTCTTGGGCATTGTAATGGAGACTTTCGGCATGGAACGGGTTGGGAGTATAACGGGGACGCTGTTCTTTATGGAAGTAATTGTACTTGATGAAGGCTTCTATCCCATTCTCCTGCATGAACCGGTAATTTTCTTCCGAACCGTAACCGGAGTCTGCCACGCAGATATTCGGTAAACGGTTATAGCGGTACTGGAAAGAGTGGAAAAAAGGTATGAGGGTCAGTGTATCGGTAGGGTTGGGAAACAGACGGAAGTCTGTGATAAATTGGTTTTCAGTACCTATTTGCAGATTATATCCGGGTTTGGTCTGCCCGTTCTTCATGGCATCTTCTTTCATGCGCATGAATGTGGCACCAGGATCGGTCTTGGAATAGGAGTTACGTTCTCCAAGGGTATCAAGGTGATTGTCATATTCTATCAGCTTGTCACGATACCCTTCAAGTTCCCTGACCTGCTTCTTCTTTTTGCGCAGGGCTTTCTTTTCTTCCTTATCCTTTGTTGCAGGCTGGCGTTCCAGGGCTTCTTTAAGTTCATCCACTATGTCAGAGAGCCTGCAGGAAGTAAACTCCACGGATGTGTCTTTTATAGAGTTCTCCTGTGCAATGGTTTCATCCACCTGCTCCAAGAGAATACGGATTTTATCCATTAGTCTCGTACGGTTCCGTTCGACTGTCTTGCGCCAGACAAAAGCATATTTGTTGGCTTTGGATTCAATCTTGGTGCCGTCAATATACTCCACATCAAGGCTGATGAAACCTTTATCGGCAAGGACAAAAATCAACTGGGTAAATACATTATTTATTTCCTCCTTTACACGGTTACGAAAACGGTTGATCGTGATAAAATCCGGATGCTCATTACCGGCAAGCCAAATATAATGAATGTCACGAAGGAGGTGCTTCTCTATTTTACGGCAAGAATAGATATTATTCATGTAGGCGTAGATTATCACCTTAAGCATCATTTTAGGATGATAAGGACAACGGCCCGTTTCCTTATAAAGCTTCTTGAAACTCTCAAGATTGAGGTTGTCAATAACAGCATTCACGATGCGGACCGGGTCGTTCGCAGCTATGTTTTCATCAATTCTTTGTGGAAAAAGAACGGTTTGGTTGGGAATGTAAGGACGAAAATGTAACTTTGCCATAACGAAAAACTTTATGCCTAAAGATACGAAAACTTTGGGTAATAACAAAGCCCGGGCTTGAGAAAGTCTGGGCTTTGCGCATAAAAAAAGGCTGTGTCAGCATTTTGACACAACCTCTTTCTCATTTTATATGGACAGTTTCAATAACGTTCTTATCTATTATTTTTTCTATTCTTCCACAGTCTGGTCATGTCTTCCAGTGTCTTGCCTTTCGTTTCGGGAACAAGCTTCCAGACAAACAGAGCGGCCACCACACAGATGATTCCGTATAAGCCATAAGCAAACATGTGCCCGAACTTGTCTCCCATATCTCCCAAACTCATATTGTACATAGGTACGAAGGTGGAAGATACAATGAAATTGAATATCCATTGAAAGGCTACGGCAATGGCTACTGCAGCGCCACGGATGGTATTCGGGAAGATTTCAGCAATCAGTACCCAGCAGATGGGGCCCCAGCTGAACATGAACGAAGCACTGTAGACCATGATACTGACAACAGCCAACATGGGAGGAAGCCCTGCCACAACGTTGCAAAGAGCTACTCCGAAAGCACCTATCGCCATACCGATAGATCCCGAGATAAGCAGTGGTTTACGTCCCCATTTCTCGACTGTAAAGACAGCCAGCAACGTGAACAGAATATTGATGATACCCATAATGACGGTCTGCACCATCGGGTTGCCCATTCCCATCGTTTCGAAGATACGCGGTGCGAAATAGAGTACGGCGTTGATACCTACCGCTTGCTGGAATACACTCAGCATGATTCCGATAAAGATAACCATCCAGCCATAAGTGAAAAGCTTTTCCGTCTTTTCCTCTGCCGTGGCTTTGATTTGAGACAGAATAACCTTTGCCTGAGCCAAGCCGTTGATACGGCTTAACACCTGGAGTGCCTTATCATCCTTGCCACTCATGGCAAGATAGCGTGGCGTTTCGGGAACAAACAGTACGAGCAACGCAAAGACTCCTGCAGGAACAGCCTCACTGACAAACATCAGACGCCATCCTATCTCTGTGGTCCATGCTGCCGCTTCGGGATTCAGAATCTGGTTGACTCCTTCAATGGCCTTTATCACCGGATTTGAATTCTCGCCCAAAATAAGGAAATTCACGAAGTAAACCACTAACTGGCCGAAGATAATGGCAAACTGGTTCCATGATACCAGAGTCCCGCGAATGTTGCTCGGCGCAATTTCCGCAATATACATCGGGCAGATGGCGGATGCCAAACCAACGCCGATTCCTCCCAATACACGGTAGAAGTTGAATGCCACGAGCAAGGAATAGGAAGGAACACCATAGTCGAAGAAAAGGAATTCCGGGTAGTAGGAGCCTAATGCCGACAGAAAGAACAAGACGCCGGCTATGAAAAGAGAATTCTTACGTCCCAGATTGGATGCGAAGAATCCCG
This sequence comes from Bacteroides parvus, assembly GCF_017309675.2. Lineage (NCBI taxonomy): Bacteria > Pseudomonadati > Bacteroidota > Bacteroidia > Bacteroidales > Bacteroidaceae > Bacteroides > Bacteroides parvus. The sequence goes on along the minus strand of NZ_CP084680.1, from coordinate 3,160,587 downwards.
AAAGAGCACTACCGATGATACATCCGATAAGTGCACTGGAAGAGGTAATGCCGTGAATCGTATCTGTGTAGACAAAATCGGGGGCACCCATAAAGAATGCCTGAAGCCCTTTATCGGCACCGGATATGACTGCTGTATCGTAACCGAAAAGCAATCCTCCAATGACGGCTACCAACACAATAGAGAAGAGGTAGAGTTTACTGCCTTTTTCTGTATAATTCATGATATTAATGATTAATGGTTAATGATTAGCGATTAATGATTAGCGATTAATGATTAATATTGAAACACTTCATGCGCAACCTATTAACCACTAATCACTAAACATTGATCATTATTAGCAGTACATATTCACGATTGCCTCATACAATTCCTGCTTGCCGCTGGTCTGTTTCGGCTCACCGTTGGCTTTTGCGTAAGCTACCAAATCCTCCAGCGTCAGTTTGCCATCTTCAAATTCCTTGCCTTTACCACTGTCGAAGGAAGCATAGCGGTCGGCCAGCATCTTTTTGTAAGGAGACTCTTCAAGCAGTTTGGCTGCACTTTCCAGTGCACGTGCCATCACGTCCATACCGGCGATGTGGGCAATGAAAATGTCTTCCAGGTCGGTGGAGTTACGACGGGTCTTGGCATCGAAGTTTGTACCGCCATTGCCAAAACCTCCGTTACGGATGATTTGCATCATGGCCTGGGTCAGTTCGAAGTTGTCGATGGGGAACTGGTCTGTATCCCAGCCGTTCTGGTAGTCACCACGGTTGGCGTCGATGGAGCCGAGCATACCGTTGTCTACGGCTACTGCGAGTTCGTGCTCGAAGGTGTGACCCGCCAAAGTAGCGTGGTTCACTTCGATGTTCACCTTGAAATCCTTGTCCAGATTGTGAGCCTTCAAGAAGCCGATAACGGTTTCGGTGTCTACATCATACTGGTGTTTGGTAGGTTCCATCGGTTTCGGTTCAATCAGGAAGGTACCTTTGAATCCGCGGGCACGGGCATAGTCGCGGGCGATGGTCAACATCTGTGCGAGGTGCTCTTTCTCACGTTTCTGGTCTGTATTCAGCAAAGACATGTAGCCTTCGCGACCGCCCCAGAATACATAGTTTGAACCTCCCAGCTCGATAGTAGCGTCGATGGCGTTCTTGATTTGAACGGCGGCACGTGCCACTACATCAAAATCGGGGTTAGTGGCTGCGCCATTCATATAGCGAGCATGGCCGAATACGTTGGCGGTACCCCACAACAGCTTGATGCCGGTTTCAGCTTGTTTCTGCTTGGCATACGCTACGATTTCCTTCAGGTTGGCTTCGTATTCTTCAATGGTCTCGGCTTCTTCGCAAAGGTCTACATCGTGGAAGCAGTAGTATTCGATACCCATTTTCTGCATAAATTCAAAGCCGGCGTCCATTTTGTTCTTGGCAGCCTGAACCTTGTCAGCCTCACCGTTCCAGGGGAATTTCTTTGTTCCGCCACCGAACTGGTCGCCGCCTTCTGCGCAAAGAGTGTGCCACCATGCCATGGCGAACTTCAGCCATTCACTCATTTTCTTGCCCATGATTACTTTATCGGCATCGTAGTAACGGAATGCCATCGGGTTCTTGCTCTCTTTACCTTCGAATTTAATCTTTCCTATTCCGGGAAAATACTCTTTTGTTGCCATAATCTTAATTTTGTTTTAAAGGATTAATTATTTGATTTAAATAAGTTGCAAAAATTTGTTCATATCAAGATGCCATGAATCAATCATACATTATCTCATTGCTTCTTCCAGACAGTGTTTCCAGCGCGCATATGCGTCGGCATAAGCCTGGCGGTCTGCCACTTTCGGCTCTATCACCTCGAGCTTCTCAAGCGTGGCAAATGCTTCGTTGTTGTCCTTGTATATGCCCGCACCGATTCCGGCGCCTTTGGCGGCACCTACAGAGCCGTCGGTATCATACAGTTCGATGACAGCTCCCGTCACACCGGCCAATGTCTCGCGGAACAGCGGGCTGAGGAACATATTAGCCTTGCCGGCATGAATTTTCTGCACGGGAATGCCCATTTGTTCCATGATGTCGATTCCATATTTGAAGGAGAAAACGATGCCTTCCTGCGCTGCACGGACGATATGCTGCTTGCCGTGCTGGTTGAAGTTGATGCCATGAATGGAGCAGCCTATTTCCTTGTTCTCCAGCATACGCTCCGCACCGTTCCCGAAGGGCAGGATGCTGATGCCGGCACTGCCGATGGGAGCTTGTGCTGCCAGCAGATTCATATCGCTGTAGGAGATGCCTTCGGGAGCAACGGTACGTTTTACCCATGAATTGAGGATGCCCGTACCATTGATGCACAGCAGAACACCCAGACGGGTTTGCCCGGCAGTATGGTTGACGTGTGCAAAGGTGTTGACACGTGACTTGGGGTCGTAATTCACCTCACCGTTCACGCCGTATACCACGCCGGATGTTCCGGCGGTGGAAGCTATTTCACCCGGATTGAATACATTCAGGGAAAGGGCATTGTTGGGCTGGTCGCCAGCACGGTAAGTGATAGGCGTACCTTCTTTCAGACCCAGCTCTGCGGCTGCAGCAGCATTGACGCGTCCCTGCTCGGAGAAAGTCGGTTTGATGTCGGCAATCAGAGAGGAGTCGAATCCATAATACTCCATCAGAAAATCAGCAACCCGGTTGTTCTTGAAATCCCAGAACATCCCTTCGGACAAACCGGACACCGTGGTACAGATGGTACCGCTCAACTTCATGGCGATATAGTCGCCCGGCAGCATTATCTTATGAATCTTTTCGTAAACGGAAGGCTCATTCTCCTTAATCCAAGCCAGTTTGGAGGCCGTGAAGTTGCCCGGAGAATTCAGCAGATGTGAAAGGCAAGTCTCCTCTCCCAATGTTTCGAAAGCCTTTTGTCCGTAGGGCACGGCTCTGGAGTCGCACCAGATAATGGCAGGACGCAACACCTGCTGGTTTTTATCTACACATACCAAGCCATGCATCTGATAAGAGATACCAATCGCCTTGATGTCTTCTGCGTTTACTCCGGATTCTGCCAATACAGCTTGTGTGGCCAGTTTCAAATTTTCCCACCAATTTCCGGGGTCTTGCTCTGCCCAGCCGGGCTTCACTGCGATAATTTCCGCTTCAGTCTTGGGGAAGAAGGCAGACGATACACATTTGCCGCTTTCCGCATTTACCAGACTCGCTTTTACAGACGAGCTGCCGATGTCATAACCTAATAAATACATTTCTATCAATATTAAAGAATGAAAGTGATATGAAGAATTCAAAATCCGGCTACCGTCGGATTTTATTGTATATCTTTTTGTCAAAACGGTAGTAACGTGCCGCCCGGTGGGCCACGCCTTGCTGTTTTTCTTCCAGAGGAACGACATATTCCATCAGGGCTATCTTTTTATGGAAATTGCGTACGTCGTACTGCTTGTCATACACCAGCTCGTACAAAGTGCGAAGCTGGGATGCGGTGAACTTACGCGGCAATAAGTCGAACAGTGAAGACGGATTGAACTCGACGTACTGGCGGACATAGGTAATGGCTTCCTTGATAATCAGGTTGTGGTCGAATGCCAGAGCCTTTATATCCGGCATGGCTACCCAACTGGCTTGATAATCGTCCAAATCACGGTTCAATGCGCGGTCTATCTTCACCAGGGAAAGATAGGCTATGGTGACAATACGTTCCACCCTGGACTGCATGGCACGTTCCAGCCAATGCACATCTTTGGGGTCCTTCGTACGGTTTTTTGAACCGAATGCCTTAAATTGCATCAGATTGACGTTCTTCAGGCCCGTTAATTCATTCAACACCCGTTTGGCAGCTTCATCTAAGTCCTCATCCATATAAATCAGACTTCCGGGAAGCTTCATATCATGAAAGATTTCTCCTTCTTCCTCTCCTGCACGCTTAATCAGCAGAACCTTTAGCTGTTCTCCGTCAAAACCAATCACTACACAGTCCACAGAGATATGATTGTTTGCCAACGGCGTTTTTTGTTCTATGTTTTGCATAATATATCTCGTTAAGCGCTGCAAATATAAATAGGTTTTTCTAATTTGCAACAAAGGAAAAGAATATTTTTACAATGTTATAAAGCATTATTTTTCAACTGAATACATATCTTACTTTATACAATATCATTTTCAGTTGTTATCGTATGGAATACAATATGTAATTTACAAGAATACACAAGAGGTCTAATTGTAGGAAGTACAATAAGGAGGAAGTGTTTCATTTATAAGTATTTCAGTATCCGGATATCACAGAAGACCCAAGCATACATATTGTATTTTAGCTTCCTCCTTAAAGTAAGGGTATTGCACAAAAAACATCCGTTTGTGCGGTGAATATCAGAAAAACCTCTACCTTTGCAGCACTTTTTATTTAAACACTAAAAAACGAGTAAATATGAAAGCATTTGTATTTCCGGGTCAAGGTGCCCAATTCGTTGGCATGGGAAAGGACCTGTACGAAAATTCGGCATTAGCCAAGGAACTTTTTGAGAAAGCAAATGATATCCTCGGGTATCGTATTACTGATATTATGTTCAACGGTACAGATGAAGACCTGCGCCAGACTAAAGTTACCCAACCTGCCGTATTCCTTCATTCCGTTATTTCCGCCCTCTGCATGGGCGATGACTTTAAGCCGGAGATGACCGCCGGTCACTCACTGGGCGAGTTCTCCGCTTTGGTTGCTGCCGGTGCACTGAGCTTTGAAGATGGTCTGAAACTGGTGTATGCCCGTGCCATGGCTATGCAAAAGGCTTGCGAAGCACAGCCCTCCACTATGGCAGCCATAATTGCCCTGCCGGATGAAAAGGTTGAGGAAATCTGCGCCCAGGTAAGTGCCGAAGGTGAAGTTTGCGTGGCAGCCAACTATAATTGCCCGGGACAGATTGTAATTTCCGGTTCCATAGAAGGTATCAACAAGGCTTGCGAACTGATGAAGGCTGCAGGTGCCAAGCGCGCCTTACCGTTGAAGGTAGGCGGTGCATTCCACTCTCCATTGATGGACCCTGCCAAAGTGGAACTGGAAGCAGCCATCAATGCAACAGAAATCCATGCTCCGAAGTGCCCCGTATATCAGAATGTAGACGCTATGCCTCATACTGACCCGGCAGAAATCAAGAAGAATCTGGTGGCTCAGCTGACAGCATCGGTACGTTGGACGCAAACAGTGAAGAACATGGTTGCCGATGGTGCTACGGACTTCACAGAGTGCGGTCCTGGTGCAGTGCTGCAAGGTCTTATCAAGAAAATTGCACCGGAAGCAACGGCTCACGGGATTGCATAATTCTTTGTGTATAGTATATCTTCAAGGCTGTCTTTCTTCGGAGAGGCAGCCTTTCTTTTTAAAGAGCTTTACTTTCCTCTTGTAATCTCTTCTCTATCTGCTACGTCTGTATAGGTACGGAGATGGTAAGGAAAAGAAAAGTCAGAGACAGGGAGAAAAAAAGCTTCCTTTTGTTTTTTATTTCCGATTTTCCCTTACCTTTGTTGCCGTAAAGACAAAGGGGTGCCCTGACGGGCTGAGATTATACCCTCGAACCTGATGCAGTTAGTACTGCCGTAGGAATTGGATATTTTTTTCTTCACTAAACTTGCCGTAAAGACGCTTCTTTGTATTTACTTCCATTGTTTTATTTCTTAATGAACAGAAAAATGAAAGTATTGGTCAACAACAAGGAAGTGAAAACCGGCGCCACTACCCTTTCACAACTTATCGAGGAACTTGCCCTACCGGTGCAAGGCATTGCCGTGGCCGTAGACAACCATATTGTATTTCGCACGGAATGGACAAAATGCGCCCTGAGGGAATACATGTCCATCATCATTATCAAAGCGGCTTGCGGAGGGTGAGGAAGATGAAGGACGAGAGGCTGAAAAACGGAGGAATGCAGTTCATCACGCACTATACGGAGCGATATTCGTACCTGGATGCTGCACGCATGGCTCTTGAGGGCGGTTGCCGCTGGGTGCAACTGCGCATGAAAGACACCCCGGTGGAAACGATAGAACCCGTAGCCTTAGAGGTGCAGGCTCTTTGCCGACAATACGGTGCGACCTTCATCATTGACGACCATGTGGAACTGGTAAAGAAGCTGCGTGCCGACGGCGTACATCTTGGAAAGAAAGACATGCCCATAGCCGACGCACGCCGGATTCTGGGCGCGGAGTACATTATAGGCGGTACCGCCAATACTTTTGAGGATGTACAGCAACACTACAAAGCTGGTGCCGACTACATAGGCTGCGGCCCTTTCCGCTACACCACCACCAAGAAGAACCTAAGCCCGATATTAGGATTGGAAGGCTATGCCGCCATCGTCAACCGGATGCGGGAGGAGAACGTATGCCTGCCCATGGTTGCCATCGGAGGAATTACCATTGCAGACATTCCCGCCATTATGCAGACGGGAGTCAGCGGAATTGCCCTATCCGGCACGGTGCTGCATGCCGATAGTCCGGCAGACGAGATGCGGAGAATCATTTCTTTAATAAAGAATGAAGAAGCAGGGGAAAAAGTAAAGAACGAAAAATTAATATAACACTACTGACATGGAAAAATTAGTGATTGCGGGACGTGAGTTCAACTCTCGCCTGTTTTTAGGAACCGGAAAGTTCCATTCCGACGAAGTGATGGAACAATCCATCTTGGCATCCGGCACGGAAATGGTGACGGTGGCAATGAAACGAATTGAACTGGACAATAAGGAAGATGATATGCTGGTGCATATACAACATCCCGGCATTCAGCTTCTGCCCAATACCTCCGGCGTGCGCAATGCCGAAGAAGCTGTTTTTGCCGCACAGATGGCGCGTGAGGCTTTTGGCACGAACTGGCTGAAACTGGAGATACACCCCGACCCCCGCTATCTGTTGCCGGATTCTGTGGAGACGTTGAAAGCCACGGAGGAACTGGTCAAATTGGGCTTCGTAGTACTGCCCTATTGTCAGGCAGACCCCACACTGTGCAAGAGACTGGAAGAGGCAGGTGCCGCCACCGTCATGCCGCTGGGTGCTCCTATCGGCACAAACAAAGGACTGCAGACAAGGGATTTCTTGAGGATAATCATTGAGCAAGCCAATATCCCCGTAGTGGTGGATGCCGGTATCGGTGCCCCGAGCCATGCGGCAGAGGCTATGGAAATGGGCGCGTCGGCTTGCCTGGTGAATACCGCCATTGCCGTAGCGGGCGACCCCGTGGCCATGACGGTAGCGTTCAAGCAGGCTGTAGAGGCAGGACGCATGGCATACGAAGCAGGTCTGGGCGCACAAGCCGATAATTTTGTTGCGGAAGCCAGCTCACCGCTGACAGCATTCTTGAACCTATAAAACTGACAATGCAATGAACCAGAAGATAAAATTCCCCCGTTCCGAGAAAGTATATTTGCCGGGCACCTTGTTTCCCGAATTGCGCGTAGCTATGCGTAAAGTGGAACAAGTGCCCAGTACGAACTTCATAGATGGAGAAAAGGTGATTACCCCGAATCTTGAAGTGTATGTGTATGATACCAGCGGACCGTTCAGCGACCCTGCCGTCGAAGTGGATTTAAAGAAAGGGCTGCCCCGCCTGCGCGAACCGTGGATACTGAAACGCGGCGATGTGGAGCAACTTTCCGAAATAACGTCGGAGTACGGGCGCATGCGCCGCGACGACAGGTCACTCGATTCTCTGCGCTTTGAGCACATCACCCTGCCCTACCGTGCCCTTCAAGGAAAATGCTGTACACAGATGTACTATGCCAAGCAAGGTATCATCACGCCTGAAATGGAGTATGTGGCGATTCGCGAGAACATGAACTGCGCGGAGCTGGGAATAGAGACGCACATCACACCGGAATTTGTACGCCGGGAGATTGCTGCCGGACGCGCCCTGCTTCCTGCCAACATCAACCATCCCGAAGCAGAGCCGATGATTATAGGCCGTAACTTCCTGGTGAAGATAAATACCAATATCGGAAACTCCGCCACCACTTCCGGCATTGAAGAAGAGGTGGAAAAGGCTTTATGGAGCTGTAAATGGGGCGGCGACACGCTGATGGACCTCTCCACCGGAGAGAATATCCACGAAACGCGCGAATGGATTATCCGTAACTGTCCCGTTCCGGTAGGTACTGTCCCCATCTACCAGGCATTGGAGAAAGTGAACGGCAAGGTGGAGGACCTCACCTGGGAAATCTACCGCGACACCTTGATTGAACAATGCGAGCAGGGAGTGGACTACTTCACCATCCATGCCGGTATACGCCGCCATAATGTGCATCTGGCCGAGAAAAGGTTGTGCGGTATCGTGAGCCGTGGCGGCAGCATCATGAGCAAATGGTGCCTAGTGCACGACCGCGAGAGTTTCCTTTACGAACACTTTGATGACATTTGCGACATTCTGGCACAGTATGACGTTGCCATCTCTTTGGGAGACGGGCTGCGTCCGGGGTCTACGCACGATGCCAACGATGAAGCGCAGTTTGCAGAACTCGACACGATGGGCGAGCTTGTGCTGCGTGCTTGGGACAAGAATGTGCAGGCTTTCATCGAAGGTCCTGGCCACGTGCCCATGCACAAGATTAAGGAGAATATGGAGCGCCAGATAGAAAAATGCCACGATGCGCCTTTCTATACGCTCGGCCCCATCGTGACGGACATCGCACCGGGTTACGACCATATTACGTCTGCCATCGGCGCGGCACAGATAGGTTGGCTGGGTACGGCCATGCTCTGTTATGTCACCCCCAAAGAGCATCTGGCGCTGCCCGATAAGGAGGATGTGCGTGTAGGTGTCATCACCTATAAGATAGCCGCCCATGCCGCCGACCTGGCAAAAGGGCATCCCGGAGCACAAGTGCGTGACAATGCACTGAGCAAAGCACGTTATGAATTCCGCTGGAAAGACCAGTTTGACTTGTCGCTCGACCCGGAACGTGCGTTCAGCTATTTCCATGCAGGGAAGCATGTGGATGGGGAGTATTGCACGATGTGCGGACCAAACTTCTGTGCAATGCGGTTGTCGAGAGAATTAAAAAAGAAATAAATGGGAATTGATAGAACACTATGTTTTCAGACGAATTAGAACATATATCCTGGGAGGAAACCACGGCACGCATCCATGCCAAGACAGATGCGGATGTACGCCGTGCCCTCTCCAAAGAACATTGTAATGTAGAGGACTTCATGGCCCTCATCTCACCCGCCGCTGCTCCCTATCTGGAGACGATGGCACGATTGAGCAAGAAATACACCGAGGCACGATTCGGGAAGACCATCTCCATGTTCGTGCCTCTTTACATCACGAATTCCTGCACCAACTCTTGCGTGTATTGCGGTTTCCATATCAGCAACCCCATGCCGCGTACCATACTGACGGAAGAAGAAATCGTGAACGAATACAAGGCCATCAAGAAGCTGGCACCTTTCGAGAATTTGCTGTTGGTGACGGGAGAAAATCCGGCCAAAGCAGGCGTGCCCTACATAGCCCGTGCACTAGACCTGGCAAAACCCTACTTCAGCAATCTGAAAATAGAAGTGATGCCCTTAAAGGCGGAAGAGTATGCAGAGCTGAAAGAGCACGGCATGAACGGTGTGATTTGTTTTCAGGAAACCTATCACAAAGCGAATTACAACATCTACCACCCCCGCGGCATGAAGTCCAAATTTGAATGGCGTGTCAACGGTTTCGACCGCATGGGGCAGGCAGGCGTCCACTCCATCGGCATGGGAGTGCTCATCGGTCTGGAGAAAGAATGGCGGACAGACATCACCATGATGGCTTATCACCTGCGCTATCTCCAAAAACATTATTGGCAGACGAAATACAGCGTCAACTTCCCCCGTATGCGTCCTTCGGAGAATGGCGGCTTCCAGCCCAATGTCATCATGAGCGACCGCGAACTGGCACAAGTCACTTTTGCCATGCGTATCTTTGATCATGATGTGGACATCTCCTACTCCACCCGCGAGCCTGCCGATATACGCGACCATATGGCAACACTTGGTGTGACAACCATGAGCGCCGAAAGCAAGACCGAGCCGGGAGGATATTACAGCTATCCGCAAACGCTGGAACAGTTTCATGTCAGCGACGAGCGCAAGGCTGTGGAAGTGGACAAAGCGTTGAAACGCCTGGGGCGCGAACCGGTGTGGAAAGATTGGGATGCGAGTTTTGATTTGAAGGCTTTCAAGAGATGAGTGGCCGAATACAGAACCTTAATAATAATGAACAAATGAACCGATATGCCAGACAAACGTCCCTCCCTGAAATAGGCGAAGCCGGACAAGAGAAACTGCGTAATGCCAAGGTGTTGATAGTCGGTGTGGGAGGATTGGGTTCTCCCATTGCCCTCTATCTGGCGGGAGCAGGAGTCGGAACGCTGGGATTGGTGGACGATGACCAGGTCAGCATCAGTAATCTTCAACGTCAGGTTCTGTATGCTGAAGCTGACCTTGGGCAGCCTAAACCTCTATGTGGCGCCCGTAGAGTGCAGGGTTTGAACAGCGATGTAAACGTGGAAGCGTACCCCTTCCGTCTGGACAAGAAGAATGCCGGGGAACTGATAAGGAACTACGATATAGTGGTAGACGGGTGCGACAACTTCGCTACCCGCTACTTGCTGAATGACGTATGCAACGCTTGGGGAAAGCCCTACGTTTATGGTGCCATTCAAGGCTTTGAAGGCCAAGTGTCCGTCTTCTGCTACGGTGAAGGTGCGAAAAACTACCGTGAGCTCTATCCGGATGAAGAAGGGACACTGCTCATGCCGTCTCCGGACAAATCGGTTATCGGCGTAACCCCTGCCATTGTGGGTAGCGTAGAAGCCAATGAAGTATTGAAACTGATTTGCGGCTACGGTGAACCCTTGGTTGGAAAGCTATGGACGATTGATTTAAGGACCATGCAGTCGTATATTTTCTCATTATAGACAAACATCCATAAAGATATGAAGCTGATAGTCATTACCACGCCGCAATTCTTTGAAGGAGAAGCAGCGGCAGTTACCTCCTTATTCCAAAACGGTTTGGAAATACTCCACCTGCGCAAGCCGGGAGCTTCGGCAGAGGAGGTGGGGAATTTTCTTCAACAGCTACCGATGGAATATATACCACGCATTGTCACGCATGAGCAATTCCAGCTGGCATCCGTTTTCGGTCTGAAAGGAATTCATCTGAACGGACGCAATCCACAGATACCGTCCGGATATAAGGGACATGTCAGTCGCTCTTGTCACTCTCTTGAAGAAGTGTTGAAACATAAATCAGATTGTAACTATGTGTTCCTCAGTCCCATTTATGACAGTATATCCAAAGAAGGCTACTCTTCCGCTTACTCCTGCGATACCTTGCAGAAGGCGCAGCAAGCTGGTATTATCGACTCAAAGGTGATGGCATTGGGTGGCATCAGCTTGAAACATCTTCCGGAAATAGCCGTTTTAGGTTTCGGAGGTGCCGTACTGCTGGGAGATGTCTGGCAGCAAGCGAAGGAAGCTTTCATCCCCCACTTCCTCCACCTGAAACAGCTTTCCTCTCACCCCTTTAATTTTTAATTATTTCATGCTTCCCCCTATTATCCTTTCCATTGCCGGTTCCGACTGTTCGGGCGGTGCAGGCATACAAGCAGACATAAAGACCATTTCCGCTTTGGGAGGTTATGCCGCTTCCGTCATCACGGCTGTTACTGCACAAAACACACTGGGAGTACAATCGGTTTATCCGATACCTGCGGATATGGTTAAAGCACAAATCACCTCTGTTATGGATGATTTAAGGCCGGATGCCGTCAAGATAGGTATGGTACATGATGCCAGTATTGTGACCGCCATTGTCGATTGTCTTCAGACTTATACTCTGGAGTGTATAGTCTATGACCCCGTCATGATATCGACCAGTGGACGGCGACTGATGACCGAAGAAACTATACAAGTCATTAAGGCGGAACTGTTTCCGCTATGCACCCTCATTACTCCCAACCTGAATGAAGCAAGCCTGCTTTGGGGGCGAACCATTGCCGGCACTGTGGAGATGCAGCAAGCGGCACAGGAATTATCCTGCAGATACAATACCGCTGTTCTCGTCAAAGGCGGACATCTGGAGGGCAATGACATGTGCGACGTGCTTTATTGTCGGCAACCTTCTGCCGGGGCTGACGTCCTGCCATCCGGATGCATCCTCTATTCCAATCCCAAAATAGAGAGCCGTAACCTGCACGGCACGGGGTGTACCCTTTCCTCTGCCATAGCTACATTTCTTGCCGGTGGCAACAAACTCGATGAAGCGGTCTGCAAGGCTAAAGAGTATATCGGTACTGCGATAAACCGGGGGAAAGACATGAATATAGGGCACGGGAACGGTCCGTTATGGCACTTTCCTTTATCGGAATAAGAGCTCGTCGAAACGCATTATCTGTTTACCTTAAACGCATTATCTGTCAGCCTCCGATACATCATGTGTTTGGCACCAACGGACAATGCGTTTCGACATGCCTGCTTCTTAATAGCGTATGCCCAGAATTTTCTTGGCATCGTCTTTCTTGAACAGTGAATCAATGACGTCTAAAATCGCTTCGTAGTTTTCCGGATCTACGATATTGGGAGCGAATATGTTGAGGACTTTCATCTTGTCGTCATCAAAAGTATATAGTGCCATCAAACTGGCACATTGCACACAGTTCAGACTGTTGTTTCGGGCAACAGTTCTCATCATTTCGATTTGATCATCCTTGAAAGGGCGGGACTTCACTTTTTCATAAAAATGCCGGAAGTCTTCGGGGTGCATCCCCCTGACATAAACCGGAGCTGGAGAATCTATCACTACTTCACTGGGAACAACCGGCAACGTACGTGGCTCTCCGGAGAATGAGTCCATTGCAACGACTCTCCCACCTTCAAAAGTCACGACAATCTGAGTTCGGCTGATATTACTTTTACCGGACAGCACTCTGGAATATTCCCATTCTTCTATATCCCGGTTGAAGCGGCGATACTCTGGAGTTCCCAATATCTTGGTGACCTCCTGCCTGCTCATCCCCTTCTGGATACTGTTCAACACATCTACCTTAGCATCATAAAACAAACTGGAACAACTGCTGAATCCCATCGTCATTACCAGTCCCGCAATAATTAGTCTGATTGTTTTCATCTTATCGAGTTTTTAGTTGCCACAAAGGTAGGCAGAAACATGGATAGACCTCTTATTATCCCCCTATTTGTCAAAAGGGATTTCCCTACTTTTTTTAGCCATATACCTATTAATATGGAAATAATCCGTTATTTTTGCAGATACTATCACTATAAATAGGTAAAAACACATGGAAAAAGCAAAAGTATACTACTCTGATTTGCGTACCTCCCCTACATCCAATCTTTTGGATAAAATGGAACGCTTGCTGAAAAGGGCAGGCATCGAGCAACTTCCTTTGAAAGATAGCTTTGCTGCCATTAAAATCCATTTCGGCGAACCCGGAAACCTGGCATACTTGCGTCCCAATTATGCAGCTCGAATGGCAACCCTGCTCCGCAGCCTGGGAGCCAAACCTTTCTTGACGGACTGCAACACGCTGTATTCCGGTCGTCGTGCCAATGCCGTAGACCACTTGCAAAGTGCGATGGAGAATGGCTTTAACCCTATCTCGGCCCAGTGCCAGGTCATTATCGGCGACGGGCTGAAAGGAACGGACTACCGCGAAATCCCTCTGAACGGGGAATATTGTCCGGCACCCAAAATCGGTACAGCGATAGCCGACGCCGATATTGTAATCAGTATGAACCACTTCAAGGGACACGAACAAGCCGGTTTCGGCGGCGCCTTGAAGAATCTGGGTATGGGATGTGCCAGCGTAGGCGGAAAGCTGGAACTGCACTGCGCCTCGCAACCCAAGATTGACGTAGAAAACTGCATAGGCTGCAACATCTGCGTGAAACACTGCGCACACGACGCCGTGCACCTCAATGCAAGCCGCAAGGCAGAAATAGACTACACCAAATGCGTAGGTTGCGGACAGTGCGTAGCTCTCTGCCAGCACGACGGTGCCGTGATGGGAGCCGAAGATACTTCCGAACGCCTGAACTACAAGATTGCCGAATATGCCTTGGCTGTCGTTATGGGCAAGCCCCATTTCCACATCAGCTTCATCATGAACGTATCTCCCGAATGCGACTGCTGGAACCACAACGATGCCGCCATCGTGCCCGACCTCGGCATCCTGGCTTCGGCAGACCCGGTTGCACTGGACAAGGCATGTGCAGATATGGTCATCCAAGCCCCGATACTGCACGGCAACAATTGCCTCGCCACGGCACACGAGCACGATGACTTGTGCGGGTGCGACAAATTCCACTTGATGCACCCCGACACGGACTGGCTTGCCGGGTTGCGCCATGCCGAGAAAATCGGATTGGGAACCATGAAATATGAATTGGTGAAGATTTGACTAAACCTTTTCTGTTTTAAACAGTCATACTAAAAATAGATTTATCAATTAATGCATAATATTATACAAATGGAAACATCTGCAAAACTTTATTCCCTGCCTTTCGGCAACGTAAAGACCTATCTATTCGCCCTGCTGTTCGTGGCAGGAAACATCGCCTTGCCGCAACTCTGCCATCTGGTCCCAGCAGGCGGTCCGACGTTGCTTCCCATCTATTTCTTCACACTGATAGCTGCTTATAAATATGGTTTCAAGGTAGGTCTGCTGACGGCTATCCTGTCGCCGGTCATCAATCATCTGCTTTTTGCCATGCCTGCAGCAGCCGTGTTGCCGGCTATACTTATAAAGTCCGGTCTGCTGGCCGGAGCCGCCGCTCTTGCTGCACGCTATGCCAAGAATATCTCTTTATTGGCATTGCTGGGCGTGGTTCTCTCCTATCAAATTATCGGTACGGCCTTTGAATGGGCTCTGTGCGGTAATTTCTTTCTGGCTGTGCAAGATTTCCGTATGGGCATTCCGGGTATGCTGATTCAGTGGTTCGGAGGATATGTACTGCTGAAAGCAATCGCAAAAAATTAAGCGTATATTCTCAAACAGTATCCCTTAATCCTAAAACTTTGTTCGCAAACTGCGGATACATATCCCCAGTTTGCGGATGTCTATCCCAAGACTTGGGATAGACATCCGCAAACCATAAACTAAGTTTTTTCTTAACTGATAAAAACTTTTTCCCTAACCAAGAAAAACTTTCTCCTTAATAGAGAAGACTTTTCTCTTAATACTTTGAACTTTTTTCCGCTATTTTCCTTTCTCCCTACGATAAAATCATTAATTTCGTGCCGAACAATATATTATATTTTCAACATGGAGGTAGCAACGAACAACTGGTTCACTAAAAAATATCCGATAGGTTTTGCCTTGAGCGGCGGTTTCATCAAAGGCTTTGCCCATTTGGGTGCCATGCAATCTTTATTGGAACATGACATCAAGCCCAATATACTTTCCGGAGTCAGTGCCGGAGCCTTGGCCGGGGTATTCTACGCCGACGGCAATGAACCGCATAAAGTTCTTGACTACTTTGCCGGGCACAAGTTTCAGGACCTGACCAAACTGGTGATTCCCAAAGTCGGATTATTTGAATTGGGAGAGTTCATCGATTTCCTGAAAAGCAATCTGAAATCCAAGAAACTGGAAGAACTGCAAATCCCTCTGATTATTACAGCTACTGACCTGGACCACGGACGTCTGGTACATTTCCATAAAGGGGACATCGCCGAACGCGTAGCAGCTTCGTGTTGCATGCCGGTATTGTTTGCCCCGGTCAATATAGACGGCACCCATTACGTGGACGGAGGCCTGCTGATGAACCTGCCTGTCTCTACCCTCCGCCGTATATGCGAAAAAGTGATTGCCGTGAATGTCAGCCCTTTGATGGCAACCAAGTATAAAATGAACATTGTGAGTATTGCCTTACGTTCCTATAACTTTATGTTTCGCTCCAACTCTTTTCCTGAACGCGAGAAGGCTGATTTACTGATAGAACCTTATAACTTGGAGGGATACAGCAATACAGAGCTGGAAAAGGCGGAGGAGATATTCATGCAGGGATATAATACGACCAATGATATATTGGAACGCCTGTTCATAGACAAAGGCAGCATTTGGAAAGAATAAAATAACCATTCTATAACATAGAAAACAAAGAAATGAACGACGAAAACAAATTGATTATTTATCAAGTGTTCACCCGACTATTCGGAAACAACAATAACCACTGCATCAATAATGGCAGCATCACCGAAAATGGATGCGGCAAGATGGCTGACTTTACAGCCAAGGCGTTGGGAGAAATCAAGAAGCTTGGCGCTACACATATATGGTACACGGGCATCATTGAGCATGCTACGCAAACTGACTACCGCCGTCACAATATCCAACCCGACCATCCGGCCATTGTGAAAGGTAAAGCCGGATCTCCCTATGCCATCAAGGACTACTATGATGTCGACCCGGATCTCGCCAAGGACGTACCGGAGCGTATGAAAGAGTTTGAGAATCTGGTGCAGCGCACTCACCGTAGCGGTCTGAAGGTCATCATAGATTTTGTTCCCAACCACGTAGCTCGTCAATATCACTCGGATGCCCAGCCGGATGGCACTTCACAACTGGGTTCAAACGATGATACCAACTATGCGTTCAGCCCATATAATAACTTCTATTATATCCCGAAATCGGAACTGCATGGCCAATTTGACATGAAAGGTGCAGCCACCGAACCTTATAGGGAATTTCCGGCAAAAGCTACCGGAAACAACCGTTTTGACGCATATCCAAACATTACCGATTGGTACGAAACTATAAAGTTGAATTATGGAGTGGATTATCAGAACGGCGGGACTTGCCATTTCGACCCCATTCCCGATACATGGACCAAGATGCTGGATATCATGCTGTTCTGGGCGGGAAAGAACATAGACGGTTTCCGTTGCGATATGGCCGAGATGGTTCCCGTAGAGTTCTGGGAATGGGCAATTCCGCAGGTCAAGGAGCAATATCCCTCCCTGCTGTTTATAGCCGAAGTCTACAACCCGGGAGAATACAAGAATTACTTGTTCCGTGGCAAGTTTGATTATTTATACGACAAAGTAGGACTTTATGATACCTTGCGAGCTGTTACTTGCGGGTATGAATCGGCAACTGCCATCACCCGCTCTTGGCAAAGTCTGGGAGGCATAGAAAAACGCATGTTGAACTTTCTGGAAAACCATGACGAGCAACGTATCGCTTCCGACTTTTTTGCCAGTAACCCGCGCAAGGCGATTCCGGCACTCATTGTGTCAGCCTGCATGAACACCAATCCGATGATGATTTATTTCGGTCAGGAGTTTGGTGAGCTGGGCATGGATAGCGAAGGTTTCAGCGGCCGGGACGGACGTACAACCATCTTTGACTATTGGAGTGTAGATACCATCCGCCGTTGGCGCAATGACGGCAAGTTCGACGGCAAGATGCTGACGGAGGACCAGAAACACCTATACAGCATTTATAAACGGTTGCTGACTCTTTGCAATGAAGAAAAGGCCATCTCTCAAGGAGCTTTCTTCGATTTGATGTATGCCAATGTCAACGGATGGCGCTTTAATGAACATAAGCAATATACATTCCTGCGCAAATTTGAGAGGGACCTGCTGCTGTTTGTCGTGAACTTCGACCATATCTCGGCAGACCTTGCCATAAATATTCCTTCTCATGCTTTTGACTTCCTGCAAATACCGCAGATGGATCAGTACAAAGCTACGGAGCTGCTCAGCGGAAAAGAAGAAAACATAAGTCTGCTTCCCTATAAGGCTACTAATGTGGCCGTCGAAGGATATGGAGGAAAGATACTTAAGATAAAGCTATAATGGGGGCACAACTCAGGTGATTTATTAGGTTTGGCACTAATTATGCAGAACAACACGGATTTCTTAATCGCTTCGCGGCTTTCCGCATAATCAGTGCCAAGTCTTTATTGGTTCTCTTCCATATATTCCTTCAGTCGATATAGCCGCGTGATGGCAGGATTATAAAAATCATCAGGATAATGTGCATCTATATCACTGAGGTTAGCTTGCACAAAACGTTTCACATCCACTATGTTCTCAGCATCAGACAATGTTACACTTTGAGGGAAAGATGTGCTCTTTGCCCAATCTATCAGCGCTTTAACGCTATCTTCATCAAATTTATATTCGGCCATATTCTACATTTTTTCTTGCAAAGATAGTGCAAACTGGATGCAGAATAAAATGACCCACCCATTTTTTATGCTAAAGTTATCCTCATCTGCATGAACAAAATCTCGATTTGTTGTGTTATATAAATGTGTTTTTCATAGTATTAGATATAAGATTAATTAAAAGAGACGTACCCGCTTGTGATAAGTAAGTACATCAAAAACAGAAGCGTCTGTTTGATTGATAAATGTGTAAGGAGCATCGGTTTACCAGAGCCGATGCTTTTTTTACCCTTCTTTGTAGCATGTTAGAAATATTATCCGTAAATTTGGCAGATAATAAGGAAAGAATATGATATGAATATCCCTGTTATATTTCAATTTTTGAAAGAACTGTCTGCAAACAACAATCGTGAATGGTTCAATTCTCACCGGGAACAGTATGAAGTAGCCCGCAGCGAGTTTGAAAACTTGCTTACAGTAATTATCTCCCGTATCTCTTTGTTTGATGAAAGCATCCGTGGCATAGAAGCAAAGGACTGTACATACCGTATTTATCGTGATACACGCTTTTCCGAAGATAAAACTCCCTACAAGACACATCTGGGAGGATATATCAATGCGAAAGGAAAGAAATCCGACCATTGTGGCTATTACGTGCATCTGGAACCGGGAAACTGCCTGTTGGCCGGTGGAAGTTATTGTCCTCCCTCGCCCTTGTTAAGAGCTCTGCGACAAGCAGTATACGATAATATGGATGAATTTCGTAGCATAGTGGAAGATCCCGCTTTCAAGCAATACTTCCCCATCATCGGAGAGAATTTTCTAAAAACAGCTCCAAAAGGATTTCCAAAGGACTATCCCTATCTGAAATACCTTCAGTGTAAAGAGTATACGGTTGCCTGCTGCCAGCCGGACAGCTTCTTTCTTGCTCCAGACTTTTTGGATCGTACAGACGACATCTTCAAGCAGATGAAGCGTTTTTCTGATTTTGTGAATTACACCATAGACGACTTTGAATAATTTACCTATATAACTAACTTAAAACATTTGAATTATGGTTGTAGACAGACTTGAAAACATAGAAAAATATACTTTGCTGCATCCTCTGTTTGAGCAGGCCATTGATTTTTTAAAATCACATGATTTGCACTCTTTGGAAATCGGCAAGACCGAACTGAAAGGAAAGGACTTGTTGGTCAATGTGGCTCAGACAAATCCAAAAGAAAAAGAGAATGCCAAACTGGAAACTCATAAAGACTATATTGACATTCAAATACCTTTGTCCGGTACGGAGATAATAGGTTATACCGCCGCCCAAGACTGCCTTCCGGTTGATGCTCCTTACAATGCGGAAAAAGACATCACTTTTTTTGAAGGACTGGCAGAGAGCTATATTGCAGTGAAGCCCGGAATGTTTGCTATCTTTTTCCCTCGGGACGGGCATGCTCCGGGTATTACTCCTGACGGTGTAAAAAAAGTAATTGTGAAAGTTAAAGCGTAAATTTATCAAATATCCAAAACTCATCCTCTATATGGAAACATTGAATTTAATCAAGAATGACCCATGGCTGGAACCTTTTGCCGATGCCATCAACGGACGTCATCAACATGCCATAGACAAAGAACTAGAACTGACCAATAAAGGAAAGTTAACCTTAT
Source organism: Bacteroides parvus (assembly GCF_017309675.2). NCBI lineage: Bacteria > Pseudomonadati > Bacteroidota > Bacteroidia > Bacteroidales > Bacteroidaceae > Bacteroides > Bacteroides parvus. The sequence goes on along the minus strand of NZ_CP084680.1, from coordinate 3,140,786 downwards.
CTGATTTCGCATCCGGATACCTCTATTTCGGTCTGCATCGTACTGACGACGGCTGGGTTTTCCGCGAATGGGCGCCTAACGCAACCCAAATCTTTATAGTCGGAACTTTTAACGGTTGGAAGGAAGAAAAGAAATACAGCCTGAAACGCAAGGCAAACGGCAATTGGGAAATCAAGCTTCCTGCTGATGCTGTGAAACACGGTGACTTGTACAAGCTGATGGTACATTGGGACGGCGGTTGCGGTGAGCGCATTCCTGCATGGGCTACACGTGTCGTACAAGACGAACAGACTAAAATATTCAGTGCCCAAGTTTGGGTTCCGGAGAAACCCTATAAAATGAAGAAGCGGGTTTTCAAGCCGTCTACAGATCCTTTGTTGATATATGAATGCCATATCGGTATGTCTCAGCAGGAGGAAAAGGTCGGTAGCTATAAGGAATTTCAAGAAAAGATTCTTCCACGTATCGCCCAAGAAGGCTACAACTGCATACAGATTATGGCTATCCAGGAACATCCCTATTATGGTAGCTTCGGATACCATGTTTCCAGTTTCTTTGCCGCTTCTTCCCGCTTTGGTACTCCGGAAGAACTGAAAGAACTGATTGATACAGCCCATAGCATGGGGATTGCGGTTATCATGGATATTGTCCATTCACACGCTGTGAAAAATGAAGTGGAAGGCTTGGGTAACTTTGCCGGTGATCCTAATCAATATTTCTATCCCGGTGGACGTCGGGAACACCCGGCTTGGGATTCACTTTGCTTTGATTACGGCAAGAACGAAGTTATTCATTTCCTGCTTTCTAACTGTAAATTTTGGTTGGAAGAATATCATTTCGACGGCTTCCGCTTTGACGGAGTGACTTCCATGCTATATTATAGCCATGGTTTGGGAGAAGCATTCTGTAATTACGGAGATTACTTCAACGGACATCAAGACGACAATGCCATTTGTTATCTGACACTTGCCAACAGGCTTATCCATCAAGTCAATGCCAAAGCCATTACTATTGCCGAAGAAGTATCGGGAATGCCCGGACTGGCGGCAAAATATGAAGATGGCGGCTACGGATTTGATTACCGTATGGCCATGAATATTCCCGATTATTGGATTAAGACAATCAAGGAGAAAATAGATGAGGACTGGAAGCCATCCAGCATGTTCTGGGAAGTGACCAACCGCCGCAAAGATGAAAAGACCATCTCCTATGCGGAAAGCCATGACCAAGCTTTGGTGGGTGACAAAACCATCATTTTCCGCTTGATTGATGCGGATATGTACTGGCACATGCAGAAAGGAGACGAAAACTATACCGTAAATCGCGGCATTTCTCTCCATAAAATGATACGTTTACTGACTGCGACTACTATCAACGGCGGTTATCTTAACTTTATGGGCAATGAATTCGGACATCCGGAATGGATTGACTTCCCCCGTGAAGGTAACGGTTGGTCATGTAAATATGCCCGCCGTCAATGGGATTTGGTGGACAACAAGAATCTGGCATATCATTATATGGGTGACTTTGATGCTGCCATGTTGGGAGTTGTAAAAAGCATAAAGAACTTCCAAGCTACTCCGGTCCAAGAAATATGGCATAATGACGGTGACCAGGTATTGGCCTATATGCGCAAGGACTTGATTTTTGTATTCAACTTCAACCCCAAGCAGTCTTTTACTGATTATGGTTTCTTGGTTCCTGCCGGAACTTATGAAGTTATTTTGAATACTGATAATCCAGATTATGGCGGTAATGGTTTAACGGATGATACCATCAAACATTTTACCATCCACGATCCGCTTTATAAAAAAGACAAGAAGGAGTGGCTGAAGCTTTACATACCGGCACGTACAGCTGTTGTACTGAGAAGAACTAAATAATCATTTTATAACATTAAAAAAGAGGCAGATATCTGAATTGATATCTGCCTCTTTTTTATATAGGAGAGTCTTTTATTTCAATTGACTGTCGATGAAGTTCAACATCGTTTTTGCATTATCCATCATCTTCTTTTGAGCTGGTTTGTTTGCAGAGAGCAATGGAATAAGTTTATCCAAATATTCTTTGGCTTCCTTGAATTCAACTTTTGCTTTTTCTACATCTGTTTTCATGGTATTGGCACCCTTACTATAATACAAAGAACCCAGACTGTTAAGTGCATTTACATTATCTGCTTGGATAGCTATGGCTTGTTTAAAAGCTTCTTCGGCTGCATCCATCTTTTTGGCTTTCTGCGCCATGATACCTTGATTTACGTAATAAGTAGCATACAATTTAGTCAATGTTTTGTTACCGGGATTTGCTTCCAGCCCTTCCTTTAAAGTGGCAACATACTCATCATTTTTCTTCAAATCTTTCAAAGCACCGGCTTTACCTATATAAGCATTTGCCAAGTTGTACTTTTTCTGTACAGCAATATCAAAATACTTCAAAGCTTCGGCAGGTTTCTTTATCTTATCGGCACAAACGCCACAGTTATATGCAATTACGGAGTCTTGGTTGTTTGTTTGTGTTAGATAAGTACTAAATTTTGTGTAAGCTTCCTGGTAATTCTTAGCTTCAAGAGCAGCCTTACCATCGTTGACCAACTGGGCAGGGTCAGCATTCTGCGCAAAGAAATTCGTAGCTGCACAACATAGTGCAATAGATAAGATTAATTTTTTCATATGCTTTAATTCATTTAAAAGTTGATTCCCAAAGTTAGTTTACAATGGTATAGAAGCAAAACCTTTTTACTTTTTTTGAGGTTTTTAGTATAGTCGTAACAAGTGTTATTTTACGTAAAAGCAAATATCTGGATGTGTTTTTGGGGCTTTGTCACATATGTTACACTTATACTTTGAATATCATATTATCTTTGCAACAAAAAAGATTATGGAACAATTACATGCACATGAAATCTTCCACATGATGGAAGGTAATAGTTATACTGAGTTATCATTGAGAGAAGCCATTATCCAAAAATTCGGAGAGCGGCAGCGTTTCTTCACTTGCTCTGCCGACAATATGGATGTAGATACCCTTATAGAATTTCTTAAAAGAAAAGGAAAATTTATATCCGCCAATGGTGGATTTACCGTCGATATGATTAAAGTTTGCAATCATTGGTGAGGAATATTAATTCTTGCTTTTGTTAAATCGAACATTATTTATGTTAATGGTTAACAGAAATAATATTCTACTAAACCATGTTATAATATCCACTGATTACCCACTAAAATTTGGATATCTCCTGCAAGTACGTATCTTTGTACTGTGTTTTTCATAGTATTAGATTTAAGGTTAATAAAAAAGATTGGCTGTCTGGGATAGATAGCCTTTTTTTATGTCTAAATGTCATCTTTCCCCTTTTTAGTTATAGTTTTATTCTATCTTTGTAGGTCAGATAATCCACGCAACATTAATAGAATAAACTGAATATGGGAAAACGCTTTATTTTTATCTTGATGGCATGCTCATTATTGAGTATAGCTACTGTTGTGCATGCACAACATATTGACAAGCAAACCTATACTTTTGCCATCAAAAAGGCTGATACTCTGAAACTGGACAAGTATGTAATGATTGATCAAATACAAGGGACACAATCAAAGCCCGTCATTCTTTTTGCATTTGGGGGAGGTTTCAAAGGCGGGAGAAGAGATAATCCCGATTACATTTCTTATTTTCATTTTCCCAATTATATACTTTAATGCACCAATCACACAAAAATAAAAGCCGCACCCAAATTCAAACTTAGGTGCGGCTATTCTTAATTGCAAATTTTCAATTAAGCTATAAAAATACATATTCCATTATTACCTAATTCTTTAACAGGTATATCCATTTCCTTTAAAGAATTACGTATCATATTAGAAGTACATGGTCTTTCTTTCATCAAGACTTGCATGTCTCCTCTAAAATCAGGCATATAAATGTAATAATACACCTGCTTTAAACACTTACTAAATACTTTTTCCAATAAGGTCTTTAAACGATTTAAATCGTCCATAATGGTATTCTTTTAGATTTGTTAATACTCTTAATGCTCTATCATTCGTCTAAAAAATCTAAAGCATTAATTTTCAATACAAATATAGAGAAACTAAATTAAACGACCAAAAATCGCAATAAAAGACCACCAGAAAACAATCCATCTTTATGGATGTTTTCTAAAATCAAAAGCCAACCACTTAATTATAAGTCGGTTGGCTTTTACTGTTATACTACTTATTATTTTTTTAACACTTTCGCTATCTTTTCAAACACTCCAGCTTTTTTCTCATCCCACTCTTGTGCTTTCTTCTCAAAATACGGTATCATCTTATTATGCTCATCCAAACATTTCAACCTCATCAATTTAGTATCAAATTCAGCACGTTCCCCAATAAGTTGCTGCTTATCCCAAGCTCTTGTAATCATACCAAATCCGGGCATTGTGGGACTTGGTGCAAATTTCTTAGAAATACATTCAGTTAGCCATGAAAGGCTATCAATAATATCTTCAACCTTTTTACTATTTGGTTCACTTGTCGTCTTTTTTACAGACTTTTCTGTTTTACTTTCTTTTTCTTCCACCTTCTTCACAACTTCTACTTTCTTTTTGGAAAAGGCTTCAAACGGGAACATATAAACTACTGAACATTGTTCAATGGCAGAATTAGACTTCAAATAGGCAGAAATATAAGGCTCATTACCCAAAATGTCCTTATTATCTCTTTTGTTTTCATTTCTCGCCTTAGCATTCCAACGGAAATCGCTATCAACCATTGAATTAGCCCAAGTACACCAAGCAATAGTACTCCCTACCATCCAAACTTTAAAATACTTATCGCCTTCTTCTCCCGCATATTCAAATGCTTTCTGCGGACTCAAAATGATAATATCACTTTGATTAATATCCGTAAAATTAACTTGCTTTCCTTTACGCAAAGCATTCACGATTTTATCAAACAGTACTTCATTGTTTGCTTTCAAATACTCTAAAACTGAATTTTCATTATTGTTCATATCTTCTCATTTTAATGTTTCTACCCAATTATCAAATTTCCGATAAACCACACTGCAAAAGCTGTCATATTGGCTACACCAAGTTTCTTTATAAAGATGCCAAATGCAGAATTTACCCAAAAATCTCTTGGAGCAATCGTTACTTCCACACTCAAAGCATATCCTATAAAGAATGCTATAATACCAAATACTCCAGCAAGTCCCGAAGCTGCACTTTCAGCCCAAAACATAATATCTATTGCAACTAATGCAATGATATTCAATACTAACAATACGAATGTTATACAACCCATAATTCTACTATTTTAATGATTCAACAATTTCATCTACATATACATTTGCAACATTTTCGGCTGTTGCTTTAATGTCTTCTAATATTGGAAACCTTTTGACTATTGCACCTCGTGCAGTTCCCGACAAATGCGGCAACATTATTGATTTGACATTTACCATACATTTATCCAAAACTTCTTTCGCTTTCTTACCTAAACAAACACAAAGATTTGGTCTCACTAAGTCTAATTCTTTTTGCAATATATCAGTATATGTCTTTAATCTATTTTCAGCAAAAGTCTTAGACATTTCTCTATCATGTACAAAATACTTATTCGCATCAGTCAAGTATATTGCAAACCTTTTCTTAATCAGACCATTAATCAACAAGTCGGCCATTTTACCTCCACTTCCACTTTTCCTATGGGTTGCATCATGTAACCCAAATGGACTTGACACTATTGCATCATGGCATTCTTCATACCATTTTGCATCACGTAACGGGTCTTGCGCAATAAGCATAATTCGGACATTATCGACTTGAACATTAAACCAAGTCGGCAAATCCAAACCTATTGCACCTTTATCCGCAAAATCTTTTCTAAACAATGGATTCAAAATGGGAATACAAACAGAGGTAGTATCTGTATATCCATTAAAAGGCTTCAAATCATCGGAAAACTCTTTTTGCCATTCTGCATACGAGAAGTCATAGCACTTTCTCATTTGCTTATAACGAGCCTTTAACATATCTAATTGCTGAATACCCAACAATTCATCAGCAACTAATTTTGGAATATCATCCGACAAATGACAATCATTGCAGAAGACTGTTCTCATACACAATCACTTTGCGCTCCCCCAGTCTCAAAGAAAGCATTTTCTAAAATAGGGAAGGCGCAAGACTGTTATCAAATTCCGTCAATGGGTTCTGGACTACCTCTGCACCGAAAAATGAAAACAGCTCACGCCTTTGGCTGTATATCAACACATCAGTGCTATATATGCAAACCAAAGGGAGCATTCTTTCATATTCCTCAGTGCAGGTGAATTGTCCAGATTCATTAACAAGGAATAAGCTAAACGCTTCCTAAACTATGTCTGTCCACTTGGGACAATGCAAATATAGGAACTATTTAGCAAAAATGCTACTTCGTGAACTGCTCTTTTTCTATTTTCAATTCAAATTTACCCATTCTTATGGGTAAATCAAACTTTGATACTTTAATCTTTTATAGGCTGACATCGTAAAATAAATAAATCTTTGAACATCTGTTAGTCCTCTCGTATTATATCTAAATGCAAATTCATCACAGTATTTATCCAAATGCTTTGGACTTACCTTATGATATATTCCTAATATTCCACGTTTCAAGTGTGACCAAAATCCCTCAATACTATTGGTATGGAATCCGTCTTTTACATATTCGCCAGTACTATGTTCAACTACTTTATGAATATAATTTTTCGATATTCCAGTATAACCTTTCCATCCATCTGTTATAACGGTAGAACCTTCCTTGACTAAAGTATTGATTATCGTTTTCAAAACCTTTCCACCAGTATTTGGAACAACGGCTGTATATGCCATTCCATTAGATAATAGACCTACTACGGGAGTCTTAACTTTAAGGCTTCTTCCTTGTGCATTCTTTACTCTACCTTTATTCTTACCACCTACATAGGTTTAATCAACTTGTGTCATATCATTAAATTGAACTACAAGCTTGTCTTTCAAATAATGTCTTATCCGTTCCAACATAAACCAAGCTGTTTTCTGTGTTACATCTATATCTTTAGATAATTGTATGCTACTTATTCCTTTCTTATGGACTAAGAATATATACAATGCATAGAACCATTTCTTTAATGATACATGACTACCTTCAAACATAGTACCAATAGTAACCGTAAATCTTTTCTTACATCGTTTACATTTATATAGTCCTTTAAATTCTCCATTAGACTTTAACTTATAATGCTCTTTCGTTTGACAATTACAGTGTGGGCAAATCGGTTCTCCATGCCATTTAATATCTTCAAGAAATTCTCTACATGATTTTTCACCATAAAAGGATTTCATCAAATCAATAAATGACTTTACTTCTCGCATTTGTTTATTCTTCTTTATTATTTCTACAATATTGATTATTTCTGTTTCCAATTGACATGTTATTTTTATTATATAAATATAATAAAAAATCATAACATATAAAAATAAGTATCTAAAAATTAGGCACTTAAATAAAACAATTGAGTATAATTATCATATACATATTTAAAGATAAAATGTTACATAAAAAATAAACCCGATTTTGCAGAGTCGGGTTCTTGTTACATATCTCCTGTATATTACAGGGCATTAAGATGTTCCAATATTTCAAGTATTTCATGGAACATTCCTAAAACTATTAGGACTATCTCTAATAGTTTAATAATTAGTATAGTTTTATTTCTCATATACTTTTTGATAGTCCTTTTATGAACTATCAAAATTATATATCAGAGTGCCCTTACAAATCAAGGTTGATATAACAATTATTATGAAACATTTATCTTTATGGTCAAATACCTCAATTCAACTTGGGCATTTGACCTTTATTTAAGACAAATTAATATTGCTCATTTAAACATTAACCAAGTGCTTCCAGTACGATACTTGGAACACTTGGTTTTTACTACCATGAAAACTACTTTGGCGAATTATACCCAAATCCAATCTCAAGTGTTATCTACTTAGGATTCTTTAACAAAATTCTTTGATTCACTTGAAAATGGGCATAAAAAATAGGGAAACCCAAAAGATTTCCCTTATTGAAATAAGATATAAATAGATAGAATTAAAATTAGTACATTAAAGTATATAATTGGGTTCATTTTTTTGCACGAGCCGGTTATGTGGTAGTATCAACAGATTACCGCACCCAATTAAAGGATATAGATAAATCGGAGTATTCGGACTTGCAAGGATTCTCTTCTGCCCTGCAACAAGCAATCACTTGTGCTGTAGAAGATTTTGGTGATGCTACAAATCATATAATTGAGCATAGTGTAGAATGGCAAATAAATCCTGCACAAATTATAGCTTGCGGTTCAAGTGCAGGTGCGATAACTGCCCTTCAAGCAGAGTATGAGATTTGCAATCAAACGGCCTTTGCGGACAGATTACCTGCCAATTTCAATTATGCAGGGGTCATTTCCTTTTCTGGAGCAATCTGTGCCAATGGTATTCCAAAATGGATAATGTCCCCTTGTCCTCTTATGTTGTTCTATGGTGATGCCGACAGCACGGTTCCTTTTACTAAGGCAGTAATAGAAGAGGAAATGGGGCTATGGGGCTCAAACTTTATCTGTATGCAACTGAAAGAAAAAGAGACAGCATACTATTTCTATATAGCGGAAGGTATAGGACATTCCCTATCCTATTCTCCTATGAAGGATAATCGTCGTGACATCCTGAGCTTCCTAAACCGGTTGGTACTTGGTAAAGAAAAACGTTGCATTACGACTGTAGAGAAGAATCCGGAAATATCTAGATATAAGAGTGATTTTACAATAGAGGATTATATCCGTGAAAATATGCGTTAACTCCTATCTTTATATCCTTTCCAGAGTTTTTGTTTCTCCACCAATCAATTATCTTTGCACATTATTATTCTATAAAAACAAATCTTTAATTCTATAAATTATGTTGGTACGTATTATCAGTATGGTCATAGCCGGAGTTATTATAGTATATCTAGTCCGTTGGATTGATAATTTTTTCTCCAGGTATCGCAAATAAATCTTGCCTGCAATGTAAACCAAATACTCCAATTTGTTTCCCATTACAACCTATGCGGACATTTTCTAATTCTAAAACAAGAAAACCGCAAAAGCTTTTTATTAGCTATTTGCGGTTTTTCGTTGTGATTCCGTTGCGATTCGAACGCAAGACCCACGCCTTAGAAGGGCGTTGCTCTATCCAGCTGAGCTACGGAACCAGCCTTAATTGCGGTGCAAAGGTACGCTTTTTTGCGAATATTGCAAATTTTTGTACCACCTTTTTTCGTTACCTATGTACAAAAGGCTCATTTGCTATATAAAAAGTAATGATTAGTTACCTTTACAAACAAGATACACGGTATTTATATACAGATGTATTAAAACATTTTGCAAATTATCAATGTTACTAATTATAAAAAGTAAAAATATGGATGAATATTCAAGCAGGGAAAGTAGCATTGACCCGAAAATGAATGAAAGAGTAATAACAACTAAACTTTAAAGTGATGGAATGGGAAAATCAGTTGATACAAGAATTGCAATGGTCAAATAAAATCAGCAATAAAGCGAATAAGGAATTGGCAGCCCAGGAAATTGCCGGACTGGCCAAAGACAGTGATGCCATAGGAGCAGGCTCCGGCTCTACCGTTTATCTCACTTTGTTTGCATTAGCTTAGCGAGTTAAACAAGAATCTTTGCATATAGAAATCATTCCGGCATCTGCCGAAATTTCGATGGCATGTATACAGCTTGGCCTGCCGCAAACTACTCTGTGGAATAAGCGTCCGGATTGGACATTCGACGGTGCAGACGAAGTGGATCCGCAGAACAACCTCATCAAAGGACGTGGCGGAGCCATGTTTAAGGAGAAACTCCTCATTAAAAGCAGTGGCAAGACTTACATCATTATCGATGAGAGTAAGCTTGTCAGCAAACTGGGGAGCAAATACCCCATACCGGTGGAAGTGTTTCCACATGCTCTCTCCCATGTGGAAAACGAGATACGCTTATTGGGAGCTTCAAAAATCAGCCTACGCCTTGCAGAAGGAAAAGACGGCCCGGTATTTACCGAAAACGGTAATTTCATTCTTGACATTCATCTCAGCAACATTGTTCCTGATTTGGAACAGAAACTGAAAGCCATTACCGGGGTTATCGAAAGCGGGTTGTTCATTGGTTATGACATTACAGTCCTAATGGCAAACCGCTGATGTACCAAAGTACAAATAAGGCGGTCCATGCCAACAGAATGACTAAAGAATATCTCCAAGTATACTTCAGCAGTGAACCATAAGTGGATTGCCTATCATATTGCTGCATATAGGTCAAAACAAGTGGCATGTAGAATATAAAAGGTGTTATGGCATTTGTTGCACTGTCACCTATACGGAACGCACATTGGGTCATATCCGGCGAAATGCCCATACTTGCCAGTACCGGAACAAAAATGAAAGACATAAAAGCCCATTTAGCTGTGGCAGATACCATAAAGAGATTGACCAGCGCCGTAAAAAGAATGAAGAGAATCAATATCCATAAGCTGCTCAAAGAAGCGGAAGATAACAGATTGGCGCCTAAAATGGCAATGCACTTGTCTAAGTGGGAATATTCAAAACAAGCAAACATCTGTGAGGCAAAGAAAGCTATCACAAAATAAACGCCCAGCAGTTTCATCGGCTGCGTAAGCCCTTCTATCACATCACCGTCCGTACGGTATCGGCCGGAGGCAAAACCATAGACCATCCCCATCAAACCTATTCCAAACGAAAGCAAAAACAGAATACCGACTATAAACGGAGAACGAATCAACCCACCATTGACACTCCGCAATATCCCCCATGAAGAGAATGTAGCCCACAGAATAATGGCAATATACAGCAAGCCTGCAAATACAGCTCCCAACATAGCTCTCCGTTCCTTGCGGGACAGTTGTTTGTAGCCATTAAAATGAATATCCCCTGCATACATTCCCAAGTGCGGCAACAAGCTCCTGCGGGTAATATGATAAATGATAAATGCAAGCAGGAACGTGGAAACAAAGAGAAAATAATAATTGCACAGCGGTCCAGTCTGCCCCGGAGCAATATTCATCCTATCAGCCGCTTCTTGCGTTACAGAGGCAATCATGGGGTCTAATGTACTCAAAAACACATTAGCGCTATAGCCACAAGAGACTGAAACATAAGCTGTAATTATACCTCCAATGGGGTGCAGACCGACGGACTGGAACAAAGTCGCAGCTATCGGCAACAGAATGATATATCCTGCATCTCCCACTATATTGGACAACAGTCCTAAGACAATGACCAGCAGGATAATGCGCCAAGGATCACGTGGACGTCGTACCCCCCTGCGAATACATGCATCGATGAAACCCGAATGCTGTGCCACCCCTATTCCGAACATAGCCACAATCACCAGCCCTAACGGAGCGAATCCCGTAAAATTGGTTATGACATGGCGCAGCAGCCAGCGTATGCCCTCCGGACTCAGCAGGCTCTGCACCCGTATTTCTTCTCCAGTCTGCGGTTGCAGCACGCTCAGGCCATAGACATCGAATATCCATGAAAGGAGGATGACTGCCAGCGTCAGCAGGAAGAACATCGTAGCGGGATGTGGCATCCGGAGTTTACTCATCGTCGGCTTCCAGATTGTCTATATTCAGAATTCGGAGTTCCAATGCACGCACCACCAGACGAGTGGCATTCACCCCCACCCGTTCACTAGGCGGGAAAAGACGGCCAATCAAGTCATTCTGTCGTTTCTCCAGCGACTTGACTCCAAAAGGCATTCCCCTAAGATTGGCAATCATTTCTTTGGTATAGCCCAGTGCCAAATGACGGAGGAAACGCTCGTCATACTCATCAATATCATAGCTTATGATTGCTTCCTGACGTTTTGTATCATTCAGGACAGATTTCTTGAAGCGTTCCACTATTTTCTCCAGTATCGGATAGTTAAAGACCAGCTTCTTGCCGTCCATCACTGCCTGCACATCGGTTTTGGTCAGTAACTCTCCGGTTTTCAGGATAATGCCGTCGGCACCGGCTTCAAGTACGTCCACCCATAACTTCTCATTCAATATTTCTCCCGTGAATATCAGCACATGTACTCCCGGATAACGCTTGAAGATATTCCGGCAGATGTCCACCCCGATTGTGGTCGAACCTCCTAATCCTAAGTCTAGCAGAACAAGATCCGGCACGCCGGCTTCAATCAATGTCCAGAACTCCTGCTCAGTCATAGCAGTACCTATTACCTCCGCATTGGGAATTTCATGGCGGAAAATCTCTTCCGTCCCTTTCAGCTCCAACTTGACATCCTCAACGATGATTACTTTAAATTTTTTGTCTTCCATATTTCATTTTTTCGGTAGCGTAAAATATATTGTAAAACCTCCTTCCTTTCCCGGTTCGGCATTGATACGGCATCCCCGGTGTCCGGCAAACTCGTCATGGTCGCGGATAATCTGCTTGCACACCAGATATTCCGTACCATACAGTTCTCCTTTCTCACCGGCCGTCATGCGAGACAAGTCGGGATAGAACAATTGGTTCAATTCTTCACGGGTCTTTTCCCTACGCATATCTGTAAACAGAAAACGTATAAATTCCCCATCTTCCCGGGCCGACAGACAGACAGCTCCATCCAGAGTTACGGAGCAAGCCTCGTCTATCAGGTTTTCAAGCAGGAAACGCAACTGGTTCCAGTCGCCGGTAATCCGTCCTTCCAACGGTTGTATCTTAAAATCAATATGCGCCTTGTTTCCCTTATACACTTTGCGGAAATATTTCCCGGCAGTAGCCATAAGTTCCGGCACAGATATTGTCGCACGCCTGAAAGTCACCTCTTCCAACTGGCGGGAAGCGCATGAACTGAGTGTCGTAAAGATACCTTTGTAATACTCTATCAATTCGCTGATGGCAACCACCGTTTCCCGCTCCTCCGCTTCTGTCTGTTTGCCGGACCGCAGTTTCCCTATCAGCTGCTTTATCTTGTTCGGATAATAAATCGTTTCATGCTTGATGGTCGAGAGACAATTATCCAGCACCATGTTCTGTACATGCAGCAAACTGTCTTCCCAGGAAGCTCGCCGGGCTTCATCTTGAGCCACTTCGATGTCCCGGTATTTCGTAGCCAACTTAACCACTGCATTGAAGATTACAATGGAGACATAACGGGCTATCAGTTCCAAAAGCAAATGGTCGGTCTCCTGCTCCGTACCTTCCCTGCGTTCCAGACACAGCACACCTATGCAACGACACATATTTCCCGCATCCACAACAAGCGGCAATGCTTGTATACCCTTTTCCGATATGTACACTTGCTGCTCAAAGCAATTCTCCATATATTTCCTCCAGATAGGCAACTCGTCCACGGCGGTATCTTCCACTGGATTGGAAGTGTATTCCAGCTTATGTGTAGTCTCGTTGTATACAGCTATGCTTAACCGGTCGATACTCAAAAGTTCGTTCACTGCATCAAAAGCGGAACCTACAATCTGCCGCGGGATTTCCTTCAATGTATCCTCCTCACGCTGCAACATTTCCTCCGTATCCGAAACCGGCAACAAGGAGGCATTGAACACCTTTCCATTAATTTCCAGTACTTGCTCCAGATTCCAGCGGTTCACCAGACGTTTACGGAAGTAGAGTATGTAATATCCCAACAGCAATACGAACAGCAAAATCACCGCCAGCAAAATGCCCACCATCTTGTTGTTGGTGGAACGCTCCAGCTGCCGGCAATATTCTTCCAAGGATTGGTCTTCTCCCAACAGTTTGTATAAGGTAGTGTAGGCAGCATTATTATAACTATAGTCATCCCATTGCTTCAATGCAAGAAATGAGACTGCCGCTTCATTCCTGATATCCAGAATTACATGGAAATCCGAATTGAACATCTGGTTCCACCAATCCAGTTCCGCAGGCGCCCCGTCTCCCGTCAGCGTCATATAGCGACGTATAGGATGGGCGTATTGCTTGTAATGTTCGTTCAGGCAATACATTGCCGAATCTATGTATTGTAAAGCCAGTTCGTATTCTCCGTCTACATTGCAGTAATAAGCTTCATTGGCATAATCGGAGGCTTCGTCCAGCAAAGCTTCGTATTCATTCTGTGCAAGCAGTGCCAAAGAATCCGGCAACACCTCTCCGGAAGCAGGCTGTTCCACAGCATGCCGGCAGGATGACATGCACAAAGACAACACGACGAGCAACACCGACACGGACTTACGGATACCGGCAGGCAGACGGAAATAAAAACGGCTGCCTTTTCCCAGCCCGCTCTCCACATTAAACAGACAGACCTTGAACAAATCATTCGTCTTGCGATATTTTTCAATGATGCCCTTACAATTCATCAGTCCAAAGCCACTTCCTTTGTTCTTCCTCAATTCCTCCTTGTCGGGAGCGTCACTCATACCGATGGCTTTTGAGTCATATACTTTTTCTCCCACGATGCGGGCTACATCTTCCGGTGACAATCCACAACCATTATCCTCTACCGAGATTTCCACATAATCCTCCTCCTGCCGTGCATATACTTTCACCATACCGCCCTGAGGGGTATATTTACGGGCATTCTCCGCCAGTGTATTTATCATAAACAATGTAAGGGCCTTGTCTGCCTTTACCCTGATATCCGTAGGCTGCACCTCCAACGACTGTCTCTTCATCTCGAATGTACGGCTTCCTTTCCTGAGCAGCTCGAAAAGTTCATTCAATTCGAACGTCTCTATGTTCAGGCTAAGGCTTCCTTGCTTCATCTTTATCCAAAGGGCAAGAATATCATTGTATTCGTTGATGGTAGTAACCAACTCGTCGATATACTGGTATTTCTCCTCCTTTATCCGCTCCTCTTTGATGAATCCTTTTTGAGTCAGTTTCTGTACTTCGTTGATGATACGGTCTATGTACGGGTGAATTCCGTTGACAATAGCCATACATGCTTTCTTTATCAGATTTTGCCGTTTGTTCCCTGCGATGTGCTGCTCGTAAATGTAGCGTTGCTTTTCCAGTCTGCGGCGTTCGTCGCCAAGGGAGATGGACGTCATGCCGTTGTCTATCGCCCATTGGATATAGGGAGTTATCACCCGTACCATCGCCTGCTCATCCTTGCTCATCCGACGCGGGAACACTAATTGCCCGTTGTCTATGCGGATGTCCTTCACTCCAAACAGCTTTTCCAATTCCGGGCAGACAGCCGTCCGGATAGAGTCGATGATTTCCTCCTCAGTCTGTGCATCTGCCGGAATGGATGCCGTTATCTTCTGACAGATGTCCAGCATCAGTTGCAAACGGTGGAGATGTACTCTGTTCCGGTCTTTGGAACGCTTGTTGAAAAACCAGAAGAAGAGCGATACAAGCACGAAGCCCACAATGACCAGTGACAACACAACGTTGAGCTGTCCGGCCTCTTTTTCCAATGCCTGATAGCGGCTTTCCAGCTCTTTATCCTGACGTGTATCTTCAAGGATATCCAGGTAAATATTGCGGTTATAGTCTGATTTTTCTTTCATCCCGAGTCCTGCATACGAAACGCTCAACTGTTCACGAATACGTGAAATCCACTCAGGTACGGTTTTCAGTTTCTGCTCCATCCATGCCTTCTCAGCGCAAATCGTATCTCGACGGTCAAATGCTTTCAGCCAGTCCAAACTATCGTGGCAGTCATAGAAAAGGCGGTGATGGTCATTTACACATTCCAGAGCAAGTTTTAACGTGTCAAGAGCTTCTGTATAGTGACTGTGGGCATTCAGGTATTTGCCAATGGACACATATGCGCCTGCTATCTGATACAAATCTTTATATTGACTGAACTTCTGCAGAGCCAACTGCCCTAGACGCATTGGCAATAGAGAGTCTACCGATACTCCAAACCGTGTCAGGGCATGGGAACGGCGGTCCTGGAAAAACTCGTAATTCTCCGGTGAGGCCATCAGGTTGGCAAGCCCCTGCACTCCGTTCCCTTCAAAGTAGAGATACCCTTTACGGGATGCCAACCGCCACGTGGTATATAGTTCGTCAAACTCTCGCAGCCTTTGTTCGTCCGGCGTCTCGCCTTCACACAAGGCAGCGGATCCCTTAATGTAATGATAGTACAATAACTGGTTGGTATCTGCCAACAATTTTTGATTATCAGTTACTTCATTGATAGAAGCCACTGCCTCGGGACGTTGTTGCAGATAATAATAATAAACAGCAGATACGATATAAAATTCGGAACGGGCATAATTCAAACGTATTTGCTCGTGTCGGTCCACAAACAGATTGTCATCCTCCGCTATCCTTTTCATACGGCGCAAGGCACTGTTGCGATAATCGTAGAACTCCTTGTTCAACGCCGTCCGCTGATAAATTTTCATCAAGCCGATGTCGGCAATAAGGAGTTCCAGCTCATTCTTGGTCAGATTATAGACATCCATATGAAATTTTTCGGCCTGCTCAAAATCCATACGCATAAAAGCACAAAAGCCCAGATTATTGGATGCTTCCGCTTTTCCTTGTTTATAGAGGCTGACTTCACGGTAGGCCCTTGATGCCGCATAGCAGGATGAATCCAGGTTTTTATAACGATAAGCATAAGCCACCTGGTTTAGAGAGTCGATAAGGCGCACTTCCTTCATGGGTGCCGTTCCTACACACGAAACCATTGCTGTACAAAGGCACAGCAATCCCGCAAAGCATATGGAAGAAAGTCGTTTCATAAAGCAAAGCTACGAATAAATCCGAGAAAGAAAAATAATTTTTATACAATAACTCTTGTTTTATGTAACGGGAAATTCATACCTTTGCATGCAAATTAACAAATAGGTAACATCTATTACACAAATGAGCGAAAAAGCACCCTTTATGGTATTCTCTGGAACAAATTCGAGATACCTTGCAGAGAAAATCTGCGCTAGCCTTGATTGCCCTCTGGGAAAGATGAACATCACCCATTTTGCGGATGGTGAGTTTGCAGTCTCTTATGAGGAATCTATCCGTGGCTCGCATGTATTCCTGGTTCAATCAACCTTCCCTAATTCTGACAATCTGATGGAACTTCTGCTGATGATCGATGCCGCTAAAAGAGCATCGGCAAAAAGCGTTGTAGCCGTTATCCCCTATTTCGGTTGGGCACGTCAGGACAGAAAAGACAAACCCCGTGTTTCCATCGGCGCCAAGCTGGTGGCCGACCTGCTTTCTGTTGCAGGCATCGACCGTTTGATTACGATGGACCTTCATGCAGACCAGATTCAGGGTTTCTTCAACATTCCGGTGGATCATTTGTATGCATCAGCAGTGTTCCTCCCCTATATTGAATCCTTGAAGCTGGAAGACTTGGTAATCGCTACCCCGGATGTCGGCGGTTCAAAGCGTGCCAGTACATTCTCCAAATATCTCGGTGTACCCCTGGTGCTGTGCAACAAGACACGTGAAAAAGCAAACGTGGTTGCCACCATGCAAATCATCGGTGATGTAAAAGACAAGAATGTAGTATTGGTAGATGATATTGTAGATACAGCAGGAACCATTACCAAGGCTGCCAACATCATGTTGGAAGCCGGAGCCAAATCTGTCCGTGCCATTGCCAGCCACTGCGTAATGTCCGACCCGGCTTCTTTCCGTGTACAAGAATCTGCACTGACGGAGATGGTATTTACCGATAGTATCCCCTACTCTAAAAAATGTGACAAGGTTAAACAGTTGAGCATTGCCGATATGTTCGCCGAAACCATCAAGCGGGTGATGAACAATGAATCAATCAGTTCACAATACATTATCTAAACACGAGTTTAGATAATTAAATAATAAAAAATTAAAGGCTGCGCAGTTCAGACGAATATTGCGCAGCCTTTAATTTTTAATTCTATTTCTTTAATTTTCCAACCTTCCCATTTTGTACGTTCCCTTCCGTATCACTTTCCCGTTCTTGTCCGTTTCCACAAACGGGCCGTGTTTCTTTCCTTGTTTGAAAAAGCCTTCATAACGATTTCCGTTCTTGTCTTCCTGGATGCCGCTCCCTTCTTCCATACCGTTCACAAAACCGCCTTTATATTTGGTTCCATCGGTCTGAATCAGGGTACCCTGGCCGTTGAACTTATTGTCTTTCCATTCACCTTCGTAAGAGTCACCTACATTCCATTTGTAAGTACCGTATCCGTCACGTTGGTTGTCTTTCCAATTACCCTCGTAAACGGCGCCGCTTGCCCACGTAAATGTGCCGTGGCCTTCCTGCTTTCCGTCCTTGAAACTGCCCACATACTTGTTGCCGCTGGCATGGTAGTAAATGCCCTCTCCGGTACGCTCACCTTGAACATAAGAACCTTCGTAACGGTCGCCGGTATGGAAAAAGTAAATACCTTTGCCATGCTGCATGTCGTCCTTCCAGTCACCTACGTATTTGTCACCGTTGGCATATTCAAAAGTTCCTTTACCGTCCCGGACATCATTTTTCCATTCCCCATCATATTTGGAACCGTCATTCCAGGTCAATGTTCCTTTGCCGTCTTTCTTGTCATTCTTCCACGAGCCTACATACTTGGAACCGTTCTTCCAGGTATACGTTCCCTGGCCTTCGCGTTTGTCATTCACCCAGTCGCCCTCATAAATATCACCATTGTAATAATACATGGTTCCTTTCCCATGCTGGTAATCCTGAAACCACATGCCGTCATAACGGTTGTTATTCATAAAATAGTAGATACCCCTGCCATGCTGCTGGTCTTGAAACCATTGTCCCTCATACTTTTCACCGTCGGGAAACATATATGTACCGTAGCCTTCACGCTTGCCCTTCACATACTCACCCTCGTAGACGTCACCGTTCTTAAAAACGGTCTTTCCCTTTCCATTGGGCTTGCGGCCTTTTATTTCACCGGTATAGACGGCCCCGTTGTCTTTGAACGTGTAGGTACCTATCTTTATCTCCGAAGAGAATGTACTTTTCACTTTATCGAAAAAGCCGCCTTTTTTTTCCTGGGCAATGGCTCCGCCTTGACATAAGAAAGCCAGAATGAGTGCAGTATATAGATATTTCATTAATTGATAGTTGATAATTGATAGTTGATAATTGACAAAGGTAGGATTTATCCGGTAAAATGATGCGATAACTCCCGCTTTTTATGACATTTTTTTGCCGCACACTATTTCTTTTAATTTCTCTTTGCATAAATAACGCCCTGCAAGTTCACGGATTTCTTGCGGGGTAACTTCCTTGACAGCATCCAATGCTTCGGCAAAGTAAGTATCCTGCAAGCCCGATACCTGCACAAAAATCCAGGCATCCGCCAGCGAGAATGCAGATTCATAACTACGGCACATGTCTCCCAACATATAGTTCTTTACCATGGAAAGCTCTCCATCGGAAACCAGCTCGTTCTGAAGGCGGTCTATTTCATGATAGACCTCACCGATAAGAGGCTCCACAAATTCGTTGGCGGCTTCGGCACTGACCGCCAGCACTCCCTGCCCCGGATAGGGCATGATGGCTGCGGAGATACCGTACGTGTATCCTTTATCTTCCCGGATATTGGACATCAGGCGACTGCCAAAGTAGCCCCCGAACAGTGTGACCAGCACGCGGGCCTTCAAGTAGTCCGGATGATTACGGTCCAGGGAAAGCATGCCCATACGGACGGCACTTTGCAGGGCATCCGGACGTTCGATGAAGATACGTTTTCCGGAAGCGGTAACCGGATGGAATTCTGTCTTCTCCGGTTTGCGGAAATCCGTACCGAAAGCCTCGCAGCCAAACAAGGACTCTATCCGGCGGATGCAATCGTCGGTTACCTTGCCCGAGAGGTAGATGCTGCAATTATTAGAATGATAATAACGGTCATAAAACTCGCGTAGCACAGCAGGAGTGATGCGCTGATAATCCTCTTCCTGCACCAGACGTCCGCCGGGATGCTGCCCGCCGTACAGAGCCTTCACCAATCCGCGGTGCGCCAGGAAGTCCACCTTGGAAGAGTTGACAAGAAACTGCTGGATATTATTGTCTACAATCACTCCCAGCTCTTTCTCGGGAAATACCGGCTCTTTGACGATAGATTCCAATACATCAAGCGTTTGGGGAAGGTATTTATTCAGAGAATAAAGGGTGACATAGGCATACTCGGATGCACTGGACAATTCCAGCCAGGCTCCATAATAGTCCAGCTTTTCCGCTATCCGGGCGGCATCGTAGCGTCGGGTGCCCTCGCGAAGCATGCGGTTCGTAAACAACGCCTGCAAGGGCTGTTTCTGTTGCCATCGGCCGCCTGCCATGAGGAGATCGATACGTGTCACTTCATTGTCACCGGCATTGAGCACGCTCAATGGCACGCCATTAGGCAACTTGATACGTTCCGGCCTTTGCACCACCAGTTGTTCCGGTTCAAGAATCCGGGGTTGGTCACTTCGGTTCAGCATGGGCTTTCTAGTTTACAGCCCATGGCTTTTAAGAAATTCTTCTGCCCGTTCCAAATCTTGAGGAGTATCTATGCCGATAGTTTCCACATCCGTGACACCTACCTTGATGGTATATCCGTTTTCCAGCCAACGAAGCTGTTCCAATGATTCGGCAATCTCGAGGGATGACTGCGGAAGGGCGGTTATCTCTTTCAGTACCTCTACGCGATAGGCATAAAGGCCGATATGCTTATAATACGTATGGTTCTTCAGCCAGTCTTCCTTCGCCGCATTGCGCTGGTAGGGAATGATGGAACGGCTAAAATAGAGGGCATTCCTGTTTTTGTTGAGCACAACCTTCGGAGAGTTCACATTTTCCAGTGCCTCGAAACCATTATCTACCGTAAAGGGTTTCACCAGAGTGGCTATCTGGGTGGCCGGATCGTCGAAACATGCTTTGACGGCTTGTAACTGCGAAGGCTGGATGAAAGGCTCATCCCCCTGGATATTCACCACGACATCAAACTGTCCTCCTATTTTTGTACAAGCTTCCTGACAGCGGTCGGTGCCGCTTTTATGTTCGGTGGAAGTCATTACCACCTTTCCTCCGAATGCTTTTACTGCGACTTCAATACGCTCATCGTCCGTAGCCACGTATGCATCGTCCAAGATTCCTGCCACTTGCTCGTATACTCGCTGTATCACGGTTTTTCCGCCCAACACTGCCAATGGTTTGGCCGGAAAACGCGTAGATGCGTAACGGGCAGGTATGATTCCTAAAAATTTCATTTTCAATCTTCGTCTTTTAAAATGAGGGGGTGTCCGAAAGTGTTCATATACTATCGACACATCTCCTTATATTCTTTATTAATTATAACAGTTGTTTCAATCCTCGCAGGATATAATCACGTTTCAAATCTTTTGGCTTATAGACAGTCCCGTCACAAGACAACAAGTCTATATCCAGCCGTACAATTTCCTGTTCCTTCTCCTCGGGCTTCCTTCCGGCTTCCCGTTCGATGGCTTTCAGGCAGGCAGTGACTTCCTCTGCCGGATTATCGGAAGCGAAGCATGCCACCTGATTGGAGAACAGATTCGGACGGTGAAAGAACAAAGGTGCCGTCTCCTCCTCTTCCGAGAAACGTATTCCGGGAAAAAGTTCCGTCAAGCGTCTGCGAGCCAGTTCCATGTTCTCCCTCCGCTGCTCGTTGCTCCCAATACTAATCGTATAATCCACTTTCAATTTTCACCTTTCAACTAATTAAACAGTTCGTCGAGTCCCTCTATCGGTTCTTCTATATGGGTGTCTCCTTCCAGATTTATATCATCCTTGCACGGGTCATAGCCTTCGGGCAACTGGAATGTTTCATTTTCATCATATCCCAGCGATTTGTCACCGAGCACTTTCACCATGTATTTGGTCCAGATAGGCAATGCCATGGAAGCACCTTGTCCGTGAAGCATCGTATCGAAGTGGATGTCGCGGTCCTCACCGCCCACCCAGCAACCAGACACGAGCGAAGGCGTGAAGCCCATAAACCAGCCGTCGGCATTGTAGTTTGTCGTTCCGGTCTTGCCGCCCATGTCGGCTTTCACACCCAGACGGCGCACACGGCCTCCGGTACCTTCGTTGACAACGGCACGCAGCATGACCAGCATCTTGTAAGCGCTGGATACGCTGATGACTTCCTGCATTTCGGGGGCAAAGGTTGCCAGCACGTTTCCGTCGTTGTCCTCGATGCGGGTCACGAACAGCGGAGCTACCCGGATGCCCTTGTTGGGGAAAGCGGTATAGGCGCTCACCATCTCGCCGACGGAAATCTCGCACGGGCCCAGACAGAGTGAAACGGAAGGTACTATGTCGCGGTTGCGGACACCGAAAGTATGTATCAAGCGTTTCAGGTTATAGGGGTTCAGCTTGCTCATGAGATAGGCCGTAATCCAGTTGTCCGAGTTTGCCAGCCCCCACTTCACGGTCACCATGTCGCCAATCAGCTTTTTGTTGGCATTACGCGGCGTCCACGGTTTTCCGTTTTCATCAATCAGCGTGTATTCCACGTGGCGCACTTCGTCGCAGGGAGAAAAACCGTTCTCCATAGCCAGTGTATAAAGGAAAGGCTTGATGGTAGAACCTACCTGGCGGCGTCCCACCATGGCCATATCGTACTGGAAGTAATGGTAGTTCGGTCCGCCTACGTATGCCTTGACGTGTCCGTTGCGCGGGTCCATGGACATGAAACCGGCACGCAGGAAGAACTTGTAGTAACGGATGGAATCCATCGGGGTCATAATGGTGTCTTTCTCCCCTTCCCAACTGAATACGGACATCTCCTCCGGGGTGTCGAAGGCTTTCTTTATTTCAGCTTCGGTGGCTCCGGCTTTTTTCATGAGGCGGTAGCGGTCGGACAACCTCATGGCACGTCCCAGAATCTCGTCCACCTGCTCCTGGGTCAGACGGAAGGTGTAGGGAGCTTTCTTGGCTCCTTTCTTTTCCTTGAAGAAGTAACCTTGCAGTTCCTTCAGATGCTCTGTCACGGCATCCTCGGCATACTGCTGCATACGCGAGTCGAGCGTGGTATAGATTTTCAGCCCGTCGGTGTAGAGGTTGTATTTGGTACCGTCTTTCTTGGTATTCTTTTCGCACCATCCAAAGAGCGGGTTGTTCTCCCAGTCGAGTGAATCCTCGTAGTATTTCTGCATTTGCCAGCCGCGGTAATCAGCCTTGTCGGGCTTCTTGGCAGTGAGCACGCCGCGCAGGTATTCGCGGAAATAAGTGGCCAGCCCTTCCTTGTGGTCCACACGGTTGTATTTCAGTTTCAGAGGCAACGCCTGGAGGGAGTCGCGCTCGGCTTCCGTAATATATCCCGCTTTCCGCATCTGGTCGAGCACCACATTGCGCCGTCCGCGGGAACGTTCATTGTAGCGCACCGGATTATAGAGAGACGGATTCTTGCACATGCCCACCAACGTAGCCGCTTCCTCAATCTTCAAATCTTTCGGTTCGCAACCGAAGTAGGTAAAGGCAGCAGTCTTGATGCCTACCGCATTGTTCAGGAAATCGAACTTGTTGAGATACATGGTGAGGATTTCCTCTTTTGTATAGTAACGTTCCAGCTTTACGGCAATCACCCATTCGATAGGCTTCTGGAACAGACGTTCCATCACATTGTCAGCACTGGGGGAATAAAGCTGCTTGGAAAGCTGCTGGGTGATGGTACTGCCACCGCCGGCATTCTTCTGCATCAGGATACCGCGCTTCACTATGGCACGCGTCAGGGCGTAGGCATCAATGCCCGAATGTTCGGCAAAACGTACATCTTCCGTAGCTATCAAGGCGTTAATGATATTGGGCGACAAATCATTGTATCCCACAAACACGCGGTTTTCCTTACTATAGGAATAAGTACCCAATACTTTTCCGTCCTCGGAAAAGACTTCTGTGGCAAATTTGTAATTTGGATTTTCCAGGTCTTCCACCGGAGGCATATAGCCTATCCAGCCCTTGGCTATGGAAAAGAATATAAAGACACACACCAGCGAAATCAGTGCGATGAAAATCCATAGGATTTTGACGACTTTCCTTATCATGTTTCAGTTGCTAAAATCAAAGTTCAATAATAGGGCAAAGGTACGGAAATATATTAAACGCACCTATGCTTTCCCGTATCTTTTTCGACAAATAATCAGTATTTCACATTAGAAAACTCGTGTTTTTCATGCGTGTTTTTGCTCGTTTTTGGGCGATTTTTGCTTAAGAAACAGGATTTCCATTGATGTTTTTTTTAGTTTTTCTGCACTTAAACAGCTGCAATACAATACTGATACATAAAACGCAGATGCCATTTATACCTATAATTATATATCTAACAACAGCAACTACAAAAAAAAGTGCTGCTGTTGCCGATTCATACCCTTTGTAGATTTTGCAAAACAAATGCCGCACGGTTTGAAAAACAGCCCATATTTCGCAAAAAAACTTCCCCGCATATTTCCGTAGCCCGCATATTTTCCGTAACTTTACACTCTCGAAAAGTATAAATGAATTCAACGATATGGAAAACAGAAGTTTAGTCACCATTGCCGAGCATAGCCGGGAAAAAATCCTCTATATGCTCGAGATGGCGAAAGAATTTGAAGCCCATCCCAATCGGCATATATTGGACGGGAAAGTAGTTGCCACCTTATTTTTCGAGCCTTCCACCCGTACACGCCTCAGTTTCGAGACTGCCGCCAACCGGCTTGGAGCACGTGTCATCGGGTTCAGCGACCCAAAGGCCACCAGCTCATCCAAGGGCGAGACGCTGAAAGACACCATCAAGATGGTGAGCAACTATGCCGACATCATCGTGATGCGCCACCACCTCGAAGGAGCCGCACGCTATGCCAGTGAAGTCACCACCGTGCCCATTGTGAATGCAGGAGACGGTGCCAACCAGCACCCCTCACAGACCATGCTCGATCTCTATTCCATCTACAAGACACAAGGTACACTGGAGAACCTGAACATTTTTCTGGTCGGCGACTTGAAGTACGGCCGTACCGTCCACTCCCTGCTGATGGCCATGCGCCACTTCAACCCCACTTTCCACTTCATCGCTCCCGACGAGTTGCGGATGCCCGAAGAATACAAAATCTACTGCCGCGAGCACAACATCAAGTACGTGGAACATACGGACTTTACGGAAGAAATCATCGCAGACGCCGACATCCTCTACATGACCCGTGTGCAGCGCGAGCGCTTCACCGACCTTATGGAGTACGAGCGGGTGAAGAATGTCTACATCCTGCGCAACAAGATGCTGGAACATACCCGTCCCAACCTGCGCATTCTGCATCCGCTGCCCCGTGTCAACGAAATAGCCTATGATGTGGACGACAATCCCAAGGCATACTATTTCCAGCAGGCACAAAACGGACTGTATGCCCGTGAAGCTATTCTGTGCGATGTACTGGGCATCACACTGGATGAGGTGAAAAAGAGTAAAGGAGTAATTCAGTAGAATCGTCTAATAACTAATATTTCAAGATGTTAAGCGAAAAGAAACAGGAATTGCAGGTTGCTGCTCTGGAAAACGGCACTGTAATAGACCATATACCCTCCGAGAGACTGTTTACCGTAGTCTCCCTGCTCGGACTGGAACACATGAGCAACAATATCACCATCGGCTTCAACCTCAAGAGCAAGAAGCTGGGCACGAAAGGCATTATCAAGATTGCCGACAAGTTCTTCTGCGACGAAGAGATAAACCGTATCGCCGTGGTGGCTCCCAATGTAAAACTGAACATTATCCGCGACTACGAAGTGGTGGAGAAACGCGAAGTCCGCCTGCCCGACGAACTGCGCGGAATCGTGAAATGCGCCAACCCGAAGTGCATCACGAACAATGAGCCTATGCCTACGTTGTTTCATGTCGTGGATAAGGACAATTGCGTCATCAAATGCCACTACTGCGAAAAGGAGCAGACCAGAGAAGATATTGAGATTATATGAAAGAAGACTGGAAACCCGGAACCATGATTTATCCGCTGCCCGCCGTACTGGTGAGCTGCGGAAGCACTCCGGAGGAATATAACATTCTGACTATCGCATGGACGGGGACGATTTGTACGAACCCGCCCATGTGCTACATCTCCGTACGCCCCGAACGCCACTCCTACGACATCATCAAGCGGAATATGGAATTCGTCATCAACCTCACCACGAAAGACATGGCCCGTGCCACGGACTGGTGTGGCGTACGCTCCGGAAAGGACTACAACAAATTCGAGGAAATGCATCTGACACCCGGGAAAAGCACCGTAGTCAGCGCGCCTCTTATCGAGGAATCACCGCTTTGCATAGAATGCCGGGTAAAGGAGATTATGGCTCTCGGTTCGCACGACATGTTTATAGCAGATGTGGTAAATGTCCGTGCCGATACCCGTAATCTGAACCCTGAAACCGGCAAACTGGAACTGGCGGAAACGAATCCGCTGGTTTATGTGCACGGCGGATATTATGAGCTGGGGGAAAAGATAGGCAAGTTCGGATGGACGGTGGAGAAAAAGAAGTAATAATGCGATAAAGGTTTTAAGAGATGGAGCTGCGACGAATCCTGATGGGCTTATATCTGTTGGCCTTCCCCACCATGATGTGGGGACAGACTCCGATTGTGCCCGGTACTGCCGATGAAGAGCATTCCGGACACCGCAAGGAAACTCCGGTCAATTTCGGTTTCAAAGGCGGTTTCACCTCTTCCCTGTTCCTTGTGTCCCAGTTCAGCGTCAACGGAGTGCCCATCGACGAAGTGCAGAACAATTACAAGATAGGATATTTCGGTTCCCTTTTCATGCGGATAAACTTCGACCGCCACTTTCTGCAACCGGAAATATCCTACAACATCAACCGGTGCAACATCACCTTCGAGAAACCTCTGCCCGAAAACGCCGCATCAGGAGCCCTGCCGGAGGAAGCCTCCATTACATCGTCCATCCACAGTATAGACATCCCCGTCATCTACGGATACAACTTCGTCAAGGAGGGACCGTACAGCCTTGCCGTCTTTGGCGGACCCAAAGTGCGCTATATATGGGACCGGAAAAGCGACATCGACTTCGAGAATTTCGACCAGGTGAATATCCGTGAAAGGCTGCGTCCGCTCAATCTCAGCTTCACGGTCGGCGTATCCGTCACCATCTCACGCGTCTTTTTCGACTTCCGTTACGACATGGGGCTGCACAACATCTCCAAAAGTGTGACATACGATATTCCGGCCGACAACAACGCCGCAGACGAAAATACGAAAAACGAAATCCGTTTTCACCGCAGGGACAATGTGCTGAGTTTTTCTTTCGGAGTGTTCTTTTGACAGTAAATTTCTTCCTTTTCTTTCAATTTATTCATTTATTTCCCGTAAATTTGTGCGCTTAATAAGAGAACACAGATTTACCAAACTTATCTAATAAGCAGAATGAAAAGAGATGATTTAATTTTCGAACTTATCGAAAAAGAACACCAACGTCAGCTCAAAGGCATTGAACTGATTGCATCAGAGAACTTTGTAAGTGACCAAGTTATGCAGGCAATGGGCTCCTGCCTTACCAACAAGTATGCTGAAGGATACCCCGGCAAGCGTTACTATGGTGGCTGTGAGGTAGTGGATCAGAGTGAACAGATTGCCATCGACCGCCTGAAACAAATCTTCGGCGCAGAATGGGCCAACGTACAGCCGCACTCCGGTGCACAAGCTAATGCAGCCGTATTCCTCGCCGTGCTCAACCCGGGCGACAAATTCATGGGACTGAACCTTGCACACGGTGGTCACCTCTCCCATGGCTCCCTGGTCAACACTTCCGGTATTATCTATACTCCCTGCGAATACAATCTGAACCGGGAAACCGGACGCGTGGACTATGACCAGATGGAAGAAGTTGCCCTGCGCGAGAAACCCAAAATGATTATCGGCGGCGGTTCTGCTTATTCCCGCGAATGGGACTACAAGCGCATGCGCGAAATCGCGGACAAGATAGGTGCCATCCTGATGATTGACATGGCTCATCCTGCCGGACTGATTGCAGCCGGTGAACTGGATAACCCCGTGAAATACGCCCACATAGTGACCTCTACTACTCACAAGACTCTGCGTGGTCCTCGTGGTGGCGTTATCATGATGGGTAAGGACTTCCCCAATCCCTGGGGCAAGAAAACTCCGAAGGGAGAAATCAAGATGATGTCCCAGTTGCTGGATTCAGCCGTATTCCCCGGTATCCAAGGTGGTCCGCTGGAACATGTCATCGCAGCCAAAGCCGTTGCCTTCGGCGAAATCCTGCAACCGGAATGGAAAGAATATGCCAAGCAGGTGAAGAAAAATGCCGCTGTCCTGGCACAAGCCTTGATGGACCGTGGCTTCACTATTGTTTCCGGCGGTACGGACAACCACTCCATGCTGGTGGACCTGCGCAGCAAATATCCCGATTTGACCGGTAAGGTTGCCGAGAAAGCGTTGGTATCTGCCGACATCACCGTAAACAAAAACATGGTTCCGTTTGACAGCCGCTCGGCTTTCCAGACTTCCGGCATCCGTTTGGGTACTCCTGCCATCACAACCCGTGGTGCCAAGGAAGACCTGATGCTCGAAATTGCCGAGATGATTGAAACCGTTCTGTCCAACGTAGACAACGAACAAGTCATCGCAGAGGTACGTGCACGCGTCAATGCAAAGATGAAAGAATATCCTCTGTTTGCTTATTGATAAGCAAACAGCAATTAAGAATTAAAATTAAAGGCTGCGCGATGTTCGCTTTGAACTGCGCAGCCTTTATTCTTGCTTTTTAATTCTAAACGCGCTCCGCGCGTTTAGCTCAGCCCTTCTATATTTCCATCCACAATATCAATGTGTTCGGCTTGTGGTTTCTTTGGTAATCCCGGCATACGAAGAATTTCACCGGCGATGGCTACAATCATTTCCGCACCGTTGTTGACTACAATATCCTTGATATGGAATTCAAAGTTATTGACCGCACCATATATCTTCGGATCGGCAGAGAAGGAGTACTGCGTCTTGGCGATACAGACGGGGTAATGGCTGATACCCATCTGCTCTATCAGTTTGATAACCTTGCGGGAATGGAGACTGTAAGTCACTACACTTGCTCCGTAGAGGTTGCAGGCTACCTTTTCGATTTTGCGTTCCACGCAATCGTTCTCCTCGTAAGTGAAGGTCAGCGGCTCGGATGGTTTGTTCTCAATAGTATCTACTACCAGATTGGCAAGGTCAACGGCTCCCTCTCCTCCTTTGGCAAAGGCGTTGTTCACGGCAAAACCTACCTCGAGCTTTTCTTCGCAATGGCGGCGGATAGCTTCCACCTCCTCGTCCGTATCACTGGCAAAACGGTTGAATGCCACGATGACCTGCTGACCGAATGAACGCAAATTGCGTACATGCTTGTCCAGATTGCCGAAGCCCTCTTTCAGTCCTTCCATATTGGGTTCCTTGATGCGGTCCAGACTGACGCCGCCATGCATCTTCAATCCTTGTGCGGTAGCAACGATTATCGTCAACTTGGGTTGTAGGCCGCTCTTGCGGCACTTGATGTTGTAGAACTTCTCCGCACCCAGGTCAGCCCCGAAGCCGGCTTCCGTCACTACATAATCGCCGAATGTCATGGCCATTTTTGTGGCAAGAATGGAGTTGCAACCATGGGCAATATTTGCGAACGGTCCTCCATGAACAAAAGCGGCAGTACCTTCGGTAGTCTGCACCAAGTTGGGATTGATGGCATCTTTCAGCAGAACAGTAATGGCACCGGCTACTCCTAACTCTTTCACAGTGAATGGAGTACCATCAAAACGAAATCCCAAGATAATGTTCTCGATGCGACGGCGGAGGTCATCAAGGTCTGTTGCCAAGCAAAGAATGGCCATAATTTCAGAAGCCGGAGTAATGTCGAAGCCCGACTCCTCGGTAATGCCGTTAGTGCTCGGACCCAATCCGGTGACAATACTGCGCAAGGAACGGTCGTTTACATCGAGTACACGCCGCCAGATGATTTCTTTCAGTCCGAAGCCGTCCGCCTGATGTTGGTACAAATAATTGTCGAGTAATGCGGAAATCATGTTGTGTGCCGAAGTAATGGCGTGAAAGTCGCCCGTAAAGTGCAGGTTTATCTTCTCCATGGGAAGCACCTGGGCATATCCTCCGCCGGCAGCACCGCCTTTCATGCCGAAACAAGGACCCAAAGAGGGTTCGCGCAGAGCGACAATTGCCTTTTTGCCTATCTTGTTCAGTCCCAGTGCCAGACCGATGGATACGGTTGTTTTACCGATACCCGCCTTTGTCGCAGTAATTGCCGTCACCAGTATCAGATTACTTTTCTTCACCTTCTCTTCATCAATCAGATGAGTGGGAATCTTGGCTATGTATCGTCCATAGTTCTCTACCTCGTCACGCGGGATATCCACACTTTCGGCAACCTGCTTTATCTTCTTCAGCTCTATGCTGCGGGCTATTTCAATGTCCGATTTCATACAGAGTCTTTTCTTTAAATAACAACTTTAATGTTTTGAAAGTTGCAAAAGTACATTTTTTGTAGCAAACCACATCAAGGTAGAAATACTTTTATTACATTTGCAAGAGACAAAAACATGGTTCATCTTATGAATAAATCTGAATTGGATGTTACTTATTTCATCTCGTTCTGCATAGAGCAGTATAAAAAGAAGAACTCTATGCAGGGAAGGGAGGTAATGGAGTTGTTTGACAGATACGGAGTGTTACAATAGAGGCACTAACCTATCTCAATTATATTAAAGCAGAGGAGGTATACTATGAATAGAAAAATTACAGACAATAACCTATATTTATTGCTACCCTCCAAAGTCAGTCTGTTCAATTGCTTGAAAAGGAAAACACCAAATATTGGCATTACGGTCCTGTCGCATTGTATGAAAGTTTCATTAGAGAACGGGAATAATTTGATTATCATTCCATCAGTTTTCCCAGTTTCTCCAACAAACTGCCTTTCCCGTAACCGGACCACATCTCTACAACCTCTCCCTCCGGAGATAAAAACACATAGCGGGGAATGGAGCCTGCGCTATACTTGGCATACAATCCGTGATTGCCTTTCAAGTCATTCAAGTTCCACCAACTGATGGCATGATGGCGCGAAGCTATCTCCCAATTTGTTTTGTCATCAATGCTTATACTTACTACCTCCAAACGGTCTTTATACTTTTGGCTGATTTCCTTCATCTCCGGCAAAGCCTTGAGGCAAGGACCGCAACCACGGCTCCAGAAATCTATCAGCACCGCTTTCCCCTTGAAATCGGACAAGCGGTGTACGTTTCCTTGCAAGTCAAACAAGTCACCATCCGCAGCTTGCTCTTGGGTAGCAACCGTCTGGGCAGGAAATAGATATGCCCGGATATCCAGAGCTTCCGGTGTCTCGCGCTGTTCATCGGTAAGTCTGGCATATAACTCCTCTACTTCTTTGCGATAGGGATATCCCTTGGTGTACCTCACCCCTATCGCCAGACTTTTCAGTTTATCCATCCATACCTCCTCTATCGGCAACTGCTTCATGCGGGCTATAACATTGGAATCTATGCGGATATCCAAATCATTTTCTACTTTCTCCAAGCTGTCACGTAGAGCAACGACCTTTGCCAACACCTCCTTATCATCCGGTTTCCGGGGATATTTGCGCATCAATCGCATGTGCTCCATTCTATTCTCCTGATTATGGTTCCATAAATCCCGTGAATCGTTTACAAAAAGCTGCCATATCTTCTGTTGCGGCATTTCACTTTCCACCTGCCAGGTGTAGATGTTCATATCCTCGCCCGTCAAGCGGATATGGGAACCTTCCTTAGCCCAAAGGGACAATCCCATACTATACAGATTACCGTCACGAATCATCAAACTCAAACGTTCTGTATCTGTTTTAGAGATAGGTATTTCAAAACGAAAACTGTCTCCCTGAAGGGTATCTGTTGCAATACTGTTTCCCACGTCTCCTTCCATCCGAAATAGATTCAGGCAGACTCCTTGCTTCACATTCTTTACTTTTCCTTCAATGACACAAGTACCTTGCGCCTGCATACAAACGCTTACTAATAACAGAAATACAGCGCTTACTACCTTCCTGCAGTTCATATCCTTTATCGATTTTGATTAACAATGAACAATGATACTAAGAATAAAAGGAATTACGAAAATATCGTAATCCCTTTTATTCATATTTAACATCGACCTTTTTTATTGTAACTATTCAGCGAATAATTACTTTTTATTTGAACCGCGACGTATCCACCGCCTCCCGTTGCTTCTCCTTATATCCTCCGAATTTATAGGTAAACGATACGCCGAATTCGCGGAAGCATGAGTAATGATTCGTCACATTCTGCGTCTTGAAACGGATGCGGGGAGAAATCTGTCCCGTCTCAAAAATATCGTTGCAGTAGAGGTTGAGGATGGCTTTGTTCTTGGCAAAGCCGTAGCGCAGGGCAATATTCACATTGCCCGACGTAGGCAGGTCGTAAATGCCCTGAATGGCTTTACTATGCACAAAGCCGGTCACCGTCAGCTTCAAGTCGGGTTTGGTGGAGAGAGTAAAAGTATTGCTCATCTGGGCAATGCCATAGCATTGCTTTCTGTCGAAAGGAATATCCCAGAAATCACCATCCTTTTCGCGGTGCCACAAGCCTATGAGGGTAAGGCGAGAATTCAACCAATCCTTCACCTTAAATGGGATAGAGGCTTGTATTCCTGCTTGTTGCTGATAATCAAAATTGAGTGTCTTGTAGATTTCAACCAGACGTTCGGAGGATTGGTAGAGTGTCTGTACAGAGTAGTCCTTGGTGTGGTTGAACCAGGCGCTGAAGATGTATTTGCTCTTCAAAATATAGGTCATTTTCAGCTCATACTCTTGTGCCGGTTTCAGCAACGGATTACCATGCAGCTCAGAGTATCCACCGCCGATGTAAGAGACGGCATCCTGCACCGCCCAGTAGTCGGGATAGTCCTTGTCGCTGCTCAGAGAGAGCTGAAGGATATGTCCCGGTGCCGGCATATAGTTCAAGTTGACGATGGGATACCAGTCCCACTGGTTCCAGACGGGAGTCTTGTAATGCTCCACAGCCAGGGAAGCGTCCAAAGCGAGTTTGTCGCCGAAACTCTTGCTGAAACCTGCATAGATATTCCAGGTCTGTTCGCGGCGGCGGGACTTCATATTGCTTAAGGCATCTGAGGAGGTCAGTTGTTCGCCGGTTTCGGGGTCGTAATAATATTGGTAGCTGTTGTCGATGCTGGTAGTATAGATGGCTCCGTAATTCAAATCCCAACCTTTTCCCAGACTATGCTCCTGGGCCAGAAAGAATTTCCATCGGTTGATGCGTTGGCAATCTTCGGTGTAGAAGTCAAGTTCCTCATCCTGCATGCGGCTATGCAGCAACTGGTCGGACGGGGAACGGTAGTAGGTCAGTTCGGCACCGGCTTTGAGGCCGAAAGGGGTACGATAGTCCAGACGGCCGTTGTGCAGCCAGTCAGTGCTATTGCCATGAGTTGTGGACACCTGCGTGCCCGTCACGCCCTTCCAGTTGTGGGAGGTGGAATAGCCACCGTTATAGACGAAACTCAGCTGATGGTCCTTGGCGATGTTATAGTCCGCCCCTACCCTGAAATTATGGGTATGGCTGCGGCCACGGCCCACCTCATCTGTTGTCATGGGGTGAACCGAGCCGTCTGCCAGGGTGTGCACAGCCTCTTTGTCGGTAGTAGAGTAGCCCCGGCCATGGCTGTGCGAGTAAAGAAAATCTGCTGAGAATTTATTTTTGCTGAAGAGCAGGCTGGCGCGTTCCTCAAAGCCTTCGTTATGCTTCTGGCGATACTTGGCATAGAGTTCGCCTTGCCAGGAGCCGGGGCCGCCTGCCGATTGTTTCAGGGTGATATTGATCAGTGCGCCACGCACCTGGTAGCGTGCAGGGGCGTTGTACATCACTTCCGCCTTCTCTATGCGGCTGGCAGGGATGCTGCGCAGCAAGGAATAGAGCTGCTCTGTGCTGAGGGTGGTTACTTTGCCGTCCAGGATAACGGTGACTCCCTGGCCTGCCAACTGCAGCCCGCCATTCATCTCGATGACGCCGGGAAGCTCTTTCACGGCATCGTAGGCATTGTCTACAGGGAGGTTCCGGATAAGGCGGGGCAGGTCGTACACCAGCTTGCCTTGCGCTGCCTTAACGATGGGGCGTTCACCGGTAATCATCACTTCCGGCAAGGTCTGATAAAGACTGTCCAGACGGGCATCGGTCGTGATAAGGCTGTCGGCGCTGAGGATGCGGTTGTCGTCCGCACCGGAGGTGGTTGCAGTACCGTTATTCTCTTGTGCCGAAAGGCTGATGCTCAAAGCACAGCATACAATAGGGAGTAAATAGAATCGTTTCATGTTCTTCTTTTTATTTATGTTTATATTCTTCTTCTGCAAATCTTCGTCTGCAAAGTACGGCAGAATCAGCAGAAACTTGTGTTATCAGCGGCTTACCAAGTGTTATCCAGTGTTATCGGGAGTGTTATTTAGTCTTATCGGATGATAGGTTTCACAATATTAATCTTACCTTTGTATGTATAAAAGTAACCGGAAACAAACATGAAACTGCCATTCAAATATATTGCCATACTTGTCATCGTCTCCCTGGCCGGTATCTTCGCCTACCAAGCCTACTGGCTGACGGGGCTCTACCATACCATGCACAGCGAAATGGAAAGGGACATCACCGAAGCCATGCGCATGAGCGACTATAACGAAATGATGATACGCGTGGATAAAATGAAGCAGGACGACATCAACCACGGTGAAGTCAGCGTATCAGCCGGATACAGCGATGACGGAAAATCATTTGTCCGTAGCAGTACCACCATCTCCCGTGAAGATTCTTTGGACAACGCTACCCTGCACGAAACCTTCATGCCCAAAGGAGACAGTGTTTACGTGACCCACCCGAACGATTCAACCCGCGTGGAAGTCAGTGTCAGGAAGAACGTTCCTTTGCTCACCAAAGAGGACAGTGTGCTTTTCATCGACCAGTACAGGGAAACGGATAAAGTCCGTTGGATGTCTGCCGATTCTGCCCGAGAGCCTCTGGAAGAAGCAGTCAGGGACTCAGACAGCTCTCCCCAATCCGCATTGAGTGCCAAAGAGAGACTGGATGTGATTTTGCGCGACCAAAACAGTATGCTGGAACTCGCCACCTACTTCCAGCGCGGACTGCATTCGGGACTGGACATCATTTCCGACCCCGACGTAGTGCTTTATGACAGCCTGCTGACTTCATTCCTGCACGACCGTAACATCAATCTTCCCCATAGGCTGCTACATCTTCACAAAGGCAGCAAATGGGACTCTACCATTCTCTATATAGATACATTGGTAAACATCGGTACCCCCGGCTATGTGCCTACCTCAAAAGCCGTGGAATATAATTATTCTTTCGACATCAATACAAATCAAAGCTACCGTCTCATCATGGAACCGGCCGGCATGTTGGTCTTGCGACAGATGTCGGGCATTCTCACCACATCATTCGTTATTCTGATCGTACTCGCTTTCTCCTTCTGGTTCTTGATACGCACCATCCTGAAACAGAAGACACTGGAAGAGATGAAGAGCGATTTCACCAACAACATCACCCACGAACTGAAAACCCCCATCGCCGTAGCATATGCCGCCAACGACGCTCTGCTCAACTTCAACCAAGCGGAGGAAAAGGCCCAACGCGACAAATACCTGCGTATCTGCCAGGAACAGCTTCAGCGCCTCAGTGGACTGGTTGAACAGATACTTTCCATGAGTATGGAACGCCGCAGGACTTTCCGCCTGCACCCGGAGGAGTTTGCAATACGTGATATTCTGGAAACGCTCATCGAACAACACAAGCTGAAAGCGGAAAGCTCCGTCCATATATCGGTGGACATCGAACCGGAAGATCTGAGCGTACTTGCCGACCGTACGCATTTCAGCAACATCATCAGCAACCTGATAGACAACGCCATCAAATATTCGCATGGAGAAGCCGAAGTGACCATCCATTGCCGCAAGGTAACCGTCGAAGGGCAGAATGAACAGACTGAAATCTCCGTCAGCGACCACGGTATCGGTATTGCTCCCGAGAAGCAGAAGCACATCTTCGACAAATTCTACCGCGTACCCACGGGTAATCTGCACGATGTGAAAGGCTATGGGCTGGGATTGTTCTATGTGAAGACCATGATAGAGAAGCATGGTGGCAGCGTATCGGTAAAGAGTGAGTTGGGAAAAGGAAGTACCTTTACGATAAGGATATGATAACATTATTTGTTAGGGTACTTTACATTACTTGTTAAGGAGCTTTACATTACTTGTAACAAAAGCGACAATTATGGAAAAGATAACCGTACTTCTGGTTGAGGACGAACAGACCCTCGCCATGATTATCAAGGACACATTGGAAGGGCAGAACTTCATCATCCACACCGCAGCAGACGGTGAAGAGGGATTGCGCAAGTTCTTCGACCTCCACCCCGACGTGCTGGTGGCAGACGTGATGATGCCCCGCATGGACGGCTTTGAAATGGTGCGCCGCATCCGGCAGACCGACAAACAGACCCCGGTACTGTTCCTTACCGCCCGCTCCGCCATCAACGATGTGGTGGAAGGGTTTGAGCTGGGTGCCAACGACTACCTGAAAAAGCCTTTTGGAATGCAGGAACTCATTATCCGCATAAAGGCCCTGGTAGGCAAAGCTTTCTCCTTTACAGAAGAAAAGCCCAAAGAAACTACCGTTTTTGAAATCGGTGACTACCGTTTCAATTCCGTCACTCAACGACTTGCTTTTGCAGGCAGCACCCCGACTTCACCTAACGCGGATACGGAAGTGGAACTCTCCCACCGCGAGTCCGAAATACTGAAACGCCTTTGCGAGAACCGCAACCAGGTGGTCAACACCCAGAACGTATTGCTCGACCTCTGGGGAGACGACAGCTTCTTCAACTCCCGCAGCCTGCATGTGTTCATCACCAAACTGCGGCATAAACTGGCCGGAGACGAGCGCATCCGTATCGTCAATGTGCGGGGAATAGGATATAAACTAATAGTGAACTAAACTAAAACTAAACTACTATTTATGAGAAAGTTATTATTCATCACTTTTATCTGTTCCTCACTCTGCGCCTATGCACAGAGCGAGATTCCGGAAGACACAATAAAGAACCGGCCTCCCGTAAAGAAAGAGCAGATTCCCTTTTCTCCAAAAGAGAACAAGCGTACGGGCCTTGATGAAAGCCAGCCCCAACAAAGTCTGCAGGGCGAACAGCAGGAAGAGATAAATCTCCATCTCCCTCCCTCCGACTATGTGGAGCCCCTGCCCTGGACGGACATGAAGAAGATACACTTTCAGAAGAACATCTTTGAATGGGACTTCCAGCGTTTCGCCGATTTCCTGCTCTCGCCGGAAGTCGTACTGACGATGTACGGCAGCCATAACACCTATCCTGCAATGGGCTCCATCATGCAGGCTGGCGCAGGAATTACTTATTACAGTCCCGACGGACATTGGGAACTGAGCGGCGGAGTGTATGCCGCCCACTATTCCATCTCTACCCCCTCCTCCATTGCCGGCGCCCGGTATGCCAAAAGGGATGCCCCCCGGGGTACCCAATGGGACGTAGGTTACAATGCCTCCGTATCCTACCGCATCAATCCCTACATGCGCCTGCATGCCTTCGGCCAGTATTCGGGCTACGGGAGAAGCAACTCCTTTCATGGATATATGAACCCGATGTATCCGCAAAGCGGTTATGGCATGGTACTGGAACTGAAAGTGACGGACTGGCTCGACCTCAACGGAGGCCTGGAACGGAGCTACGACCCCACCAAAATGAAATGGGTGACTTCGCCCGTCTTCGCCCCTACCATTCGTATAAAGAAATAGAAATAATACAAAGATATTTCCGGAAATAGAGGGAAACGAGTATCTTTGTTCAGTCCGCCCCTATGCGGCAGACAGCAACTGAAATTGTGAACAAAGAACTATGAAACGAATCTTCTTCTGCATCATCATTTTACTTGCAGGCATGTCATCCGTCAGCGCACAGAGCGAGATGCCTGCCGATACGGTACGTACTGCAGTACATGGCGAAGCGTCTCCCGAAGGCATGTCTCCGTCTGAAAAGGAGCTTCTGCCGGGCGTGAAGAATTACGACGGCTTCCTGCTGGATATGGGGCTGATGAATCTGTCTGCCCCCACTCTTCCCAAATTCACTTTGGAGATACCGGATGCCAGCAAGGACTACAGCCGCATCTTCCGGTTGAACCCGAACGTGACTTATTCACAAGGCCTTTCGAACATATTCTCACTCAGCAACTCCCGGTATTTCAGTTCGAATCCCTTCGGACTGACGGGCTTCTGGGGCTCTACTGACAACCTGCAAATGGGAAGTTTCACTTTGAAGAACGGCATGCGCATCCATACGTACGGCGAATATGACAAGGACGGCTGGAAAGTGCCCAACCCTTCCGCACTGCCTTGGGAAAAGAACAATTTCAAAGGGGCGTTCGAGCTGAAATCAGCCAACGGAGCCTTTGGCATACGCATCGAGGTACAGCAAGGCAGGCATGTGCCCTATTGATGCCCACACCATTTAACAACCAAAGTCAATGGCAAGAAAGAAAATACTGGTGATAGGTGCCAACGGTTTTACCGGCAGGCGCATCCTGGATGATTTGTCCCGCAACTTGTCTTATCAGACAACGGGCTGTTCCCTGCACGACGACATCTGTCCCCATTCGGGCAACTATCGCTTTATCCGCACGGATATATGCAACCGCCAGGCGGTGGAAAAGCTTTTCCAGGAAGTACAGCCGGATGTTGTAATCAATACCTCCGCCCTCTCCGTCCCCGATTATTGCGAAACGCACCATGCAGAAGCGGATGCCGTCAACATCACTGCCGTAGAGCACCTGGCAGAATGCTGTGAGACGGGAGGCAGCCGTTTTATCCATCTTTCCACCGACTTCGTTTTCGGTGGTGATACGGACCGACCCTATACAGAGGAGGATATTCCCACTCCCGTTAATTATTACGGCTACACCAAACTGGAAGGTGAGAAACGTATCGCTGCCGTTTGCAAGGATTATGCCATCGTGCGTGTAGTGGTGGTGTACGGTGCCTCCCTGCCCGGACAGCATGGCAATGTGCTTCAACTGGTGGCAAACAGATTAAGGAGCAATGAGGAAGTGTTCGTCGTGTCCGACCAATGGCGTACGCCCACCTTCGTGGGAGACGTGTCGCAAGGAGTGGAGAAGCTGATAAGTCATCCGCAAAACGGTATCTATCATCTCTGTGGCAGCGAGTGCCTGACCATTGCAGACATCGCTTATCGGGTAGCGGACGTATTGGGACTGAATCGCTCGCTCATCCGTCCCGTCACTACGAAGGAGATGAATGAAAAGACGCCACGTCCCCGTTTCAGCGGGCTGAGTATAGAAAAGGCACGCCGGGAACTGGGATATCGACCGCATACGCTGAAGGAAGGAATAAAGCTGATGTTCGGATAGTAAATAATGCAAGTTCGGATGGCAGCAGATTCGACTACAGCAACTCCGGCTCTGCCAGTCCTTTCTCTTTGCGATACACACGTACCATCTCCAGAATCACATCTCCATATTTCTCCACCCCTTTCTTTCCGAAATACGGAATGCGTACAAGCATGGCCTTATCCGAAGGAAGCAGATTGCTGATACCCAGAATTGCCTTCTGCTGAATGACGGTATATACGGGCAACCCTAATGCGGAAGCTTCTGCATTGCGCCATGCCACCAAGCGGTTGTAAAGTTCCGGATGCAACACATCCGTGGGTACTTCAACAGCTGCAGCATCGCGTTTCCGCTCACGCGGACGTTTCTCTTTATCAGCCTGCTTACTGCTTCCCTGCCCTTCTTTGGC
This sequence comes from Bacteroides parvus, assembly GCF_017309675.2. Lineage (NCBI taxonomy): Bacteria > Pseudomonadati > Bacteroidota > Bacteroidia > Bacteroidales > Bacteroidaceae > Bacteroides > Bacteroides parvus. The sequence continues at coordinate 3,100,925 of NZ_CP084680.1, read as the reverse complement.
AGCAGCACTTCTCCCTTTGCCTTTACCCTTCTGCGAAGCCGAATCGTCAATGGAAAGCAGTGCTTTCTGCTTCAAGTATCCTGCCACATGGAAACCATTCTCCAGTACATAATCCAGCAAATCAGTCTTCAAGTCAAACATTGCCTCCAGTTCCTCCATGGCATCCCGGAGCTTCTTCTTCAACTCTTTATTGTCGGAAGTTACCGTACTCGCCATCACCGCATCCAGCGGTTGCAACTGCTCTTGAAAATAAGTGGCGGCAGAGTGTATGCGCCCCTGCAAAGTCGGGTCGGCTGCATAGTCCTGCGCAGTATCAATCAGACGGGTATACTGGATACCGAACTTCTGGGCCACTTTCGTCACTTTGTCGTGAAAACGTTCCACTTCCTCCTTGCAGGCTGCGAGTTGCTTGGGAAAGAGCTTGTACAAGTGCTCGTCTATCAGCCGCACATACCGCCGCAAAGCCTGCTCCATGGGCTGGAAATCGAACAAGCCCGACAGCAGTTCCAGGAAATAGGTCTGCTGCAAGGAACGGAAGCGTTTCTCGTCCGGCTCGTTTCTCCGTGCCTCCATCGTGAAGGTTTCCACTGCATTGTCATTGATTATGGCTCTTGCAGAAAGCGGGGCACTGAGCACCACTCCCTCCAATGTCTTGCAGCGGCTCAGGGCCACATACGTCTGCCCATGCGCAAAGGAGGCGCTGGCATCAATCACGGCACGTTCAAACGTCAGTCCCTGGCTTTTGTGGATGGTAATTGCCCAAGCCAGTTTCAACGGATACTGCCGGAATGTTCCTTCAATATCTTCTGTAATCTCCTTGGTTTCCTCATCAAGCACATACTTGGCATTCGTCCACTCTTCCTCCTGAAGTAAGAAGGTAGCGTCGCTTCCCTTGCTGCGCACTTCAATTCCATCTGCCGACACGGCTGTCACCTCTCCAATCATGCCATTGTAGTAACGGTGTTCGCCGGAGGTGTCGTTCTTCACAAACATTACCTGGGCACCGCGTTTCAGTTCCAGCACCTCATCCGTAGGATAGGAATATTCGGGAAACTTTCCGTCAATCTTGGCGCGAAAGGCATACGAGCGTCCCGGAAGTTGTTCCAGCTCATGGTCATTAATCCGTTGGGCCTGATAATTGTGGGTCACCAGGCGGATGTATCCTTCTTCTTTATCAGGTACGAAATTGGGAATATACCGGCGGTTCAAGGCTTCCAGCACTTGTCCGTCACAACGGTTTTCGCGAATGCGGTTCAGTAATTCAAGAAAAGTCCCATCGTTCTGCCGATAGACTTTCTTTAGCTCTATGGTGCAATATTCCGTCTGCTTCAAGGCCTGGCTGGAAAAGAAATAGGGCGTGTCATAGTATTTGCGCAGCATCTGCCACTCATCGTCTTTCACTACGGGAGCAAGCTGCTGAAGGTCGCCAATCATCAGCAACTGCACGCCGCCAAAAGGTTTGTTCCGGTCGCGGAACCGCCTCAAGACGGCATCCACCGAATCGAGCAAGTCGGCACGGACCATACTGATTTCATCGATGACCAATAAATCTATACTGCGTATAATGTTGATTTTCTCTTTCCCGTAACGGAAACGGTAAGATGCTTTGCCATCCGCGCTGAATGAGCTTTCGGGCACATAAGGAGCGAAAGGTACTTGAAAAAAGGAGTGGATGGTGACACCGCCTGCATTGATAGCGGCAATTCCCGTCGGCGCAAGTACAATCATCCGTTTCGGACTCTCTGCCTTCAGTCTTCGCAGGAAAGTTGTCTTACCGGTACCTGCCTTGCCGGTCAAAAAAAGATGAGTGCCTGTGTTTTCAATGAATTGCCATGCAAGCGCTATTTCGGGATTATTCTCCATGGATATGTTTATTATTCAACCAATCCGCTCTCTCTCAGAATGATACGGATTTCATCAGTAGCCATATATGATAATAGGACAAAGATAGCGGTTATTTCGTTATCCTTGTCCTATTATTCCATTTATTTGTACCCATCCTGAGAAAGCCCTTTACGGGGCAATCCGGACTATTTCAAGCTACCGCCGATAATATCGAGCAGCTCATTCGTAATGGCCTGCTGACGGCTCTTGTTATACTGTTTCGTCAAATCCTGAATCAGCTCATTGGCATTGTCTGTCGCCGTCTGCATGGCAAGCATACGGGCAGCATGTTCCGAAGTATTGGAATCGAGAAGCACGGTAAATATCTTCTGACTCAACACTTTTGGCAGAAGTTCCGCTATCAACTCGCCGACGGAAGGTTCCACAATGTAATCATTATTGAAACTGCGGGCATCTTCCGGTACATCTTCTGCCGCCTCCTGCGCCACTTGCGTCAGGTCAATGGGCAGATAATTCTCGCGAAGCAGCACCTGCGAACCCATCGATTTGAAGTGGTGGTAAATCAGCTCCACATGGTCAATTTGCTTTTCCACAAACTCATGCATCAGCTTCTCCGCCAGCTCATACGCTTCAACGTACGAAGGCTTGTCTGCCATCAACTGATAGCTGCCTTGCGGCACATATCCCATTTTCTTGACAGCTTCCTCCACCTTTCTCCCAACGGGATATATCAGAATATTCTCCTTGCCCAGCGACTGGTAACCTTCCAAAGTCCGTTCCAGCATCTTCGCCACATTCGAGTTGAATGCACCGCACAAGGAACTATTGGACGAAAACGCCACGACCGCTACCCTCGTCACGGGCCTTTTCTCGGTATAGGGCGACTCGAAGGAAGCATCCGTACGCAGAAAGTTCGTCAGAATCTCATTCAGCTTCCGTTGATAAGGCAGCATATTCTCAATCCGCCCCTGCGCCTTGTGCAGTTTGGCAGATGCCACCATCTTCATCGCCGATGTTATCTGGCGTGTACTCTTGACGGAGCTTATTCTATTTTTTACCTCTTTCAGTGAAGCCATATATCTATTTACGATTTACAATGTACAATGTACAATGTACAATTTGCCATGCGGGTTATGGCGCAGCTAAATTGTAAATTGTAAATTGTCTAATTGTACATTACATGAATTGCCTTGCAACCGCCTCTGCCGTCTCCTCAATCTTTTTGCAGACATCGTCGTTGATGACACCTGTCTTTAAAACGTCGAGTACCTCCATGCGATAGTTCATCTCAAGAGACTCAAGGAAGTTGCGTTCAAACTCGCTGACCTTGTCCAAAGGAATATCCCTCAACAAGCCGTGTGTGCCGCAATAAAGAATGGCAATCTGCTTTTCTACCGGCATCGGACTGTATTGGGGCTGTACCAGCAGGCGCGTATTCTTCTGTCCCTTGTCGATGGTCAATGCCGTCACGGGGTCCATATCACCACTGAACTTGGTAAATGCTTCCAGCTCACGGTACTGTGCCTGGTCAATCTTCAATGTACCTGCCACCTTCTTCATCGCCTTGACTTGGGCATTGCCACCCACACGGCTCACGGAGATACCCACGTCAATGGCCGGACGGTTACCCTGGTTGAAGAGATTCGTATCAAGGAATATCTGCCCGTCAGTGATTGAAATCACATTCGTTGGGATATAGGCGGACACGTCTCCTGCCTGAGTTTCGATAATGGGCAATGCAGTCAGCGAACCACCACCTTTCACCTTGCCTTTCAGACTATCCGGCAGGTCGTTCATCTCGCGTGCCACTTCCTCCTGGCTGATAATCTTCGCCGCACGTTCCAGCAAACGGGAGTGCAGATAGAAGATATCACCCGGATAGGCCTCACGTCCTGACGGACGGCGCAGAATCAGAGACACTTCACGATAGGCCACCGCCTGCTTGGACAAGTCGTCATAGACCACCAGCGCATGACGGCCGGTATCACGGAAATACTCTCCGATGGCAGCCCCTGCAAAGGGAGCGTAATACTGCAATGCAGCCGGGTCTCCCGCCGTAGCAGCCACCACAATGGTATAGTCCATCGCACCGTATTGGTGCAGGGTATTCACAATAGAAGCTACGGTAGAACCTTTCTGGCCAATGGCTACATAAATGCAATATACCGGATCACCTGCTTCAAAATTGGCACGCTGGTTGATGATGGTATCGATGGCAATGGCTGTCTTACCGGTCTGGCGGTCACCGATAATCAGCTCACGCTGTCCGCGACCAATAGGTATCATGGCGTCCACAGCCTTCAGACCGGTCTGAAGCGGCTGATTCACCGGCTGGCGGAAGATGACTCCCGGTGCCTTACGTTCCAACGGCATTTCATAAAGTTCTCCGCCTATCAGTCCTTTGCCATCAAGCGGCGCACCCAGAGGGTCTATTACACGGCCCAGCATACCCTCTCCCACCATGATGGAAGCAATACGCTTGGTACGCTTTACAATGAAGCCTTCCTTGATTTTATCCGTAGGGCCAAGCAACACAGCACCCACATTATCCTCTTCGAGGTTCATCACAATGGCCTTGATGCCGTTGTCGAACTCCAACAACTCGTTGGCTTCGGCATTGCGCAACCCATAGATACGGGCTACACCGTCACTGACTTGCAGTACCGTGCCAATCTCGTCCAACTGTACGCGGGTGTCAATCCCTTCCAGTTGCTTGCGGAGAATATCGGAGACTTCGCTTACTTTTATATTTTCAGACAACATCTTAGTATTTACTATTTTACGATTTACTATTTACTATTTGAAAGAACCCGAATCATATACCGTTTTGACCTCTACAACTTACGCATCACAAGACTATTAAATAGTAAATTGTAAATTGTCAAATCGTAAATCATACGATCCTTCTATTCTTATCAATAAACTGCTGTTTCACTTTCTTAAGCTGCGTAGCAATACTGGCATCCAGACGGAAGTCGTTGATGTCGAAGATAAAACCACCTTCAATGGAGGGATCCACTTCAGTCTGCAGCTCCATGCTGGCATGCAGCAGGGTGGAAGCACTGTTATGGATACGCTCCCGCACTTCCTGGCTGACGGGAACGGCTGTTATCAGCTTTCCTACACCGATATGCTTGTCTTTCCGGTACAAATCCAGAAAACTCAGGCAGATGTACTGGAGAAAGTTTTCCCGCCGGTTCTTCAACACCAAGGTCATGAAACGCGCAAACTCACGGCCCGCAGGAGCATCCCCCACAGCAGCGGTACAGATAAGTGCGAACTTCTCACGTATCGTCAGGATGGGGTTTTCCAATGCCATGCACAAATCCGGATGTTTCCTGAAGCTACGGGCAAGCATACAAAACTCCTTGTACAGAGTATCTTCTACCCCCATACTCTTGGCATATTCCATCAATGCTTTCGCATAACGCATCGAAACGATTCCTATATCCATTTCTTTGAGAATTAATTGTTTCTACTTGCGGCCAGCACTTCATCCAGCATCCGGTCTATCATCTCCATCTGCTCATGTTTCTCGTCCAGATTCTTGCGGATAATTTTCTCAGCTATATCTACGGACAAGACTGCCACCTGGCGGCGAATATCGCGGATGGCCTCTTCCTTCTCTTGCTGTATCTGCTTTTTAACTTCGTCCAGCTCCTTCTGCGCGGCGGCTTCCGCCTGCTTGCGTGCTTCGACGATAATCTTGTCACGCTCATGCATCGCCTCCCGCAGAATGCGTCCTTGTTCTTTGTTGGCAGCAGCAATCAACGCTTCACTCTCCTCTTTCAGTTTGGAGAGCTGGGCATTTGCTTCGCGTGCCACTTCCAAAGACTGGTCGATGTAGGTCTTGCGACCTTCCACCATCTTGGTGATAACGGGAAAACCGTACTTGGCAAGCACCACAAACACCACACCGAATGAAAGAAGCATCCAGAACAGCAGACCACTATCGGGTAATAACAATGACATAATTTTATTTACGATTTGACAATTTACGATTTACAATTTGGCTGCGCGGTGATGCTGCACGGACAAATTGTAAATCGTAAATGGTAGATTGTACATTATAAAAAGAACACCAATAAACACACAACTACTGCCAACAAAGCAACACCTTCAATCAAGGCAGCGGCAATAATCATGTTCATACGGATATCTCCGGATGCTTCCGGCTGACGGGCAATGGCCTCCATGGCAGAACCGCCGATTTTACCGATACCTACACCAGCACCAATAACAGCCAGACCAGCACCAATGGCTGCACCCAGTTTACTAACTCCCACACCTGCCGCAGCAGCTTGCAATAATACAGATAGTAACATAACTTTCAGTTTTTAAATGGTTATTTTTATTAATATTTATATTCCCAATAATCGTATCATTTCACCGCCTTCTCCTTATGCTCTTCCTGCGCCAGACCGATGAACACGGCTGACAGCATGGTGAACACATATGCCTGGATAAAGGCAACCAACAATTCAAGTGCATTCATAAAGATATTGAACAGCACCGAGGCCACGGTAAGCGTTCCGTTCAAAGCAGGTCCCATACTGGCCGAGATGAATATCAGGCAGGTAAGCACCAGCATTGCCATGTGTCCTGCCAGCATATTGGCAAAAAGACGTATCATCAAAGCAAACGGTTTGGTAAAAATACCGAAGAACTCGATAAACGGCATCATGGGGACCGGCACCTTCAGCCACCAGGGCACATCCGGCCAGAAGATATCTTTCCAATAGGTCTTGGTTCCAAAGATATTCACGGCCAAGAAAGTGCAGATGGCCAATACCATCGTAATGGCTATATTTCCCGTCACGTTGGCCCCTCCGGGAAAGAAAGGAATCAGCCCCATAATGTTATTGATGAAAATAAAGAAGAAGGCCGTCAGCAAGTAAGGTGCGAATTTACGGTACTTCGGACCGACACAGCTCTTTATAATATCATCGTTCACCATCATGATAAACATCTCCATAAACCCGATGAAACCACCGGGAGCGGCACTTCCCTGCGGGTGCTTGCGATACCAGTGCGCCACACTTAAAATGATGACAAGCAGCAATGCACTGTTGATGAGCAAAGCCAGTGTCACCTTCGTGATGGAGATATCCAACGGGCGTATTTCGTTTCCGGTGGCATCATGCTCCACCAGCTTGCCTTCGTACTTGCTTCCTGCGGGAGCGATGGAAAAGCCTTCATAACTTCCACCGTTCTCCTCCAGACGTGAGGATAGAAAGACATGCCATCCGGTGGTAGAGCTATGCACTATTACCGGCAAGGGAATCGTAACGTGAGTTTCGCCCCACGTCGTGATGTGCCATTCGTAAGAATCGCCGATATGCCCGAAGACAATCTCCTTCACGTCCACCGTATTCTCAGCCCGCACCGTGGCGGGTAGCAACATGCCCAATGCCAACAGAACTACAGTCAGTATGTTACGCAATCTTTTCATTGTTACTTTTCTTTTTCTGTTTCTTGTTCGCCTCGAAAGTGAAGAAGAACCAGGAATCATAAATCAAATATATCAGATAGTTGGCTATAAACGTCAACAGAAACGCCCTGGCTTCCTCACGTACTGCAACGCAATAAACCAGCATCACAATCATGGAAACCAGCATTCTCATCACACGCATCAGCAGATAAATCTGCAACATTCGTCCCGGCATCCGGTGACGGCAGCTTTCGGTCATATTAATCATGAATATTCCGAAAACAAAGAAGAAAAGCGGAATCAGCGGATAACCGCCGAAATAGTGATGCGGATTTATCGAAAAGTACGTCCATCCGCCTACAATTCCTATCAATACCGTCAAGAGCGCTGTATGCAATAAGTAGTTTCTCTTAGTAATAGTCACGCCAACAACCTTTAATCTTCAATTTCTTATTTTTAATTGCCTATTGCTGTTCTATACAGACGGCAACCCTTCCGTTACTCATCTCTACGAATCCGCTTTGAATATCCAGCTCATGTTCCTCACCGTCCGTTGCGTAAACCAATGTCCCCGTTCCCAACGATGACACAATCGGTGCATGCTGCGGCAGGATAGAAAAAGAGCCCATAGTGCCCGGCAATGTAACACTTTCCACTTCCCCGTTGAAGAGTTCCTTCTCCGGTGAAACAATATTCAAATGCAACTTCTTCATTATCAAAGCTCCCAGAGTTTTAATTTTTAATCGTTTTTTCCCCTGCCTGTTCCAGTAGTTTCTTACCCTTCTCAATAGCTTCTTCAATGGTTCCCACATTCAAGAAAGCTGGTTCGGGCAGGTAGTCCACCTCTCCGTCAAGAATCATCTTGAAGCCTTTGATAGTATCCTCAATGGAAACCATTGTACCGGGGACACCCGTAAACTGCTCGGCAACGGCAAATGGCTGTGAAAGGAAGCGCTGCACACGACGCGCACGGTTCACCAACGTACGGTCGGCATCAGAGAGCTCCTCCATACCGAGGATGGAGATAATGTCTTGCAATTCCTTGTTGCGCTGCAATATTTGTTTCACACGTTGTGCCACTTCGTAGTGTTCCACCCCCACGATGTGTGGGTCAAGAATGCGTGAAGTGGATTCCAACGGGTCTACAGCAGGATAAATACCAAGTTCGGTAATCTTACGGCTCAACACCGTGGTGGCATCGAGGTGGGTAAATGTTGTAGCAGGCGCCGGATCAGTCAAGTCATCGGCAGGCACATATACAGCCTGCACGGAAGTGATGGAACCATTTCTCGTAGAGGTAATACGCTCCTGCATGGCACCCATTTCCGTTGCCAGTGTCGGCTGATAACCCACGGCAGAAGGCATACGGCCCAGCAAGGCCGAAACCTCGGAACCGGCTTGAGTGAAACGGAAGATATTATCAATGAAGAACAGAATGTCACGCGGACCGTCCGTCTCCGCTCCCATGTCACGGAAGGACTCGGCTACCGTCAACCCTGACAATGCCACGGACTGACGCGCACCGGGAGGTTCGTTCATCTGACCGAATATCAAAGACACTTGTGATTTGGCCACTTCGTCATAATCTACTTTGGACAAATCCCAATGGCCTTCCTCCATGCTCTTCTTGAATTCTTCTCCGTAACGGATAACACCGGATTCAATCATTTCTCTCAGCAGGTCGTTGCCTTCACGTGTACGTTCTCCTACACCGGCAAACACAGAGAAGCCGTGCTGCTTCTTCGCAATATTATTGATGAGCTCCTGGATAAGCACTGTCTTGCCTACACCGGCGCCACCAAACAGACCGATTTTACCGCCCTTGCTATAGGGTTCCAGCAAGTCGATAACCTTGATGCCTGTATAAAGTACCTCTTGTACGGTAGTCAAATCTTCAAACTTAGGGGGTTCGCGATGGATGGGATAAGCACCGGTACGGTCCAGTTCCTTCATGCCGTCGATAGAGTCGCCCACTACGTTCATCAGACGGCCTTTGATTTGTGTACCTATCGGCATGGTGATGGGGCCTCCCAGCGGATGCACTTTCATACCTCTCTGCAGGCCGTCCGTACTGTCCATAGCAACAGTACGCACCGTGTTTTCACCAATGTGTTGCTGTACCTCTACAATCAGTCTTTTTCCGTTCGACCTTTTTATTTCCAGTGCGTCGTGAATACTCGGCAACATCATCTCTGCCTCCGTTCCTTCGAAATAGACGTCTACTACAGGTCCGATTACCTGTGAGATATGTCCAACAATCTGTGACATAAGCAATCTTTTTTATTCTATATTTCCTTAATTATTTTTCCCAATACTAAGTTGTAAGTCGCGTGTATCCTCTAAAACAAATCAGCCAAGTCGCGTCTTTCGTCAGCTATATAAGTACTCGTACCTATTAACGTTTGTCAGCAACGGTTTGTTCATCCCAATAGTTACATAAACAACAACGCAAATGTATAAACAATTTGCATGTAGTTGTTACCGTGTATAGTATTTTTTGAACAAAAAATACTATTTTGAACGATTAATACTACAATTGGAACAAATTGCTACAGACATGATAACGTCAGTTAACAATTGGCAAGAAAAGGAATTGCCCACCCATCTTATGAAAAACCACAGAATTGGCAATAAAGATTCCGTATATAATATACAAAAAAATAAGCCTTGTCTCTCGACAAGGCTTATTCACAACACAAACACAAAATAAAACACGACAAAACTACTATGCAATCTTACCTGTCTATGCCGGGGAGGCATACGTACTAGTTACGGATATTCACATATACATAAACAGCTTCAGGCTGATTTGCACATTATAAACAAATGCGGGGAGGCATTTGTTTATTGCTTATTTGTTAAAAAACACAAATTCAAAGTTTGTCATTGAATACCTCGTTCACGAAGCTTCAACTGCCATTTCCATGCAGAAAGTAAAGTATCTTCAATACTTGTTTCTGCCTTCCAACCCAGTTCATTGTTTGCCAATTCCGGGTTTGCCCATACCTTCTCAATATCACCGGCACGCCGACCTACTATCTGATAGTTCAGTTTTACACCGGTAGCCTTTTCGAAAGCATTAATCAGTTCCAATACGGAAAGTCCACGACCTGTACCGATATTGAATACTTCCACTTTCTCCTTCTGCTTGTTCTCCAAGATACGGCGGATAGCCACTACGTGTGCTTTGGCCAAATCGACTACATTGATGAAGTCGCGGATACAAGAACCGTCGGGAGTATCATAATCGTCACCAAACACGCTCAGTTTCTCACGGATGCCGATAGCGGTCTGGGTAAGATAAGGAATCAAGTTCTGCGGTACACCGTTAGGCAATTCTCCCAGCAATGCTGTGGGGTGTGCACCTATCGGGTTGAAGTAACGCAACAAGATGGCGTTTATCGGAGCACCGGAAGCAACCGTATCACGTACAATCTCTTCATTGATTTGCTTCGTGTTTCCATACGGAGACTCAGCTTTCTTGATAGGTGCCTTTTCCGTTACCGGAAGCTCGTCCGGCTGGCCGTAAACTGTGCAGGAAGAAGAGAATACGATACCCTCCACTCCATGCTTCGGCATCAGTTCCAGCAGGTTAATCAGTGAAACCAGGTTATTACGATAGTAAAGCAACGGTTTCTGGACAGACTCACCTACGGCCTTGCTGGCTGCAAAGTGAATGATGGCTTTAATGCCTTTATATTTGGTAAACACAGCGTCAAGACCGGCATAATCCAAGCAATCCAATTTCTCGAATGCAGGACGGATACCCGATACCTTCTCTATGTTATCTACAACATCTGCGCTGGAGTTTGACAAATTATCAATAATAACAACTTCATAACCTGCGTTTTGAAGTTCCACCACCGTGTGAGAACCAATGTAACCGGTTCCACCCGTAACTAAAATTTTCTCTTTCATATTAATATAGACAATTTAGCTTTTAGGTTATCAATACGCCACAAATGTAAGGAAATAAATTAATAAAAACAGAAAAAGGGGGGATAAATTTTAGCTTATCCCCCCTTCACTTTATTTCCGGTTTTTCTTCTTTAAATCTTCACAACCCCCGAAAAGCCCATGAATGCCATTGCCAGCAGTCCGGCCGTAATCAAAGCTATCGGAGTGCCCTGCATACCTTTCGGCACACTAACCAGGCTCATTTGCTCGCGCAGGCCTGCAAACAGTGTCAGTGCCAAGCCGAAACCAAGTGCCGTGGAGAATGCATAAACCACTCCCGTCAGCAAATCATAATCTTTTTGGATAACAAGGATGGCCACACCGAGAATACAGCAGTTGGTAGTAATCAACGGCAGGAACACGCCCAAGGCCTGATACAGAGAAGGAGAAACTTTCTTCAGGATAATCTCTACCATCTGCACCAATGCGGCAATCACCAGGATAAAGGTAATAGTCTGCAAATAGCCCAAATCAAAAGCGTCGAGCACATACTTCTGAATAAGGAATGTCACGATGGTGGCGATGGTGAGCACGAATGCCACCGCTGCCGACATGCCCAATGCAGTCTCCACTTTCTTGGAAACTCCCAAGAACGGGCAAATTCCCAAGAATTGCGACAATACGATGTTGTTTACAAAGATTGCCGAGATAAATATCAATATATATTCCATTTCTTTAATTTATTAATTGAAAAATGACAATCGATAATGAACCATTATCAATCATCCATTATCAAGCCTTCTTCATACTGTTGATTAAAGCAATGAGATAGCCCAATGCGATGAATGCACCCGGAGCAAGGACAAATACCAACATGCCGTATTCTTCAGGAAGGATACTCAAGTTGAATATCTTGCCGGTTCCCAGGAACTCACGCACGGCACCCAGCAATGTCAGTGCAATGGTAAAGCCCAAGCCCATGCCCAGACCGTCGAACAAGGAAGCCACCGGATTGTTTTTGGCAGCAAATGCCTCGGCACGTCCCAATACGATACAGTTTACAACAATCAGCGGAATGAACAAGCCCAGCGTGGCGTACAATGCAGGAACGTAGGCTTGCATTATCATCTGCAACAGTGTCACAAATGATGCTATGACCACAATGAATGAAGGAATACGCACCATATCGGGAATCAGATTCTTGATGGCAGAAATCACCACATTGGAACATATCAGCACGAACATTGTAGCCAGTCCCATACCCATACCGTTGATAGCAGAGGAAGTGGTACCCAGTGTAGGACACATACCCAGCAGGAGTACAAACGTAGGATTCTCTTTGATAATCCCGTTCATCATAACTTTAAAATTATTCATATCTTCTACTCCTTTCTTATTTAGCGCTGAGTGTATCCACAGCTTCGGGAGCTGCGGAATCAGCAGGTTGTTCAACATTCTTTTGAGTAGCGCCGGTAGTGCCGTCGGCAGTTTCCTGACCGGCATAGGCAGCATAAGCCGCATTCACTGCATTCAAAAAAGCACGTGAAGTGATGGTAGACGCTGTAATGGCATCTACTTTACCACCGTCCTTGCTCACTGTCAATGCCGCTTCACCCGGATTCATGCCGGTGATGTCACCTTTATTGTCTTTCTTGAACCAGTCGGCAGCTTTGGAGCCCAACCCCGGAGTTTCCACATGCGACAACAAGGAGTAGTCGATGATTTTGCCTTCGGCATCGAAACCGACCAACACTTTCAGCTCACCGCCAAAACCCATGGCAACAGCTTCCACAGCAGCTCCGATATATTCTCCGCCTTTGGTGGCAGGATATACAGAATACTGTACTCCGTTTACTTCCTGCATCTTCTTCTCGGCGATGGGGTCATTGTCGAAGCCCGGAACCACCGCACTTACGGCATCGCTCAAGGTCTTTGCATTGGCCTGCGCAATGGGCTCCTTCGTCAATTCGTTTACATAAGCCAGCAACGCTACGGAGATTGCGGTAACGCCCGTAAGTACCAGCAACATATTCTTCAAGGATGATTCTAACTTTTTCATTTCTTCTTCGCTACCTCCCCAAAGCGTTTAGGTTTAACATAGGTGTTGATGAGCGGAGTGAACGCATTCATAATCAGAATGGCAAACGACATACCCTCCGGATATGCACCGAACAGACGGATGATGACAGTCAGCAGGCCGATGCAAACACCATAAATCAGCATACCTTTGTGGCTCATCGGAGAAGTCACGTAGTCCGTAGCCATAAAGACAGCACCCAGCATCAGACCACCGGACAACAACTGTACGACCGGGGATACATAAAGTTCCGGATTGACCAGATACATGATACCGGAGAACACGAATACCGTCACCAGAATAGATACCGGAATGTGCCAGGTGATGATTTTCTTCCACAACATGTAGAACAAACCAAGCAGCAGCGCCAAGGCACTCACCTCACCGAGACATCCTCCATTATTACCTATCAGAAGGTCGAAAGCTCCCGGAAGGTCGCTCAGGGACATGCCCGGAGCACCATTGATGACACCTTTCATAATAGCCAGCGGCGTAGCAGCCGTCGTGGCATCCGTATAGGCTGTCAACTGGCCTACAGCCGGCCATGTCGTCATCTGCACGGGGAATGAAAGCAACAGGAACACACGTCCTGCCAGTGCAGGGTTAAAGGGATTGCAACCCAAACCTCCGAAGGACATCTTGCCTACCCCGATGGCAAACAAGGCGCCGAGGATGATTATCCAGATGGGCAGGTTGGAAGGCAGGTTAAAGGCCAGCAACACACCGGTAATGATGGCAGAGCCGTCGGTGATGGTTGTGGTCTCTTTTTTCATGAGGAATTTGCCGATGGCCCATTCAAAGAACAAGCAGGCTGCTACGGAAGTGGCCGTAACAATCAGCGCACCCAGTCCGAAAAAGTAAAGCGAAACGAGGAATGCCGGAATCAATGCGATAAGCACACCGTACATATTCTTCTTCACGCTGTCACCGCCGTGAACGTGGGGCGAAAGGGATACGATTAATTTATTCATACTTCGTTATTTTTTAGCTTGACGTGCACGGATCATCGCTCCTACCTTACCCTTACCCAAGCGGATATAATCCAGCATCGGACGGTTGGAAGGACAAGTGAACTGGCATGAACCGCATTCTATACACGACATAATGTCTTCTTTCTCTACTCTTTCAAAATCTCCGTGGGCCGAAACGGTAGCCAGCAGATACGGCTCCAACCCCATCGGGCAGGCTCCCACGCACTTGGCACAACGGATACAAGGCTGTACCTCGCCGCGCTTGGCTTCCTTCTCGTTCATAATCAGAATACCGGAGCTGCCTTTGGCAGTCGGTACATCCGTATTCACCAGAGCTTTACCCATCATCGGGCCACCGCCGATAATCTTGCCCGTATCTTCGGGCAGGCCGCCGCAAGCTTCAATCAGCTGCTTCATCGGCGTACCGATACGTGCCAGGAAATTGGACGGCTTTGCCAGCGACTTGCCTGTCACGGTAATGACACGCTCAAACAGAGGTTTGTTCTTCTGTACGGCCTGGTAAACGGCAAATGCGGTACCCACATTCTGCACCACAGCTCCCGTGGAGATAGGCAGCGCACCGGCTGCAACCTGGCGACTGATGACAGCATCAATCAACTGCTTTTCACCACCCTGCGGATATTGTACCTTCAAGGGTACCACCTCGATACCTGCATAACTGGAAGCGACTTTCGTCATCAGCTGGATGGCATCGGGCTTATTGTTCTCAATGCCGATGAATGCCTTGTTCACCTTTACCGCCTTCATCAGAATGGATACACCTACCATAATTTCTTCCGCATGTTCCAGCATCAGCTGATGGTCGGCAGTCAGATACGGTTCGCACTCTACGGCGTTGATGATGACACACTCTGCCTTGAATGCAGGAGGAGGGCACAACTTGACCTGCGTAGGAAAGCATGCACCACCCAGACCTACAATACCGGCATCGGCGATTTTCTTCACGATTTCCTCGGAAGTCAGACTGCATTCCTTCACCAACGTTTCGGAACGGTCAATGGATTCTTCCCATTCATCCCCTTCTACGTCAATGAATATAGCAGGCTTGGCGTAACCGCTGGCATCGACAATCGTGTCAATCTTAGCGACTTTCCCGCTGACAGACGAATGAATGGCTGCTGATACAAAACCGCCGGGCTCGGCAATCTTTGTACCCACTTTCACAACATCACCTTTGGCAACGATAGGCTTGGCAGGAGCACCGATGTGCTGTCCCAGCAAGATAGCGGCCTTGGCCGGAATCTCTGCCTTGATGATAGGCTGATGTGCTGAAAGTTTATTTTCGTGTGGATGGACTCCACCAATTGAAAATGTCTTCAACATACAATTCTGTATTTTTAGTCGTTTATTTACTTTATTAATTCATACCTCAACTTGGGAAGTCTAAACCTCTGCTTTGGGAGTCTCAACCTCAGCTTTAGGAGCTGCAACCTTTACTTGGGGAGCTGCATCATCAGCCTTCGGTTTGCGCGGCGGGAAGTTGAGGGCAATGATTGTGTTTTGCGGACAAGCTTCCTCGCACTTGCGACAGGATTTACACTTATTGGGGTCAACGTAAGCCAGATTGTTTTCCAGCGTGATAGCCTCGAACGGACAAACCTTCACACACTTGCCGCAACCGATACATGCCACGGTACAAGCCTTGCGTGCTACGGCCCCCTTGTCCTTGTTTACACACTGTACGTAAACACGACGTGATTTCTTGCCTTGAGGACGGATTTCAATAATAGATTTCGGACAAGCCTTGGCACAAGCTCCACAAGCCGTACACTTTTCCTCATCCACTTCGGGAAGTCCGGTCTCCGGATTCATGTGGATAGCATCGAACTGGCAGGCAGCCACACAGTCGCCGCATCCCAGACAGCCATAACTACAACCCGTTTCACCACCATAGAGAGAAGCCGCAATGGCACAACTCTTGGCGCCATCGTATTGGTTCACACGAGGACGGTTGGCACAAGTTCCATTACATCTCACCACCGCAACCATAGGTTCGGCAGCAGCGGCATCCAAGCCCAGAATCTCGGCAATCTTTGTCATGACGGGCTGTCCACCCACCGGACAAAGTTTACCATCCAGCGAACCTGCCTTTACGCAAGCATCTGCAAATCCGCTACAACCGGGGTAACCACATCCACCGCAATTTGCCTGGGGAAGCACCTCTGCTACCTGGGCAATCCGCGGATCTTCATACACGGCGAATTTCTTGGAAGCCACGTAAAGAATAGCGGCCGATACCAGCGCTATAACTCCCAATGAAATCACTGCAATCAGAATTACATTCATAAATTAGTTGTTTATTAATTATTTGTTTTATTATTAGTTAGTTCATCGGTCGTACGGAGAATGAGAACTTCTTACCCATCCGCGACTTGTTCAGCCACAATATATAATAATAAGGTACAAGAAGTGCCAGCGCACAAAGCGCGGAACGCAGCTCGTCATTCCAGATAGCCATAAAGACAAATAGTGAGATTATCAGAATAAGGAAAGGAAATATAAAGGCAAACAGAACTGCCATCACTCCCATTGAAAGTTCGCCCGTCACCCATACACGGTCGCCGGGCTGGTAGGATGCGGCATTGGCATCGGCCACATCGACAAGTTTCTCTTTCGTATCCGCAGAGGTACAATGTCCCTTGACACTACACGAAGCGCACGCTGAAGTCTGGATGATTCTCACTTGGAGATGAGAACCGTTTATGTTTTCCACAATACCTTGATGTTTTATAGTATTCGTCATTTTGCAAAGTGTGCATTACAAATCTCGGCAAATTTACGCATTATTTGTGAACTGCAAACCTTTCCTATGTATTTTCTGTGTTCGTAAACATGCTTTTTCTATGTTTTTATGTTTTTTCACCTGCCACAGACTACAAAAAGACAAAAAACAGACGGTCTGTCGAGGAAAAACAGACCGTCTGACTAACCAAAACAGATAATCTGTTCACTCCGAACAGACCATTTGTTTATTTACCATTTATAATTGATACCGAAACTGAGCAATTCTTTTACCTGAAAATAGCTGTCCCCTTCCGTCGGCTTGGCACTGTCGTCATAGCGGGCGTGCACATAAAGCTTGGTGGAAAGATAGCGGTTCAGCACAAAGTTCACCGTGTTTTCCCATTCGATACGTGTCCACTCATAACTGGTCTGGAAGTCTAGGCGGGAATCCAGCGTAATGGAAGGAATGATGGTCCACGAAAGTGTAGGCTGTATCTGCGAACCGAAGTTATGCTTCACGCACTTGCCCTCCTCAAGACCGAAACTCACTTCATTCACCCCCTTATTCCCTACATAACGCAGCATGTACGTCAGCGGAGCTATGAAAACGGACAAGCTGAATTTCTGCTTTTTCAACTTGTAGTCCATACCGATACTGCTCGACCAATCTGCCGGAGCAAAGAAAGCGGAAACCAGCTCTTCACTGTTGGCCTTGTAGCCATTGCAGAACTGGGTCTTAAACTCAGTCGTGATGGTATAATACCACTTGGATGCAGCCTGAATACCCAGTTTACTGTACAGCCGGAGTTGGTCGGTACTTACCAGATAGTTATGAAACTCGTCGGAAGGTGCCGAGCTGAAGCCTAGCTTGGCATCGAGCAGATTTTCCCACTGCACCTTCTCACGGTCATTATAGTTGGCAAACAATTGCAGGTTGGCAAGCACGGCGTTAGTGCTCTCGCCTCCCTTGTACCAGTTGTCGGAGATATAGTTCTGTGTAATCTGCAACGAACCGTTTCCACCGGTCACCCACCAGTTGGGCTTGTGGATAATTACGTCGGCTTCCTCCTTCACTCCCACCATATTCTCTTGTGCAAACAGTTTCACGACGGACGGTTTGGAAGAAACTTCCTTCTCTATATTATCCTTGAATATCTTCCCTTTCATCACCTCCTTCTCGGTCATTACAACCAGATTGGGACAATCTACATACGTGTTCAGCAGCGTACGGTCCACCAGCTTGTTGGCGCGGTCCTTCGAGGTGAAAGTCAGTGTGTCGAACGGCAGCATCTCGCGCGTCATGGCAGGCACCGTATCGGGCATCTGGAAATGCCAGTCCACCTTGGAAAGGCGTCTCATGGGAGCATAATAATAGGTAAGGGGGAGGAACAACCTATAGTAGTTCGGATCGGAAGGTATATAACGTTCCGGGGTCGTGGGGTCATTCAGATAATCCAGCACTCCGAAATACCTTTCATATAATATGGAAACAGTATCCAGCTTGTACCCCGTACCTTCCGGTTTCAATTTCAGAATCATGTATTCTTTCATTATATCCGGCAAGGTGTCGGCTTTGGCAGTTGTTTCCTGTCCACTGTTCTTCGAGGCGGTATCCAGCGTATTCTGTGCCATCACCGACGAAGAGATCATCGTAGCAATTAACCAAAATGCAATGTGTCTATTCTTCATAATGCCCTTAAGTCTATGTTTCGAGCGCAAATTTAGCTTAAAATGTTTAGAAAACATAGAAAAGCCATGAAGAAAAAGGCTAGAGAGAGTTTCTTCGATGAAATCGTATTTTTTAATAATTGTTTCACAGAAACTTTCTCTACTTCCTCTTTTTTTTATAATTTTGCGCTTTTTAAGTTCCACGTGTATTGACGGGAGCAGTATGCACCCTGAACGACAAGCCGTATAGGCTCTTGGAATTAGATTAAACAATTAATAAAATAATATAGTTGTGGGAGAAACAAAGTATATTTTCGTCACCGGTGGTGTTGCCTCTTCACTAGGTAAAGGTATCATCTCATCCTCCATCGGTAAATTGCTGCAAGCAAGAGGTTACAAGGTAACCATCCAGAAGTTTGACCCGTATATCAACATCGACCCGGGTACACTGAACCCTTATGAACACGGCGAATGCTACGTAACCGTGGATGGCCATGAAGCCGATCTCGACTTGGGTCATT
Source organism: Bacteroides parvus (assembly GCF_017309675.2). Lineage (NCBI taxonomy): Bacteria > Pseudomonadati > Bacteroidota > Bacteroidia > Bacteroidales > Bacteroidaceae > Bacteroides > Bacteroides parvus. Next base: position 3,081,770 of record NZ_CP084680.1, on the reverse strand, counting down.
ACGAACGCTTCCTGGGCATCCAGACCACCAAGGCCAACAATATCACGACCGGACGCATCTACAAAAGTGTCATCGACAAAGAGCGCCGGGGTGACTATCTGGGAAAAACAATCCAGGTTATTCCCCATATTACAGACGAAATCAAGCGTAATGTAAAACTGTTGGGAAACAAATACAAATTCGATTTTGTTATTACCGAGATTGGCGGTACAGTGGGCGACATCGAGTCTCTGCCCTATCTGGAAAGCATCCGTCAGCTGAAGTGGGAATTGGGAAAAGACGCCTTGTGCGTGCACCTTACTTATGTCCCCTACCTGGCAGCTGCCGGTGAACTGAAGACCAAGCCCACCCAGCACTCCGTAAAGGAACTGCAAAGTGTGGGAATTCAACCGGATGTACTAGTGCTGCGTACCGAGCACGAACTCAGCAACAACCTGCGCAAGAAGGTGGCCCTCTTCTGCAACGTAGACGAGAATGCCGTAGTGCAGAGCATTGATGCGCCTACCATCTACGAGGTGCCCATCCTGATGCAGTCCCAAGGGCTGGACGCCACCATTCTGAAGAAGATGGGGCTTCCCGTGGGCGACACTCCGGGGCTGGGACCGTGGCGTGCTTTCCTCGAACGCCGTCACAAAGCCGAAGAGACTGCCCCGCTGCACATCGCATTGGTGGGCAAATATGACTTGCAGGATGCCTACAAGTCCATCCGCGAGGCCCTTTCACAAGCAGGAACCTACAACGACCGCAAGGTATCGGTAGACTTCGTGAACAGTGAAAAGCTAACGGACGAGAATGTGGCAGAAGCCCTGAAAGGCATGGCAGGCGTACTTATCGGTCCGGGCTTCGGCGAACGCGGCGTTGCCGGCAAGTTCGTAGCCATCAAATATGCGCGTACACACAACATCCCCACCTTCGGTATCTGTCTGGGTATGCAGTGCATCGCCATTGAATTTGCCCGTAATGTACTGGGTTACGCCGATGCCAACTCACGTGAGATGGATGAAAAGACACCGCACAATGTTATCGACATCATGGAAGAGCAGAAATCCATCACCAATATGGGTGGGACCATGCGTCTGGGTGCCTATGAATGTGTTCTGCAGAAAGACAGCAAGGCATACGAGGCATACGGTACCGAGCATATCCAGGAGCGTCACCGCCACCGCTATGAATTCAACAACAGCTTCAAGGAGGCCTACGAAGCAGCAGGCATGAAGTGTGTGGGTATAAACCCCGAATCGGATCTGGTAGAAATTGTCGAAATACCCGCATTGAAGTGGTTTGTCGGTACCCAGTTCCATCCCGAATACAGCAGTACGGTATTGCATCCGCACCCGCTGTTCGTAGCATTCGTGAAGGCCGCCATCGAAAATGAAAACGAAAAGAAATAATTTGTAATTAGTAATCTGTAATCAACAAAGAATGGATAAAAATACCATCACAGGTCTTGTTCTGATAGCGATATTGTTAGTAGGTTTCAGCTTTCTGAGCCGTCCCAGCCAGGAGCAGTTGGAAGCACAGCAACGTTACTACGACTCCATAGCCCAGGTGCAACAGCGCGAAGCCGACTTGAAAGCCAAGGCGGAAGCAGCCCTGGCCAACGAAAGCGGAGCGGAAACAAGCGTTGACTCCACTGCCCTCTTCTTCGACGCCCGTCAAGGAACCAACTCGCAAGTAACCATCCAGAACAACCTGGCAGAAATAACCGTAGATACAAAAGGCGGACGCATAGCTTCGGCCACGCTGAAGGAATACATGGGACAAGACAAAACGACTCCCGTCACACTGTTCAGCGGCAACGACGCTTCCATGAATTTCCTCTTTTACAACAAGAAAGAGACTATCCAGACGGAAGACTATTATTTCACCGCAGTAAACCGTACGGACAGTACCGTCACCATGCGTTTGTCGGCAGACAGCAACAGCTATATCGACTTTACATATCGCATGCACAATGACACATACCTGATAGACTTTACTATCCAGGCTGTCAATATGGAAGGCAAGCTGGCGGCTACCAACAATTATGTGGACATCGAGTGGTCTCAGCGTGCCCGTCAAATAGAGAAGGGTTACACCTACGAGAACCGTCTGGCTGAACTGACTTACAAAATCACCGGAGAGGGTACCGATTATCTGTCTGCCAACAAGAACGATGAAAAGGAAGTTCCAGAACGCCTGGACTGGATTGCTTTCAAGAACCAGTTCTTCTCTTCAGTATTTTTGGCAGATGCCGACTTTGAAAAGACCAAGCTGAGTTCCAAGATGGAGACTCAAGGCAGCGGCTACATCAAGGACTATTCTGCAGAGATGAGCACGAAGTTCGATCCTACCGGCAAGGAACCTACCCAGCTGTTCTTCTACTTCGGCCCCAATCACTACAAGACTCTGACCGCACTCGACAAGGGGCGTGACGAGAAGTGGGAGCTGAACCGTCTGGTCTATCTGGGCTGGCCGCTCATCCGCTGGATAAACAAATGGTTCACCATCAACATCTTCGACTGGTTGTCCAGTTGGGGTTTGAGCATGGGTATCGTACTGTTGTTCATGACGCTGATTGTAAAGGCAGTGGTATTCCCGGCTACATGGAAGACCTACATGTCTTCTGCCAAGATGCGCGTACTGAAACCGAAAATCGACGAGATAAACAAGAAGTACCCCAAGCAGGAAGATGCCATGAAGAAGCAGCAGGAAGTGATGGGCCTCTACAGCCAGTACGGAGTCAGCCCGATGGGCGGATGTCTGCCGATGCTGATACAGTTCCCTATCCTGATGGCCTTGTTCATGTTCGTGCCGAGTGCCATTGAACTCCGCCAACAGAGCTTCTTGTGGGCAGATGACCTTTCCACTTATGATGCATTCATCAACTTCCCGTTCCATATCCCGTTCCTGGGCAGCCACCTCAGCTTGTTCTGCCTGCTGATGACGGTTACCAACATATTGAACACGAAGTACATGATGCAGCAGCAGGATACGGGTGCCAATCCGCAGATGGCTGCCATGAAGTGGATGTCATACCTGATGCCTATCATGTTCCTCTTCATATTGAACGATTATCCTTCGGGATTGAACTATTACTACTTCATCTCTACGTTAATCAGTGTGGTAACAACGCTCATCATGCGCAAGACAACCAATGAGGAAGCCCTTCTTGCCCAGTTGGAAGCCAACAAGAAAGACCCGAAGAAGATGAAGAAAACCGGTTTCGCCGCCCGTCTGGAAGCCATGCAGAAACAGCAGGAACAGATGATGAAAGAGAGACAGAACAAAAAGTAGTAAGACTACCGTTCAAGATATTCTTTTGCAGAAAGCCGGACAATGACATTTGCCCGGCTTTCTTATCCTTACGCCAATGAAAAAACTCACAGACTCTAAATTATGCAGACTAAATACACCTACAAACAGATCTGGCTTATAGCCTACCCCATCCTAATCAGCCTCCTTATGGAGCAACTGATAGGTATGACGGACACTGCCTTCCTCGGGCGTGTGGGCGAAGTCGAACTGGGAGCATCTGCCATCGCCGGTGTCTTCTACATGGTCATCTTCATGGTTGCCTTCGGTTTCAGCATCGGGGCACAGATACTCATTGCCCGGCGTAACGGCGAACAGCAGTATAAGGAAATCGGTGACTTGTTCTATCAGGGCATCTATTTCCAAGTCGGAATGGCGGCAGTCATGTTCCTGCTATCCTATTGTTTCTCACCGATTATCCTGAAACGCATCGTCGCTTCGGAACATATCTACGAAGCAGCCACCAGCTACCTGCATTGGCGTGTATTCGGTGCCTTCTTCTCGTTCAGCGCAGTCATGTTCCGTGCCTTTTTCTTGGGAACCACCCAAACCAAGACACTGACACTGAACTCCATCGTCATGGTGTTGAGCAATGTCGTATTCAACTATATCCTGATTTTCGGTAAATTCGGTTTCCCGGCGCTCGGCATTGCCGGAGCCGCCATCGGCTCCTCACTGGCCGAGCTGGTTTCGCTGTTATTCTTCATCCTCTATACCCGCAGCCGCATCGACTGCCGCAAGTACGAGCTGGACCGTATTCCTAAGTTCCGGCTGGACGTATTGAAACGGATGCTGAACGTCTCTTTCTGGACCATGATACAGAATTTCTTCTCCCTCTCCACCTGGTTCCTTTTCTTCCTTTATGTGGAGCATCTGGGAGAGCGCTCGCTGGCAGTGACCAACATTGTCCGCAACGTGTCCGGCATACTGTTCATGGTACTCATGGCATTTGCCTCTACCTGCGGGTCACTGGTCAGCAATCTCATCGGTGCAGGCCACTCCGATTGCGTGGCAGGCACCATCCGGCAGCACGTACGCATAGCCTACGTCTTCGTACTTCCGCTGGCATTGCTTTTCGCGGTGTTCCCCAAGCTGATTCTGGGAATTTATACCGACATACCCGACCTGCAGGACGCTGCCGTACATTCGCTCTGGGTGATGTGCTCCACCTATCTGTTCCTGGTTCCTGCCAATGTCTATTTCCAGGCAGTTTCCGGAACCGGCAACACGCGTACGGCATGGGGGTTGGAGATGGCTACGCTGGTCATCTACACAGCCTATATCACCTACATTATTCTGATTCTGCAACTCGACGTGGCCATCTGCTGGACCTCGGAAATGGTTTATTCCAGCTTTATTCTCATTTTCTGCTGGCTATATATCAAACGTGGAAATTGGCAAGGAAGGAAAATTTAGTATCTTTGCATCGAAATAACCGAAACAAAAAACATATATGAAACAAGTAAATCTACTACTTATGTCAGCAGCCATGACATTGGCCTCTTGCGGAGGCACAAAAGATGCCGGACAGCAGCAGGACGCAGCAACGCTCATCCAGCGGTCGGACATCAAGATTGAAGGAAAGCGTATGACACCCGAGGCACTCTGGGCGATGGGACGCATCGGCAGTGTGGCCGTATCCCCCGACGAAAAGCAGATTGCCTACACGGTATCTTATTACAGCGTGCCCCAGAACAAGAGTAACAGCGAAGTCTTCGTCATGAATGCCGACGGTAGTGACAATACCCAGATAACGCATGACGCCTGGCAAGAAGGACAGCCCACGTGGTTTAAGGACGGCAAGAAGCTTGCCTTCCTTTGCAACGAAAGCGGCAGCAGCCAGGTATGGGAAATGAATCCCGACGGCAGCGGACGCAAGCAGCTGACCCAATACGAGGGAGACATCGAAGGGTTCTCTTTCTCGCCCGACGGCAAGAAACTCCTTTTCATTGCCCAGGTAAAGACCGTAAAGAGTACGGCAGACAAACATCCGGACCTTCCTAAAGCCACCGGCATCATCGTTACCGACCTGATGTACAAGCATTGGGACGAATGGGTGACTACTGCTCCCCATCCGTTTGTTGCTGATTTCGACGGCAATGCCATCAGTAATGTCACCGATATTCTTGAGGGAGAGCCATACGAAAGCCCGATGAAGCCCTGGGGCGGTATCGAGCAGCTGGCATGGAGCCCGTCTTCTGATAAAGTGGCCTATACATGCCGTAAGAAAACCGGACTGGCGTATGCCATTTCCACCAACTCCGACATTTATATCTACGACCTTGCCTCCAAGGAAACCAAAAACATCACGGAAGAAAACAAGGGATATGATACGAATCCCCAATACTCTCCCGACGGCAAATACATCGCCTGGCAGAGCATGGAGCGTGACGGCTACGAAGCCGACTTGAACCGCTTGTTTATCATGAACCTCGAGACCGGTGAGAAACGTTTTGTAAGCAAAGCTTTCGAATCGAACGTGGACGCCTTCTTGTGGAACAAAGATTCCCAGAGCATCTACTTCATCGGTGTATGGCATGGCGAGACACAGATTTACAACATCGACCTTGCCGGAAACGACAAGCTTACCCAGCTCACCGACGGCATGTACGACTATGCTTCGCTTGCCCTTTGCGGAGACAAGATTATCGCCAAACGTCATTCCATGAGCATGGGCGACGAAATCTATGCCGTAAACAGTGCACGTAACGGCGACGCTTTTGCAGAAGCAGTGCAACTGACCACAGAAAACAAGCAGATTTACGACCAGCTGGAGATGGGTAAAGTGGAAGCCCGCTGGATGAAGACCACCGACGGCAAGCAGATGCTGACCTGGGTGATTTATCCTCCGCAGTTCGACCCTAACAAGAAGTACCCCACCCTCCTCTTCTGTGAAGGTGGTCCTCAGAGTCCCGTCAGCCAGTTCTGGAGCTACCGTTGGAATTTCCAGATTATGGCGGCAAACGACTATATCATCGTAGCTCCCAACCGTCGTGGTCTTCCGGGCTTCGGTGTAGAGTGGAACGAAGCCATCAGCGGTGATTATGGCGGCCAGTGCATGAAGGACTACTTCACTGCCATTGACGAAATGGCCCAGGAACCTTTCGTTGACAAAGACCGCCTGGGTTGCGTAGGTGCCAGCTTCGGAGGTTTCTCCGTATATTGGCTTGCCGGACACCATGACAAACGCTTCAAGGCATTCATCGCACACGACGGTATCTTCAACATGGAAATGCAATATCTGGAAACGGAAGAGAAATGGTTTGCCAACTGGGATATGGGCGGCGCTTATTGGGAAAAGAACAACGCTACGGCACAACGCACTTTTGCCAACTCCCCGCATCTCTTCGTCGACAAATGGGACACCCCTATCCTCTGCATCCACGGAGAGAAGGACTTCCGCATCCTTGCCAACCAGGCAATGGCCGCCTTCGATGCAGCCGTGATGCGTGGCGTTCCTGCCGAACTGCTTATCTATCCGGACGAAAACCACTGGGTACTGAAACCTCAGAATGGCGTGCTGTGGCAACGTACCTTCTTTGAATGGCTGGACAAATGGCTGAAGCCGGCTAAGTAAAGCCTCTCAAAAACGATAAAAACAAATAGTCCCGGATTCTTTGTCAAGAATCCGGGACTATTTGTTTTTATTGTACACCGCCCGATTCCATTTTTTATGACTATAATTTGGGCAGTTCAAATAAAGTCAATACATTTGCTTTATGCACACTCCGAAGAAGTGTAAACAATATGTCCTAATATAACCCGATAAAAGATGAATGAAAATTGGCCTGAGATTGTGGAAACACTGATACCGTATTTTGAAACAAATTCGGTAGAAGGTGATTACCAGTGGGAAATAGAGAACTGCTTGAAATTTCTTGGATGGAAAAAGACCAATGGAACAATGGTATCCCAGTATACATTACCGATAGGCAATAGCAACTCCATACGCCCGGACATTGTACTTTGGCGAAAGAACGAACATGATACACAATCCCCCGTACTCCCAATTGAAATAAAACGTCCGTCTAATATACAAAATGAGAGGCAAGAAAATCAGTTGATGTCGTATATGCGCCAACTGAAACTTAATGTCGGATTATATATAGGAGAAAAGATACAGCTTTACTACGACATTCCCAACGATGGCGAGAATCCCATCTGTGTATTTACAGCAGAATTTAAGAAAGAAGATGTAAATGGTTCCATCATCTGTGACCTGCTAACTTACGACAAATTCAATCTGGGAAAAATAGAAACATTCTGTAATGAGCAATATAAAAAAATCCAAGCGCGTAATAATCTGCATAGGAGGGTGTCAGAATTCTTATCCGAAGGCAATGGGGTAAAGAATATAATTTCGTTGCTCAAAGACAAGTTTACAGCTGAAGGATTTGAGGAATCCGCCATTAATGAAGAATTTGCCAATCTTACGCTTACAGTACATTACGAAAATAAGAGCATTCTGCCTTCATTACAGCTTAAAACGAGGCAAACATCTAAAAACTCACAAAACGACTATAAAGAAAGTGACTCCAAAGACCATACAAAATTCTCATTGGATGGAATCAACTTCTATGTCAAAAGACGTTTTGTATTGGAAGTAATCAAGCATTATATCAAAGACCATCCCAACATAAACTATGTTGAGCTGGAGAAAGTCTTTCCATCCAATTTACACAGTAAAGCATTGGGTGTAATACGTACTTTGATAGAAGTCCAAGAAAAAATCAAATCTCATCCCGATTTAAAGAAACGTTACTTTCTTAAGCCTGATGAAGTTATTTTATTGGCAGACGGAACAAAAATTGTTGTCAACAACCAGTGGGGAACATTATTTCCAAGATTTCTTGAAGCAGCAAAGAAACTGTACCAAGTAACCAATGATACGGAAAGCAATACTCCAATATCTCGGTTAAAAATTACTTTTGGTAATGGGAAAGTAATTCAAGAAACACAAGCAGCCGAGACTTTCCGGCAATTTGTGATGACAGTAGGTGTGGAACAAGTGCAATCTTTAAATATCAAGGTATGCAAGATTCCTTTGATATCAAACACACTTCATGAGAAATACCAGCGCGCTCAAAAACCATTAGGCAACGGACGGTTTCTTATGACCTGCAGCAATACAAAAACAAAGAAGCGTGATATTGAGCGTATTGCCAAAGCTTTGGGTATTCAGGTGACTGCAGAAATTGTATAATGGAAGACAGTAATTCAAGAGATATGTCTTGAAAAATACTTTTTCATGAAGAGTACGTATATTGCGCTCAACAGTAAGATACACCCTATCAAGAAGATATAGCCATACCGTTGACAATAAATATATCCTACTATTATAAGAGTCTGTATTGTCATATAGGCCAGAGAGACTATGACATGAGGAATCTTCAGTTCATTCGCCATAATCTGATACAGATGCTTGCGATGCGGTAGCCCGATATTCTCATGAAGCATCAGGCGGTGAATGATAGTCAGTACACTATCCACACCATAAACGGATAAAAGGACTATCCAACTGAAATCTTCCGTTTCAATGATGAGCCTGCCTATCAGGAAAAGAAGGATAAAGGCAATGCTCACCGAACCCACATCACCGGCAAAGCATTTGGCACGCTTGCGGAAATTGAAGAAACAGAAGACTAGAACGGAACAGATAACGGTATAGATGAAATCCGCTTCCACAAAAGTAACCACCTCCTTATTGATATAGGCCAACGCAGCAAGAATAACCAGAGAATAACCACCGGTTATGCCGTTAATGCCATCCATAAAGTTGTAGGCATTGATGATGCCCGTACAGACTATCAAGGCTATGACTATCCACCACCAAGACAAGGAGAACAGTCCCCACTGATAAAACATCATAGCCATAGCAGAGAAATGAAAAAGCAGTCTTGTCATCTGTCCGGTGGATTTTATATCGTCCACGAAGCTAATGAACGTCACCAGTGTCAAGGCAAGCAGGAACCAGGGATATTCAAAGCCACTCGTCAGGAAATAGGCCAACGCTCCGAAATAGAAAATAATCCCACCACCGCGTAAAGTCACTTTCGTATGGGAACTCCGCTCATTGGGCTTGTCGATGATATTGTACCTATCAGCCACTCTAAAATAAAAAAGTTCTGCCAAAAACAGCAGAACCAAAACCATTAAATAATACATCATCCGTTTTTGATTATCCAGTAAAACCAGAGCTGAATACATGTAAATCCTAAAGATACAATACCCAGCCCTATCAATAAGACACCTAAATATACATTCATTCTATATTGAAGTTTTCCAACACATTGGTCGGCTTCCATCCCAATTCACGTATCGCCTTTTCATTACTGAAAGTCAAGGATTTCGTAATCTTATCTAACTTCAAGGAATTGATTGGAGCTTTCCTTCCCAAGCAATCACCTGCCAAAGCCATGCATTTAGCCACCCAGTACGGTATTGATAAAGGCAATTTCTTATCCAGTTGCCTGCAAATAGTAGTCTCAAGTTCTCTGAAAGTCGGGTGATGACTGTCACATACATTGTAGATGCCTCCCTTTTCTGCCAACAGAGGAACTAATTTTGCAATATCCTGCACCATCAATACACTCTTTCGTGCCTGACTGCCAGCAATACTGAGGTATTTCCCACTGCGGATACCATAAATCATAGCCCCCAGATTTCCCGGAGGGTTGGGACCGGCAATCAAGGAAGGACGGATTATGCCTAAAATGACATTATGTTCGTAACACCACTTTTGCAGATATTCCTCCGCAAGACGCTTACTCATGGCGTATGGTGTGTCTCCATTCAAAGGATGGTCTTCCGTAATATTCTCGCCATAAGCACAACCGTAAACTGCCACCGTGGAAATAAAAATAAATACTCTCGGTACTCCAACTTTTTCCAATGCAGCACAGAGATTCTTTGTACCCTGTAAATTCACATCAAAAAACATCTGTTTCTCGGCTTCACTTCTGGGCACAGAATGGGCTTTTCCTGCAGCATGGAGTATAATATCATACCGTTCATGTAATTCAGGAATCTCATTGGCTATATTTACAGTATAGTCATTCTGCGATAGCAGTCCTACAGTTGCAACAGTATACATTCTATCCAAAAGGGAACGTATGCCATTACCCAAAAAACCTGAGGCTCCGGTAAATAAAAGCTTCATAAAATGAATAGGTTATCTTAGCTCAACAGTCTATAATACTTTTCCAGTATCCGTTCTTTTGCAAAAACAGTATCCGCCACCGTTTTCGCATTGTTTTGCATTGCGGACAGACATGTCCTATTAGAATAGATATGCTCTATCATACGGGCCAGCATTTTAGGATTATCCGGCTCTACAACCCAGCCCAACGAATATTCTTCAATGCATAAAGCAATCTCCGACTGTCTGTCACCGATAAATAGCATAGGCTTGCCGCTTGCCATTATATTATATGATTTGGAAGGAACCCCCAAACCGTACATCCCATCAGATAAAGTCACAATGCCAATATCACAAGCATTCAAGAAATCATTCTGATTCGCACGATCCTGGAAACCCAACAAGGATACATTCTTATGTGTCCCTTTTTTCATATATGACACTATGTCACCAGCCTTGGCACCATCACCTATGAATAGGAAATGAATGTTATCATTTTTAATGAGTCCTATAGCTTCCAGCAGATTATCTATACCTTGGGCATAGCCCAAATTCCCTGCAAACTGAAATACAAATCTGTCCTGCAACCTCAAGGATGAACAAATCCGGGTACCTGCTTTATCCATAGGAAAGACCACTCCATTCTCAGCCCAAATAGGTATAAAACAGATTTTGGAAGCATCCCCTATTTTTTTTTTCAACACCTCACTCATATCCCTGCCTATCGAAATACAAAGTACAGCTTTAGAATAAGCGGCATCAAATACCCTTTTCAGACTTTTGTAAATGAAGGAGGAAGAAGACAGACGCTTTATGGCCACCAAATTTTCAGGAAATATATCATGTACGAGAATCTTATATGAAACGCCTTTTATCCATGCAACAAGTGGCATCATCAGTATTAGAAAAGCAGGATTGGTTACCACCAGGACCTCATCTCCATTCCTTACCAGCTTTAGTATTTTGCCGAACAGCAACAAACTGGACAACGACAACCTAAGAGTTCTTTTTACGAAGTTGTTCTTATCAATATTGGGTACATATACCCTATGAACCTTTACTCCATTGCGTGATTCCTCATTCAAGCGTGACCGCTTTTCGCCATTATTATATACAGACCCAGTACATAACACATGCACGTCCATAGCTCTAGCTGCCAGATATTCGGCTATTTCAGTCATGTAATATCCCGTAGAAGTTTTTACTGGATAATATATTTCAGAAACAACCCACACTCTTTTAGAAGACATTGCGTTTTCAGAATTTTCTCCAAACCATCTTGTTCACCACCCCCGTATAGCTCTGAATTATCTTCACGACCTTGGCCGATACATTCTCATCCGTATAATTGGGCACCGGCAGACCGTGATCCCCATTCCTATTCATCTCCACGGCAGTATCTACAGCCTGAAGCAAGGATTTGCCATCAATGCCGGCAAGGACAAAGATACCCTTGTCAAGAGCCTCGGGACGCTCCGTACTGGTACGGATGCATACAGCAGGGAAAGGATGCCCCACAGAAGTGAAGAAACTGCTCTCCTCAGGCAGGGTACCGCTGTCACTCACAACGGCATAGGCGTTCATCTGCAGGCAGTTGTAGTCGTGGAAACCGAGAGGTTCATGCTGAATCACACGTCTGTCAAGTGCAAAGCCGCTTGATTCCAGACGTTTCCTGCTACGAGGATGACAACTGTAAAGTATGGGCATGTCATATTTCTCGGCCATAGCGTTAACCGCGCTGAAAAGAGACAGGAAGTTCTTCTCCGTGTCAATGTTCTCTTCCCGATGCGCGGAAAGCAGGATGTATTTACCTTTCTGGAGATGCAATCTCTGATGAATATCGCTGGACTCTATTTCGGATAAATTCTCATGCAGGACTTCCGCCATGGGCGAACCGGTTACGTATGTACGTTCTTTCGCCACGCCCGAAGCGTTCAGGTATCTGCGGGCATGCTCCGAATAGCAGAGGTTCACATCGGAAATGACGTCCACAATACGGCGGTTGGTCTCCTCAGGCAGGCACTCGTCAAAGCAGCGGTTGCCTGCCTCCATATGGAAGATGGGGATATGCAGACGTTTCGCACCTATCACGCTCAGGCAGGAGTTCGTGTCTCCCAACACCAGCACGGCATCAGGTTTCACCTGCACCATCAGCTTGTAGCCGGCGTTGATAATATTCCCCATCGTGGCACCGAGGTCATCGCCGACGGCATCCATATACACATCGGGGTCTTTCAGCTTCAGGTCACGGAAGAAGACACCGTTCAGGTTATAGTCGTAATTCTGGCCGGTGTGGGCCAGAAGACAGTCAAAATAACTGCGGCATTTGTTGATGACAGCCGCCAGGCGGATGATTTCCGGACGGGTGCCCACTATAATCAGAAGTTTCAGTCTGCCGTTCTCCTGAAACCTGACTTGCGAATAATCCAATTTTATATCCATCTGTTCCTATATTCTTTAACTCGTTTCAGACTTTTTCAAAATAAGTGTCCGGACGTGCCGGGTCGAAACACTCGTTGCACCACATGAAAGTCACCAGGTCTTCCGTTTCCGAAAGGTTGACAATGTTGTGCGTATAGCCGGGAATCATCTCCACGACCTCCATCCTCCCGCCGCTTACCTCGAAGCTGACAACCTCCTCCGTACCTATCTTGCGGAGCTGTATCAGACCGTGTCCGCTCACCACCACAAACTTCTCGTTCTTGGTATGGTGCCAGTGCTGGCCTTTCGTAACGCCCGGCTTGGAGATGTTCACCGAGAACTGCCCGCAGTCGGAAGTACGGATAATCTCTGTAAAACTGCCGCGGTCGTCCACATTCATCTTCAGGGGATAGCTGAACCGTTCTTCAGGCAGGTATGAGAGGTATGTGGAATAGAGTTTCTTTGTAAAGGCATCGCTCAAATCCGGGACGGACAAGGTACCGGGCATTTGCCTGAAAGACCTTATCAGTTCCACAATGCCGCCCAAGGTAATGGTATGTACTACGGGTACTTCGCAATAATCCCCGTTGCGGTGTTCCATGCCGCTCAGGGCAGAGATAAGCTCGTCCACCACATCGTCTATGTAAACCAGATGCATCACCACCGAAGGGTCGTTCACCCGGATGGGCAAGTCATGGGCGATGTTGTTGCAGAAAGTGGCCACCGCGCTGTTATAGTTGGGGCGGCACCATTTGCCGAAAACATTCGGGAAGCGGTACACCAGTACCTTTGCACCCGTTTCCCTGGAGTACTCGAACAACAGTTGCTCCCCTGCCCGTTTCGATTCACCGTAAGGGTTGTCGAGTGCGGCCTGCGTGGAAGAGGAAATCATTACCGGACAGGTATTGCCGTACTTCTTCAATGTATCAAGCAGCGTGGAGGCGAAGCCGAAGTTCCCTTTCATAAACTCAGACGCATCCTTGGGACGGTTCACGCCTGCCAGATTGAAGACAAAGTCAGCTTGTCTGCAATAGACATCCAGTTCGGCAGGGTCACTGTCCATGTCATACTCGTAAATAGTAAGTTCCTCACCTGCAATGCCGTAATTACGGGCTTTCCCGTCACGGATGTTGTGCAGCTGGGATACAAGGTTCCGGCCGACAAACCCTCGGGCGCCGGTCACTAAGATTTTCATAAACTAATGGGATTGGATAGGATGGAAAAGTTAACAATGGCTATACTATTCACTCTTGATTTCCGCGCTCTTCGCCTTTTCCTCCATTCCGAGGTCTTCGCGGATGAAGCGGAGTTTCAAAAGAAGCTTTTTCATGCCCTCCACATCCAGGCGGGCGGTGTTATGGCTGTGATAGTCCTCTATACGGGCAATATCCTCATTGCCTTCCGTGAAGAACTTGTCATAGTTCAGGTCACGGGTGTCGCAGGGGATGCGGTAGTAGTCGCCCATGTCGACAGCCTTTGCCATCTCTTCGCGGGTTACCAGTGTCTCATACAGTTTCTCGCCGTGGCGCGTGCCGATGGTCTTCACCTCCGTCTCACCGTATTTCGGATCAACCTGCGCGTATGTTTCCTTCAAGGCCTGCGCCAGTACATCCAAGGTGGCGGCAGGAGCCTTCTGCACGAACAGGTCACCGTTATGCCCGTGCTCAAACGCATAGATTACCAGATCCACGGCATCGTCCAGCGTCATCATGAAGCGGGTCATGTTGGGGTCTGTTACCGTAATGGGCCTGCCGTTCTTTATCTGCTCCACCCACAAGGGAATTACAGAACCGCGGCTTGCCATCACATTGCCGTAACGGGTACAGCAGATGGTCGTACCGGCTTCCTCACCCAACGCACGGCCCTTGGCTATGGCAACCTTCTCCATCATGGCCTTGCTGATACCCATGGCATTGATGGGATAGGCGGCCTTGTCGGTAGAAAGCACCACCACATTCTCTACACCATGCGCTATGGCGGATTCCAGTACATTATCCGTACCGATCACATTGGTCTGCACAGCCTGCAACGGAAAGAACTCGCAGCTGGGAACCTGCTTCAAAGCAGCGGCAGAAAACACATAATCCACTCCCATCATTGCACCGTCCACAGACTGACGGTCACGCACATTACCTATGTAGAACTTTACCTTGGGATTTTGCAGGTGATGACGCATGTCATCCTGCTTTTTCTCGTCACGACTAAAGATGCGGATTTCCTTGATGTCTGAATCAAGAAAACGACGTAATACGGCATTACCGAAGGAACCGGTGCCTCCGGTTATAAGGAGGACTTTGTCTTTGAATATGGACATAATTATTTATATGATTATTCTCAAAAATGAAAGATTACACATTCTCACTTATACATTGTTATAATATCCCATCTGCAAACGTGAAATAATAGCCTCTGCAAAATGCTCGGTGTCCGTTACAATACGCATAGAATTATCTATCATTTTTTTATCATATCCTTCAAAACCAAAAACAGTAGAAACAAATGGAATACCTTCTTCTATAAGAGAAAATAATTTCAATTTTACCCCTCCTCCAATAATATCTGGATTAACATAAAGAGCACCTTCCACACAAGGGAACCCCTCCATTACCCAAAAGCCATGTCCGAATATTTTCCGAGAAGGATTATTATACATTTCTGTTCTTCTCCCCCATAAATGAAATTCAATCTCAGAAATAGATTGTTGTATTTTAGGTAACACCTTATTAACAAACCAATCTATAGATTTTTTTTTATGCGTATCAATACCACCAAACCATATTAGTTTAGAAATACTCTTTGGTTGTTCCAAAGAAATATTTGGAAGTTTAGGTCTAAAAGGCCATACGGTACAATCTGAAAAACGGCCAGTTATTAGCTGATAAAAGTTCAAGTCCTCTTGACTTATAAAAATTTTGTAAGCCAAAGAATCATTTATTATTTCTTTTTCCAACTTTGTAGCAGCATCTAATAAATAATCAAATTTCCAATCAACTTTTAAAGCCAAAAGTTTTTTTCGACTTAAGATTCGACTATATAAATTGTGAAACCTTACCTTTATCACTTTACTAGGGAATAAATATCTTAAAGCCCTATAAAAAAGGACTTCATCACAATATATGTTCTCAATATCATATTTTCTCAAAAAAGAGAGTTTAGAAACTGGTAACTCTGTAGAAAGTCTATTGTGAATAACATTACCAATCCTATACAAACTATAAAGAGGCGAATAAGGTAAACAAATCACATTTTTCTGTCGTAATATAGTATTTGTATGGTAAACTACAATATCATCTTCTTTAACTGACAACATATTAAGGACCTCCCTTACTGCAATTCCATAGCCATTTTGCGATTCTGGGAATTCAGGAAATATATATAAATCCATATACTAATTATGAAATATTTTTAAATAATTTAAGCCATTTACTTCCAACTGATTCCAAGGAATAGTACAAAGAAGAAGAAAAACCTGCATGGCTCATTTTCATTAGTTCTTCCTTATTATCCATAAGCCATATTAACCTATCAGCATATTTCTTTTTGTCAAAAGGAGTTATTACAAATCCGTTAATACCATCTTTTATTATATCTTGAAGTGCCTCAAAACTAGCAAATGCTATAGGAACAACTCCATACGTCAAAGCCTCAATCAGAACCATAGGAAATCCTTCATAAGAAGATGTTAAGCAAAAAATAGATGCATGTTTATAATAAATAGTTGGATCACAAAAATCACACCAAATAATGTTATTTAAATTACGTTTATCAGCATACGCTTTTGCTCTATTATTGTCACCTCCCCCTACAATTCGTAAAGACCAATCCTTTTTAACAGAAGAAACTATTTCCCATATATCCAATAAGTAATCTATCTTTTTTTGAGAAAAATCTAAGCGACCAACATAAAGGACCTCCTTTGATTTGGATTCAAACAATCCTTGATTAATAAAAGATGCAGGATTAGGAATACAGCCTATTTTACTCATACTAATATTTTTTTGAAAAAAAACAGCTTCATTCAAATAAGAAGGTGAAAGGAATAAAGTACATTCTGATTTCTTGAAAAGATATTGAAAATGTTTTGAATATTTCAAATAGTATAACTTTAAAAGCAAAAACTGAAAAAAAACATTAGAAAATATTTTTTGAAACAACAATGGATATGAATGTACTATTGCATAATTCTTTATAGGAGATAAAAGAGAATTATGAATTACGGATATTATCTTAACTGGAATCTTATCAAGATGTAAAGTAAAAATAAATTTTGAAAATAAAGGTGATAATCCATTCTGATTGATTATTATAGATATGCGTTTATTGAAAATCAAGTTTTCAGCATATCTAAGATTTTCAACAGACATTAAATCTTCAGAATTAGGAAGAAAATAGTGACAATCGGAACACATACCCATCTTTTCAAAAGAAAGAAAAAACACCCTATACCCATTATCTTTAAAATATGTAGCTAATACATCTGTCACCCTCTCTACGCCACCGTTAGTCGAAATAATAGGTTTATAATACCAAAACAAAATACTCATTACAATTTGAATTTATAATGAAACACATTAGAATATAAGAATACAACTAACATAAATAAAACTATCAAAGAGAGTAACGCCGTTGATTTACTTAAATTATAATAGAAAACACCAAACATTACAATATCACAAGAATAAATGTAAAAAAATAATTTAATAAAATTACTAATCTTACTATTAAATAAAAAAGAAAGAATACTGAATAAAATAAATGAGAATATAAGGGTTCCACAAGTTCCAAAATCAAACAAAAAACTGCCTATAAATGTAGAAAATACATTTAAATAAAATCCAATTCTTATAACTGAATTCACATCCAATGAATCAACTCTATACTCTGTTGGAAATAAGCCTGAAAAACTCTTCCTGCCCCAAAATGTTGGTTCTTGAAATGAATCATAAAATCTTGAGTAATTTACAAATCCTTGTCCGAAATAATCAGCTATATTTAATAATACATTTTCAGAACCAAAACGACTTGCTGTAACGGAATACACAAAATAAAGAAAACCAATTATAACTACAGAAAAAGAAAAGACTATAGGTTTACTCAACGTTTTCATATAAGGTTTTAAAATCAAATAGAATAAAATGAATTGATAAATAAACCGAAAAGTTTCTCCTCTACCAGCAGCCAGTATATTAGATGATAAATTTGTTAAAGATGCAATAAATAGTAATAGTAGATAATACTTTACTTTTAAAAAGGTCCTAAAATAAAAAAACAAGAAAAGACAAAATGGACCAGCCGAATGGCCAATAGCTATCAAATACGACTTTAATCCAACTTGCGTATTAACCAGTCCTCCTTCTACATTCATAGCTCTAACTGCAGCCAAAGGTTGAGAAAAGGCTAAATAATAATTAGGTATATCAGAAATTATCCCTAATAAAGAAAATAAGCTTATTATTATAGCAATCCTCTTGAAAGATTGTTTATTATAAAGTAAATCAAAACTTAAAGTATTTCCGTATTGTAAGATAGGATAAAGAATCAAAAACAGACAAGATAGGTGATGGACAACTGCTTGCAAAGAAATTTCTATTTTTATATAATCTGGATGATATAGATGTAAACACACACCACAGATTGAAGATAGAAAATATAATAAAAGTATAAATGAAGAAGCATTAAGCCCTTTCCCTTTCAAGTTATATAATAGGCAAATGCAAAACGTTAAAGGATATAATAAAATCCACATTAATTAATTAATTATCAATAAGATCCATAAACTTCTTAGAATAAACCAAATCAGAGAATAACGTACTTCGTTTTCTTGCAGCTTCTCCCATCAACTGGCATTTTCGTTTATTATTTAACAAATTGATCATTGCATCTTTTAATTGCGTTATAATATTTTCATTGCGTTTAATTATAATAGCACAATCTTCATCGACCAATTCAACCATACCACCTGAATCAGTAACAATAAGCGGAAGTGAAGAAGCCATAAACTCAATACATGATAATGGACATGCCTCATCCCCAATAGATGGAACTATAGCAACGTTAGCCAAATGATAATAATCTTGAATTTTTTGATAAGGTATATATCCTGTAAAAATCACATTAGGCAATTCAGACGATAGGTTCTGTAATTCTTCAATAAAAGAAGTCTTTCGATCAGATGAAAAAAAAGAACTACCTATAATTAATAACTTAAAATTGAGATGTTGAATTTGCTTTATAGCTAATAACAATTCTTTTATTCCTTTTTCCGGAACTAATCGCCCTGAAAAAACAAATACAAAGTCATCATGACTAATGCCAAGCTGTTCACGTAATGACCATAAACATTCTGACTTTCCAAATCTTTCTAAGGATATGCCATTATATAAAACAGAAATGAGTTCTGGAGTACAATTGAGATGAGAAAGAATTTCATTTTTAATAAATTTACTGACAGCTAATACAAAATCAGAATTATCTATAATTTGTTGGTTAAATGAAGATGTGATTCCCAGATAATTATTATGCAAATGTTGTACCATACTCATATTCATTTTTCTTTTCAATGGTATAACAAACCAAGGAGCATTTTCAATAAGAACATAATCATAATCTGTATCCATTCCATTCATGACAGAATTTATAAATTGATTCCCAATATAAGGGAAAAAACGATTATATATCCATCGGAAAACTTGCTTTAATTTATAATTTAAAGAGTCAGTGTTGATATATTTAAAATCTGTATGCTTATAAGAACGAGACTTGAGAGCAGCTTCTTCATTATAAACTGAAAAAACGACAAAATTATAAGTGTGATATTTCTCATTATAATCCAATAAACATTGTACCAAAGATTCTACGGCTCCTCCTTTTACTGACGGCAAAGGTAATTTATCTCCAGGCAATATAATCGCTATTTTTCTCATGACACTAATTATAATAAGTGATAAAGTGATAAAATTTGCTTAAGATATATACAAAAAGACCTTTCAAATTATTGCCATATTGCAAATGCTCATTTTTCAAATCCTCATAATACTCACCACATGTCAGTTTATTAAATTCCAAAATAAATGCATTATATTTTAATCGAAAATGGAATCGTTTCATAAAAGATCGTTTTGCATAAGAAGCAGTCCATGCTATAGGAACATAAGCCCTATATACTCCCATCATAGAAGAAAAGCAATGAACTTTTCCATTAATCATTAAAAAAAAAGTAAGTGGAAGATCTCCAATAGGAGATTTTTTCAAATAGCTAGGCCTTTTATCAAGATATAACCTAGGAAAAACAAGAGATAATGTTGGTGTCAAATAGCCGTGTGCAAGAATTATTTCATTATTACTCAAATCCATATCATATGATATATAATCTGACTTAAGTTCCTCACCAGTCTGTTGATTAATACGCCTTACCATATGACAACAAAGAGAATAATCTGGATGATTTTCTAAAAAATCTACTTGCTTTTGTAACTTCAACGGATCAGTCCAATAATCATCCCCCTCACAAAGCGCAACATATTTACCTTTTACTAAAGGAAATAATATTTGACGTAACGGAGAAATACCTTGAGAATACTGGTTTCGAATCTGAAGAATTGGTTTAATAAGATTAGGATATGCCACAACATATTCATTAATAATACTCTGAGTAGCATCAGAAGACGCATCATCATGAACAAGAATTTCAAAATCAAATTCTGTTTTTTGCATTATAAGGCCATCTAAACACTGCCTTATATATTTTTCATGATTATACGTCAAGCAACATATGCTAACTGTCATTGAACCGTTCATTTATTTTAATCTTAATTCAGCAAAACGCTTTATTTCCATTTCACTTTTATAATCCTCAAACAACTTACGACAATCATATTGAGGCACATATCCTAATTCTTTCTTTGCATTTTCAATGTTCATTATGTACCCACCACCACAAACTTTGTCTGGTCTATATATAACTTCAGATGGTGACTCCTTAGGCGAAAAAACACTAATAATAGTGCGAATTTGTTCTTCTAATGTAATTGGCATTCCTGTACCCACATTATAAAAGCCACTTTCTTGTTCCACCTCAACAGCTTTACACAACATTTGACTAAAATCGTTAACATGAACCATATCCTTTGCATAATGAGGATCTCCCCATATCTCTATAGGTAGTCCTTTCTGAGCATTTTCAATCATTTGGTAAATAGGTCGCTTCGTCTTGACTCCATTAGGAAAGTAGTACGGATAAGGGCTATAGCTATATATTGTTGGAAGCCTAAAAATGAATTTTTTCAAACCGTATTCTTGATAATAATGCTCTATCAAGTCTAAAGCAGTATTTTTGGAAATTACATATATAGCATGATCACCCGTATAGCTAAAATTTGGTTTCATATCGGGTTTTAAAATAGTATCATGAGAATACAATGAAATATCAAAAACGGTTTGAGTATAAATTATCCTATCTACATGACATTTGCGGCAATACTCTAATACATTAAATCCTCCTATTACAATAGAATCTAAATACTTTATGGGGCAATAAGTATCCATATAAGAAGGTATTTGAGCAGAGAGTAGCATAACTGCATGTATATTTTCCATTGGAAGCTTATCAAAATCTTCTTCCTTCGTAATGTCCACAGAATAATATGGTATTCCCCTTTTGGAAAAAAAAGTAGTTTCGCGACGTCCTGAAGCTATTATTTCATACTCTTCCTTATTAAAGAAATTTAATGCGTATTCTAACAAATAAGACCCTGTATTACCGGTTGCTCCAAAAATAATAATTTTCTTTTTCATGATAAATGGTTATTTAAGTTAGATATTTTTTCAATTAATATATTCATTGTTTTTTCATCATATCTCTGATCTATAGGCAATGCAATCATATTATTCGCGATTGAGTATTCCAGACATTTAGCGTCTATCTTATTCACTACGTTTTGCCAATATTGAGGTACATATACGTGCTCTAATATTAATTGTTGGCGAAGCCCAGCTTTGCTCGTATAAAAAGGATATATCAACGGGACATTTTGATTTTCAGAAATACTAAAATCAAATTTATTAAATGCAGTTAATGCACTGTAGAGAAGATGATAATTAAAACGACGCCTTTCAATTATTGAGACGTAATCCAAAGAAGACAAAATTTTATCAGACAATACAGACATTCTATGTATCTCTTGATTTGACATCCTTTTTTCAGATTCTTGAAAATCTTTATAATACCCCTCTGCAGAGTCAGTTATACGCCCTATCAAGTAGTTAATATTATCAATAGGATTATAAATCGGGAAATCAATATCCAGTAACGCAGTTGTGTACAAATAAGCGCCATCTGGAACTCCAAAAAATTTACGGGCAGAATAAAATGTATCTACCCCTTCAATTGGTTTTGCAAAAAAAGCTTGTGCATTATCAACTATTAAGTTAGGATAAAACCGAGATAAATAAAGAACAGTATCTTGTTTTAAGCCGAAATAATTAGTATATAGAAAAGCCTCTGAGCTTTCTATTTTTTTATCAAACACAGGATCCAGTAAACTATTTATATGATAATATTCATACTTTACATTTAATTTCATGAGAGGTTCTATTATCACATCACAAGTGTAATATGGAATATACACTTTTGTATACCGTCTAGCTTTTAATATATACTCAAAGCATTGACGAGCAGTACTCAGTTTTATTGCACCTTGATGAAAATGTTTTCCTTCACGTATTTCCAGTTCAAAATAGCCACCTATTGACATCATTGTAAACTAAATGAATCTAATAACATACAAGTTTCTTCTTTAGAATTATTCATTAGTACATCTATTATTGATAAATATGGAACAAATTCTTTAGATTGCTGGGGATACCTTTTTATTATCGTATCTACAAATTTCAAATTAATACCATTTTGCATAAAGTCTTCCTTATTATAGATTTGTTTTCCACCTATAGCATTATAATAAGTATCTGCCGATAGTAACTTACAAATATGAAGAACTTTATCCTTTCCTTTTAAAGAGCAATCTTTAGGTAAATCTGAAGATAGCAATATTTCAGTCTGAATATTTAGATAATCTAAAATTTCTTTAAAACTATTAGCCAAGAAGAGAGCCAACTGTCTATTTGGAAACATAATTATCCTATACAACAATTCCATTGTTTCATGATAGAAAGGAGCTTTAGAGTAATTCAATTCCAATGTTTTCATAAATTTACGAAAATCATCTCCTATCTCTATTTCATTGAAATGTTTATAGGCACTAGCCCCCTTCAAAGTGATAGTAAACATTTTCTTTTCACCATTTACCAATATATTGTTACGATTCACCCACCCTCCTTTAATATAATTAACATCATCGTATACAACGTATTTATCAACAGCCTTAATTAGCTGGAAATAACCTATATAAGGCATAAAATAAGGTTGCATTATACCTAATTTCATTTCAATATCAGATTTAAAATTCTTTCAACATCTTCATTCGACAATCCACAATACATTGGCAAGCAGATTACACTTTTTGCCATTTTAGTAGCTACTGGAAGGCTTTCCAATTTTGCAGACTCCAATCCCCTATATGTAGAGAACTCGCTGATAAGCGGATAGAAATATCTCCGTCCCAGCACACCTTGTTCCTTCATCTTAAAATAGAGTTCATCCCGAGTCATGCCATATTTCTCGGCATCCACAAATATTGGAAAATAAGAGTAGTTGTGACGTACACCAAGCATATCTTCCATAAAACTGATGCCGGGCACTTCCCGCAAAGCATCACGATAACGAATAGCCACTTGACGACGGGCTTCTATCGCAACATCCACTTGCTTCAGGTTGAGCAAGCCAAATGCTGCACGAACTTCATCCATCTTACCATTAATACCAGGAGCCACAATCTCTGTCTCTCCTGCAAAACCAAAATTCTTCAGATAATCAATACGCTTTTTGGTCTTTTCATCGTGGCAAATCAATGCTCCGCCCTCCACGGTATTATATACCTTAGTGGCATGAAAACTAAGCGTCGACATATCTCCGGCATTCAATACCGACTTTCCATTCACCTCTACCCCAAAAGCATGGGCAGCATCATAAATGACCTTCAAACCGTATTTGTCCGCTATTGCCTGGATACGCTCTGTATCACAAGGCTTGCCATAAACATGTACCGGCATAATCGCCGTTGTCTTGGGGGTTATTGCCGCTTCTATTTTGTCCGGGTCAATGTTACAAGTTTCAGGGTCAATATCCACGAATACCGGCTTGATTCCATTCCACCACAAAGCATGGGTGGTAGCTACAAAACTATATGGAGTGGTTATTACTTCGCCGGTAATTCGTAATGCTTGCAGAGCACACATCAACGGCAGTGTGCCGTTGGTGAAAAGACTGATATAAGGCACCTTCAAATATTCACACAAAGCTTTCTCCAGTTCCTGATGATAATGACCGTTATTGGTCAGCCACTTACGATTCCAGATATCCTGCAAATAAGGAATGAAATCGTCAAGCGAAGGAAGTAATGGAGAAGTAACTGTAATCACTTTATTTTCCATTTTACTATAAAAATATATACTGATTTCTATTTTTTGTGAAGAGCCGACAACCCAAGCCGTTTTACCTCAAGATACTCTGGTAATCTTAACCTTTCGTAAACAGCAAAAGCCAATGTCAAACCAACTATAATCTGGATGGGTAACTGAATATAAACGGATATATCCAATAAGGAAAAAAGCCACATGACAGTAGAAACTATCAAAGAAACTGTAAAAACCGGAAACACGTCCTTGATTTGTTCCATGGTAGAATAGTGTATCAAGTCGGCAGAATAATGGCTATTTAAGAAATAGGCTATGAAAGAGATTAAGACACTGCCCCACAGCATATATTCGATGCCATAAAAGATGCCGACTACTATAGGGCCAATAGCTATAATTTTTTTTATAATTTCTAACTTCAAACACAAGTCCGAACGTCCTTTCACCTGCAAGATATTCAGATTGATGGCATGAAGCGGATAAAGCATACCACTGAAACAAATGATCTGCAGAAAGGAAACAGCAGTCAACCATTTCTCACCGATCAGAATTATAATCAAAGGTCTAGCCACAGCTGCAAGTCCCAGCATGCAAGCGAATGTCACAAGCATTGTAGTCTTTATTATCTGCCGATAAGCTTCGCGCAAGCGCTCCGGTTCTTCTTGAATGGAACTAAGCACCGGATAACTGACACGCTGGACAATACTGGTCAGATTACTGGAAAATATCGTATTGAACTGCTCTGCACGAGTATATTGCCCCAACTGTGCAGAACTGTAACAACGGCCTATAACCACATAATAAACATTCTTGTAAAGAGTATCCAATAATCCGGACAACAAGAGCTTATAGCCAAAACCGAACATTTCCTTGAAGCTTTTTACGGAGAATTCCCATTGGGGCATCCATTTACAGAATATCCAAAGAAACAGAGAATTCAGAATCTGCCGGGAAAGCTGTTGCCACACCAAACTCCATACTCCAAAGCCCACTATAGCCATGCCTACGCCAACCAATCCACCTGAAACAGAAGAGATTATGGATACTTTGGTCTGTGTCTTAAAATCAATACCTCTTACTAATATGGTACGGGGAATGATACCCAATGCATTAACAATCAGAATCAGCCCTATTACCCTTAACACATCTATCAAAACCAGTTCTTTAAAAAACAGACTGATAGCGGGAGCAGCTACATATAAAAGGATGTATAAAACAATACTGACTATCAAGTTAAACAAGAAAACCGTATTGTAGTCTACCTTTTCAATATGTACTTTCCGTATCAGTGCATTAGAGAAACCACTGTCGACAATGGAGTTGGACACCGCTATGAAGATAGCTATCATGGCCATAATGCCATATTCGGCAGGAGTCAAGAGACGGGCCAATATCAGGCCTACCAAAAAGGTAACACCGGAATTGGATATGTTATCGATAAAGCTCCACTTCGCACCATGGACAGCTTTATTTTTCAAAGATTCGGGCAATATTGTTACAAATTATTATTCGATCTCCTCCACCAGCGACGCATGCACAAACGTCGTCGCCACCGCCATCACCCCCTCGATGTTTACCACCACCCTCCGGTCATGGCGCACACGCACAAACACCCCTTCCACTCCTTCGAAGATGCCGCCGGTGATGCGTACCCGGGTTCCTTGGGAGAGGTTCAGCTCGGTGGGTTCAAGATAGAGCACAGCCTGGTCGTAGGTGCCAGACACGGCGATGAAGCTGCGCATCTGCGAGTCCGGGATGACGATGGGCTGACGGGTTTCGCGGTCCATGATATAGCGGATGGGGATGTTCATGCCCGGTTTGTTCTTTATTTCGTCCATACGCTCACGGGTGGAGCGGACGAAGACCAGGTTATGGACCGCAGGAACAAGCTTGCGCAGGCGGCGCTCTTTCCTCACGACATACTCATAGCGCATGGGAATATAGTTTTCAATGCCCGCTGCATCCAGGTAATCCTTGAAAAAAAGCTCTCGGCTATAGGTGACACGCACTGCATACCAGTGCATTTCTGCATTCTCGTTCACAAAAAAATATGATTGGGGGACACCGGAGTAGCGAAGTACCTCCCGGTCAAGTAATGTAATGCGGTTACTTTAAATAGACTATGTGCATTCATTTTATTTCAAAACCCTCCACCATCTCGGAAGGAAGGCGACGAAATAGTTATATTCAAGCTATCTTGCGATAAGCTGTTATAAACGAAACGTTTATAATAAAAAAAATGTTTTATGACACGCTCCGTTTAATGAACGCAAAGGTAATGTCAAGAAATGAAAGTACAAAATATTCTGATTGATAAAATGATAATCTTTTTTAATGCAGGTATCATCGCACTATATATCAAATAATTACGCTCATTAGGTAAGATACACGCGCACGCGCGTCATTTCTTATTTTTTTAAAGAAAGAGTGTGTTACATATATAACCATAGGTTCCGGTACCTCACCCTATACATACAGACTACACACACGCTTCACTACTTCACAGGGATACCACAGAATTTCGTAACTATTCAGCAGATGATGCTTTATGATAATTTTTCAGACGCTGATAACACAGATGACACGGATTATTTAATTTCACGTCCTTAGAAGCGTTGCATCAGGTAAGAAAAACATAAAATCTGCGTTATCTGTAATTGTACAGACTCCTTTTTTGTTAATTTTGCAACCGATTTACTAACTTAATATAAAATTATATTTTCAAATTGTAATTATGAGAACAAAAAAACGCCAATTAGCGTGATGCAAATCAAAGGGAGAGATTACCAAGTGCTGTACACCAAAGAGAGCAAAGAGGTGCAAGTAGCCATCGACCTGCTTTCTATGGTAGAACACAAGTCGTTAACCGTGGAATACAAGGAGCGGAAGGCTTTCCTGACACCCTTCATACCACTGCTGATAAATCCCCAAAAGGAACACGGACTGAAGGGTGTAAGCCCCTTCGCCAAGCTGCTGCATCTACTTGTAAACTTTATGGACGCGGACGGAAGCGGCAATACGCTGAACCCCGATTGCATTGAGGATGAGATATATAAGCTCTTCAATGAGCTATATCCCAAGGAGTAAAACGGACCAAGGAATTCAAATTGTAAAAAAACGGCTGTCCCACTGCGGATGGCCGTTTTTGCTTCCTAAGGAAATAAACGGCATCTTTGCGCCGCCAATAAGGCAAACTTAATACAAGTAGAATGGAAAACATTCCAGTTACCACCTACCGTGGTTTCAGCGCCGTCAGCGGGGAGACAACCTTCACGCAGGACATGGCTGACATAAGAAACGGCAAGCATGCCAAGTTAATCATCAAAATCGCCAGCCTCGTGGCGCAGGGAAAGGTGGAGGAAGCCAACCACGTCAAGAAGCAGCTTCCCTTCAGGACCCTCACGGCCAACTACCGGGAAAGAAGGCTCGCACCGAGCATCACCCGCTACAACCCCGTCATCACGCTCGACATCGACGACCTGGAAGAGAGACAGTTGGAGCAGACCCGGACCCTCATCAACGAAGACCCGCACACCCTGGGGAGTTTCCTCTCCCCCAAAAGGCACGGCTACAAGCTGTTCGTCTTCATGCAGACGGAATACACCCGGCGTCTGTATGACCGTCTCCGACAGGGCGAGGTGACCTACGCCACGCTCGAGGAGATACACCTGAAGCTGTACAGCGCCGCCAAAGAGTACTACGAGGCCCTTCTCGGAGTAGAGGTGGATGGAAGCGGAAAGGACATCTCGCGAGGATACTTCATGTCCTTCGACCCGCATGCCTATATCAATGCCGCACTGCTGGAACAGATTTCCCCGTTGCCGGCACGCATCATCCCGCCTGCGAAGAAGGAGAACAGCCCCAAAAAGACGCCCGTCGAAACGGTACACCCCCTCCCCGCCTCCTCTGCCGCCACACCGCAGGACGCAAAGCCTTGGGAGAAGCTGATATTCTCCCAAGCCGTGACTGCCGTGAAGCGCACCACCAGGTTCCGGGCAGGCAACCGCGACAACTTCCTCTTCGCCCTGGGCAACAAATGCTACAGCAAGGGCCTGGACGAGCAGACAGCCATCAGACTGGCGAAAAACGAGTTCGGACAAGAGTATCCCGACGTGGAATCTCCCCTGCACAATGCCTACATCTATACCGACAAGACCAGCGAAGCCGCCACAAAGAAGGAAGAGAAAAAGCCCGTCATCAACCAAGTGATGAGCTTTCTGGAAGAGCACTACGGCATCCGCAGGAACCTCATCCTGGACCGCCTCGAATTCATGCCCTATGCCCTGTCGGCAGATGCCGGAAAAGGTTACCGCCCCATGCGCGGAAAGGACTACAACACCATATTCGTAGACCTGCAGATGGCCGGCATCTCCTGCTACCAGAATTTCCTCAGAGCCGTGATAGACTCCAACTACGCCAAGGAGTTCAACCCCTACACCGACTATCTGTACGCGCTTCCCCCCTGGGACGGGACGGACTACATCGCCCAACTTGCCGACACCCTGACGACCGAGAACCGGGAGCTATGGCAGAAGGGCTTCAAACGGTGGATAGTGGGCCTGGTGGCCTGCGCACTGAGCGACGAGGACATGAACCAGCTCGTCATCATCCTCTACAGCGAGCAGGGAAAGGGAAAGAGCAGCTGGATTCGGCGCCTGCTGCCGCCCGAGTGGAAAGAGTACTTCTACAACGGCATAATAGACCCGAGCAACAAGGACGATGCCCGCCTGCTCGCCACGCGAATCATCATCAACATGGAGGAGTTCGAAGGCGTGAAGCCCGGCGAGCTGGCAGCATTGAAGCGAATCATCGCGCAGGACAACGTGACGCAGCGCAAGGCCTACGACATCGAAGCCTTCACCCTGCCCCGCCACTGCTCCTTCATCGCGAGCACCAACAACCGGCAGTGCCTGCAGGACATCGGTGGAAACCGGCGTTTCCTCCCCATCACCGTCACCGGCATAGACTACCACACCCCGGTGAACCATCCCGGCATCTACGCCCAGGCGCTCGCCTTGCTGAAAGACGGTTTCAGATACTGGTACGAGGGCGAGGAGATAGAACAGCTGAACAAGCACAACGAACGGCACCGCATGAAAGACCCCGTGGAGGAGAACCTCTTCGTCTTCTTCCGCAAACCGCTGCCCGAGGACCTGCAGATAAAATGGCTCCCTGCCAGCGTCATACTGACCAAGCTCAGCATATTCGGAAAGGTGCAGGTGAACCCGCACACCCAGCTGGTACTGGTGCAGGCACTGGAAAAGTACGGATTCGGTACACGGACCAACGAGCAGGAGACGACCGAATATGAGGTAGTGGACATCCAGCTATATCAGTAACCGGCATTCGAGGAGAAGAGAGAAGCCCCGTAACATATATTGTTGTGCATGACAACATATATTGTTACGGGGCTTTACATATATTGGCGTTTTCCTTACACGGCTTCCCTATTTCCGGCCGGCATCCTGTCAGGGTTCTCCCAGATACTTCACCAGCACTTTCACTTCCAGCGGAGTGAAGGTGCGTCGGTATTTGTTGTAGCCCACCTTCTCCAGCTCACCCTTCAGCGCCTTGTTGTGGCGTATCCATGCCGCCAAAGTATAGATGGCATTGCTGATGCAGTAAGTCGGGTTGTAGAGCATGGCAAGCTCCTCCTTCGAATAGGCGTGGATGCGGAACGGACGAAGGTCTTCCTCCTCCTCTTCCCTCTTTTCTTTTTCTGTTTTCATTCTTTATGTTATTGGTTGATTATTACACCATAAAGATACTGAATATCAGTGATATGACCAAGCATATGCAGACATAAACGGGCATCGGACGAAGAACTTTTCCTGAACAGAAAGGAAACGGGAAAGAGACGGCGTAACCCGAAGAAAACCATGAGCAGAAAAAGCCGGAGGAGTACTTTTGCAGCACCCCTCTTCCCCCCTAAAGGAGAAAGAGCAAAGTATTGCAATACGGGACTTTAATTTCTAATTGTTAATTTTTAATTATTTAATTGTTTATGGGAGTACCATTCAAGAAAATTGCGAGGAAAGATCCTCGAAAGGCAGATGCGGTGGCAAAGTTCTACCCGCAGCTGGTGACACTGGGCGACAATGCGACGCTGGACGACATTGCGTACGTGATGAAGGAGAAGAGTTCGCTGACACTGGGAGACATCCAGAGTGTATTGACCAATTTTGTGGAGGCTATGATAACAACCCTCTACAGCGGCCAGTCAGTGAATATCAAGAACTTCGGCGTATTCAGCCTGTCGGCGCGTACGGCAGGCGTACTGGATGTAAAGGAGTGCACCGCCAAGAACATCAAGGCGGTGAAAATCAATTTCCGGCCTTCCAGCACCGTAAGACCGGACATCGCCGCCACGCGTGCCGGGCAGAAGATTGACTTCTACGACCTGGAAGCATTGGTGAACAAGGGAGACGGTGAAGGAGGAAGCTCCGGCGGCGGTTCCGGCTCGGGAGACGGAGGCGGTTCGGACGGAGACCAGGGCGAAAATCCGTTGGGATAAGTATGACTGATTTTACTACCGATTCGTATGTTCAACTTTTAAAACGTATATAGCATGAAAAAAAGTATCTGGGATAAAATTCTGAAAGTCGTAATTGCAGTAGCCTCCGCCATCTTAGGGGCATTGGGAGCCAATGCGATGAACGTGAACATTTAAGTCGCCGGAAAGAAAGGACGGCAGGAAGAGGAAACCCCGAAAAAGGTTTCCTCTTTCTCTTCCCTCTCTATACAGCGCAGGATACGCCAGTCGCAGCTACGCACCCAATAGCGGAAAGCCATGTTCGGGTGGAAATGCTCCGAGAAGTCCAGCAGACGTTCCAAATCAAACTCCTCGGAGATGACACCGGCACCGCTACGGAATGCATCGTAGGCGTTACAGTCCTGCTCGATATGCGCCGGAACCATCAGCAAAGGCTTGCCCAGATACATCGCCTCGCAGACCGACTCGAAGCCGGCAGTGGTGGCATAGGCCTTGCAGCCTGCCATGTAGCGCAGGAACTTGACGTCATCGAGCTGATGGAAACTCAAGGTGTCGTCCACACGGCACACCTCGGCTTCGTCCTGCTTGTCCCAGAAGAAGTGGAGGGGTATTTCCGGATGGGCACTGTGCCAGTGGAGGATATTCTCGCCAAAACCGGAGTTTACCATGTATCCGTGGAGATAATCCCCTTCCGTACCTTCGCACGACAGCACCTCCCTCCGCAGCAATGGCGGAACCACGCGGACATACGCTTCTTCGTCATCCTCCATCTCGCGGAAGGAAAGGGCGAGCTTTTCGCGGGCACCTATGCACGTGAGGCGGGTGAAAAGGCGGAGCAGCCACAGATGGAAGCCGTTCTTACCGGGAAACTCGAAATCGCGGTGCAGGAACAGGTACTGGTGCCCGACGCTTATTTGAGGAACGGAAGGACGGAAGAAGAGATAGGTCATCCCCGTGAGCAGTTCGTAGAAGTTGATGACCAGTTCGGCACCACTCTCCTCGATGCGGCGGTGTATATAGTGCATGCTTTTCAGATAGACGGGCAGACGGGTGAGATTATAGGCCACACTACGCGCAAGACTTGCCCGCTTGTTGGCAGGCGTAGGCAGGAAATTGGGACTGAGAAAACGTTTCACCGGAGCTTGGATGCTGCGATTGAAGAAACCGGGCAGACAGCGCGAATTGCTTTTGCCCACCAACACTTCCACTACCTCGTGACCGTTGCGGCGCAGCAGCTCTTCCATTGTTATGGCTTGGGTCAGATGCCCGCGGCCTTCTCCTTGAACGATAAAAAGGACTTTCATTGGGACGACTTGATGATTTACAAATTAATGTTGAAACACATGCAGCACATGACGTTGCATTTAGTTGATGCAAATATCGCACCTCCGTGTTACGGCAGAATGTGAAGAATGTGACAATTCGGTTATAAATGACAAAAGTCACACCGGCATCGCGCAGACATGACTTCAAGAGAATTTATGGAATAAATACGTAAAAAGGATAATTCGGTCGGCATATGATGCCGGAGCATCAGACAAATTCCTCGACCATATACATATCACTGACAAAATCGTCAACAATCTGTTCCAGGTTTTCGCAGGCTTCGTCAGGCGTTTCACCGTAGGCGCTGCACAACACATTATTCATAAAATAAGCGTAAAAACCACCGCCGGCTGCCGCCTCTACGGTATAGTCATTTCTGTTCAGTTTCATATTCGGGCCTCCTTTCTTTTTTTACGCTGCAAAAATGAGGGAAAGTTGTTACGAGAAGATGTGAAGGAGGTTACAAAAGTATGTAGATTGGTTGGCTTTGATGCAGTGGAAAATAAATGGATTGAATATTAGGAGTTTTCATTTATTCAGTTTACCTTTGATTAAAAATAAAAGCAATGGGTAAAATTAAACCATATAAAGAGCAGGACTCTTCCAAACAAACGGCACAAGAACCGATGATGGCAACTTATCATCAATCAGCCATACCGATGGACGACTTTATCAACAGTATTCCCCGAGATGCTTTGGCTGAAGCCCTTCTATTTGCCTTAGAAGAGAATAAAGCAGGACACTGTATATCAAACTCCCAAATAGAGAGTATGATAAATGAACGCATGGGATGGAAATAGTCTGGTCTAAGTTGGCTTATGAGCACTTTTTAGAGATACTTATTTATGTAGAGAATAATTTTGGCATGTTGACGGCACAGAAAACACGTCAAAAGATACAAGACAAAGTAAATCTTTTAGCAAAACATCCGTATATAGGAATTATAGACAGTGATTTTTCTACTCTATTTAACAACATTACTGTCCGTCATTTAAAACTTTCCCCTAACGTGATATATTATTTGATTGATGAGAATAGGATTGTCATTGCAGCAATGCTTCATTCAAAACAATCTCCGGAAACTGTACGCAAAACAATCTCAGAATTTCTGAAGCAATATAAATAGCTGTTCATCAATTCATGATGAGAGATAACTCTATAAATTTAAAACCGAGAGGACGTATCAAGATATACAATCACCCCGGATTACGCGGATTGACACAGATAAAAGTTTCTGATTATCAGAACTCCTAAAATCATCTGTGTTAATCCGCGTAATCCGGGGTGGGTATTATTAATAGGAACGTGCAAAAATCACGCGGCAGGCAGAAGGCTTGCCGGTAACCATACACTTGCCCGGTTCCTTGTCACCCGGAACAAATGAATCGAAAGGAATACAACGGATGGTTGCTTTGGTCTCTTCCTTGATTTTCTCTTCGGTTTCGGTAGTCCCGTCCCAATGAGCCAGAATGAAGCCGCCTTCTTCAATCTTTTCCTTGAATTCCTCGTAGCTGTCCACGCTGGTGATGCGGCTGTTACGGTAATCAAGCGCTTTCTTGTAGACATTTGCCTGAATGTCCTCGAGCAAATCCTTCACGTACTCTTCGATACCCTCGCAGGAACGCGTCTCCTTCTCCAGTGTATCGCGACGCATGATTTCCATTGTATTGTTCTCCAAGTCGCGGCCACCCATCACCAGACGAACGGGAACACCCTTCACCTCATAGTCGGCAAACTTGAAGCCCGGACGTTTGTTGTCGGCATTGTCGTACTTCACGGAAATACCCATTGACTTCAGCTTGGCAACAATGCCTGCCACTTTCTCGTCAATCTTAGCCAACATCTCCGCATTCTTGTAGATAGGAACGATAACTACTTGTATCGGAGCCAGGTGCGGAGGAAGTACCAGACCGTTGTCATCGGAATGCGTCATGATAAGCGCTCCCATCAGACGGGTGGAAACACCCCAGGAAGTAGCCCAAACATACTCCAGCTTGTTCTCCTTATTGACGAACTGCACATCGAACGCCTTGGCGAAGTTCTGTCCCAAGAAGTGGGAAGTACCGCTCTGCAAAGCCTTTCCGTCCTGCATCATCGCTTCGATGGTGTAGGTGTTGAGGGCACCTGCAAAACGCTCGTTGGCAGACTTCACGCCCTTTACCACGGGCACCGCCATGTATTTTTCGGCAAACTCGGCATATACATTCAGCATCTTTACCGCTTCTTCTTCGGCTTCCTCGCGGGTGGCATGTGCCGTGTGTCCTTCCTGCCAGAGGAATTCGGCGGTACGGAGGAACAGACGGGTACGCATTTCCCAACGGAACACGTTTGCCCACTGGTTGCACAAGATAGGCAGGTCGCGGTATGAATTGATCCAGTTCTTGTAGGTGTTCCAGATGATGGTTTCGGAAGTAGGGCGGATAATCAGCTCTTCTTCCAGTTTTGCAGCAGGGTCCACCACCACACCGCCGCCATTCGGGTCGTTCTTCAAACGATAGTGCGTCACGACGGCACACTCTTTGGCAAAGCCTTCCACATGTTCCGCTTCACGGCTGAGGAATGATTTCGGAATAAGCAAGGGGAAATAAGCGTTGACGTGTCCCGTTTCCTTGAACATATCGTCCAACTGACGTTGCATCTTCTCCCAGATAGCGTATCCGTAGGGCTTGATTACCATACAGCCGCGTACTGCCGATTGTTCTGCCAAATCGGCTTTTACCACCAACTCGTTGTACCACTGAGAATAATTCTCACTACGTTTGGTAAGGTCTTTCAATTCTACTGCCATTCTATTTCGTTTTTTAAAGTTTTTCCTACGTTTAAAATGGCTTGACCCGAACATTTTCCTCGATATTTAAAAAAAGGCAGCCGCTGTGATGCAACTGCCTAACTCTAAATGGAGGAGCGGCAAGCGAGACTCGAACTCGTGACCCTCAGCTTGGGAAGCTGATGCTCTACCAACTGAGCTACTGCCGCATAAACATTTCCAAGGTCATGCCTTAAAAACGGTGGCAAAGTTAATAAATTACTTCCTAAAAAAACAAACGTTTCGTCAAATATTTCTTATTTTTGCTCGGGAAAACAAAGATATTCTTTCAAAATACAGACTAAATACCAATGAAACGAATCATACTCATCACCGGAGGAGCACGTTCCGGCAAAAGCACCTATGCGGAAAAGCTGGCACTCGAGCTCTCTCCCACTCCCGTTTATCTTGCCACGGCACGCATCTGGGACGAAGAATTCCGCCAGAGGGTAATCCGGCATCAGGAACGCCGGGGACCGGAATGGACAAACATCGAAGAGGAGAAAGAACTCAGCCGCCACCGGCTGGAGGGGCGGGTCGTCCTGATAGACTGCATCACCTTATGGTGTACCAACTTTTTCTTCGACCTGCATTCAGATACCGACCGGGCACTTGCCGCAGTAAAGGCGGAGTTCGACCGCTTCACGGCACAAGACGCAACCTTCATCTTTGTAACCAATGAAATAGGTATGGGAGGAACTTCCGAGAACGAACTGCAACGAAAGTTCACGGACATGCAAGGCTGGATGAACCAATATGTAGCCGCCCGTACCGACGAAGTGATACTGATGGTATCCGGCATCCCACTTACCGTAAAAAACACTCATTCATAAAACAACAGACAATTAAAATTCAACAGACTGATGAAAACATTTCATATCACCCGCCCGGACGAGTCAATCCGTCCTGCATTGATTGACAAAATCAACAACCTGACCAAACCCAAAGGCTCATTGGGCATTTTAGAAGAACTGGCACTCCAAATCGGACTCATACAACAGACATTATCCCCCGCCTTGAAACATCCGCAAAACATTATCTTCGCCGCCGACCACGGCATTGTAGAAGAAGGTGTCAGTCTGTCTCCAAAGGAAATCACCTGGCAGCAAATCAGCAACTTCCTTCATGGAGGGGCAGGTGTCAATTTCCTCTGCCGGCAGCACGGCTTTACCCTGAAGATTGTAGATGCAGGAGTAGACTACGACCTCCCCTACGAGAAAGGCATCATCAATATGAAAGTGCGCAAAAGCACCCGGAGTTATCTGCACGAGGCAGCCATGACGGAAGAGGAAATGGAGATGTGCCTGGAACGGGGTGCCGAGGTGGTGCGCCAATGCCATGAAGAAGGCAGTAATGTCCTCAGCTTCGGTGAAATGGGTATCGGAAACACCTCTTCATCCTCCCTGTGGATGACCTGCTTCACCGGTATTCCTCTGGAACAATGTGTCGGCGCAGGCAGCGGACTCGACAGCGCGGGCATCCGCCACAAATACGAAGTGTTGAAGCAGTCTATGGAGAACTACAAGGGCGACGGCTCTCCCCGAGACATCATCCGCTACTTTGGCGGACTGGAAATGGTGATGGCCATAGGCGCCATGCTGCAAGCTGCCGAGCTGAGGATGATTATCCTTGTAGACGGATTCATCATGACCAACTGCCTGCTTGCCGCCGCCAGGCTCTATCCGGAAGTGACGGATTACGCCATCTTCGGACACTGCGGAGACGAGTCGGGCCACAAACTGGTACTCGACGCCCTGCATGCCCGTCCGCTGCTGAACCTGGGACTGCGTTTGGGAGAAGGAACGGGGGCCATCTGTGCATATCCCATTGTCGACTCGGCCGTGCGGATGCTCAATGAAATGGATAACTTTGCACATGCCTCCATCACTAAATACTTTTAATATGAACAATGTCTTGGCTGCATTCATAATGCTCACCCGACTGCCCTTCTGGAAAATCAAGGAAGTACCGGCAGAGTGTTTCAAGCATGTGGTTCCCTATTGGCCGCTTGTAGGCTGGCTGACGGGAGGCGTGATGGCGGCAGTGCTGTGGCTTGCCGGACAGATTATGCCGGTGTCATTGGCATGGATTCTTGCCCTCATCGCACGCCTAATTGTCACCGGATGCCTGCACGAAGACGGACTGGCAGACTTTTTCGACGGTTTCGGTGGCGGTACCACCCGAGAACGGACTCTTGCCATCATGAAGGATTCCCACATCGGAAGCTACGGTGTCATCGGATTGATATGCTATTTCCTGCTGTTGCTCCAACTTCATCACCTGCCACTGGGACTTCTCTGCATCCTTGTGCTCTGCGGTGACTGCTGGTCCAAGTTCTGTGCCTCCCAGATTGTCAACTATCTGCCCTATGCCCGGAAAGAGGAAGACAGCAAAAGCAAGACCGTCTACAACCGCATGAGCTGGTACGAGTTACTGGCCGGATTTCTTTGCGGTCTGCTTCCTTTCGTACTGCTGCTGCCTATAAAGCTGTGGATTGCCACCCTCTTCCCACTGCTCACCTTCTTCCTGCTCTACCGATTGATGAAGCGGCGCCTGCAAGGATATACGGGTGACTGCTGCGGGGCCACTTTCCTGCTATGCGAACTGTCCTTCTATTTGGGAAGCCTTATCCTAATTATAAATTAAAACTAAAAATTAAAGATGGAAGTAATATTCATTCGACACACTTCGGTAGATGTCCCTCCGGGCGTATGCTACGGACAGACCGATGTTCCCCTAAAACCCACGTTTGAAGCGGAAGCCGCCGTGACAGCAGAAAACCTGAAGGCATACCTTCCGTTCGACCACGTCTACACCAGTCCCCTGACCCGTTGCGTGCGCCTCGCCACCTATTGCGGCTATCCCGATGCAGAACGGGACAAACGGATTATGGAAATCAATTTTGGTGACTGGGAGATGAAGCCGTTCGAGCAGAATGAAGACCCACGCTTGCAGGAATGGTATGCCGACTACATGAACGTGGCAGCTACCGGTGGAGAGTCCTTTGCCATGCAATACCGACGTGTCGGCCAGTTTCTGGACGAGTTGAGGAAGAAGCCCTATACACGCGTTGCCATCTTCGCACATGGCGGCGTACTCATCTGCGCGCAACTCTATGCCGGAATCCTCAAAGCCGAAGAAGCCTTCGACGCATTGACGCCCTACGGCGGCATCGTCCGCATCAATCTCGACAAGGAATAGTGAACGAAATAGTAGGGCCTTCCTCCGCTTCGGTTTGCACCTTGTAGATACCTCCAAAATAATGAATAAAATGGGCATTGATTTCATGGCGAATCAAGCTCGTTTTATTCTCAAAATGTACCTTTGCAAACGGGGCGTTGACCACATCGAAATAGAGGGCCGACCTAGTGCGGTCCCGTCTGATGCGGATAATCGCCTCATAACGGGCAGTATCATTCTCTGACGGAGTCAGCATGCTGACAAGCAATGTATCGAACCATCTCCGGTCTGTCCTCGCAAACTGTTCCTTGAGGTCGGTCTGCAGGCTGACAGACACAGCGCTCTCCTCACGGCTGTTCACTTTATCCAGCACCTCACTGCACAACTGAATAATGTCACACTCCTCGTCCTCATACTGAATCTTGCCGGACTCCAGGCGGGACAACTCCAGAATGCTGTTGACATAATTCAGCAGACTTTCCGCATTGGTCTGAATCATCTGCCCGTATTCCCTCTTAGTCTCCTTATCCAGCTCCTCCTTTCCGGTCAGCAATTCGGCAAAGCCCACCACCACATTCAGCGGAGTACGTATATCATGGCTGATTTCCGATTTCAGACGTTCCTTCGCGATGTTGTCCGTCTCTGCCTGCAAAGCGGCTTCAGCCGTCTTCTTCTCTACGACAGCAATCTTTCCGGAGACATAGCGCGTATACAAGTAGAAAAGCAGCATCAGCAGCAGGCAGACGCCCAGGAATATAAATCCTATACGGTAATTCATGTCCTGAATCTTCTGCTTCTCCAACAACAGCTCGTCAATGTGGTAAATCTCCTTCACCTGCTTCAACTGGTTGGCCGAGAAGGCATTGTTCAGCGAATCCTGCTTGCGTATGAGGTAGCGCCGGGGCTCGATGGCCCCGTCAATGTCCCCCTTGTCATATTGCGTACTCGCCTTGTAGTTTATCAAAGTGGCAAAGGTGGAAACGTAGTTGTTCAGTACCGTAGGGGTCACCTCGTCTATCAATGCGATGCTTTTGTCATACTCATCGGTCTTGGCATAATATTGAAGCTGTATCAACTGGACATTCAGCCAGAAGACGGGATCTACATGCGGTTCAAGCAGTTTCTTTACTTTCTCGATATGCTCGTGCGCCACTGTAAAGTTCTTCCGGTTCATGTAGTGCAGGATATACTTCACTTCGCAGTCAATCTCGAAATTGCTCCAGTTCTTCCTTGTCTCGGGTTCTTTGGAAATAACCGTCTGCAACGTCATGTCCATTTCATGCAAATAGGGCAGCTTCAGGCTGTCTTTACCGCCATTGCCGTATACCTGGGCAATACGCGACAGTATATCCACTTTCAGGCTGGTCTTTGTCTGGGGAGAGAAATTCCGGTAAGCCTCCAAGAAAGCGTCCAGTGCCTCATTCGGGCGGCTGGACACTCCGTAGGCACACCCCAGACTGTTATACGCCGCTATCATCCCGTTATTGCTATGGCGGAGTTTTGATTCCTCCAACGTCTCCTTAGCCACATACACCGCTTTCTCTATCTGTCTCTTGGAAGCCAGGGCGCGGCTGATGGCAGCCTTCTGCTCCAGATAATAATCGTAAGTGCCTACCTGGGAGACAAAATCCTTCAGCACATCCACCCAATACGACAGACTGTCCGGGTCGTGTTTCTTGTCATAACATGCCGCCAGATAGTAAGCGCCCATATTCTCATAGAAAGCGTTCTTCTGCCGCCGCGCCTCCTCGTACAGACGGGTGGAAAAAGTCATGTTATAGGGAGCATACTGGTGCTTGTAGGCCATGTCACGGAGATACGTCAGCCGGACAAGGGTGGCCGGCAGGGTATCGGCAACCTTCAGGATGCTGTCCTGATACCGGACAGCCCCCGTGTCTTCTGCCAGCAGCGGACAGATATATCCGCAAAACAAAACATGGATGAGAATCAGTATTCGTTTCATTGCGCCGTTCCTCCGTGTAATGCGGGATTATACTTCAAAGGATGCGTAAAACAGAAACGCGCGCCACGGGTGTACCCACTGTCCACCCACAGCTTGCCGTTCATATATTTCACAATCAGTTGGCAGATGGAAAGGCCCAGTCCGCTTCCCTGCACAAAATCATTCAGCTTTTCAAAGCGTTCAAAAATCAAGTGCTGCTTTTCCGGTGGAATGCCGCATCCGGTATCCGTCACGGAGAAAAGTGCCGTACCGGCATCAGCCATCTTCAGTTCCAGCACGATGGAGCCTTGTTCCGTAAACTTGGCGGCATTCACCAGCAGGTTTATCAAGACCTGGCGGAGGCGCGCATCGTCCGTATCCAGCATCAGGACGGACAAATCCGTGTCAAAACGCATTTCAACCTCCAGCTTGCGCGAGGCCATCACGGTCTCCACGACCTCATTACACAACTTCACGGCATCATGCGTGCGGATGTTGAAGGTTATATTGTCATTCTCGAAATCCGAGAAATCCAGAATGTCATTGATAAGTTTCAGCAACTGAAAGGAATTCACCTTGATAATTTCGGAGAATTCCCGGCGCGATTCGTCATCGAATGACTCGTCCTCATCCGTCAGTACCGCCGAGAATCCGACAATGGCATTCAGCGGCGTACGTACCTCATGGCTCATGTTCGAAAGAAACATATTCTTCCGTTGTATGGCTTGCACCGCTTTCTCCTTCATCGCCTCCTGCCGCATCTGGGAACGCTTCAAACGGAATATCTTCTTCCAGCCCAGCACCAGGAGGAATATCAGAAACAGTACGGACACAATGATGCCTGCCAGATAGAAACGCATGGATACAATGCGGTCGCGTTCGTTCTGGTAGGCCAGTTGGTCGGCCTGGAAACGGGTACAGAGCCGGTCTATCTCCTTGGGATAGTTCTTCTCGAACGAAGTCTTGATATACGAAAAGACCTTGCCGTACTGTCCGTAGGCTTCTTCCTTGTTCCCCATCTTCACCAGTAAATCCGCCTTTTCGAGCAGAGCTTCCTTGTAGATGTTATGGTTTATCCGGGCATATTCGGTTTGAAGGAAATCATTGTAGGCGGTCAAGGCTGCCTCATGCTCTCCGGTGGCCACCAGATAACGGGCATCTATAATCAGAAGGTATTGCCGTATCTCCGGAATCAGTTGCGCTTCAAGCTGGCCTATCTGTACCAGACAATGGCTGGCAGCTTTCAAGTCACCCTTGAATAATTGGCAGGAAGCATTGGAGATGTGACGCATGGCCAGCTCCAGCGGAGAAAGCCGGTCTTCCGGATAGAGGTTCAGACGTGCAAGATAACGCGAGGCACCGTTTACATTCCGTATGCGCAGGTTATAATCTATCAGTTCCACCAGTAGCATGCGGATATGCACATCCTCCCCGTCCATCCCATCCAGCAGTCTCAAAGACTCTTCGTAAGCGGCACCGGCTTCCCGAAGCCTGCCGGTATAGCTGTACACCTCTCCCATGGCATTCAGCGCCAGGGCATTGCCGAAGGGGTAGGCAAGCGCGCGGGCTTTGGAGTACATCTGGTCGCTCTGGGCAATGGCCATACGGATTTCTCCACGGAAAAGGGAGGATTTTATAAGTATTCTTTCCAGTTCGAAATAGGTGTAATAGCGCTGGGATTCATCCAATTGGGACAAAAGGCCGTCGGCATTCAGCGAGTCACACTCCTCCCGGGTCAGATAGTCGAAACCGAGGCTGTTGTGAAAAGTGGAGATGACCTCATGGACTATACTTTCCTTTTCTTTAGTCCAAGAATCCGCTTTATCTGTTGCCGATGCAATTATTGTGCTCCCGAACCAAATAAAGAAAAGGAATATATATAGTTGCTTTATCCTCATTTATAAGACTTTGTCTGCTTTAAAAGTTACATTTTTAATGCAACGCGGTCTTGCAAAGATATTATATCTTTTTGGAACGGACAAAGAATCAGTTAAAATAACAACATTTTAAAAACAAAAGGAAGCCAAGGTCGATGTCACTATTACGGCAACCACCATCCACCACTCCACACGCCGGTTGATGCGGACAGCCACACGCATATCTTCTGTCTTCAGAGGCCGTTCATTAGAACCGATATAAGGTTTCCATACCTCCTCGCCGAAATAGTTGTGCGGACCTCCGAAACGGCAGTCCAGAATACCGGCAAGGGCGGCTTCCGGATAACCGGAATTGGGACTGGCATGCTGGCTGCCATATCTGCCCACAAAAGCAAACAAGGAAAGGCGACCGGAAACCAGTACCATCAGAAAGGCTGTCAGACGGGCGGGAATATAATTGGCAACATCATCCAAACGGGCAGCAAAACAGCCGAACCGACGATAGCGTTCATTCTTGTAGCCGACCATGGAATCCAGCGTGTTCACCATCTTATAGGCAAGCATGCCCGGAACTCCCAACAGCAGATACCAGAACAAGGGGGCAACTACCCCGTCACTCAAATTCTCTGCCAAAGTCTCCAATGCCGCGGTTCTCACCTCCTGCGCCGAGAGTGCAGACGTATCACGCCCTACGATACGTGCCACTTGCATCCTCCCTTCCTCCAAGGAACGGTCCACCGCCTTGAACACCATACGCACCTCGCGAACCAGCGTAGTGCCCGCCAAGCAATAGAATATCAGCAATATTTGCAGCGTTAGAAGCATGCCCGGAGAAAAGAGTGCCGCCAAGCGGAGCAACAAAAGCGTAATGACGTATACCCCCAAGACAAGAGACACCGCCACAAACGCACCTTTCAGAAAACGCAAATCGCCCCGGTTCAACCGGTGCTCACAGAAAGAAATGGCTTTGCCGAAAGCCACCACCGGATGGGGTAGCCACGCCGGGTCGCCCAGCCAGTGGTCGAGCAGCCAGGCTGTGAGAAGCGGCAGGTTCAAGTTGAAGGCGACACCCAAAAGTATAAGTACATCTTCTTCCATCGGTTATTCCTCCTCAAGCCATTGTCCTATTGCTTTTACAAGCCTGTCATTCTCCTCCCGGCTCTGGGCGGCTATGCGGAAGAAGTGCTCATTCAGCCCGTCAAAGTTGGAGGCGTCCCGAATCAAGATGCCATGCTCCCCGGCCAGATAGTCTTTCAAGGCGGAAGCCTTGCCCATACGGAGGCACACCAGCATGAAATGGGTTTCGGTGGCCCATACCTCCAGTCCTCCCAATGCCTCGAGCGCACTGCGCAGGCGGGCAGCCTCTTGCAAGTAAGACGCCACATCCAGCGGATTGGGAACATCATGTTCCAACAGATGGAGTCCCGCCTCAATGGCAAGCTGATTGACCGACCAGGGCATACGGTTGGTACGCAAGCGGTGCAGCAGGTGGGGGGCGCCGGTGACATATCCCAGTCGCAGACCGGGAACGGCATAACGCTTGGTCATGGAGTGCAGCAGCAGAACGTTGGGAAATTCCGCCGCCTCGGCAGCAGAG
The DNA here is from genome assembly GCF_017309675.2 of Bacteroides parvus. Classification (NCBI taxonomy): domain Bacteria; kingdom Pseudomonadati; phylum Bacteroidota; class Bacteroidia; order Bacteroidales; family Bacteroidaceae; genus Bacteroides; species Bacteroides parvus. The sequence goes on along the minus strand of NZ_CP084680.1, from coordinate 3,038,167 downwards.
AAAAGCGGACGCAAGGTGAAAAACTCGTAAGACTGGTCGATGACGAAACATACCTGCGGATTATGACTGATAAGTGTTGCCAGATATTCCTTCTCCACGACCGTTCCAGTAGGGTTGTTGGGATTGCACAGCCACAGCATGCGCACCTCTTCCGGCAAGCGATACCCCTCGCTCTCCGCAGGAAGCCGATAGAGGGAAGTGACCCGATGGCCGTGCATGCGGCAGGCATCGGCATATTCACTGAAAGTGGGCTGCACAATGGCGGTGTTTGTCCCGCGGAAAGTCTGCGCGGTGAGATAAATGGCTTCGGTAGCTCCGTTCGTCACGCACACTGCCTCGGCAGGAAGACGGTGGCAGCGGGCAAGGCAGGCCTCAAGCGTGTAAGGCTCCGGTTCGGGATAGTTGCCGATGCCGTCAATCCGGGCACACAGATGCGCCTTCAAGGCAGAGAGGTCTACCCTGTTGTAAACGTTCGAGCTGAAGTTTGCCGTAATGGGACGGCTGTATTTATAGGAATCGTCTCCGTGTCCTTCAATCATGGTTCTTTGTCAATATTTGGTAGATAAGCGGCAGGTTGACGTGGCGGCGCACGTGCTCGGCAAGCCTATCGTATTGTTCTTCTTTGAATGTATGGTAATCGAAAGCGCCGGCATTCCCGGACAGTTTGTCTGCAAAAGGCGCAAGCAGGAAATCTATGAATTCCGGATTGTCGAGAATGCCATGAATATAGGTCCCCATGCAGGTGGAGTCCACGTAGTAACCGTCGGTAGAGCCGTTCTCCAAAAGATTTAGGGGAGAATCGGGGGCGCCTTCCACGGGGGTGGTCACTCCCATATGGATTTCATAGCCCTGCATGAATGGAGAACGGAGAGTGGAAGATGGAGAATGGGGATTGCACAGACCAAACTTCACCTGGCGGGTCACCTTCTCTCCCGACATGCGGGTACTGATGGGCAACAGTCCCAGTCCGGGCAGGCGTTCGATGTCTCCTTCCACATGCTCAGGGTCGAGCACCTCCTGCCCCATCATTTGATAGCCACCGCAGATGCCCATCACGGTGGCACCTTCACGGTGGGCACGGGTGATGGCAGCCGCCACACCGTTACGGCGCAATTCGTAAAGGTCATCAAGTGTGCTCTTGGAGCCGGGCAGCAGGATGACGTCGGCCTTTGCCAGCTCATCCACATTGTTAGTATAGAAGAGATGTACGCGTGGGTCACGTTCCAGGACATTAAAATCGGTGAAGTTACTGAGGTGGCGCAGCAGAATGACGGCGATGTTCACCTTTCCCTTCTCGGCACGGACAGACTTTGCGGCAAGCGCCACGGAGTCTTCTTCTTCAATGTAGATATCACGGTAGTAAGGTACTACCCCGACAACGGGAATGCCGCAAAGCTCCTCCAGCATCGTAATGCCCGACTCGAAGAGACGTATATCCCCCCGGAACTTGTTGATAAGAATTCCTTTAATGCGTTCCCGCTCATGGGGACGAAGCAACATCAGCGAACCATAGACACTGGCAAACACACCGCCACGGTCAATGTCGCCCACAAGAATTACATCGGCTCCGGCATGCAGGGCCATCGGCAGATTGACAAGGTCGGTATCCCGCAGATTGATTTCGGAGATGCTTCCCGCGCCTTCCAGCACGACGGGATTATAGCGGGCGGCAAGGCGGTCGTAGGCAGCACAAACCTCCCGGCGCAGCTCGTCGCGTCCTTCCTTGCGGAAATACTCATAAGCATTGCGGTTGCCGATAGGACGCCCGTTGAGGACAACCTGCGAGGTGTGGTCCGACTGCGGTTTCAGCAGCAGCGGATTCATGTCCGTGTGGCAAGGCACTCCGGCGGCTTCCGCCTGCACAGCCTGGGCACGGCCTATCTCCAGCCCTTCGGGAGTGGCGAATGAATTGAGCGCCATATTCTGTGCCTTGAACGGTGCGGGCTGATAGCCGTCCTGCTTGAAGATGCGGCAGAAGGCAGCAGCAATGATGCTCTTTCCCACATCACTGCCCGTCCCGGCAAACATAATCGGATGAAGTTTCTCCATAAATTCCATTTTAGCGAATGCAAAGATAGTGCAAATCCGAATATCTCTCCCATTCATAAGCCATATCTTCGGAAACTATTCGTTATATTTGTAACGTTCTATTCAAAAAGATGACTACTGAACAATTCCCACCTCCTCTTGTTTAGAGAAACAAGAACCCCTAAACCGAACGAACTTATGAATAATCTATTATGCCGGAGATTTTTTCCGGCTGCTGCCTGCGTGCTGCTTGCCATCGGTGGAGTGGCCGCACAAACCTCCCTTCCCCTTAGCTTCGGTGATGCCCTAAGGCAGATGCAAAACAGCAACCGCAGCCTAAAAATAGCCGACAAGGGAATTGAAGCCGCCCGTGCGGAACGTGACAAACTGAATGCCCTCTGGTACCCCTCCCTGCAAGGTGCCGGTACGTTCGTGCATCTTTCCGAAAAGATAGAGGTAAAACAGCCCCTTTCCCAGTTCACCGACCCGGCAAAAGACTTTGTGCACAACATCGTGCCGGACGACCAATTCATCAGCAGCATACTCGACCAGATAGGCTCCCATACCCTCGCTTTTCCACTGGCTCCACGCAACCTGACTTCCGTCGGCCTGACCGCCGAATGGGTCGTATTCTCCGGCGGCAAGCGCATCCGGGCCTCGAAGATAGGCAACACCATGATAGACATTGCCCGCGAAAACCGGGGACAGACCGATGCCACGCAACGCACCCTGCTGGCAGAAAGCTACTTCGGGCTGAAACTTGCGCAAGAGGTAGTACGCGTGCGGCAGGAGACCTACAACAGCCTGCAACGCCATTACCAGAATGCCCTTAAACTGGAAGCTGCCGGCATGATAGACAAGGCAGGCCGGCTCTTTGCCCAAGTGAATATGGATGAAGCTGCCCGTTCACTGGAGGCTGCCCGGAAGGAGGCCTCCGTCGTACAAAGTGCCCTGCGCACCCTGCTCAACCTGCAAGACACATGCAGCATCCATCCTACTTCGGAGCTTTTCATCAACGACCAACTGCCCGCTAAAGAGGAGTTCCTGCAAGCCATGCGGGTGGAGAACTACACCGTGAACCAACTGCAACTGCAGTCACAGATTGCCCGCCAGCAGCTCCGCATCGACCAGAGCGGCTACCTGCCGGACATCGCCGTATTCGGCAAGCAGACCCTCTATGCCCACGGCATACAAAGCAATCTTGTCCCCCGCACCATCGTAGGTGTGGGCTTCACCTGGAACCTGTTCGACGGACTGGCGCGTGAGAAGCGCATCCGCCAGTCGAAGATAGCCCAGCAAACCCTCGCCTTGGGACAAGAAAAAGCCAAAGAAGACCTGAGCGTAGGCATCGACAAGCTCTACACCCAACTGCAAAAGGCACAAGACAACGTACGCGCCTTGAATACCACCATCGAGCTGAGCGAAGAGCTGGTGCGAATCCGCAAGAAATCCTTTGCCGAAGGCATGGCAACCAGTACCGAGGTCGTAGATGCGGAAACGATGCTGGCAACCGTCCGCGTGGCGCGTCTGGCAGCCTACTACGAATATGATGTGGCACTGATGAACCTGCTGGCTATCTGCGGAACGCCGGAACGGTTCGAGAAATATTTCGAGACAACTTATTAAAACCTACCCTTTATGAAAATCAATAATAAAAGCATCAGCATTGCATTCGTCATTATCCTGGCCGCAACGGTCATCATTTCGCTTGCCGGCATATTACTCATGAGCCGGCAGCCCCTAGTCCTGCAAGGACAAGTGGAAGCAACGGAAATACGTATCAGCGGGAAGCTGCCCGGACGTGTGGACTCCTTCCTCGTACAAGAGGGAGACTGGGTGAAGGCAGGCGATACGCTTGTCGTCATCAACAGCCCCACCATCGAAGCCAAATACCGCCAGGTGAATGCCCTGAAGCAGGTGGCCCAGGAGCAGAACAAGAAGATAGACGCCGGTACCCGCCGCCAGATTGTGGCCACTGCCCGGCAACTCTGGAACAAGACGCAGAGCGACCTTGCCCTCGCCAAGACCACTTACCAGCGCATTGTAACGCTTTATAAGGACAGTGTCGTCACCTCCCAGCGGCGTGACGAGGTGGAGGCCATATACAAAGCTGCCCAAGCCGCCGAACGTGCCGCCTACGAGCAATACCAGATGGCCGTAGACGGAGCGCAGAGCGAGGACCGCGCCTCGGCCCGCAGCCTGGTGGAAGCGGCGCGAAGCACCGTCGATGAAGTCTCCTCCCTCCTCGTCGACTCCCGCCTGACTGCTCCCGAAGACGGCCAGATAGCTACCATCTTCCCCAAACGCGGAGAACTGGTGGCTCCCGGCACTCCCATCATGAGCCTCGTCGTGATGGACGATGCACACGTGGTACTGAATATCCGCGAGGACCTGATGCCTCAGTTCAAGATGGGAGGCACTTTCCGTGCCGATGTCCCCGCCATCGACGGCAAGGACATTGAATTCCGCATCTACTACATCAGTCCGCTGGGCAGCTTCGCCACCTGGAAATCCACCAAACAGACGGGCAGCTATGACATGCAGACGTTCGAGATACACGCACGTCCCACACAGCAGGTAGAGGGATTGAGACCGGGGATGTCCGTACTCTTAAAAATGAAGAATAAAAAATGAAAGATAAAGAATTTGGCTACGCAATGAAAGCGCTCCGCATGGTTATCCGTCGCGAATGGCACCGCATGACCTCCCGCCGTCTATACCTCGGCGTCTGCGTCGTGCTGCCTTTGTTCTGTCTGTTCTTCATGGCCACCATCTTCGGAAACGGACAGATGGAGAACATTCCCGTGGGTATCGTCGACCTGGACAACACTGCCACTTCGCGCAATATCTCCCGGCGCATCTCTGCCGCCCCCACCTTCCGTGTGACGGAGCACTTCACCGACGAAGCCGACGCCCGCCGGGCATTGCAACGGAAGGACATATACGGCTACCTCGTCATCCCGCCCCGCTTCGAACAGAAGGCGGTGACGGGAACTGACGCAACGCTCACCTATTATTACCACTATGCCCTCCTCTCGGTAGGCAGCGAGCTGATGGCGGCGTTCGAGAATACGCTTGCTCCCGTTGCACTCTCCCCCATCGTGATGCAGGCCGAAGCACTGGGAGTAAGCGGAGAACAGATACAGACCTTCCTGCTCCCCGTAGAAGCCAGTACCCATCCCCTCTACAACCCGGACATGGACTACTCCATCTACCTGAGCCAGCCTTTCTTTTTCGTACTGTTCCAGATACTCATCCTGCTCACCACCGTCTACTCCATAGGCAGCGAACTGAAATTCGGCAGCGCCGGCGAATGGCTGGAGATGGCACGAGGCAATATCCTCACTGCCGTAGCAGGGAAACTGCTGCCCTATACCCTCATCTTCTCGTCCATTGGTATCCTGGCAAACTATGTACTGTTCGGCCCGCTACATATCCCCTTCGCTGGCAGTCTGTGGCTGATGAATGCAGTGACCGTGCTCTTCATCATCGCTACCCAGGCATTGGCGGTCTTTATCTATTCTGTCTTTCCCAAGATTGCCTATATCATCAGTGTAGTATCCATGGTGGGGTCGTTGGGAGCTACCTTGTCCGGGGTCACATTTCCCGTCACAGCCATGTATGCGCCCGTGCATGCCGCCTCCTACCTCTTCCCCGTGCGGCACTTCACGGAGGCGGCGCAAGCCATGATTTACTTCGATGCAGGGTTTGCCTACTTCTGGCAGTCGGTAGCTACACTCTTCATCTTCCTATTGGCAGCACTGCTGATACTGCCATTGCTGAAATGGTGGATAAAAAAAGAGATAAGGGAAGAAGCAATCTCCGCCTCCCTCTCACCTTGCCCGCCTACCTCATTGTCAACAGCTTCCGTCATCCGACACGAGTGGCATGCCATCGCCACCAATCCCGCCATCCTGCTCGTGCTGGCAGGCGGTATCTTCCTCTACGGACTGCTCTACAACTACATGTACGCCCCCAACCTGGTGCGCAAGGCTCCCGTCGCAGTGGTAGACCTCTCCCACTCCGCCCTCAGCCGTGAATACATCCGGCTGCTCGACGCCACTCCCCAGACCGCCGTCTACGGCCAGACACCCAACATCCTCGAAGCCCGCCAATGGATGAAGCAGGGCGACGTGGCAGGCATCCTTTACCTGCCTGCCGACTTCGAGGCACGTGTGGCACGGGGCGAGACTTCGGTCTTCGTACTCTATGCCGCCACGGACGCTTTCCTCAACTTCAAAGGACTGCAAGAATCCAGTGCGCGCGTCATGCTTGCCGTGAACGATGCCCACCGCATGGAGGGCACCGTATTCCTACCTCCGCAAGGACTGCTGGCAGTGGCTTCGTCCGCTCCCGTCAGCGTGTCCGGCACGGCGCTCTACAACTATACAGAGGGCTACGGTTCCTATCTGATTCCCGCCGTCCTAATTGTCATCATCTTCCAGACGATGCTGATGGTGATTGCCATGCTGACGGGCGAGGAAGCGGAAGCCCGAAGAAAAGGAATACGGCTGATGCGTGCCGACTCATTGAAGGATACATTACGGATTGTCGGAGGCAGGACCTTCGTATACTTCATGCTCTACGTGGTGTTTTCCCTATTCCTGCTGGGACTGTTGCCGCACCTGTTCAGCATCCCACACATCGGCAGCGGAGGAGACATCGTCACAATGATGATACCCTTCCTGCTGGGCACGAGTTTCCTTGCTCTGGCCGTCTCCCGCTGGTTTACAGACTCCGAAGCGCCGTTGCTGATGATAGCCTTCTTCTCTGTGGGCTATATCTTCCTTTCGGGCGTGTCCTATCCGCTGGAGCTGATGCCGTGGTATTGGCAGGCAGCCCACTATCTGTTTCCGGCAGGTCCTGCCGTACTTGCTTTTGTAAAACTGAATTCAATGGGTGGAACGCTGGCCGACGTATGGCCGCAGATGCTGACGATGTGGATACAAGTATTGGTCTATGGAACTTTGGCGCTCTGCACTACACGCCACCTCTACGGAGAAGGAAAAGTGAAGGCATAAAAAAAGGCTATCTATCCCAGACAGCCAATCTTTTGTTAACCTTAAATCTAATACTATGAAAAACACATTGCAAATATACGGACTTCTCCGAATTCTCCAAAATTTCCGCCCATAACAGCCTTATTTATAACATGGTTTAATAGGAATATGCCGTTGTTAACAGATAGAGGCTGGTCAAATAAGAAATTTTCACTATCTTCATCCCCAAAATCGTAAACCAAAGAATATTCTGCCATGATTCATACCATACTCGATACAGACCTTTACAAATTCACCACCTCGTATGCCTACATCAAATTGTTTCCCTATGCCATGGGTACTTTCAGTTTTAAGGACAGAGACGACACCGCCTATACGGACACGTTTCTGAAGGAACTGCAAGAGGCGGTGGACAGCCTGACACAAACCGTACTCACTGCCGAAGAGCTGGAGTACATGACCCGCCACTGCCGCTTCCTGCCGAGGGTCTATTGGGAGTGGCTCTCCTCCTTCCGCTTCCAGCCGGAGAAGGTAAGCATCCATCTGGACGAGGACCGGCACCTGAACATTGAAATCACGGACTATCTGTACAAGGCCACCCTTTACGAAGTCCCTCTGCTTGCCATCGTATCCGAAATAAAGAACCGTTCTTTGGGAAACGTGGCCGACATGGACGGCATACTCTGCAAACTTTCCGAAAAGGTGGCACTCTCCAACCGGCGCCAGCTGTATTTTTCGGAGTTCGGCACCCGGAGACGCTTCTCGTTCGAAGTGCAGGACAAAGTCATAGGCCGTCTGAAGGAAACCGCCGAATACTGTACCGGGACTTCCAACTGCCACTTCGCCATGAAATACGGCATGAAGCCTATGGGGACGCATCCGCATGAATGGTTCATGTTCCACGGCGCACAGTTCGGCTACAAACACGCCAACTACATGGCCTTGGAAAACTGGGTGAACGTATACGACGGCGACTTGGGCATCGCACTGTCCGATACCTATACCTCCGGCATTTTCCTAAGTAACCTGAGCCGCAAGCAGGCCAAACTATTCGACGGTGTACGCTGCGACTCCGGTGATGAATTCGATTTCACCGACAAGCTCGTTGCCCGCTACCGCGAACTGGGCATCGACCCTACCACTAAAACCATCGTCTTCAGCAATGCGCTCGACTTTGGCAAGGCACTCGACATCCAGGAGCATTGCAGGGGCAAAATCCGCTGCTCCTTCGGCATCGGCACCAATCTGACGAATGATACCGGATTCAAGCCCTCCAACATCGTAATGAAACTGACGCAATGCAAGATGAACGTCAACCAGGAATGGCGCGAATGCGTGAAGCTGTCCGACGATGCAGGAAAGCATATCGGCAGCGAAGCGGAAGTACGGGCATGTCTGTATGATTTAAGGCTCGGACAGCAAATAGACCCCCTATGCTGAAAACAGCTTCCCGGCAGTTAGCGATAAGCGCTTACTGTCTTTTCCTTTTGTAGGCAAACTCCTGCCATTTCTCCTCCGGCCAGTCCTGCCGCTGCATCTCCATGCGGGCCATGACGAAGAACAAGTCCGAAAGGCGGTTGATAAAGCGCAGGATATCCTCGTTCACAGGGTCTTGGCGATGGAGTGTCCACAAACGGCGTTCGGCACGGCGGGCCACGGTACGGGCAAACTGCAGTTGGGCTGATATGGGAGTGCCACCGGGCAAAAGGAAGTAGCCGTTGTCCGTCAGCAGGACGGTCATGGCATCCATCTCCTGCTCACAGCGCAGCGTGAGCTCTGCGGCAGAAAGCGGATTAGGGTTCACCACTCCCGAGGGAGTGGCCACATGGCTCATCACCACCATCAGTTCCCGCTGGACAGCATGCAGCAACTCCTGCCAGGCATCTTTTGCCGCCAGCATGGAGCGCACGATACCAATCACGGCATTCAATTCATCAAGGCATCCGTTTGCTTCGATACGGATGTCATCTTTCGGCACGCGCGTGCCACCATGAATACCCGTTGTTCCTTTGTCTCCAGTTTTGGTATAGACTCTTTTCATACTCTATTTGATAAATCAGTAGGGTCTTCCAAAGAAGACAAGCGATAAGTATTCAGTTTCATAATATATTTAAATGAAAACAAAGATACTCCACTATTTCAAGAACACAAACGAAATTACATAAAATATCAATGCGCTATTTTAGAGTTCACCGAACAAAGCCATCACATCCACCTCGCCCCAATACAGATGCGTATAACTGGCTATCAAGTTCTTATAGCGAAAGACGGGAGTGGTTACCTTCCCTCCTTTGGCATTGTAGACCTGCGCTATCGAGGGAGGAAGACTGCACGCACCACCTTCTTTTCCATCAGCCTCGGGCACAGCAAACTGCGTATAATGGAATTCGTGTCCTTTAAGCCGCCATCCGTTATAGTTGAACTGGCGGTATCCCAATGTCAGTTTCCTGCGTTTACGCTCGTTCGTAATGCTGAAAGGCAATACTCCTACCATCTCATTTCCAATATTGCCTACACAGCTCCCGGCACTTCCCCCGTCCGTATCCCCATCAGAAAGAACGGACTGCGAAAGATATATCATCCCCCCGCATTCCGCCAGCGTCCTGCCACCGGCCTCTATATAGCTGCGGATAGACTCCCTGGCAAGCCTTGCCCCGGCAAGTTCCTCCAGACGGTTCTCGGGATAGCCGCCGGGCAGATAGAGCAAATCCGTCTCTTGCGGAATAGCCCGGTCCTGCTCCGGATTGAAAAAAGTGACCGTGCCCATACGGCGCAGAATATCCAGATGCTCCGCATAGAGGAAGGAAAAGGACTCTTCGTTGCGCGCTACCGAGATATGTAGCTTCCCCGGCTCCGATAGTACCGGCTTCTCCTCCACTGCCGCCGTAGGCAATGGACGCCCGGTTGTCGAGAGCAGTAGTTCCCAGTCCACATGTTCCTCCAGCAAGCCTGCCAGCATGTCCAGCCCCTCCGTCTCCTTAGAACGGCTGAAATCCAGCCCCAGATGGCGCGACTCCTGCTCCAGTTCCTTCTGCTTGGGCAGATAGCCCAGACAAGTCACGTTCAAGTCTTCACAGACCTCCTGTAACATCCGATAGTGACGGAGCGAGCCGACACGATTGAAGATAACTCCCGCAATACGTATATCCGGACGAAAATTGATGAACCCCGACAACAAAGGAGCCATGGAATAGGCAGCCGACTTGGCATCAACCACCAGCACCACAGGAATACCCAAGAGCCGAGCCACTTCTGCCGACGAGCCCCGGTCGCGGTCGTACCCGTCGTACATCCCCATCATCCCCTCGACCACGGCAACATCCGCATCCGCCGAATAGCGTGCATACAGACTGCTTACGTGCTCCTGAGATGCCATGAAAGTATCCAGATTGATGGAAAGACGGCCGCATACCACCTCGTGATACTTGGTATCTATATAATCGGGGCCGCATTTGAAAGGCTGCACCTTCAGACCTTTCTTCACAAACAATGCCATCAGTCCACGACTGACGGTGGTCTTTCCACTGCCCGATGTAGGGGCGGCTATGAGAAACTGAGGGATGGAACGCATAATTAATGTGTTAATGATTTAATGTGCCAATGTGCTAATCGGCTGCGCTATACTTGCGCTACTTCCCCATGCCGCAGGTCATTGGCACATTGGCATATTGGCACATTAGCACATTTTCAACGTGCAAAGATAAGCATATCTCCAACAAAAGTTTTATCTTAGCTGCGAAAATAAAACATACCACCATGATAACCGAAGAACTTAAGAAACTCTACATCGCACATACCGGACACGAACCGGAACAGATTGACGAACTCCCCTCCTCCGGCTCCAACCGCCGCTACTTCCGCCTCATCGGAAGTCCTACACTTATCGGCGTCAGCGGAGAGTCTGTGGAGGAAAACCGCGCCTTCCTCTACATGGCAGAACATTTCCGCCAGAAAGGACTGCCCGTACCGCAAGTGTTCATCCGCTCCGAAGATGATATCTATTATCTGCAAGAAGACCTGGGCGACTCGCTCCTATTCAATGCCATCGAGAAAGGCCGCAAGACCAGCGTATTCGGCGAGGATGAGAAACAGTTACTGCGCAAGACCATCCGTCTGCTGCCCGCCGTGCAGTTTGCCGGAGCCGACGGCATGGACTTCTCCTACTGCTACCCGCAGGCAGAGTTCAACAGCCGCAGCATTCTGTGGGACCTGAACTACTTTAAATACTGCTTCCTCAAGGCTACGGGGATGGACTTTCAGGAAGACCGGCTGGAGGACGACTTCCAGAAGATGGCAGACGTGTTGCTCCGTAGCAGCTCCGCCACCTTCATGTACCGCGACTTCCAGAGCCGTAACGTCATGATAAAGGACGACGAGCCGTGGCTCATCGACTTCCAGGGCGGACGCAAAGGTCCGGTCTACTACGACGTTGCCTCCTTCTTGTGGCAAGCCAAAGCAAACTATCCCGACAGCCTGCGCAAAGAGTTGCTGAAGGAATACATCGACGCCCTGCGCAAGTACCAGCCCGTGGACGAGGCTTATTTCTATGCCCAGCTTCGCCACTTCGTATTGTTCCGCACCATGCAGGTGCTGGGTGCCTATGGTTTCCGCGGTTACTTCGAGAAGAAGCCCCACTTCATACAAAGTGTCCCCTTCGCCATCGAGAACCTTCGCCAACTGCTCCAAGAACCTTATCCAGAATATCCCTACCTCTGCCGGATTCTGCGCGAACTCACCGAGCTGAAACAGTTTACAGACGACCTGCAAAAGCGTCGCCTCGTGGTGAAAGTCACCAGCTTTGCCTACAAAAAAGGTATCCCCGAAGATTCCACGGGCAACGGAGGAGGTTTCGTCTTTGACTGCCGCGCTGTGAACAACCCCGGCAAGTACGAGCGTTACAAACCCTTCACGGGACTGGACGAACCCGTTATCCGCTTCCTGGAAGACGACGGCGAGATAGCCGTATTCCTGGAGCATGCCTACGCCCTTGTCGACGCTTCCGTGAAGCGCTACATGGAACGCGGCTTCACCAATCTGTCTGTCTGCTTCGGCTGCACCGGCGGACAGCACCGCTCCGTGTACTCGGCACAACACCTGGCGGAACATCTGCACAAGAAGTTCGGCGTGCAAGTGAACCTGATACATAGAGAACAGAATATTGAACAGACGTTTAAGGCCAAAGTTTAATGTGCTAATGTGAGAATATGCCAATATGAAAGCCATGATTTTCGCCGCCGGCCTGGGCACCCGGTTGCGCCCCTTGACGGACAACATGCCCAAGGCCCTCGTTCCCGTAGCAGGAAAGCCCATGCTGGAACGGGTGATACTGCGGTTGAAGGAAGCAGGATTCAACGAGATAACGGTCAATATCCACCACTTCGGGGAGCAGATTATCGACTTCCTCCGTGCCCACGACAACTTCGGCACGGAGATTCACATCAGCGACGAACGCGGCATGCTGCTCGACACCGGAGGAGGCATCAAAAAGGCACGCCCCTTTCTGGACGGACAAGAACCTTTCCTGGTGCACAACGCGGATATTCTGACGGACATTGACCTTGCAGGTCTCTACCGCCACCATCTGGAGAGCGATGCGGAGTCTACCCTGCTTGTGAGCGAGCGCAAGACTTCCCGCTATCTCCTTTTTGACGACGACTACCACCTGCACGGCTGGATAAACAAGTCCACCGGAGAGGTGAAACCGGCAGGCTTCGACTACCGGGAAACGAAGTACCGGGAACTCGCCTTCGGAGGTATCCACATCATCTCCCCCTCCCTCTTCCACCTGATGGACGATGGGCAGTGGAACGGCAAGTTCTCCATCATTCCTTTCTACTTGTCCGCCTGCACAAAGGTGCACATACAAGGCTATCCGCTGCAAGGATTCCGCTGGTTCGACATCGGCAAACCGGAGACACTGGCACAAGCGGAGGAATACTACAAACAAAAATAACAAGTAATGTAAAGCAGCCTAACATTACTTGTTAGCTCCCTTTACATTACTTGTTATCAAATCAACCTATGTACCATAGATTATCTATGGTGAAACTACGCCAACGCCAGTATCAGCAACTGAGCCGTCAGCACCCGCAGGAACATAGCCAGCGGATAGACTGTGGCGTATCCCACCGCAGGGGCATCGCAGGATGTCAAGTCCGAGGAATAGGCCAATGCAGGCGGATTGGTGTTAGCTCCGGACAGCACACCTATCAGCGTATAGTAGTTCAGCTTCCAGAAATAGCGCCCCATGAATCCTGTCACCAGCAACGGAACGACCGTGATGATGGCACCGTATCCAATCCACACGTAGCCGCCTTCGTAGATAATGGTATCGATGAATCCCTTTCCTGCACCCAACCCCACGCAGGCCAGGAACAAGGCGATACCGATTTCGCGTATCATCAGATTGGCACTCATCGTCGTGTAGGTTATCAGCTTATATTGAGGCCCGAAACGGCTGATGAGGATGGAAACCACCAACGGTCCACCGGCCAGTCCCAGTTTCACGGGTTGGGGAATGCCGGGGAACATGAACGGCAGACTGCCCAAGATACATCCCAGGGCAATACCCAGGAAGATAGGAATCAAGTTTGGATGGTTGAGACGCTTCAGCGAGTTTCCCAATACCTTCTCCGCATGGCTCACGGCAAGCTCACTGCCTACAATCGTCACACGGTCTCCCATCTGCAACTGCAAGTGGGGAGTTGCCACCAGATCCACGCCCGAACGGTTGATACGGGTGATGCAGGCACCGAAGTTGTTACGTATCTTGAGCTGAGACAGAGACTTGCCGTTCAGTTCCGGCTTGGTGATGAGGATGCGGCGTGAAATCAAGTTCTTGTCCTCCCGTTCCCACTCCACCGAAATTTTTCTTCCGAAGAAGGCAACAATGGCCTCCACATCTTTCGGGTTGGCAATGAACAGAATTTCATCCTGCATGTGCAGCACCGTATCGGCATTCGCCAGTTCTGTTTCCTGACTGCCGGTGTGCCGGATGCGGGAGATGACAAACGCACGGTTCAACAATGGTTTCACATCTCTGATCCGCTTGCCGTCTATTGCCTCATTGCGTATCTCTACCGATATGGGACGCACGGTCAGCTCCTGCAGATGACCCAGCCCGTGCTCGGCATCCTCCTCTTCTTTTTGGGTATTAATCCGCATGAAAATCTTCAAGGCTAGCAGCGCCAGGATGCAGCCCACCACACCCAGCGGATAGGCAACGGCATATCCGAGTGCGATTTCCGGAGCATCCACCCCGTTGAGGTCACTGTTTGCCTGCTGGGCAGCACCCAGACCGGGGGTATTGGTCACGGCTCCGGACAAGATACCCACCATCGTAGTAATGGGGATTCCGGTGGCAAAGTGCAACACAATGGTGATAACCACGCTGAGGAAGACGGAAAGCATTGCTACCATGTTCAGCGTAAGTCCGCCCTTCTTGAAAGCGGAGAAGAATCCCGGTCCCACTTGCAGACCGATGGAATAGACAAACAGTATCAAGCCGAACTCCTTCAGGAAGTGCAGCAGATGTTCGTCGAGGTTCATGTCGAAATGTCCGAAGACAATGCCCACAAACAAAATCCAGGTGACACCCAGCGAGATGCCTGCCACCTTCAACTTGCCCAGCATGATACCGAAGGTGATGACCAGGGACAGAATCAGGACAGAGTGTGCCACTCCTCCGCCCCAAAGATTGGGATAACCCTCAAAGAGGTTTCTTAATAGTTCCATAGTTTCTATCTTTAGTTTTTACTTTTTACTTTTCAACCTTACTGTTTAATTCTTAATTCTCTATTTAAAAAGTATATCCCCACAGAAATCACTTCTCCGGGGATACGCATTTCACACATAAAAAACAACTACTATTATAAAGGCATGTTGCCGTGCTTTTTCGGTGGATTGCTCTGATTCTTGTTGTGCGCCATCTCCAATGCCTGCACCAGCTTGTAGCGGGTATCGCGCGGCATGATGACCTCATCTATGAGGCCACGCTCGGCGGCGCGGTAAGGGTTGGAGAACTTGTCTTCATACTCCTTGATAATCTCCTGCTTCTCTTCGGCAGAGGACTTGCGGTAGAGGATGTTCACTGCACCCTCGGCACCCATCACGGCGATTTCCGCCTGCGGATAAGCCAGGTTCACGTCGGCACCCGTCGGCTTGCTGGACATCACGATGTAGGCGCCGCCGTATGCCTTGCGGGTAATCAGCGTTATCTTGGGCACGGTAGCCTCAGCATAGGCATAGACAATCTTGGCGCCGTGGCGGATGATGCCGTTGTGCTCCTGCATCGTTCCGGGCAAAAAGCCGGGAACATCTTCGAAGGTTATCAGCGGGATGTTGAAGCAGTCGCAGAAACGAATAAAACGTGCCGCCTTGTCGCTGGCATCAATATCGAGCACACCCGCCAAATAGGCAGGTTGGTTTGCCACGATACCTACCGAACGCCCGTTCAGACGACCGAAACCGATAACGACGTTCTTGGCAAAGTGAGGCATCACTTCGAAGAAATACTGGTTGTCCAGCACCGGTTCTATAATATCCTTGATGTCATAGGGCATGTTCGGGTCTTCGGGGATGACGGTCTGAAGCGTCTCTACCCGGCGATGGATATCGTCGGAGCAGGGAGTGAAGGGAGCATCCTCCATATTGTTGGACGGCAGGAAACTCAGCAGCTCGCGGATGCTCATCAGTGTCTCCTCCTCCGTATTGCACATGAAGTGGGTAACGCCGCTCTTGCTGCTATGCGTATAGGCACCGCCCAGTTCCTCCTTGTCCACCTCCTCGTGGGTCACGGTCTTTACCACGTCCGGACCGGTGATGAACATGTGGCTCTGCTCCTTTACCATGAAGATAAAGTCGGTAAGCGCCGGAGAGTAGCATGCCCCACCGGCACACGGCCCCAGAATGGCAGATATCTGCGGGATGACACCCGACGCAATGGTGTTCTGATAGAAGATGGAGGCATAGCCTGCCAAGCTGTTCACACCTTCCTGAATGCGCGCGCCGCCCGAATCGTTGAGGGCAATGACGGGAGCGCCGTTCTTCAGGGCAAGCTGCTGCACCTTCACAATCTTTGCGGCATTCGTCTCGCTGAGCGAACCGCCGTGCGCCGTGAAGTCGTAGGCATAGACAAATACAAGGCGGCCGTCTATCTTTCCGTAACCGGACACCATGCCGTCTCCGGCAATCTGTTTCTTCTCCATGCCGAAGTTGGTGCAACGGTGGTTCACGAACTTGTCCAGCTCATTGAACGAGCCTTTGTCCAGCAGCATGTCAATACGTTCGCGGGCAGTCATGCGGCCGGAGGCGTGTTGTTTCTCTATCTTGTCTACGCCCCCACCCAGCGAGGCACGTTTATCCAGTTCCTCAAACTGGCGATATATTTCTTCTCTGTTCATATTTGCATTTACAATTTAGTGATTTATAATATACGGACTGAATGCGACTCGGGATTATTCCTCCTTTATCAACTCCAATTCAATCAATACCTGGTTGGCATTCACCGGTTCGCCCTCGCTCACGAGGATGTTGCGGACGATGCAGTCGGCATTTACCTTATAGTTACTCTGCATCTTCATGGCTTCCAGCACCACGGCAATGTCTCCGGCAGCCAGTCGGTCGCCCACCTTGACGGGGATGCTCACTACCTTGCCCGGCATCGGCGCCAGAATCTTGTCGCCCTGCTTCTCGTCGGCTCCTTTCTTCATGTGCAGATACTTGGCTTGCGTGTCTACAATGTCTACGTGGAAGGAACGCTGGAGCATGCTGATGTCATAGCTCTTTCCTCCCTCGCCGCGCACAAGGCCTGCATTGAACGAGTTTCCGTTGTGCAGGATGGAGCAACTTCCGTTCTCTGCCATCACAATGTCCACTTCGTAGGGCTTTCCGTCAATGGTAAGCTGAACCTTATTCCCTTCCTTACCCACCAGGGTAATGTCTGCTATACGGTCTCCTATATGTATTTCCATTATTAAATTTCCATTATCAATTTTCCATTCCTTAAATCCTAAGCACTCCCTTCTGCAAGCCGAATTCCCTCCAACGGCTGATGGGGCGGCCATCGGACAGCTGTGCCGAAACGTTCTCCTCCAGATTAACCAGATAGTCCATATAGGCGGCTATCATGGCAATGTTCTCCAACTCTTCGTTGGTGGTATTGGTGCGTACCAGCATGCGGGCGTTCTTCTCGATAAAGAGGGTGTTGTACTCTCCCTTCACAAAGTCGGGCACGTGCATGATGCGCTTCAGATAGGCAAGGTTGGTCTTTACGCCCGTAATCTTGTACTCATAGAGCACACGGCGCATACGCTCGATGGCATACTGGCGGGTGGTTGCCCATACGATGAGCTTACCTATCATGGGGTCGTAGTAGATGGGAATCTCATAGCCGTCGTACACATAGCTGTCTATGCGCACACCGATTCCGTTCGGTTCCGTCAGTTGCTTGATGACACCGGGAGACGGCATGAAGTTGTTTTCCGTATCTTCGGCACAGATGCGGCACTCTATGGCATGACCGCGCTGGAACAGGTCCTCCTGCTTGAGGTGCAACACCTCGTCGTTGGCAATACGGATTTGCTCTTTCACCAGGTCTACGCCTACCACCTCTTCCGTGATGGGGTGCTCCACTTGCAGGCGCGTATTCATTTCGAGGAAATAGAAACGGCGGTTCTTGTCTACCAGAAACTCGATGGTACCTGCACCGGAGTAGTTCACTGCCTTTGCTGCAGCAACCGCCTTCTCTCCCATTTCCCGGCGCAATTCCGGCGTAAGGAAGGGTGACGGGCTTTCTTCTACCACCTTCTGGTTGCGGCGTTGCACGGAGCATTCGCGGTCGAAAAGGTGGATAACGTTGCCGTGGTTGTCGCCCAATATCTGGAACTCGATGTGATGCGGTTCTTCCACGAACTTCTCCAGATAGACCGTGTCGTCTCCAAAGGAGGACATGGACTCGGAGCGTGCCGTGTTGTAGGCTTCCACCACTTCGCTCTCGTTATGGATAAGGCGCATACCTTTACCACCGCCACCCATAGACGCCTTCAGCATCACGGGGTAGCCTATCTCGTTGCAGATACGCACGGCTTCTTCGGCACTCTGCAAAGGTTGTTCCGTTCCGGGAACCACGGGTACGCCTGCCGCAATCATTCGCTTGCGGGCAGCTATCTTGTCGCCCATCGCCTCCATCGTCTCGGCGGCGGGACCGATAAAGATAATCCCTTCCTCCTTGCAACGGCGTGCAAACTCCGAGTTCTCCGACAAAAAGCCGTAACCCGGATGGATGGCATCGGCACCGCATCGCTTTGCCGTGGCAATCACTTTTTCAATATTCAGATAACTCTCTTTTGCCACGGCCGGTCCTATCGGATAAGCCTCATCGGCATATGCCACATGATGAGAAGTACGGTCGGCATCGGAAAAGACGGCAACCGTAAGCAGTCCCATCTCCCGGCACGAACGCATGACGCGCAAGGCAATCTCACCTCTGTTGGCAATCAATACTTTCTTAATCATTTTACTTTTTCTTTAATATATAAAGGATATATATAGTCACACCACAATGCGGACATACCTTTAACAAAGGCATTCCATTTCTTGTTTAAATGTTCAACTAATATCTTCGTACTGTCTTCCTAACCCACGAGCAAAGGCAGCCTTTAATGAATGGCAGGTCTTCTGACTGACTCCTAATCCTGAAGCCTTCCCGATATTTCAATGCATATCAGTGGCAAGGGTGTTTTTCATGATATAAACGGAGCTTCACAGCAGCGGGACTGTCCGGGATTTACACCCGATTCCCTTTTAATCCAGATGATGGAAACATGCATCCGGAACCAATTCGCGGGCAAAGATAAGAAAAATTATCAGGAGTATTCGCAAACCTAATAGTTTTTGTTATCTTTGTCCCAGTTTTGGTTTCACCTCTCCCGGTTCTGTTGGAGATGAGTGATGAAAAAGGGAATTAGGTGCAAATCCTGAACAGACCCGCTGCTGTAAGTCCTTCCAAAATCTTTGAATATTCTACAAGCCACTGTCCGCCCGGCGGATGGGAAGGCATTCAAAGAGGGATAAGTCAGAAGACCTGCCAAGACAACATAGTTTTAGTGCTTTCGGGGAATAAAGCAACAAAACATTGAGTCGAGGCATTCTTTATCCATATAAAGGAATCTTTCTCTTTGTTCATTTTTCCTTGAGGGCAAGTTACGAACGCTTATAAGGAACTGAAATGAGATTCATCACAGGACTGCTATTTACATTTATCTGCCTGCTTCCTGCAGGTAGTATGGCACAAAATAAGGTCACCTTATCCGGAAAAGTCATAGACCAGCACGGGACACCGATAGCCCAAGCCACCATCGCTGTGGAAAACACCACCTCCGGCACCTATACGGACGACCGGGGGAAGTATTCACTGCAAGTCGCTCCGGGTAAACATACCTTCATCGTCTCCTTCCTGGGCTACCAAACCGTGAAACAATCCCTCGACATCCGGCAGGATAAAAAACAGAACTTTACATTGCAGGAAAGTACCGTAACGCTAAGCTCTGTCGAGGTTTACGGAAAGACCCAAACGCAGAAAGTGAAGGAAGGGGCCTTTGCTGTCAATGCACTCGACATCAAGCCGATAGTAAACTCTCTGAATAACCTCAACGACCTGGTGAACCGTACAACGGGCATTAAGGTGAGAGAGGAAGGCGGAGTTGGCTCGGACTTCGACCTCTCCATCAACGGAATGTCCGGTAATTCCATACGTTATTTTCTGGACGGAATACCATTGGACACAAAAGGCAGCGGCGTTTCATTGGCAAATCTGCCGGTCAATATCATCGACCGGATTGAAATTTATAAAGGAGTAGTACCTGCCAGTCTGGGTACAGATGCATTGGGAGGCGCCATCAATATCATTACGAAGCAAGAGAAGAAGAACTATCTGGATGTCTCCTACGGTATCGGTTCCTTCCATACCCACAAGGCAGACTTGAATGCCCAGTTTGTAGAGCCTCGAACCGGACTGATCATTAAACCTACCTTTGGGGTCAATTACTCCAAAAACGATTATATGATGAGAGATGTCGAAGTCTGGGATGAAGACAGCCGCAAATACATTCTGACTGACCGTAGACGCTTCCATGATGACTATTTTTCACTGTTCGGACAAATGGAAATCGGCTTTGCCAATAAGTCCTGGGCAGATGCTTTTTTTGTTTCCGCCTCTTACTCCAAAGTAGACAAGGAGTTGCAGACAGGCTCTGTACAGAGTAAGGTATATGGAATGGCAGAAAGAGGCTCCGATGCATGGAACATTTCAGCCCGCTATCAAAAGCATAATTTCATTTGGAAGAACATGCAGCTGAATGCCGCACTCTCGCACACTTGGGACCATTCATTGACCACAGATACAGCCTACCGTAAGTATGACTGGAACGGAGATTATATCGTAAGCTCACGTAACGAAATCACAGGACGGGGCCGTTCGATGCGCCATTACAAACGTCCCCTGACCATTGGCCGCGCCAATCTGGACTATCGGTTGAACAACCATCACTCCCTCAACCTAAACTATCTATTAAGCCGCATCGGCAATGACCGCTATGATGAAGCGGATACTGATTTTGAAGCCTCCAATGATATTCTGGCAAAACATGTGACAGGCTTCTCCTACAATCAGTCCCTTCTCGAAGAAAAAATGAGCAATACCTTTTTTGTAAAGAACTACATCAACCACCTGAATATCCGGCAAACGGATTTATCCAGCATCACCGGGTCGAAGGATGTAAAAGGGACAATAACCAAAAAGTATTGGGGCTACGGTATCGGTTCACGCTACACAGCCATAGAACCTTTATCCATTAAAATTTCCTATGAGCACAGCGTCCGGCTGCCCCTTGCCCGCGAATTATTGGGAAACGGTACCACCATATATGCCAATGTAGCCTTGAAACCCGAAAGCAGCGACAACATCAATCTGGGTATCTTCGGCACATGGCATCCTGCCCCCGGCCATACACTTTATTATGAAGCAAACGGTTTCCTGCGCTATGTGGACGACTATATCCAAGCCACCGTAGAAACCAAAGAAGGTATGATGCAATATAAGAATGTTCCGGCTGTACATATCAAGGGCATAGAAGGAGAAGTACGTTACGACTGGCAAAGCAAGTTACAGCTTGCCACCAATGTCAGTTTTCAAGAGGCACGCGACCAGAACAGATACAAGACTGACGGGAAGCCTTCGGCAACTTACAACAACCGGGTACCCAACCGCCCCTGGCTCTTCGGAAGTGCAGAAGCAAGCTATCTTTTCCACAATGTGGTTCTGCCCGAAAGCAAATTACGGCTGAGTTGCAGTTATCAGTGGGTGCACTGGTTTTTCCTGACATGGGAGGCCTATGGCTCTCGCGAAAGCAAGGCACGCATCCCGGCACAACACATTTGCAATGCCGACATCACCTATTCATGGAAACGAGGACGATACAATATTTCGCTGGAATGCTCGAACCTACTCGACAAATTGGCCTATGATAACTATAAACTGCAAAAGCCCGGACGAGCATTCTTCGCCAAATTCAGATTATTCATCAACTAACTAATTTTATTTAAAATGAAACGACTAAATCTTTTATCCGGTATCCTTATGGCCGTAGCCATGACCTTATCATTCAGTGCATGTTCCGACAACAACGATCCAGACCCCACCCCGGATCCAGACCCGCAACCGGAACTTTCCGATTATCACTTTGATATTTTTATGACTATCGGCAAACACGGTGGTATGAACCAGGGTGACGGTACCATTGTAAAAAGTGTAAACAGCCTTACGGCAGATATGGGAGTCATTGACATAAAGAATGACGGCGTTGAGTTCAGAAGTGAAAACAACACTTATTCCATGGAAGCCATTGTCAAAGGGAAATACTATTATCAAGTGCCAAACTCAAACGACCGATTTACTAAATTGCAGGTAACCGGTAATTCCATCAAAATAGTCCAAGAACAAACATTTGTACAGAATACCTTCAAAGTACGCGGCTACACACATGCCTGGCTGGATGACCATACCCTGATTATCATGGCAGCCAATGGTAATGCGGACAAAGTTATCTGGACCAAGCTGAATGCTGACGACATGCGTATCCTTGCCGAAGGAACACTGGACCTTCCTTTGCCAGAAGGAGCAAAAGTATTCACAGCTTCCGGCATTCTGACCTACAACGAAAAGGCCGGTAAATTATATTACTTCTACTTCGGTAAAGACAAATCAGGCAGAGGTGGAAAGGCAACCTCAAACTTCCTGACAGCAGTTATCAATCCCTCGGACATGAAAGTGGAAAGTAACAAGGTCAATACCCTTGCCGGAGAAATGGCGGGAAGCGCTTACGGAGAACTGATGCAAAGTTGCGTGATGTATGATGCAGACGGTAACCTCTACTTGGCTGCATTCACTGATGCCAATGACATAGAACAAGGCCATCTGCTCCGCATCAAGAAAGGTGAAACAGACTTCGATGCAAGCTATGAGGGATATCCCAACGCCGACGGTAAACTGCTCACCATCCAAAACCTGGGTAACGGTAAAGCCCTCGTGTATGCACGTAATGATGCAGCCGGTACTGCCATCGACAGTTACAGCCACTATTATTCTATCATCAACATCAATACCGGAACACAAGAACGCTTGAGTTATAACGGACAAGAAATACCTTACAGTGGCGGACGATTTGCACAACGCTCCGTTATTATAGACGGTAAGGCATACATCGGCGTAAATACAGAAAAAGCCAATCCTTGTATCTACATCTATGACATAGCAACCGGTAAAGTAGAAAAAGGCGCAGAAATTGCCGAAGGTTATTATTTCGATATGCTTAGAGTGATTGAAAACGATAAATAATCTATGAACAAGATTCTTTCTTTATTACTTTTACTAAGCACCTCCCTCCTTTGCCATGCGCACGGGGGAGGCAATTACGAGCACAGCGATATGCTTGCAAGTATGAAACCCGGTGACAAGGCCGCCCTGCTCATGGTGCACTTCGGCACTACGCATGACGATACCCGTGCCCTCACCATTGATGCCATCAACGCCAAGGCACAAGCTGCCTTCCCGGAGTTGAAGTTCCAAGAAGCCTATACGTCGCGCATCATTATCCGCCGCTTGAAAGAGCGCGGCACCACGAAGCTGACTCCACTGGATGCCATGCTGAAACTGCGCAGCGAAGGTTACACACACCTCATCGTGCAGAGCACCAACATCATTGACGGAGTAGAAATGGAATCACTCCGCAGGGATGTGGAAAGTGCACTGCCCTTCTTCAAGGAAATACGTGTAGGTACTCCCCTGCTCTACTCTATAGAAGATGCAGAGAAGGTGGCAGATATTCTGGGCAACCGCTACAACGCCCCGGCACAAGGCAAGAAAGTTTCCAAAGAACACTTCGTCCTTGTGGGGCACGGTACCTATACCCCTAGTACCGCTATCTACAGTCAGATGGACTATATGCTGAAAGCAGGCGGACTGGCCAATTTCCATGTGGGCACCATCGAAGGTTATCCTACCTTTGACACCATGCTGGCACAACTGAAAGCCGGGAAAGCCAAACGTGTGACCCTCATCCCCTTCATGTTTGTTGCCGGAGACCATGCCAAAAACGACATTGCCGGAGAGTGGAAGGAGATGCTCGAGAAAGAAGGCTTCACCGTCAGTGCACAACTGGAAGGACTGGGACAAATTCCGGAAATTCAAGAAATATTCATTGACCATATCCGTTTCGGACTGAAGCACCGCATGCTGGACATCATGACGAAGAAGGCGGCCTATGCTGCCGGAAAAGACACTGAATAATATACCCATTAGTGGGTATTTAGTGTTCTTGAATCATCTTGTACTTTTGCAGGAAAAACGCGAACGACAATGAATGTTATCACCAAACTGATGTACTCTATTCATAGGATACTGGGCACTTTGCTCTGTATCCTATTTCTCATGTGGTTCCTCTCCGCCTTCGTGATGATGTACCACCGCTTTCCCCGTGTCAGCGCCAAGGAGAAAATGCAAAAGCTGGAAATGCTCTCCCAAGCCGGAGACTCACTTCCGGACATCTCCTCCGTCACAGCCCGCCTGCCCCGTGGCGTAAAGGTCAGGTCTACGATACTGAACCTCAATGCCGGACACCCCGAGTTCAGCTTTAGTACCACAAAAGGCACGTTTCATTTCCTTGCCGATTCCACCATCTCACGACCCTCTTTGGACAGCGAGCACCTGCACCGGACAGCAGCTTTGTGGTGTTCTTCTCCCATTACCCGCATCGACACCCTCCACTCTCTGGACCAATGGATTCCCTTCGCTGAACTGAAAAAGGAAATGCCCGTCTATAAAATATACTTTGCCGACGATGCCGGGACACAACTCTATCTCGGCTCGCAAAACGGCGAAGTCTTGCAGTTCTCCAACAAAAGCGAACGCTTCTGGGCATGGCTGGGAGCCATCCCCCACTGGGTGTACTTCACCTGGCTGCGGCAGGACACCGCCCTTTGGACTAAAACCGTCATCTGGCTCACAGCTCTGGGCTGCCTCATGGTTATTGCCGGCATCTGGGTAACTGTGGATGTATGGCGCAAGACACACCGCAACCGTCACTCCAAATTCTCTCCCTACCGAAAAAGGTGGTATCACTGGCACTACGTCAGCGGAATATTTTTCGGCATCTTCGTACTGACCTTCACCTTCAGCGGCATGATGTCTTTGGCAGACATTCCCGAATGGATTCATAAACCGGCACTGAAGAAAGGCAGCGCCACACGCACGCTCCATGCCCGTGCCCCACAACCGGAGGATTACCCCCTGGACTACCGCCGTATCATAGCCGCCTATCCCCAAGCTTTGCAGATAGAGTGGCGCAACTTCCGCGAACATCCCTACTACATCGTAAAAGACAGCAAAAACGAATATTACATCGATGCCACCGACAGCCTGCCGCGTCCGTTGCAACTCTCCGAAGAAGAAATTCTGAAAGGCGTGGAAAGCATTTATGCCTCCCGGCGTGATTCTTCACAACATATCCCCGGCATACGCATCTCCCGGCTCGAACATTTCGAGACCTACTATCGCGACATGAGCAATATGTATCGCGGACGCCCCCAGCTTCCCGTGTGGAAGATTACGGTGGACGACCCGGACCGGAGCGTCTATTACATTCACCCGGAAACGGGAATCATCCGCCATACAGACACTTCCTCCCGCTGGAAATACTGGAGCTATACAGCCCTGCATCGCATGCGTCTGCCCGGTCTGAACTCCAATGCCACCCTACGCAAGACTGTGCTTTGGGTATTGCTGCTTGGAGGTACAGCCGTTTGCATCACGGGTGTGGCGTTAAGTGTGAATTATATAAGAAGAAAATGTTGCAAAAGACAAAAACTCTATTAACGAGAATAAACTTGTATGAATAAGAAAAGACTTGGAATATTCCTCGGCAGCATAGCCCTATTGATTGTCTGCAGCTTTGCGGCCTATCAATACTGGCTGGCTCCTACACGTATACTTATTATCAACGCAACCCTGGCACAAGCTGCCGACATTGCCCTGAACAATGACTGTGCCCGGATAGAAGTCAACTGCATCAAAAAAGAAGATGTGAAGGACCTTTCCGGCTATGACGCCATCGTGATGTACAGCAGGGGCTTGTATCTCGATGACAGCCAAGTTGCCGAAGTGGAACGGGTGGGTGCCGGCGGAGTACCGGTCTTTACCAATACGTTACGAAACTCCGCTTTCTCCATCAACTATAACATCACCAACGAGCAACAGCACACGTTGCGGGAGTACCTCAAGAACGGCAACAAACACAACTACCGGAATGCCTTACTCTACCTGCGCCACATTGCCACTCCCCACCGGTGGGGACACCAAGATTACGAGCCTCCCATCCCATTGCTAGAGAACATGTTCTACCACCGCGAATACGGCTGCTACTTCAGTACTCCGCAAGAGGTAACTGCCTATCTGAAAGAAAAAAATCTCTACCATGAGGACGGACGCAACCTTGCCCTGATTTCCGGACGCAACTTTCCGATGGAAGGAAACCGTGCCCACGTAGATTCCCTCATCACACGCCTGACACAAGCAGGCTTCAATGTCTACCCTTTCACTGCCGGAGGCCAACCGCGTGCCGATATGATACGTACCCTCCATCCCGATGCAGTAGTCTACCTACCTATGGGACGGCTGGGCAATGACTCACTCATCAACTGGCTGCACCAGGAAAACATTCCTTTATTCATGCCTTTCCCGCTGATTCAGCCCCACGAGGAATGGCTGAACCCCAATACCCCCGTCAGCGGCGGTACGCTGACTGCCCGTATAGTGGTGCCGGAGATAGACGGAGGCATGCTGCCCCTCTGCATCGCCACCCAAAACAAAAACAAGCAGGGATATTATCTGTACACCGCCGAGAATGAACGGATAGATGCTGTAGTGGACCATATTACCAAATATATGTCCCTGAGAAACATGTCCAACAAAGAAAAACGTGTTGCCATCTGCTACTTCAAGACTCCGGGAAAAGACGCTCTGCTGGCAAGCGGAATGGAAGTGATTCCTTCACTCTACAACTTCTTGAAACGCCTGCACTCGGAAGGGTACGACGTCGGCGGACTGCCTGCCACTGTAGAGGAGTTCGGCAAGCGGATACATCGTGACGGTGCCGTCATGGGTTCGTATGCCAAAGGAGCGCAAGAACAGTTTTTGAAAACAGCACACCCGGTATGGTTGTCTACCGAGCAATACGAACAATGGGCACACGAAGTACTCCTTCCCGAGAAATATCAGGAAGTGACGGACAGATATGGAGATGCGCCCGGCAATCTGCTGGCAACAGAAGATAGTATCGCCATTGCCTGCCTGCAATTCGGCAATATCCTGCTCTTCCCCCAGCCCCGCCCGGCATTGGGAGATGATGAGTTCAAACTGGTGCACGGTATGCCGGTGGCGCCGCCCCACAGTTATCTGGCTCCTTATCTGTATATGCAAAAAGGTTTCAAAGCAGATGCGGTGATTCACTTCGGCACCCACGGCAACCTGGAATATACTCCCGGAAAGAATGTGGCACAGTCGCAGGCCGACTGGTCGGATGTACTGATTGGTAACCTCCCCCACTTCTACTTCTATACCACCGGAAACGTAGGCGAGGGTATCATTGCCAAACGCCGAACACATGCCGTACTGGTCACCCATCTCACTCCGCCCTACGTGGAGAGCGGTATGCGCCAACGCTATTCGGCCTTGCTGGAAGATATTCACAAAGTGCTGGACGAAGGGACTGCCAAACACCGGGCTCTGGGAATGAACATCAAAAAAGAGGCCATGCGCCTGGGGCTGCACCGCGACCTCAATCTGGATTCCATATCCGGCGAACCCTATACAGCCGAGGAGTTGGAACGTCTGGATGCCTTCACCGAAGAGATAGCCAACGAAAAGATACTGGGTGCGTACTACACCATGAACGAGCCTTATTCTGACCGCGACCTGCTGACTACCACTCTCGCCGTCGCTGCCGACCCGCTGGCATACGAAACGGCCCGCAAGGACCGCGATAAAGGTAAAATCACCACAAAGCAGTTGCAAGACTTTACCTATATAGCCCACCACTACTTGCCTGCTGCCAGGAAAAGACTGACTGCCTTACTCCAGAATCCACCCAAAGATACTGCATCTGTAGCACCGGAGCTTCGCCCCGCCCTGCTCTATCGCGAACAGTTGCTGGCCTCCACCGCCAACGAGCAAAATGCCATGGTGCGTGCACTCAGCGGGGAGACCGTATTTCCCGCTCCAGGAGGTGACCCCGTACTGAACCCGAACGTTCTGCCCACCGGACGCAACATGTACAGCATCAACGCCGAGAATACTCCCAACCCAAGGGCTTGGGAAGATGGGAAGCGATTGGCAGAAGCGACTTTAAAACAGTACATCGGCAAGCACGGCAAATATCCCCGGAAAGTAAGCTATACCTTCTGGGCAGGCGAATTCATCAATACGGAAGGAGCCACACTCGCTCAAGTATTCTGGATGTTGGGAGTAGAACCCGTACGCGATGACCAAGGCAGAGTGGTCGACTTGAAACTGGTGCCCAGCGAAGAACTGGGACGTCCGCGCATCAATGTGCTGGTGCAAGTCTCCGGGCAACTGCGCGACATCGCCGGTTCCCGCCTGAAACTACTGACCGATGCCATACGTCTGGCATCGGAAGCCGGGAATGAGACCTATTCCAACTACGTGGCATCAGGTACATTGTTGCAGGAAAAATTACTGGTAGAAAAGGGAACTTCCCCCAAACGTGCCCGTGAAATGTCTGTGATGCGTGTATTCGGACCGGTCAACAGCGGATACAGTACCGGTATGATGGCCTATACCGAGCACAGCGGTTCGTGGGAAAGCGAAAAGGAAATAGCGGAAAGATATCTCAACAATATGGGTGCCTCTTATGGGGACGACGAAAATTGGGGAGACGTCCAGGAAGGTTTGTTTGCCTCGGCACTGTCCGAAACGGATGTTGTCATCCAGCCCCGTCAAAGTAACACATGGGGCCCCATCTCTCTGGACCATGTATATGAATTTACGGGCGGACTCTCGCTCACCGTCAAAACCGTGACCGGCAAGGAACCGGATGCCTATATGGCAGACTACCGCAACCGGACCAACCGCCGCATGCAGGATGCCAAAGAGGCCATTGCCGTAGAGACACGTTCCACCGTCTTGAACCCTACCTTTATACAAGAGCGGATGAAAGGCGGGGAAGGTTCGGCGCAGATGTTCGGCGAAATCTTCCGCAACATCTTCGGCTGGCACGTTATGCGTCCGTCGGCCATAGACAAGGAACTGTTCAATGACTTATATAGAATATATATAAAGGATGAGAATAAGCTGGGCATTCACGAGTACTTCCTCCGTGTCAATCCCGCCGCATTCCAGGCCATGACAGCCGTCATGCTGGAAAGTGCCCGCAAAGGTTACTGGAAAGCATCTGATGAGCAACTGAAAACCACCGCCTCCTTGCATGCACAAATCACACGCGAGAAGGGTGCCGCCTGCACAGAGTTCGTTTGTGACAATACCAGGCTCCAATCGTTCGTTGCCGACCGGTTGAACAATAGTGAGAAGCAGACCTATACCCGAAACATGCAGGAGGTACACGAAGCATCCGTAACCAATGACAAGAATGTCGTACTGAAAGAACACAAACTGGCTTCCGAACAAACGGTACGTAAGAACAGAGTGAACGGAGTGATTGCAGGCAGTCTTGTCGTCATCACCTTCATCGGACTGGTCGTACTGTTGAAGAGAAGGAAAAAGAATAAATAGAAACAGAGTATTATGGAATATGTCATTCATCTGTTAGCCCTATTCATTGCCCTCAATTTTCTATTGAAGGTGGGGTTCTATCCCCGCTGGGGAATGTGGACGGTTGCCGCAGGCTGTGCCTTTTTTGCGTGGCTGGTGACTCCGTGGATGACGGAACAGTCCAAGACCGTGGTGGCATCTTTTTTTGCTTCCCGCCCGCAGATGTTGAACTTGTCGGTATGTGTCACCCTGGAAGCTGCCGTAATGATAGCTTTCTGTTTCGACTGTTTCGCAGAAATGCGTACCCGCAACACGGCCTTCAAACAAGCGGTCACCCTCTTGCTGAAGCTATACCCCGGCATACTGATAGGCGGAGTAATCTGCTACGTCCTGGCGCTACTGCTTTTCTCTTTTCCCGGTCTTGATTTCGGCAGTCTCTCATGGATAGCAGCCGGTGTTACTTTCCTTGCAGTCGGTGCCGGTAGCCGTTTGCTGCGATATGCTATCGGTGACAAGCCGCTGCGCTTGGAAGTATTGTTCATTGTCAATATTTTCATTGTTATATTGAG
The DNA here is from genome assembly GCF_017309675.2 of Bacteroides parvus. Classification (NCBI taxonomy): domain Bacteria; kingdom Pseudomonadati; phylum Bacteroidota; class Bacteroidia; order Bacteroidales; family Bacteroidaceae; genus Bacteroides; species Bacteroides parvus. The sequence continues at coordinate 3,008,234 of NZ_CP084680.1, read as the reverse complement.
CATCATTGCCACGGGCTATTGAAACGAATTAAAGAATTAAAAACTAAAAAGATATATGGAAACAATCTCAAACACACTGTTCTGGATTTCGAACGGGCTGCTGGTTCCCGTCATAGTCCTGCTGCTGCTATTCTTTCTACGTGCCATTCTCCTTGCGGGAGGTTTCTTCGGGGAGTTCTATCAACGGATGAAATTACAGAAGCAATTCGCTGAAACACTGGAGAACATCACCCCAGAGAATATAGACGGACTGGTGCAGCAACTCCCGTCGGCAGGTAACTCCCCTCTCCTCCGCAGCTTGTCCAAACTGTCCGCACACCGGGACGACGACGCCTACTGCGAACACCTGCTTGCCAATTATGAAGTGGAAGCCGAGAAGGAGTTGGGACGTTCGCGTACTTTCATCAAGCTGGGTCCTATGTTGGGACTGATGGATACCCTCATCCCGATGGGTCCCGCACTGGTAGGTTTGGCACAAGGAGACATCTCCTCCATGGCCTACAATATGCAGGTGGCTTTTGCCACTACAGTGGTAGGACTGGTCATTGCTGCTGTCGGCATCATCACCCTGCAAGTGAAACAACGCTGGTATGCCCGCGAAATGAACGACTTGGAATATCTGTACAAAGTGATAAGCCGCCAAACGGCCGAAAAGGAATAACGGACTAACGATACGAAAACAATGAAGAGTAAGAGAAACAGATTACTGCACAGCGATTCGGACTCCGACCCCATGGGTACGGTAGCCAATCTTTTTGACGTAGCAATGGTCTTTGCCGTAGCCTTGATGGTGGCTCTCGTCTCCCGCTTCAATATGACGGAGATGTTTTCTAAAGAAGACTTCACCATGGTGAAGAATCCCGGAAAGGAAAATATGGAAATCATTACCAAAGAAGGGCAGGAAATCAAGAAATACACTCCCAGCGAAGACCCAAAGACCTCCGGTAAAAGAGGAAAGAAAGTGGGAGTTGCCTATCAGCTTGAAAATGGAGAGATTATCTATGTGCCGGAATAAGGGAATACAGTACCTATTAATAGCTATTTGGCCATCGCAGTATAACAACTATTAAGTATTTCACCCTCCGATAATGGTATGTACCTTTGCAGCGTTATATAAAATAAAACAATATATGATAAAGAAAAGACTTCTCACAGTTCTCCTTATGGGAGGAATCATCGCCACCGGTGCCTATGCACAAGCAGAAAAAGGTGACAGCGACGATATGACCAAGAAAACTCACGAGTTGAACCCGGTTGTAGTAACGGGTACGGGTACACATCAGCGACTGAAGAACACTCCGTCTCCGGTATCGGTTATCACTGCCAACGAGATAAAGCGTGCCGGTATCACCGACTTCCAGCAGGCCTTGACCATGATGGTACCCTCGCTCTCCTTCCGTCCGAACGCGATGGGGTCCTATCTGATGATGAACGGACTCTCCAACAAGCACGTGCTGATATTGGTAAACGGACGCAAGGTCACGGGAGACATTACCGGTAACATCGACCTCAACCAAATAGACATGACCCGCGTCAAGCGCATCGAGGTGCTGAACGGAGCCGCTTCTTCCCTTTATGGTTCGGATGCCATCGGCGGTGTAATCAATATCATTACCAACGAGCCTAAAGATGTGGTAGCCTTCAGCAGCAATAGCAGCTATACGAGAAAGAATCAATTCTCCCAAGGCTTGAATCTGGACATCGCCCAAGGAAAAATAGGGTCCTACACTTCCTATAAATACGACCACTCCGACGGTTGGCAAAACAGCCATCTGACAGAAGACGGAGAAGACATCATCGAAACGATTGCCCCGCTCTCCCTGGGCTACAGCTCGAATAACTTTTCGCAGAAGTTTACCTATGATGCTACGGAACAGCTTTCCTTCTATGCCAACGGCGGATACTACAACCGCGGACTCGAACGTCCGGTAGAACGCGAGGATATCACCGGCGGAAGCAAGTACAACACTGCCTACGAAGGTTACAACTGGGGGGCAGGCGTCAAATACAAACTGAGTAAACGCAACGTTATCCAATTTGACTATTCAGGAAACAATTACGCATCACGCTATAAATACCTGATAGAAAACAGCGGATACCTGCCCGGACAGTATGCGCTTACCAAGCTTCAGAAATTCCATGATGCCGAGTTGAAAGGTATCTTCGGTTTTACAACCAACAGCACTACGGTGTTCGGTGTAGACTATCGCCGTGAAGTACTCCGCCGTCCCGACTCCGATTTGGACAAAAGTGTCTATACGACATCAGCCTACGGCCAGCATGAAGTGAAGCTATGGAACCATCTGACCGGTGTTGTGGGTGTACGCTACGACCATCACGAACAGACGGGCGGACGCTTCACCCCCAAAGTGGCAGCCATGTACAACATAGGCAACTTCAATATACGTGCCACCTATGCTGCCGGATTCCGTGCTCCGGGAATTGACGAGCTCTACTACCACATGTTCAAGAAAACAATGGGTACACGAGCCACCATCTCATTGGGTGACGAGAACCTCGACCCCGAACGCAGCAACTATTACTCCATCAACATGGAATACCGTACCAACCGTTTCAGTGCTTCTGTCACCGGTTACCTGAACTATGTAAAGAACATGGTAACTTCCAAATCCACTAAATTCGATGACCTACCGGAAGCAGAGCAGAACCAGTTGCGTGAAGAGTTCCCCGAAATCGGTGACCTTTCATCCACAAAAAAACTAAGTGTCAAGAACTACTTCAACTTCGAGAAAGCTACCGTCAAAGGCTTTGAAGTGAACTTGAACGGCAATCTGTTCCCGGGCTTCACCCTGACCGGAAACTATACCTACGCCTATGGACGCGGTCTGAACGAAGGAGGCGAATGGCAAAACATCGAGCGCAGCATACGCCATACAGCCACCATCACCGGAAACTATACACACAACTGGAGCGACTATACCTTGAACCTCAACCTGAACGGTCGTCTGCAAAGCAAAGTCTACTATCCGGGCGACGCGGACGGCAATGCTCCGGGCTACGGCATCTGGAACCTCAATACCCGCCATACCTTCGACGGCTTCCGCAACTTTGTCATCGAACCGGGCATCGGTATAGACAATATCTTCAACAAGAAAGACAACCGCCCGCTGAACAAGAACTTCGCCTTGTATTCTCCGGGACGTTCGGTAGTAATCAGCCTGGCACTCAGACTAAAATAATCTCTCCATAACGCATTTAGAAACAACAACAATTATGAAACATTTTTTCATCACTCTCTATTTACTCGGCATCAGCCTCTTCTCCTCCGCACAACAAGAGGAGAAGGCGGCTCTGCTCATCACCCATTATGGCAGTTCGGACCCTCAGACACGTGCCTTGACGCTCGACGTCGTGACCCGTGAGGCACAAGAAGCCTTTCCGCAGTTTACAGTGCGCGAAGCATACATCTCGCCGATTGTACGAAAAAGACTTGCCAAGGAGGGTGTGTACAAAGACAGCCCTACGGATGCACTGCTGAAACTTCGCGCCGAAGGCTACCGGACCATCTACGTCCAGAGCACCACCTTGATAGAAGGCAGTGAGATGACCTCCGTCCGCAGGGATGCAGACAAGCTCCGTCCCTTCTTCAAGGAGATAAAAGTGGGAAATCCCCTGCTCTACTCCGTCGAAGACTGCGAGAAGGTAATCGGTATACTGACCGCCGAACAGCCGGAAAAGAAAGAAGACATTGTCTATGTGGGGCACGGCAACCAGCTACCCAGCACGGCTACTTACGCCATGCTCGACTTCATGATGAAAGCCCATGGACTGAAGAACTTCCACGTCAGCACCATTGAAGGATATCCTACCCTGGACGCAACCCTGCTGCAACTGAAAGAGACACGCCCCAAGAGCGTGACATTGGTTCCGTTGCTGTTGGTATGCGGCAACCATACCAAGGAAGACATTGCCGGCGTGTGGAAGACGGAACTTGAAAAGCAAGGCTATCAAGTGAATGTACGCATGCAGGGACTGGGCGAAAACAAAGCCATCCGCCAGCTCTATATGGAACACATCAAAGCTATGCTAAAAGATTGATAACCAGCAAGCGTAAAAGGGCTACACCTTTTACATACCAAGGCTACACCCTTTGCTCCGGATGGCTACACCATTCCGGACAAAGGGTGTAGCTCTTTTCAATGTACACAGATTACGGACATTTGTAACCATATTACGGATTCCTCCTCCTGCAATATGGAACTTTCCGGATTATTCTCTACATTTGTACAAAACTAACAGGAACGTTTATGGAAGAAGTAATCAAGCTCAATGCTGTAGACCAATACAACAAGATGTTCGGTCTCGAAACCCTGCATCCGCTGGTCAGCGTAGTCGATTTGTCCGAAGCCACCGGATATCCCAGGCATTTCACCTTGAACTATGGCGTATACGCCCTTTTCCTCAAAAACACCAAATGCGGAGACATACGCTATGGAAAACAGTATTACGATTACCAGGAAGGCACGGTAACCAGCTTCGCCCCGGGCCAGGTGACCGAGGTCAACATGCTGGAAGGTATGCAGCCCAGCGCCTCCGGCCTGCTGTTCCACCCCGACCTGATAAAAGGCACCTCGCTGGGACAAGGAATAAAGCAGTATTCCTTCTTTTCCTATTCCTCTACCGAGGCACTGCATTTGTCCGAAGACGAGAAAGAAATCTTCCTCGACTGTCTGAAGAAGATTAAGATGGAAATCCAACGCCCCATCGATAAGCACAGCAAGGGTCTGATTGCGCGCAACATCGAGCTGCTGCTGGACTACTGCATGCGTTTCTACGAACGCCAGTTCATCACCCGCTCGGCAGCCAACAAGGACATCCTGATGAAATTCGAAGCACTGATAGACGACTATTTCCAAAGCGACAAACCGCAGACCGAAGGACTGCCTTCCGTGAAATACTTCGCAGACAAAGTGTTCCTCTCCTCCAACTATTTCGGAGATTTGGTGAAGAAGGAAACCGGAAAGACAGCGCAGGAATATATCCAGAACAAAATCATCGACCTGGCCAAAGAAATGATTATAGGAAGCGGGAAGACAGTCAGCCAGATTGCCTATGAACTGGGATACCAGTATTCGCAGCACTTCAACCGCGTGTTCAAGAAGAACGTAGGCTATACTCCGAGCGAATACCGGCACTTGCAGGTTTAGACAATAAAGTTTCACCACAGATTACGCCGATTAGCGCAGAGTTTTTTCGGTTTCATCAAATATAAGTTCTATCTTTGTATGCCAATAGAACATATGGATATGAAACACCCCAAAATAATTGTTGCCGGCATCGGACCGGGCAATGAATCGGATATGACTCCCGCCGTAATTTCCGCTTTGCAAGAATCAGATGTAGTGGTGGGATATAAGTATTATTTCCAATTTGTAATCCCTTATCTCCACCCCTCAACAGCATGCATAGATACCGGCATGAAGCGTGAACGCGCCCGTGCCGAGCAGGCTTTCGAGCTGGCGGAGCAGGGAAAGACGGTCTGCGTCATCAGCTCCGGGGATGCGGGCATCTATGGTATGACGCCGCTTATCTACGAGATGAAGCGGGAAAGGAACAGCGACGTGGAAATCGTCTCGCTGCCGGGCATCAGCGCTTTCCAAAAGGCAGCCTCACTGCTGGGAGCTCCCGTAGGACATGACTTCTGTGTCATCTCCCTTTCAGACCTGATGACTCCCTGGGAACGTATCGAAAGACGTATCACCGCAGCCGCTGCCGCCGACTTCGTGACGGCAGTCTACAACCCCAAAAGTGAAGGACGCTACTGGCAGCTTTACCGCTTGAAAGAACTCTTTCTGCAGGAAGGACGCTCACCGGAAACACCCGTGGGATATGTACGCCAAGCAGGACGCCCGGAACAAGCGGTACACATCACCACGCTGGGAGATTTCAATCCCGAAGAGGTGGATATGTTTACAGTCGTATTGATAGGCAACTCACAGTCCTACGAATGGAACGGAGCCTTCATCACTCCGCGCGGCTATTACCGGGACACGAATACCGAAGCCACGGGCATCGGGCAAGACATCATGATTCGTAGTTTCCGTACCATCGAAAAGGAACTGAAGAACAAGCATATTCCCCTCGACCATAAATGGGCTTTACTCCATGCCATACATACCACCGCCGATTTTGAAATGGAGCATCTGCTGCATACGGACGAAGGTGCCGTGGCTTCCTTGTATCAAGTCATCGAGAAAGGCGGAATCAAGACGATTGTCACAGACGTCACGATGGCAGCCAGCGGTATCCGCAAAGGAGCTTTGCAGCGGCTGGGCATAGAGGTGAAATGTTACCTCGGCGACCCGCGCACGGCGACGATGGCTGCAGAGAAAGGCATCACCCGTACCCAGGCAGGCATCCGCCTGGCTGTGGAGGAGCATCCCGATGCTTTCTTTGTATTCGGCAATGCACCTACGGCACTTATGGAACTCTGCGACCTGATACGTAAGGGCAAGGCACATCCGGCGGGCATTGTTGCCGCACCGGTAGGCTTTGTGCATGTGCAGGAGTCCAAACACATGGTGAAACCCTTTACGGAAATACCCAAGATTATCGTAGAAGGACGTAAGGGAGGCAGTAACTTAGCTGCCACGCTGGTGAACTCCGTGCTGTGCTACAACGATGCGGAGCAGTTGCGCCCGGGCAGGGATGTGTAAGTGAAAAAAGACATTCCATAACATTACTTGTTACGACCGATAACATTACTTGTTATGCCCCCTTACATTACTTGATATTTTCATAAGATTACTCATTGAATGAAACACAGATTTATAATCATAGGAATGGATGACAACCGTTCCCCCTTCTTTCCACCGGAAGCACTGGCACAGATACGGAAGGGGAAGGTCTTCTCCGGCGGCATACGGCATAAGGAGATTGTCGGTCCTCTGCTGCCTGCCGGGGCCGAATGGATTTCCATCACCGTACCGCTGGACCACGTCTTTTCCCATTATGAAGAAATATTTACCCGCTTCGAAGAGACGGCTACGGACGACTCCATCATTGTATTCGCGTCCGGCGACCCGTTATTCTTCGGTTTTGCCAATACCATAAAGCGTAAGCTTCCCGAGGCAGACATTCTGCTCTATCCCGCTTTCAATTCCTTGCAGACATTGGCACACCGCCTCGTCATGCCGTATGACGACATGCGCACCGTCTCCCTGACAGGACGCCCGTGGCAGGAGTTCGACCGTGCCCTCATAGAGCATGTACCCAAAATAGGCATCCTCACCGACCGCGAACATACCCCGGTCACCATTGCCGCCCGCATGCTGGAATACGGGTACTCCCACTACACACTATACATCGGCGAGCATCTCGGCAATCCCGAAAAGGAACGCATACGCCGGATGACACCCCGGGAAGCGGTTTCCGGTGACTTCGAACATCCCAACTGCTTGCTGCTGGACAGCCATCTCGGACAATGCCGCACAAACTCCCTGCACGGTAGCGAAGCCCCAGACTTTCCAGTCCGTCCCTTCGGCATCCCCGATGAAGAGTTTGCACATCTTGACGGACGCGCCCGCATGATAACCAAGGCTCCCATCCGCCTGCTCACCCTGCAGGCATTGGAACTGAACCGCCGCCGCGTCTTCTGGGACATCGGTTTCTGTACCGGTTCCGTCTCCATCGAAGCCCGCCTGCAATTTCCTCATCTCGCCGTCATCTCCTTCGAGATACGCCCCGAAGGAAAAGAGCTGATGGACACCAACTCCCGCCGCTTCGGCGCACCGGGCATTACGGCGGTAACCGGAGATTTCCTGCACACCGACCTCACTCCCTTTGCCCGCCCCGATGCCGTCTTCATCGGTGGACACGGCGGACATCTGGAGGAAATGATAGAGAAAGTGAAACAAGTGCTGCACCCCGAAGGCTGCATCGTCTTCAACTCCGTATCGGCAGAAAGCAAGGAGGCGTTCTGCCGAGGAATCGAGCGGAACGGAATGGTGCTCCACCCTTCCACCCATATCGCCTTGAACGAATATAACCCCATTGAAATTATGAAAGCCACGCTTTCTTAAACATACCCATTATGAAAACAGCTATTATTCTAATCTCCGAAGCCGGTTTGAGCATAGCCCAATCACTGCTCAACGAACTTCCCGACTCCGAAATCTTCACCCTCAGGCACGAAGAGGGATGCACACATATAGAATCCGCCGGCAAATTCACAGCGGAAAACTTCAACCGCTATGATGCCTTTGTCTTCATTGGCGCCATGGGAATCTGTGTCCGCACCATCGCTCCTTGCGTGAAGAACAAATATACCGACCCTGCCGTGGTTTGCGTGGACAGTACCGGTAAATTTGCCATCTCCGTACTTTCCGGACACATCGGAGGAGCCAACGAACTGACCCACCAGGTAGCGAATATCCTCGGGGCCGAACCGGTAGTCACCACGCAAAGCGACTGCACCGGTCTATGGGGACTCGATACCCTGCCCCAACGTTTCGGGTGGTTTCCGGTCATCAACGCCGAGCCCTCCACCCTCCTGTTGGCAGAACTTGCCAAGACGCCCGAAGAGAAAAAAAGAGTATGCATGAACGAGCATATCAGCCTCTTCGTTTCCGGCAAGCCCACCGCCCTGCTGCTCACGGTGCGCAATGAAGGCACGGACTGGATGGAGGCGCACCTGCCGCCTCATGTAGAAGTATTCTACCGGGTGCAGGACATTAAACCTTCACGCTTCAAACTGATTCTGTGCGTATCTCCCCAAGTCCCCAACTTCCCGGAAATGCCTATGATATGCTACGTGCCCTGTGTCGTACACCTCGGCATCGGCCTTGCCCGGCTGGCAGGTCCCGTGCGGAAAGTGGAGAAAGAGATTATGAACACACTGAAGGAATACGGCATCATGCCCCAAAGCATCGCCTCCATCTCCACGATTAAAGCCAAAAGTGACGAACCGGTAGTGAAAGCGCTCCAAAAGAAGTTCCCGGTCTACTTCTATACAGCCGAAGAACTGACAGAGATAGAGGTGCCCCATCCCAGCAAAACCGTCATGAAGCACATGGGTACCCCCAGCGTCAGCGAAGCCGCCGCCTTACTGAGTGCAAACAACTCCCGGCTGCTGGTGCCCAAGAAGAAAGGAGAGAACTATACCGTGGCCGCCGCCCTTGACATAAGAACTGTGCGCCAGGGCCACATCGAAATAGTGGGTGCCGGCCCGGGCGACCCGGACCTGGTTTCCGTACGCGGACGCCAAATGCTGGAACGCGCCGACCTCATTCTGTATGCCGGCAGTCTCGTTCCCAGGGAGCTGACTCTCTGTGCCAAGGCCGGGGCTACCGTACTCAGCTCCGCTTCCATGGATTTGGAAGAACAATTTGAAGTGATGAAGAAGTTCTATGACAAGGGAAAATTCATCGTACGCCTGCATACGGGTGACCCTTGTATCTATGGTGCCATTCAGGAACAAATGAACTACTTTGACCAGCACGGTATGAGCTACCACATCACCCCCGGCATATCCTCCTTCCAGGCGGCGGCAGCTGCCTTGAAGTCGCAGTTCACCATTCCGGAAAAAGTGCAAAGCATCATCCTAACACGCGGCGAAGGACGTACGCCCATGCCCGAACGCGAAAAGCTACATCTCATGGCACGCTCACAAAGTACCATGTGCATCTTCCTCAGTGCAAGCATTGCGAAGCAGGTGCAGGAAGAACTGTTGCAGGAATATCCGGAAACTACCCCCGTAGCTGTCTGCTACCACTTGACATGGAAAGACGAACAAATATTCAGGGGGGAACTCAAAGACCTTGCCAGAATAGTGAAGGAAAATAACCTCACCTTGACAACCATGATTGTCGTAGGCGAAGCCATCGGCAACCGTGAAGGTCTGTCACGGCTCTATGCACACGAGTTCAAACATCTGTACCGGAAATAAATCAACGATTAATCACCCATAAACATTCAAACATGATATTAATATTTGGCGGAACCACCGAAGGACGCATAGCCATCCAAACCCTTGAAGAAGCCGGAAAAACTTTCTACTATTCTACCAAAGGGGATGAGCAGGACGTACTTCTGCATAATGGCATCCGCCTGCAAGGCGCGATGGATGCAATAGAAATAGAAACATTCTGTGCACAGCATCACATAAAGCTGCTGATAGACGCCGCGCACCCCTTTGCCACACAGCTGCATGAGACTCTGGAACAAGTCTCCGTGGAATCGAATATCCCCGTCATCCGTTTCGAGCGTATCTTCCCGAAACGCGATGAAGAACACATCACCTGGTGCAGGGATTATGACGATGCCATCGAGAAGATACAGAAAGAAAAGATTTTCATCTTACTTGCACTGACCGGCGTACAGACCATAGGTAAGCTGAAGCCTTTGTGGCAGAATGCCTGCTGTTACTTCCGCATCCTCGACCGTGACAGCTCGCGCAAGCTCGCCCGGGAACAAGGTTTCTCCGAGAAGAACCTCTACTACTACACGCCCGGAGAAGACGAGCAAGTCCTGATGAAACAGCTTCATCCCGAAGCCATCCTCCTCAAAGAAAGCGGGATATCGGGCGGATTCTGCGAAAAGGTGGAAGCTGCCCGGCAACTGGGTATACGCATCTTTGCCATCTGCCGCCCCAAGACATCCGACAAGTTTATCTGTGTAAACGGCGAGCATGGCCTGCGCCGCATAATCGAGAAACATTTACCCGACTTCTTCCCCCTGCGCAGCGGACTGACCACCGGAACATGTGCCGCCGCTGCCGCCGTAGCCGCCACCTGGGATGTATTCAATATCTACTTCAAAAAGCGTCCTACGGAATTTCCGGTAGTTCTTCCCAACGGAGAAACCATCCAGGTTCCCGTAGAGCCTCAGCACCATATTCCCCACTCCGACCTTCTGGAAAACGGTGACGGCATGTTCGAGACAAGCGCTACCGTCATCAAGGATGCCGGCGACGACCCGGACATCACCAACGGGATGAAAGTTGTGGCCAATATAGCCGTACCTTTCCGCACAGACGACCCGCTGCCGGAAGACACTCCCCAGGATGACTACAACATCATCGTCTGCGGCGGCGAAGGCGTAGGTGTCGTCACCATGCCCGGTTTGGGACTTGAGCTCGGTAGCTCTGCCATCAACGACACCCCACGCGAAATGATAAAGAAGAACGTCAAGCTATGTCTTGAACGCCTCCATATTGCCAAACAGCCCAGTCCTATTCTCATTACCATCTCCATCCCCGGTGGAGAAGAGATAGCCAAACGCACCTTCAATCCCCGCCTCGGTATCGAAGGAGGCATTTCCATTATCGGGACCTCCGGCATCGTGAAGCCATTCTCCTCGGAAGCCTTCGTCAATTCCATCCGGAAGTCCATGGAAGTGGCAAAGGCGACCCGGAGCCCTCGTATCGTCATCAGCTCCGGCGCAAAGAGCGAACGTTTCATCAAGGCGTATTATCCCGACCTCCCTGCCCAGGCTTTCGTACATTACGGCAACTTTATCGGCGAAACCTTGAAAATAGCAGCCGAAGAGCAAGTACCGCACGTCACCCTCGGCGTGATGATGGGAAAGGCCGTGAAACTGGCCGAAGGCAATCTGGATACCCACAGCAAGAAAGTGACCATGAACAAGGAATTCATCCAAGACCTGGCACGCCAGACGGGATGCAGCGAAGAAACGCTTGCCGCCATCGGACAGATGAACCTGGCCCGCGAACTCTGGGACATCATTCCCGAAGAGCTGCTGGAAAAGTTTGGCAAGGCACTGATTGAGCTCTGTCACCGGCACTGTACCCCCTTGCTGCCCAATGGCGAACTAACAGTATTACTCATAACCGAAAACGGAAAAATTTACTCATGAAGAAGAAGATAATCATTACCGTCTGTATGGCAATGACCGTACTGACCGGTCTGGCACAAAGCCCGCTGTCCTTTCATGCAAAAGCTGGAATCGGTACCTCCCATTTTCATGGGAAACACTCCAGCAGTGACACCCAAATAGCTTACAAAGCTGGTGTCGGTGCAGAATATGTCCTCAACAAGACCTTGGTGCTGCAATCCGCATTGGAGTTCGTGTCCATCGGCGGTAAAGACGAGATAAGCCAAATCGGCAAGGCCAAAATGCATGAACTGTATCTGCAAATCCCCCTCATGATAGGGGCCCGCCTCCATCTGGGCAGGGATTATCATGCCTCGCTGAGCGTCGGCCCTTATGCGGCCATAGGCGTGGCAGGCAAGACCTCCGGCGAGACCTACGATTATAGCAGCAGTAGTATGCAGGGAGGATACCAGTTCAAGATAGACACTTTCGGCAGCATGGTAGACGGGAAAATGGGTAACAACCGTTTCGATGCAGGTATTGCCCTGGGACTTACTTTTGAATACAGAAGATTCATCATCGGTACAGAGATGCAGGTGGGACTGGTAAAAATCAATGAGCAGATAAACCAGATGATAGACTATTCGGAAGAAGGAGGATATTTCCCCAAGAACTTCGCCGCATTCTTCACGCTGGGGTACCGGTTCTGGTATCCGTAGGCATCGAATACCATGCAGCTCCCCTCGATAAAGTAAAGCGGCAACTGATAGTCCCGTAAGCATTGAATAAGATACTCAAGACTACCGCTGTTGCAGTTGTTCCGCCTCCTTCCTCTTCATCTCCGCCAGCACCCCGCAGGTCAATGGAATGGCGAGGAAGAAGGTCAGCATGTCCGACGCCGCCTGGCACATTTCCACCCCTTTCAGTCCTAAGAAATAAGGAAGAATGAAGATGAGGGGGATGAAGAACAGCCCTTGACGGGCAGAGGAAAGTATCGTAGCGCGTACGGGCTTGCGGATCGTCTGCAGCATCATGTTGCTGACCACAATCCATGCACCCAACGGATAAGTGATGAACTGCCAGCGCAATGCTGCCGCACCGGTAGCTACAACAGCAGGGTCTCCCTTGCGGAAGATAGAGACAATCTCCTCGGCATATCCCATACCTGCCACCGCACAAACCAACAAAAAGAAAAAGCCTACCTTCACACAGAACCAGAATCCCTGGCGCACTCTAGCATACAGCCCGGCACCATAATTGAATCCGCATACCGGTTGGAAGCCTTGTCCGAAACCAATCAGGAAAGCATTGATGAACATAGAGATACGCGTCACAATGGACATCCCTGCAATAGCTGCGTCACCATACGCACCGGCCGCCACGTTCAGCAAAATGGTTGCCACGCTTGCCAGTCCCTGGCGGGTGAGTGACGGAGTTCCACCCCCGATAATTTCCTTAATGAAAGCCAGTGTAGGCGTAAAGTTTCTGTAACGTATACGTATATTCCCTCCTCTGCGCCCCATACATAAAAGAAGGATGAAACTGCATATCTGGCTGATTACCGTGGCAAGTGCGGCACCGGATATGCCCATATCGCATACAAAAATCAGGATAGGATCGAGCACCACGTTAATGACCGCTCCACTCACAATCCCCACCATGGCATACGCCGCATTACCTTGAAAACGTATTTGGTTATTCAGCACCAATGAGGCGGTCATAAAAGGAGTCCCCAGCAGAATGATTTCCAAATAGCGCTCCGTATACGGAAGAATGGTATGCGTTGACCCCAAAGCAAGGGAAAGCGGTGTAAGGAACAGCAATCCCAACACAGCCAGAACCGCCCCGACAAACAAGGCAAAAAAGAAGCCGGTGGATGCCATCTTCTCGGCATCCACCGTTTCCTGCGCCCCTAACTTACGGGAGATGTAGTTCCCCGAACCATGACCGAAGAAAAATCCCACAGCCTGGATAATGGACATCACAGAAAACACGATACCTACGGCAGCCGTAGACTGGGTATTTATTTTACCCACAAAATAGGTATCTGCCATGTTGTAGAAGGACGTCACCAGCATGCTGATGATGGTTGGCACAGCCAATGACGTAATCAGCCGGGGGACCGGAGCCGTCGTCAAGTGGACATAATTATCTTTTGTAGAATGATGTATCATAGTGAATGGAATGACAAAACTATTTGAAGCAATTCCTCAATGGAGTACACCGTTACCGGCTCCTTACCCGGCCGATGGAACACGAAGCTGCCGTCTCCCTTCAAATCTCCGGTTTCGATATAGATCTCCGATTCAACATTCCGGTTTGCCAGAATCCCGTTTCTCTGGAATGCCTTGCGCACCATGGCATACTTCTGTCCGTGACCCGCCAAGCGTATCTGGGAGGTATATTCATTGGCTACCCTGAACAGTCCCGTTTCCAAATCAAAGGCAATACCCTTACGGGCAAAGAAATTGCTCAAGCTGCCGTTTAGCGATAGGTCTTCGGGCGTGCCGATGGTCACTCCGTTCGCCTTGTCCATCAGCCATATTTTGTCCGCTATCTGCAGGGCCAGTTCCAGGTCATGGGTAGAAAGGAAAATCGTCTTGTCCATTTGCCGGCTGAGCTGGTGAAGCAGTTGCATCATCTCTACTTTACTGGGAAAATCGAGGAAAGCTGTCGGTTCATCCAGATAGATGACGGGAGTTTCCTGGGCGAGCGCCTTGGCTATCATCACCTTCTGCCGTTCACCGTCACTCAGCGTATGCACCATGCGGTGTGCCAGATGGGGAATGCCTACCAGGGCGATGGATTTGTCCACCACAGTCTTGTCCTCTTTCGAAAGAGTTCCCCAGAAACCGGTGTAGGGGCTGCGCCCCAGACCTATCAGTTCTACGACGGACATATTGCGTATATCGCACTTCTCTGTCAGCACCACACTGATGACGCGCGAAAGCTGCTTGTCGGTATAGTCCCCTATCTCTTTTCCTTCAATAAATATGTTTCCTCCAAGTTTTGACTGGAAGGCGGACAACGTACGGAGCAGCGTGGACTTCCCCACTCCATTAGCTCCCAACAAGCAAGTCAGCTCACCACTGTTGATTCCGGCGCAAATGCCGTCTGCCACCACTTTCACATCCCCCTTACCGGGGTAACCGATGGAAAGATTCTCTATATGTATGGTTTCCTTATTCATTCAATTCTCCTTTCCGTTTTCTAAAAAGTACAGAAGCCACTACCGGCGCACCTACCAGTGCCGTCACCGAGTTTACCGGCAAAGCTCCCTCGAAGCCGGGCATACGGGCTATCAGATTGCAGACCAATGCCAGGGAAGCGCCTACCAGCAATGTGGCAGGCATCAGCACCCGATGGTCCGAAGAGTGGAAGATGGCACGACACAAATGAGGAACCGCCAATCCGATAAACATTATCGGACCGCAATAGGCCGTTACAATCGCCACCAGCACACCGGAGCATGAAATAACCAGCAGACGTGCCCGCTTGATGTTCAGTCCCAGATTGCGTGCATAGCCATCGCCCAGCAGCAACAGATTCATCGTCTTTATCAGCAGGAAGGACAACGGAAGCAGCACAGCCATGATGCAGACAAACAGCACCATCTGGTCGCCCGAGACACGGGCAAAGCTACCCAATCCCCAAATGACATATGCACGTATATCTTCCTCCACACTGAAATATTTCAATACGCCGATGACGGCACTTGCCACATAGCCTATCATCACACCGATTATCAGCAGCGTCACGTTACCCTTCACCTTCTGGGAGACGTAGACAATGAGTGCCATCACAGCCAGCGCACCGATAATGGCGGCAACCGACAAGGCAACCTCGCCCATATACCCCAAACGGCTCAACGCCACACCGCCCATCGCCCCGGACAGCAACACCACACAAGCCACACCCAGGCTGGCACCTGAACTGATGCCCAATACCGAAGGCCCTGCCAGCGGATTGCGGAACACCGTCTGCATCTGCAGACCGCTGACCGACAGCCCTGCTCCCGCCACCAATGCCGTCAACGCCTGGGGCACGCGGGACTTCCAGATGATATTCTGCCAAATAACGGATTCATCCGTATTTCCCCACAATATATTCCACACGGAGCGCAGAGGAATGTGAACCGACCCCAAAAGCAGGTTCAGCAGGAAAAAAAGAAAGATAGATGCCAGTGTCAGCAACATCAACGGAAGTACGGGTCTTTTTATCATTTCAGCAGTTCGTAGTAAGTCGGTTTATAGTCGGGCAACAAATCGGGATGGAAAGCATGTATCAGGTCTTCCAATACAATTTCGGGCTGCATGGGCATACTTTCGTAGAAGGGTTTCTCACGCATGTTGCAGTATACCACTCCCTTCTCACGGAACGCACGGAAGTCGGCATAACGCGGGTCGAGGGACTTCAAGGCATCATACGTGAATGTCCCGTCGTAGCTGTTGACAATGCGCCAGTAGTCGGCACTCTCTGCCTGGCTGTATACGGTTTCAAAGTCCAGCGTAACACCTCCCGAACGGGGGTCGTCTTTCAAGAAATAATCCGCACCGGCATCACGGAACAGTTCGGCAAGAAAGCTCTTTCCTCCCACTGCATACCAGTTGCCCCCCCGTATCTCGCCGCTGAATACCACCGGACGCTTCTTCACATTGGCAGCCAGTTCCTTCAATTCGTTATAGCGCTTCTCTATCGCAGCAAACTTTTCATTCGCCTCCACTTCCCGGCCAATGAACATGCCGATGAATTTTATCCATTCGGCCTGCCCCAACGGGGTCATCTCCTTGTACCCCAAATGGGGAACCAGTGGGATGCCTATTTCCCGCATGGCATCATACCCGCCCCGCTTGAAAGGAGAGATAAAGATAACATCCGGATTCATGCTCATTATCACTTCATTATCAAAGTTCCCTTCGATACCAATCTTCACAGTCTCGCCGGACTTCAAACGGTCGTTCATCTCCTTGTTGAAGAGATGGCGCGTACTGGTGATACCCACCACACAATCGCAGGCATCCAGACGGATGAAGTTGGAAAGTTGCAGAGATGTCATACACATGACGTGCTCCACCGGCGTTTCTATCACCGTATAATCATCTGGTACACCGGCGGGTTTTATGCCTTTCGGTACCAGTGCGTAATGAAAGGTGTTGCCATTTTCTTTCTGAGGGTCGTGTATATCCACTAGGCGGACATGGTCCGGCAAGTACTTCACCGTATAGCCTTTAGCATAAAGCGGGACAATGGCAGCCGCCGTATCTGCCGCAACTGGCAAATGACTCTTTTCTGAAGAGGATGCTGTAGAAGTCTGTTTTGATTTTGAACTGCAAGAGGTTACGCATAAAGCGCACAGCAGTGCAATGCCTATGGCAGATATCCGGGTCATGATTATCAGGGTTTATAGAATTCGGGCACAATATTCGTCATTTTTGGGGAGATACGCAAATGCTCTTCCTGCAAATTGACGGATATTGTGCCTAAATAATCTTTAAAAGCCCATCAGGTCATTCAGTGCTTCACTCATGCTGGGATGTGTAAAGACCGGCAGTTTGTTGCCTCTTATATTCAATCCCTTCTTGCGTGCTTCCGGTTTCATACGTCTATTTCCTTAATTGGTTCAATACTCTTTTTGCACTGTCAGACAGTACGACAATGGCACCGGCAAGAATGGCCGTATCCTTGATGACCAAGCGCCCTGCCCCCGTCAGCAACGGAAAGCCGTGCTCCCCGCTTCCCAAGTCGGGCACCCACACCTCAGGAGTTGTCACCAGGAAAGAGAGGGTACCCATCGTCATGACAATGGCAAGTGCGGCTCCCGCCAGTCCGATTTTCGGAGAGAATATCCCCAGAAATGTCAGGATGCCGATGGCCATAATCAGAATGCCCAGACCGTGGGAGAAACCATACGTATTGTTCTCCACGTGCCACTGATGTTTCGCCTCATTGAACTCGCCCTCTTTCAGCTTATACTCCTTGTACTCCGGGGCACTCTTTGTATAAAAGAAGCTCATGAACGGGCTGTTCGCCACAAAAGGGACAATCCCTTCAGCCTCATAATTCCAGAATTTCAACCCACCAATCCATACGAAAATAACCAGGATGGCTACACGAATCAAATTAACACCCAACTTTTGAGTGGAAGCGGCCAGCGTCAACGCAGCCATAAACAAGTTTTGCAATTTCGTTTTCATCTTTGTTCTACTTTTTAAATGGTTTCAGTAATATGACTTGATTTTTGTTTTTGCAAAGTTCCTTGTTTTCCACCACGTACGAAATGGCAATTATTCCGCAACAGTTGGCAATTCTTCCCGTTTCACTCTTTTCCGGTAGTCCGAGACACTCTCGCCGGTCATTTTCTTGAAAAAACGGCTGAACGCGGGCAAGTCTTCAAAGCCCAGAATGGAGCTGATTTCTTTGGCGCTCTTGCGGGTATACAACAGCAGTCTCATGGCTTCCGCCTCAATGCGCTCATGAATCACCCGCAACGGGGAAGGCAACCCGCAGGCCGAGAACAGATTGGAAAGTGTCTTGGGAGAACGGCAAAGAATATCGGCATAATCCTGCACCTGCTTCTTCTCCTTGAAATACCGGTCCACCAGCACATAATACTGTCGGATGATGTCAAACGTCTTTTCCTTCTCCTGCCCCACCCCGAAAAGCTGGCGCGCAATGCGTGTGCAGGTAATGATGAAACGTTTCAAGACAATGCGCAGCATCTCCTCCTGCAGATTGTCATGAATGACCGATTCCTGCCGGAAAATGCGGACTATGTCATGCAGGTTGGAAGACTGCCCGGCAGAAAGCGCCAGTCTCATCACCTTGGAAGAGCCATAAAAAAGGAATCCGTTGCAAGAGACCTCGTTGTCATGTCCATAGATGCAATAAAAATTGCTGTTGAATACAAACGTCAGGTATTCACCGTCCACCTCTTTTACCTCCAGGTGATGCAACGGGGTCAAGGTCACGATTTCGTCCTTTTCCAAGCGCATGGAGATATGGTCTATTTCCAGAGTGAGCGTACCGCTCTGTACCCAAATGAATTTATACAGAGTCTTGTCACGTTGCAGCGACGCACGCTCATGGTAGCTGGAAGTCATGGCTATGTTGCCATTCAAGCGGGTGTTCAGTTGATAATCCATAAAAAACAGATTGTTTTAGTAAATAACAAAGATAGCGAATATCTTGTTTGCTACTGATTATTTCCCCACTTTTGTAGCCGTTTTGCTGTTCTTTAATTTTTAACCTTTAATGTCTTCATGCAAATGTTCCCCGTCATATTTGTATCTCTCGGTCCCGGCGAACCGGAACTGATTACCGTAAAAGGCTTGAAAGCCCTGCAGACAGCCGACTGTATATTCTGTCCCGAGACACTGGCCAAAGATGGAAACAGAGTTTCACGCGCAGCCGACATCCTATTGCAACTCGACATTCCGGAAAACACGGTGCACCGCTTTCCACTCCCCATGAGCAAACAGCGCGAAAAAGCCCTGAGCGCCTACGACGAGGTCTATATGGAGAGCTCCACCCTCCGGCAACAAGGAAAGAAGGTCTGTATCGTTGCCGAAGGAGATGCCGGATTCTACTCTTCCATACACTATGTATATGACAAATTGCAGGCAGACGGCATCCCCGTGAAGCACATCCCCGGTATCCCCGCCTTCATTGCCGCCGGCGCATTGGGCGGGCTCCATGTAGCCAGCCAGGAAGAACGGCTGACGGTGATACCCGGCATCGTCACGACAGAAGAGATAGAAAGACTGACAAGCGAAAACAGTGCGGTTGTCATCATGAAGCTGTCCAGATGCACCGATGAGATTCACCGCTGCATCCGCCTGCATCCCGAATACCGGTATCACTATTTTGAGAATGTTGGCACTCCGGAAGAGAAGTATATCAATGACAGCAAGCGGATAGCGGCCATCCGCTTCCCCTATTTTTCCCTGCTTATCATTCGCCCAGAGGCCTTTTGAGCCCGATTTAATACAATTTCGCACACCATAGGCATTATTTTAATGAAAATGGGTTACCTTTGCGCCGTTGAAATATAAAAAAGATAAGAACATGAAGAAAGTCGTTTTTTATATGATGATGCTGGTTATGAGCATCGGTTATGCCTATGCACAAGGAAAGGCAGACATCAAATTCGAACAGACCACCCACAACTTCGGCACATTCTCCGAAAACAGTCCGGTAGTCAGCTACACCTTTAAGTTTACGAACGTAGGCGATGCTCCGCTTGTCATCCATCAAGCTGTAGCTTCCTGCGGATGTACCGTTCCCGAATATTCACAAGAACCGATAGCACCGGGAAAGACAGGAACAGTGAAAGTAACCTATAATGGAACCGGAAGATACCCCGGACACTTCAAGAAATCCATCACCCTGCGCACCAATGCCAAAACGGAAATCATGCGATTGTTTATCGAAGGGGACATGACCGCTAAAGATGCCAAATAAGCATTTTACCATACAGAATTAAGGAGATTTTTTTAAATCTCCTTTTTTTTTGCTTTCTTTGCCTAAAATGCGAAGATAGGCTGCACCTCAGCAGAATAATAATGAGCTTGCTCATTTTATCCAGCATTCGGTTTGCACTATCTTTGAAGTCTATTAAAGAAAAACATAAAACTACAAAACCTATGAAACAAGAAGAAGAACCTATTACCGGCTTGCCGGAAAATGCGTTCCGTGAACTGAAACCGGGAGAAGTGTACAACCCTCTGATGAGCCCGGACAAGAAGTATTCAGAAGTAAATGCCTGGTCGGTGACATGGGGTATTCTGATGGCCATTCTCTTTTCGGCCGCAGCCGCCTATCTGGGGCTAAAGGTGGGGCAAGTATTCGAAGCCGCCATCCCCATCGCCATCATTGCCGTCGGCGTATCAGGTGCCGCCAAACGCAAGAACGCATTGGGCGAAAACGTCATTATCCAGTCTATCGGTGCCAGTTCTGGCGTCATCGTGGCAGGTGCCATCTTCACCCTTCCGGCGCTTTATATCCTTCAGGAAACCTATCCGAAAGAAATCACTGTTACCTTTGCACAAGTCTTTATCAGCTCTCTGCTGGGAGGTGTGCTGGGTATTCTCTTCCTTATCCCCTTCCGTAAATATTTCGTGAGCGACATGCACGGCAAGTATCCCTTCCCCGAAGCAACAGCCACCACACAAGTGCTCGTCTCCGGTGAAAAGGGCGGCAGCCAGGCAAAACCATTACTCATGGCAGGTATCATCGGTGGTCTATACGACTTCATCGTGGCAACCTTCGGCTGGTGGAACGAGAATTTCACTACCCGCGTATGCGGCCTCGGCGAAATGCTGGCCGAGAAAGCCAAGCTGGTATTCAAGGTTAATACGGGTGCTGCTGTGCTCGGTCTGGGTTATATCGTGGGACTGAAATACGCGTCCATCATCTGTGCCGGTTCGCTGGCCGTATGGTGGATTATCATCCCCGGTATGTCCATGATTTGGGGAGACTCCGTACTGAACCAATGGAACCCCGAAATCACAGCAACCGTAGGCGCTATGGCTCCGGAAGATATTTTCAAATACTATGCCAAGAGCATCGGTATCGGTGGTATAGCCATGGCAGGTATCATCGGCATTATCAAGTCCTGGGGCATCATTAAGAGCGCCGTAGGGCTGGCTGCCAAGGAAATGGGCGGTAAATCCAATGTAGAGGCCAGCGTGAAGCGCACGCAACGGGACATCTCCATGAAGATTATCGCCATCGGCTCCATCATCACATTGCTGCTGGTTGTTCTGTTCTTCTACTTCGATGTGATGCAAGGTGACCTGACACATACCATTGTAGCCATCCTGCTGGTAGCAGGTATCGCTTTCCTGTTCACTACCGTGGCAGCCAATGCCATTGCGATTGTGGGCACAAATCCCGTATCCGGAATGACGCTGATGACATTGATTCTGGCATCCGTAGTCATGGTAGCCGTAGGGTTGAAAGGTCCCGGAGGAATGGTTGCGGCACTGGTGATGGGTGGTGTTGTATGTACGGCACTGTCCATGGCGGGAGGCTTCATCACAGACTTGAAAATCGGTTACTGGCTGGGTAGCACGCCTGCCAAGCAGGAGACCTGGAAGTTCCTCGGAACCATCGTTTCTGCCGCTACCGTAGGTGGTGTAATGATTATCCTGAACAAGACATACGGTTTCACCAGCGGACAACTGGCTGCTCCGCAGGCCAATGCCATGGCAGCCGTTATCGAACCTCTGATGAACGGTGTGGGTGCTCCTTGGCTGCTCTACGGCATCGGTGCAGTGCTGGCCGTCATCCTCAACTTCTGCAAGATTCCCGCACTGGCATTTGCATTGGGTATGTTCATCCCATTGGAACTGAATGTCCCGTTGGTAGTAGGCGGTGCCGTCAACTGGTACGTGACCAGCCGCAGCAAGGATGCCGCTCTCAATGCCGAACGCGGGGAAAAAGGCACACTGCTTGCCTCCGGTTTCATTGCCGGCGGTGCATTGATGGGCGTGGTAAGCGCCGCCATGCGCTTCGGAGGAATCAACCTCGTGAACGATGCATGGTTGCAAAACACTTGGTCTGAAGTGCTGGCGCTGGGTGCTTATGCCATTCTGATATTCTACCTCATCAAAGCTTCCATGAAAACCAAATAACCTTTAAATACCAAGAACATGAAAAAGATTCTACTTTTATCTTTTCTATTTGCAACGACCATGTTATCTGCACAAAAGCCCGTTGAGCTGCCCCTATGGCCCAACGGTGCCCCCAATAACAACGAACTGACCAATTCCGGACAGAACCATAACAACGAATGGGTGTCCGATGTCACCACCCCTACCCTTACGGTGTATCCTGCCTCCCACCCCAACGGCATGGCCATCATCATGTGTCCGGGAGGTGGCTACGGAGGGCTGGCCATGAAGCACGAGGGACACGACATGGCTCCCTGGTTCAACACACAAGGCATCACCTATGCAGTACTGAAATACCGTATGCCCAACGGGCACCATGAAGTGCCCCTTTCCGATGCCGAACAAGCCATCCGCATGGTACGCAAACATGCCGCTGAATGGGGTGTCAATCCTCAGCGCGTAGGCATCATGGGCGCTTCTGCCGGCGGCCATCTGGCAGCTTCGCTTGCCACACTATACAGCAGTGACAAAACCCGTCCCGACTTCCAGATCTTGTTCTATCCGGTGATTTCCATGCAGAAAGGCGTTACCCATGGAGGTTCCCGCCAGAACCTTATCGGAGAAAATCCATCTCAGGAGCTGGAACAAAAATACTCCCTCGAAAGACAAGTGTCCCCACGCACTCCGCAGGCTTTTATCATGCTTTCTTCGGACGACGACGCAGTGCCACCCATCAACGGCATTGGCTATTTCCTCGCCTTGCGTGACCACAAAGTGCCTGCCAGCCTGCATGCCTACCCTACCGGCGGACATGGCTGGGGATTCCGGGACAACTTCACCTACAAGCGTCAATGGACGGAAGAACTGGAGAAGTGGTTGCGTGAAGGGCTCGTATTCCCGGTCTCTGAACCTACCACAAAGAAATAAAAGCAATTATGAATAAAAAGTATTTTTTACTCACTTGCCTCGCAGCTTTTCCCTTTGCCCTGACTGCTCAGGAGAACAATCGCTACGAAGAGATTACCAACCCCAAGCTGACAAGCATCAACCGGGAGCCTGCCCGCAGCACGTTCACCTCCTACGTCACGGAGGCCGATGCCGTCATCAATGACCGCAAGAACGGAACCTTCCGCTTGTCCCTTAACGGGAAATGGAAATTCCATTATGTGGAAACCTTCGCCGACCGCCCCACGGACTTCATGATGGACCGTGTGGACGCCAGCCGCTGGCCGGACATCAATGTACCCGGAAACTGGGAGTTGCAAGGATTCGGCACGCCCATCTACGTGAACCATCCCTATGAGTTCTGTTCTTCGGGCTATCCTCCTTATTGGGACAAGCCCAACCCTCCGTACGTTCCCAAGGAATGGAATCCCACCGGCACCTATCGCCGCGAGTTCACCCTTCCGGGAGACTGGGACGATAAGGAGATTTTCCTGAGTGCCGACGGTGTACGCGGGGCAGCCTTCTACTACCTTAACGGCAAGTTTGTAGGCATGAGTAAA
This sequence comes from Bacteroides parvus, assembly GCF_017309675.2. NCBI lineage: Bacteria > Pseudomonadati > Bacteroidota > Bacteroidia > Bacteroidales > Bacteroidaceae > Bacteroides > Bacteroides parvus. The sequence goes on along the minus strand of NZ_CP084680.1, from coordinate 2,984,323 downwards.
GATGCAAAGACTCCGGCGCGTTTCAACGTCAGCGCCATTGCCAAGAAAGGGAAGAATGTCATTGCCATTCAGATACACCGCTTTTCCGATGCCAACTATCTGGAATGCCAGGACTTCTGGCGCATCAGTGGTATCGAACGGGACATTTACTTATATGCCCAGCCTCAAATCCATCTCACAGACTTCAAGGTGGAAGCTCCTCTGGACGACAACTACCGGAACGGTATCCTCAAGGTAAAGGTGCAGTTTACCAATGAAAGCGGACAAAACGCCCCATTTGTCGTTGGTTACCGCCTGCTGGACAAGAACGACCAGCAGATAGCCCAGTCCTCTACTCAGGTCAGCGGTGACCAAACGGAAGTGGAATTCACCAAGAAGACCATCCAGGAACCCCTGCAATGGACAGCCGAAACGCCCAACCTCTATACCCTCGTCGTCAGCTTGAAGCGCCCGAACGGAGATGTGATTGAAGCGACAAGCTGCAAAGTAGGTTTCCGTACAGTGGAAATCAAGGACAAGCAACTGTTGGTAAACGGACAACCTATCCTCGTGAAAGGCGTGAACTATCACGAACACAACGAGAATACCGGTCACTATGTCTCCGAAGAACTGATGAAGAAAGATTTCGAGCTTTGGAAGAGATACAATGTCAATACCGTACGCACTTGCCACTATCCCCAGCAGGAACGTTTCTACGAACTCTGCGATGAATATGGTATCTACGTCATCGACGAAGCCAATATCGAAAGTCACGGCATGGGTTACGACTTGCGGGTAGGCGGTACGCTGGGAAACAATCCGCTCTTCATGAATGCCCATCTCGACCGCACCATGAATATGTACGAGCGGGACAAGAACCATCCGTCAGTCATCATCTGGTCGCTGGGCAACGAAGCCGGGAACGGATTGAATTTCTACGTCACTTACAACACCTTGAAGACACTCGACAGCCGTCCCATCCAGTATGAACGTGCACTGTTGGAATGGAATACGGACATCTACTGCCCGATGTATGCTCCCCCTTCCTATCTGGAGAAGTATGCCCGGAACAAGGAGATGACGCGTCCCCTCATTCTTTGCGAGTATGCCCATGCCATGGGCAACAGTCTCGGCAACTTCCAGGACTACTGGGATATCATCGAAAAATATCCCATCCTCCAGGGCGGCTGTATCTGGGACTGGGTAGACCAAGGCTTTGCCGCCAAGACAGACGACGGCCGTAAATACTGGACCTATGGCGGCGATTATGGCGAGAACGGCACTCCCTCCGACGGCAATTTCTGCATCAACGGCGTGGTATACCCCGACCGCAGTGTCAAACCGCAGACGGAAGAGATGGGGAAGGTCTACCAGAACATCAAGTTCCTCGACTTCGACAAGCAAACTTCCACCGTGAAAATCCGCAATGATTTCTCTTTCACCAATCTCGACAAGTACGACTTCTACTACATCATCCGCGACCATGGAAAGGAAGTCTACCGTGGCAAGATTGAAAATATCCATGCTGCACCGGGCAAGACAGTAACCACCGGCTTTCTGAACGGCATACCCAAAGAGAAACAGACAACGGGAGATGTACGCATCGAGTTCTATGCAGCCATCAAGACGGCAGAACCTTTCCTCCCGGCCGGCACGGTCATTGCACGCGAACAGACCTACGTCCATACCTTCTACAAGAAAGAGGCTACGGCACAGAAGCCCGCCACTTCTAAGGAAGAAGGAAATTTGGTGGCGTTCTTCGGTCCCGACTTCAAAGCCACCTTCGACAAGCAAAGCGGCCTACTCACCTCCTATTTGTACAAGAAGCACGAGTACATACTGAACGGTCAAGGTCCCCGCCCATTCTTCTGGCGTGCACCGACGGACAATGATTATGGAGCCAACCTCCCCGTCCGCCTCAAAGCCTGGAAAGAGGCAAGCTATCAAGAACCAAAAGCCGAAAGTTTCCAAGTGACTCCGGGCAGCAATGCCACGACAGTAAAGGTGACCTATCATTTTCCGCAGACAGATGCCCGTTGGGACATCACCTATAAGATATATGCCAACGGAGTTATCAAGGTAGACAACCGCTTCGTGGCCGAAGGAGACCAGGCTTCGATGATACCGCGTGTAGGCCTGCGGATGCAGTTGCAAAAGATCTTTACAGACTTGACCTACTACGGTCGCGGTCCGAAGGAAAACTACCGAGACCGCCGTACCTCCCAGTTTATTGGAGAGTATACTATCCCGCTCAAGGATATGTACGAGCCTTACGTCCGCCCGCAAGAGAACAACCATCGCACAGACATCTATTGGTGCGCCCTTACCGATAAGACGCAACGTGGCTTGCTACTCATCGCCGACCGCACCTTCGAACTGAACGCCTCCAACTATCCCCTGGAGAGCATGGATAGCGGCGACACGATTGATAACGGTGCTCCGCGTACCGAAAAGACCCATCATCGCCACCTCACCGATCCTCTGCCGGAAAAGATGGTTGATTTGTTCATTGACTACCGCATGATGGGTGTCGGTGGAGACGACAGTTGGGGCGCAACCGCCCATGAACCCTATCTGATTCGTCCGGGCAAAGAGAATGCCATTGAATACGGTTTCTCCCTTGTTCCGTTCGATAAAAAGGAGGATTATAAATATTTAATCCAGCAATATTGAATTTAATCCCTCCGGATTAAGCTTTTATAAAAAGGATGTAGTAAATTTGCTGCATCCTTTTTACGTTTAAGAACAATAATAATCAAAAGAGAGAAAAATGAAAACAATGACTAAATTTATGTTCAGCGCCCTCTGCGCCGCAGCCATGGTAACTTCCGTTTCTGCCCAGGGAGGGAAAGATATGTTGAGCAATGGAATAAAGTATCTGGATGTGCCATACGTAGCCCATACGCTGGAAGCAGATGGTCCCGAAGAACTCGTCATCAACTGCGATGAGGTAGACTGCACCACGCTGGTGGAATATGTGCTGGCAGAGACACTCACCCCCAAATTGGCCGACGGAGACATCTCGGAAAGCGCTTTCGCCGATAACCTGCAAAAAATCCGTTACCGTGACGGTAAAATCGACGGGTACACTTCCCGCCTGCATTATATTGCCGACTGGATAAACAATGGCGTACGCAACGGCTTCCTTCAGGATGTAACGGGCGCCATGAGTCCCGACACCGAACAGTTATCCATCTCCTACATGTCTTCCCACCCCCAACTCTACAAGCAGCTGGCAAATTCTCCGGAGAACATAGCCAAAATGAAGAAGATTGAACAATCCTTGTCCAGCAAGGAAATTCACTATCTTCCCAAAGCCAAACTTCCCGCCGATGGTCTCCCGTGGATTAAAGACGGCGATATCATAGCCATCACCACCAACACTCCGGGGCTGGACGTAGCCCACATGGGAATCGCTTTCTATGCAGATGGCAAACTCCTGTTGGTACACGCTTCTTCTACCGACAAGAAAGTGGTTGTTTCCAAAGTCCCCTTGTCCCAAATGCTGAAAGACAATAATAAGTGGACGGGAATACGGGTGCTGAGAATGAAGAAATAAGGTGAAATTTTATAATATGGAAAAGGCGATGGAGAATTAATTCTCCATCGCCTTTTCCATATATATGATTGTTCGTTCCTATTCCTCTACGACAATATATTCATCAATATTCCGTGTTTCTTTACTGAAGTTCACACCTACTTTCACTAATTTCCTGCCATCCAAGGTATAAGGAATCAGATACCCCTTCTCATCTATTTGCTTCAGAGCTGCGTCGGCTGTACCGTCCAGTTTGAACTCAAAAACATAAATAGCGGTAGGGGTATGAACTACCGCGTCCGCACGGCCGCGGCTGCTGCGAACCTCGGACCGGATGAACTGTCCCAGCAAAGTAAATACTACATGAAAAATAACCTGATAATGACGTTCCGTATCATCACTCAACTCGTACGGAATACCGGAGAAGAATATCTTAAGACGCTCCATAAACGCCTCCACATCCCCACTCTTCAATTCACGCATGAATTTAGCGATGTGGAAACCAGTCTCATCATCAGTAACTTTAGTATAAAAAGGAACCAGAAAATTCAGAAAGCCGTAACGAACCTCATCATTTGGAAAGCCTAAAGTGTATAGCTTCACATCATCATCATACCCTTTTATGGTCAAATAACCACTTTGATAAATCATCGGAAGAGGATTATTTGTTTCCGCACGATATTCAGAGAAAGCGGAAGCCAGCACTTCCACTCCATCTATCAATAGACGTATATCGTAATCACTCTGCTTCAGCAAGTCAACCAAGTAAGTAGGTGTGCCGGTCTGAAACCAATAATATCCCATCTCTTCTGCATCAAAAGCATTCAATACACTGAACGGATTGAACATTCCTACACCTTCCGGATGAAAATGATAACCATCATATTGACGTTCCATCAAATCAATCACTTCTTGTAAGGATATCCCTCTTCGTTTAGCCAGTCTCTCAAGTTCCGGCAGAAAGGTTTTCACCAACTCCTCTTTGGTAATACCACACAAAGCAGCGTAAGGAGACTTCATGCTGATATCATTCAGCTGGTTCAAGTCACTGAACACACTTACTTGCGCAAACTTGGTCACTCCGGTCAGGAAAACAAAACGAAGATAACGGTCAGCGCTCTTCAAGACACCGTAGAATGCTTTCAATGTTTTCCGATACTCATCCAGCAAGTTCTCATCCAAGACCGCTTGAAGCAATGGCTTGTCATACTCATCAATCAGCACAACAACCTGCTTTCCTGTCTGCATGCATGCCCGCTCTATCACGTAAGCAAAACGCTCTTCCGGATTACGGTCTTTCTTCTCCTGACCATAGAGCAGCTCCCATTTCTCCAGATACTGATTAAGCATAGCCGTCAGGTCAGCAGCAGTTTCATATTTCCGGGCATTCAAATCCAAGTGCAAAACCGGGTATTCTTCCCATTCCTTTTCCAGCTGTTCGATGGCCAAACCTTGAAACAGATCCTTGCGTCCTTGAAAGTAGGCTTCAAAGGTAGAAAGAAGCAGACTCTTGCCAAAACGACGGGGACGGCTCAAGAAATAAGGTTTACCTACATTTGCAATTTGATAAACCATAGCCGTCTTATCTACATAGAGATAACCATCCCTACGTATTTCCTCAAAAGTCTGTATGCCAATCGGCAGTTTACGCATCTGTTCCATGTTATTATTATAACCTGATTGGTATATGACAAAGGTACGATTTATATTTCAAAAATAAGACGAAAGGCGATGGAGATTTTAGTCTCCATCGCCTTTCATTATTTTACTAATCATCATTTCAGTATTACTCACGTAGACTGGTGCAATCCGAAATACTTCTTCATAAAGCAGGTATAAGAAAAACAAAGCAAAAGAATTATACCTGTCAAATACCAATAACCGTAACCTAAACACATTATATATCCTACGATTATGATTGCCTGCACCGCCATGTAAATAGAAGAAACCATTACATGAGGAATCTTCAGCTCATTCGCCATAATCTGATACAGATGCTTGCGATGCGGTAGCCCGATATTCTCATGAAGCATCAGGCGGTGAATGATAGTCAGTACACTATCCACACCATAAACGGATAAAAGGACTATCCAGCTGAAATCTTCCGTTTCAATGATGAGCCTGCCTATCAGGAAAAGAAGGATGAAGGCAATGCTCACCGCCCCCACATCACCCGCAAAGCATTTGGCTTTCTTACGAAAATTGAAGAAACAGAAAACTAGAACGGAACAGATAACGGTATAGATGAAATCTGCTTCCACAAAAGTAACCACCTCCTTATTGATATAGGCCAACGCAGCAAGAATAACCAGAGAATAACCACCGGTTATGCCGTTAATGCCATCCATAAAGTTGTAGGCATTGATGATGCCCGTACAGACTATCAAGGCTATGACTATCCACCACCAGGACAAAGAGAACAGCCCCCACTGATAAAACATCATAGCCATAGCAGAGAAATGAAAAAGCAGTCTTGTCATCTGTCCGGTGGATTTTATATCGTCCACGAAGCTGATGAACGTCACCAGTGTCAAGGCAAGCAGGAACCAGGGATATTCAAAGCCACTCGTCAGGAAATAGGCAAACGCCCCGAAATAGAAAATAATCCCACCACCGCGTAAAGTCACTTTCGTATGGGAACTCCGCTCATTGGGCTTGTCGATGATATTGCACCTATCAGCCACTCTAAAATAAAAAAGTTCTGCCAAAAACAGCAGAACCAAGACCATCCAATAATACATCATCCGTTTTTGATTATCCAGTAAAACCAAAGCTGAATACATGTAAATCCCAAAGATACAATACCCAGCCCTATCAATATGACATCTAAATATACATTCATTCTATCTTGAAGTTTTCCAATACACGGGTCGGCTTCCATCCCAATTCACGCATCGCCTTTTCGTTACTGAAAGTAAGCGATTCTGTGATTTTCTTCAGTTTCAAAGAATTGATAGGCGCTTTCTTTCCTAAGCAATCTCCTACCAAAGCCATACATTTAGCTGCCCAATAAGGTATTGAGAAAGGCATTTTTTTATTCAGCTGTTTGCAAATAACCGCTTCCAACTCTCTGAAAGAAGGATGGTAACTATCACATACATTATAGACACCTCCTTTTTCTGCCAACAAAGGAACCAGACTTGCTATATCCTGTACCATCAACACACTCTTCCGCGCACGACTTCCGGCAATACCTAAATATCTTCCATTGCGTATGCCTTGAATCATCGCTCCTAAATTTCCCGGAGGATTACACCCAGCAATTAAGGAAGGACGAATAATACCCAAAATAACGTTGTGTTTGTAGCACCATTTATGCAAAAACTCTTCGGCCAGACGTTTGCTCATGGCATACGGAGTTTTCCCACCCAAAGGATACTCTTCTGTTATCTCTTCTCCATACTCGCAACCATATACGGCTACTGTAGAAATAAAGATAAAAGCTCGGGGAACCCCTCTTCTTTCCAATGCTGCACAAAGATTCTTTGTACCTTGCAGATTTACATCAAAAAAAGCTTGTTTCTCTGCTTTCGTCTTGGGTGTCACATGTGCTTTTCCAGCTGCATGAAGAACGATATCATACCGTTCACGCAGCTCCGGTATCTCCTGTGCCATGTTCACGGTATAGTCATCCTGTGGCAACAGACCTACAGTAGTAACCTCATATATAGCTTCCAAAAGAGGATGCACGTTGTTACCCAAGAACCCGGAGGCCCCTGTAAATAAAAGTTTCATGAAAATTAAATAGAAAAAATTAACTCAAAAGAAAAGTAATATCAAAATGCTGTTCCGGAGTCATAACAAAATTCCTTCCCCATCTCAACTAATAACAACAAATCAATGTCGCTATCCGAACGTACATCACCACGTGCCTCGCTCCCATAAAGAATAACCTTCAAATCAAGAAAGTTACGATGTAATGCTTCTTTATATTAATGATACGACATGTGGACGACTCATAGAAACTTTGTTAAGTATGGTGACAAAGTTTCCGTAAGTACTCAATTTAGGGCATACCCCTTAATGAAAGCACTTTTCAGTGCCCTAAAACGAGTTTTGTTAATTAATTAGTTTTGAATTTAACATTGGCTGGTAGCCAAAGTGATTTTGCCAGGAACCATGTTAACATAATCCCTGCACCCGTTAAAAATATTTTTGAAAAAAGTTCCAATGAAGTTCCAGATAGAACAGCCATGAAGCTTTACAGTTCCTATTACACTATGATAAGTTACAGCCATCCCAGCACCGGAATCACTGCCATAATGAAGGGAATTGTTGCGTTGAGTGGTCAGCTTCCGAAGTAAGCCCGGCTTCATCATAAACATGTTCTTTCAAAAAGAATCTCTTTAAAAGGTTTGAAAAACGCCCGGCTACCGGTTCACCGCCTTGATTACCGGCTTTAATGAACTTGTTGTTTGCACGAGACATGCAAACCTGATGTATAGCTGATTTCAGCTCATTGCCGATAAATACATAAGCATTGTATCCGTCAGACATAATACTCTTTAATTCCGAATCACCCAAGAAGTCTGTTAGTACCTCACGACTGCGAGAGTCATTCTCATAGAAGAAAGGCTACTCCCATCGTTTTATACCCGTCGGGACGATTGCCCAGGTCACGTTCCTTTTGGGGAAGAACCGGCCTATTCCGAAATTTATTTTTGTCCAGAGAATCTGTACGGAGTGTATCGTCCGTACCGTCATATTTAAACCTTTGATTTACAAACACAAAGGCAGCAAAACAATCTCGAAACCTCAAGTAAACAAACCTATTCGTCTGATTTTTTAATATTTTAACCATAGGAATCTCAAGTATCAGAATTACATCTTTCCAGTCGATCCGATAAACCGTATCTGCCCCATTCCGCTCTACTTTCATAAACTGATAGCCAGCAACAAACTTCTTTTCGAACAGGCTGTATGAACGGTTGTCAAATGAAAACATACGGACTATTCTCCGATTTCGAGACAACGCATATCGGCAAAGTCACGGACATAATAGAAATAATTCAGACCAGTTACATTCAATATAATCTCTTCAGTTTCTCTACCATGCGAACTAAATCCTGATAACTTAAATTCTTTTGGGATAAACGCAGCCTATTGCTGATACGAATCTCAAGCCAAATACGAGCAGAGGTATCATTACTGCTTTTTGATGCAGGGGTAGGTTGGTCACTAGTCCTGTTTTTTTCCTCATAGGTAATCACAGAGACATCATCAACCCAGACTGCAACCACTTTTTTGCGAGTATCCTTAAACCATTTCTGGAAAATGTTATAAGGTACTTTGTTCCTAACACAAAACGATTGGAGAGATTCTCCATGAGGCAAGCCTCGCTCTGGTACTGAAAATAAAACCTTTCAAGATATTCACTGCTATACATAATTCTATAAATTTAGTTGGCAGCAAAATTATTACTTTCAATTAATAGCCATTTTTTGACTGCTTACTCATCTATTTGTTTAATCCACAATTCCATTATAAATCCTCAAATATCCATCTATCATATTATCAACAGTCAGCTTCTTTTGATAGCTTTTTAAAGCGTTTTTTGAGAAACGGGTATAAACATCTTTATTCTCTAAAATATAGCAGATTTTCTCACAGAAAGCTTTCGCTGAATTCTCTACTGTATAACCATTTTCATCATCTAATACAATCTCGCTAATACCTCCTACTTTTGAAGCAACCACCGGTTTTCCAAAAGCCATGGCTTCAATAATAGTCATCGGTAATCCTTCATAATTACTGGGAAGAATAAACAAATCAGCGTATTCATTATACGCGCCCGCATTGGGAAGACTTCCCATGAAAAACACATTTTCAGAATACTGTCCACGAAATTCATGCTGATTACCAATCCAAACAAAGGCATATTGAGGTAATAATTCAGAAACTTTCAGAAATAAGTCTATATTTTTTGGGGGAGATAATCTGGCAATACATAATATTATCTTTGAATAGCTTCGCATTTTATTAAAGGGACTTTCCGGTAAACGCAATGGTTGACTAATACCATTATATACAAAACAAACATTGTTATTTATCCCCTCATTACACAAATTATCTTCATCATATTTACTTACACCAATAATAGTTCTACACCTGAATTGCAGCATCTTTTCGAGGAATAAATATTTTCGATGGGCTATACGTATAGAATCAAAGCCATGAACTGTATATACTATTTTTGCAGAAGGAAATGCTATTCGGCCTAATAATCCGGCTTTTGATGAATGCAAATGAATTATATCTGGGTGATACTTTTTATAAAGTTTCCGCATAGCTCGAATTGTCTTGATTTCATTGAGTAGAGACAAAGCTCTTCGTAACGATGGAATGCGTTCACATATCACAGACGGATGAAGCAACAACCACATTTTTCCGTCACCAGCTCCCGCCGCCACTATCACCTCATGTTCTTTAACCAACCTATTTGCCAGATTGACAACGACCGACTGTGCTCCTCCAAGATCACAGAGAGTTATTACTTGAAGTATTCGCATAAAAATAACGTTCAAAAATGACGTATAATATAATTTACAAAATCATTAAAAAGTCTGAAACAATTTATTATAGAGGTATAGGAAAAAATAAAGGCGGTATCTTAAAGCATAAGTCATGCCTATTGCAATCAGATTTTTTCTATATACAGCATGCCGTATGGCATTATCATAGTAAGGGTTTTTCAGTTCTTTATTAATCTCGCGGCACACCTCTCTATATTTTTTATTTTCAAAGAATTGAGATGCAGCTACCGTAGCCACTTCATGCGTAACAAATCGATATAACTGCTCTTTAAAGTCATATTTAGACATATCAATTTGTTTTTCTAAATGCCTACCTATAACTTCCGGAGTATTCCAAGGGAAAGCTTTTCTGCATTTTGTCATAGACGACGGATTCATTCTATAATAATAACCGCAATAATCCATCACTACTGCGTTTCGAGCAAAGTTCATAAATGCTATCGTACAGGCTTTGTCCTCTCCAATCTTCAGAAACAAACCTTGCTGTTGTTGTTGTTGTTGTATGTATATATCAGATTTAAATGCCTTACCCCACAATTGTCCCGGCAGACAAGCATCATCATTCCTTCTCATAAGTAGAGGATAGATTTCCTTCACCAATTGTTCTTCATTATAATAGCCTGTTCTTAACGAAATCCTTCGATACTTGTGATTGGTTTCCAAAGCAAAAACATGTCCCATCATAACAATATCCGGATTTTTATATTGCTTTATGCTATCAGATATCAATTCAAGATAACGGGAATCTATCCAATCGTCCGAATCCAGACAAATACAGTAATCTCCTCGCACTTCATCAGCTCCTGCTATTCTTGCACTCACCAATCCACCATTCGCTTTATTTACCAACCGGAAACGGCTATCCCTTACCAAATACTCCTGACAAATGGTCAAGCAGTCATCGGTTGACCCATCATTCACCATAATGGCTTCAAAATCCGAAAAAGATTGGTTCAGAACACTGTCAAGGCATTGTCTAAGATACCTACCTGTATTATAGATTGGAATTATAATACTAAATAAAATCATACTAAACTATTCATTACAATATTACCATCTTGAACTAACATGTAATCCGACCTTGATATAAAGCCTTAGCAATGCTATCATCTTTGTATCCAGCAGAAAAAGCAATAATCTGTCTTTCATTCCGATTTTAGTTTTATCACCCCCCGATATGTTTGGAAAAAGAGAGATAGAGTATTTGAAAGCTTCTTCATTGTAGAATGATGATTTCATAGAATGTACTTTTACATAAACCTTTGCCAGGGATAATACGGGTGCATAATACTCAAGATTTATCTTCAAAAAGAAATCCTCCAACAGCAAAGCGGCTCTTTCCAGACTTTTAATAGATTTTACACTCACAGATGCGGTATAAGACGTAGCTATATTTTTAAGATAATAATAGCACGTTTTCTTCAGATATGCCACCTTATTGGAGTTATAAACCAGTCGTGGACTGGTAGCATAGTCTTCACTATAACAGATGCTTTCATCCAATTCAATGCCGTTATACACTTTTCTATTACAAAAGCGGAAGCAGAGTTCAAACCTCGTCTTTCTTATAATCATTTGATACAGATACTGCTCTTTTGTTTCAGGCATGGATAAAGTAATGTGTTTTGTGAAGTTGTCATATAATTCGTCTATGTCAAACACCACCATATCGGCATTTTCATCCAAAGCCTTGTTTACAAGACATTCTACTGCATCTGTCGAGATATAGTCATCGCTATCAATATGCCATATATACTCACCTTGGGCATGCGACAAGCCTGTTTTTCTGGCAGCAGTCAGCCCCTTGTTCACTTCATGATTTATTAATATCACTTGCTCCCTCCGATGTGGATAATCAGTCATTTTATCTTGGATATGCTTCATGCTATTGTCTATAGTACAATCATTTACAAAAATGTATTGCATATTTTCGTAAGATTGCGAAAATAATGAATCCAAACATTTATCAATGTAGCGTTCAACATTGTACACCGGAACGACAATAGAAACTAAAGGTTCTCTATTTCTTAACATAATCATTTAATATAAATATAAAGTTCACCGTTGGGATTAACATTATTCATCACCCAGTTATCGTCATAGTCCATGGAAAGAGCCACGGGATATGGACTGAATAAATAGTACCACCTTGTTATGGTATGTTTTCTCCATTCAAGCATGAATCCGAATAGAGTAAGGAATACATAGGTTTTAAAAAGAACTTTCAGTTTAGACATTCCCGCATATTTCATTAAGAAAAAGATGCCGTAATAATAGAAATATGCCATCACTCTACCATTTACGGCAAAAAATGCGGAAGTAAATGCCGTCAGCAGAAATAAATTATACACCAAAGATGTCTGTTTTGTTATAGGAACATTCTTGCAGAAAATAGCAAAAAACAATATATTGCAAGTGTAATGTCCTATCGTAGGAAGCCAAAAAAATATATTATGCCCCTCAAGATATTCGGTAGAAGCGTATTCTCCCTCTGTATAACTAACAAGATAATCATTTAATTCTCCTAAAGGAAGAACGGAAACCAATAATCCAAACGATTGCGAAACAAAAAAAAGAATTCCAAAAACCAAATAGAAAATGGGCTTATGCCTTACATACAATCCAACCTCTGCCAGCAGAATGAGTGGTATCACCATCATGACACCAAAATGAAAGAAAAAGGCAATTAATAACAGCCCTATGTCAATAAAACGTTTTTCGTTCAGCACATAGTGTCTGAAAATGTAATAACTTACTAAAGATGCTGCAAAAGAGCTTCTCAATCCTACTGCAACAGCAGCGTAGGGAATTATAAAAATCACGAACCATAAAAACACACAGCGGTCTCTATCGTTCGGCTTCATGCTTTTGCAATAGCTATTATAGGCATTTAAGAAGAGCATTGTAGTGCTCGCAACAAGCAAGAACCTCAAAAATCCAAAAGAGATACCATATTTTATAAAAATAAATTCCAACAATGGTAATAGGAAATCCACTTTTATGTTCACTCCCAAAAAGAACAAGAAATCGTTCCACTCAAACAGCTTTATGTCTTGAAAGTTTACCCAATGCCTATACAAATCTGCTACGGGAGGATAAAGCAACATGGCGCATAAACCCATAAACAATGAAAAAAGAAGATACATATTCTTCTTTTGCCGATAGCAGCCATTTATCACCATGGGCATGGCCAGTACAGGGCAGCAAAAAAAAGCCACCCACACAAACCAATCAGTTCGGATTAAGCTCCTCAATTTCAAATTGTCCATATACATTCAATAATTCCGGATGACATTTAAACCCAAGAAGATGTTTTTTACATTCCTTCGGGAATGAAAAGATAGAAGTACTATTAATTGTATATGCATCGGTAAAGTACAAACCTATCAAAGAAAACAACTCCGCCGGCATTTTTTTTGAATATACCATTACATCGGGAAACATTCCTCTGTAATCCATAGTATCTCTGGGATGTGTCTTGATTACTACATCTTCTGCATTGTATTGATTAATTATACCTTGATATATCTCTCTCATCACTTCGTCACCCACACCTTGATTGAAAGGTTGTGCCAGTATAATCACCTTCTTTTCGCGAAGTTTTTCTATTTCCTCCTTATTAAAGCTGAACATATCAAGAATATAATCTTTATAATCACACGTTTCCCATAACTTCCTGATATCGACAAGTATAGCTTTTTCTTTGAGACAAGCAGGAATAGATCCCATAGCACCGGTAAGAACAACTTGTGAAGCATATTTAGAATTACCATACTCACCATAACACATGCTGGAGCCAAACAGCAATCTGTATAACCACTTGTGCTTCATCGTTGACGGTCTTACTAAAGCGCTTTCTATATAGTTTGCCAGACCATCTTCAATAACCACCATAGAGCGTTTGCGCAACAGAGCCGGAGTGTACCACAGGTGATCTTGACCAAAAATCGGGAGCGTACACAGAAAAGGCCATTTCATATAGGCTGTACATTTTAACCAAAAGCGGCATAATACTCTCAACACAAACGGCTGTGAGGTCATTTTCACATAAGAGAGAAATTCCTTATACTTGAGTTTACTCTGAAATTCAGACGAGAATGCATCTGATATAAAAAAGAAAGTCTTGTCAAATTGTTCCTTTCCATATACCAGCATATAAATGAGCATGGTATACGTTGAATCAACAAAACATACAGCTTTCAAATCTTTATATTTCTTCATCTTTATTCTTATTTAGATTTATTATTCTATTCATATTGTGACGTAATCACCTCACGTATTTATTAATTAATCCTTTAGCTCTAAAAACCACCATCGCCACCATAAGGGCTTTAAGGAAAACATAGAGCAGACAGGTATAGTAAAGGCTGTATCTGGTAAACAGCATTGACAGTCCTAAATGGAGAACAGAGCAACTGAATGTTATGAACATCAAATCCTTGGTTCTATCATAGTAGAAAAGATAGTTGGTATAAAGAAAATATATACACTGAAAATATCCGGAAATGCCTAATAAATAAAAATAAGGCAAGGAAGATGAATACTTGGGCAACAAAATAGGGATAATGACTGAACAACCTACAAAAACGATGACAGCCCCAATTGTATAAATAACAAAGATATCCCTTGTTTGGCGTTTCAGCCGCAACCACCTGTCATTCGCTTCCGAAGACAATATTTGATAGATTGACACAGAATTTGTCTGATTAAATGCCGCCCCAATCATATCTATGATATTCGAAAGATTGAGTGCAAAACTGAAGATTCCAACTTCGGCAAGGGTATAATAGTAATTGATGATATATCTGTCACCGCCTTGCTTAATCCAACTCGTAGCCAAGTGTGGAATTAAAGGAATGCCCCACATCAAGATAGGCTTTACCTGAAGCCACGAAAGTCCCTTGAAAATAAATAGGCGATAGCGAAAACACACATAAAAAGCTACAAGTCCATAGAGTACTCCGCAAGCAAGCTGTGCATAGATACGTCCCACCCATCCCTGCTTCAAAGCAACAACAAACAGCATAGTTACAGCGAAATTTACAACGGCAAAGCTGCAACTCACCAAACCAAAAGAAGTCAGTTTCTCACGGATGCGATAATAGTCGAGTACAATTTGAAAATAGCAGTTCATCACAGAAATGACTAATGCAAACCAAAGATAATGTATCGGCAATTCTAACACTTCCGCAACAAAAGTATTACCCAACAGAAGCAAAAAAGCGAAAAACGTAGCTACCGCAAAAGTGATTAGGAAGATGAGAGTATAGTCTTGCTTAAATTTCTTTTCATCCTTTTTAAAGAAAGAAATAGTTATGTAACCATGCGTTGAGAGAGAAACAACAAACCCCAAAAAAGAAATGATGGTGTTGAATAAGCTCAAAGTACCATAATCTGAAGGAGCAATATAATTGGCCAGAATAATCAGTAACAAAAAGCTTGCACCCTGATTAAAAAAAGAGAAAAAAGAGAACAAAGCTCCTTTAAGCAGAAGCTTGTTGCCTAATAAACAATTTAAAAACATTATTTTTATTCAGCAGCAGTGCTACGCAATCCTCTCCACCTTTTCCACACTATCACCGGCAATATGCTCAGTGATACGGTAAGTATTATCGTCAGTGTAGCGCAGATGTATTTATTGCCCACAAAATCCAGCAACATTCCATGTGGAAAGAATGCGAAAACAAACATCTGAAGGAGAAAAATCTCGAAGGAATATTTCCCCATCAGACCTATAAACTCTTTTAGTTTAGTACTCAAACGATTATAACAGAATTTCAGAAAGAAAAGGAACAAAGAGGCTACATAGAAGTAGCATATCCAATGATATATCTTCCAGTCTGTCTGAAAAAATAAAGGTTCGAAATTAATTGAGGTATAAGCGAACATCAAAATAAACGCTATACTGACCACAGAAAGCAGCAATCTAATATTATCCAAGAGAATACCTTTCTCCACCCACATATATCCCAAATAAATCAAAAAGAAATACCGGAAAAATAAAAGCCTGTAAAGCATCTCAGGTATGTGGATATATATGCATACCAACTCCCAAAGGCAGCTTAACGCAATCATCAGCAAGCATATTTTACCCCCCCTACAACTTTATTTAACAATTTGATTATCAATGCAATAATAGGCAACAACAACGCAAACTGTATGTATATCCACACATAGTAGGAACCAGGACCTATACCGCCACCAATAATAACAGTCTTCATCACCTGCAAAGGATCTCTTTGCAATACCACTACCAGCAAAAATACCTCAAAAAGCAGTAAGAGAAGAAAAGGCTTGAAAATCCTATTAAACAGCTTAACCAAATTAGGCATTTTCACAGCCTCGTCCACTCCATGCTTATAGGCATGAAAGACCTGTATCAATAGGAACAAAGGCACTGCTTGGTCTCCCCAAAGAGGAAACAAGATATATTCTGTGTGTGGCAGACAGTGTGCCAACACTACCAAGAAGATACAGACTCCTTTGAGATAATCTATGAAAGGGTCATATCCCTCCTTTTGTAATGTAATGGGTAGCATTCGTTTTATATTTGTAAGCACTCAATTTAAGGTATCCCCCTTAATTAAGGCACTTTTCAGTGCCCTAAACCGGTAAGTTCTCTCCTGCTTCCCTGAAGGGACATCAGGCATATCGCCAAATGCTTATGGAATATTATCACCGGGAAGAGTACCGTCAAAAACTGATAACCTTCGACCTGAACGAAAAGACGCTCAAAATCACTGCTACTAATACATACTTCTATTTAGGTCGATGACAGCAGCAAAGGTCGAAATCTTTAGAATAGAAAACAAAACGGCATTTTTGGACGCTTACTTTTATATCCAATTTATTGGCAATCTATTCAACAACACACTCATGCCGTTCGCCAAAGTTCTTTTTTCCCTATACACATAGGAAAATACTTCACAAGTAGTAGAGTAAGGAAGTAACTTACCACTATAATCAAAGGAAACTCAAAACACAACACAGCCGCCCAACTATTGGGGACTATGTGTAATACTTTGACTACGGGTATCTGTGCAAAAGGGAACATTGCCAAATGGACACCGAATATTACAATGGAATTTCTTCCAAAAAACAAAAAAGGCCTATCAAAAACCAAATACCGCCTACTCCTAAAGGATTGGGTTCAAGAGCATCTATTGGTATAACAGTAAAGAGTTTGGCAAGTCCTATAAATTTATCCAAAATAGAAAATTCAAATAGGCCTTCAAACAGATAGCGTACACACTGCACCAAAAGTTGCAAAGTTATTCCGAATAACCAAAAGAACACAAAGGGTACTAAAAGTGTATTCACTTTCTTGATAAAAAAGTCCTTAAAACAACTCCGTTGTCTGAAAAACAATCCGGATACCAAGAAAAAAAGAGGTAATCGTAAAGGAGCATTTATCGCAACTCCGGTCAAATCGAAATGATAAAGTACCACCCAAAGTACTGAAAAACCTTTTATCGCATCTATGTAATCTATACGTTTTGTTGCCATTGAATTTAATATAAATTATTCCTTACATAAGCACAATATCTATAAAAATATTACATTGGGGACGTCAACAATTAGCATCCCCAGCTGATATGCAAATTAAACCTTCTCTTACTCTCTCTTTCTCACCTTCAGCCATCCCTCCAGCCACTCATTCACCATCTGCCTGATTTCATCATCCTCCAAATCCATGGAGTAGTAATAAAAAAGTGACTGATAAGCACTTAATCTCACATCCAGCCCTTTTTTATTTTTCCATACGTAGTTGTACAAATATGGGCTTCTTTGGCAAGAGTATTAATATTCAAGTCTTTCTCTTTACGCCATTTCTCAAATAAAGCACCCAGTATAGGGTGGTCACTGTTTACATTCATCGTCGTCTTGTATTATGTTATCAGAATTAAAAAAGTACATGTTATTAAACGTTATTTTAGGTTTCTCACATTTAAAATATTTTCCATATACAGAAAATATTTAATGAGAAAAGAGCCCTAACTTCGCACAAAATCTTTAAAACAACAAAATGGAAAATCTATTCAAAATGTCACTTTTCATGCCGCCCATATCACCGATAAAAGACGAAAACACCGGAAAAACCGTAAAAAGTGCCACACTCACCCCATTCAGGACAATGAGCATTGACGAAGTACACCGTCTTATCACCTCCGACCAGAGACTTGCCGAACTGACACTCGCCATAAGAAATGCCGCAGCACAAGGAGACGAAACTACCGCACGATTCCTCAAACAACAGACACTACCCTACGTCACTCCCTGCGGCGTATTCACCCGACGACGAAGCGACTGCCTCACGGAATCCTCCGGCCTGGTTGTAGTCGATATCGACCACCTTGAATCCGCAGAAGAAACGGAAAACTTACGGCAACAACTATTCGATGACCCCTATCTATGCCCTGCGCTGGTGTTCATCAGCCCCACCGGACGGGGCGTAAAAGCGTTTGTTCCCTGTCTTCACGGACAGAATCCTGCAGAAGGAATACAATGGGCCATGAACTACGTCCACTGCATGTATGACACCGAAAACACACAACCCGGAAAAGGAGTGGACACTTCGGGGAAAGACCTCGTACGTGCCTGTTTCCTCTGCCATGACCCGAAGGCACTGCTCAGAGAAGTTGTGAATTTCGAATGATGAGTCATTGCAAATCACCGACTACAAATTACTAATTATAAATTACCAAATCCGATGGAACCACTATCTTCATTGCACCTTCTGGCCGAAGCAGTCAGAAATGCAGGAGCAGACATTGCTCCAACCTATCAAGAATATATACAACTGGCATTTGCCATTGCCACCGACTGCGGAGAAGCAGGACGGCATGATTTTTTAAGTCTGTGCAGCCTGTCGTCCAAGTACGACCAACGGGCAGCCGACAAACTCTTCAGCAATGCCCTGAAGACCGGCCGTAACGACGTGCATCTAGGAACCGCCTTTCATCTGGCCGAGCTTTGCGGCGTGAAGATTCAGCATGAAGCCGCACCCGCCATTGGTACACTTGGTACACAAAGTTCACCCCTCTCTTCTACCTCACACACACGCGCACGCGAGGAAGAGTCCGCATCGGGCATTGAACCACTGTCTCCATTACCCACTTTCGACGAACACCTCCACTGGCCTTATCCCCTGAATCGCATCATGAGCTGCGGAACCTCCCTCGCCCAATACGATGTACTGCTACTGGGTGCCATCACCGTATTGGGTGCCAGTATGGGAAAACACGTCCGATGTTCCTATGGAGGAAAAATGATGTCCCCCTGCCTGCAAACCTTTGTAGTAGCCCTACCTGCATCCGGCAAAGGAGTGCTCTCCTTGGTACGCCTGCTTGCCGAGCCCATTCACGATGAAATACGTGGGCAGGTAGACGAAAGCATGGCATGTTACCGCCGCGAAAAAGCAAAATACGACACACTGGGCAAGGAACGTGGAAAAACGGAGACTCCCGTAATGCCTCTCAACAAGATGTTCCTCATCTCGGGCAACAACACCGGAACCGGCATCCTGCAAAACCTGATGGACTCCGACGGTACCGGACTGATATGCGAAAGCGAAGCCGACACCATCTCCACCGCCATCGGTTCGGAATACGGACACTGGAGCGACACCATGCGCAAAGCCTTCGACCACGACCGACTGTCCTACAACCGGCGCACCGACCACGAATACCGAGAGGTAAAGAAAACTTATCTTTCCGTACTTCTGTCAGGCACCCCCTCACAAGTGAAACCACTGATTCCCACTGCTGAGAACGGGCTCTTTTCTCGCCAGGTATTCTACTACATGCCTGCCATACATCATTGGCAAAACCAGTTCGACCGCAATGACAGCGATCTTGAAGATACCTTCAAGGCTCTGGGCATGGAATGGAAGGACAAACTGAAAACCATTGTCATGAACGGAATATTCACCCTTCACCTTACGGACGGACAGAAAGATGAATTCAACCGGCTCTTCTCCCGGCTTTTCGTACGCTCCGGACTAGCCAACGGAAACGAGATGTCAAGCAGCGTGGCACGTCTGGCCATCAACATCTGCCGCATCATGGAAGTGGTGGCCATGCTCCGCGCAATGGAACAAGGGGAAATCACCGCCTCGCCTTACGTGTCGCCCGACCCTCACACAGCCACAGACAATCTGAAAGACCACATTGTCAGCCGATGGAATCTCCTCATTGCTTCCGCTGACTTTCATGCCGTACTCTCACTGGCCGAAAGCCTTTACCGGCATACCACCCATATCCTCTCCTTCCTGCCCAACACCGAAGTGACAAGCCGCGGCAATGCCGACCGGGATGCGCTGGTAGACAGCATGGAAGAAGAATTCACACGGGCCTCTTTCCTGCAGAAAGCCGGAGAGATGGGCATCAAATCGGAAACCGCCTCCACCTGGCTCAAACGTATGCAGAAACACGGGCTGGTGGAAAATGTAGATGGCAAGGGAAACTACCGGAAACCCAAAGTCTGACATTCACTTCGCTTCACGCACGCGTATGTGTGTGAGACGAAAGGATGGATGAACCTCTGTACCAAGTGTACCAACCTGACCTTTACGCCATCCAACCTCAGGTTTAAGGCTCTCCAAGTGCAGCCACTATCAGCTGCACTTGGGCAGGCGTATAAGAGCGGGAACGGGAAGAACCGCCCAAAGCGGAAAGTCCGTCACGCAAATCGGGACAAAGGTCTATCCAGTGTTTCAGTTTGCGGAAGGCAGCCTCCGGACAAAGATTGGGACAATAGATTTGGGCCAATTCGGTACGCCCGTATGTACGTATGACAAAAGAATCCATAGTTGACAGTTACGATTTATATTTCATCAAAAGTAACTATAAATCATGACATTATCAAACTTACAAGCGTAAATAACCGACTAAAACAGACCCAAACAGACGAGAACCTGCAAAAACCGACAAACGCCCGTATCCACAGCCTTATCTTTGCATCGTTGAGTTCAACACAGCAAATGTTTTTATCCTTTAACTTCTAAATTTTAATTGTATGATTCGTTACAAAAAGTATCAAGTGACGGGCGAAGACAGCCCACTGAAAGGCCTCAGGTATGCACGCCCCGTAATCGAAGAAACCTTCGACATCGAAAAATTGGCCAAGCACATGTCCAATCACAACACCCCCTATTCGAGTGGTGTCATCAAGGGAGTACTGGCAGACATGGTTTCCTGCACCAAAGAATTGATTCTGGACGGCAAGAACGTGAAACTGGATGACCTTGCCATCTTCTCCGTAGGAATCGTCAGCAAGAAAGGGGCGCAATCCGCTGCCGACTTCTCGCTGGCCAACAACGTGAAGGGGCTGAAGCTCCGCGCCCGTGCCACCGGCGAACTGAGTAATGCCCAAATCAACCTGGATGGACAGCTGAAAGAATCTTCCCTGTACACCGTAGGTGGAAAAGCTCCCGATGGCAGTGGTTCCGACGGCGGTTCCGGAGGAAGTGACGGCAATCAGGGCGAGAATCCGTTAGGATGAGAATAATTACAAATTACTAATTATCAATTACCAATCATCATGAGTGAAGACAAAAAGTCAAAATCCGTATGGGGCATTGTCCTCAAAGTAATCATCACCGTAGCTACCGCCATAGCGGGAGCTTTAGGTCTGGGCGCTTGCAAATAGCCATGCGTACGATTACCCTGCTCATTATTCATTGCTCAGCCACGCCTCAAGGCGTGGCCCTGGGCTTTGAGGATTGCCGCCGCGACCACATCCACCACCGCGGCTTCCGTGACATCGGCTATCATTTCTATCTGACCCGCAACGGCGAAATACACCGCGGCCGCCCGTTGGAAAAAATAGGTGCGCATTGCCTCAATCACAACCGCCATTCTATCGGCATCTGTTATGAAGGAGGACTGGATGCTGCAAGTTTTCCTGCCGATACCCGTACATTGGAACAGAAGGCTTCGTTACTGGCACTGCTACGTGAGTTGAAGCGTATCTTTCCACGGGCGCTGATTGTGGGGCACCATGACTTGAATCCGACGAAAGCGTGTCCGTGCTTCGATGCGGAAAGGGAGTATAGGGGGCTCTAAAAGGCTCCCTTCTTCATTCTACCATCCGCACTATCTGAAATGCCTCGGCCAAGTGTTTGCCTACGGTATAGCCGCGAAACCGGGCAAGGGCTTTCAATGCCTCCGAAGAGCGCGGATGCGGAAAAGCACGGCTCTCAAACTCATAGGCCGCCATGGCAGCACATTTTGCTTTCAAATCATCCTCCGAAATCTCCATATAGAAATTGGCTGTGAAATGGCGTGGGTCGCAAGTAGCCTGCCACTCACTGGCTGATGGGGTCTCGAATGTAAAAATAGCCTTCACCGGTTCGTCCTCCATAGGGCGTGTGGCAGTCATCACTGCTTGAAAAGTCATCTGATGGTCAATATTAAGGTCGCCACCATGGTGGGTAAAGATAAAGTCCGGACGAAACTGTTCCTTCTCATGCTCCACTACCTTTACGATATCAAGCAGTGCATGGCTGTCAAAACGGTTGTCGGAAAAATTATATGCCTGCACGCTGTGATAGCCTATCAACTGCCGCGCCGTCTCCACATTCTGATGATGCCTTTCCAAGACTTCCTTCCACTGCTCCGTGTCACGGGTATCTGAGCGTGAAGTAATCCCCTCTCCCAAAATGATGACCCGGGTCTGTACTCCTTGTGCCTTGACTAGTTTGTGCATGGTAGCGCCTAGGCCCAGCAGTTCATCATCGGGATGGGCGGCAACAACCATGATACGTTTATTTGTAAATAGAGACATAAATATATTACTGAACGTACTCCATTTTCATTGGAGTACCACGTTTGACATCACGATTGACAGTTCTACCTAGAAGTTCATCCAAATATCGCGGATGCAATCCTTGCCCTGGCCGAATAGAGCGTAAGTTATTAGCCGTAAGCGTTTCGCCGGCTTTCACATCCTCAACAATAAACAAAGAACGAGCGAAACCTCTATTGAACCGTGCATGTTCGTTTAGTTCATATTGTACAGTGCCTAAAGCCTTTTCTGTATTACGGATTTCATCTACCATCGTCTTGAACTCATCCGGCTCCATTGAGAAAGCAGCATCAGGGCCTCCCATTGCCCTACTTAAAATGAAGTGCTTTTCCACAATCTTTGCTCCTAATGCCACAGCGGCAACAGCAACAGAGTGTCCCATAGAGTGATCTGAAAGGCCTGCCACAACTTTAAAGCGCTTGGTCATATCGGGAATTGTCAAAACATTAGCTTCTTCTAAAGGAGTGGGATAAGAAGATGTACACTTCAGAAGAGCAATCTGATTATTACCCTCGCTACGGCAAATATCAATGGCTTCTTGTATGTCAGTCATCTCGGCAATTCCTGTAGAAATAAGAATAGGCCTGCCTTTTGAGGCCATTCTGCGAACAAGAGCTGTATCTGTAATCTCGAAACTTGCAACTTTATAAGCAGGAACGTTCATCTTTTCCAGAAAATCAACTCCTTCCAAATCTGATGGTGCTGAAAAGAACTCCATATCCAAATCATGGGCAACTTTCTGCAATTTGGGCAACCACTCCCAAGGCGTGTATGTTTCCTTATAGAGTTTGTTCAATGTCTTCCCGTCCCACAAAGTGCCTCCACCAATTTGAAAATATTCATTATCACAATCAATGGTAATACCTCCGTCTGGATTGTCATTCTGTACTTTTACAACATCGGCACCTGCCTTTTTCATTGCCTCGATGGTACGGACAGCAATATCAAAGCTCTGCAAATGATTACAAGACAGTTCTGCCAAAACCAGCGTTCTGTCCAGTTTATCAAAATTGATTTCTACCATATCTATATCTATGCAAATATACTATATTTAGAATTTGATGAGTTCTCCTTCAGAGTTAGTAAAATACTCCAAGTATCTACGTTTCATACGGGTGCCAAACTGAGGCGAGACATGGGGCAATGGTTCGCCTAACAATTGTTTAATGCGGAGATAAGGCAAATTTACTCCACCTGCTGCAATTACAGATACCGTAGCCGTCAAACGAGGATTAATATCCATTAAAACTGCCGTTCCATCTGCACTGCGCATAAAGTCAAAACCCACATTACCATCCATGTGCATTAAGCGCACCACATCGCTACATATTTTATAAGCTTGCCTGTCATAAGCCAATACGCTTTCCTGTGCAATACTCATAAGGCTAACGACATTTTCACGGCCTACCTGATAGATTACAGTACCCTTATGAGCCAAAAGGTCAACTGTGTATTCATTACCTGGCATGAACTCCACCAACATAAGCTCATCCAGCACATCCACTTCTTTCAAAATGCTCAGCATATCATCGTAAGAAGTATAGAAACTGTTGGGCTTCTCATGGGCGAATAGCTGATAACGGGACTTGTTCGCATCAATAATTCTTACACCACGGCTTCCACTACCATTGACTATTTTTAGGCATACAGGTTTTTGGGGATAACCCATATACTTACACCCTTCAACAAAGTCATTGACTGTATGGACTGGATAATATTCAGGCACCGGTATCCCTGCCTCTGCAAGCATTTGGTATGTCTTAAGCTTGTTATTTGCCACATCTACAGAATTGCTGTTGGAAACCGACAAAGTGACCCCTATCCGCTTGAAATCGTCCCATCGTTTCACCAATGCACTCACTTCCGCCGAAACTCCCGGGAAATAGATATCTACATGTTCTTTCTTGCAAATATCGAGCAATATGTTACAATAATCAGGATGAGTAGCTGCAGGTACATGATAAAAAGCGTCAACCATATACCTGGCAGAAGGTTCATCAGACATATCCACACCTACTACC
Organism: Bacteroides parvus; assembly: GCF_017309675.2. Lineage (NCBI taxonomy): Bacteria > Pseudomonadati > Bacteroidota > Bacteroidia > Bacteroidales > Bacteroidaceae > Bacteroides > Bacteroides parvus. Next base: position 2,959,445 of record NZ_CP084680.1, on the reverse strand, counting down.
CTAATTTTACGTTCTCCATTATTTTTGAAGCAAGCTATGATGCCGGGAATAGATGGTGAGCCACTGGCGGAAATTAATACTGTGAGGTCTTTCATTGCTTCTCTGTTATAAAAGTGTTGAACACATCATCAAAAGTTTCTGCCCGTTTGATTACCTTAATCGTGCCATCTTGCGAATAACACAACATTTGGCAATCCGGTTGGATAAACGGTGGTTTTGATACGATTGAATAGCCCCCCACATTACCAAAGAGCAAAATGTCACTTACAGAAACTGGTTCCTTAAAGTCATGATATAAACAATCTTGTTCCAAACAAGTGTATCCCATAATATCTGTGATTCCCGAACTATAATTCGCATTGACAGAACCTGCAGAATGGACCACTCGATAAGGCACTTCCTTGAACTTGCAAATTTCACCGGCATTGTAATAGCAACTGTCCACGGTTACAAATTGTTTACCTCTAATAGACTTGATATTATCCACACGGGTTGCCAGTGATATAAACTTTGATATGAGGGTAGTACCCGGTTCTGAAAACAGAATAGGTTTCTTTTCTGAACCAGAAAAGAACTGCGCCATAGTTCCAGCCACTACGCGGGCGTAATCATCATAAGTCGGAACATGATCCCCAAACTGAATAGCGAGAGAAGGATCCATTTGTCCGAACATACCACTTCCAACGTCAACGTAGTCTACGGCTCCGTCAAAATAGTTAGAGATGACATCCAATAAACCGTCAATTCTATTTTGCCAAGCCTCTAATCCCCGTGCACGACTTATATGGCAGTGTACACCGCTCAAAACGACATTGCCGCATGCCTTTAGATAATCAATCGTACGTCGGAAAGATTCACTGTCTTTTTCCAGACCAAAACGTGAAATGTATCCAGCACCAATATCCATGTTAACACGAATACCGACCCTTATAATCTTGTTTGAATGAATGCGGGATATTTCAATGACACGTAAAGCTTCATCCTCACTGTCTATATTAGATATGCCCCCATTAAGAATATGCTCCTCCATACAACGGCCTTTACAAGGTCCGTTATAAATAATCTGACTGTCCGGATAGCCCAATCTTTTTGCTAAAGTATATTCCATATCGGACACAACCTCGGCATATCCCCCCATCTGTTTAACTAAATTACATATGTAGGGGGTATAGTTGGTCTTATAAGAGTAAGAAGGAATATAGTTATCGTAAACAGCACGGAAAGAGTCACATAATGATTGGAAGTTTTCACAAAAATCTTTTTCATGAAACAAATAGAATGGGGTTCCATAATCATGGACTAATCTTAGGATTTCACTATCCAATGCACTTTTCGTATCGGGATCCTTGGTATAAAACGGAAAATCTAACAGATATTTATTCATAAAAACAGTTTAAAATTTCAATACGGTTCCCGCCCAACTTAATCCTACCCCGAATCCGGTCACCATCACGTTCATACCTTCATGTACTAGCCCACAGTCGAGACAATCTTTTAGACCAATCATAACAGTAGAAGATACAGTGTTACCTGTAGTGTCCAGATTCATATAGAACTGGTCTTTGGGCAACACACACACCTTGCGAATAGTATTAAGCATAAACTTATTAGCCTGATGAAAAATGTAATAATTCACCTCTTCCTTACTTAGGTTATTCTTTGTCAAAACATCCTTCATCAAAGCAGGAACAGCTTCAAGTGTAAAGTTAAAGATGGCACCACCATTCATATAGAGGTAATCTTCATAAGCCGTATGCCCTTCGTCATCAGTCATAGAAACACCCGTAGATTGCCTCTGACGCGATGCTCCTGTCTTCACAATCAGATGCTCAGCCCCACTGCCATCAGTACCCATTGAGAATTCACCAATTTCTGCCATCCCCTCAGTAGATACCAAACAAGCAGCTGCACCATCGCCAAAGATGGAACGGTTGCTCTTATCTGACGGATGCAGATATTTGTTATAAGTTTCAGCGGTCAATAATAATACATTACTAGCAATGCCAGCCGCTATCAGCCCTTTTGCCACTGCCAAACCATAAACACAACCCGAGCAACCTAGATTATAGTCGAACGCACCAATGTTGGTACGCAAACCTAATTTGTGTTGCAAGATACAAGCCGTCGATGGCAGGAAGTAATCCGGACTTTGGGTACAGAGTAACAAAAAATCAATATTCTGCGGGTCGATATGATGCTCACTGAATAATTGGTAGGCAGCCTTTTCGGCCATATCACCAGCTGTTTCGTCTTCAGCAGCCAGATGACGGGAGTTCACACCTACTTTCGCAGCTACTTTATCTATACTCCACTCGGGAAATTCAGAAACTAATTCTTCGTTAGTCACTACCTTAACTGGCAAGTAGTATGAAATCGCCTTAATATATGCCTTCATAATTATAATTTATTACAAATTACTCTCCCCCCCCGTCAAATCGACATTCGTTCCTGTCATCCATGCAGATGCCTCGGACAGCAGATAAATGGCAAGATTTGCCACATCCTCGGGTTGGCCGTAACGTTTTAAAGGATATTGCTGTTCAGCTTCTTGCAAGTCCTCTTTAGTTAGTCCTCCTTTTAGAATCAAATCTGTCCACACCATAGCAGGACAGATGCAATTCACACGAATCTGCCGGGAGGCCAATTCAAGTGCCAAACATTTGGCATAGGAAATGAGCGCACCTTTTGATGCACTATAGATAGCATTGCCAATACTGGGTGAAAAAGCTGCACGCGAAGCTATGAACACAATGGAAGATGCTTTTTTTATTTTCTTGGCACGAAGTAACTCAGCTTGCAGTAAAGCGATAGACTTGAAATTAATATCCATCACCTCGTCCACATCGTTTTCGGTAATAAGTTTGCAAAGCTGACGTTGGCCGATACCCGCAGCATAGACCACTCCGTCCAAAGCAGGTAACTGGTTCACCAATATTTGTCGTTCTCCAATAAGAGCAAGGTCAACTATGATTGATTTATGTCCATTACCAACTAAAGCCTCTGCAGTAGCGGCAAGCCTTTCTTCATTACGCCCTGTAAGCACAATCGTAGCACCCATTTTAGCACAAGCTTCGGCTATGCCACGCCCAATACCAGAAGAAGCTCCAGTCACCAAAATGGTTTTTCCTGAAAGAGAGAAAGGGTTAAATACTTCTGTCATTATCATTTAGCAGCCACTAAATTAAACAGCTCTTCCACTGTGTTGCAAGAACGAATTTCCTTGCCTGTGAGTGTCTTACCATATTCTGTTTTTACAAAAGCTATTATAGCCATAGCAGTCAATGAAGACCATTCATCTAATTCTTGAAATTGCGTATTAGCCTGAATTTCTGATGCGTCTGTGTCATCGAACTGATTAACAAAGCCATTAATGAAGTTTTCTATTTTCATTTTTTACAAATTTTATATATTCCACAATCGTTTTTTCGTAGTTTGAATCAAAATCTTCAGGTGTAAGACTATCACACACATAATAAAGTTTCTTCATACTGCAAATTGATTCTATTGTTTTAGAGGAAGTAAACTGACAGCCTAAAAAAACATCAATTAAATAGGCTTGTACATTATCCGCATCGACCGAACCGTAGAATCGTTTAAACTGTAATATATGAAAGTAAAAATAGAAACACTCTTTTACAAAAGAAAACCCATCGCCATAAGTTCCAGGGATTGCATAATAGCCTAATTCACCACAATCCTCATCTTTTTTTATTGATGTAACATATGTAACACCAATGGGATCACCATCAGGATCGTAAACTAACCAATAATAAGCATCAGCTCTATTGTGAAGGCTTGCTACATAAGCCAAATGATTATCCAATGGAATAATCTCATTGGAATACATCCATTTCCTTACATCAACATGATTACGCCAAAAAAGAATTTTCTTTAACGTGTCCATATCTAAATTGATAAAGTTACGAAACCTGTAACCATGCGAACTATAATCTACATTTCTATCTATTTCTATCATTCATAAAAAACATTATTCAAAAATATTCTTTGTGACAGTGTCTTTGTACCTTTCACTTCTACTATTAATCCAAATAATTTACCTCTCCCATACCTAATAAAATAATAAATCTAAATCTTAAGAACGTACATTCCTAAGGTAATAACCGTCTTGTAAGTTATGAAATAGCTGGCAATAGTTTTGACGAATGTCTTTCCCTATAGATGCGCAAGGAACCGTTGATGCATTAAGAGCATCCATATCTATATAGGGGTGCTCCACATTACCCAAACCGATTACCCATCCTTTAGCAGTGACAAGATTATAGAAATCCATCTGATTATCTACAAACCACCCTGCCGCTACTTTTGTATTACAAAACAAAGCCTCAATGCACACTGTACTTGCTGAACAAATAACGAGATCTGACTGCCTAAACAAATCAGCCATTTGTTCAGCTGAAAGGCCTGAACAATATGTAAGGCGTCTATCTTGTGATATAGGGTGGATTGGTTTATAGGCATCACCTACAACTGCGGTTATTGATTTAACATTTTTGCTCTCAAGAAGATTACTTGCATAGTAACCGGTTGCATCAAAATCATCACAACCGCCAAATGTAATAGTAACTTTTTCTATACTCCCTATAGTATGACAACGTTGTTCTTTTACAGCTTCGATAAACGGATGACGGAGCAACGCCCAATCAACCCCCAAACAGAGTTTGGTATAGGGCTCTACATCAAACAAGGATTCATCCGTTAACCCATGGTTTATCACAACATCAGCCACATAATGCTTGTCGTGCATATCATCCACACACACCAGACAGCATCCCTTTTCTTTAATGGTACGCTGGTAATCAGTAGTAAAGAAATAGTTGTCAAGTACCACAATTTCGTCACCTTGCAAAAGGGAAAGGAACTCATCATAATGTGATTCTTCCTGTAAGGGGATGAAAGGACATACCTTCTCCATCTCACTCACCTGATAAGGGGTAGGATGGCAAGTAAAGAAGGTACAATCAAAATCGTCCTTCAGCATATCGGCCAAAGCCAGAGTACGAATAAAGTGACCGTAGCCGATGGCAGCACTTGCATCGGCACGGAGATAGATTTTCTGCATTACATCATTTATGAAGCAACTCATACTTCATCTCTGCCAATGCCCAGTCAGTCTGTGTATCAAGGTCCTGCACTTCAAGTTCGGAAAGTACCAACCCGGCTGTATTCTCACCCCAAAAAGTCCGGCTCTCCACAAAGGGAGCAGTGCGAGAGAAATAGAACTGACCGGCATCGTGATAAATCGGTTCTAAATCTTGGGAACGTGCATTTTTGTATTCGGGATAAACCATACTAATTTTTCCATCCACGATGTGAAGGCTGCGCTGTATAGGATAGGAATAAGCCACACAAGTGAAAACGGAATCTATCTCCGAATTCATTTTTCCGTATGCTTCCCGGAGTCTTTCGGGAGTGACAAAAGGAGCCGTTGAGTAAATGCAACAAACCGTTTCAAACTCCCTGCCTTGCTCTTTATACTTCCTCAGTACTTCAAGAATTACATCATCAGTACCGGCATAGTCATTTGACATCTCGGCACTCCGCATAAAAGGAACTTTGGCACCATATTTACAAGCTATTCCGGCAATCTCCTCATCATCGGTAGAAACCATCACCTCCTCAAAAAGACCGCTTTGTAAAGCTGCCTCTATGGAATATGCAATGATAGGTTTACCCATAAAGGGCTTGATATTCTTACGCGGAATACGTTTACTGCCGCCACGTGCAGGAATGATTGCTATATTTTTCATTTCTCTACAAATTCTATAACCTTTTCAATCACATACTCCTGTTCCTCGTCCGTCAACGTGGGATACATCGGAAGACTCAGACAATGTTCGTAATACTCTTCTACTATAGGTAAATCGCCTTTCCTATTTCCCCACTGCTGATAGTAAGGCATCAGATGAAGCGGAGCATAATGAACCTGCGCATAGACATTGTTCTCGTGCAGATAATTATAAAGGCCCAAGCGGTCAGCTACTTGAATGATATAAAGGTGATAAGCATGATAGACATCGGCAGCATTGAACGGAGTCTTGATACCATCTATTCCGGAAAACGCTTCATTATAGCGTCTTACGATTTCATGGCGGCGTTCAAGACCTGCTTTCGCACGCTCCAGCTGAGAAATACCCAAGGCAGCCTGAAAATCAGTCAGACGGTAATTATACCCTAACTCCTGCATCTCGTAATACCAGCCACCATGATGCTCGTGCAATAAAGCAGGGTCTTTCGTAATGCCATGCGTACGGTAAAGACAAAGCTTGTCATAGAGCTCCTTGCTGTTGGTGGTCACCATGCCTCCCTCACCCGTAGCGATATGTTTCACGGGATGGAAAGAGAATACGGCACAGTCGGCAAAACAACCGTTACCACAATGTTGTTTCTTGCCTTTACTGTCCATGAAATAGCCGCCGGGAGCATGGCAGGCATCCTCGATAATCCACAAACCGTACTCGTCGGCAAGCTTTCTGAACTCTTCCAGATCCAAAGGATAGCCTGCAAAATCAACCGGAACAATACCTTTGTAAGTACCGCGGGGAGAAGCTTTAAGCATGGCTTCGAGTTTACGGATATCCATGAGGTAAGTATCCTTGTCAATATCACAGAATACCACCTCGCCGCCACAATAGCGGATGCAGTTGGCACTGGCAGCAAAGGTCATGGGAGTGACAATCACCTTGTCACCCGGCTTTACATTCAGTGCGGTAGCTGCAAGATGAAGCCCCGAAGTAGCATTGTTCACCGCTACGGCATATTGTGCACCTACATATTCGGCAAATTTCGTTTCAAATTCCCTGATTTTGGGACCTTGTGTCAGGTAATCGCTTTTCAGGGTATCGATGACTGCCCGGATGTCCTCATCTGTGATATGCTGACGACCGTATGGAATAGGCTTGCTTATCATTTCACCTCGAAATTAGGGTCAACGTATTTCTTGATATTCTCGCGCATAGTCTCTACTGTCTCCCACTCCGTATTGTTGTCACTGCTGTAGTGGAAACCGTCGGGAACGGGTACTGCATTGTGATGTCTGATGAACTCTTCGCGACTGTGCTTGAAAGATACGGAAGGAAGAATGACATAATATCTGCCCAAATCGATTGTATCAAGAGCATCGGTTACAGTAATCATCTCCTCGTGCAGTTTCTCTCCCGGACGGATGCCCACTTCCACCTGCGGCAGATTGGGTGCAATGGCGGTAGCCACGTCCTGGATATGATAGGAAGGAATCTTAGGAATAAAGATTTCACCACCCAGGTGATGTCCGATGGCATACATGACCAAAGCGACACCGGCTTCCAGTGAAATGTTGAAACGGGTCATGCGCATATCGGTTATGGGAAGTTCCTTCGCCCCGTTGTCACGCTTGTTGATAAAGAAAGGGATTACGGAACCGCGGGAACCCATCACATTGCCATAACGGACTACGGAGAACCTGATGTCCTTGGAACCGCTGATATTGTTGGCGGCAGTAAACAGCTTGTCGGAAGTGAGCTTGGTGGCGCCATAAAGATTAATGGGGGCACAAGCCTTGTCAGTAGAAAGGGCCACCACATGCTGTACACCGGTGGCAAGAGCAGCCTTTATCACATTCTGCGCACCGTGTACATTGGTTTTGATGCACTCTTCGGGATTGTATTCAGCGGTATCCACCTGCTTGATGGCGGCTGCATGGATAATCACGTCCACTCCTTCGCAAGCCCGCGTCAGGCGTTCGAGGTCACGGACATCACCGATAAAGAAACGCAGTTGCGGATACTTATGACCGGGATATTTCTGTTTCAGCTCAAATTGCTTCAGCTCATCGCGGGAGTAAATAATAATTTTCTTTACTTGCGGATAATCACGGAGAATGGTTTCCACAAACTTCTTTCCGAAGGAACCCGTTCCTCCGGTAATCAATACGGATTTATTGTTAAGCATTATAATGAAAAGTTTTATTCATCGATATATTCCCACGGATAGGGATTGTCTGTCACATTCTGAAACTCATCAACCGCTTCCTGCTGTTCGGGAGTAAGTGATAAGAAATCCCAGGAGGCGATGATGGAACGGCCTTCGTCGGCCAAAGACTCGTCGAACACTTCACCGTAGCAGGCGGTAAGCAGGCGGAGCTTCAGTAAGGAAGCGGGAAGGGCATCGAGCACATCCCAACAACAGTCCAGCACTTTCTGGACATGCCGCTGCTTTTCGCCATGGTCCACAAAAGAGGCGCTGTAACCCATAAGAAGGGCAAGACAGACATTTGCCTGCTCTTCGATGGTAGTGCCTTTTACACCCGACCGGTACAAAGCCATGGTAAGACGGTAGACCTCACCGTTCCGCCGTGACAAGTCATCGCTATAGACGGGACTGCCGTCCATACCCAAATACATCAGTTCGTGCGCAGCACGCTGAAGAGTGATTGCTTCTTCGGAAAGAGACATAAGCAATTATAGAATTAAGAATTAAAAATTAAAGTTCAGCCGATTACTTCTATAAGATCGGGATGGATAGTGGCCATGGCAACAGCTATGACACCTTGTATTTCGATAACCACGCGACGGTCACGTGCACCTTTCACCTTCAGAAACACACCCTCTTGCCCCTCAAATTCACCGCCGGTAATCCGGACTTTGGTGCCTTTGGACAAGTTCAATTCATCCGGTTGAAAATAAAGAAGATGATCATCGTAAGTGCCGGATACGGCAATGAAACGCTGCATCTGACTGTCGGGGACAATAATCTTCTGCCCACTGCGGGTATCGGTGATATATTGCAGATAAGTGACTTGAGATTTTACACGCTGCACATCGGAAGGACGGGCATGGACAAAAAGCAGATTATGAACGACCGGAACCAGAGCACGGACTTTTTTCCCTTTTTTTATACATATCTTGTATTGCATAGGAATGAAACAGCCCAAATTTTCTTTCTTGAGCAGATGCATGGCATCCGGTTCTCTGCGGTAGGTGGCACGCATAGCATACCAGATTTCGACCTCTTTCTCTATTCCCATTTTTATGCTTTTGTTCAGACAAGGGTGTTCTCCTGGGGCTTTGAATCTCTTGCATACACTTGAAATTCAATTACTTGCGGACACTTTATGTAGAATACGACAAGCTTTATGCCCTTCTTGTCAACAGATTTTTTGCAGTCATTCATTACCTAACAGGTAAAATGCTGTAAACGAATCTATTGCAAGCAAAAAGCGTTCAATAGACGTTCGTTTTTTGAACGTCAATATTTAAGAAAACTAAAGAGGGAAGATTACTTAAAAATTAGTAAAAGGAAGAAGTTAGAGAAATACAATGCAATAGGCTTACTGACAAAGTATTATACTCACTAAAAAGAAATTTATAGAATATTTTTATTAAACATTTTGCGAGATTCAAAAATACACGTTATCTTTGCGTTCATTAAACGAACGTTTAAAAAACACCTTTTCCAAACGAAATATTCCACTGTATAACAAATAATTACATTGAAATAAAAAATATCGTGTTTATAGAAATCAGATTCCTACAAACACGATATCAATTAAAAAAGAAATTACTATTCTCAGAAGTTAAAGATACCCAATTCCGGGAAAGTAGCCCCTTGCACTGCAAAACAGATTCCGAAGCAAGCCGCACTTACAATCCAAAGAATAACCAGCGTCCACTTCAAACCGGAATTCATCGGCTGCCATTTGAATATCTGACTGAAGATGGCCCATACAAGACTGACCAAAGGAATTCCTACCAGCAAGATTCCTGCAATGTACATCACAATGGCAGACAACGGAGAAGTAGGCAGTACCACATCAGCCATCGGGAAAAAGGAAATGAGAGCCGCACCGCCACCAACAGCCACCGCTATCGCAGCAAACAACAACGCCACAAATACCACTCCAAATACAAACAGTACCGGACTGCAGATAATGGCAAATATCACCAGACAGATTTTCAAGAACCAGCCGACAATCATCACCAATGCATCTCCCAACTTCTGCAAGAAAGTACGGGGTTTGTCCGACCTCATATAATCATTCACCCCATTGGCAACCTTCTCAAAACCGTCCGTCACCGTCTTTCCGATATTCTCTACCGTAACGGCCTCGCCACGCATACTCAACTTCTCGGCTGCTGTGCGGGCTTCCGGTATAACCAGCCAACACACGATATAGACCGGTATCAATGTCCCTACCCCACAAATCAAGATGACAAGCAGTAACAGTCGAAGTAAAGTTACATCCCATCCCAGATAGGCAGCCATTCCACTGATGACACCACCCAGCATTTTGTCATCCGGATTGCGGTATAGACGACGGCGTGTAGTGCCATAAGCGGTATTGCTGTTCCAAGCACCGGCACCATAGCCGCCCCCGGCACTCGTGCTGCCGGAATCGGCACTAGCACTCTCTCCTTCTGCCTCCATATCTTCCGGCTTTCCCATGCGGGCAATCACCTCTTCCACGTCGGCTATCGTGATTACTTGTGAACCGGCCGACAATTTCTCGGCAAAGAGTTCGGAAATACGGCGTTCAATATCATCTACAATCTCGTCGGCACCGGCTTCCTTGCGGAAGTGCATCTTGAGATTACTCAAATAATTATCCAAAAGACGGTATGCGTCATCATCAATATTGAAAACGGTTCCACCTAAATTTACAGTTAATGTCTTTTTCATAACACATTATTTATTTACAATTTTACTATTTACGATTTACCATCCGGCGAATTACGGTATATTCTCTTCGGCTATTTCAAGAATTGCTGATGTGATTCACCGTCTCGTTCAACTCTTTCCAGGATGTTTCCAGTTCACCGAGAAAGACTTCTCCTTTTTCCGTCAACCGGTAATATTTACGGGGAGGCCCTTGTGTAGACTCAATCCATTCATACCCCAAAAGGTCGTCGTTCTTCAAACGGGTGAGCAACGGATAAAGTGTACCTTCCACCACAATCAGTCTGGCTTCTTTCAACTTCTGAATGATATCCGAAGCATAAGCCGGCTCTTTGTGAAGCAGCAGCATGATGCAATATTCAAGCATGCCCTTGCGCATTTGCGACTTTACATTGTTTACATCCATAATGGTATTTACTATTTGACAATTTACTATTTGGCTGCGCAATAGAGTAATGAGTGTCCTTATTAATTCTATTGTTGTTCCTTGTATGGCACAAATATATGTATTATACCAGTACCTTGTATTACAAAGTACTTTATATTAAACATTATTAACAAGAAAAGTAGTTCACGCTACTCTATAACATCAGTAACGTGAACAGAGAGGAAGAGGGATATTTACCGATGGATAACAATTTTATCCAATATACCGGTCAGACTCGCAATTGCTACTCCGTAGTTGGTTATGGGGATGTGCTGTGCGCAAGCATGGGCTATACGATTGAGAACGTACTTCCGGTTGAACATGCAAGCGCCGCAATGGATAATTAAATCATATCGGGACAAGTCTCTGGGAAAGTCATTTCCAGAGACAAAGTCTATCTGCAATTCCTCGCCGATGCGCTTTCGTAGCAGGCGGGGAATTTTGACGGTGCCGATGTCCTCGGTCAGCGGAGCATGGGTGCAAGCTTCGGCTATCAGTACACGCGATTGGGGTGTCAGGCTATGAATAGCGGCAGCTCCCTCTACAAAGGCATTGATGTCTCCTTTGTAACCGGCAAAAAGAACCGAGAAGGAAGTAAGACTACTTTCGGCAGGCTTTTGTTGATAGACGATGGGGAATACTTGTGAATCGGTGATTATCAGCTTAGGCGGACGGACAAGGGCTTGCAGGGAGGCTTGCAGCTTGTCGGTGGTGCAGCTCATCACTAAGCACTTTTTATCCAACAGTTCGCGGATGGTCTGCACTTGCGGAAGAATGAGACGACCTTTGGGGGCTTGTATATCCTGGGGCATCACCAGCAGGACGACATCTCCTTCACTTACCAAATTGCCCGTGATAGTCTGCTCACCAAAATTCTCGGGAAGCTTTTCGAGGATAGTATCGAAAATGCCTTGAATGCCGGTACCCTCTTTGGCACTGACCACAACGGGAGCCTGCCCGCACTCCTTTTCAATCCGAAGAACCACGGAAGCGGTGTCTTGACGGGAATCGGCTTTATTCAGTATCAGTATCACGGGGATTTCGCGCGCAGCCAGTAGCTTTAGCCATTGCTGTTCCAGCGTTCCGTCAGCTTCATAAAGCAAGAGGGCGATGTCTGCTTTCTCCACCGTCTTTAAGGTACGCTCCACGCGCATACCGCCCAGTTCGCCTTCGTCGTCATCAAAACCGGGGGTATCGATAAAGAGGCACGGGCCCAAAGGATATACTTCCATGGCTTTGGTCACGGGGTCGGTAGTAGTGCCGGGCGTTGCGGATACCAATGCCGTGTCTTGCCCGGTCAAGGCATTGACAAGGCTGGACTTTCCGCTGTTCCGTCGTCCAAAGACGGCAATGTGCAGGCGGTTGGAACGAGGTGTATTATTCATAAATCCGAAATCTAAAATCTAAAGTCTCTTTTCCCCTCCCCTATCTCCTGAAGATTACGTTCGGCTATCGCCCGTATCTTGGGGTTCGGGATATGCTCCATCTCCTCACGAATCAGCTGTATGCCCTTCTCCTTGGTTTCGGAGGAGGCATAGTCCTCCAGATATTCTTTTAATGTCATCAGTGCATTGGGCTGGCAGCAGTTTGCTATCTGTCCGCGCTTAACGAGCGACATGAAGCGGTCTCCGGTACGTCCCTCGCGATAGCAGGCGGTGCAGAAGCTGGGGATATGTCCCAGATCGAGCAGCCAGCTCACCACTTCATCCAGCGTGCGCCGATCGCTCACATCGAATTGGGAGGAATCTTCCTCTTTGGCTTCCGGCACGGCATAGCCTCCCACGCTGGTGCGCGAACCGCCGCTTATCTGCGAAACGCCCAGTTCGAGCACCCGACGGCGTACGGCTTCCGACTCACGGGTGGAAATAATCATTCCCGTATAAGGCACCGCAATGCGGGTAACCGCCACAATACGGCAGAACATCTCATCCGAGATGGCATCGGGAAAATCCTCGGTCGAAATATCATCTGCCGGACAGATGCGCGGCACGCTGATGGTATGCGGACCCACGCCAAAGGTAGCTTCCAGATGTTCGGCATGCATCAGCAGTCCTACAAAGTCATAGCGATAGGTATTCAGACCGAACAATACACCGATACCTACATCGTCGATGCCACCCTCCATAGCGCGGTCCATCGCTTCGGTGTGGTAGGCATAATTACTTTTCGGTCCCGTGGGATGCAAGGCTTCGTAATGCTCTTTGCTGTAAGTCTCCTGAAAAAGGATATAAGTGCCGATACCTGCCTCTTTCAGCAACCGATAGTTTTCCACTGTAGTGGCGGCTATGTTGACATTCACCCGGCGGATGGCCCCGTTCTTGTGATGGATGCTGTAGATGGTGCGGATAGACTCCAAGATATAGTCGATAGGGTTGTTTCGAGGGTCTTCTCCGGCTTCCAGCGCCAGGCGTTTATGCCCCATGTCCTGCAAGGCGATAACCTCGCGGCGTATCTCCTCTTGCGAGAGTTTCTTGCGGGGGATGGTACGGTTCTTGGCATGATACGGGCAATAGACGCAACCGTTCACGCAATAGTTGGAAAGGTAAAGCGGGGCAAACATCACAATGCGGTTGCCATAGAATTTCCGTTTGATTTCACGTGCCAGATGATAGATGCGCTGCACCAGTTCCGGCTCGTCACATTCCAGCAGCAGGGCCGCCTCCCGATGGGAAAGCCCCTGGCACAAAGCAGCCTTGTCAATCAAACTTTCAATGAGCGGACGGTTGTTGCGGTTTGCCTGCGCATACTCCAATGTATCCAATATCTCCTGGTGATTGATGAATTCTTCTGCTTGTCTTGACTTTATGTTATACACTTCGTAAATTGATAATTGGTAATTAAAATAAAGAATGAAGATTTGAAAATTATCAATTATCAACGGTCAATTCTCCATTCTCATAATCTCCTCTCTCTCTTGATACCTCGTAGCCTATCCCTTTCAGTTGTTCCTCCAATTTTAGCAAACCTTCTGCCGCTTCGGCACCCGCAGAAGCTTTGTTATCATAGAGGGAGTACTTCGCCCGCTGATGAGAAGGCGAAAGATTAGGCATCACGACATTGGCGCCAGCCAATATTCCCCGTTCCCGTCCGTCCGGAGCAAGTGTGGCCAGGGCAGTGGTAGCAGGTATCAGTGCCGCGGGATGCATCAACCGGAAGATAGAAAGCAACTTCAACGTCAACTCCATATCTCCCGGCGGAAAAGAGGAAAACGGAGTATCGTGATGCGGAAGAAAAGGTCCCATGCCTATCATCTCCGGCTGAAACCGTTCGATGAAGAGAATGTCTTCTACCAAATGGTCCACCGTCTGGTAAGGACTGCCCACCATGATTCCGGTTCCCACTTGATAGCCTATCTCTTTCAGCCAGTCCAAGCATTGCAACCGATGGGAAAGGGACATCTCCGCAGGATGAAGCCGGTGATAATGCCCTTCGTTGCAGGTTTCGTGCCGCAACAGATAGCGGTTGGCACCTGCCAGGAAGAAACGTTCGTAGGCTTCCCGCGATTTCTCGCCCAAGGATAAGGTAATGGCACAATCCGGGAAGGATTGCCGGATAGCGGCAACTGCCTCCACCATCCCCTCATCCTTCACCGCCGGCACTTCGCCCCCTTGCAGCACAAAGGTACGGAAGCCCAACCGATAGCCTTCATGGCAACACGAAAGAATCTCCTCCTGCGTCAGCTCATAACGGGTTATGTTCCGGTTCTCCTTCCGTATGCCGCAATAGTAGCAGTTATTGCGGCAACGGTTGGTTATCTCAATCAGTCCGCGAATGAAGATTTTATTGCCAAAGCGGGCAAGCGCTTCTTCCCGAGCAAGCTCCTGCAGGTAGGCTGCAAGTTCTGTGTCCCGGCAAAGAAGCATGGCTTTATACTCTTCGGCATCCAGCCTGCGGTTGCTCCGCAGTTTGTCAATCAAATGCTTCATATAAACGGACAAAGGGCTAATACGTCTCTTTCCTCTTTGCCAACTCCTGCGTCAGCTGGCGCTTTCCGGCAGTTATTTCATTGTGCGAACATGGCCCGGTAATACAACCGCCCTCGCAAGCCATCACTTCAATAAATTGCCCCGGAGCCTTGCCCGACTTGGCGTAAGCACGCAACGCACCGATAGCCTTCTTATCCAGATTAGCCACTTGTACGGCATTGATTTTATCTGCCTCTTCCTTCAGATAGGCTTTCACGGCACCCATCACGCCTCCTGCCTGCGCAAAACCATGCGCCTCGCGCACGGAAGTGAAACTCATGGAATAGGGCTTTGCCTGCTCCATCTGAATATCCAGCCCGGCAAGCACGGAAGCCACCTCCTCGAAAGTCATGATAAAGTCCACCGCCTCGTCGCGCTGCGCCTCTTTGCGCTTGGCAACGCAAGGACCTATGAAGACCACCTTCGCATCCGGATACTTCTCTTTAGCAATGCGGGCAGCATAATACATTGGCGAACCGGTGCCCGACACGTAAGGCTTCATGGCAGGAATATGCTTGTTCACCAACTCTATATAAGACGGACAACAGGAAGTCGTCATAAACTTCTGACCCTCCTCCAGCTTCTCAATCAGCTCGTGCGCCTCGTTGCTGACGGTATCCATCGCACCCTGAGCCACCTCAATGACATCCGTAAAACCGACTTGTTTCAATGCGCCATATACTTGTTCAATAGTCGTCTTGAACTGCCCCAGGATGGACGGAGCCACGATAGCCACCACCTGCTCACCCTTGCGGATTCTGTGCAACACGTCGAACACCTGCGATATTTCGAAAATTGCTCCGAATGGACATGCATTGAGACACTTTCCGCAATAGATACATTTGCTTTCGTCAATATGCTCTATCCCCTTCTCATCCTTACTGATGGCTTTCACGGGACAAGCTTCCTCACAAGGTACGGGAATATAAACAATGGCATGGTAGGGACAACTCTTATGGCAGATGCCGCAACTGATACATGCATCATGGTCAATCCATGCCTGACCGCTCTCCTTGACATGCACTGCCTTCTTGGGACAATTCACCTGGCAACTGCGTGCCGTACATCCGCGGCAGAGGTTCGTAATCTCGTAGTTAATCTGCACACATGCCGAACAAGCTTCGTCAATCACACACATGATGTTGTCTTTCGGCCTGCCATTTTCCGCTCTGTCCAGTGCACGGGCAGCGTACTCCGACAAGGGGGTCAGCTCATCCGTCTCGTCCTCCATATCGAGTCCCAGAAGCGGCAATGACTTGTACTTCCACACCGCGCGCTCTTTGTGCACACAGCAGCGTCCCGCGTGCTTGGACCTCTTCGGACTCAGCTCGATGGGCAGCCGGTCTATTTTATCCACAAGTTCGTTGTTATTCCACAGCTTTACCAGTTCCTTCAGTAATCTGTGGCGGACAATCATAATGTTGCTCGTAAATGCCATAATTTTTAAAATCAAAATTAGTTAGTTCGGTAACGGTCTGCAAAGATAACGATTGTTTCACAAAAAAGGCTTAACTTTACACCCCAAACAGTATAAATACAACCGATATGTTTACCATAAGAAAAGCAACGACAGCAGACTGCGCACTGATTCAGAAACTTGCGCAGCAAATATTCCCCGTCACGTATAAGGATATCCTTACTCCCGAACAGACCGACTACATGATGGAATGGATGTATTCATTGGACAATATCCGCAAGCAAATGGAAGAGGAAGGCCACGTCTACTTCCTGGCCTACGAAGAATGTGAAGCGGCGGGCTATGTGTCCGTACAGCAGCAAGGAGAAGATTTATTCCACCTGCAAAAGATTTATGTGCTCCCCTATTACCAGGGTGCACATTGCGGCAGTTTCCTCTTTCGAGAAGCCATCAAGTACATCAAGGAAGTACATCCCGGCCCTTGTCTGATGGAATTGAATGTAAACCGCAACAACAAGGCACTGCAGTTTTACGAACATATGGGAATGCGAAAACTCCGTGAAGGGGATTTCCCGATAGGAAACGGATATTACATGAATGACTACATCATGGGACTGGAAATCTGAGTCCCGGCATTAAAAGCCCTCCAAAAACTAAAGGCTGCGCAGTTCATTACGAACATTGCGCAGCCTTTAGTTTTATCTTTCGTTTCCGATTACTTCGCCACCTTTTCAAGCCATTTCAGCATGAACAGCATGGTGAACATGGAAATGCAGCACGCTACTACAAATACCGTCCACGTCATCCAGATAGGAATACTTTCGTAGAGGATAGCACCGATAACGAGCAACTGATTACCAATGGCAGTAGCACCGAGCCAACCGCCCTGCATGATACCCTGATATTTGGGAGGAGCCACCTTGGATACGAATGAAATGCCCAACGGAGAAATGTACAACTCGGCAACAGTCAATATCAGATAGGTAACCATCAGCAACAGCGGAGTCACCTTCACCGGAGAGGTACCCAAAGCGATAATATCCTTGTGCATCGGCAAGTTGCTTACATAAGAACCGATAGCCATTATAAGGAAGCCAGTGGCAGCAATACCCATACCGATGGCAATCTTCCGCGGAGTGGAAGGCTCTTTACCCTTGGCACGCTGTGCTGCAAAGACAGCCATGATGACCGGAGTGAGAGACACAACGAAAATCGGGTTCAAAGACTGGAACAGCTCAGCTGAAATAGCCATGCCGAACAAATTCAAATCTGTATATTCCTTGGCAAAATAAGTCAGTGTCAATCCATTCTGATGGAACGAGAACCAGAAGAAAATTACCACACCGAATACGGCAAACAATGCATACATGCGCTGTCTTACCTCTTGTGCATTCATCTCCACTGCAGTGGCATCGCCCGCTTTTGCAGCAACCTTCTTGCTGGGATCGGGGAATTTCTTTCTGTTGATGACGAAAATTACCAAAGAGAGAACCATAGCCAGGATAGCTACACCGAATGCATAATGGAAACCAGTGGTGAACACGTTCAGATATTCATTGGCAAATACCGTCATATCCGTTACGGGTGTTCCGGAAATAGTGGCTTTGGCTGCCAATGCGCTATAAGTGTCCACAGCCTCGGGAGTCAGCGTTCCTGCCAGATGTCCGTGGCAAAGGGCAGGCAGGTCGGCATCATAATTGTAGCCGAATGTGGACAACCACCAGTTACGCACGCCTACTGCGGCAAACGGGGCAAAGATGGCACCTACATTGATGAACATATAGAATAAGGAGAAACCGGAATCGCGCATGCTGGAGTACTGAGGATTGTCGTACATCTGCCCTACGAGCGCTTGAAGATTTCCCTTGAAAAGACCATTTCCGAAAGCAATGACAAACAAGGCTGCACAAGTAATCACCAGAAACAAGGTCTTATTGGCAACCGGTGTAGGAGACGGGATGGCCAGCATCAAGTAACCTACCGCCATCAAAACAATACCGGCAAAGATGGTACCTTTGTAATTACGGGTTCTGTCGGCAATAATACCACCTATCAATGCTAGAATGTAAATAGAAAAATAAAATGTTGAGTAGATCAAACCTGCCTCTTTTCCATCCAGTCCGAACTTGGCTTGCAGAAAAAGTACAAGAATGGCCATCATGGTATAAAAGCCGAAACGCTCGCCCAAATTAGCAAAAGATGCGGCAATCAGACCTTTAGGGTGTTTGTTGAACATAAAAATTAGTTTTTAGAATTAGTAATTGGATTGATTTCTTGAATAATTCCTGCAAATATATAAATTCTATTGAAGATTTCCTTATAAAATTAAAATATCTCGGCAGAAATAGAAGATTTATTCATTAAAAAGAATACAAACCTCTGCATGCACTTCCCTTACCAAATCCTTCGGATCCAACTTAAGCTGCAAACCGCGTTGTCCGGCACTGATATAGATATACGGAAACCGCAGGCACGTTTCATGGATATAGGTAGGGAAAGGTTTCTTCATGCCGATGGGTGAACACCCACCCCGGATATAGCCAGTCAGAGGTAAAAGTTCCTTAACCGGGATAAGGTCACATTTTTTGTTTCCTGACGCTTTTGCCGCCAGCTTCAAATCCACTTCGTGCTCACCCGGGATGACACAGACAAAATAACCGGATTTATCACCGTGAAGAATCAGCGTCTTGAACACGCAATTGATGTCCTCACCCAAACTGGCAGCTACATGCACTGCACTTAAGTCGTTCTCATCCACCTCGTAGGGAATGAGCTCATACGCAATCTTGGCCTTGTCGAGAAGCCTTGCTGCATTCGTCTTATTGATTTTCATAATATTCTCTATGATGAGATAATTATCACTTGATATTCAATTCTTCACGCAGGAACTTAGGCGTATAGCCTTTCTTGCTTTTAGCAACCTCTTCCGGGGTTCCGCAGGAAAGGAGTTCTCCCCCTCCCTTACCGCCTTCTGGCCCCATATCGATGATATAGTCCGCCATCTTGATGACATCGAGATTATGCTCTATGACGATGACGGTATTCCCTTTGTCTACAAGTTTGTTCAACACGTTCATCAAAACGCGGATATCTTCGAAATGAAGTCCGGTAGTAGGTTCGTCAAGGATATACAGAGTCTTGCCCGTATCACGTTTGGAAAGTTCCGTAGCCAACTTCACGCGCTGGCTCTCACCTCCGGAGAGCGTGGTGGAAGACTGGCCCAACTTGATATAACCCAATCCCACTTCCTGGATAACCTTAATTTTGTTCAATATCTGAGGCACATTCTCGAAAAACTCCACCGCACGGTTGATGGTCATATCCAGCACATCGGCAATGGATTTTCCCTTAAAACGCACTTCCAGCGTCTCTCGGTTGTAACGCTTGCCGTGACATACCTCGCAAGGCACATACACATCCGGCAGGAAATTCATCTCAATGCACTTGTACCCATTGCCTTGGCAAGCTTCGCAGCGTCCGCCACTGACGTTGAAGGAAAAGCGTCCCGCCTTATATCCACGTATCTTCGCTTCGGGCAAGCCGACAAACAGATTGCGGATATCGGAAAACACACCGGTATAAGTGGCAGGATTGGAACGCGGCGTTCGTCCCAAAGGAGACTGGTCCACATTCACCACCTTGTCTATATATTCCAGCCCTTCAATACTGTCATAGTCCAAAGGATCCTGCAGTGAACGATAGAACTTCTGCGAAAGAATAGGCTGCAACGTCTCGTTGATAAGCGTGGACTTGCCACTGCCGGAAACACCGGTAACGCAAATCAGCTTGCCCAGCGGGAACTCCACATCCACATTCTTCAGATTATTACCCTTGGCGCCACGCAGCCACAGACTGTGTCCATTGCCCTCGCGACGCTTGGCAGGCACCTCAATGGCACGCTCACCATTCAAGTATTGGGAAGTCAGCGTATGCGTCCGGAGCATTTCACGGGGAGTACCGGCAAAGACAACATCCCCTCCCAGCCTACCAGCTTTCGGCCCCATATCAATGACATAATCGGCGGCAAGCATCATATCCTTGTCATGCTCCACCACAATGACGGAGTTGCCAATGTCACGCAGTTCCTTCAAAGAGTGTATCAAGCGCTGGTTGTCGCGTTGGTGCAGGCCGATACTCGGCTCATCCAATATATACAGCACATTCACCAGCTGTGAACCTATCTGCGTAGCCAGGCGGATACGCTGGCTTTCACCACCGGAAAGGCTGACGGAACTACGGTTCAGCGAAAGATAATCCAGACCTACATCAAGCAGAAATTTGAGCCGTGTACGGATTTCCTTCAGGATTTCACCGGCAATCTGCTGTTGTTTGCTACTAAGATACGGGTCTACGTTTACCAGCCAGTCATACAGTTCATTGATGTCCATCGTAGACAATTCGTAGATGTTCTTGTCGTGAATGCGGAATGAAAGCGCTTCCTTATTCAACTTGGCGCCATGACACTCCGGACAAACGGCAGTCTTGGCAAACTGGTCCGCCCACTTCTGTGCCGTGGCAGAAGCATCCTTCTCCTGCAACATCTGGATATACTTTACAACCCCCTCAAACGTCACAAAATAATCGGAAGAGGTGCCTATCAGTGAACTCTTTATCTTGATACGCTCGTCCGAGCCGTAGAGAATCTCGTCGATGGCATCCTCCGGTAAGTCTTTGACCGGTGTTTTCAGCGTTGCTTCATATTTCTCCAGCAAGGCAGTAATCTGCCAGAAGATCATGCTGTTCTTGGCTTTCCCCAACGGTGCGATGGCACCTCCGGCAATGGAGAGCTCACGGTCGGGAATCACCTTGTCAATATCAATCTGGCTGACCACCCCCAATCCCTTACACTTAGGGCATGCACCTTGCGGCGAATTGAAGGAAAAGTTGTGCGGCGCCGGTTCCCGATAGGACAACCCCGTCACGGGACACATCAGCCGTTTGCTGTAATGACGCACGCTATCCGTCTGCGCATCGAGTATCATCAGCAATCCGTCACCTTGACGCATGGCAGTGGCCACGCTGTTCTTCAGGCGTGTGTCATCCTTGTCCGTCACCACCAGCTTGTCTATCACCACCTCCACATCATGGTTCTTATAGCGGTCCAGCTTCATGCCTGGCAAGGCTTCGCACACCTCACCATCCACACGTACGTAGAGATAGCCTTTCTTACGCACCTGCTCGAAGAGCTCCTTGTAATGCCCCTTACGGCTGCGCACCAGCGGAGCAAGGATATAAATGCGTTTTCCTTTGTAATCCTTCAGGATAAGATCAAGTATCTGTTCCTCGGTATACTTCACCATCTTCTCGCCGGAGAGATAAGAATAAGCCTCTCCCGCACGGGCATACAACAAACGAAGGTAATCATAAACCTCTGTCGTTGTACCCACCGTGGAACGTGGATTCTTATTCGTGGTTTTCTGCTCGATGGAGATAACCGGACTCAGTCCCGTTATCTTATCCACGTCCGGACGTTCCAAATTTCCCAGGAAGTTACGGGCATAGGCTGAAAAGGTCTCGATATAGCGGCGCTGCCCTTCGGCAAAAATAGTATCGAATGCCAAAGAGGACTTGCCGCTTCCGCTCAGGCCTGTAATCACAGTCAGGCTGTTACGGGGAATCTCGGCATCGATATTCTTGAGGTTGTGCACGCGCGCACCATATACATTGATATATTCTGTTTCTTCTTGCATGTTGATTTATCCTATCGTTTTAACTGCAAAAATAACTGTTTCCCCCCGAATATCAGCCGAAAAGCGCTATTTTTCAGTTTTGAAATGCACAATATTATTTCTTAACGCAATCCTTTGGTTTGAATGCCACAATATTCGTACCTTTGCAGCTACTTTGGGAAATTGTAAACATAAACCAACGATTACTGAATGAAAACGATTAACCGCATTATCTGCTCCCTGCTGCTTGCCAGTGCATGCAGTATCGGTGCAATAGCACAAGAGAATCAATCTTATTTTCTGCATACTATCGAAAAAGGACAAAGTCTCTACTCCATCGCCAGCATGTACGGCGTCAGCCAGTCGGACATCATCAAACTGAACCCCGGCAGTGACGAGAAAATATTCATCGGACGCACATTGCGTATTCCACGCAGCGCTGCCAACATACAAAAAGAAACATACCATACCATCGAAACCGGTGAGACCCTTTACCGACTGACCGTGAAATACAATGTATCTGCCAAAGCCATCTGTGACGCCAACCCGGGACTGAGCGCCGAGAATTTCCGTATCGGACAAGTAATCCGTATCCCTTCCACAACCGAGCCCCAAACCATGGTCCCGGTTGAGACACAAAGCAGCACTGTGGTTGCCAACAACAATATTCTCGGCCCCGTAGAGTCACGATGCCGTGACATGCATAAAGTGAAGCGGAAAGAAACCGTATTCAGCATCAGCCGTGAATACGGCATCAGCGAAGCCGAACTGATAGCCGCCAACCCGGAATTAAAAGGCGAAAACAAAATAAAGAAGGGAACCTTCCTCTGCATTCCCTATCCCAAAGCACAGACGGAGCAAAATATCCAGTCGCAGGCAATACCTACCGACAGCGAGCTGTTCCGTGAAAACCGGAAAAAGACAGAACGCTTCAGCACCATCAAGGCTGCCGTCATCCTTCCCTTCCTGGACGGGGTATCAAAGAGCGAGTCTTCCCGTATGGTGGAATACTACGAAGGCCTGCTGATGGCCGTAGACAGCTTGAAACGTACTGGCACTTCCATTGACTTGTACACTTACAATTCTGGTCCCGAAAGTGCCTCGCTGAACTCCATCCTGGGCAAAAGCGAGATGAAAGACATGGACATCATCTTCGGGCCTCTGTACCAACAGCACATCAAACCTCTGGCCGAGTTTGCCAAGAAACAAGACACACGCCTGGTGATACCATTCACATCGAAAGACAACACGGTATTCCAGAATCCGGCGGTCTATCAGATAAATACCCCCCAATCCTATCTGTACTCCGAGGTGTACGACCACTTTGTGCGCCAGTTCCCCAATGCCAACGTCATCTTCATTGAAGCCAGCCAGGGCACCAAGGACAAGGCAGAATTCATCAAGGGACTGAAAGATGAACTGCGCAACCGTTCCATCCCGATGAAGAGCTTGAAAGAGGATGTCACCGTAGAATCCCTGAAAACAGTATTACGCACGGACCGTGAGAATATCTTTATCCCCACATCCGGCAGTAACCTGACATTGATTAAGATACTTCCCCAATTGACCTTATTGGTGCGCGAACAACCCGAAAGCCGTATCCATCTGTTCGGCTATCCGGAATGGCAGACCTACACCAAAGACCACTTGGAAGCCTTCTTTGAACTGGACACCTATTTCTATTCCTCTTTCTATACCAACAACCTGCTGCCTGCCGCCATCAACTTTACCAAAAACTACCGCAGATGGTATGGCAAGGAGATGGACGAGCGCTATCCCAAATTCGGAATGCTGGGCTTCGATACCGGTTATTTCTTCCTGAAAGGACTTGCGCGCTATGGCTCTTCTTTCGAGAAGAACATGCAGGGACTGGATTTGATTCCCATCCAGACCGGCTTCAAGTTCCAACGGGTAAACAACTGGGGAGGCTTCATCAACAAGAAGGTGTTCTTCGTGCACTTCACCAAGAACTTTGAGCTGGTGAAGTTGGACTTTGATTAGGGATTAAGGATTAATAATCTGATAATCCACTATATAACTATTAACTTGTAGCTTGTAACTTATAACTTATAACATGAACCTGAGAACAATCATCATATTCGCCCTGCTGGTGTGTGCATGTATATTGCCCCTGCATGCGCAGGTGGGCGAGCAACGCCACAACTTCGCTGTGGGCGTCAATGGAGGCATCAATCTGAATAGCGTAAGCTTCTCTCCCTCTGTCAAGCAGAAGAATCTGATGGGTATCAACGGCGGTGTAACAGCCCGATACATTTCCGAAAAATACTTCAGTATGATTTGCGGTGCACAAATCGAGCTGAACTTCTCACAACACGGTTGGGACGAGTATTACGAGGACTATCCCACACTGAGCTACACCCGCACCATGAACTATGTGGAAATACCGTTCCTGGCACATCTGGCATTCGGCAAGGACCGCGGTTTGCAATTCTTCATCCATGCCGGTCCGCAGATAGGTTTCCTGCTTGGCGACAGCGAAAAAATAGACGGCGACTGGGACGGCACTGTAGCAGAATCCTACACCAACATCACCGTGGAACAGCACGGCAAGGCCATAGACAACAAATTCGACTACGGCATTGCAGGCGGAGCAGGCATAGAGCTGCGCACCAAGGCAGGCAATTTCATCGTAGAAGGAAGATACTACTATGCTTTATCCGATTTCTATGGCAGCACCAAGAAAGACTTTTTCTCACGCTCCGCACACGGAGTCATTACGGCCAAGATAACTTATCTCTTCGACTTGAAGAAGTAATGCTTATAGGAGACACCCGTTTCCACACGTAGGAACGACAATTTCCTCTAATGGGAACAGTATAATGGAACGGCTTAACCTCAAGCGGAAACGATAAAAAAGGCAGACCACGTATTCCGAATGAAATACGTGGTCTGCCTTTTGTTATTATCAAGTAGATAAACCTTCTTATCTTCTTAAACGGTCTGCCGCCTTCACCATCACCTCATCTTTGTAGATGGCACGGAAGGCCAGATAGTTAAGGATGATGGCTACCACCGGAAGGCAAAGCGCCCATCCTAACTGGAAAGTCATTGCATCCAAATCACCCTTCAAAATAAACATAAATACACAGAAGGCTATGTAGTAGCCTATCAGCAGAATGCTGCTGAAAATCGTCATGCGTATTTGCAACATACGGTTACGGAAAAGGAATATCGTACAGAAGGCAACAAGTGCACTGAGCAACAATATCCCGAACAAGCCCCAAGTAGACTGAAATCCTCCGTCGGCCAAAGCCACTCCCAGAGGTTTGAAAACATGCGCCGTCACTCCGTCCGCTCCGATGAACTGTCCTACAGGCATGCAAATTGCCACAACCAACAGGATAGTTACCAACAACAAATAAACAGATTGAATACGTTGTATCATTACTGTAATTTTTCTTTTTCCTTAGCCGGGTTACGATAGTAAATCTTACCCTCCACATACTCTTGTGTTGCAATCAATGTCGGCTTCGGCAGTTTTTCGTAATAGCGGGAAATCTCAATCTGTTCCCGGTTTTCGAACACTTCTTCCAAATTATCATTGTAAGAGGCAAACTCAGCAAGCTTTTTGGAAAGGTCATTCTTGATTTCCACACTAATCTGGTTGGCACGTTTTCCGATAATCGCTACGCTTTCGTATACATTACCGGTATCCTCACACAACTCCATCATATCACGGGTCACCGTAGTAGTAGGAGCATTTGTCTTTCTGTAATCCATAAATTTATCTATTGTATTATTATATTATTGCTCTTCACTTCCTTCTCCCAGCATTTTCTGTGCTTCCTTAAAGATTCGGTCGACTTCCTTCATATACTTACTTTCGGGGAACTCATTTTTAAAGGCATAACATTCATCCACAGCTTCGCGGTAACGTTCTGCCCTTTTGTCTTCCACACTGTATACAGCCAACTCATACTTGGCACGCAAGATAAGAATGGATAAATCTTCACGCAGGTTGGTATAGGGATAATCCTTCAAAGCATTCTGCGCAGTGATAACGCAAGCCTGATAGTTGTTACCCAGATAATTACCCATATTATAATAAAGTTTTGCAGACAGATACTCCTTCATCACCAGCTTGTCCTGCAAGGCAAATATCATGTTCTGCGCCTCCTCTTTCTTGGAACTTTGCGGGAAGTATTCCATAAACATCTGCAACTGCTGGATGGCGCTATACGTGCCGGATTGGTCCAAACGCGGCTCCGGAGTATCCAGATACAAAGCTTTACCGGCGTGGAAACGTGCCAGTTCTGTGAATGTACCGCGGGGATAAACGTTGTAGTATTGAATGAAAGTCTGCGCAGCAGTCTGATAATCCTTCTGGTTATAGTAACTCATGCCCAGCATATAGAGGGATTCCTCTGCCTTATCAGTACCTTTGAGAATAGCAATCAATTCGTTGAGCAAAGTGGCAGCACGGTTATACTGACCTTTTGCGAAGTAATTTTTTGCCGCTTCGTACTTGTATTCGTAATCTGTGCTTTTCAGCAATTTGTTGTATTCTCCACACGAGGAGAGCAGCAATGCTGCAAGCAGAGTTATTAGGATGTTCTTCTTCATTACTTTTGTTCAAATAATGCGCAAAGATAGGGGTTCGCATCGAATAAAGCAACGATACGAGCCTTAATTTTTCAAAAACCAGACGAACGGGCAGGAAATAAGGATTAATGGTTAGGAATTAGGGATTAGCGGTTAGTGCCATGCGGAGTAATAGCGCAACCACCAACCACTAATCGCTAATCACTATTTTTACATTTTACAGCTTATACAAATCGCTTGCCGCCAGCAAATCAACCTTTTTTTCTGTCAATACACGGATGCAGTTATCCATGTCGTTAGGACGGATGATGACATTGGCCGTTTCACCGTTGGCAAAGGAATACATGTACTCGATGAAGACACCTTCATCGGAGAGGAAGCGGAGCACTTTCGCCAATGAGCCGGGAATATTGGGACAACTGATGCCTACCACATCCGTTACATTCACAGCGAAGTGATTATCTTTCAAAGCTTTATATGCTTTATCCGGTTCAGAAACAATACCACGAAGGATACCGAAATCGGCATTCTCTGCAATACATAGAGCAGAAAGGTTGACACCTTCTTTTGCAAGAACTTCAGTCACCTCTGTGAGGCGGCCGGACTTGTTCTCCAGAAAAATGGAAAGTTGTTTTGCTACCATAGGTTCATTTACTATTTGACAATTTACAATTTACAATTTGGCAATTACAATTTGCGGTTGTCGATGACGCGCTTGGCTTTGCCTACGCTGCGCTCAATACTGCGTGGTTCTACCAGACGGACATCTACACCGAGACCGAGTACGCTCTGCAGGCGGGCTACGAGCTTCTTCTTCAAAGCCAGCATCTTGTTGATTTCGTCGGAATAGTATTCGGGACGAACTTCAACCTGCAACTCCATGGTATCGGTATTGTTCTTGCGATCTACCAGTAAGAGGTAGTGAGGTTCGAACTCCGGCATTTCGAGAATGACAGACTCGATCTGGGTGGGGAATACATTGACACCACGAATAATCAGCATGTCATCGCTACGTCCCAAAATGCGGTCCATACGGACCAGTGTGCGTCCACAGGAGCACTTATCGTAGTGCAGGGCGGTGAGGTCCTTGGTACGGTAGCGCAACAGCGGCATCCCCTCTTTGGTAAGGTGAGTGAACACCAATTCGCCGGTTTCTCCAGGGGCAACCGGTTCGAGGGTCTTCGGGTCTACAATCTCGGGGAAGTAATGGTCTTCGTTGAGGTGAGTGCCGTGCTGGCACTCGCACTCGTAACCTACACCGGGACCGGCAATCTCGCTAAGTCCATAAATATCAAAAGCCTTGATTCCCAGCTTTGTTTCAATATCCCGACGCATATTTTCGGTCCATGGCTCGGCGCCAAAGGCTCCTATTTTCAACTTGAAATCTTCTCGGGGAAGGCCGGAGTCCTTGATGGCATCTGCCAGATAGAGGGCGTATGAGGGTGTGCAGCAAAGCACGGTAGAACCGAAATCATGCATCAGTGTAATCTGCTTCTCTGTATTACCGCTGGACATCGGGATGACAGAAGCTCCGATATTCTCGGCACCGGCATGCGCACCCAGTCCGCCGGTGAAAAGTCCGTAACCGTAGGACACCTGGAAAATATCCGAACTACCGGCACCATAGGCGGTAAAGGCCCGTGAAAGGCATTCGGACCATACTGAAAGGTCTTTCCGGGTATAGCCTACTACAGTGGGCTTTCCAGTAGTGCCGGAAGAGGCATGAATACGCACAATCTGGCTCATAGGTACGGCACAGAGGCCAAAGGGATAATTGTCCCGCAAGTCATACTTGGTGGTAAAAGGCAGTTTTACAATATCATCTATACTGTTTATGTCATCGGGAGTAATTCCCAGTTCCTGCATTTTCTTACGGTAAAAAGGAGTGTCATGATACACACGTTCCACAGTCTTTTTGAGACGAATGCTCTGGATTTTACGAAGGCTTTCGCGGTCCATGCATTCGATGCTTTCATTCCAAATCATGTTTTTCGTTGTATTACAATTATTAATGGTTATTATCAATATAGCTGCAAAGTAAACAAAAAAATTTTGTTTATCTCAAAGATTTTACCGAATATTGCCGCTTCTAAGAAGAGAAAATGAACAAATTCGAACTGACATCCGCTTACCAGCCCACCGGTGACCAACCGGAGGCCATCGCACAGCTGACCGAAGGCGTGCGCGAGGGGCTTCCCGCACAGACATTACTTGGTGTCACCGGGTCCGGAAAGACATTCACCATAGCCAACGTCATTGCCAACATCAACAAACCAACGCTGATATTGAGCCACAACAAGACGCTGGCCGCCCAGTTGTACAGCGAGTTCAAAGGATTCTTCCCGAACAATGCTGTGGAATACTATGTGTCCTACTACGACTATTACCAGCCCGAAGCCTATCTGCCCTCTTCGGACACTTATATAGAAAAAGACCTTGCCATCAACGACGAGATAGACAAGTTGCGCCTTGCCGCCACCTCGGCCCTGCTTTCGGGCAGAAAAGACGTAGTGGTGGTATCCTCCGTTTCGTGCATCTACGGCATGGGGAACCCGGCAGACTTCTATAACAACGTCATCGAAGTGCAGCAAGGCAAGAATTTCAGTCGCAATGTCTTCCTGCGACGCTTGGTGGACAGTCTTTATGTACGCAACGACATTGACCTGAACCGTGGCAACTTCCGCGTGAAAGGCGATACGGTGGACATTTATCTGGCTTACGCCGACAACCTGCTGCGCGTCACCTTTTGGGGAGACGAGGTGGATAGCATTGAAGAGGTAGACCCTCTGAGCGGCGTAACTGTTGCCAAGTTCGACGCTTATAAGATTTATCCCGCCAACCTCTTCATGACCACCAAAGAAGCCACATTACGTGCCATCCACGAAATAGAGGACGACCTTCACAAGCAGGTACAATGGTTTGAAAACGAAGGCCGCCCATTCGAAGCCAAACGCTTGCAGGAACGGGTGACCTACGATATGGAAATGATACGCGAATTGGGGCATTGCTCCGGCATTGAGAATTATTCGCGCTACTTTGACGGACGTGCTGCCGGTACCCGCCCCTACTGCCTGCTGGACTTCTTCCCCGAAGATTTCCTGATAGTCATTGACGAAAGCCATGTCAGCGTTCCGCAGATACGTGCCATGTATGGAGGTGACCGTGCCCGCAAGATAAACCTGGTGGAGTACGGGTTCCGCTTGCCGGCTGCCATGGATAACCGCCCGCTGAAGTTCGATGAATTCGAGGAGATGGCCAAGCAAGTGATTTATGTCAGCGCCACACCGGCAGATTACGAGCTGATGAAATCCGAAGGCATCGTAGTAGAGCAGGTCATCCGCCCGACCGGACTCTTGGACCCTATCATCCAGGTACGTCCCAGCCACAACCAGATAGATGACCTAATGGAAGAGATACAGCTGCGCATCGAGAAGAACGAGCGTACCCTCGTCACCACCCTCACCAAACGAATGGCGGAAGAACTGACGGAATATCTGCTGAACAACAACGTGAAGTGTAATTACATCCACAGCGACGTAGATACTTTGGAGCGTGTAAAGATTATGGGTGACTTGCGCGAAGGCGTTTACGATGTACTTGTCGGCGTCAATCTGCTGCGTGAAGGCCTCGACCTGCCCGAAGTCTCTCTCGTTGCCATCCTCGATGCAGACAAGGAAGGTTTCCTCCGTTCCCATCGCTCACTGACACAGACTGCCGGGCGTGCCGCCCGTAACGTGAACGGCATGGTCATCATGTATGCCGACAAGATAACGGACAGCATGCAACTGACCATCGACGAAACCAACCGCCGTCGCGAGAAACAGTTGAAGTACAACGAAGAGCACGGCATCACGCCCCAGCAAATCAAGAAAGCGAAGAACCTCAATGTGTTTGCCACCAACGAGGCTGCCGGCGAAGCCGTCCTCAGCGGCGAGAAGTTCACTTCCAGTGCCCCCCGTCCCTATGTGGAACAAGAAAGTACATCTACGCTGGCTGCCGACCCGATAGTGCAGTACATGAGCCGCAAGCAACTGGAAAAGAGTATCGAACGTACCAAGAAGCTTATGCAGGAAGCCGCCAAGAAGCTCGACTTTATCGAAGCCGCCCAGTACCGTGACGAAGTACTGAAAATGGAAGAATTGCTGAAAGAAAAAGACGAGTAAGGAATTTCACCTCTTTTCCTCAAACTATACTCCTCTCCTTTTGTTACTCTATGAAACAGAGTATTAATCATAAAAACAAAAGCGAGATGAATAAACCAATAAAGACAATAGCTGTTGCACTGGCTGCCATAGCCGCCATGAGTGTACAACAAACAGAAGCGTGTACCCGCGCCACCTACATCGGTCCTGACAATACAGTCATTACGGGACGTACGATGGACTGGAAAGAAGACCTTATGAGTAACATCTATGTATTCCCACGAGGCATGCAGAGGGCAGGTTACAACAAAGGAAATACGGTGAACTGGACTTCCAGGTACGGCAGTGTCATTGCCACCGGTTATGACATAGGAACCTGCGACGGTATGAACGAGAAAGGTCTGGTTGCCAGCCTGCTCTTCCTTCCAGAGTCCGTTTACCATCGACCGGGAGACAACCGCCCGATTATGGGCATCAGTATCTGGACGCAATACGTACTCGACAATTTTGCAACCGTACGCGAAGCTGTAGATGAACTGAAAAAAGAATCCTTCCGCATTGATGCACCGGACCTGCCCAACGGTGCCGCTTCCACCCTGCATCTAGCCATCACAGATGAAACCGGAAACACGGCTGTCTTGGAATACATAGACGGAAACCTTGAGATACATGAAGGAAAGCAATATCAAGTAATGACCAACTCTCCCAAATATGAACTCCAGCTGGGTATCAACGACTATTGGAAAGAGGTAGGCGGACTGAATATGTTACCGGGAACCAACCGCTCCAGCGACCGCTTTGTACGCGCATCATTCTACATCAATGCCATTCCGCAAACAGCAGATGCAAAGATTGCCGTACCCAGTGTATTGAGCGTAATGCGCAATGTTTCTGTACCGTTCGGTATCACCACACCGGACAAGCCTCATATCTCCTCCACCCGTTGGCGTTCTGTATCCGACCAGAAAAACAAAGTATATTATTTTGAATCTACCATGACTCCCAACTTGTTCTGGCTCGACCTGAATAAAATTGATTTCAGTCCGAATGCAAGCATCAAGAAGCTTTCGCTGACGAACGGAGAAATCTATGCAGGAGATGCCGTAAAAGATTTGAAAGACAGCAAGGGATTTGTATTCCTATTCCAGACACCGGTAATGTAGTATAGACCATACGTATAGCCTCTTGATAACGGATGCTTCCCCACTTATTTCTATTAAGAGAAAGCAGGGAAGCATTCATTTTTTCATTATTTTTATGTACGTTTGCAGATATATACTCAATGCAGCAACTTACATGGAATTATTAGTATACAAAGCCTCCGCCGGCTCCGGCAAGACCTTTACGCTGGCTGTGGAATACATCAAGCATTTGATAATCAATCCACGCGCCTACCGGCAGATACTTGCCGTAACCTTCACTAACAAGGCCACGGCAGAGATGAAGGAGCGCATACTGACACAGCTTTACGGCATCTGGAAGGGAGAACCCGCATCGAAAGCGTATTTGGAAAGGATTAAGGATGAAGGGTTAAGGATAAAAGATGAAAAGGCGGGAAACGGAAACAATCGGCTGTTGACGGACGAAGACATCCGCCAACGGGCCGGCATGGCACTGCAATACATGCTGCACGACTACAGCCGTTTCCGAGTGGAAACCATCGACTCCTTCTTCCAATCCGTGATGCGCAACCTTGCCCGCGAACTGGAACTGAGTCCTAACCTAAGCATAGAGCTGAACAACAGTGAAGTGCTGAGTGATGCCGTAGACAGCCTCATCGAAAAACTTACCCCCACTTCTCCCGTGCTGGCGTGGCTACTGGACTACATCGACGAGCGTATCCGCGACGACAAACGCTGGAACGTATCGAACGAGGTGAAAAGTTTCGGACGAAATATCTTCGATGAAAGCTACATAGAACGCGGTGAAAAACTACGGCAATGCCTGCGTACTCCGAATACGCTGAAACTCTACCGGGATGTGCTGCGCGATATGGAAACCGAGGCTCTGGAACAGATGAAAAGCTTCTACGACCAGTTTGAGGGCGAACTGGAAGGGCATGCCCTTACTCCCGAAGACTTGAAAGGAGGTGCCCGAGGTATCGGCAGTTACTTCCGCAAGCTGCGCGATGGCAGACTTTCTGACAAGGATGTGCTGAACGCCACCCTGCAAAACAGCCTGACAGATGCAAAAAACTGGGCAACGAAAACATCCTCACGAAAGGACGACATCATCCGTCTGGCAGAAACCAGTCTGATGCCTCTACTGCAGGAAGCCGAAAGAATGCGTCCGCAACGCAACCGTACCCTAAACAGTTGCCGCCTCTCGCTCCAGCACCTCAACAAACTGCAACTTCTCAATCATATCGACGAAGAGGTACGCACGCTAAACCGGGAGCACAACCGCTTTCTGCTCTCGGATACCAACGCCCTACTGCACAAACTGGTGCGCGAGGGTGACTCTTCGTTCGTCTTCGAGAAAATCGGCGCCAACATACGCAACGTCATGATTGACGAGTTCCAGGACACCAGCCGCATGCAATGGGACAACTTCCGCCTGCTGCTGCTCGAAGGACTTTCGCAAGGAGCCGACAGTCTGATTGTGGGAGATGTGAAGCAGTCCATCTACCGCTGGCGGAACGGGGACTGGGGAATACTGAATAGTTTAGGCAATGAAGAATTGAAAATGGAGAATAGAGAATCAAGTTCTCCATTAAACAACTTCCCCGTCCGTGTGGAAACCCTAAAAACAAACCGACGTAGCGAAACCAACATTATCCGTTTCAACAACCAAGTATTTACCGCTGCCATAGACTACCTCAATGCGCTACACCTGAACGAACTGAAAGAGGATTGCCTACCCCTGAAACGCGCTTATGCCGACGTAGTGCAGGAATCGCCCAAGAACACGGAGTACGGCTACGTAAAAGCTGCCTTCCTTGAACCGGACGATGAACACAACTATACAGAGCAGACCCTTCTCGCCTTAGGAGAAGAAGTACAGCGGCTGCTGGAAGAGGGCGTAACACTGAATGACATCACTATCCTTGTCCGCAAGAACAAGAATATCCCACCGATAGCCGACTATTTCGACAAAGAGCTGCATCTCTCTGTCGTGTCCGACGAAGCTTTCCGTCTGGATGCCTCCCTTGCCATCTGCATGCTGATGGATGCCCTGCGCTGCCTGTCGAATCCGGAGAACAAGATTGCGGAGGCTGCACTGATGGAGAATTACAAATTACAAATGACAAATGACGAGCAACCGGAATTCACAACAGCCACTCCCCTTCCCGAAGCCTTTACCTCCCGACGGGAAACGCTGCGCCTGATGCCTTTGTATGAGTTACTGGAAGAACTGTTCAGCATCTTCACCATGAGCTGCATTGAAAAGCAGGATGCCTACCTCTTCTCCTTTTTCGATGCTGTGACGGAGTATCTGCAAAGCAATTCTTCCGAGCTGGACAGCTTCATCCGCTACTGGGACGAAACCCTTTGCAGCAAGACCATCCCCAGCGGTGAGATGGACGGTATACGTATCCTCTCCATCCACAAGTCCAAAGGACTGGAATTCCATACCGTACTGATTCCCTTCTGCGACTGGAAGCTGGAGAACGAAACCAACAACCAGCTGGTGTGGTGCATCCCACCGGAAGAGCCCTATAATGCCATCAGCTTAGTGCCGGTGAACTATTCCACCACCATGGCGGAATCCATATACCGGCAGGACTATCTGCACGAACGGCTTCAGCTATGGGTGGACAATCTGAATCTGCTGTACGTGGCCTTTACCCGTGCCGGCAAGAACCTCATCCTCTGGAGCCGGAAGGAACAGAAGGGAACCATGTCCGAACTCCTTGCCAACACCTTGCCCCGCATAGCCAAAGACGGAGCAGGCAGTTGGGACGAAGAAGCTGCCATATACGAGAACGGCAAGATTTGTCTCTCCTCCATCCCCGTCTCACAGCATGACGCAGACAACCCTACTGATGACGAAGCCAAACCTCTATGCTACGAACAGAAACCTCTATACTGCGAACGTAAACCTGAGGTTTATGAACAGCAACCGGTCAACAGACTTTCGCAAAAGCCGGTCAAACTGCCCGTCCACATGGAGAGTATGCTCCACGACATCGAGTTCCGGCAATCCAACCGTTCGGCAGACTTCATAGCAGGAGTGGACGAAGCAGAATCCAGCCAGCGTTTCATCAACCGGGGACGTTTGCTGCATACCTTATTCTCTGCTATCGAAACCGAAGAAGATATTGACAATGCCATCAGCCAGCTCGTCTTTGAAGGAGTAATTGGACGAAGTGAGACGGAAGAAGAAATACGCGACCTCACCGAACGCGCCTTCTCCCTGCCCCAAGTCAAGGACTGGTATTCGGGGACGTGGCGGCTGTTCAATGAATGCGACATCATCTGGCAGGAAAACGGCGAACTGCGGACACGCCGCCCGGACCGTGTGATGATGCGTGGTGAAGAAATCGTAGTGGTAGACTTCAAGTTCGGAAAGCCGAATAAGAAGTACAACAAGCAAGTACAGAGATACATGCAACTGCTGGTCCGCATGGGGTATGCCGCAGAAAATATACGGGGCTACTTGTGGTATGTAGAGGAGAACAACATAGAACCGGTATAAACTCACTCTCCATCCACTATCAACTATCAATTATCAACTGAATTATGAAAACATTTCTCCAACTGGTCGCCCACGACCTTTACGCCAAAATAGGAAACGACCTCTCGCGCACCGCCATCGTTTTCCCCAACAAACGTGCCAGTCTGTTCTTCAACGAATACCTGGCAGCCGAAACGGACCGCCCCTTGTGGTCGCCCGCCTACGTCAGCATCAGCGAACTATTCCGGCAACTCTCGCCACTAAAGTCCGGTGACCCCATCCGCCTGGTATGCGAACTGTATAAGGTGTTCCGCGAAGAGACCCACAGTGAAGAGACTCTGGATGACTTCTACTTCTGGGGAGAACTGCTCATCAGCGACTTCGACGACGTGGACAAAAACCTCGTAGATGCCGACAAGCTCTTCAGCAATCTGCAGGAACTGAAGAACATCATGGACGGCTACGACTTCCTTGACCAAGAGCAGGAAGAAGCCATCCGCCAATTCTTCCAAAATTTCTCCATAGAAAAGCGCACGGAGCTGAAAGCAAAATTCATCTCCCTCTGGGATAAGTTGGGCGACATCTACCGCCACTACCGCCGAAACCTCACGGAACTTGGCATCGCCTACGAAGGCATGATGTACCGCAATGTCATGGAGCAACTCAACACCGACCGACTACGCTACGACCGCTATGTATTTGTCGGCTTCAACGTGCTGAATAGAGTAGAAACCCGTTTCTTTCAGCTCTTGCAGAATGCCGGAAAAGCGATGTTCTATTGGGACTATGACGTATTCTACACCCGCCTCCCACGCGAACAAAAACCACCCTATACCCACGAAGCAGGCGAATTCATCCTCCGCAACCTAAAGCTGTTCCCCAACCAGCTCCCCGAAAAATCCTTTGATGTACTGCGGAAACCCAAGAATGTACGCTTTATCTCCGCTTCTACGGAAAATGCACAAGCCCGTTACTTGCCTCAATGGATTAGGGAGAACGAAAAACAGAGAAATGAAGAATCTTCATTAAAGGATACTGCCGTCGTCCTCTGCAACGAATCCCTACTGCTTCCCGTCCTCCACTCCATTCCGGCAGAGGTAAAGAACGTCAACATCACAATGGGATTCCCCCTTGCCCAAACTCCGGTATACAGCTTCATCAACGCCCTTGTAGAACTACAGACTACCGGCTACCACACAGGTACCGGACGATATACTTACGAGACCGTACTCACCCTGCTGAAACATCCTTATACCCGGCAGCTTTCCTCCCATGCCGAAGTACTGGAAAGACGGCTTACGCAGGACAATCGCTTCTATCCTCTTCCCTCGGAGCTGAAGCAGGACGCATTCCTTGAACAAGTCTTTACACCACAGAACGGCATCGCCGCCCTATGCAGCTACCTCACCGAACTGCTTCGCGAAGTAGCCGTCCTCTACCGCCAGGAAAAAGACGTGGAAGACATCTTCAACCAGCTGTACCGTGAGTCTCTGTTCAAAAGTTACACTCTCGTCAATCGCCTGCTCAATCTGATAGAGACCGGGGAACTGAGTAGCCTGCGCACAGACACGCTGAAGCGACTGCTGAACCGGCTGCTTACCTCTGCCAACATCCCCTTCCACGGAGAGCCCGCCATCGGCATGCAAGTAATGGGTGTGCTGGAAACGCGTAACCTCGACTTCCGCAATCTCATCATGCTCTCCCTCAACGAAGGGCAATTGCCCAAAGCCGGAGGCGAGTCCTCCTTCATCCCCTACAACCTAAGGAAAGCCTTCGGCATGACCACCATAGAGCACAAAAATGCCGTCTATGCCTACTACTTCTACCGCCTCATCCAGCGGGCAGAAAACGTCACCTTATTATATAACACCTCTTCGGACGGACTGAACCGCGGGGAAATGTCCCGCTTCATGCTGCAATTCCTGGTAGAATCGCCACACAACATCTCCCTTGAGTACCTTGAAGCCGGACAATCCCCCCAGCAAGCCCGGGAAATTGAGATTCACAAGACACCGGAGATGTTGCAACAGATGTTCGATGCCTACGACATCCACCGACGTCCCCAAGCGTTCTTCTCCCCCTCTGCCCTCAATGCCTATCTGGACTGCCGGCTGAAATTCTACTACCGATACGTAGCTGGCCTGAAAGCTCCCGATGAAGTAAGCGCCGAGATAGACTCCGCCCTCTTCGGCACCATCTTCCACCGTTCTGCCGAACTGGTGTACAACGAACTGATAGCCAACGGACGGGAGATACGTAAAGATGACCTGGAACAATTACTGAAAGACGATGTTCGCCTGCAAGCCTATGTGGACAATGCTTTCAAAGAAAAGTTCTTCCATGTGCCCCTTACGGAGCAACCGGAGTATAACGGTACGCAGCTCATCCATTCCAAAGTCATCGCCTCTTACCTGCGCCAGCTCCTGCGCAATGACCTGCAATATGCCCCGTTCCGTATGGAGGGCATGGAACAGGACGTCAGAGAAACGATGGAAATAGATACTCCGCAAGGAAAGCTTGCCTTACAGATAGGCGGTACCATCGACCGCCTGGACAGCAAAGGAGACACGCTACGTATTGTGGACTACAAGACAGGCGGTACTCCCAAGACTCCAGAAAATATAGAACAACTGTTTACTCCCGCCGACAACCGTCCCAACTATATTTTCCAGACGTTTTTGTACGCCGCCATCCTCTGCCGCAAGCAATCGCTGAAGGTAGCCCCTTCCCTGCTCTACATCCACCGGGCAGCTTCCGAAAGCTACTCCCCGATCATCGAAATGGGAGCGCCACGACAACCCAAGGTACCGGTCAACAACTTCGCTTTCTTCGAAGACGAGTTCCGCAAACGGCTGCACGGACTCCTGCAGGAGATATTCAGCCAAGAAGAAACATTCAGCCAAACAGAGGATACCCGGAAATGTGAATATTGCGATTTCCGCAGTCTGTGTAAGAGATAAAAAAACAGACCATCCGTTCATAAGAAACAGACGGTCTATTTGAGTCTGACGGATGGTCTGTTTTACTTCAACGGACCATCCGTTCTATTTTCTTCGTTATCATTACTTCACCGGAATAGAGAAGCTGAATATGGAGCCTTCGCCCTCCTTGGAAGTAAACCACAGTTTACCGCCATTCTTCACGACAAAATCCTTGCACAGCAACAAGCCCAGTCCCGAGCCTTCTTCGTTGTTCGTACCGAACGTGCTGAAATGCGTATCAGCATGCAACAATTTCTTCTGCCCTTCCTCGCTGATGCCACAGCCATGATCTTGAACACTAACAACTGCCATACCATTCACTTCCTCCATCTTCACCAATATTTCGGAATTCTCCTTGCTGAACTTGATGGCATTGCTCAACAAGTTGCGGACTACCGTCTTCAGCATGTCAATATCAGCGTTAACCATCATTCTCTCCGGTTTCATCTCGCGGATTCTTATCTTTTTCAGACTTGCCACCATACTAAAAATCTCAATGACACCGTCTGTCACTTCGACGAGATCCACATCCTGATAAACCACATTCAACTTACCGATTTGACTCTTTGTCCATTTCAGCAAGTTATCCAGCAATGAGAACACATCCTCCGTTGTCTGATTAGCCATCGTCAGAAGCTCGTACATTTCAGCACCTATTTTCTCAAATGGCAAGTTCAATATCAGCATATTCAGCACCATCTTGATGGATCCCATCGGAGAACGCAGGTCATGGGCAATCACCGAATAGAGCTTGTCACGCCCGGCAATGGTACGTTGCAGTTCTTCCGTCTTACTCAAAATCAGCCGCTTGGCAGCTACCAAAGATATTTGGTGGGTAACACGGATAATCAGTTCCTCCTTATTGAAAGGTTTAGAGATGAAGTCATTCGCTCCTACCTGAAAGCCTTTCACAATATCTGCCGTACTATTCAGTGCGGTCAGAAAGATGATCGGAATTTCAGCAGTCTGCGGATTTGACTTTAAATGTTGGGCTACTTCAAAACCACTCATGTCCGGCATCATTACATCAAGCAAAACCAAGTCAGGATTTTCCTTTTCCACCTGCTCCAATGCCTGCCGCCCGTTACTCGCAGTAGCAATTGCGAATTTCTCGTTTGTCAAAAGCACTTTCAACAATAAAACATTTGACATCACATCGTCAACGATGAGGATCTTGTATTCGGAAGGATTTATTTCCATGTTCATCTTTCTATATTGTTTTTCCCGTTATCAAAATCACTATTTAGTTAGGAACGATATTCCTTAAAATACTCTATTATATACTGTAAACCCTCTTCCAACTCTATAGTCGGTTCCCAGCCCAACTTTTCCTTTGCCAGAGTGATGTCCGGCTGACGCTGTTTAGGATCATCATGAGGCAATGGTTTGAAAATCAGTTTCGATTTGGAATTCGTCAACCTGATGACCTTTTCCGCCAGTTCCAATATGGAGAATTCATTCGGATTTCCCAAGTTTACCGGACCGATAAAATCGTCCTCCGTATTCATCATCCGTACCATACCTTCTATACAGTCATCTACATACTGGAAACTCCGTGTCTGATTGCCCGAACCGTATATCGTAATATCCTGGTTCTGCAATGCCTGAACCACGAAATTGGAAACCACCCGTCCGTCATTCGGCAGCATCCGAGGACCGTACGTATTGAATATACGGATAATCTTGATCCGCACTCCATTCTGGCGGTGATAGTCCATAAACAATGTCTCGGCACAACGCTTCCCTTCATCATAACAAGAACGGAGGCCGATTGGATTTACATTTCCCCAATAACTTTCCACTTGGGGATGAATAACGGGGTCACCGTACACTTCGCTGGTAGAGGCCTGCAATATCTTGGCATTCGTCTTTTTGGCCAGTTCCAGCATATTGATGGCGCCCAATACAGAAGTCTTGATAGTTTTAATGGCGTCATATTGGTAGTGGATGGGAGAAGCGGGACAAGCAAGATTATAGATTTCGTCCACATCTGCATCATAAGGGGTTTCCACATCATGCAGTACAAACTCAAAGCGGGGATTGCTCTTCAGATGAGTGATATTTCCTTCCGAACCGGTGAAAAGATTATCCAGACAAATCACCTGATGCCCATCGTTTATCAATCGGGTACAAAGGTGAGAACCTATAAAACCAGCACCACCACTAACCAAAATTTTCTTCATGTAATGTTTTTTATAGTGCCTTAAAGCACATAAGACCTATTCTGTTTGTTTTGATGCTGACAAATGTAGGCGATTTGACTAAATTATGCAAGTTTGCAACGAAATATTTCACTTATTAATGAATATAAAGAGGCAGATTAAAAAATCCACCCCTGAAACATTCATTTATTTATCCAACATATACTCTTCTTTCTTATCCGGAATGCTGAAGTCCTTGTTCGCAAATAAGTCTGCCAAACCCGAAATTTGCTTTAAACGCAATACTTCGTCGCGATCCATTCCGATATTCTTCATTATCCATTCATCCGACATGCCGGCTCTGTCCAATTCCGCAACAATATGGCACATCAACTCGATGTTGTGCGTGCCACGGGCACGATTGTGACGGATAGTGGATGCCATACGGTTGGAAAGTTCCTTGTCAATCACTACCACGGGAAGCAACCCGTTTTCGCGCTGATAAATCCTCTTGGATGTCTTCAACACCTGATAACGGTGGTAGCCGTCCACCAGGATGTAATTATCCGCTTCCTCATCATAGTAACAGACACAAGGCATGGTGAAACCATCTTCCCAAATGGAAAGCTCCAAAAGCTTCATTTCGGGCGGTGCCACTACATTCGGATTGTAATCGTTTGCTTGTATCTTCTCTATTGGAATTGCCTTTACATTATATACCGGACTTTTATCTACGCTCATAACATCATATTTTTGAATTGTTCCATTATCTTGTCTCTTTTGTATGCCTCTTCCTTGTTCAAGGCAAACCCCATGTACTTGCAGGCATGGTCGTTCTTCAGGATGCATATGCACATCCGCTTATAAGTGGGGATTTCCCGGAATTCCGCGATGTCAATATCATCCAGATAGTCCATGCGCACCGGTTTCTTGTTCGTCTTGTAATTCGTGGTATTTATCACTTCGATGGACACTCCTGCATCCCTCAGCTTCTGGATGGTCTCGTCAGCCAGACACCCCCCCTTTGTACGCCAAAATTCAATGCTAACGGTAAGCTTTTTCAAGTAGTTCCTCCGGGTCTCTTCCGGCAAGGTGGAAAGCAGGAACTGCATAAAGCCCTTCCACGTATACCCTTCGGGCAGTCGGACCGTTTGCCACCCCATAGCACGCGTCCCTCCATAAATACCGGTAAAGTTCACCCCGTTGACCCGCCCTATCATTCTTCCCCAAGTATTCGGGTCGATGACGCGATACAGCTTCAAGCTCTCTTGTGCCTCACAGAGAAAAGGGCTTGCCACACGCTGGCGTTCGATATTGACCCCGGCTTTATAATATAGGTCATACAAATGGTTATAGTCAAAGCCGAATTTACCATTGGCTGTCCAGATATCCGTCGTCTTCCAATCATAAATGGGATAAGCATTGAAAATGTCATTGCCTATCTTCGAGGTCCAGCGGTAATTGTGGTACATCTGATACTTCCGGTTCAGATGAATGCTGCGCCAGCGGTTAAAACTCTCTTGCGTACGGATGCCTATGAGAAAGCAGGCACGCACTCCGTCCTTCTTCTCATGCAGCCATTTGGCAAAGTGCATCTGGAACTCATAATCCCACATTTCGGGAGTGTAGAAAGGAAACGTCTCTTTAGTGAGGCAGCCTTTCGGCATTTTCCTCACCCAAATGTCCTCCAAATCCTCCTGCCACGGACGCCAGTAGCTCTGGTACATCGACGTACAAGTCGTTACACGGAAAGGCACGCAAACACGGTACACCTCCAATATATCCTTATTCGCCTCCAATACCCGGTCCACATAATCAATGGTCATGCTGTACTGTATTTCATAGTCCATATGGAATACACACAGTTTACGGTTCAACCGGTTCCGGCGGATATAGTCTATGCATAAATTCAGCAACACTCCACTATCTTTCCCTCCCGAAAAAGAGACGCATATCGTGTCAAACTCCCTAAAAATCACATCAAGACGTTCTTGTGCCAGTTCATACACATTTTTGGGTGCAGCCATAATTATTTGTTTTTCTTCATTTTCACATAACGGGTCCATACCTTGTCTTCCAAAAAGCCCAGCTCGCTGAAGACATCCCTATCTTCGACAAAGCTAACAGCCGTCAGGCTACTCTCCTTGCCCTGCTTCTCAAGTACCTTTTCCAGAAGCAATTTCAGAGTGTCAACATTCCTTTCCTTAATATAATAGTTGTTGATGACACATTCATACTTCTTGTGCTCCACTGGCACAAAACCTACAACATGTTTATTATCCAAAGCAACAAACCACTCGTACTCTTCCGCTGTCCTGAAAGGATAATTGTAGTTCTGTTTCAGTACTTCCGGACTCATAACCAAAGGGGCTACAAGCTCATACAGCTTCTTATCCGTACCATGTAATTGCACTATCTGTATCATACCTACATTTTATATTATTTGTAATTACGTGTTAAAGATAAAGCTTATTTACGACGGAATATCCTCCTTTTAAATAGATTTAAGAATATAGCCCTA
Source organism: Bacteroides parvus (assembly GCF_017309675.2). Classification (NCBI taxonomy): domain Bacteria; kingdom Pseudomonadati; phylum Bacteroidota; class Bacteroidia; order Bacteroidales; family Bacteroidaceae; genus Bacteroides; species Bacteroides parvus. The sequence continues at coordinate 2,916,331 of NZ_CP084680.1, read as the reverse complement.
CAATATAAAATATCAATAAATAAATATTATACCCCTAATTTGTATATGTTGATTAATTTGGGTTTCTTTGCAAAAGAACGTCACCCGAAGAGAAATAATGAAATATTTACTGCTTTTTATGACCTTTGCCAAGATAGGAATGTTCACTATCGGTGGTGGATACGCTATGATACCTCTCATTGAACGGGAAATCGTAAAAAAGAGATGGATGAGTAAAGAAGATTTCATGGAAATGTTTGCGTTGAGCCAGTCACTTCCCGGTGTTTTTGCTGTCAATATATCCATATTCGTCGGCTACAAGCTGCATAAAGTAAAAGGCAGCCTGGTGTGTGCACTTGCCACAATCCTCCCCTCTTTTGTCATCATGATGCTGATAGCCATGTCCTTCGCTCATTTCCAGGACAACCAGGTGATGATACGCATCTTTAATGGCATCCGTCCGGCAGTAGTCGCACTGATTGTGATACCCTGCATTTCGGCTGCACGGGCGCTGAAGCTGAAGTATTGGCAACCGGTGCTTCCAGCCATCGCCACCATACTCATCTGGCAATTCGGGCTATCCCCCGTATACATTGTCCTTGCAGGAATTGCAGGAGGAATGCTCTATACATTATGGTTAAAAGATAAACTGAGAAAATTACAGATATGATTTATTGGCAGCTGATATTGGTATATCTGAAAATCGGAATGTTCGGTTTTGGAGGCGGTTACGCCATGTTGTCCCTCATCCAATACGAGGTGGTGGACCACCATCACTGGCTCACCCTGCAACAATTCACGGACGTGGTGGCCATCTCGCAGATGACGCCCGGTCCGATAGGCATCAACAGTGCCACCTATGTGGGCTATGCAGTTACTCAAAGCGTGTGGGGAGCTGTCGTGGCCACCGTTGCAGTATGCCTTCCCTCGTTCATCCTGGTATTGCTCATCTCTTACTTCTTCGTGAAATGCAAAGACAACAAATACATCAAGGCGGCAATGTCTGGACTACTGCCCATGTCCGTATCATTGATAGCTGCTGCTGCCCTATTGCTGATGAACAAGGAAAATTTCATAGATTACAAAAGCATACTTATCTTTGCAGCCGCTTTCGGCGTGACGTGGAAGTGGCACCTTCACCCTATCTTACTGATAATCCTTGCCGGAATCGCAGGATTCCTTCTATATTGAGGAAGCGGTAGAGACGGACACCATCTTGCGAGCATATGCCCATACCACGCAATAGGCAACCAGCGGTACAATGAACGCCCACACCATCGTCGTATGGTCTGCCACCAGTCCCATCAACAGCGGACCTACCACGCCTCCCACGGGAGACATCATCAGGAAAGAGGAAGCCCTCTTGGTATGGTTGCCCAGCCCGCGCAAGGAAAGGGCAAAAATCGTGGGAAACATAATAGCCTCAAACGCATATCCGCACAACAGAGCTGCAAGCGATATCATCCCTACATCCAGCAGTACCAACGAAGTAGTCACTACTGTCCCCGTAGCACACACCAGCAACATTTTCTCGGCACGCACACGTCCCATAATCCAGCTACCGGCAAAACGTCCCAACATAAATAATCCCAGTCCACCGAAAGAAAGCACTACGGAAGCTTCGCGGGCATTCATCCAATTCTGCTCCACCACGTAATTGATGAAGAAGCTGTTGATGGAAATCTCGCCGACCTCATAGGCAAACAAGGCTATCAGCCCGAAAATGAAAAGCCGGTGTGACCACAATCCGACCTTATTACCAGCTTCGTCCACCTCCACACTATGTTCAATCTCGGGCAACTTGATTCTTGAAAAGACCAGCGCTACCAGCAACACAATTACCCCCATGCAGATATAGGGCAATGCGACATTACCCGAGCCCGTCTGCCCATCCTTCGAGAAGAGTAGCAGTCCAGCCAGTACCGGCGCACAGATACATCCCAGACCATTGAAGGATTGTGCGAAATTCAGTCGGCTGGCAGCAGTTTCCTTTGCGCCCAATTCTGTGGCATAAGGATTGGCGGCAGTTTCAAGAAATGTCAGTCCGCAGCCTATCACGAACAATGCAAACAAGAAAAGATTAAAAGACAGATAATGCTGCCCGGGGATAAAGAGCAGCGAACCGATGCCGTAGAGCAACAAACCGAATACCACACCCCGGCGGTATCCGAAGCGACTGATGAAAAGTCCTGCAGGAATGGCCATAATGAAGTATCCCATATACATCGTCATCTGTATAAAGGCCGAATGTGTCTTCGTGATATCCAGTATCTCTTGAAAGTGCTTGTTCAGTACATTCAGAATGGCATGGGCAAATCCCCACAAAAAGAAAAGAGAGGTAATCAAAATGAAGGGCACAAGGTATTGTCTGCCCACCAATGGTATTCGTTTCTGTTTCATAATATGATAATTCCAGACAATCGTTGCAAGGCGATTGATAATTGCGGGTGCAAAGATAAACAAAACTCCCGGTCTTTACCCAACATTTTCCTATTCGCTATTGTACGGAGCAGCTTTTTCTCTAACTTTACTGCCATCATACAATGTTAAGCCATGAAAAATGCCATCCCACGATACAATTTCTACAAAACTAAGTACGGAAGCGAACTTCTGATAGATGTCGTTGATTTGCAGTATACCCGGAAATTCTTGACCCAGGGAAAAGTACATATTCTGACCTACTATGACATCACCTTCATCACAGAAGGAGAAGGAGAATTCACTATCGGTAACCGGACACACTTGGCAGCTCCCGGTGATGTATTCTTCTCCAAACCAGGTGAGGTGCGCAGTTGGGACACAGACCGTATCGGCAACGGTCATGCTCTAATTTTTGAGGATACCTTTTTGACCTCTTTCTTCAAAGACCCACTATTCGTGCAGCACCTCCCGTTCTTCCGAATGGGAAAAACGGCAGACAAACTCCAACTGCCGAACGGGCTCTATGCACGGATACTCCAACTTCTGCACGACATAAAGGTCGAAATCGACTCTTTCCACCCACACGATACGGGCATATTACGCGCCTTACTTTACGAAGTCCTCATGCTACTCAACCGTGCCTACCGCACCTCTATCCCTCCGGAGACGGGTAAGGAGCCACATAAAGATATCAGCAGCTTCCACCTCAGCCGATTCTTCGAATTGGTTGGGGAGCACTTCCGGGAGCAGCATTCTGTACAATTCTATGCCGATAAACTATGCATCACTCCCAACTATCTGAACGAAATCCTCTCTTCGGCCATAAACATCAATGCCAAGCAGTACATACTCAACAAGATTACAGACGAAGCCCAGCGTCTGCTCACCTACACCGACCTCCCCATTTCAGAAATAGCCTCTGAACTTCATTTCTCAACCGTCTCCTACTTTGTACGTAGTTTCCGACAATGTATAGGGTATACTCCCCTCGCCTACCGGAAAATGGAGAAACCGTGAAAAGTGACATATCCTCCTTCTTTTTTATTGTACAAAAGTTCCACTTACCGGCTATCTTTGCCCTTGAAACAATAACCCATAAAAAAACAAACAATGAGAAATGCAGAAAAAACAGTAGGAAACATGATTGACAAGGAAAAAACCATCTTTGTCGGTTCGATGGATGCCGAAGGCTTTCCCAACATCAAGGCCATGTTGCAAACCCGCAAAAGGGAAGGGATCAAACACATTTACCTATCAACGAACACCTCGTCGATGCGCGTTTCGCAATTTCTCAAAAATAACCGGGCATGCCTTTACGTCTGCAACACACGCTTCTTCAAGGGCGTAATGCTGCGCGGCACGATGGAGATACTGACGGACAGCACCAGTAAGGAAATGATATGGCAGGAAGGCGACACTATGTACTACCCCGAAGGAGTGACTGATCCCGATTATTGTGTCCTGAAGTTCACCGCCTTCGCCGGTAGGTATTACAGCGGATTTAAATCAGAAGACTTCACGATAGAATAAACGGGCCATCCGTTCCAGTCCATCAGCAAGCAGAGCCCGGGGGCAAGCGATATTCAGCCGGATAAAGCCCTCTCCACCGGGACCGTACATCGTACCGGAATTGACCATCAAGTGCTGTTGTTCTTGCAAACGCAAGGCGACAGCATCTGAGTTGATACCAGAGGCACTGCAGTCTATCCAAACCAAATAAGTTCCTTCGAGTGGCAACACGGGATATTGTGGTAACCGTTCCTTGAAAAAGCGGCAGAGGTATTCGTAATTCCCCCGCAGATATTTCCGCAAGGCATCGAGCCATTCCCCACCTTCGTTATAAGCTGCCATTGTGGCGATTACGCCGAACGGATTGACGTCGCATACCTCGTTGATATTGATGGCTCTGTCAATACGGCGGCGCACCTCTTCATCGGCTGCGATGATATTGGCGATTTGCAACCCGGCAAGGTTGAACGCCTTGCTCGGCGAAACGCAAGTAACGGAATTTTGCAAAAAGCGTTCAGACAAGGAGGCAAAGGGTGTGTAGTCATATCCTTCGTAAGTCAGTTCACAATGAATCTCATCCGCCACGACAAACACCTCATTCCGTAAACAAATATCACCTATATGCTGCAGTTCTTCCGGAGTCCAGACCCGTCCGACCGGATTGTGAGGATTGCACAGCAGCAGGATTTTTGCTTTCGGATCGGAAGCTTTCCTTTCAAGATCGGCAAAGTCGATTACGTAGCGGCCATCCTGATAAATGAGATTATTGGCAAACAACTCGCATCCGTCATTACGGATAGATGAATAGAAACAATTATAGGCAGGAGTCTGAACGATGACTTTATCACCCGGCATGGCCAAGGCTTTGATAATGGCTGACAGAGCCGGCACGAGACCACTCGTATAGATAATCCACCGGGAATCAACCTGCCAGCGATGCCGGTCATCGAACCACCGGACAACCGCATCATAATAGGCTTCGGGTACTTTTGTATAACCGAAAATACCGTGCGCCACCCGCTTTTGTAAGGCATCGATAATAGCGGGTGCTGTACGAAAATCCATATCCGCCACCCACATGGGCAGTACATTCTCCTCTTCGGGAATATCCCATTTATAAGAATTCGTCCCGCGACGCGAGATGATTGTATCGAAATCGTATTTCATAATTTATAAATCCAGTTACCATCCCAAAGCCTCAACTCACAATCGGCAGGCGCCTTTATATTTTCGTCGAGAATGATTTCCCCATAGCTTTCGGCAGTGATACAGCCTGTCCGTGGATTCTTCACCCCGCCTATTGTTCCTTTGATGGTTGCCTGCACCGAACTATATTCAAAAGCCCGGTCGCAGTCGGGACCAAAGGTGCAATTCTCCAGTACGAGGTCGTGGGCATAGCAGAGCGGTTGCTCACCGGTTATATGGCAATTCACCAACCGGAGATTGTGCGAATGCCAGCCGAGATATTCGCCGCTGAGTTCAGAATCGTAGATTGTCACATTCTCCACCTCCCAGAAGGCATCCTTCGTAGTGATTTTGGCATTGCGCAACTCCACATTCTTCACATACTGGAAAACGTACTTGCTGTCGCTTTCCAATCCGTCTATGCGGATGTCGCTGCTGAACATGAACGGATAAGTTCCTCCATGCAGTTTCAGATTTTTGATATTCAGTTTTTTACAACGCCAGAACACCTCATCGGCATCGTTTATCTCTACATTCTCTATTTCGATGTCGTGCATCTCGCGAAACATTTTGGGTGCATCGATACGCGTATCAGTCATTTTCAGATGGTCGGAATACCACAGTGCCGAACGCCCGCCGACATCGAAAAAACAACGGTCGATAACAAATCCGTGAACATGCCAGAAGGGATAATTTCCTTCGAACCGACAATCAACAGCTTCGATGTTGCTGCATTCCTTGATGGCTGATTCTCCAGCACGGATAACTACATTCTCCAAACGTAAGTCATGCGATTCGAACAAAGGTCTTTCTCCGCCAAATGCTGTATTTGATATTATTTTCACCTTGTTTTCAATTTTATTATTCTATTCTCTTTATCAATTTTGCGGGGACACCACCTACTATTGTATTTGCTTCCACATCTTTCGTCACGACCGCTCCAGCTCCCACCACAGCATTGTCACCAATTGTCACTCCTTGAAGAATTGTTGCATTAGAACCTACCCAGACATTCTTGCCCAGTACAATTGGTGCCGGATAGGTAGTTTGGCGTTCAGCCGGAGGCAAACCATGATTGAGCGTTGCAAAGACTACATTATGCCCAATTTGGCATCCGTCGCCGATTATCACACCACCATGGTCTTGAAAATGACAGCAGGCATTAATAAATACGCCTTCGCCCACTGTTATATTCTTCCCGAAATCGGCATAAAACGGCGGAAATACTCGGAACGATGACGGAACTTGATAACCGAACAATTCGGATAGCAACTCACGTACTTCGTCCGGCGTATAGTATGCGGTGTTCAGCCGGAAAGTGATACGCCTGGCTTCACTGCTCATTTCGTCCATAAAACGGTGTATCTCCTCCGTATTAAGCGCTTGACGCGTCTTTACATATTCTTTGAATTCGTTCGTAGTCATAGTTTCTCCTATTTAAGTTTATCGTATTCTTCATCCGTCACCGGTTCTAGCCATTCATTAGAAGTATCCTCACCGGGAACTTCGAAAGCAAGATGGGCAAACCAACCATCAGAAGCAGCACCGTGCCAATGCTTCACATTTGCAGGGATATGGATAACCGTACCGGGTAGAATCTCTACTGCCGGCTTGCCCTCTTCTTGATACCACCCACGACCGGCAACACCGATAAGCATCTGTCCACCGCCTTTAGTAGCACGGTGTATGTGCCAGTTATTGCGGCAACGAGGCTCGAAAGTGACGTTAGAGACGGAAACCTGCTCACGTGAAACGGGAGCAAGATAGCTGTTACCTATGAAGTACTGTGCGTATGCTGTGTTCGGTTCTCCAATGGGGAAAATCATTTCACGCTGGAACGCGGCTTTGGTATCTTCACCGGCAGTGTCCTCTGCCCATACGCCTTTGGCCAGATTAAACGCTGCCCACGCTTTGGGCCAACCGGCATAGAAACCGATATGGGTGATGATTTCAGCAATCTCCGTACGGGTGATGCCGTTCTTTTTTGCCGACTGAAGGTGGAACACGAGCGAATTATCCGTGATTCCTTGACTGATAAGAGAAGTTATAGTTACCAAACTACGGTCACGCAGACCGAGTTTGTCGGTGCGGCTCCAGACCTCGCCAAAGAGGACATCGTCGTTTAGTTCCGCAAATTTAGGAGCAAACTCACCCAACTGGGTACGTCCTGCTGTCTGTACTATCTTTTCTTGTGCCATAATATTGAGTGTTAAAATGCTGAATACTGAAATTAAAAAAATCTTGTTCATAGTCGTTCTATTTATTGCATGAAGTTATTGAGCTTGTTAGCCGGATTAAGTGGCGTCTGGTCAGACAAGACCAATGATTTGACCATGTGCAACGTTCCTTGCTTGTATTTCTGAAAGTGTTCTGATGCAATATGTTTTTCATAAGCCGCACGGCTCGCATAGGTTTCGAGAATAGTCACCTTGCAGGGATTCTCCTTCTCGCCGACCGCATACATAGTCAGCACGCCCGATTCGATGCGCAGAGAGATTTCGCCTACTTCGGTTGCGTATTTCATATATTCGTCGAGATACTGCGGATAAACTTCGATTTTCGACAACCGCACGATACCGTCAGCACTCATCGGCTCTTTAGCGCACATACCCGGCTGCTTATCCAGATTCAGGCATTTGCCGATAATCTCTCCCGTGGCAAGGTAGGAATAGGTCGGAAATTCAAACAATACGGGTTTCAGCTTCGTATAGTCAAGTTTCCCGTTATTATCAAGCACTTCAGGAGCAGCGTATGTATTGACTATCGCACAAATGAAATTGTCGAAACCTTCAGTTTCATAGATGTCTACCACCTCACACTCCATGGTGAGGGGTGATGCGTCTATAACAGGGGTACCGTTTTCGCCAATATGGTAGGCAAACACCTCCGACTTATCGACCGTCGCACCGCTTACACTTCCCACATAGTCAGCTTTCGGCAATATTTCACGACTCACTAGATTGACGGAAAGTCGTTTTGAGGCCTTTATCCCTTGATTAGTGTAATGGCTTTTACTCATGCTGATGAGTATCCGGTCATGTCCAATAACACCCGTATGGCCTACCACTAGCCAGTTTACTTTCCCTTCAACCTCCGCCCCGACAACCGTCATCGGCTTGGGATAGAGAGCCAACAGATTTCCGAGATTTTTCTTGTTCGTTTCCATTATATTGGGTTGAACGGTGTTCTCCTTCACTGGGATACTGCACGACATTATGACAAGCAGTGACAGAACTCCTAAAATTATTTTTGCCATACGCTATATTACTCTATTTTTCTTGTTAAACTTCTGATGACAAAGGTACCGCGATAGCACAAGCGAAGGTGTATATGATTTACGGATATTTGTACCCGAATTCCCGATTATACCGCAAGAAAGTTCAAGTTCATCAGATGAGTATAGTAAGACTGGCAGAAATCCCACGAATAATCCCATGCATGATTTTTTAATCGTTATTCTTGCCGATACAGAAAAAAAGCTCTGAAATCCTTGAATTTCAGAGCTTTGCTTTAATTTGATATTTGCTTTCGCGGTGCGTACGGGACTCGAACCCGTGACCCCATGCGTGACAGGCATGTATTCTAACCAACTGAACTAACGCACCATTATTTCATTCTTTCGTTGCTATCTCTCTCGATTGCGGTTGCAAAGGTAGACAAAATTCTTATATCTGCAATAGCTTGAAAGAAAAAAAATCATCTTTTTTTTAACATAGCTTGATTATAAGAGATTTATGTTACCTTTGCAAAACTAAATTAATATTGAAATCATGAGAAATACTCCTATTGAACGTAAGTTGATAGATGAAACTATCGCAGATTTTCATATCACAGACTTTGCCAAAGCAACTATCCGTGAAGTCAAAGCCATTGCAGCCAATGCCGAAGCGGCATCGGGTGTGGAATTCATAAAAATGGAAATGGGTGTACCCGGACTCCCCCCCTCAGCCGTCGGCGTAAAGGCAGAGGTGGAGGCATTGCAGAATGGTATTGCCAGCCTCTACCCGGACATCAACGGACTCCCCGCCTTGAAGCAGGAAGCATCCCGTTTCATCAAAGCCTTTATCAATGTAGATGTAGCCCCCGAAGGTTGCGTACCAGTTACCGGTTCCATGCAAGGAACTTTTGCTTCATTCCTCACATGCAGCCAGTGCGATGAGAAAAAGGATACCATTCTCTTCATCGATCCCGGTTTCCCGGTACAGAAGCAGCAGTTGGTCGTGATGGGACAGAAATATGAAACCTTTGACGTATATGACTACCGTGGCAACAAGTTGAAAGCGAAGTTGGAAAGTTACCTCAGCAAAGGAAATATCTCTGCCATCGTCTATTCCAATCCCAACAATCCCAGCTGGATTTGCCTAAAAGAAGAAGAATTGCGCATCATCGGCGAACTGGCAACCAAATATGACGTCATTGTGCTGGAAGACCTCGCCTACTTTGCCATGGACTTCCGCCAAGACTTGAGCAAACCGTTCCAAGCGCCTTACCAACCTTCTGTGGCACACTATACGGACCTTTACGTGCTGCTCATTTCCGGTTCCAAAGCTTTCAGCTATGCCGGTCAACGTATCGGTGTCAGCTGCATTTCGGACAAACTGTATCATCGGGCCTATCCCGGGTTGACACAACGCTACGGCGGCGGCACCTTCGGCACAGTATTCATCCACCGCGTACTCTATGCGCTCTCTTCCGGCACCAGCCACTCTGCGCAGTATGCTCTTGCCGCCATGCTTAAAGCAGCCAATGAAGGTCAATACAACTTCCTTGATGAAGTGAAAGTATACGGTGAACGTGCCCGCCGCCTGAAAGAAATCTTCTTGCGCCACGGTTTCCACTTGGTATACGACAATGATTTGGGTGATCCCGTTGCCGACGGTTTCTACTTCACCATCGGTTACCCGGGCATGAGTAGCGGAGAACTTGCGCGGGAACTAATGTACTACGGTGTAAGCGCCATTTCGCTGGTGACCACCGGAAGCCATCAGGAAGGATTACGTGCCTGCACTTCCTTTATCCAAGACCATCAGTACGACCAGTTGGACGAACGTATGGCAATTTTTGCCGAGAATCACCCCATCCAATAAAAAATATCCCTATATAAATAAGGTGTTTCTACCAGTTGATGCCGGTATCCCACCACAATCGGGTACCGGCATTGTCATCTCCACCCAGTACCTCTACCAAAGCGGCATACTGCTCGGCATTCTCCGTCTTCAGTCCGCCGGGAAAGTTCAGACGGCGAATCATTGTCTCAGTATCTATGCACCCGTCTTTACTGTGATTAAAGCGTACGGGGAATAGCCGGGGATACCCCGTACGGCGCTGTTCAGCCCAAGCTTCACACCCTTCGGGAAACATGGCAATCCATTTTTGGGTAATAATCTTCTCCAGTTTCGTATCCCTATCCGCTGACTCCAGCCAGCGTGGCGAAACCTGACAACGGGCGGTAATATCATTCTCCATATCGTAGGTATCCACAAAATCGGCAGGCAACAAGTTGCTCTCCAGATAAGCGTCGGACTGCAAGATGCCATACTGACGGAAAGAAGCCATTACCCCTTCTTCATAGCAGATTTTCGCCGACTCATCAGTCCATCCCCGTAGGGCAGCCTCGGCACGCAGGAACCAGACTTCTGCTGCCGGCATCAACACTGCATCAGTCTGCTGGGTAACTTTCAATTTTGAGAGTGTATTATAATAGTTATGTGCAAAGCATGTACCCTGACGAATGCCGCGATACTCGCCTGCAAACTGTTCATTCTGGCAAGTGGCAAAATAGATTTCACGACGGGGATCTTCATATCCGTTCAGTATGGACTCCATCGGCGCTCCCATATAAGCTTCATTCCAAACAAGGTTTATCTCGCCCAACGGATTGGTATATCCACTCGCTGTGGAAACCGCCACCGACTCGTCCGCCTCCCGAATGACTCCGTATTCATTATCCATCGCCTTACGGAATTCCGTTTTTGCCTTCTCCGGACTGGCTACCGCGATGCGCATGGCAAGCCGCATCCTCAACGAGTTGGCAAACTTTATCCAAGAGTCATAATCACCGTCCAACAACATATCGAAACGCGCAAACTCCGAAGCTCTCGGATGCTCGACAATATAATCGGAAAGTACAGCAACAGCCGTATCGAGTTCACAGAAAAAGGCATTATAGACCTCTTTCTGCGTGTCAGGCATATAACGGGCTTCGGGATCGGCAAAATGACTATACACAATAGGGCCGTAATAGTCCGTGACACGGTGCATCACTTCCACCTTCAGTATCTTGGTAATGCCGAAAAAGGCAGGCATACGGTCACGTGTGGCATTCTCCGACTGATATATCTGCGGGAAAACATACTCATAGGTATGTCCCCACATGGCGCTGTTCCATCCATCCTGCAAGTTGTAGTCCGAATTGTGCGAACCTCCATTCAGAGGCTTGGCATCGTGCATGTAACCGCTGAACATGTCGGCATTCAAATTCTGGGTCAATTGAAAAGGCCAGTTCTTCCCCTTTCCGTAGTCGTAATTGAAATAGATGCCTTGCTGGATGATTCCAAGACGGATGCCATGTTCGTTATAGTCGGCCTGCAAGTCCTCGTCCGTCACGCCGGACTTGTCCGTATTGATTTCCTTAAAGTCCCGCGTACAAGCCAGAAACACGAAAACCATGCCAATCAGTACTATAATCCTCTTCATATCAAGTCTCCCTCCCCCTCTTAAAATTCACACTTCAAAGAAAATCCCCAACTACGCGTGGTAGGCATACCGTAGACTTCAATTCCCTGGTTATCGTTGCCCGTAGAGAGTACCAGGTCAGGGTCGAAAGGCGCCTTTTTGTAGAAGAAGAACAAGTTGCGTCCCGAAAAGGACAGTTGTGCCCGCTTGAGGACTTTGGTCTTTTCCATCCAGGCAGCAGGCAGTTGGTAGCCCACGGACAGCTCACGCAGCCTGATGTTCGTGGCATCATACATATAATATTCCGTCACCCCGGCCCGTCCGCCTACAACATTCTTATAAAATCCTTTCACATTATCTATCCGGTTACCTTCAAGCATTACATAACCTTTGTCCCTGGCCCGGGCCGTGACTTCAGAAACGCCATACATATCCATATCCGCCTGCGTCTGAGACAAAATATCGCCTCCAAAGCGACAATCCACCAGAAAATAGAAAGAAAAATTCTTGTAAGACAGCATATGATTCCAGCCAAGCATCAGTTTTGGATTGGCATTGCCCACTTTCACCGTATTGCCATCACCTTCCACCAAAGGCATCCCGGTATTGTCTCCTTCCGTGCCGTAAACGATATCGCCCGCATCGTCACGTACAAAAGCTTTTCCGTAGATGTCACCGATAGAGCCCCCTTTCACCAATTTCATGGCATAACTGGACGAGAAGCTGGTAGGACCGTAAAGAAACTCCTTCAGCGCTTCGTGCAGTGAAATTATCTTGTTGCGGTTGGTGGAAAAGTTCACCTCTGTTTTCCACTTGAAATGGTTCGTCAGCAAAGGAACGGCATCCAGTGAAACCTCCCACCCCACATTCTGTATATTACCCGCATTGACATAACGGTAGGCATATTTATCGCCCGACAGAGTAGGAAGCTTGAAGAACTGGTTCCGGGTATTCGTCTTATAGAAAGTGGCATTCAAGCCAATGCGATTCTTCAAAAAACGCGCTTCTATACCCGCCTCAAAGGAGTGCGTCATCTCCGGTTCCATATCCTTGAACGGCGCGGCATCACTTGCCAAGAACTCTCCGCCTGCCGTGATATGCGAGGAAGGATTTGTGATGAACATGGGAATATCATTGCCCACCATGCTGTATGCCCCCCTTATCTTTGCCAGTGACACCCATCGGGGTAAAGTCATCAGCTTATTGAATATCAGCGAAAATCCCACGGAGGGATAGAAGAACCCGCTTTTCTCATGAGATGTATAAGCCAGCGTGGAGGACCAGTCATTACGGGCCGACAAATCAAGATAGACAAACTCGTTGTAGCCCAGTTGTGCCGTCGCAAACAAGGACTGCAATTGGCGCCGCACATCAATCTTCTGGTCCAGCCCGGCAGAACCATTCATGATGATATTGGCCAGATTGAACACATTGGCATATTTCAGCGAAGCTGTTTTAGAGTCATAGCGGGTGGAGTTCACTGTCTTATCATTGATACTGGCACCGAGCACCGCGTTGAGAGAGAATGCATCCCACTGCTTTTTCATCATCAGTATGGCGTCTCCGTAATATTGGGTTTCCTGATAGTCCATCTCAATATAACGCCCATTGGCTCCCGCTAACGCCGGAGCGGTAGAGGCATAGAACTGCTGGCGCACCTTGTCGTTAATATAGTCTACATTGCCACGGGTCTGCAGGCTTAACCAATCGTTTATCTTCAGATTGGCGGATAAGGAGACTATGACATGCATGCGGTTCTCCTTGCTCAATATGCGATTGGTAATCCAGTAGGGATTCTGCTCAAAATCCTCGTAGGAGGTATGCCAATTCTGTATGTTCAAGTTTCTACCCTCATCATAAACCTCGAAGTTCTCCTTATAATAAGCAATATCCTCACCCCGTGGAAAACGGTAGAGCCCCACCAAAGGATTCATGTAGAAACCACCCACGGTAGGCTTGTTCTTCACCACCTGGCGCATCAGGTTCATACTGCCATCTAACTTCAGACGGGAATTCAATAGAACGGAAGTCTCTCTGAAAGTGAGGTTGTGCTTCGAAAGGTTATGTTTCCCAATGATGCCATGCCCCGTAGTATTGGCATAGGAGAAATAGTTCTGCAACTTCTCATTGCCGTGACTCAAGGAGATGGAAGTTATGGAGGTGACACCAGTAGAGAAGAAGTCTCTCAGATTATCGTATTCGGGAAGGTTTGCCCGTTCTCCCCAACTGTCTACACCATCACTTACTCCATAGCGGTTCTGCATCTTGGGTAGCGCAAAAGCATTGTCGAACATCAGGCTCGTCGAGAAAGAAACACCGCGCTGCCCGTACGACTGCCCCTTCTTTGTAGTAATCAGTATCACCCCATTGGCAGCCTGGCTACCATACAAAGCTGCCGCGGGAGCTCCTTTCAGGATACTGATGCTCTCTATATCTTCAGGATTCAGATTGGAAATGCCGTCCCCTCCGTCACGGTTGCCAGCATTGGCCGTCCCGCCTATGGCAGAGTATGCTTGCTCGGAGGTGGAGTTCAGAATGGGAACACCGTCTATCACGTACAGAGGTTGGTTGTCACTCGCCACCGAACGGACTCCACGGATACTGACTTTGGCTGAAGCTCCCAGACCGGAAGAAACCTGGTTAACACGCACACCAGCTGACTTGCCGGTCAACGAAGTGATTAAGTTGGGCATTTTTACTCGAGTCAATTCCTCGTTTTTTATTAAATCTGTGGCATAAGAAAGAGAATTTTCTTTCTTTTCGATACCCAAAGCGGTAACAATGACATTATCCAGCTCTATCATATTTTCTCTTAGTGTGATATGAAAGGTCGAACGTCCTTCCACCTCAATATCCTGGGAAATGTAGCCGATAAATGAAACACGGAGCACTGCATTATCGGCAACCACCAGCGTGAATTTTCCTTCCGAATCCGCTATCGCACCATTGGCCGTTTCTTTCTCCTGAATAGTGGCACCGGCCAGCGGAAACCCACCTTCATCCAGCACACAGCCACTTACCGTCACTTTGGAAAGCTGTATTTCGGAATGCCCCGGACGTTGCATACGCTCCCAAAATCCCTCCGGGCAATCCGTCCATCCTATAGAAAACAGCCCTAAAATTAACATATATAGTGTAGTATACTTCATTGTATTAAATTGCCAATTACTTGCAAATTTAAGCATTTTCTTCGAATAAAAAAACCATAAAATCTGAGAAAAGAAACTTTTAAAATGAAAAACAGCGAAGAACTTTTGTTTATTGTGGAATATTATGTATATTAGGGGCATGTATAGCAATATAGATCTATTCAAGATAGAAACAAACCATGTGGTTCCTGCCCGGGGAAAGGTCTTGATTTCCGAACCCTTTTTGTGTGACCACATGTTTGGGCGATCCGTCATTCTACTGGTGGACCATACACATGACGGCACAATGGGACTGGTTATGAACAAACCTCTCCCCCTATTCTTGAATGATGTGCTGAAAGACTTCAACTGCCCGGAAAACATACCTATCTATAAAGGAGGACCGCTCAGTACAGATACGTTGTTCTATTTGCACACGCTCAAGGGCATTACCGGAGCATTGCCCATCGGCAAAGGCTTCTACCTGAACGGTGACTTTGAAGCCATTAAAAACTACATCATGCAGGGAAATTCCGTTAAAGGCAGAATCAGATTTTTTTTGGGATACTCCGGCTGGGAGTACGAACAGCTGGACCGGGAAATTGAAGAAAACACTTGGCTGGTAGGCAAAGAAAACATCAGCTCGCTAATGGACGAGGCAGCCAGCGGCACACTCTGGAAGAAGGCATTGTGCAAGCTGGGAGCAAAATATGAAATATGGTCGCGTTTCCCCCAGATTCCAACGTTCAATTAGTGTTGCGGAGAAGTTGCAACAATACGACATCCTTATAGCACCCTCCTACGCGCCACCACTCCCTCAAAAGCCCGCAACGCACAAAACCGCAGGATTCAAAAAGGCGGATACTTGCCTCATTATCCACCGAAATATGGACTATCAACTGCTTCAGATATAGGAAACTGAAAACATAGTCGCACAGCAAACGCAACGCTTCCTTGGCATAACCATTGCCCTGATACTCCTTCCGTATAGCAATGCCCACCTCTCCCCGGGCATGCATGGGAGAAAACTCTGTAATATCAATGGTGCCTATCACCGCATCATCCTCTACACGTACAATCATCATACGCAGCTGGCGGTCGGCAAACATATCGCATTCGGAATTCTCAATATATTGTTTCAAGACAAATCTGGAATAGGGCACGGTGAAGTTCGTCACATCCCAAGTCCGGGAATCATTCTCCATAGCATACATCACTTCCAAGTCTTCCGGCTCCATAGCACGTAGACGCACCCTTTCACTACAGAAATAAGATTTATTCATATCTTCCAGTCGGTTACATTTCTTCTTCTTTATTGATATGCAGTTCTTTACGCAGGCGTCCATCACCCGGCAGGCAGAACAGAGAAGCCGTCAGTCCTATCAGTGCACACAGTACACCCGTACTGCTCAACATTATATAATAGGTGAAAAAACCTGCAAGCACTGGTATGGCAAGCAATGCCAGCCGCACGCCACTCCACAACGCATAAAGGCGGAGGGCTTCGGGAAGCGTCACTACATCTATTTTCCGGATTAATACCCATGAAAAGAGTTTCAGGGATACGGGCACGCAAGAGGCAGCCAGCAGAATGGTTATCGTCTCAGCCATATAGATAGCACGTACATCTCCGGCATACATACCTACCCATTCGCCTCCGGTTTCTCCAAGCAGGACGAGTAGGATGGGGAGCATCCAGAAATAAGCAAAAGTTGTTCGGACACGCAATGCAGTCTTCTTTATTTGTTCTTCCATTTAGTGAATTGATAGTGGATAATGAATAATTGATAGAAGCCCAACACGATCAGGCAGTTCCGGAAAATGGAGTGCGGTTCACGATACTGCGTCCCAGAGTCACTTCATCCGTATACTCCAATTCGTCGCCGATGGAAATGCCACGGGCTATGACGGAGAGCTTCACACCCAGTTTTTCCAGCTTGCGGTAGATATAAAAGTTTGTCGTATCTCCCTCCATCGTCGTGCTCAGGGCAAGAATCACTTCATTGATGCCACCGGCGGCTACCCGCTGCACAAGGCTTTCTATCTGCAAGTCTCCGGGACCAATGCCATCCATCGGCGAGATGACGCCTCCCAACACGTGATACAAACCACGGAACTGTTGTGTGGCTTCCACAGCCATCACATCACGGATATTCTCTACCACACAGACCACGGAAGCGTCCCGTTGCGGACTGGAACAGATGCGGCACGTCTCCGTATCTGATATATTATGGCATACCTTGCAATATTTCACTTCATGCTTCAGCGTCACAATGGCATTGCCGAACGCTTCCACCACTGCCGTATCCTGGCGGAGCAGGTGAAGAACCAGCCTCATAGCCGTCTTACGTCCCACTCCGGGCAACTTGGCAAACTCATTTACCGCCTTCTCCAATAATGTCGAGGGAAACTGTCCATTCATACTTAAAATTTTCCTATTGGCCACAAAGATAGTGCAAACCGAATGCAGAATAAAATGAACTCGTTCATTTTTTATGCTGAGGTGCAGCCTATCTTCGCTTTCTGGGCAAAGATAGTGCAAACTTATGAAATTAGTGCTACCTTTGCCACACGTAAAACCCCAAAAAGGCAACAAAATGGATATTACAAACGCCGAATTCGTCATCAGTAACACAGACGTGCGGAAATGCCCCGCCGGTACATTTCCCGAATATGCTTTCATCGGACGCTCCAACGTAGGAAAATCCAGTCTTATCAATATGCTGACCGGAAGGAAAGGACTCGCCATGACCTCTGCCACACCGGGAAAGACCATGCTTATCAACCATTTCCTAATCAACAAGAGCTGGTACATTGTAGACCTTCCGGGATATGGCTACGCCAAACGGGGACAGAAAGGTCAGGAACAAATCAAACGTATTATAGAAAGTTATATACTGCAACGCGAACAGATGACTTGTCTGTTTGTTCTTATAGATAGCCGGCTGGCTCCCCAAGCCATCGACCTCGAGTTTACGGAATGGCTGGGCGAGAACGGCGTACCCTTTGCCATCGTCTTCACAAAGGCCGACAAACTGAAAGGCGGCAGACTGAACACCCACATCAACGAATACCTGGAACAGTTGAAGGAACAGTGGGAAGAGCTGCCTCCCTACTTCATCACCTCTTCTGAAAACCGCATGGGACGGAAAGAGCTGCTGGACTATATCGAAAGTATCAACAAAAGCCTGAATAGCAAACAATAGACATAAGTAAAATGAAAAGATTAGTTTTTTGGCAACTGTTTGTTGCCGCACTACTGCTGACCGGCAATAGTCACGCACAATCCATCAAGGATTTGTTCAACAAAGAAAATATAGAGAAGGCGGTAAATGCCGTGACCGGCAAGTCAACAGCGGATATGACCGGCACTTGGTCGTATACCGGCTCCGCCATTGAATTCGAATCGGACAACCTGCTGCAGAAAGCCGGCGGTGCCGTTGCCGCCACAGCCGCAGAAAAGAAACTGGACGAACAGCTTGCCAAAGTAGGCATCAAAGCCGGGCAAATGTCATTCACATTCAACGCCGACAGCACATTCAGCGCCAAAGTAGGGCAAAAGAGCATGAAGGGAAGCTACTCCTACAATGCATCCACCCAAAAGGTCAACTTGAAATTCGCCAAGCTGATAGGTATGAATGCCAAGGTCAACGCTACCTCCACAACTATGGACCTGCTGTTCGAATCGGACAAGCTACTGAAACTGATAACCTTCCTCTCCAGCAAAAGCAGCAACTCCACTCTGAAGAGTATCGGCTCGCTGGCCAACAGCTACGACGGAATGATGCTCGGATTCTCATTACAGAAACTGTAACAACAACTTCCATACAACAAAAAAATCCCGCAAGCACCGAACAATGCTTGCGGGATTTTTTTATCTGAAAAGAGCGGAAAACGAGACTCGAACTCGCGACCCTAACCTTGGCAAGGTTATGCTCTACCAACTGAGCTATTTCCGCATTGGATGACTCTCCTTTTTTGAGGAGTAAAGTGCCCAGAACAGGACTCGAACCTGCATGCCTCTCGACACACGCACCTGAAACGTGCGCGTCTACCAATTCCGCCACCTGGGCATAAGTCATCTTCAATACATCTGAAAGAGCGGAAAACGAGACTCGAACTCGCGACCCTAACCTTGGCAAGGTTATGCTCTACCAACTGAGCTATTTCCGCAATGTATAAAAGCGTGAAGAGAAGGAGACTCGAACTCCCACGACATAATTGTCACTACCCCCTCAAAGTAGCGCGTCTACCAATTCCGCCACCTCTCCAACTTACTTTCAACAATTCAAAGAACCGACTGCTTTACCTTGGTGCCCAGAACAGGACTCGAACCTGCATGCCTCTCGACACACGCACCTGAAACGTGCGCGTCTACCAATTCCGCCACCTGGGCATAGGTAATTGCAATCTAAACTGCGTTGAGCGGAAAACGAGACTCGAACTCGCGACCCTAACCTTGGCAAGGTTATGCTCTACCAACTGAGCTATTTCCGCGATTGCGGATGCAAAGGTAGATATTTTCCTTAAACCTGCAAACATTCTGCAGACTTTTTTCACACAGAAAAGTGTACATTTTCGCCAGGCATACAAGCAGACTTTTGATTATCAACTCATTCGCCCACGATAATCTTCATAAGAAAATTGCTTGAAAACTTCAGCTTTTCCTTCTTTTGTCCACATTGCAATGGCCGGATGGTGAATTCCATTGAACATATTCGTCTTTACAGTGGTGTAATGTATCATGTCCTCAAAGACGATTCTCTCCCCTATCTGCAGCTCATGGTCGAAACTCCACAGTCCCATATAGTCGCCGCTCAAGCAGGAGTTTCCTCCAAGGCGATAGACGTAAGGGCCCGCATCGCCCATCTCCGCTCCACGCACTGCAGGCTGATAGGGCATCTCCAGACAATCCGGCATGTGGCACGTAAAGCTAACGTTGAGAATGGCGGTACGAATGCCGCGGTTTTCCACAATGTCCACTATCTCCGAGCTCAGCACACCGGTCTGCCAAGTAAAAGCGGAACCGGGCTCAAGAATGATTTGAAGATGTGGATAGCGCCCCTTCAAGCCCTGCAACAGACGGACAAGATGCTCTACATCATAATCCTTACGCGTCATCAGATGCCCGCCTCCTAAATTCAACCACTTAATCTGTGAGAACCAGCGGGAGAATTTTCCTTCCAAGTGCTCCAATGTGTGTTCCAGCTCGTAGGAAGAAGACTCGCAGTGACAATGACAGTGAAAACCTTCAATACCCGCCGGAAGTTCTTCGGGAAGCTGGTCGGCCATTACACCGAAGCGGGTACCGGGTGCGCAGGGATTATAAAGCTCCGTTTCCACCTCAGAGTATTCAGGATTGATACGGATACCGCAGGAAATGCCGCTTCCCTCCGCCACCACTACCGGATAAAAGCGGTGGAACTGCGAAAGCGAATTGAAAGTAATATGGCTGCTGCACCGCATTATCTCCGGAAAATCGGCCTCGGTATAGGCAGGCGAGTACGTATGTGCCTTACTTCCGAACTCCTCCAATGCCAGACGGGCTTCGTAGACAGAACTTGCCGTAGAGTGGTCTATATACTCCCTGAAAATGGGAAAGGAACGCCACATGGCAAATGATTTGAAAGCGAGGATTATCTCCACACCTGCGCGGTCGGCCACACTTTTTATCAGTGCGAGGTTCTTTCTCAGCAATCCTTCTTCCATAATATAGCAGGGAGAAGGGAAAAGGGAAAAGTCTTTATTTGTCATTCTTCTATCTATATTTACTATTCTAAATTGTCCGTATGTATCGTTCTAACTGTCTTTTTTAAGATACCACAGTCCTACACTCATGCCATCATCCTCTTACAAGTATCCCGCCTCTGTGTGAGACAAAAGATGCGTACTATCCTATGACAGCACTTTGAAACGCGCGAAGCGCAGCAAAAGTTGTTTGTCTCCCGCATTCTTGAAGCGGATGGTGGCTTTCGCATTGTCTCCTTCGCCCTCCACTTTCAAAACTTCACCCAGGCCGAAACGTTCGTGCTCTATCAGTTGTCCCTGCTGTACACGGTTGGCAGACGCGCCGGCAGAAGGCGATGTACTTGCCGTATTTGCAGAAGGCGCCACCCGTTTCAGGTTACGTGGAACGGTCGGCGCAATAATCTGCTGCTTCGGCCGTACAGACACACGCTCTTTTCCTCCATACGGAGCATCTTCCCTATCAGGCGCAAAGCCTCTGGCGTTCTCCCTGCGGAAAACGGCAGCTTCCTCCTCTACCCTGCGGAACATTCCCGCATCCTGAGGCAGGCGCAGGAACCGTACGTCTATATCCTTCAGAAAACGGCTGGGACTGCCAAACTCCATCTTGCCGTACCGGAAACGCGTCTTTGCATACGATAGGAAACAGTGTTCTTCGGCACGTGTGATGGCTACATAGAACAGCCGCCGTTCTTCCTCCAATGCCCGGGGAGAGTCACCCACCATGCTGCTGGGAAAAAGATTCTCCTCCATCCCCACTACAAACACATTCTTGAACTCCAATCCCTTGGCCGAATGTACAGTCATCAGGGTTATCTTCTCATCGTCCCCATCCTTATCCGAATCCTGGTCGGTAAGAAGGGAAACTTCCGAAAGGAAGTCACCCAACAACACGTTAGAGTTTCCTTCCTCCTGCCGTTGGGCGCAAAAATCACTCATACCGTTCACCAGCTCCTCTATATTCTCCTTACGGCTCAGATTCTCGGGAGAGTTGTCTTGACACACATCATTGATGATGCCCGATTGGCGAATAATGTCAGCACCAATCTCGTAGGCATTCTTCTCCGCAGCATCTGTGATAAAGGCAGATATAAGTTCGCGGAATGCCTGCAACTTTCCCACCGTACCTTTATTGAAGTTCAAGCCATACGCCAACGGCTCACAAAGCACGGTCCACAAACTGACATTGTGCCCGGTGGCGGCAGCAATGATTTTTCCCACTGTCGTATCTCCGATACCCCGTGCAGGATAATTGATAATACGTTTGAAAGCCTCTTCATCATTGGGATTCACTATCAGACGGAAGTAAGCGATAACATCTTTGATTTCCTTGCGTTGATAGAACGACAAACCTCCGTAAATACGGTAAGGCATACTGCGTTTGCGCATGGCTTCCTCAAAAATACGGCTCTGCGCATTGGTACGGTAGAGTATCGCAAAATCAGAGTAGGCATAGCGCTTTTCACGCCGCAGTTCAGCTATCTTATTCACCACAATATCCCCTTCTTCCACGTCACTGTATGCCTGGTACACACCGATGGCCTCTCCCTTCTCCTTTTCCGAGAACACTTCCTTGCGTATCTGCCACTGGTTCTTTTCTATCAGGCTGTTGGCCGCGCGGACAATGGTCTGGGTGGAACGGTAATTCTGCTCCAGCTTGAAGACCTTCGTATCGGGATATACTTTCGTAAAATAGAGAATATTGTCAATATCGGCACCACGGAAGGAGTAGATACTCTGTGCATCATCCCCCACCACACAGACATGCTGATGGTTCTTGGCAAGTTGCAGCACGATGCTGTGCTGTGCAAAATTGGTATCCTGATACTCATCCACCAGAATGTAACGGAACTGGTCTTGATAACGCGCCAACACCTCGGGGTGGTCCCGGAACAGCAGGAATGTGTAGAACAGCAAATCGTCGAAGTCCATCGCATCCGCCTGCCGGCAACGCTCCCAATATCTCTGGTAGATGTCGCGAAGCGCCGGAACCTTGGCAGCACGGTCTCCTTCGTAAGTCTCCTTGTTGTTGGCATAGCCTGCCGGAGAAACCAGATGATTCTTGGCATTCGAGATACGCGCCTGCACCATCCCCGGCTTGTACACTTTCTCATCCAGCCCCATTTCCTTGATAATGGAACGTATCAGGCTTTTACTGTCCGCCGTATCGTAAATGGTAAACTGCGAAGTGAAGCCGATATGCCCGGCCTCGACATGCAGAATGCGCAGGAATATGGAGTGAAAGGTTCCCATCCACAGATGGCGCGCCCTCTCCGGCCCCATCTGACGGGCTATACGCTCCTTCATTTCGCGCGCCGCCTTGTTGGTAAAGGTCAATGCCAGAATGTTCCAAGGCTGGTAGCCATTCTCCAGCAGATAAGCAATCTTGTAGGTCAGCACGCGCGTCTTTCCCGAACCGGCACCGGCTATCACCAGTGACGGACCGTCATTGTATAACACCGCGTTCCGTTGTCCTTCGTTCAGTTCCTCTATATAATCGGGCATATCCGTATAATCTTAAAATGATGATATTTTTCCTTCCTTTGTTTTTACGGAGGCAAAGATAAAAAAAGCTTCGGAGACGTACGAACATTTCTATAGGTTATAGTGTTTATATAGTAAAGTTCCAAAATTAAATAATTGAAACTTATGAATACAATATTAACGATTTTAATGATAACAGTTATGACTTACGAAATGCCAAAACTTCCCTACACTAACAATGCACTGGAACCTGTAATCAGTCAGCAAACCATAGATTACCACTACGGTAAACATCTGCAAACCTACGTGAACAACCTCAACAACCTCGTTCCGGGAACGGAATTTGAAGGCAAAGACCTGGTAACCATTGTTGCCACAGCACCGGACGGTGCCATCTTCAACAATGCAGGACAAGTGTTGAACCACACATTATACTTCTTACAGCTTGCCCCGAAGCCTGCCCACAGCGAGCCTACCGGCAAGCTGGCAGAAGCCATCAAACGCGACTTCGGCAGCTTTGAGAATTTTAAGAAGGAATTCAACGCGGCAGCTGTCGGCTTGTTCGGCTCCGGATGGGCTTGGTTGTCTGCCGACAAGAACGGCAAACTCCACATCACCAAAGAAGCCAACGGTAGCAATCCGGTACGCGCCGGTCTTGTTCCGCTACTCGGATTCGACGTGTGGGAACATGCCTACTATCTTGATTACCAGAACCGCCGTGCCGATCACGTAAACGAATTGTGGAGCATCGTTGATTGGGATGCGGTAAGTAAAAGATTCAAATAGACCAACGAGGTCCCACAAAGCCATGTGAAGGACGCCTTCTTGAGTTATAAAGACGCAAGAAGGCGTTTTCTTGTTTAAAGCAGCCATCTAACATATTTTAAAGAAATTCCTTGGCTTCTACCATAAGTATTCATTAACTTTGCTAAACTTAAAAGTTAAACGAAAGAAATGAAACTCATCGTAGTAACAGCACCCACATTTTTTGTGGAAGAAGACAAGATTATCACGGCACTATTCGAAGAGGGGCTGGATATTCTACATCTGAGGAAGCCGGAAACTCCCGCCATGTATTCAGAACGACTTTTAACGCTGATACCCCAAAAATACCATAAGCGCATCATTACTCATGAACACTTCTACCTACAGGAAGAATTCAGCCTGATGGGGATTCATCTAAACACCCGCAACCCCAAAGAACCGCACGATTATTCAGGACACATCAGCTGTACCTGCCACTCGCTGGACGAAGTGCGGAACAAGAAACATTTTTATGACTATCTATTCTTGAGTCCGATATATAATTGCATCACAAAGACCGGAGTTACATCAGGCTTTACAGCCGAAGAACTACGACAAGCAGAAAAAAGTAAAATTATAGACAGCAAAGTCATGGCTTTGGGAGGCATTACCTCCGATAACATCCTGGAGATAAAGGATTACGGATTCGGTGGTGCCGTTATAATGGGTGACTTATGGAATAAATTCAACGCCTGCACCGACCGCGATTATCTGGAAGTAATCCGCCACTTCAAGAAGCTGAAGGAAATGGCTGATTGAGAGCGCAGGTAAATCAAAATTTACCGTACTCTTTGTATTCAATACCGGCAGGCAACGTAAAATAGAAAGTGGAGCCTTCCCCTTTCTTGGACTCCACACCTATACCTCCCCCATAGTGTTCCACAATGGATTTAGTGATGGAAAGCCCCAACCCCGTACCTTTAATATTGTAGTTCATCTTCACAAACCGTTCAAAGATGGCATGTCTTCCCACTTCATCAATGCCACAGCCTGTATCTGCCACATAAAAATAGAAGTTATGATTACTCAATCTCCTACAACCGATTTTCACACTGCCCATCTCCGTAAACTTCAAGGCGTTCCTCACCAAGTTACCTATAACTTGGGCAAAGCGCACGCGATCTACCACCAAACGGCATTGAGGCAGCCGTTCTACAAACTCCACCTGAATACCTGTGGGATGCGAGCGCATATTCTCTGTCGTGCAGACTTCATCAATCAGCGCGTTCACATCCGCTTCTCCATCATTATATTCCAGGGTCTTTGCCTCAATCTTTGAATAGTCCAGCAAGTCATTGACCAGTTGCAGCAGCGAGTCCTTGTTATCATTAATCTCTTTCAGGAAAGCCATACGGGTTTCTCTGTCCAGATCATCCATTTCGGCAAGCATAGTTGTAAAGCCTACAATAGCATTCAAAGGAGTACGAATTTCGTGAGTCATATTAGCTATGAAAGCATCCTTCAGCTGGTTGGATTCTTCGGCAACCTCATTAATGCGCTGCAACGTCTTCAACCTTTTGCTTTTACTGATGGAAATGATTATCATGATGACCAAAAGCAGAATGACAATCATGCCAAAACTGTATATCAATGCTTCATCCTTCTGATAGAGGCCGCTGGTCCAGACATCATATGCTGCCGTAATTGTTAGCATCATCGTTTATTGCTTGCTTATTGGAAAACTATAAAATTATAGGAAGCAAATATACTAAAGAAAATACAAATAAATTAATAGAAACTACAGTTTTTTTTCCAACAAAATGGGCCGCATGCCATTACCAAGTAAAGCATGCAGTCCATAAATTCATTATTCAGTATTATTGGTATCAGCCTTCAATGGCAGCCTGTGCCACTCTAATATAGCTATGAAAATCAATTGCAAACACTTCCTGTGTAAGCAAATGTTTATTTAAAGTTTAAAGTTTGATGGATTTTCCATCATGACT
The DNA here is from genome assembly GCF_017309675.2 of Bacteroides parvus. Taxonomy (NCBI): domain Bacteria; kingdom Pseudomonadati; phylum Bacteroidota; class Bacteroidia; order Bacteroidales; family Bacteroidaceae; genus Bacteroides; species Bacteroides parvus. Next base: position 2,890,455 of record NZ_CP084680.1, on the reverse strand, counting down.
TAAAGGCATCGTTGAAAAGCTGGCTTAACTATCAGATGCTTACACTATGCTGGTAAGCTCTGAGCCTGCAACTCATATCTATTACTTCACTAAAATCTTGTACTCACCACAACCTCTACCAATCTCTCCAGACTAGGCAACTATGGTTAATACTATGGTTATTTCTTTATTGGTTCACCCACCTTCTCCTTATAGAAGGATATCTTTAGATAATTGTATGCTACTTATTCCTTTCTTATGGGTTAAGAATATATACAATGCATAGAACCATTTCTTTAATGATACATGACTACCTTCAAACATTGTACCAAGAGTAACCGTAAATCTTTTCTTACATTGTTTACATTTATATAGTCCTTTAAATTCTCCATTAGACTTTAACTTATAATGCTCTTTCGTTTGACAATTACAGTGTGGGCAAATTGGTTCTCCATGCCATTTAATATCTTCAAGAAATTCTCTGCATAATTTTTCATCATAAAAGGATTTCATCAAATCAATAAATGACTTTACTCCTCGCATTTGTTTATTCTTCTTTATTATTTCTACAATATTGATTATTTCTGTTTCCAATTGACATGTTATTTTTATTATATAAACATAATAAAAAAAACCTAACACACAGAATATAAGTTATTAAAAAATAGATACTTAAATAAAACAATTGGGTATAATTATCATATACATATATCCTGTAATTATTGCTCATTTAAACATTAACCAAGTGCTTCCAATACGATACTTGGAACACTTGGCTTTTATCTGAGTATAATTATCATATCTATATAAAAAATAGAACCCGACTGCCGGAAACAATCAAGTTCTTAATGCAAATTTACCAGTCTCCCATAATCAATTCGATTAAGGGGTTAATCAGCCAAATGCGCTATAATATTTGGCAGATTTTTACTGTAAAACATAAAACGCTGTGAAGCGTTCTAATCAGTTTTTTTAATTTGGTCATAATTGTAATCTCTCTATTTAAGGAGATTACAGTATTTATTTACCACTTTTTACCAAAATTGGCTGATTTACATAAAGGAGCATTATTTAACCTTTACAAATCGGTTTTCAGTATCAGAAAACCGATTTTTTATCGAATTTCGACTATTATCCATGATATTAGAAACAAAGTTTAACAGAACTAACTTTTCGATTCACTTGAAAACAGGCATAAAAAATAGGGAAACCTAAAAGATTTCCCCTATTGAAATAAGATATAAATAGATAGAATTAAAATTAGTATATTAAAGTATATAATTGGGAAAAAAGAATTCGCTTCATACAATCAATACTTCGGTTAAAAGAAACCGATTCTTTAAAACTAAACATAGAAAATGCAAACATCTTTAAAGGCCTTTCCTATTGAAACTCTTTAAGCTAATCATGCACTAAATCAAAAACTATATTTTCATGAAGAGTATTTATTGTTCACGGACATATGTTCTGCGATTTGCTCCCACTCCCTTTACAACGATTTTCTTCCAATGCCTAGGCAGTGCTGAAGGCAACTGTTTAATACCTTCATCGGTCAAGTCCAAACCACAAAAACCATTAATCACCATCTGAAGCAATCCGCCTGCCCCAGTAGTAAAATAAGGATTTGTTCCTCCTGCACCTTCAGAGATTACCCCGAAAGGCGGCAACTGATTTGGCCGGAAACTACGCACGAACAATTCGTAGGCCTTCTCACCATCACCCAACCGAGCATACTGCAGAGCCAATACAGAATAAGACATGGCAGGCCCTGTTTTATCGATTTTGGGCTCATAGTAGAGTAAATCTCTCTTTATTTCCTCTGGTTGAGTTATGACTTTTAACGGATATGCCAACAAGTTCGCATCTGCCTGTTTAATAACCTGACCATCATATCCATCATATTCTCTAGTCACTCCATCTGAGAATCTGGGTATTCGCAGTCTCTCTGCAATAATGTTCCAAGAAACAGGGGGTGCTACACCACAAAGAACTGCCGCTTTGGAAGCATCTTGCAGAGCGCACATCGCAGCCGCATTGGTAAATGCATTATCATTGACCCCCTCAGCATACTCATCGGCACAAACTACATTGCAAATTGAGTAAGAACCGTCTTCATTCTGCTCCACACGGCTTGACAAGAATTCAGCCACTTTTTCCATCAGAGGATATCCTTCTTCTCGCAACCAACGCATATCACGGCTCATACAATAATAATCCCAAGCAGCAATAGCAATATCTGCCGATATATGATGTTCAAAAGGACCTGTCAAGGCAAAAGTAGGACATGATTCCTCACCAGCATCGTCACTTTCCCAAGGGAACATGGCACCATCATAACCATAGCTAAATGCCCGCTGACACGCTGGTTTCAGCCGATCGGTACGATAATCCATCATTGAGCGTGCTATTCCCTGATTGAGAAAAAGCATAGGAGGAAACATCCAAAACTCCGTATCCCAAAAAATATGTCCATTATACCCTTGCGATGTCAATCCGAACGGTGGTATGCTCAAGCGACTACCTGAACGAGCGCTTGAATATAAGTGAAAAAGAGCAAAACGCACGGCAAGCTGCGCTTCGGCATCACCTACAATTTGAATATCCCCTTCCCATAACTCATTCCATTGTTTCAAATGTAAATCCATCAGCCTATCAACCCCTTCCTTAGCTCCATAAATAACCTCTCGATCGGATTCATTGCAAGGATCTATAAAATCACGATGCGTACAGACAGCACCTAACAAAGCAAAAGAAAATGTTTCTCCTTTCTTTAGATCCTTTGTAAATACGTTTCGACCATTACCAGTCTCTGTAACTTCCGTTTCATGCTCAAAAATGAAAGTCGAAGTAGCAGAGACCTGCAGTTTTCTATGCCTAGTCAAAGCGGAGGTACGTAAAAGTTTCAAATTGAGTCCAAAATCCTTAATACTCTTCCGGTGCACTACAGGCTGCAAAAAATCATCGGGGACATCAGCACTATTTTCCACCGACAAGCCGACAGGATCTAAAGCTTTTACGTTCACTCTCACCAAACCTGCATAAGGCATACTGCGCAAGGCGCAGATACTATAAGATACTTCCAACTTATTGGCATAAACAAATCGAGTCTGGTGTATGGCTTCTTTCATATTGATACATTGTTCCCAATCGGATAAAAGTTTTCCATCCAATACTTCCCCATCCACTTTCATATCTATACAGAACGGGTTAATACCACAAATCAGCCTACTAACATCATGTGGAACACCTGCATCAAACACATGATTCAGTACTACCTGCTTGACAGAGAAAGGTTCTTTCCAAGGTAAAATACCAATTCCTCCATTTCCTACGGCAGTACCATAATAGGTGCTATGATAATCTGATGTCTTTATACTCCAAAACAGATCTTGGGCATGAACAAAAGTAAATCCACACACTATCCATATCAAAGCTAACAGTATATTTTTTTTCATAACTATATTATATCTAATACTAATGTTCTAAAAGCGAATATGATACAAAGAAGACAGATAAAAGCTATTCTGCAAAAAATGTTTTAGACTGTACGTCCCGACTATTTGTACCTACCATGACTTCAAAATCTCCAGGTTCATAAACATATTGCAATTTCGAATTGTAGAATTTTAAATCCTCCTCTGCAATTACAAACTTAACTTCACGGCTTTCCCCCTTCTTTAAGAAAATGCGTTCGAATTTCCTCAGTTCCTTTACCGGACGAACAACATCGGCATAGATATCACGCAAATACAATTGCACGACTTCATAACCATCATAACCTCCTTCGTTTCTAACAGTAACAGAAACAATTATTTTTCCACCTTTCTTTAAAACATTAGAACTTAATACCATATCGTCATATCGGAAATGGGTATAACTCAATCCATAACCAAATGGGTATAATGGGTCATTGCTATCTTCTAAATAATTACTTGTATAACGATTAAACGTACATCTATCCGGATCAGGACGACCTGTATTGTGACTATTGTAATACAACGGAAGTTGCCCTACAGAACGTGGGAATGAAGTCGTAAGCTTTCCACTGGGACTCACTTTTCCAAACAACACGTCAGCAATGGCATCTCCAGCTTCACTACCAGCAAACCAAACATTTAGAATGGAAGGAACAATAGCTGATTCTTCAACTAGCACTAAAGGACGCCCCGTGAAGAGAAGCAACACAACAGGTTTTCCTGTTTTGACTAATGCTTTTAACAAGTCACGCTGAGCATCTGGAATTTCCAGCATAGTTCGTGAAGCAGACTCCCCACTCATCTCAGTACATTCACCCAAAGCAGCTACAATAACATCTGCTCGGGCAGCTATCTGCAATGCTTCTTTCAATAAAGTCTGATTATTTCCACGGTCCAATGGACGCATACCCGCAGCTGCCTTTTCAAGATTTTCATCATAGAAAACATTACTTCCTTTAGCATAAAGGACTTCTCCTTTATCACCTACCGCATCACGAATCCCTTCGAGTAACGTACGATGTTTAGAAGGAGTACACATCATACTCCACGTTCCACACATATTATTACGTGCATTAGCCATCGGACCAATCAGTGCTATTTTTCCTTTAGTAGAAAGGGGAAGCAATGACTTCTCATTTTTTAGCAGAACAAATGTTTCAGATGCAATGCTGCGAGCAATAGAACGATGCTCAGTAGTATAAAGCTGTTTCGATGCTCGTAGGGTATCACTATATTTATAAGGATTGTCAAACAGCCCTAATTTATATTTAGCTTCCAATACACGACGACAAGCCATATTGATTTGTTCTTCAGTCACTTCTCCCTTTTGAAGAGATTCTTTCAATGTGTTCAGAAAACCAGAGGATACCATATCCATATCCGTTCCTGCCTGTAGAGAACGTGCTGATGCTTCTTGCAGAGGAGCAATACCGTGCGAAGACATTTCGGCAATGGAATTATAATCTGTAACCAACAACCCTTTGAATCCCCATTCTTTTCTGAGCAAGTCAGAAATCAACCATTTATTCGCAGTGGCTGGAATTCCATCAACAATATTGAATGAGCTCATAACACTACCCACCCCGGCATCTACAGCTGCTTTATAAGGAGCAAGGTATTCATTATACATTCGTAATCGGCTCATATCTACCGTATTGTAATCACGTCCTGATTCTGAGGCTCCATAAAGAGCAAAATGTTTTACACAGGAAAGAATTTCATCGTTCCGTTGTAAATTGTTTCCTTGATATCCCCGTACATAGGCCTTTGCCATTAAAGAACCAAGATAAGGATCTTCTCCACTTCCTTCTGCTATACGCCCCCAACGTGCATCACGACAAATATCTACCATCGGACTGAATGTCCAATTCACACCATCTGCACTAGCTTCAATAGCAGATATGCGAGCCATTTTTTCGACAGCTAACGTATCCCAACTACACGAAAGAGCCAATGGAATAGGGAAAATTGTTTCATAGCCATGAACTACATCTGCACCAACAAGCAAGGGAATTTTCAGCCTACTTTCTTCCACGGCCAAACATTGTAATTCGTAAATTTTATCGATGCCTTTCACATTAAAAAAGCCACCTATCTCCTGCTTACGAATCATTTCACTCAGTTCTCCATTTTTCACAGTTCCTGTTGTGATATCACCCCCAGAAGGCAAATTCAACTGACCAATTTTTTCACGCAACGTCATGCGATCCATCAAATCACTGACACACTTATCCATTTGATTATCAGCTACATCAATTCGAGGAGAGGAACATGCTTCTCCTAATATAGCAACAAGGAATGCTAGAAGAAAATGCCAATATGTTTTCATATTCAGATTAACAATTATTGTTTTTATTCTATAACAGCAGCAAAACCACCGTTTCTCTTCATGGTAATAGTAATAGACGAAGTCTTTGTAACGGGAGTCTGCTTGTGTCTATAATCCATAGCTTGCCGATTAGCATTAATGCCATCTTCAAAACTACTCATTCGATAAGAGCGCCCTTCTTCCAGAAAATCAAGAGGAATTTCAAATTTCCTTTCCTGTACTGCATTGTTGGTTATACCTCCAATAAACCACTTCTTCCCCTTGCGCTTGGCTACAATTACATACTCCCCAACCTTAGCCTTAAGCGCCTTGGTCTGATCCCAAGTTACAGGGACCTGTGAAATAAAACGAGCACAATCCTCATTTTTTCTGTAATTAACCGGATTGTCAGCCAACATTTGCAATCCACTCTCAAAAAGAACGAATGTAGCTAATTGAAAAGCCCGTGTTCCTACACCCGCCGAATTTGGACGTAAAGCACTGTAGAGTTCAGGTTGCATACTTATCATGGGTCCTGGTGTGTAATCCATAGGGCCTACCGCATTACGCATAAAAGGAAGGTATACAGTGTTATCTGGATAACATCCCCTCATATGTTCCAGACCTTTCACTCCTTCATAGGAAACGACATTGGGATATTTATATTCTAAACCTCCAGGAGTAAAAGATCCATGAAAATCAACTAGGAGATGATGCTTAGCAGCTTCTTTAGCTACACGTTCATAGAAATTCACCATCCACTGGTCACTTCTATCCATAAAGTCGATTTTAACCCCTTTAATCCCCCAATCTTCGTAAGTCTTGAACAAATCAAAATTTTGTTCCACAGCTACCCACGATAGCCATAAGATAATGCCTACATTCTTGTCTTTTCCATACTGAATCAATTCCGGTAAGCGCATTTGTGAATTGGGCTTGTTAGGATTAAGCACAGTTTCAGCCCATCCGGCATCCATTACAATATATGGAACATGAAAGGATGAAGCAAAATCTATGTAATATTTATAAGTATCATAATTGCATCCCGACACAAAATTAACATCTGGACCATAAAGAGCTGCATCATGCCACCATTCCCAACTAGCCAACCCTGGCTTAATCCATGAATTGTCTTCAAGAACACTTTTAGTAGCCAATTTGTAATTCATGGTGTTTTCAATGAGCTGGGAATCGTCGCTACTAATAACAAAATAACGCCATGGGTAATTCCGATTTCCTTCAGTTTTTGCTATATAATCAGCCTCTTTAGTAATTTTCATACTCAGATTTCCATCTTCTGCAAACTCCAAAGGTGCTTTGGGGAAAACGGCATTAAATCCATTATAACCATTTCCCTTTAAAAACATACAAGGATAATCAAAACGATCGGATTCGCCCACCAATATTTTATATTGCTTGCGAGTATCAATCAAGATGGGAAGTACGGACATCTTGTCCGTACCCTTCCATTCTTGACAGGTAACATGTGTATACTCTTCTTCATAAGGTGTTTTAAAACCTGAAGGCTGTTGTAAATGGAGCAGATACTCTTCTGGAAAGGAAATAGCAAAATCTTCTCCAAGTACCTCAACCTTATTGGTCTTACGAGTAATAAAACGATAAGCTACCCCATCATCAAAAGCGAAGAATTCAACGGAATAACCTTTGAAATCAAGAGTAAGAGCATTATAACAACTCGTAATAGAAGAGAATTTAAGAGGAACTACAGGCTTCAACTCTTTTGAGAAGCTATTACGCTTCTGTCGCAACAACTTTGGGTTATCTCCCAAAATTTCATCATCTAATAATAAGCGAAGATAATTGTCCTTTAATAAAACTTCATCATTATAGTAAATATCATAATAAATCTTATCTGATAAACAAAACTCCACTTTTATAGTCTTTTCAGGAGAAAACAAAGTCATTTTTTTCTTGCCATATACTGCCGTAGCAAGTAGCCCTATTAACAATAACAGATAATATTTCTTCATACACATGTTTTATTATTTTTGTGAGAATGATGATAAAACGTGATTATACTCCTTTTCACTCAACCGCACCATAGCCCCATGCCGGGAGTCGGGAATCTTACAATCACAAACTACCCATTTTTCTGCCTCTATATGCTCAGCATCAAAACGTACATACTCGTATGGATATCTTTCTGAAAAAATCATCCATCCCTTACCATCGGGTTTTGGCATGAGAATAGGAGCTTCAAAATAAGTACTGGGAGTAGTGACAGGGTGCTTTGGATTTATCAAAGCATAAGAGCCGGTCAAGCATGATGACTTAGCCAATCGAATAGATTTCCCTGTAGGTACACCATCTTCCGGCCACCTTTCGTCCTTAATAACCGCATAGTAGTTTTTACCAATTTTGCGGATTATGACATCAATAGTGGCCATCTCAGATTCATCCTTGTCTGAAAAATCAAACAAACGTTTTGGAGAAGAAAAAGAGCTAAAATCTTCAGTTAGCACATAATATGTACGCATGCTTCTCCATTCATCATCTCCTTTGGCTCCTTTTTTAGCTGCATGCCACGTAACAATATACTGTCTGGAATCCTCATCATAATACAATTTAGGTGCACCGAACCAATTTCTTTCAGTATAATAATTATCAGTAAGGATAAAAGGAGATACTGGAAGTTCCTTTTCAATACTCCAGACTACAAGATCACTTGAGGTCCAAAGCAATGGTTTCTGGTTTTTCTCTGAAACACCGATCATATAATACCTATTGTCATGACCTTTGATTATATCAGGATGTCCTCTGTATTCAGCATTTACTCGTTGATTATTATTCAGTTTAGTCCATTTGCGTGCATCTCTACTTATGTAGTAGTACATATGCCCATAGTCTTCATGTCGCATATGGGCAAAAAGGTACCCTCCCTGAAATTGCGTATTATGAGACTGTCCCTGAACATTCGAAAAGTAAATGCTGACAAGGCATACACAGAAAGTGCTAATAAGTAAGTCCTTAAATTTCATGTATCTAAATTTTAATTAGCCAATGCAATATCATCTTCCCAGTGAGGACGACTATAAGTTTGACTCAAATCCTTTCCGTACGATTTAGCTTGTTCCACCAAATAATTTGGAAGTGGCATGTACTGATGAGTAGGAAGCATTTCTTTAGCCTTGAAACATGCTTGTGCATATTTATTAAAGCGGATTAAATCTATTTTTCGATGTCCTTCATAGAGAAACTCTTTTGCTCTTTCATCTAATATGACATCTAGGAAAGCCTCCTTGGTGGCAGTTTGCTGAGCTGACAAATCACTTAAACCACTTCTTCTTCTCACTTGATTAACAGCATCTACAGCTTGAGAAGAAGGCGCAGCATTAGATCGCCTAACATCTACCTCCGCCATCATCAGCAATACATCAGCCCAACGAGCCAATGGAAAATCGTTACCCTGGAAAGTCGTATTAGTTTCAATGGGGTACTTATAAATAATATATCCACTCCATCGCTGACCCAAATCTTCTTTGGTCACCTTCCCAGTAACCGTGCCTTGATTATTGACCCAATACTCATCCAATATCACAGCCCGACGTTTATCATTTGGTTCATAACTATCATACAGTTTTGGTGAAACATTGTATGCCTGCATCCATCCACCTCCTTGATAGTTAAAAGGTGTAGGATTTCCCTTGTCATCAACTTTAGAAGCATCGTTAGGCGTAGCAAGCATAGACAATGGAAAGAAATTACCGCTACTAACGTCCCCATTGGCAGAAGGATCACAACTTAAAGCCATAATGATTTCACAATTAAAATCATTCGCAGCCTTAAACATATCAACATAAGGATTATCCCCCTTCTTAAACAAACTATATCGATTATCTTTACTCAATTCTTGATACATCTGCATGGCTTTATCATAATAGCCTGTCATATGTTCTCCTTCATTAAGGCAATGTTTCATCATACAAAATTTAGCATAATCTGAAGTATAACGACCGCGTTCCTTTACTTCATTAGGCAGATTATCCGCAGCAAACTGAAAATCATTATAAATCCAGGTACTCATTTCGTCCAACGAAGGTCTGACTAGGTTAGTCAAAGCTGCTTCATTATTTATATTATCCTTATCCACAATTGCAGGCAATGGTCCATAAATATGCATGAGATAATAAAGCATCAGGCCTCTACACAAATGAGCTTCACCTAACAGTCTTTCCTTGCTGATTGTTTTGAAAATTTGATCGTCTGCCTGCTCTAAAGTAGAGATAATCTCAGTAAAGCGAGTAATCTGGGCTAACTTAGGAATATGGTTGATATTATGCTCACCCACCCATGAACGTTCTGCGTAGACACAATCCCTGTAATCTGCTTGAGAAAGTTTCATCCATGAACCCCAGCCTAAGTTCCATGCGGCCATATTATCAGACGGAGCCTCAAAAACTCTCAGTATACCCCCTTCAGGGATATAGAAACTATGCTGACCCGGATCGTTTCCTATTTGATACTGCCATGTTGTTGTAAAAGGAATATAGCACGTCATCGTGTAATCTTCATATTCACTTTCTGTTTTAGGATAGTTTTCCGGATTCAATGTTCCGAAAAGTTTAGGATCGAAATTATCTTCACAGCCAGATAAGGCTAATGATGTAATAAAAAACAATATGAAGGATTTTATATTTTTCATAATCACAGTTATTAATATTAATTAGAATACAATGTTTGTTCCAAGTGTGAATGTGCGAGCTTGAGGATATTCGCCTCTGGATGCATTGTTTGCTCCACCCCCACCTGTATATATTTCGGGGTCAAAGCCCTTAAATTTACTGATGACAAACGGATTTTGAACATCTGCATAAACTTTAATGCCTTTCACATATTTTTTGAGTTTACCCAAGATTTTATCCCTGAAATTATAGGATAAAGTTATATTTCTCATTCTCACAAACGAGGCATTTTCCATGTCTATATTAACGCCAGCACCTCCAGGCAATGCACCCATGCGATCCACGGCCAGTCCAGGACGAGTACCATTGGGATTGGTTTGAGAGTTCCAAAGCAGGTAAGCATATTTGTTAGTATTTTCCGGATAGTCTACCGCTAACGGACCAGGTAATGCAGCTCTATACGCAATATTAGACTTAAGGATTCCAAATTGTCCGTACATGAAGAAACTGAACTCCCAATTCTTATAAGTGAATGTATTGCCAAAACCAATATAAATATCTGGTGTATTATCTTTTAGGTAGATATCATTTTCATCAATTTTTCCATCATTGTTCTTATCATCAATAATTGGACAACCTGGAAGTTGGGCTTCTGCCTGCAATGTTTTTTGTGACTCCGGCATATTGCTGCGGTCAGCGTTAATAATACCAGTCATCTTATAGTAATAGTAGGCATTCATAGGTTCCTTGTTTCTTTTTTGATAGCTACGATAATCATAGTTCGGCATTCTTTCTTTCCAGAACGAATTCGTTTTCGAGAAAGTCAGTTGCGTGTTCCAATTAAAATCTCCGACCATATTTTTAGTATCAAGCATAATTTCCCATCCTTGACGATAGAAATGGCCTCCATTTATAGGACGAGTTGGGTAAATGGCAAGAGGTGATGTTGATGCATAGCCCAATAAGCTGGTCACATCATTGCGGAATACATCAATACTACCACTTACTCGGTTTTTGAACAAGTAGAAATCCAAACCGATATTCTTCATGATAGTTTTTTGCCAACTTACGTCAGGATAATTAGTTCCCATTGAGACACAAGGTACATAAAAAAGGCCATTATCATTGAAGCCTACCTTAAATCCGCTAGGCTCATAAACACCATAAAGTGAACTACCTAAATTATCCTGTCCTGTTTTACCATAACTAGCTCTCAGTTTTAACAAATTAATCCAAAAAACATCCTTAAGAAATTTTTCATTTGAAATTTTCCACGCTGCTGAAACAGAAGGGAACAAAGCATATTTTTTCCCTGGAAAAAACTTATCGGTTCCATCTCGACGAAGGGTCGCTGAAATGACATATCTATCCAAGACATCGAAGCTTAATTTAAAGAACTGAGATCTTTTTTCATTTTTCAATGTATGAGAAGTTGGATATATCTTTCCTTTTGCTGAACTAATATCATGCTCATTAATCATGTCGTGTGTATCTTCGTAAGAGATACCGTATCCTTCATTGCTTTCCAAATATTTTCCCATACCAGCCATGGCATCCACTTGTACGAAATTAAACATATATTTCGAAAATGACAACATCGCTTCTAGGGTTTGTGTCTGTCTACGCTGTGAGTAAATATTTCCTCTTGACTTATACATTCTGGCAAAATACACATCGGATGGAATGAATGTTGATCTTCTGACATTTTCTTGATTCATGCCATATACCCCTTTAAATACTAGAATGTCTTTATACAACTTCGCGTTGATAGAGAAATTTAAACTATATCCATTCTCTTTACTATAGTCCACAATATCCTCCATTGCTTTGGGATTAGGAATATTACGGAAAATTGTATAACTCCCATCATCCTGCTTCACCGGCAAATAAGATGGATACAGAAGAGCTGATGTCAAAACACTAGGAGCAACATCACCCTGATTTCCTGTATCAGTACCAATTATACCATTATCATATGTATTCTGATTAGCGTTAAAAACCGATGTCAAGTTCAAGAAAGGGAACAAATCCAAACCTAAATTACCATGAACTGAATATTTAGTCATGCCAGATCTTGATACAGTACCTTGCTGCTTCAGGTAGCTTCCTCCTAGATAATACTTAAATTTAGAGTGTCCTCCGCTAATCGTCAGATTATGTTTGGTAAGGAAACCATTACGTAATACCAAGTCCTTCCAGTCCGTATCGGTTGCATTTTGCATATCCGCTTCAGTAAACTGGGGTTTCCATTTTCCATCATAAGGAGTTGTTCCATAAGGATATTGCTTGTTATTATACAAATAGTTTTCCTTATTGAAAACATTAGCTAACTCCATGTACTCTTTTGAATTCAGAACATCTAGATATGGATAGTTACGTACAAAAGAATAGCTGCCATCATACACAATATTAGGTGCTCCTTCTTTTCCTTTCTTAGTAGTAATCAATATAACTCCATTATCAGCTCCAATACCATAGATAGCCGCAGAGGCATCTTTAAGAATTTCTACAGACTCCACATCTGCCGGATTTAAATTGGCAATACCATTACGATCGATATTATTCGGAAGACCCACTTGGCCACAATTACCACTAAGGGCGTTATTCGGCATAACGATACCATCAATTACATAGATAGGATTTCCTCCTCCACGAATTGATATATTCACCTTTCCATCTGGCTGCATACTATTCACTGTTGCCTGTAACCCAGCAGCTCGTCCCATCAATAATTGGTTAACATGGCTGGTACCAGCTTGTGAAATTTTATCAGTTTTCACTTGCGCAATAGCGGTCGTAAGATTTTTCTTCGACACAGAGCCATAACCCACAACTACAACTTCATCAATGAGTTTTATATCTTCACTCAGATAAATTTCTAAAAACGATTTATCCAGCACATCAAGCACTTGCGACTCATATCCAATATAAGAAACAACAATTTTCTTATCTGCTGAAACATTTATTGCAAAATTACCATTAATATCGCTGATTGCGCCAATTGATTCCTTTTCCACCGCGATACTTGCCCCAATTATAGGTTCCCCTGTTTTACGGTCTTTGATTATACCTTTCAACATTTTTGTATTGGTCTTTACCGTTTTTTTTGCGCTCAGTATAATCTGTCTATTCTTGATTTGATACTGAATAGAAGTTCCTTTCAGCAAGGTTTCCAATACATTATGTATTGTTTGTTTATCAACATGTATAGTACGCTTTTGACGAACATCAATCACCTGTTTACTATACTGAAAAGAATACGCTGTTTTCTCTTCGATCTTGCTTAACACATGCTCCAATGATACATTATCCAAATGAAGCGTTATTTTCTCGTTCTGTGCCCAACCAATTCCAGTAGATAACAGCACAATTAAAAAGAATAAAAAAGGATACTTTTTATTTTTCATAGTTTTAAAAATTTGATAATTATATTTTGTCTTTATTGCTTTGCTAATTTTAGCCAATTCTTTCCCGTTTATATTAAAGACTGTTTAGAAAGAAAACCCCACATAAAAACACCTAAAAATTTTTAGTTTTTTTCGTCAGCCTACCAATATCATCGTAAATATCTGTAATACTATATATTAATGATATGGCAAATATGAAACTATTTCAGTTCGAAACAAACTTTAGAACGAATATCAGCAGATGAAGAAGCTATCAAAGCTTCATATTTTCCTGGCTCAGCAGCCCATTTATGCTGTTTGTCGTCAAAGTATGATAGTTCTTCAGCTGTAATAGTAAACAAACCCTCTTTCGTTTCATTTGGCTGAAGTTCTACTTTACAAAAGCCCTTCAATTCTTTAATGAGCCAAATTACAGAAAATTTCAGACTTTTAATATATAGCTGTATAACTTCAGCCCCAACACGTTTGCCTGTATTTGTAATTGGAAGAGTAATACATAACTGCCCACTCTTGTCCATAGACGTGCTACTTACCTTGGGGTTTCCATACTCAAATGTAGTATAGCTTAAGCCATGACCAAAAGGGAAATTGGGTGTTAACTTGTTTTTATCAATAAAGCGATAACCAACAAATAATCCTTCGTTATAGGGTATGTCATAAACCTCATTTCCTAAAGCATCGACACCTTTGTGACCTGGATATTCGTCCACCCTGTGAGCACCACACTGATCAAGACCCGCATAATAAGTATATGGAAGCTTACCACTAGGACTAACATCCCCCATGAGTATAGAAGCCCAAACATTGCCAGTTTCACTTCCCAGGTACCAAGCTTGATTCTTCCAAGGCATAGCTACACCTGTTCCACTGATGTTGATTACAACCAGTTTTTTATTAACTTGCAGTAAATCCATAATCAATCCATTTTGATTATAAGGCAAATCCATTGTTGTTCGGTCCGTACCTTCACAATCCTAATAGTTACTTTTATTTAGTCCTCCTATAAAAAGAACGATATCAGCATTACCAGCTGCGTGCAGAGCTTCTGCTCCGATTTCTTCTGGACTACGGTCATCCTTCAAGTTTTGCCCAGTTTTTACCCCCAGTAGGATCACCTACGTATCCACGGGCATATATGATTTCAGCTTGTTTACCAATACGTTTTCTCAGTCCTTCCAAAGGAGTAACTTCATACTTGGCTTTCAAAGAGGAAGAGCCACCTCCAACAGTCATCATTTTAATGGCATTTTCACCAATAACAGTAATACGTCTTACCTTTGATAAATCAATTGGAAGTAAATTTTCATTGTTTTGCAAAAGTACCATACCTTCTGCTCCTACTTTTCGGCAAGCATCTTTATGTGCATCTGCGACCATTGATCCCCAGGGTCGATCACTATTCATGGCAGTACGAAACGTTAGTCTTAATACTCGACGCACCTTTTCGTTTAATTCTTTATCAGTATAAATGCCTTCTTTTATACCTTTCAAATATGGGTTTGCCAACCAATAGTTATCATAGGCATTGCTAGCCCCCTCTGTTAACCCATCTGTCCAGCTTCCGAACTCCATATCCAAGCCTCCAATAATAGCAGTTTGTGTATCATGAACAGCTCCCCAATCTGATATGACCGCACCATCCCACTACCATTCTTCTTTCAAAATCTGATTCATCAGTATTGGATTATAACTAGCGTGTTCGCCTCGAAATAAATTATAGCCTCCCATAAAGTACCAAGCCTTACCCTCTACTGCAGCTGCCTTAAAACCTGGAAGGTATATTTCATAAAGCGTACGATCATCAACTATCGGATTGGAAGTGTGACGGTTGATTTTATTATTATTTAAAGCAAAGTGCTTCATGCAAGCAGAAACCCCATTGCTTTGCACGCCCTAAACATAGGGTACCACCATACGACTAATCAGGTATGGATCTTCTCCCATATACTCAAAATTACGTCCACAAAGAGGAGTTCTATAAACATTTATCCTAGGACCTAGTAATACACTTTTGTTGCGGAAACGAGCCTCTTTTCCAATGCTTTTATAAAATAAAGCCATGTCGGGATTCCATGTAGCCGCCAGACAAGAAAGTGCAAGAAAAGCCATGCAAGAATCATTGGTCCAACCTGCCTGATCCCATTCATCCCACATGACCTCAGGACGTATGCCCATTGGACCATTAGTACACCATAATTCCGGAATACCCAATCTGGGCACACCAGGAGCACTGAATTTAGATTGCGCATGAATAATATTTATTTTTTCCTGTAAAGTCATACGAGAAAGAGCATCCTCCACACGCTGTTTTATTGGTTGATTTTTATCCAAATAGACTGGAGTTTGCGCTGAAGCGGATATACCACAAAACACAAAAGCGCAAAATGTAATAGTTTTCAGTGTTTTAATTTTCATATTTAGCATTTTTGAATTGTAACAAAGTCTATTATTGAAAGAAAGCTACCACTTATCTCAAAGAAGTTAAAGAGCTGCGCGTAACCCCCTTAAACGTCATTTTTACAGGTTTTATATAACCTTCATCATCAAAAAACATCCGTTCTATGCAAACAACACGGGCATTCCCATCTGTTTCATTTAAGGGATGGCGATGATACACTATATACCATTCATCATCTTTCAACCCCTTTATCACAGAATGGTGTCCAGCTCCAGTAGCAACCTCCTCATCTTGTTCCAATATTTTTCCGACTCGCTTAAAAGGCCCGAATGGCGAATCTGCCATGGCGTAAGCTACACAATAGTCAGGACCAGTCCAATCACCTTCTGACCACATAAAATAATACTTCCCTTGATGCTTTAACATAAAAGGCCCTTCAACATAATTGTCTGGAGTTACTTCCTTACAAAGCGAGCCATCTTCAAAGGGAACAAGATGCAACAAATCATCACTTAATTTCACCATATTGCAATGCCCCCAACCTCCATAATACATGTAATAACTGCCATCATCATCCTTGAATACAAACTGATCGATAGGTTGTGCCCCGTTTATTATCTCATTGATTAATGGCTTACCCAAAGCATCCTTAAACGGCCCTTCTGGACTATCAGCAACAGCTACGCCGATACCACCAATTTCACCTTCGTGGACATCATTAGCAGAAAAGTACAGATAATACTTTTCATTAGCATAAATAATTGCGGGTGCCCATAGAGCTTTTTCCAACCAGGATACATTTTCTACCGAAAGAATTTTGGAGTGCTTTTTCCAAGTCACAAGATCGGGTGAAGAAAAAGCATCTAAAAATAGTTGCTGCTCAAATGGAGCTGAATAAGTAGGAAAAATCCAGTAACGGTTGTCAAACACTACCCCTTCAGGATCGGCATACCATCCTTCAAATAACGGATTGCCACTTTCTTGAACAGCTTTCGTATTGTTCAGTGAACACGACGAAAAGAATTGCCCACCTAACAATACATAAAAAACTAATAATTTGCACTTTATATTTAACATATGAGCTCTATTAATCGAAGTATGGATGCAGCCATATTCACTGCATCCATACAGTTAAAGATGTATTATGACTTACTTAACCTCAGTCAGCTCCAACACCCAGCTATCATACTCCTTATTTAAATCAAGAGCAAAACCGGCATTCATCAAAAGATCACCGGAAAAAATCCGATTGTGTAAATAACAAGGTTTATCATCTGCAGCCAAATTTAATTCTCTTATTTGATACTTCTTGTTTTTATCCAAACCATCCAGACGCACATGATGTAATCGTGGGTTAACATAGTGTTCCATTTTAAAAGCAAAGAACACTGCACGGTCTTTATTCTCAGTAACATACATCATTGACGCAACCGCTTTCTTTTCATACGGAGAAATCAGACGATATTGGTCTCCATACTGAATAACCGTACGAATCCCTTTATAAGTGTCAATGGCCTTTTTGGAAAATTCTTTTTCATCTGCATTCATATTCTTAGGTTGAATTTCCATACCTAAGCGACCAGTCATCGCAACATCAAAACGAAATTTCAATGGAACAAGACGGCCTGTCTGATGATTGGACGATGCACTTACATGCTGAGCCATTGCTATAGATGGATAAAAGTAAGATGTTCCCCATTGGATGAAGAGGCGCTGCAAAGCATCTGTATTATCACTAACCCAAAACTCGTTGAAATAAGGCATCACTCCGTAGCTGGCACGTCCGCCACCACTACCACAAGCTTGCATAACTACATCAGGGTATTTAGCGCGAATCCTTTCCAATACATTTATTAAGCCACGGTGATAATCAATATAAATATGTGATTGTTTATCCTTTGGCAGGTAGCTTGAGCCATAGTTCATTATTTCTCCATTAGCATCCCATTTGATATAAGCAATTTCCGGATTCTTACTCAATAGCCCATCTACTACACTGAAAACAAAATCCTGAACCTTAGGATTACACAAGTCCAGTACTACTTGTGTACCACCACGGCCACACATTAATTCTCTATTCATAGAACGCAGTACCCAATCAGGGTGCTTTTCAACCAACTCACTTTTTGTATTAGTAAATTCCGGTTCGATCCAAATACCAAACTTAATCCCATATTTTTTAGCAGTATCTGTAAGTCCTTTAATACCATGAGGGAGTTTTTGAGTGTCTACTACCCAGTCACCCAATGATGAATTATCTTGTATACGACGATATTTATTCCCGAACCATCCGTCGTCCATTACAAATAGTTCACCACCCATGGCTGCGAAATCCTTCATCATCTGATCCATTTCTTGTTCCTTGATATTAAGGTAAACCCCTTCCCAGCTGTTCAACAGAATATCTCTCGGCTTATCACAGCTATATACCATACCCATACGAGCCCATCGGTGGAGGTTCCTACTAGCTTCACCTAATCCTTCACAAGAATAAGTAAGAGCAAGTTTAGGAGTAGTAAATACTTCACGTGGTTCAAGTTTGTATTCAGAAGCCTCTTCATTCATACCGGCAAAAACATGATGCACATGACTACCATACGTATCATCAGAATCTATCCTAATTTTCGTACGTCCACCCCAACACAGAACAGCTCCAATAACACGTCCACTATTTTCCTGAGGTTTACCATCCAATGAAAACATAACCTCTGAGTGTTCACCCAATCCGTTACGTACTCCATCCATATTTTTTATAACTTTCATCCCAGAAGTCAACGGTTCTGTAGTAATCCGAGTCTCAGTACCCCAATGTCCGGATAGAGAAGAGATCCACACGTCGCCTCTACGAATCATAAAATGACCTGAATCAAAGCGCTTAAGTACTACCGCTTTCTTTTCGTTATGAGAATATTCAGTCCATGTTTCAATAATATCCAAATTGTTGAAAGCCCGAAAATTCAACGTTACATAAAAAGGGTAAACTCTGTCTTTTAAATGAATCACTGTAAGCTTTGCGCTTTTTTCATCCAAAGTTTCCACTTTGTCTACAATCAAATCCAATGTTAAGTTACCATCAGCATGAACCACCTGTAATGCTGAACTTTCATAAGATGAAGTACCAAATACCGGATAAGCTGGACGGCTCAATCCATTCCACGAATCAAAGACCTGATCTATTTGATTCTCATTAATTCTGTCACCAAAATAAGCAAATTGCAATTGCTGACCCTCTCCCCACGTATTCAATAAAATAGATGAACGGGGAGTAGAAATTAGTACTTTGCCATTCCATGCCTGAAGAATACCAGCAGGATATAACAAGCATAACAATAATACATAAACGATTTTCTTCATTGTTTTAAATTATTCAGTTAAACACATTCTAGTAAATTGTACTCGGATTTTCATTTAAAGAAATAAACGGATACGCAAAGATTGGCGGGCGCACAGCGCAAGTGTAACCATTAAAGTATCTGCTCATAGACTAATAGTTAAAAGGTTAATTAATATATTTATAGTAATGCTATCTGTAATACAAAGAATAATACGCATAATGTGTTAAGTAACCACACACTATAAATTTCCACCTATTCATGATTTATAGACTCATGAACTCAATTCCTCCATTAAAAGATTTAGGCGGCCATAGTATTCCACGCATAACATTTTTAAGACGGTTAACAACGTGATCACCACAGTATATTAACACTTTTTTATATATAGATATCAAACTATTTACATACCTTACTTCAAAAAAAGAACTGCCAATCTACCAGATCATTCTATAATTATAAATATGAAGAAGACAGATATACTATTAAATAATAAAGGTTATGTATGCTAAAGCTATGTCAAACTGAACACAAGGAATGAGCCATATAGAGCATACCTTAACACATATCCAATTGATAGATTTTTCCAAAAGAATCTTGCATAATTAAAAGGATTTGGCTAATTTTGACCATGTTCTATGGTTCAGTTTTTTCATGTGAAAAGCGGGGACTTTTCTTTAACTTACTGAATTTAAGGATATTATCAACTTAAATACTTAATTATTAATTAATTAGTTAGTTATAACTTTATTTTTTGTCATCTATTTACATATTTACCAAACAATTATAAATCTAATAGTTATAGAACACGCAATGGAAGATGAACAAACAAATAGGACAAAAAGTGCGTCAGAAGATTCTTTTTACATAAAAGAGCTTAAACAAGGAAATATAAAAGCCTTTGAGTTTCTATTTAATAAGTATTATAAAGACCTTGTCTATTTTTGCAACGTTTTTCTAAAGGACCAAGAAAATAGTGAAGATTTGGTACAGGATATCTTTGCACGCTTATGGGAAAATCGAGAACATCTCGATATTAAAGGTGCTTTAAAATCGTATCTTATGACTGCCGTGAAAAACAATAGTTTAGAAGAACTCAAACATCAGAATGTTATTAGGGTCTATCAAGATTATGCAATTGCTCACAATGACCCATTTGACTATGATGTAGAAAACTATATTTTATACTCAGAATTAAATCAACAACTTCAAAAGGAACTGAATAAACTCCCTAAAGAAATGAGGGAAGTATTTGAAATGCATCGATTTAAGAATAAGAAATACCATGAAATTGCCAATGAATTAAATGTATCAGTGAGAACAATAGAAAATCGAATCAGCAAGGTGTTAGAGGTTTTAAGAAAGAACATGAAAGGGTTTTATAACTTTATTTTATATTCTTTTTTATAAAAAAATGGTGGTATATTCTTTTACAACAGTCTTATAATTAATAGTTTGTTAAGAATTCGCCAAGCTTAAGCGGCTCTGGCTGTAAATAAAATGAGTTCTTTGAAAAGTTTGTCAATAACTTGCATGTCTGGGTTAATCCCAAACACGCAAATAAATCGTTCAAGCATATAAGCATTGTGTATGAATGACTTGCAAGAGGATATGGAATAGGCTATTCCGAGCCTCTTACATGCCGCTTTGGCCAAGTTGACAGCTGCAAGCGATGCATTGAAGTGAAAATTCAACTTTCTGAAGTCAGTTAACTGACAGTTGGTGATTCCTGCATGTTGCTTTCCATCTCTAAAGCAAAATTCCAACTGGAACCTGGTTCTGTAATAATCCAAGACTTCGCGTCCATCCATGGAATCGTCTGTAGAGAAATAAAGCTGCCACTTGTCTGTCCTCCCGTCCATCGGATATCAGACGGCTAAGGAAACATACCTTTTGAGAGCTTTTGCATATACACTCAATCCGTACAGCTTTCCCTTGTTCACCTCGTATTCCTTGCACCGGGTCAGATCTAGATTGGCAAAGTCAATCCTGCCGTCAAACCACTTGGGATGGCCAGGTTTTCCTGTTTTCTTTTCCAATGTTGGATAGTACAGGACTACGTCATTCCTGAAGCGGCTGATGACATGGAAATCACTCTCACACATAGGCGTTATGAACGTTTCCTTGGAAAAGAATGCGTCTGCAACCACCGTTCTGAATATGCTCTGTAGCTCGTCTTTTCTACTGATAAGATAGTTGCTATACCAGTCAACTAGGTTCTTACCCATATTATCCAAGGTCTTACAATCCGACGTCTGAATGGAACCTAAAGTCATGCATTCATGGTTGTCGATGTCAATGACACCGATGCCCATGATTTCCAATCTTCGCTTATAATCCCCGGCACAGCCTGACCAGAAGACCAATCCAAGGTGTCTTATGACCGGACTTGGGGATATAGGAAGGATCGATGGTGATGGCTTTTCTTTTGCCTATGAGATGCTTGCTGATGATAGAGGCGTTGAACGCAAACCGGTCGAAAGTTTCATTCCCAAAAAGGTTACGGTATGTCTGTTCCGAAAAACATCCATACCTGCCCAATTGGAGGAAATTTATACGATCCGGGATGGCCATGAATAATTTCATGGTGTCCATGAACGTTTTTTCAAAAGGTTTGTGTATATTCACGACTGATTTGAGAGCCGACAGGCACTCGGATTGGTATTGCATAAGGAGTGTTTCTTTAGCCATAACCAGATGAATAGTTAACTTTTAATTTACTAAAAAATCAACAAATCATGCAGCACTTTTACCTTTGTTATCAGCATGTTAGCTCACTTTTTTCAGCACATTTCTTCATGCTTAACCATTCGTTTTTGACAACATTTCAATGACCTCTTTAATGTTTTCGAACCGACTCTTGCCGGTTCTATTATTTAACTTTTAATATTTCGGTAAAAATTTACCGAAATATTGATAATTTGAAACGAGATTAAAATATGAGAGAAGAGAATCAATATAGAATAGCTGAACTTATTCTGAGATATTTAGAAACAAAGGCATCGCTAGAGGAAATAACTGAACTAAAAGAATGGATTAGTCTTTCGGAAGAAAATAGAATTTTTTTTCAAAAAATGAGAAATATTTGGGAAATGACAGATCCTTCCACTAGTCAAATGAACATTGACATACAGTCGGCATTACTCAAAACAAAAGTCAAAGCAGGAATCGAACCAGGAAAAACGAATGTTTCCACACCCAAACAAATAGTACTCTATTTTCAACGAATAGCTGCTATTCTCTTTTTTCCTATTCTGATAACCTTGTTCACCCTAATGATGAATAAGAAAGAAGAGTCGCTGACCTATTATAAAGCGAGTACACCTTACGGTTCTATTTCGGAAATTATTTTGCCGGACAGCTCGAAGGTTTGGTTAGATGCTGGTAGTACATTGGAATACCCTTCGCAATTTATAAATAACACACGAAGGGTATGCATGAGTGGCGAGGCATACTTTGAAGTACACGCTGATAAAAATAACCCTTTCATCATTCAAGCTGATGAATTGGAAATTACAGCCACTGGTACGGCCTTTAACGTTGCTAGTTTTACACATAGCATGGAGCAAAAAATCACATTAATATCTGGGAAAGTATCTGTTTCACAAGGCAAAGAAACAAAACACCTACTTCCTGGTCAACAATTAACCTACCAGCGAAACACCAAACGTATGGAAATAACTTCCACCGATACATTTAAATATATAGCCTGGAAAGATGGGATCATCGCATTTAGAGATGATTCTTTAGAAACTATTCTTGATCGACTAGAACAAGTCTATAAGGTCCGATTTGTCATGAAAGACCTTGATATAAAACAATATACATATAGAGCAACATTTAAAGGAGAGAATTTGGATGAAATAATAAATTGTATGGAAGAAGGGGCACCTATAAAATTTCGAAAAAGGTATAACGATTTCAAGCAGGGAGATACACTTACAATAGAAGTAAGTAAAAAGTAACCCGCTATCGGAATTTACAATTATAAAACCGTTGATTGGTATCAGACATACACAAATCTATACCAACAATGGGTTTTATATGATTGGCCTTTTAAAGATAAATAACAATAGCCGCTTAGTGCATTAGTACGAGGTAGATGAGAGCACTTTTCAGAGAATGGATAAAATCAATAGTAACGATGAAATAAGGGTAGTGTAAAATAAACTGTGTCACGCATTATTTCCTATTAGAAAACTCATCGGTCGGGGAACGGCCAGCACCAAGGGGCGGGACCACCCGTCCCGACGAGCGTAAAATTACAATAATTTAAATCGTTCTCCAAACTTTATGGCCAGTTGCTGTGAGATTGTAGCCCAATTGGCAAGTGGCATAGTTCACTCCTTCCGTATATTACGGTATGCAAGATAAACCAGTTTTTCAAGGGCTGTATCCGACGGGAACACGCCTTTGTTTTTTGTTACCTTACGGATCTGACGGTGATACCCTTCAACAGTATTTGTTGTATATATGAGCTTACGAATAGCCGGAGTGTACTGGAAATATTCGGACAGCTTATCCCAATTGTCTTGCCAGGACCCGATAACGATAGGATACTGTTCACCCCATTTTTCTTCCAGCTTAAGAAGTTCATTTTCTGCCGATTCTTTATTTACAGCCTGATAAACGCATTTCAAATCCTTCAGGAATTCCTTTTGATTTTTGGAGCCTACATGTTTGACGGAATTACGAATCTGATGTACAGCACAAAGCTGTACGGCTGCATTGGGATAAACGCTTTGGATTGCTTCAGGAAAACCTCTCAAGCCGTCTATACAGGCTATAAGAATATCTTCAACTCCACGGTTCTGAAGGTCTGTCAGAACACTGAGCCAGAAGTTTGCTCCCTCATTTCTTGATATATACATTCCGAGCAGCTCCTTATGTCCTTCTCTGTCAATACCCAGCACATTATAGATTGCACGTGTAACAGCACAACCACGTTCATCCGTTACTTTATAATGGATGGCATCCATCCAGACTATAGGATAGACAGAATCAAGCATACGTGATTTCCATGCCTTTATGTCCGGAAGTACACGGTCTGTAATGGAACTGATTGTATCTGCCGATACACGATTACCAAGATTCTCTTCCATCCAGTCACTAATCTCACGTGTGCTGTTGCCAAGAGCATACAGGCCAATTATACGGTCAGCAACGTCTTCTGCCAGAATGGTCTCACGCTTCTTAATAAATTGTGGATCAAAACTTGAATTACGGTCACGGGGAGTGGATACGGTTACCTCACCCAATGGAGTCTGGACCTACTTTTGCATTTTCCCGTTACGGCGGTTACCCATCTGACGTTCTTCTTCTGTAAGATATGCATCCATCTCACCCTCCAGAGCTGCATTCAGAATGTTTTCCAATAAAGGGGCAAAAGCACCGTCTTTACCTAACAAAGGCTTACCTGCTTTCAGCTGTTCAATAGCCTTGTTCTTGATACTCTCAAAATCAAATTCTTCTTTCATACAAAAAACAGTGTTAGCAAAGTTAATATTTTATTTCTTTTCTTTGCTGACACAGTTTAATTTACATCCTCCATATCGCATGCTTTCGCAGTGATAGATTATGGTGCCCAGGTCACATTCACCGGTTTCAGCCAACTGGTCGATGACTTTGAAGATGTCATCCACCAGGATGCCGTCCGTCATGATGGCTTCGCGGTAGCTCGGTGAGCAGAAGGGGTGGTCGTTACTTTCAGAGTGTTCTTCATCATAGGCATCATCGTTGCTTTCTTCGGATGCTTGTTCATCAGAAGGTTTTTCAGACTCTGCTTCTTTAGCAGGTTCCTCGGTCGTTTCATCATCCGAAGATTGAGAAGAAGTTTCGTCCTGTTCGGTGTCCAATTCAGTTTCATTGGATGTTTCTTCTGAGTTGTCTGATTGCTCCTTTTCATCGTCGGATTCTTCTTTCCCTTCCTGTGAAGCATCGGCATCCGATTGTGCTTCGGATTCCTCTTTCTTTTCCTCTTCCTTCTTCGGTTCCTCCCTGCTCACCTTATGAGGTCGGAAGGACTGTGCTTCGTCCGATATGTCTACATCCTCCTCAGGTGAGTCGATGAGTACCACATCTATCTCTGGGTCATTGTGCAGTTTCTCCACCAGCGAGGTCCTATCCACTTTGTTGTTGGGTTCGTATGACCAGACTTCATAGGGTAGTTGTTCCTCTCATACTTCTTGATGTCTGCCTTGCGGCATTTCATGATCAAGTGTTGGAAGTCGCAGTCGATGATAACCACCCGGACGCCTTTTGCCACTAAGTAGTTGGCAAAGGTGACTATGACCGGGGTCTGTATCATGTTGTTTTCCGTTTATTAAATTCGCAAGCAAAAGTAAATGCTGGAACAGGGAAAACCTAAATGTACAACATCAATGTGCTTTCGGTTGCTAAAACCGGGGGGTGAATGGATTTCGGAACAAGGGAATCTGAGAAAAATTAGCCCAAAAAGTTACAACTAAAAGTCCCCATTTGACTTTCTGTTGTAACTTAAATCATTAAACATCAATACTAAATCTTCAACGAGCGTCCGTCGTCCACCTCGTCGTAGTTCGTTTTCTTGCCAACTTCCCATTCGCGGTTAGCACTGTGACTGCCGACTCCTTCTTTCCGGAGTTTACCCAATCCTTGATGGGACTTCCGCTGTAAACTTTTGATTGGATTGAGTGTATTCTTCTTGGGCTTCTTCTTCACCCGTTCCACATCAAAACCTTCTTGATACATAGCGCTGCGGGGGGGACTTCACTTCGGGATTCTGGAATATATCACGCAATTTGTCCACAGCATCAGCATACTTGGGAGGACGTTCTGTAGAAATGTCCACCAGGTCCGGACGGTCCACCTTGAATGCCTTGCACAGCATTTCCACTTCGGCTTCGTTCTGCAGGCGGAATTTCTCAATGAAACTGATGCGATTATTACGGTCTATGGCCTTGGCCATGAAAGGCGGCAAGGGTCTGCTCTGGCCATCGTAGTAGATGACACCTTTCTTTATATAGGCATGCTGTTTCTTGAATTTCTGGAAGATTTCTCCCTGCGTGGCCTTAGGATTGAGGGTCAGCAACTGGTCTATGAATGCTTCTATCCGGTCAAAGCGTTGTTCGGGGTAGCAAAGTCGAGCAGTTCTTCTACGGCAAGGACCCGGGCACCATGAATGACGGTCTTGTTGGCATGGTCTATCAGCATATAGCCGTAGGGCTTGTCTTTCTTGCCGAAGAAAACCACATCCACTCCGAAGTTCTTCTTTATTTCCTTCTGCAGTTCTTCCTTGTTGGCGCATACATCCCGGTATTTCTTCAGGTAGGCTCTCAACTGGCGATTGCGTGCCTTATCCTGATAGCCTTTCTTGAACAGGGCTTCAATCTCTGCCAGAGGAATTTTCTTTTGGATTCTGCCTCCTTGCTTGACGAAGACGTTCCCGTCTTTCTGAAAGACTTCATAGCCCATGGTTCCTATCACGGCCTTGAACTGGGTGAAGGAAGAAAAGCTGTACTGTTTGACGGCCTCGATGTCCTTGTCTGTTTTCTGCTGCCGGTCCATACCGAGTATCTTGTCAATGAGCGTCTGCATTCATGGTTATGCTGTATCTTGCGACCGTTGGGCGCCACTCTCGAAGTAACAATGTGTAGGTGTGCATTGTCTGTATCGTTGTGGGAATAAATGAGCCAGGGTTGTCCGGGTTCGGCATAGCCCATTTCTTGAAGATACTGGTGCGCGAAATCAAGCAACTGGGCTTCTGACATCTCGTAGCCCTTGCAGGAGATGGCTGCATGGAACTGGGCTTTCTGGATTCTGGGATTCATGGAGGAATATTCCATGAGAAACTGAGCCAGCTCTTCAGGGGTTGGCTTGCGCACTTCACCGAGTGCTCCGAAGTTTTTTATCTCCAGTAACCGGGCTACACCTTTCGCCACCTTCCGTTCATTATAATCTACGGCATGGAAGTTCGAACTTCCGGGTAAAATGGTTGCAATCATCTGAATATTCGGATTAGTTGGGTTCAACGGTTAAAGTATATACCGCACAAACATTACTTCAGTGTTTTGTTTTTTATACACTTGAGTGTAATCAATTCCAAATCCCGTTTGATGCGGTTCATCGTTTCCTGTGTTTCCCGAATGGTTGGAAGCACAATCTCTTGGCTATAGCTGGGTGCGAGTAACCAGGCTACCGCCAGCTCATTGGCTCGTTTGACCACCTGATTTAGGTTTCCGCCTGCCCAGGACAGTTCGTTCTGATTCTTTCGGTAAAATTCTCCGAGTTCTCGGATCAACTCGATGCGTTCCTTCACATCCACATTGAAAAATTCCTGCACTGCAGACAGGATATAGTGGCTCACAGAGTGGAATGAGCCTGATTTTTCCTTCAACAGTTGGGCTTCCTCGGGATAAGCCGTAACTGGAATACTTTGGTTTTCTGTTTCATACTTCCTTTGATTACTTGTTAGCTGGGTTCTCTGGACACCTATTTCGCATAGCGAAACAGCGATTTATCGCTCCGTTGCGGCAGTAATCGGCAAGTGACTCTTGTGAGGACAAAACTCCGTTTTGTAATGACAAGAGTACAACTTGCTTGACAAATCCTACAACGCAGTTCGATGTCTTCCCGGTAGCTTTAGAGACCTCAAAGAAGCACAAAAAACGGCGAAACGCAAAAATTCACAACATCATTCTTGGGAAAAATATTCGGTAATATTAGCCTGATTATCAAGTGTTCCAAATTTCTTTATCCGTAGTTTTCTGCATCTTTGGAACGGCATACGTCTGTATAGAAATCACTTGTTGCCAAGCTGGGCTATTGCCTTGAACTAATGGTTCATCCGTCCCATATTCCAAGGTTGCAAAGGCTATACATACTTCAATGTTCTATAGACAATGACTTCAAGGGCAAAAGGGCATTACTGCGTATGGACTCAGAACAGAAGTGAAAAAGAAGTGTGGAAGCGTATGGAAATGCGGCCGTATAAAAGTATCAACAGCAAATATCATGGTACTTATGACCTAAAACATAGAGAGTGTCTCACTTTTTGAGGGAGTATCGTGGTAACTTTGCATTAAAGTCCATCGGTTGGCTCTGTATGAGATACAAAATGAGTATATTTACGGACATTACTGGTGGCAACAGCTTTGAGTAAGTAGAATCACTAAAACAGGAAGAATATGATTGGAAGTATCATTGGGGACATCGTAGGCAGTATCTACGAGTTCAGTAACATACGAACCAAGGACTTTGAGTTCTTCGGTCGCTACGTGGAATACACAGACGACAGCATCCTGACGTTGGCTACAGCGGATGCGATTCTGGCCGGACGCCTTTCACTGGTGGCGGATTACTATGTCCGGTATGCGGAAGCTTATCCCTCTCCGATGGGAGGATATGGAAACTGTTTCCAGAATTGGGTCATCCAGAAGACAAGAACCGGATATGCTCCGGCATACAACAGCTGCGGCAACGGATCGGCCATGCGTGTAGGTCCGGTGGGTTGGGCATTCGATACGAAAAATGACACCATGAATGCCGCCAAGGTTTCAGCGGAAGGAACGCATAACCATCCGGAGGGCATCAAGGGTGCACAGGCTACAGCCATGTGTATCTTCCTGGCCCGTAAGGGAGCATCGAAAGATGAGATTCAGCAATGTATGGAGCAGGAATTCGGCTATCGTTTCCCGCTCACCATTGCCGAACTGCAAAAACGTTATTCCTGGAATGGAGTTGATGGGGAAGGCAATGGCGGCATCTGTCAGGACAGCGTTCCGCAAGCCATTCAATGTGCGCTGCAGGCTACGGATTTTGAAGATGCTGTCCGTAATGCCATCAGTATCGGTGGCGATTCCGATACCATCGGCTGCATCACCGGTTCCATTGCTGAAGCTCTTTATGGGGTGCCTGCGAACATGTGTGAAAAAGCGATGACCTATCTGCCCGAGAACTTCCAGAAACTGGTTACTGAGTTTGAAGCGAAATACGGAAGTGGACTGCGTAAAACAGAAGGAAGATGACTTTCCTGGAAAAATACATTTGGGTGGTCAATACGCTTTCCCACGCTGGAGAGAAGGGACTTTCTTTGAAGGAGCTCAACGAGAAATGGCTCCTCAATGAAGATCCAGTAATGGCAAACCAATCCCCAGACAGACCTTTGACCGGTGGAAAGGCAACATCCTTATGTCGTTAGGAGTGCTGATTGAATGCAACTGGAAGGATAGCTTTCGCTATTACATTGCCAATCCGGAGAGTTTGAAGAACGGAACGCTGAATCGGTGGTTGCTTGGCACTTATGCCACCGCCCAATGCACAAGTGGACAAAAGACTTATGGAAAATGTACGAAACCGATTAAAAACTTGATACAATGGAAAAGACCAAACAAGAATTACTGAAAGAATGGAGTGAACTGTGGATACCGAAATTTAATGAACTCTCACAGAAGTATAACACTCCGTATTATACCCAATCACCTCTCAACGTAATTGAAACTGACATTGAACTGATGGTAGTAGGAATAAATCCCAAAGGAAACGGGAAATGTACCTCTACCCATACAGTTGATGGTTACTTGGAGGGAAACAAAGAATGGTGGAGCAAGCGGTTCGACAAGGAATTGAAAGATTCCCGTTTTCTTGCCAACGGACGATTGTTCCTTGGGTATGGTTCCAAATACCCGGACAGCCAGATTGATGATGACAAGAAGGTGGTATGGACAAATCTTTCTCCGTTTGAGTCATCTAAAGGTGTAAGTAACTTGAAGAAAGAGCTGTTGGCTGAAGGTATTAAAAGCACTATAGAGCTAATAAACATACTCAAACCAAAAAGGATTGTTTTCATGGAAACAAATGCTTTTGATACGCTCAGAAAGAATATGGATGAGTCTGAGTCAGATGCTATCCAATCTGTTCAAGTCTTTGATAACTTGAAATGGGAAGTTGGCACATTTTTTGGCATTCCAGCAATAAGCATTTTACATCCATCGGCTACTGATTGGTTGGTGAGCAAATATTTCATATCCGTATTTCTCTTTCTTCATAATCTTATCATTCATGAGTTTCCAAACAAACCTTTGAAAGAGATTAGAAATGCAATGCGTAATGAATTAAAACTTTGGAAACAGCGCATCCAGGCAGAAGATGAACTTTAATAGCATAAGTAACTCGCCTTGGTCAAGTGGAACCCCACAAGACCAAGGCGAGTTTTTTAGCCCATTCGCTCACAAATGTAATAATAAACATTCATCTCCAATCGTAATGAATATAGCGCATTCTCACGAAACAAAATCTCCCAAAACCATGAGTTGAAAGCACTGAAAATTAACATTTAAAGAGTTCTAACGTTCTGTGCTATGGGCAGTGTTGGTTCTGTTCAGTCGGTCTGTATATTGTCGAACGAGCATTGAGCAATACTCATTAACGACAGGGTCGGTCGGTTCATTCTCTTTAGAGATATAATTCGCATCAACAATCTTGTTGGTCTTGATGTAACCCGGTTTTCTGTTGTGTACGATGCGAGTGTACACTGCATAAAGGCCGTCTGTTCTCAGCTTCCTTACGATTGCTTTTAATGTAGTTGTCATAAGCTTTTAATTTTACGCTGCCATAGGCTTTTTTGATGGTGTAAGCAGGTGTAAGCAACATCAGTTTTAGTGTAAGCAGTGAGTAAGCGAGTACGTACATTTGGCGCGGTTTCCATTGTCAAGTGTACGAACCGTATAAGAACAACATAGGCTGTAACTCATGTATTTCAATGAGTTACAGCCTATTATTTTAATTAAGCCAATTTGGAATTATTCCTCAACAGCCGCCTGTGCCACTTTCAGATAGAATTGAAAATCAAAATCTTATGCAACTTTAGCAAGTGATTTGTAAGTTTATGATTATCATTCCTGGCAATAGTACATAAAAAGTAGTCTTATTCCTCTATCGCAGCTTGCGCCTCTTTAATTCATATCTGAATATCAGTAGCTTCCCTTTGTTTTGTAAGTAGTTTGTAAGTTTCAGGACTCTTCCTTTTTATGGATTACTTGAAAAAGGTAAGCTGCAAAATGGTTTTAATCATTGAGTTATCTGTATGGGTACTACAGATGAAATAATTAATGTCTTATTCCTTTCTCCTTTCTTTTAATAGTTCAATAATTATATCCTTATCCTTCAGGTTTGAATCAAGTCGTAAAATCTGTGAGTTCAGACTCTCTATCTGTTCCTTCAGAAGCTTGATTGTTTCCCTCAGGTTCTCTGTTTCTTTCTTTTCGCTGGATAACTGTACGGCCAGTTCAGCATCACCTATCAGGTTGTTTGCATTACCGTCCAATGCAACGGCTGCAAGGTGTGCCGATATATGATGCTGTCTCGGACAGAAAAGGGAAAAGAAATTGAAGTCCAATGCTTCGCTGACTTTAATAAGTCTGTTTGTCTCCATTGTCTCCCTTTCCAGTATGCGGTTTATGTGCTGCTGCGGTACACCTATTTTGCGCCCAAGCTCAGATTTGCTCAATCCAAGCTCGTTGCGTCTTTTGTCGATAGCCTGACCTACATGCACGTGTTTTATGTCATTACCCATGCGATTCCTTCAATAAATACGTCTTAAACAATAAATCATCAAACAAATATTTGGTTATATAAACCATTTTATGTTACTTTGTAGTGTAACCTATTCATTTGATGAATACAAAGTTAAACATTAAATATTAAACATCCAATAATTATGTCTGAAAACTTAGAAAAAATCCGTCCGGCACTTGTTGCCCTTGAAGTAGGTGAATCCGTTTCATTCCCCATTTCACGTTTGAAAAGCGTCCGTACCCAGGCCTCAGAGCTTGGTGCCATCTACAACCGTCAGTTCAAGACCAGGACTGACAGGGAAAACCATACCATTACGGTCAAACGAACAGTATAGAAACCAAATCAGGTTTATATGAAGATATTACAGTTTCTGGACCATCTTATACCATACGAAACATTCCTGAATGACCTCTCCTCCAGAATTGTCAGGCAACTGAAAGCCGACAAGGATGATCCTGAATTTATCAGCCAAAGGAAGGCATACGAGCTGTTTGGCCGCAGGAATGTAGAAAGGTGGAAACGTCAGGGAAAGGTGGTTTCCTATAAAAGACCGGGTAAGGTGGAATACCGCACGGCAGACCTCAGGCTCCTGCAGCGTACCACCCAGGACTATTTTGATGAAAGTCAGCCAAAACAGACAGAAAAGCCGGTCAAGAAAGATAAATGATAAACATATTATGGCTAATATTTTAATAATGGTAAACTATATATGTTTGCTTTAGCCGTGATACTCTATGAAATATAAAGAAAGCAATTATAGTAGGTACAGGAATGTGCATCAGTAACCTTTGTTCACCAGCTTATAGTTTTGCCACTTAACAATAAAGCCGGACAGGTATTTGTATCGCACATTCATAATGATTTTATAATAATGAAAGAAATCAGACCAGCGTGCGATCCAAACGGTGTCTATTCAGTCAAGCGCACCTGTGCTGAACTCGGTATCAGCAACAAGACACTCAAAAAATACAGAGAAAACGGGTATATCCAACCGCTTAATCCTAATAATGTCAGCCGTCCGAAATACTCCGGCCAGTCAATAATCGATTGTTGGAACCTGCTCAGTACGTTATGATAAGCGAAACAACCATATGGAAAGTAAGGGAACTTGCCATAGAAGACGTACTCAGTCCTTATGTCAGACTGTCCAGAAAAGGTTCAACACTGATGGGACTTTGTCCTTTTCATTCCGAAAATACCGGTTCCTTTGCCGTTACCCCAAGCAAGAATCTCTTCCACTGCTTCAGCTGTAACCGTGGCGGTGATTCCATTACTTTTATAATGGAAAAGGAAAACCTTTCCTTCAGTGCCGCCGTGGAATTTATTGCCAGGAACCATAATATTCCGGTAGAATACATCAGTGAAGAGCGCAGTGAGGAACAGATGGCCGAAGCCAGGCACCGGGAGTCACTTCTGACAGTTCTCGATACAGTCCAGACCTTCTTCCTACAAAATTTAAGAGCAACAGACAAGGAAGAGAGCCTTGATGCCAGGGCCTACGCATACAGCCGGTGGCATGAGGAGTTCTGTGCCTTTGCCGGAATAGGCTATGCACCGAAAGATGGTCAGGTCTTTATAGATTTCTGCAGAAGCAAGGCTCTGAACGAAGAACTGCTGTACGAACTTGGCATGTTCAAGCGTGGTGAAGACGGCAACACATACGCCATGTTCCGACAGCGTATCATGATTCCCGTGAGAAACAGATGGGGACGCATCATTGCCTATACGGCCAGATACATCGGAGACAACAGGAAAGCTCCCAAGTATATCAACTCGGCAACAAGCATGATTTACTCCAAGGGAGAAACAGTATTCGGTATTGACCGTGCAACCAGACTGCGTGATGCCGACTATTATATCATTGTGGAAGGCGCTCCTGATGTCCTGAGAATGCAGTCAATAGGATACGACAATACGGTAGCGTCACTTGGAACAGCCTGGAGTGACAGCCAGTTCGAACAGCTGAAGAAACATGTTTCTTCATTATGCTTTATTCCGGATTCAGATATAGCTGAAGGCAAATCATACGGACCGGGATTTGAGGCGGTGATGACCAACGGGGCTGCAGCCATAAGAAAAGGATTCCATGTAACAGTCAGGGAACTTCCTTTTGCAGAAATTCCATCCGAAACCGAAGGAGAAATTCAATATGCCAAGAATGATGCAGACAGCTATATCCGCAGCAGGGAAGATTATACTTCACTTCCGGAAAAGCATTTTATCATCTGGTTGGCACAGAAACGTTTTCTGGTAACCGGTTCCATGGTAGAGGAAAGAAAGTGTGTTGCGGAAATAGCAGACCTGTTGCGCTATATAAAAGACCAGCTTGTGTATGACCAGTGTATAGAACAACTCTCCAGACTGCACGGCAAGGTAAAGCTATGGCGTGATGCCGTTACCCAGGCACGTGGGGAAGCCAGGAGAAGGAACGACAAACCTGCGGCCATGAACGAGATGCAGCGTGAAGCTGAACTGCTGCGCCAGTTCGGTCTGTTCGTCAGGGAAAACTGTTACTACTCCATCGGTGAAGATGATGATGAACCGTCAAGAATCTCCAACTTCATAATGAAACCACTGTTCCATATCGAGGATGAGATAAACGGAACCAGAATCTTCCGTATGAGGAATATGTACAATGTATGCAGGGTCATAGAACTGAAGGAGTCTGAATTATGCTCGCTGAGCAACTTCCAACAGAAGGTTGGTTCACTGGGCAATTATGTATGGCTGGCCAAGATAGACAAACTCAACCGTGTAAAGGAATACCTGTACTCAAAGACCGATACGGCAGAACGTATCAGAAAACTTGGCTGGAATGCAGCTGAAGGATTCTTTGCTTTTGGAAACGGAATATTTTTTGCAGGCACATTCAATGCTGTTGACGAATTGGGTATAGTCCGTTGTATCAACGGCAAGGCCTTCTATATACCGGCCACTTCAAAAATCTATCTAAACAATCCGGAGATATTCCAGTTTGAAAGACTCATGGTACATGAGAACCATAACGGGATAAAACTGTATGATTACGTAAAAAGACTTATGGAAGTGTTCAGTGAGAATGCAAGCATAGCCTTCTGTTACCTTCTTGCCACCCTCTTCCGTGACATCATATTCAGACGCACCCGTCACTTTCCCATCCTGAACCTTTTCGGTGAGAAAGGAACCGGTAAGACAACCTTGGCTACTTCCCTCCAGTCCTTCTTCCTGCACGGAGTTGATCCGCCCAATCTCGGTGTAACTTCCGTACCTGCCATGAACGACCGTGTATCACAGGCAGTCAATACTCTTGCCGTGCTGGACGAATACAAGAATGACCTTGACATCCGCAAGATAGCCTATCTGAAAGGACTCTGGGGTGGTGGCGGTCAGACCAAGAAGAATACAAACACAGACGGTATGGCAGCACAGACCATTGTTACAACAGGTGTAGCCCTTTGCGGCCAGGACAAGCCGACACAGGATATGGCACTCTA
Source organism: Bacteroides parvus (assembly GCF_017309675.2). Lineage (NCBI taxonomy): Bacteria > Pseudomonadati > Bacteroidota > Bacteroidia > Bacteroidales > Bacteroidaceae > Bacteroides > Bacteroides parvus. The sequence goes on along the minus strand of NZ_CP084680.1, from coordinate 2,854,887 downwards.
TACCCGTGTCATCTTCCTTGCCTTTTCAAAGACATCATTCAACCAGAATGAGAAAAGGGTTTATGAAGACCTTGTATCAGTATGCAACATGGGGCTTACCCACCTCACTCTGGAGATACTGGGACACAGGGAACTGTTTGAAAAAAACTTTCCGGAAATATATTCCATCACCAAGCGTGAACTGGCTGCGAAACTGGAAAATGAAACCATCCATGACCGTATATTCGGAAACTGGGTTATTCCATTGGCTACATTCAGAACACTGGAGACAGTCATTGACGTACCTTTCAGTTATGCGGAGCTTTTTGAAACAGCAGTCAAAGGAATACGCAACCAGAATGAGCTGGCTCAGGAAAGTTCAGAGATAGCAGACTTCTGGAGTATGCTTCAGGGATTCCAGACTTCAGGGAAATGTATCGAGAAGGCACATTACCGCATAAGGTATATGAAATCCTTCCGTCCGTTGTCTGTCAAGGAAGATATAGAATTTAAGGAGGCACGTCCGATTCTCTATCTGAACACAGCAGCCGTTGCATCACTGTTCAACAGCCGGAATGCAGGTTCAACTTCCAACCGCTCGAACTGGTCCACCATCATGTCTTACCTGAAATCCCATGCTTCATATTTGGGACTGAAACAGGACAGATTCACCATACTTCTGCCAAGCGGACTTCCTGACTACACCATTGACATTGTGAATGGAGAGCAGGTTAAGAAGGTAAAGGTAAACCGACCTAAGGCATTATGCTTTGATTATCTCCAGTTGAAAGAGACTTTCGGGCTGGATCTTGAAACTGAGGTTGTGGCTGAAGTGCAAGATATGCAGGAAGGAATGTAAATCAAAAATGATTATGTATATATTCTAATTTGAAATGATAATATTTTGAAAGAGAGTTTTATCTATTAAAAAGTTTGAAGTTAGTATTTTATAATTTATATCTTTACATTTTAGTAATATGGATTTTTTTTGTAATTTTGCCAAGCATATACATATCAGTACATTTATGAATAAATACGAACAGCAAAAAATTATAGAAGTTGTATTGTACATCCTCAATAAAACTGGTGGAATTGATTTCTATCATGTTTTTAAAATTATATATTTTGCCGAATTAAAGCATTTGGCAAAATGGGGGCATCGTATTATCACAGATAATTTATGTGCACTTGATTATGGTCCTGTCCCAACTATGCTATATGATGCTGTAAAAGGAACAAATGCAAAAGGTACTTTTTTGGCAGATTTGTTTAAGGAGAATGTAAAATTTGCTGGTAATGATGCTCCAAATGTTTTACTGGCTGAAGCTCCAGCAAATATGAATTATATCTCTGAATCAGAAATTGAAGCATTGGATGAATCAATTGCCGAAAATGCTAGTTTGACTTTTGGACAACTAAAAGAAAAGTCACATGACCAAGCCTGGTATGAAGCTTTTCATAGAGTAAATGGCACAAATGTTATTTCACCTATAACAATGCTAAAAGTGATGCATGCTGATGAATCTATTATTGAGTATGTAAAAGAACAGCTTGAACTTGAAGAAGAGTTTGTATGACAACGTTATTTGAAATGCTCAATAATGATAGTATAAAAGCCATTGCTAAAAATACGGTAAAAGTAGGTGATGTTTATCGTATAAAGATGGATGAAAGAAATGGTATCAAACCCAAGGCTGGAGATAAGTCTCGAAATAAGTATTTTATTGTACTTGGTTTTGATAGTGAAGGAAATGCTTATGGAGGAGTAATCATAAACTCTGAAATAAATCCTAACATACCTCAATCTATGAAAAATTGTCATTTGCATATAGAGTGTAGTAAGTATAGCTTTTTAGATCATGACTCATATGTTGATTGCTCAAAATTAAAAATAGCGAATATTGAGAAATTTGGAAAATGGCAATATCTTGGCTTTTTCTCTTTAGAAGATGTTCAGTTAATAACAACAACCATTCAAGGCAGCCCAAACGAAACAAAAGAACATCTTGCTATGTTTGGATTATAATTTAAATAATAAAACTAAAAACATGTATTGAAGACGTAACGACTTTATGTTGTTACGTCTTTAATTTTATCAAAATCGTTGTTTTTGTATTGATATAAAACTAAATGAAAAATTATCATATGATGTATCTATTCCTGATGTATCCAATCTTCTGAAGCAGTTTCATTCTCAGCTTTTCCGGATAAGCAATCTCCACCTTGTCACCGAGAGCCAGTATTTCATCAACCAGTTCATCAGTCACAAGAAGTGTGTAATCAAATGACGTGAAAGTCCCCATATCATTCCTTTCTACCTGAGAATGGTGGAAAGGATGCTTCCTCAGATAATCAGCAAATGGACCGTAAGCCCTTAGAGTAACCTCTTCCGGCAGCTGTCCGGTTGGAGCTACAACACCAATGGAGTCTGAAAGACGAGTAGCCAGCGAAAATCTGCAGTCAGTCTGAAAACTGTTTCCGCTGAGATAGATTCTTGTCAGTGCATCAAGAGGAACAGCACAGAATTCTGATCCGTTCCTGTACCCGAGCAAATACCAGCGGTTATGGAACAGCTTCAAACCTTCCGGTCGGAAACGGCCTTCCACTTCATTGCCCTTGTCATTCGTATAGAATATGTACAGTTCATGCCCTTCGCTGATACACTCCGATATATCCGGCAGGTATTCAATACCATTTGACATGTCAGGCAGTACAACACGATGGAACAGACACGGACTGCTTTTAAGAGCCACATCAATGATACGGGTGTTGAACAGCCAGTTTCGGCAACTGTCACCGAGTATTTCATCCAGATTCTGGATATAATATGTATAGTCCTTTCTGTTACATGCAATGACTATACCAAAATTCTCCTCAATCATCTTTCTGTGATGATGGAATGTGCGCAGATTCAACGGCTTTCCATTGTATAAGAAATGATGCTTCCATATCTCACAAAGCCTTTCAAAAGTGACCTTTCTTTCCTGATAGACTGTATGTAACAGCCAAATGTAACGGTTGTAGATATTGTTCATAAAACTACTTCTCGTAACTTGTTTAACAATCTAAATATAAGCATTATAAATGAGATATGCAAGAAAATTGCACATCTATTTTTACAATATTTTCAGTATAATACGGACTGGTTTTCAGTACAGATTTACTATGTCCATGCCTTTCTTTACTGCCTCCCTGCAGGTGTAGAATGTCCCACCATAAGGTTTGCCGTCATAAAAGGCTATCACGCCGCATGAATGCTCCAGCATGAAATCATTGCGCCTTAGAAGACATCCTTTGAAATAATGTTCACTCAATACGATAACCCGGTCAGCCTGGGAAATTATTTTATGATAACGCTCTTTTTCCATGGATGGCCACCGGCAGCTCTGTCTTCTGAAAGGTACAACGGCAATGAGCCGTATATCCGGATACTTTCCCTTCAGTGATAATACAGTTTCAGCTGCCATCAGGTCGAATCCCATGGCCATGCCTGAATAGAAGCTGGTTATACCCGATTTGCAAGCGACGGACACGGCTTCAACAAGCCGTGCCCTTATTTCATTCTGCCTTTCTACGGCAACAGTTCTGTGTCCCGTGAAAGCCAATGACTTTGATTTTTCTGATAATATTCCGTTCATAGTTTTATACTTTATAATGGGTTCTTGCAAGGAAGATGCCTTCAATGACATTTGCTCCGAAACTCTCCAGCTGATTTGCATACATACCGAAACTGATTCCGCGTGTTATTACATCATCGAAGACTATGACTGCCTTTCCTCTGAACCACTCTTCATCAAACTCGATAATGCTCACCTTTCTGATTTCCTTTTCATCCTTGCGGTTTTCATGAATAGCAAGTCTTTCTCCGCATACCCTTACATGGTCATATCCGTTTATCGCTCCTGTGAGTTCACATACCCTTCTGCAGAAGTCCATATACCGGATTTCATTCTTTCTTACTGATGATGCTGGAACCGGAATGAATACCAACTGTGAGCATCTGCTGCCGTGTTCCTCAATCATTCTTGCAGCCGTCATCTGTGCTACCGCTTCATGAGACTTTCCGTCCTTGAAGTCATAAACCAACTGTCTGTCGGCGATTTCCTTCTCGCCCACATTCTGAATACGTTTGGGAAAATACTTGCAGAACCATGTCTGTGGCTTTTCCAACTGCTTTCTGATGCTTTCGTCCATCTGTACCATACGCTCTGATTTTTTTCCCTTCTGTCAGCAAGTTTTTCAGCTTGCCCGAAGGATATTTTTGCAGTTCTCAGAAGCGCAGGCATTCAATAAGGCAAACTACAAGGGAAGCTGAAAATACGCTCAACCCCGTTTGAGGAAGATTTTCAGCCCTGTGTTTGACGTTTGCAATGCCGGAGATACCTTTGCAAAAAAATATCTGCAGAGGCATGCTGAACAAACCTGTGGCTGTAATGGTACATTAGGATAACCATGTATCCCTTTCGCATCAGATGTTTTCAGATAATAAAATGCACCCGTTTCAGGGGTGACAGTGTTGACAAAGAGTATCTGTCAGTGTATCAGACACTTCATATAGAAATCATACGTTGACAAACGTTGACAAGTGTAGCCACAATTTTCTGTCCGCTAAAAATCCATAGCCAAACGTTGACACATTATAATACTCTATTCTTTATAAGAAAAATCAGAAAGAATATAATATACTGTATTACAGCAATTTCCCAGACTGACTTTATACCGGATTTTCATTGGATTTGCTGTCAACGCTGTCAACCATCAAATATATTCCTTCCTGATTTTCATAAAAAAGATTCGCTATCAATCGCCAAACCTGCTGTATTGAATATGAGAGGTAACACATAATCCATACAAATCCCACAATCTCCGGAATAATCCCATATTTGACGTATTGACAGCTAATAATCAGTTATTTACATTTGCGGTATCCCATAAACGAAAAGATTAACCAGCATGAGATATAATGAAAGTCGTTCCGGAAAAGACATATTCAGTAAAGGAGGCAGCACGCTACCTGGGTGTTCACCGCTGCACCATCTATGCCTATATCCGTTATTTGGAAAAGCCGCTGGCTTTCCTGAAGATACCTGACAAGGCAAAAAGGGTGTTCAGAGGAATCGACCTGATAGCCTACAAGGAAACCGGTCTGCCCAAACGTGGCCGCAAGCGTAAGGAACACCGTTAGTTCAGTCTGTCCCATGGAATGGTATCCAGGACATTATATTGGGTATTCATAGCTGCGAGTTCAAGAGCCAATAGCCTTGCCCTTAGCCTGACATCCTCCATGTCGGCCACGGCCTGAAGGAACTCCGAAGGTTCCATTGCTCCTGACTGAATCATCCACTCCCTTGCACATTTCTCAGGAACAACGGCACTGACGAAAGAGAGTATTTCTTTTGCTATGCAGCTGGCTGTGCCGTCACCGGCTTCAATGGTAAAGCAGAACGGTACACCGCTCGAAGTCTTCCTCCTGAAATTGAGAAACCGGATTCTATCCATGTTTTCCATAGAAACGCTCCACCCATGCCGGGCAGAGATATTAAAAATATTACGACAATTTTCCATTTACCATACACTTATAGTTTTGTTTTCATTTACCTGCTATAATAAGCAGCCGGTCTTGTCTGTGACGGATAGGACCGGCCACTTTTGTTTATCTACAACTTATTCAAACCTTGCAAGAAAATTCTGTAGTCTTTGGTCTTGAATTTGTTTTAGAGGAACTGGTTTGAAGTTACATAGTTGTTGAACTTTGAATTTGCCCAAACCTTCTTCGGCCATGTCAAGTTCCACATTTGATAGTTCATTCAGTGAGATGTATCCATATTCATCTTCCATAAGTCCAATAACTATACCAAAAAGGATTACATCATCGCCTTCTTGATTTCCTTCAAGGATGAACCAACGAATCGAACCAATAGCAAAAACAGCACGGCAAATAGCTTCATTACCTTTTCCATCCTGTGAATACAGTGGATACCCTTCCAGAGCTTCCATTAATTGTGTTGTCATTAATCTACACATATTGACTAAAAATTTAATAGGTTGTTTAATAAGTTTAAAATCTCATTTTTTTCCCTTTTGTAAAGCTCATTGAGCTTCATAGCCGGGAAAACCGTTTTATGTGCATTAATAACTGCGGACAAAATAGAGAATAAGACAAGTGTGAAGTCAGAGAATGCAGACGGAATACCCAAATTTTTGAAGTATGAGAAAATTTGTGGAAGGCTGCCGTCAAGTCCTCCGACTGAAAGCGCAAGCGTCACTTGGCGTTTCTCCAGTCCGCAGTACCTTTGCACATAAGAAACGGTTCCGGCTATGATGCTCCAATGATTTCCTGATATTCAGTATTCAAAGATTCTGAAGAGCATAGTATCCGTTTTCAGACAAACTACCGGTAACCAGTTGCCAATGTCAGAGCCTTTGAAGTGAAGAGCAGCGCAACCTTAAAGGCTCTGTCTTTGGCAACTGTCCTGATTTATCTGCATGATTGTATGAACCTGTCGGGTGAAACTTGCCTGGTATCGGGATACGAAGCAAGTCAGCCTGTTAGTTTCCGTAGCATAAGGCAAGTTGTTCCGGCATCGCATGAAATACGAACAGTCGGAACAGATTGCCTGTATTTTAAGATGGGTATTCAAGGATATAGGACGTTCCGTCAGTGCAAGCTTTAGCCTGCATCATCGGGACGGTCTGCTTGTATTCATTTTTCAGACATATTATCAATAACCAGTTGTCAATGTCAGAGCCTTTAAAGTGAAGAGTAGCGCAACCTTAAAGGCTCTGTCTTTGGCAACTGTCCTGACTTATCTGCATGATTGTATGAACCTGTCGGGTGAAACTTGCCTGGTATCGGGATACGAAGCAAGTCAGCCGGTTAGTTTCCGTAGCATAAGGCAAGTTGTTCCGGCATCGCATGAAATACGAATAGTCGGAACAGATTGCCTGTATTTTAAGACGAGTATTCAAGGATACAGGCCGTTCCGTCAGTGCAAGCTTTAGCCTGCATCATCGGGACGGTCTGCTTGTATTCATTTTTCAGACATATTATCAATAACCAGTTGTCAATGTCAGAGCCTTTAAAGTGAAGAGTAGCGCAACCTTAAAGGCTCTGTCTTTAGCAACTGCCCTGATTTATCTGCATGATTGTATGAACCTGTCGGGTGAAACTTGCCTGGTATCGGGATACGAAGCAAGTCAGCCGGTTAGTTTCCGTAGCATAAGGCAAGTTGTTTCGGCATCGCATGAAATACAAACAGTCGGAACAGTTTGCCTGTATTTTAAGAAAAGTATTCAAGGATATAGGACGTTCCGGCATTGCAAGCTTTAGCCTGTATCAGCATAACGGACTATTTGCTTTCGTTTTCAAACATGTATCCAATAATTAGTTACGATATTGGAGACTTTGGGGCTTTACACGGCTAAATTAGCCGAATATTATCTAATTCATTTTTAAACTTTATACATTATTACTATCTTTGCGTATAACGCAAAGAAATTGAGAATACAATGGCCAATATTAATAGATTAAAAGTTGTTTTAGTAGAGAAAAAGAAAACCAGTAAGTGGTTGGCTTCTGAGTTGAAGAAAGATCCAGCAACAGTATCTAAATGGTGTACGAATATTTCACAGCCAGATTTACAGACTCTGACTAAGATTGCTCTTTTGTTAGGTGTTGAAGTTCGAGATTTAATTAATAAGAACGAGGATATTTATGAGAACACCGAAGCAATTCAATAATATAACGGAACGTGTTATAGATGATTTGAAACAGGTATTGTCTTCGGGTAATAGCCAAATCTCTATAGCTGCAGCCAGTTTTTCTATTTATGCATATGAAGCATTGAAAGAAGAACTGGAAAAGGTGGACTGTGTAAATTTTATTTTTACTTCACCGACATTCTATACGGATAAGTCTGAAAAGCAAAAAAGAGAGTTCTATATTCCTAAACTAAATCGTGAAAGGAGTCTTTTCGGATCTGATTTTGAAATAAGGCTTCGAAACCAGCTTACACAACGAGCTATTGCAAGAGAATGTGCAGACTGGATTCGTAGAAAAGCACGGTTCAAGACAAACATAACTCATGGTTCTATGAATACCTTCCTCAATATAAAGGAAGGCGAAGAAACATATACATATATGCCTTTTAATGAGTTTACAACTACTGAACTTGGGCTTGATAGAGGAAATAATATATGTCCGATGGTTGTAGGTATGCCTGGACATAGTTCTACAGATATGTTTCTGAAGAATTTTGCAGAATTATGGAAAGACAAAGAGAAATTTCAGGATGTGACAGATAATGTCATAGAAAATATCGAAACCGTTTATAAGGAGAATGCACCGGCTTTTATCTATTTCATTACGTTATACAATATCTTCAATGAGTTTTTAGAAGACATCAGTGAGGATGTATTACCTAATGAAGCTACAGGATTCAAAAGTAGTGTTATATGGAATAAACTGTATAATTTCCAGCGTGATGCATCATTGGCAATCATCAACAAACTGGAAAAATACAACGGGTGTATTCTTGCTGATAGTGTGGGATTGGGAAAAACATTTACGGCTCTTTCAGTTATCAAGTATTACGAAAACCGAAACAGAAATGTATTGGTTCTTTGTCCCAAAAAGTTGAACGACAACTGGCAGACATTCCGCTCCAACTATAAAAATAATCCGGTATTGGCAGACCGTTTGCGTTATGACATTCTGTTTCATTCCGACCTGTCAAGGGATAAAGGTTTGAGTAATGGACTTGACTTGGAACGGGTGAACTGGGGGAATTATGATTTGATTGTAATAGATGAAAGCCATAATTTCCGCAATGGTGGTCGGTTTGACAATGAGGATGAAGATGATGATTTCAAGGAAAACCGTTATGCCCGACTGATGAATAAAGTTATACGCAGTGGTGTGAAGACAAAGGTTCTTATGCTTTCCGCTACACCGGTAAACAACCGTTTCAGTGATTTGAAAAATCAACTGCAATTAGCGTATGAAGGAAAGGCCGAGAATATAAACGATTTGCTTGATGCAGGAAAGAATATAGATAGCATTTTCAGAGATGCGCAGACTGTTTATTCTAAATGGGCTAAATTGCCTCCGGAAAAGAGAACAACAGAGAAGCTGGTAGATTCATTAAGTTATGATTTCTTCCAGTTGCTTGATGCAGTTACCATAGCCAGAAGCCGAAGCCATATCATCAAGTATTACAACACGAATGATGTGGGCAAATTTCCTAAGCGCTTGTCGCCTATATCGCGTAGACCTAAACTTACGGATTTGAACGATGCTATTACCTTTGCAGATATAGCAGAAATGCTTAACAGATTAAATCTTTCCATATATACACCTTCTCTGTTTATTTTTGAGAGTGAAAAAGTCAATTACGGAATAGATTTTGAAGGCGAGGGACTCACCGTAGATGGTCGTGAAAAAGGTATTCGAAAATTGATGGCTATCAACTTGCTGAAGCGTCTGGAAAGTAGCGTGAACTCTTTCCGTTTGACTTTGACAAGAATACGTGATTTTATAAAAGATTCTATTACGGCTATTGATAAATTCCAGGAAAGCGGTGCAGGTACAATAGATGTAACTGATTTTTCAGAGGATTTTGATACTGAAGATAATGAAAATGATCCGTTTGTAGGTCGTAAATCAAAAATCAATCTCCGGGACATGGATTATGTGAGTTGGCGGCGTGATTTAAAAGCTGATTTGGAAGCGCTGGAACTGCTAATCCTTATGCTGAAGGATATTACGCCGGAACATGATATGAAATTGCAACGGCTGGTAACAGACTTGAAAAACAAGTTTGAACATCCAATCAATGATAGCAATAAGAAAGTGTTGATATTTACAGCTTTTGCCGATACAGCAAACTATCTCTATGAGCAACTTTCGGGTAGGATTCTGAACGATTGCGGATTACATACAGCTCTGATAACCGGCAGTACAGAAGGGAAATGTACGTTGCCGAAACTGAAATGTACATTCAATGATGTATTGACCTACTTCTCTCCTTTGTCAAAAGACCGGGATGCTATTCATCCGAATGATACAAGGGAAATAGATGTACTGATTGCAACCGACTGTATCAGTGAAGGACAGAATTTGCAGGACTGTGATTATTTGATTAACTACGATATACATTGGAATCCAGTACGTATTATTCAGCGTTTTGGCCGAATAGATCGTATAGGAAGCAAAAATGATGTGATTCAGCTTATGAATTACTGGCCGGATATGGAATTGGATGATTACATCAAGCTGAAAGGTCGTGTGGAAAGTAGAATGAAAGCAACGGTTATTACCAGTACAGGGGATGATAATCTGTTATCTGCTAATGAAAAAGGTGATTTGGAGTACCGCCGCAATCAGTTGAAGAAATTGCAGAATGAAGTGGTAGATATTGAGGATATGGATACTGGTGTCAATATTATGGATTTGGGACTGAATGAGTTCCGTTTGGATTTATTGGCAAATCTGAAAGAGCATCCCAATATGGATTTGACACCGTTTGGTATGAGTGCGGTGGTCAATGCTTCCGAATTGGTGGAACCGGGTGTTATGTATGTGTTGAAGAACAAGAACAACAGTGTGAATATCGACCGCTCTAATCTACTGCATCTGTTCTATATGGTTTATCTTTCTCATACAGGAACCGTTATCTGTGACCATCTGTCACCTAAAAAATTGCTTGACAAGATGCGTTATGCCTGCAAGGATAAAACAGAACCGGATAAAATACTCTGCAAGCAGTTCAATAAGGAAACACGTGATGGAAAGAATATGCATCATTATAGCGATTTATTGAAAATGGCTATAGAAAGTATCATTACGGTAAAAGAAGAAAATGATATAGATAGTTTATTCTCTGTTGGAGAGACATCAGCTCTTACTAATATTATCAAAGGTTTAGATGATTTTGAATTGATTTGTTTTTTGGTTATAAAATAGCTTTATGGAAAATCTTTTGAACTTGCCTGTATCGACCATAGTTGATAAAACCGTCCCTAAAAATGCTTTTTGGGGACGAGATTCTTCTATACGTAATATTCTTACTCATGAGTTTGATAGTATCATTTGGCTTTATAAGTTAACTCCTGCAACTTTAAATGTTGAGAAGGGGAATAACGTTGATGAAATAGATATTTTTTATTGTAAAATGAAAAATGACAATTATGATATTAACATCTTTCGTAATATTGATGCATTGTTGCCTAGGCAAACTTTATTCATAATTGAGCATAATAATAAATTGGATTTATTAATCCACCATAAAGAAATGACCATAGTTAAAGGTGAACAGAAATGGATTTGTAGTTCACCGGAAATAAAACAATGTATAGAAAAAGAATCATTTTGTTTACAAATTATTGGTCATACAATGGATACCGTATATAGTGGTTTATTAAACCAGATTTCATCTTTAAACATTCGAACAGAAGATGAATATAAATTAAAAAAGGCCAATATCGAGGTAATAACGAACTTAAAAAAACAAATTTCAATTCTTGAATCAAAGGCTCGTAAGGAAGTTCAGTACAGAAAGAAGTTTGAACTGCACCAAAAAATATTGGTTTTGCAAAATGAGTTGGATGCACTCAAAAACTGTGATATTAATTAAGTTTTGAATAAATAATTGAACCTTATAAAAATAAATCCCAATATGGCAGACCTTCATGTAAGTAAAAAAAATATAAGAAGTTTGTTAAGTCTTGATGACGCAAACACTAAAGGCAAAACATTTATTATACCAGAATACCAACGTCCGTATCGCTGGGATAAGGATACATGTGATGTTTTATGGACGGATTTTGTGAATTTCTATATAGATCATAAAGATGACGATAAAGAATACTTCCTAGGGTCTATTGTGACTTGCGCAGATTCAGATAATAGTTCATACATTGATATTATTGATGGCCAACAGAGAATAACATCGTTGTTATTGTTACTACGTGCGTTTTATTATAAATTAGAGAAACAAAATGTCAGTGATCCAGATGATGATGATGTAAAAGGGTTAATGCAATCAATAGAACCATGTATATGGAAGGTCAATCCTATGTCTAAGAAAGTTACAGATAAGGCTTCTACACATATTAAATCATTAGTTGCAACGGACGATGCAAATGAAGAATTTCAAATAATTCTGGAAAGTGGTGAAATCCCTGCACATAGTAATTCAAGTTATGCTGAGAATTATAAAACTTTCTTGGAAAAATGTAATGATTATGCTCAGAATGCATTATCAGGATGGAAAGAACTATGTCTTTTCATTCTTGAAAGATGCATAATTCTCCCTATAGAATGTACAGATTTAGATTCTGCGCTTACTATTTTTGGAACATTGAACAATCGTGGTTTAGCTTTATCGGACTCTGATATATTTAAAGCAGAGCTATATAAACTTTGTAAAACAGCTGATGAAAAGAAACAATTTACAAATGAATGGAAACAGTTAGAGCAAACTGTAGAGGATGGAGGTTTTACTCTAGATGACCTATTTCGTTATTACATGCATGTAAATAGAGCAAGCCGTAATATTACAGCAAAAGAAATAGCTCTTAGGGCATTTTATGCAGGAGAAGGAAGTAAATTCGCTATATTCAAGGAACCAAACTTCTTTAAAGAGTTAACAGATTTAGCTGAATTTTGGAATTCTGTATATTCATATGAAGATATCTATTGTGAAGATGAAGCAAAAAAATATATACATTGTCTAAGCTATTATCCTAATGAGTATTGGAAATATCCTGTTTCAGTGTTCTTCCAAGTACATAAAAGAAAAGATGATTTTAGAACACTTTTCACGCTGTATTTAAAAAAGCTTTTGGCATTTATGTTTGCTCGTTTTATTGAAAATCCAACGGTAAATGCAGTTAGAGATAAGGTTTTTAGTTTTTATGTTGAAACATTCAAAACAGGTACTTTTACTTTGGATTCTTATAAGCTGCCTGATACATTTGAGTCACACTTGAAACGTTTTCCAACGTCGAAAATGGCAAAAGGACTTTTATTATTGAATGCATATCTATTTGATCCCAAGCAAACGCTTTTATCGGGTAAACTTGAAATAGAACATATTTTACCACAAAGGTGGCAAAATACTAACTACAATGGATGGGATAAAGCTGAAGCAGAAAAGCATATAGAAATGTTTGGTAATAAGATAATATTTGAAAAGCGTCTAAATATTCAAGCTGGGAATGGCTATTTTGGCAAAAAGAAATCAGATTACTACTGTAAATCCAAAGTTCATGAAGTAGTAGCGTTATCAAAATATCCTCAAAATGACTGGTTAAAAGAAGACATAGAGCAACGTGAAGATAAGATTATCCAGAGGCTCATGGATTTTTTTGTAGAAAATATAAACAATGATAAGAAGAATACAGTTTTGACAAAAAACTTATGTTTTCATTTGCAATCAGGCCAAGAAGAGTTTAAATTGAATGAAACTTGTTTTCAAGATGGAACTATCCTTTATGAATTAGAATGTCATGAAATAGATATGGCTAAATCGTCACTAACAAAAAAGGTTTTTGCTGATTTCTGCATATCAAATGAAGACCCTGATTTATTACTTGAACATATAGGTAAAACTAAAATATTATCAGGTAATATTATATTCCTAGATGAAAAGAATGATATAATTGTAAATTTTTTAGAAAAATAAGAACATGATAAATAAACTAAATATGATGACAAAAAATAAAGCTGACGAGAACTTTTATAAACTGGCAGCTTTATTTCCCAATGCCGTTACTGAAACAATAGATGAGAATGGCGAGGTAGTTCGAGCTATTGATAAAGATATTTTGATGCAAGAGATATCTGTAAAAGTGGTGGAAGGACGTGAGGAACGTTATCAGTTTACATGGCCTGATAAGCGTAAAGCTATTATAGCTGCAAATGCACCGTCAACAAATACTTTACGTCCTTGTCGAAAAGAAAGCGTAAACTTTGATACGACACAGAATCTTTATATTGAAGGCGACAATCTTGAGGTTCTAAAATTACTTCAAGAAGATTATCTGGGTTCTATAAAATTGATATATATTGATCCGCCATATAATACGGGTAAGGAGTTTGTCTATCCTGACAAATTTGCTCAAAGCACTGAAGTATATATGAAGCATTCGGGACAGTTTGATGAAGAAGGAAACATTATATCTCCTAATCTTGAGTCAAATGGTAGGTTTCATACAGATTGGCTTAATATGATGTATTCACGTCTTAAGATATCGTTGAATCTTTTAAAAAAAGACGGTGTAATATTTATCAGCATAGATCAACATGAGGAAGCAAATCTTAAAAAAATCTGCAATGAGATTTTTGGGGCATCAAACTTTGTGGGCGAAATTATTTGGCAGTCAGCAACAGATAATAATCCAAGACAGATTTCTACAGAACATGAATACATAGTATGCTATGCAAAAGATATAAACGAGTTGTCACCTTGGCTTATAGAATCTAAGAAAGCTCAGAGTATCATTACACAATATAATATAATTAAAGAGCAATATAATGATATCTCAGAACAGCAGAAAGAATTAAGGAAGTGGATAAAAGCGAACCTTAATGACTTACAGGGTGTTGCACATTATAATAATGTGGATGAAAGAGGTGTTTATAGCAATTCAACAAATTCTTCAAATACAAAACCTGGAGGATATACTTTTGACATTATCCATCCAGTAACAGGAAAACCATGTGTAAAACCTGCATTTGGTTGGAGATGGGCAGAAAAAACTTTCTGGGATTATGACAAGGCTGGAGATATTGAATGGGGTAAAGATGAAACAACACAGCCACACGTAAAGAAGCGCATAGAAACAGTAAAAGAGCAATTTAAAAGTATTTATTATGAAGATGGACGAGCTTCAACAAAACAATTAGAACAATTGCTTGGAGGAAAGAAGATTTTTGATAATCCTAAATCCGTTTCTCTTTTAATGCGTATTATAAATTTCGCAGCTCAAGATGATGATTGTATTATTCTTGATTACTTTTCAGGCTCAGCAACTACAGCTCATGCGGTAATGGAGATAAATGCAACATTAGGAGCACATAAAAAATTTATTATGGTTCAATTACAAGAGCCAACAGATGAAAAAAGTCCGGCATATAAAGCTGGATATAAGAATATATGCGAGATAGGTAAAGAACGTATCAGAAAGGCAGCAGAACTTATAAAACAAACTTATCCAGGCTCAAAATTTGATGAAGGATTCAGAGTATTAAAATTAGATAGTAGTAATATGCAGCAAGTGTGGTATACTCCTAACGAATATGTTACCAAGAATCTGTTTGAAAGTACCATTGATAACGTAAAACTTGATAGAACAGGTGAAGACTTGCTGTTTCAGGCAATGCTCGAATTAGATTGTCAGTTGTCTGGGAAAATTGAAATATCGGAAATATCAGGAAAAACTGTATATTTTGTAAACGATAATTATATTATTGCTTGTTTTGATAAGGACGTTACTGACAATGTAATAGTTGAAATTGCAAAGAAAAAACCATATTTCTTTGTAATGTGCGATAGTTCAATGGCTAACGATAGTGTTGCTGTAAATTTTGAACAGATATTTAAGTCATATAGTCCAGATACTAGTTTGAAAATCTATTAAACATGAAATTTAATTTTAAGATTCAATCATATCAAACAGATGCTGTAAATAGCATAGTTAGTGTTTTTGCCGGTCAACCCAAATATGATGATTCGAGCGAAAATACATTATATGCTCGTGATATAGGCAAGAAAAACAAAAATGCAAGTAAAAAGGAAATTACTGAACTCCAATTACATTTTAAAGAAATGGGTATGGAGATAGATCAGTATGATGCTGAAGAACAAATCAATTCGGCAGGATATAGAAATGCCGATATCGTATTAAGTGATGACCTTTTACTAGACAATATAAAAACTGTCCAAGCACAACAAAATATTCACCAATCATCTATATTATCAAAAGATTTAGGACGGTGTTCATTGGACGTAGAAATGGAAACTGGTACAGGTAAGACTTATGTGTACATAAAAACTATGTTCGAACTCAACAAGCAATACGGCTGGAATAAATTTATAATAGTAGTACCAAGTATTGCTATCCGTGAAGGAGTAAAGAAATCCATGGAAATGACAGTTGAGCATTTTATGGAATATTATGGGAAAAAGGCTCGATTTTTTGTATATAATAGTAGTGATTTAAATGCGCTAGATAAATATTCGAGTGATGCAGGTATTAATGTTATGATTATTAATACCCAAGCTTTTGCATCTTCTTTAAAAGAAGGTGCAAAAAATAAGGAAAGCCGAATCATTTACTCTGTTAGAGATGATTTCGGAAGTCGTAGGCCTATTGATGTAATCAAAGTAAATAGACCTATTGTAATTCTGGATGAACCTCAAAAAATGGGAGGAGCTGCAACGCAAAAAGGTATAAAGAATTTTAATCCTTTATTTACAATCAACTATTCTGCAACGCATAAGAACCATCATAATGAAGTTTATGTGCTTGACGCATTAGATGCTTATAACAAAAAACTTGTAAAGAAAATTCAGGTAAAAGGATTTGAAATACATAATTTACGTGGAACAGATAGATATATTTTCTTTGAGAAAATAATAATTTCCAGCAATAAGCCGCCTATGGCTAAGCTTGAAATAGAGGTCCGTCAAGCTAGTGGTGTTGTCCGGAGAAGTAAGGTTTTAGGAGAAGGTGATAATTTATTTCTTGAATCTAATGGACTACAGCAATATAAAGATGGGTATGTCATTAATCATATTGATCCTTTTAATTCAATTATTGAATTCATTAATGGAGAAGCCTTGTCAGTAGGAACAGTTGTTGGTGATGTTTCAGAGAAAGATATGAGAAGAATCCAGATAAGAGAAACTATTCAATCTCATTTTGACAAGGAAGAGTCACTTTTTCGTCAAGGGATTAAGACTCTTTCACTTTTCTTTATAGATGAGGTTTCAAAGTATCGAATTTATGATGAATTTGGTGATGAACAGCTTGGAGAATATGGAAAAATATTTGAAGAAGAATATAAAAATATTCTGAGTGAAAAACTTTCCTTATTTGCTGCCAATGGTGAGGATGCAATGACTGATGAATACCAAAAATATCTTAGACGTTTCGATGCACATCAAGTTCATAAAGGGTATTTCAGTATTGATAAAAAAGGTCATAGCATCAATAGTGAACTGAAAAAAGGTTCTGACATATCAGATGATATATCAGCGTACGACTTGATTTTGAAAAATAAAGAACGGTTATTAAGCTTTGAGGAGCCAACACGTTTTATATTTTCTCATTCAGCACTTAGAGAAGGATGGGATAATCCTAATGTATTCCAAATTTGTACTTTGAAACATTCTGATAGTGCTACAGCCAAAAGACAAGAAGTCGGTCGTGGATTACGTCTTGCCGTGAATAAATCTGGTATAAGGATGGATGCAGAGACTATAGGAGAAGATTTAGTTCATGAAATTAATAAGTTAACTGTAATAGCTAGTGAAAGTTACTCGTCTTTTGTTTCAGATCTACAGAAAGAAACAAAAGAAGTGTTATATGACAGACCAACTAAAGCTACAACAGAGTATTTCAAAGGTAAGATTTTGACTTATGATGGTCAAACAATAACTATTGATGATCAGCAAGCAGCTAGTATAATTGCATATTTAAGTGATAATGATTATATAGATTCAAAGGGTAATATTACTGTAGAATATCACAAGGCTGTTGCTAACGGAACATTAGAACCCTTACCAAAAAAGTTGCGTATAATGGAGGAATCAATACATAAATTGATTCAATCTATATTTGATGAACATGCTTTAGATGGAATGATAGAAAATGGTCATGAGACAACTATTCAAGATAATTGTCTTAATGATAATTTTAAGAAAAAGGAATTCCAGGAACTTTGGAGAAGAATAAATCATAAATATGCTTATACAGTAGATTTTGATAGCGAAGAACTCATACGAAAGTCTGTAGAAGAAATAAACTCGAATCTTCATGTAGCTCAAGTAAGGTATAGTATTACAACTGGCCAGCAGGAAGAACATTTGTCGCAATCACAAGTAGCAAGTGGAACAGCATTCAGTTCTATAAGTTCACGAACACAGAATTTACGTAATGCTCATGCTTGTACAACATCTTATGATTTGATTGGTGATATAGCAAAAGGGGCTGTTATAACAAGAAAAACAGCAAGCCGCATTCTAAGCATGTTAGATAATGATAAAAAATACATGTTTGCTATCAACCCCGAGGAATTTATCATTAAAGTCATAAATATGATAAAGGCACAAAAGGCTACTATGATAGTGGAACATATTACATACAATCAAATAGAGGGTAAATACGATAGTTCTATTTTCACATCTGAGAGACGTAATGTTGGATTTGATAAGGCGATTAGAACAAAACGTCATATTACTGATTATGTGTTTACAGATGGAACAGCGGAAGATAGTATTGAAAAGAAGTTCTGTCAGAGTCTTGAAAAAGCCGAAGAGGTGGAAGTATATGCAAAACTCCCTAAAGGATTCCATATTCCTACACCGGTAGGCAATTATTCACCAGACTGGGCTATTGCTTTCAAAAAAGGAACAGTTAAACATATATTCTTTATTGCAGAAACTAAAGGGACAATGGAATCATTGCAATTTAGAAAAATAGAAGAAGCAAAGATAAAATGTGCGACTAAACTTTTTAATGAAATATCAACAGAAGGTGTTCGTTATCATGAAGTTAGTAGCTATAAAGAACTGCTTGATGTAATGGAAACAATAAAATAACTCAATTCAAACAAACTTCCTTTTAGGTAATGAGATTCAAATAGAAGTGTATAAAAATTAAAAGTTTAATATTATGGCATTCAAAAATTATAGAAAAGAAACTTCAGAGAGAAGTGATGAAGCCAATTGGGCAAAAAAAATTCTTATTGAAAAAACAGGGCTATTTTTTGATTCAATTGAAGGTTGCAATGAAAATAAAGATAACATTGTAACGCATTTAATGGAGCGAGCTCGAATTGATTTTTCGGATGAAAAATCAACAGATGAAGAAGTACTTAAAGAAATAATCAAACTTGAAACATTAGATACGCTTCAACGAAAAATTAATTTTGCTAAATCCTTTAATTGCCCATTAACTTATGTATTGTACTGCAATGAGAATAAACATGTTTGGGTTTATACAATAACAGCAATAGATACATGTAAATATGAAGCCGTTTACAGCAGCTTTGTGGCATTTTCTAATTGGATTGCAGAGATAAAAGGTTGGAAATCGTCAAAATCATTTAGAGAAAAACAAGATTTGCCAGAATTTGATAAAGCATTAAGAGCCGCAGGATGTGCATGGCCAACAAATATAGATTGCTTCGTTTCAAATGAGAAATTCGAACCTATTTGTATTATTGAATTTCAGAATGCAAATAAAACCTCAGTTGAAAAACATTGTAACAATGAGTTTTTATGGGGAAAGTATACAGGAAGTACTGATTGGGGAAAAACCATATACTATAATGATGTAAGAAGATGGTTATCTCAAGAAATACTTAGAGTTCAGTCAGGTTTGAGGCTATTTGTTGTTACTTGGTCTGAATCTTCAGAAGATTTTATTTTGAAAGAAATAGATCAGGTCACATTGCCACAGTTTCCCCGTGAGAAGAATTGGAGATTACATAATCAGATAGAAGAAAATCTCCATAATTTGGCTGTTTATTATAGAGTTAATAAAGATTATGCGCTAAGATATGCAAAATGGATTTCTGAGAATACATCTTCATATAATCTATCGTATAATGATGGATCTATGGAAATGATATTTCATAGTCCAAAACTGAATGTCGCAAATAAAACATTTCCTAAATTATATTATAAATTTAAACATCTAGAAAAAAATAACAAAGAGAAACTGCCTATTATTTTCTTAGAGCTTTTGGGAAACAATTGAAAACTAAGTAGAAAATTTTATCTGAAATTATACACACCATAAAGTAATAGCTATTATAGCTATTACTTTATATATTAATATTAAGAATTATCGCTTGTTTTATTATGGATTTATATTTAGTAACTTATCAAATTCAAATAATACTATACAATAAACTCAAAAGAATAATCTGATAAGAATTTTAAAATACAATCGAAAACGATAGAATATTTTAATATCATATGCGAAATTTATTTACACATAAAAAATATCAAATATCTTTATAGGTTAAAATGTGAGATACAAGAACTTCCATGGGAAATTTGGACAGATAATGATGTACATGATCCTAACTATAAACAGAAAAGAATACAATTAATTGGAAAAGTTATGCATATACAGAACCGCATCAGAGGGTATGTTATTGCTAAGTATGGAGAAGGTGAATTATCTAAAGAATTCTCAGAATATTCATTTTTCACAATAGGATATAGAGCAAACACTTTTAATGTAGAAAATAACAAAGCATGGAGTCGAGGGAAAGAATGTTTCTTATATTTTATTGACAAATTAATTGATTTTACAGAGGCTGAAAATAAATGCGAATCGATTGATTGGAAAAAAGAAATAGCAAAATGGCTCATGTTCATAACAATTGTGTTAACATCTATATTCTTATTGTTTGGTGCAAATGATTTAATAAAAACCATATCGTTATTTGGTGATATAGAAATTAAAAAGAAATTACAGTTTACACTTTGTATCATGATGATTACTGCCAATATAATATGGGCAAAGAATTGGAAAGAATTATTGCCTATTACCACGTCATTTATTGGTGCTTTAGTTGGACTTCAGGTATGAGTAAATCATTATGAAGAATGTAAAAATGAACAAGATATACCAATACGTTGTTTAGAAATCTTTTCACTAAGTGTATTTTATTAGGAATGTAACAATATCAAATCTACGCTGGTTAACATTTTCTGTTTTATAGTGTAAAATGCTTAATAAAGATAGTGTGCCGAAGTAACACACTATCTTTAGATTGTTAAAATATAATTCTTATTAAGAGTTAATATTGCAGTTTATATAAAATAAAAAGATGTTATATTATTAATAGATGGAAATCGTTGGTCGAAATTTATGTATATGAACTTTAGGGGTCTCTTGAATAGTTCCTGACTGCATAGAATAAAGCCAGGCTTTATTCTCCTTTTGCCCTTCCACTTCAGTAGAAGACCATAACCAGCATTCACTCGGATTCAGATTAATCGGAGTTCCACCGACTTCAGTTATACATTCATTAATCTGATACCGGACAGCGAACAGATAAGAGAGTTGCCGGACAGAAGGAATATAGGCCGATTGTCCATAACTCCACAAATCAAAAGATTTGATAGCTATTGGTGATTGGACTTCCTCATTATTGAACAAAGAATAGGTATTCTCATTTCCGTCCTCATCAGTCAATGATGCAGAAGTCCCCTGGTCAATACCAAGACTGTCGGCAAAAGCCAGCGGTTCCATATCATGAATGTAAACTGCATAACCAAGATTGTCAGTTTCTGCACTACGGTTTACATGGAAAACTATGGCAACAGCTTCTTTGTCAGATTGCTTGAATTTGTCCATGGACAATATATTTCCGTCCGAACAAACCACATTGCCAACCTGAAGGGAAGATAACAGTTCGGTAACATCTTCATGTTCACAATGACAGGAAGTGAGCAACAGCCCACTCCATGCCAGAATCGGTAATAAAAATCTTTTCAGCTTCATAACAGTGGGATTTCAAATGACCTGATTACACATTGCGCTTCCTTGTCCATAATGAACCAGTATTCAGAACGGTATGGCTGTCCGTCAGAATCAGTAGCTTCATACTCTATCTTTACCTTCCAGCCACTGAACGGCTTGCGTTCCTGACTGGCTTCATCACCAGCAGGCTTCAGTTCCCCTGTAACCATCAGAGAGCGGAGTGCCGTCATGGCATCCATCTGACGTTTCATCTGTCCGGATATCCCGTGACATTCTGAATCCGGATTATCAAAATCCGTATCCTCCATAAACCTGCGGCTGATTTTCATCATGGCTACAGAAAGAGCCATCTTCTCCTTCATGGTAACATACTCACGGCCAAATACAGAATCCGGTTTGCTGATACCGACAATCTTTACGGATTCCGGATTGTCCACCGAAGCCATCAGTGCCTTTTTGGCCATATCCTGTGCCTTGTTCCCGCTGTTGCCGGAACAGCCGGTTCCCATTCCGAGCAGAACTGCCACTGCAGGCAGTATCAGTAGTTTCTTTCCCTGTTTCATATCTTTACGATTTGAAGTTTGTCCGGAGCCAGACCGAGACGTTTGCGGTAAATTGAACCGTCCTCCCGGTACATCTCCAGTTCGGATGAAGTAATGTTCTTCTCACAAAGCTCTTTCGCCTCTTCCAGTGTCAGCTGATGGCCGCCTATATTCCTCCATATGGCGAATGAACACGGTGCTTCCTGATTGCTGTAGTTGGAACAGTTGAAAGCCCTTGTTCCCACACGCACCTCGCCGCCGCAGTGCGGACACCTGCCGATAACAGACTGCATATTGACTGCACCGTCATCAGCAAGTTCCAGCACTGTCGGGAAAGTCTTTCCTTCCTTGGTGGAAAAGCCGTCCAGAAGGATGCAGCGTTTCTCTAAAAATTCAGCAATCTCCTCGTCATTCATTTTCCGGTTGCCGATGATGGCATTGATGTTGAGCACACAAGAAGGATGCTCACCTGTGTTGTTTTCGCAGCGATACCCCTTGCAGGTCTTCACCACGTTGCTGCCGCAGAACGGGCAGCGTCCTATAATCTTCTTTTCTGAATCCATATTCCTGATAAGTTACATTGTTTGAATTAATTGAATGAGAATCCACGGTTCCAGTCCGCAACGATTCCTCCTATAATGTTCTTGCCGGACATCACATTTGCCCATCCTTCCGGGTCAAGAGAGAACCAGAGGTCGTTCCATGAGAGTGTGCGTATCTGCCATGCCAGGATAAAGAGGTCGGTATTAACAGCCTCCAGTCTGGTCAGTACCTCGTTTGCTATGTAGTACCGCTCGGAAGAACTGAGCAGGTTTACCTTGTGCTTCTCCTTGCCTCCGTCAGAACCGCCTGTATCATAGCTTCCGGAAGTCACCAGCTGCTTCATGAACGGATAAAGCGCAGCCATCTGGGTTGCGGCATCAGCCAGCTCGTCCGAAACGATTGTAGCAATGGCCGTTCCCTTCAGGTTACTGCCGACCGATTTGAGCAGCAGATTACAGTTCTGAGGTATTTCCGTGGCCACCAGTTCCCCAGCACGCTTAATCTGATAGATATTCTGCATTGCACCCTGTGCATTGGAAAGATATTCCAGCATCTTGTCCTCCACACTGTGTACCCTGTCGAGTGCAACCGTTACGGCAGTCTCGGCAGCAATGATTTTCTCGTGTGCCTTCTGACGTTTATCATAGATATTCTTCAGAGTGGAAGTCTGTGCAAAGACAGCACCCGTCAGCGTCGGGTCTGTCTGTTGTGCAAAAGTGTCCGCACCTTTCAGCAGAAAAACTGCAAGGGCAGCCACTACCGTTATTATTAACTTGATTCTGTCCATATCATTCAGATTTTACGTCCTTTATTCCTTTGTTCACTCAGATTCTGTTCACGCTCCTCCTTATGTGGTGAAATCACCGGCTCCATCGGCCTGTTCAGCAGACAGTCGTTCCAATCCTTGAAAGCCTTTGGAGGAAGCCACTGTCCCATACGGTACCGGATGTTCAGCTGCCTGGCAACCTGGGCCAGTAGGGGACGCTCCATGTCAGGCTCGAATATCTTTCCCTTCGCTTCAATCCGGATGCCGCCGTCAGTCCTGCTTATCTTCATCTGAATACCTTCCTGCAGAGCCATCATGCGCAGTCCGTATATCCTCCCGGCCAGATCGTTGTCAAAACAGTCGAAGGCACGTGCATTTGGAAAGCGTTCCATGACTCCGGTTATTTGCCTGTCAGAGAATGTGCCGCCCAGTGAAACCAGAGCCGCACTGTCCCCAATCTGTATCCGGTTCATCTGGTAGAAGGCCATGGCATCAAATGCAGATTCACAGAAAAACACGCTTCTTACATTGTCCGGACTGATACCCGAAGGAACAGCCACCCATGCCGAAGATGACGAATCCGTACCGGCAGCTTTCGACTTGTAACCGCCATGTCCTCTGATTTCATACCCCCTGACTTCATTTCCCTTTCCGTCAGTATATGGGAATCCGATATTGTAACCTTCAAACTTTCCGTTGTTCCTGTCCCTTATAAGGGAAATAAAAGGCGAAAGAGCAGTTACGGTTGCTTTGGACAGTCCGCGCCGGAAAAACAGTCCTGGTATTTTCCCGATGTCAACCGGCTTCACCTCATATCTGGAAGGTTCAAACACGCCTGATGATTTTCCTGCCGATTTAACATACTCCCTGTCCTCCCTGTATTCAGGTTCAGGCATGTTGGCGAAACGTGCCATGACCTTGGCTATCTTCTGCCATTCATCCTTTCCGGATACCGTAAAGGAAGAAAGATTCTCACGGATGAGTGTCACCACATCGCCTTTGGAACCGTCACGCCGGAAAAAGGTCTGTGCCGCCTTGTCGTTGGGATGGCTGACAATCAGCGTATCCCTCCTGTTACCGTCTTCACCGAGTACCAGCTCGATGTAACGTCCGACACCGGCCTTCCTGTCCAGACGGTATCCCAGGGCGTATGCAATGTCGTCAATCCCCACATGGGATTTCATTTCCCTGAAATTAACCTTGTAGTCGCTCATGCTTTCCGATTTAAGATGTTATACAGAATTTCATATACCAAGTCCTGTACCGGCATTCCGGTTCCGGCCCATCATAGTAATCTCCGGTTCGTATGTCTTCCGTGCCGTCATGTTCAGGAAAGCCTCCTTGTCCTTCCAGTCCGTAAGCTGGAAGAATGTCCTGGCCGTTTCCTTGGAAACCTTCTTCAGTCCCAGTTCCACACCATCGTATGACGCACGGATGGCATAGTCTCCGGAACGGGTCTTGACAATGGCCGCATTCTTGAAAGATTTCTCTTCGTCAGCACTCATTGAAGTAAGCGGGTCATTCTTTGCCAGATAAGGCTGCTCGCCGAGAGCCAGACGCTGTTTGTCCACATGGTCAAGAATCAGGTCTGAAGCCTTGTTCACGTCAGCCATGACCGATACGATAAACTTCGGTTCCTGTTTCAGTACACCAATCCACGAGTCCAGATAAGCAGCCGAGTTGTCCGTTATTCTGGAATCAAAGCCCATGGAATGGCTGATCATGGCAGCCGTAAGTTCCGCCACCAGCTCCTCCTTGGCATATTTCGGGTCACCGAACCTGCCGCCCATCTCCCTGTTCAGACGCTCCGGTGTCATGGTGGAGTGAGTCATTTCATGGAGCATGGTAGAATAATACTCCATTCCACCACGGTAGGTTTCTTCCGGAGAATCACCGATATTGAACTGCGCCTTCATGGGCAGCACCACAATATCCTTCGAGGGAGAATAATAGGCACCGTTCTCACGCTTGTCGGCACGTATCGGACAAAGCCACTGCTGCGTCTCCACCATACGGTCGAGTGCGGCATGGGTGTACATACCTTCCGTATCCCTAAGTTCCGGAACCTTGAACCTGTCCATGAGCTTCTGCATCCTCTCCGGCTGTACTTCGGCCAAGTTGGTCTGTGCCACATTGTACACCGGGAATGACTTGATGAAAGGAATGACATCCATATCCTTCTTCTCCTCCTTGCTCATTGCACGGTATTCCTCCGTGCTTATCCTCTTGCCTTGACTGTCCTTTATCATCATATCCCAGTATACCACCGGGAAGGCCTTTTCACCCTTCAGGACATGAGCCTTCAGGTTATGCGCCTGCTTGAAGGTCAGATATACCGGAAGCTGGTAGTTCATGGCTGCGGTATGCATCTGAAGGAAGAAGGAATTGGAACCTGAATAGTTGCGGCCACCCACATTCTGCGGCAGTCCTGCATAACCCGATGCGCCGCCAATCCATCCCTGTTTCCATCCGGTATCCTTCATCTGCTGCATACGCTCAATCATCATTGCAGCGAAGCGGTCTATGGCCGCCTGTCCGCTGTTTCCCTGAGAGTCAGTTCCAGATGCCATAGCTGTCGTCATCCATTACCTGACGGTCCATCTGCCTGATGTCCGTCTGTTCTACATAGAACTCGGCCGATTCATCCGAAGGGTCCGTACCGTGTGACCGGCACCATTCCAGATAATCATCTGCATTCTCACTGTCCATAACAAAGCGGAGGAAACCTATCTTACCCTCCTGCAGAAGCTCCACAAGCTCCTCATGATTCATTTTAGCTGACATATAACTTGTTTTTTAGTTTTCTGATTATGTTACATTTTCATAGAAGCCGATTTCTCCACCTTTGCGGTGTTGGCGGCAAGCATACCGGTTATTTCCGTATTCAGATATTTGGCCGCAATCTGTTCCCTTGTGGCCGTCTTGGTCTTGAAAAGCGAATAACCGTCATCAAAGGAGATTTCATGCCGGGAAGTCTGTCCCTTCTCTCCGAGGTCAACCGACACCTTCCATTTGTTGTCGTTCCTGTCCTTGGCCACGCGTACACCCTTGGGGTCAACACCTTCAGGAAGCTGATACTTCTCGTATGCGGATTTCAGATGCAGACGTTCACCGAAGTTCTTCTCAATAAGCTGGTTCGGAGTGGCCACCCTGTCGAAGTAGGCATTCAGGTCCTGGCGTGAAGCCACGGCAGACATGTTCGTATCCCCAACCTGAACATAGAACTTGTATTTCCCAAAGTCAGGACGCTGCTCGTCCTTCTCTTTATAGACATTGAACTTGTTTACGGTTATAGAGCCGTCCGGTCCTGCAATCTCCATTGGCATACGGAAGGCTTCCTCAGATACCTTCGGCATCAGCTTTGTCGGATAGTAGCGTTCCATGAGTTGCGGTACCGTCATTTCCTTGTTCTGATAGGCAGCAAGGTCTGCTACATCCATCTTCTGCGGCTTGAGCTGCTGTCCGTCAATCTTTGCGGTAAAGTACCAGTCGGCAGGATTGGTGGTACTCTGGTAGGCATGGCCATGAGTTACCTTTTCACCGTTGGCTGTCACCATCTGCGGCTCACGGGGCTTTCGTTCCTGAACTGTTTCCGTTTTCCGTTCGTCATTCTTTTCGGTCTTTACCTCATTATCCGTCCCGGTCTCAGCTTTGGTTTCAACTTTGGCCTTCGACTTCTTTTCCCTTGCAGGTTTTACATCAACAGTGTTCTCCACTGTTCTGTCAGGAGCTTCCTGCGCACCCTGTTCCTTTTTCTTCTTTCCCATATCTGTACTGTTTTGAATGGTTCTGTCATTAATTTCAGTTTTATCCTGTCCGGCCTTCTTCTTCAAAGGACTGTCCAAGGCATCACAGATTGCCACCCTAATACCGGAACGTATCAGTCTGGGCAGATAAACGTCAAGTGCCGATTGTGGGAATGATGCAACCTTTACAGGTCTCTTGTAGTCAGGCAGCATTCTATCTGCAATCTCGATGGCAAGCACTGTGGCAGCCTTGACGGCATCCTGCTTATAGAGTTCATAGAAACTGTTCCGTCTGAACAGCAGCATGGCATCCGGATGCTTTTTTTTCAGTTCGTTGAACTGCCGTATGATACCGGTATCATTATCTGAATCTGTCTTTTTAGTCATAGGAATCAGTATTAGAGCTTAAGGCTGTTTGCTTTTGTTTCCTTCCGGGATGGAGAGAGTGAAATGGCACGCTCCACGGACTGTTTGTCCACCACCTTCTTATATTCCCATCGGTTCTTGTCAGTCATAACAAGGCCGAGATATTCAGGATGAATCTCGTCATAGCGGAGCTTCTGCTGCCTTTCCCATTCCTTCATGTCACCCTTGATAAGCTTGAATCCCTGCTGCTCCTTCAGGTCAATGCCGACTGAAACCTTCTCTCCGCCCACATTCAGTTCAACCGGTTTTCCCTCCCGTACCTGCTGCTTCTGCTGCATACCCAGTTCAATGTCGTTCACCTTCTCCATGTCCTTCAGACGCTGCTCCAGCTTGATGTCTGTAACACGTCTGTGAATGACGGATTTTGTTTCCGGGTCAAGCTGAAGATACTGCTGAGTCTTTTCATCGTTTACGTTGACCGCCTTCTGTATTACCTCACCTCTGGCCAGACGTTCAGCCTCCTGCTGAGTGAGATTGAGAACCTTGTTGCGTTCCCGGTCCAGTTCGGCACGTACTGGATATGCAATCAAAGCCGGAGCACCGTTTTTGTTTGTAGTCATCTGAAGCTTCATCGGCATGGTGATGATGCTGCCGTTCCTTGCGTTGATGGATACCTGCATGATGGGAGTCACTTCACCTGCCATCAGCTTCTCCTTCACTTCCATGGGTAAACTGTTCGCCTTTTCACGGTCGATACCCAGTATTGCCAGTTTTTCGTATGGCAACAAATCGGACTGATTTCTGTTGTGCATTTCCATATTACTGTAATTAAGCTGTTATATTTGCGGTTCTAACCGCCTGAATACCACAAATGTATTCACGGCAATCCCCTGAAAAAGAAATGCGCAACACTATTCTGATTTCATTGCTTCTGATGCTACTGCCGGTAAGCGTATCGGCACAGTTCTATACGATAACCAGAGATTCGGAAATTCTGCCAACAGAAAGACGAAAAGAGTCTTATAACCGTGCAGCAAAGGATGTTACAGAAGGGAAAAAGAATAAGATGATGTCAAAGAATACCCTGACTGTCGGACCGGACAATCAGAAGAAATTGGAAGATAACAGCCGGAATAGTGACAGGAAAGTATCCCTGAAAACTGAACTGCAAAAGAATGCAGATGATATTACTAAATCAGAAAACAATCTTCCTGAACTTACCATCCCCAACCTTTATAAAGAAATCATAAGAAACGGAATCCTATACCCAAAAATAGTTTTGGCTCAGGCTATTTTGGAGACCGGATGGTTCCGTTCATCAGTATGCCGGAACAAGCATAATCTTTTCGGACTTACCAATCCACGTACAGGGAAATACTATGAATTCAATCATTGGACAGAAAGTGTCCGGGCTTATTATACTAAAGTGCAATATAAATACAAAGGTGGAAATTATCTGCTTTGGCTTGATGAAATCGGTTATGCGGAAGATCCAAGATATGTTCGAGAAATTATTCAAGTTCTAAAACTTATTTAATCGCAAATAATCTAGCATATTATATAGAACATAATAATTTCAATATCTTTGTGTAGAATTACTATAAATGAATGATTATGGAAGATGTATTTCGTGATTACGGTCAATTTGAAAATATAGAAAACAAAAAAATTATATGTTTTAATATAACCAAGACATATCTTCTTTCAGAAAGGGAAAACCTTTATGAGTGTACAAGAAAATTTTGGAGGCTAAACGGTGAACGAGCTAAAAATGCAGAATTAGTTTTTGCCGTATGTTCAAAGTATATTGTAGGAGTCTTCAAACCGACACACTGGTTTCTTACCGATTCTGAGGAATATTCTGGTCGTTGGGAGTTTGAAGGAGAAGAAATAATCGATTCACCATTTATAAATATGAGTATTGCTCATTTAGTAGGTAGAAGACAAAATCCTGTTATGTATATTAATATGTAATCATTTATGAAGCCAACTAAAGAAGAATATATAAAAATCTTCAGTGAAATGAAGAAATGTAGATTTCTAAATGAATTGAAAACCGATAGATATGACTCTACTATAGACTGCTTTTGCATTGTACGGATAGTAGATAAAAATACAAACTGCCTTGTTCTATATGATAATATTTCAAAAAATGAGTTGTTTAAATATTCTCAAGATGAATTCTTTAACATTTGTAGCTATATTGAAAAATATGCGGACTCTCATTTCTTAGGTTGTGATTTTTGCCAAATAACTAAAACTGTTTCTATTTCATCCCTTATAAAAGGTATAGTAAATGAATTTAATTTACATGAGAAGAAAGATATAATATTAGGAACGAAAATTGCTTTGTCTTACTTAAAAGTTTATGGAGACTGGGAAAATTTTAATTACTCGGTTGAACTTCTATCAAAGGCCAAATTTATAAATGACTTTCGGGATGCTATACAAAAAATATGTATAAAGGCAGGGGTAAACGACCTATTTAGAAGCCAAGAAAACAAGTCCAAAAAAGAATACATTATCAAACAAGCTCAAAGAATATCAAAAAGCGATAATATAATTTACTCGCATACTATTATTCAAAAATTAAATAATGCCTTCATGAAAATAGGCTTAACAGAAGATGGATACCTATTAGACGAACAATTCAAAGTTATCAAAGAAAATATCGAAAGTTTATATCACTCAGAAGCTCAGATTCAAGGTTCAGTTGTCTATAATTACGAAAAAGACAAATGGAATAAAACTTTTTCAGGATGGACTGCTGAAATAACAGAGAATAAACCTTTTGATTTTTCAGAAGATGATTTAAGTCATGATTCGAGGTTTTGGTAGTAAAATATATCTTATAAGAGAAAAAATACTAAAACAATAATATGTATGGGATAAATAGTATAGAACCCATATTTTGCTAACATACTATGTATAAATCCCCTTGTTCCATCATAACTAGAAATCACGAAATGTGCTAATAAAATGCCAGTTATCCCGTAATACATCATCAAAGTAAATGTGCAAAAAAATTGCATACCTCTACTATATGGTAAAGAGTCATCATATCCATTAAAAAGGTAAAATATAACAATAACAAGAATCCCTCTCCACTCATAATCCAAGCCAAGCCAAGAAGCAAGTCCGGCCATGCCAAGCGTCCAAAGGAATCCCTGTATCGGACTACGTTGCAAAAGATTTTCAAGAACCATCAGCGTGGCCACACCCAAAGCCAGTGTAAACATTACATTATGTGTTCCGTCAGCACCATTCAGCAGATACCAGGGTATTTCACTGATTATGGCAAAGCCCAACAGAGTAAAGAAATACCTGTACCTGCTTCTTGTATGAATAAACCCTTCAGCAATCAGGAAGGCAAACACAGGAAAAGCGATGCGCCCGATACAGCGCATCGTTTCGTATAATACGGTACCGTGCTCCATCAGATAGAGAGCAACGTGGTCTATCACCATGGAAATCATGGCAATGACTTTCAATGCACTGCCGCTAAGTCCAAATGCCGGTTTTAAGGTCATATTCATAAATTACATATTTAACTGATACCAAGAAGTTCCTTTACCATATCCTCCACTTCCTGGTTCACACGCTTGAAGTTACGGTTGAGAAGGATTTCCTTCTCTTTGTCGTTTTTGAACTCATAGATTTTGGGTAGAGCCACATAGTGTTTTTCCTCGTCCTTAATCTTCTTCATGTCAAAATGCGTCTTACAGAAATACTTGGTAGTCCTGAACTCTTCCGACTGCTCGATGTCAAAATGGTCAAGCATACTGTCATCGGTAGCCGTAAAGTCACGTGCCGCCTGTCCGGCCAGCCAGCCTGTTGCCATATCCGCAATCTTGGCTGCAGGAACCAGAAAGTCCATCTTCTCAGATATTGTGGTTGATACCTTGTGGTCATTGATGGAAATGGAGTGTGAAGTCTGCTTGGCCTTTCCGAACACATCATTCTGTGCCCACTCCAGCGTCTCCTTGTTACGTGCCGCACCCATGAAGATATTACCGCAAGTGGTGATAATCTTCTGCATACCTACTTTGCCGTAGTCAGCTTCCAGCTGAGGAAGCTCCTGGAAACCTAAGGTTACGGCAACCTTGTTGGAACGAGCCGTACCGATAAGACGGTCTATCTTGTGAAAGTACAGTGTAGGAAGCTCGTCCACGATAATGCTTACCGGGATATTGCCCTTTGAGTTTACCCTTGTGATCAGTCGGTTCAGAACCAAGGCATTGAGTGAGCCAATAACCTGTTCCTTTTCTGGGTCATTGGCAATCACCAGATAGCTCGGATTGGCCTTGTCAGAAATCTTCAGGTCGAAATCATCCCCGGTGAATACCCAGTATGCTTCTGGAGAAACAAGGCGTGCAGCGTTCACACGAAGCGTACCGACCATACCTTCCAGCTGGTCATTCGCCTTGTTCTCATAAGCACTCTTGAAAGGAGCCATCAGCGAAGCAATCCTGTCATCCTGCATCAGGATATTGAATACCTGGTCATATGGCCTTACAAGGAATGAAAGCACATGAGGCATGTCTGAGAACTCACCGGTTACGGTATCCGGTTCCACCTCATTGCCATGCTCGTCCTCATACCAGCACCTCTGAATCAGAATCTTCCTGCCTGTCCTGTCCTTATAGCTGTATCCGTTCAGGTCAACAAACATACGGTCCTCGTCAGTCGATACGTCATTGCCGTTCTCATTCACGAAATCAAGCACCACGTTACCGTCCTTGTCTATGGCATTGAAGTCATCCCAGTTGCGTATGACAATCTCCAGCTTCTTTCCTTCCAGTGATATGAAGCGTCTAAGCTTCTTACCGTTCCTGAACCCGACCGGATGGAAGTTTACAAAGAAATAGATGATGGCAGCTAGGAAGTTCTCCGCAGAGTTAGTAAAGAAGGCTTCCGAGCCGCCCTTCTTCTCTCCACCTCCCTTGTTGAGCGAGGCCAAAAGAGTAGCAGCCGTTTCAGAAGCGGCAGCCAGATCCGGGATATATTTCCGCTGAATCGGGTTGATACGGTTGGAGTATTCCACATCGGTAAAGTTTACTATACGGAACCCGCAGCTCTGAGGCAGTTTACCGGCTTTCCTGTTCTTGCAGTACTGATAGAAAAGCGTCTGTGCAAGTGTCGGAAACTTGAAGTCATATACCATCATGGCAAATCCCTTTGCTGAATGCTGCCTGATGAACGGGTCAATGATACCGAAAGACTTACCCGAACCCGGTGTACCCAGTACAATCGTACCACGGAACGGATTGATGATATTGATCCACCCTTTGTGCATCTTCTTTTTCCAGTAGTATATCATCGGAATGTTCACCGAGTAATCATTGCTGACCAGCGTTTCCGACTGCTGGAACGATTCGTTCTCAAAGTTGAAACGGTCCTCACCAACCTTGTAGTTGTAATACTTGGCAATACCGTCCAGCCCCTGATGTACCAGCATAGTACCCACCACCGAACAGACCGCATACAGAAGACGGTTGGCAGGAAATCCCAGCCAGCTGAATCCGAAACTCATGCCATGGAATACAAAACAAAGCCCTACAAGAGTCAGACCGGCCAGTACCGGATAGACAACCATTGTCCTTACATTGAATTTCAGGGACTTTTCAGCCTTTGTGCCGATACAGACAATACAGATGCATATCAGTTCAGCCACCTTGCATCCCGATACGGAATTGAATACCCTGAAGCGTGCCAGCAGGTCGAGTACGAACTGAGTAACCCTGTTGTCAGCCGTAACAGGCAGGTTCATGATAATTTCAATAATCAGAAATATATAGATGCAGCTCCTGAAGTAGTTATACATCTGCTGCTGTTCCCTTGTTTCTTCAAATGCCATACGCTCTAACTGTATATGAATTTACTAAAATGGAACCTTTATACCCAGCAGCAGACCGTTGCGGAAGGTATCCCCATGCAGGAAGTTCACATTGTTCTTCTGTATGACAGAGAGCTCCAGCCCGCTGCGGAACACATAGCTGTATTCAAATCCGGCCTCCAGTCCGAAGAAGAACTTCTTCTGTACCGCACCGAACTGAGGGCCAAGACGAAGGCGCATCATGCCGTTTTTGTACCGTGTCAGACGGTGCTTATAGACTATACCGCCGTCCCAGAAATATCCTTTCCAGAAATTGTGACATACTGGCTTATGCCAGTGATTCCCGACCTCACCATATACTTCGACGGCATTTCCGTATGAAAGCGGATACTCATAACCCAAAGTGGCATTCAGCGTACTTGGAAAAAGGAATCCGGCATTGACGGAAACCTTTCCGGTCTGTGCCGATGCACCGATGGATGCAATCGAGCAAAACAGAATGAACAGAATCTTCTTCATGGCCTATCTTTTTATGGAATGATCAATATAATAGTAGGGGTAATAGTCGGCACCGTCCAGAATATCCGAGTCGAAGCCGTCCGCATTGAGAATGTCCTCATACTCGATGGTGAGTACCACTACACGTCCGCTAATCTGGTTCTCGGAAATCTCCAGACGGAGCACCTTCTCTTCAGGGAAAGTCAGCTTCGGAAGTACAAGCACGTTCCTATAGTCCTTCCTGAACTTACGGGTATTGTTCATGGAGAATACCGGAGTAAGCTCTATGGTCTGTGAATTGGTTGCCTTTGTTTCCTTTTTGTCAGCAAGTTTTACCCTGATTTCTTCAATGTCGTATGCAATTCTGGTCCTGTTCTTCAGCGTATAGTCCAGAAAGAAATAGTCACCGATGGAATAGATATTGTTGATGTATGCCCTGATTCCGTTTTTATTGGATACAATCTGGTTGAACTTTCTCCTGCTTCCATAGACAGCCCAAGCATATCGTGCAATCTCGGCCATCGGCATGGAAACCTCCGGATTGATATAGGACAGTGTCTCATTGTAGGATACATTGTAGATGGTAGAAGCATATTTGGGTGATTCGGTATAGAGGATGTCATACTGTGCGATATGACGCTCACCGATAATGGTGAGTGTACCCAGCAGTTCGTTTTCGCTGTAACCTTCAGATGATATGGAATCATTCTCCAGATAAGGCTTGATGCGGACGATGTTGTCTGTACACTGGTTGCCTATAATTTTAGTAGTGGAAATATCCACCATTTTGATGTTCTCAGGCATGACAATGTGTGTGGTCACTTCCCGGTTGATGTATATCTTCTCGTTGGCCGACAGATGTACGGCTATGCCTGTGATAAGGCATATTATCAGAAAAATTCTGGTTTTCATATTGGAATATTAAAATGTTACTATAATTTTCTTTGCTGTATTCAGATATATTATCTCGCATCCTCCGAGTTTATCAGGTAAACAATGGTATTGTACTTGATTTTCGCCTTGTTCTTTCTGATATTGGAAGATATTGCAGAGGTAGCAGAGTTGTACATGTTCTGCAGCGACTGGAGTGCAATGGCCTCAGTCGAAATACCTGTACCGTAACCGTCAGTGGATTCAAAGCTGATATTCTGCTGTACCGTGTTGGAACCGGCATCCTTCATGAAATCACGGAATGCAGATTCAGGAACATAGAAACCTTCCATACCGTCATTGTCAAATACAGAAAGCTTGACCTTGATGAACCTGTCGCCGATAAGGATACTGGTTATGGAAGCCCTGACACGCTGCTGTCCGAAACCTGTTACCGTTCCATAGAGGTAAGTTCCCTTTTTCAGCTTTGTATCGCTTACCGTCACATCGTCCAGAAGCTTGAACCGTAGACGTGTGCCTTCATGCGCCTTTGTAGTCTGGTCAATCATGGCACGTATCAGCTTGTTCTCGGCAAATTCATCCGGAGCAGTAACCGTATTGAATCTGTCGGCATTGGTATCATCGGACTTGATTACCAGACTCGGACGGTTGCGTTCCCTTTCCTCCTGACGTACTTTAGCTATGGAATCAGCCCTGTGCTTTCTTTCCGCTTCCTCTGCTTCCGGGTCTTTGATACCCAGTCCGCTTTCAATGGCCTTCTGCCGTTCATAGCTCCTTCGCTGAATCTCTTCAAGGTCACGTGCAAACTCGTCCTGTGAGGAATATCCCATACCTCCGTAACCCGTTTCACTGTTTTCCGAAGGACCGTTACCGTAGGCATATGCATTGATATGCTTTCTTGATTCTGCAAGTGAACGCTCCAGTTCTTCAAGTTCCCTCTGCTGCCGCTGTCTTTCAGCTTCAGCAGCATCCAGACGGTTCAGTTCCTCCTCGCTGTAGCCGTGTTCCAGTTCCTCCTTCTTCTGTTCTTCCTCCCCGATACCGCTGACGGCTGTGAAGGCATCCTCGTCACCGAAACGTCTGGACATCTCATACATCTTGTCTCCGGCTTCCTCGGCATTGGCCTGGGGAAGTTCCATGTTGATACGGTCTGTAGCTACCGTTCCTGCAGTCTCCTCACCGCCGGAGAAAGTCTGCATCACAAAGTATACCAGTGCGCACAGCGGAACGAATATGACCAGCGGAAAGATATACTTGGGCTGTTTGAAATTAATCTTAATCATAGGTTATCATTGTTTTTTATGGATTTGACTATATTTTCCAGCTGCCGGTATTTGAGGATGATCCGCAAGGAATCCTCACGGCTTTTTACAGGTATGGCAATCATGGAGTCCAGTTCATGATGCAGTAACTGTCCCTTTACCGTCATGTCCGTCAATTCACTGCGGTGAATGTCCTTGTTTGCCTGGATGGTACGGAATCCCTGAAACACCGGTTCCATACCAGCAATCGAACTGACATCCGGTTCACTCTGTTTCCCGTTGCCGGAATCTATGGCAAAAGTACTGACGAGTAGTAGAAGGAGTGTTCCTGTTACACCTGCGAATGTCGTTTTCGGATGCTTTGCCGCCCATCTGTTGGCCAGTCTTATCCTTGCGGACAGACGGTATCTTGTACCGATGACACCCAGTTTGGGCTGCAACCACGACCTGACAAGCAGATGCGTTTTCAGACGGCTTTCCTGTATCTTTTTTCTGAATGATTTCATAATATCCGTATATCAATAGTCCAAATCCCTGTTTTCAAGAGTCCTCCAGCCGGTAATGAGCAGACCGTGGGGATTGTTCCTTGTCCTCGGCACGGACTCAATGTAACCTGTTGTCACCATCGAGCGTCTGATGTCCCTGGTCCTGCGCTTGATAAGCTGCGTACCGTAATAGGTAAACTTCCGTTCATGTTCGTCAAACTGAATGGAGTCACACATGATGGTACAGACAGCCGAAGAGGAAATAATGTCCGAGTAGAAACCGTTTTCGTCCATGGCCTGTTTCTGTTTCAGTGCAGTCCCGTCAGCCATATACATTGCTTTCCCTACCGTCCATTTGATATAGTCGTTGTCTGGCGGCAGATTGAAGAAATACTGGTGGAACAGCTGTATGTGCGCCTTGGCCTCCATGGTGAAGTTGGCTTCCAGCCGTGCACGCTCGGCAAGAAACGGAATGTCTCCGTCAAGTACATAAATCTGCTGCCTTTCCTCGTTGACAAAGGAAATGCAGCACCAGACCGTAAAGGCACAGATGACGGTGCAGCCTCCGATTACCGCAAATACCGTCATCATGGCCAGTCTGGTTTTCTGTGCAAGGGATTCAATAAGCATATTGTAAAAAGATTTGAAGTTATTTGACTAATGACCTGACAGCCGAACCTGTTCCTCTCATGGCAGAACCTGCCGCACCTCCGGCCATGGCACCTGCAGTAGTGGTGATACCCATTGCAGCCGAACCGGCAACGGAACCCGTACCCGAGCTTACACCTCCCGGAATCAGCCATGAAGCCACTTCAGGAACGAAGCGTATGATATAGGCACCCACGAGCATACCCATGGCATACATACAGTTGGAGCCTATTCCCTGCAGTCCCAGTGCGCCAATCTGTTCCCATGAGTTGACCGAGCCATGAAGCAGATGGTCGTATGCCACCAGATCCTGCTGTAGGTTATAAAGAAGGATGAAGTCTATATAATAGATGCACATATAGGTCACGAATCCCCATAACGAGAGGGAAAGGAACTTGGACATCCACTGGCTCCAGGCCGAG
The DNA here is from genome assembly GCF_017309675.2 of Bacteroides parvus. Taxonomy (NCBI): domain Bacteria; kingdom Pseudomonadati; phylum Bacteroidota; class Bacteroidia; order Bacteroidales; family Bacteroidaceae; genus Bacteroides; species Bacteroides parvus. The sequence goes on along the minus strand of NZ_CP084680.1, from coordinate 2,817,174 downwards.
TTCCATGGCGGTGCCAGCGAGAGAGCAAACATGATCGGACAGAATATCATCATGATGGCCATGAAAATCCTCTGTGCCACGAGCATCCCGTAATACGACATCTGGAAAATCAGTTCTCCAACAAAACGTATGACATCGTTTATCCATTCACTGACCTTAGTCTCAGCCGCCACGGCAGCCCTCTGGGCGTAGTTGTTGATAGTCGAGCCCAGATTCTCCACATTATATATCAGCTTGTCCCACCAGGCAGCATCCTGACCGATTTCGGCCACCTGCTTTGCTGTGGCTATGGAGTCCTGCACGGTTCTCAGCCTGTCAAGATATTCACTCTGTTTCTGTGCCACCTTCAGCTCGAAGGCCGCCACTTCCTTGTTCTTTGCCTTGGCCATAGCCCATGTAGCGGATTCCAGACTCTTTCCCGGAACCTGCAGAGCCGAGCATATCCATGAAGAGGATGAAATACACAGGGAAATGCCAATGATACGCAATAGTTTCATGACATCCATGCCACGCCTTCCGAGCATCATCATCCAGCATTCGTATGAACCGACACACAGGGCCAGGCACAGGCCGAGAGCCTTTGCCATTGAAACGGCATCACCGAGAACAGTCACATTGGGAAATGTCTCCATGGCCGTCAGCAGCTTTTCCAGACTTTCGTCAATGGCCGGAAGTCCTATTGTCAGCGGAATAAACAGTAAATTCATGATTGACTATATTATTTGTTTAATATTATTACTTAAATTATTATCAATTATAGAGAGTGTCTAATAGTGTGTAGCGGCAACGGCACAAAGGTGTGCAGTCCTGTTGACCAGTTCTGCCATCCTGGATTTGGCTTCCTCGTATGCCTTCTGCCGCTTGGCATTCTCCAGCCCATAACCGACACCGGTTTTGTGTATATAGGCTATATCCGCACAGAGTATTTCATTCTGGCGACTCAGTTCGTCCACCTGATAGCGGAGCTTGCCGTCACTCTTCTGCATACAGTAGAGCAGTCCGTCCGTGATACAGTCCTGCATACGGTTGAACTCGTCCTTGTAGGTGGCATACATCAGGTCAACATTTCTGTCAGCCTCCCTTGCCAGTTCTTCCTTATACAGTTCCTCGACATATTTGCGCTCACTCTCCACTTTCTTGATTTTCTGCCTCTGCGTCTCTTCGGCAGTCACACGTACCGGTATGATACGTTTCACATCAGACTTGGGTTCCTTGAAACGGACACGGAATCCGGAGTTGAACCAGTCCCATTTCCAGTACATTTCCGCACCTGAGTATTTCTTATGCAGGAAAAAGTAATACCAGTCCGGAGCAAAATCCCACGGACCGTTTTCCATAGACTTCCACTGCTTCTGTTTTTCACTGTCACTGACTATGCTTTGGGCATTGGCAACAGTGACTGTACCTGAAACTGACATGCAGAACAGGCACAATAACATAATTCTAACCTGCATATCCCTGATTCCATTTGTTGATTACACGCTCAGCTATCTCATTCTTCACATTGGAGTTCAGTATCTCCCAGATATAGTCCGGCTTCCATCCGCAGTCCGTGACAAGGAAACAGTACAGGTTGGCATTGTCTATTATGTACCTTGCCCTGTCGATTGAAGCCTTCAGTGTCATTACCAGATTCAGCTTTTCATCCATGGAAGCCTTCATCAGGTTTATACCCGAAGCGGCCACGGATGCATACAGTCTGTAGCAGTGCTGTATCTCCCTTGATATTGCCACGTTGGCATCGGCATAATACCAGGCTACGAAAGGCTTCTTTGATACATGACTGAAAGTATTGCCGGTAAAGTCCTTGTATTCCGTTACCAGCTGATACAGTGAGTTGGCCGTTGAAGAAATGGCACCGGCCAGTACCAAATACGAATACGCATTGTTCAGCCTTGTATCCAGAGTAGTCCGGACATCATTGAACTTTTCCGCACCTTTCTCAATGAGCGACTGCTCGCCATAACTTGTGGCCACCCTTGTCAGAGCCTTGTCCTCGTCCTTCTTTATGGCCTTGTGCAGGGCAATGAGTGCTTCGATGGTCGGCAGGTCTTTCGGTATGATGAAAGCGGAAGCCTTTACAGGCAGCAACAGCATTATAATACCGGCTGATATGATACTTATATTCCTGAGTTTCATGACAGAGATATATTAAGGGTTAATAATTTGAAGCCACCAGGCCGTTCCAGTCCTGTACAAGATTTCCCACATGATTCTTCATGGTCATCACATTTGCCCATCCTTCAGGATCTATGGCAAAGAAGAGGTCGTTTGCAGTGGCATACTGTGCCATCAGAACCATCCCTTCCACCTTGTAGCGTATCCTGTTCAGGTCAGTATAGATGCTGTTGGCCAGTGTCAGCCTTTCATACCTGTCCAGCAGGTTGTAGCCGTCATTCTTTTTCTCGGCAGTTGCCTGTCCCTGCAACGGATTGGGAATCCTGGCATTGTTCACGATATTGACGAAGTTGCCGACCAGCTGCTGGGTTTCCGCTACAAGATTGCCGAGTTCGTTCAGACAGAGCAGCCTGTTTGAAAATTTGGCCTTGTTTACCGTACTGACAAGTACTGGAACATTTCGCAGAATATCCAGAGCACACAGGCCTATTTCCTTATAATAAAGACTTTCAGTCCCGAAACCGGATATGTTCTCCATGCTCAGCTTGTAGAGTTCCTTCATGGTAGCCATGCTTACCGTATAGAGTTCCACCTTCTGTTTCTTGGCTGCAATGGTATCCACACGCTGGTTGTGCTGTTCCTCGATAAGTTTCTGTGAAGCGGTATTGGCCATGACAATCTTCAGGCAGTTGCGGTCGAATACGATTCTCCAGGCAGCATGTGCATTGATACAGACAAATGCAGAAAGCATTATAACCGATATGACTCTTAATACTGTTCTTACCATAGTGACATAACTTTTTGATGTTGGTTGACTTTTCTTGCAAACTCCAGATACAGAAGCCCTCCATCCGCCTTGCGGTCTTCCTCGATACGGGTTATGGCCTCCTGCAGCGTACCGTACCGGGAAAGATAAATCTTCAGAGCCTCCTTTTCGCTACGTTCTGTAGTATATGCCCAGTAGCATTCCGGTGCTTCCTCCACACCATACACATCCGAGTGCTGTCCCCGGCAAATCCACACCTCCTTGAAGTAACTTCTTCCCTCATGGTTATTCAGCGCATTGATGGTGAAAATCTGCTGACGCTGTATGTCAGTGAGTCCCAGAATGGCTGCAATATCCTCATACCTGTCCTTGAACTTGGTCTGGTCAAGCAGAATCTTCACATCCGAGTTATTGATGATGGCCTCCTTCACAATAGGGGAGTCAATCACGTCATTAAGCTCCTGAGTAACCACACCGGCTATTCCGTGGAACTTTCTGACGGTCTTATACAAATACTTTATATATTCCGCCATGGTAGGTGAAGCGATTGCCTTCCATGCCTCTTCAATGATAAGAGCCTTCCGTCCCTTTTTGATACGCATCTTCTGCAGGAACACGTCCATGATAATCAGCACCACAATCGGGAAAAGCACCGGATCATCCTTTATCTTGTCAATTTCGAACACAATGAAACGCTCGTCAAACAGGTTAATGTCGAGGTCGGAGTTCAGCGTCATCTCCAGCTCGCCGCCACGGTAGAACTGTTTCAGAATGGCCGCAAAGTCATGTATATTGAAACTGATTTTCTCCAACTGTGTAATCTGCGGAATGCGTTCCAGAGCAAACTCGTAATAGGAATTGAACGAGAGTTCCTGAACCTTCAGCCTGCGCTTCTGTTCCTCCATGTGGTCAATCTGCCTGTCTATCTTAATCAGCATGGAATTGTTATAAAGTTCCCTTTTATATTTTTCGATAATGGCAAGTGCACGTTCCTTTTCCGATTCTGTGGCCGCTTCATCATTAATCAGAGCTGTCAGTGAACGGCACTGTCGGATAAGCTTCAGGCGGCGTACTTCGGAAGGCAGCAGCAGGGCACGGCTTTCAGCCTTCTCCTGAACATCTTCTGTATTTATCTGCCTGTCGATGTCCTCCATGCTGTGCGTGTACTGTTCATAGTCATCCTCCATTTTGGCGGCGACCAGCAGTTTCTGCCTCAATGCCTCACGCTCACTGTCACTGAACCCTTCAAACGGATTGAAATAGGCCTCGTAATATTCCACTATGGTCTGGTTTATCAGCATGTCCTCAATCTTTGTTGGAAATGCGTTACCTTTGAATATCAGGAATATCAGCGATTTGAGAAAGTTCTTCTTCTCACCGAAATTAAGTTCATACTCCTCCTTCGTGACCTTAAACGGATTCATGGAAATGGGCTTCTCCTTCGAGTAGGCTATGTATGTACCCTTGTAATATCCGCATATGCCTTCGTAGGAATCACCCGTATCCACCATGACCACATCCGTATTCTGTTCCAGAAGCTGGCGTACCACACTGTTCATGTGGAAGGACTTGCCGGAACCTGAAGGACCGATACAGAAGAAGTTGGCATTGTCCGTCATCTTCCTTTTGCCTTCCTTGCCTGTGATGTCGATGCATACAGGCAGTCCCTGACGGTCGGTGTAGTATGTGGTCAGCGGTGTATCCTCAGACTCCTTCAGATGCTCCTTGAAGAAAAAGCACAGGGCTGCATCCGAAAGCGTCAGGAACAGGTCATAGTCCGGGTTGAATGCATATCCGTTACCGGGAAAACTGTCCATGAAAAGCTCCAGCTGATTGTAGGCTGTTTTTGACGGCATGATGCCGCACTCATACAGCTTTGTCTCCAGAAAGGAAGTTACAGGAGTTACTTTGTCAGGGGGACAGCTCACCAGAATGTTGAAGTTGCAGTACACAAGCATGGTACTGTCAACGGCCAGCCTGTCCAGCACTTCCTCAATGTCAGCCTTGGCAATACGGTTGCTCGGGTCCGGCATGGAACCGTGACGCTTCGCTTTGGCCTGAAGCTTACGCAGCAGCTTCCTCTGTCCCGGTATCTGAATGACCTGGTTGAACACCACACAGTCCGAGTAGGGGACGCCGGTAAGGAAAGAAAGCAGGTCTGTAGCAATTCCGTATCCGTTGATGTTCATCTGCGTGTACGGCTTTACCATGGAAGGCAGGTTTATCTCGTCAATATCGACCAGCGGATAGGAACGGATGATACGGTCACCAGTCCTGAGATATTCGTCCGAAGCCTTGAAGTTGGTCATTGAGAACGGTCCATGCCGGAACTGGAATGCCATGAAACGGTGACAGTACTCGCTGACTTCCTCCTTGTCGAGCTTCCTGTGCCGGATATGCTTTTCGGTCAGAATATCATCCGTCTTTGATACCTTGGCATGGAAATCGAGCCATCTCTTCGGGTCATACTGGATGAACTGGCTTCTCTGAGCCTCCTGGGTGAGGATAAGAAAAGTCCTTATCTCTGTGAACTCCCTTCCCTCGAAGTATCTGAAATAGCTCCTTGTCAGGAACTCCGCATCATCCGGCACATCATGGTGATATGCCTGTCTGCACATAATATCCTGCTTCTGCAGAGTATATCCCTCACCGATGGTCTGAAGGATATTGGATAGCACGTCATGAAACAGCATGTACTGCTGCGCATCCGTACAGAGCTGCTGGACCGGATTGGTTATCTCAAAGATAACTGACGGCTCGCCTCTGGCCGAGAACAGCACGACATTGCCGTCCGTCTCCTCCAGCTGCGCATAGAGTCCGTCAAATATTCTTTTCCTTATGTGTGCCATACTGTATAAAGTGATTTACTGTTCTTTTCTCAGGCTTCTGTAGATATAGATACCTCTTGCCCTTTTCTTGTTGTGGAGTCCTCCACGCTGCTTGATGTAGATGGTTATCAGTCCCACCAGTGCCATGACCATCATGGCTATGAACCCTGCAATCTTTCCCAAAGCGATTGAGAAACCGATGAAGCCTACGAATGATACGCCTATGGCTGCCGCTGCCAGAGTGAGGAAACGGCCGCGTATGCCCATAAACTCCAGCGGCTTCTGCAATCCCTTGAACACAGGGTAACCTTCCTGATTCATTGTCATGCCGGGAAAGGATTACTGGAAGAACAGCGGAAGAGCTTCCGAAAGTGCGATGAATGCGATACAGCCTCCGATGGTAAGCATGATGGTCTTCTTCACGTCCTGGTCTCCGTTCTGCATCTTGAAATAGACGTTGAATGCACCGACCAGAACGATAACGGCAGCAATGGCCTTCATCAGGTTCGATACCGGAGTCTGGTAGGAACTGACTTCCTGAGTTGCCTTGGTAAAACCTGCGGCACCCTTGCTTCCTGCCATTGCATTGGATGTGGAAATAATCAGTGCAATTGCCGCCACCACACACTTCTGTCCAAAACTTGAACCGATGAATCGCTCCGTAAGATTCCGGGCATTTTTCTTTATTATCTGCATTTCTGAATAATGTTAAAGGATTTCATCGCCAAAGAAACAGATGTCACTAAAGGAACGGTATATAATATCAGGCGTTCTCACAGCTGAAGATAACGGCACCGAGGTCACTGGTACCGGTCTCTGCCAACCGGTTTATTTCCTGAATGATATTCTCTACCAGAATGCCGTCAGTCATGATGGCCTCCCGGTAAACGTGTCTGGAAGATTCTGATTTGGATGCAGATTTCTCTGTACCGTCAGAATCAGTATTTTCATTCTCAGGTTCGGGATTCCCTGTATTATTCTCTTCCTGATTCTCTTCTTTGGATTCAGGTTCATCCCGGTTTATTCTTATCGGCCTGAAGCTTCGTTCTTCTTCCGATATGTCAATGTCCTCTTCTTTTTGGCTGTCCTGTTCGGCATTCTGTGCGGCCTTTGCCCTCTGAATGTCCATAAATATCATTGCCGCATAATAGAGAGCCATTATTATAAAGAGAAGGAATACTATCTGTCCGTACTGCATGGCTGTTGTAATATGATGTTGGATGAAAGAGCGGAACTCTCCTCCGGAAGCGGAAGGATATGCAGTCCCAGTCTGATGCCCCGGCTTTCCAGACGTTCCCTGCGTTCCGTACTGCCGGTATAATAAATCACGTTGTGTTCCTCACTGATGATGTATCCGTTTGACTTCATGTTTGAGCGTACCCTTACCTTTGCCCTGTTTGAAATGACACGGATACCGGTTATGGGTTCCAGTCCGAAGACGATACGCCGTCTTTCCCTCTTTACCATCTGAGTACGGATACGTGATGAAATGAGGTGTTTCTCTTCACCAGTGCGTTTGAGTCCGATTGCAGCGGCTATGCGTCCGACACTCATCCGGGTAATGCCGAGAGCTTTCCCTATCTCAGAGAAGGAACACTCCTGGAAATGGTTTCTGATATAGTCTGCACGCTCCATCCATTTGGATTTGGCCATTTTTACAAGTCCAAGCTCTCGGGCTTTCAGCTTGACTGTCGACTCGCTAAGATTGAGAACGGCAGCGGTATAGGCTGTGGTCTCTACCGGATACAGTTCAACAAGAGCGGCCAGCATCCTGTCGGTCCAGTCTGTCTTTTTCATATCCTACAGATTATAACTGTTAAACAAAGATTTCTTTTCCCTTCTGTATTCTGCCAGACGTGGTAGGTAGGACTTGAAGAATGCCCTTACGATGGCATTCACCAGGTCAGAGCGGCATCTGCCATGTATATCGCAGTCGTCAAGTGAATCCGCAAGGTCACGGTCGAGTTTGCAGACAAGTCTTTCTGTTTTGTCTGTTCCTGAACTGTCCGATTGCAGGAATTCCATGAAGTCATCCCAGCATCCTGTATCCGAGAGGGAAACAGCAGTATCCTTTTCCTGTGCTTCGTTATTATTTTCCTTTTGCTCAACCTGGGTTTCTACGGAATCTTGCGTCAATATAAGTTCTGAATCATTGATGCCTCTTGTCAGGTCATCTATTTCCGGTATATCCTTACTCATAGTGCTATGGTTATTGAAATTTACTGATTATTCTGGTTCTTTATTCTGATTGCAGTTGCCATTTTCTGAAGGACTGGTTTTAGATTGGCCGGTATTGTCATTTGATGCTTCATCAGACGGCTGTGCCTTCTTTTTCTTCTTAGATTTGGGATTCAGATTTTCCGTCAGCTGTATGCCTTTGAGTTCTTTTTCCCTTATCGGTTGAAGTGTATCGAAGATACTCTGATAGACCTTGTCAAAGACCGGTGTAACGATAGTAGCCTGCATATCAAGTGCCGCCATAGTGCTGAACCGTTCCATATCCGCACGTTTGGGAATCTTCGCAGTGACATATCCATAGTTGGAGAAGGTATCCCTTGCATTGTCCCAGATAAGCAGTTCGGAACGCTTGCCGATTCTTCCGTCATTCAGATTGGGAATGATGAAGAGTCTGGCTTTCATTCTTTCACCGACAGCCTTTTTCAGCCGGTCAACAAACATGAGGAAACTGGCTGTGGACGGAACGGTTACCAGGTCATAATGAAATGGAACAATAATGATGTCCGAGTTGACGAACATGGGTATCAGCCCTTCCGCTTTCAGACTACCGGGAGAGTCCATAAGCACAACGTCAATGTCAGGATCGTTGTGCAGTTTCTCCATCAGGGAAGTCATCATTGCCTTGTCGTTTGCTTCGTATGCCCATACCTCGTATGGCATTTCTTGTTCGCCATATTTTCTGATGTCGGCCTTTCGGCACTTCATGATGGAGTGCTGGAAGTCGCAGTCTATCACCACAACCCTTGCACCTTTTGTCACCAGATAGTTGGCAAAGGTTACGCAAAGGGTAGTCTTTCCTACACCTCCCTTCTGATTGGCGAATGTCACGATAACCGGAGTCTGTATCATTTCAAGTATTGATTGATTTTGTGACAAATGTATCAACCAAGATTTTCAGGTAAGAAATGTGCAACACATTTGTGATTTCGGTTTGCTAAACCTAGATTTTATGATTTTAATTATTTAATTATCAAGATTATTACAGCTGAAAAGGTTACAAATAGAAGTCCTATTATGTAAGGAAAATAGTTTTAAAAAAACGTTGTTTTTGAGATGTTGTGTATATTGACCATTTTTATAAATCATAATACAAATCTTCTATGTGATTGTACTATTAATAAAAAAAAATGTGAGTATTAACGATTTTACGCTATCTTTGTGTAAATCACACCTTTTTTGGGTATATCTTTAACATAAAAGAATAATCTGTAATTATTAAATTTGTAATAGCAATGTTGGATCAATCGTTTTCAGCACATAATTTTGATATAATTTACGGAATAGAAAGCCGCAAAGGAAATATTGATATACATAGTATGCCTACAAAGTATCTAGACATTGTCAAGAAAACAAAGGATATAAAATCAATAATTAAAGAATTAAAGAATAAGGAGGATGATAAATCAATCGAGGATTTACATCATAATAAGGAACTGTTGCTTGAATTACAAGAAAATAAAAAACAAGCTTTGTATGAGCATTTAGAGGAGATTTCTGATATCGTTAATAGCTCTTCGTTTAGATTTGAATTAAAGAAATTGAAAATAAAAGGGAAAGAGGCTTTTTCCATTGATACAACTAAACATACTCAGTTTTTTGCAATAAAGCAGTTACAATACAATTTGAGAAATGTTTTTAAAGTAAGACAAGCGAATCGGCATCAGATACTGTCAAATATCAAAATATTTTTAGACTCCAAGATTCCTGTTTATGTAATTAGAACAGATATATCAGGATTTTATGAAAGTATTCCACAGAAATCTTTGATTAAGTCTGTAGTAGAAAATTCTTTATTGAATTATAAGTCAAAATCTTTTATTCGAGGAATATTGAGAGAATATGAAACAACTAAGGACAAATCATTGATTCCTGAGAATTATGGTGTACCTCGTGGTATTGGAATAAGCTCATATTTAAGTGAACTTTATATGCGTGACTTAGATAAAAAGTTATCATCCCGAAAAGAAATAATATACTATGCACGGTATGTTGACGATATATTCATTATTTTATCATCATTACCCAATGGAAAAACGTTGCAATCATATTATGATGACATTGTAGCTTTATTCAATGATTATGAACTAACATTAAAACAACCAGGCATAGGGAATAAATGTGAGCTAATTGACATGTATTCATCACTAAACTTAAAATTACAAAAGATTGAATACTTGGGATATTGTATTGAAATAGAGCGTATCAATGGAAAAATTGATTGTAAATTTCGGATGAAGAAGGAAAAGTTTGATAATATAAAAAAGAAAATGGATAACGCTATTAAGCACTTTAATGACTTAAGTGTCATAAATGTTAAACAAGCATATCGTGATTTAATGGACTCTTTAGATTACATTACGGGAAATATAGCTCTTAATAAAACAAAGTCTGGTGTAAAAACTGGTTTATATTATAGTAATGATTTGTTAGACAATGATTTGCCTGACCTTAAAGGGTTAACACGTTATCTTCATAGTCGTAAAGTTGAACCATATAATAAACTCAAAGGTTATGAGGTCTTAAAATCACGAATAGAAAGTAAGATAAAAAAAATAGATTTAGCAAAACGGTGGAATGAACGAAAATTTAATAGATTCTCATTAGAACAAATTGAAAGAATGGAAAGTTGGTTATGAAACGTCGTAAAAAAATTAAACTTCAATACAAGAAAGAACGTGTGGTTTTTTCAGATATTCTCCCATATGAATTGCCGATTATTTTTTCTAATCGGTATTTCTATAGATTTCTTGTGAATAATAAAATTGCAATCTGTAATATTAACTCTAAAGATTGTAATGTTTCTTGGAGTAATGAAATGCCAGATGGAGCAAGATTTATTATGGCAATATTAATGAATATGAATGCATCTCCTTTGTTAACTTGTCATGAGTATAAGTATAATGAATTTAAGTCAATTCCATTTGTCTATAATGTCCAACATAAACCGACAAAACCACGTCAATTGGCAATTGTTCATCCAATTAACCAGATTAAAGTGGTTGAATTTTACAATAAATATAAGGATGCTATTATCTATCTTTGTTCCAAAAGTAATTTTTCTATGAGAAAACCTCAAAAGGTAGCTAGCTATTTTTTCTATAAAGATAGGCTTCATCATATTCTCTTAGGTAGAAAGACTGATAAAATGGAAATGTATTTTAAAGAATATGAGAACTTAAAAACTTTTTTTAGTTATAAAAAATATACGAATATCTATAAATTCTATGAGGATTATCGTTATCAGAGAGCTGAAAAAAAGTATCAGCATTTGCTAAGGACTGATATACAAAGTTGTTTTGATAGCATATATACCCATTCGATTGCATGGGCTGTGAATGGAGGAGCTAATATATATAAAGATAACTTTAAAGGATATGATATGTCTATTGGTTGCGTTTGGGATAAAATGATGCAAGAAATGAACTATAATGAAACCAATGGTATAGTTATTGGTCCTGAATTTTCACGAATATTTGCAGAGGTTATACTTCAGCAAATAGATACGTCTGTTGAGCGAGAATTATTGAAATTGGGGTATATACACAAAGTAGATTATGAGTGTTATCGTTATGTAGATGATTATTTCTTTTTCTTTAATGATGAAAAGGTAAAAGAAATAGCGATTCATCTATTTCAAGATTATCTGAAAGAATATAAATTAAATCTAAGCCAAGAGAAGACTGTTGTATTAAATCGTCCTTTTATAACAAATATCACTAAGGCAAAAATCAAAATAGATAGTTTAATTCAAGAGTATGTAAAATTTTATAATGATTCTGACAATCAAAACATTGATGAACATACAATAGAGCAAGAGAATATTGATATAAATGATCTAGATACAAATGAAGAGGAGGAGTCTATAGTTAATATAAATAGAGAAAAAGCTGAAGAATGCATAAATAGTAATGGATTCTTTAAATTAAAGTCAACAAACTTCAATAGGAATTTCAAGGCTATTTTAATAGATAATGATGTAAACTCAAAAGATGTTTTAAACTATACAATTGCACGTTTGGCAATAAAGCTCGAAACTTCTCTGAAAGCTTTTGATAAAATTTATAAGGGTTTGTGTCTAACTTTAAGAAATGAAAAGTTATATGACCTCCATGAAAAGGCATCTTGTAAGATAAAGCAGATGGAAAAGATTCTTTCCAAATATCTTTACGAAGTATTAGATGTAGTTTTCTTTATGTATTCAAATAATAAACGTATTAATACGACATTAAAAGTTATGCAAGTCCTTAATGCAATTATAATTTACCTAGATAATGATTATATAGTCCAAAGAGGAAAAATTAAAAATAAAATAAGACGTTTTAGTGAGTATGGTCGTGAAATTGTTTTTAAAAAAATACGTGATGAAATAAGCCTCGTGCTAAAAACATCTCCTATAGATAATAGAATACAACTAGAAACACTTTATTTTCTTATAACTTTAAGAAGTATGAATAAAAAATATAGACTAGTTTCAGGAGAACTAATAACGTATTTAAATATAGAGAGGCAAGAAAATGGTAATCTTAATTTTCATCATTTGAATGCTATTGCTATAATTCTTTTATTATATTATATGGGTAACGAAAAAGAATATATAAGTATTAAAGATGCATTAATGAGATATATTAAAAGAAAATTTGATGAAACTCCAGAAAATAGGCGAAAAATAATGTCTGAATTTGTAATTTTGTCATTAGATTTAGCGACTTGTCCTTATATTAACCCTAGTCTTAAATATAGATGTTTAGAAAAAATGGGGTTAAATACAAGTGAGGCTATTGAAGTTTGTAAATATCTGAAAAGACAGAAGTATATGTTTACTAAATGGACGGGAGTAAACATAACTAAGGAACTAAACGCAAAGATAAGTCAAGAGGTATATTCATAGGCCTTGGGTTGGAACAGGCCTATGATATATAAACTTTATGGCAAGTCTTCACGTTTTGATAAGGTAGAGAGGTTGAACTCAACAAATCTTACACACATTACCTCAAGCCAGTCCGATGGTGGACAAAACTTGGAGGACGGACAGAGTTCGCCGTCCTCCTTTTTATTTTATTTTCATTGAATGTTCATCATCAACATTATCATAGTTACCTTTTTGACCAACTTCCCACTCACGTTTCTCACTATGGCTACCACCACCTGCATCACGCAGCTTGGCCTTGTCAGATAAACGTGAAGTAGTTTTTTTTGATTGCAGGTGTTTTTGCCGTTCAATTTGCTTCATTGGCTGTTTCTTCAATTGTTCAAGATTGAAGTTTTCTTCAGTAAGATTTATAATGATATGCTGCTTGAAGTTGATGGCATAAGTTACATCTTCTTCCTGACGGATGGTAAAGCCTTCTTCATGCAGTCGGCTTCTGATAGAGATGACTGTTTCATCATTGAATATCTCACGCAACCGATTCACTGCATCTGTGTAGTAGTGTGTTCTTTCCGGAGATATATCTACTAAATCTGTCCGTGAAACCTTGAATATCTTACAAAGTAGGTCACGTTCAGCTTCAGTAGCCGGGCTGAACATTTCTACCATAGCTATACGGTTGTTACGCTCAATAGCTTCTGTCATAAAAGGTTTTAACGGGCGACTTTGGCCATCAAAGTAGATAATGCCTTTCTTGATATAGGCATGTTGCTTCCTGATTTTACTGTATATTTCACCCTGGGTAATCTTCGGATTAAGTGTCAGTAACCGGTCAATATAGTCCTCTATCCGATTGAACCGCTCTTCAGGAGTAGTGAAGTCCAGGAGTTCCTCTACAGCCAGCACTCTTGCACCATGAATGACGGTCTTGTTTGCATGATCAACAAGCATATACCCGTATGGCGCATCCTTCTTGCCGAAGAATACAATGTCAATGCCGAACTTCGTTTTCAGTTCCTTCTGTAGTTCCTCCTTGTTGGAACTTACGTCACGGTACTTCTTTAATATACTTCTGAGCTGACGGCAACGTGTCCTTTCCCGATAACCGCTCTTGAAAAGACTTTCTATTTCAGTAAAAGGGATTTCCTTCTGAACCTTTCCACCATGCTTGACGAATACATTTCCATCTTTCTGATAGACTTCATTTCCCATGGAAACCATTATAGACTTGAATTGGGCAAATGAAGAGAACGTGTACTGCTTGGCCAAATTAATGTCATCTTCCGTTTTCTTCTTCCTGTCGTTACCAAGAATACGGTCAATGACTTCTTGAGAACGTCTGCGCTCATGACTGTGCTGAATCTTTCTTCCATCAGGTGCCACTCTTGAAGTGACAATATGAAGATGGGTATTCTCTGTGTCATAATGGGAGTAAACAAGCAATGGCTGACCGGATTCTCCGTATCCCATTTCCTTGAGATACTGGTGTGCAAAATCCAGCAACTCATCTTCCGACATTTCGTGACCTTTACATGATATGGCCACATGAAACTGCGGTTTCCTGATTCTGCTGTTCTGTGAACTGTACTTCTGGAGATAACCGACCAACTCACTTTGGGTAGGTTTGTGAAAAGTTCCGAGTGAACCGAAATTCTGAATCTCGATAAGCCGTGCAATACCTTTCGATACTTTATATTCATTGTAACCGACAGCATGGAAGTTCGTGCTTCCCGGTAATATGGTTGCTATCATATTGAATCTTTATTTATCAAGGTTTAAGTGACTGAGTAACCGAAATACTTCAAGCTCATTAATCTACGGTTACGCAATAATAATATCTGAAATGATTGAATATCGTGTAGTCTGCAATTCAGATTCTGACAGCTTTCTGTGTCAGAGAATCAAGGTCTTTCTTTATTCGATTCAATGTTTCCTGAGTTTCAAGAATAACCGGTAACAGAACTTCCTGAATATAGCTGGGTGTGAGTAAACCGGCTACCGCAAGCTCATTGGCACGTTTAACCGACTGATTAAGGTTTCCTCCAGCCCAGGAAAGTTCATTCTGATATTTCCGGTAAAACAAACCCAAATCATTCATCAGTTCGAGCTGCCTTTTGGTACCAATATTTGAATACTCTGCCAATGCCGAGCGTATATAATGGCTCACAGATGAATAGGTGGCAGATTTCTCCTTAAACTGTTGTACTTCCTCCGGTGTCATTCTTACCTTGATGTACTTGTTTCTCTGATTCTTCATGCTTGAATACATTGGTGGTTAGGTTTCCCGGACCATCTTTCGCCATGCGAAACAGCGGCCTGCCGCTCCGATGCGCCAGCATTCGGCAAGTTACTTTTGTGAGTACGAAACGGAGTTTTGTGGCCACAAAAGTACAACTTGCTTGGAAAACTCTGCACGTCAGAACAATACCTTCCGGGAATGATTATTACACCCAAATTTACCAGAGAAAGCCGTTGCAAACCGAAATCAACAACACAATTCTTTGGAGGCATATTCCTGTTAACCATGTGCTGTAGCATCCGATTGTCTTGGAATATCCATATAGCGGAATATTGTTGTATAGAGTCCTAAAACTTATCAAACTAATTTTCGTGTATTCAGAAATAGATGCTATAAGTATTATTCAATTTTAGAACAATACGAATCTCAGTAATCAGAAAATAATGTTGCGATATATATGGTTTGATAAACCAAAGTTTCAAAAACACAGAAGATGTAGTTATCTGGGATAAATGGCTATTGTTCTCATAAAACCTATATCCAATATAATATGTAGTCCCGATACCATGATAGCATGATAAAAGTAACCTGCTTATCTAAGTTATTGGAATCCCAATAAAAGGGAAAATATAATTATGTAGCTAATTCAGCTGATGAAATGGCTATCAGGAAATCTTATTTTATCTGAACTGTATTGCAGAAACATTCAGGTAGAATAACCCTGTAATCAGAGTCTGAAGATACCTTGTTATCATGGTTATATAACACAGATAATCAGTAAAAAATCTACTCGAATAACAAGAAAATAGTGCTGCGCAAATTTTCGTATCTCATTGATTCTTAGTATATTTATATAATTAATAAGCTATTATATATCACTAAATATTACACGTTATGTTTGAATTGTTGTTGATTATATATCTGCTGCCGGTACTTATTATCGGTATGCTACTCCTAAAACTGGTATTCTGGCTTTTAAGGATTGTCATACGTTTGACTATATGGCTGGTTAAGAAAACCTTCATACTTATATGGAAGCTCATCGTACTCGTTTTTGCCATACTTATAGGTCGTGAAGTATTGCCCTGGAATCAACCGGACAAATAGAAAGAACCGCACTAATATGAGAAATGGTGCGGTTCTGATAAAGATAAGTAGAATCCTCCCTTTGCGTTAATGGCTTGTTCAGGTTTTCCGATTACATGAATCCTTTTCCCTTGCTTCTTTCATACACAACTTCTTTCTTGGAATCACAATTCATAAGACGGAACTGAACCATACATCCGGTAGGAATATCCTTAGGTAACTGTTCAACCAGTCTGTCAATAACCTGGTCCACATTACTGAAACCAATATCTGTTATTTCACCGATAACATCACCTTTGAAATACGCACGGCCATAGATCATCATCTTCTTGGTGATACGGAACAATTTGTCTGCCGGTGTCTCGAAGTCACGTGCCTTGCCTTGCTTGCTCTTCTTGCTGCTGAAGAAAATGAAGTCAA
The DNA here is from genome assembly GCF_017309675.2 of Bacteroides parvus. Taxonomy (NCBI): domain Bacteria; kingdom Pseudomonadati; phylum Bacteroidota; class Bacteroidia; order Bacteroidales; family Bacteroidaceae; genus Bacteroides; species Bacteroides parvus. Next base: position 2,800,612 of record NZ_CP084680.1, on the reverse strand, counting down.
TCACTTTGGCATTGAGTTCCCAGGCAGGAGTGAAGTCTATCTTGACATAGCCTCTTGTAATATTCAGTCCATGACTGTGGTTCATACCGAAAGCAACCTCATACAGATTGGCATCACAGTCATTTTGAGCAATAGTAGCCCATGTATGACGGAAAGTATAATAACAGTAGTAATCCTCCTTCTTCATTCCCATATCAGCACATATCTTTCTGATTCCAATGTTTACGTTGGCATTGAAACTATCCGGATTGCTGTAACGCTTATGGAATTTGAAAAGATATTCATCATTCTCGTCTGAAAGATACTTGTCAAATGTAGGCTGAATGAATGGTTCCACACGCATTTCAATATAGGCTTCATCTTTCCTGCTATGCTTTGTCTTAGCTCTTTTATATCCGATAATTCCATCTTTATAGTTTTCTTTTTTAAGCTCAAAAATATCTACGGTGTTTATTCCGCCAAGACACAAGGATAGGAGTGCCACGTCTCTTCCCAGTTCTGGAAGAGAGGAAATCATTTTAGTTTCTGGTAGTGGGCGATTGAAAAACTCCCTACATGCCTCTGCACTGATGGCTCTTTGAACTGTACTGTCAGATTTTGGAATGGATACTTTTAACCAAGGATTGTATTTGATTCGCACGATACCACGTTCTTCATCGTTCAGCTCTATAAGTGCCCTTTTGAATATCTGTCTTAAACAAGTCGGGTACATTTCTTTCGCCCTGTTCGTCAACGAAAGGCTATTAATCCATCTTGTTAAAACAGAAGAAGACAAGTGAGTAAACATCACTCTGGTTGTTCCCAAATATCTTTCGAGGTGGTTTACAGCCAGGCGATAATTCTTAGCATTACGTTCATGTCCTTCAGAGGCCATACGGTTAATGAACTTTGTTGCATAGTCACTAAAGCATACTTCCATATCAGAGTTCATTAAGTATTCTATTAATTCTGTTACAGAGTATCCTGACACATCTTTACGATTTACCAATTCTGTATAACGAAGTATTTCCTGTGCACAATATTTATTTATGACAGCATCCTTAATCTCTCCAGATTTGGATAGCTGTTTGTCAGTAACGAATTTATCAGTCTTAATATACCCTGATTTTGAACGATGAAGTACTCGAATGTACACTTGGTAAAAGCCGTCAGCTCGCTTATACCTTACAATAGTCTTAAATGTTGCCATACCTTATTGATTTACAGTTGTTTTACTTTTGTAAGTTCTTTGTAAGCGTACCCTCTCAGTTTAGTAAGCTATTTGTAAGCAAGTACCGTTTATTTGGCTCATTTTTTGCGGACAAATGCACGAACCGCCTAAAAACAACTTAGGCTGTAATGTCTGAAAAACAGTCCATTACAGCCTAAATCAATGATTATCTTATACTATTTATGCTTCCTCTATTGCAGCCTGTGCCGCAGCCAGACGTGCAATGGGCACACGGAACGGAGAACAGCTGACATAATTCAAGCCGACTCTATGGCAGAACTTCACAGAAGAAGGTTCACCTCCATGCTCGCCGCAAATACCGCACTTCAAGTCCGGACGGATAGCACGTCCCTTTTCAGTAGCCATACGCACCAACTGTCCTACACCATTCTGGTCGAGTACCTGGAACGGGTCTACTTTCAGAATCTTCTTCTCCAGATAAATCGGGAGGAAGGAAGCGATATCGTCGCGTGAATAACCAAATGTCATCTGAGTCAAGTCGTTCGTACCAAATGAGAAGAACTCGGCAGAGGAAGCAATGCGGTCGGCAGTCAAGGCGGCACGCGGAATCTCAATCATTGTACCTACTTTGAAGTCGATGCTGTCACCCACTTCTTCAAACAACTGGGCAGCCTCAGCACGAATCACTTCTTCCTGCTGCTTGAACTCATACAAGATGCCGGTCAGAGGCACCATGATTTCAGGATGGGTTTCAACGCCTTCCTTCTTCAATTCCAAAGCAGCGCCCAGGATAGCACGCGTCTGCATCTGCGTAATTTCAGGATATGTATTTCCCAAACGGCAACCACGATGACCCAACATCGGATTATGCTCACAAAGCGCCTCAACACGTTGCTGGATATACTGGAGGCTTACACCCATCGTATCTGCCATTTCCTGCTGTCCCTTCAGGTCATGGGGAACAAACTCATGCAAAGGAGGGTCGAGCAGACGTACAGTCACCGGACAACCAGCCATTGCCTTGAAGATACCCTTGAAGTCAGCTTGCTGGTAAGGTAGAATCTTAGCCAAAGCCTTGCGACGTCCTTCGGCGTTTTCTGCCAGAATCATCTCGCGCATGGCTTTAATCTTCTCGCCTTCGAAGAACATGTGCTCCGTACGGCAAAGGCCGATACCCACCGCACCAAAATTGCGTGCCACTTCTGCATCATGAGGAGTATCCGCATTGGTACGAACCTGCAGCTTCGTATATTTGTCTGCCAAATCCATCAGTTCCGCAAAGTCACCGGACAGCTCAGCCGCTTTTGTTTCCACCTTGTCTTTATATACTTCACCAGTGCTTCCGTTCAAGGAGATATAGTCACCTTCTTTCAACAGTACACCATCCACTTCCACTGTACGCGCCTTGTAGTCTATGTTCAAGGCACCGGCACCGGATACACAGCACTTACCCATACCACGAGCAACCACTGCCGCATGAGAAGTCATACCGCCGCGGGCAGTCAGGATACCTTCGGCAACTGTCATACCTGCCAAATCTTCCGGAGAAGTCTCAATACGTACCATCACCACACGCTTGCCGGCAGCATGCCATTCGGCAGCATCATCGGCAAAGAATACGATTTGTCCCGTAGCGGCACCCGGAGAAGCGGGAAGACCACGGGTCAATACCTTGGCTTGCTTCAGAGCTGTCTTGTCAAATACCGGGTGGAGCAGTTCGTCCAACTTATTGGGCTCACAACGCATCAATGCAGTCTTTTCGTCAATCATACCTTGATGGAGCAAATCCATGGCAATCTTCACCATAGCGGCTCCGGTACGCTTACCGTTACGGGTCTGGAGGAACCAGAGTTTACCCTCTTGTACAGTGAACTCCATATCCTGCATATCACGGTAGTGATTTTCGAGCTTCGTCTGCAAAGCATCCAACTCCTTATAGATTTCCGGCATAGCCTCCTCCATGGAAGGATATTTGCTGACACGTTCTTCTTCGCTTACACCGGCCAATTCAGCCCAACGTTGAGAACCGATTTTTGTAATCTGTTGCGGAGTACGGATACCGGCAACCACGTCTTCGCCTTGTGCATTAATCAAATACTCACCGTTGAAAAGGTCTTCACCGGTAGCAGCATCTCGGCTAAAGCAAACACCCGTGGCAGAGCTCTCGCCCATATTACCGAATACCATAGCCTGAACGCTTACGGCAGTACCCCATTCGTCAGGAATTCCTTCCATCTTACGATACAAGATGGCGCGTTCGTTCATCCAAGAGTTGAATACGGCACAAACGGCACCCCACAACTGCTCGTAAGCACAAGTCGGGAAGTCTTTCCCTGTTTGTTCTTTTACGGCAGCCTTGAACTTCTTCACGAGTTCCTTAAGGTCTTCCACCTCAAGCTCGTTGTCCAGCTTCACGCCTTTAGCATGTTTCACATCTTCTATAATAGCCTCGAACGGGTCTACATCTTCCTTGTTCACCGGCTTCATACCCAGCACCACGTCGCCATACATCTGCACGAAACGACGGTAAGAGTCCCATGCAAAGCGTGCATTGCCCGTCTTGCGCGTCAAGCCTTCCACCACTTCGTCATTCAAGCCAAGATTCAGGATAGTGTCCATCATGCCCGGCATGGAAGCGCGTGCACCCGAACGAACGGAAACCAGCAACGGATTCTCCACATCACCGAATTTGGAACGCATCAGTGTTTCCACATGAGCGATGGCTTGTTCAACTTCGTTCTTCAACAGAGCAACGACTTTATCCTGCCCCATTTCATAATATTCCGTACAAACTTCTGTCGTTATTGTAAAGCCCGGAGGAACCGGAACTCCTATAAGGTTCATTTCTGCAAGGTTGGCACCTTTCCCACCCAAAAGGTTTCTCATATCGGCCTTTCCTTCTGCCTGACCGTTACCAAAGGTATAAACTCTTTTTTTGTCCATAATATAAATTTAAAGTTTTTGATAGTGATTTTCTCTTTTCTGTTCGCAAATCTAAGTATATTTCGCAGACTAGAAAACTTTTTCAGAAAAAACTTTATGCTAAAATGCAATTTCGACATTGCAATCTTTAATATTTCATTTCATAGAGAGAAATCCCGAAAAAATGTCTATTTTTGCCGAAGAATTTATTAGATTGGTGTAAAAGTGGCAAGAAAGAGAAAAGAACTTCCCCTACTGGAGAAGGTGACAATTACGGATGTGGCTGCCGAAGGAAAAGCCATCGCAAAAGTCAATGATTTGGTGATTTTCGTACCATATGTCGTCCCCGGCGATGTAGTTGACCTGCAAATTAAGAGAAAAAAGCATCATTATGCTGAAGCCGAAGCTGTGAAATTCCATGAATATTCGGCAGTACGGGCAGTTCCATTCTGCCAACATTATGGTGTATGCGGCGGTTGTAAATGGCAGGTTCTCCCCTATTCCGAGCAAATCAAGTATAAGCAAAAACAAGTAACGGACAACCTCACCCGCATCGGCAAAATAGAATTACCGGAAATTTCTCCGATATTAGGTTCAGAAAAAACTCAGTTCTACCGGAATAAACTGGAGTACACTTTTTCCAACAAACGTTGGCTGACGACAGAAGAGATTCAGCAGAATGTAGTGTACGAACAGATGAATGCCGTAGGCTTCCATATTCCCAATGCTTTCGATAAAGTGCTTGCCATAGAGAAGTGCTGGCTGCAGGACGATATATCCAACCGCATCCGCAATGCAGTACGCGACTATGCCTACCAGCACAACTATTCCTTTATCAACCTGCGCACGCACGAAGGAATGCTACGCAATATGATTGTGCGTACCTCTACCACCGGCGAACTGATGGTAATCCTCATCTGCAAGATAGAGAAAGAGGAGGAAATGGCTCTGTTCAAGCAAATGCTGCAATACATAGCAGATACATTCCCCGAAATCACTTCCCTGTTATACATTATTAATAATAAGTGCAACGATACCATCACCGACCTCGAGGTACACACCTTCAAAGGGAAAGACCACATCTTCGAGGAAATGGAGGGACTGCGCTTCAAGGTAGGTCCCAAATCTTTCTATCAGACCAACTCCAAGCAAGCCTACAACCTCTACAAAGTAGCGCGCAACTTTGCCGGACTAACCGGTAACGAGCTTGTTTATGACCTTTATACCGGCACGGGCACCATTGCCAATTTCGTATCCAAGCAAGCACGCCAGGTAATCGGCATAGAATATGTGCCCGAAGCCATTGAAGACGCCAAGGTCAATGCCGAGATTAACGGAATCAAAAATACATTGTTCTTTGCCGGAGACATGAAAGACATGCTGACACAAGACTTCATCAGCCAATACGGCCGTCCCGATGTCATCATCACCGACCCTCCCCGTGCCGGAATGCACCAGGATGTAGTGGATGTCATTCTGTTTGCCGAGCCCAAACGCATCGTATATGTCAGTTGTAATCCGGCTACGCAGGCGCGCGACCTGCAACTGCTCGATGCGAAATATAAAGTAAAGGCCGTTCAACCGGTAGATATGTTCCCGCACACCCACCATGTGGAAAACGTAGTATTATTGGAATTAAAAAATTGAAAGTCCAAGTCGTTTTCAATCCTAAATTGTAAATTGTCTAATCGTAAATAAAAACCAGTCGTGGCAAAAGAAAAAATTACAGCAAGGGCCCGTGCACAATATACGGACTACATGGTGAAGGAACCGATGGAGCTCATGGAGTTTCTGGCAGCTAAAATGCCGGATGCCAGCCGCACCAAGCTGAAATCATTGCTGAGCAAACGCATTATATATGTGGACAGCGTTATCACTACACAATACAATTTTCCCCTGAAACCGGGTATGAAAGTACAAATCAGCCGTGAGAAGGGACGTAAAGAGTTCAACCATAAACTGATGAAGATTGTATACGAAGATGCCTATATCATCGTGATAGAGAAGATGCAGGGTTTGCTGTCCGTCAACACTGACCGGCAAAAGGAACGTACCGCCTATACCATCTTGAATGAATACGTGCAACGCTCGGGCAAGCAGCACCGTGTACACATCGTGCACCGCCTGGACCGTGACACCTCCGGCTTGATGATGTTTGCCAAAGACGAGAAGACCCAACGTACACTACGCGATAACTGGCATGACATTGTAACAGACCGGCGATACGTAGCCGTAGTGGTCGGCGAGATGGAAAAAGATGCAGGAACCGTGGTTTCTTGGTTGACGGACCGCAAGTTGTATGTATATTCAAGTCCGACAGATGACGGGGGACAAGAATCCATTACGCATTACCGTACCATCAAACGAGCCAATGGATACTCTCTCGTTGAACTGAACCTGGAAACGGGACGAAAAAACCAGATACGTGTACACATGCAGGATTTGGGGCATCCCATTATCGGCGACGGACGCTATGGACTGGAAGACGTAAATCCTATCGGACGCTTGGCTCTGCATGCTTTCAAACTCTGTTTCTATCATCCCGTCACGGGAGAACTGATGCGGTTTGAAACACCTTATCCGGGAGAGTTCAAGAAGCTGGTCTTGAAGAATAAGTAGAAGATTTCTTATAAAAAATGTTCCCTATACAATGAGTATAGGGAACATACAAATAATCCTATTTTTTTATTCCATATATAATGTGAAATTAAAACCCGGAGAATCATCCGAAAAGAAGAATGTACCCCATAGCTGATTACCACTGACTCTGACATCATCCATATAAGAAATGCCACCATATCTGCCATAATCTAATACAAGGTTTCTACTATAACTATCTTCCCACCACCATTGAAAACGGAATGAATCACAATATTCCCCATTGCGATAACGTTGAACTTCTTCTCCGAAACCATCTGCCCCGAAAGAAAATGTACTAATCACCGACATACCAAAGTCATCCAACATGCCTACATCGCCTGTCCATGAACGACCGATAATAGTAGAATCCACTACATCTTGATCGTCTTCACAAGAAGACAAGCCTATACATAGGACAGACAGCAAGAACAACTGCACCAAAAACTTCATAACCTTCATTTATTTATATAATTTGCATCTGTCAACATCACAACTTTTCCTTCTATCTTACCGGAAAGATAATGGTCACGCACCCATACATTCTCAAAGTATTTCACTTTACCATCTGCAAAAGTCAACTTCAAAGTCTCTTTGCTATCATCTGTCCAACGCCAATTAAACTCCCGATCATAAGTCACTTTACCGTCCGTAGTGTAAGTTGTGGATACTTCCTGCCCCTTGTTATCTTTCTTATAAAATCTTAGTTGATACGCACCAGTCACAACACCATCACTTTCGTAATCTTCAACCCATGTTCTTTCACACAATTTGTCGTCACTATTCTGCATAGTATAATACACATCATCCCCACAAGACGCCAGTCCAATCGTAAATACACACAACAGCAATATCTTCACATAATTCAAAGTCTTCATAAGTTATCGAGTTTAGTTAATACTTGTGGACAAACATACACAAAAAAAATGAAACACTTAATACTTAGCCTGGAATTTCTTGTAGAAGACAAGGAATAAAATAAATCCCATCAGTGCAAACGGTACGCCTGCCAATGCGGGATAACGGTATCCTCCACTCAAGGCAAGACCTCCGATATAGGCTCCGATAGCATTCCCCAAATTGAAAGCCATCTGCACACAAGCGCCTCCCAACATTTCTCCTCCAGGGGCCACACGAATCATCAACACCTGCTCCGGACTGGAGACGGCAAACAAACCTGCCGTACAGAGTGTCATCAATATCGCCGAACACCACGGATGGGGCGAAAGTAAAAATGTCAATAATAAAATAACACATATCATCCCTTGCACCACCGTACCGACCTTCCCCGGAGTGTACCGGTCGGACATGCGCCCACTGACCAGATTACCGACAACCATTCCGAATCCTGCCAGTACCATCAGTGCCGTAATGCTGTCCGCACTAAAACCGGAAACCTCAGTCAGCAACGGGGTGATGTAGCTATACCAGCAGAATACGCCACCGTTACCCAAAGCCGTAGCTCCCAATATGAGCCACGGCGCCGGCTTCTTCAAAAAACGGAACTGTCCTTTAAATCCCGTATCTTTCAGTCCTTCGACCTGCGGTACCCAACGCCAAATATAGTACAATGTTATCAATCCCCAGGCACCTACCAGCAGAAACGTGGCACGCCAAGACAGTGTATGGCTCAACGAAGTCCCCAACGGCACCCCAAACAGATTGGCCACAGTCATTCCCGCTATCATAATTGAAACCGCCTCCGAGCTTTTCCCCTTATCAGCCAATTTTCCCGCAACAATGGAAGCCACCCCAAAATAAGCGCCATGAGGAAGCCCGGAAACAAAACGTCCCAACAGCAAGACCCAATAATTGGGTGCCATAGACGCACAAATATTACCCACAATCATTAATGCCATCAAGACCAGCAGAATCTGCTTCAACGGGCGTTTACGGGCCAGGAGCAGCATGGGCGCACCAAAACAAACACCCAACGCATACGCAGAAATGAAATGACCGGCCACGGGAATGCTGATTCCCAAATCAGTAGCCACATAGGGCAAAATACCCATCATCGTAAATTCGGCAATCCCCAGCCCCAATGTACCGAACGCCAATGCAATAAGACTCTTCTTCATACCTTAAAAAACAACCTATATTTTTTACCGGGCGCAAAGATAATGACATTGCATTCTCCAAATAAAAAGGATACCGAATTATTTTCAGTATCCTTCTTCATTTTTTATCTTATATCAATTGTATACCCACCATTAAAGACTTCTCCCGGCGCCAAGTGCTGCATCCAGTCCTTATCCTTATATTCATCCTTATAATGAGCACGGTCACAACGCCCGTACCACGGCTCGATGCAGACAAACGGAGCATTCTTGGCCGGAGGCGACCACAACCCCACCACCGGAGTGTCGAAATACAGACTGAGATAGGGTTTCTTCTCCTTATTATATAATGTAACTTCTTTCACTTGACTGTTTTCCAGAATCAGGGCATCTTTATCAAAGGAGTGGATGTCCAAAGGCAGCAGGCCATCTGTCAACTCAAGCAAATATTCCTTATCCGGAGCGGCACATCCTTTCTCGGAGATAAGGATATAGTGCAAACCTTCCGTCTTATCAAAGCCGAAATATCCACGGTCCGTTGTCTCCGTATCATAGTCCGGGTAATAGAAAGCCGGATGGGCTCCTATCTGGAAGTGCATTTCGCATGTTCCGGTATTGATGACTTTCCAAAGCACCTCAATCTTCTTTTCCTCTATCCGATAGCCTATCTCAAGGCAAAACGGGAAAGGATATTTCTTGCGTGTTTCCTCACTGTCAACCAGTCGATAGCGTACCTCATCTTCCTGTTCAAATATCAATTCAAAATCCATATCGCGGGCAAAACCGTGTTGCGTCAATGCATAGGAAACACCTTCGTGGCGGTATTCATTCTCCCAAACGCTGCCTACAATGGGAAAAAGCACCGGAGAATGCCGTTTCCAGAAAGCAGGGTCTGCCTGCCAAAGATATTCTTTTCCATCACGCAAGATACTGCATAACTCGGCCCCATGCGGGGAGACTTTAATTGTCAGTTCTGAATTAGAAAGTGTTTTCATATCATATATCATTTTGTTATTTTCTCATATAGTGTGGCATCTCTCCGGGTATTTCCATCGAAATCTCCACCAAACCACCGACCACTCCGTCCTGCTTCCATGCTGTCTGATAAATCATTTTCTTAACGCCGTTCTTCTCAATGGTGTAGGCATTCACTCCCCCGTTTCCAGCAGTTCGCGTATCTTGGCTTGCGATTGCGGGTTGTGGCAATCAAAGAGATTCTTGCCTATCAAGTCACCGTGTTTGGCAAACGTACGGCATGCTTTCTCGTTCATATATAGGATGATTCCCTTTGTGTCGCATACAGTTACGGCACAGTTCATTTCATTGACCCATTCGTACATAATTCTTTATTTTTAATTGGCTATTTTCTATGCACTTGAAATACATTTACAGAAAACTCTTCAAAGTCAAATGTCCTTTCCTCTATCGAATTATTATTGCATTAATCCTCCTTCTATGAAGAAAACGACTTCATTCAATCGTTCTTTATTCGATTCTTCATCTTTAAAAATAGCTGGAGTGAAGATTATCCTATCTTGAATCAGATTATCTACCAAATCCCACATGACTTCATGGTACAGCATCACCATTGCCACTTTTTCATTGTCAATACCATATTGGCTTGCTAAGGAGCCACAATTATTCTTTAGTTCCGCACTGATAGAGTTTACCAATTTTTCAGTTATTTGATGAAAGCGGTCTTGCCGTTTCTTTATAATAGGAAATAATACATCTCCATTATCATCTACCAGCCCATAAGGTTTTAACTGAGAAACGAGTTTGGCATCTGTTACTTTTCCAAATTGTGCTATTTCATCAGCACAATGGTCCATAATGTCGTTGTCAGGAGCAATGCCGCTATTGATGTAAGTCAAAATCAAATTCTGTTCCCCGAAACCATTCGTACCGCATGCAAAGCCATTTCTTGATTCGTATAATACCCAGTAACAGCCACTCCAGCTTGTATAATTGTCAACATCCTCAAACAAGACTAACTTTGTCCACATTTTTCCATCCAGAAGGTATGAAAAAACAAGTGAGAGTACATTGTTCTTGAATCCCATTTCACTGATAGTTTGTGCCAATGATATAAAGTCTGCCTTTGTTTTGACATACATGGATTCAGCAATCTCCTTACTTAAGCTTCTTAGAGAATTGGTCTGTTCTTTGTCGAGAATGGGTATAGTAGTTTCCCATTTCTCTTTTGTTTTACTGACAAGTCCACCTACTTCCAATAACAATAATTGGCTATCAGAGCATTTAATACCCATTTCACGAAGTTCGGCTTGAGTACGTGGAGTCCGTAAATTGTATAGTATTTCCCAATTATTATCTGGCGTTACATAGTCTTCGGGCTGATGTCCGTTCACTGCAACAAACTGGGTTGCTTCCCATTCGCTATAAGGTCTTATCGATATTTGTGCTTTAATCATTGTGGTAACGGACAATAAGGTAAACAACAATAATAAGTCCGGATAATGTTTCATATATCGCTTAATTTTAGTTTTGTTCATCATTCATGCACTTCTCTTATGTAACAAAGATAACGTTTTTTTCAATTCCTCTCTCAAACCTATAACAAAAAACTTCCCGACTACCAATAAAAAACTTCCTAACTACTAATAGTAAAGTTTGCAAGTATAGAGATAAAGAATTACCTTCGCCCTTGGTTTGTCTATCCCAAGCCTTGGGATAGAAATCCCCAACCTTGGCATACACATCCGCAACCTTGGGACAAACTCTGTAAGCCCCAATAAACAAACGAACCTCATAACAACGCTACCATCATGGCAGAATACAACATGCAGGAACTGAACCTGCCGGGAGAAGACGGCAAACGCATCCTCTACCCACGAATGAAACTATACGGGCAGGTGAACTTGGAAACCATCACCGAAAAGATAGCATACGCCTCATCCTTCACACGAGGAGACATCATCGGACTGATGCAAGCCATCACCGACGAAATAGCCTACCAAATGGGGCAAGGTTACTCCGTGAAGATTGACAACTTAGGAGTATTCACCCCTGCCCTCGGTCTGCGGCAAGACCGTGAACGGGAGACGGGCGAAGAAGGAGACATCAAGCGAAACGCCGTCAGCATCTGCCTGAAGGACATACATTTCAAGGTGGACAAGGAACTACTGTACCGTACCGCTCGCCATTGCCACCTGAAACGTTCCACCGACAAATTCCAACGCTCCTCACAAGTGTTTTCTCCGCAGGAACGGCTGGAACGGGCAAAAAAATACCTGGAAAAGAACAGCTTCATGACCCAAGCCGACTATTGCCAACTGACCGGCTTATTGAAGTCTGCCGCCTCCCGCGAGTTGCGCGAATGGATAGCCAATCCCGAATCGGGCATCGACTACAAAGGACGAGGAACACACAAGATTTATATTCTAAGGAAACCATAACCCACATCCATTGAAGTAACAAAAACAATGAAAATACTACATACCAGCGACTGGCATCTGGGACACACCCTCTACAACTACGACCGCACCGCCGAGCAGCAATCCTTCCTACGGCAACTCACCCGCATAGTAACCGAAGAGCAGCCCGACGCCATGGTGGTAAGCGGAGATATCTACCACTACTCCTCTCCCGCTGCCGCCACGCAGAAGATGTACACCGACGCCATGCTGAACATCCATCAAGCCTGCCCCGGAATGGCCATCGTAGTCACCGCCGGAAACCACGACAGCAGCTCCAAATTGGAGATAGACAGCAACCTCTGGCAGCACTTCGGCTTGAACGTTGTGGGAAACATCGAACGTACAGCCGAGGAAGTGAATCTGGACAAGCACATCATCGAGATAAACAATGAAAAAAAGGCAATAGGCTACGTCATTGCCGTGCCCCACGTCTATCCGCAAAACTTCCCCCTGCTGGACACTGAAACACCGCGCGACCAACGGCAGGCACGCTTCTTCCAGGCACTGCTGGACGAAGTGAAGAAACGGAATACGGCACAGCTTCCCGTCGTCCTCATGGCCCATCTCTCTATTGAAGGCAGCGACCGTAGCGGGCACGATGAGAGTATCGGCGGAATAGAGTATGTTCCCCTCAGCGCTATGGGAGAAGGGTACGACTACCTGGCACTCGGACACATCCATTGCCCTCAGGACATCAAAGGCAGTCATCACCACGCACGCTATTGCGGCACTCCCCTCTCCGTCAGCTTCGACGAAACCTATCCGCACTCCGTCTCCATCATCGAGTTGGAGAAAGGGGCAGAGCCACAAATCAGTACAAGGGAAATTGAAAATCCGATTCCGCTCGTCACACTTCCCCATGACCCGACACCTTTCGAGGACGCCTTGAAACTGCTGGAAGAATATCCGGAAGAGAAACCTGCATACCTCCGTCTGAACGTGCTGACAAACGGCTACCTGCCACCCGACTGCAACGAAAAAGCCTCGAACGCCGCCAAAGGCAAGGCATGCAAATATTGCTACATCAAGACTACCCGAAAGCGGCAGGCCGACACTGACGAGAGCAAGCATATCTCCATCCAAGAGATGCAGGAAATGTCTCCCCTGGAAATAGCCAGACTCTACTACCGCGAAACCGAAGGAGAAGAGATGGACCCAGAACTTTGCCAGCTGATGGAGACTGTCATGCAAAAAGTGAAAAGCAAGAACAACTCCTAATCATTTGTCCGAACCATGAAACTCCAGAAACTGACCATAAAGAACCTTGCCTCCATAGAAGATGCCGTCATCGACTTTGAGAACGGACCGCTAAGCGAGGAATCCCTTTTCCTTATCTGCGGCGAAACGGGTGCAGGGAAGACAACCATTCTCGACGCCATCTGCCTGGCACTCTACAACGAAACGCCCCGCATGGACCATGCCGAGAACGAAAAATACAAAGACCTGAGCCAGACTTTCTCTGCCAAAAAGGAAGATGTTGCCATCAACGACAGCCGGCAACTGATGCGCCGTAACACCAGTGAAGCATGGACGGAGCTGGAGTTTACCGGCTCAAACGAAATACCCTACACCGCCCGATGGTACGTGGCGCGGGCACACCGCAAGATTTCAGGAGCCGTGCAGGATGTGCGCTGGACACTGGAAAACAATAAAAGCGGCATACAGCTCAACAAAAAGAATGAGATAAAGACGGAAATACAAGCTGCAGTGGGGTTGACCTTCGAACAATTCTGCCGCACCACCATGCTGGCACAAGGCGACTTCACCAAGTTCCTGCAAAGCAAGGAAAGCGAAAAATCGGATATTCTGGAAAAGCTGACCGGTACAAGTATCTACTCCGAAATAGGTGCCGAAATATATGCCGCCACCAAGGAAAGACGGACGGAATACGAAAACCAGAACCGGAAGCTGGAAGGCATCCACATCCTGGCAGAAGAAGAAGTCGCCACAATCAAGGAAGCCATAGCCACGCAAAATGCCGGAGTCAAGGAAGCCAATGAGCAGAAAACCATCGCCCTCGCAAAAAGGGACTGGCTGAAGAAATACTCCGAACTCCTCCTCACCCGTGAACAGCAAAAGAAGATGTGGGAAGGGAAGCAAGCGCAACTGCAATCGGACGAATTCAAACAGAAAGAACTGCTGATTAAGGAATGGAACGCCACCGCCGATGCCCGCAACTGGCTCTCTACCTTGAAACAGCAGCAACAGCAACAACAACAGAACTATGCACAAGCCGGAATGTTAAGAGCATCCTTTACCCGGCTGGACGGAGGAAGCAAGTGGCTATGCGGTTTCCTGAAAGAGCAAGAAGACAAGCTGCATCGTGCCGAGAAGTACTTGCAAAAGCATTCGCCCTTACTGCCCATGTTCGAGCAAAGCCAATCCATCATTACCGGCCTAAAATCCGCACTCGATGCCCAAACACGCATCGACACCTACAACGCGCACCTTGAAAGACTTGCCGCGCAACAACCCGTAAAAGTCAAGGAGCGTACCGACAAGGAAGCTGCCCTCACCCGGAAAGAACAAGAGAACCATACATTGCAAAACGAAATAAACCTCCGGAACAAGCAGCTTGAAACCATGGACCGCCCTGCCCTGCAAGACAAGAAAAACAAACTCGATGCCGGACGGGAGAACCTGCTGCAAGCCTTGAGCGCCTTGTCTTTACTGGCTGAAACGGAAAGGACACTGAACGAGGCAAAGGAAAACGAAAAGGCTTTGAACGCCAAAGTGGAGGCGTGCCAAAAGCAATACGTCCTCCTGCAAACGGCATTCGACAGCAAGAAAACAAGTTATGATGACATCCGCACCCTCTACGACAAGCAAAAGGAAGCCGTAGAAGAGTGGGCAAAGGAAGCACGTTCCCGGCTTGCCGTCGGGGATACTTGCCCCGTGTGCGGACAAGAAATAAAATTGCTTTGCAAAGATGAAGATTTCCAGTCTGTCCTTGCTCCCATACGCACCTCCCTGGAAACAAAAGAGAAAGAATACAAGGAAGCCGAGCAGGCATTGAACAACAACCGGACAGAATCCAAGACCTACGGAACGCTGGCAGAGAATGCCCGTCAGTCCACAGCAAGAGCGCTCCGGAGCTACAACCTTGCCCACGCTGACGCACAAGCCCAATGCGCCCGATGCAACGGCATCGGCCTCTCTACAACCACCGGCGAAACCCTGAAGAAGCTACTGGAAGAGAACAAGCTGGAAGCAGACAAACTGAACGAAAAGCTCACGGAAGTTCAAATGCTCAGCACACAAATCATAGCTCTGCAACGGCAAAAGGACGAATGCCAGAAACATGTGGACGCTGCACGCCAAGCCTTCAACTCTGCCGACAGAGTGCTGAATGAGCTGAAAAACAGCATCGTCAATTACGAGTCGCTCACCGCCAACGAAAAAGAGAACATACGTGCCACCATGGACCACGTCACTCCCCACATCCTCTGGGAAGGATGGAACACGGAATGGGAGAACTCCCCCCTCTCCTTCATTGACCGCCTAACGCAAGCTACGCGCAACTACCAGCTGGCGCAGGAAAAACAAAGAGAACTGAAATCCACCATTGCCCTTATCTACAAAGAGCTGGAAGGGATAAACATCAACAAGGAAAGCATCGATGCCGCATTCCCCGACTGGCGCAACGCACCTGCAGCAACACAGGAAATAGAAATCAAGGACCTGGGGATTGCCTGGAATAATCTGAATACACAAGCAAGCGGACTGAAACAAAGCATATCCTCCACCGCAGAACAAATGGCAAGGCTGCAAAAGGATTTAACCGGGTTCTATGCCGCCAACCCCACTCTCGACGAGGAGCGTATCACCGTCCTATCCGCTTGGTCCGGCTCCCGGATAGAAGCATTGCGTGCCTCATTGCAGACACTTAAAGAGGAAGAAGTAGCTGCATCGACCGCCTTTCATCTGGCCACCGGACAAGTGGAAGAGCACATCGGCCGGAAGCCCGAAATAGAAGAAAACGAAAACCTCGAAACCCTGGATGCACTCATCGCGAATCTCGAAGAAAAGATAACCGCCGGCAACCAATCCATCGGCCAGCAGAAGTTACGCCTGGAAGAAAACACCCGCAACATCGACCGGATAAAGGAAGAAAAGGAACGTGCCGACCGGCTGCGCGAAGAGTATCTGAAGTGGGACCGCCTCTGCCGCCACTTCGGTGACGAACGGGGAAAGAACTTCCGCAACATAGCCCAGAGCTTCGTCTTGAAAGAACTGCTGGCAGGCGCCAATTTCTATCTGCAACGCTTGACCGACCGCTACGAACTGGAGTGCCAGGCCGGTTCGCTCACCATCCTGCTGCGCGACTTCCATCAAGGAGGCTCGGCACGTCCGGCATGCACCTTATCGGGCGGCGAAAGCTTCCTGGTATCTCTGTCGCTTGCCCTCGGGCTTTCTTCCCTCAGCCGCCAAAGCCTCTCGGTAGACACACTGTTCATCGACGAAGGTTTCGGCACACTGAGCAGCGACTACCTGAACACCGTGATGGACACATTGGAAAAACTGCACCGGATGGGTGGCAAGAAGGTAGGCATCATCAGCCACGTGGAAGGACTGAAAGAGCGTATAAAGACCCAGATACAAGTACGGAGAATAGACAGTTCAAGAAGCGAAATAGAAGTAGTGAATACCCTCTAAGCCGGTATCGGGATAAAGAAAACGAATGTTTTTTCGGCTCTTGATAGTACAAGCACCTGCATTATTGTGTATTTTTGCAGTCTCATAAAAAAAGAAAAGACAATGAAAAAGTTCATGAAAGGAGTCCGGTTTACTCCTAAAAACTATTCCGACGAAGTAGAAGCCAAAATTCAACATTATAAGAAAGAAGGATATAAACTGCCGATGCGAAGCGCACTCCGTACCGAGGAGCAGTTGGCCGGTATCCGTGCAAGCGCCAAAATCAACACAGCCCTGCTGAATTATCTCTCCGAGAACATTCGCGAAGGCATGTCCACAGCCGAAATTGACCACATGGTGTATTGCTTCACCACAGACCACGACGCCATCCCCGCCCCCTTCATGTACGAAGGCTTCCCCAAAAGTGTGTGCACCAGCATCAACGATGTAGTGTGCCACGGCATTCCCAGCACCAGGGAATTCTTGAAAAGCGGTGACATTGTAAATGTCGATGTATCCACCATTTACAAAGGTTACTTTGCCGACGCATCACGCATGTTCATGATTGGCGAAGTCAGCCCCGACATACAGAGGCTGGTGCAAGTCACCAAAGAATGCCGTGACATAGGCATACAGACCGCACAGCCCTGGGCACGCCTCGGTGACGTAGGCGCCGCCATCCAGGAACATGCAGAAAAGAACGGATACAGCGTGGTACGCGACCTCTGCGGACATGGCTGCGGCGTCAAGTTCCACGAAGAACCGGATGTGGAACACTTCGGCAAACGTGGTACGGGCATGCTGATAGTGCCGGGCATGACGTTCACCATCGAACCGATGATTAACATGGGAAGCTACGAAGTCTTTATCGACGAAGCCGACGGATGGACCGTCTGCACAGACGACGGACTGCCTTCTGCCCAATGGGAAAGCCAAATCCTGATTACTGAAGACGGAAACGAAATATTGACACAATAAGGCGGACACTTCAAAACATCTATGGAAATATTATTACTGATTATAGGGATAATCATTGGAACCGTAGTCGGCTATCTGGCGGCAGACCGCAAGTCTGCCGCATTGAAGGCCGAAATCAGCGGGACAAAGAAGGAAATAGAATTATTGAAGTTGCAGAAGGAAGAAGCCGAAGCATTGCACAAGCGCATGAATATCGAGTTCGAGAATCTCTCCAACCGTATCTTCCAAAGCAAAGCCGAAGACTTTACCAAGCTGAATGCCGAACACCTGGGCAATCTGCTCCGTCCGCTGGGTGATAACCTGAAGGACTTCCGCCAAAAGGTGGAACAAGTATACAGCACCGAAGCCAAAGAACGTTTCTCGCTGGGTGAACGCATCAAGGAACTGGTGGAGCTGAACAACCGCCTCAGCGAAGATGCCAACAACCTGACTCGTGCCTTGAAAGGAGACTCCAAGATGCAAGGCAACTGGGGCGAAATGATTCTGGAACGTCTGTTGCAAGCCTCCGGACTGATTGAAGGCGAACACTACTTCCGCCAGGAGTTTCTAAAAGACGAACGGGGCGAAGCCATCATCAACGAGGAAAGCGGGCAGAAGATGCAGCCCGACATCATCGTGAAATACCCCGACGAACGGGAAATGATTATCGACTCCAAAGTGTCGCTGACTGCCTATGCTGCCTACACCTCTGCCGAAAGCAAGGAGGAGCAGGCACACTTCCTGAAAGCACACCTGCAATCTGTCCGCTCCCACATCGACGAGCTCAGCCATAAAGACTACTCGCATTATGACGCCCAATCGCCGGATTTCGTCATGATGTTCATCCCCACCGAAGGTGCCTACCTCCTCGCCATCCAAAGCGATACCCACCTCTGGGAATATGCCTACAACAAAAAGGTGGTACTGATGAGCCCCACCAACCTGATTAGCGCCCTGCGCCTCTCGCTCGACCTTTGGAAGAAGGAGAACCAGGTAAAGAATGTGCAGGCCATCATCAAGCGCGGCACCATCTTATATGAAAAGATTGCAGGCTTTACCGACACCTTCCTCGGTATCGGCGACCGACTGGCCAGCCTGCAAAGGGATTACGACAAAGCCTTCAACCAGCTCTCGGACGGTAACGGCAGCGTAGTGCGCCAGGCCGAAATGCTGAAAGGCATGAGCCTCACTCCCAAGAAACGCATTTCTCCAAGATTGCTGCCCAAAGATACCATTCAAGAAGAAACAGAAGAGGAAAACGATAACATTCAATAAAACATCATCCAACATGAAAACTCTGAAAGACCGCATTCTCAAAGACGGAAAATGCTTCCCCGGAGGCATTCTGAAAGTAGACAACTTCATTAATCACCAAATGGACCCCATCCTGATGAAATCCATCGGCGTGGAATTTGTCAGACGGTTCGCTTCCACCTCCATCAACAAGGTCATTACAGTAGAGGCGAGCGGAATTGCCCCTGCCATCATGGTAGGTTATCTGCTGGAACTGCCCGTAGTATTTGCCAAGAAGAAGAAACCGAGTACCATGGAAAACATGCTGACCACCACCGTATTTTCCTTCACCAAGAACCGTTCGTACGAGGTCTGTGTCAGCAAGGACTTCCTTTGTCCGGGTGACAAGGTACTGTTCATTGACGACTTTCTGGCCAATGGCAATGCAGCCAAAGGCATGATTGACCTTGTGAAGCAGGCAGGTGCCGAACTGGCCGGTATGGGATTCATCATCGAGAAGGCTTTCCAGCATGGTGGCGACGAATTGCGCGAACAAGGCATCCATGTGGAATCACTTGCCATCATCGAGAGTCTGGACAATTGTGAGATTAAAATCAGATAAACCGCTGCACACATGGAGGACAATCAAGAAGGAGAAAAGTTAAAAAACGGACTGATATACGGACTGAATGACAAGCCACCTTTCAAGGAAGCATTCTTCGCCGCCCTGCAACATCTGCTTGCCATATTCGTTGCCATCATCACACCTCCCCTCATTATTGCCGGAGCACTGAAACTCGATGCCGAGACCACCGGTTATCTGGTATCCATGGCATTGTTCGCTTCGGGCATTTCAACGTTCATCCAGTGCCGCAGGTTCGGAGGATTGGGTACGGGGCTGCTATGCATCCAAGGAACCAGTTTTTCCTTTATCGGACCCATTATTGCTGCCGGAACGATGGGCGGGCTTCCGCTTATCTTCGGTTCTTGCATCGCAGCATCTACCGTGGAAATGTTCATCAGCCGAATCTTGAAATATACCAAGAGAATCATTACGCCCCTCATTTCGGGAATCGTTGTCACTCTCATTGGAATGAGTCTGATAAAAGTGGGAATTACTGCTTGCGGAGGCGGTGCGGCAGCGCAAGCAGACGGTAGTTTCGGCAGTCTGCGCCATGTGGGACTGGCGGCCCTGGTGTTGCTACTCATCATTGCCTTCAACCGTAGTTCCAACCGGTATATGAGGATGAGTTCCATTGTCATCGGATTGGTTATAGGCTATATCGTGGCATGGTTCATGGGGATAGTAGATTTTACATCCATACAAAGCTATGGCGGTTTCAATCTCCCGATGCCGTTCCGTTACGGATTGGACTTCAGCATCTCAACCATCATTGCCTTAGGACTTATTTTCATGATTACCGCTATCGAAGCATACGGTGACATCACAGCCAATTCGCTCATATCCGGCGAACCGGTGGAAGGAGAAACATTCGTAAAACGCGCTTCGGGCGGTATCCTTGCCGACGGCTTCAACTCCATGCTGGCAGGTATGCTCAACTCTTTTCCCAACTCCGTATTTGCCCAAAACAACGGGATGATACAACTGACGGGAGTGGCAAGCCGTTATGTAGGTTACTATATAGCAGGATTCCTGGTAATACTCGGGCTTTTCCCCGCCATAGGCCTGGTATTTTCATTGATGCCGGAACCGGTATTGGGCGGCGCTACCCTGCTTATGTTCGGAACAGTGGCAGCGGCAGGCATACGCATCATCGCCGCACAGGAAATCAACCGTAAGGCAACATTAGTCATGGCTATCAGTTTCTCTTTGGGACTAAGCGTAGAACTGGTTCCGGAAATATTATGCCAACTTCCCGAAATACTAAGAAATATCTTCTCTTCGGGAATTACCACCGGAGGAGTAACAGCCATTCTGGCAAATGCACTGATTCATATCAAGGAATAAAAGAAAAAACTGCGAAGAATCCACTCCACTTTCTTTCATTAGAGAGGAAAATACCTCGAACAAAAAAACTCCGGCAAGACCCTGAAGGCCAAGCCGGAGTTTTTTATCTCAAGACGGATAAGGAAGGTTATCCGCCAAAGTTATCGAACATCAGGTTCTGAGCCGGAACGCCGAGGTCGTCGAGCATCTTCTCAACAGCCTTCGACATCGGGCCGGGACCGCACATGTAGTATTCGATGTCTTCGGGAGCTTCGTGGTCTTTCAAATAAGTCTCGTAAATTACATTGTGTACGAAACCCGGAGTGTACTTCACGCCCGCTGCATCGGCTGCCGGATCGGGACGGTCCAGTGCAAGATGGAACTTGAAGTTGGGGAAATCCTTTTCAATCTGCAGGAAGTCTTCCAGATAGAACACTTCATTCAATGCACGTGCACCGTAGAAATAATTCATCACGCGATCTGTAGTGTGCAGTGTCTTCGTCATATGCATAATCTGTGCACGCAACGGAGCCATACCGGCACCACCACCGATCCACATCATCTCCTTCTTAGAGTCGAATATCGGATGGAAGTCTCCGTAAGGACCACTCATGGTTACCTTATCACCCGGTTTCAGGGTAAAGATATAAGAAGAAGCGATACCCGGCATTACATCCATGAAGCCCGGTCCCTGGTCTTTCGGCTTAAACGGAGGCGTAGCGATACGTACCGTCAGCATGATGCGGTCGCCTTCGGCAGGATAGTTGGCCATGGAGTAAGCACGGATGGTTTCTTCGTCATTGCGGCACTTCAAGCCCAACAGACCGAATTTCTCCCATGCAGGCAAGTATTCCTTACCGATAAGTTCCTTATCGATGTCCTTATCATAATCCATCGAATATTTAGGAATCTTAATCTGCGCATAAGAACCCGGAACGAAATCCATGTGCTCGCCTTTGGGCAAAGCAACGATGAACTCTTTGATGAACGTAGCCACATTCTTGTTGGAGATAACCTCGCACTCCCACTCTTTTACGCCCAGTACGCTTTCGGGAACCTTGATAGCCATATCGCCTTTTACCTTCACCTGGCAACCCAGACGCCAGTGATCTTGTATTTGCTTACGGCTGAAGTGCGGAGTCTCAGAAGGCAAGATTTCACCCCCACCTTCCATTACCTGGCATTTGCACTGTCCGCAGGAACCTTTACCACCGCAAGCGGAGGAAAGGAACACACCGTTTACAGACAGCGTATTCAGCAATGTAGAACCGGAAGCTACGTCCAGTTCCTTATCACCATTGATAGTCAGTTTTACATTACCCGAAGGCACCAAGAAATTCTTGGCAACCAGCAGGATAACAACAAGCAGGATGACAACCACGAGGAATACTCCAATGCTTGCTAATATCATATTCATATCCATTGTTTTATTCCTTTCTTTTAGATGTTCAAACCAGAGAAACACATAAATGCCATTGCCATCAGACCTACAGTGATAAACGTGATGCCCAGTCCTTTCAGTGGAGCCGGAACGTCAGAATAGGCCATTTTTTCACGGATGGCAGCCAAGCCTACGATAGCCAGCAACCAACCGATACCGGAGCCCAACGCATAAGAGACAGCATCAGCAATGCCACCGATGAATTTCGGGTCGCTCTCACCCAGCGTGATGCGCTGCTGCATGAAAAGAGAAGCACCCATGATGGCACAGTTTACAGCAATCAACGGCAGGAAGATACCGAGTGAAGCATACAGCGAAGGGCTGAAACGCTCTACAATCATTTCCACCAACTGAACGATAGCTGCGATTACAGCAATGAAAAGAATAAAGCTCAGGAAGCTGAGGTCAACGCCTTCAATGATTGCGTTGGCAGCCAGCACCTTTGTCTGCAATAAATAGTTGACCGGAAGCGTAACTACCAACACGAAAGTTACGGCGATACCCAGTCCCACGGCAGTCTTCACATTCTTCGATACGGCAAGGTAAGAACACATACCGAGGAAGAACGCGAATATCATGTTGTCCACAAAGATAGAGCGGACGAATAAACTTATTAAATGTTCCATATCTCTTCGATAAATTAAGAATTAAAGAATTAAAGAATTAAAGCAATGAGAACTTGTACTGCAGCAGAGCAGCCCATTTTTCATTCTTTCATTTTTCATTCTTCATTTATTTATTACTGCTTTTCCTGCAATTCTTTGTGACGTGCACGCTGATACCAGATGATGCAAGCGCAAAGAATCAATGCCATTGGCGGCATCAGCATCAAGCCGTTGTTCACATAGCCCAACTTCTGCAGAGGTTCATAGTTCAAGATGTTGAAACCGAGCAACGTTCCCGAACCCAGAAGCTCGCGGAAGAAAGCTACGATTACCAGAATCTTGGCATATCCCAAACCATTACCCACACCGTCAAGGAAAGACTCCCAGGGACCGTTCTGCATGGCAAATGCTTCCAAGCGCCCCATCAGGATACAGTTGGTAATAATCAGACCTACATATACAGAAAGCTGCACACTTACATCGTAAGCAAAAGCTTTCAGAATCTCACTTACAATAGTTACCAACGCGGCAACAACCACCAGCTGAACGATGATACGGATACGGTTGGGTATCGTCTTACGCAGCAGTGAAATCACTACATTGGAGAATGCCGTAATCACCGTCACTGAAAGACCCATCACAATGGCGGGCTCCAGCTTGGCAGTAACAGCCAAAGCAGAACAGATACCCAATACCTGCACGGTAACAGGATTGTTCAGTCCCAGCGGAGTAGAGAATATTTCTTTATTCTTCTTTGAAAACAATTGTCCCATATTCTTATTCCTCCTCATTATTATTAGTTAAAAAGTTCTTGTAGCTGCTCAGACAAGCCTTCAACATAGCATCCACACCAACAGAAGTGATGGTACCACCGGAAATGCCGTCCACCTGATAGTCAGGTTTCTCTACCTTGCCGTTCTTCACAACACCGAGGGCCACCTCGCCGTTCTCCAATGTTTTCTTTCCAGTGAATTCACCCTGAAACTGGGGAGTTGCAATTTCGGCACCCAGACCCGGAGTCTCACTGGCATGGGAGAAGTAAACACCGTAAACGGTATCCTTGTCGCTATTCAGTGCAACATATCCCCAGATAGCACCCCAAAGACCGGCGCCGTAAACGGGAAATACATATTTCTTCTCACCGTCAACCTCTGCCACGAATACATGCAGACGGTTATTTTCTTTGGCTTCTTTCTCGTAAGCGGTAGCAAATGCACCGGTATTCTCAGTCAGCTTACCGTCAACGTTCATCAGCATATCGCCCTTTACATATTTATTATATTCAGCTTCGGCATCCTTTACGTCCTTGATGTTGAGTGCAGCAAGAATCTGCTTCTTCGTGTCAAGTTCCACGTTCTTGTTCTGCGTCTCGCGCAAGGAAGAACTTACGAATGCCAGCAGGAATGCAACGATAACAACCATTACCGAAGCATAAATGATAGTATAACTATTACTATTGGTATTCATTTCTTTTCCGGTATTTATTAATTGTTAGACTTGATTGCACGTTTCTCGCGACGGCTGATGTTGCCCTGTACCACACAATAGTCAATCAGCGGAGCGAAGATATTCATCAGCAGAATGGCAAGCATCATACCTTCGGGATAACCAGGGTTGAGCACACGGATAATGATAGCCATGACACCAATCAGGAATCCGAAGATATACTTACCGGTCTCTGTACGTGCCGATGTAACGGGGTCGGTAGCCATGAACACGGCACCGAAGCAGAAACCACCCAGCACGAGGTGTTCGTACCAAGGCATCTGTGCCATCGGGGTGTCGGGACCGATTGTATTGAATACCCATGCCATGAAGGCGCCACCTACGAATACGGAAAACATCGTCTTCCAGCTTGCAATGCCCGTCCACAACAGCAAAATGGCACCCAGAGCGATGGCAATTACGCTTGTCTCACCGATAGAACCCGGAATAAGGCCGGTCACCATGTCCCAAGAGAATTCCGGAACGGCGCCCGAGGTAGCGGCTGCACCCAGCGGAGTAGCTACCGTCAGTCCGTCTACCGACTGCCCCAGACCAAAGATGCTGTCGCCCGATACCCAAACGGCATCACCCGACATCTTCGTAGGATAAGCAAAGAACAAGAATGCACGGGTAATCAAAGCTACGTTGAACACGTTCATACCCGTACCACCGAATACTTCCTTAGCAAAAATTACAGAGAATGCAGTAGCCACCGCTAGAATCCACAACGGGCAGTCTACCGGAACAATCATCGGAATCAAGATACCGGAAACCAGGAAGCCTTCCTGAATCTCCTCCTTCTTCCACTGAGCCACTACGAACTCAATGCCGAGACCTACTACATAAGATACAATGATTTTTGGCAATACAGCCAAGAAACCGTAGATGAACATTTCCCAGAAGCCGCCGGTGGCACCGGTAGCATGGAAATGCTGGTAACCTACGTTATACATACCGAACAGCAGTGCCGGTACTAACGCAATAACCACCATCGACATGATGCGTTTGCTGTCAATGGAGTCGTGAATATGCGTTCCCGATTTCGAAGTGGCATTAGGCACGAACAAGAATGTTTCGAAGCCGTCGAACACCGAACGAAATGCGTGGAATTTGCCGCCTTCTTCAAAGTTCGGCTTTATCTTGTCGAGATAATTTCTTAACGCTTTCATTAATATATTTACGATTTTACGATTTACAATTTACGATTTGCCATACGCCCCGATTATGCCATTTCGGCACGAAGCATATCGAGTCCTGCACGTACGATGCGCTGCACTTCCACTTTGGAAGAACATACGAATTCGCAGAGAGCGAAATCTTCAGGAGCTACTTCGTAGATACCCAGAGCCTCCATACGGTCAATATCACCTGCAATGATTGCTTTCACCAGATATTCGGGGAAGATGTCCATTGGAAATACGCGGTCGTATTCGTTGGACATAATCATGTGACGTTCGCCACCCTTGATACGGGCATCTATCACATATTCCTTCTTGCCCATCAGCCAGCTGAAGTAAGAGCGGTTGACGCTGAACTGATTAAAGCGCGGCATAATCCAACCCAACATTTCATGGATTTCATCTCCTTCGGGAATAACGGTCAGCTGGCTGTCGAAAGAGCCGAGGAAGCCGTTCGGAGAAATTTTCTTACCGGTCAGCACGTTACCGCTGATGTAGCGGAGGTCCTTGTCGGTAGTCACGTTACCTTTGAAAACGTTCGTCAGCAGAGCGCCGACTTTCAGCTTGCAATAAGCGGGTTTCAACACTTCGGAACCCGTTACAGCTACCGTACGGGTCAAGTCTACATGACCGGTATTCATCAGACGTCCGATGAAAAGTACGGCTTCGGCACTGATAGTCCAGACCGTTTCACCTTTCACTACCGGAGAGATGTGGTTAATCTGTACACTCACGTTGCCTGCCGGATGCGGTCCGTCGAAAGCTGTTACGGTAACGTTCTTTGCCTGCACAAGGGCAGCAGCCTTTTGTTTTACACTAATACCCAGATACGTCTTTGCCATCTTTGACAAAGCGTCGAGTCCCGTCTGGAAGTTTGCTTCTTCTCCTTTCAGAGCGAATTCGAAATCGGGAGCCAGAGGATTACTGTCGAAAGCCGAAATGAAAATAGCTTTCGGAGTCACCGTCGGGTCAGCGATAACGTCGTACGGACGTTGGCGGATGAAAGCGAACATACCTGCCTGCAAAAGAGCTTCTTTTACCTGCTGGCCGCTCATCTTGGACGGGTCCATCTTGCCAAATTCCTCATAGTCTTGTTCAGTGGCAGCCTCTACAACGATGTTCAGCACCTTACGGCGCGCACCACGCTCCACGCTTGTCACTACGCCACTGACGGGCGAAACAAATTTCAATTCAGGATGATTCTTGTCGATAAACAAGGGTCCCCCGGCCATCACATATTCCTGCTCTTTGACCACCACTTTCGGAGTGATGCCTGTATAGTCATCGGGAATCAGAGAATAAAATCCTGGTTCCTTAACAGACACAAGTTCCTGGGCAGCAGCGCCTTTCAGGTTGATGTCAAGGCCTCTACGTAACTTAATTACATTTGCCATGCGTTTATTTAAAATAATGGTTTCATTAATTTGCCGCAAAAGTAGCAAAAAAGAACGTGAATAAAGAGCAAAAAAGAAAGGAATTACGGAGAAATTTCCGTAATCCCTTTCGTTAACGAACACGAGAACAAGGATTAGGGATTAATACCCTGCGGAATCATAGTGCAGCCCACTAATCCCTAATCCTTAACCCCTAATCCTTAACCCCTAATCCTTATCATCACTTTTCTTCAGCAAACATCGGGTCCCATGCCGGCAGGCGGACAGGCTTTTGTTTAAACAATTCCATCACTTTGGCAGGAACATACTTTGTCTCCACTACCAGACGGAACATGTATTCATTGAACCACTCGTCGGTCATGATGAGATGTCCCTGGTAACCGGAAGCAGCTCCCCAGCTATTCTCTACCATCCACTTTACGGGCTTTCCGTCTTTGTTCAAGTCAACAGCCATCAAGGTCATGGCGTGGGAAGAGCCACTGGAGAAAGTCTGGATACGTTGCTTCTTGTCCATCCCGAAGGTGGTGCCCATCAGTGATTCGTAGTCATAGTTTTTCACATCGAGCAGACCGCGTTCGGAGTTCAGGAACTTGCCCACATCGCAAGAGAAGTACATCATGGTGCTGTCCTTCAAGGAGGCAATGGCCATCTCTTTGATGTCCTCTACGGGCAGGTTGACATAAGTCCAGTTCTTGCCGTCGTAACGGTGGCGGTCATAGTCTATTTCATAGCACTTGTAATACTCGCGACTGGGGTCGTTCATCAGCATTACGTAGTTGGTCAGCAGTTGTTTGTCTCCATATTTCTCAAGGAAAGACATGGGAGTGTGATGCTCTGTCTCCACAGGATTGCCCTTGGCATCGTGGCGGACATAGTCGAACTCCGTGGGAGGTACACCAAGGTTCAGCACCAACATGCGGTAGATGGTTCCGAGCATTGTGGTTTTCTCCTTCTCCAGAGCTGCGGGCTTGGCACCGGCGGCAGCCATATCACGTAGTTGCAGACCATACTCTTTCAGCTTCAGAGAGATGAGGTTGGCCATGCGGGAGGTATTTTCACTGCTGTTTGTTTCAGGCATGGCATCTTTAGGAACAAGGCCGTATTTGGAAACAATGTCGGCCACACCGGTAAAGGTACCCCCATCGCTCAGCGGATGCTGGAAGAGCCATTCTACGGTTTTATCAGTCAGGGGACTCTTGGAGGTGTCGATGATGCCTTGCAAGAAGAGGTTTGCCTTCTCCAACTGGTCCCAGAAGAAAGGATAGACTTCGGAGAACTCAAAAGACTGGAAACCGTATTCGGCAAGGGTCTTGGCCCGCATCACGTTGAGCCCGGTGAACAACCAGCAACGGCCGGACGACTTCTGGTCGGTGATGCCTCTGGACTCTACCTTGACGGAGAAGTGGGTATCCATGCCCTGCATATTCTCCTGGTTGAGTGCCAGTTTACGGATGTCATTATTGCCTATGGCATTGCGGAGAGCCTTGTCGGCAGCCGTGCCTTGATAACTTTGCTTGATTTGCCCAAGCATTTCGGGGCTGATGCCGCCTTTTCCTTCTTGTGCCTGCACAGAAAGCAGTGCGGCACTCAGAACAATTACAGATAAAAATCGTTTCTTCATTCAGATTATGTGTTTTTAGTTATTGATGTCTTGCTTCGTGAAGCAGACAAAAGTAATGTCTTTTTTGATAATTTTAGTGACATCTTTAGATTTATTATCTATTACAGTGAAAACTATTCGGAATAAAATAGTTTCCTTTGCACCCACATTTCGTACGACATGAAAAGATATATACTAAGCATTATCGCACTGGTGCTGTTCGCCACCACCCTTTATGCCCAGGAACAGACTGCGGCCGCCACAAACGACAGCGTTCCCGCACTGACAAAAAAAGAACTACGCAAGCAAAAGGTAGCGCGCCGGAATCTGCATTACAATATTCTGGGTGGACCCAGCTACACTCCCGACTTCGGTGCCGTGCTGGGAGGAAGCGCCCTGATGACCTTCCGCATAAACCCCAGCGACACCACGCAGTTGCGCTCCGTAGTGCCCATGGCCATCGCCTTCATGTTCAACGGTGGCATCAATCTTTTCTCCAAGCCTCAACTCTTCTTCAAGGGTGACCGTTTCCGTATCTTCGGAAAGTTTAGCTATAAAAATACGGAAGAAAACTTTTACGGCATCGGCTATAATACCAATAAAGATTACGTACGAAGCGACAGTACCAGCAAATACCGATACAGCGGCGTGCAAATCAACCCCTGGTTCCTCTTCCGGCTGGGCAACAGCAATATCTTTGCCGGACCTCAAATAGACATCAATTATGACCACCTGACGGAGCCCGGCAAGTTCTTGGTGAACGAACCTTCGTACAAAGAGGCAGGCGGTACGGCCAACGGCTACAACAACTTCAACTCCGGCCTCGGCTTCCTGCTGACATACGACAGCCGTGACGTTCCCGCCAACGCCTACCGCGGCATGTATCTGGATTTCCGCGGCATGATGTACACCAAATTCATCGGAAGCGACCAGACCTTCTACCGCCTGGAGATAGACTACCGCCAATACAAGTCACTGGGCAAGCGCAGGGTGCTTGCGTGGACGGCACAGACCAAGAACGTGTTCGGCGACGTCCCACTGACGCAATACGCCCTCACCGGAACGCCTTTCGACCTGCGCGGCTACTACATGGGGCAGTATCGCGACAAGTCCTCGCACGTGGTCATGGCAGAATACCGGCAGATGCTCAATACCGACCGCAGCACCTGGCTGAAGCGGATGCTCAACCACATAGGTTTTGTAGCCTGGACCGGGTGCGGCTTCATGGGCCCCACTCCTGGCAAGATAGAGGGCGTACTGCCCAACTATGGTGTAGGTCTACGCATTGAGGTACAGCCACGCATGAACGTCCGCCTGGATTTAGGCAAAAATACGGTGAACAACCAGATGCTGTTTTACTTCAATATGACAGAAGCGTTTTGAGTAACGCCTTACCTTGCCGTATCTGCCCGTCTCCCTCCTATGGAGAATGATTATAACATCAAAATGCCCTGAAAACCAAACTTTACCTCTTGAGACACAAACATTTCATTTTTCTTTTCTTTTTCTTGCATCGGTAAAAGATTATCCATACTTTTGGCAATCACATTTCTTTTTCCTCAAAAAGATAGCAAACAAAACAGAAGCATGAAAGTTCTTGAGATACTCTTCTGGATAAGTTTATTCATAGTGTTCTATACCTATATAGGCTATGGTATATTATTATATATTCTGGTCAAGATAAAAGAGTGCTTCCACACACCTACCCTCTGGCCTATGCCCACCGACAACGCATTGCCCCCATTGACTCTGTTTATCGCCGCCTATAATGAAGAAGATGTAGTGGACGAAAAAATGCGCAACTGTCTGGAGCTGGACTATCCTGCCGACAAGCTACGCATTCTTTGGGTGACCGACGGCAGCAACGACCGTACCAACGAACGCCTCTCCCGCTGGCCGCAAGCCACCGTCCTCCACCAACCCCAACGCCAAGGCAAGACAGCCGCCCTGAACCGCGGTATACATTTCGTAGGAACGCCCCTTGTCGTATTCACCGATGCCAATACGCACCTCAACCGAAAAGCCCTACGGGAGATAGTGCACGCCTTCACCGACCCTAAAGTGGGATGCGTGGCAGGCGAAAAACGTATTGCTGTGCAAAGTAAGGACAATGCTGCCTCTGGGGGAGAAGGGTTGTACTGGAAATACGAATCCACCCTCAAAGCGCTCGACGCACGCCTCTATTCAGCAGTAGGAGCAGCGGGTGAGTTGTTTGCCGTGCGCCGCAATCTGTTCGAAGAAATGCAAACAGACACGTTGCTCGACGACTTCACACTCTCCCTGCACATCGTCATGCAGGGACACACCATTGCCTATTGTGCCAATGCCTATGCCGTAGAAAGCGGCTCGGCAGATATGCGCGAGGAAGAAAAGCGCAAGGTGCGCATCGCTGCCGGTGGCTTGCAGTCTATCTGGCGGCTACGTCCGCTGCTCAACCCGTTCCGTTACGGCACATTCTGTTTCCAATATATTTCCCACCGGGTGCTGCGCTGGTCGCTCACTCCTATCCTATTGTTTCTATTGCTTCCCCTCAACACAATTCTCATCTTTACGACAAGCACGCCATTACTGTATGCCATCATATGGCTGTTACAAGCTTTTTTCTACCTCATGGGAAGTTGGGGGTACTACCTTTCAACGAAGCATATAAAGAACAAGATACTTTTCATCCCCTACTATTTCCTTTTTATGAACGTCAACGTCATACGAGGATTCAACTACCTGCGCAAACGTAAAGACAATGCAAGCGGCGCATGGGAGAAGGCCAGAAGGGCATGAAACTAATACTATAAGAATGAAAAACATTTTAAAACAAGCTGAAAACGCCGAAAGACTGTTAAAGCAGACATCCGACACCATGATTCTTCTGGACAAAGACGGTATTTGTGTGGACATTGCAGTTTACAACATCAATCTCTGGTTCTTGAAGGAAGACCGGTTACTGGGCAAGAATCTGTTCCAACTAATTCCCTTATCCACTTATAACCAAATCTATCCGGACTTTAAAAGAGTACTGACGCACAAAATACGCTCTACCCATAACTACGAAATGGCCTTGAACGGCACCACTTATTTCTTCAAGTGTATCATGTCCCCCTTTGACGGAATGGTGCTCTGCCAATACCGCGACATCACGGAACGTAGCCAGCGCAAGCTGGAACTCGAAAGAAAAAACCAAGAGTTGAATGAAATCCAAAAAGCTGCGCTTATCGGAAACTGGCAATACGATTCAGACACCCAAAGCTTCAAATATGCCGGACACACCGATATCCTATGCACAGAGGAGACACAAGAAATCAATCTGAACGACTATCTGAAACTGATACTTCCCGAAGACCGGAAATCTTTCACCAACTGGCTGAAAGAAAACCTAAAAGGGAAAATGGAAAACAGTGTGGACTACCGCATCTTGCTTCAGGAAAAGATTTTCTATATACGGCTCAAGGCCTTTGCACGCGAATATCATAAAGACAAAAATACCATTCTGGAAGGATATATACAGAATATCACCGACATTCAGCAACGGCGCAACGATATCAACTTGCTGACACATGCCATCAACAACTCCACCGAAGATATTTACTCGGCACACGAAGACGGTACACTGATATTCGGCAACCGCTGCTTCAAGGAGCGACATGGCATCGGCAATACCCAAGACATCACGAAACTGAAAATATACGACTTGCCTTCGTATGGAAGAGACAAAAAATCGTGGAAAGAATTTGCAGAATGTGTCAAACGCGGAGAAACCTCCCAAGGCTATATTGTTCACAATCCGTTGCCACTGCGTCCGGAAGTACTCGCCATAGAAGGAAACGCCTATTGGGTAACGAGTGACAAAGGCGAAGGGACGGTCTGGACTTTCGGAAGGGATGTATCCACACGCATCCGGCATGAGCAACAAATCAAACAGTTCAACCTGATTCTGGACAAAATCATCGAAAACCTCCCGGCAGGCATTGTCGTGAAGGATATCAACAACAACTTCAAGTACCTCTACCGCAACCGCGAATCGTACAACCGCGAAATCCCCATACAAG
The DNA here is from genome assembly GCF_017309675.2 of Bacteroides parvus. NCBI lineage: Bacteria > Pseudomonadati > Bacteroidota > Bacteroidia > Bacteroidales > Bacteroidaceae > Bacteroides > Bacteroides parvus. The sequence goes on along the minus strand of NZ_CP084680.1, from coordinate 2,767,869 downwards.
AGGCATTGGGGAAAGACGACTTCGACTTTTATCCCCTGGAGACTGCCCAGGAAAAAAGAGCACAAGACATTGAAATAGCCAGGACCGGCAAAGAGATGCACTGGATTGCGGAAGAACGCGACGGAAACGGAACCCCCATCTATCTGGACAAGCGAAAGATGAAGATTGAAAGCAACGACTTCTCCCCCATCCTGCTGAACATCGAATGGGACATCACGGAAATGGAACAGATGAAACGGGAATTGCTCGTAGCCAAGGAGAAAGCCGAGACTTCCGACCGGCTCAAATCCGCCTTTCTCGCCAACATGAGCCACGAGATACGCACACCGCTCAATGCCATTGTAGGCTTCTCACGCATTATTGCCGAAAGTACCGACGAGGAAGAACGGCTAAGCTATTACGAAATAGTGGAATCGAACAACGAACGCCTGCTCCAGCTCATTAACGAAATCCTCGACTTATCAAAAATAGAATCAGGCATCGTGGAGTTCACCATCACGCCCGTACGCCTCCATCCGCTCTGCAAGGAGATACACGACGCACATATTTTCCGCTGTCCCAAAGGAGTGGAGCTGATATACGAACCCTCTGACGAGAATATCGTGATTGACGGAGACAAGAACCGGATTTTCCAGGTCATTTCCAATCTGATAGGCAATGCCTTCAAGTTCACCCCCGCCGGGTACATCAGTTACGGGTATCACCGGGAAGGCAAGTATGTAGCATTCCACGTCACCGATACGGGTATGGGCATTGCACCGGACAAAGTGGACCGGATATTCGAACGTTTTGTCAAGGTGAACAACTTTGCCCAAGGCACCGGATTGGGACTTTCCATCTGCAAGACTATCATCGAACGCCTGGGCGGCAACATATCCGTCACTTCGGAAGTGGGTAAAGGCACCACATTTATTTTTGTCCTCCCACTGGAATCCTCCAGCAAAACAGAGATGGAAAAGAAGGAAGAGAACAACCGGGAAACGACAGCAAAGGCACATTCCACTGAGCAGAGGAGCAGAAATACAGCCCCCGGAACTTCCCCGAAGAATGAAGAAGCCGGAACACTCCCTACCCCTCCTTCCAAAACCATCCTGATTGCCGAAGATACAGAAAGCAATTTCATCCTAATTAACGCCATTTTAGGCCGGCTCTATCGGTTGAAACATGCCAAAGACGGCATGGAAGCCGTAACTATGTTCGAGGAAGTCCATCCCGACCTCATCCTGATGGACATGAAAATGCCCAACCTTGACGGAATCGACGCCACACGCATCATCCGTGAACTGGCGCCGGACATCCCCATCATCGCCCTTACAGCCTATGCCTACGAACACGACAAGCAGGCTGCCCTGGAAGCAGGTTGCAACGACTTCCTTACCAAACCCTTCACCCAAGAAGTACTGAAGGAAACCATCAAGAAATGGTTGGACAATAAAGGATGACTGAAAGGACTGTAGGGTGATAAACTATCGCATTATCACCCTACTACGTTATCAACTTTCAGTGAAATTCCACTTTTTCAAGTTCTCATTTATGCAAAGATATCACTCCGCTGGATATAGGCTATCACATCGCCTTTATTGACCACATCCCCTTGCTTGGCGCAGACTTCCACCACACGTCCGGTAAATCCGGTCCATATCTTCTCGTATTCACCCCACGGCGTAGAGATGTAGCAGAACACCTCATCATGCTGGTACTTGCGTCCAATGAAAGGAGCAGAAGAAGGACCTTCGACGGAAACCTCCCAAAGCACTTGCCCTTTGGAAGGCGCGATTATCGGGTCTGCCTTTGCACGCTTCAGCTTCTTGATTTCCTCTTCCGAGTATCCGTTTTTGGCCATCGCCGCATCCTTGGCACGCTGCAGGTCATCCTCAAAACGTTTCTTGGCAACGCCGGATTTATAGTCGCGATACTGCCGGTCGTGCATGGCAAGCTCGAAGAGTTCCTCGTCATCATCGCCATATTCCCAACCGTTTTCGTCCATCTCTTTCCGGTATGTATCCAGAGCATCCGGGTAGTTCAGCTGCGGGTCCGTATCCACGAACTCAAAACCCTTGGACTTGGCCAGTTCCACTATCTCGGGCGCCAAAGTACCGGGCAGGCGTCCGCTCTTGCCCAAAATCATGTCCCACGTATGGTTGTCTATCATCGTCCAGCGCTCCTCTCCCTTTACTTGCTGCATGAGGTTCATCAGAGCCACATTCTTCACATACTGGCTGAAAGGAGTCACCAAAGGAGGATAGCCCAGTTTGGGCCATACATATTCCACTTCGTCGAACAGCATGACGAGTAAGTCGTCCAGACTGAGTTCCGGCTCATTCTTGCCGCGCAGTATCATGTTGATGCCGGAATGCACTCCCTTCAAGTCGGCCATCATGGAGCCCATCATGCCACCCGGCAAACCGCACTTCAGCAAGAGTGAGGACATATGTTTATTGGTGGGATCCATGAAATAGCCCAAGAAATCGTCAATGAACTCCTGCGTCATGGCACGGGCTTTCATGTAGGCTTTCATGTTTATGTCGGGCACCTGGAAACCCAGATCTTTCAGCATGGCCTGCACGGAGATGATGTCCGGATGAACCTTGCCCCACGACATGGGTTCCATCGCCACATCGATGATGTCGGCACCGTTCTCGCAGACTTCGAGAATGGAAGCCATAGAAAGTCCGGGACCGCTATGCCCGTGGTATTGTATCAGCACATCGGGATGCTTCTCCTTAATGGTTCTGACAAGCTGTCCCAGCATACCCGGACGTCCGATGCCAGCCATATCCTTCAAGCAGATTTCGGGTGCCCCGGCTTCAATCAACCGGTCGGCAATACCGGCATAGTATTCCACCGTATGGACAGGAGAATACGTGATGCAGAGCGTAGCCTGCGGTATCATGCCCGCTTCCAGGGCATATTTGATGGAAGGAATTATGTTCCGCGTCTCGTTCAGTCCGCAGAAGATACGGGTAATGTCCACACCCTGGGCATGCTTCACCTTGTACATCAGCCGGCGCACATCTGCCGGAACGGGATACATGCGCAGTGCATTCAGCCCGCGATCAAGCATATGCGTCTGTATACCTGCTTCCCTGAAAGGCGCGGTAAAGGCGCGTACAGCCTTATTGGGATTTTCGCCGTACAGAAGGTTTACCTGCTCAAAAGCTCCTCCGTTCGTTTCGACGCGTGCAAAACAGCCCATTTCTACTATCAACGGAGCAATGCGTACCAACTGGTCTACCCGGGGTTGATACTTACCGGACGACTGCCACATGTCCCGGTAAACAAGACTGAATTTAATTTCCTTTTTCATCATAGTCAGTAATAAGAGATTTTTTTCTTCGGTTAACTTAACATATACAAATATAAAGGATTATTCTGACATATAGTCAAGAATAATCCTTAAAAATTCATCGCAATCAATATGTTATATATCATATTGCTACTACCAAACTATTATCAGATGAAATCTTTCAGTTCATCCTGCAACTTCTGACGTGTAAAGAAGATGCGGCTTTTCACTGTTCCGAGTGGAAGACCGAGACGTTCGGCAATCTCACGGTACTTGAAACCGGACACGTGCATGGAGAAAGGGACTTTATAGTCGCGTGGAAGGGCATTGACGATGCGGTGCATTTCTTTCAGGTCGTAGGCACCTTCGGTACTGGCAAAACCAGAGTCCTGGGGCATACTGAGGTGATACTGATTGTCCGTCTGGTCTACAAAAGTCTGTTCGCGAACTATTTTCCGGTAATTATTGATAAAGATGTTGCGCATAATGGTATACATCCAACCTTTGAAATTGGTGTCGGGTTCAAATTTGTCTTCGTTATCCAAAGCCTTGAGAGACGTCTCTTGCAACAAATCATTCGCTTCTTCCCGGTCGGCTGTCAACTTGTATGCAAAGCGAAGCAGTTCTTCTTGCACTGCAAGTAAATCTTTTCTAAAACTGTAAGTATTCATACTTTGCTCAATTTTTAAATAGTTAATAATGGTTTAGGTTTTACGGTTGCAAGTATAAGGAAGATTTGAAGCTCCGGGGGACGGAATACGGTTTTTATTAGGGGTAAAAACTATCATTTGACAGTTTCCACCCCCTCTATGATAGTTTACGGGTGATATCATGTACTGAAAATCATCATTTTTCCGAAGATTTCGTAAATGTTACGTGATTTTTTTATAGCTTTGCCTACATATAGGGAAACACTTTTATTATATAAAAACACTTTATTTTATGAAATCATTTCAATTAAAGTCACTTCTTCTGCTGGCTGCCGTCATCATCTCCCTGCCCTCCTTTGGACAAGGACTGAAAGCGTTCAAGCTGAAGAACGGTCTTTCCGTATATATATGGGAAGACGAATCCAAATCGGACGTATTCGGACTGGTAGGCGTACGTGCCGGTTCCATCAACGACCCCGAAGAGTACACGGGACTTGCACACTACCTGGAGCACGTCATGTTTAAAGGAACAGACAAGATAGGCGCGCTGAACTGGACGGAAGAAGAACCGATCTACAAGGAAATCATCGCCAAGTACGACCAGATGGCCGAAGAAGCCGACCCGGTAAAAAAAGAAGCCATCAGCAAGGAAATCAATGAGCTGACCGTCAAGGCCGGAAAGCTGGGGCTTCCCAATGAATACTCCAACCTGATGGAAAGCATGGGCGCCAAAGGGGTAAATGCAGGAACCTACTATGACTGGACCTTCTATCACAGCTCCTTCCCTGCCTATCAGATAAACAAATGGCTGGAGATTTCCTCACAACGTTTCCTGCATCCCGTATTCCGTTCCTTCCAGTCGGAGCTGGAAAACGTGTACGAAGAATATAACCGTTCACAAGATGACCAGGGACGTGCACAGAACCAGTTCGTGATGGAGAAAGCTTTTGAGGGACATCCTTACTCCCGTTCCATCATCGGCTTGCCCGAACATCTGAAGAATCCCCGCCTGAGCAAGCTGATTGAATTCTACGAACAATGGTATGTACCCGAAAACATGGTACTGGTACTCGTAGGAAACATCAAAGCCCAACAAATCAGCGGACGCATCAATGCCGCCTTCGGGCGTCTGGCTGCAAAGCCCGCACCCGAGCGCAAGGTCTACCAGAACCTCGAAATAAAGGGCCGCAAACAATATTCGGCCAAAGTGGGATTCTACCCGCAAGTGGCAATGGTATTCAACGGAGTGCCTGCCGGACATCCCGACGAAGATGCTCTGGACATCGCCCTGGCACTGCTGAACAACAACAGCCAGACCGGAACCATGGACAAGCTGGTACTGGACGGTGAGCTGACCAGCGCCGGAGCCTACACCCGTACTTTCCGTGAACAAGGGCGCGCCATCGTAGCGGCCATTCCCCTCTACGACGAAAACCAGCGCCGTTTCGAGTCTACCAAAAGCGCCGAAAAGAAAGCCTTGAAAGCCATCCAGCAAATCGCCAACGGAGAATTCGAGGACTGGAAAATTGATGCCATCAAAGCCGAGAAATGCCGCCAGTTCGACCTGGAAATGGAGTCGAACGAGGACAAGGCCATGATACTGATGAACGCCTTCTACAACGAGCAGGATTTAGGCGACATACTCAACTACAAGGACAAGATTATGGCCATCACTACTGACGACATCAAGCGGGTAGCCAAGAAATACCTGTCGGACAACTACCTGGCCCTATATATCGAAAAAGGGAAACCTGACAAAAACGCCAAGATTGAGAAGCCGGGGTACAAACCCGTAGAACCTCCGGTAGGCAAGGAATCGCTTTATGCAACGCAATTCAAGAACCTGCCCATCGGACAGATGGAAGAGAAATTCGCAGACTACGGCGAAGTGCAAATCAAGCAGCTGAACGACCGTTCCAAGATGTACTACACGCCCAACAAGGAGAACAACGTATTCCAGCTGATTGTACAATACGGAGCCGGTGAACGCGAATTCCCGAAACTGGGCTATGCCGCCCAACTGATGAACAACGCAGGTATCATGGGAGCCTACGAACCGCAAGAGCTGAAAGAAGAACTCAGCAAGCTGAACGCAACCTGCCACGTGACAGCCGATGAAGACAACCTCTACATCATCATGGAGGGCTACGAAGCCACCCTGCCGCAAGCCTGCCAGCTACTTTCACGCCAGATTCTGATGCCGAAATTGGACGAAAAGCAACTGGCACGTCTGAAAGGTTCGGCAATGGGTATGCGCCAGCAGCGTAAAGACAACGTCAGCATCCTGAACGAAGCGCTGCGCCAGTACATGCTCTACGGAGAGAAATCAGACTACATCAAGGAGCTGACCGACAAGGAGATTTACGAATTGCAGATTTCAGAACTGACGGGCGACATCAACCGTGCCTCCAACTACGAGGCAAAGGTATTCTTTACCGGAACACTCCCCTTCGACCAAGTATACGACATCCTGAGCAAGAACCTCCCGTTGGTAGCCAACGAACGCCCGTCCAACTCCCCGCAGGCAAAGGAGATGATGCCGGTAACCGAAAACACCGTCTACTTCCTGCCTAACAACGATGCAGAACAAGCCCAAATCCACCTCTACATCCCGATGCAGAAGGCTGACAAGAAGGACGACGTGCTGCGTAGCGCATTCAACCAGTACTTCGGTCTCGACTTCACCGGCATCGTTCTGAACGAAATACGCGAAAAACGCTCCATGGCCTATACAGCCTACGCATTCGTCGGCACGCAAGGCATAGCTGGAAAAGCAAGCTACCTGCGCGGCTACATCGGTACCCAGAACGACAAGGCAAACGATGCATTGGACGTACTGATGAGTCTCGTCAATGACATGCCGAAGAATCCGGAACGTATCGGCAACATCAAGAGCTACCTCCGCCAAGCCATGCTGACCAGCCACCCCAGCTTCCGCAACAAAGCTATGGAACTGGTAGACTTGGGCTACAGAGGCTACACGGACGACCCAGCCAAAGAAAACCTGCCGAAAGTAGATGCACTGACCTTTGACGACATCGTGAAGTTCTACGAAGAGAACATCAAAGGTAAACCTTACTGCATCTCCATCATGGGCAACCCGAAGGACATCGACCTGAAGCGGCTGGAGAAATTCGGCAAGGTAGTGAAACTGAACGAACGCAAGCTCTTCAACACGAAGGATGCATTGTTCTAACCTAGTCTTATCTCTTTAGCAATCCTATCCTCGCTCCCTTTAATAAGGGGAACGAGACATATGAAAAATTCCCCGACATTTCGGTTTGAAAATGCCGGGGAATCTTATTTTAAAACATCTGGGAAGTGCTTCTCCGGAATGTCCGAGTTTCACCGGAAAATCCCTGAGGTTTTCAGACTGCAAACAACGGACTACATTTCCTGCTCCTCTTCATTACCCGAAAGGATAGGAAGGCAAATCCTATACTTTACTGCCAGTATACGGGTAACGAACACCGTCACACCACCCACAATCTGGCACACGAAAGACTCCATCCCCAAAAGGTGGCACATCCAGTAGAAGGTTCCTCCCACCACACAAGCCATCGCATAAATCTCCTTCCGGAATATCAGCGGAATTTCGTTGATGAATACGTCACGTATCACACCTCCCGCAGCCCCGGTAATGCTGCCCATGATGATGGCCACCCAGAAGGGATAGCCCAGCGCGATGCTCTTGCCCACACCAACGACCGTGAACAGTGCCAGGCCGATACTGTCGAATATGAAGAATGTATTGTGCAGATGGATGAGATGCTTACCGAAGAGGATGACCCACAACAAGGCCAGTCCGGTACAAATCAAATAAATAGGGTCCGTCATCCAACCCGGGGTGACGTCCAGCAGCAGGTCGCGTATCGTACCGCCTCCGATGGCCGTCACAAAACCCACCACATACGCTCCAAACCAGTCGAACCGCTTGGCCGAGGCCAGACGTATGCCACTAATGGCAAAGGCAAATGTGCCAATGAAATCGAGTATCTGAACAAATGTTGGCATTATCACTTTGAGAATTAAAAATTAAAAATTAAACAAGTGCTTCGAGTATCCAAAATTAAATCCGAGTATCCAAAACCGAAAAAGATAATACATATTTCAACAGACACTCTGAAAATAATAGGCAAAGTAACAAATAATTTCCCTAAGAAAGCGTATTTTTGTATCGACATTTTTTTACCAATTACGCCAATGAAAATAACAATCGTATCGGGCGCACGCCCCAACTTCATGAAAATAGCCCCCATCTGCCGCGCCATCGACGCCGCCAGAGAGGCAGGAAAGAACATCTCCTACCGCATCGTCTACACCGGTCCGCAGGATGACACCAGCCTGGATGCCTCGCTCTTCTCCGACCTCTCTATGAGGAAACCGGATGCCTGCCTCGGCGTCACCGGACATGACCACTCGCAGGTGGCAGCCTCCATCATGCTTGCCTTCGAGCGCGAGTTGGACGGGCACCCAGCACAAGTCGTACTGGTGGTAGATGACATGACCGCCACCATGAGTTGCTCCATCGTCGCCAAGAAGCGCGGGCTGAAGGTGGCGCACGTCATAGCAGGCACGCGCTCCTTCGACATGAACATGCCCCGCGAAGTGAACCGAACCATCGTGGACGCCATCTCCGACTATCTCTTCACTGCCGGCATGGTGGCCAACCGCAATCTCAACCAAGAGGGTATGATACCCGACTATATCCACTACGTGGGCAACATACTGATTGACACCATCCGCTTCAACCGCCACCGCCTGGTGCAGCCCATGTGGTTCTCCAGCCTCGGCCTGCGGAAAGGAAACTACTTGCTACTAACCCTCAACCGCCGTGACCTGCTGGCAAAGAAGGCCGTGCTGCACTCCCTGCTCCAAACCGTCATCGAAAAAGCCGACGGCATGCCTATCGTCGCCCCTCTGCACCCCTACGTACAAAAGGCAGTGAAGTCACTGGGACTGGATGCCCCTAACCTGCACATCCTGCCTCCACAGAGCTACCTGCACTTCGGGTTCCTCATCAATCAGGCACGGGGCATCGTCACCGACTCGGGCAACATTGCCGAAGAAGCCACCTTCCTTGACGTCCCCTGCATCACCCTCAACACCTACGCCGAGCATCCCGAAACCTGGCGTATCGGTACCAACGAGCTGGTCGGCGAAAACTCCTTCGCCCTCTCCGCCTCGCTCGACAAGCTGCTGCACGGAGAATGGAAGCACGCCATCCTACCCGACCGCTGGGACGGACGGACGGCGGAACGCATCGTACAGACACTACTGAACGGCAACAATTCATAATCCTCCATAAATTCTATCCCAAGCTTGCAAACGTCTATCCCAAACCTACGGACGCTTATCCCAAGCTTGGGTCTTTCTATCCCAAGGCTTGGGATAGAGCTTTCTCCATACATTGCGCAACTTTATCCTTTATATCCGGCAACTTCTCTACAAGGATTCCGTACATTTTTTATCTGTATCCAGCAAACAAGACATACGACTTTCACGTTCATTTAACCATATCTCCCGTTTCTTTAGTCTATATTTGCTTCTTGATTAACCTTAATTTGTTAACTTTGTGCCCGAATTATCTGTAACTTATGAAGCAAAGATATATAATTTATGCCCTTTTCCTGCTGTCACTGTTTGTCTCCATCAGCGCATCCGCCCAAATTAAGGGTGTCATCACAGACTCTCTCACGAACGAACCGCTGATGTATATCACCGTACAGTATGAAGGGAAAGGTGTAGGCGGCATCTCCAACGCAAACGGTGAATACCAGGTTGAAACCCACAAAGGCTGGGATGAGCTGACATTCTCCGCTGTAGGTTATATCACCAAGAAAGTGAAACTGAATCCCGGTACCCGGGTGCTGAACGTCAAGTTGCAACCGGACGACATCATGCTCTCCGAGGTCGTCGTGAAACCCAAGAAGGAGAAATATTCCCGCAAGAACAACCCCGCCGTGGAGTTTATGAAGAAGGTCATCGAGAACAAGAAGGCCTTGAAACTGGAAGAGAACGACTACTATCAGTATCAGAAATATGAAAAGATGAAGATGTCGCTCAACGACGTTACCCCCGACAAAATGGAGAAAGGTATTTACAAGAAATTCTCCTTCTTCAAAGACCAGGTGGAGGTATCGCCCAAGACCAACAAGATGATTCTACCCATCTCCATCAAGGAGACGGCGAGCAAGACCATTTTCCGTAAAAGCCCCAAGAGCGAAAAGACCATCATCGAAGGCATGAACTCCACTGGTATCGAAGAGTTCTTCAACACCGGAGACATGCTGGGGACCATCCTTACGGACGTATTCTCCGACATCAACATCTACGACGACGACATCCGGCTGCTGCAACGCCGCTTCGTCAGCCCCATCGGTCGCGGAGCCATCAGCTTCTATAAGTACTATCTGATGGACACACTCATGGTGGACAAGCAGGAGTGCGTCCATCTGACTTTCGTTCCGCAGAACCCGCAGGACTTCGGTTTCACGGGGCACCTTTACGTGGTGAAGGACTCCACCTATGCCGTGAAGAAATGTACCATGAACCTACCCAAGAAGACGGGTGTCAACTTCGTGGAAAACCTCGACATCGTGCAGCAGTTCGAACAACTGCCCGACAGCAACTGGGTGTTGACCGACGACGACATGACCGTGGAACTACACTTCGTGAAAGGTATCCAAGGCCTGGAAGTGCAACGGACCACCAAATACAGCGACTATCAATTCACGGAAATAGAGCCCCGCCTCTTCCGTCTGAAAGGAAACGTCATCAAGGAAGCGAACATGCTTGCCAAGAGCGACGAATACTGGGCGAAAGTCCGCCAAGTACCCCTCACCAAGAAAGAGAGCACGATGGACGTATTCATGAACCGCATCGAGCAGATTCCCGGCTTCAAGTACGTTATCTTCGGGGCGAAAGCCTTGATTGAGAACTTCGTGGAGACGGGTGGCAAGAAGCATCCCAGCAAGTTCGACTTCGGTCCCATCAACACGATGATAACCAGCAACTACGTCAACGGCACGCGCTTCCGTCTGAGCGGTATGACAACAGGTAACCTTGACCCGCATTGGAGCCTGAGCGGCTACGGTGCCTACGGAACCAAGGACAAGAAATGGTTCTACTCCGGACAGGTGGCCTACTCCTTCAACAAGCGCGAATACGTATTGTGGGAGTTCCCGAAACACTATATCGCCTTCAAGTACACCTACGACGTGATGTCTCCCATGGACAAGTATCTCGCCACGGACAAGGACAACTTGTTTGTCGGCTGGAAATGGACGACGGTGGACCAGATGTCCTACATGCGCGACGCCACGCTGACTTACGAGCTGGAGACCAATACCGGCTTCTCCGTACAGGCCATGGCGCGCCATCGTAACGACCAGCCTGCCGGACAATTGCAATACTGGAAGAACAACGGAGGGACACCCGGACAATGGGACGAAAAAAATACGTTGGTGCACGACATCACCACCACCGAGCTGGGTGTGACTTTGCGTTACGCTCCCGGTGAGACCTTCGTCAACACCAAGCAACGCCGCGTGCCCGTATCGTTGGATGCGCCCACCTTCACCCTCTCCCACACCGCCGGATTCAAGGGCGTGCTGGGTGGAGAGTATAACTTCAACCTGACGGAAGCCAGCATCCGCAAGCGCTTCTGGCTCGGCTCGTGGGGCAAGCTGGACGTAACGGCACGTGCCGGTGCGCAATGGAACACCGTTCCCTTCCCCCTGCTGAACCTGCCGATGGCGAACCTCTCGTACATCACGCAGAACAACGAGTCCTTCAACCTCATCAACAACATGGAGTTCCTGAACGACCGCTACGCCTCCCTCAACCTAAGCTACGACATGAACGGAAAACTCTTCAACCGCATCCCGCTCATCAAGAAGCTGAAGTGGCGCGAGATGTTCCGCATCCGTGGCTTGTGGGGCACGCTGACGGACAAGAACAACCCGTACAAGAGCAACAATCCCGACTTATTCCTCTTCCCCATGCGCGACGGTGTACCCACCAGCCACGTCATGGGCAAGACTCCCTATGTGGAAGCCAGCGTAGGTATCTACAATATCTTCAAACTGCTCCACATAGAATATGTACGTAGGCTGACCTATACGGACATACCGGGAGTGAAGAAGGGCGGTATACGCTTCATGATATTAATGATATTTTAAGAGTTACATACTATGCAACCATTAGCAGAACGGCTTAGACCAAGAACATTAGATGAATATATCGGTCAGAAACATTTAGTGGGACCAGGTGCAGTGCTGCGTAAGATGATTGATGCAGGACGTATCTCTTCGTTTATCCTATGGGGTCCTCCGGGAGTGGGAAAGACAACCTTGGCGCAGATTATCGCCAACAAGCTGGAAACTCCTTTCTATACGCTCAGTGCCGTGACCAGCGGCGTGAAGGACGTGCGCGACGTGATAGAGCGCGCCAAGAGCAACCGTTTCTTCTCGCAAGCCAGTCCCATCCTCTTCATTGACGAGATACACCGCTTCAGCAAATCGCAGCAAGACTCACTGCTGGGAGCCGTGGAGCAAGGCACCGTGACGCTGATAGGCGCCACCACGGAGAACCCTTCGTTCGAGGTCATCCGCCCGCTGCTGTCCCGCTGCCAGCTCTATACCTTGAAGTCACTGGAGAAGGACGACCTGCTGGAACTGCTGCAACGTGCCATCACCACAGACACCGTGCTGAAGGAACGGAAGATAGAACTGGAAGAAACCACCGCCATGCTCCGCTTCAGCGGAGGAGACGCCCGCAAGCTGCTCAACATCCTCGAACTGGTGGTAGACTCCGAAGCCGCAGACCCTGTCCTCATCACCGACGACATGGTGACCGAACGCCTGCAACAGAACCCTCTTGCCTACGATAAGGACGGCGAGATGCACTACGACATCATCTCCGCCTTTATCAAATCCATTCGCGGCAGCGACCCGGATGGCGCCATCTACTGGCTGGCGCGCATGGTCGAAGGAGGTGAAGACCCTGCCTTCATAGCCCGCCGCCTCGTCATCTCCGCCTCCGAAGACATCGGACTGGCCAACCCCAACGCACTGCTGCTTGCCAACGCCTGCTTCGACACGCTGATGAAAGTGGGATGGCCCGAAGGACGTATCCCACTGGCAGAAGCCACCATATACCTTGCCACCAGCCCCAAGAGCAACTCCGCCTATATGGCCATCAACAATGCCCTGGAACTGGTACGTGAAACGGGCAACCTCCCCGTCCCCCTGCACCTGCGCAACGCCCCTACCAAGCTGATGAAGCAGTTGGGCTACGGCGAGAAGTACAAGTACGCTCACGACTACCCCGGCAACTTCGTCAAGCAGCAATTCCTGCCCGACGAATTGAAAGACCGCCGTATCTGGGAGCCACAACTCAACCCTGCCGAGCAGAAGCACAAGGAACGGATGCAGCAACTCTGGGGAGAGGAAAAGAAATGGTAAACTATCAATTAAAATTAAAAGTTAGAGATTAAAACTCGGATACAGAAAATCCCCACAACAAATAACTTATAACTCCATGAATATAGTAGTATTAGACGGCTATGCCGCCAACCCCGGCGACCTTTGCTGGGACGAATTGCAAGCCTTGGGCGAGTGCACCATCTACGACCGCACCGCCCCTGCGGAAGTATTGGAACGCGCCGCTGGTGCAGAAATCCTGCTGACCAACAAAACCGTGCTCACCGCTGAGCACATGACGGCACTGCCCGAACTGAAATACATCGGTGTGCTGGCTACCGGATACAACATCGTAGACACCGCCGCTGCCAAAGAACGCGGCATCATTGTCACCAATATTCCCGCCTACAGCACCGACTCCGTTGCCCAGATGGTCTTTGCCCATATTCTGAACATCACCCAGCAAGTGCAACACCACTCTGAAGAGGTGCACCGAGGCCGCTGGACAGCAAGCAAGGACTTCTGCTTCTGGGACACGCCGCTCATCGAACTGCGCGAAAAAAAGCTCGGAATCGTAGGCCTGGGGCACACCGGCTTCACCACCGCCCGCATCGCCATCGGCTTCGGTATGAAGGTATGTGCCTACACCTCCAAGACCAACTTCCAGCTTCCTCCCGAAATCCGCAAGATGGAGCTGGACGAGTTGTTCCGCGAATGTGACATCATCAGCCTGCACTGTCCCCTCACCGACTCCACCCGCGAGATGGTGAATGCAGAACGGCTCCGGCTGATGAAGCCCACCGCCATCCTCATCAATACCGGACGCGGCTCGCTCATCAACGAACAAGACCTTGCCAATGCACTTAACAACGGCACCATCTATGCCGCCGGCGTAGACGTACTCTCGCAGGAGCCTCCCCGTGCCGACAATCCATTGCTCTCTGCCCGTAACTGCTACATCACTCCGCACATTGCCTGGGCAAGCACGGCCGCGCGCGAACGCCTCATGCTGATTATGCTCGAAAACATCAAAGCCTACCAAGACGGCAAGCCGGTGAACGTAGTGAATAAATAACAGACATTACAGCATCTCTTCGCTGTATATCCCGGTGGAAGAGATGCTGTAACAAGCTCTGTATGGCAGGGTACCATAACAAAACAAACAAGCAAACAACATGGGAAAGTCCGCCGTAAAAGGTCTGTTCTACATCTGCCTGATAGCAGCAACATTTGTTTTGGCCACCATCACCATAGTGGCAGCCTTCTCAGGAAACGTGGCTCCGGTCGATTCCGCCATCATGCCATTACTGGGGCTGGCAGTGCCCGTACTCCTGATTGTCAATCTGATAACGGCACTCTGCTGGGCATTGGCCCATAAGCGCTGGGCACTGGTTCCGCTGGCGGCATTCTTCTGCAACTGGGGATATCTGACGTCTGTCTTCCAGCTCCACCTGCCGAAAGACAAAACCCCGGCAGGCAAGTATCTGAAGATAGCCACCTACAACATACACAACTTTGGAGGTGAGATTACCGGTTATTCCTGCAAGGAGATAGCCCGGTACATGCAGCAGGAGGGCGTGGATGTGCTGTGCTTCCAGGAGTTCGGAGACAACAGCGACTTCCCCACGGACAGCATACGGCGCATACTCTCGCATTGGTCACACGCGCTCATCCCTTCCGAAGACTCCAAAGGCGTACTGCCTATCGCCGTATTCAGCCGCTATCCATTGGCGAACCACCGTTTCATTACTTACCAGCGCAGCTCCAACTGTAGCATGATGTGCGATGTAGTGATGGATACGGATACCATACGTCTGATAAACAACCACTTGCAGACCACCAGCGTCAGCCAGAAGCGCAGGAAGTGGGAACGCGAGCTGGCCACCGACGACACCCGCCGCGAAGTCCAGGCAGCCAAAGATGCCGCAGGCACCCTGCACGAAAACTTCGTGAAACGGACCACACAGGCTTATGTCATCAGCCACTACGCCAAGGCCAGCCCCTATCCCGTGCTGTTATGCGGCGATTTCAACTCGATACCTTCCTCCTACACCTACCACCATTTGAGGAAAACCCTCAAAGACGGATTCCGCACTGCCGGAAACGGATACATGTACACCTACCGCTATGCCAAACGCATGTTGCGTATTGACTACATCTTCCACTCCCCCAGTCTGAAGGGTATTGCATACTACTCTCCGGACCTGGATTTGTGCAGCGACCACAATCCAGTGATTATGGAGGTTGAAATACAATAAAGTAAAGAAAGCCCAAAACAGCAAGGGCTATCCCGGAATTTCCGGGACAGCCCTTGCCTCATCATATTCCGCCATTCAGCGGAGGTTGTCTACATCCGGTTAGTTGAACACATAACGGATGCCGACTTGCAACTTCCAGCATTCGCTGTAGTTCTGATAGGTGTCGTAAGTCTTGGTAGGATATTCACCGTTCACCTTATACATGGAGAATACCGGAGTCAGATCAGTGACGCTCTTCACCCCTTCATACTTCAGGATTCGGTTGCTGTTGGAAACGGTGTTGGTCTTGGAGATACCCCATTTGGAGTTGATAAGATTACCCACGTTCATGATGTCGAAACTCAACTGGAAGCAATGCTTGGTCTTGCCAATCTTGAATTCAAAATCCTCCAGCAGACGGAAGTCAAAGCGGTGCACCCACGGAGCACGGGCAGCATAAGCCTCGGCATACTGTCCTTTGTGATTCTTCAGGTACGAATCCTGCTCTACGAATTTCCAGAAAGCAACGCGGTCTTCCTCTGTCTTGAAGTTGATTTCACTATCATCCTTCGGAATATACATCAGGTCGTTGTTGATGCCGTCACCGTTCATGTCATTGGTGTAGCAGAAGCTGTAACCGCCGGAAGAATAACCGGAATAGAACAGATTCAGGTGTGTGCCGCGAAGCAGGCCTTTGTGTCTGAAGGGAATGTAGTAGCCCACGGAAGCAATCACCTTGTCGGGAACCACATACTGTGAACGTTGTGCATCCACATAATTGGAACCGTCAATCGTGTTCAGTCCCTGCCAGGTAGAGATGGGGTCGCTGCCCGGAAGACCGGAAACTTCTTTGGACTCCGTGTGCGTATAGGCCAGCATCAGCATCAGGTCGTCCAACGGCTGGGCATTCACCGTGATGTTTGCCGTATAGCCGTAGCCTTTGGATGTATTGTCGAGCACCACGGCATTCTTGCCATTGTAATGCACGAAGTCGCCTGCATATTTCACATTCTTATCGGGGTTGTCATAAAGAGAATAAGAGTACACCATGCGGTTATCCGCACCATTGAAACGTTGCATACCTGTATGCAGCAGTTCCGTAGTTGTCACCTCTTTTCCATCAGCGCCCTTGACGGTGGTCAGCTTATTGTATTTCCATTCGTCGGGGTTCTTGATATTGATATTGTTGATGGTAACGGCATTCACATTCTTTGTAAACATGAACTCTCCCGTCACGGTCAAGGGGAAAGATACGGGTACCTGATAATCCACCGCGATAGACGACTTCCACACCTGTGGCATCTTGAAGTCTTTGGCCACACCCGAAATCTTGCTTCCCGCCACGTGTTTCTCAATCGTGGTGGGGAGGTTGAACTTGTCAATTATCTGGTTCATGTCCGTAATCATGCCACCTGCCAACTGATCCAGACGGGAATCGTGGCCCACCACTTTTCCATTGTCATATTGGGTCTTAAAGGTAACGGAGTTCTGTACCATAGAAGCATTGGTCGGCATATTGGTAAAGAAAACCAACGGCAGACGTCCCGTAAACACACCCGTACCTCCACGTACTTTCAGCGACTTGTCCTTGAACACATCCCAAACGAAACCTACACGGGGAGAAATCTGCCATCTGGAATCCGGCCACTTGCCGGTGTCGATGTGCTGCCCGTCGAAGTCAAGCTCATAGATGGCATCGTTTCTCTGGAGGTCGTCGTTGTCGAACATCAAGTTGTCGAAACGGATACCGTAGGTCAGTTTCAGACTGTTGCCGAGATTCCATTCATCTTGGGCATAGAAGCCAAGCTGGTTGAAGGTAACCTGGGCATTGGGGTTAGCCACGCCGTTGAAACCATAAGTCAAAGCGAATGATTCGGGAGCTGCGCCACTCAGGAAATCTTCCAGACTGTTGTAGCGATAGTATCCCGTACCGTTACGCATATAGGCGTTATTGGCAAACTGGTGCTCGTAGCTAAGGCCTGCCGTCAGCTTGTGGTTACCGGTGAAGAAAGTGAAGTTATCGGTAATGTTCGTAATCTTGTTCTTCACACCATTGTTGTAAGTGAACAGCTCGTAACCGGCGCTCATATACGGTTCCAGAATCTGGTTTCCATTCTCGTCCTTGCCTGCCATGATGTCAATGAAGGGGAAAGGAGAAGAATTGGTGCCGCGCATGTCCTCAATATTGGTGTAGGTAAACAGCAACTGATTGGAAATCTTATCGGTGAAACGACTATTCAAATCTGCCGCCCAAGACTGCACCTTGTTGTCCATAGAATACATGCTGTTGGCAAACGCCATAGACTGCGTACCTACGCGGTAAGTATTGTTCAAACGGTATCCTGTATCGGAAGAGTTACCGTTCGGTGCATTCCAAGCCGTATTCTTCGTATTGTTGTAGCGGAGACTCAAGCGATGGCGGTCCGTGATGTTCCAGTCGATGCGGGCCAGCAGCTTGGTGTTCTCCTCGTCGGCAGGGAAATTGGTGTAGGAGCCTGCATCATAGCCGTATTTGTCCTTCAGATGGTTGTACACCTTCTCCATGTCCGACTTCAGTGTACGGGACACCATACCTTTCGCATCTTCGCCGTCCTCGCGCGCGCGATACTTTATAACCTCTCCCGGAGTCTTCTCTTTTTCGTAGTTCACAAAGAAGAACAACTTGTTCTTGATGATGGGACCACCCAGCGTGAAGCCGTAGGTGGTCTTGGACTCATCGGAACGTGCTCCCAGGTCCTCGCCGTTGATGCGGTTACCACGCATGTCCTGGTTGCGGTAATAGGTATAGGCAGTACCTCTGAATGTGTTCGTACCGCTCTTGGTGATGGCATTGATGCCACCGCCGATGAAGTTCGTCTGGCGCACATCGAACGGGGCGACAACTACCTGCACTTCTTCGATGGCATCCATCGAGATGGGATTGCCGCCACCGGGAAGGTTGGAACTCAGTCCAAAGTTGTTGTTGAAGTTGGCACCGTCGATGGTGAAGTTCGTGGAACGTCCGTCACCTCCGGCAAAGCTCATGCCATTGGCGTAGGGAGAAAGGCGGGCGATGTCGCTGATACTACGGTTCACGGTAGGGAGCTGCGTTATCTGTGCAGAAGAGATGTTGGTAGTGGCACCTGTCTTTTCGGCGGTGAACTTGGTCTTGGCCGCCGTCACAATCACTTCGTTCAGCAGCTCAGAAGATTCGCTCATCTCTACGTTCAGGTTATACACCTCGCCCAGTTGGAGAGTGATGTCCTTATAAATAACTGTCTGATAGCCGATATAGGAAATCTCCACCCGATAGGGACCACCGGTGCGCATACCCTGGATGGAATAGCGTCCATCGACATTGGTCACAGTTCCGTAGCGCGAACCGGAAGGCTGGTGCACCGCCTGAACAGTAGCGCCGATAATGGGCTCATTACTTGCATCCGTCACCTTACCAGCCATAGAAGCTGTGGTGACCTGCGCATCTAGACCTACGGCGGCCAGTAACAGCAGCACCGTCAGTATAATTCTTACTCTCTTTAACATAATGTCTTTTAAATTAGTTTCTTAAAACGTTATATTTCTTAAAACATTGGCAAAGATACGCAAAATTATATATAAAGTTGTTACAACACGATTACATTTTTTAAGCATTTATTCAATACAAGGCAGTATCACTGTGAAACGGCTCCCACGGCCTTCCTCGGACTGGAGTTCGATGCGTCCTCCCATCTTTTCGACGATGAGCACACAGATGGACAAGCCCAACCCGACGCCTTGGGAAAACTCGCTACGCTTGTAGAAACGCTCGAAAATCATCTTCTGCTCGCTGTGCGGAATGCCTATGCCGGTATCTTCCACATAGAGATGTACCTCGCTCATACCGGACGGACAGCAATACCCGAGCCGGATGCTGCCTTTTTTCGTAAACTTGTTGGCATTGTTCAGAAAGTTGGTGAGTACCTGTGTCAGTCGCATGGGGTCTACATTCACCTGCACATCTTCGGGAGGGAAATCCTTGAGGAACTGCAACGACGGCTGGATAAGCAGGCTATGCGTCTGATAGACGTCATCGAGCAGCCGGCGCACACTCTCCCGCTGAAAGGTGAACAAGAGGTTACCCGACTCGATGCGCGACAGTTCCAGCACATCGCCCACCAGCTTCAGTAGCAGTTTGGTATTGGTATTGATGATGTCCACAAACTCCTGCCGCTCTTCGTCTGAAAACTCCGGCTCATTGGCCAGCATGTCCGAGAAGCCGACAATGGCATTGAGCGGAGTGCGGATCTCGTGGCTCATGTTGTTGAGGAACGACTGTTTCAGTTCGGCCTGCTCCGCCAGCTCGCGGGATTCTATCAGCTCCTGCTCGTGGTCTTTCAGTTCCTGGATATTCTGCAGCAATCCGGCTATGATGGGTGCGTGTCCGGGGGTGTGGATGGTATTGTAGCTGAACTCCCACCACTGGAACTCACCGGTGAAGTTACAGCGATACTGCCCCTTGTGGTGCGTGCGTTCATGCCTTGCCGCTATGTTCTTGCGGAAGGCGGGTAAGTCGTCGGGATGGATGTAGGGAGTGATTTCATCGAGCAGAAGACGGCCGGGGCGATGATGAATAAGCTCGCAAAACTGCGAGTCGCAGGACACGGAATCTCCCTCCAGTCGCCAGGCGTAGGTAGAATTTCCTTCGATGGCCAGGCAGAGGGTCTCATGCTCGTAGAGGAGGTTTCGCAATGCCTCACGCTTGCGCCTGCGTTCGCGCAGCAGGCTAAAGGAGAGCAAGACTATCACCGTCAGCACGAAGACAGCGCCCAAGATGGAACCGATAAGTATAGGATAGCGATAGCGCTCCGAAAAAGGGATATACATCACAGTGTACTCTGCCGGAATGCTCTCGAGCGGGATACCATACTTCTGCAGCACATGCCAGTTCAGCACGTACTGCTTGGCGCATTCCGTCACCTGCTGCCGGGGCATCCGCCCTTCGAGGCGTTCCTTGATACCGGTCGCCATGTATCTTATCTGGCTTTCCAGTGGAGTGAAATATCCTCCCAGCAAGTAGTCGGCAAAGCCGAAGCCCTCGTTAATGGTCTGAAACGTGGGATTGTCGAAGAGCATGCCCACACGCTTGGTGGTATAGTCTCGCTTGGTGTAGAGCAGCAACGTATTGTCGCCGCGTCCCAGCCACATCAGATGGCGTATCGCTATGGAGTCGCTCGTCATGCGCACAATCTTCGTGGTGTCCAGCAACACGTCTATGTTCTGCCGTTTCAGTATAGGGCTGATAGTCTCCCTCTCGCGCACACGGTGATAGGAGGAACCGGCAAAGTAAGCACCCTCGGTAGAGGTCACGATGGCGAACCCCTGCCCACGGCACTGCTCATTCAACGCATGCCATATCTTGCGGTCCAGAAACACTTGTCCGTTCATCAGGCAGATGCGCGACTTTCCCATGATACTCTCTATCATGCGTATGGTACGCAAGTAATCGGGCGTGTCGGCATAGCCCGTGATGTTGGGGTATTGCAGGAGCAGAGATATGTTGGGATAGTTCACACCGCTGAACACAACGGGTATTTCATGCGCCAACGGGTGTCTGCATGCCATCAGCGCATAGGCAGCCTGGTCGTCGAGCACAGCTATCAACTCGGCTCCCCAGGCAGAGAGGTCGTCCACGAAACCGGCCATACGAAGGTTTTCTGCCTCCTCCATGTAGCGGTCGCAGTCCAGATAGTATTCGCGTACATCGCAGTCCAAGCCGAGAAGACTGAACTCTCTTTGCAACAGTTCCAAAGCCTTCGCAGCAGGTGGATAGCCCGGCTCGAAAGAGTGTATCAGCGCAATACGCCGCGTCTCCGCATGGGCAGGGTGTGCACACACGAGGCAGAGAGAAAGAATCAATATGTATCCGGCAACTGCCTTTATGTGCTTCATATCCGGAAGGTCCTTTTCGACTTGTATCAGCAAAGATACGAATGTTTTTTAAGAATAACGGACTATTCCTTCTGTTTCTGTAACAAAGAATACGTTTTCTTAAATCATTGACACATGCCAACTTATCTTTCAAAGGATTTACTGAATATCCCTGGAGAACCGATTCTTCGTCCAGTATCCAAAGTAGAGATCTATTTGTTATTAACCTTCGGCAACACCGCATTCAGTACCATATATCCCAACATACCGGCAACAATCGTTCCCAGCAATACACCAAACTTCGCCTGGTTCAGCAGATCCGGATATTCTCCTGCAAAAGAAAGGTTGGCAATAAATAAAGATACCGTAAAACCAATCCCCCCCAACAAGGATACTCCGGCAACACTTCTCCAATTCATTCCCGGAGGCATCGAGGACAAACCACTCTTGACCGCCAGCCAGGTGAATAGAAAAATACCGATAAACTTGCCAAGAAGCAATCCTGCAGCCACCGCTATACTAACAGCTCCAACAACGCCACCGCCTCCACTGAACACCACACCAGCATTGGCAAAAGCAAAGAGCGGCAGTATCACAAAGTTTACCGTACCATGCAAATTGTCTTCCAAGGATTGCAAAGGACTAATCACATAATCAGAAGCGCGTTCTACTTGTTTTAGAGTGGCAATCTGCTCATTGGTCAATATAATATTATCCGATTTGGAAACCGGAAAATCACCGATGATATCGCGGATACGCTTAATGTATTTCCCGGCATCCAAACGGGGACGAGCCGGTATCACAAAAGCCAGTATCACTCCGGAAATAGTGCTATGAATGCCCGACTGAAGGAACAAATACCAAATAATCAGCCCGATAAGTAGGAAAAATATCTTCTGTGTCATACCGAATTTCCCCATATAGTAAAGGAAGAAATAAAGGACAGCGGCTACAATTAGGTATCCGTAAGCCACTTCGGAGCTATAGAAAATAGCAATAACCAAAATACCGCCAATATCATCAACTACTGCAAATGCCGTCAGAAAAATTTTCAGACTCAGAGGCACCCGCTTACCCAGCAGACTGAGTACCCCCAATGAAAAAGCAATATCCGTAGCCATCGGTATAGCCATGCCGCGCGTTTCCGGAGTGCCCTGAACGACCAGAAGTGAATAGACAATGACCGGCACCAGCATACCGCCACACGCCGCTACAAAAGGTAAAGAGGCTTTACGAAAAGAAGAAAGTTCACCCACCAGCAGTTCCCGCTTTATCTCCAACCCCACAGCCAGAAAGAAAACAGTCATCAGGCAGTCGTTTATAAACTCAATCATTTTCAACGGATGACCGCCATGGGAGAACAAGTTGAAGTCTCCGATACGCAGATGCAGTTCCTGCAAAAGAAAGCCCTGATACAGCGGAGCCATCGGCGAATTAGCAATAACAGCCGCCAAAATAGCCATCAAAAACAGCAAGATGCTCGCCGCTATATTCAGCGACGAGAAGTTTTTCACAGTACGCAAAATAATCATAAAGAAGTATATTTGATTTAAGATTTCATCCTTTCGACATCAATCCAGCTTCAAGACTGCAAGGAACGCTTTCTGAGGTACTTCCACATTACCAATCTGTTTCATACGCTTCTTACCTCTCTTCTGTTTCTCAAGCAATTTTCGTTTACGACTCACGTCACCTCCATAACATTTGGCCGTTACATCCTTACGCACAGCCTTAATCGTTTCCCGGGAAATAATCTTGGCACCGATAGCAGCCTGAATGGCGATATCGAACTGCTGTCTCGGAATCAGGTCTTTCAACTTTTCGCACATCCGGCGTCCCAATTCGTAGGCATTGTCAAAGTGTGTCAAGGTAGAAAGAGCATCCACCGGCTCACCGTTCAGCAAAATATCCAGCTTCACCAGTTTGGAAGGACGAAAACCGTTGGGATGATAGTCAAAAGAGGCATATCCCTTAGAGATACTCTTCAATTTATCATAGAAATCGATAACTATTTCGCCAAGAGGCATATCATAGTATATTTCTACACGGTTACCTGAAATATATTCCTGCTTCACCAGCTCGCCACGCTTGCCCAGACAAAGAGTCATGATAGGGCCGATGTAATCAGTGGCGGTAATCACCGAGGCACGGATATAGGGCTCCTCAATACGGTCTATCATGGTAGGGTCGGGCATGCTGCCGGGGTTATGCACTTCAGTCATATTTCCCTGCTTGTCATAGATATTGTAGGAAACGTTGGGCACAGTGGTGATAACGTTCATGTCAAATTCACGGTCAAGGCGTTCCTGCACAATCTCCATATGGAGCAGCCCAAGGAAACCGCAACGGAAACCAAAGCCCAAAGCTAATGAAGACTCAGGCTGGAAAGTCAGCGAAGCATCATTCAACTGCAACTTCTCCAAAGAAGAACGCAAGTCCTCGAAATCTTCTGCCTCGATGGGGTACACACCGGCAAAAACCATCGGCTTCACCTCCTCAAAACCGGCGATGGCCTCTTCGCAAGGACGGGCAATATGCGTAATCGTATCGCCTACTTTCACTTCCTTAGAGGTTTTGATACCCGAGATGATATAGCCCACATCCCCCGTACGCAACTCCGGACGTGGCATCATTTCCATTTTGAGCACTCCGATTTCATCCGCATCATATTCCTTGCCTGTATTGAAGAATTTCACTTTATCCCCTTTACGAATCACACCGTTCACTATCTTGAAATATGCAATGATACCACGGAAAGAATTGAAGACAGAATCGAAAATCAACGCCTGCAACGGAGCTTCCTCGTCACCCTCCGGATGAGGGATACGCTCAATGACCGCAGCCAGAATCTCTTCCACTCCCATGCCTGTTTTGCCGGAAGCACGGATAATCTCATCACGCTTGCAACCCAACAGTTCGACGATCTCATCCTCCACTTCCTCGGGCATGGCGCTTGCCATGTCACATTTGTTGATGACGGGAATAATCTCCAAATCATGCTCAATCGCCATATAGAGGTTTGAAATGGTCTGCGCCTGCACTCCTTGCGAAGCATCTACAATAAGCAAGGCTCCTTCACAAGCGGCGATGGAACGTGACACCTCGTACGAGAAGTCAACGTGTCCCGGAGTGTCTATCAAGTTCAGAATATACTTTTCGCCTTTATATGTATACTCCATTTGTATGGCATGGCTCTTGATGGTGATACCTCTTTCCTTCTCAAGGTCCATGTCATCCAGCATCTGTCCGTTAGTTACTTGTATAGTATTGGTAAATTCCAGCAGACGGTCTGCCAAAGTTGATTTACCGTGGTCGATATGGGCAATAATGCAAAAATTTCGTATATTCTTCATTGTCAATAACTATCTATTAATTGGGTGCGCAAAGATAGTGAAAACAGAGCAAATAAAAAAAATGCGTTGATAACATATTCATGTACCAACGCATCTTTTTATAACATTCCAATCAATTCCTTGCTTAGTTCAGCTTTACAAACAATTCGCCTTCCACTTCAGAAGTAGAAACCTTGTCTTCTCTTAACAACCAGCCCAATCCCAGGAAGAAGTCCTTGTCGATCAGTTTAGTTGCTTTCTTGATTTGCTTGTGAGTCAAGCCATCTGTGCCATTCAGTGCAGTCCAAATCTGTCCTGCAACATTACCAGCTTTTTCTTTTAACATTTCTATTTGCTTTTAGTTAAACGTTATCCTCATCTCCAAAGATAGAGATGTCGGTGTTTTTATATCGCTGCAAAGATAGGTATATTTATGTTATACAACACATTATTAGGCACTTTTTTTCTTACTAAGGGGTAAAAAAGTTCTTTTTTCTTACTTTGAGGACGTTTTTTCCAGGTATTCGGTCCAAATTTGGGCAGCTACCTCTACCATCCTGGCACACGGGCGTTTAGCATAATACTGCTCGGTACGGGCTTCCGGAACGGACGAACCTTCCGGTTTTCTCAACCCCAACAATTCAGCACATACCAAAGAGCCGTTTCGTTTCTTGAACTCAGCAGCCAGCTCCTGCACCAACGCATAGTTTGCCGCCTTACCTTCACGGTCCTTGCCTTCCACAGCTCCTTTTTCCAATCCGGCCAATAGGAACATGCCGCATGCAGCACCGCATGTCTGCCTCATACGACCTATGCCACCACCAAAAGAGGCGGACATCCGGAAAGCCTGCTCTTCTGTAAAGCCATACATATCTGCAAAAGCTCCCACTACCGACTGCGAGCAGTTATAGCCACTCTTGAAAAGCTCCACAGCTTTTTCTATTCTGTCTTTTGTTTCCATCATCATTATTCTGTAATTTCCAACAACATCGGACAATGGTCCGAATGAACAACGTCACCCAATATTCTCGCCTCCTTCAACATCGGGCGCACCGGTTCACTCACCATGCAATAATCAATGCGCCACCCTTTGTTCTTGGCACGTGAATTAAAGCGATAGCTCCACCACGTATATTCCTGCTTGTCGGGATGAAGCCAACGGAAGGAATCTATGAATCCCGCATTGAGAAAGCGCGTCATCCACTCCCGCTCTTCAGGCAGGAAGCCACTGTTAGTGGCATTCCTGATAGGGTCGTGAATGTCTATTGCCTCATGGCAGATATTATAATCGCCGCAAAGAATGAGTTTAGGACGCGTACGTTCCAGCTCCAATACATATTCCTGGAATTTCTCCAACCAGACCATCTTGAAGGCCTGGCGTTCATCACCGCTGGTACCGGAAGGATGATAAACACTCACAACGGACACATCGCCGAAGTCGGCACGGATAAAGCGCCCTTCGTTATCGTATTCTTCAATACCCATACC
This sequence comes from Bacteroides parvus, assembly GCF_017309675.2. Taxonomy (NCBI): domain Bacteria; kingdom Pseudomonadati; phylum Bacteroidota; class Bacteroidia; order Bacteroidales; family Bacteroidaceae; genus Bacteroides; species Bacteroides parvus. The sequence goes on along the minus strand of NZ_CP084680.1, from coordinate 2,741,565 downwards.
ATATTCCACATGGTCCGGTTCTTGCTTGCTCAAAATAGCGACTCCGCTATACCCCTTCTTCTGTGCAGAATACAGGTAATGCTTATACCCCAAAGCATCCAGCGCCTCTGCCGGATACTGTTCCGGTTGCAGCTTTGTTTCCTGCAAACAAAGCACATCCGGCTGCTCTTGTGCCAGCCACTCGGGAAAACCTTTTGTCACGGCAGCCCTCAGCCCATTTACGTTATATGTAATAATCTTCATACTACTTATTTGATTTCTTAAAAATGAATTATTCAAGATGTCAACTCGGATACCAGCAGCATGATATTCAGCACAGTGACCACCGCAGCAATGGCATAAAGTACAAATGTACTCCATTTGCTGTTTACATACTGCCCCATCACTTTGCGCGAAGAAGTCAGTCCTACTTGCAGGAAAACCGTGAACGGCAGCTGGATGCTCAGTATCATCTGTGAAATCAGCAGTCCTTTGAACGGGTCTCCGATAAAGAAAATCAGCAGCAGCGCAATGCCCAGCGACAGAATCACCCCCACCTGCGAGTGACTATCTTTGATATGATAGGATTCTCCGAAAATACCGGCAAAGATAGAACCTGCCGCCATACCGCTGGTTATCGTAGAAGATATACCCGCCATCAGTAATGCCAATGCAAAAACCACGGCAGCACTGCTCCCCAGCAACGGCTCCAGCAAGGATTTGGCCTGCTGCAACTCTTCCACCTGAATACCGCTCTTAAAGAAAGTTGCCGCTGCCAGCAGTATCATGGCACTGTTGATGGCCCATCCCACAATCATAGAGAACAGCGTGTCGAACAATTCATATTTCAACACCTTACGGATGGACGCATCATCTTTCTTATTATATTCATGGCTCTGTATCACTTCCGAATGCAGAAACAGATTATGCGGCATCACCACCGCACCGAGTACACTCATGATAATCAGCATACTCCCATGCGGGAACGAAGGTGTCACCCACCCTTGTGCAGCCAGCGGCCAATCTATCTTCACCAGAAACAGCTCATAGATAAAGGAGAGCCCGATAACCGAAACAAAAGCAATGATGGAACGTTCTATCTTCTTGTAGGAATTAGTGAAAAGCATGACGACTACAAATACGGTAGTCAAGATAGAGCCCCATATGATGGGAATGTCAAACAGCATCTGCAAAGCGATGGCACCTCCCAATATCTCTGCCAGCGAAGTCGAGATGGAAGCCAGCACTGCTGTACCCAATATGGGACGCGATACCCAGGAAGGAGTATATTTGGTAGCGGCTTCGGACAAGCACAAGCCGGTTACAATGCCAAGATGCGCCACATTATGCTGCAATACAATCAGCATGATAGTGGATAAAGTCACGACCCACAGCAATGAATAGCCAAATTCAGACCCAGCCGCAAAATTAGACGCCCAGTTTCCCGGGTCAATAAAGCCCACAGTCACCAGCAGTCCGGGACCTATATATTTAAAAACGTCCAGACCGCCCAGATAGCGTTTGTGGTCTCTCCGTTTCAAGTCTTTAAAAATATTCTTCATTGTGTCTGTTCAATTAAGAGCGTAAAAATACTCAAATAATAACAAATACCTCCATGTTAGGTTCAAAAAAAGCCCCTGGCATCTTTCAATGTCAAGGGCTCTCATCCATTCTTTCAGGCAGTAGGCTCAATACCCCATCTCGTGCAATGCCTTGCACAATTGGTCGGGGCAGGAAGTGGAACGTCTTCCGCAGCGAATTCCTTCCAAACGGGCAATCACCGCATCTACCGGCATGCCTTTCACCAAACGTGAAAGTCCTTGCAGGTTTCCATTACATCCACCCCAAAATGCCACTTCTTTCACAATACCATCTTCCACATTCAGTTCAATGTTACTGCTACACGTACCTTGCGTCTTGTATGTATATGTCATTATTCTCCGCCTTCTTCCGGTTTCATGTTAGTATAAACCGTCTGTACATCATCAAACTCTTCGAGACGCTCTATCATTTTGTCGATGGTTTCGCGTTGCTCGGGAGTCACATCCTTCATATCGTTCGGGATATAGGTAAACTCACCGCCGACATCTTCAAAACCGCACTCTTCCAAATGTTTCTGGATAGCTGCATAGCTTTTCGGATCACCATAAATAGTGATAGTACCTTCTTCTTCATCCTCTTCGTAGTCTTCCTCTACGTCATAGTCTATCAAGTCAAGAATGAGTTCCTCCATATCGATACCGTCTTTCTTCTTGAAAGTGAACACACACTTGTGGTCAAACAAGAAAGCCAGTGAACCCATTGTTCCCAAGTTACCGCCGAACTTGTTGAACACGGAACGCACATCGGCTACTGTACGGGTAGTGTTATCGGTCAGTGTATCCACAAAAACAGCTACACCGTGAGGACCGTATCCTTCATAAGTCATACCCTTATAGTCGCTCTGGTCCTTACCCATCGCATTCTTGATAGCACGTTCAATATTATCCTTCGGCATGTTTTCACGCTTACAAGTAGCGATAACCGAACGCAGTGTCGGGTTGTTTTCCGGCTCCGGACCGCCGGCCTTCACCGCAATAGCAATTTGTTTACCCAGTCTTGTAAAGGTCTTTGCCATGTGACCCCATCTTTTCAATTTGGCAGCTTTTCTATATTCAAACGCTCTTCCCATTGGAACTGTATTTTAAATTATGAATTATAAATTCTGAATAATGAATCAACGCAGCTTGGCATTCAATTTGTCCTCCAGGTTCTTCACTAGTTTGGACATAATCTTGTCAATCTGCTTATCGTTCAACGTGGCATTCTCATCCTGCAGCAAGAAGCTCACCGCGTAACTCTTCTTACCAGCTTCCAGATTCTTACCCTCATAAACGTCGAAGAGAGAGACCTCCTTCAGCAGCTTTTTCTCCGTCTCGTAGGCAATCTTCTCAATTTCCGCAAACTGCACTTTCTTGTCGAGCAGTAACGCCAAGTCGCGTTTCACGGCAGGGAACTTGGAGATTTCCGTATAGCTCACCTTCACATTGCGGATGGCCTTCAACAATTCTTTCCAGTTGAAATCGGCATAGTAAACCTCGTTGTCAATATCGAATGCCTTCAGCAGCTTCTTTGTTACAATACCGAAAGTAGCCAACCGCTTTCCACCCCTTGTCTGTACAGATAAACCGGCAGCATAGATGTCATCAGTCAGATTGCCGACAACCAAATCATGCATGTGCAGCCCCAATCTGGCAAAGACATTCTCAACGTATGCCTTCAGCTCATATACCGAGCTGTTCTCGTCCGGATGAGCCCATGAGTTGGCCACCCTCTTGCCAGTCACCCACAAACCAAGATGATAGTCTTCGGAATAAGCGGCAAGCACTTTCTCCGGATTCTTCTTTTCCTCGTTGAAGTGATAACAATTACCGAATTCAAAGAATTTCAGGTCTGCATTCTTACGGTTGGCGTTGTGCGAGATGCTTTCCAATCCACCGAAAAGCAGTGTCTGACGCATGGCATTCAAGTCTGCACTCAACGGATTCAGCAACATTACCAGATTCTTTGATGGATAAGACTCCAGATTGTCATAGTAAGCGGCACGCGTCAACGAGTTGTTCAGAATCTCATTGAAACCACAGCCCACCAGCTGCTCGGCAACCAGGTTCTGCAGTTTGTTGGATTTATCATATTCACCCTTGGTAGTCAGACAAGACTTCAAGGTAGTCGGAATCTCCACATTATTATATCCGTAGATACGCAGGATATCCTCTATTACATCGCAATCGCGCTGCACGTCCACACGGTAAGGAGGAACATCCAGTGTAAGCCCTTCGACTGTCTCGTCTACAATCTTCATTTCCAGACTTGTCACGATGCTCTTGATGGTATCCACCGGAATAACTTTACCAATCAGTGAGTTCACTTTCTCATAGGCAAGTTCCACACGGAAATCCTTGGCAGGAGCGGCGCACACATCTTTTATTTCAGAAGAAATGGTACCTCCGGCAAGTTCCTTTACCATCAAAGCAGCCAGCTTCAGGCAGTAAATAGTGGCATTCGGGTCAATACCTCTTTCAAAACGGAAAGAAGCATCTGTGTTCAATCCATGACGACGGGCTGTCTTGCGTACCCATGTCGGATGGAAGTAGGCACTTTCAAGGAACACATCCTTGGTGGTTTCCGTAGAACCGGAATCCAGACCGCCGAACACACCGGCAATACACATCGCCTCTTCCTTGTTGCAAATCATCAGGTCGCGTTCGTTCAATTTACGCTCCACGCCATCAAGAGTTACAAATGGAGTACCTTCCGGCATGGTCTTTACAATCACCTCACCGCCTTTAATCTTATCTGCATCGAAGCAGTGCAGCGGCTGGCCGAAAGCATGGACGATATAGTTGGTAATATCCACCACATTATTGATAGGACGCAGGCCGATAATACGCAACTTGTTCTGCAACCATTCGGGGCTTTCTTTCACTGTAACCCCTTTCACCGTAACGCCGGCATATCGGGGACATGCCTCGCTGTTCTCTACAGTTACTTTAATATCCAAGTCGTGATTTTCTACCGCAAAAGCGTCTACCGAAGGTTTCTTCAAGGTAGCCTGCTTACCGTTCTGTATCAAGTAGGCGTACAAGTCGCGTGCCACCCCATAATGTGAGCAAGCATCGGCACGGTTGGGAGTGATGTCCACTTCCAGCACGTAATCGCTCTTGATGTTATAGTAGTCCTTGGCAAGCGTACCCGGAACAGCTGTTTCCGGCAGTACGATGATGCCTGCGTGGTCCGTACCGATACCGATTTCATCTTCAGCACAAATCATGCCGACAGATTCCACGCCACGAAGTTTTGATTTCTTGATGGTAAAGCACTCGTCACCGTCATACAGTTTTGTACCCAACGTGGCTACTACCACTTTCTGTCCGGCAGCTACATTCGGAGCGCCGCATACAATCTGCACGGGTTCACCTTGTCCCAGGTTCACCGTAGTGATGTGCATATGGTCTGAGTTAGGATGAGCTTCGCATGTCAGCACTTCGCCGATGACCAGTCCTTCCAGTCCGCCTTTAATGGTTTGCACCTCTTCCACACTTCCCGTTTCCAGTCCGATGGAGGTCAGTGCCGCAGCAACTTCATCCGGTGTCAAATCGAAATCGACATACTCTTTCAACCAATTATAAGAGATATTCATATCATTATATTTTTATTGTTTCCAAAAGTGACCTGCAAAGGTAATAAGATTTTTTGGTTGGCAGGGAATTATAAATGAAGAAAATAACAAAAAGGCGATGAAGTGCTTTTCCTTCACCGCCTTTCTCCTAATATTCTATATAAATCTACAATTTATACATTCATTGCATTGGCGCCTAAAGCTCCCAATATGGCGGAAGCAACAGCTATCACTACCTTCAAAATCTTGTCCCAAACGTTCTTTTTCATAGTCTTAATCTTTCAAAATTAGTAAATACATCTTATCCTAACGGGTTCTCTCCCTGGTCACCGTCGGAACCGCCACCGGAATTACCACCATCACCGGCATCATCCTTACCGTCAGTCACCACTCCCGTCCATTTCTCAAACTCCACACCCTGGAGCATGGCACGCGTAGTGCCGATGGCAGCCGGGCGCGTGTATTCCGGAGTAAACTGGCAGCGCAAAGCAGTCACCTGATTGGGATTCACGTCTTCAGATTTGACCACTCCCTTACCTCGCGTACGGGCCTTCATGGTGAATGTGCCCAGGCCATCCAGACGCACCGTACGGCTGTTCAGCAACTGGCTCCTCATTACCGTCATCAGGTTACGGATTACATTATGTACGTCACCCGGAGTCAGGGAAGACTTCTCGGCAATCACCTCAGCCAGCTGTTGTGCATCCACGGCTCTTCCCACTTTCTTCAAACTCAGATGCCAAAGTTTGGCACCCTCTTTTGTCGCCAGAGACGACTGTCTTGCATAATAAAATAAAGGCATAGTTTCTTTCTCCTTTTTACATTTTTAATTCAACATGGTTTTTAATCTCGTTTTGTTGATCAACAATGCAAAGGTGAGGATATATTTGCCTGTAAACAAAGAAAACAGCCTCGCTGAAGCTGTTTTCTGAGATAAGTTCATAAAGTATTGATTTACAAGCTGACAGATTAGGCAAGCCAACTTAATCAAGATATCCTACGATGATGATTGCCTGTACTGCCATATAGGTCAAAGATACTATGACATGGGGAATCTTCAGCTCATTCGCCATAATCTGATAAGATGTTTGCGATGCGGTAGTCCGATATTCTCATGAAGCATCAGGCGGTGAATATTTGGCACGCTTGCAGAAATTGAAGAAGCAGAAGACTAGAACGGAACAGACAACGGTATAGATGAAATCCGCATTGACAAACGTATTGGCAACCGACAGCGTTGTCAAGGTCGTAGTTAAAAAAGCTGTATTTTCATCTATTATTTTACTATGGCCTCTTTTATACACTCCACGATATAATATACATCTTCATCAGTCACCCACGGCCCGGCAGGAAGGCACATACCGATTTTAAAAATAGCTTCGGATACCCCATTGATATAAGCCGGAGCATCCTTATAGACCGGCTGCTTGTGCATCGGTTTCCAAACCGGGCGTGCCTCTATTTTTTTGCCAAGCATAAAAGCACGCAAAGCCTCCACATTCTCGTTGGGCTGGCAATCTGTTGTAGCACAATCTACGGCATGAATCACACCTGCAGCACCACCTACGGCAGTCCTGACAACATCCTTATAAGCATTTTCCTGCCCTTTGATGCGAAGTGAAGAATCCAGAGTGATTGTACAAAGCCAGAAATTAGAGTCATAATCAGCCGAAGGAGCTTCATGCAGCAATACCCCCTCCACATCCTTAAGCAGTTCCTTATAGAGAGCCTGCACATGTCGGTGATGTGCAATATGCTTATCGGCAACGGTCATTTGACCACGACCAATACCTGCACATATATTACTCATGCGATAGTTATACCCTATCGCCTCATGCTGGTAATAAGGATAAGCCTCACGAGCCTGCGTAGCATACCACATGATTTGATTCTTGCTTTCGGCATCTTTACAAATCAACGCACCACCGCCACTGGTAGTAATCATCTTGTTACCGTTAAAGCTCAGCACCCCGAACTTGCCGAACGTCCCCAGTACCTGTCCCTTAAAACGGGAGCCAAAACCTTCGGCAGCATCTTCCACCACTGGAATAGCATACCTATCGGCTATCTCCATGATACGTGTACAGTCATAGGGCATGCCATACAATGCCACAGGAACAATAGCTTTTGGCTTTTTGCCAGTCTTGGCAATGCGGTCTTTGATGGCTTCTTCCAACAGTTCCGGAGACATGTTCCAAGTTTCTTTCTCAGAATCCACAAATACCGGAACAGCCCCCAGATAAGTGACCGGATGCGAAGACGCACAGAATGTGAAGCTTTGTACAATCACTTCGTCACCCTGTCCCACTCCGCAAGCCAACAGAGCCAAATGTACTGCCGCCGTACCGGCCGAAAGTGCCACCACTTCCTTGCCTTCGCCTACAAAACGTTTCAAATCCTCTTCAAAAGCATTCACGTTAGGACCGAGAGGAACCACCCAGTTCGTATCGAAGGCTTCTTTTACATATTTCTGTTCAATACCCTCCTCGCTCATATGGGCAAGGCAGAGATAAATGGTTTTATCCATAAATGTATATGTGATTATTTAATGATCAGACTTCGGATTCCTCACATAGTGGGGAATAAAAAAGAAAGAAAGAAGTTTACAGATCCTTTCCAAGTACTGTGTAGATAATGATTTTGATGTCATTCCAGAAGGACCAATTATCCAAATATTCTATATTTATCTGTACTTTATCCGGGAATAATACCGCATCATTATATTTTTGAGGATTCTCCTGTTCTGCCAATATCTCTTCCTCATTCCGGTATTTTAAACTTGCAGGACCTGTAATTCCCGGTTTCAAAAGAAGCATCCGCCTATTCTCTCCTTCAAGTTTGTCAGCATAACCGGGAACATCGGGACGGGGGCCGACAAGACTCATGTCACCTATCAATACATTCCATAATTCCGGCAATTCATCCAGTTTATATTTCCGCAATTTGGCTCCCAAAGGAGTAATGCGGCTTTCTCCTTTCACAGATACGGAGCTTCCCGAATGGCCGACAGTCATAGATCGGAATTTGTACATGGTAAACAATTGCCCGTGTTGTCCGACCCTTCTCTGCTTAAAGATTATAGGACCACCGGGCATCTTGATGCGAATCAGAATACCAACTACAATCAAAACTGGAAACAAGAAGACTAGACCGAAAAACGAAGCGGTACGGTCAAAAATGGATTTTAGGAGCATAATTTAAATTGTAAACACAACTTCCCATTCTGTCTATTTTCACTTCCCATAACCGATGCATTTATAGATTCCTACTAACGACCCATACCCATAAGAAAGATGCAGCACCACAAAAGATAAAAGCAAGTAAGAAATACTGATTTTACTACGCAAATTTATAGACATACTGATACAGAAAAGAACCAACAGATAGGATAATAATGAAAGAAATGAAAGAAAAGCGAACGGAAGATAAAACAATGCCGCAAACAACGGAAGAAGTAAAGACAGCAAAAACACCAACGGAATAAAATGCCTTACCGACAAAGATTTCAATTGCCTTGTATAATACACCGTCAAGACATTCCATTTTCCGTTAGAAAAATTATTCCTTGCCAATCCTTTAAACGTCTCACGAGCCAAATAGGTACAATAAGTTTCGGGCACAATACAAATGCGACCACCACCATGTATAATACGCTTGTTTAGCTCAATGTCCTGATTACGTATCAAGCGTTCATCATAGTAACCATATTTCTCAAACACCTTCCTGCGCCAACACCCAAAAGGCACGGTTTCCACATCCATTACCTTGTCCACACCCAAACGAAACGTGGAATTCCCCACACCAAACCTATTACTCAGTACCTCGCGTATGGCAAGTGTTTTAGGAGTCTTGTTCAATACGTCCGTCCTGCAAGCAGCCCCCACATTGTCCGCATTCAGTTCATAAAGTTTCTTCACCAAAACCCCAAAATAGTTCGTCGGATAACTGGCATGGGCATCCAGGCGCATCACTACATCTCCTTTGGATGCCCGTATACCAATGTTCATCGCCACCGGAACAATCTTTTTGGGGTTGTCTATCAATTTGATAAACGGATATTCACGGGCATATTCCAACACCCTTTCACGGGTTCCATCCCGGCTCATGCCATCCACAAAGAGCACTTCGAGCTGCTCTTTCGGATAATCCTGAAGCAAAACAGATTGAATGCATACATCAATGTATTTCACTTCATTATATATAGGACAAATTACGGAAAGCATATTTTTCCTACAATCTTCCGTCTATTTGGTTCTTGGGTAGAATGCCCTTCACATCATACACTACTCCATTCTCCGCCTTCAAGAAAGCGCGAGCATCCAAATCCTTGAATTCATTGTGTGCAACCCCGAAAATCACGGCATCAAACTTCCCTTCCAAACTTTCCATATCTCCTTTGGAAATTCCGATACCATATTCATGCTCTACGTGCGCTTTGTCCGCCCAAGGATCATAAACTGTAATGTTTGAAGTATATTCACGCAACGTGCTGTAAATATCCACAATTTTAGTATTTCGGATGTCAGGGCAGTTTTCTTTGAACGTGATGCCTAACAACAGAATCCTGGCATCTTTCACCAATACCCCCTTCTTGTTCATCAGCTTAATCACTTGATTGGCCACATAGTCACCCATACCATCGTTCAAGCGACGTGCCGATGACATCACACGTGGCAATACCCCATACACTTGCGCCTTCTGAATCAAATAATAAGGATCCACGCTAATACAATGACCGCCTACCAATCCCGGCTTCAACTTAATGAAGTTCCATTTGGAAGCAGCGGCCTCTATCACATCGTTCGTATCGATACCCATCGCATTAAAGATCTTTGCCAACTCGTTCATAAACGCAATATTCACATCTCGTTGCGAATTTTCAATAATCTTCGAAGCCTCTGCAACTTTGATAGTCGGTGCTTTATGAGTGCCATTTACCAACACAGAATTATATACATCATCTACTATATTGGCAATCTCAGGGGTGGAACCGGAAGTCACCTTCTTTATTTTTTCCACCGTATGTTCTTTATCGCCCGGATTGATGCGCTCGGGAGAATACCCCGCAAAGAAATCTACATTGAATTTCAGGCCTGATACCTTTTCAACCACCGGCAAACACTCCTCCTCTGTAACTCCCGGATATACCGTGGACTCATACACCACAATATCCCCTTTAGAAATCACCTTGCCTACCGTTTCACTAGCCCCCCACAAAGGTTTCAAGTCGGGACGATTGTCCGCATCAACAGGTGTAGGTACTGCTACTACATAAAAATTACAATCCTTTATATCTTCCAATTTCGTAGTACATACAAAACCATTATTTCTGATGGCATCCTGGAGCAAATCATCCGCTACTTCCAGTGTGGCGTCATGACCGGACATCAACGCATCTACACGCGATTGATTCATATCGAAGCCTAGCGTTTTATACTTTGTTGAGAAAAGTCGAGCCAAAGGAAGCCCTACGTAACCGAGACCGATTACGGCAATTTTAATTGAGTCCATAATTATATTCTAATGTTTTATAATAATTTTAATGAATCTATCCTAATGAATTAATCTAATCACATCACGTGCTATATTATCCCATGAGAAACGATAAAGTGATTTTCCTATCGGTTCATATTGTTCATATTCATCTATCAACCGACATATAGCTTTTTTTATAGAGTTCTCATCATAAGAATCAGCCGCCTCACCAATCTTTTCTTTTAACGTACCATCAATACCTTGTCCTCGAGTATAAAGAATAGGTAGCCCTTGACTAAGTGCCTCGATATAAACCAAGCCAAAAGTCTCACTATGCGAAACCATCACAAAAATATCAGATTCAGCAAACACTTTACATAAATCTTTTTTATCTAATATTTTTCCCTTAAACGTAAACAATTCCGGATGAAGCTTACAATATTTCAAGACCCTTTCATGTTGATTACCTCCTCCGCCAACCAATGTAAGATGTAAACCCTCATAACGAGATGAAAGATTTTCAACGACTTTCATTGTAGCAAGAATATTCTTATTATCATTAAACACCCCTATAAAAAGTAAACTTCTTGGAATCGACGAAACATGTTTACTTTTCGCATGCTCTATCCAATAAGATTCAATTCCATTAGGAATAATTTCCATCTTTCCTTGAACATTTTTTTTTACAGGAAGCATTATTTTCTTTTGAAAAAAATGCCGAGAAATAGCCTCTGTTATAAATGTCACCTTATGCGCACATCTTAACACATTCCAAGCTAATGGCCAGACATGAACCATATATTTCATATAAAAATTAACATCAGTCGCCCTTACAGCTATTACATAGGGAATACTATAATTCTTATATAACCGATATGCTACTGCCCCTTCAGAAAACAAAGTAGCAGCATAAACCATATTTACACTCTGTATATCAATATGACTAATTAGCCATGAAGTCTTCCGTTCTATTTTAAAGAAAAAGTCATACTTGTATTTTTGGGCTGATTCATCTAATTTATACAATAACGTCTGATAATTTATTCCTGTATATGTTGAGCGTAAATCATTTGAAAGAATATTATTTCGTAATACCGCATACACTATTACATTTATACCTTTACCTAAATCAACAATATGCTTGCACAACTGGTGGTGCACTTTAGAGTAAGGATAGTCTTCAGCTAAATAAAGAAAATTCATGTTATTTTACAGTTTAAAGACTTTTATATATTATTTTCCACTCTGCACAACAATAGGAGATATTTTATTTGAACCTTTCGTAGATAATTTCTCCATTTTATAATCAATTACATCATCGGTAAATAAATCAATATTTGATATTTTACATACAACTGCATCAGAAGATATATCAATTTTATTAAGAACTATTTGCGATATATATCCAAAAGATATTGGTAGTCTTTGAGTATCAGATTTAAATATATAGCATTCTTTTAAAGGTTCTTTAAACTCTATTTGACAGTTATCTATCTTTATATTAGGAAGGCATTTTTTTGCTAATTCAAATCTCTCATTTTCTTGTTTGGGTATCCCCATAATATAAATTATACCATCATTTAAAGAGGTCATTTTCATTATGCAATTTTCAAAAAACAAATCGAAAGGAGTATAAGCATTATAAGACGAGGTCAATAAACACGGAATAGCTGCATCAAAGACACAATTACGGTAAGAAATTTTACCATAAATAGAAGAGTACTGATTATAAAGGCGAAAAATAGTACAATTCTCAAAATCTATATCACGTCCATAACAATGGATATCAAATCTATTTATACAACAATCTTTCAAATGAGCTACATTAACATTATTATTTCCAAATATCCCCCACTTACCATCTCCTTTCAGCCTTAATATCGTTGTATTCCAAAGATTATTAAACATTATTCCATAGCCATATCGTTTTAACTGAGAGTAGGTTCCATTAATAACAATATCTTTAAGCAAGGAATTTGTACAATTTTGCAATGATATGGCAGCATCTCCATAGAGAGCATTCACAGGAGTATTTATAATTACATTACTAATAGTAACCCGATTCTGATTTTCAATAAGAAAACAGCGAGTCATACAAGTACTAGATTCCATCCTATTTATTGTAATACCATCTATAATTTTTTCATTCTGATCTACACTACAATATTTGAATTGGGGCTGTGATGCCAAAGTATTATAAGAAGCTACAGGAGAATTCACCACCTTGGCATCCGATATCAAAAGTACATCTTTACGCATAGCACCATAAGCATACCCTATACGATTTTTTACCCAAGGAGTTTTATCCTCTATAACCAACAATTTATCACCATATTTAAACTCTTCCCGATGCAAATAACTTAAAGAACAAAATTCCTGTTTTGAAATAGAAATAGGAATCAAGTTCTGGTTCATTTTAAATAGATAAATATTCTTCCTTTTATTCGTTACATTCAGAATCAATCCTTTAAAATCCGTATTATATCCCAAAGGAATACTACATCCATCTATAGGAATCTCAATATCCAACTCCTTTATTCCTGTATAATCTACTGTCAATCCTTTCTCTAATGCAAGCTTATGTGTTGTTAATAAAATTCGATAACGCTCTATACCCGTTTTTGCCTGCGCCAATCCATAATCTAAAGGAGAAATTTTTTGTGCAAAAAGACTTAAAGGCAAAAAAAGAAGAAAAAGAACAATCACCCTCATTTCATTTAAGTATGATATCTGAATTGCCCGCATATCAATTAAATTGTTTGAACGGATTAAGTCCATTTCTCTCATAATATAAAATAGTATTACGCAGTTGGCTATCCGTTAAATTATTTTCTCCTCCGTTACTAGAATACAACATCACATCTCTTGTATTTAATACAGGCAATATACCTTTGTAATTTTTTACTACAACAATCTCCGTATTTTGCAAACGTATCATTGTATTTAACCATAAATCATCCTCCAATGGACATAAATCACAGGCAAGTGCTATATTTAATGTATCCCGATAAAGACTAGTACCAGGCATTGGAAATAAAGTTCCTCCTCCTGTTCCTAGAAAGATATCTTGTCCGCCAAACTTTGTTTTATAAATACGCGACCATTTTAAACTAGATTTTATGGTCATATTACTATCCCATACAATACTTTTGGCATAACGACATATAACACTTTTAGGATAAAGTTCATGATACTGCACCAAAGTCTGGATCATAGTCGTAGGATAAAATATATCATCATCAACCGTTATTATAAGATCGTCAGGATAAGCTTGCATCACATAATAATATTTTTTGTGCGATCTAATATCTCCCTCCACGAATCTAATATCCAATCCTCTCGCTTTCATATTCAGAAGGGAATCTGGTAAATCTTCTTCTAGTCTGGGAAATTGTACTTTTGATAAATATAAGATAACCTTGTCCGGTTTTATACTCTGACTCAGAATTGTTTCTATCACCATCCATAGTTTTGAAATGCGATTAGGAAAGGATGTTAAACTAACAACAATTTTTTCCGTACGTTCTCCAATAAATAAACCATAATGTTTTCTATTAGATAAACAATAAGGCAATATTCTATTAGCCAAAACACGTACTGCATATCGCAGCAACGAATTTATCTTTAATTTATCCAAAAGGTAACTATCATTAAATGAGATAGAATAAAGTCGATTAAAAAGATTTACCATTATATTATTTTGTTTTTCGTAGAGAGGCTGTAGCACAAGAAAATATCAAAAATTGCCATACAGTAAAAGCAAAAGGACGTTGAAGAAATGATAAAATAAAAAGTAAATAAAAAAATAAAATATCTGGATTTTTTTTTCCAGCTAATATATAATAAGCAAAAAGCAAACAAACTATTGAAAGAAACCCATATTCTATTATAAATAATTTATATGATTGCCCCTCTTTCAGCTGCTTATCCATCATTTTATTATAACCAATGCCCAATAAAGCTTCTGGTGTATAAACAAAGGACTTATAAAAACGAGAAGCCTGATATCCTGTACGATTATCTAAGTTATCCACCCCTCCTCCAGATATCCGTTCCACTACAGAATACTGAAAAGCCAAATTATCTTTTAAGGTTGAATAAGCAATGAAAGCAAGCAATAAAAGAAAAAATATTGATAGTAGAATTTTTCTTACACTCTTCAAAGATTGAAATAAATACCCCATGAAAGTTAAAATATAAAAGGCTAATGAAAATGAAAAAAATGCACCTATCAATATTATCAAATTGCTTTTTCGCTTAAAATCGTACTTATTAGCAAATAAAACAAATGCAGAAAGAGTTCCTAACACTCCTGGTTCATCAAACATTGAATAAAAACGAAATGTATTTGCAGTAGCCATTGTGACAAATAACAAATAGTTATTCATGGGATAAACACTTCCTTTAAATTCAGAATTATCAATTTCTCCGAAAGAAGGAAACTCAAATACAAAAACATGGATCAACCATGCAGGCAATGATATACTTATTATACAAGCTAAAATTTTGGTAAATATATCCAATGCTTGTACTTTTTCAGATTCATCGAGTCCTAATGCTAAAAGAAAGCTCATGATAATGAGAACATTGCTCGCATGAAAGCCTACAAATAAAGGATGTATCAGAAAACATATACACAAAAAAATAAAAGCACTCCAATATTTCAGCAACATTGAAGCATTTACTATAGAAGATACTTTAATTCCAAATAGGACTATTAGCAAACAATAAGATATTGCTGTTCCTTTACCTCCCCACAATGGCCATATAGGATTTAAGCATAAAATAATGACTGCAACGATTAAAGATACAACACTATTTTTATTATACTTTACACGGAAAAAATTCAGCATTTTCTAAATGAGCATAAGCTAAACGAAATTCCTAACATCTCATACATTAGTTTTCCTCTTTTTTATAAGCTTCGAAGGGACTCCACCAACTATAGAATACTCAGGAAAATCCTTGGTCAGGACACAACCTAACGCTATAATAGTACCTTTATAAACATGACGTCCATTTGTAAAAGAAACATTTCTTCCAATCCAAACATCATCTTCTATTATGGTCTGTTTATGCTCTGAATGTCCTTGCAAAATCATAGGAATATTTGTAGCATCAAAAGCATGGTCAGCTTGAAGAATATAACAATTTGGTCCCATCATTACATTTTCACCTATGATTGTGTCATTAGGTATAGAGGAATTTATTCCTAATCCACTATTATCACCTATAATAATATTAACTCCAGATCCAAACCAAGCCTTACGTTCTATATTGACATTTTTTCCACATTTCCTGAAAATATGTTTGCAACAATTGTAACGTAATCGCCTACAATATTTACCTATAATAGGTGTAGTAGAAGCTGGAAGATAATATAAGAAAGAATAATATAATGCTAAAAATATAATCTTCTTTGAAAAAGTCATCCTCATTCTCTATCGTTTTTTAATGAATCTAAAAGAAAACTCAAAGATTTTTTACGTAATATATTTAATTGACTAGTCACTTTATCATAATCTATATCATTTTCTGGCAAATTATCGTCAGATACAATACGATCTGTTAGTCCTAGCTGAGTCAGCACTTCTGATACACGTTCAATATTTCCTCCATTAACAGAAATAAAAGTTTTTCTAAAAACAAGAGAAAGGGCTGTTCCATGAAAAGAAACACAAACTACACACTCCGCATATTTTATCAAACTTAATAATTCTGGAACAGATGCATCTATTATTTTAGCTTTCTCATAAGTATTACGAGTACTCCGATTACATGGAGCAACAACTACAATTTCGGCATTCAAGATTGCAGCTTTTTTCTTTGCAATTTGCATTAAATTAGAATTTTTCCCAACAGCATAAACTAAAACATAAGGATACTCAACTATACGTTTAGGAGTTATGCTCTCTAAGATACAAGGATTAGCCATTAATGTCGGATCAAGTACCACAGTTGCCTCATATCCATGTTTATTGACAAATTCCTCAAGTCGCTTTTCACGTACCCCAATCCTATTAAAACAAGAAAGCCATTTTGAAACATCCAAAAAACAATGACTATCAAAAAGCTCTTTTACACCACTACTAATAGCATATCCTATTATCTCAGATTGTTTTGAACAATATTGCCCCCAATAGACCAAATCAGGACCATCGGTAAGAATTGGGTTCCATACCTGATCACTGCCAATAATAAAATAATTATAAGGAGCTGTCCTTAAATTGATTGCTGTATATCGCTTTGACAAAACAAGAAATTCTGTTCTAAATTTATTAAAATTAGTGGCACGATGTTTATAAGATGGGAAAAAACGTAATACTCGGAATACAAAAAGAAATGGATGATATAAAAACTCAGAAAAAGAAAACGGATGCATTCTACTTTCTATAAGGGGATTCCTATAATCTACAATTTCCACATCAAATCCAATGCGACGTAACGTTTCTTGCAAACAATAAGCCTGTAATACAGCACCATAATTATTTGCATTATGAAAAGTCAATATTCCTATACGCATAATTAGTTGTTATTTAATGAAATAATTTATCCACGCCCCTCAAAATATATTTTTTTGTAGTAGAGCGTTCCGAAGATGTTAATGCGATAAAAAAAGTAAATATTGATAATAATAATACTGCAACAATAGAAGTTACAAAAAAATGAATGACAGCATTAGGGATACATTTCCCAATGAAATAGACAAAAATAAAAGAAAGTAAACCAATCATAAGCAAAGGGAAAAAAACATTAGCCATATAATCAACCACTTTATATCCCATTAACTTTTCCAAAATAAAACTACGAATAATAATCGTCACTAACGAAAGTACTATTGACACAATCATTGTCACTTCTGGAGCACATCCCCAAAATAATAAAATATATGACATTGGTAAGTTTAAGATCATTAATCCACCTGTAATTATTTCAAATTTTTTTATACGTCCTGTAGCTAATGCAGCAGCAATGGCAGGTCCATTTACAGAATCAATAAGTGCATTTATAAGAACTAATTGTGTAAAAAGTACTGTATAATCAGGTATCTGATTTAACCATAAATTTAAAACAAACTCCATATTCATTAATATAGGGTAAGCCAATATAGCAACAAGAAGAAAACAAATCTTAGAACTACGTGATAATAAAATATACATCTGATTTAACTCATTTGCACCATATAACTTATAAATCTGAGGCTTTACTGCTACAAAAAAACTATTAGTTAAGCTATCAACCGCCACACTCACTTGGAAAGCAATAGCACGAGCACCATTTACTACGGGATTGAAAAAGGAGTTTAACAAAACATTTACACCTTGATTTCGTACAATAACGGAAACAGCACCTATTAAATGCCATCCTGAATAACTCGCTACTTCGCGTATTTTATCACTTTTCCATAAATAAGAATAATGACTTTCTGGATACTTACATTTACAATAAACATAATAAAACAAAGTTATACAGCTTGTTGACAAAAACAGTAATACTGCATACAATATAAGTCTATCTACATCACCAAGGCTTAAAAGGAAAACGATACCAAGCCTTAACAAAACTTCTATTATAGATATATAAGCATAAACAGACATCTGTTCATGAGAAATAATCAAAGCATTATAAGGAATGGAGAAACTAGAAACGATGAATGTTAAAATAGAAAATTGATAAGTCCAATTCATTGCAACAATCCTATCCTGTGGAATAACTAAACAGTTATTGACAAACCAAAGCCCAATAGTTTCTGCAAAAAATATAACTACTAAAATGAAATACAAATAAACTGTTAAATTCAAGCGAAATAAAATTGATATTCCCTCCTGATTTCCACGACCTATTTCATAAGAGAAAT
The DNA here is from genome assembly GCF_017309675.2 of Bacteroides parvus. NCBI lineage: Bacteria > Pseudomonadati > Bacteroidota > Bacteroidia > Bacteroidales > Bacteroidaceae > Bacteroides > Bacteroides parvus. The sequence goes on along the minus strand of NZ_CP084680.1, from coordinate 2,723,095 downwards.
AGCGTTGACATGTAGAAGATAATGTACTATTTAAAAATGAGACCATAGCTACCACTCCCCCTACGACATTATATATACCAAAATCTTCAACTCCTAATACCCCCAATATAATGCGACTTGTATAAAGAGATACTACCATAATTAGCAGCATTCGAATATATAGCATCAATGTGTTCTTGGCAATACGCCGATTATCCTTCAATGCAGATGACATATTTACACTCAAAACAAATCCTTACTTTTTAAAGCTATTATTATATCCCTCCCTAAAAATATCCAACTCATACATCCCATCATTGTCACAAACAAAGCACTTATTAATATTAATATTTTACTAGGCCGAGAGGGAGCAATAGGTATTGTCGCCGGCTCGAGCACCGTATAAATAGGAGTAATTTCCTGTACCTTCGCCTCAGCCACTTGCAACTGCTGTGCAACACTTGTATATACTTGATAGGCAAGATTCATTTCATTCTCCAATCGTACTTGTTCAGCACGGTAACTCTGAAGAATAATATTTTTGTTAGTATCAGAGAACTTTGCATAATTCTCCTGTGCCGTCTCATATTCTTTCTTTTTACGTTCAAAAAGTTTCTTTTGGAACTCAAAATCCTGACGAGCTTTATTTGTACGGTAATCCGTAACATAGCTCTGCAAACGATACATTACACTATCTGTCAAACAGGCAGCAATACGAGCATCCTGCATCGTAACAGACAAAGTGGCAAGCCCCGTCTTCTTGTCAACAGAAACACTGATACTATTACTCAAAAGTTTTGCAATGGATGATTCTTTTACTGTCAAGTGAAAAGGGTCAAGCTTTGTAATTCTATCCTCATCCTTTTCATCCTTAAACAAAGAAGCCACCCATCCAAGAGCCTTGAAAGGAGCAGAAATTATCACACTCCACCAAGGAGAACGTTGATACTTGTCCAAATAACAATAAAGTGTAGTATCTATTATCCCCTCCAGGTCTTTCACTGGAATATTGAAAAGACCAGTAATAAAGGGAGTCGAACTCACAATATCGGGATACAAATCAGGATAGATAGCATCAGCACCAGAAGAAGTATTTATATTAAATCCTGCCATGGCAGCAAGAGAAGACAATCCTCCCCCACTTTTTCCATCCGACAACTCCGGAGCAATCGTAGCTGTAGCTGTATATTCTTTCGGAATACTGAAAGCAATCACCAGTCCCACAATCACTGCATAGCTGCAACACTTCAATATCCACCTGCGCTCTGCCCAGACCTTCAAGGCAAGCTCAAGCAAATCAATCTCCTCTTCCTGTGAATGTTTATTCTGCTGTCCGTCATTCATATCAGCATTCTTTCTTTTTATATCTTCCACTTGTTTCTTATTTAAAAGTATTAGCCAAAGTAGCCACCATCGCCGCAATCGTCGCAGTCATGGAGCTTATACCCATAATCTCGGAAAGTTGGAGACGCTTCCTCTCAGACTTCGTGGGAACCACAATCTCACAACCCGGCTGGATTAAATCACTGTCACTCTTCTTAGCACGGGCTACCGTACCGTTCAGATAAATAATGTATGCCTTCTTCTTTTTCGCATTCTCGCCATAGCCACCTGCCATATTGATATAATGTTTCAGTTTGGCACCTTTCTCCCAAGTTACTGTATTAGGATACATCACAGAACCGCTAATCTTCACCGTATTGACGTATTCAGGAATATAAACGATATCTCCCTCACGCAGGATAATGTCATAATCACTACCCGGATGTGACAGAGCCTTTTTCATGTCAACGCCTACCGTGTAAGTGTCGGAGATAGCAAGCTTGTTCACTGCAATGCTATCGGAACCTTCACCGCTCTGTGCCATGCGAAGCACATCCGTCTCACGCCGACGTTCCTCATCATTACGCTTGCGAATCAAACGTCCCCCCTTTATATATGCCGCCGGAGTAATTCCGCCTGCACGACCTATCACATCACTCAGACGTTCATTCTTCTTCAACAACGAATAGCTGCCGCTGAAAAGCACCTCACCCGCAAGCGTCACCATGCGCTGAACTTGGTAGGCAGGACTGCGACGAACCTGGACTACATCGAAAGGTTGCAGGCAGAAACTACCGGCACCCGTCAGAAGACCGTCCTTGATGTCAAAGGTGAATGTCTCCGCAAGCTTGCTGCTATAGGCAGTACTCTTGGGATCCTTGATGCGGCGCGTCACGCTCACACAGGTAGTGGCGGCAGCCTCGGTAAGACCTCCCGCCTGGACAATCATATCCTCTATCGTTAAGTTGTCGGAGTACAGGAAAGTACCGGGATTGAGCACCTCACCATAAATGGAGACCGTCTCGCTCTCCTTCAGGTCATGGATACCGGGAACATACAGATGGTCGTTCTTCTGAAGGGGTATATCAGAAACCGTACCGTTCATAATACCCTCCAGATCAACGGCAACCATTTCGTGCGTAAGATCTTCACGCTCACGGTCCAGAAGGACACGGGCAAGGAAAGCATCTCCCCGGAGTCCCTCAGCCTTCTTTATCAGCTGCTTCACCGTGTTCACCTCACCGTCCAACTGATAAAGCCCCGGACGATAGACGGCACCACTGACCTCAACCTTGTTCTCAAAACGGTCGAGTACGGCGTCAACCGTCATTAAGTCACCGTCGTCTAAACGGAATACGGAATAGTCCATCTCATCCACATTATATACTTGATGTTCACGTCCGCTTTTACGGATGATGCGTACAGCCTTCTTATAGGCATCTCCCATAAAGCCACCCGCATACTTCAGTAAGGAAGCAACCGTCTCGGCAGGCTTCATTTCATAATACATGGGACGTTTCACCTTGCCTACTATCTCGACCAACGACTGGTAGGGACTCACGATAATCACATCGCCCTCCTGCAGACGGACATCGTCATTCATCTTGCCCTGCATGATGAACTCATAGACGTCCAAATGCTCTATCGTCTCTCCGTTACGAACCAGACGGATGTCACGCAAGCTACCGATATTATTCACACCACCGGCACGGTACAAGGCATGAAAAACCGTGGAAAAGGCCGAAAGTGTATAAGTACCCGGCACCGTGACCTCACCCATAATATGAATCTGAATGGTACGTATATCGCCTAAAGTCAGACGGATCTGTGAATTGGGATCCCCCCCTCCGATACCGGAATAGATCTTGGACAGTTCCCGTTGCAGATAAGCGTTGGCTTCTTTAACAGTCATGCCGTTCAGATAAACGGGACCGAGGTCTTTCACCTGGATACTTCCCTCGGGACTAATGGTCTGGCGGATGGTATTCTCGGAAGCTCCCCAGATATCTATGATCACCTCGTCACCGGGCCCCAGCCGATAATTTGCCGGAGTAGCCAGATTCACACTAGGTTCAAAGGAGAGATTACGGTTCTGGAACAGATTATGACCGAAAATCTGTATGCCGGCAGCCTCAGGGGCGGACTGGCTTTCAAGTCTCTCATTAACAACCGCTTTCTGATCATCCAGTTCGGCAGCCTCGTAGGATTCTCCCACAGCAATCGAACGCTTGCGCATCTGTGAGGAAGCTTCGGAACCCGGGACAGCAACACCCGAGTTCTCATATTTATCCTTGATGCGGAGCACCTGTTCGCGGGTCACCCCACGGCGCAACAGTTCGGCAGTCATCTGCTTCTGAGATTTTCCGGCTGCCTGTGCTTGTTTCACATATTCAACCACTTGCTCGTCGGACATGCGCTGGGCATAGGCAGAACCGAAGAAAATGAAAAGACATAAAATCAGAAATAAGATTCGACGCATAGTTTAATGTTTGTTAGATTCTTATATGTCACACACTGAAAAAATCAAACTAATCCGGGAAGGTGGAACCAAAGGTGATTTATATTTATTACTTCGCGTAGTAATGAAAGAGTTAGTACCACGCTTCCCGGATATTCAATAGATATTGGGCATCTACTAAAGGGGGTATAACCCACTTTGAATTATATTTTTAATCAAATAATAAGTTATTTTACTATATTCATTGGCAGAAATGCCATATAATCCGTTTCTCTGGAGACTATTTTTCGTAATACAATGTGTGGAATCCTTTTCACTCATTACATGAATATATCACTTGTATGTTTAGTTCTATATGCCTTTAACTTTTCCCGTGTCTCCTGCATTCTCCACTCCATTTCTTTTTTTGCCTTTCGAGAAAACTTTCACCTGTTTTAGTCCTCAAGATATTCCCACGGATAGGGATTGTCAACTACATTCCGGAATTCCTCGACAGCTTCCTGCTGTTCGGCAGTGAGCGATGCGGAGTCCCAGGAAGAAATAATCTTCCGGGCTTCGTCGGCCAGGGGCTCATCGAACACTTCTCCATAACAGGCAGTAAGCAGACGGAGTTTCAACAGCGAGGCGGGAAGGGTATCAAGGAGATTCCAGCAACGGTTTAATATCTTCTGGAGGTGATCCTGCTTCTCGCCATGGTCAATGAACGATGCGTTATAACCCATCAGGAGAGCAAGACAGACGTTTGCTTGTTCTTCCGTAGTAGTACCTCGGGCACTGGAACCATACAAAGCCGCAGTCAAGCGGTAAACCTCACCGTTGCGGCGGGAAAGGTCATCACTATAGATAGGACTACCGTCCATACCTAAATACATCAGTTCGTGCGCAGCACGCTGGAGATTAATTGCTTCTTCGAAAAGGGAGGAGGACATTTTTTGAATTATGAATTGTGAACTATGAGTTGTAAATTATGAATTATAATTCAGCCGATCACTTCTATAAGATCCGGATGGATAGTGGCCATGGCAAGAGCAATGACACCTTGTATCTCTATAACCACACGGCGGTCACGTGCCCCCTTTACTTTCAGAAAAATACCCTCCTGACCTGCAAAGTCACCACCCGTAATACGGACTCTAGTTCCCTTCGACAGATTCAACTCTTCGGGCTGGAAATAAAGCAAATGGTCGTTATAGGTTCCGGCAACGGCGATGAAGCGCTGCATCTCATGGTCGGGAATAATTATCTTCTGACCACTGCGGGTATCGGTTATATATTGCAAATAAGTAATTTGAGACTTAACACGCTGTACGTCGGAAGGACGTGCATGGACAAAAACCAGATTACGGATGACGGGAACCAAAGTACGGACTTTCTTACCCTTACGGATACTTACCTTATATTGCATGGGGACAAAACAGCCGAGGTTCTCCTTCTCGAGAAGATGCACCGCATCAAGCTCTCTGCGGTATGTGGCACGCATGGCATGCCAGACTTCAACCTCGTTATCCGTTTCCATTTTCGTTGTTTTGTTCACAAAAGAGTGTTCCTCTGGGGCTTTGAACCCTCGGTATATACCTGGTATCCAATCATTTGCGAGCACCTTATGTAAAATACAGCAAGCATTGTGCCCTTCTTGCCAACAGTTTTTTTGCAGTTCGTCATTACCTTCTGGTAAGAGACTATAAACGAACGGATTACAAACAAAAAGCGTTTTTTAAACGTTCGTTTAATGGACGCAAAGATAAGACTGTTTTTTATATCCTCAAAATGTTTAATAAAAGGGAATGGAAATTTTAAATATTAAATAAGATACTTAATATACTGAATTACTGTAGATTAAACTGAGATACGATGGGTTTTCCAAATTTTACATCCCCTTTTATTAACTCATTCCCTATTTCATTTCCTGAAATTTGACGTCCATTAAACGAACGTTTAAAAAACACTTCCAAGTCAAAGTCATTTCCATTTATATATCAACGCATTAACCCATCATAAAGATAAAACCCAGCTTTTTATCTCCATCCTTACTCCACAAAAACAAAAAACTTGATATACCTTTGCATTTATTTTACAAACTACAGTAATTTTAATTATTAACCCAAAAACATTAGAAAATGAAGGCAAAAGAGACACTCCAAAGTAAGGAAAAAAAACAAAAAGAGACACCCTTAAAACGGATGTAAAGCACGGCATATCAGCTCCGAAAGCAGGAGTAGGACGCCCCTCAAGTGGGGAGGTTATAGGAATACTGCCACAATATAGGAAAGAAGTCATTAAAGACATCATCCTATGGAAAAAATCAAGATACTTTATAGAAGAAAAGCCGACAAGCAACAAGGCATTGGCACAATGGGCATACTCACATTTCGACTTCAGAACGCCAGACTATAAAAGACTGTCAGAAAACACTATAATACAAGAGTTCGGTGAAGTGTGGCGGGAAATGAAGGTAGCAGGAGAGATATAGGGAATAAAACAAAAAAGGGCAGAAACCACGAAACTTATTGACAATAATTAAATATAAACAACTTAAGGAATAAACCACTTATCTTTGCCGCCACTTTGGTAAGGATGAAGCCACACCACCTACAGATGCCGCTTTCTCAATGAATGCGGCATCTTTTTTTATATACAAGCGTACCTCCTGCCAAACTAATACAATTATTAATTTTAAAGACAACAAGATGAGAAAGTCGACAAAGAACGCTTCACTTCACGAAGCACTGAGAAACCTATGGAAAATACGTATCATGCTGGAAAAGAACTACACGGAAACATGCACCACATGGATGGCCCGACGAATAGAAAGCCTGATAGACCATATGCAATACGGACACGCACTCATAGCCTACCACAAGCAGGACGGGACATTCAGGCTGGCGAAAGCCACCTTACTGCCCTACAAGGCTGACTTCAGAAGAGATTATGACATCACAAGAGTAACAAGCACCATAGCCTTCTGGGACGTGGAACTGCAGGCATGGAAAACTTTCCAGCTGGAGAACTTCCTCGAATGGAGCCCCATATGCTAATCATTAACCATTAATCACTAATCATTAAACACTAAAAACAATGGCCATGATGTACGGGGGAATGCTATACTTCCCCCTCAAAGTAAATCTATTCGAAGAGATAGCAGTGGAACTGGTGGAAGCCAGGTTCGGACTGAAAGGCACAGCGGCGGTAATGAAACTGCTGTGCAAGATACACAAGGAAAACGGATATTACCTGAAATGGAACGCGGAGCAATGCACACTGTTCACAAACAAGGCGGGAAAGGACATCAACGAGCAGGAGATGCAGGGAATCGTGGACATCCTGGTGGAGAAAGCCTTTTTCGACCCCAAAACCTATAAGGAGCAAGGGGTACTGACCTCTACCGAGATACAGAAAATATGGCTGGAAGCCACCAAACGAAGAAAAAGGGACCTCACCACCCTACCCTATCTGCAGGTAGAGACGGAGGAAGATAAACCGGACAAGGACAAGACTTGTATGCAAAAACGGGAAAATTGTACGCAGGATGCGGACATTTTCCCCGAAAATGCATGCAATTCCAAACAAAGCAAAGTAGAAGAAAGCAAAGCAAAAGAAAGTAAAGCACTTCCCCCTCTTACTCCCCCGGGGGAAAGCGGAGGAGCGCAGGGGAATCCTGATCTGGACATTCCCGGATATGCCTACAACAGGAATACGCACAACCTGGAATGCCTCATGCTGAATCTGGAAAAGCTCTACATCACCGACCGGGAGGAAATCAGGAAGATTCTGAAGTTATCGGACTACGGCAGGCTGGGAAACTACGTCTGGAAAATATTCAATGGGACGAACTGGAGCAAGGTGAACAGCAAGGGAGGGTACATCATCTCGGTACTGGCAAGAGAGAAGCGGAGTACGGGAAGCTGATTCCACAGGGCACAAGCTATCAATAACATGTCATGCAGGAAATCAATAACGTGTGATACAAAAAACAAATATCGTGCCGGCAGGAAATTAATTCCTTGCCGACACGATATGAATTTCTTCTTCGTCCTTAAAACTATACCTTATAATCATGCCGGTATTCAGCACAAAACCTCTGCAATTCAATAAAAAATGGCTGGAACACAGCAAACAGTTCCTCATCGTGCTCTTCAAGGTAACGAATAGCCTTGTCTACGGATATATCAATATGATGATATTCCACCATGATGTTCAAAGACTCTCTTATTCCGTTCAGAGTGGCGTATTTCCGCAAACGGTCGGTCAGGATAAAATGCCAGATAAAACGTTTGAACCGTAGCGGAAGATAGCGGTAATTGATGAGGAGGGAAAGATAGAAAGTCCGGGTATACCTCCTCAAGGAAACTCCGGAGAACGACTCGAAACGGGAAGCCAGCAAATAATCGAAATAAATATCCAGCAATACCCCCGAATACCGTCCGAATTCTGGTTGAAGCCTATGCACCACCTCGCAGACTGCCGGATGACGGTCGGTATAGTCGTCAATAGCGCGGTGAAGCTGAATACCCTTGGCTATATCCGGCGGATAATTCTTATAGGAGCTTCCCTTTACGGCATCGCCTACAAAATTGCCCAACTGTACTTTTCTGTTCGAACCGGAAAGAAATATATGTGCCAGATAGTTCATGACAAAAGATTTACCAGCTCCTTGCAAAGACGCTCCTTCACCTCCTCCATCGGCACTTCATGTCCCAGCTCTTTCTGCAAAGAAGTGACCCCCTTGTCGATGAATCCGCAGGGATTGATATAGCTGAAATAACGTAAATCAGTATTCACATTCAGTGCCAGCCCATGCATGGTAACAAAATGGCTGCTGCGCACGCCGATGGCACAAATCTTACGGGCACAGGGAGTATCGCCCTCCAACCATACGCCCGTTGCCTTCTCCAAGCGTCCGGCGGCGATGCCAAACGAAGCACAAACACGGATTACCGCCTCTTCCAGCAGATGCACATACTCCTTCAACCCCAAAGAAAAGTCCTCAAGGTTCAGAATAGGATAACAGACCAACTGTCCCGGACCATGATACGTAATGTCTCCGCCACGGTCAATATGATAGAGCGTAGCCCCTATCCTGCGCAGTTGTTCTTCTCCCAGCAGCATATTCCCTTCTTTCCCGCTACGCCCCAATGTATAGACATGGGGATGCTCGCAGAGCACAATATGATTGACATAGCACTCTCCTGCCTGCTTGGCATGTACAAGTGCGTCAAACCATTCCGTCTGCCGGCTCCATGCCCCGGCATAAGGAATCATGTCCCAATCTGATATTTCCAGTTTCATGCAAGCAAATATAGCACTTTTTTGAATTCTAAAAAGAACATTTCATTTTAAAAACAGAATGTCTTCCGTTACTTTTTCCCGGAAAAGAATTACCTTTGTGCGAACTCTAAACGACAAAGCGTATGGAATTTCCTCAAGTCGACCTGCCAGTAGACATGATTGCATGGACTGAAGTAACGGAAGACATTCTAAACATATACAAACAGTCTTGCCGTCTGAAAGCATGCATCTTTGCACTATGCATAGAAGGTTCCATCACGGTATCCATCAACCTGATGGATACGGAAATCAAGCAAGGGGATTTTATTACCCTGCTTCCCGGAACTATCATACAGTTTTACGAACAAAAGGAAAAAATGTGCCTGGGATTCGTGGGGTTTTCTTCCCATTGCCTCAATGGGGTCAACCTCATCCAGTCTACATTGAGCTCTTTCTCCAACATACTGGAGTATCCGGTACTGGCTGTCAACCCTACCGTCGCCTCCTATTTCAAGGACTATTTTGCCTTATGGGCACGCATCACGACCGGCCCCTACCCTCCTGACACCAAAATGGCACAGAGCGCTCTAAGCATGCTCCTCAGTGGGGTGGACAAGATGTATTGCCACCGTCCGCAAATGCAAAAAGGGAACAAGAGCCGGAAAGAGGAAATATGCCACGAACTGGTGCAGCTCGTCATTGAAAACTATACCCGCGAACGCCGCGCGCAATTCTATGCCGATAAACTGGGCATCTCCCTGCAACACCTCAGCACCACCGTGAGACAGGTGACCGGCAGAAATGTATTGGACATCATCGCCCACGTCGTCATCGTAGACGTGAAAGCCAAACTGAAATCAACCAATATGACCATTCAGGAGATTGCCTATTCCCTGAATTTCCCCAGTGCTTCCTTCTTTGGAAAATACTTCAAGAGGCACATGGGCATGAGTCCGCTGGAGTATAGGAACAGCTGAGAACATCAGAACCTGGAACTCAGACGAAGGCTGCTCAAAGCCACGGATACACAGGAAAGAGCCATGGCAGCACCTGCCAGCGCAGGACTCAGCAGGATGTCATAGACGGGATAGAGTACTCCGGCTGCGACAAAGATACCCACTGTATTATAGATGAAAGCCCAAAACAGATTCCGGTACATGAGGCCCACAGTCTGGTGAGACAACCGGAAAACTTTGGGCAACAGCAGCAGGTCTGAAGTCCTGAGAGTAATCATGGCGGTGTCCATCAACGTATCAGTCCCCTTTCCCATGGCAATGCTTACATCAGCACAGCTCAAGGCTTGCGCATCGTTCACGCCATCACCTACCATGGCGACCGTTTTACCCTGAAGCTGCAGCTTATGGATGAAATCCTCTTTGTCATCGGGCATGGCATCGGCCACAAAACGCATGATACCCAAACTGCCGGCCACGGAAGAAGCTGTACGCTCACCGTCTCCCGTAAGCATGCATATCTCGATGTCCTGGGTACGCAGTTCCCGGATAGCTTCCATAGAAGTCACCCGCAACTGGTCCTTGATGGCAATAACGGCAAGTAAATCGTTCTCACGCCCAAAGTAGACTATGCTGTTTCCGTCCGATTCATATTGCGTCAGCATATCGGCCAGAATATCCGACAAATTGGCCTGATAATCTTTCAGCAGTTTATGGCTTCCTACCCAATATTCCGCACCTTGATAGGCCACTCTGACACCTTTTCCGGCAATGCTTTCGAAACCGTCCAGATGGGCAGGGATAACCTGCTCTTCCCCTTCCAGGGCCGTAACGATAGCTTCCGCCAGAGGATGGTCCGAAGTAGACTCGGCAGCAAGCAGTACATCTTTATAATGATCCTCCTGCCCTTGCGCCCACAGCCAGCCTATTACCGTAGGATGCCCTTCTGTCAGGGTCCCGGTCTTATCGAATACCACCACATCCACATTGCGCATCTGCTCTAAAGCGGAAGTATCCCTGATCAGGATATGATTGCGGGCGGCTTTATTGAGGCCAGCCGCCAAAGCTACGGGAGTGGCCAGCCCTATCACACACGGACAAGCCACCACCAACACGGACAAAGCGGCAAATAGACCGTGTGACACTACACCTATGCCTCCGAAGAACACCCATATAAAAAAGGTCAGCAAGGAAACGATGAGAATGACCGGGACAAAAAAACCGGCGACGCGGTCGTCAATGCGTTGCTTCTCCGGCAGTACGCGGGCTGCGTTATGCTGCCAGCCTCCCAACCGGCGGATAGCCGCCGACACAGTTCTTCGGGCACGTTCCTCCATAAACTCACCAGTCAGGGAAAAGGCGATGATGACGGCGGCAACCCCATAATAGACATGCGGTTCCAGCCCGATGCCCAGCCAATAATCCGGAAAGAAAGTATTGAACACACTGAACAGAAAAGCCACAGAGGTGGTAAGTGCCACCAGACGGTCTATATTGTTGCGGCCCGACCAGGTTCCCTTCCAGGCACCGGCATAAAAAGGAAAGCCGAAAAACAGCAGTACCGGAATTGCCAGTACCATCTGTATTTCACGGGTATAGGGTATATGCACAAAGACTGTAGAAAACAGTATCAGCACGATGGCAAAAAGCCATGCGCCGACGACACGCAATTCCGTGCTGTGCATATCCAGCACGGGATGCGCCTTAGTAATTATATTGCTCATTCGATTTATTTTTTAGATGATTGTTGTTCCGCTTTAATAAAGCAACAACCGGAATGAGCAGTTTGTTCAATTACTTCTTATCGTCCTGCTTGGTTTCCTTGACAAACTCCGCTTCATAATGGAACTTTTGGAAACCTTTTTTCAACTTTTCCACATTGGTCTTGTCGGCATCATACGTGATGGTTACCGTCTTTGTCTTCAAGTCTGTGTGGAAGTCCTTCAGTCCCTTCTCAAAACGGATGTTATTGTTTATCTTCCTTACACAGTTCTCACACTTCATCTGTGCCACCTTGAACACGGCTGTACGGATGTCTTTTGCCATTGCGGCAGATGCCCAGAAGAGTACAACTGCCAAAGTCATTAAAAATCTTCTTGTTTTCATTGTTTCGCTATTGATTTAATAAATAATATTATATTCTCGGCAAGTTAAAACGGACACCTACATAGGCTTTTGCCCCATGCATCGGTCCCCACACCATCGTAGCGTCAAAGTTGCTTCCCCAGGGATTGGAAGCATCAATGATGGGTTTTTTCTGCTTGAAGTTTGTCAGGTTCTCGCCACCGACGTATATAGACCAGCGACGGAAATAACGCGTCACCTGGGCACTCAACTGCTCGAAGCCGCCATAGCGCCTTTCCCACGACCAGTTGCCGTCTGTCAGTTCGTATGGAGCCGGCATGCGCCCGCCACCGTTCAGTTGCAAAGTCACATCAAACTGCCACAATCCCAAAGGTGTCTGATAAGAAGCCGTCAGCAAACCTTTATACTTGCTGGTAAGGGGTTTCTCCATCAGCTCTCCGTTGTAATTCGTTTTGGCATCCGTCCAACGGTAAGCCGCGGTAAAGGTGAAACCCGGGAAGAACGGATAGCTTGCCTCCACCTGCACTACCTGCGAATAGGAACGGCCGTGAAGGTTGTAAAACAGAACGGCATGTGGGTCCGTATCCATGTCTACCACCACCTGCTTGCTGAAATCCGTGTAATAGTATTCCGCATTCAGGTTCAAGGTTTTGCCGAACAAGGGAATATAGGCGGAAGTGCTTGCGCCATAGTTCCAGGCCTCATCCTGGTCAAGACGTTTGGCGATGTCTATCCGGCGGCTACTTGCCAGCAGGTAGTTATTCTCGGCCAGCACATGGTTCGTGCGGTATCCTTTTCCTGCCGAAAGACGGAAATGTACATACTCGTTGGGATTGTACTTCACATGGAAACGCGGGGTGACGAAATAGCCGTACTCGCTGCTATGGTCGCCGCGGATGCCACCCATCAGCACCAGTTTATCGTCCCAGTTGTAGGTGTACTGCACGTAGGCGCCGGGGACGGCTTCTTTGGTGAATTTCTTCGTCAAAGGCTGTGCGGCGTCATTGTCCAGGCGGTAGTGCTGGTCATAGGAGTCATAGTTGAAGCTCAGTCCGGCAGAAAGGCTTTGACGCTTGGTCAGTTCCGTCTCGAACAACAAGGAGGCATAAGCATTGTGCTGGTCTACGTCGTAGATTTTCCGTCCGTACAAGGCATCCTGCTTATGCAGGGAGCCGGAGAGGATCAATGCCAGGTTAGTGTTCTTCTCCTTGTTGAATATATAGGCGTTCTTGGTGAAAGCTTCGTAGCGGTCGGTGCCTATACTTATCTTATAAGGGTCTGTCAGAGGCATTTTGCCATGACCGACTTGTCCGCTGTTGCGGTCTTCCGTAAGCACTTTGATGCCTGCTTGGAAAACGTAGCGGTCGCCCATGTATGCCCAGCGGTTCCAGAGGTTGTACTGCTCCACGCGGGGGATGTCGGCAAAGCCGTCGTCGTTGCTGTCGTGAGCTTTGGTCTCATTCTCGTAATGTGCCAGCAAAGAGGTGCTCCAGCGTTTGGAGAGTTTCACCGTGGCATCGGCATTGGCTTCATAACGGTTGGTGCTGCTGGCAAAAAGGTTGGCCGAAAACCAGTCCGCTTCGGGCAACTGGGGTTTCTTGAATTCCACATTGATTTGTCCCGTGATGGCCTCATAGCCGTTCTTCACGGACGAACTGCCCTTGCTCACCTGAATGCTCTGCATCCACGGCCCAGGGACATAGCCCAAGCCGTAGGGGGCAGCAGAGCCGCGGTAGTTGGGGACATTCTCCGTCATCATCTGCACATACGTACCGGACAAGCCCAGAAGCTTGATTTGCTTGGCACCGGTGGCGGCGTCAGAGTAAGTGACGTCCACCGAAGGATTGGTCACAAAACTTTCTCCCAGGTTACAGCAGGCGGCACGGCTCAGCTCGGCGCTGCTTATCATATCTTCGTTCATCACACTGTTGCGCAACTTCATGGTGCCCAACTTACGGCTGACCACATTCACCTCGCTCAGTTCCACCCCTTCGCGCAAGACAATGTCGAGCGTCTCATTGCGGTTACTGACGTGTATCGTATCATTCTCAAAACCGATAAAGCTGACTACAAGCATATGCTTGTCATTGGGTTTGGACAAGGAGAAGGTACCGTCTGCCGAAGTGGTGGTTCCTTGAGTGGTTCCCTGCCAGAAGAGGTTGGCACCCGCAATCGGGTCGCCCAAATTATCCTTTACCATTCCCTTTACCTGCGCCTGCAAGGGGATGAAAGAGAACAGAAGGATGGCTATCAAACTATATTTCATTTCTGTTTTATACTTAAAGAAGTGATTAAAAAACAAACAATTCCCTCCGGACAATTCATGTCATTGCCCCGTATAAAACAACACTAAATGAGAAACGTGGAATAGAGCGCCAGATAATGACGCGAGCCGACGACATATGGCGGTGCCCCGAAATGCACTTCCGGAGTACAGGCCACTTGCGGCAAGGAGTAATCAAACAACGGCAGTTGCTCACAAAACAGTGTAAGGGATGGCACGAACGAAGCAGACTCGTGTGCATGTTTCACGAAATCCACCTTGTAGTAGACGGCTGTACAACCGGTATCCTTGCACGTTTTTTGTGAACCACGATGTGCATGATGGCATTTGGAACAGCCGGAGGTGCAACAACTTTGTGTCGTCTCGCATCCGGCACAGCAATACTGAACTACAGAAATCCCCACTCCGCTTATAATGATAAGAGAGGAAAAGAGTACAGCCAGTATGTAACGGAGTTCCTTCATAAGCGCTGCAAAGATAGAAAGTTTTAACCGTTTGCCGGAATTAATTTTTCCTTTTTTATGCCTGCAGTTCGTTAATAAGTTCTATATTTGTCGATAAAGTTTTTTGATTGATATGTTGATTTATAAACGAAACTCAATATGAAAAAGCAAACTGTCAGCCTACTTGTCCTTCTGCTTGCGGCAAGCGGCTTTTTCTTTTCCTGCGGTAACACCGTGAACAAAAACGCATACGCGTTGGAGTTCGACAGTATACAAGTAAACGAAACCGTACATCTCTTCGGAGACACAGCCAAGCCGGCCTGCAACCTCATCCTCAACGTTGCCTACGCCAGCCAGTCATCCGACGTAAGGCTGAAAGACAGTCTGAACACCTTCTTCCTATCTGCCTGCTTCGGCGACAAGTACATGGCGATGACACCCGAAGAAGCTGTCAAGAAATATACGGAGAAATATGTCGGCGACTACCGCAATGACCTGGAGCCGATGTACAAGAAAGACGAGGAGGACAAACAGGACGAGCAGAGCATAGGAGCCTGGTATTCCTATTATAAAGGAATCGAAAGCCATGTGCAGTTGTGCAATACCTTAATACTGACCTACCGTATAGATTACAACGAATATACCGGCGGCGCACACGGCATCTATATGTCCACCTTCCTCAACCTCGACCTAAAGACCCTAAGCCCCATCCACCTAGGCGACCTCTTTGAAGGCGACTATAAGGAAGCGCTGACCGACTTGCTTTGGAAACAGCTGATGGCAGACAACAACGTCAGCACCCGCCAAGAGCTGGAGGACATGGGCTACGCCACCACCGGTGACCTGGAGCCTATCGAGAATTTCTATCTGGACCCAACGGGAATCACCTTCTATTATAATGTATATGAAATTGCCCCATACGTAATGGGAGCAACCAAAATCACGTTGTCTTATGAGGACATAACCCATCTGATGAACAGCGAATTCGTCACCTTGAGCAATACGATAAAAGCAGGCGACCAATAGGAACCGTAATCAATTGTCTATCAACATAAAATTCACAATGGATTTAATACTCAAATATTTCCCGGACCTGACGGAAGAACAGAAACGGCAGTTTGCCGCCCTCTACGACCTCTACATGGACTGGAATTCTAAGATTAATGTCATTTCACGCAAAGATATAGAGAACTTGTACGAACACCATGTGCTGCATTCTCTGGGCATAGCCAAGGTAATCCGCTTCAGACCGGGGACACAGATTATGGACCTCGGCACGGGAGGAGGCTTTCCGGGAATCCCGCTTGCCATCCTTTTCCCCGAAGTGCAGTTCCATCTGGTGGACAGCATCGGAAAGAAAGTACGCGTAGCCTCCGAAATAGCCAACAGCATCGGGCTGAAAAACGCCACCTTCCGTCATGCCCGTGCAGAAGAGGAAAAAGGGAAGTTCGACTTTGTGGTGAGCCGTGCCGTGATGCCGCTGACAGACCTGCTGAAGATTATCCGTAAGAACATCTCCCCAAAACAGCAGAACGCATTGCCCAACGGACTGATTTGCCTCAAGGGGGGCGAATTGGGGAACGAAACCATGCCCGTCAAGAACAAGACCACGTTGTGGGACCTGAAGGAGTTCTTTGAAGAGGAGTTCTTCGAGACAAAAAAAGTAGTGTACGTAGGGTGTTGAGAGATAGTTGAGGTTTAGAAATCTAAATACATAATATGAAAATAAAGAGATTCGAATTTAATATGTTCCCGGAGAACTGTTATGTGCTTTGGGACGAAACCAATGAAGCGGTCGTCATTGACCCGGGCTGCTTTTATGAGGAAGAAAAGCAGGCCTTGAAAAACTTCATTACCAAGAATGGGCTGAATGTGAAACATCTGCTGAATACCCATCTGCATCTGGACCATATCTTCGGCAATCCTTTCATGCTGAAAGAGTTCGGTCTGAAGGCCGAAGCCAACCAGGCCGATGAGTTCTGGATTGACGAAGCGCCGAAACAAAGCCGCATGTTCGGCTTCCAGCTGCAGGAAGCCCCCGTGCCCCTGGGCACTTATCTGCACGACGGAGACATCATCACCTTCGGCAATACGAAACTGGAAGCCATCCATGTACCGGGACACTCGCCGGGCAGTCTGGTGTATTATTGCGCGGCAGACCACTGCATGTTCTCGGGGGATGTGTTGTTTCAAGGCAGCATCGGCCGTGCCGACCTCACCGGTGGCAACTTCGACGAACTGATAGAACATATTTGCAGCCGTCTGTTCATCCTGCCCAACGACACGATTGTCTATCCCGGACACGGAGCGCCGACTACCATAGGAATAGAGAAAGCGGAGAATCCGTTCTTCCGGTAAATATACAGCAAACTTTTAAATCATTACAGCCATGAAAAACGACCTATTGGCCTACCGCCACATCGGCATCAGCGAAAAAGACGAGGAGAAGATGCTCCAAAAAATAGGAGTGAAAAGCCTGGACGAGCTGATTGATAAAACCATTCCTGCCAACATCCGCTTGAAAGAACCGCTGGCTCTGCCCAAGACAATGACAGAGTACGAGTTCGGACAACATATTGCAGGGTTGGCTGCCAAAAACAAACTTTATACAACCTATATCGGTATGGGATGGTACAACACCATCACTCCTGCCGTTATCCAACGGAACGTATTCGAGAACCCCGTTTGGTACACTTCCTATACCCCCTATCAGACCGAAGTCTCACAAGGACGCCTGGAAGCCCTGATGAACTTCCAGACTGCCGTATGCGACCTCACCGGCATGCCCCTTGCCAACTGCTCCCTGCTGGACGAAGCGACTGCCGCAGCCGAAGCCGTGACGATGATGTATGCCCTGCGTCCGCGCGACATGCAGAAATCGGGCGCCAACGTGGTATTTGTAGACGAAGCCGTCTTCCCGCAGACACTGGCAGTAATGACTACCCGCGCCATTCCGCAAGGTATCGAGCTGCGTATAGGAAAATACCATGAAATGGAATTCACGCCGGACATCTTCGCCTGCGTACTGCAATATCCCAACGCCGCCGGCAACGTGGAAGATTATCGCGCCTTCGTGGAAAAAGCCCATGCAGCCAACTGCAAAGTGGCCGTTGCCGCCGACATTCTGAGCCTCGCCCTGCTCACCCCTCCGGGAGAATGGGGAGCTGACATCGTCTTCGGAACCACACAACGGCTCGGTACACCGATGTTCTACGGCGGGCCGTCGGCAGCCTACTTTGCCACCCGCGACGAGTACAAGCGCAATATGCCGGGACGCATCATCGGCTGGTCGAAAGACAAATACGGCAAGTTGTGCTACCGCATGGCGCTGCAAACCCGCGAGCAACACATCAAGCGTGAAAAGGCGACTTCCAACATCTGTACCGCGCAGGCACTGCTGGCTACAATGGCAGGCTTCTATGCCGTATATCATGGTCCGGAAGGCATCCGCACCATTGCAGAACGCATCCACAGCATTGCCGTATTTCTGGAAGAAAGTATCAACAGACTGGGGTACAAGCAGGTCAATGCACAATATTTCGACACGCTCCGCTTTGCACTGCCCGACACCATTTCGGCACAGCAGATACGTACCATCGCCTTGAGCAAGGAAGTGAACCTGCGTTATTTCAAGAATGGGGACGTAGGTATGAGCATCGATGAGACTACGGACATCACTGCCGTCAACGTACTGCTCTCCATCTTTGCCATTGCCGCCGGAAGGGATTGGGAAAAGGCAAGCGACGTACCCATGGCAAGCAGCATCAGCGCGGAGATGAAACGCCAAAGCGCCTATCTGACACACGAAGTATTCAACAAATACCATACGGAAACGGAGATGATGCGCTATATCAAGCGTCTCGACCGCAAGGACATCTCACTGGCACACTCCATGATTTCCCTCGGCTCGTGCACCATGAAGCTGAACGCTGCCGCAGAGATGCTTCCGCTCAGCCGCCCGGAATTCATGAACATGCATCCCCTGGTGCCCGAAGACCAGGCCGAAGGTTACCGCGAACTGATAAGCAACCTCAGTGAAGAACTGAAGATAATTACCGGCTTTGCCGGCGTCAGCCTGCAACCCAACTCCGGTGCGGCAGGCGAATATGCCGGACTCCGCGTCATCCGCGCCTATCTGGAAAGCATCGGGCAAGGACACCGCAATAAGGTGCTGATACCGGCATCCGCACACGGCACCAACCCGGCTTCTGCCATCCAGGCAGGCTTTACCACTGTGACCTGCGCCTGCGACGCACAAGGCAATGTGGATATGGCCGACTTGCGTGCCAAAGCGGAAGAAAACAAGGATGACCTCGCCGCCCTGATGATTACCTACCCTTCCACACACGGTATCTTTGAAACGGAAATTGTGGAAATCTGCCACATCATACATGCCTGCGGTGCGCAGGTATATATGGACGGCGCCAATATGAATGCCCAAGTAGGCTTGACGAATCCCGGCTTTATCGGTGCGGACGTCTGCCACTTGAATCTGCACAAAACGTTCGCCTCTCCTCACGGCGGCGGCGGACCGGGCGTAGGCCCCATCTGCGTGGCAGAGCATCTGGTTCCGTTCCTTCCGGGACACAAATTGTTCGGCAATGCAGCCAACCAGGTGTCCGGAGCTCCCTTCGGCAGCGCAGGTATCCTGCCCATCACTTACGGCTACATCCGCATGATGGGAACGGAAGGACTGACGCGTGCCACGAAGATAGCTATCCTCAGCGCCAACTACCTGGCAGCCAGCCTCAAGGATACGTACGGCATTGTTTATCGCGGTGCTACCGGCTTCGTAGGACACGAAATGATATTGGAATGCCGCAAGGTGCACGAAGAGACGGGCATCAGTGAAAACGACATCGCCAAACGTCTGATGGACTACGGCTATCATGCCCCCACCCTCTCCTTCCCGGTACACGGCACACTGATGATTGAACCGACGGAAAGCGAAAGCCTTGCCGAACTGGACAACTTTGTCCACGTGATGCTGACCATTTGGGACGAGATTCAAGAGGTAAAGAACGGCGAAGCCGACAAGACGGACAACGTGCTGGTGAATGCCCCACATCCCGAATACGAAGTGGTAGCCGACACGTGGGAGCACAGCTATACCCGCCAAAAGGCAGCCTACCCGATAGAAAGCGTGCGCGAAAACAAGTTCTGGGTGAACGTGGCACGTGTAGACAACACGTTGGGAGACCGTAAACTGTTGCCCACATGCTATGGATGCTTCGACTGATGAAAAGAAAGCGTAACGGACTATTTTATAGTAAAAAAGAAGAAACCATCAATTCCATCTCCCATGGCATCGGCATTGCCATGGGAGTAATTGTAAGTACACTATTCCTGATAAAATGCTACCAAGCACAGAATCTTTGGGCAGCATTCGGTGTATGGCTCTATCTGTTCGGTATGGGCGGCTCCTATCTTGCCTCCACACTCTACCACTCCCTGAAACATCATAATCCGTGGAAACGACGCTTGCGGCATTGGGACCATGCAGCCATCTATTGGCACATTGCAGGCAGTTATTCCCCCATCACACTCATTGCATTGAGAGAGGACGGCGGTTGGGGCTGGGGACTTTTCGGCTTCGTCTGGCTATGCGCCATCATCGGCACTGTTGTCAGCTTCCGCAAGATGGAGGAGCACAGTTACGTGGAAACAGTATGCTACATCCTGATGGGGCTGTCCGTACTGGTAGTATTCAAGCAGCTTTTCGCCCTCTCCCCCACAGCCTGCTACTGGATTATTGCCGAGGGGGTATGCTACATCACGGGAGCCGCCTTCTACTCCTTGCGCAAAGCACGGTACATGCATTCGGTTTTCCATTTCTTTGTATTGGGCGGTTCAGCCTGCCACATGGTGGCTGTATGGGACATACTGGTGAAGATGCTGTAAGCAAACGGCAAGCGCACAACCGCTAAAAGAAGTTAATAAGTATCTCTCCCCCTTGCTTTTCTCCATAACTTACCCTACGTTTGCAGTGTTGTACATCAGTACAACACTAATAAAACTATGATAACGATAGAGAATACGAGCTACGGTTACAAGTCCAATCCTTTTATTTTCAACAATATATCTTTGAAAATAGGAAATGGTATATATGGACTTCTGGGGGAAAACGGCGCAGGCAAAACAACGCTGATGCATCTCATCTGCGGACTACTCTTCCCCAAAAACGGAAAGTGCAGTATAGACGGAAGAAACACGGCGGAGAGACAGTCCGGGGCGCTAAACCGTTACTTCTTCCTGCCCGAAGAGATGCAGATGCCAACCGAGAGTATCGTCAGCTTCGCTGCACGCCATTCCGTATTCTATCCACATTTCAATCAAGAAGAATTCGAGCTGAACCTGGAAGAATTGAAAATCGACCGGAAACAAAAACTCTCTTCCATCTCCTACGGACAACAGAAGAAGGCAATGCTGGCATACGCCTTTGCCCTGCATACTCCATACACCCTACTCGACGAACCGACAAACGGGCTGGACATCACCTCTCGCCAAGCCTTGAAGCGTATCATCAGCCGCAGCATGGACGATGAAAGCACGCTACTCATCTCCACCCATCAGGCACACGACTTCGAGAACCTGCTGGACCACCTCATCATCCTTGGCAAAGGCGAAATATTACTGAACCGTTCGCTGGACGAAATCAGTAACCGGCTTCTCTTTGCCCGGACAGACATTCTGCCGGAAGAAAGAATTTACAGCGAAGAGAATCTATCGGGTTATTTCTCCATCATTCCCAACGAGGACGGAGAGGAGAACACACCGGACATCGAGCTGCTGTATAAAGCGGTGCTGCAACAACCGGAAAAGATAAAGAGCATGTTTCAATGAAAATCCATCATACAAACAGAACTATGAACGCAACTTTTAATCTGAAACGCTTCCTGCTACTGGAACAATATAAAAGGAATGAGACCGGCAGACACCTACTTTGGTCAGCAGCCGTCGTATCGTTCATCTGCATCCTGTGCATTCTCTACGACATAAACCGCGGTGGAAGTTACTACGGCAAACATACCTCTGCCACCGAATTCTCCCGCTACATACTATGGTTTATCCTCATGGCCCCCTGCCTGCTGGAAACAAATTTCAGCAAACGCAGCTCCACTCTCGATATACTGCTGCCGACATCGGCATTCGAGAAGTTCCTGCATATCTGGATAAAATACCTGCTGCTGCTTCCCCTATTCTGCAGTCTGCTGATAGCCTGCCTCAAAGGTCTGCTGTCCTTAAGCGGCAGCGAGTTCCTGCAGTATTTTGCAACGCACATCACGATGTTCCGGATACACAACACCCAGATACTGACCTATGTAATCCTGCATGCTTCCGCCTTCATCGGCTACTTCGCCTTCAGTCGGCAAGTCCTGCTGAAAAGTTTCACCATCTTTGTAGGCTCCATTGCCGTCTGCATAGGAATTGTAACTTTTGTGGCCTCCCTCATGCCCGAAGCCAGAGCGGACGGATACTGGATGGATAACATTGCCACATGGCCCCACACCAACTATCCGTTGTCGGCCGGTGCACAAGCCATCGTGACTTTCTGCAATTATGCGGCTCCCATCAGTGTGTTGCTCGGTTCATGGGTATCGAGCTACTTCCTGCTCAAAGAAAAACAACTGTAGCCTATGGACTTCAAGACCAACAAGCCGATATACCAGCAGATTGTAGACTTCTGTTTCAGCAAGATTCTCACCCGCGAATGGCGGGCGGAAGAGCGGGTGGTATCCGTGAGGGAGCTCTCCACACAACTGGCAGTGAACTCGCGCACCGTGCTGAAGGCCTATGAATACCTCCAGACGGAGGACATCATCTACCCGGAACGGGGAATGGGGTTCTACCTCTCCAAAGATGCGGTGAAGAAAGTGATGCGAATACAGAAGAAAGAGTTTTTTGACAACCAGCTTGCCGACATGTTCCGCAGCATGGAGCTACTCGGCATCAGTATAGAAGAAATAACAGAACGATATAACAAACTTAAAAAAGACGGTTCATGAAGAGATACGCAAAGACTGCATTATGGATTACCTTCGGACTCCTCTTCGGACTTACGATTGTCAAAGTTTCGACACTGATGTACGAGATTTATTCCTTCATGCATTCCTAACTTTCATCGGACAGACGAGGAAAGTATAAACAACTGATATACAAGCTTCAGCATCTTCCCTTAGCGGGAAGAGTGACTTTTACATCCCTATCCAACAGTAACAGACTAATACAAACGATTATGAAAACCAAACTTTTTTTACTATTGCTTGCCCTCTCCGTACTCCGTACGCAGGCACAGAGCCTCTCCATCAAAGGACGCGTCACGGACGCCTCGCAAGAAGCAGTTATAGCCGCCAATGTGTCATTATGGACCATAGACTCTACTTTGGTGACCGGAGTAACCTCGGATGCACAAGGCAAGTTCGCCCTCCATAAAATCAAGGCAGGCGATTACCGCCTTTCCATCTCCTTCATCGGCCTCCAAAGTGAAAACATACTGCTGAAACTGAATAAAAGCCTCGACCTGGGCGATGTACAGTTGCAGGAAGATGCCGTGAGCCTCGGTGAAGTGACGGTATCCGCTAGCAATGTGCTGCAGCGGGTAGACCGGCAAATCATCCTGCCTTCCGAAAGCCAGCTCAAACGCTCATTCGGTGCCTACGACCTGCTGAACAATCTCGGCATTGCCCGTCTGCAAGTGGACAATCTGAGCAACAGCATGAGCGTCAGCGGTGGTGGGGCCGTACAAACCCGTATCAACGGCATTAAAGTGACAGACAAGGAGATAGCGGCCGTCAGAGCCAAAGACGTACTGCGTGTGGAGTTCATCGAAGACCCCGGCAAGCAGTACGGAGACGATGAACTGGGCGCCGTAGTCAACATTATCCTGCGCCGCCGCGAAACGGGCGGTGTTGTGAACTTCCAACTCTCCGATTCGCCCCACACCCTATGGGGAGAGAATTTCCTGAGCGCGAAGTTCAATTACAAGAACTCCGAATGGGGCATCGACTACTTCAACAAGAACGGCAAGTATCACAGCCGCCTCGAATCCCACGAAACCTTCTATCTGGGCGACCGCACCATCGACCGCATCAAGGAAGGCATCGAAGACGAGTCGCCCTCTCTGAGCTTCATCAACAACCTGAATCTGACGTACAATCTGACGAAAGCGGACAAATATGTATTCAATGCCATCTTCCGTAACAACCTCAGCAATGCCCCCTACCAGAATGAACTGAACAAGATGTGGGCAGTGGGCAGCACGGAGTCCATCTATTCGTACGTCAACAACCACACATCCAGCTACTCTCCGGCACTCGACCTTTACTTCCAGCATACCCTGCCCCATCAGCAGAGCATCCAGATGAATGTGACGGGAACGCTCATCCATACCAAGAACAACCGGAAATACAAGGAGTACAAGGACGAGAACGCACCGCTGGCAGACATCCAGACATTAGTGGACGGCGACAAACGCTCCGTCATCGGCGAAGCCATTTATGAAAAGAACTTCAAGGAGGTGAAGCTGAGCGGCGGTGCCCGCCACTATCAGATGCGGACGGAGAATGAGTATAAAGGTTCCCATCCCACCACTTCGAAGATGGACCAGTCGCAGACATCCGCTTTCTTCGAGGTGCAAGGCAAGGTAAAGGACTTCAGCTATGCGGGCAGCGTAGGCATGACACGTGCCTGGTTCAAGGAGAGTGAGGAAGACCATGCTTACTATACCTTCACGCCCACCGTGCGGTTGAGCTATAATCTGAAGAAGGCGGGATTCCTGCGCTACCGATTCAACATCAGTCCTGCCATACCGTCACTCGGTTCGCTGACGGATGTGGAGCAGGCGATGGATACGATACAGATAGTCCGCGGCAACCCGTTGCTGAAAACGTATCAACAGTTCACGAACTCCTTGTCTTACAGCTATTCGAAGAAACAGTTCAACGCCAATCTGAGTGTGCGCCACCAGTATTATGACAATCCCATCATGGAAAGCATCTTCGTGGAGGACGGCAAACTGATACTGAAAGATGAAAACCAGCGGTCGTTCCAAAGCCTGAATGCGGAACTGATGGTCGGCATTAACGGCGCTACGCTGTTCGGGCTGAAGGATTTCCTGACGCTTTATGCTTCGGGAGGATATACGCGCAGTTGGTCGGAAGGCCTGAACTATAGCCATATGTACGATGAATTCTATTACAGCGTGATGGCGCAAGTGCAATATAAAGACTTCTCGCTGCTCGGGCAGTTCCGGAAAGTGCAGAACAATTTCTTCGGCGAAACCATCAAGAAGAACGAAAACCAGACGGCATTCATGGCAATGTACACCCGACGTAACCTTCAAGCAGGAATCGGTATTATGTTTCCTTTCACCAATAACTATAAGGTGGGAAAAGAAAGAATCAGTGAAGTGGCTCCTTTCCGTTCCGAAACATTCGTCAGGGAGACGGGACAGATGGTCGTACTGCGCATGGGCTATACATTCGAGTTCGGACGCAAGCACAAGGCAGGCAACAAGGGGCTGAACAACAGTGATACGGACAGCGGCATCATTAATATGCAGCGATAACCCATTTCCTCTATGAAGAGGAAGCCCAACGGAGAGTGACGGAATTATACGTTATTTTGCTTCATGTATGATTAATTACCTAACCGCCACCTCTCCTGCGGGTATCTCTGTTTAGCGGATGATGGTCACCGTACCTTCCTTCACCTTTTTCTCCTTCACCGGAGCATCGGCGGGAGCATATCCCAGGGCTGCGCAGCCATATACCTTATGGCTCTCGGGTACACCCAGCTTTGTCAAGAAAGCGCGGACATCGGGGTCGTCGCAGGTCTGCCCCAACTGGTTAATCCAGCAGGAACCGATGCCGAGGGACTTGGCTGCAAGGAAAATGTTCTCCAAGGCGCAGGCACAATCCATACCGGCCCACCACTTGTCCGGCTCATTGGAGACAATGACCAACGTGGGGGCATGATAGTAGCAACAATAAGTCTGGCTGTGTCCACGCTCCCGTGTATGGAGGTCGTCATTCTTGGCAAAGACACCTTTGATTTTATCGTTCAGCTCTTCCAGCACCTCCTTATTCTGGATGGCGGTAAAGTGCCACGTCTCCAAATGCATACCACTGGGAGCATAGGTAGCCGCCTCAAGGATAAGGTTCAAATCTTCTGCGGAAACTTGCTGTTCCGTATAGGCACGGACGCTGCGGCGTGCCTTGATGGTTTGTAATGTCTCGTTCATTTATTTATTTGAGAATTGATAGTTGATAATGCACATCAGTACGTGTTCAGTGGGGCTGTTTCACCGTTTCACCAGCCCAATCTTTACATTCAGCTTGAAGTACCAGACGCCGTTCTCGCGCTCCAAGAAGCCGTATTTATCTTTCTCTACGGCACCTTTCTCCAAACGCGTGTTCTGATAAAGGAAGTCTGCAAAGACTTGCGGACGGGATTTGTGGTAGCAGAGTATCTGCCCGTTGCCGTCCGTCAGGAAGATACCTTCGACGGCAGAGTCCGTACCGTTATAAATTTTGGCAGGACGCATGCCGAGGGCA
The DNA here is from genome assembly GCF_017309675.2 of Bacteroides parvus. NCBI lineage: Bacteria > Pseudomonadati > Bacteroidota > Bacteroidia > Bacteroidales > Bacteroidaceae > Bacteroides > Bacteroides parvus. The sequence goes on along the minus strand of NZ_CP084680.1, from coordinate 2,696,750 downwards.
AGCGCCAGCAAGAACTGCTTCATCTTGAACTCGTAGAAGCGGTGCTTGTTTATCAACTCGTCCTTTATCTTCAACGGATTCATCTCCTTGATGCGCTCCGTCAATTCGCTGATGCGGGTGATACCGTCCAAGTGCATCAAGCGCACCATCTCGGCAAGCATGCGAGGGAAGTGGAGGTCTATCATCAGCAAGTTGCAACGGAACACGCGGTCGGCAACGTCGGCATACTTCAGCACGCCACCCAGTCGCTCAATCATCATCATGCGTTCTGCCACTTCCGTAGGAGATTCCGGCAGGGCATTCACCTTGTTCACCATGGGCACGGCAAACTTGACACCGCTTTGCTCCAGCTTCAGATTCGCCGTGCGCCCTCCGTCCAGCAACGGATTCATCGGGGCGAGACGACAACGGACATTGAAGCCCGTCAGAGGTGCTTCGGGATGCCAGAAGGCAACGGAGAAGTCGGTACGGTCCTCCGTCTTTGCTTCCAGGTCGAAGATGTTGACAGCATCCAAAAAGGCTTCCAAACCTTCGGACACTTCCACTTCCTCGCCCGAAACGTTCTTCAACAGATGCAGAACCAACTCTGCCGCATCACCAAAGTCTTCGCGGGGGAAACACAGTTCCTCCTTCTCGCCCGGAACAAACGAACCGTCCTTCCCGGTAGTTCCGCTGACAATGCGCACTTCCTGCGCTTCGATATAGTAACGGCGCGTACCGTCATGCTCTTCCCTCTGTATCAAGGCAACGGGCCAGCGCAGAGTTTCGTCTTTTTCAGCTTTCGGTGTACCCAATGACACGGCTCCATCCGCCAGCAGGCGAAAGAAGGTGTAGAGCTCACCCAGTTCTCTTTTTGTTGCACTAAATGCCATAAATTTTCTTTTGTTTAAAGGAGGGAGTCAGCCTTTCATAAGGAGTGATGCCGTTTCCGCAAAGAAAACAGTCTGTTCCGAAGGACAAAACAACTTGTTCCGTTAAAGGAAACGAACAATTTCCCTATTAAAAGGGGCTCTTATCCCATTTGTTGTATTATTCAAACCTTAATGTTTCTACTTTCTCCAACCGTGCCCGCAACTTCGGCATCATGGACTGACGGATGCGGAGCGTCATACGGCAGTCCATATCATACGACTGTTCCAGAATTTCCGGCTCCTCCTCCTTCACCACCCGCATCACATCGTTCATGAAGGGGTATTCGAAGAGAAAAGTCACTGCCTCATCTACCGTCTTTTCAATGATGGTGGCAGCGGCAATGGCTTCGGCAGCGGCAGCCTTATAGGCTACAATCAGTCCGCTCGTACCCAATTTGATACCGCCGAAGTAGCGCACTACGATGACGAGAATATCCGTCAGTTCGTTGGAATTGATTTGTCCCAGAATCGGCTTGCCTGCCGTGCCCGAAGGCTCCCCGTTGTCGTTGGCACGGAAGTCCTTCCGCTCATGGCCCAGCATGTAGGCGTAGCACACGTGGCGGGCGTCGTAGTATTTCTTCTGGTAAGTTTCCAGATGCGCCTTCACCTCCTCTACTGTACGCACCGGCAGGGCGATGGCAATGAACTTGCTGCGCTTTTCAGTGTAAATGCCCTCGGAAAGGGCAACGATGGTTTTATACGTATCTTCGTTCATGCTGCAAAGATAATGCAAACTGAAGACAGAACTTTCATGCTTGCATGAAAAAGAAATGAAATTTTGTATATACCTTTGCAATTGTACAACTTGTCATCCGAAGCATGACGAAACTATAAAAAACGTATTTATGAAAAAGATAGTAATTGCCCTTGATTCCTTTAAAGGCTGCCTCACCTCGACAGAAGCAGGAGAAGCTGCCGCCCAAGGGGTACATGCCGCATGTCCCGAATGCCAGACCATCGTGCTCCCCGTGGCCGACGGTGGAGAAGGCATGCTCGACGTCCTACTTGCAGCCAGTAACGGAAAACGTATCACCGTCCGTGCCCACGACCCGTTGATGCAACCATGCGATGCCAGTTACGGCATCTCCGGAGACGGCAATACCGCATTCGTAGAAATGGCTGCCATCAGCGGCCTGCCACTGGTTCCTGCCGACAAAAGGAATCCGATGAAAACCACCACCTTCGGAACGGGCGAACTGATACACGATGCCTTGGAACGGGGATGCCTCCGTTTCGTCATCGGACTTGGAGGGAGCGCCACGAACGATGCCGGTCTGGGAATGCTGCAAGCATTGGGATTCCGTTTCTTCGATAAAGAAGGACACGAAGTGGGAAGCATGGAAAAAGGCATCGCCCTATGCGGTGCCCTTCTATCGGAAATCAGCTCCATAGACAGCTCTTCTGCCCATCCCGCACTGAAAAAGGCATGTTTCACGACGGCGTGTGATATACGCAATCCTTTCTTCGGTCCCAATGGAGCAGCCCACGTATTCGCTCCCCAAAAAGGAGCAGACGCGGATATGGTGAAGGAACTGGATATTGCCATGCAGCATCTTTCGGACGTCATATTCCACACTACCGGCAAAGACGTATCCTTGCATCCCGGTGCCGGTGCGGCAGGTGGTATGGGGGGCGGTCTCCACGCATTTCTGGATGCACAGTTGAAACCCGGCATAGAGCTTCTTTTGGAAACTCTGAACTTTGCAGAAAAGATTAAGGATGCCGACCTCATCATCACCGGAGAAGGGAAATCGGACCGGCAGACTCTCATGGGGAAAGTGCCTTCGGGCATCTTGCAGGAAGCAAGAAGGCAACATATTCCCGTCATCCTGCTGGCAGGAGCGATAGAGGATGCCGGGATACTGAATGCAGCCGGATTCCGGGGCGTATTCTCCATTACCCCCTCTCCCGTCTCTTTGGAGCAGGCCATGCAGCCTGAATTTGCTCAAGAAAATATCCGAAGGACAGTGGAGCAAATTTGCCGGATTTTCTTTTAACTCCCTCTAACTCTTTTAACATACCGATAGCACCAGATACCGACCACGTCGGCAATCAGCCAGCCGATGGGAATGGACCACCAGATGCCCGTCACCCCAATCTCAGGTATCGAAGCAAGCCAGTAAGAAAGAACGACACGGGTGCCCAGCGACAGCACGGTCAGCACAACAGACATGCCCGGCATACGGATGGCTCGGTAGTATCCGTACAGCAAAAACAAGATGCCGATGCCACAGTAGAAAGCACCTTCGATGCGTAGGTACGCCACTCCCACCGCAATAATCTCCGTTTCGTCCGGACGGACAAAGATAAGCATCAACGGTTTGGCAAAGATGAAAACCAATACGGACACAAGGAGCGAAAAAACAACAGTCGTGACAAATGCACTGCGAACACCCCGGTGGATACGGTCGTAACGTGCTGCCCCAAAGTTCTGTGCAATGAAGGTGGAAAAGGCGTTCCCAAATTCCTGCACGGGCATATAGGCGAAAGAGTCAATCTTCACAGCTGCCGCAAAAGCTGCCATTACCGCTGTTCCAAAGCTGTTGACAAGCCCCTGTACCATCAGGATTCCCAGATTCATCACCGACTGTTGGATGCAAGTCAGTGTAGAGAAGGAAGCTATTTCCTTCAAGCAAGTACGGTCAAAACATATGTCTTCATGATGCCATCGCAGTTCCGGACGCCTTCTGTAAGTATAAATGATGATGCCCAGAGCAGCTACTCCTTGAGCGAGGACAGTGGCCGAAGCCGCACCCTGAATCCCCCAATCCAGTTGTAGGATAAAAAACAAGTCGAGCGCTATATTCAGAACGACAGAAACTGCCAGAAACCAAAGCGGAGTGACAGAATCCCCTACTGCACGCAGCAGAGATGCGTAGAAGTTATAGATAAAGGTGAAAACTATACCGCAGAAGATTATCCACAAGTAGCTGCGCATCATGCCGTATATGTCTTGCGGAACCTGCAACAGCCGGAGAATAGGATTGAGCCAGATAAAAACGGCTACATTCAGTATCAGTGTCACGATACCTATCAGTACAAACGAACTGAATATGCTACGACGCAGTGCTACATAGTTTCCGGCGCCATAATGTAGGGAGAATACGGTACCACTGCCCATCGCCAGTCCCAGCAAAACGGATATCAGGAAAACCATCAATGTGTATGCCGAACCGACCGCCGCCAACGCCCCTGCACCAATGCATTGGCCTACAATGAGCGTATCTGCAATGTTGTAGCATTGCTGCAAAAAAGACCCTACCATCATGGGTAGGGTAAAATGTAATAAAGTACCGGTTATGCCTCCTTGTGTGAGGTCTCCTTTCCGTAGCATCCTGCTTTTGTTTTTAAGAGTTTCATTTCCGGGTACAAAGATACAAAACCCTCCAACAAATCATCTGGACTCGACGAAGAAAGAGGCATGTAATAAAAAAAGCAGAGGGTTAACCTCTGCTCTCCATACTGTTTTTGTCAGGATTCAGAATCTTTACGACCTGACGAACATCTCTCTTGTCTGCATTACCGTAAAGGCCAATCTGTTGTCCGGGTACTGTTCCCTTTTCATGTTCTGCCTGGGACAATGCTACTTTCGGGTCAATATGCCCTGCTTTCTTATCTATATTCATACCTATTGAGTTTTTCTAAATTCTTATATGAGAACAAGATAAAAAAGCAAATTGTTCAGCAGTGTCACGAGATATTTAGTAATTCCACTTCAAATATCAGTGTGGAATACGCCGGAATGGGTCCACTGGTACGTGTACCGTATCCCATGGTGTAAGGGATATATACAATCCAACGACTTCCGGGATGCATTCGTAGCAAGGCAATCTGCCAGCCCTCAATCACTTCATTCAGACGAAAAGCCTCCGGACAATTCCGTTTCCACGAATTATCGAACTCACGCCCATTGATAAGAGTGCCTTTATAATGCACAGATACTACACTGTTGAGACGTGGTGTCGGACCGTCTCTGCCTTCCTCCAATACCCGATAAAGTATGCCGCAAGGCAATTCCTTGATTCCTTCTGCCGTACGCAATTGCTCCAGAAACTGTTCGTTCTGCAATTTATATTCTTCTTTTCTACTCATATTGACTTTTTCAATACTTTACAATAATTTGTGCACTGCTTTCTTGCAGTTCCGCATATCCTTTTCCGTCAGCTCAGGATGCTTCTTAGTACCTCCCCTCTCAATGGTTTTCACAATCTTGAAACCACTCCATTTCAGAATCTCCCTGAAAGCTTTCACCACACCGTGCGTCTGATTATAGAGAATATTGAAAGGATAAGGGGTAGTACAAGTGCTTACCACAATCGCTTTCTTGCCCTTATGAAGCGGAAGGGGCATTCCCCAGGAGTTCTCTCCCATCATACCGTAAACCATACGGTCGAAAAGCACTTTCACTTCTCCCGGCATGTTTCCCCAATAGCAAGGGGCACCGATTATCACTGCATCGGCTTCTTTCATAGACTGCAACACTCTCTGTGCGCCATCCTCGGGCAAACAACACTTCAATGAACTGCGGCACTTCATGCAACCGATGCAGGGATGCACCTGCAACCGCGGAACGTCTATATAAACAGTCTCAGCTCCGCAACCTTCAAGTTCCCGCTTCATCAGCTCCAACATTTTCGATATGTTGCCATGACGGCGAGGACTGCCGTTAAGAATCAATACCTTCATTGTATACTCTCAATTTTTCGGCAAAGGTCGGCATTTTCTACATAATAACCTTACTTATTATTCTGTTTTAATCCGAAAAAAACAGGGATGTCTTTTAGTGGAAGACATCCCCGTTTCAGTTTATATCAATTCATTTAGTCCAGTTTATGAATCACCAGTCCCGAACGCAACTTCGGCTCAAACCAAGTTGTCTTGGGAGGCATGATGTTGCCCGTATCGGCAATATCCATCAGTTGCTTCATGGAAACGGGATAGAGGGCCAATGCCACTTTCATCTCACCGCTGTCCACCCGCTTCTTCAACTCTCCCAAACCACGGATGCCACCTACAAAGTCGATACGCTTATCGGAACGGAGGTCTTTGATGCCAAGCACTTCATCCAGTATCAGATTAGAGGAGATGGTTACATCCAGTACACCAATGGGGTCGTTATCATTATAAGTACCCGGTTTGGCAGTAAGGCTGTACCACTTTCCGTCCAGATAGAGGGAGAAGTTATGCAATCCGGACGGCTTATAGATGTCCTCACCTTTCTCCTCCACGATGAAATTCTTGCCCACAGCGGTCAGGAACTCTTCGGGAGTCATACCGTTCAAGTCCTTCACCACCCGGTTATAGTCAATAATAGTCAACTGGTTGGCAGGGAAGCACACGGCCATGAAGTAATTGTACTCTTCGTCACCACGGTGATTGGGGTTTTGCTTGGCTTTCTCCGCACCCACCAAAGCGGCAGCGGCACTGCGATGATGCCCATCGGCAATGTAGAGGGCGGGCATCTTGGCAAACTCCTTGGTTATGGCATCAATATCCTCCTGCTTGTCTATAATCCAGAAGGTATGACCGAAACCGTCACCCGGAGCGATAAAGTCGTATACCGGTTTCCCCGCTGTATAACGGGAAATGATGGCATCCAGCGCAGCGTTATCGGGATAGGCAAAGAATACGGGTTCAATATTGGCATTGTTCACGCGGACATGCTTCATACGGTCCTCCTCTTTGTCACGACGAGTCAACTCGTGCTTCTTGATAACACCGTTCATATAATCGGGAACATAGGCACCAACAACAAGACCGTACTGTGTCTTGCCGTTCATGGTCTGGGCATAGATGTAATAGTTTTCTTTATCATCCTGCACCAGCCAGCCTTTCTCTTGGAACATACGGAAGTTCTCTGCAGCTTTCCGATAAACACGTTCGTCATGTTCATCCGTACCGACGGGAAAATCTATTTCCGGCTTGATGATATGATATAGGGACTTCTCATTACCTTCCGCTTCTGCACGTGCTTCTGCAGAATTCAATACGTCGTAAGGACGGGACGCTACTTGTTCCACCAAATCCTGAGGGGGACGAATCCCCTTAAAGGGTTTAATTATAGCCATAAGAGAGTGTTTTATATGGATTATTGAGAATAGTCTTACTATTCATCTCATTTCTTATTTACGCGGAACTTCTCGCAACCGTCTTTCAGGAAGCCTACAATCTGCTTGGCAGCGGCAATACCTGCGTTGATATTGGCTTCGGCAGTCTGGGCCCCCATCTTTTTCGGTGTAGAGAAATAACGTCCGGCAAACTTGGCTGCAAATGTTTCATTGGCAGCAGGCATAATGTCGGTCATGTATTTCAAGTCGGTGCGCTCTTCCATCAGCTGGATAAGCTCGGCTTCATTGATGACTTCCTTACGGGCTGTGTTCACCAGCAGGCCACCTTTCGGCATTTTGTTCACCAATGCATAATTGATGGAATTCTTCGTTTCGGCAGTTGCAGGAATATGCAGGGAAACGACATCGCAAGTAGAGTAAAGCTCTTCGGCAGAACCCACAGCCTTCACTCCATCCTTCTCGATTACTTCTTTCGGGCAGAAAGCGTCGAACGCATAAATCTCCATACCGAAGCCTTTGGCAATACGGGCTACGTTGCGCCCCACGTTACCATAAGCGTGGATACCCAGTTTCTTGCCCATCAGTTCCGTACCGGAAGTACCGTTATACATATTACGGACAGCCATCACCATCAAGCCGAAAGCCAACTCGGCCACAGCATTGGAGTTCTGTCCCGGAGTATTCATTACACATACATTGTGGGCAGTAGCTGCTTCCAGGTCCACATTGTCATAACCGGCACCGGCACGCACCACAATCTTCAGTTCCTTGGCGGCATCCAGCACTTCAGCATCAATGATGTCACTGCGGATAATGATAGCGTTGGCATCTTTCACAGCCTCCAGCAGCTTGGCTTTTTCACCATATTTTTCCAGCAACACGAGTTCGTAACCTGCTGCTTCTATTTCTTTACGGATACCGTCTACTGCCACTTTGGCAAACGGTTTGTCTGTTGCAACTAATACTTTCATAATTTCATGATATTAAAAAGACTCACCACAGATGACACAGATTATCACAGAGTTTAATCATAAAAACAATCTGTGCAAATCTGCGTAATCTGTGGTGAAAAACAATATTATTAATGAAGTTTCTCAAATTCCTGCATGCAGTCAATCAAAGCCTGCACGCTTTCCTTTGGCATGGCATTATAGCAGGATGCACGGAATCCACCTACAGAACGGTGTCCCTTGATACCTACCATACCTCTTTCGGTAGCGAACTTCAAGAAGTCAGCTTCCAATTCCTTGTATTCGGGAGCCATCACAAAGCAGATGTTCATGCGTGAACGGTCTTCTTTGGCAGCCGTACCCACAAACATTTTGTTACGGTCAATTTCAGCATACAGCATATCGGCCTTTTCGATGGCACGGCGTTCCATTTCCTTCACGCCACCCTCTGCCTTAATCCAGCGCAATGTCTGCAGGGCTGCATAGATGGGGACAACGGGAGGAGTATTGAACATAGAGCCGCTATCCACATGCGTCTGATAGTTCAGCATGGTCGGGATATAGCGGGATACCTTACCCAGCGCGTCATTCTTCACGATGACGAATGTAACACCGGAAGGAGCCAGATTCTTCTGCGCACCACCATAGATACAGATATATTTGGATACGTCGATAGGACGGGAGAAAATATCAGAAGACATATCGGCCACCATCGGAACGTTTACGTCCAAATCCTCTTTCAGTTCCGTACCGTAGATTGTATTGTTGGTAGTGATGTGGAAATAGTCTGCATCAGCAGGCACTGTATAGTCCTTCGGAATATAAGTATAAGTAGATTCAGCGGAAGAAGCGACTTCAACTACTTCACCGAATGCCTTAGCTTCTTTCATGGCTTTTTTGGCCCATACACCCGTATTCAGGTAAGCAGCTTTCTTTTCAAGGAAGTTGAAGGGTACCATGCAGAATTCCAAACTGGCACCACCGCCCAAGAACAGTACCGAATATCCTTCGGGGATATTGAGCAATTCTTTGAATAATGCCACAGCTTCGTCCACAACGGGTTGGAAGTCTTTGGCACGGTGGCTGATTTCCATCAGTGAGAGGCCTGAGCCATTGAAATCAAGAATAGCCTGTGCCGTATTCTCAATCACCTCACGAGGAAGGATAGAAGGTCCTGCATTGAAATTATGCTTTTTCATTTGAAGTTTGTTTTGGTTATACAATTTCGTTCATTAATGTCTTTCGACTTTGCGAAATTACGGAAATATTTCTTCAAAACAAACCTTTCCTGATGAAATTCTATTTTTAAGCCGCATTTAGCTTACTTTTTAATGGTTTATACAAGATATATGCACCATTTTGTTATCTTTACTTATCAAGGATAATACTTTTAGAGAAACTAAAAGCAAGGCGGTTTCATTACTTCATATTCAAAAGAATAAGCGCAAATAAAATGAATATTTATAAGATAAATCACTTTGCTTCCTCGATAACAGTTTTCATTCCCTTGATTTTTTCACCGCGTACCAGCGTCAACAATTGTTTCATTTTACTGCGGCGCACGGCTACAAAGGCATAGTGTTCCTTTACATCCACCTGCCCGACGTCTTCACGTGCCATCCCTCCTTTTTTATACAAGAAGCCGACAATATCTATCTTGTTCAACTTATCCTTTTTCCCTTTACCTATATATAAGGTAGCCCATCGGGGCTTGGCCGGTTTGGGAAGCGTCTCCGGAAACTCGTACATTGCGATGTCTTCAGAAATGTACTCGGGTACCCGCTCCTCGACATGCAGAACAAGATATGCATTTCCCGATGCCTCCCAGCGGGCAGTACGTCCATTACGGTGTGTATAGGCTTCCTCGTTTACGGGAGGATGGTAATGCACCACATTCTCAATACCCGGAATATCCAGTCCGCGGGCGGCAAGGTCTGTAGATATCAGTACGGCGCAACTGCCATTGCGGAACTTGTAAAGCGCACGTTCGCGGTCGGGCTGCTCCATACCGCCATGGAACATGTCGCAAGGGAACTTCCTGGCTTGCAGGTACCCGGCAACACGCTCCACGCTTTCACGATAATTGCAGAATACCAAAGTGGAATGATAGCCGAGGGTACAAAGCAGGTTATAGAGGGTTTCCAGTTTGTCCTTCTCCGGAGAAACGACCTTATGCAGCCGCAGACGCGGAGCAAGGGCTTCCGGAGCAAGAAAATCAAGCTTCATGAGCCGGAAGCCGGAAGACGGGGAATCACCTCCTACTCCGGCAAATTGCGGTATTTCCTCTGCATCGGTGGCCGAGAGAAGCACACGCTTTTTCAGTGAGGGAAGCTGCCCGATAACCTCTGCCATCTCGTCATGGAAACCGAACTCAAGACACTTGTCGAATTCATCTATCACCAGAGTGACGACAGTGGCGGCATTGAAATTCTCTTTCCTCAAATGGTCGCTCATACGTCCCGGAGTACCGATAATGACGGCGGGATGAATGCCTTTCATTGTCCGGTGTTCTTCCATAGCAGGGCGTCCGCCATAGCAGCTCATAGCCTTGAAAGGAGTTCCCATAGACTTGAACACAGTTTCTATCTGCAAAGCCAATTCGCGTGAAGGTACTAGTACAAGAGCCTGCACACCTTGTATATCCGCTTTCAAGGTCTGTACCAGCGGAAGGAGAAAAGCCAGTGTCTTACCCGAACCGGTAGGCGAAAGAAGCACTAAATCTTGGGCTGATTGATAGGCTTCCTTAGCAGCCTCCTGCATCGGAGTAAGTTCTTGTATCTTCAAATTATGAAGTATATCCGAAAGTTCCATGAATATCTCTTTTTTTAATCAATATGCAAAGATACAGATAAGAAGTCAGTTTCCATCAAAACGAAAACAGCTTTTAAGAAAGCTACCTAAATCATGGCATGCCCGTCATACTAAAAGGGGAGACTCTCCTTATAGTTTCTGAAGCTTTTACCAAGCCCAATCGTCAGCACTATAAGTAGCTTCTACAGTCTTCTCTATCTCATTAGGCAGGTTACAGAAGAAGTCGATACCAGTTTCGTACTCCAAATTTTTAATAGAAACGGCATAAACCATAAATTCATCTTTTCCAGGTTTTTCTGGCAATAATTCAGAATGAGGGACTAAAAAAGCGATAGTATGATAAACCCCTGCCTTCTCGCTCAACAGAGCCATGTAATAATAGCTGGGGCAAATGAGTCCGCCAAGTGTCAGCCCGTCGGCATTGGTGGTGGGATAAAGCCCGTCATTGGCTTTCTTCACACCTGTGAAATTGGTAAGCAAACGGTCAGTAGTACCACCTTTCACGACATAAAGTTTGTCGTATGTGCCATTGATGGTGGAACGTCCCCAAGTCTGCACCTGCTTCTCAAGAGCCGCCCAATACTTTTGATTGAAACTCCCTATCTGTGGCGAGATATTACTGTAGTAGAAGGTCTGCTTATTGGCACTTTTACTGTACACACGGTCTTCGCTGGCACAAAGATGCCCCTTGTCGTACCCATCGCTCTTATGCATGGATTCAGTCACCTCCACGCTGTTGTCAATATTGGGGTCGTCTTGATTCCACTCGTTGGCACGCTTCACGTTGTCTTGCGCAGTAATCGGGTCGAAACTGAATGCCACCCAAGCCGAATGCTTCTTGGAAGCGATGTATTCCAAAGAGAAATTGAGTACCTGCCCGGCACCTTCCTCATCAGACACGCCTGCATAGTATTCAATATATTGATTGGTTGCATTGAGAGCTGGGATTTCAAGATTGTCTGCTTTATTGTTATCAGCAATATTGGCATTTTTCACATCTATATCCTCAGAAGCCACATACTCTATGCCCACTTCATTACCGTGAATATAGGCCACGCGGAGCTTGCCCATCTGATAATGATTGTAGCGGTTGAAACGCACCCAATAGCACGTAGAGGGTTTCACCTCAACGCTTTCGCTGAAAGCATCGGCAGACGGAACAACAGTAAGCCCTTCCAGCGACTCACTATTAACAGGAGCAAATGCGTAATTACGCCCGGTAAAAGCTTTGGACTGGATATAGAAAGGGGTGCCGATAGCCTTGGGCTTATACACGTTGAAACCATTGTCGCTCGACTCATAGCCCTTCATCACGTAAGTATCCGAACCTTGCTCGGTAGGTATTATCTCGGGAATGAGCGAAGCCTCTGAAGAATCATCACATCCAGCCAGCCAAATTCCGACCAGCAAAAGAAATAAGTAAGACAGTTTTTTCATCTATGTTTCTAAATTTGATTTTACGATACTAAGAATGCAAATGTGGTAATGGACTTTACTGTCCATTACCACATTGTCTATTGCACAACCTCAGGAATTATTCCTTCACCACAAAGTTACTCATGTAGAATGTAGGAGCAAATCCAGGGTCAGTATTACTTGCATAACGGAATGCCACATATACTTTCTTGCCCACATAGTCGGCCATGGAAGTACGCATTTCGATCTCTTTAGAGCTTGTAGGCCACTCGAACGACAACGGATCACTCCAAGCCGCTCCTTGCAATGCTGCAATCTTCTCTTCATCAGTAGCAGTAGAAGCCGCAGGGATATAATTTTCGGATACATGTACAGACACTGCATCCTCAATTTTGCCTCCATACAAATAGTCTGCCGAAGCAGTGAATACCATCTGTGGGGCAATAGCTTCGGTAAGGTCTACCTCACCGGTTACAAGCCATGCCTCCGTATCGCGGTTACGCTGATAATAACCGCTTGCCTTGATACGGGTATAACCTGCACCTGCACTCCATACATAATTCATGCCATCAAGCTTCACATTCACAATCTGAGCATCGTTATGAAGTTCACCAGCAAAGTCATTGCTATAATACTCTTTTGCTTCCATCCATTTGCCGTCAGTCTTCAGGAATGCCATTTCTGCAGTTTCCGTTTCGGTATTCTTCTTCGCCCATGCAGTGCCATCGAAGCCATATTCATCGGCCATCACATCATACTCCTTATTTCCGAAATAAACTACTGCCTTGACATCCCCGCTCTGTGCGTAAGGGAATGCATTCTTCAGATAAACGGGCAATACGGCATCAGCATCGCTCAAATAGTCCGAACCGGTAGAAACATAATCGGCAGGTTGCATCACACGGATACCGATACTTGCGCTTTCTTCGTAGGCAGTCCAAGCCGAACCGTCATACTGATAGAGAGCAGAAGCATTTGGCTTCACGTCTGATGCACGGGTAACGGCACGAGCAGGCATTTCAGCTTCTGATTCAGGAATCTCCTTATAAATATCCACACCCTCATAATACCCTGATACGGTACTTGTAAGTGACATGTTCTTAAACTCTACAGTAGGCGCACACTCTGTAGTACTCTTATAACGGAAAGCAATGGTTATCTTCTTGCCCTCGTAAGCACTCAGGTCAATATCACCGGAATTTACATAATTCCAATTCTTGCCTTCCGGCCATTGAGGTACATTCAGAGCCTTCCATTCAGCAGCAGCCACATCATCCACATAATCTTCCGAAGCCAGCAGTTCAATAAAATCAGCACGATTGTTACCATTCAAGAAATTAATGGCAATATCTACCTTAAGAAGAGGAGCCTTCGCTTTTGCTAAATCTATAATAGGAGAAACCACCCATGCTTCCGATTCAAAATCGCTATCTCCCACATGGGCACTACCCTTCCAACCATATTTGCCATCCACCTTCCATACATTGGACAACGTGCCGGTAAGTTTCACATTCTGAGTAGTGAAACCGCCCTCGTTTCCATTGAACGACTCATTCATATAAATGCCCAACGTAGCATTCGGATAAGAACCGTATGAATAAGAGTTTCCTTTTTCATAGAAATTCAGCTTGATGATTTTGTCCTTTTCCACATTTTTCACATCAAATGCCTTACGGTCATAGTTGTAAGCAAAGCTCCAATCCCCACCCTCGGGTATGGAAGTACCGATGTTGAAGCTGTTAAACGTACCACTCTGATAGATGAACTTGCCATCCGGGCGTTGCATAGTGAAACCTTTTTCCGTAGGAGTAAGTGTCATGATATGATTGGACACATCGCTGGTGATGAAACCATCCGCAATCTCTACCGGTTCACCCTCCATATAACCATACGTCTTATCCGGGTCTTTGAACTGACCGAAAGGAATCCAAGTATTGTCCTTCGTCGGAGCCACAATGACATAATTACCTCCTTCGGCATCAATAGAAGTTACTTTCTGGTATACCATTTTCACTGCACCGCCGCCTGTACTGGGCTCGGTCTCCGACCAAGCGTAATTCACTTGGCACACATCTCCCGTCTTCGGGTTCTTGATACCTTCCTTCAACAAAGCAGGAAGCTTCTTCAACGTAGAAGGGGTGAGATATTTCACTACCATGCTTTCCCCCCATACTGTAGCATAATTGTCAGAAGTAAGGTCGAAAGTCTGAGCTTCGTTTATCTTCGAGAGATATTCAGGTTGCTCCTTGCCGATATTGTACTGTACCAGCACCTTGGAACCATCTGACAGATATGCGTAGAGCGAATCGACAAATGCAGGCAGATAGTCTTCGGGAGCTACCATATCAGTAAACATCTTGGTTTTACCCAGCTGGTTCAATGCCGTAAGATAAGTCTGCCCCTCGGGATCCTTGGCGAGAGCTATCCCTTGGTTCTTCGGCATAGAAGCTATTTTGCCATAATGGGCATCAGCCAATACGAGGGTATCGGTACTGACATCCGTGATGGTTTCTTTTTCATCAAATCCGGGGAAATTATCCTCGTTATAATCGCAGGCCCCGAGTGCAAACAGCGAAGCCAATGCGGTTCCTAATAATATATGTTTTTTCATAAATATGTTCGCTTAGAAATTCAACTTCAATCTTACAGTATAAGTACGTCCCCAACCATAGATAACACGTGTGGCCGTCTCCCAGTCATGGTTACTTCCGTCGCGTGCATCGGCTATATACTCTTGGTTGAACAAGTTGTTCACATTGCCGCTCAGTGTAGCACGAATCTTACCGAAGTCAAAGGTATATCCTGCACTTACATCAAATGTGCTCCATGAAGGAATCTCCCAAGGTTTTTCCACCACGTAAGCCTCTTTTTGAGTGGCTTGGCTCGCATCAATGTCATAATCGGCATAATTGCGTGCAAAGAAGTTCCAGTCTGCATTAAGACGCAAGCCTTTCATTGGGCGGAATGTCACTCCCAAAGCAGCTGTAGTCTGAGCAGAACCGCCCACCTGTACATTATCCATTTCAATGGTATACTTGTACTGATCTACATTACTCATATCTGTCACCACTTCACCACGGCTATTCGCCATAATTTGGCCTTCAGTATTCATCATGAAGCCTTTCGCTGTCCCATTCCAGCGCCAGTCTCCCCAAGAGAACATACCGTTAACTTCCATCCAGCGGAAAGGCTTGGCAATAAAGTCAAGCTCTATACCCATGTGGTTAGCCTGCGCACCGGTCATGTTCATTGTCCAACGCTGAGAAGCCCCGTTTACGTCTTCATAGGATCCGGTATCATATAAAGCCTTGTCTTTCCACATAGTATAATAGGCGTTTACATTGGCTGAGAAATACTGGCTACGATATCCATAACCTAATTCGAAAGAGTAAACTTTCTCATTCTTAGCATCAGGATTACGCTCATGTGAACTCTGAGAATTGATGAAGGTATTATCAAAAATAGGAGCACGGCTGATAAATCCGGTATTGAAGAATACGTTATTGTAATCATCAAGGTTGTAATTCAAACCAGCTTTCACATTGCCTCCCAAATAATGCTTCTTCGAAGACAGCTGTTTGTCACCACTATAATAGAAACGGTCTTTACGCCAATAACTGGTATTTGTAAGACCACCTGAAACAAATGCACTCACTTTATCTTTATTATACTCCAATTGGGCAAAACCACCTTCGTACATCACAAAACCGTCGTAGTCACGACGAATCACATCTCCTACTCCCAACTTCTGGTTTACCCAGGAGGTGACTCCACCATTCACACTATTCTCAGCCAATACACTCTTACGGTTATAAGAGTCTACATAATACTGCCCTCCAAAAAGATCGGTAATGACATTCTTGTGCAAACCTTTATAATAGCGGAAGTCAATACCACCATAGAAATCAAAGTAATCACCAAACTTAGTGGTATAAGTAGAAATCAATCCTGTCCAGAAATGGTCGTTCGAGGCTTTGTTCATAATCATCAGCGAACCTTTATAACCGGGCATTCCACTCACATTCACCGGATTAGTATAGTTATCTGCATTAAGCTTATCCACAGCATCATAATCAAAAGTACCATCAGGACAACGGAACTGAGTGTTCACCGTACCATCACTGGCCGTACCGTACCAAGAGCTGGTGTACCCCGTTACCCCCGTACCACTATAGCCCGCACCAGTACCGATAGACATATAAGCTGCTGTACTGAGGCTTGACTTATGGTTGATTTGCCACAAATGATTAAGAGACATCTGGGGCTTATGGTATTCGTTACGTGAAGAGTTCATCACTTGTCCATTGCGATAACCGAAAGTAGAATTGTAACGATAGGGACTTTCCTCACCCATCCATTGTTTTACACGCTGATACTCCTTGATATTCAAACCATTTGCCATATTACGCTGATTATGCCACTGAGGTGCTCCAAAAGCTGTAAATGAAAGTTGATGGTTGTCATTGATACGTTTTGCAATACTCATGAACCAAGTGTAGGCCTCGGATTCCGTACCTTGAATATAACCGTCGCGTTTATCTCTGGCACCCAATAAAGTAAAGGCCCAACCATCTTTTGTCAGACCGGAAGAGACACTGAACATCACTTTACTGTAGCCGTCATTACCCATGCCGTAAGAGATGAAGCCGCCTTTCTTGGCATCAGTAGTCTTGGTTATAATGTTTTGTGAGCCACCTACTGAAGGAGTTGACACCTTGCTGGCACCAAGTCCACGTTGTACCTGAATACTGCTGGCCACATCAATCAAACCACCCCAGTTACTCATGTATACTTTCTGGTTTTCCATTCCGTTCATGGGTACACCGTTAATCATCATAGCCACATATTCTGACTTAAAACCACGAATCTTTATGTTGGAATCACCAAAGCCACCTCCCTCATTAGAAGCATAAACACCCGGAGTAGATTTCAAGATTTGCGGTAACTCCTGAGAACCTATCTTATCTTCAATAAATACGGGGTCGACAGTAGATACAGCAACCGGAGTCTTGCGTGCCACAGCAATAGACGATGTAATCACTACGTCCTTCAGCATCACAGCATCCGGTTCCATTGGAATAGCACCCAAATCCACAGAAGCGCCCTTCTGCGTGATCTTCTTCTTCTGGTCTTTATAACCCACGTACTTGAATAGTAATGTCGCATTCGAAGCAACGCTTTGCTTGAAATAGCCATCAATGTCGGTCACCGATCCTTGTGTAGTACCTTCCACCATGACGGCAGCACCCACTAACGGTTCACCTGTTTCTGAATCAACAAGCTGACCTCTCACTGTAGTCTGAGCAAATGCAGCGGCACTAAATACCGACAACACTGCAACCAACAGGAATTGAATTAGATGTTTTCTCATAATTCTGTTTTTTGTTAATAGATAGTGTTAATTAAACATTAATTTATGTTTTAAGTCGCAAATATAACTAATAAAAACGAGATTAATGTTATATTTATGTTACATTTTTTGAAGGTAGAAAGGCTTTTTTGAGATATTTTTAAACAAAAAAAGCCCTGCATTCTACAGCAGAGCTTTCGTATTGTCAACAAGTAAAAGAATATACTTTCAAATTCGCACCGAAATCAGTCATTCATAAGCTTTCTATAACGTACACGGGTGGGTTCTTCTTTCCCAAGACGTTTCTGTTTATTTTCCTCATATTCGGAATAAGAGCCCTCAAAGAAGAACACATTGGAGTCTCCTTCGAAAGCGAGGATATGCGTACAGATACGGTCGAGGAACCAACGGTCGTGACTGATGACCACGGCACATCCGGCAAAGTCTTCCAGACCTTCTTCGAGAGCACGGAGCGTGTTCACATCGATGTCGTTGGTGGGTTCGTCCAGCAACAGCACATTACCTTCTTCCTTCAGGCAGAGCGCCAGATGCAGACGGTTGCGCTCACCACCGGAAAGCACTCCGCAGAGCTTCTCCTGGTCGGCACCGGAAAAGTTGAAACGGGACAGATAGGCGCGTGCATTGATGTCGCGTCCACCCATGCGGATCAAATCGTTTCCGCCGGAAATGACCTGATACACGCTCTTGTTGGGGTCGATATCCTTATGCTGCTGGTCCACGTAGGCCACCTTTACGGTCTCCCCTACCTCAAACTCGCCTTTATCTGCCTTTTCCAGCCCCATGATAAGGCGGAAAAGCGTGGTCTTACCGGCACCGTTAGGGCCGATGATACCCACGATTCCGTTGGGCGGAAGCATGAAGTTGAGATCATCAAACAGCAGTTTGTCGCCAAACGCCTTTGCCACATGCTTGGCTTCAATCACTTTATTACCCAGACGGGGACCGTTCGGGATAAAGATTTCCAGCTTCTCTTCCTTCTCCTTCACGTCCTCATTCAGCAATTTGTCGTAGGAGTTCAGACGTGCCTTCCCCTTTGCCTGGCGGGCCTTGGGAGCCATGCGCACCCACTCCAACTCACGTTCCAGCGTCTTGCGGCGCTTGCTGGCAGTCTTTTCCTCCTGCTCCATACGCTTGGTCTTCTGTTCCAGCCAGCTGGAGTAGTTACCTTTCCAGGGAATACCTTCGCCACGGTCCAGCTCAAGAATCCAGCCGGCAACGTGGTCGAGGAAGTAGCGGTCGTGCGTTACGGCAATCACCGTACCCTCGTACTGCTGCAAGTGTTGTTCCAGCCAGTCAATGGATTCGGCATCGAGGTGATTGGTGGGCTCGTCGAGGAGAAGCACGTCGGGCTTCTGCAACAATAGGCGGCAAAGGGCCACACGGCGACGCTCACCACCGGAAAGATGTTCTACGGACTGATCTTCGGGCGGACAACGAAGGGCGTCCATGGCGCGCTCCAGCTTGCTGTCGAGGTTCCAGGCATCGGTCGCGTCGATGATGTCCTGCAATTCGGCCTGGCGGGAGAAAAGCTTGTCCATCTTGTCCTGATCCTCATAATATTCGGGCAAGCCGAACTTCTGGTTGATTTCCTCGTATTCTGCCAGCGCATCCACAATGGGTTGCACACCTTCCATAACAATTTCCTTCACGGTCTTGGTGGGATCGAGGTACGGTTCCTGAGCCAGATATCCCACAGAATATCCCGGCGAGAACACCACTTCGCCCTGATAGGACTTATCCAATCCGGCGATAATCTTCAGCAGGGTCGATTTACCCGAACCGTTCAGACCGATGATACCGATTTTTGCCCCGTAGAAGAACGAGAGGTAAATGTTCTTCAGTACCTGCTTGTTGTTCTGCTGAATGGTTTTATTCAGCCCAACCATAGAAAAGATAATCTTTTTATCGTCTACTGTTGCCATGTATTTAATGATTAACGTTCAGTGATTAATGATTAATATCAAGGGTTAATGGGGACAAAGATAAGAAAAAAGATGGTATTATTTTGCAAATTTCAAAAAAGTATCTATCTTTGCACCCGCTTAACAGCACTAAAGGATTGAATCGCTAGCTCAGCAGGTAGAGCACAACACTTTTAATGTTGGGGTCTTGGGTTCGAGCCCCAAGCGGTTCACAGAGAAAAAAGCCAGAAGGCTACAAACATAAAAAAGTCCTACAATATCAACGTATTGTAGGACTTTTTTATGTTTCCATCTTACCACGAAAAGAAAAGATTGGACATCCAAACAGTGGTACAATTGGTACAGTAGGTACAGCGTCTCTTCTGCTTCACACACATGCGCTTATGTACATTGCTTTATAACGCGTACATTATTTATATACATGCGTGTGTGAGGCAAAAGGACCGCTGTACCCACTGTACCAACTGTACCCATCAACCTCACCTTTACACTGCTCAAGTTCACCTTTACGCGACTAAACCTCACCTTTGTTCACGTCATTTCACCTCTTCCAGATAAAGCACACGGCTCGAATAGTCGTTCTGCTTGTGGTAGTCCACCCTATGGTTGTATGGAATC
Organism: Bacteroides parvus; assembly: GCF_017309675.2. Taxonomy (NCBI): domain Bacteria; kingdom Pseudomonadati; phylum Bacteroidota; class Bacteroidia; order Bacteroidales; family Bacteroidaceae; genus Bacteroides; species Bacteroides parvus. Next base: position 2,676,683 of record NZ_CP084680.1, on the reverse strand, counting down.
TCCAGCCCGTTTGCCATAAGGTAGGCACCACTGAAGACCTTTCCTTCGTAGTTCAAGGGAACATTATCTATGCGGTTCAGCTCATGTACTCGGTATTGCTTGTCGGCACAGAGACCGGCCATCTTCACACGCGGCAGATGCTGGTTACAGAAGTGTTCCGTCTTCCACCAATAGAAGACTGCCCTATCCTTCTCTGGAGCCACGTACATTAATGAAGCCACACCCTGCTTGTCATAAGGGGATATCAAGCGGTAGATATCTCCCAATTGTACCACGGGACGAATGGTCTTGTACTCGGCAATGGCATTCTTGCAAAGCGCCTTTTCCTCTTCCGTCATGTTCTTGGGTTGGATTTCCATACCCAGACGGCCACTCATAGCCACATCGATGCGGTACTTCAGAGGGATGGTACGGAATGTCTGATGGTTAGGGGCGGCACTAATGTGCGATGCCATGGCTATGGCGGGGAAGAAATAGGAAGTTCCCCACTGCATATAGACACGTTGCAGGGCATCGGTATTGTCGCTCACCCAGAACTCGTCGAAGTAAGGCAGCACTCCGTAGTTGGCACGGCCACCGCCACTGGCACATGCCTGGATGGTAAGGTCGGGGTATTTGGCACGGATGCGCTGGCACACCTTCTCAAAGCCGCGATGATACTCTATATACATGTGGCTCTGATTTTCTTTGGTCAGGTATTGGGAACCGTGGTTCATGACAGCCATATTGGCATCCCATTTGATATAGTCTATCTCAGGATAAGAAGTCATCAGATTGTCAACAACACCGAACACGAAGTCCTGTACGGCAGGATTGGCAAGGTCGAGCACCACCTGCGTACCGCCGCGTCCCAGTACGAGGTCGCGTTCGGGAGCTTTGAGCACCCAATCCGGATGTTGTTCGTAAAGTTCGCTAGTGGTGTTTGCCATCTCCGGCTCAATCCAGATACCGAACTTGATGCCGCGCTTTTTGGCATCACTCAACAGCCCTTTGACACCGTCCGGAAGCTTGTTCTTGTCCACCACCCAGTCGCCGAGTGATGAACTGTCGTTCTTACGGGGATATTTGTCGCCAAACCAGCCATCGTCCATCACGAACAATTCGCCGCCCATGGAGGCGATGTCCGCCATCATTTGGTCCATACCCTGCTGGTTGATGTCGAAATACACGCCTTCCCAACTGTTCAATAAAATCTTACGGGGAGTAGTGCCGTGTGCCAACTTGTGCAGACGCGCCCAGCGGTGGAAGTTACGGCTGCTGCCACTCAATCCCTCGTTACTATAAGTCAGGGCAAGTTCGGGAGTGCGGAAAAGCTCGTCCTTCTTCAAGGAATAAGCAGAGTTCTCTTCGTTGATTCCGGCAAAGAAATGGTGATATTCATCATCATGCGTCTCGATGCGGAGTTTGTAGTTACCACTGTAACAGAGGGCTGCGCCAATCACGTTACCCATGTTCTCCTGCGGACGGCCGTCAAGGGAGAACATCACTTCCGCATGGTCGGTATGAGAATTTCGCACACCGTCCTTATTCTTGATAACCTTCATGCCCGGAGTGAGAGGTTCCTGCGTCAAAAAGCCCTCATTGGCCCAGGAACCAGAGAGATGGGAGAGCCACACATCGCCGCGGCGAATGGGCAGATAGCCGGAGGCGAACTGATTGAGCACTACCGGCTTCTTCTCCTGATGAGAAATTTCAGTCCAAGATTCTATCACGTCGGCATCTTGCCAGGCTCGGTAGCAGACATTGACAAAAAAGGGATACACTTTGTCTTTCAGCGCCACGACAGTCGTCACGGCATTTCCTTCCTTCTCGGTAGTCACATTCAGCACTTCAAGCTGGAGGGTCATGTTACCGTCAGCATGCTTCACAGCGAGAGCCGTCTCCACGGGGGTATTCAATCCATATTCGGGATAGGCCGTGTGGCCTGCTTCTGCCGTGGCAATATTCAGCAAATCGGTTTCAGAAAGTCTGTTACCATAATACAAGTGTCTCAGTGTACCGCCTTCAGGAGCCGAAAGCACCAAAGAGGTTTTCGGAGTGGATACACATACGTTTTGAGCCAACAAACTGCCGGTCAGCAGCAGTGCTCCAAAAAGGAAATTTGTTCGTTTCTTAAAATTCATGCTTTTCTTGTTTAGATTCTATAATCATTTAGCTGTGGGCAAATGTAGACGTTTCCCCGAAGATAAAATAGTATCATTTTATCATATTCTTATACAAATTCTATTTCCGGCTGACAATTGTCCCGGTAGCCTGGTTGGCAGGCATCACCAGCACTTCCGCAATCTGGATATGCTCGGGGACGGCAGCGGCAAAATAAACCACTTCGGCTATATCGTCACCGGTCAGCGGGCGTATACCTTTATATACATTGTCAGCCGCCTCCCGGTCGCCACGGAAACGGATGACAGAGAAATTGGTTTCCACCAGTCCGGGCTTGACGTTCGTCACGCGTACCGGAGTATCCACCAAGTCGATGCGGAGTCCGTCGGAAAGGGCCTTGACGGCGGCTTTGCAGGCACAGTACACACTGCCGCCCGGATAAGCGTAGTCTCCGGCAATAGACCCCATGTTGATGACATGACCGCGTCCGCGCTCCACCATGCCGGGAACTACGAGGCGGGTCATAGCGAGAAGCGCTTTCACGTCTGTATCAATCACCACATCCCATTCGTCGAGATTACCCTCGTGCTCCTTGTCTACTCCGATGACGAGTCCGGCATTGTTAATCAGTATGTCTATCGCTTTCCACTCCACCGGAAGGGATTCGAGGGCGGCACAAGCAGCCTGCCTATCGCGGACATCAAAAGGAAGCAGATACACATCGGCTCCGAATTTTTCTTCCAATTCTTTCTTTACAGCATTCAGTTTCTCCACATTACGGCCATTGAGTATAAGCCGGTAACCGTTCATGGCAAACTTGCGAGCACAGCCTTCCCCTATTCCGGAGGAGGCTCCGGTGATGAGTACAATTTTCTTTTCCATCGTGTAATAGTTTTTTTATATCAATACTGTCAGCAAAGGTATTACTTATTATTTATTACAATCACATTTTTGAAAAGTCCTTTCTTCTTTTACAACCTCTTGCTTTATAAGTTTATCATCAATAAAAGTAAAAGCTGTTGTTATAATATACCATGTACCTTTGTTTAATTCTTCTTTATAGAAGAGTTTTTCTTTCTCTTGATTGTCTTGTATATAGGATATTTCCTTATTAAAAGGCTTTCCATATCTTTTTATGAAAAGATTTTATCTATACCAATTTTATATTTTCAGAGCTGAATTTACTTATTCGACTGGATGTATAACATGATGTCAGGGCGATTGTTACCAATGTAGTCAGAATGATATTTTTTAGTTTCATATTACTATTTATTGTTCTTTTCAGGTAACGTTTGTGTACCAAGATAATTGTATGTCACTTCTTGTATGTTATAAGGGAAGACATTATAATAACCGTCTGTTTGTACAATTTCCATGTTCAAAGCTTTTTGACCGTATGCTTTACGGAGTGTTGACCACTCGAAATCGAATGAGGTTCCGGGACGCATCACCATGGTACGTTTATCAGGAAGTGATACTGGCTGTTGGAGGATGCGCACATATACATATAGGGTAGCTGTTGGTGGCAAGGTCGCCGAGGTCATTTTACGCATGGTATAGATGCCTTGGGCAATGTTTTTTTTGCAAGGCAGGGTGGTAAATGACGGAGCGTTAGTGAAATGAAAGGCACAAGTTCCCCATAAGCAATAACCTTGTTGGGATAATTCTCTGTTCTGCTTGGTTTCCACATCGACACACGTTAAGCCCGAAATCGGAAAATGCTGTTGATTAATGTCATACATTTGGAGTTCCGAGAAACATTTGATGCGGAACACTTTATTGAAATCTGCCTTTGCTACAGCTTGTTCCAGTTCTTTCCGGTATGTTGTACGGAGTTCTTCCAGTACAAACGGGTCATTGGCTGCTTCTGCATATTGTTTGGGAGCACGGAGAGAGGCATAGGTTTCAACTGATGTTGTGTCGATAGGTTTGCCGTAAAGCTTATGTACGTAGGCGAACAAGATAGCTGGGGTAAGGTCAACAGCTCCATTCATAAGGGAAACATGATGTCCGGACATGATGTTTCCTTTGCTTAAAGCCATGTTTAGATATACGCCGATCTTGAAATCCCCTTGTTCGGCAAAGACTATTTGGGGCGTTTCCGGCTGTTGGTAAATGCCGAACTGTTGATAGAGTTCGGGCTGGTAAGTAGGTATGTCGGTAATGACGGCAGTCCGTCCGGTTGAGTTTTTCGGATCCAGACTGTCGAATTGATTATTAGCGTTTAGCTGCCTAATAAATAGATAGCCCGAAGGCAATGGTTCGCCAATACGGAGCGTGTCGCCTACTTTATAAGTACGACCGTCACAAGCATCAATGCTCTGTTGGGCTTGAAGGGGTTGGCATAACAAACAGACACTGCTTAACAATAAAGCGGTCAAATTCATTCTTTTCATACGTTTTTTTATGCTTAATTCTATAGTTCTCATATTAATAGATTCTTATAATAGTTGCAATGATAATTAGGATAATTGATGCTCGCTGAGGATTTTATGTTATTTAATAGAAACGGCATAAGAAACCACAACTGTTTTTACTCCGGCTTGCGGATATTTATTTTTGTAGTATTCAGAAAGGTCTTTATAAAGATAAGCTACATCGGGAGTTAAATCTACGTTTCTTGATTTAGCAGAACGACCCATAAACACATCAAATGAAAGATAATTCGTTTCATTTCCCTGTTCATCTGAAAAAGTCCATTTTCCATAACCAAACACATTTCCCTCTGGAGGAAGTAATTTGTAAGATTCTGGCATTTCTTCCGGAGCTTTGTTTTCGTTTTTTATAATACACGGTCCCAGTGTATTATTATCGTCTTTTATTGCAATACATCTTAGGAATTTGTCTTCGCTCCGCCAAAATATATAGTGAAAATCCAAAGGAATAAGAGATTCTTTTTCCAATTCTTCTTCAATAAGTTTTTGATTATTATCTGCATCTACTACATATTTGTATTTAGGAAGCTGTACATTCTCGTAGTATGATTTAGGGATAAAATGTAAAGGCAAATTTTCTGAATCTTTCCTATTTTTAGATATTATTTCAAGTAGTTCATATTCCGTCCATGCGGGATTTTCCATGCTATAATCCAAATAATTTGTTTCACTGATTTTTACCTTATATTCATATCCTTTCTCAAACTCAAATTTATCAATGACTCCAAGGCTCTCCCATTCTTGGGCATTTTCTTTCTTTACAGCATATACATCAGATAAATAATTAAATCCGTCTGACCAACAAACACCGGGTATCTTCTTTGATGCAATGGTTAGAGAATATTCCTTGTAGTCTGTCACTTTCTCACCCTCTTCATCTTTGTTATCACAGCCTATAAAGCCGAATATACAGAGGAATAATATCAGTATTTCTAATTTTTGTGTTTTCATATCTGTCAAATTTTACGATTCTGTATTTACTTTTATTTGCTCTATCCTTATTTTGTGTGCAAATATATAAAAAGTGCCATTCATAAGGCATTATGAACAGCACTTTTTATTGTTTTCCAGCAAGATAAAACGGTTATATCTTCATTCCCCTGCCTTTCCTTTGCGGCTGTATAGGTCGGTGTATGCTCTGCCGTAGCTTGTCGAATTGCTCTTTGAACCACTCGACAATGGGCTTTCGGTCAATGGCAAGAACCAGTCTCGTCCCGTCCGTGGGGTCTTTCACCCCGTCGGGGTATTCGATGAGACTGCGGTTTAGGTGGGTACATGTGGGGTCGGCGTTCTTCGGAATGATGAAACGCTCGATATGTGCGGTCGTTCCGCTGTCGCTGCCGTGCGCCTTTTCCATGTGTAAAACTACGAAACCCATATATCCTTCCTTTCTTTTTTGGCTTGTGAAACAATAAATCTAACTATCTTTGAGGGCGGCGAAATACCGTCCTCGACGGGGTGTGCAGAGGGGCTTGCCCCTTGCCCTATTGGAGAATTTTCAGCGATACGGAGTATTGCGGCTCGGAAGTAACAAACGATATATCAGCTGATTATCTACACTTTACCAAAAATTACTTTTTCGCTATGTGTTTATTTTAACTTCATAGGGATAATGAATTTTAGAGTAAAGCGAAAATTCCCGATAAATTATGTAACTTTGCACTCGCTTTTTTGAAAGCCCGAAATTCGTTTAATTCGTTTGGATAAAGTAAAAGACGCTTATGCAAAAGTCCGATTGCATCATCGGTGTGGAACATGTATCGAAATTCTTCGGAGACAAGGCCGTGCTGAATGATGTGAATTTGTCTGTCCGTAAGGGCGAGTTTGTAACAATACTAGGACCGTCCGGCTGCGGAAAGACAACACTGTTACGCCTCATTGCAGGCTTTCAGACAGCCTCGGAAGGAGTGATAACCATTGCCGGAAAGGACATCACACAGACACCGCCGCACAAGCGTCCGGTGAACACCGTGTTCCAGAAGTACGCCCTCTTCCCCCACCTCAACGTATTCAACAACATAGCCTTCGGGCTGAAGCTGAAGAAGCTGCCCGGTGCCACTATCGAGAAGAAAGTGAAACAAGCCCTGCGCATGGTGGGCATGACAGACTATGAGGACCGCGACGTGGACTCCCTCTCCGGCGGACAGCAACAGCGCGTAGCCATCGCCCGAGCTATCGTCAACGAACCCGAAGTGCTGCTGCTGGACGAGCCTCTCGCTGCCTTGGACCTCAAAATGCGCAAAGACATGCAGATGGAACTGAAGGAAATGCACCAGAAGCTGGGTATCACCTTCGTATACGTGACCCACGACCAGGAAGAGGCACTCACCCTGAGCGACACCATCGTTGTGATGAGCGAAGGACGCATCCAGCAGATAGGTGTGCCTACGGACATCTACAACGAGCCCATCAACTCCTTTGTAGCCGACTTCATCGGCGAAAGCAACATTTTGAACGGAGTCATGATAAAAGATAAGGCCGTTACCTTCTGCGGGCACGAATTTGAATGCGTGGACACAGGATTTGGTGAACAGATGCAGGTGGACGTAGTAATTCGCCCCGAAGACATCTACATCTTCGATGTATCCGACGCCGCACAGCTGACGGGCACCGTAACCAGCTGTATCTTCAAAGGCGTACACTATGAAATGCTGGTGCAAACGCGCGAAGGCTACGAGCTGATGGTGCAGGACTACCATGCCTTCGAGGCAGGACGCGAAGTCGGTCTGCTGGTAAAACCCTTCGACATCCATGTGATGAAGAAAGAACGCACCTGCAACACCTTCGAAGGAAAACTGGTGGACAAAACGCACGTAGAATTCCTGGGCTGTAACTTCGAATGCCTGCCCGTGCAAGGCATCGAACCGGGCAGCAGCGTGCAAGTGGAAGTGGACTTCCAGGACGTCATCCTCGAAGACAACGAAGAGGACGGCCGTCTGACGGGTGAAGTGAAATTCATCCTCTACAAAGGAAACCATTACCACCTGACCGTGTTTACAGACTGGGACGAAGACATCTTTGTCGACACCAACGACGTGTGGGACGACGGCGACCGTGTAGGTATCATCATCGCACCCGAAAACGTGAGAATAAGGAATAAAGAATAGGGATTAGGGATTAAGGGTTAGCTATTATAAATTCTTTATCCTCCACCCTTAATCCCTAATCCCTAATCCTTAATCCCTAATCCCTTAATCCTTAATAAAGATGATAACTTTCTTTATGCGTCGGCGCAACTGGACGGTACCCTACGCGCTATTTCTGCTTGTATTTGTTATAGTACCGCTGCTGCTCATCGTGCTCTACGCCTTTACGGACGACGGAGGAGCGTTCACGCTTGCCAACTTCCGCAAGTTCATGATGCACCCCGAAGCGATGAACACGTTTGTCTACTCCATCGGAATAGCCGTTATCACTACGCTGGTCTGCCTGCTGCTAGGCTATCCGGCGGCGTATATCCTGAGTCAGAAGCAATTCAACACCTCGCGCACCATGGTGGTGCTGTTCATCCTGCCCATGTGGGTGAACATCTTGATACGTACGCTTGCCACAGTAGCACTGTTCGACTTCCTGAACCTGCCGCTGGGTGAAGGCGCACTTGTGTTCGGTATGGTCTACAACTTCCTGCCGTTCATGATATACCCCATTTACAACACCCTTCAGAAGATGGACCACAATTTGATTGAGGCTGCGCAAGACTTGGGAGCCTCCCCCACGCACGTATTCGGCAAGGTGATTCTACCGCTGTCCATGCCGGGTGTGATGAGTGGTATAGTAATGGTGTTTATGCCTACGGTGTCCACCTTCGCCATCGCCGAGCTGCTGACGATGAACAACATCAAGCTTTTCGGTACCACGGTACAAGAGAATATCTACAATGGAATGTGGAACTACGGTGCCGCCCTCTCGCTCATCATGCTGCTGCTGATAGGCATCACCGTCCTCTTCACCAACGAGGAAGACGGCGCATCGAATGAAAGCGGAGGTGTGATATGATGACACGAATCTTGACCCGCGGCTACTTGTGGCTGCTGTTGGCGTTGCTCTATTCGCCTATCCTGATAATCATGATATTCTCCTTCACCGAAGCAAAGGTGCTGGGCAACTGGACGGGGTTCTCCACCAAGCTGTACAGCTCGCTGTTCACGGGCGGGATGCACCACTCGTTGATGAACGCTATCTGGAACACATTCGCCATTGCCCTGCTTGCCGCCACCGCCAGCACGGCACTGGGCAGCATTGCAGCCATCGGCATCTTCAACCTGCGCTCGCGCACACGGCAGGTAATGAACTTCGCCAATGCCATCCCGATGATGAATGCAGACATTATCACCGGTGTGTCGCTGTTCCTGCTGTTCGTCAGCTTCGGCATATCGCAAGGATTTACCACAGTGGTACTGGCACACATCACCTTCTGCACACCCTACGTGGTGCTCAGCGTAATGCCCCGGCTCAAGAAGATGAACCAGAATGTCTACGAGGCGGCACTCGACCTGGGCGCCACACCGTTCCAAGCACTGCGCAAGGTTATTCTTCCGGAGATATTTCCGGGTATGATAAGCGGCTTCATCCTTGCCTTCACGCTCTCCATCGACGACTTTGCCGTGACCATCTTCACCATCGGCAACCAGGGGCTGGAAACGCTCTCCACCTACATCTACGCCGATGCGCGCAAGGGTGGACTGACGCCGGAACTGCGGCCACTCTCCACCATCATCTTCGTGACGGTGCTGGTGTTGCTGATTGTAATCAACAAGCGGGCCGAACGGACAAAAAACGATTGATGTGAGTGATGAGTTATAAGTTATCAATTGTCAAAAACAAGATGATGAAAAGGATAATAAACATACTGATTCTACTGTGCTGTATCGCATCCCTCTCCTCTTGTGGAAACTCTACAGAAGAGCGCAGCCGTGTACTGAAGATATACAACTGGGCAGACTACATCGATGAAGATGTGCTTGCCGAATTTCCCGACTGGTACAAGCAGCAGACGGGCGAAGACCTCCGTATCATCTACCAGGTGTTCGATATCAACGAAATCATGCTCACCAAAATTGAGCGCGGGCACGAGGACTTCGACGTCGTATGCCCCTCGGAGTACATCATCGAACGTATGCTTCGCAAAGACCTCCTGCTACCCATCGACCGCAACTTCGGCCGCACACCGGACTACATCCCCAACGTGTCGCCCTACATCCGCCACGAGCTGAACAAGACCTCGCAACCTGAACGCCAGACCGAGGACTATGCCGTGCCCTATATGTGGGGCACCGCCGGCATCCTCTTCAACAAGAAGTTCATTACTCCCGAAGAGGCGGGCACGTGGAATATCCTCTGGACTCCCAAAAACCGTAGCAAGATACTGATGAAGGACAGCTACCGCGACGCCTACGGCACTGCCATCATTTACGCCCATGCCCGGGAACTTGCCGACAGCACCGTCACCGTAGAGCAACTGATGAACGACAACTCCCCGCAGGCCATCGCCCTTGCCGAGAAATACCTCAAGGAGATGAAACCCAACATCGCCGGCTGGGAAGCCGACTTCGGCAAGGAAATGATGACCAAGAACAAGGCGTGGATCAACTTCACCTGGAGCGGCGACGCCGTCTGGGCCATCGAGGAGGCCGATGCCGTGGGTGTGGAACTGGACTACACCGTCCCCCGCGAAGGCAGCAACATCTGGTATGACGGCTGGGTAATCCCCCGCTACGCCCGCAACGTGAAGGCAGCAAGCTATTTCATCAACTACCTCTGCCAGCCCTCCGTGGCGCTGCGCAACATGGATGCCATCGGTTACGTCAGCGCCGTCGCCACACCGGAAATCATGGAGGCGAAGACCGACACCACGCTTGACGTGCATTCCGACCTCAGCTACTTCTTCGGTCCCTTGTCCGGAGCCGACAGCCTACAGATAGACCCGGTCCAGTACCCCGACCGCCGCGTAGTGGAGCGCTGCGCCATGATACGCGACTTCGGCGACCGCACGGAACTGGTGCTCGAAATGTGGAGCCGCGTGAAAGGTGACAATCTCAATACGGGCATCGTACTGCTCATCTTCGCCGTCTTCGGTCTGCTCTTCATCTGGCTGGTATATACCAAGATACGAAAGTACAAGCAGAAACGCCGCCACCGCCTCCGCAGAAAGCGAAAAAGGAGATGATTAATACATTGTTTATCTAAAAAAACGTCAACGTGCAAGGAACTAAGAATTTGACACAAGGCCCCATCAACCGCCAGCTATTCACGCTGGCAATGCCCATCATGGCCACCTCATTCATCCAAATGGCCTACAGCCTGACAGACATGGCATGGGTAGGACGTCTGGGCAGTGAGTCCGTGGCTGCAGTAGGTGCGGTAGGCATACTGACGTGGATGTCCGGTTCCATCGCCTTGTTGAACAAGGTAGGTGCCGAAGTCAGCGTAGGCCAGTCCATCGGTGCACGCAGCGAAGAGGATGCACGCAGTTTTGCTTCACACAACATTACAATTGCCCTGCTCATCTCCGTCTGCTGGGGAGGACTGCTGTTTCTTTTCGCCCGCCCCATCCTGAACATCTTCGAACTGAAACAGCATATCACAGACGCCGCCGTGACCTATCTGCGCATCGTGTCGACGGGACTGCCGTTCGTCTTTCTCTCCGCTGCCTTCACGGGCATCTACAACGCGGCAGGACGTAGCAAGATTCCGTTCTACATCAGCGGAACGGGACTGGTTATGAATATCCTCCTCGACCCTCTTTTCATCTTCGGCTTTGGCTGGGGGACGGTAGGGGCTGCACTTGCCACCTGGCTGTCCGAAGCCATGGTCTTCGGCATCTTCGTCTACAAACTCCGGGGGAAAAGCGCTGTACTCGGCGGATTCTCCTTCCTCGTCCGTCTGAAGAAGAAGTACACCCGGCGTATCTTCAAGCTCGGCCTGCCCGTGGCCACACTGAACACACTCTTTGCTTTCGTCAACATGTTCCTCTCGCGCACCGCTTCGGAGCAGGGAGGGCACATCGGACTGATGGCATTCACTACCGGAGGACAAATCGAGGCCATCACCTGGAACACTTCACAAGGATTCTCTACAGGACTGAGTACATTCATTGCACAGAACTATGCTGCCGGACAAAAGTCGCGCGTGAAGCAGGCATGGCACACCACCCTATGGATGACGGGCGTATTCGGAAGTCTCTGCTCACTGCTCTTTATCTTCTTTGGCAGTGAAGTGTTCTCTATCTTCGTGCCCGAAGCCGAAGCCTACCGTGTGGGAGGTGACTTTCTCCGCATCGACGGTTATTCACAAATGTTCATGATGATGGAAATCACCATGCAAGGTGTGTTCTACGGACTGGGACGAACGGTACCGCCTGCTATTGTCAGTATCGGATGCAACTATATGCGCATTCCGGTAGCATTGCTACTGGTACATATGGGTATGGGAGTGGACGCCATCTGGTGGGCAGTGAGTGGAACCACCATTGCCAAAGGTCTGATACTGACAGCCTGGTTCATATCCATCAAAAGGAAAATTCTCTAAAAAAGAACAGAACTGACGAACTTTAGGAAGAGAAATATGGTTATATATACATAAATTTGCAACATTAAAGATAAGATCAACTTTTAAAGAAAAAAGAGTTATGAAGAAAATGAAATTTACAGTATTGTTTTTATGCAGTGCATTGCTGCTGGGCAGTTGCGGCACCATGAACAACAAGGCAAAAGGTGGAATAATCGGTGGTGGTTCCGGCGCAGCGGCAGGTGCCATTATCGGCGGACTGATAGGTAAAGGCAAGGGGGCAGCCATTGGCGCGGCAGTAGGCGCGGCAGTAGGTACAGGTGCCGGTGTTGCCATCGGACACAAAATGGACAAGAAGGCTGCCGAAGCTGCCAAGATTGAAGGTGCCCAAGTGGAGCAGGTAACGGATGCCAACGGCTTGCCGGCTGTCAAAGTATCCTTTGCGGCAGGTATTCTGTTCGGCTTCAACTCCGCAGCACTGAGCAACGAGGCAAAGGCCTCCCTGCGCGAACTTGCACAGATTCTGAAGGAAGACCCGACAACGGACATTGCCATCATCGGCCATACCGACAAGGTGGGTACCTACGAAGCCAACATGAAGGTTTCCAAGAACCGCGCCTATGCTGTAGAAAACTATTTGCAGGATTGCGGTGTATCTCCTGCCCAGTTCAAGAAAGTGGAAGGCGTGGGATACAACGAATACGATGAAAGTCTGTCTGCCGACCAGAACCGACGCGTAGAGGTATATATGTATGCCAGCGAACAGATGATTAAGAATGCGGAGGCGAATAATTAATGTGCTAATGTGATCAATGTGCCAATGTGCTAATTGGCATATTGACACATTAATCACATTGACATATTAGTACATTAATCACACTGGCACTCTCTCCATGAAACTCCCGAAACCTTTGCGGTTCCTCCGCAACATCATATTATTCTTCTTTATTTCCACTATCCTGGCGGTAGTGGTTTATCGTTTTGTACCCGTCTACATCACGCCATTGATGGTTATCCGCAGCGTGCAGCAAGTCTTCAAGGGCGAAAGTCCCCGTTGGCACCATACTTGGGTATCTTCCGACAAGATATCCCCTCACCTGCCGATGGCCGTCATTGCTTCGGAAGACAACCGGTTTGCCACACACAACGGGTTCGATTTCATTGAGATACAGAAAGCGATAAAGGAGAATGAAACAAGAAAACGGAAACGGGGCGCCAGTACTATCAGCCAGCAGACGGCAAAGAATGTATTCCTATGGCCCCAATCTTCCTGGGTACGCAAAGGACTGGAAGCCTACTTCACCGTACTGATAGAATTCTTCTGGTCCAAAGAACGTATCATGGAGGTCTATCTCAACTCCATCGAAATGGGGAAAGGCATCTATGGCGCACAAGCCGCCGCCAAATACAAGTTCAAGACTACAGCAGCCAAACTCTCTGCCGGACAATGTGCACTGATAGCAGCCACACTACCCAACCCCATACGCTTCGACTCAGCACACCCCTCCCCTTACATAAAGAAAAGGCAAGGACAGATTCTACGATTGATGAAACTGATACCCAAATTCCAGCTAAATGAGAAACAGACAAAAGAATAAAAAGAGGACGTGCCCAAAGTACATGAGCACTTTCATAATGTTATAAATTAGGCGCGGATTACGCAGAATAACACGGATTCAGTTTATTGAATCCGTGTTATTCTGCGTAATCCGCGCCTAAAAAAAAGCGTTCAAAGGGGGTTGATACATCCCCTTTAATTTTTAATTAATACGCATGGCCTCCCTCTCCCATCTCCTTCGCATCAATCTTACGATTATCAATGCTGCGCCATGCATAGAAGATATAGGCAAGAACGAAAGGAACAAGGATAGAGACATAAGCCATAACCTTCAGTGTGAACTGGCTCGAACAACTGTTTGCCAACGTCAGCGAGCTTTGTAAGTCGTGGGTGGAAGGATAATAGGCTGTATTGTTATAGCCTGCCACAAGCAGCAATGCCAATACCGCAAGCACCGTCCCTGCACCGGCAAACCAGATTCCCTTGTCGAACGTCGGCTTCCACAGCGTACGGATGATGCCCCAAAGCACAGCCACCACACCAATCAGGAATACAAACAGCACTACCGGCATCTGCAAGAAGTTCGTCAGATACTTGTAAGGTTCCATGAACACCTCTCCCGTTTCCGGACGGACAGCGTAGCCGTCGGCCACCAGTGTACGGATGACGAAGGCCAGGAAGAACACCAGAAACAATGCCGTATTTCCCCAGAGTGCCCGGCGGCAGCGTCTCACCAAGTCGTCCTCATTGATGTTATTAATAAAATAGAGCGCCCCCAAGATGCGCGCCAGGAAGAACACAGCCAGCCCGAGCACCACATTCCACGGATTGAGCAGCGCATCCAGCCCGTGTCCTGCATTGGCCCACTGACTGATGACCGGCATCACCGTATCTGCCATATTCCCTTTATTGATGTAAAATTCGGACCCCGTGAAGAACGTGGCCACTGCCCCACCCAGCAATACCGGACCTACCACTCCGTTTATCACCAGGAACGTGCGATACGTTGTCTTGCCCAGCAGATTTCCCGCCTTCGACTGGAACTCGTAGCTGACAGCCTGCAACACAAAGCTGAACAGAATAATCATCCACAACCAATAGGCTCCTCCGAAACTCGTACTATAGAACAACGGAAACGAAGCAAAGAACGCGCCTCCAAACGTGACGAGCGTTGTAAACGTAAACTCCCATTTCCGTCCCGTAGAATTAATCATCATCTTCTTTTGCTCCTCCGTCTTCCCCAGACAGAACAGAAGCGAATTACCTCCCTGCACAAACAGCAGGAATACCAGCAGTGCTCCCAGCAAGGAGACTACGAACCACCAATAGTGTTGAAGAAAAATATAGGTATTCATTGTGAATTATGAATTATAAGTTATGAGTTATGTTATGAATTATGCGTTTCTGTTTCCGGGCCTTTGCGAATGGCCTTCAGCATAATTCCCACCTCGGCAATCAGCATGACAGTGAAAAGTACCAGAAAGATAAAGAACGTGGTCTGCACGGAACCGACATCCAACTTGGAAATGGCGGCACTTGTGGGCAGCATGTCTTGGATGGCCCACGGCTGGCGACCACATTCGGCAACCACCCATCCGGCTTGTCCGGCCAGATAGCCCAGCGGAATGGTGAGCATGGCCACCCAATGCATCCACGGCATCCGCGACAAGTCTTTCTTATAGGCCAGGAACAGCACCACGATAAAGAAGAGGATGAAATATCCACCCAACATCACCATCACACGGAACATGTAGAACGTAAGAGGCACATTCGGCACCAATTCGTTCACATCCTTGATATAACCGTAACCGAAATAGGCTACATTATCTTTCAACACTTTGGCAGCCACCTCTGCATCTGCCTCATTGCCCGCAGCCTTGGCTGCACGATAGGCGGCAAACGCACTGATGGCCGTTTTCCCTTTTTCTATTTTCTCTTCTGCCGAAAGCGCCACAGTACCGTCCTTCAACGGGTATCCGCCTTTCAGCAGGTCATTGATGCCGGGAACAAAGGCATCCGTCTTCCGTTCGGCAAGCAACGACAACATCTTAGGGATTTCCACACGGAAAAGGAATGGGTCTACTCCGTCTTGCGGCGTCTGCTTGGCAGGATTCAGCAGCCCGAACGCTACCAATCCGGCACCTTGCCGCCCTTCATAATAACCTTCCATAGCAGCCAACTTCATCGGCTGCTTTTGCGCCACTTGATAGCCGGAGCCATCGCCCGTCCAGGCAGACAGCACGGCGGCACACAGACCTACCCATGCGGCAATCTTTACACTTGCCAGCGCAAATTTCTTCTCGCGCTTCTTCCACAGATACCAGCAGCTCACCCCCACTACAAACACGGCAGCCAGTACCCAGCCGGACAGCACACTGTGGAAGAACTTGTTGACAGCCATCGGCGAAGTGGCCACAGCCCAGAAGTCCACCATCTCGTTGCGTGCCGTATCGGGATTGAACTCCATGCCTACGGGATTCTGCATCCACGCATTGGCAACCAGAATCCACCAGGCGGAAATCGTGGCGCCCAGCCCCGTAAGCCAGGTAGATGCCAGGTGGAAACGCTTACTCACCTTATCCCAGCCGAAGAACATGACGGCGATAAACGTTGCTTCCATAAAGAAAGCCAAAATACCCTCGATGGCAAGCGGTGCACCAAAGATATCGCCCACAAACCAACTGTAATTACTCCAGTTCGTACCGAATTCAAATTCCAGAATGATACCGGTTGCTACACCAATGGCAAAGTTGATACCGAAAATCTTCATCCAGAATTTAGCAGTACGTTTCCAAAATTCGTCACCCGTACGGTAGTACGCCGTTTCCATGATGCCCATAATTACCGCCAGTCCAAGTGTCAGCGGCACAAAAATCCAGTGATAGATGGCGGTCAAGGCAAATTGGGCTCTCGACCAGTCAATCAGAGAAGTGTCAATGTGTCCAAGCATAAGAATCAAGTTATGAGTTATAAGTTATGAGTTATTGAGTTACTAAGTTATTGGGTTGTCAAGTAAGAACACAGAGACACGGAGAATTTATAAAGGCAAGGACATAAACTCTGTGGCTCTGTGTCTCCGTATTTAGTCACCCAGGCTCCGGTGGATAAGTTCATTACTAACATAGCCTTCTTTGTCGTCACCCACCACGGGAGTATTCAGAAACCGTGGGAAGAAGAAAAGACGGAGAATAAAAAACATGATGAATAACTTCACAAGGATGATAAGCCACAAAGTACGCCCTAACGTCATACTTCGAAAACCTTCCAGATAAAAACGCCAAATGTTTACCGCAGTTCGTTTCATGCTGATAAAATTATAATGATTACAAATATAAAATACTTTTATATAAAGAACAAATAAAAAGGTGAAAAGTTGAACAGAAAAAAGACTTCTCCCATTCATCGGTACAAAAAAGATTTTAGGCGAGGAAAATTCACTCTACGTCTATCACTTTTGCAATCCTTTCTCCACCCTACTACATTTGCAAATGTAAAACCATAGAATAACGAAGATATGACGAACGTAAAAAGATTGACAGTGATAGCGCTATGTATGGCAAGCTGTATGGGAGTGGCCGCCCAAAACGGCACTTCCACGCAGATACCCGGCAGTTCCGAGCAGCCAGCCGACAGCCTGCCCGCCCAATGGGACTTGCAAGCGTGCATCGACTATGCCTTGCAGCAAAACATCACCATCCGCAAGAACCGCCTCAGTGCGGAAAGTGCCCAGGTAGATGTAAAGACCGCCCGAGCCGCTCTCTTCCCCAGCCTTTCGGCCAGTGTGAGCCAGCGTGTCGTGAATCGCCCGAAGAGCGAGACAAACACCATCATCGACGGCGACAACATCACCAGTAGCCAGAGCAAGACTTCCTACAACGGCAGCTACGGCATCGATGCCAACTGGACCCTCTACAACGGCGGGAAACGCCTCAACACCATCAAACAACAGCAACTGAACAACCGCATTGCCGAACTTAGCGTAGCACAGAGCGAGAACAGCATCGAAGAAAGTATCGCACAAACCTACGTACAGATACTCTACGCCGCCGAAGCCGTGAAAGTGAACGAATCGACCCTGGAAGTGAGCCAAGCCGAATGCGAACGCGCCCGCCAGCTTCTCGAAGCAGGAAGCATAGCCAAAAGCGACCTGGCACAACTGGAAGCGCAGGTAAGCACCGACAAGTACCAACTGGTGACCGCACAAGCCACCCTGCAAGACTACAAACTACAACTGAAACAACTCCTGGAACTGGACGGCGAATCCGAGATGAACCTCTACATCCCCACACTCGGCACGGAAAACGTACTGGCACCCCTGCCCACCAAAACGGACGTTTACCGTTCTGCCCTCGTGCTCCGTCCGGAAATAGAAGCCGGCAAACTGAATATACAGACATCCGACCTCGACATCAAAATTGCCCGCGCTGGCTATCTGCCTACGCTGAGCCTCAGCGCCGGCATCGGAACCAGCCATGCCAACGGCAATGACTTCACCTTCAGCGAGCAAGTCAAACAGAACTGGAACAACTCGCTGGGCTTCACCGTAAGCGTGCCCATCTTCAGCAACCGGCAGACCAAGAGTGCCGTAGAGAAAGCCAAGATTCAGAAGCAGACCAGCGAACTGGACCTGCTGGACGACCAAAAAACGCTGTACAAGACCATCGAAACCCTCTGGCTCGATGCCAACAGCGCCCAGCAGCGCTACGCCGCCGCCACAGAGAAACTGAAAAGTACGCAGACCAGCTATGAACTGATTCAAGAGCAGTTCAACCTGGGCATGAAGAATACCGTAGAACTGCTGACTGAGAAAAGCAATCTGCTCAGCGCACAGCAGGAGACACTGCAAGCCAAATACATGGCCATACTGAATATGCAGCTACTGAAGTTTTATCAAGGAGAAAAAATCGAATTATAATACCTTATATATATATGAACAAAAAAAGAATCATCCTCATTGCCGTAGCTGCCGTAATCATAGTGGGCGGCGGCGTATGGCTCTTCGGTGGTGCCAAGGCCAAGCACAAGGTGACCTACGCCACAGCAACCATCCATAAAGGCGAGATTTCCGAATCCGTAACCGCCACGGGGACCATCGAACCGGTGACGGAAGTGGAAGTGGGTACCCAGGTGAGCGGTATCATCGACAAGATTCATGTAGACTACAATTCCGTAGTAACCAAAGGCCAACTCATTGCCGAGATGGATCGCGTGACACTGCAAAGCGAACTCGCTTCGCAACGCGCCGCCTACAACGGTGCAAAGGCCGAATACGAGTACCAGAAAAAACTCTACGAGCGCAACAAGACGCTGAACGAAAAGCAGCTCATCGCCGCCACGGACTATGAGCAGTCCGTCTATAACTACGAGAAGGCCAAGAGCAACTACGAAAGCAGCCAGGCATCACTGGCAAAGGCTGAACGCAACCTCTCCTACGCCACCATCACCTCTCCCATCGACGGTGTAGTCATCAGCCGCGACGTGGAAGCAGGACAGACCGTGGCTTCCGGCTTCGAGACACCGACACTGTTCACCATCGCTGCCGACCTGACGCAGATGCAGGTTGTGGCCGACGTGGACGAAGCAGACATAGGCGGTGTGGAAGAGGGACAGCGCGCCACGTTTACCGTAGACGCCTACCCGAATGACGTGTTCGAAGGAGTGGTCACACAAATTCGTCTGGGAGATGCCAGCTCAAGCAGCACGTCGAGCACCAGCACCAGCACGGTTGTGACCTACGAAGTAGTCATCTCCGCCCACAACCCGGACCTGAAACTGAAACCACGCCTGACAGCCAACGTCACCATCTTCACCCTCGACCGCAAAGACGTACTGTGCGCTCCTGCCCGTGCCCTGCGCTTCAACCCCGAAAAACCGCTTATCGGCGACAATGATATCGTGAAGGATTGCGAAGGGGAACATAAACTCTGGACCCGCGAAGGCAACACCTTTACCGCCCATCCGGTGAAGATAGGTATCTCCAACGGAGCCAACACGGAAATTATCAGCGGCATTAACGAAGGTACCGTAGTGGTGACCGAAGCCAACATCGGCAGCATGCCCGGCAGCGGCACTCCGGACATGAGCCAGGAAGCTCCCGGCGGTGAGAAGAGTCCGTTCATGCCTGGCCCTCCGGGAAGTAAGAAGAAGAGCGGAAAATAATACAAAAAAAGAATTATGAATAAAGCAGTCATTGAACTTCAAAATATCAAACGCAACTTCCAGGTGGGGGACGAAACCGTGCATGCCCTGCGCGGCGTCTCGTTCACCATCCGTGAAGGCGAGTTTGTCACCATCATGGGTACATCGGGCTCCGGAAAGTCGACTTTGCTGAATACCCTCGGCTGCCTGGACACGCCCACCAGCGGCGAATACCTGCTGGACGGTATCTCCGTACGCACCATGAGCAAGCCTCAACGCGCCGTACTACGCAACCGTAAAATCGGCTTCGTATTCCAGAGTTACAACCTGCTGCCCAAAACCACTGCCGTGGAAAATGTGGAGCTACCGCTGATGTATAACTCCTCCGTCTCGGCTTCCGAAAGGCGGAGACGTGCCATCGAAGCCCTGCAAGCCGTGGGGCTGGGCGACCGACTGGAACATAAATCCAATCAAATGTCCGGTGGCCAGATGCAACGCGTAGCCATCGCCCGTGCCTTGGTGAACAATCCCGCCGTTATCCTGGCAGACGAAGCTACGGGTAACCTGGACACCCGTACTTCTTTCGAGATTCTGGTACTGTTCCAAAAGCTGCATGCCGAAGGACGCACCATCATCTTCGTCACCCACAACCCCGAAATAGCCCAGTACAGCAGCCGCAACATCGTGCTGCGCGACGGACAAATCAAGGACGATACCATCAACACCCAAATCCAGAATGCAGCCGAAGCCCTGGCAGCATTGCCTAAGCAGGAGGAGGAATGAGGGATAAGGGATTAAGGATTAGGGATTAATTTTAAACTTTCCATTAAAACGATATGAACGGAACAAACCTTTTCAAAATAGCCTTGCGAGCCTTGAACAACAACAAGCTGCGCGCATTCCTCACCATGCTGGGCATCATCATCGGCGTGGCGTCCGTCATCACGATGCTTGCCATCGGACAAGGTTCGAAGAAAAGCATCCAGGCGCAAATCTCCGAGATGGGCTCCAACATGATTATGATTCACCCCGGTGCCGACATGCGCGGCGGTGTCCGCCAAGACCCCAGCGCCATGCAGACCTTGAAGCTGACCGACTACGAAGCCCTGCGAAACGAAACCAACTTTCTGGCTGCCGTCAGCCCCAATGTCTCCTCCAGCGGGCAGCTCATCGCGGGCAACAACAACTACCCCTCCTCCGTGAGCGGCGTGGGCACGGACTATCTCGAAATCCGGCAGCTCAGCGTGGAGAACGGCGAGATGTTTACCGAAGCCGACATACAGACCTCCGCCAAGGTGTGTGTCATCGGAAAGACCATCCAAGACAACCTTTTCCCCGGTGGAGAAGACCCCGTAGGACGTATCATACGTTTCAACCAAATTCCTTTCCGCGTGGTGGGCGTACTGAAATCTAAAGGCTACAACTCCATGGGCATGGACCAGGATGACGTCGTACTTGCCCCTTACAGCACCGTGATGAAACGCCTGCTGGCACAGACCTACCTTAGCGGCATCTTCGCCTCCGCCCTCACCGAGGACATGACGGACAATGCCACCGACGAAATCACCGAGATACTGCGCCGCAACCACAAGCTGAAGGAGAGTGACGATGACGACTTCACTATCCGCAGCCAGCAGGAGCTCAGCACCATGCTGAACTCCACTACCGACCTGATGACCACGCTGCTTGCCTGCATCGCCGGCATATCGCTCGTAGTGGGCGGCATCGGCATTATGAACATCATGTACGTATCGGTGACGGAGCGTACACGCGAAATCGGTCTGCGCATGAGTGTAGGCGCACGCGGTGTCGACATCTTGAGCCAGTTCCTTATCGAAGCCATCCTTATCAGCATCACCGGAGGCATCATCGGCGTCATCATAGGATGCGGAGCCAGCTGGATAGTGAAGAGCGTTGCCCACTGGCCCATCTTCATCCAGCCGTGGAGCGTATTCCTCTCCTTCGCCGTATGTACCGTCACCGGAGTGTTCTTCGGTTGGTATCCCGCCAAGAAAGCTGCCGACCTCGACCCGATAGAGGCCATACGCTACGAATAACCTATCTCTCTCTTGCCAGAAGTTATCAAAACACGTCCTAAGTATTAAAGAAAAACTTTCTAAGTATTAAGAAAAAACTTTCTGCCAATAAAGAGAAAAGTTATGCCGAATTAAGGATAATGTCTATCCCAAGCTTTGGGATAGACATCCGCAAGCTTGGGATACATATCCGCAACCTGGAAACGCTTATCCGCAACCTGCGAACAGAGATTTGCTTCGCAGGCGGTGGATATTTCCAATATCCATCTAAAATCCGTATCTTTGTATTATGATGAAACAACAGCTCCCTAACCCACGCCACCGCGGCATCGAAATCCTGATACACATCATCGTCTGGGGTATCGTCATCGGTTTCCCCTTTCTGATGATGACACGCAGTGGCTTCAACATCAGCCTTGCGGACTATCTGCGCCACGGTAGCAGCAGTACCCTCTCGTTCTTCCTTGTATTCTACATCAACTACTGTCTCCTCATTCCCCGCTACTTGTTCGAAGGACGCATCCGGCAGTACCTCCTGCTGAACACACTGCTCATCATCTGCATTACCACCGGCGCCCACCTTTGGCAAGAATACACATTCCAGAACCATCTGCGCGGCGATGATGACGGTCAGCACATGGGTCCTCCCAAATGGATATTCATCTTGCGCGATGTATCGACCATGATTCTCACCGCCGGCCTCAGCGCTGCCATCAAGCTGAGCCGCCGCTGGGCGCAGATGGACGCCGCCCGCCGCGAAGCCGAGAAAAGCCGCACGGAAGCCGAGTTGAAGAACCTGCGCAACCAGCTCAACCCGCATTTTCTGCTCAATACGCTGAACAACATCTACGCCCTCATCGCCTTTGACACTGACAAGGCACAGACTGCCGTGCAGGAACTGAGCCGGTTGCTACGCCATGTGCTGTATGACAATCAGCAGAACTTCGTTACCCTAGACAAGGAGATGGACTTCATCCGCAACTACATCGAACTGATGCGCATCCGCCTCTCCGCCAACGTCCGTGTGGAAACGAAGATAGACGTCCGACCGGACAGCCGTACCGAAATAGCTCCGCTCATCTTTATTTCCCTCATAGAGAATGCTTTCAAACATGGCATCTCTCCCACCGAGCCCAGCTTTATCCGCATCCATTTCAGTGAAAGCCCCGGAGAGATATACTGTGAAATAACCAACAGTTACCATCCCAAAAGCATGGCGGACAAAAGCGGAAGCGGCATCGGTCTGGAGCAAGTGCGCAAACGCCTGGAGCTGACCTATCCCGGTCATTATGACTGGAAGCAAGGAGTGAGCGAAAACATGAAAGAGTATAAATCTGTTTTAATCATAAAGATATGAATCTGAAGTGTGCCATTGTAGACGACGAGCCCCTTGCTTTGGGGCTTCTGGAAAGCTACGTCAACAAAACCCCGTTTCTGGAGTTGGCCGGTAAATACTCCAGTGCCGTGCAAGCCATCAAGGAGTTGCCCGAAAAGCACATCGACCTGCTTTTCCTCGACATCCAGATGCCCGAACTGAACGGACTCGAATTTTCAAAGATGGTCGATTTCAATACCCGCATAGTCTTCACCACCGCCTTCGACCAATACGCCATAGACGGTTACAAAGTCAATGCGCTGGACTACTTGCTGAAACCCATCTCCTACATCGACTTTCTGCAGGCTGCCAACAAGGCTGTACAATGGTTCGAACTGCTGCAACAGCCAAAGGAAGAAATTCAGAGTATTTTCGTAAAGAGCGAGTATAAGCTGGTACAAATCGAACTAAGTAAAATTCTGTACATAGAGGGGCTGAAAGACTATCTTAAAATCTACGAGGAAGATTCCCCCAAGCCCATCTTGTCTTTAATGAGCATGAAGGCTATGGAGGAACTCCTGCCCACCTCGCGTTTCATGCGCGTTCACCGTTCCTACATTGTCCAAAAGGATAAAATACGTATTATAGACCGTGGTCGCATCGTATTCGGAAAGAATTACATCCCGATAAGCGACAGCTACAAACAAGCTTTTCAAGAATTTTTAGACCAAAGAAGCTAAAAAAATCGACCAATCCGTCGATAAAATCGGAAAAGCCGTCGATTTATTATAGAATCCTTTTGCAGATTAAAATATGTTTTTTTATCTTTGCGCTGAACAGATAGGAGTTGTGAAACTCCCCCAATAGAATAGTTTAGTTAAGTCTAGTTTAGTTTTTGTGTGAAGCACTTCCTCCGTAAGCGAACGTTGGAAGTGCTTTTTTAGGTGCAACAAGTACTTACGAAAAACAAGCAAATTAAAAATAGTTTCACTTTTGGGGCTAAATAATTGCCGAAAAATTGCAAAAACAAAAATAAATCAGAAAAGCTATATAGACCTGCATCAAAAACATTTGTAAAGTATGAGGGCGATTTGCAGAAGTGGAATTAGACCATTCGAGCGTACCTGGGATTTTTATATCAATTACCCAATATCAGCTCCCAGTTATCCATAATGGCCATCTCTCAATGTAGCACATCAGGCTGATAAATTGTATAATTTATTCAAAAGCAATAAAATCTATGCACAGCTCTACCTTCCTTAAATATTATTTGTAGACTTTTATATATTTTGTCCTGTTTTATAAAAAAACATGTCATACTTTTGCATATATAAATGTTCTCCTGAACATTTTACATTTTTATTCTTTTGTGTCTGTGAAGACACAAAAAATGTTTGTTTTGTTTGTATCATCCTCTCTTTTAGCGAAAAGAGAGGATGACTTTTATTATACTTAAGATATGAAAAGAGCGACTATTTAGCCGCTCCTTCTATTATTTCCTTCAACCGACACAATCTATCAATGGCCGGATTATAGAATGCATCCGGATAATGTTGCTTAATATCGCAGATATTCGCATTAACATACAGAGAGGTGTCAAAGATATGTTCCGCCTCACTTAGCATCACCTTTTTGGGTAATTGGGCTGTTTGTGCCCATTCAATTATTACCTTGACGGATTCCTCGTCGTATGCATATTTACTCTCTTCTGCCATAATTGCTTTATCTAATCATTTATAATTGAAAATACGTATCGTTCGCCATATCAACGGCATCCTCCAGACTACCGCCGTTCTCCTCCACAAATGCGACTATGGTATCCAAGAGCTCATCAAAGGAAGGCATGCTCTCATTCGTTGTCTTTTGAATATAGTCTTCCTTTGTAAAAGCTATATTCTCTATCAATTCAGTTTTCATTGAAATAAGCAGATATAATTACACAAAGGTAAGGAGATTCGGAATATAAAAAAATATCAGTGTGATTTCCATAGTAAAAAAACAGAGGACTTGACTATAAATTCAGAACACTCATCCTTTAAAAAGATAAAAGCAGGCATTATATTTGTACACATGAAGCCGTGAGGCTTATGATTCTTGTTTAGCTGTATAAAGCCTTCCCTCCTCAATCTAAAGAAGAGAAGGCTTTCATTATGAAACAAAAAGCCTCGACATAAGCCGAGGCACACTATACAATAAAAAAATACCGCATTTGTCATAAACTTGTTAAATGCCCAATTCCAAATGGATATAGCTTCATAGCGACAACCGGTTATTCCCCTGCTTGGATAACTCAAATTATGAGTACAATGGGAGGAAACGGAGGTATAAGAACTTTCGTGCGTTTACTTGGAGCGAATGGGAGTCAGTAGCTCTTACTTAAAACTGTGGAGTTATTCTACAATACTGTGGAATGCGCCACGATATTCCACAAGGAAGTAAAAAAGAGTTTGCTTTATATTGCTGAAAATGAATGCAACATTGTTACATTGCCATTTTGGCATCAATTTTGTACTATGGTTTATGTCCTAAAATTTATCAGTAACTTATAGTTGTTATGGTTAGACAATAGGTATTAGTTTCATTAAGGTTTAAAGTTATTTTGTTCATATTGATTTTCATTCGGAAACTCTCTTTGTTTAGTATTGCATCCCGGTCTGTGAAGTATCGGGATGTTTTTACCTTGGAGGATTGCGGTTTTCGACTAAATACTATAACTTTGTATAGTTAGCCGATATAATACTATTTTATTCTTTGGAATAATGAAAGTATTCTCAGCCTGTGAGGGTCGGATGCTTTTGGTGGGTAATGCCGCCAATTATTCCAGTTAAGTGTTTAGGTTTTATGTTGTCTGCCCCATGAACGGACAGCATTGACAAAAAGTATTTTACCCGTTCTATCCGTGACGGCTTGGACGGGTTACAAGAGAATTCAAACAAGCCATTGACTTTCTATTTCTCAGCATGTCTTGTATGAGATTTGTTTCTTTGAAACAAAAGCGGTGAAAGTAAAACCGCACTCTCTATCCCACTGTAAACCAAAGAAATTATAAACAAATACATGCAGAAAGCTACGGGGATTTTTCAATGAAAAGAAGCAATTCATCCAACTGTCTTTTCCACAATTTCCATCACTACATGGCTTGACTCCAACCAGAACCAATACCACAACCAAAGCATAACTCCACCCAACCAAACAAAAGCCACATCAATATAATACAAATTTAATATCCTGCTAACCAATACACATAAGAGTTCTCCGCAAAGCACATAGGCAGCAACCATAGTAACAAACTGGTCATTGGCAACAGTTATCAAAACCAGAATGCCTATAACGGGAAGAAGGGAAATACAATCAATTAGAAGTCGTTGTTTGTCATTCATAACATAATAGAGATTAGAATACAAATATAAACATTATTTATATAAGACACCCCTCTATAACAGAAATATCTGACAAATAAGAAACAAACTATTATTACAATTATAAACCCAAAGAGTGACTATTCAGTCGCCTTTTCCATAAACAGTCAACAAATATCCACTAATCATCAGTAAAACATATATCTACTATCGCACGTTTAACAACGCTCTCTTATCTCCGACAAAACCTCAGCCACACAAAAGCTGAGGTCCAGCATGTTCCTTTCAATATATACAATCAATTAAAGCACACAATAATGGCTGAAAGTAACCAAGATAAGCATCCAACTTTCCCTCAAACATCTTCTCTAACATATCTGACTTGCAAATATTTATGACAATAGCCTGCCTTCCTACTCAGTCTTAAACTGGCTTAAAACTCTTTACTCAATAGTTCTGCAGAAACAGCTTTGTGTTCTTTAACCCAGTATCCATCGTTTTTTCAATTATAAAGGTAAAAAACAACTCGGATATCTTATATCCGAGTTATCATTTACACAATCTTATGAATGGTACCGATTTTTCATATCAATTACTTATTGACATTCATTTCCATCAATTATGTAATTTTCCCCAATAGGGAAAAAGAAAATTGTCATTCAACAGATTCACCTTTTTCGTTCAGAAGAACCGTTACCTCTTCAGCGGACTGGTCATCTTTAGTAAGAACCAATACGACTTTATAAACCTTGCCGATTTCTTTCTCTGCAACAAACACTTCTTTTATTGTAGCCCTCTCATAGTCCTTTGCCAATGTGTTTACTACAGCCTGGGGAAGATCTTTCACTTCGATTTTTGTAAATTCATCTTGGGGATCTTGCAAAGCCTGAATTACAGACTGTACTTCTGATGTAACGTGAGCGAATGCTACTGAACTACCTAATCCCACAACCACTGCTAATGCTACTAATACTTTTTTCATAATCGTAATTTTTAAATGGATATTAATTTTATGCCTTTCATTACAGTAATTATAGAACAAAACAAATGCCAAAACAGAAATGAGAATATAATAACCTATTAAATAGGGTTTTAATAAAGAAGCAAGGAATTATCATGTGTAGAAATGTGTAGAACAGAATACCACATAAGGGGAATAATACCACAGTAGAATAGCTTTAATTTCCTGAAATGAGAGATGACATTAAAAGTTACATAAACCTTGGATAACAATAAAGTCCGTACTTGGGAAAGTCTGGACTAAGGAAAAGGAACTTTCTTATGCCTTATTCCCTCCATAAGACTGAACAAAATTACAAAAAAGAGACAATAAGATACATAAAACGGACATTAAAACAATTTTTCTATGCCTATATTTGAGAAAAAGAAAAAAGAGAGCTACTTTAGCCTAAAATTTCATATCAAAGCACCTTTATCTGTAGCAGTTTCAAAAAAACGCATTTTTTTAAGCTTTGTATGTTTCGTTTAAGGCCACCTTCCTTTTGAGCGCAAGAGGAAGGTGTTTTTTTCAATCCCTTTCCACGTATCATTACCCATCTTGCGATTCTTTGTCACTACGCTTCTTCTTCTCTCACTGTTTCAGCTCCAACTCCATTTTTAAATCCAGATTAGTTTTTTCAACATCAATTATTCATCCTGCGCCTTACGAAGCCGTTCAAGCTGTTTCACAAATCGCCATTTCTTCTCTGAAACCCACTTCTGAATGAACATGTTGCACTCCCGCCTTGAACTCCTCGCCATCCACATCAATGATATTACCGCCATATCCACTTGATAATTTGTCTATGTTATCTTTTCATTATTTTCTTGAAATCAATTTCAATTTGTCGTCCCATGTTTACTATAGCACTATCCACCTTATGTATTTCTGCCGGTGTAACAGCGTCCTTGTATCTGGCTTTGCCCAACTTGAATTTCATGTCGTCCAAAGTCCCCGATATGTTCAAACCTAATTTGAACGGTACCGGTGATTTCAAGATGGAAATATGATAGTCAAAGTTCATATCCAATCCTTGCGTACCCCCTACCGCCGCTTTGTAACGGTCCATCGAAACTTCAAAAGGATAGATTGTCACTTTACCGTCTCTGATACTAATATTTGCTGAAATACTATCGATTAAATTCTTCTTTTTGTTCTTGAAAAAGAATTTCTTTGAGATTTCAGCGAAAGTCTCACCGTCCATCAGTACAAGACTGTCCCCTTTTACATGAATGGCCGAGCGCAAGGTCGGTATCTTGATGTTAAGGTTGGAATCTAATGCCGCAGCTGCCGCCATATTGAAATCCACAGTTCCTTCGAATGAACGTAACATGGGCACGATTGTATCCAAAGAGGGTGCAAGGTCGACCAACTTTCCTATGTTAATGTTATGCAAGCGGAAATCAAAACCCGCAAATCCTTGTTCCGGACGTTTTGCCTGATAAACAAGCGTAGTGTTCATTTCCGAACCCATACCCTTCATGCTAAGCTCCTTCAGGTACACAGATTGGTTACGAATATCTACGGCCCCGTGGACATCATTGAAGATCACTTTTTCATAAAATACTTGTCGGAAATGGGTTTGCAATTCAAAGTCTAACTTCGGTGGTATGACAAACAATTTGAGATTCGTAGAAATTGTATCTGTTTCTGCCATAATTGTATCCGAGGGAAAGGATATTGAATGTATCAGCTGGTTGCAGTCTAAATGCTCCGACGAAACATTCAGCTTGGCACGTAAAACTTTGTGATGTTTCGCAGCTCCATACAAATCATGGATTACCCCACTTGCCGTAATGTCAGATCTACCTATACGCATGGTAGCGTTACGTAAGGTGACAGTACGGTTTCCCACTGTTACAGCGGTTTTTTGCATATGTATGGGAAGTGCACATTCCGGAATACAGACAGCCATATGATTAAACCCCACGATGCCATCGGGCATCCACAATGAATCACGTATTTTTTCTGCGGTGATTCCTATACCTGCTTTGTTCATTCCAGCTTTGACTCCTCCCATGCGACAAAACAAGGTGTCTGTCTCCATAACAAGTTCTATTTGGGGCTTGCTTGGATTATGTTCCCCCGGCTGTACTTTCAATGTAGCAGAGGATTTTCCGCAAAACAAACCAAGAGAATCCCCTAAAGCAACTTTTAGCTTGTGCATTTCCATTTTACATTCTACCTGAGCCATTCGGGTTGTGTCTTTGGAAGGAATGGTCCTGACGGTAGCCACAAGACTTTTCATATCAGAGTCTAATTGAGGAGAACGGAGAATCATATCCTTGATTTGGGCATGCCCCCCTAACCATTCATTGCCGGCAAAGGCCAAAGATGCGTTACTTATGAACTCAAAATTCCTCTGAGTATCACGTAGCATGAATTTATCAGTCTTGAGTTTTCCTTCAGCCGTGATACGTCCCCAATCCCGCTTCTTTATAGAGGACATACGGCAGCGTACTCCCAAATCGGTTTCCATTTCCCCTTCCATACTGATGCTTTCTTGTAATGGAAAAGCATGCTTCAGCGCATTCAGGTCTATGGTTGATTCAGCATGGAAAGTGATATCGGGATCAGCCAACAGATTCTCTACTTTCATATCAGCCTGTATGCTGGTATTTGCCCCTTTAAAATGGAATGCCTTCAGATTCAGATAGGAGGGGCTATCGTGCATCAGATCTATTTGAGCAAAAAAATCGGCTTCTAATTTGTCTATGCCATAAGGCAATCCGGCATACCGGGCAGAGGCATCCTTAATTTTGATGTCCAATGTGGCCAATGGTAATTTTTGTTTTCCATAGGTTCCTTTCAGCTCTCCTTTGAAAGCAACCTCTCCTTTGACAGATACCTCTTTCTTTTGCAGAATACTTTCTGGAATCATGTGCAATACGGTTTCCAACGAAGGAGCGTGCAACCCATATTGCAGGTCTAAATCAAGGGTTTGGGCTATTGCATCATGACGCAATGTTCCCTTTACCCCTAATTTAGTACCGTTTATATTGATTAGAGCGTCACGCAGAAGGAGAGTGCGATGAACGGCATCCAGTTCAATGTCAGTCCTCAGATGAATGCCGACACGATTAGTTATCAGTTGCCCATTTTGCCAGAAAAGGACATTCTTGTTCTTGAAATCCAAAGCCAATACAGAATGTTCCTTTTTCATGTTTGCCTTCAAGTCCAGATTCATGTCCCATAGATTGGCAAAGATATGTGTGTCTCGGTCATCCATGGTTACCGTAGCATGTTTTATGGCAACCTGTTCGACATTAAGTTCATTCACATGCCTGGCCGTATCTGTTGATGATGAAGCTATATTTGTCGTGTCGGGGAACAAAATGTCCCAATTTGCAGCTCCAGTCCCGTCCTTGTATGCATAGATATTGGCACTGTCTAAGGCAAGCTGATGGATATTTACCTTTTGCTGTTGCAAATAATCCATTACATCAATTACCAATACGGCTTTCTTGAAAGACAATAATGTGTCAGTCCTTTGCCACATGGTGTCACGGATAACCTTTGAAACCAATGTTCCGTCTTTCAGTTTCAATCCGAGCCGTGGAAAGGTGGAAAAGAAAGTAAGTTCTACATCTTTTATATCCAATTTTGCATTCAAATTCTGATTGGCAGTTTTCAATACCACCGGAGTTAACTTTTCAGAAGTAAACACAAAATTCAGAGCAATTGCAATTACTATAAAGGCGGCTATAATCAGCCCTCCTGATATAATGCCGGATATTTTTAAAATTTTTCTAGTTTGTTTTTCCATATCTTGATAAAAAGACACTTGCAAATCTACATATAAAGCATCGATAAATCAGCAGCCGACAATGTCTAAAAGCAAATAAAAAGAGTTTATGATTTTTTTTTCGGAATTAATGAACAGTACTGCATACTTCTCAGAGTAGATAAACACAGATTGATTTTTTATATCTTGCCTCATTAGAAATATAAAGCCTTTAAATAAAGTGTATCCAATCCTCATAGACTAAGCCTGCTTTCATTATTCCCCCAAAGAATAATGAAAGCAGTATTGACTAACTATACAAGATTGCAGCATTCAGTCGAAAACTGTAATCCTCCAAAATGAAAAACATCCCGATGCTTCACAGACCGGGATGCAATACTAAACAAAGAGAGTTTCCGAATGAAAATCAATATGAACAAAATAGCTTTAAACCTTAATGCAACTAATACCTATTGTCTAACCATAACAACTATAAGTTACTGATAAATTTTAGGACATAAATCATAGTACAAAATTGATGCCAAAATATCAGCGCATCGACGTTATTCTCATTTTCAACAACATAAAACAATTTAATTTTTTACTCCAGTGTGGAATTGTGCGGAATATTCCACAATATTGCAGAATCGCTCTACAGTGCCGCAATTGAGAAAGCAATACCTTAACGTATCTGGAGCTTAAATTTAACATTTGCACTATTAAATCGTTAACGAATATATTTACCAGCTAAACCTTGTTATAAGATGGCAATGAAAAGGTTGAAAATTTGCACAGTCCTTGCAAATCCGTACATTTGCAATGTGTTTTTCATAGTATTAGATATAAGGTTAAACTAAGATTGGCTGTCTGGGATAGATAGCCTTTTTTGTATATATTCACAAACAACATTTCAAAGTCAGGTTTATCTCTAATTCATCCGATGATTTGAAAAGACTTCCAGTATAGGATGCATTAACAAACAAGATATTTTACCCCAACATTATGTTCAAAAGCTTTTCCCTAATTTGCTAAAAACAATATTTATTTCTACATTTGGATTTTAACCAATTATATAGTATCACTAAATATAAGGATATGAAAAAGTTATTATTTGTCATGTTGGCATGTACAGCTACACTTGTCTTTGCATCATGCAGAGAGAAAAAGGCTAAAGACAAAGTTAAAGAGCATCTGGAAAATGTAAAGGAATCCGTCGAAGAAAACCTTGAAAAGACACAGAAACAGATTGAAGAAAGGACAGATGATGTAAAGAAGGCTCTGAATGAAGCTGGAGATGAAATTGAAAAAGCAAAAGACAAGAACCCATTTAACTTAGAAACATTATGAAAAAAATTAATTTACTACTGCTTTTCCTCCTATTAGCCTGCACCTTGTCTGCCCAGGATGGTATTTCCATCTTTATTGGCAGAGCCAACCGCTACGCAGCCGTGGAGCTTTCTGATTATAAGAAACGGCTATGTCTGGAATACAACATTTCAAGCCGTTCCTTGGACGATTACTACAAACGCTGTGGAAAAGACTGGGGAAATGTGGGGATTGCACTTGAGGTAGCCAGAACTTCCGGAAAAAAGATGCATGATGTATGCGATTATTACAACCGGTATCAACGTTACGGATGGAACCGTATTCTTGTGGAGATTGGCATAAATCCGGGAAGTGTATATTATACCCCTTTCTATGACAGAGTCCATCACCATAGTGACTGCTGGCATGAATACTATAATTCATACTGTGAGCGCCATGATAAATTTCACCATAAGAAACACAAATATAAAAAACCGAAGAGACACCACAAGAAGCACTATCGATATTACGATGATGATGACGATGATGATGATGATGACGATTGATTTGGCTTTGAAATCCAAGCATTGAAACACTAAAAAAGAGGGGATAAGCATTAAACTATGCCTATCCCCTCTTTTATATCAATGAGATTTCTGTTCCGATATTTTCTTCAAAATCTGTACGCAGCCCCGATGTTGATGACACCCTGATCAAAATCACTGACCAACTGGTACTTAAATTCAAGATTCATGGCCCAATTACGGCTCAATGCAAATTCGGCTCCAACTCCCAAGTTTACACCGAAACGACATTCATTATGATTCCCATCGCCATCCACATGAACATGATCCCCATCCCAGTCAACATCATACATATCAAACATCCAGTTGGACAAAGTCAACCCAAACAGTGGATAAAGCTTGACATTGCTAGCTACCGGACACAGATAATGAAAATTCACGTTCACATCCAGCATGCTTACATTGTCATTTTCAAAAAAATAATTAAGAGAGGGCTCGATACGTATAGGATTGGTTATATTATACTGATACTTGATTCCCAATCCGATACTTTCAATTTCTGTACCATAACCAAGACCGAAACCTATGGCTTGTTTCCCTTTCTGCGCATAAGCACCTACTGACAACAAAAAAAGAGTTCCTAATAAAATGAATAATTTTTTCATACTACACCGTTTTATTTTAAAACAGATAAAATAATTTATAGATTGTCTACAATAAAAAAGTTAAACTATTAATAAAAATATACTCAATCAAGGGATCGTAAGGGAACTATTTAAAATTTATACCCCAGAGTAATACCGATATTCGCATTGTGCGGAGCATCCCCATCCATAATCTTGCAGAAGCCAAGCTGTGTGTCAACCCCCACAAGAATTCGGCCAAACTCTACCCCAAGACCGATGTTCCAACCGGCATCGAACCTATTGTAATTCAAGCCGTCATCACTGAATGTATCGACTTTCTCATCTCCATTGATATTGATACCTCCAACAGATGCCTTGCCATCGAACTTGGCTTTACCACCTACCCCACAGGCAAGATACGGCCCTGTCGCAATGACCAGGTTAGTATTGTCTGCAATATTGAAACGGAATTGTACATTGATGGGCAATTCCAAATAAAGCTGGTTGATCTTCACATCTGCATCCGCATCTACGACGCTACCGCTATATCCACTTGAATATTTCGCACCTTTCTGTGAGAAGAATAGCGAGGGCTGTAAGGAAACAAGGTCGCTGAATTGGTATTCCATTCCCACTCCAATGCGTGCTCCTGGTTTAAATTTGGAATGGTCAGAGTTTTCACCGATGTAACTGCTGAGATTAAGACCGGCCTTTACATTGAAAGACAATTGCGCAAATCCCATCGTGCAGAACAGCGCAAATAGAACAGTCAAGAAACTTTTTTTCATCATAATTACAAATTAAAAAAATATTAGGTTGTTATTCTTGTCAAAACCTTCTACCGCTTTTTTGTCATAAACACCACTAACAGCTATAAAAGCTGAAACAGTTAAAATAATCTTTTTATATCATATCCTAATTAAGAAATACTTGCAAATCTATATATAAAGCTTCAATAAATTAGCAACCGATAATGTTTAAAAGCAAACAAAAGGAGTTTATGATTTCTTTTTCGGAATTAATGAACAGTATAGCATACTTTTCAGAGCAAACATAAAGCTTCAAATTCTTGATAAATGGAAACTGTTATAGATAATAAGCTCAATCTTTTGCGTGATGTAGAGTGAGCTGCGGGAAGGGAAATCCTATTCCTTCTTCATTAAATGTAGTATAAACTATTTCATTGATATCATACAGCACATTCCAGTAGTCCACACTTTTTACCCAGACACGGACTGTAATATCGATGCTGCTTGCACTCAATGAACCTAAGACAATAAGGGGAGCCGGTGTATCCAATATACGGCTGTCTGCATTGATTATGCGCTGTAAAACGGCTCTGACTCTCTTTACATCCTCACCGTATTCAACACCGAATACCCATTCAACACGACGCTTGTCCTGCTTACTGTAATTAGTGACGGCATTACCACTGAGACTTCCATTAGGTACATAAATCATGCGGTTATCAAGAGTGGAAAGTATAGTGTGAAATATCTGTATTTCCTTTATCGTACCACTTACTCCCGGACCGTCTATGTAGTCACCTACTTTAAACGGTTTGAAAATAAGTATAATCAGTCCACCGGCAAAATTTGAGAGATTACCGGACAGCGCCATACCCACAGCTACACCGGCAGATGCGAGTAACGCCGCAAAACTGGTGGTCTCCACACCGAGTTTGCCGATTATGGCAAAAGCAAGAATCATGTTCAGCAGTATCTTTATCAGACTCTTCAAAAAGGTCTGTACACTGGTTTCAATCTTCCGTTTTTCAAGTATCCTGGCTACTAATGCACTTATCTGTTTGATGATGAAACGCCCGATTACATAGATTAAAATAGCGATTAATATATCCTTACCGGCATCCATACCAAAATCCACCAATTTTTCCAATGCCTGTTCAAGTTTACCTCCAGCGGCAGACGTGTTCAATAAAAACAAAATCATTTCCGTATAAATAAAATAAGATTATAAAATAGGGTTAAATTCAGCGTACAAA
This sequence comes from Bacteroides parvus, assembly GCF_017309675.2. Lineage (NCBI taxonomy): Bacteria > Pseudomonadati > Bacteroidota > Bacteroidia > Bacteroidales > Bacteroidaceae > Bacteroides > Bacteroides parvus. The sequence goes on along the minus strand of NZ_CP084680.1, from coordinate 2,641,052 downwards.
GATAGTCAAATTCAAATGGCTATCATATATAATCTATATTTATTGCCAGCATCTGATTCCAACCAACATACTAAAGAATTGATACAAAAGCTATAACCGCATTTCAATACTATAAATACAATTTGTTTTTGTGTGAAGCCTTTCTCCATAAGCGAACATTGGAAGCGCTTTTTTGCACCTCAACACTATTTAATTCATAAGCGGAAAAATTATCAAAGCAAATTTAAAAAACTATATATAACCATATATCAAACAACAACATAACATTCATTTTCTTATCTTTAATGCAGAAACAAGTGGGCACGCATGTTTTATGATTTTACTAATCACATCTGTATAATATTAGTTTCGCGACAACCATTATACAGTAATAATCTTATAAATTATGGAAATCAAGAAAACATCCAAAGCAAGCCTGGAAAACAAGAAGTCAAATTGGCTACTTGTAGGTTATGTAATTGTGCTGGTCTTCATGTTCGTTGCATTTGAATGGTCGAAGCGTGATGTTATGATTGACATGAGCGGTGCTATTACCGAGAACGTATTTGAGCAGGAAATTGAAATTCCTATCACGGAGCAACCCGAATTAGCAGCTCCGCCACCCACTCAAGCTCCTGCAATTGCCGAGGTATTGACAATTGTGGATGATAATGACAATGTGAAAGAAACAGCCATTGCCTCTTCCGAAGAAATCGGTGAAGCTGTAATCATCAAACCCATATCTCCAACCGTAGATGAAGAGATTCCGGTAGAGGACGAGATTTTTGAAGTTGTAGAGAAGAATCCTGAGTTTTCTTATAATGGCATGAGTCTGATGCAATATCTGGGTAAGAGCATAAAATACCCGACTATTGCACAAGAAACCGGAACCCAAGGGCGCGTAATAGTACAATTCGTTGTCAACAAAGACGGCAGCATCGTAGATGTAAAAGTAGTAAGAGGCGTAGATCCCTACCTGGATAAAGAAGCTATCCGTGTGATTTCCACCATGCCCAAATGGAAACCCGGTGAGCAACGAGGCAAACCGGTCCGTTGTAAATTCACAGTTCCCGTAATGTTTAAATTGCAATAGCAGACATGCCAGTGTCCACTTCCCACTTGTCTCCATAAAGTAATCTCCAATATCCGGCATCCCGATAGCCACCACAATCGGGATGCCATTTTTTTAAGTATCAACACAACCATTTCCTTCTTCCATATTTTCTTTCCGCAGAGAAACAAAAACATTCAGCCCTCTCAGACTGTTACATAGAAAAACATCATTCTTGATAAAACCACACGATAATGAAATCACAACTCTTTGACATCAGAAGAGAATATAAGAAAGGCAGACTGACGCCGGGTAACCTCAACGACAATCCCCTTGAGCAATTCGACCATTGGCTGAACGATGCTATCCATAGTGATGAGTACGAGCCCACCGCCATGACGGTAGCTACAGCCTCGACAGACGGGCATCCCTCTACACGCACAGTGTTGCTGAAAGGGGTGGAAAATGGCCGGTTCATCTTCTTCACCAACTACGAAAGCAGGAAAGGCCGGCAACTGACTGCAAATCCGTATATATCCTTATCTTTCGTATGGCACAAACTGGAAAGGCAAATACACATTGAAGGAAAAGCTGAAAGATGCGCTCCTGCCGATTCTGACACCTATTTTGCAAGCAGACCTTACAAAAGTAAAATCGGGGCGAGGATTTCACCCCAAAGTCACGTCATTGGCAGCCGTATGGAGATAATGCGCGCGTTCGTCCGCGAAGCGGCAACATGGGTAGGGCAAAGTATCAAACGTCCCGACAACTGGGGAGGTTTTGCCGTCACCCCTTTCCGTTTTGAATTCTGGCAAGGACGGGAAAGCAGGCTACACGACCGTTTCCTCTATTCCCAACAAGCGGATGGCAGCTGGAAAAAGGAGAGGCTGGCTCCCTAAATACGGACAGACAAGCACTTCTCATCACAAATAAATCTTAAAAGGAGGAACAAAGCCGCAGAAACGCTGTTTGAAGGGGAAACTCTAAAAACAACAGTTATGAATTACGGTATCAGTATTCTTTTCAGGGCCATACCCTTGTTGATGGCCCTTTTCTGTTTCGGCTACGGAGCCTTTGTGCTCCACGAAGGAGTGGACTCGGCAAAATTTGTGGCCGGTCCGGTAGTATTTTCCTTAGGGATGATTTGCATTGCCTTGTTCGCCACAGCGGCAACAATCATTAGACAAATTATTCATACCTACAATCCGATAGCCAGATACGCACTTCCGGTTATCGGTTACCTGGCAGCCATACTCACAGTAATCTATGGTTGGAATTATATGCACGAAGCTGCCACGGCAAGCAATTTCGTAGCAGGACACGTGATTTGCGGAGTCGGTTTCATCACAGCTTGTGTAGCTACCACAGCCACAGCCTCCACCCGCTTCACCCTCATTCCCGCCAACTCGGAACGTACCGACCAGCTACAACCTGCCGATGCATTCAATTCCTCCCAGGGATATATCCTAATAGCAGTTGCCACCCTTATGGCAGTAATGGCATGGATATGGGCCTTCTGGCTATTGTCAAAAAGCAGCGGGCACAATGCATATTATGTAGCAGGCCATGTCATGGCAGGACTTGCTTGTATCTGTTCCAGCCTGGTGGCGCTGGTTGCAACCATCGTCCGCCAGATACGCAACAACTATACAAAGGCTGAGCGGAAACGGTGGCCAGCCCTTGTTTTGATAATGGGCAGCATCAGCATTCTCTGGGGACTTCTGGTCTTAGCCAACAGCAATCCGGCACTCTCCTCCACAGGATATATTATGATAGGTCTGGGACTGGTATGCTACAGCATTTCCAGCAAAGTCATCCTGCTTGCCGCCATCTGGCGGAACACTTTCAAGCTGGCCAACCGCATCCCGCTGATTCCGGTCTTCACAGCCCTGGCTTGTCTGTTTCTCTCCGCCTTTCTGTTTGAGATGGCAAACCTGCACAATGCCTATTTTGTACCTGCACGTGTACTGGCTGGTTTGGGAGGCATCTGCTTTACATTATTCTCCATCGTAAGCATTCTGGAGAGCGGCACATCTAAGTAAACATTTTCCCGCCATTGGCCTGAGCATCGAGGAACAATTCCACACGCTCGGCATGGTGGGCCACATAAGCTGCCGGACCGGTATCCCCGGAATCAAGAATATCGCGGACCACATCCGCCTTATTCTTGCCGGTAACAAAGAAAATAAGATTCTTCGCAGCAAACAAAAGGCAGCCGGTCATGGCTATGCGTTTCTGCCCATTATAGGGATTGACACTCACCTCATAAGGATGAAAGGAAGAAAGCAGATACTCCTGCCCCGGAAAGATAGAGGAGGTATGCCCGTCGTCTCCAGCACCGAGCAAAACGACATCGAAGGCCGGGAAGCCACCCCAAAGCGGAACCGTGCGGCAAACCAGCGTCGAATAGTTCTTTGCTTCAATCTCCGGGCGGTTCACTCCATAAATAGGGTAAACGTATTCATCGGGCATGCCTACTTCATCCAACAGCAAACGGCGCATGGTACCATAATTGCTCTCATAATCCTCTGCCGGCACACACCGTTCGTCCACCCAATAAATCCGCATCCGCATCCAAGGAGTCACCTCCTTGTATTCGTTAGCCCAAATGTCAAACATCAGCGAAGGAGTACTTCCCCCACTGAATGCAAAATAAAAGGTCTTTTCCGGTTCACGCTCCATCATCGCAATCAAATGTTCAATCAACGCATGCGCCGTAGCTGTAGCCGAATGGTAAACATAACTTTTCATAACTCGCAATATTCATCTGTATTAGTCAAATTCTTACACGGATTGGTCCACTCAGCACCATGTTCGTGCATCATTGCTTCACTTTCCAAAGGTCCCCACGTACCTACGGGATACCCATATAAAGGAGCATCCGTATGCTCTTTCCAATAACGCAACACGGGATCGAAAAAGCGCCATGAAGCCTCTACCGCGTCACTGCGGGTAAAGAGTGTAGGATCACCTTGTATGCAGTCCTCTATCAGACGGGCATAGGCATCGCCGGTAGGCAACCCGCCCAACTGGTCATAACTGAAGTCCATCATCACCTGCTTCACGTCAAATCCCGGTCCGGGAGTCTTCATGCCGAATTTCAGCACAATGCCTTCATTGGGTTGCAGGCGGAGAATCAGCTTATTCGCGCGGGGACAATGTCCACCCTCGCAACGGAACATCTGATGGGGCGTCTCACGGAAATGTACAACAATCTCAGTCACCTTTGTCGGCATTTGTTTGCCGGTACGGATATAGAAAGGAACACCCTTCCACCGCCAGTTGTTAATACCGATTTTCATGGCAATATACGTTTCGGTACGCGAATTAGGTGCCACGTTCTTCTCTTCCCTATACCCGGCTTTCGAGCCCGAAGCCGTATATTGTCCGCGGACAATGTGTTCCTCCAAATCCTCCTCTTTCAAGGGGGCCAATGACTCATAGACCTTCACCACCTCGTTGCGGAAATTATCGGCATTGAAAACGGCAGGCGGTTCCAATGCAGTGAGCGCCACAAGCTGTATGAGGTGGTTTTGTACCATATCGCGCAGGGCTCCGGCACCTTCATAGAATCCGCCACGTCCTTCGATACCCAAATTCTCTACGGCTGTAATCTCCACATAGTCTATATAATTACGGTTCCATAGCGGTTCGAAGATTCCGTTGGCAAAACGGAAGGCGAGAATGTTCTGCGCCGTTTCCTTACCCAGAAAATGGTCGATGCGATAAATCTGATGCTCCTTGAAAACGGAAGCATAAATGCTATTCAGCTTTCTGGCCGACTCCAAATCGTAACCGAACGGCTTTTCAACGATGATACGCGTATCAGGACGGTTCAGACCGGCCGCCTTCAAGTGCAAGGGAATGACACCGTACAAGGAAGGTGGAGTAGCCAGATAGAACAGCAGGTTGTCCGGTTTCTTCTCACCGGTAAACTCTTGTAAACGTCCGTCCAGCAGATGATAGCCTTCAACCTCGGCAGGGTCCAAAGTCTGGTAATGCAGATGGCTGCAAAAATCCTTCATTTTATCTTCCACCTGCTCTTTGGAAGCTACAAACTTACCCAATTCACCCATTATATATTCTTGGTAACGGGCATCCGTATACTCGGTGCGTCCTATCCCCAGAATGGAGAATCCTTCCGGCAACCGCCCGCCACTATATAAAGTATAGAGCGCCGGCATCAGTTTGCGCTTCGTCAAGTCACCCGAAGCACCGAATATAACAATCACTAATTTCTTCATCATCTTCTCCCCTTTCTCACACATTGTATGTACCCGATTTCGTATCTCCTCCGTGTCCCGTCCAATTTTCATGGAAAAACTGTCCACGCAACTCGTCTGTCCTTTCAAAGGTATGCGCACCAAAATAGTCACGTTGCGCCTGAATCATATTGGCAGGCAACTTGGCAGACACCAGCGAATAGAAATAATTCAAGGCGGACGAGAATGCAGGTACCGGAAGTTCCTCTTTCATGGATTGTGCCACCAGATGTTTCCAGCCGGAAAGCAGCAGCTGCATTTCATTTTTGAAATAAGGTGCCAACAGCAGATGTTTGGGCTTGTCTTTAGCCTCGAAAGCCGTAGCTATGTCGTTCAGGAAAATACTACGGATGATGCAGCCACCCCGCCACATGCGGGCGATGGATGCCAAATCGAGGTTCCAGGCAAAAGCGTCGGATGCACGCTGCAACACAGCAAATCCCTGAGCATATGACACCAATTTGGAAGCATAGAGTGCGGAATAGATATCCTTCACCATCTCCGACTTGTTGTACACTGCCTGCGAGCGTCGGCATACAAATTGCTTGGAAGCCGTTTCACGCAAGCCCTTCTGTGCCGACAAACTACGTTCGAACACAGCCGTAGCAATCAACCCCAGCGGCATGCCCAGCTCCATCGCATTGATAACGGACCACTTGCCCGTACCTTTCTGTCCGGCAGTATCCAATATCTTATCTATCAGGTAACCTTCTGATTTGTCCTTATGACGCAGTATGTTGACGGTAATTTCAATGAGATAGCTACGCAACTTGCCCTCATTCCAATCAGCAAAGATTTCCGCCATCTGTCCATTGTCCAGACCCAGCAGATTCTTCATCACCCAATAAGCTTCGGCAATAAGCTGCATATCTCCATATTCGATACCGTTATGTATCATCTTGACGAAATGACCGGAACCGGCAGGACCAATCCACTGGCAGCACGGAGTACCGTCAGATGCTTTTGCCGCAATACTCTGCAGGATAGGCTTCACCTCAGGCCAGGCACTTTCAGAGCCTCCGGGCATGATAGACGCGCCGTTCAGTGCTCCTTCCTCTCCACCGGAAACTCCGGCTCCCACAAAACGGAAGCCTTTCTTTTCGGCCAATGCCACACGCCGGTTGGTGTCCTCATAATTGGAATTGCCACCGTCAATCAGGATATCCCCTTCGGACAAATGGGGAAACAGCTGTTCCATCAGCTCATCCACCGCACTGCCAGCACGAACCATCATCATTATTTTGCGGGGTATGGCAATGGAAATTACAAATTCGGCTATATCTGTATAGCCTTCAATTTTTTTCCCTTTGGCGCGGCCGTTCACAAAACGTTCCACCACCCCTTCTTCCACTCCCGGAACCGTACGATTATATACCGAAACATTCCATCCCTTATCTGCCATATTGAGGGCCAAATTCTCGCCCATAACTGCCAGACCGATAAGTCCAATGTCTGTTTTATTTAAATTCTTCATATTCATGTAAATTTTGTCTTTATATGGAAACAAAATGCTAACAGCATTTGTTCGTATGAATTACGAAAATAAAATAGTACTTTTGTCAGCGAAAGCCTATTTTTCAACCAGAAAGAAAACCAATGCTCATGAAGAACTTCCACATCGGATTATTGCCACGCATCATCATTGCCATTATCTTAGGTATACTTTTCGGAAATTTCCTACCGGCTTCGCTGGTACGGCTGTTCGTAACCTTCAATGCCATTTTCAGTGAATTCCTGAACTTCTCCATCCCCCTCATCATTGTGGGACTGGTCACGATTGCCATTGCTGACATCGGCAAAGGAGCCGGACGGATGCTGGTCGTTACGGCACTCATTGCTTACGGAGCTACTCTATTCTCCGGTTTTCTCTCCTACTTCACCGGTATGGCGGTATTTCCTTCCCTCATAGAAACCGGGGTACCGTTAGAAAAAGTCAGTGAATCTCAAGGCATTCTTCCCTATTTTTCCGTGGGCATCCCGCCCTTGATGAATGTTATGACCGCACTCGTACTTGCCTTCACACTGGGGCTGGGTCTGGCTCATCTGAAAAGTGAGGTACTGAAAAATGCGGCACGCGATTTTCAAGAGATTGTCATCCGCATGATCAGTGCAGTGATATTGCCGCTGCTTCCCATCTATATTTTCGGCATTTTCCTCAACATGACGCACAGTGGACAAGTATTCGGCATCTTGATGGTCTTTATTAAGATTATCGGTGTAATCTTCCTGCTTCACATCTTTCTCCTGGTATTCCAATACAGCATTGCGGCACTGTTTGTCCGCAAGAACCCTCTCAAACTACTGGGACGGATGATACCTGCCTACTTCACGGCTTTGGGCACTCAATCCAGTGCCGCCACTATCCCCGTAACATTGGAGCAGAGTCGGAAGAACGGCGTCTCTGCCGATATTGCCGGATTCGTCATCCCACTTTGCGCCACCATCCATCTGTCGGGCAGCACATTGAAGATTGTGGCATGCGCCCTGGCACTGATGATAATGCAAGGCATGCCCCATGATTTCCCTCTATTTGCAGGATTCATCTTCATGCTGGGCATCACTATGGTGGCCGCTCCCGGGGTACCGGGAGGCGCCATCATGGCATCACTGGGCATCCTGCAATCCATGCTGGGCTTCGACGAGTCGGCACAAGCGCTGATGATCGCACTATACATAGCGATGGACAGCTTCGGCACTGCCTGCAATGTGACGGGCGACGGGGCAATCGCACTGATTATCGACAAAGTGATGGGAAAGAAATAGTTTATATTTTGCCATCTCGTGGAAAATAACGAATATTGCAGTCCGAAAAGACATAATAACAAAAAGCATACATTATGAAGAAAGCCCTTATCTCCGGCATTACCGGGCAGGACGGCTCGTTCCTTGCCGAATTCCTCCTGCAGAAAGGATATGAAGTGCACGGTATCCTGCGTCGCTCTTCCTCTTTCAACACCGGCCGCATCGAACACCTCTACTTCGATGAGTGGGTACGCGACATGAAACAGAAACGTACCATTAACCTGCACTATGGAGACATGACAGACTCCAGCTCTCTCATCCGTATCATCCAGAGTGTGCAGCCGGACGAAATATATAACCTTGCCGCCCAAAGCCATGTCAAAGTATCCTTCGACGTGCCCGAATATACCGCCGAAACCGATGCCGTAGGCACCCTGCGCATGCTCGAAGCCGTACGCATTCTCGGTATGGAAAAGAAGACACGCATTTACCAGGCCTCCACTTCCGAGCTTTTCGGAAAAGTACAGGAAGTGCCGCAAAGCGAGACAACCCCGTTCTATCCCCGCAGTCCTTATGGCGTAGCCAAACAATATGGCTTTTGGATTACAAAGAACTACCGCGAAAGCTATGGCATGTTTGCTGTAAACGGCATACTCTTCAACCACGAGAGCGAACGCCGAGGTGAAACCTTCGTGACAAGAAAAATCACACTGGCGGCTGCCCGCATCGCCCAAGGCTTCCAGGACAAGCTGTATCTGGGCAATCTGGATGCCCGGCGCGACTGGGGATATGCCAAAGACTACATCGAGTGCATGTGGCTCATCCTGCAGCACGACACCCCCGAAGACTTCGTCATTGCCACCGGAGAAATGCATACCGTACGCGAATTTGCGACACTGGCATTCCGGGAGGTAGGCATCACTCTGCGCTGGGAAGGCCAGGGAGTGGATGAGAAGGGTATCGACACACAGACCGGAAAAGTCCTCGTGGAAGTCGACCCCAAATATTTCCGGCCTGCCGAAGTGGAACAATTGCTGGGCGACCCCACCAAAGCAAAAACACTGCTGGGATGGAATCCGAGGCAGACCAGTTTTGAAGAGTTGGTACGCATCATGGCAGAGCACGACATGAAATTTGTGAAGAAACTGTATTTAAGAAGCAAAGAGCTTTGAATGAACTATTAAACTTTCAGACAATAATGTTAGACAAAAATGCCAAAATATATGTAGCAGGCCACCGGGGACTGGTAGGTTCTGCCATCTGGAAAAATCTTCAGGAGAAAGGATACACCAATCTCATCGGCAAGACCCACAAAGAACTCGATCTGCTCGACGGAGTTGCTGTACGCCGCTTCTTCGATGAGGAGCAGCCCGAATATGTATTCCTTGCCGCCGCCTTTGTGGGTGGCATTATGGCCAACAGTATCTACCGTGCCGATTTCATCTACAAGAACCTGCAGATACAGCAGAACGTCATCGGTGAAAGCTTCCGCCACGGAGTGAAAAAACTTCTCTTTCTTGGCAGTACTTGCATTTATCCCCGTAATGCCGAACAGCCGATGCAAGAAGACGCACTCCTCACTTCTCCGCTGGAATACACGAACGAGCCCTATGCCATCGCCAAAATAGCTGGACTGAAAATGTGCGAAAGCTTCAATCTTCAATATGGTACGAACTACATTGCCGTGATGCCCACCAACCTTTACGGCCCCAACGACAACTTCGACCTGGAACGCAGCCACGTGCTCCCCGCCATGATACGCAAGATACACCTTGCCCACTGCCTGAAACAAGGCGACTGGAATGCCGTACGCCACGACATGAACCTGCGTCCGGTAGAAGGCATCAACGGCGACAGCAGCAAAGAGGACATTCTGAATATCCTCCGGAAATACGGCATCAGCGAAGAAGAAGTGAGATTATGGGGTACCGGCACCCCCTTGCGCGAATTCCTCTGGAGCGAGGAGATGGCAGATGCCAGCGTCTTCGTCATGGAACACGTCGACTTCAAAGATACCTTCAAGCCGGACGACAAGGAAATCCGCAACTGCCACATCAATATCGGTACGGGCAAGGAAATCACTATCCGCCAGTTGGCAGAACTGATTGTCAACACCGTAGGTTATCAAGGCCGGCTGACCTTCGACACTTCCAAACCCGACGGCACCATGCGCAAACTGACCGATCCCGGCAAGTTACATGCATTGGGATGGCATCATAAGATTGATATCGAGGAAGGTGTGCAACGCATGTACCGATGGTACTTGGGAAAGTAATTAGTGACGTCTGATTAGCCATGAATGTCATGCGGCACAAGGTGGGAGCTATATTGTTTATATTGCTGATACTTTTATCAGGTATCAGCCCAACCGTACATGCCATGATGGTTCCCGTGACCTATTCCGTTCGCGGCAAAGTCATCGACAGACAGTCCAGACAACCCGTGGCCTACGCCAACGTTTTCGTTGCCGGTATCCCCGGGAAAGGGGCTTCCACCGATTCACTCGGCACATTCAAGATAGAGCAGGTGCCTCCAGGCATTTATAGCCTTGAGGCATCCTGCATAGGATACCAGACTGTTTCCACCCCCGAATATATCGTTTCAGCCTCAACTCCGTTCATTGAGATAGAGATGGAAGAGGATGCCAATCTGCTGAACACAGTAGTGGTGATGCCTTCCCCCTTCCGGCGAAGTATCGAAAGCCCGGTCAGCATGCGTATCATCGGCCTGCAGGAAATAGAGAAAAGTCCCGGAGCCAACCGGGATGTCTCGCGCATCGTACGCTCCTATCCCGGTGTCTCTTTCTCTCCCATCGGCTATCGAAACGACTTGATTGTTCGGGGCGGTTCTCCTTCCGAAAACCGCTTTTATATGGATGGCATCGAAATTCCCAACATCAACCACTTTGCCACTCAAGGTGCATCCGGAGGACCGGTAAGCATTGTCAATGCCGACCTGATACGCGAGATTACATTTTATACGGGCGCCTTCCCCGCCAACCGCTCCGGAGCCTTGAGTTCCGTCCTCGACTTCCGCCTCAAGGACGGCAATCCGGACAAGCAGGCGTTCAAAGCCACCATCGGTGCATCAGAAGTCTCGCTCAGCGGAGCAGGACACCTGGGACAACGCACCACTTATCTGTTCTCTGCACGCCAGTCCTACCTGCAACTTTTGTTCAAGGCTTTGGGACTGCCCTTCCTGCCCAATTTCATTGACGGACAATTCAAAACAAAAACCCGTTTCAACAAGCACAGCGAGCTGACCCTGCTTGGTCTCGTAGGCATTGACAAGATGAAACTGAATACCGATGAAAAAGGAGAAGATGCCGAATATCTGCTCAGCTATCTCCCCACCATCCATCAGGAAACATTCACTCTCGGAGCCTCTTACAGACACTACAATGGAAGACACGTGCAATCCCTTATACTGAGCCATAACTACCTGAACAACCGCAATCTGAAATACCGCAACAACGATGACTCTTCCGAAGACAACCTGACCCTGCGCCTACGCTCCACAGAGCAAAAGACCACCCTGCGTTTTGAAAACCAGACGCGCTTGGGAGCATGGACCCTAAAAGAAGGAGCAGAACTGAACAACTCCATCTATACAAACCACAGCCGGCAAAGACTATACGGCAGTCATTCGGGTACGCTTTCCATCTACGAAACCTCACTCAACATCTTCGGCTGGGGTGCTTTCTTCTCTTCCGACTATACCACCGCCGACAAGCGTCTCGCCCTTTCCGCCGGTATCCGTATGGACGGCAACACTTACAACCGAAAGATGCGGCAGCTATGGAAACAGTTCTCCCCACGCCTCTCTGCATCCTACAAACTCTCGGAACAATGGACCCTGAGCGGAAGTACCGGCCTCTACCACCAATTGCCTCCCTACACCGCTTTGGGATATAAAGACAATGAAGAGCAATATCTCAACAAAGGCCTGAAGTACATGCAGGTCTTTGAAAGTAGCCTCGGTCTGGACTGGCACCTGCAAGACCGGTTCATGGTTTCTGCAGAAGGTTTCTTCAAGCGTTACAGCCGTATGCCACTTTCCCTTCAAGACAACATTCCGTTGGCATGCAAAGGAAACGATTACGGTGTCACCGGCAATGAAGCACTCGTCCCTACAGCCAGCGGCAGGGCCTACGGACTGGAAACCATGTTCCGCTGGCAGGCATCCGGCAAGTTCAATCTCGTATCCTCCTTCACCTTATACCGCAGCGAATACCGCAACCGTTCAAATGAAGACTTCATTCCATCTGCCTGGGACAACCGTTTCATACTCAACATGAGCGGTACATACAACCTGCCCCGGCGCTGGAGCATAGGAGGCAAGCTAAGCTATATAGGCGGCAGCCCCTACACTCCCTATGATGAAGACAAATCATCACTCGTAGAAGCATGGGATGCCAAAGGACAGCCCTACTACGACTATGCGTACTATAATACCGGGCGGCTGCCCAACTTTGCCCAGTTAGACTTGCGTGTGGACAAGTCCTTCTACTTCCATCACTGCATGATAGGAATCTACCTGGACATACAGAATATCACCGGCAACAAACTGAAACAGCCGGATGTGATAATGAGTACGGGCATCATCGAAAATCCGTCCGCTCCTGTTGCCGAACAGCGCTATAAAATGAAATACCTCAAGCAGGAAAGCGGCACTATCCTGCCTACTTTAGGTATAACTGTCGAGTTTTAGCAAATAGCCGCCATAAAAACTATTTTCCTTATAAAAGTTTGCTTTCTATATATAAACCCTTATATTTGCACAATTTTCAATCAAATGTGCAATTAAATATCATGGAACAAAGTTTTATCGCCTATATAGAGAATAGCATAAAGGAAAATTGGGATTTAGACGCTCTGACCGACTACAAGGGAGCAACCCTACAATATAAGGACGTAGCCCGCAAAATAGAAAAGTTGCATATCATTTTCGAGGCAAGCGGCATCAAGAAAGGCGATAAGATTGCCGTCTGTGGCCGCAACAGTTCCCACTGGGGCGTAACATTCCTCGCGACATTGACCTACGGTGCGGTAATCGTCCCCATCCTTCACGAGTTCAAGGCAGACAATGTACACAACATCGTGAACCATTCCGAAGCCAAACTGCTTTTCGTAGGCGACCAGGTTTGGGAAAACCTCAACGAAAGTGCCATGCCGCTGCTGGAGGGCATCATGATGATGGCAGACTTCTACATTCTTGTCTCCCGCAGCGAAAAGTTGGACTATGCCCGCGAACATCTCAACGAAATGTTCGGTAAGAAATACCCCAAGAACTTCCGCAAGGAACATGTCAGTTATCACAAAGACCAGCCCGACGAACTGGCGGTCATCAACTATACATCCGGCACCACCAGTTACTCCAAAGGAGTGATGCTGCCCTACCGCAGCCTTTGGTCAAACACCACTTTTGCTTTCGAAGTATTGCCGCTGAAAGCCGGTGACAAGATTGTCTCCATGCTGCCAATGGCACATATGTACGGACTTGCATTCGAGTTTCTGTATGAATTCGCCGTAGGTTGCCACATATTCTTCCTCACTCGCATGCCCAGCCCCAAAATCATTTTCCAGGCTTTCACCGAAGTGAAGCCTAACCTGATTGTGGCTGTTCCGCTCATTATCGAAAAGATTATAAAGAAGAGTGTACTGCCCAAGCTGGAAACTCCCGCCATGAAGCTGTTGCTGAAAGTACCCATCATTAACGACAAGATAAAAGCGACCGTACGCGACCAGATGATTCAAGCCTTTGGCGGAAACTTTACAGAAATCATTGTAGGAGGAGCTGCCTTCAACCAGGAAGTGGAGCAGTTCTTAAAGATGATAGATTTCCCCTATACGGTAGGCTATGGAATGACGGAATGCGGCCCCATTATCTGTTACGAGGATTGGACCCGCTTCAAACCCGGTTCTTGCGGAAAGGCCGCACCGCGTATGGAGGTGAAAATCCTATCATCCGATCCCGAAAACATTCCGGGAGAGATTGTCTGCCGTGGTCCCAATGTCATGCTGGGTTACTACAAGAACGACGAAGCCACCGTGCAGGTACTCGACAAAGACGGCTGGCTGCACACCGGAGACCTTGCCCTGATGGATGCCGAAGGCAACATTAGCATCAAGGGACGCAGCAAGAACATGCTCCTCGGCCCGAGCGGTCAGAATATCTACCCGGAAGAGATAGAAGACAAACTGAACAATATGCCGTACGTAGCCGAAAGCATCATCGTGCAGCAGAACGAGAAACTGGTAGGTCTGGTTTATCCCGACTTCGATGATGCCTTTGCCCATGGGCTGAACAATGACGACATCGAACGCGTCATGGAGGAAAACCGTGTGGCACTGAATGCAGAACTGCCCGCATACAGCCAGATATTCAAAATGAAAATCTATCCTGAAGAATTTGAAAAAACGCCGAAGAAATCTATCAAGCGCTTCTTGTATCAGGAGGCCAAAGGATAAAGCCAATAGGGTTCAACCAATATGAAACAACTCCTTTTATTCTTCTTTACATCCCTGCTCATTGCAGGGACAACTCTTGCCCAAGAACATAATCCGGGCAGCGTACAGCCGGACACGATTCAGAAATCCTCCGAAAATACTTTCCGGAAACAACACTCTCCACGAACAGACCATGGCCCGGTAGGTATCAATATCTCCTTATGGAAAAACATCTCCACACAGCGGACTGACACCGTAGGAAGCACCTGCTTCAATCTGGGTGTGTTCTCCTCCATGAACCGTCTGAATGGTCTCGGCATGAATATTCTTGGCAGTGTAACCGGCAGGGATGTGAACGGTGTACAGATGGCAGGTCTGTCAAATATGGTGGGGGGAAGCATGCGAGGCGTGCAGATAGCAGGAATTACCAACATCAATGGTAACAACCTTATCGGAGTATCCGTTTCGGGACTGGTAGGTATCAACGGAAATCATGCGCAAGGCATCATTATTTCCGGTCTGGCAAACATCAGTGGGGACTATAATCGTGGCGCCTCCATAGGCGGCTTGTTGAATATCAGCGGAGAAGGTGCTTCCGGCATACACTTTGCCGGACTCGCCAATATTTCCGGTGGAAATTTCAAAGGATTTTCAGGAGCCGGCCTGCTAAGCGTAATCGGTGAAGACTTGAATGGCATGCAGATGTCTGCCCTTGCCAACATCACTGCCGGAGATATGACCGGTGTTCAGGTTTCCGGCCTGGGCAATGTGGTGGGTGGTACAGCCCGAGGATTACAAATAGGTGCTGCCAATATGGCTATACGCGCCAAAGGGCTTCAAATAGGTCTATTCAACTACTACAAAGAAAAATTAGACGGCTTCCAGTTGGGATTAGTCAATGCCAATCCCCAAACAAAAGTTCAACTGATGTTTTTCGGTGGTAATGCCACCAAGCTGAATGTAGGTGCCCGTTTCAAGAACCGGCTCTTCTATACCATCCTCGGCGGCGGTACCCAGTATCTGGATTTCGGCGATAAGTTTTCCGCTTCCCTCTTCTACCGTGCCGGTCTTGAATTACCGCTCTACAAACAGCTGTTCATCAGCGGAGATCTGGGATACCAACATATAGAAACCTTCAAGAACAAGGACTACGGCATTCCGGCACGTCTCTATGCCCTCCAGGCACGTGTCAATCTGGAATACCACCTGACCGAGCGCTTTGGCATATTCCTCACCGGCGGTTATGGCGGCAGCCGCTACTACACCCAAGGGAAAACCTATGACAAAGGAATCATTGTAGAGGGCGGGGTGACGATACTGAAATTATAAATTATTGTTTCTCCTTAATCAGCCCCGTCCTATACGCCACCAGCAGTTTCATCAAATCCTGAATCTGCGTAACGAGTTCACTTCCTTTATCCGTATCCTTCACCATCATACGCTGCGAATTGAATTCGACAACCAGGGTTGTAGACTTGATGTCTTGCCCTTCTTCAATGGCTTTCTGACGGCTCTGGAACGGCTCATGCTGCACCAACTGCAAGCCGTGGGAATGATATACCAGCGTATATCCCGCAATTCCCGTTTCCGGCTGATAGGCTTTTGAAAAACCACCGTCAATCACCAGCAGCTTACCATCCGCTTTGATGGGTTTCTCACCTTTAATGGTCTTTACCGGTACATGTCCGTTGATGATATGCGAATGTGGCCCCGGCTTCACGCCGAACTCTTCAAGAATGCGGTCACACACCTCAGCCTCGTTGCGCAAAGCATAGTAATGCCCTTTCGTCTCCTTATGCAATGTTTTGTCGGCCACAAAATAGCGTTCAAAGGTAGCCATCTTGTCTTTATCGAAGGAAGGGGCATCCGGTCCGCACCACATGTACCAGACATAATCCAGTGCAAACTGTTTCTCGTCCGAACCGTCCTCGTCAAAGTAAGCGGTACGTATCAGCTGGTCGGTCTTTTTCAGCAACTTACGTCCCCAGTATTCCTTTTGGCCGATGCGGACATGTTTAAAACTGCCGTCCGCATTCAGAGGCACGGAAGCATGATAAAGCAGGTTACTGTTGCACACCAGATACATGCCGCCATACGTAAACAAGCAGCGCATGTGCTTCTTCATCTTCTCGCTGTTCATGAAAGAAGAATGAATCCGGTGCATCAGTTCGCGCTCTTCGTCCGACAGACGATACGGGTCCGCCGGGTCTACGGTGGGGAAATTCACATCGCGCAACGGATATTCCTTGCCTTCGTATACAAACACACCACGCTCGAAATCCACCAGATGCAGCAGTTTCCGGTTCTCCATACCGAACTCAGGACGACGGCTGATGATTTCCGCTTCCAGTTTCAACTGGATAACCGTAATCGCCTTATGCATCTGTGTAATCAGCCGCAAGGTCTTCTCATTGTATTCCGCATCGGCAAAGTTCATTTTCGGTGCAAAGATGGTGCAAGGGTCATCCGCATAGGTATCCATGGCAAACGTTGCAAGCGGCAACAGATTGATGCCATAACCATCCTCCAGCGTTGCTAAATTAGCATAGCGCATCGACATACGGATTACGTTGGCTATACAAGCATCATTACCCGATGCGGCACCCATCCACAGAATATCGTGGTTACCCCATTGGATGTCGAAATTATGATAATCACAGAGAGTATCCATGATAATATGCGCACCCGGTCCGCGGTCGTATATATCGCCCACGATATGCAGCGAGTCGATGGTCAAGCGCTGGATAAGGTTGCACATCGCCACAATAAAATCATCCGCACGCTTCGTAGAGATAATGGTACTGATTATGACATTGATATAGGCATGTTTGTTAGGTTCGATGCTCGATTCGTGCAACAGCTCTTGAATGATATACGAGAACTCTGCTGGAAGTGCCTTGCGTACTTTCGAACGGGTATATTTGGACGAAACGTTCTGGCATACTTTTACCAACTGGTTCAGTGTTATCAAATACCAGTCATCCAGGTCCGTTTCCTGCTCCTTGATAAGTTGCAGCTTCTCTTCCGGATAATAAATTAACGTACAGATTTCCTTCTTCTCACTTTCGCGCAGTGTATGCCCGAATATTTCGTTCACCTTACGTTTCACTACCCCCGATGCATTCTTCAGCACATGCTGAAAAGCCTCATACTCGCCATGAATATCCGTCAGAAAATGCTCTGTACCTTTCGGCAGATTCAGAATGGCCTCCAGATTGATGATTTCTGTACTGGCATCAGCAATGGTAGGAAAACTGCGTGATAATAATTGCAAATAACGCAAGTCATTGACAATACTTTCCGGAGTTATATTTCCCATAGTTATTTAATTGAATAATTGATAGTTGATAATTAATAGTGCCCTCCATTCCCCATTATCCATTAATGAAGAACATGAGCAGCACTTGGGCTATGATTACCCGTAGAAACATACACAGCGGATAGACCGTAGCGTACGCTACAGACGGATTGTCTCCCGGGATGGTGTCGTTGGCGTAGTTCAGCGCCATGGGGTTTGCCATGCTTCCGCACAGCATACCTGCCATTGTTCCGAAATCTATCTTCAGCCACTTGAAGGTAACGATACCCATAATCAATACCGGAACCACAGTCAGCGCAAAACCTATGGCAATCCATAACAGTCCTTCCGGCCGGAATACCGTATCGAAGAAATGGGCACCTGCATCCAGTCCCAGGCAAGCCAGATAAAGAGACAACCCCAATGCGCGGAGCATCAGGTTCGCACTGCGCGTAGTATAAGTCACCATGTGCATCCTCGGACCGAATGTCCCGATAAGAATACCTACGATGATAGGACCTCCTGCCAATCCGAGCCGTACGGGAGCGCTGATGCCGGGAATGGAAATAGGAATCGCTCCCAAAGCCAGACCGATGACAATGCCGATAAATACCGCCACCAGGTTCGGTTCCTTCAGGCTTTTCACTGCATTGCCCAGCACCTTCTCCACATTTTGTATGGCAGCGGCTTCGCCCACTACGGTCAGGCGGTCACCCAATTGCAAGGTCAGTTCCGCTGTGGCCAACAACTGCACGCCACTGCGATAAACCCGGCTGATATTGATACCGTAATGATTACGCAGATGGAGAGAGCCCAGCTTCTTGCCGTTCAGCTCCGGACGTGTCACCACGATACGTTGCGAAATCAGCTGGCTGTCAATGGCATTCCAGTCTATATCTTCCTTGTTCCAGTCGGTATGCTCCTGCTCGCCGAAGAGCACGGTCAGTGCCGGTGTATTTTTCTCCGAGGTAATCACCAGCAGGCGGTCACCTTCCTTTATAATCTTTTCCGAAGTAGGAATACTCACATTCCCATCCCGCCACAAGCGGGAAATCACAAACTTCGGATAGCTGTTCAGCCCGCCTATTTCCTTGATACTCTTGTTGAAGATGGCAGGATTGTGCACCTGGAACGCAACAATATAAGGCTTGTTCACATCATCCTTCTCTTTCAATTCCAGGTCTTCCTTATGCGCCAGCGTCTTACGGATGAACAGTACGGCCAGAATGACCCCTACCACCCCCAGCGGATATGCCACCGCACACCCCAAAGCAGGTGTACTGGTCTCCAATCCCATCTGTTTCAATGTCTGCTGTGCCGCACCGAGTGCCGGTGTATTTGTCGTGGCACCGCAAAGTATGCCCACCATATCCGGCAGGGATACTCCCAATCCATAGCTGCCCACTACAGTCAGCAGGGTGCCGATGAGCACTACACCCGTGGCGAGCATATTCAGCTGTACCCCTCCTTTACGGAAAGAACTGAAAAAGCCCGGTCCCACCTGCAAGCCCAAAGCATACACAAATATCACCAGCCCGAAGCTTTCCGCATAATTCAGCATCTGCGGGTCTATGGACAACCCGAAATGCCCGGCAATGATGCCGGCAAAGAATACAAACGTCACTCCCAATGAAATGCCGCAAACATGTATCTTTCCCAATCCCAATCCGATAGCGGAAATCAACGAGAGTACCACAACCGCCTGCAAGGCGGAGTGTTCAACGAATAAACTATATAGCCAGTCCAATGTGCATTCTATTTTACAGTTTCAAGCTGCAAAGATAGTGCAAACCTAATGCAAAATAAAACGAACCCGTCTATTTTTTATGCGGCAGCACTTCTAAAAAAGAGATACGATACAATAAATCCCTGCTGCCAGCAAAGCACTGACGGGGATAGTCAGCACCCAGGCGGTCATCAGACTCTTCGTAACTCCCCAGCGTACGGCCGAAAGCCGCTTCGTGGCCCCTACCCCGATAATGGCTCCCGTAATGGTGTGTGTCGTACTCACCGGAATCTTCAGATACTCCGTCAGATAGAGTGTAAACGCACCGGCAGTTTCCGCAACCACCCCTTCCAGCGGCGTCACCTTCGTAATTTTGGTTCCCATGGTCTTCACAATCTTCCACCCACCGGACATGGTACCGAGTGAAATGGCCGTAAAACAAGAGAATGCCACCCAGTCCGGCAGGTCATCAATACTGTTTATCCCCATTCCCAATCCTTCCGAATGCCCGGCTATCATGGCCGCAGCAATGATACCCATCACCTTCTGTGAATCATTCAGACCGTGCCCGATGCTGAACAAAGCCGAAGACACCAGCTGCAGTTTCTTGAACCACAACTCGGCCGTATGAGGATGCGCCCTGCGGCAAATATACAAGACCAACAACGTAAAACCGAATGCCACCACCATACCAATCAAGGGAGCCAGAAAAATGAATGCCGCAATCTTCAGAATGATACTCAGCTGGATGGCCTCAAAACCGTGTGCCATGATGGCAGCTCCGGCAAAACCTCCGATAAGCGTGTGCGAAGAAGAGGAAGGAATCCCCTTCCACCAAGTAAACAGATTCCAGGCAATGGCTGCAATCACACCGGCCAGAATGATAGGCAAAGTAATGTAAGGCTCCATCACCGTTTTCGATACGGTGTTGGCAATGCCGAAACCGCCGATGACACACTTGGCGATAAAAAAGGCCACAAAATTGAAGAAAGCCGCCCATATCACCGCCTGAAACGGTGTAAGCACTTTGGTAGACACAATGGTGGCAATAGAATTGGCCGCATCATGAAAACCGTTGATATAATCGAATATCAGAGCCAGCACAATGATAATCACTAATAGTTCCATACATCCGTCCGTTTATGCGTATTTCACAATCAGGCTCCTCAAAATCTTGCCCACGTGTTCGGCTGCATCCGTCGTTTTCTCCAGCTCATACATAATCTCCTTGATTTTGATGAGTTCAATGCAGTCCTTCTCTTCTTCAAAAAGCCTGGTGATGAAGAATTCATAGACATCATCCGCCCGGTTTTCTATGTCATGCATTTGGTTGCAGTATGCGCGCAGCTTATCCGGACTCTTGCGGAATGCTTCCAGTTCATCCATGGCCTGGTCAATGAGGGCCGCTTCCTGTTGGACCATATGTCCCAGCTCTTTCCCCTTGTCCGAAATAGGATGCGGATTATAGATAGTGATACGCTTGGCACAGCTGTTTATTCCATCAATCACATCATCCATGCCCGAAGCCAGGTCGTGGATATCCTCCCGGTCAAAAGGAGTAATGAAAGTAGTGCCCAGTTCATCCAGAATCAGATTGGTCAGCTTATCGCCCTCGCGCTCCAAATCTTTGATTCGTTTATAATCTTCCGCCCTCTTCTCAGGCGAGTCATGGCCCAATATTTCTATCAACAGAGCCGACGAGGACAATAAAATCTCAGACAATTGCTTCAGCAAAGGAAAGAATTTCGGTTCTTTCGGTGTGAACCGGCTAAAAAAAGAATTCTTCATAACGGATAAAAATGTACTAAGTATATTAATTTATTTTTGTTTTCATTGTTTCAGTCTTGCACGCAGCACTTCTACCACGGCCGGCAGTATGGAAATCATAATAATGACCACAATCAGCAGAAACAATATGACATACGCCCACATATGATATTCCTGCACTATATCAATCATATACTGATCAATATGGAGAATAAAATCCAATAGAAATTCCATTATATATTGATTATCAGTACTTAAAAATAGAGAAAAACTCGGCATGGGGAGACGGGAAATCTCTCCGGCTCCCGAAAGAGAGGGGGAAAAGCACTAAATAAGAATACGCCTCAGCGTATATACATAATATCTATATGAAATCTTATGAGGATGGAAAGTAAAAGGGAAAGAAGTTGTCTTTTCTTCCGGAAGCAGAGTTTTCAGGGTTCTCGCGACCTTGACAGCAATGAAGTCAGGATTAAGCCTCAATAATTTCGAGCAAGAGACATGCCGCAATGAGAAGGTATTTCCTATGCAACCGGCATCTGCCAGGCAATTGTAATTCGCGTCCTCCCCTTTTCCCTGGCATTGTCTGCCATCTGCCCCCGACAAGTTGTACCGGGTTCCGGAGAAATAATGCACATCCGCGGTAGGGAGTGTCTTACATCCCTCCATATCATCAGAAACGGAAGTGAACTTCGATATGAGGAACAACCCTAACAAGATATAGAATATACATTTCGCCATAGCGGGTGCAAATATAGAAACTATTTTCGGATTACAACAGAAAAATAAAAAACAAAAAGCGGTCAACCGTTTCATCAGTCAACCGCTTTCTTGTTTTTGTAGTGGGTACGAGAATCGAACTCGTATACCATGCGTGAGAGGCATGTATCCTAACCGTTAGATGAACCCACCCTCGCATTTGTCTTGTACACCCTCAGGGATTCGAACCCTGGACCCACTGATTAAGAGTCAGTTGCTCTACCAACTGAGCTAAGAGTGCATCTGGCGGAAGCTGGGGGATTCGAACCCCCGGTACGGTTACCCGTACGTCAGTTTAGCAAACTGGTGGTTTCAGCCACTCACCCAAACTTCCTTTTTATAACCAGCATTCTTTTCAAATGCGGTGCAAATGTAGGGCAAACTTTTGGACTGTGCAAATCTTTCCTACATATTTTTTTCACCGTTTTCATGCAATTTGAGATAACACGTTAACACTCAAACCCTAAAACAAGAAAAAAAATTTGATACATATCAAACCGTCCTTTTCAACCTTTCCTTATCTTTGCGCGATTTTTAAAGTATAGTGCACATACACGGACAATGATACAACAAGAAAGCCTGAAAAAGCGGCTTGCCAAGCTGGCCGCCCCCATCTTTATAGAGACACTTCTCATCATGATGCTCGGTGCGGTGGACACCATCATGCTGAGCCGCCACTCGGACAACAGTGTTGCCGCCGTAGGGGTAGTCAACCAGATTATCATGCTCACTTTCCTCGTTTTCGAAGTCATCAATCTCGGAACGTCCGTTCTGTGTTCCCAGTATCTCGGTGCGAAACTACACAAGAAAGTAGTGCAAGTGGTCGGCGTATCCATCCTCGTCAACCTGGCGGTAGGTATCACGGTCAGCCTGGTACTGTTCTCCTGCGCCCGTCCCATCCTCCGGCTGATGGGCCTCACCGCCGAATTGATGCAGGACGGCACGGACTATATGCGTATCGTAGGCGCTTTCGCCTTCTTCCAGGCATTATCCCTCACTCTCTCCGCCTCCCTGCGCAGCGCCAACAAAGCCATCTACCCGATGATGGTCACCGTTGTGGTCAACATCCTCAACATCATCGGCAACTACTCCCTCATCTTCGGCCGCTTCGGCTTTCCGGAACTGGGCGTAGAAGGCGCTGCCATCTCTACAGCCTTCAGCCGGGGCGTCTCCATGATTATCCTGTTCGTCATACTGTTCCGCAAGCACATCCACCGTTTCCCAGTGGCATACTTCCGCCCTTTCCCATGGATAGAACTAAAGAATCTGATGAAGGTAGGCCTGCCCTCCGCCGGCGAACAATTGTCGTACAGCTCGTCGCAAGTCGTCATCACCTACTTCATCAACATGCTGGGAGTAGAAGCGCTCGCCACCCGTACCTATTGTGTCAACATCATCATGTTCGCTTATCTGTTCAGCATCTCCATGGCCCAGGGCGGCGCCATCTGTATCGGGCATCTGATAGGCGAGAAGAAACCTCACGCAGCCTTCCTTATGGGGAAATACGTCATGAAGAAATCCGTCATGATAACCGTCATGCTGTCCTGCATCCTCGCCCTTTCGGGACATGCCATCTTTGGCTGGCTCACTTCCAATCCCGACATCATACGCATGGGGGCCACCATCCTTATTATAGATATCCTCCTCGAAATTGGACGCCCCATCAACATTTTCGCCACCAACGCCCTTCGTGCGGCAGGCGACGTCAACTATCCTTTCTATGTAGGCCTGGTAGTGCAGTGGAGCGTGGCTGTAGGAGCGGGCTACCTTTTCGGAATCCCCCTCGGATGGGGCATCTGCGGCATGTGGGTAGCCTTCCTATTGGACGAGAATATCCGTGGATTCATTTTCGTCCGCCGTTGGTATGGCATGAAATGGGTAAACAAAAGCTTCATCCGAAATTGTTTTTAATTCCAAAAGTCCTATCTTTGCTCCCCGAAAGCAGAAGCGGACCGAACTTTACCGGTCTTGCTTACCGAACAAATAAATCATGGTCTTATGGATGCATTATTGAAAGAAACCGTAGACGCCACTGTCAATTCCCGTTATCCGAGTATGGCTCCCGAAGGAAGAAAGCTGATAGAGAAAATCCTCATCCGCAAGGAAGTCGAGAAAGGCGCATTGTTACTCAATGAAGGGCAGGTAAGCCATAATATCGTACTTGTAGGAAAAGGTATGCTGCGCCAATTCTATTATAAGAATGGCAAAGACGTCACCGAGCACTTTTCCTATGAAGGCTGCATCATCATCTGCATCGAAAGTACTCTGAAGCAGGAACCCACCCATCTCATGATTGAGGCGCTTGAGCCGAGCGTCGTATATCTGTTGCCGTACAACAAGCTGTTGACGCTCACCGAAATTTCATGGGAAATAAATATGTTCTACCGAAAGATTCTGGAATATTCCCTGATTGTCTCACAAATAAAGGCTGATTCCTGGCGATTTGAGACTGCACGCGAACGCTACACCCAACTCATGGAACAACAGCCCGAGGTCATCAAGCGGGCTCCTTTGTCGCATATTGCGTCCTATCTGCTGATGACCCCCGAAACACTGAGCCGGGTACGTTCGGGCATACTGTAACCCTCCTCCTGTCTGCCCGAAGGCCACATATCTGAGTTTTATACGAAAACCCCTCTTTTCTTCCTGAAGAAAAGTTCCACCGGGACGAAATCTTTTCAGTCCCGGAAGCGTTTATATGCAATTCTAAAACTTAAAATTCAGATTATGACTTCTATATATACATTTACAAGTTCACTGATACGAAGCATAAGGCAAACCGGACGCTATAGCACCTCCGGCATATACACCAGTACACTGAACAGTTTTCTCCGCTTCACCGGCAACCGTTCCATCACCTTTGAAGAGCTTACCCCCAACCTCATCAAGCAATACGAAGACCGGTTGCTCGGCGAAGGGCGGCGCCACAGGCGGTCAAGGATAATTTTCTCCACAGTCTGAAACCAATAAAAGCTATTCATTTATGACCATAGCCGTTGATTTTGACGGTACCATTGTAGAACACCGCTACCCCCGGATAGGAGAAGAAATTCCCTTTGCCACCGCTACGCTGAAGATGCTGATAAACGAGCGTCACCGGCTGATTTTATGGTCGGTACGTGAAGGGAAGCTCCTGGAGGAAGCTGTGGAATGGTGCAGGGAACGGGGTGTGGAATTCTATGCCGTCAACCGGGACTATCCGGAAGAAGACATCGCACACACCGGTTTTTCACGCAAAGTAAAAGCCGATCTCTTTATCGATGACCGCAACCTGGGCGGACTGCCTGACTGGGGAAGCATTTACCGCATGATACATGACCGACTGACCTACGAAGAACTGTTTCGCGAAAACAGTGAACCGGTCCGGCAGAAAAAGAAAGGCTTTTGGGCACGTTTGAAAAAATAATATCCAAAGGAGATTTTTGACTTATGTCAATTCATAACCCGTAAAAACCTTCTAATTTTGTACTCGAAATAGAGAAAGATTAGTTTTTGTAAGAGTAAAGAGATTAGTTTTTAGGGTGCACTTAAAAAATAGGCAATATCCACAACGGTTATTGCCTATTTTTATATATAGCCGGAAGCCAAGTATATCAATACAAACTTCCCTGACCGACTTCCTTAAAGAGCTTCGCCAACTTCTCCACCACCGGCTTCATATAACGTTCTCCTTTCTCGGCAGAAGCTTTTTTGGGGTTCCCTACCCCGCTGTCGACTGTAGCCTTATCCCAATGGCGGGGAGCCCAGCCAACCTTTTCATTCAAGGAAGGAATGGCAAACGGGTGGGATTCTCCGTCACCGGCCTCAGCCAGATTCACCAGCTCGGGATGGTAATGCATCATGACGGAAGTCTCAGACTCGCCGGCATGGTCGTCGACAGCAGCCTCAAAGTAGTCTTTGGGAGAGACGATGCTGAACCAGTCGGCAGCGATAATCAGAAAATCGGGATATACAAACGCCAGGTCACGAATCATTCCCTTGAAGTTGTTGCCGCCATGACCGCTGAGAATAATCAGCTTGCGCATGCCTTGTGCATAGAGGGAGGCAACTATGTCTTCCAAAATGGCCTGCTGGGTGGAGTAGCGCGTATGAATGCAGAACGGAAGTTCGCGCTGCCCCGGATTGTGTGCACCGAAAGGTACGGGAGGCATCACCATGCAGCGTACACCGGAATTCTGCAAAGCCAGCGCAGCCGCGTCTACAGCAATGTCATGCGGCAAAATACAATCAGTGAGATAAGGCAGATGCAGATTATGGGGCTCCGTAGCTCCCCACGGCAAGATGACAACGTCATACTTCACTCCTTTCACCTTTCCATAGCAGGAAACAGTAAGGTCAATTTCTCTTTTTTCCATGATAGTTTATTTTGGGGGTAAATCTTTACCGCAAAAATAAACATTATTCCGTCACATTGAACCTATTGCCGGCGATATTCTTTAGGTGACATGCCAGTGTGATGCTTGAAATACTTACCAAAGAAGGACTGGTTGGCAAAATGCAGCTCGTCCGCAATTTCCTGAATGCTCATTTCGGAAGACTTCAACAAGGCTTTGGCTTCCAAAACTACGAGACTGTCAATCCATTCGCCTGCCGTCTTTCCGCTGATTTCTTTCACTACGGTGGAGAGGTGCTTGGCGGTGAGAAACATCTTATCGGCATAATAGGACACACTTCGCTCTTCTTTATAGGACTCTGAAACGGCACGGATAAAGCGCTCGAACAAGTCTTCCTTCCTGCTTTTGGGAATGCGTTCCTGAACGACATGTCCTTGATAAATGTTATATATCTCATAAAAAAGGGCCAACAGCAGCCCCTGAGTGATTTCCTTACGAAAAGGGTTGTCTTTCAGCTTCACCTTGCTCCAAAGAAAAGAGTGATACTCCTGAAATGATTGGGATTCCTCCGGAGTGATGTGGACAAAAGGCCGTTCCTTAATCATAAAGAACATAGGGAAAAGCTGCTGCATGGTAGGTATCACCATATCCATAAAGTCCTTTGAAACAGCAATGAAAAGTCCGGAAAAATCTTCGGAGCGTTCCCGTTGCAGAACAATCTGGTCGGGAAGAATAATGCCCAACATACCTTCCCGCATTTCACATTGCTGCAGGTTGAGTTCCAGTTTGCACCACCCTTTCAAACAGACAGTCAGGCAAGCAGCATTCAAACGGGTGGGATAAGAGCTCAAAGGCATATCCTTGATGTCATTAAAAATAGCAAAATCATTGCCGATGAAATCAATCATCGGCAAATGATGTATCTGGGAAATGTCTACATTCCGTATTCTCTTAGTATCCATGTTTTTTGTGCTTTGGCGACAAATGTAGGACTATTTTGCGGAATTTAGCTCTAAAAATTCTTAAATGGAAACTTTTAGTTCATTATCTTGAAACCGATAAAAAAGGTTCTCGGCTGCGTCGGTCCGTAGAAATAACCCGCATCGCGGAATTCCCCTTTATCCAGGTCTTTCTGGAAACAGTTAAAGATATTCTGTACACCCGTATTCAACTGAAGCTTGATATGGTCGTGAAGCACAAACGTATAGTTCAACTTCACATTCAGATCCAGAAATTGGGGAGTATGCTCCATGCGGTCTGAAGTGATATTACAGAAGGCACCCTCGGGAGCATCTTCCGGTGCGTAGTGCGGAACAATCATCTTTCCCGTATAAGTGCCGGAAAGAGAGAAATCAAAATTCTTTACCGGTGCGGAAGAGAAAGTGAAGTACCCGTAATAATCCGGTGTACGGGGCATGCGCTTAGTGGTAAGGTCTTTTCCGTCCACCTTTGTCCAAGCTTCCTCATGGGTATAGCGGCTGCGCTGTGCCGTAAATCCGAGTTGGAACTGCGCCTCCTTACCATGGGCAATCCTCGCATCCAGATTGGCACCATATACACGTGCACCGTTTCCGTTGCGGCGCTCCTTAATAACATCCCCTACTTCGTTCTTGCCGATATCTTCGAGCACAAAGACATGGCGCAGGTCTGTATAGAAACCTTCCACCAGAATGTTTGCCTGCCAGTGCCCCAAATGGGCAGTCCAGTCTACCGAACCGCTGTAACTGTTGGAACGCTCTTCACGCAGATTGTCGGACAGTTTGATTTGGACACCCTTACCGCCTACTGCCGTTACGTGCAAGTCCTCATCGTATGCCTGCGGAGCACGGAAACCGGTAGAATAAGTCAAGCGTGCCTGAAAATCATCTGTCGGCTTGTAGAGCAGGTTGACGCGAGGACTGAAAATAAGCTTGTCAATCAGGTTGTGCTTGTCCAGACGGGCGCCGACCAACATGGTCAGTACATTCATTTTCCACTCATTCTGCACGAAAGCACTGGCAATGCGGACATCCTGCTCCATGTCACGATGATAGCCGGTCATAATGTCATGCAGGGAGTTGTTCTGATATTCCAGTCCGCCGGTGAAGGTAGCGGGAGCAAAGAAACAGTTGTCCATATTGCCTACATACATGCCACCGGCAACCCAAGTCAAGTCTTTCGTCTTGCCGTAGGCATTCATGTCCTTTTGGGCACCATAGTAACTGTTGCGATCGGTGTGCTGGATGGAGGTGTAAGCTGAAATCTTATGCTTGTACTCTTTCCAGAATAAATCGTAGCTCACGCCTCCGCTATTGATGATATGCTTGGTCTGCTCGGTAATGTCCGTCTCATGCGGCTGCAAATCAAATTTATTACCTCCGCGACGAAGTTCGTTAGTAGTATGGTATTCCAGATTGATGCGGCTGAAATGCGTAGGACGGTAATAGGCACGGAAACCGAAGGTATTCATGTTCAGCTTGCCCAGCTCGGAAAAGCCATCGCCATCGCGGTCGTAGGGGTTACGGTTGCGGTAACTCTCATAAAGGGCAATGCCGTAGGAGTTATCTTTGGCAACCAGCGATACATTGCCACCCATATATTGCTCCCAGGACTTGCCGTCCATATTGGAGAACATACTCGATACCTGGAAGGAATTGTTGATGGGATCTTTGGTTATGATGTTGATGGTGCCTCCCACAGCATTAGCTCCAAACAAGGCAGAGCCTCCGCCACGCACCACTTCTACCCGTTCAATCATGTTCACGGGGATTTGCTCCAATCCGTACACACCGCTCAATGCACTGATGATGGGACGGCTGTTTATCAATATCTGCGAATACGGACCTTCCAAGCCATTGATGCGCACCTGGGGGAAACCACAGTTCTGGCAGTTGTTCTCCACACGCAAGCCCGACTGGTAGTTCAGTGTCTTGGCAAGGTCGGTGGAGTTGACCATCTCGAACAATTTGGTACTCATCACATTCACGACTACCGGAGCTGCCTTGCGGCTTACCTCGTTGCGGTTGGCAGATACCACCACTTCATCGGTCATAAAACTCTCCTCTTCCATCGGGAAATGTATGACGGCAGTAAAGTCCTTGCTCACCGTCACTTCCTTCTCTTGGGTCTTATAGCCCACGGCAGACACACGGAGCTTGTATTTTCCCGCCGGAAGCTTGCGGAACTCAAATTGTCCTTCTTCATTGGAAACCGTTCCCTGACCGCTGCCGATAATCAAAACCGTGGCATACGGTATATTTTCCTCCGTACCTTTCACTATCACATGGCCGGAAATCATATTGCCTTCCTTTATAGGATTTACGGCAAAAGCTACGCTGGCACTTACCACTGCAAGTACCAACGCCAAAATGTATTGTTTCATCAAATTAGCGCTCTAAATAAAAAAATAATTCAAGTCTGAAAAAAGATAATAATCCGACATACCGCACTTCTTTCACTGAAATACCGGACATTCGAGACTAAAACACCTGGTATCTACATGCAAAAAATCCAGGCGTTTTTAAACCTAATGACTATGAAAAAAGAGCGGGAGGAGCGCGAAGGGAAAGAGTACGTATAACTTCCCCCTTTACAGTAGGCGTTGCCGGTTTGGCTCTGAGCATGGACAGCAAAGGACGCATCGGGTGCTGAACCTCATACACATCCACCCCGGAAGAGTGGAATACCGACAGATGCCCGATAACCAGAAGGGAAGTCTGAGAGTGAGAGTGTGTGCCATGAAAAGGGTGCGAGTGCGTTATCATCACCCCATTCACATAATGGACGTGAGTGAACGCAGTGATACTTGCCTGGTACATGATAAACAGTACCAGCAAGCTCAATGCACCTATAATTTTTTTCTTCTGCTTCACGTCCAAAAACTTATACTATAGATTTTGAGCCGCAAAGATAGTGAATTATTCTTTAACTTTGCCAAACAAGAACTCATAATCACGCTTGGAAGCCGGAGCCGCCCACTCTTCGGGAATAAACTTCCACTGATTCAGCGCACGCGGTTCAATCACCTTCTTCTGCTCAATGTACTGCATCAGATAATAGCGTAAGTCCTTATCCGTAGAGTGGATGATGCGCTCCTTCAATTCATCCTGCGAGATGCCGGCCCCCTTTGTCAGCAATTCGCCGCCACCGTTTCCGCGATAAGAATTCACCGCTACCTTATACATTTTATCCATATCGAACGGAGTACCGTCTGCCATACTGAGAATGGCTACCTTCTCGCCATCCGGCTTGGTCACATCCACCGTGTAGATAATACCCGCCGCAGAATCGAAGTTGAAGCTGAAATTCTTGAATGAGGCCCTATCCGTAGCACCTTCGCGGCGCTTCTCACGGAAGAGAAGGATATGGTCGTCCGGAGACTTCATCCGATTGGTCCACAAATCATACGACATCTCCAAGGCATCGCGTATCTCCTTTCCCGTCAGACGCATGGTGTAAAGCATATTTTCATACTTATACAGATTGAACATATCGTTCACAAAAATGTCTCCTTTACGGATTTCCGTATCATAGGACAAAGGAGCCGCAAAAGAAATATCCGCTCCGCTGATTGCCAACTGCAACTCATGAATAAGGTCTATAAAAGCGGAAGAACCGAAATAGGCAGGACGTGTGGAGATGGCCTCGGTAAAAGAACCTATTTTCTTGGAAACAAAATTCTGCACAGCTGCATATTCGGGGGCAAAGCGCTGCATGAACTCTTCGCTGACACCGTAGTCTTTCGTATCGGACAGTATGCCGTCTATCTTCTTGCCAACAACCTTGCCGTCACGCAATTTCAAGGTTATATCCACATTACTTACAACGACACCGTTGCTGGCAGGGTCCATCACCAGTACCGAGTCACCAACTATGTTGCACACCCTCTTGCATTCGCGAGCATGGTCATGGCCCATCAGGACAATATCGAATCCCGGCACATTGCATGCCACTTCCACCGAAGCGTTTTCGCGATACTTGCCTCCCATCAGCTGGGCATCCTGACCGGCATGGAACATACCGATAACCAAATCCGGCTTTTCCTGCTCACGGATAATCTTCATCCATTTGCGGGCAGTCTCCTCCATATCGTCGAAACGCAACCCTTTCCACAGATTCTCTGAAAGCCATACGGGAATGGCAGGAGTTATCATACCGAGAACCACAATTTTCACTCCGTCACGTTCCAGCACCTCATAGGGTTTGAAATGGGTTTCTCCGGTAGCAATATCCACAATATTGGCACCCAATATCGGAAAACGGCAATCACCTGCCCAACGGTCGAAAACGGCACGACCGGTCTCTACATCATGGTTACCCATATTACCGGCATCATACCCCATGAAATTCATCATCTCTGCAGTCAGATGGGGAGCAACAGTATCTATGTAATTATAGTAGTAGGCAGTGGGCTGTCCCTGCAGAATGTCGCCATTGTCCAAGAGAATCAGGTTTTCGCCATAAGTCTCACGCTCTTTTTGCACCAAAGCATGCACGCGTGCCAGACTGCCGGTTGCCTCCCGGCGGCGTATAAAGTCGTAGGGATAGTAGTTTCCGTGTATATCACTGGTCTGTACGACTTTCAGTTTCACCTCTCTTTCCTGCGCAGGCAGTATGCTTGTCAGGACAAAAATCCAGATAAAAAAACAACTAAATCTTTTCATTATATTTCCTTATTTCTTGTCAGTCCTTATAAATTCATGGGATGGGTAAATACAAACCGCGCTCCATCCGTATAGGCAGGATCTATCCAAATTTCACCGCCCCACTTCTCAACGGTCAGCTTACAGATGGACAAGCCCAAGCCGGTTCCCTGCACATATTCGTTCAGCTTCTCGAAACGTTCGAACACCCGTTTCTGTTTGTCCAAAGGAATGCCGCAACCGGTGTCAGTCACCGAAAATACTGCTACATTCCCTGCTGTATCCAGTTCCAGCTTCAAGGTTATCGTACCTTCCTTTGTAAACTTGTCCGCATTGGAAAGCAGATTTATCACAACCTGCTGTAAACGCTGCACGTCCGTCCGCATCTCCACCACCTCACGTTCACACTCAAATAGGAATTGATTGGTCGACCTACGTGCCTGGGCCACGGAAGCTACTACCTGCTGGCATATCTGCACTACATTGCAGCTCTCCAAAGAAAGGATGACGCGGTCGGCCTCCAAACGGGACACATCCAATATGTCATTAATCAGCCGAAGCAGCAAATCAGAGTTGGTCCTGATAATTTCAAAATAGCCACGCTGTTCTTCTTCCGAGGCTCCTCCGGCAGACAGCACGTCCGAGAAGCCCACAATCGCATTCAATGGCGTACGGATTTCGTGGCTCATATTGGCAAGGAAAGCACTCTTCAGGCGGCTGGATTCTTCAGCACGGTCCTTTGCCTCTCGCAAAGCACCTTCGGATACCTCCAGTTCATCCTTCAACTTCTTTGTATGATAATAAAAATAAAGGGAAACGAACAAACCGCCCAACAGCACCAATAGCACAGCACAGACAGACCAGATATGATACTTGTACTGTTCATAGAAAGAAGGGGTTACATTCAGCATCTTTACCGGTTCCGGAAGGTTGGCAATATTCAGTTCCTTTTCCTTCACGAGCTTGCCGTCCAGTATGGTCTCATTCGGAATGACTTCCATATGAGTATTCCCATCCTGCGGGTCAGTCAGCAGACGATAAGATTGCCTTGCCATCTCCTTGCCCAAAGCACGGTAGGCAGGAACGATGCCTGCCACAGCCCAGTATCCCAAACCTGCAGAACTCAAAGAGAATGTGGGCAAGGCTGGAGCAGCTTCCATCATGGCATAAGTAGCATTACGCATAAAATAACCATCATTCATATCCACGCGCCACGTCCCCATTAATACTGCCGTATGTTCCGGCAGTTCATGTAACCTATCACAAATAGTATATATTGTATTGACACGTCCGTCAAGCAGTATCAGATCCAATTCGGGAAATTTCTTCATTTCCTTCACTACATAGGCTTGCATAGCAACACCACCATAACTGTTGTCTGATATAAAAGCGATATTCTCGGTGTCAGGATACATCTGCTTTACCATGTTAATATTCGCCTCCACATCATACTCATAAACGAAACCGGCCTTGATAGGCGAATCCGGAAAATCCGTGAAAAAATCTACGGATTCAGGCATCCAAGTTTTCAAATCGATGGTATCTCCCGGCAACAATATGGCGTTCCGGCTGGATAGCGCACTCACTACTGGAGTATTGCCGCGTACAGAGTCTTCCAAAGAAAGGTAGGCAGCCCAAGCTTCCTGCCCAATAAGAACAATCAATGCCGGACTTTTATCATTCTGGTATTTGGATAATAGCCCTGCCATTCTCTTTTCCCAAAAAGGAGCTTCGGAAAAACTTTTGCAATTCATGTTTTCCAATGCAACGGTATTTGTCCCTCCTAAACGTTGGAATTCCTCCATAAAGTCAGAGATATTGCTGGAAGTCCGACCGGCATCCGGATTATAGGAGCTGATAATCAATACCGGATGCTCTCCCGTAATTGAGAAAACAGGCAAAAGGCAGCAGAAAAGCGCTACCACGCATGGTAATATTGTACGATATATGTGTTTCAATTGATTGATTCGTTTAATTGCTCCATAGCTTTGACAAATATAGATAAAAGTTGGAACCTAAAGAAAAAACAACAATTGTTTTTTTGTACTTTTACCCCCTATTTATAAAATGAGATACAAAATGATACAAGATTTTCATCGAATGATATCTGCCGTTCTCGGCATATCAGAAAAACAAATAAGCCAGACCCTCGGCTTGCTGGAAAACGGAGCGACAATCCCTTTCATCAGCCGCTACCGAAAGGAAGTGACGGGAGGACTGGACGAAGTGCAGATTGAATCCATAAAGACCCACTACGAAAAGCTGAGCGAAACCGCCAAACGTAAAGAAACCATCCTCAGCACCATTCAAGAACAAGGCAAACTGACCGCCGAACTTCAGAAGCGTATCGAGGAGACCTGGGAGAACACCCTACTGGAGGATATCTACCTTCCCTACAAACCCAAACGGAAAACACGTGCCGAAGCAGCCCGCCAAAAAGGACTGGAACCCCTCGCCACCCTGCTGATGCTGCAACGTGAGCCCCATCCGGAGGAACGCGCCGCCGGTTATGTGAAAGGAGACGTGAAGAACGTGGAAGATGCACTGAAAGGTGCCCGTGACATCATAGCCGAGCATGTAAGTGAAGATGAACGGGCTAGAAACAGCGTCCGGAGTTCCTTTGTCCGCCAAGGCACACTGACCGCCAAGGTGGTGAAAGGCAAAGAAGAAGAAGCGGCCAAATATCGCGACTATTTCGACTACTCCGAATCCTTGCGGCGATGCAGTTCCCACCGTCTGCTCGCCATCCGGCGCGCTGAAGCGGAAGGTTTGCTGAAAGTCAGCATCAGCCCCAATGACGAAGAGTGTGCGGAGCGCCTAGAACGGCAGTTCGTACGGAGCAACAACGCCTGTGGACAGCAAGTAGCAGAAGCTGTGCAAGATGCTTACAAACGCCTGTTAAAACCGTCCATAGAAACGGAATTCGCGACCCAAAGCAAGGAGCGCGCCGACGAGGAAGCCATCAAAGTGTTTGCGGAAAATCTTCGTCAATTGCTACTGGCCTCACCATTGGGGCAAAAGCGTGTGATGGGTATAGACCCCGGATTTCGTACTGGTTGTAAAGTTGTGTGCCTCGATGCACAAGGAAATCTACTCCATAATGAGAACATCTACCCCCACCCTCCAGTCAGCAAGCAGAAGGAGGCATTCGCCAAACTGCAAATGATGATGGAGTCCTATAAAATAGATGCCGTAGCCATAGGTAACGGAACTGCCAGCCGCGAGACGGAAGAGTTCTTGAAGCATCAGCGCTTCAACCGCGATGTGCAGATATTTATCGTCAGCGAGCAGGGAGCTTCCATCTATTCGGCCTCTAAAATTGCACGGGACGAGTTTCCCGACTACGACGTCACCGTGCGTGGTGCCGTGTCCATAGGCAGACGACTGATGGACCCACTGGCAGAGTTGGTAAAGATTGACCCGAAATCTATTGGTGTGGGGCAATACCAGCATGACGTGGACCAGACAAAACTGAAAAAGTCGCTGGACCAAACTGTAGAGAACTGCGTAAACCTGGTAGGTGTCAACCTAAACACCGCAAGCAGCCACCTGCTGACCTATATCTCGGGATTGGGTCCTCAACTGGCACAGAACATTGTGAACTATCGCGCCGAAAACGGTGCCTTCACCTCCCGTAAAGAATTGATGAAAGTGCCGCGCATGGGCGCCAAGGCATTTGAGCAATGTGCCGGCTTCCTACGCATTCCGCAGGCAAAGAACCCGCTGGACAACACTGCCGTGCACCCGGAAAGCTATTGCATCGTAGAACAGATGGCAAAGGACTTGGATTGCAGCGTAGCCGAACTGATAGCCAGCCGGGAGCTGCGTCTGAAGATTAATCCGGAACGCTACCTCTCCCCCACCGTGGGCATGCCGACACTGAAAGACATCCTGCAAGAGCTGGACAAGCCCGGACGTGACCCGCGCGGACCGATAAAGATATTTGAATTTGATAAGAACGTGCGCACCATCAACGACCTGCGCGAAGGCATGGAACTGCCCGGCATCGTAGGAAACATCACCAACTTCGGCGCATTTGTCGATATAGGCATCAAGGAAAACGGACTGGTACACCTCTCCCAACTCGCCGACAGATTCATATCAGACCCTAATGAAGTAGTGTCCATTCACCAGCATATACGCGTAAAGGTACTCAGCATAGATATGGACCGGAAACGCATACAGCTGACAATGAAAGGAGTGGAACAGAATTAGGGATTAAGGATTAGGGATTAATGGTTAATGGTTTCCGTATTAATCCTTAATCTCTAATCCCTTATAATAGTGTCTTAAGATAATTACTGTACCAAGCACTAAAAGTAGTGAACACAGAATGGAGCCTTCGAACCCGAAGGTTCCTCCATTTATTAAATTTTCTTCCGGAAAGTGAAGAATCAGCAGATTCTCATTGCTGAATTCATTTCCACTGACTTTATATCCCAAAACGGAACCTTGAATCCAGTTCCAGAACCAATGCAAGGCAATGGGGAAACAGAGGTTACGCGTATATATATAGGAAGCCCCCAAGAAACAACCTGCCACCATGATATTCAGAAACGGGACAAAGGCAAAGTTAGGATTGAAAAGGTGCATCAACGAAAATAACACCGCAGAAATAAACAATGCCACAAACTTATTGATGCCTCCATCCAGCATACGCCCTAAAATAAAACCGCGTCCGATAACTTCTTCCGTAACCGCCACAAAAAAATAAAGCAAAAGACTGACCAGCAGAGATATGGGAGAAAACAAGAACCCTACCACCTCCACTGCCCCTAACAGCAAAGACAAGCCAAAACCGACTACATACAAGAACACGACAAACAAAGCTCCTCTCAGCAGGCTCCTGCCCCATCCCTTCAAAGACAAGCCCAAACCCGAAAAAGGAAGCTTCCTAAAGCCCAACACCATACAAGCGGCAATCAGCCCACTGACCAGCATCAAGACTTCATTCAGCATCTGAAAGTAAATGTTTGTTTCACCAACTTCCGTCTTCAACTCCGGAAAAACTAATGCAAAAGGTATGGCAAACAAAAACAGAAAAATCATTGAAAGTACAGCAAACAGTACTATATCAACGAATGCCAACCAAATACTTTTTGCTTTACTTGCTGTAACAAGCCCTTCCTTTACCGTCTCTTCTGTCTCCATTTGTATCTCAATATTGATTAATATCCGACAAAAATAATAATAAAAAGAAAAAACCTCATGTATTCCTGCCGTTTTCTTCCTATATTTGAAAAATCAATCTAGAATCAATAAACATGAAACTAAGAAAAATACTTTTAGCCATTGCCGGACTGGCGTTAATGCTGAATGCCTCGGCACAAAAATCCAAAAGATACTACGTAGCCAAACCCGGTACCTTGGTGGAGCTGATGACTGAAGCGGAAGCTAATGAAATTACCCAACTAACCCTGCAGGGCAAACTGAATGCCATAGACTTCAGGCATCTAAGAGATGAATTCAAGAATCTGCAGCAGTTGGACATCTCGAACGCATCTATCAGCACGTATGCAGGCAAGAACGGAACTTATCCAAACCGTTTTTACGTATATCCTGCCAATTGCATTCCGGCATATGCCTTCTGCAAGCAAATGGACGACAGTACCTTCATTGGCAAGGAGACACTGACTAGGGTTATCCTTTCCGACAAGACCAAGAACATCGAAGATGCTGCCTTTAAGGGATGCAAAAATCTCAAGATATGCCAGATACGGAAGAAAACGGCTCCCAATCTGTTGTCCGAAGCATTGGCTGATAGCGTTACAGCCATATTTGTTCCATTGGGATGCAGTGACTCCTACCGTACCAAAAAGAAATGGGAGACCTTTGCATTCATTGAAGGAGAACCACTGACAGTAAATGTGCAGATTGGTAAAATGGGCAGCCTTGCCAGCGAACTGCTAAGAGCCGGATTTCAGCCCAAAGACGTTAACTTTCTGACCGTTGAAGGTAAAATGGACGAAGCCGACTTCACATTGATACGCGACTATATGCCCAATCTGGTTTCCATCGACATGACCAACAGTAATGCCACTGCAATTCCCGACTATACTTTCACCCAAAAGAAGTATCTGCTGAACGTACGGCTCCCGCAAGAGCTTAGAAGCATCGGACAGCGTGCATTCAGTGGCTGCGGTCGTTTGTGCGGCACGCTGGTGCTTCCTGCTAGTGTAACCGCCATTGAGTACGGAGCATTTATGGGATGCGACAACCTGCGCTATGTGCTTGCCACGGGGAATAAGATTACCACGCTGGGCGACAACCTTTTCGGCGAAAGCCAAGGCAAAATTATATATAAGGAGAAACAATAACCCAGACTATTCCCCGCCTTAATAAGAACAAAGAGACTCTTTTAATAGCAAAAGAAGGTGTGTCAGAATGATAGCTAAAAATCATTCTAACACACCTTCTTCTTTTTTTCAATATCGCACAAGCCTTTATTAAACAAAAAAGATATGAAAGAAGAATCGTTCCATCATGGCAGAAATATTGTTCCACCGTGGTGAAAAAATCGTTCCACCATGGTGGAACGATTTTTTCCTCATGATGGAACGATTTAAAATATGCTTATTTAGTCCTTAGCTTCCGTTATCACTTTGTTGCGTACATACGTGCACGCAACTCCTTGATGTGGTCTGAAGTGATGTATTCGTCATACTCCATCATCTTGTCGATAATACCGTTCGGAGTCAATTCGATGATACGGTTGGCAACCGTCTGAATGAACTCGTGGTCGTGGGATGAGAAAAGGATATTGCCCTTATAGGTCTTTAGATTATTGTTGAATGCCTGGATAGACTCCAAGTCGAGGTGATTGGTAGGTGTATCCAGAATCAAGCAATTGGCATTGCGCAGCTGCATACGTGCAATCATGCAACGCATCTTCTCACCTCCCGACAATACGCTTGCTTTCTTCAGCACCTCCTCACCGGAGAACAGCATACGTCCCAGAAAACTCTTCATGTAGACTTCATTGCCTTCGCCGAACTGGCTCAACCAGTCCACCAGATTCAGGTCTGTATTAAAGAATGCAGTATTGTCCAGCGGCAGGTAAGCGGTGGTGATAGTCACACCCCAGTTGAAGGTACCCGCATCCGGTTTCATATTCTCGTTGATAATCTCGAACAGGGCGGTCATGGCACGCGGGTCGTGCGAAAGGAATACAATCTTGTCTCCCTTCTCTACATTGAAGTTGACGTCGCGGAACAGCACCGTACCATCTTCCAGCGTTTTCGTCAAACCGGAAACTTCCAGAATCTGATTACCCGGTTCGCGTTCGGGCGTAAAGATAATGCCCGGATACTTACGTGATGACGGCTTGATTTCTTCTACATTCAGTTTCTCCAACATCTTCTTGCGGCTGGTAGTCTGCTTGCTCTTTGCCACATTGGCACTGAATCGGCGGATAAACTCTTCCAGCTCTTTCTTCTTCTCCTCGGCCTTTGCCTTCTGGTTCTGCTGCTGACGGAGCGCCAGCTGGCTGGACTCGTACCAGAAGCTATAGTTACCGGCAAAGAGGTTAATCTTTCCGTAGTCGATGTCCACCGTATGCGTACAAACGGAGTCGAGGAAGTGACGGTCGTGGCTTACCACCAGCACCGTATGCTCAAAGTTGGAGAGGTACTCTTCCAGCCAAGTCACGGTCTCCATATCCAAGTCATTGGTAGGCTCGTCCAGCAGCAAGTTATCAGGATTTCCATAGAGAGCTTGCGCCAGCATGACACGCACCTTTTCCTTGTTGTTCAACTCACCCATCAACAGATAATGCTTGTCCTCCTTGATACCCAAACCACTCAACAAGGCGGCAGCATCGCTTTCGGCATTCCAGCCGTCCAGCTCGGCAAATTTCTCTTCCAATTCGGAAACCTTCAGTCCATCCTCGTCTGTGAAATCCTCTTTGGCATACAGCACTTCACGCTGCTTCATGATGTCCCACAACACCGTGTGTCCCATCATCACCGTGTCCATTACCGTAAAAGCATCCCACTTAAAGTGGTCCTGGCTCAAAACGGAAAGACGCTCTCCCGGAGCCAGCATGATGGAACCCGTCGTAGGGTCCAGCTCCCCGGAAATCGTTTTCAGGAAAGTAGATTTTCCGGCACCGTTGGCACCGATGATACCGTAACAGTTACCACTTGTAAACTTCAGGTTTACGTCATTGAACAACACTCTTTTACCAAACTGTACTGAGACATTAGAGACTGTAATCATCTTTATATTTACGATTTATTTATTTACAATTTACTATTTAATACCTATTAGTCTGCGAATTGCGAGTGCAAAGATAGTTATTTTTCCATGAATAGACACAGAGAAGCGCTGTCAATCTGACATAAAAGTATTACCTTTGCAGCGTTTTCGGCAAAAACATCCGTTTTGGCAAAGTTTTTGCTGGAGCACTGATATCGTATTAACTTAAACCCTTAACAGCAATGAAAGCAAAATCATTTTACAAGAATAATAAGCATAACAATATGAATCCGAAAGAAAAAGAAAACAACCAGGAAGAGGAGCTGAAAACTCAAGCTACTCCTAACGAATGTGACGAAGAAACCGTAGGACAAGAAGTTTCACAAGAAAACGAAGCTCCCCTAACAGAAGAAGAAAAGCTCGCCCAGGAACTGGAAAAGGCCAATGAACAGATTGAAGAGCAGAAAGACAAATATCTGCGCTTGTCTGCCGAGTTTGACAATTACCGCAAACGTACCATGAAGGAGAAGGCAGAACTCATCCTGAACGGTGGTGAAAAGAGTATCAGCAGTATCCTACCCATTGTGGATGACTTTGAACGCGCCCTCAAAAACATGGAGACAGCTACCGATGTAGCTGCCGTAAAAGAAGGCGTTGAACTTATCTACAACAAATTCATGTCTGTATTGGGACAAAACGGCGTTAAGGTGATAGAGACAAAGGAACAACCGCTCGACACAGACTATCACGAAGCCATCGCCGTGATTCCGGCACCCAATGAAGCACTGAAAGGCAAAATTCTGGACTGCGTACAAACCGGTTACATCCTAAACGACAAAGTGATCCGTCATGCCAAAGTGGTAGTCGGAGAATAACATAAAACTGTATGGAAAAAAGAGATTACTACGAAGTATTGGAAGTCGAAAAGACAGCAACGGTAGAAGAAATAAAGAAAGCCTATCGCAAAAAAGCCATCCAATATCATCCGGACAAGAATCCGGGCGACAAAACAGCCGAAGAGAAATTCAAGGAAGCGGCAGAGGCATACGACGTACTAAGCAATCCGGACAAGCGTGCCCGCTACGATCAGTTTGGCCATGCCGGACTGGGTGGTGCCGCCGGTAATGGTGGTCCGTTCGGCGGCTTCAGTGGAGGCATGTCCATGGACGACATCTTCTCCATGTTCGGTGATATCTTTGGTGGACACAGTGGAGGAGGTTTTGGCGGTTTTGGAGGTTTCGGCGGAAGTGGCGGCACACAACAACGCCGTTACCGTGGTTCGGACTTGCGCGTCAAGGTAAAACTGAACCTCAAGGAGATCTCTACCGGTGTGGAAAAGAAATTCAAGCTGAAGAAATACGTGCCTTGTACCCACTGTCATGGCACGGGAGCCGAAGGCGACGGCGGCGCCGAAACCTGCCCGACCTGTAACGGTAGCGGCACGGTAATCCG
Organism: Bacteroides parvus; assembly: GCF_017309675.2. NCBI lineage: Bacteria > Pseudomonadati > Bacteroidota > Bacteroidia > Bacteroidales > Bacteroidaceae > Bacteroides > Bacteroides parvus. Next base: position 2,599,416 of record NZ_CP084680.1, on the reverse strand, counting down.
TAACCAGCAAACCATACTCGGCACCATGCAAACAAGAACCACTTGCCCAACTTGTGGCGGTGAAGGCAAAATCATCAAAAACAAGTGTAAGGAATGTGCCGGTGAAGGTATTGTATACGGTGAAGAAGTAGTAACCGTAAAAATCCCGAAAGGTGTCGCAGAAGGTATGCAGCTCTCTATGGGAGGAAAAGGAAATGCAGGCAAGCACAACGGTATGCCGGGAGACCTGCTGATTCTTGTAGAAGAAGAACAAGACCCGAACCTGATACGCGACGAAAATGACTTGATTTACAACCTGCTCCTCAGCTTCCCGACAGCAGCCTTGGGTGGTGCAGTAGAAATTCCCACGATTGATGGAAAGGTGAAAGTAAAAATTGACTCAGGTACGCAACCGGGAAAAGTACTCCGCCTGCGCGGCAAAGGTTTGCCCAACGTGAATGGATACGGCACGGGAGATTTGCTAGTAAATGTCAGCGTATATGTACCCGAAACGCTGAGCAAGGATGAGAAGAAAACATTGGAGGAAATGGAAGAATCTGATAACTTCAAGCCAAACACTTCGATTAAGGAGAAAATATTCAAGAAGTTCAAGAGCCTGTTTGACTAATAACATGGTACATAAAGAAGCCTCCCGATATTTTATTGTATATCGGGAGGCTTCTTTGTTTTATCAAAAAAATATTAAAGTTCCAACATCCGCTTCATAAAAGCCTTTATTCCCTCCACATCAGAAGTCTGAGGAGCCCATGAAGCCAAATCCTCTGAGGGTAGAGGCTGATATGGGCCTTTTTTAATTTCAAAAATAACGGTGCCTGACTCCAAGGCAATAATACTATGCCACGTATTAGAAGGAATCTCCAGACCATATTTACCTTCCGAAGGATTGAGGCATACCTTATCTGTTACATTACCGGCATCATCATAAAAAAATGCCAGCAGACTTCCACGCAAAACCAGATAAGTTTCTTCCTTATCTGTATGACGGTGAGGAGGAAGATAAGTTCCTGGTTCCAAAGCATTCAGCAACCGATGAATAGGGGCATCCATAGACGCATGAAAATTATAATTCATACGTAAACGGGAATTCTCCTTGGCTTGTGAAGTAACGGTATCCAGCAGCTCTTCTGTTATCAGCTTCATCATAACCTCAGCAATTGAGCAAACTTGGCAGGAAGTTCTGCTTTACCCGCTTCAATAGACAAACTTTTTCCTTCTTTATCTAGTAATATAGCAGCCTTCTGCGAGGAAGCCAATGAGGCAACTTCCGCCACATTACCAGCAACAAACAAGCATCCGGAAAAAAGAGGGGTAATCACCTTCCGGGTATGCCCTTTCCATTTTACAAACACAGCCTGCATCGGGCAATATGTAGTATATCCCGCAGCATTCAAACGCTGCATCAACTTATGTTCAGACTTAGGTGCTGTGTACAATGCATGCCAGCACATCATATCATTATCCGTCATCATATTGTTTGCTTTTTCCATCCCTTTAATAAATCTTTTACAAATAATATCCATCCCACACTGCCGACACCTGCCAAGAACATGAAGCCGATCAAAATCATCAATTTATTGGGCTTTGCAGGCTTCAAAGGTACCGTAGCCGGCTGGACAACCGTATATACCGGTGTAATCTCCTGCACCTTAGCTCTTGCCATCTGCAATTGTTGAGACACTTGTGTATATACTTGATAGGCTAAATTCATTTCATTCTGTAAACGCTCTTGCTCTGCGCGATAACTCAGTAATATTATATTCTGGTTTGCATCTACAAAATTTGCGTATTTCTTCTGGGCATCCTCATAACTGGCCTTTGCTTCTCCATAAAGTTTTTCGGTAAATGCCAAATCATGACGAGCCTTATTAGTCCGATAATCTGTGATGTAGTTCTGCAGGCAATGCATCACGGTATCCGTCAGCGAAGCAGATATCAAAGGATCCTGCATAGTAACAGACAAGGTTGTCACACCTGTCTTTTTGTCTACGGAAACAGAGATACGTTTACTTAAAGCATCTGCAATGGCAGACTCATCTCTAGTAAGACGAAAAGGATCCAGCTTTGCGTCCCCCTCTTCCGGTTCATCCTTAAACAAAGACAATGTCCATCCTAACACTTTAAAAGGAGCGGAGAAAATTGCACTCCACCAAGGAGAACGCTGTTCTTCTTTCAAATAAGCATATAAAGTCGTGTCTACTTTTGCTTTCTGATCCTTGACTTTAACATCGAACAGTTCAATCAGAAAAGGAGTAGAACTTACAATATCAGGATAAAGTTCGGGTGACAAAGCATCCTCACCAGAAGAAGTGCCCAAATTGATACCCGCCATGGCTGCAAGGGCTCCCATACTTCCACCACCAGATTTGCCACCACTCTCCGGAGCCAATGTCACACTTGTAGAGTACTCCTTAGGAATACTAAATGCAACAACCAGTCCTACAAGAGCAGCGATACCACACGCCTTAAAAACCAATTTGCGACTAGCCCATACTTTCTGGGCCAGTTCTATCAAATCTATTTCTTGTTCCTCAGGTTGTGGAGAGGTTATGTTTTGTATTCTTTCTTCGCTCATAATTCAAATTACTTAAAGAGATTAACCATAGTCGCAATCATCGCTGCAATAGAAGCTGTCGTACTTCCCATTCCCAGAATTTCAGCAGTAGTCATCTTCTTTTTCTGTTCTTTACTTGGAACAATTATTTCACAACCAGGTTCAATGGCTTTCTTGTTCCCTGCTTTTAAACGAGAAACTGTACCATTCATGTATATTACATAGACCTTACGTTTCTTGGCATCATTACCAAAACCACCAGCTTGATTGATGTAATATTTCAAGCTTTCACCCTTTTTATATAAAACTGTATTCGGATACATTACAGCACCGTTGATTTTCACTGTACTTACGTACTCCGGAACAAATAACACATCTCCCTCACGAAGCACCATATCAGCATCTGAACCGGGATTCTTCAAAGCCTCTCCCAGATTTATACCTACAGAATAGGTATCAGACAAATCCAATTTTTTTACAGATATGGAATCTCCACCTCCCGCTTGCGCCATACGCAGGGCATCTTCTTTACGGCGAAATTCTTCTTCGGTCATCCTACGAATAAGACGCGCTCCTTTTACATAAGCATCGGGAGTCACTCCACCAGCCTTAGCTATCAAGTCACTCAAACGTTCATTTTTTTTCGATAGTGCATAATTACCGCTAAAAAGAACTTCTCCTCCCACCATAACATTCTGTTGTTTAAAATAAGACGGACTCTTACGAATATAAACTTCATCAAAAGGTTCAAGATGGAAATCCTGGCTTCCTTCTCCCACCAATAAGCCATCTTTCAAATCAAAAGAGAAATTCTGGCCTACTGTAGTACTGAAAGATGTACTCTTCGTATCTTTCATACGCCGTGCCACTTCAACTTTCGTCGTAGCCGCTGCCTCCAACAAGCCACCAGCCTGCAACACCAAATCCTCTACTGTCATTTTATCAGAATAGAGATATGTACCCGGATTGGCAACTTCACCATGGATGGTAAGTGTAGCTTCTTCCTTCAAATCATGAATACTTGGGATATATAAAATATCATTCTTCTGCAAAGGAATATCTGCAGCCGTCCCGTTCAGCAAACCTTTCACATCTACTTGTATAATCTCATGCGACAAGTCTTCAAGCTCACGATCGATTATAGCACGGTTTAAGAATGCATCTCCGCGAAGTCCTTCTGCTTTCTTAATCAGCTGTTTCACTGTATTCATCGTACCGTCCAACTGATACAAGCCTTCACGATATACAGCACCGCGGACTTCCACACGATTCTCAAAACGTTGTAAAACGGAATCAACCGTTATCTTATCACCGTCATCTACGCGGAATACAGAATAATCCATCTCATCCACATTATAAATTTGATGCTCACGTCCACTTTTACGGATTATACGTAATGCTTTTTTATAAGCATCACCCGTAAAACCACCTGAATACTTCAATAATGTGCCTACGGTTTCAGTGGGTTTCATTTCATAAAACATCGGACGTTTTACCTTACCCAATATCTGTACCAATGACTGGTAAGGATCCACAAGAATTACATCACCATCCTGCAGACGGATGTCATCCTTCATTTTTCCTTTCATAAGTAAATCGTAAACATCCAAATCTGCTATTGTATTTCCATTGCGAATCACTTTAATACTGCGTAAACTACCAATCGGATTCACACCACCTGCACGATATAAAGCATGGAATACGGAAGCAAATGATGAGAGGGTATAAGTTCCGGGCACCATAACTTCACCCATAACGTTTACTTGAATAGAACGTATTTCTCCTAATGTCAATTTAACTTGGGTAGAGGGAACATTTCCAGTTACTCCAGAATATATTCTGGCAAATTCTTGTTTCAAATAATTATTGGCTTCACTTACTGTTTTACCACTCAGATAAACCGGTCCTAAATTATTCACAAGAATACTTCCTTCCGGAGATATTGTTTGTCGGATTGTTGTTTCAGAAGCTCCCCACACATCAATAATCACCTCATCACCAGGTCCCAGACGATAATTCTCGGGAGTAGCAACATTCACATTAGGTTCGAAAGTCAAATTATCGTTAGTAAAAATATTATGACCATAAATTTGCGAAGTCGGATCCCCCGCCCCTTTCTCTTGAGACAAGGAACGATTATCCATCATTTGTAAAGAATCCCCTGCAACATCCGTTTGCCTGGCAGAATACGTTTCCGAAGTTGTACGCAACCCTTTGACTACGCCACTCATTTCACCACGTTGACGAGAACGTTTCTCATCTTGGGTATTGCTCTGCGGACTTCCAGATTTAGAATTTTCATACTTTTTCTGAATTCTTTCAACTTGTTCCCTTGTCACTCCCCGCCGCATTAATTCAGTAGTAATCTGCTTTTGATTTTTACCCATCTGCTGAGCGCTTTTTACATACTGAACAACCTTATCATCTGACATCTGCTGAGCAAAAGCTACTCCTGACAAAGTAAATACCAAAAAGAATAGTGTTATTAATCTACGCATAAAATATTCTGATTAATCTTTTGAGTTCTTGTAATAAATATAAATCGGGCACAAAGGTAATATATTATTTTATAATATACATTTATTCCACTTCTAAGTTTCAGAAAAAGCATTAAAAAGCTGTCATTTTCACGTCTTTTCCTTGGGTAGAAGAAAGTGAGAAAATTGGCACTATTTTTTTCATTAGTCCAATCAAAATAGCCTTTTTTTCGGTATAACTATGTTGCACCAAGGCCAGCACTTCTTCCCGCACATGTTCATAATCATCAACAGATGCCTTTTCACGCTTTATCTTTTCACTGATTACAGAATCCAAAAGCCCATCCCCAGGCCCTCCTACAATGTACACTTCTCCTCCATCCCCCATGACTCCCACTTCCAGGGTGAGCATACAAGCTTCAGACAAGGTCATCAAACAATGCGCATTCATCGGATACATCTCACCCAAACGTACTATGAACATATCAGTTTCCCCTTTGTCGCGTTTCAACCTGCAATAAGATGACTGCACATACATTTCCGCCACACGCTTACTATATTCCATAGCATTCTCCGGATGACGTGCATTAGTTACAGACATCATAACCATACGGGACACTCTATACTTTACCGCCAGGTCCGCAATATTCACTGTTCCCGATATATTCGTTTGAATTGCCTCTGACACAAAATCATCCATCAGTTGTACATGTTTATAAGCAGCAGAATGAAAAACAAGTTGAGGACGTGTTCCTTCAAATATAGCCTCCATACGCGTACGGTTAGCAACATCTGCAACCAATACGCGGACCTCCAGATTCTTCCAATGATCAGACAATTCCAACTGTACATCATACAATGGGGACTCTGCCTGATCTACCAGAATCAACTGATAAGGATTCAGTGTAGCCAACTGGCGGACGATTTCCCTTCCTACAGCTCCCGCTGCTCCCGTAACCATTACTCTACGCCCCTCAATATGGGCCGCAATTTTACGCATGTCAACTTGTACCGGTTCTCCACGAAGCCAATCTTCTATTTGAATGTCCTTTATCAGTCCATCATCCATACAATCGCTTAAGGGAGGAACGGTCATTACATGAATATCATGAGAGAACAGTTTATCCAGCATTCCGGAATTTTCCAAATCCGATACCTTGCTTGGAGAGATAATGATTGTATCCACTTTCTTTTTCTTTAGACGATCAAACAGCTGTTCATCGTTGGGATATACCCTGCATCCCATCGTATGTTTACCTATCATATCAAGTTCGTCCGAAATAAAGCCACGCAGGCGATAATGATTATTACGACTAACTCTCAAGGATTTTGCAACATCGACTCCAGTCCCATGGAATCCATAAATAAAAACATTCACGCAATGACGTGCATCAAAAGCAATAGCTTCATAAAGCATCTTCACAGCAATGCGCATACAAACCATCAGAGAGAAAGTAAACATATATGCCATAAACAGAATGCTGTTCGGCAAAGTTTCTTCAAGCCCCAAAACAGACCAACAGAAATTCCCCAAAAACAGTACAACATAGCTTATCGTAAGGCTCCAAAACACACGATAAATATCTACAAAAGAAGAAAAACGGATGACACCTACATAAGTACGGAAAATATGAAAGAAACAGACATTACACAATACAGCCCAAATGGTCAGCCATACATACAAAGAAATTTCATAAGATACGGACGAAAGCCTATATTGCAAAAAACATGCAGAAAGTATGGAAATCACAACGATAATTACATCTACCGACAACACCACCCATTTGGACGCTATGCGTGAAGAAAGATATTTATAATATGTTCTAAAATTCATAATCAGTATCAGACTTTTTGCTATAGGACCTACGACAAAGATGCTTCTTTTCGTTTTATTATCCAATTTTTAAGGCAATAAAGTTCAGAACATTCAAACAGAAAATTATTCTACTAAAATATTTCTAAAAAAAACAAGGATTCTTTTTGCCTTTTCAAATAAAGATGTACCTTTGCACCCCGTAAACAAAAGTTTATTGCCGCTATAGCTCAGTTGGTAGAGCAACGCATTCGTAACGCGTAGGTCGCCAGTTCAAGTCTGGCTAGCGGCTCAATATTAAAGCACTGATTATTCCAGATAATCAGTGCTTTTTCTTTTCTAAAATAAAAAACGCTCTTCTACGAGTATATTTGCATAAAACACAATGCCCTTTCAAACAGTTTAATCTATAGCCGCATGATTATCTCAAAATAGGTTTAAAACAGCACCATCTGATTACATCCACAGTCTAAAATGATAACTTGAAACATATAGATACACTATTAAAAACATAATACACCTATATTATATATAGTAATTCCCAATATTTGTGGCAACTTTTCAATAACCAAATTTTTCAATCTTAAATGAAGTATTGAGATGACGAAAAAACACAAGCTAAAATCAAAAGGTTACCATAGATTTCTATAATATACTATAAGAAAATGAAAAGAATCAAGTTATTTACAGCAGCTTTGCTGCTGGCGGCTATGTCCGCAGGAAACGATATGTGGGCGCTTTCCACTTCAGGAAAGAAAGACACGCATCCGGTAGAATCACCCAAATTCTTCAGTGGAAACGCCAACCCACTGTCGGATTTCATTTTTGTGGCCGACCCGACATCGATGGAATACAACGGAAGGCTCTATGTGTATGGAACCAATGACACCCAGCAACTGGACAGTGTGGGGAAAGATGGCAAAAACACATACCAATACATCCATTCGCTGGTTATGTTGTCTACCGATGACATGGTAAACTGGACTTATCACGGACTGATTGACGTAAAGGCCCTCTCACCATGGGGTATAGCCTCATGGGCTCCATCCATTGTATCGCGGATAGAATCGGACGGTAAAACCCACTTCTACCTCTACTACTCCAACAGCGGTGCGGGCGTAGGCGTACTAACCTCCACCTCTCCCGTAGGCCCGTGGACCGACCCGCTGGGGCGTATGCTGGTGAGCCAGTTCACCCAAGGATTAGGCCACTGCAAAGCTCCCTTCGACCCGGGTGCCGTGATAGATGACGAAGGTATAGGATGGTTATCATTCGGTGGAGGCGGAAAGGGGGAAGTCGGCACCGACTACATGCCTGGAGATGCCCGCATTGTCCGCTTGGGCAAAGACCTGATTAGTCTGGACAGCGAGATAGTAGAGATAAAAGCTCCCTATCACTTCGAAGCCAATGAGCTGAACTACTGGAACGGCACATGGATTTATACCTACAATACCGACTGGAACAAGCGCACCGAATGGCCCCACGAGGGAGTGGACAAACCCAGCATCTGCTGCATGTCGTACATGACTTCACACACGCCTCTCGACACCGACAGCTGGAAGTATGTGGACAATTATTTCAAGAATCCCGGAGACTATGGTATGGGGTTCAGCAACAATCATACCCATCTGCAAAAATACAAAGGAGACTATTACCTATTTTATCACAACATGTGCTTGCAAGAACACAAAGGCACCAATGGCGGTTTCCGCAGCCTTTGCGTCAACAAGCTGAAGGTAGACGAAAAAAACGTGAAGCTGGAAATGGGAGAAGCCACACTGAAGGGTGTGGACCAGATAAAGCCAGTGAACCCGTTCATTCATCAGCAAGCAGAAACAACAGCCGCTACGCTAGGCATACACTTTGAGCCTACAGCCACACCCGGCAACATGCTTGCAGTGGGCAGTGAACAAAAGAAATCAGTTATATCCGTACGTGGCGTATTCTTCTCCGGCTTTCCCTCTCTATTCCGTGCCACAGCAGCAGGACACGGCACTCTGGAAGTGCACCTTGACCGCCCCGATGGTGAAGTACTGGCTTCCACCTCCTTCAATTCAGACTCTTTACAGACTGTCTCTACAAAGATAAACACAGACAAAGACGGTATTCACAACCTTTATTTCGTATTTAAAGGCAAAGAACTGAAGGTAGATGAATGGATATTTGAGAGATTTTGAAAAGCATAATCTACCGTAGCCCTCAAAAATATTCATTGCAATAATTATTTATATGATAAGCACTACGCATTCGGTCAGCACTACAGATTTTAATGAAAAAAATGCTCCGACTATGTAGTTTCCAATAAAAAATGTATCTTGCGGAGATTTATTAAATACGATATAAACATGAAACCCTATTTAATCCCCTTCTTTGCAACTGTTGCACTGACCGCAACCGCTCAACAAAAAAACGAGATTACCAGCGTCCTCGAAATACTGGATGTAACCAATGGTAACCGGACCGTCGTCAAAGAATTTCCCTACCGGATTGAAGCCCCCAATTGGACGCCCGACGGGCAATGGCTGCTATACAACAGCGAAGGAAAGCTTTACCGCCTTTCCCCCACCTCGCCTGCCGAACCGGAACTGATAAACACCGGATTTGCCCAAAACTGCAACAACGACCACGTCCTCTCGGCCGACGGACAGCAGATAGCCATCAGCCACGGGACGAAAGAGGACTATAAATCGCGCATTTATACACTTCCCATCACGGGCGGCACTCCCCGTTTAATAACGCCTATGGCTCCCAGCTACCTCCACGGTTGGAGTCCCGACGGTAAAGAACTTGCCTATTGCGCCGAACGAAACGGCAACTATGATATTTATACCATCCCCGTGGAAGGAGGTGAAGAAACCCGCCTGACCACTGCCGAGGGTCTGGATGATGGACCGGAATATTCCCCCTGCGGACAATACATCTGGTTCAACTCCGTACGCACCGGACTCATGCAAGTCTGGCGCATGAAGGCAGACGGCTCCGAACAGACCCAGATGACCTTTGACGAAACCCGCAACTCCTGGTTCCCCCACATCTCTCCTGACGGAAAATCCGTTGTATTCATCACCTACTACAAAGGTGACCTGGAACCGGGAGAGCATCTGGCAAACAAGAACGTAGAACTGCGCCTAATGCCCGCAAACGGTGGAGAACCCAAAACTTTGTTAAAGATTTTCGGCGGACAAGGCACCATCAATGTCAACTCATGGGCACCGGACAGCAAACGCATAGCCTTTGTCAGCTATCGAATTAACTGATATGACTTGATGATTTTCACTCCATTTTTTACTAACTTTGCCCGACTAAAGATGCAGTAAAACAAAATGGAAAAGAAAAAGAAGAAAATCATTATCGGAACATTCGTTACACTAATTCTTATTGGAGCAGCTTGTGCAGGAACAGTATACTACTATCTGTTTGCCCCGCAATTCCATCCGCAAAAGACAGTCTATATCTATATAGACCGCGACGACACCGCCGACTCCATATATAATAAGGTGAAACAACAAGGCCATCCCCGAAGCTTCACCGGCTTCCGCTGGATGGCCCAATACAAGAAATATTCCGAAAACATACACACCGGACGCTACGCTATCCGGCCGGGAGAAAACGTATATCACGTATTCAGCCGTCTGTACCGCGGATATCAAGAACCTATGAACCTCACCGTCGGCAGCGTACGCACGCTGGACCGCCTGGCACGCAGCATAAGCAAACAGCTCATGATAGACTCCGCCGAAATAGCCGGACTGATGAACGACTCCGCATTCCAACAAAAACTGGGATACACCAAAGAGACCTTGCCCTGCCTCTTCATCCCCGAAACCTACCAAGTCTATTGGGACATGAGTGTGGAAGAGTTCTTCGAAAGAATGCAGAAAGAGCACCAAAGGTTCTGGAACCAGGAACGCCTAGGAAAAGCCACCGCCATCGGAATGACCCCGACGGAAATCTGCACCCTTGCCTCCATCGTCGAGGAAGAGACAAACAACAATCCTGAAAAACCGATGGTAGCAGGGTTATATATCAACCGCCTGCACGCCGGCATGCCCCTGCAAGCCGACCCTACCATCAAATTTGCCTTGCAGGCCTTCGGCTTGCGGAGAATTACGAATGGCCATCTGGCGATAGAATCCCCCTACAACACCTACCTCAATACCGGATTGCCTCCCGGCCCCATACGCATCCCCTCACCCAGCGGGCTGGATGCCGTGCTGAATTATACGAAACACAACTACCTCTACATGTGTGCCAAAGAGGACTTCTCGGGCACCCATAACTTTGCATCCAATTATGCCGAGCACATGAAAAATGCAAGAAGATATTGGGATGCATTAAACGAAAGAAAGATTTTCAAGTAATCTGCTGATAAAATAAAAGCAAAATCCTATATTTGCGTCAAATATTAATCCATGACTAACACTTAAATATTCAGATATGAGCAAGCAACTCTTACTTGGCGATGAAGCCATTGCACAAGCTGCATTAGATGCCGGACTTTCGGGCGTATATGCCTATCCCGGCACTCCTTCTACGGAAATCACCGAATATATTCAGATGACACCGGTTACTGCTGAAAAGAACATTCATAACCGCTGGTGCTCTAACGAAAAAACTGCGATGGAGGCTGCCCTGGGCATGTCCTTTGCAGGCAAGCGTTCACTAGTGTGCATGAAGCACGTGGGTATGAACGTGGCTGCCGACTGTTTCATCAACTCTGCCATTACCGGCGTAAAAGGTGGTCTGATAGTCATAGCTGCCGACGATCCCAGCATGCATTCCTCGCAGAACGAGCAGGACAGCCGTTTCTATGGCGACTTCTCCCTCATCCCGATGTACGAACCAAGCAACCAGCAGGAAGCATACGACATGGTATACAACGGATTCAGCTTCTCCGAACAGACCGGCGAACCCATCCTGATGCGCATGGTTACGCGCCTGGCACACTCCCGTTCCGGTGTAGAGCGCAAGGAGCAACAACCGCAGAATGAAATTTCCTTCAGCGAAGACCCACGTCAGTTCATCCTCCTGCCGGGTAATGCACGCAAACGTTACAAAGCATTGCTGCAACGCCAGGACGAATTTATCAAAGCTTCTGAAAACTCCGCTTACAACAAATATACCGACGGTCCCAACAAAAAGCTGGGTATCGTGGCATGCGGCATCGGCTACAACTACCTGATGGAAAACTATCCCGAAGGCTGCGAATATCCGGTACTGAAAATCGGACAATACCCGTTGCCCAAGAAACAGCTGATGCAGCTGGTAGAAGCATGTGACGAGATTCTGGTACTGGAAGACGGACAACCGTTCGTAGAAAAACAGCTGAAAGGCTATCTGGGCATCGGCATCAAAGTAAAAGGCCGTTTGGACGGCACTCTTTCACAAGACGGAGAGCTGAACCCGGACAGCGTGGCACATGCCGTAGGCAAAGAGAACAAGGCTGAATTCAGCGTTCCTTCTCTGGTAGAGATGCGCCCGCCCGCTTTGTGCGAGGGTTGCGGCCATCGCGACATGTACACGGTGCTGACCCAAGTATTGAAAGAAGAATATCCCACTTATAAGGTGTTCAGCGACATTGGTTGCTACACGCTGGGAGCCAACGCTCCGTTCAACGCCATTAACTCTTGCGTGGATATGGGCGCCTCCATCACCATGGCGAAGGGTGCTTCGGATGCCGATCTGCATCCTGCCGTAGCCGTTATCGGCGACTCCACCTTCACCCACTCGGGCATGACAGGACTGCTGGATTGCGTCAACGAAAACGCCGACGTCACCATCGTCATCTCCGACAACGAAACCACCGCCATGACCGGAGGACAAGACTCTGCCGGCACCGGACGTTTGGAAGCCATCTGCGCCGGCATCGGTGTAGCTCCCGAACACATCCGCGTCGTAGTTCCTTTGAAGAAGAACTACGAAGAGATGAAGCAAATCATCCGGGAAGAAATCGAATACCACGGCGTATCCGTCATCATCCCCCGCAGAGAATGTATCCAAACATTAGCACGCAAAAAAAGAAACAAGTAAAGCCATGAAAAAAGACATCATACTTTCCGGCGTAGGAGGACAAGGTATCCTCTCCATCGCCACCGTAATCGGCAAAGCAGCCCTCAAGGGCGGACTCTACATGAAGCAGGCAGAAGTACACGGCATGAGCCAGCGAGGCGGTGACGTGCAGTCCAACTTGCGCATCAGCGACCAACCCATCGCCTCGGACCTTATCCCCACAGGAAAATGCGACCTCATCATCTCCTTGGAACCGATGGAGGCGTTGCGCTACCTCCCCTTCCTCAGCCCTGAGGGTTGGCTGGTGACCAATGAAGCTCCCTTCATCAACATTCCCAACTATCCGGCAGAAGAAGACATCAAGGCCGAAATCAACAAGCTGCCGCATAAAATCATGCTGAACGTAAACGAGGTGGCAAAAGAAGTCGGCTCTCCCCGCGTAGCGAACATCGTACTGCTGGGCGCCACCATCCCCTTTCTCGGCATTGACTATGCAAAGGTGCAAGACAGCATCCGCGAAATCTTCCAACGCAAGGGAGACGCCATTGTAGAGTTGAACCTCAAAGCGTTGGCTGCCGGCAAAGAGATTGCTGAAAAACTGATGTAAACTATAATTGACTCTAAATTTCAACATACCATGAATAACAAATACTGGGAAGAAGAGATTGAAACGATGCCCCGTGAGCAGTTGCGCGAACTACAACTGCAACGGTTAAAAAAGACTGTCAGCATTGCCGCCAACTCTCCCTACTATAAAAAAGTATTCCAAGAGCATGGCATCACTGCCGGCAGCATCCGGTCTATAGAAGACATACGTAAGATACCGTTTACCACCAAGGCTGATATGCGCGCCAATTATCCTTTTGGATTAGTAGCAGGCGATATGCGTGAGGACGGAGTACGTATCCATTCTTCCAGTGGCACTACGGGCACGCCGACGGTCATCGTACACTCCCAACACGATTTGGACTCTTGGGCAAACTTAGTGGCACGCTGCCTCTATATGGTAGGCATCCGTAAGACGGATGTTTTCCAAAACAGCTCCGGCTACGGTATGTTCACCGGAGGACTGGGCTTTCAGTATGGAGCCGAACGTCTGGGTGCACTGACTGTTCCTGCCGCTGCCGGCAACAGCAAGCGCCAGATTAAGTTCATCACCGATTTCAAGACTACTGCCCTACATGCCATTCCCAGCTATGCCATCCGTCTGGCCGAAGTATTCCAGGAAGAAGGTATAGACCCTACCAGTACAAGCTTGAAAACGCTTGTTATCGGTGCCGAACCCCACACAGACGAGCAACGTAGAAAGATTGAGCGCATGCTTGGTGTCAAAGCCTACAACAGCTTCGGTATGACTGAAATGAACGGTCCCGGCGTAGCCTTCGAATGTACCGAACAAGACGGCATGCACTTCTGGGAAGATTGCTACCTGGTCGAAATCATTAATCCGGAAACCGGCGACCCCGTACCGGAAGGTGAAATCGGCGAACTGGTACTGACAACCTTAGACAGAGAAATGATGCCGCTTATCCGTTATCGCACGCGCGACCTTACCCGCATTCTGCCTGGCAAGTGCCCTTGCGGACGTACCCACATCCGTATAGACCGCATCAAAGGCCGTAGTGACGACATGTTCATCATCAAGGGAGTCAACATCTTCCCCATGCAGGTGGAAAAGGTGCTGGTACAATTCCCCGAATTGGGCAGTAATTACCTCATCACACTTGAAACGGTTAATAATCAAGATGAAATGATTGTAGAAGTTGAACTCAGCGACCTCTCTACCGATAACTATATCGAGCTGGAGAAGATTCGCAAAGCAATCACCCGTCAGTTGAAAGACGAGATTCTGGTAACCCCGAAATTGCGGTTGGTGAAGAAAGGCTCCCTACCGCAGAGCGAAGGAAAAGCCGTCAGGGTAAAAGACCTGAGGAACAACAAATAAACCGTAAAAACCTCTTTTCAAAACAGACCATCTGTTCACCCGATACAGATGGTCTGTTTTGTATAAACGTATCATCTATCTTCCCTTGATACATCATCTGTTTCAGCATCACGTATCATTTGTTTCACAATCACCCACATCCGCATAAAAAGAAAGAGGAACGGTTATCCAGACAGATTACCGTTCCTCTTTTATAGAAAGCCGCACCGATGATGTGATGAAACTCCGTATGACATGATTTGAGTGCTCCTCCTCTTTGTAATCCACCGACTCAAGAGTTACCCCGAAGGGCGTGGCCCGCCATTGAGAAGCGAAGCTTGTCTCGGTATTTCATAAAAATTGATGAGTTTCCCGATCCAATCAATGCGGCTATTTTTTCTATAACAAAGGTAATGAGTTTCTATGAAAGAAACAAGTAAAATCAGCAAATTGTTTCAAGTCCTTTTAATGTTTTAACCCCTCCCAAGACTATCAGAAAACAAAAAGTGCTGACTACCAAAAGAGTAATCAGCACCTCGTAATTTATCTGCTAACTGTTTTTATGCAGCCTTTGCTTTAGCAACGATAGCCTTGAAAGCTTCCGGATGGTTCATCGCTAAATCAGCCAACACCTTGCGGTTGATTTCGATACCGGCTTTGTGCAAAGCGCCCATCAGCTTAGAGTAAGACATACCTTCCAGACGAGCGGCAGCATTGATACGCTGAATCCACAAAGCGCGGAAGTTTCTCTTCTTGTTCTTACGGTCACGGAACGCATAAGTCAAACCTTTCTCCCAAGTATTCTTGGCAACGGTCCAAACGTTCTTTCTTGCACCAAAGTAACCTCTGGTCAATTTCAAAATTTTCTTTCTTCTTGCTTTAGAAGCAACATGATTTACTGATCTTGGCATAGTTTTACTTGTTTTTGAATGTTAGCGCCGTTACTTCACGCAGCGGACTTAAAGCTAATGCATTCGGTTAATAACTTTAATACTTTTGTACGCTTTTCAATTACTTCATTGCTAAAAGCTCTTTCACCTGGCTTACATCTGTTGTACTTACAAGTGTAGAGTAGCACAAGTTTCTTTTCTGCTTCTTAGTTTTCTTAGTCAGGATGTGACTATGAAAAGCGTGCTTTCTTTTGATTTTACCTGTTCCGG
Organism: Bacteroides parvus; assembly: GCF_017309675.2. Taxonomy (NCBI): domain Bacteria; kingdom Pseudomonadati; phylum Bacteroidota; class Bacteroidia; order Bacteroidales; family Bacteroidaceae; genus Bacteroides; species Bacteroides parvus. The sequence continues at coordinate 2,583,482 of NZ_CP084680.1, read as the reverse complement.
TAAGAGTAAATCTCTTTTTAGAACCGGAGTTAGTCTTCATCTTTGGCATCTTTTTTAACTTTTTAATTATTAAATTATATGGCAACGCACTATACCTATGGCGTTACTCATTCTTTATTCTCCTTCGGTTTCAGCCGACGCGGCCTTTGGCGCATCTTCTGCAGGCTTGGGAGCCACGCTCTTCTTCGATGCCGCCGCTTTCTTCGGAGAGAGCTGGATTGTCATTCTCTTTCCTTCCAGAACCGGCATCTGGTCTACCTTCGCATAATCTTCCAAGTCATTGGCAAAACGGAGCAGCAGCACTTCTCCTTGCTCTTTGAACAAGATAGAACGACCTTTAAAGAATACGTAGGCTTTCACCTTATCGCCATCTTCCAAAAAGCCTTTGGCATGCTTCAACTTGAAATTATAGTCATGGTCATCAGTCTGAGGTCCAAAACGTATTTCCTTCACGTTTACCTTCACCTGCTTTGCCTTTTGCTCTTTCTGACGCTTCTTTAACTGATAAAGAAATTTAGAATAATCAATAATACGACAAACAGGGGGTTGTGCATTTGGAGAAATCTCCACGAGATCCGCTTCATGTTCTTCAGCAAGTCTTAAAGCCTGCGCTATCGGATACACTTTTGGTTCTACTTCATCGCCCACTATGCGGACTTCTTTGGCCCGGATTTGTTCGTTAATCCGATGTTGCCCTTTTAAGCTGTCATTCTTCATTAAATAACGTTTACTTCCAGTTTGTTTCTTATTTACTATTCCCAAATTAATGTTTTATGTTAAGTAAAAGCGATCTTTAGAACATCTAATATATGCTATGCTTCTACAATTGGGCGCAAAGTTACCATTTATTTATCATATTCTGAACTTCTTCGTTCATTTTTTTGGCAAATTCTTCAAATTTCATGGTTCCCTTATCACCTTCTCCCTGCTTGCGGACAGCAACTTCCTTGTTTTCAGCCTCCTTTTCACCTACAACCAGCATGTACGGAATACGCTTCATCTCATTGTCACGAATCTTACGACCAATCTTTTCATTGCGTTCATCCACAATGGCACGGATGTCATATCGCTTCAAGTATTGTTTCACTTCATGCGCATAGTCGTTGAACTTCTCGCTGATAGGCAGAATAGCGACCTGATCAGGAGTCAGCCACAACGGGAATTTACCAGCTGTATGCTCAATAAGCACAGCCACGAAACGTTCCATGGAGCCGAACGGAGCACGGTGAACCATTACGGGACGGTGCTTCTGATTGTCGGCACCGGTATATTCCAGTTGGAAACGTTCCGGCAGGTTGTAGTCCACCTGGATGGTACCCAGCTGCCAACGGCGACCAATGGCATCCTTCACCATGAAATCCAGTTTAGGACCATAGAAAGCAGCTTCTCCATATTCTATTTTTGCCTTCAACCCCTTTTCTTCACAAGCTTCGATAATGGCACGTTCTGCTTTTTCCCAGTTCTCGTCACTACCGATATATTTTTCGCGGTTCACCTTGTCGCGCAAGGAAATCTGTGCCTCGAAGTTCTCGAAGTCCATAGATTCGAACACGATGGAGATAATGTCCATTACACGGAGGAACTCATCCTTCACCTGGTCCGGACGACAGAAGATGTGCGCATCATCCTGCGTAAAGCTACGTACACGTGTCAGCCCGTGCAGCTCACCACTCTGCTCGTAACGGCAAACCGTACCGAACTCTGCCAAACGCAAAGGCAGGTCTTTGTAAGAACGGGGTGAGTTCTTGTAAATCATACAGTGGTGAGGGCAGTTCATCGGTTTCAAGAAGTACTCTTCCCCTTCTTCCGGTGTATGTATGGGCTGAAAGGAGTCCTTACCATATTTTGCATAGTGTCCGGAAGTGATGTAAAGCAATTTGTTGCCGATGGGCGGACACATTACTTCCTGATAATCGTAACGGGCCTGGATGCGACGTAAGAAGTCCTGCAAGCGGATACGCAGTGCAGTACCTTTGGGCAGCCACATCGGGAGTCCCTTACCTACGGTGTCGGAGAACATGAACAAGTCCATCTCCTTACCGATTTTACGGTGATCGCGCTTCTTTGCCTCTTCCAGCAGAACAAGATACTCATCCAGCATCTTCTTCTTAGGGAAAGTGATGCCATAGATACGGGTCATCATCTTACGGTCTTCTTGTCCACGCCAGTAAGCACCGGCAACGGAAGTCAGTTTAATAGCCTTGATAGGAGCTGTGGTCATCAAGTGAGGGCCACGGCACAAGTCGGTAAATGCACCCTGCGTATAAGTTGTGATGTGACCGTCTTCCAATTCGGAAATCAGCTCGCATTTATAAGTTTCTCCACGGTCACCAAACATCTTCAAAGCATCTGCCTTGGCAATGTCTTGTCTGACAACCGCTTCTTTCTTAGCCACCAGTTCAGCCATTTTTTTCTCAATGGCCGGCAGGTCAGCTTCCTTGATAGTCGTTTCACCCGGGTCCACATCATAGTAGAAACCGTTTTCGATAGCAGGACCTATACCGAACTGGATGCCCGGATAGAGTTCCTGCAAAGCTTCGGCCAGCAGGTGGGCACTGGTATGCCAAAAGGCATGCTTACCCTGCTCATCCTCCCATTTATAAAGAACCACTTCAGCGTCTTGCATGATAGGACGCCCCAAATCATAAATTTCTCCGTTCACGCCACAAGCCAGCACGTCTTGTGCCAATCGCGAACTGATGCTTTCTGCAATCTGCAGTCCCGTTACTCCTTCGTTATATTCACGAACAGAGCCGTCTGGAAATGTTATCTTTATCATAGTTTATATGTATATTTCATTTTTCAGAACGCAAAAATAGCTAATTCTTTTTGATATTCTATTTTTTAGCAAAAAAATGTTATTCCCGTGTATCTGTAAACCTCTTTATGATATTATAGGCCGACACAATGCCCAACTCTCCGGCTTTACTCAAATCAGCAATACCTTGTTTGTTATTCCCCAGGAAGATGTGCGTCAACCCACGGTTAAAGTATGCTTCAGCAAAATCGGGGCTCAGCTCAATCGCCTTGTCATAATCCGCCAAGGCGGCACGGTAATCCTTCAGCAACGAAGACACATTGCCACGGTTATAATAGCCATAAACAAAATCAGGAGCCAATTGGATAACGTGGTCCAGGTCATTCTTCACAACTTCATAATCGATGGCCGTCACTTCAGGCTTCTTCATTTCCGTTGTACCCGAAGTGGCGCCTTCACTCATTGTGGCTTCGGCCTTTTTATATTCCAGTTGCTTATAACGCACCAAAGCACGCATAAAGTATGCCGGAAAGAAAGTGTCGTCCAACAAGATACTCTTTGTAAAGTCATCTATGGAACTGGCAAAATCCTGAACCAGATAGAAGTCCAGACCTCTCATGAAACGTTTCTTGGCGTTCTTCTCGTCAGCCACCACATCAGACGTATGAGCGTCTATCAAAGCAAAGTGGAAGCGTACTTGTTCCTCCGTCAGCGGAGCTTCCATATTGGTGATGCGCAGTGGCTTCGGGAACAGTTTCGAATGGTTCAGTTCCTCAATATACTTATGATAATGTACGATACGCTTCACATCGCTCAGTTTCTCATAATAAGTCAAAGCATACATCGGCTCAAGCTTGATGGTCACATTCCGGTCTTGTACACGTCCACGATAATCGCTCTTATAACGCTGGTCAACTTCCGAATCGTCCGCTATTACAATTTTCCGATAATTTTCCATATTCTTGTCGGATTTCTTACGGGTCTTCCCGCCATCTCCATTGGAGTTCCCCGAAGAATTATCCGCAACATCCTTACTGTCGCCACCTTCCTTTTTGTCACCGGAAGAAACACCGTTACGCTTGTCTATCTGCATCTTCATGATTTTGAACTCATCCTGCTCGGCTCCTTTACGGTCGCCAATCTTTTTACGGGCTTCGGCACGCTGATAATAGCCGGCCATAAAGTTAGGATATTCTGCAATCACTTTGGAATAGTCACTGATAGCTCCCCGGTAATCCCCCGTCTGCGCACGTAACAAACCACGATTGAAAGTGGCCATCATATTATCCGGTTCCATCTTCAACACAAAATCAAAATCTTCTATCGCCCGGTTGTCATCGCCTACCTGGGCACGCAGCAGACCGCGGTTGTAGTGCCCGAGAAAATTATTCGGATCAATATCCAAAGCCAAATCATAGTCACTCATGGCGCCTCTCAAATTATTCTGATGGAAACGCGCCAAGGCACGGTTGATATAGTTACCGGCATTCTTTGCACTCAGATGGATAGACTGGTCCAAATCAGCTTCAGCCTCTTTATACTTTCCCTGCTGGAGACGTACAATGGCTCTTGCCCCCCATCCGTCCGGGTCATAACGGTCCATATCAATAGCTTTGTCAAAATCACGCAAAGCTTGTATCGTATCGTTCTGTTTCAGGGAGACTTCCCCGCGCATCAGATAGGCACGCGTATATTTGGGGGCAATTGTCAGAAGCGTACCCAAATCTTCCTTAGCTGCCTCATAATCTTCTTTCTGAATATGGCAAAGAGAAAGATTATGCCAAAGCACCACATTCTCCGGATCGTATTTGATAGCGGTTTTATAATCTTCAATCGCCTCGTCAAACTTGTTCTGACGGATACGTGCCAATCCTCTGATCTGGTAAGCACCTACCACAAAAGGATTTCTTTGAATCGCAGCATCACAATCACTCTCCGCTCCCTGATAGTCATCCAAATTGATTTTTGCCAGTCCACGGAAGAAATAAGGCTCATATAAATAAGGTTTCGCGTTGATTACCTGATTAAAATATTGGATAGAAAGCACGTAATCCTCAAAATACAATGCATTCCGAGCAATGGTCATCACCCGTTCCGTATTGATTTGCGCATACAACAATGTGGGTAACAGCAAAATAGCTGTCAGTATTTTTCTTATCATCTTGTTTTATAAATGCTTGTAAACGAAACAAAAGTAACGTTTTTCGTTTACTTGTCGGGATTAGCGGAACACTTTTTATATTTTTTGAGCCTTTTATACCATATTATATGGTTGACTTATTTCTTTACGGTTTTCACCTTATAAGTGCAGTGTGCCTTGCCCTTCAACATGGCATTCAGTTTTCCTTTAATCATCTGCTTGCGCAACGGAGACAAATGGTCGATGAACATCTTTCCTTCCAGATGGTCGAACTCGTGCTGCATCACGCGTGCCAGGTAGCCTTCGATAATCTCATCGTGCGGTTCCAGATTCTCGTCCAGGTACTGCACACGTATTTTGTTGCCACGCTTCACCGACTCATGAATACCGGGAAGGCTCAAGCACCCCTCGTCCATAGAAACCTCCTCACCGGACACCTCCAAAATATGGGCATTGATATACGCCTTGCGGAAATCTTTATATTCTGGCATATCTTCGGAAAGTACATCCAAATCGATTACCACCACGCGGATGGGAAGCCCAATCTGCGGTGCTGCAAGTCCTACGCCTTCGGCATGGTCCATCGTTTCAAACATATTCTCAATAAGCTCTTTCAAATTCGGATAGTCCGGGGCAATATCCTCTGCTACCTTTCTCAATACGGGCTGACCGTACACATAAATGGGTAAAATCATTTCCTTTACTACAAATTACTAATTACAAATTATTTTCTATACATTATAAAAAGGAGAAACGTTTGTTCTCCAAATAAGTTTGCAGAATAATAGTTGCACTGATTTCATCCACCAGTGCTTTATTTTGGCGGTCTTTCTTTTTCAATCCAGCCTCAAGCATCGTCCGATGAGCCAGAACAGAAGTAAAACGCTCGTCTACATATTCAACCGGCATGTCAGGCAGTTTCTTCTTCAGCGAACGGACAAAAGGTTCGATATTCTTCATGTTTTCCGAAGCCTCATTATTCATCTGCTTAGGAAGGCCTACCAAGATACGCTCTACCGGCTCCTTAGCCACATAATCAAGAAGAAACTGCAACAATTGGTGTGTAGGCACAGTTGTCAGTCCATTCGCAATCATCTGCAATGTATCACTCACGGCTATTCCCGTACGTTTTCGACCGTAGTCTATGGCTATTATTCTACTCATAATGGGCTACAAAATTACGATTAAAATTTGAATTCCGCCGTTAATCTTACATATATAATACAGAAAAAAGGGATGTCTGATAGTATCAAACATCCCTCCGCTGATTTTTTCATTAATTATTTCAAATGAATTTTGTATGTCAGCCCTCCCGTGAAATATTTCATCCTCTGCATTTCGACCTGCACATGCAGATGCTTGAACAGCAGATAAGTGGCTCCCAAAGCAAAGTCCTTGGAGTCGTACTCCGCTATCACCCTCAACTGCGGATGGAAGGAGGGATTGTAGGTGACACCCAGTGCAAAGCCATTCAGTTTGTACTCCTTGCGGTTGTTGTAAAGGTAGGAAAGATGGACACCGATCTCCTCCTTACCCACAACGGGTATATGCTTGGAGGCGGCAATATAGAAACGGCTGTAATAGCCGTTACCTTCCGTGGTGCCTACCTGGCCGCCACCGGAGGAAGTGAACGGGTCGGACGTCCCCAGCACGACAGCCGGCATGTATTTCCAGAACTGCCCCTCCTTCAACACACGTAGACGGGCGGAAAAGTAGCGGTCCTGGTTCGTGAACCCGCTATACCCGTATGGCTTCAATCCCAACGCCTCCGCCTTGAAGAGCGTACACGTGTAGGCCACTTCCAGAAAGGGGAAGATGGTGACGTTCAGGAAATAGTTGTAGGTATGATAGTACCAGGTGGGCGGTGTGAGCTCCTTGTTCAGGAAGTTGCCGCCGACCATGAAAGTCTTGTCGCGCTGCATCTCCGCAGAGGGCGCATGCAACAGCCCGGTTGTACCATACGTCAACTGGGAAAAGGCCGAAAGGGAAAGGCTGCAAAACAGAACGATAAAGAATAGCTTAAACTTCATCATCACATATAAATTCAGTCGCTGATAAAAAATGGGTTGCTTTATAACGTGCATCGGACATAGTACCAAAAAAAGGCGTCTGAGTCCCAGACGCCTTCATTTTTAGAGTCTATTTGTCACTTGGAGTGTATTATTCCAGGATAACTACGCGGTTCAGGAAGTTCTTGCCGAACATGTTTTCAGTACCACCGAATCCTACGAGTTCAAGCTGGTCCTTGTCAACACCCTGAGCAATCAAAGCGTCGTAAACAACCTGGGCACGCTTTTCGGACAGCTTCTGGTTCCAAGAAGCGCTACCGGTAGCCTTGTCTGCATAACCTGCAACTTTGTACTTCTTGTCCGGATTAGCCTTCAGAATCTTGGCAGCCAGTTCGATGTTAACCTTGCCATAGTCGTCCAGACGGGCGCTGCCAATCTTGAAGAAGATGGCACGCGGACCGGCAACTTCAACTTCCTTGGTCACTTCCTTAACTTCAGGTTTAGCGTTGGCCAGTGCATTCTTGCAGTTAGCCAGGTCAGCCTGAGCCTGAGCCAGTTCACTTCTATATCTGTTGATTTCCGCATTGACTGCGTCTTCGTCAATCTTAGAAACCGGAATAAACTTCTTACCGCCGAAGATGTAGCTAACACCTGCGGTCAGCATACCTGTACCTTCAGCCTTGCGATGGCTGCTGATATTACCGAAAATGGACGGAGCGATGGCACCGCGAGCTTCTACGTCAATGGCCCACTTGGTGTTGATATTGAACTTCAAGCCCAAACCGGCAGAAGCGCCGATACGTGCACGCATTTCTGCTTCACCGGCAGGAGCCATAGACTGCGAAGTACCATCAGCACTAATTGTAACATCCACATTTTGAGATTTTGCTACAGAAATTTGAGGTCCCAAGAAACCGTAAACTTCGAAGAAACGGTTAGGATTAGCACCGGCAAACAATGTAGAAAGATTGATCATTGCATCAATGTTACCACCTACATAAGTCTTGTTGTGTTCCCAGTATGCATCATCCAAACACAAATGCTGAGTAATACCGTTTACCTGAGCACGTACCCCCCAAGTCGGAGTAATCAGCTTACCAACTGACACGCTGAAATGCGGAGCAATCTTATTGAAACCGTCATTGTTGATGGCGTGGATACCACCACCTACACTGACAAAAATATTATCGCTCCATTTCGGAGTGTAGTAGTTCGTTTTTTCCTGTGCATTCAGATTTGCTGCACAAGCGCCTGCCAATAGTAAGGAGGCTATCATTAATTTACTTTTCATTTTCTCTTGAGTTTAAAGATTGATAACTACAACTGAAAATCAATTAGTCAGCAATTATAATACCACCACCTGCGTTGCCATCATCACCATGACCATGTCCATGACCATGAGATTGAGGAGCATGATTATGACCCGGAATCGGCTGATCAACTTTAATATCCAAATCTGTTTTTGTATAGTTATTTACTACAGCAATACCAAGAGTGACATCGCCAGCTTTTGTTGTAGCATCAGTCTTCTTAATAATCTTATACTCAGTATTTACAACAGTATAGACAGCCTTTGCTTCTGTTTGAGAATGAGCATAAACTTTAACATTTTCTTTTACAGCAGGTTCTTCTTTATATGTATCCTTGAGAGTTGCAAAGAATTGATTAACAAGCATCTTATCTTCAAAATCCGTTGCATCATTCTTAGTAGACACTACCTTATTCCCCGTTTTTTTAGTGTAACGTATGGTAGTGGTAAGCCAATAATCACTAGGATTGGCAACAGCGTTCTTGCCATCTACAGATTCCTTTTCATCAGTAGTAGATTCTTCAACTTCGATTTTTGTTTCTGCTGTTTCCTTCTGAAGAATGATAGTCGGAGTCAAAGAAGCAAACTGACCAGCTTGCAATTCCGGAACATCAACTTTGACTTCTACACTCATATCCTTATAAGAAGCAGTAACCGTAGCTTTGGTTGCTGCCAAAGTTGGATTACCAGTAAACGTAGCTGACGGACTGATAGTGACCGTAGCAGCAGTAGTTACATCAGTTGTAACGCCATTCTCTACGGCAAGTACAATCGGACTGATAGTAGCTTGCGCATTGATAGGCTCAATATTTACATTGAACTCTTCTTTTTCACAAGAAGTGAAAGTTGTAGCTAAAGCTACTACGGCTAACGCAAATACTGCACTTATGCCGTTTAAGAATTTAATCTTTTTCATCTCAATTAATTAATTAAAAATTTAACAATTCTGACTTAATAAAATATGGGTTAAAACTATTTTCTTCCATTATATTATCACTTGCCTCTGCTTTGTATTGCTTATAATAAGTCCTTTCATTACCCGCATTATATACAACGCCCATATTGGCAGAGGTGTTTACACGCGGTATATACCCTCTTCTCTTATACTTATAAGGAGGCAATGCCACCTGAAACCGGAATCCTCCATTCGCTTTGGCATGCTCTGCTTTCATAGCATAAAAGCCTATCGAACAATAACGAAAATGACGAGCCATTTCAAATCTGACCCCCTTTTCCTTCATTAGATATTGTTCAGCTTTCAGTGTGAACTGAGTATTGAACCGCGGCCAATAAAAGCTCCCCCCCAAAGACCAAGTGGCAACCCATGTAGAAGGATCATAATGCAATTTAAATCCGTCCCAATATCCAGTTCCAGTATATCCTATTCGAGCCAGCAAAGAAAATCTCTCATCATTAAAAGGCCTAAATAAATCTACATCAAATCCATACTGATCCGCATTAAAATACCCGACAGTAGCTTTACCAAACACATTATACGGCAACCTGAAACGTTGTGAAAGAGTCAAATTTCCCGGATGAACCTTACCTTCATATTTTCCATATCCATCATTATAAACCGGTATTTTCAACTGTGCCGTTAATTTCATACCTTTCCATAACGAAACTTCTATCGCAGGACTCAAATCAAACAAGACCTGGTAAATCTGTGTAATCACCAGATTCTTGAAAGCTAATTGAGGATATACCAATACATCAATCTTGAACAAAGAACTATTTTTCAACTTTATTTTTCGTGCATTTTTCCAAGTATCACCCAATTCATAGCTTACATTCCAGTCATCACGTTCTGCTTGGAGCACCGAATCTCCCTTTATGGGATGATAATAAAGAGAAATCTGGGGTACATTATTATCCAGAACTATTATGCGGCATGACTTTTCTTCCGGTACACCTGCTAATAAATGGGCTTTCTATCTAAAACACAGACAATCCTTGGCTTCTCTCTCTTTGTTTGTCTGCTGTTGCATAGGGGATTAATGACGCCTAACGGCCATGAACAACTCTGCTAATGGTCGTCAAGCGATTGCTTTATGGCCGTAAGCAGGGTTGTTCATGACTGTTAGGCGTCACTAACCCCAAGACTTTTCGGATGAAGTACGTAGCCTACATCTATTGTGGATAGGGCGCAAATGTATTGTACAACAACTTAAAGGACATTAGACGGCATTATTCATAGCCATGAGTTAGAAATCATCCGCTTGAATGGCTCACTCTACCGGTACCTTTCATAGTCCCTGCGGAATGATGCGTCCTACCGCCCAACTCGATATCCACCGATTTCGTAGAAGAGCAAGCTCGAAAATGCAGGAAAAACGAACTGATTGATTTATGTAGCTCTTACGTAATATTATGCTAGTAAACAGGTGGTTACTGCAAAACCTCGGCGTTTCAGGCAGGTGGAAGCAAAATTTGCTTCCACCTTTTCGGCTTGCTTCCACCGCAGGGCAAATGCCGATGGATAGGGGAATGCAGAAGGTGGGTGGAAGTGTGGAAGCAAAGTGATGGAAAATAAATTTCCAGAGAAAGTTTCCGCCGCCATAGCAATAGCCACACTCTTGATAGTTTAATTGTTACTGGCTTATTATTATATTTGTTCTTTCAGTAACGCTGTGCCCTATACTGTAAATATTTGATAGTTAATAAGGTAATTATAAAAAAAGACAAGAGTGATAGAACATGAAAGCAATTTGTAGGATTGATTTTTGTTACTGCTTTGTTACTACTAATAATAAACTGTATGTTTTTATTTAAAGAATATGAAAAAGCAATTGAATTTAAAAGAGCCAATAAAGGTGAGAACAAAAAAATTGGTTAATGGATGCCAATCCATATATCTGGATATTTATATGAATGGAAGGCGGCAATACGAATTCTTAAAGTTGTATATTATCCCTGAACATAATCAAGCTGATAAAAAAAGAAATGTCGAGACGCTAAATTTGGCAAATGCGATAAAGGCTCAGAAGATTTTGGAAATATATAATCAAACTTACGGATTTAATCATAACAGATTGTCCAATATGAAGCTGACTGGCTATATGAAATTAATAGCAGAACAAAGTGTGAACAATAGAGTACGGAAAAGTGCCATACATGCCGTTGTATGCCATTTGGAAAGATATACTCCGAATGGAATATTGCTAAGAAAGGTGGACAAGACTTATTTGTTGGGTTTTATAGATTACTTGAAGAAAACAAAACAAGAACATTGTAAGAAGGAAAAGACATTGCATGTTAACACCCAATTCTATTATTTGAAAACGCTGCGCTACTGCTTGAATAGGGCCGTCTCTGAAGATTATATAACTGTTAATCCGATGAATAAGATAAAGAACGAGGACAAACCAAAACGTAATCGAACAGAAAGGGATTATCTTACTATAAAGGAATTGACCAGATTGGTTCATACTCCTTTTTATAATACCTTATTAAGGAAAGCATTTTTATTCAGCTGTTTTTGTGGGTTGAGGCATTGTGATATTATTGCATTGAGATGGGAAGATATACGCTATGATGAAAATGGCAATGCACTATTGAGTATTATTCAGAAGAAGACGAAAGAAGCCATATCGCTTCCACTCTGTTCGGAAGCCATAAAACATCTGCCAGACAGAGGAAATGCACCAGAAACGGAAAAGGTGTTTGCCGGATTGGTCTCACTGGGGAGAAGTAATGTAATTTTACACAAATGGGTTGAACAAGCTGGGATATCAAAGCATGTAACATTTCATACAGCGCGCCACACACATGCAACAATGATGCTGACACTGGGAGTAGATTTATATACGGTCTCCAAACTATTGGGACATACCAATATACAAACAACACAAATTTATGCAAAGCTTGTAGATGAAAGTAAAAAGAAAGCTATTGATTTAATTCCTAATATATCATAGGGGTTGGTTAAATGCGAAGTGCAATTTGTCATTCTCTTTAATTCTTGCAGATATTTCTTCTATTTATCCTTTTTCAGAGAAAAGTGAATTAGCAAAAACATCTGAAAAATGACTATTTGGCACAAAAAACAACATTCTGTATAGTAATTATGCACAGCTATATTAAGGATTTTAAGATAGCTAATATACTTCATATAAACATTCTGAGTATTTGTTGGGGGCTTTTGAAGAAAAAACAACATTATTTCATTTTTTCATATAAAAATCTTTGGTATTATTAAAAATGTGTCTATTTTTGCAGCATATTTTGTGTTATACGAACACAAAAAATGGTTGAAAAAGATGAGGTATAAAAACTCTAACATAAGAAAGTGCCTAAATACTAAAACAATAGCACTGTGTGCAGCGTTCTTTTTATACTGTTTGCTCCCTTTAAAAGGGATTTGCCAAACGGGGGAAAGTACTGTAGATGCTTTAGTGGAAATGGGATTTGAAAATGTTGGATGGACAGAAGATGGCAATGAACGTGTGTATGTTCTGCAGAACTCTGCATATCGTTTGCAAGGCGTAGGCATAGGCAAAGCGGTGGATGTTATTCAAAAGATGGGTTTACCGGAAGAAAAGTCATGCCGGATAATAGTTCTGGACAATAATGTACCTCAGATTTCTCTTTATTATCATCCCATAAAGGGGGATTCGGTGCTCCAAGCAGAACGTGATGACTGGAATGTAAGCTATGAATTGGGTGATACTTGGAAAAATGCACGGAAAATAAAGTTGAAAAATAGTTCTTTGTTCAAGATTGATGTATTGGTGTATCCTCAATTAGCTTTCAAGAATCTGGTGATTACACAGATTTACCAGGTCTTGTTTGATTTGAGTCCTGCGATAGAAGTTTCGTTATGGAAAGGTATGAATTTAACGGCACAGTTGAAAATACCGGTTTATAATGATGGGTATGGAAGGTTTGAAGATAAAGTTCATCCAGGACATATTACAATTTCACAGCGTTTTAGATTACCGTATAATGTGTTTGGTAAAGTGACTGTGGGATGTTTTAGTGCTGACCAATATGGAGTGGACGCCGAATTTTATCGCCCTTTTAAGGATGAACGCTTTTCCTTAATGGCTCGGATTGGGTATACAGGAATGGGATATTGGAGCGGATTTCGCTATGTATATGATCCTTCGACAGCACTTGTAACTTGGTCTTTGGGCGGTAGCTTTTATTGGCCGCAATTTAACACTCAGTTTAATCTGAAAGCAGAACAGTATTTATTGAAGGAGAAAGGTGTTAAATTTGAAATGATTCGCCATTTTCGCTATTGTTCGATTGGTTTCTATGCAATGAAAGCAGAACATGCAAAGATGAATGGAGGCTTCCGATTTCAAGTGGCATTACCTCCTTATAAATATAAAAGGAAAGGATATATACCTCGTGTGAATACCTCTGCTAATATGGGCATTGTTTATAATGCAGGTAATGAAAGGTACTATTATAGACAGTATAAAGCGGAAGTTAGTGACAATATAATGGAAGAAAATAGTTTTAACCCATATTTTATTAAGTCAGAATTGTTAAATTTTTAATTAATTAATTGAGATGAAAAAGATTAAATTCTTAAACGGCATAAGTGCAGTATTTGCGTTAGCCGTAGTAGCTTTAGCTACAACTTTAACTTCTTGTGAGAAGGAAGAGTTCAACGTTAATGTAACTCCTACTAATGCACAAGCTGTTATTAGTCCGATTGTGCTTGCTATAGAGGATGGTGTTACTACAGATGTAACTGGCCAAGCCACTATCGCACCTGCAGAGTTGACATTTACTGGTAATCCTACTCTGGCTCCTAAGAGTGTTGATGTTACAGCTTCTTATAATGGTTTGAGTGCAACTGTTACAGTTAAGGTTCCTGCTTTGCAAGCTGGGCAATTTGCTACTCTGACTCCGACTATCATTCTTCAGGAAGAAGATGCTGAGACTAAGATTGTAGCAGTACCCACTACATCTACAGATGAAAAAACAAAAGAAAAAGTATGGGATAATCCTGAACTTTATTGGTATTCTATCCCTTCATTTACTTATGTAGAAAAGAGCGGTGCCAAAGTTGTAGAAGGTTCAAAAAAGATCAACACAGACGATCTTATTGAACGTGCTGCTATTGAATCTTTCTTCAATACGCTTGAAAATACCTATACGGAACATGTTGCATCAACAAAAGATGGTGAGTATTCTGTTTATGCTAACTCAAGAACAACGGCTTCTATAACTTATACAATTGTAACGACTGAGTATAATGTTGTGAAACAAGCTGTGACTAAGGCTGATGCTGATGCTTTGGGTTCTATTAAGGTTGATGATTATACTACTTCTAAATTGAGTGTCACTGAAAATCAGGATATTCCTGGTCACGGTCATAGCCACGGTCATGGTCATGGTCATGGTGAAGGCAATGCCGGTGGTGGTGTTGGTGAACTTGATTAATAGAGGTTTTAGTTGTTATTTATCTTAAACTCAAGAGAAAATGAAAAGTAAATTAATGATAGCCTCCTTACTATTGGCAGGCGCTTGTGCAGCAAATCTGAATGCACAGGAAAAAACGAACTACTACACTCCGAAATGGAGCGATAATATTTTTGTCAGTGTAGGTGGTGGTATCCACGCCATCAACAATGACGGTTTCAATAAGATTGCTCCGCATTTCAGCGTGTCAGTTGGTAAGCTGATTACTCCGACTTGGGGGGTACGTGCTCAGGTAAACGGTATTACTCAGCATTTGTGTTTGGATGATGCATACTGGGAACACAACAAGACTTATGTAGGTGGTAACATTGATGCAATGATCAATCTTTCTACATTGTTTGCCGGTGCTAATCCTAACCGTTTCTTCGAAGTTTACGGTTTCTTGGGACCTCAAATTTCTGTAGCAAAATCTCAAAATGTGGATGTTACAATTAGTGCTGATGGTACTTCGCAGTCTATGGCTCCTGCCGGTGAAGCAGAAATGCGTGCACGTATCGGCGCTTCTGCCGGTTTGGGCTTGAAGTTCAATATCAACACCAAGTGGGCCATTGACGTAGAAGCTCGCGGTGCCATCGCTCCGTCCATTTTCGGTAATATCAGCAGCCATCGCAAGGCTGAAGGTACAGGTATGCTGACCGCAGGTGTTAGCTACATCTTCGGCGGTAAGAAGTTTATTCCGGTTTCTAAGATTGACGAAGACGCAGTCAATGCGGAAATCAACAGATATAGAAGTGAACTGGCTCAGGCTCAGGCTGACCTGGCTAACTGCAAGAATGCACTGGCCAACGCTAAACCTGAAGTTAAGGAAGTGACCAAGGAAGTTGAAGTTGCCGGTCCGCGTGCCATCTTCTTCAAGATTGGCAGCGCCCGTCTGGACGACTATGGCAAGGTTAACATCGAACTGGCTGCCAAGATTCTGAAGGCTAATCCGGACAAGAAGTACAAAGTTGCAGGTTATGCAGACAAGGCTACCGGTAGCGCTTCTTGGAACCAGAAGCTGTCCGAAAAGCGTGCCCAGGTTGTTTACGACGCTTTGATTGCTCAGGGTGTTGACAAGGACCAGCTTGAACTCGTAGGATTCGGTGGTACTGAAAACATGTTCGGCAAGAACTTCCTGAACCGCGTAGTTATCCTGGAATAATACACTCCAAGTGACAAATAGACTCTAAAAATGAAGGCGTCTGGGACTCAGACGCCTTTTTTTGGTACTATGTCCGATGCACGTTATAAAGCAACCCATTTTTTATCAGCGACTGAATTTATATGTGATGATGAAGTTTAAGCTATTCTTTATCGTTCTGTTTTGCAGCCTTTCCCTTTCGGCCTTTTCCCAGTTGACGTATGGTACAACCGGGCTGTTGCATGCGCCCTCTGCGGAGATGCAGCGCGACAAGACTTTCATGGTCGGCGGCAACTTCCTGAACAAGGAGCTCACACCGCCCACCTGGTACTATCATACCTACAACTATTTCCTGAACGTCACCATCTTCCCCTTTCTGGAAGTGGCCTACACGTGTACGCTCTTCAAGGCGGAGGCGTTGGGATTGAAGCCATACGGGTATAGCGGGTTCACGAACCAGGACCGCTACTTTTCCGCCCGTCTACGTGTGTTGAAGGAGGGGCAGTTCTGGAAATACATGCCGGCTGTCGTGCTGGGGACGTCCGACCCGTTCACTTCCTCCGGTGGCGGCCAGGTAGGCACCACGGAAGGTAACGGCTATTACAGCCGTTTCTATATTGCCGCCTCCAAGCATATACCCGTTGTGGGTAAGGAGGAGATCGGTGTCCATCTTTCCTACCTTTACAACAACCGCAAGGAGTACAAACTGAATGGCTTTGCACTGGGTGTCACCTACAATCCCTCCTTCCATCCGCAGTTGAGGGTGATAGCGGAGTACGACTCCAAGGACTTTGCTTTGGGAGCCACTTATCTGCTGTTCAAGCATCTGCATGTGCAGGTCGAAATGCAGAGGATGAAATATTTCACGGGAGGGCTGACATACAAAATTCATTTGAAATAAGAAGTAAGTCAAAGTCTCGTTGACTCCATAAAAAAAGCAGCTAAAGTATGACATCAACTTTAACTGCTTTTATTCTAATAGACCAATTTTACATTGTCAATCCATAGCGAATTGCCAGGAGAACCTATATAAGCACCACCATGACTAGAGGTGAATTGCAACAGCAAATGAGTGGGCACATCGTCCTTCGTCCCCCAGGCAACCTCCTTAATAGGCACACTCTCTCCTTTACTGTTAACTGCATAGCGTTCTTCAACCTGAAGACGCATCATGTGGGCCTTGTATGCAGGGTCACCGGTGATATCACCGTACATGATGGAATAAGTGGCATTATTATGCCAATCGGTAGTAGTATAATATCGTACGACCATCGTTCCTACACGCTTGGCATAGATATTCCCCTTCTCATCTTCCCAACGCTTTTGCAGAAACAGATTCACTTCCGGGAAGTCCTTTCCCTCAACATCTGTGATACGGCTAAAGCCCGTTGCACGGATACGCTTCTCGCGGTCGGACATCTTTACTTTATAATCAAACTGTATGGCGATAGGTTTCTTTGTAAACGGTATGCCGGAATTCAGCATTTTCTGCGGATTCTTGGTCCCCTTGATAGGTTCGTGCACCTCACCCAGAAACATGGAGCCGGCAGCCAGCACCGTGATATCCACTATTCCAAAAACCTTCACACTCTCCATACGGGTGTCCATACGGGCACAGAAACCATCCCCTCGCTTTTCCGGGAAAACAGAAGTATTGGTTTTCGTGATACCGGCTACCCGGGCCATCACATTGGATGTCGCCCACGGCGAACCTCCCATATTCTTGTATGCCTTGGTCTCGGTGACAGTAGCAGTAGGCCCGATAGCATATACATTCTTCGTGGCACCGCCAATAATACCGGATTCCTTGATTTGGCGGTCAATCCATTGATCCATATTTCCGAAAGGAATCATCTCTACCTCGTGCTGCTGTGCAGAAACTGCTCCGCAACAGAGCATGGCAGACAGCATTCCCAATATACGAACTTTCTTTTGAATCATTTCTCTCATTAATAATTGACAATCATTATAAATCGTACTTCCACTGTTCCAGCGCAAAATTCCAGTTATCCTGAACCAACTGCACTGTACGCTCATCATACTTGTATTTATTCTTCTTATATCCTTTCTTTCCGCCTACATACTTTTCAATATCGGCACGTGCCTCTGCAAAGCCCGGAATGGACAAAGCCTTGTAGATATGTTCAGTCATTCCCATTGCATCCGCTTCGAAGTCTTCAAACTTCACCTCTATCAAGTTTCCTTCAGGAATACATGTCTTGTCCGCTTCGTACTTATGATACAGTTTGGCATAAATGGACAAAATATTCTTTTCAAGCTCCTCATTACTGATATCCTGCAACTTCAACGGCTGAATGGTATTAGTAAAGAAACTACGTGTACTTTCGAAAACAGTATAAGGATTACGCATCAGATAGATAAACTTAGCATTGGGGAACATCTTGACAAGCTCTTTCACACGTCCCGTATGAGGCGGATTCTTACTAAGAAACTGAGTTCCCTTCGTATTCCAAAGAGAGATTTTTATCAATTTGACGAAAGTCTCCTCAAACACTTTCAGTTCTTTCTCTGTAATATCATCAAACAGCAGATATTTATCGGCATACTCTTGCTGATATTCGGGCAGGAACCAGAAATTATAATAGGTGTAGGGCATCATATTTGCCAAAGCAAACTCCTCTTCTTGCGGAAGGTCGACGGCAAGCTCCATATTGTCCGTGGGGCGTTTGTCCGGCATCAGCCAGCTCATGTTCTTCTTAAAGAAAGGCTGCCCCCACATCATGAGATGCGGAAATACAGTCTGGTATGTCGTGTTGTAACCGAAATG
Source organism: Bacteroides parvus (assembly GCF_017309675.2). Classification (NCBI taxonomy): domain Bacteria; kingdom Pseudomonadati; phylum Bacteroidota; class Bacteroidia; order Bacteroidales; family Bacteroidaceae; genus Bacteroides; species Bacteroides parvus. The sequence goes on along the minus strand of NZ_CP084680.1, from coordinate 2,564,920 downwards.
CTTGTCGCAGGAGAAAACATTATGCACAAACGTAGTCCCGCTACGCCAATGTCCCAAAATGAATACCGGATCATGCTCCAGGGGCTTATCTGCCAGGAGCTTTTCATAACGTCTGTCCTGCAGAGGAGCCAAAGTGGACAGCAGGCGGCAGACAGCTTTTGTCAGCCGATACTTGCCTTTGTAGGCAGCACCGATGTCACGACCGCCCGTTATATCCTTGAATGTTTTCCAATCTGCGCCTACCAATGTGTTTATAGGAAGCTTGTTGAATTCTAATAGTCCCATTATAGTCTATATATTAATATATTACAGTTTCTCTCCCACTCTATCAAAAAGCTGTTCATTCTTTTTCCACAACCACTGCAATGCCTTGGCGCTCCAACTCCTTCACAGCCTTTTCTATGGCTTCGTAATGTTCGGGAGCTATACCCAGCTTAGGCAAATTCAGTATAGGCAGGTCTTCGGACAAGTGCATCTCCTTATCCTCCACCCTATCGATAATCATACCTACAGCACTGGTATTGTTGGTTATCGGGTCTATCAGGATGAACGAACCGGTAGCCTTATTCTGCCGATAAGGGTCAAAGAAAAGCTCTTTGGCAGTGGTCAGCACCACGCGCGCAATCTGATTGAGCTGCATCGGCAATGTTTCCTTGCTCAACTTTCCGTTGTCAATGGAAAGATGCTCCATCGTATTGACATCCACTTTATACTTGATGCTGTCGATGCGGGTACGGCTTATATTGGTGGTCTGTTTGATGAAGAATGATTTGTTGATATCCATCGGCTCTTCATCCATCCAAACCAGCATCGTTTCAAAATTGCGGTCCATGACGGGCAGGTTATCCGGATGTACCAGCATTTCCCCTCTCGACACATCTATTTCGTCCTCCAAAGTCAAGGTGACGGACTGGGGCGGAAAGGCGTAATCCAACTCTCCATCGTATGTAACTATACTCTTGATATGCGACTTCTTACCGGAAGGCAATGCCATCACTTCATCTCCCTTACGAACAATACCCGAAGCCACCTTGCCGCAAAAACCACGGAAATCAAGATTGGGGCGCAAGACGTATTGAACCGGGAAACGAAAATCCTTCAAATTATGATCGTTGTCAATATGTACCGTCTCCAGGAAGTCAAGAAGTGAAATACCCTCATACCAAGGAGTACGTTCCGATTTCTCCACTACATTGTCCCCGTCCAAAGCTGACAGCGGAATGCAGTTTACGTCAGGAATACCCAATGGAGCTATAAACTTCCGATATTCATCGACTATCTCATTAAAACGTTCTTCGGAGAAATCCACCAGATCCATCTTATTGACAGCAAGCACCACATGCTTGATGCCAAGCAACGACACCAGGAAAGTATGCCGGCGCGTCTGCGTAATGACACCCATACGTGCATCCACCAGAATAATTGCCAGGTTAGCCGTAGAGCCTCCGGTAATCATGTTGCGTGTGTACTGCTCGTGTCCCGGAGTGTCGGCAATGATAAACTTACGGTTGTTGGTCGAGAAGTAGCGGTATGCCACGTCGATGGTGATGCCTTGTTCGCGCTCTGCCTTCAAGCCGTCCAGCAAAAGGGCGTAGTCAATGTGGTCGCCGGCATTTCCCATGCGCTTGCTGTCGCGTTCCAGTGCGTCCAGCTGATCCTCATATAGTTTCTTGCTGTCGAACAACAGACGGCCTATCAATGTGGATTTTCCGTCATCCACAGAACCGGCAGTCAGTAAGCGCAATAAGTCTTTCTGCTCATCCTTATCAAGAAAAGCCTTTATATCAAGTGTAGAATCGTTCATCCTTAATGATTTAATTTTTAATTCTTAATTTTAATTCCTTTAGAAGTATCCCTCGCGCTTCTTCTGCTCCATGCTTGCGTCTTGGTCGAAGTCAATGACACGGGTCGTCCGTTCACTCTTGGTGGTGGTCATCATTTCCTCGACAATCTTCTCGATGGCATCGGCATCGCTTTCCACAGCACCGGTCAACGGCCAGCAACCCAGCGTACGGAAACGCACCATACGCATCTTTATCTGGTCGCGGTACTGTTCAGGCAAGCGGTCGTCATCCGCCATTATCAGATTTCCGTCAATCTCCACACAAGGACGTTCCTTGGCAAAATACAACGGCACAATAGGAATATTTTCCAAACGTATATATTGCCAGATGTCCAGCTCCGTCCAATTACTTAACGGAAATACTCGGATACTCTCTCCTTTATGTACCCGGGCATTATAAATATCCCACAATTCGGGACGCTGGTTTTTGGGGTCCCATTGATGGAACTTGTCACGGAAGGAGAAAATACGCTCTTTGGCGCGTGACTTCTCCTCGTCGCGGCGAGCGCCACCGAATGCCGCATCAAACTTATACTTATCCAATGCGTGGAGCAAAGCCTGCGTTTTCATCAGGTCCGTATGCACCTTGCTGCCATGCGTAAAAGGTCCGACACCTGCATTGAAAGCTTCCATATTGCTTTCCACTATCAGGTTCCAACCATACTTCTTGGCATACTCGTCACGGAACTGTATCATCTCCTTAAACTTCCACTTGGAATCGATGTGCATCAACGGGAACGGCACTTTGCCGGGAGCAAACGCCTTTTCGGCCAAGCGCACCATAACCGAAGAATCCTTGCCGATACTATACAGCATCACCGGATTCTCAAACTCCGCTGCCACTTCACGGATAATATGAATGGACTCTGCTTCGAGTTCCTTCAAATGGCTCAATTTATATTCTTCTTTCATTATATCTTATTTCTTCTGAATTCTTGGTAAAATGAGTTCCAACAATTTATTGACCGATTCTTCCAGGCTGAGAACAGAGGTGTCCAACGTCAGAGCCGGATGAGCCGGTTCCTCAAAAGGAGCGGAAATGCCCGTAAAATTTTTAATTTCTCCCTTACGTGCCTTGGCATAAAGCCCCTTCACGTCACGGCGCTCACACTCTTCAAGCGGGGTGCTGACATAAACTTCCAGAAAATCGTCTTGTCCGATAATATCAGCTGCCATTTCACGAATATCGTTATTAGGACTGATAAAAGCCGCGATTGTTATAACCCCCGTATCAAGAAAGAGTTTGGAAACTTCGGCTATACGCCGGATATTCTCCACACGGTCGGCCTCCGTAAAGCCGAGGTTACTGTTGATGCCACTGCGGATGTTGTCACCATCCAGGATACGGCAAAGCAATCCCCTTTTATGAAGTTCGCGCTCCAAGGCAATGGCTATCGTACTTTTGCCGGAGCCGCTCAAGCCGGTAAACCAAATCATCACGCCGTGCTGCTTCAACAAGTCTTCTTTGTCCTTCCGCATCAGCATTCTGTCGAATATCGGATATATGTGGTTGTTTTCTTCCATATGTTATTATTTCTTCTTTTTTAAAATGGCCAAATTAAAGGAATCAAGAAAATGGATATCAGGAAAGTAATGATATTCAAAGGTAACCCGATGCGTACAAAATCCGTGAACTTATAGTTACCGATACCTTGTACAATCAAATTAGTCTGATACCCTATAGGAGTAGAGAAACTGGCGGAAGCCGCCATACAAATTACAACGAAGAAAGGCATCGGGCTGACTCCCATCTGTGAAGAGATGGAAAGTGCCAATGGAAAAGCGAGTGCCGCAGCCGCATTATTCGTAATCAGTTCCGTAAACAGGTTCGTTATGATAAACATAGCAGCCAGTAACACGTGGGGGCCATAATGATGGCTCATCCCTATAATGAAATGCGCCACAGCGTCTGCCACTCCGGAATTCACCATCGCCTTGCTGATAGCAAAAGCACAAGCAATCGTTATCAGAATATCCCAAGATATATATTTGGTATACTTGCGGGCCGGGAATATCTTTGTCCAGGCCATAATGATAGTAGTAATGGAAACGAAGAAAAACATATCCAGCTTGATTTCCGGGAAAGCTTCCTTGACAGCCGGAAGTTCACCGACCGTTGCCCCCACTATCATCAATATCAGCAAAGCCAAGGCAAACCAGCGCTTTCCCTTTCCGGGCACCGGCTCCGTATCCTTGCCATTGGCCAGCAACACGAACACCGAAGATTCCCCCCAGGTCTTTATAAAAGAGTCATCAGCCATCACCACCAGCGTGTCTCCTTCGCGGAGATATTCATTTTCCAGATTTCCGGCAATGCTCTGACCGCTACGCTTAATCTCCTTCACTTCGGCCCCATAATGCCGCTTGAAGTTAAAATCACCAAGTTTCTTGTTGATACCGGGAAAACGGGCGCCGAGTACAGCCTCCACCCGATGCAAATCTCCATGCTCCTCCGGCTCCTCATCCAGCTTTACCGCATCCGTACGAACATCCGGCAAAAGCCTTGAGGAGAAAGCGAACAGATAAAGGATACCCGCAATCGCGACGAAAATTCCTACTTTGCCCAACTCGAACATAGTGAAACCTTCATATCCGGCTTCCAATATCATGCCATGCACCACCAGATTGGTTGATGTGCCTATTAATGTACAGATACCACCAAGTATTGTAACGTATGAAAGAGGTATAAGAAACTTGGTAGCAGGCAATTTTACCGATTCAGCCCAACGCTTGATAATGGGAGCAAAGATAACAACCACCGGAGTATTGTTTAGAAAAGCTGAAATGAAGGCAATGGTGGGCAACATGCGGAACTGCGCTTTAAAGACTGTAGTCTTACCCTGCGGAAGCAGCTTCTTGATTATTTGCCCCAAAGCACCCGACTGCCTGATGCCTTCACTGACAAGAAACAGCATGGCAACAGTCATCATCCCCTTATTACTGAACCCTTCCAACATCTCCTTAGGAGTAAGGATGCCTGCACACAAGAACAATACTACGACAGAAAAGAGCACCATGCCCGGACGCATTTTATCCAGAACCAAGGCAATCACCATACCCAACAATGCCAATAGTACAAACAATATATCAAATGTCATACAGTCGTTATTTTATTTCAGTATGCTTGGGCTCTACGATAAACCACGGATTCAGCAAATCCTCCTTATTATATTGCAAAGGTTCTTCCTTCCCCACCTGATAAATTTCCATTCCGGCAGCACGTGCAATAGCATGCCCAGCCGCCGTATCCCATTCCATCGTAGGGGCAAAACGAGGATATACATCAGCCTTACCTTCAGCTACCAGACAAATCTTGATGGAACTTCCACTTGATATAAGCTCAACTTCCGCATGGCTGCATTTCATCTTCTCGATATAATCTTCTGTCTCGGGCGTCAGATGCGAACGGGAAGCCACAATGACAAATCGTTCGTGCATACCTGTTTCCGGCAGCCGGACAGCTTTCGCAATCAATTCATCCCAGGACATTCCATTACGCGCAGTAATACCGGATAGCTTATAAGCACCCGAATCATGCACTCCAAAATAGAGCTCCTTTTTTACCGGCACATAAATAACTCCCATTACCGGTACCGAGTGATGCACCAAAGCTATATTCACCGTAAACTCACCGTTCCTCTTGATGAACTCCTTCGTACCGTCCAAAGGGTCTACAATCCATAAGGTTTCCCAATTTCTACGCTCTGAAAAAGGCAAATGTTTACCTTCCTCGCTTAGCAGAGGGAAAGGTGTATCAGCCAAAAAACGGCAGATAGTTTCATGAGCTTTACGGTCGGCAATAGTAAGAGGAGAATTATCCGCTTTTTTTTCTACCTGAAAATCCGATGCCGGATCATCGTAAATGGAAAGAATTTTCTCGCCAGCCTGCAAAGCGGCATCAATCGCATTCAGTATATATCGTCGTTCCATATTATATTCTTCTCAAAGATAAAGCACAAAATTAAAAACTTTTTTAGGTCCAAAAGTTTCCACCTCTTGTTTTATAACTTCTTTTAAACGAAAGAGAGAATATTATAAGCACTTTTCACAATCAGGAAAATCAATCCGGAGCAGAAAAATAGAGTGAAGTATTCACGAAGGAGAAGGAAATAAAGAAACTGTGACAACATGAGTTTATCAGAGCCTTTCCTCAGTTAGTTCATTAGTTCACAGCACTGAACACTTTGTTTCAGCATAGGAAAACAAGTTGTTTCAGTATATAAAAACATTTTGTTTTTATGCAATAGGACGAGATGTTTTGTTAAGAGAAACAAAGTGTTCTCTTTAATGAAACAAACTGTTCCGTTAAAGGAAACACTTTGTTTTGCCAAACCAAACACATGACAGCGCCAGCCTTCACATTCTTTCGGCATATCATGAAAAAGGCAGTAACTTCGCAGTTACTGCCTCATCTTGAAAGGAAACATACATTCCTTTCTGTTATGAATTACCAAAAAGAATTCTATTAATTGATGCTGTACAGCAACCATGCCTTCTGGAAGTCATCATTCGAAGGATGTTTAGCTTTGAAAGAGTCACGCAGATTCTCGGCGGATGCTCTGTCATCGAATGTACCGATAACTACACGATACAGATTTCTTTCTGCATTGTAAACCACCATTGCAGTATAACCTTCATTCACCAATGTCTGCTTCACACCTTCCGCATTAGCTTTCACGCTATAAGCTCCGCAAACTACACTAAAGGTTTTCAAGCTGGTACCACCTGATACCACAGTCACCTTTTCCTGACGCATGTCGGCAGGTGCACTTTCCACTACCTTTACTTCTACCGGAGCGGTAACTACTGGAGCCACCTCTTCAACAGGGGCAGTTGTCTGCGGCTCGGCCAATTCCTGCTGTTTTGCCTTTTCATATGCTTTCTTATAAGCACTTTCACTTGATTTACAAGAAGAGAATGCCAGAGCTATACATACTCCCATTCCCAATACGGCTAATTTTTTCATCTTTTCTATTGTTTTTATTAGTAAAATCGTCTATTCTTATCTTTATCTCAAAATTTCCGAAATACAGATTTCGTACCCTCATATTCCAAACGCAATGAAGAGTAGGATAAATCTTCTACTTTAAAGATACGTTTTCCTTCCGGCCACCCGAAATAAGTATCATAGTTTTTATCGTTAACACTTTCAGGCAACAAAATAATGGAAATTTCAGCACCTTTCAAAGAATAATTTCCAAAAAACGTAGTCGCCCCCCCATCTTTCAACAAACATATGGCAGAAAAACTTCCTTTTTGAAAATTATAAAATACACTGTCCACTTTCTCTGATGTACCGTCGGCATATTGGTACTGACGCAACTGCCACTTACCCGCCAAGTCACCCCCACCATTCATGCAAGCAGTCAAGGTACAAGTCACCAATACAATCCAAAGGTATTTTAAATGCAATTTCATCATTTTTCCATGCCACTATCTAAATATGGAACAAAAGTACACCATAACATGCGATTATACCTCAGCATCCTTAGTTAAATATAATTAAACCACTCCATAAAAAGAGATTTCCCGGAAGACTTGACGTATATTTGCCAAATATAAACAGAGCATGAGGCTCACTTAATTGATTACATGACATTTGAAAATTTGAATTTGATAGAACCTATATTGAAGGCTCTTCAAGAAGAGGGGTATTCCACCCCTACCCCAATCCAGGAAAAATCGATCCCTATATTACTTCAAGGAAAAGACTTATTAGGATGTGCTCAAACCGGAACAGGCAAAACCGCCGCATTTTCCATCCCTATCTTGCAAAAGTTATATAAAACGGATAACCGCAAAAGTATCAAAGCACTCATTCTGACGCCGACCCGCGAGCTGGCCATACAGATAGGAGAATGCTTCAGTGCATATGGTAAGTATACCGGATTGAGACATGCCGTCATCTTCGGCGGTGTAGGACAAAAGCCACAGACAGATGAACTGAAACGTGGAGTACAAATACTGGTTGCAACTCCCGGACGACTGCAAGACCTGGTCAACCAAGGTTTCATTAACCTAAAAGCGCTCGAGTTCTTCGTATTGGACGAAGCAGACCGGATGCTGGACATGGGATTCATACATGATATCCGGCGCATATTAAAGTTATTGCCCGCAAAACGGCAGACACTCTTCTTTTCGGCCACAATGCCTCCGGAAATAGAGACCTTGGCAAACTCCATGCTGACGCACCCCGAGAAAGTGGAAGTCACCCCTGCATCGTCTACGGTTGACACAATCTCCCAATCAGTCTATTTCGTTGAGAAAAAAGAGAAAAAAGACTTACTCATTCATCTGCTGAAGAATCCGGCTATCGAGTCCGTACTTATCTTCACCAGAACTAAATATGGAGCAGACAAACTTGCACGTATCCTCAGCAAGTCCGGAATAAGAGCCGAAGCCATACATGGAAACAAATCGCAGAATGCCCGACAGCGAGCACTGACCGGCTTTAAGAACCATGAACTGCGCGTACTGATAGCAACCGATATTGCAGCACGAGGCATCGACGTGGACCAACTATCACACGTCATCAACTACGAGTTGCCCAACATTCCGGAAACATACGTACACCGTATCGGACGAACCGGACGTGCCGGCCACGACGGTATTGCTCTCTCTTTTTGCGAATCGGAAGAACTGCCTTACCTGAAAGATATCCAAAAATTGATAGGGAAAAGCATCCCAGTAATAAAAGAACACCCTTTTGTCACCGCCGATGGCTTAAAAGCCCAAGAAATCAAGACTGAAGAAATTAAAGCTAAAACCAAGGAAAACAAAATCTATCGCGGGAGCCGTACGAATGGAGACTTTTGGAGAAGAAAAAAGCAAACCTCGCAAAACAACACCCAAAAAGGAGTTGGAAGATAAGGACAATCATAAAAAAACTGATATTCCGAACAAAGTTTCAAAAAAAATTGTTAGTTTTGTCGTACGAACCTCAAAAAAGAAAGGAATATCATTATGAAAGGATTAAATGTTTTAGCAGCTTTCCTGGGTGGCGCCGCAGTAGGTGCAGCCCTCGGTATCTTATTTGCTCCTGAAAAAGGAGAAGACACCCGTAACAAAATCGCAGAAATTCTCCGTAAGAAAGGGATTCGTCTGAACCGAAGCGAAATGGAAGACTTGGTAGATGAAATTGCTGCGGAAATCAAAGGCGAGGTAACGGAATAAGGTAAAAAGCAGAACCACTATGTTTGCAGACGACAAAAGTATAGAAAATATGCAGCAGCTCTTCATTGAATTCAAGAAATACCTGGAGCTGCAAAAAGAATACACCAAACTGGAAGTCACCGAAAAACTGTCCAAACTGCTTTCTACGCTTTTATTGGTGCTATTGGTCGTTATACTCGGCGTAGTGGTTCTGTTTCATCTGTCGTTTACGCTGGTCTATATCTTAGCTCCGCTGGTAGGTGGGCTAATGATGAGTTTTGCACTTATCACGTGCTTCCATATCCTACTCATCGTTCTGCTTGTCCTATTCCGCAAAAAACTCATTATTGACCCGACAGTAAAACTTATCGCAGAATTATTCTTAGACAATTAATTCGAAATATTCATGGATAATACGACCAATACCACTCCCGTCACTTTAGAAAGCATCGCCCAGAAAAAAGCCATGCTGCAACAAGAAATACGACTCCAGAAAGAAATCATGACTGGGCTTACACAAGAAATTTTTGCTCCACTGGAACCAGCTACCAACAAGGCAAATGCCATGATGAGAGCATTCAACACCGGTATGGCTGTTTTTGACGGTATAGTATTGGGGGTAAAGGTAATGAAGAAATTCAGAAAAATATTTGGAAGAAAGAGATAGAATATCGGATAAAAAAAGAGGGGATGACTGTTATGGTCATCCCCTCTTTTTTTATCCGATATAGTCTGAGCACTTTTATACGTACGTCTCAAGCAACTTCACTGCTCCTTCAGGCACAATCGTCACTTCTTGGGTTGCAGCCGGCAGCAGGATTGTTTCGCCCGCCTGTACGGAAACTTCATTCTTCTCATTATCAATAATACGGCAAGAGCCCTCCACACAAATAAAGATAACAAAAGAATCCAGTTCAGAATAGTCACAAGTGATTTCTTCCGTCATGTCATAGATTGAAGTCGTGAAATACGGGCTTGCCACCATTTCTACCGGTTCATTCTGCACCTGATCGTATTCCGTACGAAAATCGTCCTGCACATCTGCAAAATTAATGGCATCAATAGCCTGGCTTGTATGCAGTTCTCTTGATTTACCGTCCTTATCCTTACGATTGTAATCAAAAATACGGTAAGTGATATCCGACGTTTGCTGTATTTCTGCTACAAAAGCTCCCGCACCGATTCCATGTACACGACCTGCAGGCACATAAAACACATCGCCCGGTTTGATGGCACAAGTCTGCAGAACATCCGCAAACGTACCATTATACACTCGTTCCTTATATTCTTTCGGAGTAATCTGCTCTGCAAAACCGGAAATCAGCTTGGCACCCTGGTCAGCAGCAATAACATACCACATTTCATTTTTACCAAAACTGTTATGACGTTTCTTAGCCAACTCGTCACCCGGGTGTACCTGAATCGACAAGTCCAACTTGGCATCAATAAACTTTATCAACAAAGGAAACTTATTTCCGAAACGTGCATAGTTAGCTTCTCCTACCAGGTCTTCCTTATACTTTCTGACCATATCCGGCAGCGTTAATCCTTTGTCAGCACCATTGGCCACTATAGACTCACTACCTTCTACTGCCGACACTTCCCAACTCTCGCCTACATTAGCAAGGGTATCATTCAAATGTTTGAATGGAATAATCTTGTCGCCTCCCCAAAGCGTCTGCTTCAGAATAGGCTCAAATTTTAGAGGATACATTCGTTGTTTTTATTAGAACTTTCTGTTAATGATGTGATTTTTTAGATTTCGGGAGCAAACATACAAAAAATATCAATTTGTATTCCATTTGTTAAACGCTAAACTTTCCTAAAATGTTCTCCACATTTCCTTCCAATTGCTTGGGGGAACAAAAGAATTTCTTTTTATTTGCAAGAAATTTAATTAATACCATGGATATGATAAACACTACTCCAACAGAAAGTAATTTGTCCGGTTTAAGCCCAAAAGACTTTCAAAAGGATATAAATAACAAAAAGACAGATTTGTTTATCCTGAAGAATGCCCAGGGAATGGAAGTTGCAGTTACTAATTACGGTTGTGCAATACTTTCCATCATGGTACCCGACAAAAATGGCAAATATGCCAATGTTGTATTAGGACACGACAGTATTGAACATGTAATCAACAGTCCGGAACCTTTTCTAAACACTACCATCGGACGCTACGGCAACCGGATAGCCAAAGGAAAGTTTACTTTATACGGCGAAGAGCACCAATTGGCAATCAACAACGGTCCCAATTCATTGCACGGTGGTCCGACTGGCTTCCATACCCGTGTATGGGATGCTGTCCAGCCAGAGCAATCAACAGTCATCTTCAACTACACATCCGCTGACGGCGAAGAGGGCTTCCCCGGAAATCTCGAAGTAGAAATGACTTATCGCCTGGAGGATGAGACCAATGCTCTGGTCATCGAATACCGGGCTACTACCGATAAAGCCACCATCGTCAATCTGACCAATCACGGATTCTTCAATCTTGCCGGTATAGCCAATCCCTCTCCTACAGTCTTAAACAATATCGTTACCATCAACGCAGATTTTTATGTACCCATCAATGAAGTATCCATTCCTACCGGAGAGATATTGAAAGTAGAAGGTACTCCAATGGATTTCCGTACTCCCCATACTCTTGGTGAACGAATTGATGAGAAGCATACACAAATTGTGAATGGCGCAGGATATGACCATTGCTATGTACTGAACAAGACTGAAAGTGGAGAGTTGAGCCTTGCAGCCACCTGCATGGAGCCCAACAGCGGACGAACCATGGAAGTATATACCACTGAAAATGGCGTCCAGCTCTACACTGGAAACTGGCTCGGAGGCTTTGAAGGTGCCCATGGAGCCACTTTCCCTGCAAGAAGTGCAGTCTGCTTTGAGGCCCAGTGTTTTCCCGATACACCCAACAAGCCCCATTTTCCGTCGGCAGTATTGCTACCGGGTGATGAGTACCAGCAAGTGACAATCTACAAGTTTGGTGTACAAGAATGAAATAACTAATCCAATTTATAAACTTATTAATTTTACAAAACCATGACACAACAAAAACAGAATGGTAAACTCATCGCAATTATCACGATGATCTTCCTTTTTGGTATGATTTCATTTGTTACCAACCTTGCTGCCCCTATGGGAATCGTACTGAAAAATCAGTTTTCAGTATCCAACGCTTTAGGAATGTTGGGTAACTTTGGTAACTTTATTGCATATGCAGTGATGGGAATACCAAGCGGCATCTTACTACAACGGGTAGGGTATAAAAAAACGGCATTGATAGCAGTAGCTGTAGGCTTTATCGGTGTAGGTATCCAATATTTATCCGGTCATTCAAGCCCTGATATGGCTTTTGCCGTATATTTGATTGGCGCTTTCATCGCCGGTTTCTCCATGTGTTTGCTTAATACAGTGGTCAACCCGATGCTGAACAAGCTCGGCGGTGAAGGTAACAAAGGAAACCAGCTTATCCAAGTGGGCGGCTCTTTCAACTCCGTAATGGCCACCATTACTCCGATGTTCGTAGGTATCCTGATTGCCGGTTCCATTGAAAAAGCTACCATCTCTCAGATATTCCCTGTAATGTACACGGCAATGGCTGTATTTGCCATCGCGTTCTTCGTTCTTCTGATTGTGCCCATACCGGAACCCAATGCTGCAACTTCAACAGAACCTATCGGTAAGTTGATGTCAGGCGCTTTAAAATTCCGCCACTTCATTTTGGGAGCTATAGCAATCTTTGTATATGTAGGTGTTGAAGTTGGTGTACCGGGCACCTTGAATTTGTTCTTAACCGACCCTATTGAAAAGGGAGGAGCCGGCATTTCTTCCACTATTTCCGGTTTTGTTGTAGGTACATATTGGTTCCTCATGCTGATTGGACGTCTGGCCGGTGCTTCATTGGGTGCAAAAATCTCCAGTAAGGCAATGCTTACCTTTACTTCCGCATTAGGTTTACTTTTGGTATTCCTTGCCATCTTCTCATCTACCGGTTCGCTTGTCAATCTGCCAGTACTCCAACAAAGCGCTACGGGAGGTCTCTCTTTCGGATTTGCAGAAGTACCTATCAATGCAATGTATCTGGTACTGGTAGGTCTGTGTACTTCCATCATGTGGGGTGGCATCTTTAATCTGGCCGTAGAAGGATTGGGTAAATATCTGGCAGCCGCTTCCGGTCTGTTCATGGTATTGGTATGCGGCGGCGGTATCTTGCCCGTTATCCAAGGTTTGGTGGCCGACATTGCAGGTTTCATGCCGAGTTACTGGGTTATCATCGCAGCCCTTGGCTATCTGTTGTTCTACGGTTTGGTAGGCTGCAAAAATGTTAATAAGGACATCAAGGTTGATTAACAAGAAAATATAGGTAATTTATTTATTCACCTTATAAAATATAAATATCATGGATATAGAATACGTAAGAAGCCGTTTCATCAAGCACTTTGACGGAACAACGGGAGCTGTTTATGCTTCTCCGGGTCGCATCAACCTTATCGGTGAGCATACAGACTATAACGGTGGTTTTGTATTCCCCGGAGCAATCGACAAAGGAATGATTGCAGAAATAAAACCCAACGGCACAAACACAGTAAAAGCTTATTCCATCGACCTGAAAGATTATGTGGAATTTGGTTTGAATGAAGAAGATGCACCCCGCGCAAGCTGGGCAAGATATATCTTTGGCGTGTGCCGGGAAATGATGAAACGCGGTGTAGATGTAAAAGGCTTCAATACTGCTTTTGCAGGCGATGTGCCCCTAGGTGCAGGAATGTCCTCTTCAGCAGCTTTGGAAAGTACCTATGCCTATGCTTTGAACGACTTGTTCGGTGACAACAAAATAGACAAATTTGAATTGGCAAAAGTGGGACAATCTACAGAACACAACTATTGTGGCGTAAACTGTGGTATTATGGACCAATTTGCTTCCGTATTCGGAAAGAAAGGAAGCCTCATCCGCCTGGATTGCCGTTCACTGGAATATCAGTATTTCCCATTCGACCCGCAAGGCTATCGTCTGGTTCTTGTAGATTCTGTAGTGAAACACGAACTTGCATCTTCAGCATACAACAAACGCCGTCAAAGCTGCGAAGCCGCTGTTGCTGCTGTCCAGAAGAAGCATCCACACGTAGAGTTCCTGCGCGACGTTACCATGGGCATGCTGGAAGAAGCCAAAGCCGACATCAGCGCAGAAGACTATATGCGTGCAGAATATGTCATCGAAGAGATTCAACGCGTACTTGACGTTTGCGATGCCCTGGAAAAAGGCGACTATGAAACTGTAGGCCAAAAGATGTATGAAACACATCAGGGCATGAGTAAGTTGTACGAAGTAAGCTGCGAAGAACTCGATTTTCTGAATGACCTTGCATTCGATTGTGGAGTTACCGGTTCACGTGTCATGGGCGGTGGATTCGGTGGATGTACAATCAATCTGGTAAAGGATGAATTGTACAGCACATTCATCGAAAAAGCAAAAGATGAATTCAAGAAGAAGTTCGGCAGAAGCCCGAAAGTATATGATGTAGTCATCAGCGACGGTGCCCGCAGATTAGAATAACAGACATCAGTATTCAAATAAAAGGCGTTTCCCAGCAATGGGAAGCGCCTTTTTCTTCCCCCCTATTCCACCGTTTTCCACTCTAAAAAAACAAGATCATCCGAGAAGTTTATTCCGGACGTGCCTATCTATACAGCCAGTTGACACAGATATGTTTTTGACACTTATGTTGCATAACATATAAAAGTGTACAGCCTACACTAAAGAAAAGTGTTATTTTTACACCAAAAGAAGATAATCATCTCATTTACATTAAATACAAAACCATGAAAAGACATGTTCTACTTGCAGGAATTGCCGCAATGATGCTAGCTGCGTGCAATCAAAAGACAGAAACAACGCTTACGCTGTCCGGTCTTGATCCAGTAAAATTCCAAACAACGGTCAATGACGCCCAAACACATCTTTATACGCTGAAGAATAAAGCGGGCATGGAAGTATGCATCACAAACTTTGGAGGACGTATTGTATCCATTATGGTGCCCGACAAAAACGGAGCTATGCAAGATGTAGTATTGGGCTTTGACAGCATTGCCGATTACATCAACATTCCAAGTGACTTTGGTGCTTCTATCGGCCGCTACGCCAACCGGATTAATCAAGGGAAAATCGTTCTTGACGGAGATACCATACAGTTAGCACAGAACAATTTCGGACATTGCCTGCACGGTGGTCCCAAAGGATGGCAGTACCAAGTATACAATGCCAATCCCATTGACAGCACAACTCTGGAGCTTACCCGCATTTCACCGGATGGAGACGAGAATTTCCCGGGCAACGTTACGGCAAAAGTACTTTTCAAGTTAACGGATGACAATGCCATTGATATAAAATACAGTGCAACAACAGACCAAAAGACGGTCATCAATATGACTAACCATTCTTACTTCAATTTATCTGGTGATCCTTCAAAGGCAGCAACAGACCACATCTTATACATCAATGCAGACAACTATACTCCGGTAGACAGTACTTTCATGACAACGGGTGACATCATCTCCGTCAAAGAAACACCAATGGACTTTACCACTCCCAAGAGTGTAGCACAAGACATCAACCGGACGGACTTTGAACAAATAAAGAACGGAAACGGATATGACCATAATTGGGTACTGAATACTAAAGGTGACCTATCCCAAGTGGCAGCTAAACTGACATCGCCTATAAGCGGCATCACTCTGGAAGTTTATACCAATGAGCCAGGCATACAAGTATATACCGGGAATTTCCTGGACGGCACCGTAAAAGGTAAAAAAGGCATTACTTACAACCAACGCGCTTCCGTATGCCTCGAGACACAACATTATCCGGATAGCCCCAACAAAGCCCAATGGCCTTCTGTCGTACTGGAACCCGGACAAATTTACAACAGTGAATGTGTCTTCAAATTTTCCGTAGAAAAATAACAGTAACCTTATAAATCATTTATTATCGTGGAAACATTAGATTGGCTAGTCATTGGAATCTTTTTCCTGGCTTTAATTGGAATTATTGTCTGGGTTGTCAAACAGAAACAGAATGACTCAGCAGACTATTTTTTAGGCGGTCGTGATGCCACATGGCTTGCTATCGGTGCATCTATCTTTGCATCCAACATCGGTTCCGAACATTTAATCGGACTAGCCGGTGCCGGTGCTTCCAGCGGTATGGCGATGGCACATTGGGAAATACAAGGTTGGATGATCCTTATCTTAGGCTGGGTATTCGTACCGTTCTATTCGCGAAGCATGGTATTCACGATGCCTGAATTCCTAGAACGCCGCTATAATCCACAATCACGTACAATATTGTCTGTAATATCTTTAATCAGCTATGTACTGACAAAAGTTGCCGTGACGGTTTATGCAGGAGGATTGGTATTCCAACAAGTATTCGGTATAAAAGAACTTTGGGGGATCGACTTCTTTTGGATTGCCGCCATCGGTCTGGTTATACTGACTGCGCTCTACACAATCTTCGGAGGAATGAAGTCGGTACTTTATACCTCCATCCTGCAGACCCCCATCTTGCTGTTAGGTTCACTGATAATCCTGGTACTCGGCTTCAAAGAATTGGGAGGCTGGGATGAGATGATGAGAATCTGCGGTGCAGCCACAGTGAACGATTATGGCAACACAATGACAGAACTTATACGCAGTAATAACGACCCTAACTTCCCTTGGTTGGGTGCACTGATTGGTTCAGCCATTATCGGATTCTGGTATTGGTGTACAGACCAGTTCATCGTGCAACGCGTACTTTCCGGAAAGAATGAAAAGGAAGCACGGCGCGGTACCATCTTCGGAGCTTACCTGAAATTATTGCCCGTATTCTTATTCCTTATCCCAGGCATGATTGCTTTCGCATTACACCAAAAATATCTCGGAACCGGGGGAGAAGGTTTTCTACCTATGCTGGCAAACGGAAATGCCAATGCAGATGCTGCTTTCCCAACTCTAGTAGCAAAATTACTTCCTGCAGGAGTCAAAGGTTTGGTTGTTTGCGGTATTCTTGCAGCATTGATGAGTTCTCTCGCATCTTTGTTCAACTCATCTGCTATGCTTTTCACCATTGACTTCTACAAACGTTTCAAGCCGAACACTTCTGAGAAAAAGCTGGTAGGAATTGGACAGATGGCAACTGTTGCGATTGTGATATTGGGTATACTCTGGATTCCCATTATGCGCAGTGTAGGCGATGTCCTTTACACCTACTTACAAGATGTACAATCTGTATTAGCACCAGGCATTGCCGCAGCCTTCCTCTTGGGGATCTGCTGGAAACGCACCTCTGCACAAGGCGGTATGTGGGGACTGATTGCCGGAATGATTATCGGTTTAACCCGTCTGGGGGCAAAAGTATATTACAGCAATGTAGGAGATGTGTCAAGCAGTACCTTCAAGTATCTGTTCTATGATATGAACTGGCTGTTTTTCTGCGGATGGATGTTCTTGTTCTGCATCGTAGTGGTTATCGCAGTCAGCATGTTTACAGCTGCCCCAAGCGCTGAAAAGATTCAAGGGCTGGTATTCGGAACTTCAACTCCCGAACAAAAAGCAGCTACACGTGCGAGTTGGAATAAATGGGATATCATTCATACCCTTATCATCCTGGGTATTACTGCTGCTTTTTATTGGTATTTCTGGTAAATCGGTATGTTGCCATGATATATATCCATGCAGCATACCCCTTAAACAAAAATTAAGATATGAGTAATTACTATAGTTCAAATCCGAAACTTTATGTAAGTATCGACTGCATTATTTTCGGTTTCAATGAAGGAGAATTGAACCTGCTGTTGCTGAAGCGTAACTTTGAACCGGCAATGGGCGAATGGTCGCTGATGGGTGGATTCGTGCAGGAAGACGAAAGCGTGGATGATGCAGCCAAACGAGTCCTGAATGAACTAACCGGACTGGAAGATGTATATATGGAACAAGTCCAAGCTTTCGGAGCCATAGATCGTGACCCAGGAGAACGCGTAGTCTCCATTGCTTACTATGCGCTCATCAACATCAACGAATACGACAAAGAATCCGTACAGCAACACAATGCTTTCTGGGTAAATATCAATGAACTGCCAGCGCTAATCTTTGATCATCCGCAAATGGTGGAGAAAGCTCGGAAGTTGATGCAACAAAAAGCGTCCACCGAACCAATCGGCTTTAATCTACTACCTAAACTGTTCACGCTGTCACAACTGCAAAGCTTATACGAAGCTATATACGGCGAGAGCATTGACAAACGAAACTTCCGAAAACGCATAGCAGAAATGGACTATATAGAAAAAACTGACAAAATAGACAAAACGGGGTCCAAACGTGGAGCTGCTTTATATCAGTTTAATGAGAAGGCATACCGCAAAGCTCCGAAATTTAAGCTCTGAAAACCTAATATTCAACAACTTGTAATTAGTAATTTAAATAATATGCTGGAAGCACTGAAAGACAAAGTATTCCATGCTAACCTTGAACTGGTGAAGCACGGATTGGTTATCTTCACATGGGGCAATGTATCGGGCATTGACCGCGAATCCGGTCTGGTAGTTATCAAGCCCAGTGGGGTGAGTTACGATGAAATGAAGGCAGAGGATATGGTGGTAGTGAATCTTGACGGCAAGGTCGTGGAAGGACGGTTAAAGCCCTCTTCAGACACGCCGACCCACCTGGTTCTCTATAAAGCATTCCCCGAAATCGGCGGTGTGGTGCACACGCACTCTACTTACGCCACAGCCTGGGCACAAGCCGGATGTGACATACCGAATATCGGGACTACACATGCCGATTACTTCCACGACGCCATACCCTGCACAGCAGACATGACGAAGGAGGAAGTGGAAGGAGCGTATGAACTGGAAACGGGAAATGTCATCGTAAAACGCTTTGAGGGGCTGAACCCGGTACATACTCCCGGAGTATTGGTAAAGAACCACGGTCCTTTCTCGTGGGGAAAAGACGCACACGAGGCGGTACATAATGCCGTAGTGATGGAACAGGTGGCAAAAATGGCAAGTATAGCCTATGCCGTGAACCCCAATCTGACCATGAATCCGCTGCTGATAGAAAAACATTTCAGCCGCAAGCACGGTCCTAACGCTTATTATGGACAGAAATAACTATCATTCTTTAAATATAAACTATAAAAATAAATCGTATGAACGCATTTGAACAATATGAAGTATGGTTCGTAACCGGAGCACAGCTCTTGTACGGAGGTGACGCAGTTATCGCAGTAGACGCACATAGTAATGAAATGGTGAAAGGTCTGAATGATTCCGGGAAACTGCCCGTAAAGGTAGTATATAAAGGTACGGTCAATTCATCCAAAGAAGTAACCGCTACCTTCAAAGCCGCCAACAACGACGATAAGTGTATCGGAGTCATCACCTGGATGCACACCTTCTCTCCTGCCAAAATGTGGATTCACGGTTTGCAGGAACTGAAGAAGCCATTACTACACTTCCATACACAGTTCAACAAGGAAATTCCCTGGGAGACGATGGACATGGATTTTATGAACCTGAACCAATCGGCTCACGGCGACCGCGAGTTCGGACACATCGTGACACGCATGCGAAAGAACCGCAAAGTGGTAGTAGGCCACTGGCAGGACGAAAAAGCCCAAAAACAGATTGCCGCATGGATGCGCGTAGCTGCCGCATGGGCTGATGCGCAGGATATGCTCATCATCCGCTTCGGCGACCAGATGAACAACGTGGCTGTGACAGACGGTGACAAGGTCAGCGCCGAACAAGTATTGGGCTATCATGTGGACTACTATCCCATCAATGATGTGATGACATACTACAATGCTGTCAGCGACGAGGACGTGAAGGCACTCGTAGCAGAATACTTCAAGCTCTACGACCACGCTCCCGAACTGGAAGACGCACGTACGGAAGCCTACACCAAAGTATGGAACTCCGCCAAGGCCGAAATCGCCATTCGCCGCGTGCTGAAAGACACGGGTGCCAAAGGCTTCACCACCAACTTCAACGATTTGGGCGACTTTGACCAAATCCCCGGACTGGCCTCACAGCGACTGATGGCGGAAGGTTACGGCTTCGGTGCCGAAGGCGACTGGAAAACTGCGGCACTATACCGTACCACTTGGGTGATGAGTCAAGGCATGCCGAAGGGGTGCTCCTTCCTCGAAGACTATACGCTGAACTTCGACGGAGAAAAGAGCGCCATCCTGCAGGCACACATGTTGGAAGTCTGTCCACTGATTGCCGAACAGAAGCCGAAACTGGAAGTGCACCGTCTGAGCATCGGTATCGACAGCGAAACAGCCCGCCTGGTATTTACCAGCAAGCAAGGTGAAGGTGTAGCCGCTACCATCGTAGACCTGGGCAATCGCTTCCGCCTCATTGTGAACAAAGTAGAATGCATCAAGAGTAAGCCTCTGCCCAAGTTGCCCGTTGCCAGCGCACTGTGGATTCCAATGCCCAACCTCGAGGTGGGCGCTGCAGCCTGGATTCTGGCCGGAGGTACACATCATACCAGCTTCTCCTACGACCTGACGGTGGAATATTGGGAAGACTTTGCCGAAATGACCGGCATCGAAATGGTGGTCATCGATGAAAATACCACCATCAGCGAGTTCAAAAAAGAACTGCGCATGAATGAAGTCTACTATATGCTGAACAAGGCACTTTGCTGATAATCATTACGGATTACTAATTACGCGTACCACAAACGTAACCAGTAGTTTGCAATCAGTAATCCGTAGTTTATAATCGTACTATAAATCCGTAATTTATCATTAATACCATGAAATTAGATGCAAAATCAACCATTGAGGCAGGTAAGGCCATCCTTGGCATAGAACTCGGTTCCACACGAATCAAGGCGGTTTTGATTGACCAGGAAAACAAACCCATCGCCCAGGGAAGCCATACTTGGGAGAATCAGTTAGTCGACGGACTGTGGACATATAGCGTCGAAGCTGTCTGGTATGGGTTGCAGGATTGCTACGCAGACCTTCGTGCTAATGTAAAGAGCCTTCACGATACAGAGATAGAAACCCTGGCAGCCATCGGTGTCAGTGCTATGATGCACGGCTATATGGCATTCAACGAAAAAGAAGAAATCCTTGTACCCTTTCGTACCTGGAGAAATACCAATACCGGCCAGGCTGCCGCAGCCCTATCCGAACTATTTGCCTACAACATCCCTCTGCGTTGGAGCATTTCCCACCTCTACCAAGCCATCCTGGATAATGAAGAACACGTTCCATCCATCAATTACCTGACCACCCTTGCAGGTTTTGTCCACTGGCAAATAACCGGTCAAAAGGTACTGGGCATAGGAGATGCCTCCGGTATGCTCCCTATCGATCCCATCACCAAAAACTATTCTTCTGAAATGGTGGATAAGTTCGACAGACTTATTGCTCCGAAAGGATACGACTGGAAGCTTCGGGATATTCTGCCGAAGGTATTGTCGGCCGGTGAAAACGCAGGCTTCCTTACTCCCGAAGGAGCCAGTCGCCTCGACGTATCGGGACATCTGAAAGCAGGAATTCCCGTCTGTCCGCCCGAAGGTGACGCTGGAACCGGCATGGTTGCCACCAACGCCGTAAAGCAGCGCACTGGAAACGTATCGGCAGGCACCTCCTCTTTCTCAATGATTGTATTGGAGAAAGAATTGTCCAAGCCCTACGAAATGATTGACATGGTAACCACCCCCGACGGAAGCCTCGTAGCTATGGTGCATTGCAACAACTGCACTTCCGACCTCAATGCCTGGATCAATATTTTCAAAGAATACCAGGAACTGATGGGTATCCCCGTAGATATGGACGAAATCTACGGAAAGCTCTATAACCACGCTCTGATAGGCAATGCAGACTGCGGAGGCCTCATCTCATACAACTACATATCAGGCGAACCTATAACGGGACTGGCAGACGGACGTCCACTGTTTGTACGTTCGGCAAACGACAAGTTCAACCTTGCCAACTTCATGCGCACCCATCTGTATGCTTCAGTGGGAGTTCTCAAAATCGGCAACGACATCCTTTTCAATGAAGAGAAAATCAGAGTAGACAGAATCACCGGTCACGGAGGACTCTTCAAAACCAAAGGAGTAGGCCAGAGAATACTGGCAGCTGCCATCAATTCACCCATTTCCGTTATGGAAACAGCCGGCGAAGGTGGTGCCTGGGGTATTGCCCTCCTCGCTTCCTACCTTGCAAACAACGGAAACGACCAATCCCTTGCCGACTTCCTGGACAAGCATGTATTCACCGGAAATGCCGGTATTGAAATCTCACCGACAGCCGAAGATGTAAGCGGATTCAACACCTACATCGAAAGCTATAAAGCTGGTTTGCCCATCGAAGAAGCAGCAGTAAGATTCAAGAACTAAGTATTTAATAACACTAAAAAACTATGAACACAAAGTTATTTATCAGTAGCATATTTCTCTCCACCTCGTTGTCACTCTTCGCACAGAAAAGTGCCACTATTACTTTACACACAGACCAGAGCGAGCAAATCATTCCCAAAGAAATCTACGGCCAATTTGCAGAGCATTTGGGAACTTGTATCTATGGTGGACTTTGGGTAGGTGAAAACTCCGATATTCCCAACATCAACGGTTATCGCACCGACGTATTCAATGCACTAAAGGAGCTCCGTGTACCCGTCCTTCGCTGGCCAGGAGGCTGCTTTGCCGATGAATACCACTGGATGGACGGTATCGGCCCTAAAGAAAACCGCCCCAAAATGGTGAACAACAACTGGGGAGGCACTATCGAAGACAACAGTTTCGGAACCCATGAGTTCCTCAATCTCTGCGAAATGCTGGGATGTGAACCCTATATCAGTGGAAACGTAGGCAGTGGTACCGTAGAAGAACTTGCCAAATGGGTGGAATACATGACCTCCGAAGGAGACTCCCCCATGGCACGCCTGCGCCGCCAGAACGGTCGCGACAAAGCCTGGAAAGTAAAATACCTCGGCGTGGGTAACGAAAGCTGGGGTTGCGGTGGAAGCATGCGTCCCGAATATTATGCCGACCTCTACCGCCGCTATTCCACCTACTGCCGCAACTATGACGGCAATAGCCTTTTCAAGATAGCCAGCGGTGCCAGCGACTACGACTATAACTGGACCAAAGTGCTGATGGACCGCGTAGGCGGCCGTATGCACGGTCTTTCCTTGCACTACTATACCGTCAGCGGATGGAACGGCAGTAAAGGCGCCGCCACCCGATTCAGTAAAGACGATTATTACTGGACACTGGGCAAATGCCGCGAAATAGAAGATGTCATCAAGAAGCATTGCACCATTATGGATAAATACGACCCTCAAAAGAACGTGGCTCTTATGCTTGACGAATGGGGAACCTGGTGGGACACTGAACCGGGTACCAATCCCGGACATCTGTACCAGCAGAATACATTGCGTGATGCTTTTGTCGCCTCCCTCAGCTTCGACATCTTCCATAAATATACCGACCGTCTGAAAATGGCAAACATTGCCCAAATCGTCAATGTATTGCAATCCATGATTCTGACCAGCGGAAAAAACATGGTACTCACCCCCACTTATTATGTATTCAAAATGTACAATGTACACCAAGATGCCACGTACATCCCTCTTGAGCTGAACTGCGACATGATGGATGTACGCGACAACCGCAGAATACCAATGGTCAGTGCTACCGCCTCCAAAGATCAAAACGGCAAGATACACATTTCCATGTCCAACGTAGATGCAGACAATGCACAGGAAGTGACCATCAATCTGTCTGGAACGAAAGCCAAGAAAGCAGTTGGTGAAATATTGACTTCCACCAATCTGACGGACTACAATTCATTTGAAAATCCCGACAATGTGAAACCCGTTCCGTTCAAAGAGGTAAAAATTAATAAAGATATTCTCAAGATTAAACTTCCGGCCAAATCAATCGTTACTATTGAATTACAGTAAAACTACCGTGCACCGCACAAAATCAGCTAAATACGTTTAGTATCATTTTAGCAGCAAAAAGGCAGTAATACTGATAAAAAAGACACTCTTCGAGTGTTGTGAATTACGCATAAAGAGTTATCTTTGCCCTTGGAAAACCTACAAGGCCCCAATAATCCATTGATAATATTCAAAATTAATTAGATTCAATATGAACGACAACAAACTTATGAACCGTGCGGCGGACAATATCCGTATCCTTGCTGCATCCATGGTTGAGAAAGCCAACTCCGGGCATCCGGGCGGTGCCATGGGTGGTGCTGACTTTGTAAATGTACTCTTCTCAGAGTTCCTGGTATATGACCCTGAAAATCCGGCTTGGGAAGGTCGTGACCGTTTCTTCCTTGACCCGGGACACATGTCACCGATGCTTTACTCTACATTGGCCCTGACCGGCAAGTTCACGCTGGACGAACTGAAAGAGTTCCGCCAATGGGGAAGCCCCACTCCGGGACATCCCGAACGTGACATCATGCGCGGCATCGAAAACACTTCCGGTCCGCTCGGCCAGGGACACACCTTTGCTGTCGGTGCAGCCATTGCAGCCAAGTTCATGAAGGCACGTTTCGAGGAAGTGATGCCACAGACCATCTACGCCTACATCTCGGACGGTGGCATCCAGGAAGAAATCTCCCAAGGCTCAGGCCGTATCGCCGGAGCATTAGGGTTGGATAATCTCATCATGTTCTATGATGCTAACGACATTCAGCTTTCTACCGAAACAAAGGATGTGACCATCGAAGATACCGGCAAGAAATACGAAGCTTGGGGCTGGAAAGTCATTAAAATCAATGGTAACGATCCCGATGCCATCCGCGGTGCACTGAACGAAGCCAAAGCTGAGAAAGAGCGTCCGACGCTGATTATCGGCCATACCGTAATGGGTAAAGGTGCCCGCAAGGCAGACGGCAGCAGCTACGAGGCCGATTGTGCCACACACGGTGCTCCTCTGGGCGGCGACGCTTATGTAAACACCATCAAGAATTTAGGTGGTGACCCGACAAATCCGTTTGTCATCTTCCCCGAAGTGGCCGAACTATATGCCAAGCGTGCAGCTGAGCTGAAGAAAATCATGACTGAAAAATATGCAGCCAAAGCCGCATGGGCAAAAGCCAATCCGGAAAAGGCTGCCAAACTGGAAATGTTCTTCTCCGGCAAGACTCCCGAAGTGAATTGGGCCGCCATCGAACAGAAAGCAGGCGTTGCCACCCGCGCAGCATCCGCCACTGTACTCGGTGCTCTCGCCACTCAAGTAGAAAATATGATTGTTGCTTCTGCCGACCTTTCCAATTCCGACAAGACAGACGGATTCCTCAAGAAAACACATGCCTTCAAGAAAGGTGACTTCAGCGGTGCATTCTTCCAGGCCGGTGTTGCCGAGCTGACTATGGCTTGCTGCTGTATCGGTATGGCACTGCACGGCGGTGTAATCCCCGCTTGCGGAACATTCTTCGTATTCTCAGACTACATGAAACCTGCCATACGTATGGCAGCCCTGATGGAAGTTCCCGTGAAGTTCATCTGGACGCACGATGCTTTCCGTGTAGGTGAAGACGGCCCTACCCACGAACCGGTAGAACAGGAAGCTCAAATCCGCCTGATGGAAAAGCTGAAAAACCACAAGGGACACAATTCCATGTTGGTG
This sequence comes from Bacteroides parvus, assembly GCF_017309675.2. NCBI lineage: Bacteria > Pseudomonadati > Bacteroidota > Bacteroidia > Bacteroidales > Bacteroidaceae > Bacteroides > Bacteroides parvus. Next base: position 2,539,257 of record NZ_CP084680.1, on the reverse strand, counting down.
CTCCGCCCGGCAGATGCAGAAGAAACAACTGTAGCATGGAAGCTGGCAATGGAAAATACCAAAACCCCAACCGGTTTGATTTTCTCCCGCCAGAACATCGCCAACCTGCCCGAAGGCAACGATTACGAACAAGCTGCCAAAGGCGCTTATATCGTAGCCGGCTCCGATGAAAATCCGAATGTAATCCTCGTTGCTTCAGGCTCGGAAGTTGCCACATTGGTAGCCGGCGCTGAATTGCTGCGCAAGGATGCCATCAAGGTGCGTATCGTGTCCGTCCCTTCCGAAGGCCTGTTCCGTAGCCAAGCTCCGGGATATCAGGAAGGCATTATCCCGTGTGGTGCCAAGGTATTCGGCCTGACAGCCGGTCTGCCCGTCACACTGCAAGGGCTGGTAGGTCCCCGCGGTAAAGTATGGGGATTGGAATCATTCGGATTCTCGGCACCTTATAAAGTGCTGGACGAAAAGCTCGGTTTCACCGCAGAGAACGTTTACAAGCAAGTAAAAGCAATGTTATAATCATTATCCGATGTGCTGATGTGCTGATTGCCCGCGCCCCACAACTGCAGGCATCAGCACATTGGCACATCGGTATATTAACTGACCATCATGAAAACAATAGGAATCTGTTCCGACCATGCAGGCTTCGAATTGAAGGAATATGTCCGCGGCTGGTTGGAAGCCAAAGGCTGGGCTTACAAGGACTTCGGGACCTACTCAACCGAGAGTTGCGACTATCCCGACTTTGCACATCCGTTGGCACTGGCCGTTGAAGCCGGAGAGTGCTATCCGGGAATTGCCATCTGCGGAAGCGGTGAAGGTATCAGTATGACGCTGAACAAGCATCAGGGTATCCGCGCCGCTCTCTGCTGGACGGCAGAAATAGCCCATTTGGCACGCCAGCACAACGATGCCAATGTACTCGTCATGCCAGGGCGATTCATCAGTACCGAAGAAGCCGACATGATTATGAAGGAATTCTTCAGTACACCATTCGAAGGCGGACGCCACCAACGAAGAGTGGACAAGATACCGGTACACTTGTAAAGCAGTAGAACCATATTCTTTATGATATCTGCCCGAAGTTCTGACATTCTGATAGAATCGTGAGAAACTTCGGGCTTTTTATTTGCCCCTTTTTCTTATTTTTCACAATGAAGATGCTCATTATCTTCAAATAAAAACTATCTTTGTGGTTCGATAACCCGGATATTTTTTAGATATGGAACGACTGAATACCATAAAAGAGCTTATCAACCAGGGAAATGTAGAACAAGCCATTCAGCAGCTTGACGAAATACTGCAAACAGACTTTCCCGGCAAAGACGAAGCTTACTACCTGCGGGGAAATGCCTATCGGAAACAAGGCAACTGGCAACAAGCGCTGAACAACTATCAGTATGCCATCGACCTGAACCCCGAAAGCCCGGCACAGCATGCCTATCAAATGGCTATGGACATCCTGAACTTCTACAACAAGGATATGTACAATCAATAAATAAAGAACGTAAATTATGGCAAAAATCAAAGGAGCAATCGTAGTAGACACCGAACGTTGCAAAGGCTGCAACTTGTGTGTGGTAGCATGTCCGCTCAACGTAATAGCCCTCACCAAGGAGGTGAATGTGAAAGGGTATAACTATGCCCACCAGATATTGGAAGATACTTGTAACGGCTGCGCCTCGTGCGCCACAGTATGTCCGGACGGATGTATCTCAGTATATAAAATAAAAGTAGAATAAATCTGTAAATCAGTAGAATATGGCAGAAGAAGTTGTATTAATGAAAGGAAACGAAGCCATCGCCCACGCAGCCATCCGTTGCGGTGCAGACGGATACTTCGGATATCCCATTACTCCGCAATCAGAGGTATTGGAAACTCTTGCCGAACTGAAACCTTGGGAAACGACCGGCATGGTGGTTCTTCAGGCAGAAAGTGAAGTGGCAGCTATCAATATGGTGTACGGCGGTGCCGGAAGTGGTAAAATGGTCATGACCTCCTCCTCCAGCCCCGGTGTCAGCCTGAAGCAGGAAGGTATCTCTTATCTGGCAGGTGCCGAGCTGCCTTGCTTGATTGTAAACGTTATGCGCGGCGGTCCCGGTCTGGGAACCATCCAACCGAGCCAGGCCGACTATTTCCAGACAGTAAAAGGAGGCGGCCACGGTGACTATCGTCTGATTGCCCTTGCTCCGGCTTCCGTACAGGAAATGGCAGATTTCGTAGGACTGGCATTCGAACTTGCCTTCAAATACCGCAACCCGGCAATCATCCTTGCCGACGGTGTCATCGGCCAGATGATGGAAAAAGTGGTGCTCCCGGCACAAAAGCCACGCCGCACCGATGCGGAAGTCATCGAACAATGCCCATGGGCCACTACCGGCAGAACCAACGGCCGCAAGCCCAACATCATCACCTCATTGGAACTGAAACCGGAAGAAATGGAAAAGAACAACATCCGTTTCCAGGCCAAATACAAGCAGATAGAAGAGAATGAGGTTCGCTTCGAGGAAATTCATTGCGATGATGCCGACTACCTGATTGTAGCCTTCGGCTCCATGGCACGCATCGGACAGAAAGCAATGGAGCTGGCGCGCGAAGAAGGAATCAAGGTAGGTATGCTCCGCCCCATCACGTTGTGGCCGTTCCCGACCAAAGCCATTGCCGCGTACGCCGACAAGGTGAAAGGCATGCTCGTTACAGAATTGAATGCCGGACAGATGGTAGAAGATGTCCGCCTTGCCGTGAACGGTAAAGTGAAAGTGGAACATTTCGGACGTCTCGGCGGCATTGTTCCCGATCCGGATGAGATAGTAGATGCATTGAAAGAAAAACTGATTAAGAAATGAATCCTGATAAAATAAGAAACGTACTGAACATTCTCTTCATGGTACTCGCCCTAGCAGCTATCATTATATATTTTGCTGCAAAAGATGACTTCAAGCTGTTCATCTACGTCTGCGGCGCGGCGATATTCGTCAAGCTGATGGAGTTTTTCATACGGTTCACCAACAGATAAGGAGAAGTGATTATGACAAAAGAAGATATTATAAAGCCCGAGAATCTGGTTGCCAAGAAACCGACTCTGATGAACGACAATCCCATGCACTACTGCCCGGGATGCAGCCACGGCGTAGTTCATAAACTCGTAGCCGAGGTTATCGAAGAAATGGGACTGGAAGACAAAGCAATAGGTATCTCCCCCGTGGGATGTGCCGTGTTCATCTATAATTATATAGACATCGACTGGCAGGAAGCCGCCCACGGACGTGCGCCCGCACTTGCCACTGCCATCAAGCGCCTTTGGCCGGACCGCCTGGTGTTCACTTACCAAGGAGACGGCGACTTGGCTTGTATCGGTACTGCCGAAACCATCCACGCCTTGAACCGCGGTGAAAACATCACCATCATCTTCATCAACAATGCCATCTATGGTATGACCGGGGGACAAATGGCTCCCACTACCCTTGTAGGCATGAAGACTGCTACCTGCCCCTACGGACGCGACGTGCATCTGCACGGCTATCCGCTGAAGATGGCCGATATTGCTGCACAACTGGAAGGCACCGCTTATGTGACACGCCAAAGCGTACAGTCTGTTCCTGCCATCCGCAAAGCGAAAAAGGCCATCCGCAAAGCATTCGAGAACTCTATGGCAGGCAAAGGTTCCAACCTTGTGGAAATCGTCTCCACCTGTAACTCCGGCTGGAAGATGTCTCCTGCGAAATCCAATGAATGGATGGTAGAGAACATGTTCCCCTTCTATCCGCTGGGCGACCTGAAAGATAAATAATCATGCTAAAGACAGAAGAACAATGAAAGAAGAAATCATTATAGCAGGCTTCGGTGGACAAGGTGTATTGTCCATGGGAAAGATTTTGGCATATTCCGGATTGATGGAAGGCAAAGAGGTGACTTGGATGCCGGCTTACGGACCGGAACAACGTGGTGGTACAGCCAACGTAACAGTCATCGTGAGTGACGAGAAAATATCCTCACCCATCTTGAGCAAGTACGATGCTGCCATCATCCTGAACCAGCCGTCACTGGAGAAATTCGAAAGCAAGGTAAAACCCGGAGGCGTACTCATCTACGACGGTTACGGCATCATCAACCCGCCGACGCGCAAGGACATCCACGTTTACCGCATCAACGCCATGGATGCCGCCAATGAAATGAACAATGCCAAGGCGTTCAACATGATTGTATTGGGTGGATTATTGAAAATCAAGCCGATGGTTACACTGGACAGTGTACTCAGAGGATTGAAGAAGACACTGCCCGAACGCCACCATCACTTGATACCGATGAACGAAGAAGCTATCAAGAAAGGAATGGAACTTATTCAGGAAATGAAATGAAATGAAAGGCTGTGTAAAGCCACTCCCCCATAAGAGGAGAAACTTTACGCCAGAATAAGAGATAAAGGAAAGCGGATAAGCCCTTGTGATATTGATTTATTGCAAGGGCTTATTTCATTTCAAGCCCCCAAAGCATGGATTCAAGGGCAGAGAACCGGAAGCAGTATAGGGCAAAACAGAAAACAAGACATTTTAAAAGAAGCAAAAAAGGCTGAATTCAGTAAGCAAATAATTTTTTATTGTATCTTTGCGCCTAATTATGAGACGAATTGTACTGACATATATATTTCTGTCCGTTATAGGGATATGGGGGGCTATGGCGCAAAACACCTTAAACCCAATGAACAATCGCGACCGGTTCGGTAACCAGATTGACCCGAATACCCAGCCGGACAATCTGGAAGACAGTACCAATACTGAGATTCAAAGTCTTCCGCCAAAGCTTTACATGTGGAAACTAAGTGAGACACTAGGCAACCGTACCATCATACCTGCCGATACAGCCAGCCTCAACTTCCAGAGCACCAATCTGGTGGAAGGAATGTTCGGCCACTACAATTACTTGGGGAATTTAGGTTCTCCACGCCTCTCACGTCTGTTCTTCGAACGAGAGGAAAGCGAACCCACCATCTTCATGGCTCCCTTTTCGAGTTTTTTCATACGTCCCGACCAGGTGCTTTTCACTAACAGCAACGTGCCTTACACCAATCTTACCTACTACAAGGCCGGCAACAAAGTGAACGGTGAAGAACGCTTCAAGTCCTACTTCTCCGTCAACGTCAACAAACAGCTGGCATTTGGCTTTAACATCGACTATCTGTACGGGCGCGGTTATTACCAGAACCAGTCCACCTCGCACTTCAATGCAGGTCTGTTCGGTAGCTATATCGGTGAAAAATATCAGGTACAAGCAGTCTACAACAATTTCTTCCTGAAAATGAACGAAAACGGCGGTATTGCAGACGACCAATATATCACCCGTCCCGAAAACATGTCTGGAGGAAAGAAAGAGTATGAATCCACCACTATACCGGTCAAATTGGAACGGAGTTCCAACCGCAACAAGGATTTTTATATCTATCTGACACAGCGCTATCGTCTTGGTTTTACGCGGAAAGTACGGAGCACACTGGAAGGCAAACCGACGGAATCCGCACCCCAAGCTTCTTCCTCCCCGTCCTCCGAAGCCAAAATATCCGCTTCGAACAACGACATAGCATTGCCAAACGACAGCATAGCATCAAAATCGGTCGGCACACTTGCAGCCGTCAATGACAGCTTGCCGTCTGTTTCTACCGCAGACAACGACTCACTTTTCGAAGAAGAGTTCGTCCCCGTCACCAGCTTTATCCATACCCTGAAAGTAGAACGGTCGCGGCACCAATTCCGTTCGGGAAGCGAGCCCGAAGGATTCTTCCCGGAAGACTACAAACTTTACAAGAATTACAGTAACGACTCTACCACTGCATTCAGTGTAAAGAACGTGTTCGGAATAGCCTTGCTGGAGGGCTTCAACAAATATGCCAAAGCCGGACTTACGGCTTATATCTCCCACAAGTTTAGCCGGTACGACCTGATGAACACGGACACGCTTACCGACATGCGCCGCATCCGCTACACCGAGCAGGAAATCTTTCTGGGTGGCGAACTCGCCAAGCGCGAAGGCAAACTGCTACACTACAACGTAAACGGTGAAGTGGGCTTGGTAGACAAAGCCATCGGGCAGTTCCGTGTCAACGCCAATCTGGACCTGAACTTCCGTCTATGGAAAGATACGGTGAACTTCTACGCCCGCGGTTATGTGAGCAACACGCTTCCTTCCTTCTATATGCGCCATTATCACTCCAACCACTACAACTGGGACAATGACAACATGGACAAAGAATTCCGCACGCGTGTGGAAGGCGAACTGAACATTTCTCGTTGGGGAACCAATCTCCGTGCCGGTGTAGAGAATATCAAGAACTACACCTACTTCAACCAAAGCGCCCTGCCCGAACAGAACGGAGGCAACATACAAGTGCTGTCTGCCACGCTGAAACAAGACTTCCGCCTCGGTATCTTCCACCTGGACAACGAAGTGACCTGGCAGAAGACGAGCAATGAAACAGTACTTCCATTGCCCCAACTCTCGCTCTACCATAACTTCTACATACTGGCCAAACTCGCCAAGAAGGTGCTGACCGTTCAGTTGGGTGCCGATGTCCGTTACTTCACCAAGTACAACGCACCCGCCTATGCACCCGGCGTCCAGCAATTCCATCTGCAACCTACGGACGACTTGGTGGAAATAGGCGGTTACCCCATCGTAAACGTATATGCCAACCTGCACTTGAAGCGGACGCGTATCTTTGCCATGATGTATCATGTCAACGCAGGTATGGGAAGTGCCAATTCCTTCCTGGTGCCGCACTACCCCATCAATCCGCGCCTGTTCAAGATTGGTGTCTCATGGAACTTCTATGACTAACAGATGGGCGTATGACGAAAAGCAGACTGCTCAAATACGCATTTCTGGGGATTACAGCGGCTCTCATAGCCCACTATCTCATCAAGAAAGAAGAAAAGCCGAAAGGTCATCCGCGCGACTATGCTGAAATAGCTGCCGAAGGCATCATACATGCTTCGACGGAATACAACTCCATCAGCTTCTATGTGGATGATGACACCTTGTCCGGTTTCCACTACGAGCTGATAGAAGCTTTTGCACGCGACCACGGACTGCAGGCTGCCATATCACCGGAAATGAGCTTCAACAAGCGGCTAGAAGGCCTGGCCGATGGGAAATATGACGTGATTGCCTACGGCATCCTTGCCACCAGCGAGCTGAAAGACTCCTTACTGCTTACCACCCCCATCGTATTGAACAAGCAAGTGCTGGTGCAGCGCAAGCTCGAGAATGTTCCCGACTCATCACTGTTCATCAAAAGCCAACTGGACCTGGCGGGCAAGACACTGCACGTAGTGAAAGGCTCCCCTTCCATACTACGCATCCGCAACCTGGGAAATGAGATAGGCGACACCATCTACGTTGAGGAGATAGAGAAGTACGGTCCCGAACAACTGATTGCCTTGGTAGCCCACGGAGACATCGACTATGCCGTATGCGACGAAAGCATTGCCCGTACCGCAGCCGACAGTATTCCTCAAATAGACATCAATACCGCCATCAGCTTCACGCAATTCTATTCCTGGGGGGTAAACAAACAGTCCCCTATCCTGCTGGACAGCCTCAACACATGGCTGGATAGTTTCAAAAAGAGAAAGGAATACAAGAAAATCTACAAACGATACTACGGGAAACGAAACTAAGCTGCACTTTTCCATACACGCAGCATACCCCTACTTTTACAACTACTTATTAATCAACAGCTTATTACTGCAAAATCCTGCATACATTTTGCAGTGCCACTGCAAAGCCGTTGCAGTGGCGCTGCACACCGATATGCAGTACGACTGCAACAGTTATGCAGTGATACTGCAACACGTTTGCAGTCGCACTGCAAAACACATGCAGCAAGAATGCAAACAAGATGCAGTCATCAAATACCCATATCGATATTACGGCATACCCGAAGTAAAGAATTAGAGTCCTTCCACCTCCCTTAGCCACATCTCCGACGAAGCATCGCTCGGCATTCTCCAATCGCCGCGCGGGCTCAGAGAGATACTGCCCACCTTCGGACCATCCGGCAAGCAGGAGCGCTTGAACTGCTGGTTGAAGAAACGACGGCAGAAAGTCTGCAACCATTTTTTGATGGTTTCTTCATCATACATCCCCTTGAATGTGCGTGCTGCCAGGAAAAATATCTTGGAAGGACGGAAACCGCAACGCAGGAAGTAATAAAGGAAGAAGTCGTGAAGCTCATACGGACCCACCAAGTCCTCGGTAATCTGCTGGATATTACCGTTCTCATCTGCCGGAATCAGTTCCGGGCTGATGGGAGTATCCACAATGTCGAGTAAGGTAGCACGTGAAGCATCGTCCATATCATGCTCCGCCACCCATTTCACCAAGTGCTTCACCAGAGTCTTGGGGACGCTGGCATTCACACCGTACATCGACATGTGATCGCCGTTGTAAGTGGCCCATCCTAAAGCAAGTTCCGAAAGGTCGCCCGTACCGACAACCATTCCCCAGGTCTGGTTGGCAATATCCATCAGGATTTGGGTACGCTCCCGTGCCTGCGCGTTCTCGTAAACCACGTCGTGCACATGGATGTCATGGTCTATATCCTTGAAATGCTGTACGCAGGCCTCCTTGATACTGACTTCGCGGACGGTCACACCGAGGGAATTCATCAAGTCAATGGCATTCGTATGAGTGCGGTCGGTCGTCCCGAAGCCCGGCATAGTGATGCCGATGATGCCCTGGCGGGACCATCCCAACTTATCGAAAGTCTTTACGCAAACCAGCAACGCCAGCGTAGAGTCCAGTCCGCCCGAGATGCCGATAACGGCACTCTTCGCCTTGGTATGCACCAGCCGCTGCGCCAGTCCGGACACCTGAATGGAAAATATCTCTTCACAACGCTCGTCCAGCGCCGCCCCCTGTGGGACAAACGGATGCGGTTCAAAAGTACGCGTCAGATTCAAATCCTTGCTGTTGACATACTCCGTAGAGATTCGTACCGGAAGCTCCGAAGCACAATTTGCATGGCAGGCGGCAAAAGTCGTATTCACCCGGCGCTCCATGCGCAAGTGTTCCACGTCAATTTCGCTGACAACCACCTGCCCGTCGAAAGAAAAACGTTCGTTTGCCGCCAGCAGAGTCCCGTTCTCATAAATCAACCCGTTACCGGCAAACACCACATCCGTAGTGGATTCTCCGAAACCGCATGAGCTGAACACATAACCGGCAATGCAACGTGCTGACTGCTGGCTGATGAGCGAGCGCAAATAATTGTGCTTGCCAATGCCTTCATTGTCAGCCGAAAGATTGAACAAGATTTCCGCACCTTGCAGTGCCAGCGTCGAGCTAGGCGGAATGGGCGCCCACAAATCCTCGCATATCTCCACTCCGAAAGTGGTATCCGCTGTTTCGAACAGCAGGTTTCTCCCCATCGGAATAATCTGCCCGCAAAGGCGCACACTGTTTTCCGCCACATCACAAGCGGAAGTAAACCAGCGTTTCTCATAAAATTCCTTATAATTGGGAAGATAAGTCTTCGGAACAATGCCCAGCACTTTCCCCTTCTGAATGACAACCGCCGCATTCAGCAACACACCGTTCAGTGCAACGGGCATGCCCAATATCGAAATAATATCCATCTGGCGCGTATTGTTCAGAATCTGTATCAGCCCCATTTCCGCCTCTTCGAGCAGAAGTTGCTGGACAAAGAGGTCGCCACAGGTATATCCGGTAATGCATAACTCCGGAAAAGCTATGATTTGCACACCTTTCCCGTCGGCTATAATAATCTCTTTTTCAATCTCTGAGGCATTGAACTTACAGTCAGCCACCTTGACACGGGGCACAGCCGCCGCTACTTTTACATATCCGTAATTCATAAGGATGTTATATTATTTATTCGATGCAAAGATACGGCAAAATTCTGATTAAGAGAGATAAGAGAAAAACGTTTTCTCTATATCGGCACGAGAAACTGACTAAAGCCGGGTGCATCCTATCTTCGCTTTTATGACAAAAATACGGCAACCTACCTACAAGAAGAGGAACACATATAAACAATTTTAATGACCGCAACTAAAAATTTTCCGGAAATCTTTTGGAGAATTATAGGAACTTCTTACCTTTGCAAAAGAATTAAAAATGTAATAATTACAAGTTTGAATATCAAGTTGGCATGGATGTAGTAAAACGATTGCAGAATCATAACATTAAGCCTTCAGTGCAGCGCATAGCCATTATGAACTACCTGATGGAGCATCGTACGCATCCCACGGTGGATGAAATATATACGGCATTGTCTCCCTCCATACCGACACTGTCGAAGACAACGGTATACAATACCTTGAAACTACTAAGCGAGCAAGGTGCCGCACTGACTCTGACCATTGACGAGCGCAATACGTGTTATGACGCCGATACCAGTCCGCACGGTCACTTTTTGTGTAAACGTTGTGGAAAGATTTATGACTTGATGTGCAATAATAGCATCAAGAAGGTAGTCGACATGGATATGGACGGACATGATGTGCAGGAAATCCACTACTATTATAAAGGAATCTGTAAACATTGCATAGAAGAAGAACGTTTAAGAACAACAAAGAATAACTAATTCAACTAATTAAAATCTGAGAGAAAATGAAAAAATTTAGATGTACTGTATGCGGTTACGTATACGAAGGAGATGCAGCTCCCGAAAAGTGCCCATTGTGTAAAGCTCCCGCAAGCAAGTTCGTAGAAGTTGAAGAAGCAACAGCTGACGGCCCGTTGGTATTTGCCGACGAACACGTAATCGGCGTAGCCAAAGGTTGCGACGACGAAATGATTAAGGACCTTAACAACCACTTCATGGGCGAATGTACAGAAGTTGGTATGTACTTGGCAATGAGCCGCCAGGCAGACCGTGAAGGTTATCCCGAAGTTGCAGAAGCTTTCAAGCGTTACGCTTGGGAAGAAGCAGAACACGCTGCTAAATTCGCTGAATTGCTGGGCGACTGCGTATGGGACACCAAGACTAACCTCGAAAAGAGAATGAACGCTGAATCTGGCGCTTGCGAAGACAAGAAGCGTATCGCCACTCGCGCTAAGGCTTTGAACCTCGACGCTATCCATGATACCGTTCACGAAATGGCTAAGGACGAGGCTCGTCATGGTAAAGGTTTCGAAGGTCTGTACAACCGCTATTTCAAGAAATAATCCGATACTTTTATAGTAATGTGATGAAAAGGGACTGCTAATTTTAGTAAGTCCCTTTTTTTATTCTAACTTTTTTCACTTTTCAATGTCACGTTTGTAATTCCCATTCGTCTTATCTGTGTAAATGGAACTCAAAGAATTCAAAATAACCGTTCTTCCCCTCCGTGCCAAGCTACTGAACTACGCACGGAAGTTGACCGACGAACCGGAGGATGCAGAAGATGCTGTCCAGGAGGTGCTGCTCAGGCTATGGAATAAAAGGCTTGAATTGGAGCAATACCGGAACATCGAAGCATTTGCCATGACGTTGACGCACAACATCTGTATAGATATGTGGCGCTGCAAACGCAACGACAACCTATCTCTCGACATTGTGCAGGCGGCATCCCCCACCGGAACACCGGAACGGCTGTTGGAAATCAAAGATGAAATCCGCTTGATGCACGAAATCATCCACTCGTTGCCCAATCTTCAACGCACCATCATGCAGATGAAGGACATCGAAGGATACGAAACGGACGAAATCGCCGAAATCACGGGATGCGGACCGGAAGCCATCCGCAGCAATCTGTCAAGAGCCCGGAAGAAAGTGAGAGACGTTTACCTGCGAATCATACAAGAAAGAAAAGAAAGGAGAAAGGAACCATGAAGATAGATGAACTGCTGGATAAATATTTCGAAGGGGAAACTTCCTGCGAAGAAGAACGTGAACTGCGCCGTTTCTTTACAGAAGAGGAAGTGCCGGAGCACCTGCAAATGTACCGCCCCCTATTCGCTTATCTGAACCGGGAAGCAACTTCAATGGCGGAACCGACAGAGGAAAAATCCGTAACAACAGAATCGGCAAAGGAAGTACCCGCACAGCGGAAGCCTTCCCGTCTCTATCGCACATTCTATGCTGTCAGCGGCATTGCCGCCGGATTGCTCCTGCTTTTCGGGGTAGCCAAGATTATATTTCCGCTTTCCGGTGTTCCCGAAAATTATGTCGTCATCGACGGCCAGCGGTATACAGACGAGAAACTGGTGGAAGCCAAAGCACTGGAAGCCCTGCAGAATGCCAGCTTCACGGATGAAGATTTAAGCAACTTACTGTTTCAACACTAATATTACAAGGTTATGAAAACATCTACACTGATTTGCATACGTAGTCTGTGCCTCTTTTTCCTGCTGATTTGCCTGCCAGCCTTTGTACATGCACAAGAGGGACTGCAAATAGCCGACCTGTTCAACAAGTATGGCGAACAAAAGGACGTGACCAGGGTAGAGCTGAACGGAAGCATCCTGAAATCTTACCGCATGACTACCTACAAGAGCCTTGTGTTCAAGAATGTATCCCCCTATCGCCGGGAAATTCAGCAGGCCATTGTACACGACAAGCAAGACAACGCAAAGAAGGCGCAGGAGGTAATGGAAAGCGGTGTGCTGCGCAGTGCCTATTACCAACTGAAAGAGGTGGAACGCAATGGAAAGAAACTGAACCGCTACCTCATTTTCAAGATAGGAAAAGACTCCATGGGCACTTTGATTTACATAGAGGGCCTGCTCAGTGAAAAGGAAATGATGGATATGTTCTACAAATCGGAATAACACTAAAAACAATATACGATATGAAAACCAGAATTATGATTTTGGCCTGCCTGCTTGCTGTGCCGGCCGGCCGCATGGCAGCACAACAACAGACTGACCTTGAACAGAAAGCTACTGTACAGACACAAGGAGACTCCATCATCATCCTGAAAGGAAAAGGAGACATGCGCATCAAGGTGTACGAAGAGCAGCTGGAAGACGGCGAGAAAAAAGAAGTGCAAATTTATGAAGGAGTCTATCTCGAGAAGGTGGATGCAGACAAGCGTACTTTCCTCGATGCCCTGCCATTCATCCCCAAAAAGAGAAGGTACAATGCTTACGAACCGCACTGTTCCGGTCTGTATATTGGCTACAGCCGGCTGGCTAACGACTTCCTCTCCTTCGGAGCAAGTGACAAGATGGGACTCGACTTGTCCAAATCATGGGAATTCGGCTTCAACATCCTCTCCGTATATCACAACTTCAAGAAGAACCCGCATTGGGGAATCAACCTGGGAGTCAGCTGGGGATACCGTTCTTTCAATATCGACGGTAACTATGCTTTACTAAAGGAAAATGGAACCAGTATTTTCACCGCAGGGAATGAAGAGACCAGCTACAGCAAAAGCCGTCTGCGCCATTTCTTCTTCCGCGTACCCTTATTGATGGAATGGCAACAAAGAGTAGGAAGACACAAAGTGTTCTTCAATGCCGGTCCCGAATTTGAGATACGCCACGGCGTGAAGTCATTCTCACACATCAATGGAGGCAAGAAGAAAACCGTAGGAAAAGGTATGTATGCACAGCCCGTCGGCATAAATCTGCTGGCACAAGCCGGTTACGGTAATATCGGCATTTACCTGCGCTATTCCACATACGGATTATTCCAAAAAAACAAGGGACCGGAAGTGTCTCCCTATTCATTTGGCGTGGCATGGTATTTGTAACCCCTCCTCTATAACACAAGACTCCCCGAAATGTATTTGTACATTCCGGGGAGTTCTTTTATACCCTAAGGTATTGACAATGAAAGGTTATCTGCAATGAAAAATTATTCTTCTAAAAACGTATGCCTAGAGTGAGGAGCACTTGGCTACGGGTATTGGTTACTTTGGTTGCTTGTACCAAACTATTCCCATCAAATGTATCAAATGGATAGAACTTCGCATCATAAGTAGTATACTTATAAGCTAAATCAGCATAGAACATAGAACCGCGATAACCTATACCCAATGTATAGTTACTCAACGATTCACTGTTAACAAAGTCAGTATCCGTCTGAATGGAGTTTAGTGGGAGATTCTTAAAAGCGTCATCCTTGAAAATAGAAGACTGATAATTATAACCAGCGCGCAAAGCAAACTGAGGAATCACCTTATACTCGGCTCCCAAACGAATGGTACTAACACCTTTTAACATATCTGTAGTAGAATTCTCATAATCGAAAGAGTCTGCATAACCGGCATCATCTCTGAACTGAATAGAGGAATAATCCTTATATTCATATTCAGCTCCCAACGCTAAATTATTACCCACAGTATATCCTAAACTGAGATTATAAGTCCACGGAGTACGAAGTTGAAATTTGCTCACCATGTCGCCATTAAGAATATCATAAGTATCTTCATCATAATGTCCTATCTCATTGCTCGGAGTACCCACTTCATTCGTCACATTCAAATCATTCCATACATCAGACTCCAAACGTGCATTGGTTTTATAATCCAAGCTATAGAATACCGGTGTGTGTACCGAGAACCCTATACGTAATGGAGAATACTCAAACGGACGTACGATAGCTCCCAACTTCACATCAAATCCCGCTCCATTGATTTTACTCCATGTCTGCAAATTATAGCCTTCACCTCCACCATAATTTTCATCATAGAAACAATATTTGCTATAATCCAATGCATAAGCTCCAACAGTTAATCCAAAATAGATACGGTCGTTAAAGTTAAAAGCAACATTAAAGTCAAACTGATCAATTCCTCCACGTTCCTCAGAATGAAACTTAGCATCTGCTCCGGTATACATACCTACATATTCGCCCGGAGTGCGGTACATCAATTCTCCATCCACATTTTGCACTTGTACACCATCTTTCATATAAGGTACATAGTTAGAATAATTCGGGTTTGAGGCCAACAATTTATCTAAATCTCCTTGCGAAATCAAGTCTGTAATCAAATAGCCATTATATCCCATAGCAGAAAGCCAACCTATATTATTATCCCGATAAGGATTATCAGGCCAATCTTTAATACCACCTGCACCTGATGCCTGATTAGCCATATAAATAGTTTGAGAGAAATCACCAAGATTACCTTCCATCTGCATGTTATTGTAAAAAGATTTTACACGCTGGTAGTTGAATCCAAAGTTCACGTATCGCAAAGGAGTTACATTTCCTACCTTTGTGGAAAACACAAAACCTGCATTATTGAAATCTGCCCGTGTCTTATCCGAACTCATTTTATTACCCATATAGTTACTTTCAGTTCCATATGAAGAAAATCCAAAGGAAACAGCAGCATCATTACTACGATATATACCTATGCCCGCAGGATTGGTTCCCATAGTGGTAATATCTCCTCCCAATGCTCCCATAGCACCTCCCATTCCTACAAAACGAGCAGTCCCATTCAAATCTTTATTTGCAATATTAGCTGCATTATAAATAGTCTGTGCACTGACACTCACAGCTGTAAACATAGCAAGTGCCATCATCATTATATTTTTTTTCATAAATCCACTTTTTAGAATTAATCAGTAAGTTCTTTATCTCCTTCTGGAACTTCCACCACTTGAACGAGAAGATCCTCCACCAGTTGAATAACTTCCACCCGAAGAACGAGAGCCACCTCCAGAAGAAAAGCTGGAAGAGGAACGACTATTACTGCCACTATTATTATAAGAACGACTACTGCGATTATTATTGAAATTACTACGTACAGGAGCAGTACTTGAGCCACGATTATAAGTTGCCGAGCTACGGGTAGTACTTCGCGAAGATGTCCCTACCGAGGAACGACCGCCTGCTGTAGAAGTATTACGTCGCACTCCCTCTACAGTAGAACGACTACTACCATAAGAACTACTACGTGTACTACTTGGGCGAGTATAAGTAGAGCGTCTACTCGTAGCGGCATCCGAACGCGTAGCACTGGAGCGAGTAGCGCTGGAACGTGTAGCAGCAGATGACCTTGTCCCTACTACTCTGCGATTAGTGTCGGTACTTCCACGTCTAACTTGTCCCGTTGCAGCAGCCCCACTGCGACGCACTGTTTGCCCACCATTCACATAAGAAGAACGTCTAGTTGTTGTACTTCCTCCATAGGCAGAGACCCTATTTCCACGAGAACTTCCAAATGAACGTCTATTGGTATATGCATTTCCCCAATGACCACCGCCTCCATGATACCATCCAGGATAATAGTGGTGGTGGTAATGATGATGGTGTCCCCACCAACCACCGCCGTACCAGCCGCCCCAGCTGAAACTCCAACTCGGACCGTACCAGCTGTTCCATCCCCAGCCATAGTAAGGATAGCCGCCCCAACCATAAGAGTTATAGCGCCAGTCCCACCACAAACGATTGGTAAATGTCGGGAAAGCGTATGCATACAGACCATCGGTGTACACGTTCCAATCCCAGGAATTCAAACCATAGACCACATCCCAATACAGTGGGCTGCTGATGCTGATGGCATAACGGGGATTGCGGAAACGGATAATACGGGTAGCATACTCGTAATCATCCTGCGAACCCTCGAACT
Source organism: Bacteroides parvus (assembly GCF_017309675.2). Taxonomy (NCBI): domain Bacteria; kingdom Pseudomonadati; phylum Bacteroidota; class Bacteroidia; order Bacteroidales; family Bacteroidaceae; genus Bacteroides; species Bacteroides parvus. Next base: position 2,522,730 of record NZ_CP084680.1, on the reverse strand, counting down.
CACCGTTCACCCATTCGCCGTCCAGGCCGTCATCTTCTTTTTCATTGATGTAAAGGGTATCGTTCTCCATCACGAAATCATTGTCGCGGGAATCGTAACGACGGTTATATTCGTCCACATTGCGGATTTTCCCCTTACGGTCTTTTACTACAACAGTAGTGCTTCCCGGCGATGAATAAATAGTGGTCGGCGCATTCGACTTTACTACAATCTCTTCTACGGGAGCAGCTACTTTCTTCTCCCGCTTCACTTCTTCTTTTTTCTCTTCCTTATTCTTGGAAGGAGTGTAGTACAGGTCGTCATCTATACTTTGTGCCACCAGTGTCCATGGGAGGCACAAGGCAAAAAGCGATAAAAAAACAATCTTTTTCATATTAGTTTGGTTTATGGATTTTACGTTTATCTATTTCTTCACGTCACAAAGATAACGCCGGATTTTATCCCATACAGCAGATTTTCCCCAAAGATTTATAGGGAATTCCCTAAATACCCTATCATTCAATAAATCAAAGGCCCTGCCGGATAAAAAAAGAGCACGTCCGTTTTATTCTACCCCCGGTTTGCATTATCTTTGCAAAAAGATAAACAAATATACGCAGAAACAGGTTTGCTTCTAAGAATCATATTCTGTATTTAACAAACAATCATATTCCGATGAAATATTTAGAATTTACATTCCGCACCGTTCCGTGTACAGAAATAGTCAACGATGTGCTTTCCGGCGTCTTGGGTGAAGCCGGCTTTGAAAGTTTTGTCGAGCAGACCGACGGCATCACCGCTTACATACAGAAAGAACTTTATAGCGAAACCGCCCTCAAAGAGGCACTTGCCGACTTTCCCCTGCCCGACACACAAATAGAATACAGTTATGTGGAAGCCGAAGATAAAGACTGGAACGAAGAATGGGAAAAGAACTTCTTCCAGCCCATCGTCATCGGAGACCGCTGTGTCATCCACAGCACTTTCCACAATGATGTTCCCCAGGCTGAATATGACATCGTCATCAATCCGCAGATGGCATTCGGCACGGGACACCACGAGACCACCAGCCTCATCATCGGCGAACTGCTGGACAGTGACCTGCAAGGCAAATCACTGCTCGATATGGGTTGCGGAACTTCCATCCTTGCCATATTGGCACGCATGCGTGGAGCCTCTCCTTGTACAGCTATCGATATAGATGAATGGTGCGTGCGCAACTCCCTCGAAAATATAGAATTGAATGGAGTGGATAACATTGCCGTATCCCAAGGTGATGCCTCCTCTCTGGAAAGCAAAGGTCCGTTTGATATGGTTATCGCCAACATCAACCGCAATATCCTCCTGGCAGATATGAAGCACTACATAGCCCGCATGAATCCCGGTGCGGAGCTGTTGATGAGCGGTTTCTACATAGATGACATTCCCGTCATCCGCGAAGAAGCCGAACGCAACGGGCTGCACTTTGTCCACCACCGTGAGAAGAACCGATGGGCAGCGGTGAAATTCCAGAAATAATAAAGGTCTATACTAAGAAGCTAAAGGTCAATATCAGGAAGCTAAAGTTGACCTTTAGCGCTCTATACAAGGAGTTTTCAACGTAAGCTCCAAAAGTTCCTCCATTGTACCATTAAAGACGTTCAAATCCACCTCTTCTTCGATACCGGGCACAGTGCCTACATCCGTGTGCTGCCAAAAGTGCCACTTGCCCTCATAGCGCACGGAATCTACATAATAATGAGCTATCCAATAAGGATAAGCATTGAAAATGGAATCGCTGAGATAGCGTTTCTTGAATTTATAGGAAGTATAAAGAATAGGCTTTACGCCGTAATGCGCCTCTACCCTATCCAGCCAAGTCTTGACCGCCGTTTTAAGTTCCTGCGGTGACTGCTTGCCGGTAGTCTCCACATCGAGTACGGGAGGCAGGTCTCCCTTTGCCAGCTGCACGGTACGGATAAAGAAATCGGCTTGCTTGTGGGCATCGGTCTTAGGGATAAAATAATGATAGGCACCACGGATAAAACCGTATTTACGCGCCTGGCCGAAGTTCTGCGTAAACGTATCATCACCATGGTCGCCACCCTCGGTAGCTTTCAGAAAAATAAAATGGATAGGAAATTTGGCTTCTCTATTATGTGTCAGGAGTTCCCAGTCTATCTCTCCCTGATAATGGGATATGTCTATGCCATGCACCTCATAGTTGCAAGGCATACATACACCGTAACCTTTCTGGCCATAACAAGGCTTCCAGCGATAAGCATAAGGACGAATGAAAAACCAGTAAAAGCCGGTAGAAAAAACAAGAATGATACAGACCGCCAAAAGATTGCGCAACCATACGGGCATGGTACGCGGCTGCGTTTTCTTCTTGCTCCGCGGAGAGGAAGAACGACGTGCGGCAGTAGTTTTACGCCGGGTATTTGTGGAGGTCTTGGTTGCCATGAGTAAATGAAAAGAAAGGGCGGAATGAACCGCCCCTCCGTTTTATTGTCAACTTGTTGATGCGTCAACTTATTTAGCCTGCTCCAGCTGCAAAGTTTTCGTAGCCTGGTCGCAAACTTCTGTCGGACCGAAGTACTGGATAGGACCCGGATAAACATAGTCTGTTTCCATAGCCCAACGGTCGCGCTGAGCCGCGAATGCCTTGAACGGAGCACCGTCCAGCTTCACCAGAGCCTTCTGGATAACCGGCTTCATTTCACCGTGGCGACGTTCCATGTTCATCATCATAGTGATGGGCACACCGCCTGCAATCCATTCTTCGGCAGGAGCAGTCGTGTTGCGTACAGAAGACATGTAACCGGTCTTTCCGTTAGCAATCAATGCAGATGCTGCATAACCCAAAGAGTAGCAGTAGTCAGCGTCGAAGTTAGACGGAGCAGCGCAACGTCCTTCGTAACCGAAGAAGTGGTGCTGTGCAGCAAACTTGCCTACGAACTTGCCCTCTTCTTTCCACTGAGCCAGCTTAGTGCCAACCATTTCGGACAGCAACTTTTCTGTTTCAATCAGAGATACCTGTACGTTTCCGTGCGGGTCGCGGTCCAAAGACAACTGGCGAGCCACGCCTTCGGGCAAGCTTGCGTAGATGGCAGCATTCTCCGGAGAGAGTTTACGAATGATATAATCGCGTTGGTGAGATTTCTTAATTTGAGCAAACTCTTCTGCATTGGCAGCAAGGAAGTCGTTCAACTCAGCAATCAGACGCTTCATGGCCGGGATGAATTCAACCAATCCTTCGGGGATAAGAACCGTACCGAAGTTGTTACCCTGAGCTGCACGTTCGGCAACGACCTTGGCAATGTTGGTCACAATATCGTCCAAAGACATATCCTTCGCTTCAACCTCTTCAGAGATGATACACATATTGGGCTGTACCTGCAATGCACATTCCAAAGCAATATGAGAAGCAGAACGTCCCATCAACTTGATAAAGTGCCAGTATTTACGGGCAGAGTTACAGTCACGTTGGATGTTGCCGATTACTTCAGAGTAAGTCTTGCAAGCTGTATCGAAACCGAAAGAAGTTTCAATCATATCATTCTTCAAGTCACCGTCGATGGTCTTGGGACAACCGATTACCTGCACACCATAATTCTTGGCAGCATAGTATTCAGCCAGTACGCAAGCATTGGTGTTGGAGTCATCGCCACCGATGATTACCAGTGCCTTGATGCCGAGTTCCTTCAGGATTTCATAACCTTTCTCAAACTGTTCTTCCTTTTCCAGCTTTGTACGGCCCGAACCTATGATGTCAAAACCACCCGTATTGCGGTATTCATCAATGATGTCAGCAGTCAGTTCCATATAATTATGGTCAACCAAGCCGCCAGGACCCAGAATAAAGCCATACAATTTGCTGTCTTTGTTCAGCTTCTTGATACCGTCGAAAATACCGGAAATCACATTGTGGCCGCCGGGAGCCTGTCCACCGGAAAGGATAACACCCACGTTCATTGCGGGGAAGTCAACCGCCTCATCGGTAGTTTCAAACTTAATCAAAGGCATTCCGTACGTGTTGGGGAACAATTTCTTGATTTCTTCCTGGTCAGCAACAGACTGAGTAGCTGCGCCTTCTGCAGCCTTAACAGTTCCTTTCAGCGCTTTCGGAAGTTTGGGCTGATAGGCAGCCCTTGCAATTTGCAATGCACTTTTAGTCATTTCTCTTAATTATTTAAAGGTGTTAGTAAAGTTCCGTTTAAAAGCGTCGCAAATTTCGCTTTTTTTCGTAAGATATGCAAACGAGAAGCCGAAATAATGTATAAAATGACATTTATCGTTTTTTATCCTAAAATAAAAAGGAGAAGAAAGCAATTAACTGATTTATTGTGTTATCTTTGTCGCAAAGTTTGAGTTACGAGTCGTTATCGCATTGTTCTTCTTTTAATATACATCTATTATTAGGCGGTCTCTTCCATAATTATTCTCCATACTCCAATTTAATAATTACAATTAATTAAAATTTCAAATGAACATTTACATTTCAGGTTTAAATTTCAGCACAACAGACGCTGACTTAAACGATTTATTTTCAGAGTACGGAGAAGTTTCTTCTGCAAGAATCATTACAGACAGAGAAACAAGAAGATCCAGAGGTTTCGGTTTCGTAGAAATGCCGGACGATACAGCAGGCCAAAAAGCCATTGACGAATTGAACGGTGCTGAATTTGACCACAAACAAATCTCGGTAAACGTGGCACGCCCCAGAGAAGAAAGACCTTCCAATGGCGGCAATCGCGACAGAAGAGGCGGTTACAACTCTAGAAGATATTAATATTCTTAACTACTGACAGAAGCAGGAGGTGTTGTAGCAATGCCCCCTGCTTTTTTTATAACTAAAAAAATAAAAATACATGGCCAAATCCATCTCCGCAGACAAGCGTGAAAATGAGAAGAAAAGACTCGCCCGACGGGCTGAAAAACAGAAAAAGAAAGAAGAAAAAAAGCTATCCAACAAAGCGAGCAGCTTTGAAGATATGATTGCCTATGTTGACGAAAACGGCATGATAACCTCTACTCCTCCGGCAGAAAACACTCCTAAAGAAGAAATAAAGCTGGAAGAAATCGTCATATCAACTCCCAAAAAAGACAAGGAAGAACCGGTCATCCGCAGAGGACGTATCGAATTTTTCAATGAATCGAAAGGCTTCGGCTTCATCAAGGACTTATCCGGAGTCGAAAAATACTTTTTTCACATTAATAATGTGCTGACAGATATAACAGAAGGCAATATTGTGACGTTCGACCTTGAACGTGGCCTTAAAGGCATGAATGCCGTAAACGTAGCTCTTGAAGTAGAAAAGGCAAAGAAAAAGAAAGAAGACAAGGAGACTCTAAATACAGAATCCCAGATGAAATAAGCCAATTATAGAAAAAGGGCGTGTATGTACCGAAATATTTGATAGTATATACACGCCCTTACAGTTTTCTTTAATCACACGTCATTCGGTTTGCCAGCCGCCCCCCAATGCCTTATAGACATTTACCATGGCAATAAGTTCGTCGCGGATGGCATTGCTTACCCCTATTTGGGCATCAAAATAACCACGCTGGGCGTCGAGCACATCCATATAATTGATGACGCCGTTGATGTATTGCAACTGTGCCAAATCCACATATCCCTTGGCAGAGCGTTCAAGTTTGGCACGCAGTTGGTAGACCTCCTTTATCTTATTGAAATCCACAATGGCATTCTTCGCTTCCTTAAAAGCATTCAGCACAGTCTTTTCATAACTATGCACTTCGGCTTCAAAAGAAGCCTTCTGCGCTTTCAGTGCAGCACGGTTCTTTCCCCAACCGAAAAGCGGTGCCAAGACCGCCCCATTCAATAAGGAATAGGGGGATTCCAGAAAATTGGACAACACATCACTTTCCAATCCAAATTGTCCGGTCAGGGCCAGACGGGGGAACATATTGGTATAAGCAACTTTCACTTTGGCATGTTCAGCCTTCAACTGCTGCTCTGCCGCACGGACATCGGGGCGACGTTCCAACAAATCCGAAGGCAGACCTACCGGTAAGGACTCCGGCACATCCAATTCCTGCAGAAAATTGACACGCTTGATACGGGTAGGAAATTCCCCCACAAGGAAAGAGATATCATTTTCTTTCAGAGAGATACGGCGCTCCAAATCCGGAACAAGCGTAGCCGTACGGGCTAACTCCACTTGAGCCTGCTGATAAGAGGTCTCCGAGGTCAGCCCGCCTTCAAAACGAATACGGGCCAAGCGCACTCCCTCTTCGCGCGCCTTTTGTGTCTGGCGTACAATCTCCAGTTCCGTATCAAGGGCTACCAGCTCATAATACGCCTGCGCCACTTCCGCAACGATAGTCATGCGCAACGCACGCTGCGCCTCCACACTTTGCAGATATTCGGCCACAGCAGCCACCTTCTTCCATCTCAAGTTTCCCCAAAGGTCCAGTTCCCAAGAGAGCAATGCCTTGGCTTCGTAAGAATTGCCTACATCACGGCTATGACCACCGTAATTCTCCACCTCACGCTCAGCCTCCACTTTTCCGGTGAGCTGCGGCAGAAGGTTGGCAACACTGATACGTTTTTGAGCAGCCATCTCCTTGACACGGGAAGCTGCGATCAGCATGTCTTTGTTATATTCCAGAGCACGATCTATCAAACCACGCAGCGTGCTGTCCGTATAAACCGCCTGCCACTGTTCATCGGCTATGCTCATGCTATCCTGCTGCTGTGCCAGGCTATCTGGCAATGCCATCTCCGGACGCACATAGCTCTTGCCCACCTTGCATGAGGTAAGGGCAAACATACTCAGCAACAAAATAATATATATGTTCTTTCTTTTCATAAATGTTGTCTTTAAAATCAGTCTTTCTTAATCTTATGCTGCACTTTTGCTTTTGTCTTGTATACCAGGACAAAGAAGAACGGTACAAGCACAATACCGAATACAATGGCAAATATCATTCCGAAGAAAACACCCGTACCGATGGCCTGACGGCTTGCCGAGCCAGGTCCGCTTGCCAATACCATAGGAAGCATTCCCAATACAAAAGCGAGGGAAGTCATCAGAATAGGGCGGAAACGGAGTTGGGCAGCATGGATGGCAGACTGTATCAAGTCTCCTCCCTTGTCGACCTGCACCTTGGCAAACTCCACAATCAAAATGGCATTCTTTGCCGCAAGTCCCACCAGCATCACCAAGCCAATCTGAAAATAAATATCATTCTCCAATCCGCATATCACAACGCCCAGATAGGCACCCAAAGCGGCAACCGGCAGTGAAAGCAATACAGCGATAGGCACCGTCCAACTTTCATATTGCGCAGCCAAAAAGAGGAATACGAAAAGGAATACCAGCGTAAGCACAAGGCCCGTCTGTCCTCCCGCTTTCTTTTCCTGATAGGAAAGGCCACTCCACTCCAGACCAATATTGTCTGGCAAGTGGTCACGCGCAATCTGCTCCATAATCTCCATTGCCTGACCGGAACTGTAACCTTGTGCCGCAGAACCGCGGATGACGGCAGTAGTAAACATATTGAAACGCTTGATACTGCCCGGACCGGTGGTATAAGAGGCATTTCCCAAGGAAGTAAGCGGCACCATCGCTCCGTCCTTTGCCTTTACAAAGAACAAGTTGATATTATCCTTATGCTCACGATAAGGAGCCTCAGCCTGAATATACACCTTATATATACGGTTGAACATATTGAAGTCATTCACATATACAGAACCGGTATAAGCCTTCATGGTAGAGAATACATCCGCCAGGGGCACACCCAGCATTTTCACCTTATCACGGTCCACATCAAAATAAAGCTGCGGTATTTCAGACTGCAAGGATGATGAAAGCCCCGTCAGCTCCTTATGTTTCTGGGCATAATACATCAGTGTATCTGCTGCCTGCACCAGGTTGTCAAACGTTGCTTCTCCACGCGCCTCAAGCTGCATTTCGAAACCTCCCGAAGTACCCAATCCCGGAATGACCGGAGGCGTGGAAAGATAAACCCTGCATTCGGGATATTCCTTCAAATCCTTCTCCACATTCTCCATTATCTTATCGATGGAAATTCCCTTACGTTCTTCCCACGGTTTCAGGATAACCGTCAGCTCACTGCGCGCCTGGTTACTACCCACACGGGGACTGCTACCTGTCACGTTCTGCACATAGGCCACATAGGGATTCTTCTCCAAGTATTGCACAGCACGATCCGTCACCACACGGGTTCGCTCCAAAGTAGCACCTTCCGGCAACTCCAACTCTATCTTAAAATAGCCCTGGTCTTCTACCGGCAGGAAGCTGGTAGGCACCAACCGGTGGATAATGAAAATAGCAACCAGTACCAGCCCGAACGCACTCATTAAGCGGCGGGGATTCTTGATGACCCGATTAATGACAGCCACATATTTGTGATTGCCCAAGTTCAGCCATTCATTGATTTTGCGGAAAACTATGTTCTTTTTCTTTCCATTGTCGGGTTTCAATATGAGCGAGCACATGACGGGACTAAGTGTCAGGGCCACTACCGTAGAAAGCAACACAGAAACGGCGATAGTAATGGTAAACTGACGGTATAACTGTCCGGTGATTCCACTCAAGAAACTTACCGGTACAAATACGGCACAGAGCACCAATGATGTAGCAATCAAGGCACTTGCCAATCCATTCATCGCCTTTTTGGTAGCTTCATACGGGCTCAATTTCTCCGTCTCCATAAGATGCTCTACGTTCTCCACCACCACAATGGCATCATCCACCACAATACCGATAGCGAGAATCAATCCAAGCAAAGTCAGTATGTTCAGAGAGAAACCGAAAATAAGCATGAAACCGAAGGTACCAATCAGGGAAATAGGTACCGCAACAATCGGTATCACCGTCGCACGCCAACTTTGCAAGGAAAGAAATACGACCAGTACCACCAGAATCAGCGCTTCGAACAACGTCTTGTATACCTCGTGAATGGATTCGGAAATATAAGTCGTCATGTCGAAGGGAATCTCATAACTCATCCCCTCAGGGAAATTTGCACTGATTTCCTCCATAGCAGCCTTCACGCTTTTTGCAACTTCCATTGCATTGGCCCCGGGAAGCATATAAATACCGAGAACAGCAGCATTCTCACCGTTGATTCCACTCTCCGTACTATATGAAGATGCTTCCAATGAAACACGAGCCACATCGCGCAGACGAATAATGGAACCGTTGGCATTGGCACGGACCACAATATCCTCAAACTGCTTTACCGAACTTAAGCGTCCCTGGGTAGTGATAGGGATAGTAATGTCGAGCCCATTCACCGGCTGTTGTCCCAAAACACCCGCAGCAGACTCACGGTTCTGGTCCTTCAGGGCATTCTGCAAATCCTGCACCGTCAGTCCGAAGTTGGCAAGTTTGTCGGGCAACGCCCATATCTGCATGGCATAGTAGCGACTGCCAATGTTGGAAACACGTCCAACACCGGGGATACGGCGCAACAAGTCGAGTACATTGATAGTAGCAAAGTTACTCAAATAAATTTCGTCGAACTTCGGGTCACTGGAAGTCAGACAGATGGTCATCAACTGGCTGGGAGCCTGCTTTTCCACAGAAATACCGTTTTGAATCACTTCGGCCGGCAAACGGCTCTCCGCCAGTTTCACACGATTCTGTATTTCTACGGCAGCCAAATCCGGATCGGCAGACACGTCGAAAGTGACCGTAGCCGAAAATCCTCCAGAATTGGAACTGTTGGACTCCATATATAGCATACCGGGAGTACCGTTTATCTCCTGCTCGATAGGGGTTGCCACCGCCTGCGAAACAGTCAATGCACTAGCTCCCGGATAGGAAGCACTGATTTTCACTACTGGAGGCGTTATCTGTGGATATTGGTCTACCGGCAGCATGGTCAGGCCAATGATACCGACAATTACAATCACAATCGATATCACCGCCGAGAATACCGGGCGGTCTATAAAGAAACTTACTTTCATAACATCATTACTTTGAAGGGTTGTTGTCCTTTGATTTATTCTCAGTCGGAGTAGTCTGCTTCGTTTCGGAAACAACCTGCTTGTTCAGAGAATCACTCGTCTGTTCTTCCTCCTTTTTAGGAACGGCAACCTGGGCACGTACTTTCATACCCGGAGTCAGCTTGTGGAAACCTTCCGTCACAATTTGTTCTCCGGCAGCCAGACCACGTTCAACCACCCAATTGTTGCCAAATTCAGGTCCCAACTCAATGAAACGCTTTTCAACCGTAGAGTCCCGGCGCATCACAAAAATATATGCACCACCTTTCTCAATGGTAACTGCCTTTTGAGGAACGGCGACAGCACCCTCACGTACATCCAGCAACAGCTTCACCTTTGTAAACTGCCCCGGCAACAACACTCTGTCAGGATTCGGCATTTCTGCACGTACGGAGAATGTTCCCGTCTGCGGGTCCACCTGAGGTTCGGCAAAGTCCACATACCCCTTATAAGGATAAATAGTATTATCCGCCAAAGTAATCGTAATGTTCGGCTGCCAGGAACGCGTCGAGTCCTGACGCCCTATATCGATATTCCGTTCCTTGCTTTTCAGGTAATCCAATGCCGTCATACTGAAGTCTACCAGAACTGTATCGCTTTTCACAATCGTAGCCAGCAAGGACTTGCCTCCCGGTCCGACCAATGTTCCCAAATCCACATTTCTTTCACTGATATGTCCCGATAGCGGAGAACGGACCAATGTATACCCCAATTCCAATTCAGCTTGATCCAAATCGGCCTGGCTCATCGCTACCGAGGCCTCTGCAGTCTCATAAGCAGCCTGGGCATTGTCTAAATCCAGCTGGCTGGCAGCGTTCTGCGCATAAAGGGGGCGGATACGCTCCAAATCACGTTTTGCCTTCAATGCCTGCGCTTCATCCTTCTTTAACTGTGCACGGACTTTGTCAGCCTTTGCCCTATACTGGTCCTGGTTTATTACAAAAAGCACCTGGTTCTTGGTGACATATGTTCCTTCTGCAAAAAGCATATTCTCCAAATACCCTTCCACACGCGCACGTACCTCTACAAACTGCTGGGCACGAATACGTCCCACGTACTCACCATATATCTCTACATCTCCTTTTTCTGCAGATTCTACGATTACGGTAGGAGCTTCCGGTTCAACCTTCTTAGGCCAAGTCAGAATAAAATAACCAGCCAACAATACCGTCATGCAGGCAACCATCATCAGTAGCCTCTTCTTCTTCAGCTTTAATTCTTTTTTCGTAAAAAACTGTTTCATGCTTGTTTGTCTATTAAATTTAACCCTATTTCCTTCTATCAAAGCAAATTCGATGCCAATCCACCACTATCTTATCCGTTACATCTAATAAGCTATATATCAGACAGAAGATAAGATAGTAATTCTTTATTCATGGGGGCATCTTCCATTTTACCTTGTGGAATACATCCACAGTTTGTAGAATTATTCCACAAAAGTAATAAATTAAAAACACATAAAAACCCTTTTTTCCTCTACACTAACAAAGAAAAACATTATCTTTACCGAAAATAACTCAGATTATTCATTTTAAACGTAAAGATTATGGCAAGTAGAAAAGAACTAAAAAAGAATATAAACTATATTGCGGGTGAATTATTCACAGAGTGTCTTGTAAATAGCTTATATGTACCTGGAACAGACAAACAAAAAGCCGATACACTGATGGCTGAAATTCTAAAAATGCAAGATGAATTCATAAGCCGCATCAGCCATACCGAACCAGGAAATGTAAAAGGTTTCTACAAAAAACTTCGTACTGACTTCAATGCAAAAGTAGACGAGATTATTAATGCAATGGGCAAACTGAAATAAGATGAAGAAAGCCTTTTATAGCTTCATTTATTATCGTCTGCTGGGCTGGAAGACAAATGTGACGGTGCCCAACTACGACAAATGTGTAATTTGTGCGGCACCCCATACTTCCAATTGGGACTTATTTATCGGTAAATTGTTTTATGGTGCCATCGGCCGTAAAACCAGCTTCATGATGAAAAAGGAATGGTTCTTTTTTCCTCTTGGAGTGATATTCAAAGCCGTTGGCGGCATTCCGGTGAACCGGGGGCGCAAGTCTTCCTTGGTAGACCAAATGACAGAAAGGTTTGCCGCCAGTAAGCATTTCCATCTGGCCATCACTCCCGAAGGAACCCGTAAAGCCAATCCAAACTGGAAGAAAGGCTTTTATTACATAGCACTGAAAGCACAAGTACCCATTATGCTTATCGGGATTGATTATCCTTCCAAGACCATCTCCTCTACCAAAACTGTCATGCCTACCGGAGACATAGAAAAGGATATGCGCGAGATAAAACTGTACTTCAAGAACTTTAAAGGAAAAAATCCCGAAAATTTTGATTTAGGAAATATCTAATCAGGTATTAAGCATTAATGTCATGCGAATAAGCATTCTGCAAACAGACATTGTCTGGGAAAATAAACAAGAAAATCTCCGTCGTCTCCGCGAGAAGTTAGAAACTCTTCGTGGAACAACGGAGATTGTTGTTTTACCGGAAACATTCTCCACTGGCTTCAGTATGGACACCAGCAGCTTGGCCGAACCTACAACGGGAGAAACCATCACGACTCTGCGCCGATGGTCTGAAGAATACCAACTCGCTCTTACAGGCAGCTATATTGCCTGCGAAACAGCCTCGAAAGGAGGAAATCCCTCCTACTACAACCGTGCATTCTTCCTTACGCCCGAAGGCAATGCCTACTATTACGACAAACGACACCTCTTCCGGATGGGACACGAAACAGAGCATTTCACTTCCGGCTGCCAACGTCCCATTATCCAGTATCGCGGCTGGAACATACTGTTGCTTGTATGTTATGACCTCCGCTTCCCAGTTTGGAGCCGCAATAAGCACAGCGAATACGACCTTCTTATTTATGTTGCCAACTGGCCCGTTTCCCGCCGGAAAGTCTGGGACATTCTGTTGCAAGCACGTGCTTTGGAAAATATCAGTTATGTCTGCGGTGTCAACCGTATCGGCAGAGACGGCAGAGACATTCCACACAGCGGAGGCAGTGTGGTCTACTCTCCGAAGGGGGAAGTGCTTGCCACTGTACCCGACAACGAAGAGACAACTGCCACCGCCTCCCTCAGCCTTTCCTCCCTGCAGGAGTTCAGGTTAAATTTTCCCGCTTGGAAAGATGCGGACGAGTTCGTTATTTCTTCAAATAATAGTTCACAGTAGTCACTACACGTACGCTTTTTATATAAGGAGTATAAGCATCGCGGTCACTGATGGAAAACTGCCCTTGCGAGGCATTGCGGATTTTTCCCAGTTCACTGTCCGAATCCTTAGCAAATTTCTCGGCTGCGGCACGGGCATTTTTGGTAGCTTCTTCTATCATTTTGGGTTTCACTTCATTGAGACCGGTAAATTCATAAGACACGTTATATTTATAATCCCCTCCCGTGATGGCAATGCCCTGCTTCAAGAGTTCTGCTTGCCCGGACATGAGTTTACGTACCCTATCCACATTCTTGGAAGTGACAGTGATGACAGACGTGGCATTATAACGATAAGCCACGTTGCGGTCAACATAACGTTCGGCCTGCATGTCAATCACTTCGGGTGGTGCAATACTTATTTCCTCCTTCTCAATGCCGTTGTTTTCAAGGAAACCCACGATGGCAGCGTTTTTCTTCTCCATATTGGCATAAAGCAGTGCAGGATCATTACCTATGTCTTTGTAGACAAGAGGCCAGACTACTTTGTCGGCAGGTACTTCCATCTCAGCCAACCCTTTCACACTGACTACACGATCCTTATTCACAAAATTGTTGATACCGCCTTTTACCATGATTCCCAACAAAAGCAACCCCACAGCTATGATGGCTGCTTCTACTTTCCAGCTTTTCATACATTAATATTTTAGAGTTTATAAACACACACAAATATAACAAACCCAAACGACAAAAAGTGCAATGAATGGTCTATTTTTATATGATTATCCTCACTTATACCCCAAACGAACGAGACATTATACAAAATGCACCCAATCCGCTTTTTTAGAGTATTTAATGAAAATACCCCAAAGAAAGAGTACATCTTCTCCAAAAAGTACCTATTTTTGTCCTTCGAAACAATGTCAAAGCGACAACATGATTAATTTAATAATTCTAACCCCTAAATCCTATGTTGACCCAACGTAAAATCCATACTCACGGTGGCGATTGGCCATGACTTTATGGAATGTACCGAAGACACTTTCCGTACGGCTGTCAAACCCCATATGAGATATGGGACGAACAGTATTTCTTAATTAATCTTCAGCAATATGCGGATGAACATTGTTTTTCGTATATTTGTTGATTGAAAGAACAGTACAATACTTAATCATTTATTAATAATAAATTTTATGAAAACCAATCTAAGCTCTCAAATCACTCTCAACAGAGTCTCCCCCAGGTACTACAGACCTGAGAATGCATTTGAACGGTCGGTATTGACCCGACTGGAAAAAATCCCTACAGATATTTATGAGTCTGCAGAAGAAGGCGCCAACCAAATTGCCCTTGACATTGCACAGTTAATCCGTGACAAGCAAAAGGCGGGACGTTTCTGTGTCTTGGCACTGGCAGGCGGTAACTCTCCGCGCAATGTATATGCAAACTTGGTACGTATGCACCAGGAAGAGGGATTAAGTTTCCGCAACGTAGTCATATTCAACCTCTACGAATATTATCCATTAGCTCCCAATGCCATCAACAGTAACTTCAACGCATTGAAGGAAATGCTGATAGACCATGTGGACATTGACAAACAGAATGTTTTCACCCCCGACAGCACCATCGCCAAAGACACCATCTTTGAATATTGCCGTCTTTACGAGCAGCGCATTGAAAGTTTCGGTGGCTTAGATATCGCTTTGCTGGGCATTGGTCGTGTAGGTAACATCGGTTTCAACGAACCGGGTTCACGCCAGAACTCTACCACCCGTCTGATATTGCTGGACAGCGATTCCCGCAATGAAGCTTCCAAAATGTTCGGTAGCATTGAAAATACCCCCATCAGCTCCATCACCATGGGAGTAGCCACCATCCTCTCGGCAAAGAAAATATATCTACTGGCATGGGGTGAGGAGAAAGCACAAAAGGTGAAAGAATGCGTTGAAGGTCCGGTAACAGATACTATCCCTGCATCTTATCTACAGACCCACAACAATGCACATGTAGCTATCGACTTGTCTGCCGCCGCCAACTTGACACGTATCCAACGCCCCTGGCTGGTAACTTCCTGCGAATGGAACGACAAGCTCATCCGCAGCGCCATCGTCTGGCTATGCCAACTCACCGGAAAACCCATTCTGAAGCTGACCAACAAGGACTACAATGAAAACGGTTTGAGTGAACTGCTGGCATTGTTCGGCTCAGCCTATAACGTGAACATCAAGATATTCAATGACCTGCAGCATACCATCACCGGATGGCCGGGCGGCAAGCCGAACGCAGACGACACCTATCGCCCTGAACGTGCAAAGCCCTATCCCAAACGCGTGGTCGTATTCTCTCCGCATCCCGATGACGACGTTATCTCTATGGGAGGTACCATCCGTCGTCTGGTAGAACAGAAACATGACGTGCATGTGGCTTACGAAACTTCCGGTAACATTGCCGTAGGCGATGAAGAAGTTATCCGTTTCCTGCACTTCATCAACGGGTTCAACCAAATCTTCAACAACAGTGAGGACCAGGTTATCAACGACAAATATGCCGAAATCCGCAAGTATCTGAAGGAGAAGAAAGACGGTGACATGGATACACGCGACATCCTGACCATCAAGGGGCTGATTCGTCGTGGCGAAGCACGTACCGCATGTACATACAATAACATACCTTTGGATCACTGCCACTTCCTCGACCTGCCGTTCTACGAAACGGGCAAGATACAGAAGAATCCTATCAGCGAAGCAGACGTGGAAATCGTACGCAACTTGTTGCGTGAAGTGAAACCCCATCAGATTTTCGTTGCCGGTGACCTAGCCGACCCGCACGGAACACACCGTGTTTGTACGGATGCCGTATTTGCCGCCATCGACCTGGAAAAAGAAGAAGGTGCCAAATGGTTGAAGGAATGCCGCATCTGGATGTACCGCGGTGCATGGGCAGAATGGGAAATCGAAAATATCGAAATGGCTGTGCCCATCAGCCCGGAGGAACTGCGTGCCAAGCGTAACTCTATCCTGAAGCATCAGTCACAAATGGAAAGTGCACCGTTCCTGGGCAATGACGAACGTCTGTTCTGGCAACGCAGTGAAGACCGCAACCGCGGAACAGCCGCCTTGTACGACAGCCTCGGACTTGCTTCCTATGAAGCGATGGAGGCCTTCGTGGAATACATTCCGCTATAAACGGATGAAATATAAAAAAATAAAAAGAGACTGTCTCCAAATTTTCATTATGGAGACAGCCTCTTTTTTTAATATGTATCGGACAAATCCTATTTATAACTCTCTTCCAATTCTCTGTACCATTTCTGCAAAACAAAGAAAGCTTTTTTCTTCTGTCCTTTATCAGACACCAGCCCTTTGCGATTAAAATCATCTTGTATTTCGGGTACATGACGCCTCGGAGAGCGGAAATCCTTCAGTATCCACGGTGTAGTACCGGCCAGTCCCGGAATACGCTTCAACATATTCACGTGGCGGATATACAAATCTTCCTGATACTCCTCCGTAAACCGTTCTTTCCTGGAACCGTGCCGTCCATACAAAGCACCTCCTCCAAGTTCGCTGATAAAGACCGGTTTCCGGGCATCGAACACCCAGTTCACACGGTCACATTTTTCCGAATCGCCGTCATACCAACCCACATATTCATTAAAGCTGATAATGTCAAGGAGTTCTCCCAACGGGTCATTCACAGTCATAACGCCCGGACGAACTTCTTCCTTCTCCATCGCCGCACCAACCAAGCGGACATTATCCAAACTCCTGACCTTGTTTGCCAGCTTGGTAAGGAATGCCAGGCGCGGTTCACTAAGAGGCGTTTCATTGGCTATAGACCAGATGATAACGTTACATCGATTCTTGTCACGTGCAATCATATCACACAACTGCTGTTCCGCATTCTGATAGGTATCCTTATTCTCCCAATGAATAGTCCAATACACCGGAATCTCCGACCATACCAGAAATCCCATGCGCTCTGCCTCACGCACCATCTCTTCATTGTGGGGATAATGGGCCAGGCGGACAAAATTGCATCCAAGCTCCTTTGCCCAACTCAGTAAAGTACGGGCATGGTCTCTTGAATAGGCACGCCCGCTATAGTAGGGAGTCTCCTCGTGGATACTGATACCTCTGCAGAATATCTCTTCATCGTTCAACAGTATTTTAGTTCCCTCTGTACGGATAGTCCGGAAGCCGATCTCATCAGAGACTTTATCTGTTTCGGAAGACAGATTCACCACATACAGCTTAGGTTTTTCCGGAGTCCACAAGACCGGTTTGGCCTTTACCTGGAACGAAGCATAACCGTTGGAGTCCGTTACAACCTCTTTCTTCACTTTCAGTTCCGGAATATCCAGCACTATCTTTTGCTCTTTGGCAGAACCATCCAGTTGTACCCAGCCTTCAACCGTATCTTTATCATTCTTCTTCAATTGTACGTAATAATCACGTATGTAAGTCGAAGGCGTTTCAATCAAGGTAACCGGCCGGGTGATGCCACCGAAATTCCACCAGTCGGCATTGACCGTAGGCACAGCTTCGGGATGGCGTTTGTTATCGACTTTCACCACGAGGCTATTGGTACCTTCCCTCAAAAGGCCGGTAATTTCAAAATTAAAAGGAGTAAAGCCACCGATATGCCTGCCCAGACGTTTGCCGTTCAGCCATACAATGGCTTCATAATTAACAGCTCCAAAGTTGAGGAAAAGACGTTTGCCCGGTTGCAGGGAGTATTCAAAATGCTTTCGATACCACACAGTGCCTTCATAATAGTACAACTGAGGCCGTTGTGTATTCCAGTCACCGGGAACAAACAGCAGTTTATCCGTTTCAAAATCATACTCTTGAAGTTGGGTCTTATCAGAATAAGTCTTGTCTTGGGCATAACCGCCGTCATAAGGCTTCAAACGATAGTCATAATAACCGTTTTCAAAGGGATCTACAATCGTTTTCCATTGTCCGTCAAGGGACGTTATCTGGCGTGCACCGACATTCATGATTTGGAGAACCTGCTGCCCGAAGGCCAAAACCGGTACCAGAAGCAAAAGGAAGGCAATACTGCTTTTCAAAAGTGTCTTCATAAGGTTTACATATTATATATGTCTGCAAAAATAATAAAAAGAAAATAACCGCAATCGTCAACGAAGCTTTCTTTTATGTACTTTTGCACGCATCACTGTCTGATAAAAGCAGATATTGACAACTTCATTATTTCATCAATATGAAAAAACTTATCCTAACCGGCATATGGCTCTTATATGGAATCCTCCTTCCGGCACAAGAACTAGAGCAGAATGTGGAAGAACGCCTCCAGACATTCTTTAAGGAATACACCACCCATACGACCAACATCGGTACCTGCAAGCTAGACAGTTTCCGCATTGACTTCCGGAAGAAGAAATTACTTGTCTATGCAAACGAGCGCTTTGCCTACCAGCCTCTACGGCCTGAAACCGTCGATGCCATTTACCGCCATCTGGGACAAATCCTACCAGGACCAGTAAACAACTTCGACCTCACCGTCTTTGCTGATGGGAAAAACATTGAAGAGCTTATCCCCAACCTCTACCGGAAAGGGAAGAAAGACAAGGCACGTACGTTCAGTCACTTGGAATACAAAGGTATACCTTGGGTAACCCGTACTTCATGCCCCTACGAAATCACCCGAGGACTGGAAGGAAATCACATTGCCCTTTGGCAAAGCCACGGGAAATATTACATCAATGACAAGAACAAATGGGGATGGCAACGCCCGAGGCTGTTCTGCACCACGGAAGACCAGTTCACCCAGTCGTTCATCCTGCCCTACCTCCTGCCCATGCTGGAGAATGCAGGAGCCAATGTATTCACTCCCCGCGAAAGGGACACACAAAAGCGGGAAGTCATCGTAGACAATGACGGTAGCCTAAGCAGAGATGGAGGACAAGGTTCCCTCTATCTGGACGTGAAAAGCCGGAAAGCACGTTGGGAACAGACCTCCCAACCCGGATTTGCCCAACGGAAACGAATCTATCAGGACAATGAAAACCCTTTCCTCACCGGTACGGCACGCTTTGCCAAAACTGAAAAGAAGAAAGACAAGGCTTTTGCCGAATGGGTGCCCGATATTCCGGAAACGGGAGAATATGCCGTATACGTATCTTATCAGACTCTGCCGGGCAGCGTAAGCGATGCCAAATACCTTGTATTCCACAACGGAGGCGTCACAGAATTCAAGGTGAACCAGCAAATAGGAGGCGGCACATGGGTGTACCTCGGCACATTCACTTTCGACAAAGGCCGGAATGACTATGGCATGGTGGTATTGAGCAACGAAAGCAAGGAGAAAGGCGTGGTCTGTGCCGATGCCGTCCGCTTTGGAGGAGGCATGGGCAACATTGCCCGCGGAGGACAAACCAGTGGCTTGCCCAGATACCTGGAAGGCGCACGCTACTCTGCCCAATGGGCAGGCATGCCTTACTCTGTTTATGGAGGCTACGAGGGGAAGAATGATATGAACGATGACATCAACGCACGTTCCCGTACGGTGAATTATCTTGCCGGGAAATCAGTATTCAACCCGGCAGAAGAAGGCTTGGGCATCCCCTTTGAAATGAGTATGGCCCTGCACAGCGATGCCGGTTTCAGCAAGGAAAATGAGATTATAGGCACTCTAGGCATTTATACCACCAACTTCAACAACGGCAGGCTGAATGCCGGTACAGACCGCCATGCCTCCCGCGACCTCTCGGACGTCCTACTGACGCAGTTGCAGCGTGACATCCGCTCCACCTTCAACGTAGACTGGACACGTCGCAGCCTATGGAACCGCAACTATAGTGAAACGCGCCTGCCCGCCGTTCCTTCCACCATCGTAGAACTGTTGTCTCACCAGAACTTCGCAGATATGCGTCTGGGGCATGACCCCAACTTCAAGTTCACCGTCGGACGTGCACTCTATAAAGCCATTCTGCAATATATATGCAACCAGCACGGGAAAGAGTACATGGTCCAGCCGCTTCCCGTCAGCCACTTTGCCATCCGCTTCGGTAAAAAGAAAAATACTTTAGAGCTCTCCTGGCAAGGCAAGGAAGACCCGTTGGAACCGACTGCCAAACCACGCGAATACATTGTATATACACGTATCGGACGTGGAGGATTTGACAATGGCGTACGTGTCAGTTCTCCGTTCCATACCGTAAAAATAGAACCGGGCATCGTCTATTCCTTCAAAGTAACCGCCGTGAATCGGGGCGGCGAAAGCTTCCCTTCGGAAATCCTTGCTGCCTATAAAGCCAAACGGGAAAAAGGACAGATACTTATCGTCAACGGATTCGACCGTATCAGTGGGCCGGCCGTCATAGACACTCCCGAGACTGTAGGTTTCGACCTATCGCAAGATCCCGGCGTTCCCTATCTCTATGACATCTCCCTCTGCGGTACCCAGCAGAACTTCAACCGGAAGGAAGCGGGAAAACGCCTGGGAGAGAGTAGAGAGGAATACGAAGGTATGAAAATTATCGGAAATACTTTCGATTACCCCTTTATACACGGCAAGGCCATACAAGCCGCCGGTAACTACAGCTTCGTCTCATGCAGCGATGAGGCTGTGGAAAAAGGCATCCTCTCTTTAGAGGACTATCCGATAGTAGACTATATCCTCGGGCTGGAAAAAGAAGACAATTCCAGCAATCCGGCACGCAATACATACTACAAGACATTCTCCTCATCCATGCAGCGCATATTGGCTTCGTATTGCCGGTCGGGAGGCAATCTCCTAGTCAGCGGCGCCTATGTGGGCAGCGACATGGACAATTCGCAGGGTAATAGGGATTTTATCCAGAATATTCTGAAGTACCGGTATGGAAATTCCTTGAAAACAGACGGGGATAAAATCGCTGTCCAAGGGCTGGGGCGTACTTTCACCCTTCCCCGACTGCCGAATGAGCAGGACTATCCGGTCACTTCCCCTGATTGCATCCTGCCCATGTCTCCCGCTTTTCCAGTCATGACCTATGCCACCGGCAACGCATCTGCCGCCGTGGCCTATCAAGGCAGCGATTACCGCACCTTCATCATGGGATTCCCTTTTGAAAGTATCAGGGAAGAAACGTCCAGAAATGCAATTATGGCCTCGATACTTCGCTTTCTCACCACAGATTAGGCAGAGCAACACAGAGAAAAACAGCAATCCCTATAAATAATCTGTAGAAATCTGTGTAATCTGTGGTGAAAAAACTATCTTTGCTTCTATTAATCATTAAACACTAAACATTAAACATCATGTACACCATACAAGCCAACCCCAGCGGAACCCGCAGCTTAGAAGTTTCAGAAGAAAACCTTGCCACCATTGAGAAGTACGGACTCTTCCGCCATCTCATCGACAGCAACGGCATTGTAGACGAAACAGTGCTCGACAAGTTGAAACTGAACATTCGCTCCCTCATCGCCGCACAAGAGGAAGATAGCAAAGACCTACTCGACCTCTGCATCGACGTTATCTATCACAACAACATGAAGGCCTTCGGACTGCAGCAACTCATTAAGCTCTATCTGCAATGGCTTTCCCAACAAGGCACTATAGAAATAGAAGAAGAATAAATGAAAACCATCGATACCTGCGGACAACAGCATTACAGCCCTCTAATCCCTGCCATAAAAGCCATGTGCAAGGCCGGGAAAGGCGAGAAGCTGGAAATCATCATGGACAACGCCACTGCCTTCAATGACATGAAAGAGTATCTTTCCGAGCAGCAGATAGGTTTCCGTGAGATTTACGACGGAGAACGAATGACATTACAGTTTACAATGTATTAATGAAAGAATATCGCCTTACAGACTGGCTTCCCACCACCAAGAAAGAAGTGGAACTGCGTGGTTGGGACGAATTAGATGTAATACTTTTCAGCGGTGATGCCTACGTGGACCATCCGTCTTTTGGAGCCGCCGTCATAGGTCGTATCCTCGAAGCTGAAGGATTACGCGTAGCCATTGTCCCCCAACCTAACTGGCGCGACGACTTACGCGACTTCAAGAAACTGGGACGCCCCCGTCTGTTTTTCGGCATCAGTCCCGGCTGCATGGATTCGATGGTCAATAAATACACTGCCAACAAACGCTTGCGCAGTGATGACGCATATACACCGGACGCACGTCCGGATATGCGCCCCGAATATCCTTCCATTGTATATACCCGGATATTAAAGCAACTATTTCCCGATGTCCCCGTCATACTGGGTGGCATCGAGGCAAGTATGCGCCGTTTGACGCACTACGACTATTGGCAAGACCGTGTACGCCCCAGTATCCTCCTCGACAGCGGTGCCGATTCACTCATCTACGGCATGGGAGAGAAACCGGTGGTGGAACTTGCGAATAGGCTGAAATGCCAACAAATAATGGACACCAAAGGCTTCAAACAGCTCATTGCCGATATTCCGCAAATGGTCTATCTCGACAAGGAGGTAGCTGCAGAAGAAGGAGATATTACCCTCTTTTCCCACGAAGAATGTCTGAAGGATAAAAAGAAAGAAGCTGCCAACTTCCGTCATATCGAGGAGGAAAGCAACAAATATACAGCATCCCGCATGTTACAAAAGGTCGGCAAACAGACAGTGGTAGTCAATCCCCCCTATCCTCCCCTGACGGAGGCAGAGCTCGACCATTCTTTCGACTTGCCTTATACGCGCCTGCCCCACCCCAAGTACAAGGGAAAACGTATTCCGGCATACGACATGATAAAGTTCTCCGTCAACCTGCATCGCGGATGTTTCGGAGGGTGTGCCTTCTGCACCATCTCCGCGCATCAGGGCAAGTTCATCGTAAGCCGTAGCAAGGAAAGCGTTCTGAAAGAGGTGAAAGCTATCATGGAGCTGCCCGACTTTAAGGGTTACTTAAGTGACTTGGGAGGCCCGTCGGCCAATATGTACCGCATGAAGGGACGGGATGAGGCCGTCTGCAGGAAATGTAAGCGTCCGTCGTGCATCTACCCCAAGGTATGCCCCAATCTGAATACAGACCACCGTCCGCTGCTTGACATCTATCATGCCGTAGATGCCCTGCCCGGCATCAAGAAGTCGTTCATCGGCAGCGGTGTACGCTATGACCTGCTGCTGCACCAGAGCAAGGACCCGAACACTAACAAAAGTACGCAGGAATATACCCGCGAGCTCATTGCCCGCCATGTCAGCGGTCGCCTGAAGGTAGCACCGGAGCATACGTCAGACCGCGTGCTCAACATCATGCGCAAGCCTCCGTTCAGCCAGTTCGGTGAGTTCAAGAAGATATTCGACAGAATTAACCGTGAAGAAGGACTGCGCCAACAACTCATCCCTTATTTCATCAGCAGTCATCCCGGATGCAAGGAAGAGGATATGGCGGAGCTTGCCGTCATCACCAAGCGACTGGACTTCCATCTGGAGCAAGTGCAAGACTTTACCCCTACTCCCATGACCGTTGCCACCGAAGCATGGTACACGGGCTTCCATCCTTATACGCTGGAACCGGTATTCAGTGCCAAAACGCAGCGCGAGAAACTGGCTCAACGCCAATTCTTCTTCTGGTACAAACCCGAAGAGCGCAGGAACATCATAAACGAACTGCGGCGGATAGGACGGACGGATTTGATAGACAAGCTATACGGGAAACGATAAAAATACGATATTTCCAAGAAACTCACAGCAACTGCATGAAACGATTCCTCCTCTGTCTATCCCTACTCTCCATCGGAGTGACAGGGATGCTGGCACAAAGCGAATGCCTACCGCAAAATTACAGCATCATCCTTGGTGGCGGTGTTTCCTTGCCCCATGTAGAAGGAAACCGCAACGACTTCTTCAGCAAGAACGGCAACCGGGTGGGATATGACCTCATGACAGAAGGCCGCTACTACATCACGCCCCTATTTGCCATGGGACTTCAATATGACTATCTGCGCATGGCCCGCCTACCGGATAAGGCACATCTGCACTGCATACGCCCCAACATCACATACCGTCCCTTGTGGAGCAACGGTAATCAAGGACTGTTCCTATCATTCGGCATCGGGTATATGAACTATCAAGAACGGACATATAAACGCGGTGAACGGAACGGACACCTTTTCCATAAAGGATATTGTGGAATAACTTTCGCTGCAGGCTATGAGTTCCGCATCAGCTGTAAACTCTCGGGTATGATTCGCTGTGATTTCCTAACAGCAGACTGGTTTGCCAACCCCGATGCACGACTTTACAACACGGACGGCTATGATGACGGAGTAGATCATAGCTGGTTCAAAAACAACATCACTTTCTTCAATTTGGGATTCTCCTTGCAGTTCGGACGTTAGTGGCAGGAGTGGCAACAGTTACTCCTCCACCTGCATTGCCACTACCTCCTGCAACACACAGACAGCTTCTTCCACCGTCCTGACATCCTTCACCAGCATACTCCGTTTGTTGTTCTGCTCGCGCAGGTCGCAACGACGGGTATATTTCATCATGTAGGCAATGACCTTACCGAAAGCCTGGCTCTGATAGTACGGGCTGTCCGGATTGGAGACGAAGAACAGGGACATGCGCCCACCTTTCAGAAAGACTTTCTCCACGCCGAGGCGGGCAGCCAGGCGTCGCAAGGGAACGATGCGCAGCAGTTCTTCCGTTTCGGGAGGAATCGGGCCGAAGCGGTCTTCGAGGCGGGAACGGAAAGCATCCACATCCTTGTCGAGTGTCAATCCGTCCAACTCGCGATAGAGCAACATACGCTCGCTGCTGCCAGTCACGTAATCGGCAGGCAACAGAAGTTCAAGGTCGCTTTCCACCTGGCATTCGTCGACAAACTGTTCTCCACTGATGACGCCTCCGTCTGCTTTCAGTTCTTCGGCATAAAGGTCGGCAAACTCGTCGGTCTTCAGTTCATGCACAGCTTCGGAGAGAATCTTTTGATAAGTCTCGTAGCCCAAGTCAGCAATGAAACCGCTCTGTTCGGCACCGAGCATATTGCCTGCACCACGGATGTCAAGGTCTTGCATGGCAATGTGGATGCCACTGCCCAGGTCGGAGAAGTTTTCGATGGCTTGCAGACGCCGCTTTGCTTCGGGAGTAAGGGAGGACAAAGGTGGTGCCAGCAGGTAACAGAAAGCTTTTTTATTGCTCCGCCCCACACGTCCGCGCATCTGGTGCAAATCACTGAGGCCGAAGTTCTGCGCCTGGTTGATGATAATGGTATTGGCATTGGGTATGTCGATGCCACTTTCGATGATGGTAGTGGCAAGCAGCACATCGTAATCGTAATTGACGAAATCAAAGATTATCTTCTCCAGTTCGGCAGGCTCCATCTGTCCGTGTCCGATACAGACACGGCAATCGGGAATGTGCCGCTCTATCATGGTCTTCAACTCAAACAGATTGGAAATACGGTTATTCACGAAGAATACCTGCCCGTTACGGCTCATCTCGAAATTGACGGCGTCGGCAATGATTTCCTCGTTGAAGGTGTGCACTTCCGTCTGGATGGGATAGCGGTTAGGCGGCGGTGTCTGGATGACGCTCAAGTCGCGCGCACCCATCAGCGAAAACTGCAAGGTACGGGGAATGGGTGTAGCCGTCATGGTCAGCGTATCCACATTCACCTTCAATTGGCGAAGTTTCTCCTTGACGGAGACGCCGAACTTCTGCTCCTCATCAATAATCAACAAACCAAGGTCTTTGAACTTAACGTCTTTTCCCAGGATACGGTGGGTACCGATAAGAATATTCACTTCCCCTTCGGCAAGCCCTTTCACTACAGCCTTTGCCTGAGCAGCGGTGCGGGCACGACTCAGATACTCCACCCGGCAAGGCAAGCCTTTCAATCGCTCCTTGAAGGTCTGGAAATGCTGATAGGCAAGTACGGTAGTGGGCACCAGTACAGCCACTTGCTTATTGTCCGCCACAGCCTTGAAAGCGGCACGAACAGCCACCTCCGTCTTGCCGAAGCCCACGTCACCGCACACCAGGCGGTCCATCGGACGGGCACTCTCCATGTCGGCCTTCACGTCGGAAGTAGCCTTACTTTGGTCGGGGGTATCCTCATAGATGAAGGAGGCTTCCAACTCCCGTTGCAGGAAGCTGTCGGGACTGTATTGGAAACCCTTCTCCTCGCGGCGTTGCGAGTAGAGTTTTATCAAGTCGCGGGCAATATCCTTTATCTTCGTCTTGGTGCGGTCTTTCAGCTTCTCCCAGGCTCCGGTGCCGAGCTTGTTGAGGCGGGGCGCTTCACCCTCCTTTCCCTTGTACTTGGAAACCTTGTGCAGAGAGTGGATGGAGACAAACACCACATCTTCGTTCTGATAGACAATCTTCATCACCTCCTGCGTGGTGTCACCGTTGGGGATACGTACCAGTCCGGCAAAACGCCCCACACCGTGGTCGGTATGCACCACATAGTCGCCGGGGGTGAATTGGTTCAGCTCCTTCAGGCTCAAGGCCACCTTGCCGCTGCGTGCCTTGTCGCTCTTCAAGTTATACTTGTGAAAGCGGTCGAACAGCTGATGATCGGTAAAGATACAGATACGTAAAGTGTCGTCGGCAAAGCCTTCGTGCAGTGTCCGTTCTACGGCGGTAAAGGATATGTTGTCTCCACGGTCCTCAAAGATGGCACGGATGCGGTCGGTCTGTTTCAGGCTGTCGCTGCATATGTAGATGGTGTAGTGACGGGAGAGGTATTCGCGGAAACTCTCCGCCACCATGTCGAAGTTTTTATGGAAGATAGGCTGTACCGTAGTATGGAACGAGACGGTGGCATCCGGTGTTCCGGTGGGCTTGTTGCCAAACTCCATCCGGCGGAAATCGAGGGCGCGCAGGGTGAACTCGCCACCATCAATCAGCTTGCCTTCCAGCGTGATGGCTCCATTCTCCTCCGACTCACGGGCAGCGATGGCCTGTGGGGTGAGCGATTCGTCGTGCACGGTCTGGATGCGTTCGCGTAGCCAGAGGAAATCGCGCATGGCAAGCAAGCTGTCCGACGGAAGGAAATCGAGGAACGACACCATGCCGCCGCTTCCCCTTTTTTCCAGGCTATGGCTCAAGTCGGGAACTATCACGATGCTTTCTTTCCTCTCCTTCGAGAGCTGTGTTTCCACCTCGAAGGTACGGATGCTTTCCACCTCATCGCCGAAGAAGTCTATACGGAAGGGATATTCGGAAGAGAAGGAAAAGACGTCGATAATACTGCCACGAACGGCATACTGCCCCGGCTCGTAAACGTAATCCACATATTCGAAACCGTAGCTGCGCAATACGTCCGTCACAAAGTCCATATCCCCCCTCTCGCCTGCATGCAGTTTCAGTGTATTCTCCCCCAGTTCCTTACGAGAGACCACCTTTTCGGCCAGCGCATCCGGATAGGTCACCACGCAAAGCCCCTCTTCTCCTTTTTGCAGGCGACTCAGCACTTCTGTACGGAGTATTTCGTTTGCCGCATCCTTCTGCCCGTACTTGATGGCGCGGCGAAATGAAGAAGGAAAAAACAATACCTGCTCTGTCCCCAATATCTGCGTCAAATCATGATAGAAATAACCGGCTTCCTCCATATCGCCCAGAATGAAAACGAGCGGACAAGTAGCCCGCTGAACCAATACAGACGAAAACAAAGAAGCGGCAGAGGCATATAAACCTCCGCAATATAGGTGACGGACAGAGTTATCTTTCAGAAGCCTGCACACCCCCTCTACATTGGGATGGGAAGCATAAGATTGTTGCAGTTCAGTTATATTCATTGCTTTGCGCTTTTTCCCCCGGTATTGCCTCTCATAAGGTATCCTACCGAAATAAATTCGGTGCAAAAATACACAAATAATCTTTAGCTTTGACCTGTCGGCAACTATGTTCTCTGAAATAATCTTTCTGCTGTCAGCCTGCACATCCTTCACCTTTTTTCTGTATCGCCCTATTTATCGGGGAAGGCAATGAAACTTCTTTTCCTCCAATTATGAATAACACAGCCTGCACAATCCCTATTCAGGAGTTATGTTACACAAAGTTTATCCCCAGCCTGCGGACATGTATCCCAGGGGTTGGTCTGTCTATCCCAAGGCTTGGGATAGACAGACCAAGACTGAAGAGCACTTTTTCTCCCTATATCTACCCACTTTATCCTTTATACTTCGAAAGTTTTTCTTTAATAGTTTGAATGTTTTCTGTTAATGATTGAAACGGGAATAGCTAAAGATTGAGGCTAAAGTTCAAAGTCAAGCATACGGTTCTTTGATTTAACCTGCATTCCTTATAGTCAGGAGTTAGAAGGAGCTACATTAGTGGCTCAATTTTAATAAAACACCAATGAAAACTTATCATTAAAAATTGAGCGGCCCACCGCATTACAAATCCGACCATAAGGAAAGCAACACCGAAAACGGCAAAGTTTCTGCTATAGCCGAATATCCCTATTAGCAGGCTGGCTACAGACTGGAACATCGTCACCATCAACAATAAGGAAACCGTATCATTCATTTCATGATTCATATCAGATTCACCACCATTCATGCTTTCCATCCTCCTGTGTAAATATACGCACCTCCTGTCCTTTCGTCTTGTTCCTCAACAGAAGCAAGGCATTCCGAGGCACCCTGTCATAGTTCATTGTATACGAACTGTCACCATACTTCTCTCCCAGCGAAACCCAGCCCGCATCAAAATAGAACAATTCATACAGCTCCCCCTTGTTTATCCCATTATCATCATTGTAAGGAGCATATACTATCCTCTTTATTTTCCGGACGCGACCGAATGACAGTCCTACCCAACCACCAGAGGATACAGGCGCATCAAAGTAGGTCAACATATCATGGTCAAACACTTTATATTTGTCACGGCCATTGCCATACCAACTACCATCCGTACCGATTATCTCCCCCTCAACCAAGTTATCCTGCTCGTCATACAATTCCAGCTCTGCCAGAAAGACATTCGAGTCAGGAGCAGACAGGTATCTGAGTGCCGTTGCCTCCACAGGAGTATCAAATACAATCGAAACCGGAGCCAGTGTTTCCGGGAATTCATCTATCGTACATACATCGGTAAATCGCTCGGAGACATCAGCCATTATCTGAAAACGGCCTCCTACCGTCCGACTCCTTGACAATTCATAGACATGCTTCTTGTCGGGATATTTCCGCCTTAAAAAAACAGAAGTAAAGGAGTTGACATCAGGGGCCAATAACCTTGTATCACCGTTCTCCTCCACAATAAAGGGATTCGATGCCGGGTACGTCTTGCCCCGATGGTAATAAGTGGCCAGGTAAGCATTACCCTTTGCGACCTTCTTGAATTCAACTTTTCCATTCTTGATACGGCCCCAGTCTATGGGAATCCATCCCTTATTATTGAACACAGACAAATAAGCATACTCCTTCTTTTCAGGAGGCGAGAACGACAAGTTTACCGTTGCCGCCACCGGAGTGAAATAGAGCTCGGAGACATCTTTCAAATGCTTGTCCTCAAACAGTGGGGGAATCTCCTCCTGCGGCAAAAGGCTTGCCAATGTGCCCTCTTGTTCGCTATACATCCTTCTGTATACCTTTGCCAGCCCGTCACGCTTCCGCATATCCGCAAGGTGTTCACCCAAAGGTACTTTGTCGTAAAAAAGAAACGGAAGCTGATAACCTTTGCCGATCAGTGTACACCAGCTGTGGCCCAAACTCCTTTTTCCCCATTGGGGAGTGAAATCAATGGCAACAGGAATGCCAAGGCTTCTTAACGAATAGACAGTCAACGCCTGTAACTCCTTGCAGTTTCCCAAGCCAATCGTAGAATAAAGCAGTGACGATGGAGAAAGCTCCGGTACAATCGTCGTATAAAAGAAATCCCTTTCCGCATATTTGCGGAGATAATAACTGCAAATGCAGGAATCGGCCATAGCGGTCCTTGCAAACGAGTCAAGAGCGACCTTCATGCTGTTCCTATAGTCTGTCATCCACTCTTCCAGTCTTTCATGCCCTATCCTATGCGGCAGTACATATTCGCAAAAATCCGAAAAATCCAGTTCCTTCGTCCAAGGATAACGCAGCGACTCGAAGCTCATGTCAATGTGTCTTATCAACTGCCCGGCAGTAAGATGTCTCAAATCACATTTTATCACCGAACCGCTTTGAAGTATCTTTCTGTTCAAGCACCGGCTTATACTGTCAACATCCCGCATAAAATCCTCCTGCACGGGAGTCCCGTTTATATTGCTCAGAGAATCTATCACACGCACGTACTCATCCCCATACACATAATCCAAGGAATAGCAGTCCATCATATTCCTTATCAAATAAACCGCCGCCTTATATTTCTGGCGGTCAGGACTGTCCAAAGAGTAGTGCTTCAACACCTTTTCCAGCTCGGACCTGTTCTCTTCAGCAGCCACAAGAGCCCGTTCCAATTTCAAATCAGAAAAGCAGGAGGAACAGGCAAGCAAGACCGCAACAAGCCCTGAAATCACGTTGAAGCCTCCATTCCTAAAATATTTCCGCAATATAAATCCCGCCATCATTTTTAATCTATTTCATCAAGAAACTGTTTCATCCTCCCCCTCACCTTAATGGAAAATGTATTCTCCACTTTTACCCGTTGCGCCAGAATATGCAAAGCCATCTTTCGGGCATTCACAGTATCTTGTTGCAACAGATACAGATTCCACAGTTTATAGTTGGGGCGTATACGTGTAGGAATCATTTCTGCAGCAACTTTATAAGACTCCTCGGCCTGCCCATAGCTTTTCCGTTCCAGATATATATCACCGCGCATACAATATGTTTCGCAAGAAAGCGGCAGCTTTTGTAACAAATCCACCTGCTCCACATTCCTAACCTTCCTGCCAAGCACGTCAATCAACAATGTTGAACTTTCACAGAAAAACAACATTACATGGCCACACACCGCCAATAACCCCATAAGAGGAACAACAGCAATTCCACAAAAAATTCTGTTTACACCCAGAACAGACACAGTTTTGCCACGACACAATCCTGTGAACAATGCAAAGTTCATCATAAGTGGCACCACATTGACCGGATATGAAAACATGGCGAATATCAGCCAAGCAGCCAATACGGCCTTCAATGTCCTTTCATCAGAAAAGACAAACGGTGACACCGCCACCAGCAGGAACAAAACAAGCCCGCACATTCCGGTTTCCACTGCAATATGCAACAGTTCATTATAGGGATAAGTCACGTTGTCGGCTACATTCAGAAAATCGGATTGAGGATGATTTCTGAAATAATCCGCCTGATAGAACATGTATTTCTTTTCAAACGCCCCTACACCGTGTCCCAATAAGGGCTTGTCCATCACCATATCCGATGAGACCCGCCATATCAGCAACCTGGCATTGGCCGACAACGGGCGATAGGCAAACAACAGGATACAAACAAATGCAACAGCCGCCACCGACAGACACACACACCACGCACGTCCACGCCATCCGAAAAATTTCATCTTCCCCCCATAAGCCATCAGCAATCCTGCCGCAACTGCCAGCAAACCGGCGCGTGAATCAGCCCAATAAAATGCAGTTCCCATAACACCTATCGAAGCTACTTTCAAGACAGTTCTCGTACTCCAATGCCGAAAAGAGGAAGCATACAATAAAACGGCAACAACCAATCCCACAGCAAGATACCCGCCCAGCGGTCCCGGATTGTTGAAAGTGCCCGTCACATCAAACAGAGGATGGAGACTCGACAAACAACCCACTTTTTGCAAAAGGGCCACAACCGCTTGTAATGATGCAGATAATATCAACGCTGAAAAAAGCGTTTCTTTATGATTCACCGTTCGCGCCAAAATATAAACCACTGCAAACAGAAACCATCTGAATATTGAAAGCTCCGCAACATCTTCCCTTTGCAGTAGCCATCGCAGGAAGATATAGCTTATAAACAGAGCAACGGCTATGTCACAAGCTGTCAGACGGACTTCTTTTATCTTTCTGCCAGTCTTCAAAAACAATAGCAGTCGGAAGAAAAGCGTCAGCAGGCAAATAATCAAGAGTGGGAACAATGGCATATCATTTTGGAATACGCCCGTCATCACCAAGCTGCACAACGGTGCTGCAATTATTGCCCCACCCAATAAAAGTTCTTTACTAAGATAGAGCTTTTTCATTGCGTTGGAATATACAGATTTTATTTATCATTAGAACTTAGGGACACGCCGTTTTACAGGATATATTTTCACAGAATCATTCATAGACTCATTCCGGTCTATAAAATATATTTTATCATGAGACATTATATATTTATATTTAGACTCGGCATTGGTCTTACCTTCTACCAAATCCCAATCTACAAGATTGGCAGAGTTTAAAAAGTCTTTGGACTTAACCTGAAATGGATTGTCAACGTTGTCCTTCAAATTTTCATATATAAAATCATAAAAATACAATTGTTTACGAGTATCTTTAGCACGTTCAAATATACTAAATATGTGAACAGCATCTCTATCCCAATCTCTAATCTCAAAAACTTGTTTACTCACACCTTTAATATCTAATTTTGTAGAAGTGAAAATCACATAAGCACTTGATTGAGAATATACATATAATATATTATACAGTACAAATAAATGCAAGAAAATTATTTTTTTCATAATCGCTATTGTTACAAATTGTTCTTTATTAAATACTCATTAATTTTTTCTTTCTCTGATTGTGTCAAATTTTCAAATGCATCAGAACTCGTAGCTCCTCCCCCCATTTTCCATACTTATAAAAGTCCTCACTCTGACCGGGGAAAGCACTTTGTAAACGTTCTTCCATCTTGTCCACATGACTGCCTATATATTCATGGTGCCCGTCATTTATCTTCCCCAATCCATCACCTCAGATGAATTATTGATATGAATAATCAACCGTTAGATAAATTATAAGCCATTAACCAGCTTCTGTTACATTAATACTTAGGAACACGCCGTTTTACAGGATATATTTTCACAGAATCATTCGTTGACTCATTCCGGTCTATAAAATATATTTTATCATGAGACATTATATATTTATATTTAGACTCGGCATTGGTCTTACCTTCTACCAAATCCCAATCTACAAGATTGACAGAGTTTAAAAAGTCTTTGGACTTAACCTAAAATGGATTGTCAACGTTGTCCTTATGGTTTTTATATATAAAATCATAAAAATACAATTGTTTACGAGTATCTTTAGCACGTTCAAATATAGTGAATAGATGCCCTGCATCCCTATCCCAATCCTGAACATCAAAAATAAGATTATTAACACCTTTATCATCCGAGTTCGTAGAAGTGAAAATCACATAGACAGCAGATTGGGAATACGTACACAGCACAGTACATAGTGTAAATAGATGTAATAGGATAAGTTTCTTCATAAGCGTTATTTTTTAGCTAACAACATGTCTACTTGGTGGTTACAAACCAACAGACATTGACTTTATCAATGAGAGTTCGTTTATGCCCTCAGCATATTTACAAAGTACCTTATATGGCAGAAATACAATATACTAAAGATAAAAGCCGGCTAAAAGCCATATTATGAATAAGCGACCGTTAGATAAATAAATTATAAGCTATCAACCGGCTTCTACAACATTAATACTTAGGAACCCATCGTTTTACAGGATATATTTTCACAGAATCATTCGTAGACTCATTCCGGTCTATAAAATATATTTTATCATGAGACATTATATATTTAAATTTAGACTCGACATTGGTCTTACCTTCTACCAAATCCCAATCTACAAGATTGACAGAGTTTAAAAAGTCTTTGGACTTAACTTGGAATGGATTATCAACGTTGTCCTTCCGATTATCATACTCAAATCTATAAAAATACAATTTTTTACGAGTATTTTTCGCAAGTTCAAATATAGTGAAAATATGAACTACACCTCCGCCCAAATTATGAATATTAAAAACGGAATGCTCTACACCTTTGGTATCTGATTCTATAGGAGTAAAAATCACATAGACAGCAGATTGAGAATACGCACACAGTACAGTACACAGTGTAAATAAATATAACAAGATAAACTTTTTCATAAGCATTATTATAAATTATTATTTGTCAAATATTCGATAATTTTATCTCTCTCCGATTTCGTCAATTTCAGAAACGCATCAGAACTCGTAGCCCCTCCTCCCCATTTTCCATACTTATAGAAGTCCTCACTCTGACCGGGGAAAGCACTTCGTAAACGTTCTTCCATCTTTCCACATGGCTGCCCATATATTCATGGTGCCCGTCATTTATCTTCCCCCAATCCGTTGGCTCGGACGAATTGTTGATTGCTGACAACAATTCAGGCTCTTTAAGTGCAAATTCATTGCTGCTGCCAGCGGTTCTGGATTTCTCAAGCAATTCGAGATGTGTATATTCATGCGCCATCACGATCATCAGTTGCAATTCCGTAAGCGAACTGTTGAAAGTCAGAGTCAAAGGTACATTCTTATATAATATTTCAGAAATGGTTGCCTTGTCTGAAACGCCCTCAGCCAGATTGCCGTCACCGGTCTTGCCCTCTTTCATTCTCACCACTTTCTTGATATTATCTATCAAACCTGCAAATGTGACATCAAGCTTTTTCTTTATAGCCTGAGCCTTTTGAGATAAGACCGGCTGAACATCTCCTCCATCTGGATCTGGAGGGGTAGGCCGGCAACTACCGTTGCAATTAGGATCACCACAATTAGGACAACGATAATTGTCCGTACCGTCTTCAACCCATATCTGATAACAATACTCCTCCCAACGATACTCAAAATGACATTCTACATGAGTCTCTACAATACCTTCAGCCGTAGGATAACCCGTATGATAACAAATCTCATATTCCACCAAATGAGGGTCACAGCGGGTCACATAACCACGAGGACGGACCGAGCCGCGGTTGTCTCTCAGAGAATCCAGCTCTTCTCTGCTTGGCTCAGGTATAGCAGAAATTTTTCCCACAATCCGCCCATGATGATAAATATCCCCCCACATCATTTCACCTTGCAGACTGTAATGACGGATAGAGCCGGAGAAAGATGCCAGATCATCCAATCGCAACGAGGCCATGTCATTACTTTCCTCCATGACATAAGAATAATTACCGGTTAAATGGATTATGCTGTAAAGATACTCATTTTCATGTTTCTTTTCTATAAACAAGCGAATATCCGTATTGGCAAACTTCTCATCTTCGGGAATTTCCTCATCAAATTGCTTTCTTGCAAAAATCTTGCCTAAAGGCAGATTGAAAGGGACAACAACATAAGCGCCCTCTGCATCGGAAAAACTGACAGCCTCATTCCAAAGAGGCGTAATGACAATGTCATCATCCAAAGAACGCGTGACAGCACCCGCACCAAACGGAACGATGTCCAAAGCGTCCGCTTCACGTTCAAATGCCGTACGGGCTTCCGATACCGTCAGCTTCATCTCTGGAGGACGGAATCCCTCCGAGAAATCATGAGTACACGATGCTATCGCCAACCCCACAAAGAGTACAGAGAGCATCTTCTGTTTCAGTGTTTTCATAGGCATTATTGTTTCAATTAATTAATAAAAATGGCATCTAACGGTCAACCTATTTCCATTTCTTTACTCCTTTCATATTTTCCGGTGTGGCCTCTGTCAAGCTCAGGGCAAATCCACCGCTGCGCGCCAGCTTCACATTCATCTTGCTCTTGTTCGTCACAATACCTTTCCTAATCCGGTAAGCTGTAGCATTCTTTTCAAAATCAGCATCTTCGGCATCGGCATAAAGCGTAGCTACGTATTGCCTGCCCGGTTCCAGAAAGTCAAGAACAAAAGCTGAAGTACGTGCGTGCTCATCGGTAATGCCTCCCACAAACCAGTTCTCCGTACCCTTGGCTTTACGGGCCACGGTGATATAGTCTCCCGGCTCCGCTTCGAGATACTTGCTCTCATCCCAGTCTACCGCCACGTCCTTGATGAACTGGAAAGCGTCCAAATGAGATTCATAATTCTCCGGCAAATCGGCAGCCATCTGCAACGGACTGTAGAGGGTGACGTATAATGCCAGTTGCTTTGCCAGCGTGGAATGAATCTGCCCGTGATTGTCATGATTCATAAAATTCAGGTAAATGTCAAAGATGCCCGGGGTATAATCCATCGGACCACCAATCAGACGGGTGAAAGGAAGCACGGTGGTATGGAAGGGCTTATTGCCGTCGTAAGGCTCAAATTCCGTACCACGGGCCGATTCATTGCCAATCAGGTTGGGATAGGTGCGGCACAAACCGGTAGGACGTACTGCTTCGTGCGCATTCACACAAATCTTATATTCGGCAGCTTTTTGTATGGCATAGAGGTAGTGGTTGTTCATCCATTGTCCGCAGTGATGTTCTCCACGGGGGATTATATCGCCTACATAGCCACTCTTTACAGAGTTATAGCCATTATCCGCCATGAACTGATAGGCCTTGTCCAGATGGCGTTCATAATTGCGTACCGAAGCCGAAGACTCATGATGCATCATCAGCCTGACCCCTCTGCTGTGTGCATAAGCATTCAGCATCTTCACGTCAAAGTCGGGATAGGCCGTCACAAAGTCGAACACGAAGTCACGAGAGCTCCCTCCCCAACTTTCCCATCCTTCGTTCCAGCCTTCCACCAATACTTGGTCGAAACCATGTTCGGCGGCAAAGTCTATATAGCGTCTCACTCTTTCATTAGTGGCGCCATGCCGGCCGTTCGGTTTGATTTTAGTATAGTCGTTTTCTCCAAAACGCATGGCAATCAGTTCATCCGTATAGCTCCATGACTTCTGGCCGGTAATCATCTCCCACCACACGCCTACATACTTCACCGGCTTAATCCATGAGACGTCTTCATATGCACAAGGATCGTTCAGATTCAGGGTAAGCTTGGAGGCCAAAATATCACGGGCATCATCGCTCACCATGACAGTACGCCACGGGGTTTTGCAGGGAGCCTGCATATAGGCCTTATTTCCCAAAACATCCGGCGTCAACCACGATTCAAAAACGAGTTTTTTGTCATCCAGGTTGAGATGCATACAGGAATAGTCCACCAAAGCCGCTTCATGCAGATTGATGTACAGACCATCGTCCGTCCTCATCTGCAAGGAGGTCTGCACACCCGTAGGCGAGAAAACAAACTGGGAGGCATTCACCGTCACCGCCTTATCCATCAAGCCGCGGATTTCGGACAAACGGGACTCAGTATAGTCGTACTCCTGAGTGTCATAGTCACCGGGAATCCAGAAAGCGGTATGGTCCCCTGTCATAGCAAACTGGGTATGCTCCTCTTTGACCGTAAAACAGTGCAGACCTCTTTGCAAAGGGAACTCATAACGGAATCCCAAACCGTCATCATAAAGGCGGAAACGGATGACGATATGACGGTCCTGTTCCTTCTGTTCCAACCTCACAGCCAGCTCGTTGTAATGATTCCGTATTTGTGCCACTTCGCCCCACACGGGTTTCCAGGTTTCATCAAATGTTGAGGTCTTGGCCTCCACAAGTGTAAAACCATCCATCAGGCCCAGATCGTCCTGCAATTCCAACCCCAGCTTCGATGGATTCACCACGGCTTTGTTCTTATAAGACAATCGATACACAGGCTCACCGGAAGAGTTCACCACAAAATCAAGCCGGAGGTTTCCATCCGGTGAGGTAATGCCTTCAGCCATTGCAGCTTTTCCCGCCATAACCAAAAGCAGAAAAAAAATCCATTTCACAGTTACATCATGCATGTTTCTCATATTATTTCAAATCAAATATTATTATTCCAAGTTCCAAAACAACAAATAACAAAACTATCGGGCCATTATAGAAATTGTATCCACTATCCCGCCACTCATATCCCTTATCTCAATATCCAGCCTATCCCTCTTTATGACACCTTTTAAAACTGTATTGGAGGAATTGTCTATTACCGGAAAATGCACTTTGTCCGTGGGCTTGTTATTAAAATATTCATGCAAATGCCCACACAGCATCACGTCAGCTCCAGCCTCGTTCAGTATCGGAACGAACTTGTCCAAGACCTCGGCCTGCCCGTGCCAGATGTCAGTTTCAGGCAAAGGAGGCATATGGGCGATCACTATCCTGAAAGACGCATCCTGGAATTCTCTGGATTTAACGGCTTCTGCAAGCCACTCCGCCTGTTGTGTACGGTAATTGTCATAGTCGGTGATACCATGATATTCAATATCAGAGTCAGGCTTGTCCTCACCGGTATCCAAGAAAATGAAGCAAGCAGGTCCCTGCCGTATCAAAAAATACAGATGGGGTTCCTTCGGAGAGAAAAAACGATGAAAGGAAGTGGCAAATGAGCCACGTGTCTCATGGTTTCCACGGGCATAATACAACGGTTTGCAGGTAGCGAACATATCTATGGAGATGTCCATGAAGCCTTTAAACAACTCCTCCTCATCCAGTAGGTTATTGAGCATGTCACCGTTATAGATGACCATGTCTGTTTTCTTGAAGTCCGCAGCGGCCAGCAATTTAGGTATATAGTCCGTATTGCCATGAATATCATTCAGCATGACAAAAGAGGCCACGGACTTGCTACTGTCATTGGTGGTAAATTTCAATCCTCGGCGGTCATAGATACTCGGAGCCGTAGCATTGCCATATATGACCTCCTCCCCCCTGCGGGAAAGCACCTCCCTGGCATAGACACGGTAACGGTAGCTAGTACCGGGAGCAAGGCCCGTGGCACGTACCGCATGCAATTCCGAAACATTCTTCACGCCATTGACCGTATCAAAAAACTTGATACGCTCAGTACGGTAATAACTCGTACCATCATCCGGAGCAATCTCCACCCAACCTATAGAAGGCTTATCCGAAAGCCAGACTATTGTCACTTCCGTTTCCTTTAGGTTCTGGAGATAAGGGCCGTGCTTGATCTTGATCTGCTCCTGGGCAAAGCCGGAAACAGACATGAGTATACACATTACACTGAAAAGTAGTTTTACCATGACAAATTATTATTTTTTGTTTTTAGGGGAAAGTCTTACCAAGACAACACCGTGCGCAGGGACTTTGAAACTCAGATTGTCGTTGGAGGTGCCAAGATGCCTATTCCCGTCCCAAATATCATAAACATCATACTCCAATTCCCAAAACCGGATATCCGCAAAGTGGAGATGGGATTTGTCTTTCCCAAACTGATACTCGAATGTCCACGGCTGTTCGTCACGATTGAAGAAGCATACAGCGGCTTCCCCGTCAGACAACTGCTTAACCCATATCTCATGCTGTTCTATTTTCATGTAACGACGACCCTGTATGCCCAGCTTGTCCTGATTTATAGCAATCACATCCTTATTCGTCAGAATGGACAGCGTCTCCCTGTCCATAGTCCTCAGGTCATTTCCCGCCAACAGCGGTGCGGCCAGCATACACCACATGGTAAAATGTGAACGGTTCTCCTCAGCAGTCAGCACTCCGTTGCCGACTTGCAGCATGTCCGGGTCATTCCAATGCCCAGGACCAGCATAAGGCCACAAATCCGCATTCTTATCGATGATATCCACAACACTGCATCCGCCCCAATGTACTGTACCTTTAAAGGCATTGATAATATCCCCCGTAGTCCTCCACAAGTGGCCGATACCTTTGGCCCATGTCCACGGCTTGCTGCTCCCCCACTCACAGATAGAGAACACCACCGGACGACCGCTAGCCTTCAAGGCATCACGCATGGTACGGTAAGCTCCCTGAGGACTCTGCCCCTCATCAAAGCACCAGTCATACTTCAAAAAATCCACACCCCATTCCGCATAAGTGCGAGCATCCTGGAACTGATATCCACGGCTCCCCGGACGCCCGGCACAAGTCAGTGAACCAGCGCAGGAATAAATGCCGAACTTCAATCCCTTGGAATGTATATAGTCTGCCAAAGCTTTTATACCGGAAGGGAAACGCACCGAATCAACCACAATATTCCCATCCGCATCACGTCCCACCTGCCAGCAATCATCCACATTCACATAAGTATAACCCGCATCCCGCATCCCGTTTGCCACAATCAGGTCGGCCATCTCGCGTATCTGCCGTTCGTTCACATCACAACTGAAACAGTTCCAGCTGTTCCATCCCATGGGAGGGGTCAGCGCCAATGAGTCAGCTCCATCAGCATGGGCAACAAGAAAACTACACACTACAATCACAAAACACAAAATCCGTCCTTTCATAATACTCGTTTTTTATTATTATACATTTATTATTCATATATTCATAATTATACCAAGACTTATCGGTAGACACTCATGCCCCCAAACAGTGATCGCCCTTAAAAGGACTGATAAAAGTAATCAGGACCAGTGTACTCTCCTTGTATCGTCACCTCAGGAAGCTGATACACCTTCATCCCGTTGACAGTCTTATTGTTCACTTCGTACAAATATCGGCAGCCTTAGCCCTGACCATAGACCTCCATAAAAGCCGGGGGACTGATGGATAAGTGTCCTCCTTCAGCCGGATCTTATAGTGTTGTGCCTTTTTCCAGAAAGGGGTAATTATGAATCCCCTCATATCAGGGAAATCGTGGGTTATGCAGAAATTGCCCTATCTATCTTTAGCGATGGCCACTAATAACTTATGCCCATTCAGGTTGCCATAAGGAATTCCCAGACAACGCCGGATGCAGAAAAGCCCTGCTCTTTGTCGGAGAGCCCAACACTGACATCTGAAAAAGAGAGGCATGCTGACGGACAAAGACAAGGCGTTCCGTCAAAGCTTCTTCACCGCATTGAATGCAGTGAAGTGTACAATCACCTCCGGCATTTCCCTCTTGGAAATGAGACCTCAGTTCCATCGTAGAGATATGACTACGATGTACGACCTGCCCACATACGTGGGGCAACAATACCAACTTCTCTTCCAGCATGCAGACAGAAAGGGACACACATCCTATAGTATATCAAAGAATCATCCTAAGTGACAGACAAGGCAACCCGATCGGATACAGCTAGCAGCAATTTAAAGCGCTTTTCCTGGTCTGAACTGTCAGACGCAACCGTATAGTGAATTGCCATCTGTTGCAGATAATAAAAAGTAGCCAATGCCCTCATGCTCGCTTTGAAAAGTGGCCAGTATATCACCTGCCAAATTTGTTCTTCCGACACAGACTTTATTATTAGAATCCTTGGTACAGACCATATACTCTACGCTTTTCTTGGAGTATGGTTCTCCATCACGACGTAACAAAGTAGCATGAGGTACCTATTTTCCTTCTCCTTCTCATACCTCACCTTCAACATAAGCAAGGATTCCGTATCCTTATAGACAGCAAACTGTCGCGTATAAAAAAGGATTCATCTGCATTGCGCATAAGATTGGTGTAAGCACGAAGCCTATACCGCCCCTTCTGGAATATCTTCCTCCAAGAAAAAAATTACGGAATATACTCTTCTCCTCCATTATCTTCTTACGGAGCAGCACTTTATTTCTGTCACTGATCAATTCCACATACAGAAAACGGCTCCGGACATCCTGTTCCTATGCGTCCGCGCATCAACCAGATACCCCTTCATCCAAATGGTATCACCCACCAGATAAAAAGGCTTGTCCATATGAACATAAACCTTTTCTTGCCTCAATGAATCCATCCCCCCATTATCACCATAAAAAAAGGAGGAGATAGAAAAGCTAAAAGTATAATCAAAATTTTCTTCATAGTATACGAATTAATTAAAGGTTTATGACAAGCCCTACCGTAAAGACGACACATCAATCACCAGCTGGCTGTTATCCGTAATATAAGTGTTAGTGAACTTCGCCTTGTCATTCAAGCGGACCTTAAATTCAGTGGTTGCATTGCCTAATATGGTAACTGACTTATTATCCAACAGGATTTCAAAGTTCAGTGTAGATTTATTCATGACTTTCACCAGCGCCTGGTTATCATGCGTATTCTTCACCTCATATGTCAGACAGGCCTTTACCAAGGCCGTCAGATTCTTCTCAGAACCAATCAGAATATCTCCAAACTTCACAACAGAACGTCCGGCAAACAATGCCTCCTTTACCCCTTCCTCCGAACGCTCCTTGGCAAAAACAACTGTCATAGGACCGCTTTGTATATCCGTACGATACGTCTGCCTATAGACGCCATGTATATCAGTGTTTCCCATATATGTCAAACCGTAATCCTTACAGTAATTAAAAGCCTTTGGGTAGTACTCGAAGCCATTTACCAGTTCAATCCCATGAATTTTCTTCTGCCTGATAAGCTCTTCATGTACCTTATAGATAGTGCTTGTGTCATTGGGCCAGCCCGGATGATTCCACATGATAAAGGCTCCTTGGGCCAGAGCATTGTCTATTGCAGTCAAAGGGTCATCCACATCCAGCGCATTGGCATCGCTCAAGAAAAGGGCATTGATGTGCCCTATCGGTTTGGAGCGGGTGATTTCCGCTCCTTGAATAACTATAACCTTAGAACTTGCCTCAATAGTCTTGGCCCTTCTATAAGATTCGTTG
This sequence comes from Bacteroides parvus, assembly GCF_017309675.2. Classification (NCBI taxonomy): domain Bacteria; kingdom Pseudomonadati; phylum Bacteroidota; class Bacteroidia; order Bacteroidales; family Bacteroidaceae; genus Bacteroides; species Bacteroides parvus. The sequence continues at coordinate 2,480,153 of NZ_CP084680.1, read as the reverse complement.
TGGTCGGCTTTGATGTAACTGTTCGGACGATATTCAATATGATCCGTGATAGCTATGACATCCAACCCACGAATCGCCCCTTCCCATACGCGGTTTTCCGGTTTCAAATCCCCGTCGGAAAAAATAGTATGTACATGAAAATCACATTTCAGAGCCTTATAGCCGTCCACATCAGGTATATATATGTACTCTCCGGAATATGGCTGCTGTGCCTCCGGAACTTTCACCACATCCAGTCCCTGCAGTTGCGCAGGGACCTGGAAAGTAAAAGTCAGCAAAAAAGCGATGGATAAATATAATTTCTTCATTCTTCTCCAAATTTGACAGAATTCATTTTATTGGGGTTATTTTTACGAAAGTGACACCATGATAAGGCACTTTAGTCTGGAAACTGCCGTCCACTTCTCCCAAGTCCTTCTGCCTCCATAAATCACGGACCATCGCCTTCCCCTCAATACCTAGCAGGTTCAAATCAAAGTCGAATTCATAGTCACGCATCTGCATGGATTCAGCATCATCTTGATCCCAAAGAATAAAATAAGGATCCACATGGAAGAACCCTACCGCATAAGAACCGTCATACAATTTCTTAGACCAGATCTGTCCGTTCTTGACAAGCATCTTTCTAGCCGGAGCCACCATCGGATCCTGACTGACCGCTATCACTTCATTGTTTGTCAGAAGATTCAGTGTGAAGTCATCCATATTTGCCATATCACAACCGATCAACAAAGGGGCAGAAAGAATGCACCACAAAGAGATGTGGGAATATTGCTCATCAGCTGTCAAGTAAGAATCATGCACCTTGCTTCCCCAGCCTTGCCCCAATTTGCCAACCACCAGCATGTCCGGATCATTGTTTCTACCTGGTGCCGTGGCATCTGTACACACATCCTGGAAGGTCCCAATCGCAGTCACCACATTCCATTCGTCAGTAATATCCCGTGTAGTACGCCACTGATTACCTCCTGCTTCAGCCGCCCAATTCCAGACATTGGGAGCGCCATAACCTACACAAAATACAATATCACGTTTTACCTTATCCAAAGCATTTCGCATAACGATATAAGGTTCCTGAATGGTCTCTTCTTTCGAATCCTTTTCAATATCCAGATAACCGCAATAGTCATACTTCAAGTAATCCACTCCCCAGCGTTCCCAAGTCCTGGCATCAATTTCCTCATGCTGATAACTGCCTACATGACCACCGCATGTGGTAGCACCCGGAGAAGAATAAATACCGAATTTCAGTCCTAATCCGTGGATATAATCGGTCAGAGCCTTGAAATCCGGGAATTTGTCATTAGAAAGGATTTCACCGCCTTTGGTACGTTCCGGTGCTTCCCATCCGTCATCAATGTTTATATATTCCCAACCGTACGCGTGCAATTTCTCACTCATCATGCGGGCAGCATCCCTCACTTTTTGGTCATCCACGGAAAGTCCCCAGCAATTCCAACTGTTCCATCCCATCGAAGGGGTCAAGGCTATCTCACCGCCCACCTTGACCGTCACTTCCTTTTCGGCAGTTCCCTTGCTGTTGGTTGCCTTCAGTAAAACATTATAATCACCTTCCTTCATTGCCTTACCCGTAAAACGGCCTGTCTTCTCGTCCAGTCTGACTCCTTCCGGAAGCCCCTTTGCCTCAAAGATCATCGGACGGTCACCTGTAGCCATTATGGACCACAAGAAAGGACTGCCCGGACGTACACCAAAAACCAGCGGGTTATTGATAACCGGAACCTCAGGAGCCGGCGGAGTCAAAATATACTTTTCTTTAGCGATGGGTTTTGCCCAAGCACGAACAGGCTTCACATCACCGCGAGTTTCTATCTTAACATTCAGCCAGTCCGCATGGTCATACATGATACCATCACCACACTCCTCTACAAGAAGCAAGACTTTATCGACCCCCTTCAGACTCACATTGAATTCTTTAACGGGATCCCCTTTCTTCATGACCCCACTTTTCCAAAGTTCCTTTTGATCACCGACTATTTTAAATTGAAGCTTGCCGGCAAACCTATTGTTATCGTCGGCACCAGCAAGTCCGGAAATAGACACAGCCTCACTCTTCAAGTCATACAGTATACGACTGATAGAATGTGCCCCCAAACCGCGCTCATAAACGATACCATTGACTGTCAATGGTGTAAGCACGACCGAACGGTTTATCTCAACAGTTCCCCAATCCTGCACATAGCATGAGTCTTGGCCAAGTTCATCCAGCCACACCTCTTTGACCGGAGCAGTATTACAAGACTGCAGGGCATATCCTCCTATGGCTAAAACAGCCCACACAGCCATACATCCTTTCAAATTCATATTGTTTATCAGATTTAGTAAATAGTATTACAAAACAAATTATATCAAAATATAAATGAGGACAGCAATATATATTACCTAATTACCGTCCTCACTACAAAATACAGATCAATCCCCTTTTTTGCAAATACGAATATTATCGAAAGCAAAATTGCGGGCTATTTCAGGATCTATTTTCAGAAGCATATTAAAATTAGTGTATGAACCCGGATAATAGTCTGGATAATCCACAGATTGGAATACATTCCACGGTAATGTAATGGTCTCCCACCGATTAAAGTTCTGGACATTGAAATCTGTTGCAATCCAATCACAAGGAGCTGCCGCCCAATAATGATAAATACTGAAACTTATTTTATCCTTGATGAACTGATTGGATGTACGGAACTCACATTTCACCACATAATCCTTGCATGACTCAAGTCCCAGCATATCCTCCGTATATTCAATGCCACCCCTTTCTGCAATATACCACCACCAAGGATCTACATATACAGAATTTTCATCAATTCTCAAAAAATTTCCGCTCAAACGCTGCGGATCCTTCTCATCGGTCACAACATTGGCTACATCGCTTGGCAACAGTTCATCAAAATCCATGATCATGAATTCACGGTCATAATAACGTCCCGGACAGACCGCCTCTACATTGTGCTTCAATCCCTTGACCTTGACACGGATATTCTTGTCCACATCAACCGGCACCTTGGCTGTCAGATAATTATTAGCAGACCGTATAACAGGGGAAACCTTTCCATTGAAATCAACAACCGCATTCAGTGAATCGATTTCATACAAATTGAAAAAATCTCCATAAATCATAATAGTATCGCCCGGTTTGGTATACTCATTGAACATACGCGTCAGTTTCAAATCGGGAGCCAAAGTCTTGAAAGGAAGTTCAAAACAGCCCGTTGAATTATAAATATAGATTTTATTGGTCTTATTAGTCGCCAATTTCACAGGAATTTTCATGAACAGAATGCTATTCTCGGTATATACCTCCTGCATATCAACCTTGACATCATCAATCAAAATAGAATCAATATTATGGGTGTCCAAACCTGTTCCATGGACAGCTATAAAATCACCCAAAGCAGCTTCAACAATCACTTTATCTAAATCTGCAATGGTAGTTATACTGGCCAATTTTATAGGAATAGCCGTTTCATCGTCATCAGAACAAGAAGTCCAAGACATTCCTATAAGAAGGGCACAAACAAAGTACATCTCCTTTAAACTTATTATCTTTTTCATTGTATTCTCCATTAATAATTAAACAATTACCATCCAGGATTATTTTTCTCAATATAAGGATTACCGTTAATTTCATCGGGTGGAAGAGGCATAAGCCAGTGTTTTTCTTCACGTCTCTTCAAATTACCATTCTCATCCATTCCAATGGCGTTCATTACAGGCAGATAAATACCCCAGCGGATCAAATCTGTACGGCGATTGCCCTCCACCGCAAACTCTTTAGCACGCTCTTCGAGGATAAACGAACGGAAAGTTTCCTTATCAAACGGCTTTTTCTTATGACGTTCACTCACCAATGTACTATTATTGCGCCTATTCAACATTTCCATCTTGGAGAATGCATCTTGAGTAGGGCCGTTCAATTCATTATCAGCTTCTGCATAAAGGAGCAACACTTCAGCATAACGCAAAAACGGCCAATTATAGTCTTTACGTGTACCATCAATTGTGCCCGTTACAGCCGTAAATTTAGTGAAACGAGAGCCAAAATATGCGCCATAAGCAGGCTGGTCTGTTTTCTGATAAGGCTCGATGCCTTCATATGGTGCTTCTTCACGATTCACATAGACACTATCTCTTAACGGATAGTAATACCAAGTATAAACTCCAGTTTCTGAATTGTAAGAACCAGGATAACGGTGTAGGATTCCCCAGGTAATGCGTTCATCATCCCAATCATCAAACATTTGTAGCCAATGGTCACGGTAGGTATAATACCCTTTACCCATCGTGCCATCATCATCCCAATACCCATAATAAGATTCACTTAAATAATTTCCAGACAAATTGTCTCCATCAGGATAAGTCTGAAGACAGAACAAGAATTCTGGACCATTCTTATTGGAAAGAGCCCACAAGTCTTTCTGGCTGGCAGCCAATGTACACTCACCTTCTGTTATTACCTCACCCGCCTTTTCTTTCGCCAATCTATAATATTCTTGTGAATCAAACTCCTCATAACCAGGAAGACGAATCTTATCATGCCAAATTTCCTGAGGCATTAGAGCAGACTCTGTACCATCAGGATTAGTCACTTTGCCGGGACCACCTTTGACCATAACCCTGCCACTCTCCATTGAAGCAGAACCAATCGTCGCATACACTAAAGCCAACAGTGATTTAGCAGAGGCACGAAAAACATGCCCTTTCTGATAATTGGCATCCGTACGAGGCATAAGCAAAGTTTCGGCTTCTTTTAGATTTGCAATAATATCTTCATATACCTCCTTAACAGAGGCTCTAGGCTGGTAAGTATCATTTCCCTCATTAATAGACGTTTTAAATATTGGAATAGGACCAAAGCGACGTACCAGCTCAAATTCGGCCCACGCTTTAAGGAACCGAAGTTCACCAAGAGCATTATTCTTCTCCTTTTCAGCCACATTAGTCATCGTACTTATCAAATAGTAATGATAGTTAGCACGATGAATGGCAGTCGAATAATATTCAAAAAGGTTATTAATACTACCATTGTTATAAAAGTTACCAGTTCCGGTTTCTTTAAAAGCCCAACCAGGACCTGTCTGATAATCATTATCATAATTAACCGCAGAGTCATAACTACCCCACTCAAACAACCAAGCCAATGGCTGATAAGCACCATTCACCAGCAGTTCATATTCACCGTCAGCAGCAAGATCCTCACCTGAAATAAATGTATATACTTCTTCATCCAATGAACAAGAAGTCATCAACATGGAACCCAAGCCCAATGTCATTAAAATATTCTTGATTTTCATACTAACATCAATTATTTAAAATCCAATTTGAATACCAAAGTTGAATGTGCGAGCACTCGGATAGGAAGCCATATCCACACCTCTACGTTTAGGGTCACTACCAAAAGAGTTCACATCAGGATCCATCCAACTATAACCAGAGATAGTGAACAAATTTGAGACACTGACTGCCAGATTGATACTTTCCACAAATTTGATAGGATGGCGGAAACGATAACTTAAGCTGACATTCTTACAACGTAGATAAGAACCGTCCTCAATGTAACGGTCAGAGGCCTTCATTGCACGTGTGCTGGTTCTACTGGCTCGTGGCCATTTAGCATTTGCCCTATTCTCTGCGGTCCAACGATTATTGTAAATAAAATAAGGCATATTATCCACACTGGCCATATCAAACTTCTTAAGATTGACATTAAGAATATCATTACCTTGTGTTCCCTGCAAAAAGAAACTGAATGTCCAGTTTTTCCATTCCAATGTATTGGTTATACCATATTGGAAATCGGGATTGGTGTCACCAATTATCTGGCGATCACGGTTGTCAATCACAGGATCCTCATCAAAATTCTTATATTTGACCTCCCCTACCATGCTCTTTACCTTAGAATCCGTTTCATTCCTATAATAAGGATCCGCACGTACCTCAGCCTCATTATCATAAAATCCATCTTCAACATAACCATACAACGTACCAATAGGCTCACCATTACGTACCAAAAACATATTTTCAATCCCCCAAGCAACATCCGAGTATTGATCTGAATCCAAGCCACCTACTTTATTGCGGTTAAAAGATATGTTAGCATCAATGCTCCACAAAAAATTGCGTACTTTGACAGGAATAAAATGTCCGGAAATTTCCAGACCTTTATTCGTCACATTCCCATAATTGGCCTGTATACGACTGAACCCGGAACTCATGGGGATAAGCTTGTCAAGCAACAAATCCTTTGTTTTCTTATAATAAGCGTCGACCGTCAAGTTTACACGACTATTCAAGAAAGCAATATCTAAACCCACATCGAACTGGTTGGTCGTCTCCCACTTCAAAAGAGTTGCAGCCGGACCGCCCCAACGGTCCTCAGCCATACCGCTCTGTAAAGAACCGCCCATGCCATAATCAGAAGTTACAAAGCGAGAACGGGTAGCATATGCACTGACACCTTGCCCTCCTGTCTGACCGGCACTGACACGCAGCTTTAAATTATCAAAAAAATTCAACCTTTTCAGAAAAGCTTCATCAGAAAGACGCCACGCAATGGCACCAGAATAGAAATTATCCCAACGATGTGATTCCGACAGTTTGCTAGATCCGTCACGGCGCATTGAAAATGTAAACAAATAACGGTCCAATAAATTATAATTAGCCCTAAACAAATAGGACATCAACTGAGATTTCCCTCTACTGCTCTCAATCCGGCGATCTTTAATACCGGCTTGAATCACATTGTCTTCATTCATGTCATTAGGGAAATTGGATGCCGCCATCCATTTACTGTGCCACATATATTTTTCATAAGTCATACCAAACATGGCATTAACAGCATGGATTCCAATTTTTTTATCAAAAGTCAATAGAGACTCTGTCGTGATACTTTCATAGGCGTCATCGGATTTCGTCGCATATCCATTAGTAGGAGAGATTCCGGAACCGGTCCAACGATTATTATAGGTATTACGTTCATAGTAACTGTAACCATAACCAAATTTTTGACGATATCTCAGCCAGTCAGTAAACTTCAGTTCACCAAAACTGGAAATAAAAACATTAAGTGTCTCCTGAATGTTCTTTTCCGTGTGTACAGTCAGATAGGGATTGGCTAAACCGGTAGAAAAATCTTCTGAGAAGCCTGAGTCTTTATCCGGATCAAACACAGGACGGGTCGGGTTGAATGAAATGGCAGCAGGAATCACACCATAAGTTTCACTATTAGTACGGGCAAAACGATTATCCGCTGTTGCGAAACTGATATTAGTACCTAACTCTAAAAAATCATTGATTTTACGGTTATTGTTAGCTCTTGCCGTATAACGCCTATAGTAAGAATTCACAATTACACCTTGCTGATCTGTATACCCGCCAGAATACATGTAGCTGCCTTTCTTATCACCACCTGATACGGTAACATTGTAATCCTGGCTAATTGCAGTCTGAAAGATCTGGTCTTGCCAGTTGGTTCCATAGAACATCTTTCCTTTATAATCAAAACCATTGCGGTAATCCCAAGGGCTGGGCTTATATTCCTTACCTACTACCACCATCTCACCTGTGATGGGATCGGGTTCCTTTATTTCAGACCAATATCCCTGCAATGGATATTCCAAAGAACTGTCAGCCTCCGAATAACCGTCATACAACAGCCCGTTCGTGATTCGTTCATTACGATATAAGGCATAGTCACATGCGTCAAGCACATCTATTCTCTTAACGGGATTGGAAATACTGAGATTGGCAGAGAGTTGAACTTTAGTCTTTCCCTCAGAACCTGATTTGGTAGTAATCAAAACAACCCCATTGGCTGCACGGGAACCATAAATGGCAGTAGCCGAAGCGTCCTTCAAAACCTCAATGGAGAGAATGTCCTGCGGACTGATGGTACTCAAGGGGTTATTACTTTGCTTCATGCCAAAGTCTGTAGAACGCCCTTCTCCCATGGAATACGGCATGCCGTCAACCACATACAAAGGTTCCGTACTGGTAGTAAATGAATTCGCACCACGGATCTGGATATTGATACCCGCACCAGGAGCACCGTCTGATTGAGACACATTTACACCTGCCATTTTTCCTTGCAGACCCTGGTTTATGCTCACAGGGTTGGTTTTTAGCAAGTCCTCACTTTTCAAGGATGATACAGCACCTGTAAGGTCACGTTTTTTCACACTGCCATAACCAATGACTACTGTTTCTTCCAGCATCTGGCTGTCCTCCGACAATGTCACGTTGACCGTATTTCTGCCCTTCACTGCGACCTCCTGTGTCCTGTAACCTATATAAGAGAATATCAATGTCGCATTTTTTGAGACACTGATCACATAGCGTCCATCGGCATTCGTGATAGTACCGTTCCTCTTGTCATTCTTGACACGCACGGTAACACCGATAACCGGTTCGCCCAGTTCGTCCAGAACAACTCCTGTTACTTTAGAAGCCTGGAACACCTCTGTGGTTTCGGCCTTCAGCCCGTTCGGCACAACCATCAGGACAACCAACAGTATGCCAACAATACATTTCATTGATGTGTGTAATCTTTTCATAGATTTTCTATTGATTAAATAATTAAATGAAGTTTTTCAATGCATTCAATGTCCGATTCCCATCTGTCAAGGATACGGCTCCATATAAACTAAACTCTAACAGCCCTAAACTACTTTAAAGACGGACAAACACATTAATACGATGGTACGAACTCACGCTTGGGCGGCTTCACTCCCCTATGATCCCCACGTAATAATCCCATTGCAATATCCTCTATCTGATTACTGGATTAATAAATATCTCATCCATATATACATTTTCCAAAGCATCAAAAGCAATCTTCACATAGCGCGCCCTTTCATCCAGATTCTCGAAGAACACCCCGTCAATCCAAGCATCATGCTTGTTGTTAGGAAAATACGGAGCATCCTTTATTGAAGCCAGATTATAAGTCTGGCCATCTTGAGAAGTGTAAACATAAACCTTCAAAGGAGCACCTATCTTTTCCTGATTATAGTTCAAAGTACGTACCAGCACCTTTCGAAGCGAAGTATTCTTTTGCAAATCAATCACTACCTCATGATGACCTTTTTCAAACCTTACCCAACGGCTGTCTCCACTATCCTCTTCGGCTACCCGACCATCTGCCAGTGCCTTCATGTCAGCCTTGCCAATCATTTCGGGGGTAGCAGAATTGCCCAATGCCTCAAGCAAAGCCGCTTCAAACAATTTCCAAAAAATGTCCCCTTCTTTCCATGCCATATAATTGTTGTACAAATCATTAGACCAAACCGGATGCCCCAATTGGTAGGAGGACTTCGGATCTTCAATAATTCCACCGAACATGAACGAAATAATCCTATCAACACCGGCTGCAGAAGCCGCTGCCTGCTGTGACAGCAAACGGGGATAAGCAGCCGGAATCAAAGCAGACTGGCGGTCATTGGTTCCTTCCTCCCAAGTAAAGGTCTCGCAGTTAGCCCACATCTCAATATTCAGACGGTTGTGTATATCGCGCATCCTTTGCCAGTTCTTTTTCAAACGAGGAAGGGTAAACTTGTCACGCACACATCCCACCTCATCTTGATAGGCAATGATATCCACTTTCAACTTTGCCATCTGCTTCTCAAAATCAGGATGGTCGAATTCAGACAAGCCAATCCCGTACGGAGATATCAAGGTCTTCTTTCCGGGAGTCAAGGACTTAGCCTTCTCTGTCAGTGTATTTACTGACTGCACAGCATGCTCTGCAAAAATGGGGCAAATACAATCTTCAACCGGAAGATACCAGCCATAGAAAGCCTTATGATTTTTATAGAGAGACGCAAGTTCTTCCATAATCTGAAGCTGGCGCTCCCTTATTGCCGGATCAAGCAGGTTGTCATCCTGGTCTTTTGCCCAACCCGTACTCATGAATACCTTCATATCATGTCTGGCCGCCTCGTCAAGAATCGCGTCAACGGGGCTTTGCAATTTATCATTATATACCCACGGCATCAACTTTGACGGATAATACGCTTTCCCTTCATTGGCAACCTCCATAAACACCAAATATTCAATCCCCATATTGGCCAATTCACGCACTTTAGCAGTCCATAATTTAGGATCCGTATTATCAAAATGTTGTGGATTAGTATACTTATTCCGTACGTCCTTGTAGGCCAAATTAATCCACGTACCTGTAATAGGCTGTATCACAGAAACCGATTTGACCATTTTTTCTTTTCGAGATTCGTCAGAGCCATTATTTCCTGCCCATACAGAAATTATTGGTAATGCAGCCAACAATCCCAACAGCCCCCACATTTTCATTTGTTTTTTTTGTCTCATAGTATATTATTTAAAAATAAAAAATTTAATTACCACCAGATACAATTATCAACCCCAAGCCTGAAAGGAAAAGTACCAGCATAAACGCAAGCAGCAAATTTATTGGCTTAGATGCGCCCTTGAATTCTTTCCAGATAAAAATCCCCCATAAGGCAGCAACCATAGTGGCACCTTGTCCCAAAGCATAGGAGACAGCCGCACCAGCTTTTCCCGCAGCAATATAACTACAAGCAGTCCCCAATGCCCAGATAGCCCCTCCCAGAATTCCAACCAGATGCGTCTTCATATTTCCACTGAAATAGTCACTATACGCCATCGGTTTGCCGACAAAGGGGTTCTTCATGACTAATGTATTGAAGAAGAAGTTGCTGACAAAAATACCCACTGCAAATACAAACAATGCTGAATAAGGAGTCATCATACCCGCAGTCGGCGCTTCCAGGTTTTCTAAATCCATAGCAGCCGCTACAAAACGATAGAAAAATGCCATCAATATGCCTGCACACACGGCTATGATAATCCCCTTTTTCCTCATTGCCTGGTCTGTTCCTCCTTTAGCAACTTTACCGGAAGCCATACCATTAAAAATAATAGCAAGCACAATCAGAAATACTCCAGAAAACAACACAGTTGCATCGCCTTTAGGGACGCTAAAGTAATTTATAAATACTCCTAATACCAGAGCTAATCCAACGCCTACGGGGAAAGCGACAGACATACCGGCCAATGACATGGAAGAAGACAGCAAGATATTGGATGCATTAAAAATGACACCTCCCAGAAACGCACTCCAGAAGTTTGAAGCATCAACCTGAAGCATATCATTAACAAAAGCTCTACCGGCATCCCCCGCACTCCCCAAAGTAAATCCCCATATCAAAGAGAAAAGAAGAATACCAACAACATAATCCCAATAAAAAAGTTCATATCGCCAGGTTTTCGCTGCCAGCTTTTGGGTATTTCCCCAAGAGCCCCAGCAAAGCATTGTAACCCAACAAAGAGCTACTGCCAATCCATAATTTTCAACTATATACATTACGACTGATTATTTATAGGTTAATTGATTGGGCTGGCCGGAATAAATTACCGCCTCACCTAAATAAACTTGTGCGTCTTTACGAGGATTCAACCATTTTAAAACAACCGTGTGCGCCGCATCAGGCAACTGGTATCTATGAAACAAATCAACCCTCCTATCGTCTATAGAAGTAGATTTTGCAACGGGAAGGTTGGCTGTTTCTACCAAAGAACCATCCACATACATCGCAACACTCGCAATATACGATTCATCAGAACATTTCACATATCCTTTCAAAACAAATCCGTTACCATCAAACATGAACTCTGAAGAATCCTGCAACAAAAAGTTAACAGCCTTCTTCTCTACCGGATAATGGCCTTCAAAAGCTTTCTCATACTTTACAGCAACCGGCTGTTGCGTTTTAATAACAACCTGCTCTCCCTGAATAGAGCCTCCTTCCTGCTCTATCACCTCCAAAGCCAGTTTCAAACTTAACTCATAAAGCTTATTCAGCGAAACTTCCGTATAGGCAAATGGGGTGTCCTCTACTTCATAAAGACTTTCTTTCCATAATTCCGGAATATTACTATATCCAAGCATTGTACCCAATATGCCGGCAGCAGTAGCCGCATTGCAATCAGAATCTTGTCCGCAACGTGCCGAAACATCAATTGTCCGATAAAAATCTTTCTTGCCATAAAGCAGCCCTATGGTCACATAGGCACTATTTATCTTTGCATCAATATCAAACGGAACAAAAACACCATCGGGGCAACCCACTTCCGAAGTCCACTTCTTCTGACATTCAAACCAAGTCTGTTTCCAGTCATCAGGGTATTTCCGATACCAACCAATCACATCTTTTATACAAGCATAAAAATCACTTTGCTCGGGAATTGTATTCAATGCCTCTTCTACCACATACTCCATATCGTCTGAAACAAAAGCCATGGAATACAGAGCTCCTACATACACACCACCATACCAGCCGTCGCCATACGTAAAGATATGGCCGATTTTATCTGAAATTTCAGAAGCGGTATTAGGCATGCCCGGTGACATTAGACCTGCAAAATCGGCTTCTATCTGATAGTCAATATCATCTGCATGAGGATTATTCAACCAGTGTCCGGACATGGGGGGCATAATGCCTTGCTTAATATTATACTTCGCAACTTGGTTGGCATGCCACAAAGGAAATCCAGCATCAGCAAACGAAACGGCAAAAGAATCGGCCGGTGCCTCTAAGCCCAAACGGTCGAACACATTCACAAATACAATATCCACATATATATCATCATACAATCCCGGAAATGTATCATAATAATATTTCACCCTATCTTTGGACCATTTTATGGGAGTATAGTCTTGAATCATAGTACCATTATGCAAGAATTCAACCGGTCCTCCATAAGTACAGCCAATAGTTTTTGCCGCCCAACCACCTTTCACTTTATCAGCCAATTGTTTTTTAGTCATAGAGACTTCATCCTGCACAACTGAAGTGGAAGAACCGCAGCCTGCACATAGTACAACGAAAATCCAAATAATAAAAGTTACATTCTTCATATTTATCAATTTTATAGTTGTCATTCAGCCTTTACTTTAGCGGATTCTTTGCCAATCACATTATAAACAGCCACTTCATAAGCATTATCTATTGTTCCTTCTGCATCAACAAAAGTCCTCGGAAGTTGTCCGTCACGTATTTGCAATTTCATAATCAACTGACCATCACGATAGATACTGTATCCGTCAACCGCTTTCACCTCATCAGGTATCCAACTGACTTCGATTCCCTTAGCCACCTTTCGTACAGCGGCACTCTTCACTCTCTCAGGAATATCCATTATAGGCAAACATCCCGTCCGGCAATATTGAAGATATGCCTGATGATACGCCGGATTGACTACAAACGGGCTATTGTAATGATTGTATGCAAAACAAATCAGGTTGCCGACATAACCATTTACAATCTCCAGCTGTTTTTGAACCCTTTCCAAAGGAGCACTAGTCCAAAAGCGCTGATCGAATGTCTCTACATTTCCCCAAAACTTCAGTCCAGGTTTAGTGTTGACAGCCTTCTTCAAACTAGAGAACCATTCCCACAAATTATCCAAATTCAGTCCACCTGCACCCACACAATCCTGAGGAGCGAATATATCTCCCGGACGGAAGTCGGTTTGCGCAAAGACGTTCGTCCACATCTTGCCATATTCTTCAGCATTTCCACCCACCTTGTAATTCATAAACGGAGACAACATAAGAGGCATTCCCGGAGCAATCTCGGAAAGATGGTTCAAATTCATATTCAATGCCTCTGCTAAAATTGATTGACGTTCAGAAGTCATACAATTCAAGTTGTCCACCTCCCAAACCCAATACCAGCCATGCATGGCATCCGGATACTTTTCTTTATACAAGGCAACAAGCTCATCTGCCACCTTATTACCCACTTCCATTTGTTCCAGCAACCAGTGAGCATCATAATCCACTTTCCACCAGCGTTCATTAAAGTTTAATCCTACAAATACTTTAATGCCATTTTTTTGTGCACTTTGCAAACACTTTTCAAGCGTTCTGCTGCCTTGCTTCTTCTTCGTCAGAGCAGACGGATAATTTGTAGTTGTTTTCCCTTTTTCATTCACCAGCAATGCAGGTGCATAAATCAGGTACTTCATGCCAGCTTCTTTCAGCATATCCATTTCCTGATTCCAACGTTCGTCGTCCCAATTTGTCACCAAAAACTCTTGCACAAAGGAACCACTGAAACGAGGAATATTACTGCCCTTGTTTTTCTGCTCAAATTGATAATGAAAATAGGTCCCTTTCAAATCTCTTATATAAGTATCAAAAACAGATTCATTTTCATGCAAATTAATGACACGTACCCCCCGGCTAAGCGTTTCATTATAGGCGGAAGGATAACCTGTCTTCCGGCCATAGGCCAAAGTTATGTTGCCGTCTAAATCAACCATATAGTCATTATTATGGTCATGACCTACAAACACCCCAATAACATCCCTCTTTTCTATAAATGAGGAGTACAACCCGGTATTCACACTTGGAGCACAAACACCCTCCTGCTTCTCGCCAAACTCCCGGCATGTCCACCTTGCCGTTTCATGCTCAGGCAGAGGAATATGGAAGAAAGCCAAGGAAGGCAATATGCGCTTGTTACGAGCAGTAACCAGACTGCTACTTTTTCTATACCACTCTATCTGGTCATGCTTAATCCAATCATAATAGCCAAAAGAACGATCTTTGGTATTATTGTGAGAATCGAAGAAATAGAGTACCCATTTTTCGGATGCAGCATCAGAAGAACGGACGGTCAACATGCAGTTGCCAGAGCCAGAAAGTCCTTTTTCAGCATCATAAGTCAGGTTATAAGGCCGTGTACACAGATAGTCCAATATCTGGGCATTGTTCATATCCGTTTCTTCATCATGATTGCCAAAGGTCACGACAAAAGGAGTTTGGGTTTCCCAAAATATTTTGGTCAATTTCTCCCATCCTTTCTTAGCATTCCAAGAAACTACTACATCACCTGTAAGAACAACCAAATCCGGATCTTCTATACGAATAACTTCACGAATCAAATGACAAGTGCTGTCATTCTTCAATTTATAAGAATCACTCTCTACCCAATGCAGGTCTGTCAACTGAACAATCTTGAACTTCCCGTCACGAAACTTCAAATCAGAAGCTTGAGAAAAAGCAGAGAGGCAAATAAAACAACAAACTAAATATAATAAAGATTTTTTCATTTTTTACGATCTGTTCTAAATGGAGCCAAAGGCAATCCGTTACTATCAAATAAATCAGGCATAGCATCATTGGAAAAACAATAACGTACTCCTACCGGTTCCTTCACCTTATCGGCAATGACACTTATATCTCCATTCTTTAATATAGAAGCCTTAGCCGGATGCAAATTGCCCTCTTTATCCACGACCTCAAAATGGCGAATGGCCTTATCCCTGCAAGCAAGTTTGCCAATAGCAGTCGTTGTTACAATTACTTTACGACCATCTACTCTAAAGGATTTTAGCATAGGCGAATACGGTTGTATATCCTCTTTATGATAACTATTTTTCAAAGCCATATCAGCCAATCGTTCTCCTACTTGTCTCTTCAGACTCGGATGAATATCTGTCAGGTCGTTTACCAAATCCCCCACCACAACCATGCCGGTATTTCTTAATGTAGCAGCCACATCGGCTTGTTGTTCACGCAAATACGCAGCATTTTTATCTGCATAGCCACTCCAGGGAGCTATCTGGACAAAATAGAAAGGCAGATAATGATGGAAAGCATTACGCCAGCCCCTAATCATAGCATCAAACATTACTCCATAATCCTGATGCCTTTCATTGTTAGCTTCTCCCTGATACCATATAACCCCGGCAATAGTGTAGTTTATAATGGGATGGATCATCGCATTGTAAAGAGAAGAATTAGCAGTCGGTGCCCATCCGGCAGTCAATGCTTTAGTCTTTTCTTCCAGTTTCTCATGGCGCAACGTAAATTCGTCAATCCAAGGCTCGATGGCAGTGCCACCCCAATAAGACCCTATCAACCCGACAGGAAGATTGCCCAACCCTTCATTCAACTTTTTCCCAAAGCAAAAAGCCACTACGCTAAAGTCTTCTGCAGTTTCGGGGGAACAGATTTCCCACTTTCCCTGAATTCTCTCAACCGGATATGCGGAGGATGACTTAGCCACCTTGAAAAAACGAATCTTTTTATTGTCAAACAGTGTACTTCTATCGGTGATGTCATCCACACGCCACTTAAAGCAATACTCCATATTTGACTGACCGGAACAAAGCCAAGTCTCTCCCATCAGAATGTCTTTCACCTCTGCACAAAGTTTACCTTCCCAACCATAAAACTGAATGGTGTACGGTCCTTCAGCCTTGGGGGTGTTTACATAAGTTTCCCAATATTTATATTTATCAGAAGATACATGAACCGTGTCATTGGGAGCCCAGCTGCACACAATCTTCAAATCCCAAACACTGGGGCACCATCCCCAAAGCTTCACTTCGGCATCGCGTTGCATCACCGCATGATCACTTATTATAGATGGAAGGACAAAATCAGCAGGATCTTGTGCCGCCAATTTGGTAAATCCCAACAGAGAAACTAAAAAATATACAATTCTTTTCATATCCTATTCATTTAAAATTTTGCCTGTTATACCAATCCATATATTGATTATATAACCTTACCGTCTCTCCTCTCAAGCCGGCATGAGCCTTAGATCCGGGCTTATTCATGATCCCAAGATACTGGTAAACCAAAATTTTGTCCACGAAAGGTGAAATAGCTTCCATTTGATGGATGATCCTATTGTCAAAGTCTGCCGGAAGCAAACTGCCATGAGTGGTCTGTTCAAAGTAAAACAACTCCATGTCAGCCCATATTCTGGAACGTCCTGCCTTTTGATGCGCTCTCGACAAATTCTCGTAATAACGGGCAGAGTCTTCCAACCTGGTTGAACCGACTCCCACTCCATCCTGATAGGCCACGATTTCCACATTAAGTTGTTCAAGCTGCCTCACAAAATAATCATCACATTTTTCTTTCTTTATATTGTATGGAGCAATTATATTCACACAGTTAGCATTCAATGACTTGGCCACTTGCGCGCACTCATTGACATAAGGTATCACAAAATCGCAAAAATAGGGATCCAACCATGACTCATTAGGAAAATACCACCCATAAAAACTCTGGTGATGCCCATATTTCTTATAGATTTCTTCCATCGATTGATTCCTTTTCTTACCCAGTTCTCTATCTGTCATCATCCGATGAGCATCAAGATCTGGCCCCCAATAATCATTGCTCACGAAGAACTTCACACCAAACTCATCTGCCGCTGAAAGCACTGTTTCAATAGGATCCTCACAACCCATTTCAAACTTGGGAGCCAATTTCGTATCAAAAAAGGCTTTGCCGTGAGCAGCTACATTCATCATCACCAAATATTCCATACCGGTCTCACTGATTTCACGAATCTTTTCCCTCCATTGGGCAGCAGTAAACTGTCTTAAATCTTTGTCCCAATATACTCCTTCTTTGCCTCCCGGATGCTGAAATTCAAACCAAGAGCCGGAAATAGGCTTTATATTCGGATTGGCAGCCGCTTGCTTTAAAATATCCGCTTGAGCTACTCCCGGCAGAGCCAAACCAACTGCTCCCAAACCTAACATTGACAAAAAATGACGTCTATCCACAATATTCCTCTTTTAACAGATTAAACTAAATTATTTATATCCAACTCTTTCCGATAAGGGATAGATGATTGAGCGCCCATTCTTGTAACAGAAATAGAAGAAGCTTTTGATGCAAACAATACAGCTTGCTCCAAACTCATCCCTTCGGAAACACCCACGCAAACAGCTCCATTGAAAGTGTCTCCTGCAGCCGTAGTATCAACCGGAACCACTTTGCAAGCATCTATATAACAAGTTTTTTCTCCTTCTCTTACAAAGCTTCCTTCGCCACCTAAGGTTATTATTATATTTTTCACACCTTTCCGATACAAAACATCGGCCGCCACAGCCACGTCTTTTTTGCTGTTTATCTTGACTCCGGTCAGCATTTCAGCCTCTATCCGATTGGGAGTTATCATATATAGATGTTGGAACAAAGATTCCGGCAAAGAACAAGCAGGAGCAGGATTCAATACAACTTTCACTCCCTTTTCATAAGCCTTCTGTGCAGCATATTCTACAGTTGGAAGGGGAATTTCCAGTTGCATCAATAATACATCTCCAGTCAGCATCTCCTTCTCCATACTGTCAATGTCTCCTTGTCCAAGTGACATATTAGCTCCTGAAGCCACAACAATACAATTTTCCGCATGCTGGTCCACGCTTATCAACGCAACTCCGGATGGGGTCTCCTTATCCAAAGCAATATAGTTTGTTGCTATGCCTTCATTTTGAAAAACACGCAAGGCCTGCTGTCCCAAAATATCATCACCCAATTTCGCTACAAATAACAAGTCACCACCCAACCGCTTCACTGCAACCGCTTGATTTGCTCCTTTACCCCCCTGATTCATAAGAAACTTACCACCAAGGATAGTCTCTCCCGGTACTGGCAAATGAGAGGTATGCACTACCATATCTGTATTCGAACTGCCTACTACTATGATTTTGCTCATACAGATTCTATTTATGAATTTGCTATTTCCTCTAAAACGGTCCAACACTGATACAATCCTCTGGGAACATGGAAACATCCTTTCCATTTTCCACCTTTCAGCGGAAGCAAAACTTCACCTCTTCTATTCAGGTATCCAAACCATTCAGGATATTCGGTATCTTTAAAATGAGTCCATGTATAATCATGCACTTTATTAAACCACTCCAGACATTGCCGGTCGCCCGTCAAATGATACCCTTTCAATAGAGAAATCAGAGTCTCGATATGTACCCACCAAAGCTTCTGATCCCATTCCAATTGCTGAGGAGGACAACCTTTACGATCCATAAAATAATAAATGCCCCCGAACTCTTTATCCCATCCATAATCGAGCATAGTTAAAGTGGTATTTTTCGCCTTTTCTATCAAGTCCAAACGCCCCAAACGTTTCCCTAAATCCATGATAAACCACATGGCTTCAATTGCATGCCCGGGAGTAACCTGCCTTCCCTCGAACGAATCGGAAAGCTGTCCGTCCATTTGTATATTTTCAACAATAAGCCCCCCCAATTCCGGACGATAAAATTCTTCCATAACCTCATGAATACAGACTTCCATGGTCTTTTCCAGATAATCCGCATCCAGCAAATGTTCTATCTCCAAAGCCAAATTGCATAAAATCATCGGCAATGCAAAGTTCTTCAAGTCACGCGTACCTGTATGCAACTTATTCCAGTGCCCTTTAGGATTATCAACCTTCGACAAGATTATATCAAACGTTTTCTTGGCAATCTCCGCATACTCTTCATTGCCTGTAGCCAAGCTTAACTGTCCAAATGCCATCGTAGCAAACGTATATGAAAAAATATTATAAGGATCGACCAATGGATTTCCTTGTCTGTCCAATGAGAAATACCAGTTATAGTTACCATCGTGACCATACTTTTTCAAGAATTCTCCTCCTTGAATGGCGCAATCTAACCACTCTTGACGCTTCTCGACCTTATTATAAAGCATCGAAAACATCCACACCTCGCGTCCCTGCAACCAAATAAATTTATCCGTATCAAATACATTACCTTGACGATCCAAGCATGTAAAATATCCACCATATTCATGATCTTGAGAACATTCAAGCCAAAAAGGAAGAATATGATTCATCAGTTCATCCTTATACTGTGTTGCTAATTTTTTAAAGTCCATAATTTTTTATATTTTAGTTCATAAGGTCAATTTATTTCATACGCGTCCAATACCGTTCTATCTCTTCCAAAGATTTGCCAGTCGTTTCCGGTACAAGTTTCCATACAATGAGCATATAAGGCACACACATTGCAGCAAACAAGAAAAATGTTCCAGCGGGGGTAAGATTCTGGAGCATCCAAGGAGTCAACTGTCCAATCAAGTATGTTCCAATCCAAAGAGAAAATCCAGCTATGGACATAGCCAAACCACGTACTTTGGTAGGATACATTTCTGAAAGAAGCACAAATATCACTGCACAAATAGACACGGCACAACAAAACACATAAGACAAAAAGAAAACAAGCAGGAACAGGCTCGAAATGCCCCATGATTTTCCAGCAATAAAATAGAAGCCTATCAATACCAATGAAAGGATCATACCTGAAACGCCATAATACACCAGCTTCTTACGGCCTACTCTATCAATAATGACAAGAGCCAGCACAGTAGTCAAGGTATTGACCAGCCCCACCAACACTTGATATAACAAGGAATCACCACCCGAAAGGCCAGCCCCTTCAAATATAGAAGGACCGTAATACAAGACCGCATTCACACCCATGAACTGTCCCAGCATGGCAATGGCAACACCGATTATTACAGCCTTCAGAATACCGGGCTGCAACAACAACACCCATTCAGACCTGACCTCTGATACAATCACCGATTTGGTCTCGTTCATCTGGATCATAGCCTCCTCGCCCGAGTTGTAGATTCGTTGCAATATACGGAGGCCGCGTTCTTCCCTGCCCTTCAAGATCAACCAACGGGGACTTTCGGGAATGAAGAAAATAACGGCAAAGAACAAAAGTGCCGGCAATGTCTCCATACCCAACATGCCCCTCCACACCTCAGAAATAAAGAGCTTCTCAAACAGCCCCGTGCCAGAAGCCACATGACTTTCCGAGTACCCAAGCAATTGGAAATTCACCAGATAGGCGCCCAAAAAACCTACCGTGACAGCCAATTGATACAAAGAGACCAAACGGCCTCTGTATTGAGCCACGGAGACTTCCGATATATATAAGGGAGAGATGATAGAGACAACACCAATACCCACACCACCAATAATACGGTACAGAACCAACTCATCAAAATCCGTACAAACAGCACAACCTATAGCTGAAGTGGAAAACAGCACAGCGGAAAGAATCATCGTCAGTTTACGGCCAAACCGATCACTCAACACACCGGCCAAAAGCACACCAGCAATAGATCCTATCAATGCGCAACCGACATACCAGCCTTGCTGCAACGCATCCAAGTGAAAAAGTGCGGTCACCTGGGCAATGGTTCCTGAAATCACAGCAGTATCATAGCCGAAAAGGAAACCTCCCAAGGCTGCAACAAAGGAAAGGAACACCAGATATCCGATATTTACATTTGTCTTCATCATTGTCTATAGCTTAACTTTATATACATTACCAAAACGATCTGTCACACACACTTCTATTAAAGCCTCACGATTCTTAGGAAGAGCACGGAACATGTGTTCTGTCCTTATCGGAGAAATCCAATCATACTCTACACGTTTCTTGTCCGAGCAAATGGCCTTCGCTTCCGGGTCAAAACCTGTGAAATGCTCCATTTCACCCATATATTTCCCGTCCTCATACCATTCCACCTTCCACTCTTCATCCCAATTCCAGACATTCGCAAGAATATACTCAGGATAATCCCTTGAAGCCCCCACCGGATAAGCCCTGAACTGATGTTCGATAGGATACCCCGCACTCTTATAACGCCAAGTCAGCTTGTTTCCGTCAACTTCATATACACCATAACCGCTGGGAGTGCCATCGGTACAGATATCAGCTTTCCAAAAAGTACCACATACAGCCGCAGTATTATGCTCCATCAGACTGTCATTGAATACAACATTACCGTTGTTATGGGTATGGCCAGTAAGCAAATGCGCCTCGTATCCTTTCAAAAGATCATACAAACTTGAAGCATTGCTGGTTTCATCAGGAAGCAGAGCATTAAATTCCAACTCCTTGGTAGAACTGGAGGGGATATGCATGGAAACAAACACCAAATGGTCTTTCGGAACAAAAGCCAAATCCTTCTCAATCCATTGCAAAGTACGCTCATCAATATAACCTATATAGCGATAATTCCTATTGATATAGTAACAGTTATCAAGCACGATATAATGGGCTTTTCCACGATTAAAGGAATAATAGATAGGACCGAAACACTCTTCATAGGTCTTATACGAATGTTCGTAGGAACGGACCCCATATTCCATATCATGATTTCCAATCACACGGTACATGGGGACATCCAACACGTCCGATGTCTGTTTATATGAAGGAAAAAGCGACAAGGCATTGCCTACAATATCACCACAGTCCAACACAAACAAATCATATTCTGAATGTCTGTTTATAAACTCCCTCATATCCTTCAGGTACTCCGCATAAGCCGCAACATCCTCGCCTTTTCCCAGCTGGACATCAGCCTGAACCAAGAAAAGATGTCTATCATCATTCCTTTGATTCTTGACCAAAGAAAAATCATATATAAAGGTCCCTTCTATAATATGCTGATAGAATAAAGGAAGGCTACCGTCCCGTTGAGGCAAATAGCCTGTAGGAGTAGTGACATATACAAAACGGGCGTCACGATGGTAAGGAATGGTATACTTGCCGGAAGCATCGGTCAAGACACAATCGAAACCGTTCGTTACTACCACATTCGCGACCCCATACCCCTGACATTTCACTTGTCCGGTTATAGCAAGTGGATTCTGTGCCATCATATTCAAGTGAACAACAGAAATAAAAAATACAAATAACAGTCTTGTCATGATCTCCATATTACTTTAGATTAAAAAAATCTTTATATCTATTATACAAGTGTCCTGCCTGTAAATATGCTGATTGAGGACTCATAAAATGAGAAAACTCAAAAGTGATGGCCTTGTCATAACCGGCTCGCTTGGCAGCCTCCAACTTCATCCGTAACTTGTCAAACTTGATAGGTAAAAAGTCAATGGGCATGTCACGATCAAAGGTTTCAGCGTTTGTCCAACATTTCATGCCATACTTATCAGCCAGTTTTTTGTTCACCGTAAAGAAAGCATCCAGTTCATCGTAATCGATATGTCCGTCCTGAAAAGCACAGGCATCAACCACATCATGAATGCCATCGAAAATTTCATTCCACTCCCTTTCATGCTCCTGAACAGAAACCGCATCCTCCTTTGTCAACTTATCTGTACCCATCACGGCCTTTTTCCCGTCAATCCACGGAGAAATAAAAGTCGGCAAACCGCCGGAGACATCCTTGCATTGTTTGCCCATCGCATGAAAGGCATCAATGACACCCTTCGTCTTACGGCTTATCTCACCACTGATATACCATCCGCCGAAACTCTTGTACTTCTCACCGTACCTGCTCCACACCTCATCAATCACATACTTGTTATCCTCAACCTCCCACGAAAGGTCACCGGTATCCCAGTACTTGCCCGAATCATATAAACCAAAATAGAACTTCATGTGATATTTCCCCGCCAGACGAAGGAACATGTCCAACAAATCGACAGAAGGCATATAACACCCTTTACCCAGCAAATGCGCCGAAGGATAAGTAATGAATTTGCGATAACCCGACCGGATCATTATGACCGTGTCAATTCCAATACTCTGCATATACCGGAAATCCTGATCCCATTCCCTTTCCCCCCAATTCTGATGGGGAATATCATGGGATATCTCATCCAAGAACGTGCCGGTAATTTTAAGCGCATCGCCCATGGGGACCAGCATGGAAGAGGCAGACTCTTGAGAAAAGAAGTAATCCCCATCACTCTCCCGCCCCAACAATGAAGGGGCCATGAATGCAGACGCACCGAACAAAGCAGTCCTCTTTAAAAAATCCCTGCGTGTTTTCATTATTAATAAAATTAAGATCAACCATTATATATTAAACCTATCGAACAGATTTTTTAAGATAAAAAATCAATTATGTTTTTCATTGTTTAGATATTAATCGTTATTATTCAATTACTACGCTGCAAATATAGATATATTTATTATCTTTGCAAGAGTTAATAAAGTATTTAATTAATATATAACCTACAATTAATATACGTTAACACGCAATTACCAAATAATTTACATAATAACAAATTAAATACATAATATTTCCGAATAACAAACCCGTATATATTAATATAATAAACAAAATAGAGCAAATAACATAAAAATACATACCTATGAAACAGAATTTATTAAAAGAAATGGAAACCGGGAGCAAGAATGCACTCTTAAAAAAAAGGATCATCACACATTATATATATAATGGGAGCTCCACTATTACCGACTTGGCCAAGGAACTCGATCTGAGTGTGCCCACAACCACCAAATTCATCAATGAAATGTGTGAGGACAACTATATAAACGACTATGGGAAACTGGAGACCAGTAGCGGCCGCCATCCAAGCCTATATGGACTCAATCCGGAATCAGGATACTTCATCGGAGTGGACATTAAGAAATTTGCCATAAACATCGGACTGATCAATTTCAAGGGGGATATGGTGGAAATCAGGATGAACATACCATACAAGTTCGAAAATACACAGGAAGCTTTGGAAGAACTGTGTGCACTCATCCGAAACTTCATAAAGGGAACAGAAATCAACGACAAGAAGATAATGAACATCTGCATCAACATCTCCGGAAGGGTAAATCCGGAATCAGGATATAGTTTCAGCATGTTCAACTTTTCAGAGCGTCCTTTGGCGGATGTATTGAATGAAAAAATAGGGTACCCGGTCTGCATAGACAACGACACAAGGGCCATGACCTATGGAGAGCATATGCAAGGATGCGTCAAAGGGGAAAAAGACATCATTTTTGTCAACATAAGCTGGGGACTCGGAATCGGCATCATCATAGACGGGAAGGTATACACGGGAAAATCTGGATTTTCCGGAGAATTCGGGCACGTCAATGTTTTCGACAATGAAATACTGTGCCACTGCGGCAAAAAAGGATGCCTAGAAACGGAAGCCTCAGGATCGGCACTGCACCGCATCCTGTTGGAAAGAATCGGTAGCGGAGAAAGTTCCATACTATCAAAACGGACTGCAGAAAATCCGCCCACCTTGGATGAAATCATCACCGCAGTCAATAAAGAGGACTTGCTATGCATTGAGATAGTGGAAGAAATAGGCCAAAAACTGGGAAGGCAAATAGCTGGATTAATAAGCATATTCAATCCGGAACTAGTAATAATCGGGGGTACATTATCATCAACAGGAGACTATATAGTGCAGCCAATCAAAACGGCAATAAGGAAATACTCATTGAATCTGGTCAACAAAGACGCCACGGTGACTGTTTCCAAGCTAAAAGACAAGGCTGGAGTAGTTGGGGCCTGCATGCTGGCACGGAGCAGAATGTTCGAAATTTAAGACGGCCATTGCCAGCATAATGGGATTGACAAAGAGCATACCAAGAACACAACTATCATATGCAAAAATATTGAAAAAGCAAGTCAGTAGTTGGTTACTGATAAAAGCACAAAGTGACGAAGCGGACTAATTCATAGCCCTCTGAGAATATACTGGAATAAAACTTTTCACTTTCGAACAAATGTATTACATTTGTTCCCAGTTATAACCCCCATTACCTATAAGTATGCAAATATCAGACAGCATTGTCATCATCCCCACCTACAACGAACGGGAGAATATAGAAAATATCATCCGTGCCGTTTTTGCTCTGGAACATGGTTTTCACATCCTTGTCATTGAAGACGGTTCGCCCGACGGAACGGCAGATCTCGTCAGAACCTTACAGAAAGAGTTCCCCAAACGCCTCTTCATGGTGGAGCGCAAAGGAAAGCTGGGATTGGGAACAGCCTATATAGCCGGCTTTAAGTGGGCATTGCAACGAGACTATGAGTATGTATTCGAAATGGATGCCGACTTCAGCCACAATCCCCAAGACCTGCCCCGTCTCTACCGGGCCTGCTCCGAAGAGGGTGCCGATGTAGCCATCGGTTCACGTTATGTGAGTGGTGTGAACGTAGTGAACTGGCCCATGGGACGTGTACTGATGTCTTATTTTGCCTCCAAATATGTACGCTTCATCACGGGGCTGCCCATCCACGATACTACAGCCGGATTTGTATGTTACCGCCGCCGGGTATTGGAGACTATCAATCTGGACGGTATCCGCTTCAAAGGATACGCCTTCCAGATAGAAATGAAATTCACCGCCTACAAATGCGGCTTCAAGGTAAAGGAAGTGCCTGTCATCTTCATCAATCGCGAACTGGGCACTTCCAAAATGAACAGCAGTATTTTTGGTGAAGCCGTATTCGGAGTGATTCGGTTGAAATGGAACAGTTGGTTTCATAAATATCCTACTGTAGATAAGGAGATGAAGTGATGGGTGATAGAGTGATAGGGGTTTACTATAAATATTAGGAAGATATGAAAAGAACATTGATACATAACGCTACGATTGTCAACGAAGGACAATCCGTGAAAGGTTCCGTAGTGATAGAAGACGGGCGCATTGCAGAGGTACTGACCAACTGGAAACCTCTCTCTGCCCCTTGTGATGAAACCATAGATGCCACCGGATGCTATCTGTTGCCGGGCATCATCGATGACCATGTACATTTTCGCGATCCCGGGCTAACCCACAAAGCGGACATCCTCACCGAAAGCCGTGCGGCTGCCGCAGGTGGTGTGACCTCCATCATGGATATGCCCAATACAAATCCAGTGACCACTACACTGGATGCTTTGAACGCCAAGCTCGATTTACTGAACGAAAAGTGTATCGTAAACCATTCCTGCTACTTCGGTGCAACAAACAACAACTACAGCGAATTCGGCAAGCTGGACAAGCACCGTGTCTGCGGTATCAAGCTATTCATGGGTTCCAGTACCGGAAACATGCTGGTAGACAAGATGAACAGCCTGCTAAATATTTTCAATGGTACAGACATGCTGATTGCCGCCCACTGCGAAGACCAGGAAACCATCAAGAACAATATTGCCAAGTATAAGGAAATGTTTGCCGGAGAGAATGATATTCCCATAGGCAAGCATCCCTACATCCGCTCTTCGGCAGCATGCTATGCATCCTCTGAACTGGCAGTACGGCTGGCAAGAATTGCCGGAGCACGGTTGCATATCCTGCATGTGTCCACAGCTAAGGAACTGCAATTATTCAATGACTATTCACTTTCCGAGAAGCATATCACCGCCGAAGCATGCGTTGCCCATCTCCTCTTCACGCTCAGTGACTATCGCACGTTGGGTACACGTATCAAGTGTAATCCTGCCATTAAGAAGCAAGCCGACCGCGATGCCCTGCGTGCAGCCGTCAACTCCGGCCTGATAGACGTAATAGCCACCGACCATGCCCCCCATCTGCTCGCCGAGAAAGAAGGGGGTGCTTTGAAAGCCATGTCCGGCATGCCGATGATACAGTTTTCGCTTGTCAGCATGCTGCAACTGGTAGATGAGGGAATATTCACTCTCGAGACCATCGTTGAAAAAATGTGCCATGCTCCCGCACAAATCTACCACATCAACGAGCGCGGCTATATCCGTGAAGGTTACCGGGCAGACCTTGTGCTGGTACGCCCCGATACCCCGTGGGAAGTGACAGCCGACAAAGTTTTGAGCAAATGCGGCTGGAGCCCATTGGAAGGACATACCTTCAACTGGAAAGTGGAAAGGACTTTTGCCAACGGACATCCCGTTTATACTGACGGTATGGTGGACGACGCTTATCGTGGCGAGGAACTGAGATTTGGGGAGTGAAGGCTAGGAATTAAGGATTAGGGATTAAATGGGATGAAAAGGACAATACTGGCACCGGGGCATGAATTGCTTTCGTATCGGATTCATGAAGTAACCCCTTACATCAACTGGATTTATTTCTTCCATGCCTGGGGCTTCCAGCCTCGCTTTGCGGCTATTGCCAACATCCATGGCTGCGATTCCTGCCGTGCACTTTGGCTGACGACCTTTCCCGAGGAGGAACGTACCAAAGCTTCCGAAGCCATGCAGCTCTTCAAGGAAGCCAATAGAATGCTCGACCGACTGGACGAAACAATCTCCATCCATTGCATCTTCAGGCTTTGCCAGGCAAATGCAGATGGAGATAACCTCTTGATAGAAGGAACAACCTTCCCTCTGCTCCGACAGCAGACACCACAACCCGATGGCGGTCCATTTCTCTGTCTGAGTGATTTTGTACGTCCCCTCTCTTCGGACACACCCGACATCGTAGGGCTTTTCGCCTCTACCATCAGTGAAGAGGCCGAAGAGACTTACAAGAACGACCCTTACAAACATCTCCTTGTACAAACCTTGAACGACCGCCTCGCCGAAGCCGCCACAGAAAAGATGCACGAATATGTCCGCAAGGAGGCTTGGGGCTATGCCCCCGACGAATCCTTGTCCATTCCGGATTTGCTGGTCGAGAAGTACCAAGGCATCCGCCCCGCTGTGGGATACCCCTCCCTACCCGACCAATCCGTGAATTTCTTGCTGGACGAACTGCTCGGCATGAAACAGATAGGCATCACGCTGACTGAACATGGAGCCATGCACCCTCACTCCTCCGTCTGCGGCATGATGCTGGCACATCCCGCATCCCGATACTTTGCAGTGGGCAAGATTGGAGAGGACCAGCTGGAAGACTACGCCCGCCGCCGGGGAATGCCAATAGGGAATATGCGGAAGTTTCTGGCAGGAAATATAGAAAGCGTATCATAATGCTGATAATTCGGTACATTAAAAAAGGAGTTACACAGACGACACAGATTAAACAGATTTTCACTGATAATTTTGTTCATCATGAATTTCTCATCTGTGGTCATCTGTTTAATCTGTGTCACCTATGTGCCATAAAAAATAATCCTTTTGAACTGTGATTTATCGCCCCTTTCCGCGACTAACAGTGCAAAGCAACTCGAAAGAAGCAAAAAGATGGAAAATGCAGAACAAGAGTTTGTATCCGTGGTACGAGAGTATGAGCGCGTGATATATAAGGTGTGCTATCTGTACACCACGCCCAACGCTACCCTCAACGACTTATATCAGGAAGTGGTACTCAACTTATGGAAAGCATTTCCCAAGTTCCGGCGGGAGTGCAAGATTTCAACATGGATTTACCGCATCGCACTGAACACGTGCATCAGCTTTATCCGCAAAGAAAAGAACATCCCCGAAATCGTTACCCTCAACCAAGAAGCCGACCGGACTGAAGAAACCGACGAGACACAAGCCATGCTACGGCAACTCTACCGGATGATAAACCGGCTGGGACAATTGGAAAAATCCATCATCCTGCTCTATCTGGAAGAGAAAAGCTACGAAGAAATTGCCGAAATCACCGGGCTGACTTTGACAAACGTTGCCACCAAGCTCAGCCGCATCAAAGACAAATTGAAAAGAATGAATAAGGAGGAATAGATATATGGAACTGGATGAACTGAAGAAATCATGGAACGCACTGAATGAACAGTTGCAGAAAGAACCGATTGCTGATGAACAGCAGATTACAGAACTGATTGCCGGCTACAAGGCAAATACCCGCAAAAGTCTGGGACGCCTCGTAGTCATACAACGCTTCTCTATCGGAATAGGAACGATATGTCTGGCTACCCTTCTTCTTATATGGCTGCTACTGCCCACCTTCGGTTTCAACGAACAACTACAAGAAAAGATTGTTCCCTTTTTAGGGTTCATTGCCATCAGCATTCTCGCAGGCATGTGGTGGGACTGGAAAACATACCGTTGGAATAAGAATACACATATTGAAGAAATGAGTGTTGCCGAAGTCAGCCGCCGTATGACCACTTTCCGCCAATGGACCAAATATGAGGTGATGGGCATCTCCATCTGGATTATCCTTTTCAATATCCTCAATTATTGGGTGATGGAATATCATCTGATGTCCGTTGGCGTGCAAGCCATACTGATTACCCTCTTTGTAGTATTTGATGCGTTGATTATCTATATTCTCTACAAAAAAGTGATTTATAAACATCTGGACAATATTAAAAAGAACATTGAAGAATTGAAAGATATATGCACCGAGTAACTCTTGTTTTCATCCTTTTCCTTCTCATCCCCGACCTTTACATTTACTTGGTTTATGTAGTAAGAAAAACCAGAAAGACATTTCTACGCAGCCTCTATTGGCTTCCCACCTTATTGCTGGCGGCAGGCTATGTTTACTTCATGTTCCTTACGGGCGACAATGCGATGTCAAACCATACGCAGGCTATAGGCAGACTGGCAATTACCATCATGCTGTTTGTCTTTCCAAAAACCATATTCATGCTTTGCTCTCTGGTGGGAGTACTGGCGCACTTCATCATCCGTCGTTGTCCCCGCAGCCCGTTCACCGCTATAGGACTGGTTTTAGCTGTCGTCAGCTTCTTCAATATCCTCTACGGAACTTTTGCAGGCATCACCCGTTTCGATACGAAAGAAGTAGAATATCGTTCTGCCAATATTCCGGAAGGTTTCGACGGCTACCGCATCGTGCAGATATCGGACATACACATCGGCAGTTGGCAGGGCAATCCGGAACCCATCAAACAATTGGTCGATTCAGTCAACGGACAGAAGCCGGACCTGATTGTCTTCACCGGTGACCTCGTGAACCAGCAGAGCCATGAACTGGATGGTTTCCAAGAAATACTCTCCCAACTGTACGCACCGGACGGAGTATACTCCATCCTCGGTAACCATGACTATGGCTCATACTATCACTGGCAAAGCCCGAAAGCAGAAATCGCCAATCTGGACTATTTAATCCGGCAGCAGAAAGCAATGGGATGGAAACTGCTGAACAATGAGCATGACATCCTTTATCACAAAGGTGACAGCATAGCCCTCATCGGTGTGGAAAACGATGGCGAGCCTCCTTTCTCCCAATTTGCAGACTTACCGCAAGCCATGCAGGGTACGGAAGGGATGTTCCAAATATTGCTCAGCCATAACCCTACCCACTGGAGGCGCGAGGTACTGCCCCAATCGGATATTTCACTGATGCTTGCAGGACATACCCACGCCATGCAAGGCATCTTGTTCGGACACTCCCTTGCCGAACTTATCTATCCGGAATGGAGAGGAATGTACTACGAAGGCAAAAGGGCTTTGTACGTAAATATTGGCATCGGCTATGTGGGACTGCCGTTCCGGTTCGGGGCATGGCCGGAAATTACAGTACTAAAATTAGTAAGAGAGAAAGAGTGACGAAATAAGAAAAAGGTATATCTTTGTAGCAATAAAAAATCCGACACCTATGAAGATACTTTATATCACTTATCAGGTTTGCTTTGCGTTGCCTATTTTATTGGTACTGACTATCCTTACAGCATTGGTCACCATTATCGGTTCGCTGATAGGGGGGGCGCATACCTGGGGGTACTATCCCGGTAAAATCTGGTCACAGCTCATCTGCTATATACTGCTTATTCCGGTGGAGGTGCATGGAAGGGAGAAAATACACAAACGTACTTCTTACGTGTTTGTGCCCAATCACCAAGGCGCCTTCGACATATTCCTGATATACGGATTCCTGGGACGGAACTTCAAATGGATGATGAAGAAGAGCCTGCGCAAAATCCCGTTTGTCGGTAAGGCATGCGAAAGCGCAGGACATATCTTCGTCGACCGTTCCAGTCCCAAGAAGGTGCTTGCCACCATGCGGCAGGCAGAATCATCTTTGAAAGACGGCGTATCACTGGTAGTATTTCCCGAAGGAGCACGTACCTTCACGGGACACATGGGCTACTTCAAGAGAGGTGCTTTCCAGCTGGCGGATGAACTGCAACTGGAAGTAGTACCCGTCACGATAGACGGCTCGTTCGAGATTCTTCCACGCACCGGAAAGTGGATACACCGCCACCGGATGATACTGACCATCCATGAACCTATTCCTCCCAAAGGGAAAGGGGCAGAAAACATCAAAGCAAGTATGAACGAGGCTTATGCGGCAGTGGAGAGTGCATTGCCGGAAAAGTATAAAGGGATGGTGAAGAACGAAGACCAAGACAGATAAAAACATAATGATAAACGGGAATGCCTGAATATCTTATCAAGATATTCAGGCATTCCCGTTTATCATTATCAACTCATTCCTATTTATTTCTGTCCTCCTACAGAAGCATTTTGCTTCATGCGCTTCTGCTCTTCAATCAGCTGCATGTTCTCCTTCGCCTTTGTAAGGAAATCTTTCACCAAAGTATTCTCTTTAAAAGACAAGGGAGCAGTTCTCATGATGTCCTCAATCTGCGGAGTCATCACCGGATAGGGCAGTGTGCTGCACATCATCATGAATACACTGGGACCCAGCACGTTCTCAAAGTTATCTACAATGAACTGACGGACGTAGTCGTTCATCTCCTTCACAAGTGTTTCGCCTTCCTTTGCCAACTGTCCATGCACATCATCCAGATTGGCACCGTCCAGCACCATACGCGCCTCTTTGCGTTCCAGCTCCTCTATCTTTACCTCTAGGGAATTGCGTTTGTCTATAAACTCGTACAACTTGTCATTCAAAGAGGTTCCTTTGGCAATCAACTGGGTATTGGAGATGGAAACTACGATTTTACCATCTTCCAGCACCAAAGGCATAATACCCTCTTGATCCATATAAAGAGTCACCATCATCACGGAATCGGTCCGGCCTTTCATCTTGAAATGCCCATGGATAACCTCTGCCGAGTCAACATTCACCCATTGCCCGTTCCGAAGCGTCTTGAGAAACAACATCTTTCCGTCAAGGCTGGTTACCGAAGAACTGCCCTCTATCTTATACTTGCGGTTGCAAGAAGTAAAGAGCACAAGCAGGAGCAAAAAGGGTAAAATGCGGTTCACACTCATTCTAATCATGCAAGAAACGATTTTTGAATTACACCCAGCAAAGGTATTAATATTCCTTATAAACCGGATAGAAAGAAAGGATTTTTCATTCGGTTTACGTATTTTTGCACAATTATAAATGATAAAAATAGAGAAAATATACATGTCAACCTATGCACCTTTTGCCAAACCGCTCTATGTAATGCTGAAACCGGTAGGTGCGGTATGCAATCTGGCATGCGATTATTGCTATTATCTGGAGAAATCCAAACTATATAGAGACAACCCCAAGCATGTAATGAGTGATGAACTTCTGGAAAAGTTTATCGAGGAGTACATCAACTCACAGACCATGCCCCAGGTTCTGTTCACCTGGCATGGCGGAGAGACACTGATGCGTCCGCTGTCTTTCTACAAACGGGCCATGGAGCTGCAAAGGAAATATGCCAACGGACGCACCATCGACAACTGCATACAGACCAACGGCACGTTGCTCACCGATGAATGGTGCCGGTTTTTCAAAGAAAACAACTGGTTGGTGGGCGTCTCCATAGACGGACCGCAAGAGTTCCATGACGAATACCGGAAGAACAAGCAGGGCAAGCCCTCTTTTGTCAAGGTGATGCAGGGCATCAACCTGCTGAAAAAGCACGGTGTGGAATGGAACGGAATGGCAGTGGTCAATGACTACAACGCCGACTATCCGCTGGACTTCTATAATTTTTTCAAGGAGATAGGATGCCATTACATCCAGTTTGCCCCCATCGTGGAGCGCATTGCCCCTCATGGGGACGGACGCCATCTTGCCTCCCTGGCAGACAAAGAAAAGAGCACGCAGCTGGCAGACTTCTCCGTCACGCCGGAACAATGGGGAGACTTCCTATGCGCCTTGTTCGACGAATGGGTAAAGCAGGACGTGGGGACTTACTACATACAGCTGTTCGACTCTACCCTTGCCAACTGGATAGGCGAACAGCCGGGTGTATGTTCCATGGCAAAGACGTGCGGCCATGCAGGTGTTATGGAGTTCAACGGAGACGTATATACCTGCGACCATTTTGTTTTCCCCGAATATAAACTGGGCAACATCCATCAGAATACACTGGTGGAGATGATGTACGGCGAACGGCAACAAGCCTTCGGACTGATGAAGCAACAATCGCTCCCCACCCAATGCAGGGAGTGTGAATGGCTGTTTGCCTGCAACGGCGAATGCCCAAAGAACCGTTTTGTATGTACAGCCGACGGGGAGCCGGGACTGAATTACCTTTGTGCAGGATATCATAAGTTCTTCAGTCACGCAGCCCCATACATGGACTTTATGAAGAACGAACTGATGAACCAGCGTCCGCCTGCAAACATTATGGAAGCAATAAGAAACAATGCCATCAAGCCATAAGCCCACAAGCGATAACAATGAAATTCAAAGACATTACTTAATAATTGATTATATGAAGATTACATTTAAGAAAGGTTTGCTTGCGGCCATTGCCGCACTGACAATCTGCTCTGCGCGTGCAGACGAAGGAATGTGGTTACTGCAACTGATGAAACAGCAGAACTCCATCGACATGATGAAGAAACAAGGACTGAAGCTGGAGGCTGACGACCTCTACAATCCCAACGGCGTATCACTGAAAGATGCCGTAGGTATCTTTGGCGGCGGCTGTACCGGCGAAATCATCTCTCCGGAAGGACTGATTCTGACCAATCACCATTGCGGATACGGTGCCATACAGCAGCACAGCAGCGTGGAACACGATTATCTGACAGATGGTTTCTGGGCCATGAACCGTAGTGAAGAACTGCCCACCCCGGGATTGAAATTCCGTTTCGTGCACCGCATTGTAGACATCACCGACCTTGTCAACGCTAAAATAAAGGCAGGCGAAGTGACGGAAATCGATGCACTGACTTCCCCGTTCCTCAGCAAACTGGCAAAGGAAGAACTGGAAAAGAGCGATTTGAAGGGTAAACCGGGCATTGAAGTGCGCGCACTCCCCTTCTATGCAGGAAACAAATTCTATATGTTCTATTATAAGGTATACAGCGACGTGCGTATGGTTGCCGCTCCTCCCTCCTCGGTAGGTAAGTTTGGCGGTGAAACCGACAACTGGATGTGGCCGCGCCACACGGGCGACTTCTCCATGTTCCGCATCTATGCCGATGCCAACGGAGAGCCTGCAGAATACAGTGAAAGCAATGTACCCCTGAAAACGCCGAAGTTCTTGCCCATCTCCATCAAAGGCCTGAACGAGGGTGACTACGCCATGATTATGGGCTTTCCCGGCAGCACAGAACGTTACCTCACCCAGAGCGAAGTGAAGCAACGCATGAACGCCGTGAACCAGGCAATGATTGACATGCGCGGCGTACGCCTCGAAGTGCTGCGCAAGTATATGGATGCCAGTGACAAGACCCGCATCCAGTATGCCAGCAAGTTTGCCGGAAGCAGTAACTACTGGAAAAACTCCATTGGTATGAACAAGGCAATCATCGACAATGACGTGTTGAGCGCCAAAGCCGAAATCGAGAAAAAGTATGCCGCCTTTGCCCAAGGAAAACCCGAATACGAGGGTGTGGTAGAGAAAATTGATGCCATCATCGAGAAAAGCACCCCCACGCTGCGCCAGCTCTACTATACCAACGAAGCATTGCGCGGTGCTATCGAATTCGGCAGTACCTACCTTATTATGGATAACATAAAGAAAGCGCTCGAAGAGAAGAACGACTCATTGCTGCAAGCTTCGAAGAAGCAGTTGGAAAATGCCTACGATGGCATCCACAATAAAGACTACGACCACGAAGTGGACCGCGCCGTAGCCAAAGCCATCCTGCCCGCCCTTGCCAAGGCACTGAACGCCAACGAGCTGCCCTCCTTCTACCAAACCATCAACGGAGAGTTCAAGGGCGACTACGACGCATACGTAGACAACATTTACGACAACTCCATCCTCTCCAACCGCAAGAACCTGGATAAATTCCTGGCAAAGCCCACCGTGAAAGCCATTGAGAAAGACCCTGCTACGGCTTACTCGCGCTCCAAGAACGAAAAGCTGCAGGAACTCGGAAAGCAATACATGGAACTGGAAAGCGGAATGGAACTGCTCCACAAGGCCTACATCCGTGGCTTGGGTGAAATGAAACAGCCCGTCCCCTCCTATCCGGATGCCAACTTCACCATGCGTCTGACCTATGGTAATGTAAAATCATACAGCCCGCGCGATGCTGTACACTACGACTACTATACCACTACCGACGGTATCCTTGAAAAAGAGAATCCCGAAGACCGTGAATTCGTAGTACCCGCCAAGCTGAAAGAACTGATTCAGAAGAAAGACTTCGGACGCTACGCCATGGCAGACGGCACCATGCCGGTTTGCTTCCTCACGACGAACGACATCACCGGCGGCAACTCCGGCAGCCCCGTCATCAATGGCGAAGGACAGCTCATCGGTACTGCTTTCGACGGCAACTGGGAGTCTCTGAGCGGTGACATCAACTTCAACAATGACCTGCAGCGTTGCATTGCACTGGACATCCGCTACGTGCTCTTCATCCTCGACAAGCTGGGCAACTGCGGACATTTGATAAACGAAATGCACATCGTAGAATAAATAAAAGCCTCTGAGAGATTACCTCCCATACTGAATGGCATTCACTATACGACTGAATGCCATTCAGTCGCATACTTAACCCTATTCAGTCGTATACTGAATAGCCCCCCTCTCAGATGCTCTTCTAACGCACATCACCATGAAAAGAATCCTATTATCATTATTCATTACATCTTCTGTCCTTGCCGCACACGCCGACGAAGGTATGTGGATGCTCACCGACCTACAAAAGCAGAACGAAGTAGCCATGACGGAACTCGGCCTGCTCATCCCCGCCAACCAAATCTACAATCCCGACGGCATTGCCCTGAAGGATGCCGTGGTACATTTTGGCGGCGGCTGTACCGGCGAAGTCATCTCTGCCGAAGGCCTGGTACTGACCAACCACCACTGCGGCTATAGCGCCATACAGCAACATAGCTCGGTGGAACATGACTACCTGACCGACGGTTTCTGGGCCATGTCCCGCGAAGAGGAGCTTCCCTGCAAGGGACTCACCGTCACCTACGTCGACCGGATACTGGACGTGACAGACTACGTAAACGAACAACTGAAAACCGACGACGACCCGAACGGCACCAATTATCTGTCTCCCAAATACCTGAAAACAGTAGCCGACCGCTTCGCCAAGTCCGAAGGCATCACCCTGACACCCGGCCGCAAACTGGAACTGAAAGCCTTCTACGGTGGCAACAGATACTATCTATTCGTAAAAACCACTTATAGCGACATCCGCATGGTAGGCGCTCCCCCCTCCTCCATCGGCAAGTTCGGTGCAGACACCGACAACTGGATGTGGCCCCGCCACACGGGAGATTTCTCCATCTTCCGCATCTATGCCGACAAAGACGGGAAACCCGCCGCTTACAGCAAAGACAACGTCCCCCTGAAAGTGAAGAAACACCTCACCATCAGCCTCGACGGCTATCGCGAGGGCGACTTTACCTTCGTCATGGGCTTCCCCGGACGCAACTGGCGCTACATGATTTCCGACGAAGTAGAGGAACGCATGCAAACCACCAACTTCATGCGCCACCACGTGCGTGACGTACGCCAGAAAGCTCTGATGAAGCAGATGCTGCAAGACGATGCCGTACGCATCCACTATGCCAGCAAGTATGCATCTTCTGCCAACTACTGGAAAAATGCCATCGGTATGAACGAAGGCCTCGTCCGTCTGAAAGTATTGGACACCAAACGTGCACAGCAAGAGGCACTCCTGGCACGCGGACGCTCGCTGAACGACAATAGCTATCAGCAGGCATTCGACCAGATACGCGCCATCGTAAAGCAACGCCGTCCAGCCCTCTACCACCAGCAAGCCATTCAGGAAGCACTGGTGACGGGACTCGATTTCATGCGTATCCCCAGTACCGCAAGACTGGTGTCTGCCTTGAAGAACAAGGACAAGAAACAGATTGCAGCAGCTAAAGACAGCCTTCAGAAGGCAGCCGACCGCTACTTCGCCTCTGTCCCCTTCCCCGAAGTGGAACGTATCGTTGGCAAGGAAATGCTAAAAACCTACATGAAGTATATCCCTGCCGAACAACGCATCGGTATTTTCCAAATCATAGACAAGCGTTTCAAGGGCAACAGCGACGCTTTCATCGACGCCTGCTTCGAACATTCCATCTTCGGCAACAAGGAGAACTTTGCCAAGTTCATCCGCAAGCCCAGCCTCTACAAGATTAATACAGACTGGATGGTCTTGCTGAAATATTCCATCACGGACGGCCTGCTTCAGACCTCCATTGCCATGATGGATGCCAATAAAAACTACAATGCCGCCCACAAGGTATGGGTAAAGGGCATGATGGACATGAAACTTGCCAATGGTCAGCCCATCTATCCGGATGCCAACTCCACCTTGCGCCTGACCTACGGTCAAGTACTCCCCTACGCTCCGGCAGACGGTGTGAAATATGATTACTACACCACTCTGAAAGGAGCCATGGAGAAGGAAGACCCCGACAATTGGGAGTTTGTAGTCCCCGCCAAACTGAAACAGCTGTACCAGGCAAAGGATTTCGGACGTTATGCCATGCCGAACGGCGAAATGCCCATCTGCTTCATTGTCAACACAGACAATACCGGTGGAAACTCCGGCAGCCCCGTGTTCAATGCCAAAGGAGAACTGATAGGTACCGGCTTTGACCGCAATTACGAAGGTCTGACTGGCGACATTGCCTTCCGTCCGTCCTCCCAACGAGCAGCATGTGTAGACATCCGCTACACCTTGTTCATCATCGACAAATACGCGGGAGCTTCGCATCTCATTGAAGAGATGACGATTAAATAATGATTTAGCGAACAAATCCTCCTCCTATTTTGTTATCATTACAAATAAATAAAAACAGAAAGGAAAAAATTATGGAAAAGTTTGAAGAATTGATACAATCAGAAAAGCCCATTTTAGTTGATTTCTTTGCAACCTGGTGTGGCCCGTGCAAGGCCATGCATCCGGTACTGGAAGAACTCAAAAACGAAATAGGAGATGCTGCCCGTATCGCCAAAATAGATGTAGACCAGCACGAAGAACTTGCTGCCCGCTACCGTATACAAGCAGTACCGACATTTATCGTATTTAAGAAAGGCGAAGCCGTATGGCGCCACTCGGGTGTCATCAGCGGTAAGGATTTGAAAGCCGTTATAGAACAAAACTCTTAACAAGAAGAAATGAAGAAGATTATAACAATAGTTGTCCTTGTGTTTTCCAGCATGCTGGCCTACGCTCAAACAAGCGGAGAGGTTGTCGTCATGAACAAAGCCATGTTTATCAAGAATGTGTTCGACTATGAGAAATCCCAGGACTGGAAATACAAGGGAAGCAAGCCTGCCATCATAGACTTATATGCCGACTGGTGCGGACCTTGCCGCATGGTGGCTCCCATTATGAAGGAACTGGCCAAAGAGTATGCCGATAAAATCGTTGTCTACAAAGTCAATGTGGATAAAGAAAAAGAATTGGCAGCGTTGTTCAATGCAACAAGCATCCCCCTTTTTGTATTCATCCCTATGAATGGAGAGCCTCAGCTCTTCCGCGGAGCAGCCGATAAGGCTACCTACAAAAAGGCGATTGATGACTTTTTACTGAAAACAGAATAGTTCATAATAGAAAGAAAAACTCCTGACTACCTTTACAAAAAGGCAAGTCAGGAGTTTTTGTATCCTATTCACTCAAAACACGATAGGCATCTCTTTCCATTCTCCTCCGTGTAGTTCCATCACCGATTCATATCCAGCTTTCCTCAAGGCACGCAAAGCTTCGGGACGTCCGTTGCTTATCCGTTCCGGATAGTGTGAATCACTGTTTACCTGCACACGTACACCCAAATCATGCAGGTAGGAGAAATACCGCTCATTGGGATAGAAAGTGCCCAAGTCATGATAGGCTTTGGTATTGACCTCTACCTGATAGCCGCGACGGGCAATATCTGCGAAATACGCCCTAACCAGCTCATCATACCAAGGCTCGTCCAGCAATCCCGGGCGATAGCATGCTGCATTGTAGTGCATCTTATCGGCATGGCCCACAATATCGAAACCTCCCAGCTCGAGCATCCTCGTCAACCGGCCGTAATAGAGACGGACCACATGCTCCAAATCACCGCAAAAATGTCCGTCTACAATGGTCTTAAAGGTATCCGCAGATACATCTACATCCACCACTTCCCCTTTGTCATTGTAGAGAAGATGTACAGAACCGATACGGTAGTCCAACGGCAACTCCCTGAAACGGGCGATGGACGGATTGCTCGCTTCATTCAGATAATCAATCTCCAGACCGATATACAGTTCGATACGTCCGGCATACTTCTCCTTCAGACGGTGGAATTCAGACAGATAATCGTCCATCCTGTCCCACTCCATAGTCCATGCCGTAGAAAAAGGCAATGGAGCATGCGATGAAAAGCCATAAGATGTAAAACCTTCACTCAATGCAAAACGCACAAAGTCCTCCATGCCGGCACGTCCGTCACAAAAAAGGCTATGGCTATGATAGTTCGTCAGATTTCCCACTTTCCTAATTCTATAATTTCAATTCTTAATTTTTAATTCCGGACTTCAGTTCGATTCTATCTCGCTCAACTCCAGCCAGCGCAATGTCTTTTCGTCAATCAAGTCCGACAGTTCCGGCAAACGCTTCGACTTCTCCGTCAGTTCGTCCACAGACAAGGTGCCGCTGCACAGAGCTTCTTCAATCACTTTCTTTTCAGTTTCCAGATCGGCTATCTCCTGTTCCAATTGCTCAAACTCGCGCTTTTCCTTGAAAGACATACGACGCTTATCGTTCAGACGCACCTTCGCCGTCTTATCCTCCTGAGCCTTGGTAACTTCCTTCTCTTTCTCCTTCTCCTGATGAGCTTTCGCATCTTTCCAGTCGCGGTATTGTGTATAGTTGCCAGGGAAGTCCCGGATGTCTCCTTGTCCGTTGAACACCAACAGATGGTCTACCACTTTATCCATGAAATAGCGGTCGTGGCTCACCACCATCACACACCCTTTGAAGTTCTGCAAATACTCCTCCAGCACATTCAGTGTCACAATATCAAGGTCATTGGTCGGCTCATCCAGCACCAGAAAGTTGGGATTGCGCATCAGGACCGTACACAGATAGAGGCGGCGGCGTTCTCCCCCACTCAACTTGTAGACATAGCTGTGCTGTGTCTCGGGAGTAAATAGGAAATGTTGCAAGAATTGCGATGCCGTCAGCTTCTTGCCGTTACCCAGTTCTATGACTTCGGCAATGTCCTGCACTACATCAATCACTTTCATCTGTTCGTCAAACTGCAAGCCGTCCTGCGAGTAGTAACCGAAACGGACTGTCTCGCCAATATCCAGCGTGCCGCTGTCTGCCTGCTCCAACCCCATCAGTATCTTGATGAAGGTCGACTTGCCCGTACCATTGTTCCCAACGATACCCATTTTTTCGTAACGGGAGAAGATGTAGGAGAAATCATCCAGAATCTTCAAGTCACCAAAGGATTTGTACAGATGGTCTGCTTCGAATATCTTGCTGCCTATGTAAGAAGCCTTGACATCCAGTTTGACGTTGTCGTTGTTGAAACGCTGCTTAGCCACCTTCTCCAACTCGTAAAAGGCATCCTCCCGATAACGCGCCTTGTGTCCGCGGGCTTGCGGCATGCGGCGCATCCATTCCAACTCTGTGCGGTAGAGGTTGTTGGCACGCTCTATCTCCACAGTCTTTGCCTCGATACGCTCTTGGCGCTTCTCCAGATAATAGCTGTAATTGCCTTTATACTGATAAATCTGCCGGTTGTCTATCTCTACGATTTCGGAACATACACGGTCGAGGAAATAACGGTCATGCGTCACCATCAGCAAGCTGAGGTTGTTCCGGCGGAGATATTCCTCCAACCACTCCGTCATATCGAGGTCGAGGTGGTTGGTAGGCTCGTCCAATATCAACAAATCGGGTTCAGTGATAAGAGTATTGGCAAGTGCCACACGCTTCAACTGCCCACCGGACAGGTATTTTACGTGCTGACTGAAATCACGTATCTTGAGTTGGGATAGAATCTGCTTTGCCTTCTGTTCGTACTCCCAAGCCTTTTCATGGTCCATACGCACCAGAATTTCGTCCAAACCGGGATGCCCCTCCGTCTCCATGCAACGTTCATACTCCTTGATTAACTCGACAGTACTGTTGCCATGATGAAAGCACGCTTCGAGCACGGTCAGCTCTTCTGGGTACTGCGGGTCTTGTTCCAGATAACCCACACGCAAGTCACGACGGAAGGAAATGGTGCCACTGTCATACCCTTCCTTGCCAGAAAGGATATTGAGCAACGTTGTCTTGCCACTGCCGTTCTTGGCTATCAGTCCGACACGCTGTCCCTCGGACAAGCCCAAAGAGATATTTTCGAATAGTACCAAGTCACCGAACGACTTGGTCAGGTTTTCCACCTGAAGAATTGAATTTACTGCTGCCAATGCTTTAATAGTTGATAAATGAAAATTGAAAGTTGAAACTCACAGTACCAAGATGACCGGACCTTAGAACAAGGAGCTGTATACCTCCGGCAGATTCACTTTACCTCCTGCCTTTACTTTGCTCCAAACCAGCTTCATGGGGTCTATCCATTCACCGGTAGACGTATTCAGCAATATGGGCGCTTCCCGGTTTCCATCCACCAAGGTACGCCATTCCATACCATCCACTTCATTGGCGAAAATAACACAAAGCACAATGCCAAAAGCCAGCCACGCATCTTTCTTTTTAGGGCTGATGTTGCTTTCTTCCATCATCTGCTGCATCTTGGCAATGTCTTCCTCCGCTCCTTGAAAATTCTTCTTCAGTAACTCCTTTACAGTAGTATCCACCCACTCGTATGCTTCGTTAATCTGATAGATTTCCGAAAGCCGCACCGGAATTATCTCCGCCGGATACTTCATCCCATCCTTACGCGTTTCCAGCGAAGCGATAATCTTCTCCGCTTCTGCAACCGACTCTCCCTTCTTCACCGTAAACGAACATTCAAAGGCAACTTCATCCGCACCCGTTATCCATAAATGAGAAGTATAGTACGCACCTTCTTCCTCGAACATCTCCTTACTATATGCACATTCCATCCGGCCTATCCTGACCGGAGTGGCAGCGGAGTTTTCCCGCAACTCTTGCTTCACGGAGTCCTTGCCATATGTAGCATTCCCTTTGAAAGCCGAAATGCGAAAATTACCGGTCCACTCATTGGGATTATAGAAAAGGAAAGAACCTTCCCCATCTTCGAATTCATTCCAGTCTGCCGGGTAAGTCATGGAAAACCATGCTCCCGGAGAGATAAATTTCTTGCTTTGTTCCATATATAGACTAATCTTTGCAAAGACAGTTCATACCATCTTAGCTATTTTTCGCAAAGATAGTGTAAACCGAATGCAAAATAAAATGAACTTGTTCATTTTTTATGCTGAGGTGCAGCCTATCTTCGCTTTTAGAGCAAAAGTAACATTACCGCCGTTGATATGCAAACAAACGAAACAAAAA
Source organism: Bacteroides parvus (assembly GCF_017309675.2). NCBI lineage: Bacteria > Pseudomonadati > Bacteroidota > Bacteroidia > Bacteroidales > Bacteroidaceae > Bacteroides > Bacteroides parvus. Next base: position 2,436,885 of record NZ_CP084680.1, on the reverse strand, counting down.
ACAGCCGATTCTCACGAACCGGCTGTTCCAATCATCATCTATGAATGAAGACCATTAGAGCCTTCAATATCTTTATTCAATTAAACTAAAGTCAAAATGAAATCCATTAAATTTCTAATTCGGATGCAAAGATAATCAATGGAATACATACAATCCTAAGATTTTAAGAATATTAAATTAACATTCTATAAATAGATGGCTGAATAGGTTTGCCATCCCGATAATGCCAACCGTAATTGAACTTTCTTTTTATTCCTGATTTGAATCCCACCACACAGGCAATGTACAAATAAGATTATTATTATACCATCCTTCACCAAGCTCAGCAGCTCCTGGAACTTGGGCACCAATGGCTGCTAGATTAGTGGTATTATATGTCAGCTCATAAGAAGCTTGCTTCCAACGACGAGGCGACTTATCTTCCGGGCAGTAAGTAAATCCTGCTGGAGTATTCCTATAATAATACGATTTATCCCAATTCATGAATATATTCGTATCATAATCACAACGACGCATATCATTCCAATTCTCATTAGAATATGGCATTGCCAACATCTTCTGAGTCAAAATTTTACCGAGAGTAATATCTGAAGAATTTCCTAGTGCATTATTCAAGAAATTATCAATATCAGTTTGTTCAATATGAGTAAACGAGGGGCAAGACTCCAATTTTCCATCCTCTGAAGTCCACACGCCAATCTGATCATTAACAAAATCAATACTTGCTTTAACACCTTCTTTATAGGCAATAAATGCTCCCGATTTATCGCCTTGACGGAAAAGCGTCTCTGCTTTGATAAAACAAGCTTCGGAATACGATGCCATAAGGGATGGACTTGTTGGACGGGCATAAAACACTCCGCTCAGCGCAGAAGTGTCATAAGATTTATTACGACGATAAAGGATATCTACACCGCCTGCGTATCCCGTACCACCACAAGTTGTCCACACATAAATAGTATCTCCTTTACGAGTTGGGCTATCACAATACCAACTCTGGGTAGTTACATCAAATGACAAAGCATATGGACCTGATTGACTTAAAATATCAGTTTGCATATCAACCCCCATAGAACGACGCCACAAACCGTCCTCTGACCATTTTATATCAATAGGGGTTGCAGGACCTTTCATAGAACGAGTCCAAGGGATAAACTTATCAGCACGTGGATCTTCTATTCCCTTTCCATCAAAGTTAGTCAAATTATCATAATAGCATTTAGTTATATAAATATTACTATTCATACCAATACAAGAATAGAGAGCAGAATAATCTATCGGCTCATTCCAGCCCAATACATCATGAGAAGGTGTATTAGTATCCGTATGTTTTATAACAGTATTATCAGCATTACTTTGTTGAGCTTTAGCTAAACAATTCAGAATTTCCGGAGCATCATATTTGCCATCTTTATAATTTCCAGCCTCTTTCTTGACTAAATGATTCAGCCAGCGTGCTTTAAGAAGATAACACATTTTCAGCCATTTATCTGCATCACCACCATTCCAAGAATCGCCTTCTACCAAATCCACTGGTGTAACATTATTTATTGCCTCTTGTTGTCTAGAAAACAACTCAATAGCTTCATCAATATCAGTTATACAACCAAGGAATATTGTTTTACCATTATCATAAACAGGAGAAGGATTTTCTCCAAATGCATCATTATAAGGGATTTCTCCAAATAAATCAGTAAGCATCATAAAACCATAAGCACGAAAAAATTTGGCTGCACCTGCATAGTGATAAGCACCAGCCTCCATTGCCTGATTATATAAATCATTACAATTCACACCTACCTGAGTAAAAAACCACTGTTGCGCATTAGCAGCACGAGTTGAAGAATCAAGTTGCCATTTAGCCGCCCCTCCTTCGCGTGCATTGTTACGATAGAAATGACCACAATAAAAACTAGTATTCGAGGCTACAATATGGTAAATATGTTCCATATAAAATTGCATCCAAGGTAAACGCTGATGGAACTCAGCATCAGTAGATATAGGAGTATTTGGATTGGTGTTGACATCCAACCAGTCATCACATGCGGAGAGCGCGACACAAGCTGCAACTCCGAGAATTATTTTCTTGTATAGTTTCATATTATTCAATTTTCATACAGTTAAACAATATTTAGAAAGTCAGATTAACACCAAAAGCAAAACTTGCTGTCGCAGGAACTCCACAATAATCAATACCTACTGAGGATGAGCCTACTGCACCCGATCCAGCTGCTGCAACTTCCGGATCACCGTTATAATTAGTGAAAAGAAGAAGATTATTAGCCGTTGCCGTAATTGAGGCACGTTTTATAACTTTTGTTTTGGCAAGTAACGTTTTTGGCAAATTATATGAGAGTGAAATAGTACGAAGACGAAGTGCATTCACCTTTGTCATGAAGTTTGCTGTTTCATTAGGATAAATATCCTGATAATAATTAGCTATAATTGTTTTACCGCTGGTTTCTTTACCATTATAAGTATATGTTTTATTAGCTTCGAAAGTATTCGTTACAAATTCACCATTTGTATTTACACCTGAAACCTCTATTTTTTCCCGGTTGGCAGAGAACTCACTCACACCCGCAAGCGTCATAGCATATTCCGTTCCATTATAAACATGCCCACCTACACGAAAATCCCACAACATATTCAATGACACCCCTTTATAAGTAATAGTATTATTCCATCCACCAGAGAATGTAGGTTCACGATTACCTATTTCAAGATTGGCATTAGTTCCTTTAGTCGGAAGCCCATTCTTGTCTAATACAACTCGACCTTGGTCATCACGTTTCCATTCACTACCGGAAATTGCCATAAAATTACCATTAGGGAAAGAAGCCGCTTTAGCATTACCAACTTGTACATCAGTCACATAAAGAATTTCTACACCTTCAAGCAGATTTTTCACTGTACCACGATTACCACTGACATTAATAGTTGATTCCCATGTCCAATCCTTAGTTTGAATAGGTGTACCGCCAATACTTAACTCCATGCCTTTATTATAAACGTCACCTGCATTAACAGAACGGAGAATATAACCAGTTGCATTTGACAGACGAGGTGACATAATCTGATTATACGAATTATTGGTATAGTAGGCGTAATCCAACTTCAGACGATTATTAAAAAAGCGCAATTCAATACCCAATTCAGTAGATTCCGTAATCTCGGGTTTTAATGCAGCATTACCAGCAGTCCAATAATTACTTACCCCAGTAAGGCCACCAAGGAATGACTGACTGGGCCACAATGCTGTTTCCAACGAATACGGACTCGTATCTTTGCCTACACGCGCCCAGCTCGCACGTACTTTGCCGAATGATAACCAATCTATTTTAGGAAGAAATTCTGTAAACACAATACTGCCACTTACCGAAGGATAAAAATAAGAACGATTCTCAATTGGCAATGTAGAAGACCAATCGTTACGTCCTGATACTGTCAAAAACACTGTATTCTTCCAATCAGCACGGAATTCACCAAATGTACCAATAAGGCGTTTTTGAGAACGTGAACTTGAAAAATCACGGTTATCATTCGTTGCATTGTCAAATGCGTAAAAATCAGGAATTTCAAAGTTCCAAGCCATTCTATAGTTAGTCCAAGTCCGAGTATCGTCAGTAGATGTACCAAGCATCAAGTTAAAGTTAAAGTCTCCAAACTGTTTATTGAAATTCATCATTAAATTCGTAGAAAGATATTTATACCGATAAGAATTTTCGCTATACATACCTTTTTGCCATGCCAATTTATATACTCCACCAGCAGCAAGAGTCTTTGAATCATCTGTAGTGTAAGAGTCAATGCCCATACGATAACTAATCCACCACCAATCTGCAATATCAGCCTTGATACTAAAATTACCCGTGAAACGCTCAGTATTATCTTTCAACTTATTCTTATTAAGAATCCAGTATGGATTATCGCGTTCATCAACAACATCAAGACGATCTCCAAACATACGATAGCGAGTACCGTCTTCATTCAAGTAGTGTTTCATATCATCAGTAGGAGACCAACGGTATACCCCCGTCATGGTACCAGAACCACTTGAACCATATAACCCAGCAGAGGTCAATGTTTTATCAGTGTTTGCTTGAGAATATGCTACATTTGCACCGAATGTGAGCATTCTCCACTTTTGTTCACCATTAAAACGGAACGTTGCTTTCTCATAACCAGTATTAGGAATTATACCATCTTGATTATAATAAGAGCCTGAAAGATAAAAATTACTATTTTTAGAACCACCAGCCACGCTTATATTGGTATCCCATGCACCACCTTGTTGAAAAAAGTCATCTATATTATCATAGGTTGCTGCCTCATTGTCAATAGGTGCTCCCCATGAATTATAACTAAAATCATTATAAGTCGTTCCAGTATATTTTCCATCGGTGTACTGATCTTCAGCAAACCCTCTTCCATATTTCCGTTGTGTTTTAGGAAGAGAAGTAGCCCATTGCGTGATATACTTAGTGGAGAAATTCACCTCAACGGCTCCCTCCTTTCCTTTTTTGGTTGTAATAATTACAACACCTGCAGCAGCACGTGAACCGTAAAGAGCAGCAGCAGCCGGACCTTTAAGAACTGACATGTTTTCAATATCCTCAGGGTTTATATCCATTACACGATTAGAATTGGTAGAAGCTGTCGATAAACTACCATCAAAAGCAGAGTTACCAACTACTGTAGTAGAGTTATCATAGATTACACCATCAACAACAAATACTGGTTGATTGTCACGTTCAAGCGAAGTCCCACCACGAAGAATGATTTGAGAACCGGCACCGGCAGCACCACCTCCTTGCGTAATATTAACACCAGCAATTTTACCAGCCAAAGAGTTAATCGGATTCACACTTTTATTTTTCATAAGCTCTTCCGCATCTACATCATCAATGGCATATCCCAAAGATTTCCGGTCTTTCTTAATACCCATAGCTGTCACTACCACTTCATCCAATGTTTGCGAATCATCTTGCAAAGTCACTGAATACGAAGAAGCATTTGTCACTTTAAGCATAGCAGTTTTATATCCAATAAAGGATATCTCCAATGTGCTACCCGCCGGCGCTTCTACAGAGAATTTTCCGTCAACGTCCGTCACCGCACCGGTACCAGAACCTTTTACCAGCACGCTGGCACCGATGATTGGTTCGCCCGCTGCATCTAAAACTTTACCTGTGATTTTCTTGGCTTGCTGAGTACTTTGGGAACTAAGTACACTTTCAACAGCTGCGTTGGCTGCAAAAGGCATAGCTGTCCCAAACAATGCAAGCAACACTAATGATAAGCAATAATTTCTTTTCATAAGCTCTATTATTTGGATTTATTTGCAAACATATGAATTAATTTAGGAATTCTACTATCAATCAAATTAAAAATTATTAAATTAATATTAAAACGCTTGCATTTATAGTTTTGCAAAGTTTTAAGTATTTATTTGATATTTATTAATTGTATTAACTTTAAATCATATTGATGCTATATTTACAAATAATACAACTTAACAATATTAAAATAAAGAATATAGTGTACGAATTAATAATATATACTAATATTATAAGATATTTGATTTACACATTAAAGTATATGTGTAATTATTTTCACTAAAAAAAACTTGATTATGTGGAAATACCAACATGAACAAAGATTTCAAAAGCAAAAAAAGTAAAATGATTCATAAGTTCATCAAAAAATAGTGTTAGACTATTAATAGCAGCAAGTTTTACTTGTAAGTTATATTAACATTTTTCTTTTTAGCATAATGCTAATATATATAAATTGTAAATAGCGAAAGTTGCTGTTGGTCAGTATTCATTTGAAAGAGTAGCTTGAAACAATGTTTTGGAAAATAGCCATTCGACATAAGCTTTATTATGTGCAAGTTATATGTAAAAAGGTTGTGTACATATTTATCATTCTTATTTTCAACAATTTATAATTAGCAAGAAAGGTAATTTACTAGTGAGAGATAGTAATATTAAGTATAAAACTTAGTTCCCAAAGTACTCAGCAAGCCAAGAAAATCACAGGTAAAGTTTTAGATGCAGCGGGCGAACCAATCATCGGTGCCAGTGTGCTGGTAAAAGGTACCAGTACTGTGACAGACATAATCCAAAAGTTCCCCGGTGCATCAAAAACGAGCGAGCACTATTGGTGGCGTCGCATGGCCCATCGTTAGCATGAGGTAAATTTCAACGCTAAGAATCTGGAAGCTTCAAATCCCAAGGCAATGTTTGATGACATATGGCCTCTGTACCGGTATGGTGGGACATCGAAGAAGAAGAAGAACTTAAGGCACATCGAAGACTCTTAACGGTCTTCATTCATAGACGATGATTGGAACAGCCGGTTCGTGAGAATCAGCTGTTTGTATTCTACTCTACGCCTCATTTCCCTATCGGTTGTATTCTCCTCCTCACCTCTTTGGATATTTCCAGAAACATATAGTTCAGTTTACCGGAATGAATACCTTCTTTATTTTGGGTATACTTCTTATTGGCATACTCCTTGGACTTATCAAAGGTAATGCGCGACATCTGGTTCTGCGACTTTCCCACCATTGTCGAATCCAACTGTTCGTCCGGAAAGAAATCATCCAAATTCACATCACCAATCATGGTCGTTTCAAGGAAATTCATGTCTTTATGACTAGAATCTGTGTAGTATCCTACAAACATATGTCCTGGAGTGCGTACCAATATAGGTTCTATATTTATGGCACGGAGTAAAGAAGCAAAAAGGACACTCCCATCCACACAGTTGATTTGCGAGGACTCCAAAGCATCATCGAACGTGCGCACACGCTGTGAAAAAACCACGTTGCTGGAAAGGCTCGTATTGGACACCGAACTATAACGGAACTTGCGCTTTTGCAACACATTCCACAAGGCATAAACCTGCTTGTCCACCACTTCGGCACCTCCCTGATAACCCAAAAACCGGTTGACGATACGCGTATCCAGCGCTTCACGCAACAGCTTGTCAATCATAGGATTCTCCTCATTCACATAAGCTGCAAAAAAGATGCCGGTATCATGGAACTTTGTACCATTCGTGACATACCCCAACAGACATTCATTAATGCTGCGAACGGAAAAAGTACGCACCCTCTGCCCCAAATCCTTGCCGTTCATCTCTACCATAACGGCCACACTGATGGGTTCCGCTTGGTTGTTATTCTTCAGAGCCTCGTAATTCCATATGATATCAGGATAGATAATATACTCCGTACGCGGTTTTGCCAGCACAAACTCCGACACGGAACGGGAAAAGAACGGAGTCTCTGCAACCTCTACCCGCACCCGGCTATAAGCATTCCTCGAACGGACACGGACAGCGATGCAGGACTTCGGATTACCTACATACATGGAGTCTACCGGCACTATGACCTGAGCATCGGTAGTAGCCACCGAAAGGATACTGGAAGGGAATATATTACCGCCCAGTTCATCCGTAATCTCAAATCCCGAGCGGAAAGGAGCCGTATTCAGCCAGACAGAGCCGATTATCACTAAAAGTAGAGTTCCCATAATAACCGACAAATGTCTCTTAGAGAAACTCCTGATATACATAAGTTCTTTCATACAATTCAGTATTTACGAAGCAAAGATAATATTTTAATGTGACGGGGCTTTTAGATAAACGGGAATTTAATGTAACCCAAATGTAACACTTGTTTCATCATTCCGTAACAAATTAGCCTCACTTTTGTACCCAGAAAGCAGAAATGGCCTGCATCTCGGCACAACTTTTCATGTAAACATGAAAATTCTGCATTCGGTTTGCACTATTTTTGCCGATAAAAAGAAATAAAGTTTAACTTTGTGACAAGAAAATTGTTTTATTCCTGTCATACATAAACAACAAAGCAATGAACAATTACCGGATTTTAGTAGTGGACGATGAAGAAGACTTATGTGAAATTCTGAAGTTCAACCTCGAAAACGAAGGCTACGAAGTGGACACGGCGAACTCTGCCGAAGAAGCTCTGAGAATGGACATTGGCAGCTACAACCTACTACTGCTGGACGTGATGATGGGAGAAATTTCCGGCTTCAAAATGGCAAGTATGCTGAAGAAGGACAAGAAGACGGCCCAGATACCCATCATCTTCATTACCGCCAAAGATACGGAAAATGACACCGTGACTGGCTTCAACCTGGGAGCGGACGACTATATATCCAAACCCTTCTCGCTGCGCGAAGTAGCGGCACGTGTCAAAGCCGTACTGAGACGCACCCAGCAAGGAGAGACAGAGCATGCACCGGAACAGATTGTCTACAAGACGCTGGTGCTGAACGTCATCAAGAAGAAAGTCTGCATTGACGGTGAAGAGGCACCGCTCACCAAAAAAGAGTTTGAAATCTTATTGCTGCTTTTGCAGAATAAAGGACGCGTATTCTCGCGCGAGGATATACTGAACCGCATCTGGAGTGATGAAGTATATGTGCTGGACCGTACCATCGACGTAAACATCACACGCCTACGCAAGAAAATCGGAGTTTATGGCAAATGCATCGTAACACGCTTGGGATATGGATATTGTTTCGAAGCCGAATAACGACAGACACTTTCTGTCCTTCAGCCGGAAGCTTTTCCTTTCGGTCATTTCACTGTTCCTCATATTCGCCGCATGCTTCATCGCCTACCAGTATCAGCGGGAAAAGGAATATAAAGTGGAGCTACTGGACACGCAGCTGCAAGACTATAATGACAGACTACACCAGGAACTTCGTTATCTCCCCGACAGCCTATGGACTTCCATGCTGGACAGCTATATCTCCAAGCATGTAAACAAGGAACTGCGCGTCACCGTGGTAGACCTTCAAGGTAACGTATTGTTCGACAGTTCCCAGAACGGCAGCCATGAACTGGACAACCACATCAAGCGCCCCGAAGTGCAGAAGGCACTGAAAGCCGGCAAAGGCTACGACCTGCGGCGCATCTCCGAAACCACCGGCAGAACCTATTTCTATTCTGCCACCGTCTACAAAGACTGCATCATCCGCTCAGCTCTCCCCTACAACGTCAACCTGATGAACAATCTGGCTGCCGACCCACATTACATCTGGTTCACGGTCATTGTATCACTGCTGCTGATATTCATCTTTTATAAATTCACCTCCAAACTTGGCAGTGCCATCAACCACCTGCGTGAGTTTGCCAAAAGAGCCGACAAGAACGAACCCATAGACATGGACATACAAACCGCCTTCCCGCACAATGAACTTGGAGAGATTTCGCAGCACATCATACAAATATATAAGCGCCTGCGCGAAACCAAAGAGGCGCTTTACATTGAGCGCGAAAAACTCATCACCCATTTGCAGACCTCCCGCGAAGGACTGGGCGTATTCAACAGAGACAAAAAGGAGATACTGGTAAACAATCTGTTCACCCAATACGGCAATCTGATTTCAGACTCCAACCTGCAGACTACCGAAGAAATATTCTCCATCTGCGAATTCCAGAAGATAACAGATTTCATCAACAAGGCACAGAAACGCCCTTCCTATAACGAAGAACGAAGAATGTCCGTTCACATCAACAAGAACGGACGCATCTTCATCGTGGAGTGCATCATCTTCCAAGACCTCAGCTTTGAGATTTCCATCAACGACATCACCCAGGAAGAGGAGCAGATACAGCTAAAACGGCAATTGACCCAAAACATCGCCCATGAGCTGAAAACCCCCGTAAGCAGCATACAAGGCTATCTGGAAACCATCGTGAACAACGAGAACATCGCGCCCGAAAAGATGCAAATCTTCATGGAACGCTGCTACGCGCAAAGCAACCGCCTGAGCCGCCTGCTGCGCGACATATCCGTACTGACCCGCATGGACGAAGCCGCCAACATGATCGATATGGAAAAGGTGGACATCAGCATGCTGGTTTCAAACATCGTCAACGAAGTGTCCCTGGAACTGGAACAGAAGCAAATCACCGTTGTCAATTCCCTAAAATCGAAGATACAGTTGCGGGGCAACTACTCTCTACTCTACTCCATCTTCCGCAATCTCATGGACAACGCCATCGCTTATGCCGGCACCAACATACACATCAACATCAGTTGTTTCCGCGAAGACGAGAATTACTACTATTTCAGTTTTGCCGATACCGGCATCGGCGTTTCTCCCGAACATCTGAACCGTTTGTTCGAACGCTTCTACCGTGTAGACAAAGGACGCTCGCGCAAGTTGGGCGGCACCGGCTTGGGGCTCGCCATAGTGAAGAATGCAGTCCTTATTCACGGAGGCACCATCTCTGCCAAAAACAACCAAGGCGGAGGGCTGGAGTTTGTATTCACACTGGCAAAAGAGAGATAACAGCCCGTTTTACCACACCAAACAAAATGCTTTGCATACCTCTGGAGAAGGTTCTTGTGGCAAGTGTGGCTTGTATTGGTATCTTTTCACCTTACCGACATGACGGATTGCTTAAATCGCCTTAAGTCACTATCAATCAGAGAGTAATTTTGCCAACCTATTGCCATGCTTTTGGCAAACTTTTGCCATGCCTATGGCAAAGTTTTGCCAACGCGGTGACAAAGTCTTGCCAAGAGGATGGCAAAACCTTGCCAATTTGTCGGCAAAAAGAAAGAGAGCGGGGAAGAAAATTTATCACTCATAGAATTGTTTTCTCAAAAAGAATCCGTATCTTTGTCATGCATTGGTTCGCTCCCCCTCTTCTGGGAAAGCGATTAAAAGGGAATCAGGTGTAAATCCTGGACAGTCCCGCTGCTGTAAGTTTCGTGCAACGTTGCAGACAATTACTCTATGCCACTGGAATATTCTTCCGGGAAGGCGCCTGCAACAGAAACAAGTCAGAAGACCTGCCATGCATACTTTATCATTGCTTTCGAGGAAAAAGCGTTGAGTCTAATGAGCCGGACAAACCGTCCATCATTTCATTCATCAAACCTAATTCAGAGAAAGTAAAGAAGGTAATAAACTCTGCCAAGTTTATTTGATGATGTCCGGCCGAAGTGATTTCGTCCGGACATTTACATTACAAAAAGTCATATTTAAATTGATTATTACATAGATTTTACCTAAATTCGGCACATTAAACCGAAATAATCGGTTTATCCGTTAACCTATTGTCAAATTATTAAAGATACAGAGTCTATGGAATTACCATTTGCCGAAGCATGGAAAATAAAAATGGTGGAACCTATCCGTAAAAGTACCCGCCAGGAACGCGAACAATGGCTGAAAGAAGCCCACTACAACGTATTCCAACTCAAATCGGAACAAGTTTATATCGACCTCATCACCGACTCGGGCACCGGCGCCATGAGCGACCGCCAATGGGCAGGCATGATGCTGGGCGACGAAAGCTATGCCGGAGCCACCTCATTCTTCAGACTGAAGGAAGTCATCACCCGCCTCACCGGATTTGGATACATTATCCCCACCCACCAGGGACGCGCTGCCGAAAATGTACTCTTCTCCTACCTGGTGCACGAGGGCGACATTGTGCCGGGAAACTCCCATTTCGACACCACCAAAGGACATATCGAGGGACGCCGGGCACTGGCTCTGGACTGCACCATAGACGAAGCCAAACAGACACAGCTGGAAATTCCCTTCAAAGGCAATGTAGACCCTAAAAAACTGGAAAAAGCATTACAGGAACATAGCGAACGGATACCGTTCGTCATCGTCACCATAACCAACAACACCGCAGGCGGCCAGCCGGTTTCCATGCAGAACCTGCGCGAAGTCCGCGCCATTGCCGACAAGTACGGCAAGCCCGTTCTCTTTGACTCGGCACGCTTTGCGGAAAATGCCTACTTCATCAAAATGAGAGAAGAAGGTTACCGCAACAAGAGCATAAAGGAAATTACCCGCGAGATGTTTGACCTTGCCGACGGCATGACGATGAGTGCCAAAAAAGACGGTATTGTCAACATGGGCGGATTCATAGCCACCCGCCGGAAAGACTGGTATGAAGGTGCCAAAGGCTTCTGCGTGCAATTCGAAGGCTACCTCACTTACGGCGGCATGAACGGACGTGACATGAACGCCCTTGCCATCGGCCTGGATGAAAATACTGAATTTGACAATCTGGAAACCCGCATTCACCAGGTGGGCTATCTAGCCATGAAACTGGATGAGTACGGGATACCTTACCAACGTCCCGCAGGCGGCCATGCCATATTTGTGGATGCCCCCAAAGTGCTGACACACGTGCCCAAAGAAGAGTTTCCGGCACAGACACTGACCGCCGAACTCTATCTAGAAGCAGGCATACGCGGTTGTGAAATCGGCTATCTGCTGGCAGACCGCGACCCGGTGACCCGCGAAAACCGCTTCAACGGCTTGGATTTGCTCCGGCTTGCCATCCCTCGCCGCGTGTACACCGACAACCACATGGATGTGGTAGCAGCCGCTTTAAAAAATGTATATGACAAGCGGGAAAGTATTACCCGCGGAGTTCGCATCACTTGGGAAGCTCCGTTGATGAGACATTTTACGGTACAACTGGAAAGGCTGTAAGAAATTTACAGACTCAATGTCAAGACAAAATCCGGAAACAAATAATAATGAATAGTGAACCGGCGTTTCTCCACCGTACGATACTCTTCGGCGGAGAATACGCCGCTTTCATTTACAGCAAAAGGCAGAATGCGCATGTGCCCACGAAAATCAACCTCGGAAGCATTCAGGCATTTAAACATGGTCTCCTTGGCCGACCAGTGCAGCAACAGTGACCAAGTGTCGGTTCCGCGAAACACGGATGGCTGTTCATCTTCGCGCATGAATTTATGCGCCACCTTCCTTACCCGTTCACCATACTGCTCAATGTCAATGCCCACTTCCCGACCCGGCAATCCCAAAACAACAGCCACATAACCTTTCGTATGCGAAATACTGAGAGAGGCGGAAGCATCTGCCAAATAAGGTTTCCCACTGGGATGATAGGCAATCTCTTTCTCTTCTCCCGACAGCGTGTAAAGCAATACACGGACAGCCAGCCACTCCAGACGGCGGTGTGCTGCGGTGAAACGCCGCATACCTTCCCGGTATACTTCCTGATGAGGAAGCATGGCCAGCAATTCCTCCGGAGATTCCTCCGTTTTCCAAATTCCCCATCGGCAGGGAAGAGCGGTATGTTGTAAGAAGAGGGGCATGAGGCAAGGATTAAGGATTAGGGATTAGAGGAGTTGAGGCATTTACTGTAAACTTCACTTTCAGGATACGGCGGTTGTCCATCTCCAGCACCTCAAACTCATAACGGCCGTAGGTCACCTTTTCATGGAGAGCAGGAAATTCCCCCTTCAGCTCCAGCAGAAGTCCGGCAAGCGTATCGGCATCCCCTGCCACCTCATCGAACGTTTCCTCGTCTATCTTCGTTATTTTATAGAAATCGGTCAGCTGGGTCTTGGCTTCAAATACCCAAGTGTGGTCATTCAGTACGGCATATGTACGTTCTTCATCATCGTATTCGTCATGAATTTCGCCCACAATCTCCTCAATAATGTCCTCCATGGTGACAATGCCCGACGTACCGCCGAACTCATCGACCACAATGGCTATATGAATCTTGTTTGCCTGAAAATCGCGCAGCAAATCATCAATCATCTTGGTTTCGGGCACAAAATAGGCGGGCCGGATAAGCGACTGCCAGCGGAAATTATCCCCTTTGTTCAGATGGGGAAGCAAATCCTTGATATAAAGCACCCCCTTGATATTGTCACGGTTATCCGCATAGATGGGAATACGGGAGTAGACATTCTCTACAATGCACTTCACCACATCCTTGAAAGGGGTACGAATATCCAGATCCACCACATCGAGGCGGGAAGTCATAACCTCCTTGGCTGTCTCTCCACCAAAGCGGATGATACCTTCCAGAATATTGTTCTCCTCCGAAAGTTCCGCCTTATCGGTCAATTCTAGTGCATGTGAAAGTTCATCGACCGATATATTATGGTTCTTGCGGACCACATGCTTGTTCAGGAAAGAAGTGGAACGTACCAGCATAGATGCCATCGGATAGAATACGGAACGGCAAAACGTGATGCCGGGAGCAGCAAAACGGCAGAAAACCAGCGTTTTCTGAGCCGAATATATCTTAGGCATGATTTCACCGAAAAGCAACAGCAAAAACGTAAGGACTACTGTCAGAATGAGGAACTCTGCAATGGGAGAATGAAATTGGAACACATTCATAAAAAAGAAGTTACAGAGCATGATTATGGTTACATTCACGAAGTTGTTTGTAATCAGAATCGTCGCCAACAAACGTTCACTGTTATCCAGCAAATTACTGATTTTCTCATCCGAAGGATGCTTTCTCTCCGCTATTACATTTAAGTCTGACGGAGAAAGAGAAAAAAAGGCTATTTCGGAAGCTGATGCAAAGCCGGAAACGAGCAAAAGCAAACCTGCCAACACAATGGCTACAATGGCCGAAATAGAAGGAGTCTGTACGGATATACCGTTAAAAACATCTGCCAACTGGCATAAATAAGCGTCTGGGTCCAAAGATTTTGGTTTTAGTTAAACAATCAGAACGGTAGATCGTCCGTCGGGTTATCTTGTGCAGGGGCAGCCTGCGGTTGTACCGGTTGTTGCGGCTGGGCTGTCGCTCCGGCTTGCGGCGCAAACGGCGCATTGCCCGATGCCGATGCACTTTTAGGTGTCAACATTTCCATTGTATCTGCAAAAACTTCAGTCACATAGCGCTTAGCTCCTGTCTGGTCATCATACGAGCGAGTGCGAATTTTACCTTCAATGTAAAGTTTATCTCCTTTATGCACATATTTTTCGGCAGTTTCTGCCAGTCCACGCCAAAGCACAATATTATGCCACTCAGTGCGGTCGGGAACCTGGGTTCCATTCTGCAAAGTGTATCCTCTTTCTGTAGTAGCCAAAGAAAAAGTAGCTACCGCCACCCCACTGTCAAGGTATCTCACTTCCGGGTCTCTGCCCACATTTCCTAACAATATCACCTTGTTTACTGACATAAGCTTCTATTTTATTAATTTGCTGCCAAAATTAACGAGAATATCCACACCATGCAAGAATACAGACAACTTTTATATATATTTCTCCAAGAAAGCATGTATCAGCCGAGGCACCGCATAACGGTCCAAATCTTCGACCGCAACCTGCTGGTAACCTGAAAAAGAACCCGAATTATCGGGTAGAGTGACCTCATAGAAATTGGTATAAATCACTCTGTGGGACAATACATGCTTCACTCCCCGAAGTAGTGTACGGACCATCCGCACCTCTCCCTCTGCAAACAGTGCATGAAACTGCGGACATGCCAGGAACTCCTCTTCGGATAAATCTTTTTCCGTTTCGATTAGAGGCAATTCAAAGAGATTTTTCCAGATATCGTTCTCCGTCCTCTTATGTATCAAAGTATGCGCACCCATACGTACATATATATAATTAAAATAGCGGTTGGTAGTCTTTGTTCTGTGCTGCTTCACGGGCAGTTGCTGCACTTTGCCTTCCAACAAGGCTCTGCAGCTACCAGACAAAGGACAGAACAGACAGTTGGGCGACTGCGGCATACACTGCACGGCTCCGAAGTCCATAATCGCTTGGTTATAATCTGCCGGTCGGGATTTATCGAGCATCTCTCTCGCCAAAGCAGTAAAAGTTTTTTTCCCTTCGGTAGAATCAATGGGAATATCAATGCCGAAATAACGGGAAAGCACCCGATATACATTCCCGTCTACTACCGCATAAGGCATGTCATAGGCAAAAGAACAGATGGCCGCTGCCGTATAATCCCCTACCCCCTTCAAAGCACGCACCTCTGCATAGTTTTTTGGAAATGTACCCTTCATGCTTTTGGCTGCGGCATGCAGGTTGCGGGCACGAGAATAGTACCCCAGGCCCTGCCAATATTTCATCACTTCGTCCTCGGACGCAGCAGCCAGCGACGCCACATCCGGGAAGCGTTTTATGAAACGCAAAAAGTACTCATAACCCTGCGCCACTCTTGTCTGTTGTAAGATGATTTCAGAAATCCATATCAGATAAGGGTCCGTGGTATTTCGCCACGGAAGGTCGCGTTTGTTCTCCGCATACCAATCCAACAATGTTCCGCTAAAAATATTCATGCTGCAAAAATACTTCATTTTCAGCCTAACAAAGCTTAATGCCAAGACTTTTTTAGAAAATTGTCCGAAATATATTTTTTAGAGCCACGGAAAAGCTATATATTTGCAGTCCAAAAAATTAGGAAAACTATAGTAATAATATTTTTTTTAAAGAAAAATGACTAAAGCTGATATTGTAAACGAAATTACAAAGAACACCGGAATTGATAAGACAACCGTACTTACAACCGTTGAAGCATTCATGGACGCAGTAAAGGCATCTTTATCCAAAGATGAAAATGTTTACCTCCGCGGGTTTGGTAGTTTTGTAGTGAAGAAAAGAGCTCAGAAAACTGCACGCAACATCTCCAAGAACACTACAATAATCATTCCGGAACATAACATTCCGGCATTTAAGCCTGCAAAAACGTTCACCCTCTCAGTGAAGAAATAATAAACAATAGTATTAACCCATAAAAATTTTGAAGCTATGCCAAGCGGAAAGAAGAAAAAAAGACATAAAATGTCTACGCACAAGCGTAAAAAAAGACTAAGAAAGAACAGACATAAAAGCAAAAAGTAATTTTTAGTCTGAAGGACAAAATAAAGAACAAACTTGTGAAGCAAAATGTCTCGCGGGTTTGTTCTTTGTTTAAGTAGTAAATAGAATCATTTAAAAGCCAATTATTGTGACAAGCGAACTCGTTGTAGACGTACAGCCCAAAGAGGTATCCATTGCACTGCTTGAAGACAAGCAGCTGGTGGAACTTCAGAGCGAAGGAAGAAACATCTCCTTCTCGGTGGGCAACATGTATTTGGGACGCGTCAAAAAATTGATGCCCGGCCTGAATGCCTGCTTCGTGGACGTGGGTTACGAGAAAGACGCTTTTCTTCATTATCTGGACCTAGGTCCTCAATTTAACTCGTTAGAGAAGTACGTAAAGCAAACTTTAAGCGACAAGAAGAAGCTGAATCCCATTACCAAAGCAACCATACTTCCCGACCTTGAAAAGGACGGAACGGTTTCCAACACACTCAAGGTGGGACAAGAAGTAGTGGTGCAAATTGTCAAGGAACCTATCTCTACCAAAGGGCCGCGACTGACTTCCGAACTTTCCTTTGCCGGAAGATACCTCGTGCTGATTCCCTTCAATGACAAGGTTTCCGTATCACAAAAAATTAAATCGAGCGAAGAGCGCGCACGCCTCAAGCAACTGCTGATGAGTATCAAGCCGAAAAACTTCGGCGTCATCGTCCGCACCGTAGCCGAAGGAAAACGTGTTGCCGAACTCGACGGAGAGCTTAAAGTATTACTGAAACATTGGGAAGATGCCATTACAAAAGTACAGAAGGCCACCAAATTTCCGACACTGATTTACGAAGAAACCAGCCGTGCCGTAGGACTGTTGCGCGACTTGTTCAATCCTTCCTTCGAAAACATCCACGTGAACAACGAGGCTGTGTACCACGAAATCAAGGATTACGTAACCCTCATCGCCCCTGAACGGGCAGGAATCGTGAAGCTGTACAAAGGTCAACTCCCCATTTACGACAATTTTGGTATCACCAAACAAATCAAGTCGTCATTCGGCAAGACCATTTCATACAAAAGTGGTGCCTACCTGATTATTGAGCATACTGAGGCGCTTCACGTAGTAGACGTGAACAGCGGTAACCGCACCAAGAATGCCAACGGGCAGGAGGCCAACGCACTGGAAGTGAATCTGGGTGCAGCCGACGAACTGGCACGCCAGCTCAGACTAAGGGATATGGGTGGTATCATCGTGGTGGACTTCATCGACATGAATGAAGCCGAAAACCGACAGAAGCTTTACGAACGTATGTGTGCCAACATGCAGAAAGACAGAGCACGTCACAACATCCTGCCGCTCAGTAAATTCGGACTGATGCAGATTACACGCCAGCGTGTACGCCCGGCTATGGATGTAAATACGACGGAAACCTGCCCCACCTGCTTCGGTAAAGGCACCATCAAATCGTCCATCCTCTTTACGGACACCTTAGAGAGTAAGATTGACTACCTGGTCAACAAATTGAAGATAAAGAAATTCTCGTTACACATCCACCCGTACATCGCAGCCTACGTCAATCAGGGACTCGTCTCCCTGAAACGGAAGTGGCAGATGAAGTACGGATTCGGTATCAAGATTATTCCAAACCAGAAATTAGCATTCCTGGAATATGTATTCTACGACCTGCAAGGGGAAGAGATAGACATGAAGGAAGAAATCGAAATCAAATAAAAAAGACGGCGAAGGGTATTTATCTTCGCCGTCTTTTTTATCTCTTGCTTTGGGGGAGCTCTCCCCAAACATGCCTTCCGCTATAAAGCCAAACGATAGATTTCCCTGCAATCAGTCATGGTCAGCTTCACGTAGTTGCCAAGCAGTTCGCCTTTATTGCGCTGCAGACTGACGAGCATACGGTCTATATCGGGATGCTCGATGCCCAACTCCTTAAAGCTAACCGGCAAGCCCATGTAACGGAAAAAGTGTTTCAGGCGGGCGGTACCAGCCAAAGCCATCTCTTCCAAATCTTCGGACTTGGGTATATCAAAAACGCGGTGGGCAAACTGGGCTATCTTTGCCGGATTATGTTCTGCCATAAAAGCCATCCAGGCAGGGAAGATTACAGCTAAGCCGGCACCGTGGGCTACATTATAGATAGCACTGATTTCATGTTCCAGTGCATGGGATGCCCAGTCTTCCTCACGCCCTACCCCACAAGTTCCGTTATGCGCCACAGTGCCACACCACATAATGTTGGCACGCGCGGCATAGTTGTCCGGTTGCTGTTTCACCCGGTAAGCTTCTTTAATGATAGCTGTCAAGGTGCCTTCGCAAAGCCGGTCGCTGATTTCCACATCCGGTGTATTTGTGAAATAACGCTCCATGATGTGAGCCATCATGTCGGCAATACCACAAGCCGTCTGATAAGCTGGGAGAGTGTAGGTCAGTTCAGGATTCATGATGGAAAATACGGGACGCAAATGCTCGGGGGCACAGAGCCCCAGTTTTTGGAGTGTCTCTGTCTTGGTAATTACCGTATTGCCCGAACCTTCGCTTCCGGCAGCCGGGATAGTCAGCACCACGGCTACTTTCAACGCTTTCTCCACCTTGGCACGACCGATAAAGAAATCCCAAAAGTCACCATCATAGAGGGCTCCGGCAGCAATGGCCTTTGCCGTATCTATGACCGAACCACCTCCCACAGGAAGCATCATATCCACCTGCTCACGACAGCAAAGCTGAATACCTTCGTATACCTTCCCGTCAATGGGATTGGGCTGGACACCTCCCATTTCGCAATAAGCCACACCGGCTTCCTGCAAGGATTGCTTCACTCTATCCAGCAGACCACTCCGTACAACAGAACCGCCTCCATATACTATCATCACTTTTTGTGCACCATACTTACGCGCCAATGCACCGACTTGCACTTCAGTATTCTTGCCAAAGACAAACTCTGTAGGACTATAAAAAACAAAATTATTCATTGTATACCTTATTTAATGTATCGACTGTATCTTTCAAAGAAGCGTCCGAACGCTCCCCACTTCATCAGTCCTTTCTCAAAAACAAAAATACCCAGCAATGCACAAGAGATGCCCAGCATCACATCAATCAGATAATGGTGTCCCGAATAGACAGCCGTCCACCAGATACCGACCATAATCACCGCAAACAACGCTATCAACCACTTTTTGCTGCGGTCCATAACCGCGTAAGCCAAAGCCACCACCATATAGGCGGCATGGAGCGAGGGCACTGCTGCAAATACATTGGCATTCCTTCCGTAAATGGAGTTGAAGATGGAACATCCCAGCAATTCGTCAAAGCGCCCTAAGCCTGCCACATTGCCCGGAGTGTCGAGTATCGGCTCGAAACCATAATTCATGGCATACCAGGGCGGAGCAGCGGGATGGATATAATAGCCGGCAAAACCGATGAGATTAACCAGCAGGAACACCATCGCAAAACGAAGATATACCCTACGGTCACCCTTCAGATAGAGCCACAACCCGAATGCAATGGGAACCGGTACCCAACAGAGATAGAATATCCCGGCAAAGAAATCGGCAACAGGACAATGGTTCAAAGCAAAATACTCACAAGGGATAAGGACAGCACCGTCTACAGACAAGCCAAAAAGGGATTTTTCTGCCTCATAAAGTCCTTTTACATCAATGGGATTCACCTGGTAATTGGGATATACGCGCATCCAGTCATACGAAATGCCGAATATGAAAAACGGCAACAGCGCCACTGCCAACTTACGGGTTGTCTGTCCGGCAAAGAACAATACCAAAAATACACCCGCCATCAGGAAATGTTCCGGACGAAGCCCGATACAGACCGCTGTCAGAATCAGGAAAAACGCTGTGATGACAATCACCAGCACCGCCTCTCTCACAGAGGGAAACAAACTATTTTTCATTCCTTGTCTTTCAGTAGTTTATAGCAATGCGCCAAGCGAGCAAATGCCGTCAAATTCGCCAATATTGCAATCACTGCCATAGGCACAATTAGTATCAGCATCGGGTCGAACAAGGTACAATCACCAAAGATACCGCAGAACATGGCACCGAGGGCAGTCAGCACAACGCGTTCGGGGCGCTGCATGAAACCGACTTTACACTCCAGCCCCAAACCTTCGGCACGGGCACGCACGTAACTCACCATCAGCGAACCTATCAGCGCAATGAATGTAATGATGGAGCCCCACAAATAGCCTTGCAGCATCAAGTAATAGAAGATGCCGAACAATGTCACGAGCTCGCTGTAACGGTCGAGTACGGAGTCGTAGAGCGCACCGAAAGTAGAACTCATTTTACCCACGCGTGCCACACGTCCGTCCATCATGTCAAACAACCCGGCAAAGAGCACAATACCGCCTCCCCAGCCCACATAGACCAGTTCACCACTCTTGTACACCCCGGCATACACAAACAAGGCAGCCGCCACGATATTCAGCACCAGCCCCGTAGTCGTAATAAAGTTAGGCGTAATGCCAATTCTAATCATACCATGCACCACAGGGTTGATAATCTTGTATATCACCTGCTGCAACCAATCTCTATAATTCATATTCGTCTTTTTTGTTCTCTAAATAATGTTTCAGAAAGCCTTTTATATTGTGATTACGATAAACGAAAAAACGTTGCAGATGGTAGTTCCAAAAAAAAGCTACCAGCACTGCTACAATTATCTTTGACAGAATAAATACATTGTCTATATAATATCCCAACAATCCATTGACCCATGTCATGCCGGTAAGCCATTCGGTCAGTGCAAAAGTACCCCAAGTATTCAGTATAATGCTGCCTCCCCAGACAAAGAGGTACTTGACGGCAACATGCGTTTTCTTGCAGTCTTCGGCATGGAACACCCATCCGTAATTAATGGCACAGTTTACAATGCCTCCTACTACGGAACCCGTGAATGTGGCATAAAGATAAAAAACAGCAAAAGCCTTCACCAGAAGGATAGTCACCAGAAAATCGACAAAGCTTGCGAATTGCGCAGAAATCTGGGCCTTGAAGAAGATCCAGACAGAATGGCGCCACGACACACCTTTGCCATTTGATTTCAACTGATTATCCATCTTGCCACAATCAAAATTATAAATCCGTAGACTCCGGACAGAATATCGTCCATCATTACCCCGATTCCACCCGGCAGACTTTCCATACGGCGGATGCCCAAGGGCTTGAATATATCAAACAAACGGAACAAAACAAATGCTCCCAATGTATACCATACATGTCCGGCGGGCGCCGCAAGCAAGGCAATCCACACGCCGACCATTTCATCGACCACCACGCGCGAAGGGTCTTCGCCCCAAGATGCCTCCAGGCGGTTGGCAGCCCAGATACCGGCAAGCGTAAATACCAAAATCAATGCTACTGTCAGCCACAAAAGGCAGACACTTGAAACCAGATAAGACAACCCGAACCAGATAAGCGTAGCCAGCAAAGCTCCCGCAGTGCCGGGTGCAAAAGGAGAAAAGCCCGAGCCAAAGCCCGTACCGATAATAACTGGGAGGAGGGAGGGTTTCTTCATCAAAAAAGTAATGAGGTGATAAATGCGATAAAAACGGTAAAATGATAAATGCAATAAAGTAATAAAAGTGATAAAGTGGTAAAGTGCTATCACTCTATCACCTTACCACCTTATTTTTATCACCTTATCACTGTTTTTTTAGTCCAGATAACTCGGTGCTGTCTCACCCACCATATTGCGGAGAGTCTCTTTCACCATGCGCCATTGCTGGAACAAATCGTGTACCGGCTCATGCTCGAAATCGTGCATCGGGCTCTTGCAGAAGAAGGACAGCCACGTCTGAATGCCGCACATGCCTGCACGCAATGCCAAATCACTGAAAATAACCAAGTCGAGCGCGATGGGAGCAGCAAGAATGGAGTCACGGCACAAGAAGTTGACCTTGATTTCCATCGGATAGCCCATCCAGCCGAAAATATCGATGTTGTCCCATGCTTCCTTGTTATCCTTACGGGGAGGATAGTAGTTGATGCGTACCTTATGATAAACATCACCGTACAAGTCAGGATATTTCTCCGGCTCGAAGATATTGTCGATAACAGACAGCTTGCTGACCTCTTTTGTCTTGAAGTTCTCCGGTTGGTCGAGTACCTCGCCGTCACGGTTACCCAGAATATTCGTAGAGAACCAGCCACTTACACCCAACATACGGGTCTTGAACATCGGAGCAAGCACCGTCTTCATCAAAGTCTGGCCACTCTTGAAGTCCTTACCGGAAATGGGCACATTCATTTTCTTGGAGAATTCCCACATAGCCGGAGTATCCACACACAGATTAGGAGCACCCATAATAAACGGAGCGCCTTCTGCAATGGCAGCGTATGCATAGCACATACTCGGAGAGATTACTTCAGTATTGTTTTCCTTCATTGCCTGTTCCAAAGCAGCGAGAGATTCGTGCTCCTTGGACAGCGGAATATATATTTCGGTACTTGCAGCCCACAGCACAACAATACGCTCGCAGTTATTGGCTGCCTTGAAGTTACGGATATCCTCGCGCAACTGCTCTGTCATTTCCCAGCGGGTAGCTGCCTTCTTAATGTGCGTACCGTTCAAACGTTTTGCGAAATTGTGGTCGAATGCAGCAGGCATCGGCTTGATGGCTTGCAGTTCATCTTTTACCAGATTCAAGTCCTTCTCTTTCAAAACCTCAGCATACATAGCAGCTTCGTAGGCGTTGTCCGGGAAAATATCCCAACCTCCGAAAACGATATCATTCAAATCAGCCAAAGGCACTATGTCTTTGATAAGTTTTTCTTTGCCATCCTGCATGCGCATAGCAGCCATTTGTGTGATTGAGCCTATAGCTTTTGCCAAGCCCTTGCGAGCAGCTAATGTACCGGTAATCATGGTGGTTGCAACCGCACCACCTACTCCGACTACCAGCACGCCCAGGCGTCCGGTTGCCGGCTTAATGTTTTCTTTCATTGCCATTGTATTATTTAGAGTTTAAAAAATTGCTCAAATTTAGGGTATTTTACTCAATTGGGATTAGTCATTTTATCCGATTTAATGTCCTATTAGTAAGATTTAAGTTAAAATGTCATGTGCAGACTGATTCTGAGCCCGGATTTGTCTATATCCGGTAAATTTCGGTAAGTCAGACGCCATACATAATCGACACGCAACACCTTGAAAATATTTTCAATGCCTACGCCTGCCTCTACGTAGGGCGTATGCCCCATGGTGGTACTCCCGGCAGGAAAACGGAACAAATCCTGCTGAAAAGCCGGATTATTCTTATCGCTCAAATTCCCATACAAACCGCGGCAGGAAAGAACTTCACGCCATTTCAACTTTTTCAACAAAGGAATACGGTTGAAGAGCCAGCCGTTCAAGTAATAGGTCACATCCCAGGAAGCGTATTCATCATTCATGAATTCCATGGCATTCATCAATGAATAAGACTCAGGTTGTATGGTATAGGACAAGTTCGCATTGGGAATGATAAGCAGAGGAAAAGGAACCTTATTCCAGACTTTTCCGGCTTTCAGGATAACATCCGTATAACCGAATGCCGAGAACCAGAAACGCTTTTGAAAACCCGCTTCCGTATAGTGATAGGTATAGTCTCCTCCCAGTACCCCTTTGGCAGCCATGGTATGCGTAAGCGAAAAGACCGGAGCATCCAGCGAAACAGGGAAGCGGTTCCATTGGGTCTGGAAGAATTTTTCGTTGGGAGCATAGCGCAGCTTCAATTCCAGCTCACTGGTCGAAATACTTTTTACATACGTATTACGGTCATCCTGCTTGATGAAAGGAATCAGACGGGATGATTCATCTTTACGCAGGCGCGCCGTCATCTGTACGGAAAAGCCGGAATGGAACTCATTGGTATAGGTCAGCTCCGCTTTCCGCTGATAACCGATACGGTCATCCTTCTGACGTTTCAAGGCAAGAAAAACATTATCCTGACTGGTATAAAGATAGTGTTGTCCATATTGATTGACATCTGACAAGTAACGGAGCTTCAACGAATGTATAGGAAATTCATTGGCATATTCCTTCTTCTTATGAAAAGAATATTCCAGTTCAGCAAGTCCTTTTACACGATGGTCGCGAAAACCGTATGCCATATACCCCCTGCCGAACAGATGCGGATTGAGCCATGCCGTCGTCATACCGCCGGCACGCAAGCGCACTCCTTCCAGTGTATTTCCGCTGATGGTGGTATTCATCATACCGATATAGAACAAAGGTTCTTTTTCCTTCGGAGCGGGAATATACCCCGTGAACAGCACCTTCAGCACTTTCTCCGTCCAGAAATAAACGGGATAGCTGCGCAACTGGGCCATCATCTTGTCCACCGAAGTCTCTTTCTTGCTGACCTCCACCTGGCGGTTGGCATCCCAATATGCTTCCGAATAGCCGGAAGCCGATGCCTCTTCAATCATCTTTTCCGGTTTTCGGAAAGCCTGCAGAGCCTTGTCATCCGGTTCATACTGATAGTTTCTGTAATACACATCCCGCTTGGCATAAATACCGTCACTATTGTCCACCAACTTGAATTCCGTAGTGATACTCTCATTGAGCAACTGCCTCGTACCGTCCTCCGCGCGGTCAAAATTCTGTTCAATCTTCATGTAGTCCACAAAGTTCAGATTGATTTTCTGAGGAAAGTTCATGACGGCACGCCTTACAAAATAGGTGCTGTCCAGCATGACGTACAAATGTCCCGTAAAACCGAACGACTCGGAGTTGAAAGGAACAAATGTCAAGTCAACACAAGGCTTTCCGGCAACGGTAAGCGTATCCATCAGATAATATTTGTAGAAAGACGGCCCAAGGGAGGAAAGCGGGCTGACAAACTTATTGGTGAACAAGGTAATGTTGTTCTCATAAAGGTCTACATCGGTCATGGTGACACTGATAGCCTGCTCCATACCCTGCTGGGAAAGCATTTCGTCCACTCCTGCCTGCCTGCGGGCGGTGACCCACTGTTTCCGGCTATGCGGAGACTTGCGGTAATAATCTGTGGCAAGCAACTCACGGTTGGAAATGGCCAGTACCGGCCTGCCGGTAACGGCAGAGGTATCGACATAATCCGTCAGAAACTTGAACTTACGGTAAAGCCACTTCTGTTGCTTCAAGCTGTCGAAGTTATTGATGGCAAAAGTCATCTTTTCATAGCGGTCACGTTTCCAGAAGTCGCGTTCGTCGGGCGAATAGTCATCCCGATGCTCTATCATCTTGCGTACAAACTCCACTGCGGGATTATCCTTTTTCTTATACCGTTCACGCTTCGGCTTCACCACCACTTCATCCAGTGCATAAGTGGCTGGCGAAAGGACTATATTGAACTTAGACGACTTTGCGGGATGAATCAACCGGACATATTCATTATATCCCACGGCCGAAATGACCAGCGTGGCCTCCGGGCGATAGGTCTTGAAGGAAAAACGGCCGTTATTGTCCGTCATCCCTCCCTCCGTAGTTCCTTTCAGATAAACTGACGTATAAGGCAATGGCTCCTTCGTCAACGAATCGGTGACAACGCCTTGCACCATATATTGTGCCCTCAATGGAAGAGTAACCAGCTGGATAAGCAGAAATACCCTAAAAAACAACTTCATACCTTGTTTTACCTAATTTGGATGACAAAGGTACGGAAGAAAACTTTTTCTTAAAGTTCGGTTTTACGGAATAAATGTTCTAAAAAACTCCTTTTGTATAAAACACTTCCCGTTAAAAGCCGTTGTATAGCGAAACGACGCTCCAGAAAGCATCGGAACAACCAATATATAACCTAAACAACTTGATTATGGAATGGATTTTCAACCAGCTCAGGGAACGCCCCGAACTTGCCATTTTCCTCACTATATTCCTGGGATTCTGGCTGGGGAAACTGCGTATCGGTAAGTTTACGCTGGGCACAGTGACCAGTGTACTGCTTGTAGGCGTACTGGTAGGGCAACTGAATATAGCCGTACCGGGTCCGATAAAGTCGGTATTTTTTCTGCTTTTCCTTTTTGCCGTGGGCTATAAAGTGGGTCCCCAGTTCTTCCGCGGACTGAAAAAGGACGGATTGCCCCAAGTGGGCTTTGCCGTACTGATGTGTATATCCGTACTGTTAGTGACCTGGCTGCTGGCCCTGATGATGGGCTACAATGCCGGTGAAGCTGCCGGACTGCTGGCCGGTTCGCAAACCATCTCCGCCGTCATCGGAGTGGCAGAAGACACCATGGCCAATATGGGACTGGACGAGGCCCAACGACAAAGTTACGTCAACATCATTCCCGTATCCTACGCCGTCACCTACATTTTCGGTACTGCAGGCTCGGCATGGGTCCTATCATCCATCGGTCCCAAGATGCTGGGCGGGCTGGAAAAGGTGAAAGCCGCCTGCAAGGAACTGGAGGCGAAGATGGGCAGCTCTCTGGCTGACGAACCGGGATTCATGCCGGCGGCACGCCCCGTCACTTTCCGTGCCTACCGGGTCGAAAACGAATGGTTCAAGAATGGAAAGCGGGTGATTGACCTGGAAGTCTACTTCCGGCAGCACGACAAACGTCTATTTGTGGAACGCCTCCGCAAATCCGGAATTGTGGTGGAAGTCAGCATGAACCTACGGATAGAGCCGGGAGACGAAGTAGTGCTAAGCGGACGCCGTGAATATATCATAGGCGAAGAAAGCTGGATAGGGCCGGAAGTACAAGATGCCCAGCTCCTGGATTTTCCTGCGGAAAAGTTACCGGTTACAATCACACGCAAGACGGTTGCCGGCAAGACGGTTGCAGCTATCCGAAGGGAAAAGTTCATGCACGGTGTCAGTATCCGGAGCATCAAGCGCGCCGGAATATCCATTCCCGTGCTGGCACAAACGGTAGTAGATGCCGGCGACGTCATCGAAGTGGTAGGTACCAGGCAGGAAGTGGAAGCAGCAGCCAAACGTCTGGGGTATATAGACCGTCCTACCAACCAGACGGATATGATATTCGTAGGCCTGGGTATCCTTATCGGAGGTTTGTTCGGAGCACTTTCCGTCCATATCGGCGGCATCCCCATCAGCTTGAGCACAAGCGGCGGCGCATTGATTGCGGGCTTGTTCTTCGGCTGGCTCCGCAGTAAGCACCCCACCTTCGGGCGCATTCCCGAACCTTCACAATGGGTGTTGAACAATGTCGGTCTGAACATGTTCATCGCGGTAGTGGGCATTTCGGCAGGTCCCAGTTTCGTGCAGGGCTTCCACGACGTAGGTATCAGCCTGTTTCTGGTGGGAGCAGCAGCCACCACCCTGCCGCTGATTATCGGCTTGCTGCTGGCAAGGTATGTTTTCAAGTTCCATCCGGCACTGGCTTTGGGCGTCTGCGCAGGGGCACGTACCACTACGGCCGCTTTAGGTGCGGTGCAGGATGCCGTTGAGAGCGAAACGCCTGCTCTGGGATACACCGTGACCTATGCCGTGGGCAATACCTTATTAATAATATGGGGTGTAGTCATCGTTTTGCTACTATAAGACGATTTTGTGTCAATGCTTACTAATCCGAAGCATTCAAAGAATTATTGCCGGAAATGCAAGCGACTATATACCCATTCACTAATAGCTATTCGTCCGACAGCTGTCGGACGATAATTCAACAGTTGTCGGACGATGATTCAACAACTGTCGGACGAAAAGGAAACATATATCGGACGATTAATTTCAAGCAAGGAAAGAAATAGTCCGCCACATGAACAGAGATTATTCACCGAATGACTGAAAACAATAAATAACGAACCTAAACTTGAGCTTATGGATACAAAACTTTTAGAAAAGAAAATGGAATCTATCAGTCCTTTCGAACTGAAGAACCGCCTGATAGACATGGCAGACGAAAGTCTGAAGAAAACCGCCCGTACCATGCTGAACGCAGGGCGCGGCAACCCCAACTGGATTGCAACCGCTCCACGCGAGACCTTTTTCCTATTGGGAAGCTTCGGCCTGGAAGAGTGCCGTCGCATCATGGATTTGCCCGAGGGCATTGCAGGCATCCCCGAAAAAAAAGGCATTGCCTCCCGCTTCGAAGCCTTCCTGAAAAAGAACAATAACGCACCGGGTGCCAAATTGCTGGAACAAACCTACAACTACCTGCTGATGCAGCATGCCGCCGACCCCGACAGCCTTGTACACGAATGGACCGAAAGCATTGTAGGCGACCAGTATCCCGTGCCCGACCGCATCCTTCATTTTACAGAAATCCTTGTGCAAGACTACCTTTCGCAAGAGATGTGCGACAACCGTCCTCCCCGGGGTGCCTATGACCTGTTTGCCACCGAAGGTGGAACAGCCGCCATGTGCTATATCTTCGACTCCCTGCAGGAAAACTTCCTGCTGAACAAAGGGGACGGCATCGTCCTCATGGTTCCTGCCTTTACCCCCTATATTGAAATTCCACAACTCAGCCGCTACCAGTTTCGAGTGACCAAAATACATGCCAACCGCATGAATAGCGAAGGGATGCACCTCTGGCAGTACAGCGACGAAGACATAGACCGCTTGAAAAGCCCTAAAATCAAGGCCCTCTTTGTCACCAATCCCAGTAATCCGCCCAGCTACACACTCAGTCCGGATACAATGGCGCGCATCGTGAGCATCGTCAGAAATGACAACCCTAATCTGATGATTATTACAGACGACGTATACGGTACATTCAGTCCGCACTTCCGTTCGTTCATGGCAGAAATTCCCTACAATACGCTTTGCGTCTATTCATTCTCCAAATACTTCGGTGCCACCGGATGGCGCAATGCGGTCATTGCCCTGCACGAATTCAATCTGTTCGACAAGCTGATAGCCAAACTGCCGAAAGAGAAACGGGAGATTCTGCACCGCCGCTACTCCACCCTCACTCTGGAACCTGAAAAACTGAAGTTTATCGACCGTATGGTTGCCGACAGTCGCCAGGTGGCACTGAACCATACCGCCGGACTGTCATTGCCACAACAGATGCAGATGGGCCTTTTCGCCGCCTTTGCCCTGCTGGACAAGGAAAACAAATACAAGCAAAAGATGCAGGAGATTATCCGCCGCCGATTGCATGCCCTTTGGGAAAATACCGGTTTCACGCTGACGGAAGACCCGTTGCGCGTAGGTTATTATACAGAAATCGACATGCTGGTTTGGGCAAAGAAGTTCTATGGGGACGACTTTGTAGAATATCTGAAACGTACCTACAGCCCGCTGAACGTAGTTTTCCGCCTTGCCAAGGAAACCTCTCTGGTGTTGCTGAACGGCGGTGGTTTTGACGGCCCCGAATGGAGCGTGCGCGCCTCACTCGCCAATCTGGACGAGAAAGACTATGCGACCATCGGCCAAGGCATTAAAAGGATATTGGACGAATACGCAAAAGAATTCTTTAAAAGCAGAAATTGAAAGGTGAAAGGTAAAACTTTCAAATTTCAATTAAATAGTATACGGAAGCGGGTCAATCCATCGTTGTAGGTACGTAGGGAGAACGTGCAACCATGACGGCTCAAAACTTCCCGGATAAACACCAGGCCAATTCCCTGCCCGTTCGGCTTGGTGGAAAAGAAGGGACTGAAGAGTTTAGCTTCGGTCTCTTTACTTATCCCCGGACCATTGTCAACGACTTCCACAGAAGCGGGGGCAGTGGTCCTTACTATTATCTCACCTTGCTGTCCGTTTTCTCCGGCATCCCCCTCTATACTTTCGGCAGCATTCTTGATGATATTCACAAGCACCTGCTCAAAAAGAGAAGCATCCATACGCACCATTCCCACCTCCGGGTCGCATTCCAGACGTAGCCCTATATTGCGGTCATTGCACATTCCTTCCATGAAACGCTTGCACATGGACACCAACTCATTCAGTTGGACGGGCACCAGGGTAGGTTCAGGTATCTTTACCACATCTGCAAAACGGGTAATGAAACGGCTCATCGAGAAACAACGCTCCGTACAGACGCGCATCACGTCGCAGATGTCCTCCATATCATCTTCTGTAGAAAGTGCCTGCTCCACTGTATCAAGTGTGGAAGTGATGCCCGCAGTGGTATTGTTCACTTCATGAGCTATCATGCGGATTACCTTTTCATAGGCACGCTTCTCGGCACGCATCAC
Organism: Bacteroides parvus; assembly: GCF_017309675.2. NCBI lineage: Bacteria > Pseudomonadati > Bacteroidota > Bacteroidia > Bacteroidales > Bacteroidaceae > Bacteroides > Bacteroides parvus. Next base: position 2,406,159 of record NZ_CP084680.1, on the reverse strand, counting down.
TTCTTCCGTCATACGCTCTATCAAGAAAAAAGGATGTTTGAACCCTCTGTCAATAAAAGAAGAATGGGTGCATTTATAAATATTCGCATCATTGAGACGGACCACTGCCGTCTCGTCTTTGGGAATGGACGAAAGTTCGGCAGCCAACGGGGAGTCCATCTGGTCCAGCCGCTTTGCCATCGCCTCCTCCATACGGACACCGAGCATCTTTACCGCCATCGGATTCAATTGCGACACTTCATCGTCCATTGTCAGGATAATAACCCCCATTGGAGATGCCTGAATCAACAAATCCAAGAAGTGATTCTGCTCGCGCATGCGCAACCGTTCATTCTTGAGCTGCTCCATCATTCGGTTAAAGATATTCACAATGCGGTCTGCCTCGTACTGCCCTACCCGACTGAGACGGCTACTGAAATCCTGCTCGCGCAGCAACTCCATACCGCTGCCGATGGTATTCATCGGCTTCACTATCTTATTATAGAATACTATCAGATAGATAAGGATAAACCCGATGAGCCCCTCCAACACGTATAGGTACAAAGACGGCTTTCCACTCAGCAGATATACCAGCGTTCCACCCAGACCGAGCAGAAAAAGGACAAGTATGAAGAAAAAGAATTTTATGCGCACGGGAATTGAATATTATATTTTTCCAAACGTCTGTAAAGCGCAGCGCGGCTGATGCCTAATGACACTGCCACCTGACTGAGATTCCCTTTATGCTGTTCCAACGCCTGCAAAATAGTCTGCCGCTCTATTTCATCCAAAGTCATACCTGCAAAAGAAGTACCTTCGGCAGCTTTGGCCGGTTCGTCGTGACGCAGATATTGGGCATCGAAATCCGCGGCATCCAGCACCGGCTTGCCGCTGACCAGAATGGTACGCTCCACCAGATTCTTCAACTCACGAATGTTGCCCGGATAAGGCAGGCGGGAAAGGAAATTCAGAGCGTCGGCCGAGAAATCCGTACGCGGCAAGCCGTTCACCTCTGCCTGACGGTCGGCAAAGTGACGTGCCAGCAAAGGAATATCTTCACGGCGCTCCCGCAAGGAGGGCAGTTTTACGGTAATCAGGTTGATACGGTAAAAAAGGTCTTCACGGAAAGTACGTTCGGACACCATCTTGCGGAGGTCTGCATTAGTGGCGGACACAACGCGCACATCGACTTTGCGGGGACGGCTATCGCCCAGCACTTCGAATGTCTGGTCTTGAAGCACGCGCAGCAGTTTCACCTGGCAGGAAGGGTCAAGGTCACCAATCTCGTCGAGGAAGATAGTACCTTTATTTGCCATTTCAAAACGCCCTATACGGTCGGCGCTGGCATCGGTAAACGCCCCTTTCTTATGGCCGAACATCTCACTCTCGAACAAGCTCTGCGAGATGCCGCCGAGATTCACCTTGACAAAAGGCTGCTTCACACGTTGGCTGTTGACATGGATGGCTTCGGCAATCAGCTCCTTGCCCGTTCCGCTTTCGCCCGTAATCAGCACCGAAGCATTGGTACGGGCTATGCGGGCCACTGTGTTCAATACTTCCATCAGCCCTTTGGACTTACCTATAATATGGCTGCGATTCAATGCGGTAGTCTGTTCTTCCGGCACCTCTTTCGGGGCGGCCGTAAGCTCAAGGGCCGTCTCGATGCGCTGCAAAAGAGCAGCATTGTTCCAAGGCTTGGTTATGAAATCGAATGCGCCGGCCTGCATACCCTGCACGGCAAGCTGGATACTTCCCCATGCCGTCATCAAAATAACGGGCACATCGGGACGGAACACCTTTACCTGCTTCAATAAGGTAAGTCCCTCTTCTCCGGTAGTGGAAAGAGTGAAGTTCATATCCATCAAAATCAAGGCGGGAGCTTCGGCCCTAACTATATCCATAGCTTCGCGAGGGCCCGGAGCCGTTTTCACCTCATATCCGGCACGCTTCAGCATAAAGCTGAGGGAAGAGCGCACAGCACTATCGTCGTCTATTATCAGTATCATAAAAATTGTAGTTTGTTTCCCGCAAAAATAAGTAAAAAAGCAGAGTTATGAATGATAAGTTATAAGTTATTTACCTATAATATCGCATATACGGTACTTTTACCGGCAAATAACTCATAACTTATCACTTGCAACCCGTCGACTTATCCTCTTACCACCTCTTCAAAATCAGCTTCCAATTCCGTATCGCGTTCAAAATCCCAAAGGGTCAAGCTGCGGAGCTGATAGAAGTAATACCAATAGTAGTACAGCTCTGAAATATGCTTTTGACGGGCTTCGTCTTTAGAGTTCTGTGCATCGTTCAGGTCCAGGGTGCTGATTTTACCTATCATAAAGGTCTCTACACTGGTCTTGTAACGCTTCTCAGCAATGACATCCGCCTCTTCGGCTATGTCCAGCTGTTGCGCCTGGTTGTTGAAGTTAGCCACCAGCAAAAAGATGTCCTGATTAAAGTCCATCTGTTCCTGGCGGATTTTGGATAAAACCACTTCACGGTTGCTCTTTGCCACCCTTACCTTGCCGCGGCGTTTGCCCCAGTCAAGGATAGGAATCTTGACGCCCACCTGCACAATCTGATTATCAAGCAAGTCCCGGTAGGCTGAAGAGAATTCATGGTTTTGCCCCGTATAGCCCACACTGGCAAAGAGATCGATGCTACGCAGGTTTCCGCGTGCCGTTGCCACTTCATAATCAGCTTCGAGCTGGCGGCGGCGGATGTTCTGTGCAAAGGAGTTGCGTTCCAGTGCCTTGTTCAGCACGCGGTCATAGTCCATCTTTATATCAGGAACAGTGGCGGGCAACACCGGGTTCAGGCTTTCCTGCTCGGACACCCCGAGGAAAGAACGGAGCTGGAACATTTTTGCATTCAGGTTGCTCTCTGCCTCAGTCACGTCGGCCTTGCCCTGCAATGAATTCAGTTTAAGCTGCAGCAAATCATTCTCGGATATCTGTCCCATCTTACGTTTGGCTATGGCCACTTCATAAAGGCGGTCGGCATTCGTCTTGTTCTGCATGGCGGTAGCGAGCGATTCTTTGGCCAGCAGCAACTCAAAGAAATAAGTGATGGTTTTCATCGTCACCTCTTCCGTAGCTGAAATGAACTCGGCCTTTGCCTCGGCATAGCGTACGGGCTCTATACGGCGGTTCCACTTCAAGGTATTCACTCCGAAGACCGGTTGCGTCAACTCCAGACTCACGGGGACTGACATGAACTGCTTCGCTCCTCCGGAACCCAGCTGTTTGAGATAATCCAGCGAAGAAGTCAGTGACAGCTTACCCCCCGTAAACCAAATGTTCTGGTCTACCGAAAGCTGGCCGGACAGCCCCAGTGTATTGTTGCGGACAAAGCTATAGGAGCCGTCGGAATTCTGGTAGGTACTGTAGGACTTGTTATAGTTGGGTAGTGTACCGGTGAAATTCACTTCCGGCAACAAGTCCGCACGGAATGTACGGTATTCCCAATACGCGGTTTTCAATTCATTCAATGCCACAGCAGCATCCACAGACTGCGTACGGGCCAGTACAATGGCCTCCGACAGCGTAATATTGCGTTCATGTCCCAAAGTATCATTCTGCGCCATGGTTGCCAACGGCATCAAAAAACAAACTGCAAGTAAAATATTCTTTTTCATGTTCAATCTTTAAAATTGTCGCAAACAGAAAAGCAAAGAGTGTGCCAAGTGGCCGGGAAGGTTCCATAGAGGGGTAAGTGTTCATTTTCGGACAGTGGGGATGTCCGTTAGCGGACGATATCAGGAAAACAACCGGTCTCTATCTAAAGTCTGAAAAAATCCTTCTAAAGTTCAATTATCCATGAATTAATTGATGAAAAATTTCTTTATTAAGGAAGAATTCTCTTTCTTTGTGCTGCTTTATACCTTTATTAAAAAGGATACAATACTAACATTAATTTATATAGTTATGAAGATTTCACACATTGAGCATCTGGGCATTGCCGTTAAGAGCATTGAAGAAGCCCTTCCGTACTACGAAAACGTTTTAGGTTTGAAATGCTACAACATCGAAACCGTGGAAGATCAGAAAGTTAGAACCGCTTTCCTGAAAGTGGGCGATGTAAAGATCGAATTGTTGGAACCTACTTCTCCCGAAAGCACAATTGCCAAATTCATTGAGAAGAACAACGGCAACGGCGGCATGCATCATCTGGCATTTGCCGTTGAAGACGGAGTGGCCGGTGCGCTTGCAGAAGTCGAAGAAAAAGGTATCCGCCTTATAGACAAAGCTCCCCGCAAAGGTGCAGAAGGTCTGAACATTGCATTCCTGCATCCGAAGTCAACTCTCGGTGTCCTGACCGAGCTTTGCGAGAAACCGGAATAAGCAAGACTGTAAAATCATCAAATCATAAATTGTATAAACATTTAAAGAATATAAATTCATGAGTAATCAACTTGAAAAGATTAAAGAGCTTATAGACCGCCGCGCTGCAGCACGTCTCGGTGGTGGTGAAAAAGCGATTGCAAAGCAACACGAGAAGGGTAAATATACAGCTCGTGAGCGTATAGCCATGCTTCTCGACGAAGGCAGTTTCGAAGAAATGGACATGTTCGTAGAACATAGATGTACGAACTTCGGCATGGAAAAGAAACACTACCCCGGTGACGGTGTGGTAACCGGTTGCGGTACAATCGAGGGCCGTCTGGTTTATGTCTTCGCACAGGACTTCACAGTTTCTGCCGGTTCACTGTCCGAAACCATGTCTCTGAAAATCTGTAAGATTATGGACCAAGCCATGAAAATGGGTGCTCCGTGTATCGGTATCAACGACTCGGGCGGTGCACGTATTCAGGAAGGTATCAATGCCTTGGCTGGCTACGCTGAAATCTTCCAACGTAACATACTTGCTTCGGGTGTCATTCCGCAGATTTCCGGTATTTTCGGTCCTTGTGCCGGTGGCGCCGTTTACTCTCCTGCCTTGACAGACTTTACTTTGATGATGGAAGGTACATCCTACATGTTCCTTACCGGTCCGAAGGTAGTAAAGACTGTAACCGGAGAAGACGTAAGCCAGGAAAACCTGGGTGGCGCGAGCGTTCACTCCACCAAATCTGGTGTTACTCATTTTACTGCACAGACAGAAGAAGAAGGTTTGGCTCTTATCCGCAAACTGTTGAGCTACATTCCCCAGAACAACCTGGAAGAAGCTCCCTATGTAGACTGTACAGACCCTATCGACCGTCTGGAAGATTCCCTGAACGACATCATTCCTGATAACCCGAACAAGCCGTACGATATGTACGAGGTAATTGGCGCTATCATAGATAATGGTGAGTTCCTCGAAATCCAAAAAGATTATTCAAAGAATATCATTATCGGTTTCGCACGTTTCAACGGACAGTCCGTAGGTATCGTTGCCAACCAGCCGAAGTATCTGGCAGGTGTGCTCGACAGCAACGCATCCCGCAAGGGCGCACGCTTCGTCCGTTTCTGCGACGCCTTCAATATTCCTATCGTATCATTGGTAGACGTACCGGGATTCCTTCCGGGAACCGGCCAGGAGTACAACGGCGTCATCCTGCACGGTGCCAAACTGCTGTATGCATACGGTGAAGCTACTGTACCCAAGGTTACCATTACACTGCGTAAATCCTACGGTGGTTCGCACATCGTGATGAGCTGTAAGCAGCTGCGTGGCGACATGAATTATGCTTGGCCTACTGCTGAAATCGCTGTAATGGGTGGTGCAGGTGCTGTAGAAGTATTATATGCCCGCGAAGCCAAAGAGCAGGAAAATCCGGCTCAATTCCTGGCTGAAAAAGAGGCTGAATACACCAAGTTGTTTGCCAATCCTTATAATGCAGCTAAATATGGTTACATCGATGATGTTATCGAACCGCGTAACACACGTTTCCGCATCATCCGTGCCCTGCAACAGTTGCAAACCAAGAAATTGACTAACCCGGCTAAGAAGCATGGTAATATTCCCTTGTAATCAAGCTTTTCACACTAAAACAAGAACGATTATGAATAAAACAAAAATCGGAATATTCCTTTCATTGATGCTGGTGTTGGGCTTTTGCTCTTCTTGCAAAGAACAGAAATCGAACAACAAACTGTTACTGAATGAAGTGCTGGTCAACAACGAGAGCAACTATCAGGATGACTACGGTGTGCACAGCGCATGGATTGAAATATTCAACAGATCATACGGCAGCGCCGACCTTGCAGGTTGCTATCTGAAATTCAGCAGCCAGCCGGGTGATACTGCCAGTTATTTCATTCCCAAAGGTGACGTTCTGACACTCATAAAACCACGTCAGCATGCACTTTTCTGGGCTGATGGAGAGCCAAGACGCGGTACATTTCATACAAACTTCAAACTGGATGCCACAAATGCCAACTGGATTGGGTTGTATGATTCTGGCAAGAAATTGCTTGATCAAGTCATAGTGCCTGCCGGTACTTTAAAAGCCAACCAATCCTATGCCCGTGTCAGTGATGCAGCCGACCAATGGGAAGTAAAGGGTGGAAGCGAAGATAAATATGTCACTCCGAGTACCAACAACAAGACTATCGACAGCAATGCCAAAATGGAAAAATTCGAAGAGCATGACAGCGTAGGTATCGGTATGGCTATTTCTGCCATGAGCGTTGTATTCTGCGGGCTGATATTACTCTACATCTCCTTCAAGATTATAGGTAAAATATCAGTTAACCTCAGCAAACGCAATGCCATGAAAGCTAAAGGTATTACTGATAAACAAGAAGCAAAAGAGAAACAACTGGGGCAGGCTCCGGGAGAAGTTTTTGCTGCCATTTCAATGGCCATGCACGAATTCCAAAGCGATGTACACGATGTGGAAGACACGATACTTACCATTACCCGTGTAAAACGCAGTTACTCACCGTGGAGTTCAAAGATTTATACGTTGCGTGAGACTCCTCACAAAAAGTAAGTCACCCATAATAAAATAAAACGATGAAAGAATATAAATATAAAATTAACGGTAACGTATATAAAGTTGCCATTGGAGATATTGAAGACAACATCGCTCACGTAGAAGTGAACGGTACTCCCTACAAAGTTGAAATGGAAAAAGCACCGAAGGTAGTCGTTAAACCGGTAGCACGTCCGGCAGCCACATCCGCTCCTGCTGCTCCTGCTACTCCGGTAGTAAAACCGGCCGCTGCTTCTACCGGCAAGTCAGGTGTAAAATCTCCGCTTCCCGGTGTAATCCTCGATATCAAAGTAAATGTCGGCGATACAGTAAAGAAGGGACAAGTTATCATCATTCTGGAAGCCATGAAGATGGAAAACAATATCAATGCTGATAAAGACGGTAAGATTACAGCCATCAATGTAAACAAAGGGGACTCTGTTCTCGAAGGTACTGACCTCGTAATTATTGAATAATATGGGAGAATTTATCACATTTTTAGGAAACAACCTTGCCGACTTCTGGACTTATACAGGTTTTGCCAATGCAACGGTAGGACATGTGGTAATGCTTCTGGTAGGTTTGTTTTTCATATACTTGGCTGTAGCCAAGGAATTTGAGCCGATGCTATTAATTCCTATCGGTTTCGGTATGCTGATTGGTAATATACCTTTCAATATGGAAGCCGGATTGAAAGTCGGTATCTATGAAGAAGGTTCCGTACTTAATATTCTATACCAGGGAGTAACCTCCGGTTGGTACCCGCCACTCATATTCCTGGGTATCGGTGCCATGACGGATTTCTCCGCTTTGATATCGAACCCCAAATTAATGTTGGTTGGTGCAGCAGCCCAATTCGGTATATTCGGTGCTTATATGATTGCCCTTGCCATAGGATTTGACCCAATGCAGGCTGGTGCAATCGGTATCATTGGTGGTGCCGATGGTCCGACTGCCATCTTCCTCTCTTCCAAACTGGCTCCTAACTTAATGGGTGCCATTGCGGTATCAGCCTATTCATATATGGCATTAGTACCGGTGATACAGCCGCCTATTATGCGTTGGCTGACCAGTAAAAATGAACGTCTTATCCGTATGAAACCTCCCCGTGTGGTTTCACATACGGAAAAAGTAATGTTCCCGATTATCGGTTTGTTACTGACCACATTCCTTGTACCATCCGGTCTGCCTTTGCTGGGTATGCTGTTCTTCGGTAATTTACTGAAAGAAAGTGGAGTTACACGTCGTCTGGCAAACACAGCCAGTGGTCCGCTGATTGATACCATTACTATTCTGCTTGGTTTGACAGTAGGTGCTTCTACGCAAGCATCCGAGTTCTTAACCCTTGATTCAATCAAGATATTCGGTCTGGGCGCCTTATCATTTGTCATTGCCACAGCATCCGGTGTCATCTTCGTGAAGATTTTCAACCTCTTCCTGAAGAAAGGCAACAAGATTAATCCGTTGATCGGTAATGCCGGTGTATCTGCCGTACCCGACTCTGCACGTATCTCCCAAGTAGTAGGTCTGGAATACGATCCTACCAACTATCTGCTGATGCATGCCATGGGCCCGAACGTTGCCGGTGTAATCGGTTCCGCTGTAGCAGCAGGTATCCTGCTGGGATTCTTAATGTAATACATTTATTCATTCCGTTATCCGGATTGAATTCCGAACTATTTTAAAGCCCCTCCATCATTTTTGGAGGGGCTTTTTCGTTAATCTATCTAAAACAGATTACGATTATTTCGTAAATACATTCTTTTTAGTAACTTGCAGTCAGTTTAACCTCATATAAATGATATACTGTATGCGAAAGCTTTTTATCTCCTTATGTTTCAGTGCATGCTGTTCACTTCTGGCGGCACAGACCACAAACCCCATTCAAGAGGCGATGGCCAACTACGATTATGAAACAGCCTTGATGCTGATCGATCAAGAAACCCCGACCGTCCCCCTACTCTACCAAAAAGGGAAAGCGCTGAAAGGGCTGGGCAATAACCTTGAAGCTCTGAGCGTATTTCAGGAAGTCGTAACTCAGGATTCTCTCAATCCCCGGGCATACATTGAAGCTGCCGAATGCTGCAAATCACTAGCCAAATATAGCGAGGCGCTGGATTACTACCAGAATGCGCTCCACATAAACCCGGACAATAAATACGCACGCATCCAGTATATCAGTCTGCTGATGAACATGAAGAGATACCGTGAGTCTCTAAAGGAAAGCAACCTGCTGGCAGAAAGGGACAGTTCCGCCTATGTACTACACCTTAGAGCCGAAAGTATGGGGCAAGTCTATGACAACACAGAAATCATGCATGTGATAGATGCCTACCTGGACATACAGAAAAGGTATCCCAATGATTACCTGTCTGCTGCCAAACTCGGCAACATCTATGTAGCAGGCCATCAGTATGAAAACGCCATAAACATAACGGAGAAATACCGTTCCATAGACTCCACCAACGTCCTTGTGAACCGCATCAATGCCCAAGCCTATTGCCTGAACAAAGATTACCCCAAAGCAATAGAGAGATATGAACAACTGTTGCAGGAAAAGGACAGCTCCTTCCAAACCTGCTTCTACGCCGGAATCAGCTACTATGCCCTCGAAGACTTCTACCCTGCACACGACCTGCTGGAAAGAGCTCTCAAAGATGACAATACCAACATCAACGTTCTCTATTATCTGGGACGCGCCTGCTCCAAGACATCATGGAAAGAGGATGGAGTGACTTATCTGGAAACTGCCGTAAGCCTCGCCATGCCCAGCGACAGTGTCATGTCCCGCCTATATGTGGGGCTTGCGGACTGCTACAAGATGGCATTTCAATACACCGACCAGGCAAATACCCTTCTGACGCAATACGAAAAATACGACCGACAGAAACACAAACTGCTCTACGACGCAGCCTTTGTCTATTATTACTATCTGAAAGATGTGTCCAAAGCAGAGAGATACCTAACGGCCTACCTGAAAACCCGTCCGAAAAACAGCAAGGACAAAGTGCAGGAAGTAGATGCAGACGGAGTTCCCATCATCGGAGAAGACAACCGATACAATGCCGCCGAAAACTGGCTGAAGGACATCAGAGAAAAGCGCAAGAAAGAGGACTTCTTCAAGGGAAAGATCGATACCGCCAGTGTAACCCCCATCAAATAGCCCCAATGAAAACGTTTGCATAATATAATAAGGTACAGTAACGGAGAAAGATTAACTTTCTCCGTTATTTGTTTTAAATTAGCGCAAAAATTAACCGTAAAGTTACTATCATGAAAAAAGTATTCTTAATCTTGGGAACACTCTTACTCTCCCTCAGTACGTATGCAGCTATGAATGTGAACAAAATCGACCCTCCGTTTTGGTACACCGGCATGCAGAACCCGGAACTCCAGCTGATGGTCTATGGCGAAGGCATCGGCAACGCGGCAGTATCCGTCAATTATCCCGGCGTCTCATTGAGCAGCACCGTCAAGCTGGAAAGCAACAACTACCTCCTGGTCTATCTGAAACTGGACAAGGATGTAAAACCCGGCAAATTCAACCTCACCTTCACTGAAGGAAAAAAGAAACTCGTAAAGGAATATGAACTGAAGGCACGCAACAAGAAAGGTTGCGAACATAAAGGTTTCGACGCCTCCGACGCACTGTACCTGCTGATGCCCGACCGTTTTGCCAACGGGAACCCGGACAATGACCAGATTGCAGGCATGGCCGAATACAAGGTAGACCGTAACGATCCCAACGCCCGCCACGGCGGTGACCTTGCCGGTATTGAACAGCACCTCGACTACTTCTCCGACCTCGGCGTCACAGCCCTCTGGTTTACTCCGGTACTGGAAAACAACATGACCGGCGGTTCCTATCACGGCTATGCCACCACAGACTACTACAAGGTAGACCCGCGCTTCGGTACCAACGAAGAATACAAGCAACTGATTGAAAAAGCCCATGCACGCGACATCAAAATCGTAATGGACATGATTTTCAACCACTGCGGTGTAGAGCATGTATGGATTAAGGACATGCCCTCCAAAGACTGGTTCAACAACCCCGACCACGAAAACAACTTCGTGCAGACTTCCTTCAAACTGACCCCGCACGTAGACCCTTATACTTCCCAGTACGATGCCGACCAGATGAACGACGGCTGGTTCGTACCTTCCATGCCCGACCTCAACCAGAAGAACCCTCACGTTTACCGCTACCTGGTACAGAACAGTTTCTGGTGGATTGAATTCGCCAACATCGACGGCATCCGCATGGACACTTACCCGTATGCCGACTATGATGCCATGAGCAACTGGATGAAAGAGCTCAACGAAGAATATCCCAACTACAACACCGTGGGCGAGACCTGGGTTACCGAACCCGCCTACACCGCCTGGTGGCAGAAGGATTCCAAGCTATCAGCCCCCAAGAACAGTAACCTCAAGACCGTTATGGACTTCAGCTTCTTTGACAAGATAAACACCGCCAAGAATGAACAGACCGAAACTTGGTTCAAGGGACTGGACCGCATATACAATAACTTCGTATACGACTTCCTCTACCCCAACCCCGCTTCCGTACTGGCATTCATCGAAAACCACGACACCGACCGCTTCCTGGGCGAGGGCAACAACCTTCCGATGCTGAAGCAAGCCTCTACCCTGCTGCTTACCACCCGCCGCATTCCGCAACTCTACTACGGAACGGAAGTCATGATGAATGGCGTGAAGAGCAAGAGCGACGGCTATGTCCGCAAGGACTTCCCCGGCGGATGGACCGGTGACGCAACAAACGCACTGACCCCAGCCGGACGTACCAAGATACAGAACGAGTGCTACGACTTCTACAAGACCATCCTGAACTGGCGTAAAGGAAACGATGTGATTGCCAAAGGCAGCATGGTGCAGTTCATGGTACAGAATGGTGTTTATGCCTACGCACGCCAGTACGAAGGCAAGACGATATTCGTGATGCTGAACGGTACAGATGCAGAAACCACCGTTCCTTTGAAATTCTACAAGGAAATCCTAAAAGACAGCAAGCAGGGAAAAGATATTCTTAGCGGCAAGGCCATCACCTTCGGTGAAGAGCTGAAGATGGGCCCCAGAGAATCATTAGTGATAGAATTATAACGCGCACTCCACACAGAGAGCTCATTCTTGCAAATATCCCTTGCAGATAGCTAGCAGACACCTCGCCTGCCAGCTATCTGCAAGGGATTTTTAGTATGGAATAGGTGTCACGGGGATATGCCTTTCACCGGCCTCAAATATAGCTAATCTGTTAGTTCATAACGGTGAACACTTTGTTCCAGTATAGAGAAACAAAGTGTTCAGATATGTAGAAACAAAGTGTTCTTACGTATTGGAACGAAGTGTTTTTGCATATTGGAACGAAGTGTTCTCTTTATTGAAACAAACTGTTCAGTTAAGGGAAACAGACTGTTTTGTTAAAGGAAACAGACTGTTGTACACGTTGAAACATCCGCTTCTGAAATAACCGGCGAACTTAACCATCCCACAACACCGGCCTATATATAACAAATCAGCCCTTGCAACATCAATATTGCAAGGGCTGACACTATATTCGGATTATCTTTCGATTAGTCCAGTTGAGCCAATTTGTTCTCTGAACCAAGCACGTTGATGATTTTATGCTTGTACAGTTTTTCCATATTATCACGAGCCGGGCCCAGATACTTACGCGGGTCGAATTCTGCCGGTTTTTCAGCAAATGTCTTGCGGATAGCAGCTGTCATAGCCAGACGTGAGTCAGAGTCGATGTTGATTTTGCAAACAGCAGACTTGGCAGCCTTACGCAACTGTTCTTCGGGAATACCGATAGCAGCTTCCAATTTGCCACCATACTTGTTGATAGTATCAACTTCTTCCTGAGGAACTGAAGAAGAACCGTGAAGAACGATGGGGAATCCCGGGAGTTTCTCCATTACAGCATCCAGAACGGCAAATTCCAGAGGAGGAGGAACCAGACGACCGGTAGCAGGGTCAACGTGGCATTGTTCGGGTTTGAACTTGTATGCACCGTGAGAAGTACCGATTGAGATAGCCAGTGAATCGCAACCTGTACGGGTAGCGAAGTCAATAACTTCTTCAGGATTAGTATATGTATGGTGTTCTGCAGAAACTTCATCTTCTACACCGGCCAATACACCGAGTTCGCCTTCTACAGTTACGTCGAACTGATGAGCATAATCAACTACCTTCTTAGTCAGTGCAACGTTTTCTTCGTACGGAAGGTGTGAACCGTCAATCATTACTGAAGAGAAACCGGAGTCGATACAGCTCTTGCAAGTTTCGAATGTATCTCCATGGTCGAGGTGAAGAACAATTTCAGGATGTTTGCAACCCAATTCCTTAGCGTACTCAACAGCACCCTGAGCCATGTAACGCAACAGCGTAGCGTTGGCATACTGACGGGCACCCTTAGATACCTGAAGAATAACCGGAGACTTTGTTTCAACTGCAGCCTTGATGATAGCCTGCATCTGTTCCATATTGTTGAAGTTGAATGCCGGAATAGCATATCCACCTTTGATAGCCTTAGCAAACATCTCTCTTGTGTTTACCAGTCCTAAATCTTTGTAATTAACCATTTTGTTTAAATTTTATTGTTAGTGAATTAAAATTCTACGCAAAAGTAATCATTATCCTTTAAAGTAAAGAACTTGAGAGGAATAAAATATCCGGCTCATCCTACCAAATCCATTCTATTTTAAAGCTATTGGCTTCATTTAACAGATTATTGTAATCTCTATATTACAAACTCTTTGCATTTATCTCTGCCAGCCATACTTTTGCCATCTATACTTCTATCAACAAAAAAGCCGGAGAACATGTTTGCTCTCCGGCATCTGTTTACACATTATTATGTAATACTAATTTTTCAGATAGATGATGGTCGGCAAATGGTCACTGTAACCGTTCAGCCAAGTCCTGCCTCCATGCGTACGCAAGGGGGAACCTTTGTATTTGCCATCCTGCTGAATCAGATAATCGCGGATGAAAACTTCATTGTGATCATAGCGCAACCCTTTCTTAGCCTTCAGCAACGGTTTCGAAATGACAATCTGGTCAAACAAGTTCCACTTGCCCCGATAGAGCAATGTCCCCACTCCCTTGTCTTCCAGTGTCTCCCACCAGGGATTGTAGAATTCGCCTTTCTTCACCTGCTTCGGATATTTGCGTGCACCCAGCACCTCCATGCTTTCATCCATCGGGTCGTCATTCATATCCCCCATCACGATGAGCTTCAGCTTCTTGTCGCTACGCATCAGAGAGTCCTTCAAGGCCTTTACTTGCCTGGCTGCATGCACACGCACCGGTGACTTCGCCCCACGGGAGGGCCAGTGGTTCACTATCACGCAGACACGCTCTCCCGCCAGTTGTCCGTCCACAATCAGGAAGCCGCGCGTCAAGTGCACCGTATCCCCCTCAAAAGGAGTAGAAAGCACCAACTTCGAGTGGGTAACGCTGAACTGCTTCGGGTCGTACAGCAAGGCACAGTCTATACCCCGTCTGTCCGGTCCTTCATAATGCACGAACTCATAATTGGAAATGGCCGGCTGCTTCACGAGGTCTTCCAGCACCCGGCTGTTCTCTGCCTCTGCCACACCGATGAATGCCGGACCTTCCGGCACTAAATCACGCGAAAGGGACCCCAACACTTTGGAAAGGTTCTGCAGCTTGGACTCATACTTCTTTGCCGTCCACTGGTAACTGCCGTCAGGCAGGAACTCATAGTCATTCTTACCTGCATCATGAATCGTATCAAATAAGTTCTCAAGATTGTAGAACGCAACACTATACAGTTTCCGTTCCGCATTTTGTGCCCCCAGCGTTGCCACGCACAGCCAGAAAGAGCATAAGACAAGTAGTTTCCTCATAAATTCACAAGATTAAGTCCTGCAAAAATCAGAAATAAAATGCGATAAACCTACTAAATAAAAATAAATCTGAATTTATTTTGTAGAGTCTCCAACTTGCACTATCTTTGCGCTCTGAAAAGAAGACCATTACACTATTTATTACCAAAATAGTAACAGAATATAAATTTTTAAAAGAAAATATCAAAATGAAAAAAGGTATTCATCCTGAAAATTACCGTCCGGTAGTATTTAAAGATATGTCAAATGGTGATGTATTCTTGTCTCGTTCCACTTGCAACACGAAAGAGACTATCGAATTCGAAGGTGAAACTTATCCGCTGGTAAAGCTGGAAATCTCCAGCACCTCTCACCCGTTCTACACAGGTAAGTCTAAGCTGGTTGACACCGCCGGTCGTGTTGATAAGTTCATGAGCCGCTACGGTAACCGTAAGAAATAATCAGTTTCAAGCAAACTGAAAAAAGGGAATCTTTCACTGAAAGGTTCCCTTTTTTGTTTCCGCCTCCCGCTGAGCGATAAATAGGGAATCTCCTATCACAGAATAGGGGAAAAAACAAGAAAGGGGAAAAACACTTTCCTATTTTTGTATCATCGAAACCGAAAACATACCATAATCATGAAACGACTCGCCACCCTATTCATCCTGACAATCCTTGCCACAACGGCAGGATTTGCCAAATCCAAGCACAAGGACTTAAGCGGAAATATCGCCATCAAAGGAGAATTGACAAAAGAGTACCAGCAATCTCCCGCCGGTACCCCGGTCATTATCCGCCGGGTTGTCAAAATGAACAATCCCGGTGAAAACAGCGACAACATTTACTATGCCGTCGAAGTGAACGGCATACAAGAGACCATTCCTTCGGATGAGATGGGTATCATTGCCATATCCGCTCCGGAAACGGACCGGGAATTCTGGCAGCAAATATACCTGAAGAATCATCTTTACGAATATTTCAACGACCGCGGCTACAAGCACAAACTGCGCCAGGAAATCGACGAAGAATGCCTGGACTATCTTGATAAACTGAACGAGATAGCCTATCAGGACGACTACATAACCTCGTACGTGCAAGGAATATTCTCCAAACTGAATGCCACCACCATTGACAGCAATCGTGGAGAAAACCTGAACATACGTATCATCCAGTCGCCCGAACCAGATGCCTTCATGCTTCCCAACGGCTCCATGGTTATCAGTACGGGCCTCCTCTGCACTCTTGATTCCGAAGACGAACTGGCTGCCGTCATCGCATGTGAGCTGGGGCATTTCGTCCTCGACCACCAGGTAAACAACATTTACCGTGCCGAGCGGCGTGCCAAGCGTGCGGCTTTTTGGGCAGATGTCTTTGCCACTACCGCCAGCGCAGCCCTCGATGTGGCCTACTGGGACGATAATGAAGATGCTTATGCCGTCAGTCTGGTGGCAGATATCGGAGCCATCGCTTCCCTTTTGAGCATTCCGGCAACGGACCGGTTGGGAATGAAATACAAAACTTCCCAGGAAATCTCTTCAGACCGCCTTGCGCGCCAACTTCTGGCATTCAAGGGCTATAATCCCGACGGAATCGCATCGGCTCTCAGTAAAATTATAGGGTATTACAACCTGCACCAACGCAGCAAGGACATTCCTCGCTACGGCAGCATCGGCGACCTGCAAAAGCGTATAGAAAAGGCCGGTGAATCCCATAGCCTGAGTGCCCGCCCCTACCTACGGACCACCAGCGATGTCGTTTCTTTCAACGCAAGTATGAACTACGCCAACAAGCGCTATAAGGAAGCCGCCCGGCTGATACGCAAGAACATTGACAACAGACTAGCCACGGACAATGACTACATCATCCTGGTAAAAGCGGAAATGGCACTGTCTAATACGGAAGAAGTGAACAACCGCTGCCTCGCCATGCTTGATAAAGCCCAGGAGATGGCAGGAACAAGCCCCAATCTGGACATATATAAACAAAAAATACTATTATTGATGCGCATGAACAAACAAGCCCAAGCCGCCGATATACTGAAAGAATATATCACCTTGCTTTCGGACTACGAAGGCCAAGGCATAGAAGGAACCGAAAAGGAATGGACTAATAAAGAGATAGGTTGGGCAAACCAAATGCTGGATAGGATAAGCAGAATATAGAGAAAGGAATAACTAAGAATAAAGAATGAAGAATTTGTCATGCGGCATCATCGCGCAGCCAAATTCTTCATTCTCAACTATTTATTCAAATTACTGTTTGCGGAACGGCGGCTTCACAACCACAGCTTTCAGCTTACGTCCCCGCATGTCAATGCAGATTTCCGTACCGACTTTGCTGTACTCGGGTTTGATATACCCCATTCCGATACCAATCTTACGGGTAGGCGACATAGTTCCGGAGGTAACCACACCGATGGCAATACCGTCTGTACTATACAGCTCGTAACCATGACGGGGGATACCGCGGTCTATCATTTCAAATCCCACCAACTTACGGGTAGTGCCTTCCGCTTTCTGTTTTTCCAGCATCGGGCGATTGGTGAAGTTCTTTCCCTCCACAAACTTGGTAATCCACCCTAAACCCGCTTCAATGGGCGAGGTGGTGTCATCCAAATCATTGCCATACAAACAGAATCCCATTTCCAGACGAAGCGTATCGCGCGCACCCAGACCAACTGGCTTAATGCCGAACTCCGCGCCTGCCTCGAACACGGCATCCCAAATCTTCATGGCAGCTTCCGGATAGAAGTAAAGCTCAAAACCACCCGCGCCGGTATATCCGGTATTGGAGATAATGACATCCTTTTCTCCGGCAAACTCACCGTGGGTAAAAGTATAGTAAGGAAGGTCGGAAAGATTGATGGAAGTCAGTTTCTGCAAAGCCTGAATAGCCTTCGGTCCTTGCACAGCAAGCTGTGCCATGTGCTCGGAAGCATTTTCCAATTCTGCGCCTTCCGTGTTATGAGACACACACCAGTTCCAGTCTTTCTCAATGTTCGACGCATTCACGACAAGCAGGTATTTCTCCGGCTCATAATGATAGACCAGAAGGTCGTCTACAATGCCTCCGTTGTCATTGGGGAAGCAGGTATACTGTACTTTCCCTGGTGTGAGGGCAGCTACGTTATTGGAAGTCACTTTCTGCAGAAAGTCCAAAGCATGGGGACCTTTCACCCAGAATTCTCCCATGTGTGAGACGTCGAATACACCGACACCCTGACATACTGTAAGATGCTCGTCAATGATGCCGGAATACTCGATAGGCATATTATATCCCGCAAACTCGTGCATCTTGGCACCCAGCGAGATGTGTTTTTCGGTAAACGGAGTGGTTTTCATGGAACTATTAGAGTTATGAGTTATGAATTATTTATTTGCTGGCTACGAGCTCGGCAATCTTGACGATGACGTTCATGGCTTTCTCCATGTTCTGGATAGGCACGAACTCATAGCGGCCGTGGAAGTTCAAGCCACCGGCAAAGATATTGGGACAAGGCAGGCCCTTGAAAGAGAGCTGGGCACCGTCCGTACCTCCGCGAATGGCTTTTACACGAGGCTCTACACCTACTGCCTTCATGGCGGCAAAAGCGGTGTCGATGATATGCATCACCGGTTCAATCTGTTCACGCATATTGTAGTATTGGTCGCGAAGTTCCAGAGTAGCGGTACCCGGACCGTATTCTTCATTGATTTTTGCCACAAGACGTTCCATCTCCTTCTTGCGCTCTTCAAAGCGGGCGCGGTCGTGGTCACGGATAATGTAAGAGACTGTTGTCTGCTCCACCTCACCGGTAATGCCTATCAGATGATAGAAACCTTCGTAACCTTCGGTATGCTCCGGGGCCTCGTCAGCCGGAAGCATGGACATGAAACGGTTGGCAACGCGGATAGAGTTAATCATCTTATTCTTGGCATAGCCCGGATGCACATTCCGTCCCTTGAAACTTATCTTGGCAAAGGCCGCATTGAAGTTCTCGAATTCAAGTTCACCCACTTCTCCGCCATCCATGGTATAGGCCCATTCGCAACCGAACTGCGCTACATTGAACTTATGGGCACCCAAACCGATTTCCTCATCCGGATTAAAGCCGATACGGATTTTACCGTGCTTGATTTCGGGGTGCTCCTTCAGATATACCACCGCCGATACAATTTCGGCAATACCGGCTTTATCATCGGCACCAAGCAAGGTCTTGCCGTCGGTCACAATCAAATCTTCCCCTTGATGGTCGAGCAGTTCGGGGAACCGGGCAGGAGAAAGAACCACATTCTCTTCGGCGCAAAGAACGATGTCCTTACCGTCATAATTCTGCACGATACGCGGAGAAACGTTCTTGCCACTCATATCGGGGCTTGTATCCATGTGGGCAATAAAGCCGATGACGGGCAACGGCTTGTCTGTATTGGCAGGAAGAGTGGCGAACAGATAACCATTTTCGTCCAACGTGATTTCTTCCAGACCCAAAGTTTCCAATTCTTCTTTCAGATACCGGGCAAACACCATTTGTCCCGGAGTACTCGGAGTATCCCCAGTCTCTTCACTGGACTGAGTATCGAAGCTTACGTACTTTAAAAAACGTTCTACTAAAGTCATGATGAATAATGATTAGTGATTAATGGTTAGTGATTAATGGTCAGTGATTAGTAATTGGCGAAAAGCATTATCCGAATGGCATTAATCATTAATCACTAATCATTAATCACTATTTTGTGCTGTAAAGATAAAAAAAGGGGCGTGAACTGCCAAGCAATTCACGCCCCTTTTTTATTCCTTAAGGACAAATTGTCAATCAAAAATGGCTGCTACCATCGAAACAGTGCGTACATATCTTACATTTAGGCAATCCGATAGCCTCAACCAGAGTTTCCAACGTATTGAACTTCAAGGATGAAAGTCCGAAACGCTCACGGATAACGTCCACCATCTTTTCATATTCGGGTGAACCGGTAGTGGCATACTTATCGAGATTCTTATTCTCATCACCCTCCAGCTCCTTGATGACACGACGGGTAATCAGCTCCATGTCGCTTTTGGAAGCCGTGAATCCTACAAACGGGCAGCTATATATCAATGGAGGACAAGCAATCCGGATATGCACCTCCTTGGCACCATACTCATACAGCACCTTCACATTGTCGTGCAACTGGGTACCCCGGACAATAGAATCATCACAGAACAGCAAGCGCTTGCCCTCGAGCATGGCACGATTGGGAATCAGCTTCATCTTTGCCACCAGCGAACGCAATTCTTGCTTGCTGGGAGTAAAACTACGAGGCCAAGTCGGAGTATATTTGGAAATGGCACGATGATAAGGAACTCCTTTACCTTCGGCATACCCAAGCGCCATACCTACACCCGAATCAGGAATGCCGCAGGCACAATCCACCTCTGACTTATCTGTCTGTGCCATCTTGAAACCGGAGGCAAAACGCACTTCCTCCACATTCTTACCTTCGTAGCAGGAAGTGGGGAAACCGTAATATACCCATAGGAAGGAACAAATCTGCATTCCCTCATCAGGCTTGCGCATCTGTTCCACCCCATCGGCACGCAGGCGAACAATTTCTCCGGGTCCCAAATAACGGTCTATCTCATAACCGAGATTCGGGAAGCTGCTCGACTCGCTTGTCGCTGCATACGCCCCATCCTTTTTTCCGATAACAATCGGAGTACGTCCCCACCGGTCACGAGCAGCGATGATACCATCCTCTGTAAGAAGCAGCATGGAGCAGGAACCTTTGATATGCTTATACACATTTTCAATTCCTTCGACAAATGTCTTTCCTTGTATAATGAGGAGGGCGATAAGTTCCGTCTGATTGGTCTTGCCCGAACTAAGTTCGGCGAAGTGCATGTTCTGAGCCAACAGTTCTGCTTCCAGTTCTTGCAGATTCACGATTTTGGCTACCGTTACAAGGGCAAAGCGGCCAAGGTGGGAGTTGAGGATAAGGGGTTGAGGGTCTGTGTCGCTGATGATTCCTATTCCGGAATTTCCCTTGAACTTGTCCAATTCATCTTCAAACTTCGTGCGGAAATAGGTGCTTTCCAGATTGTGGATGGAACGGGTAAACTGCGCCGTTTCTGCATCGTATGTAGCCAACCCACCACGTTTTGTCCCTAAATGTGAATTATAATCCGTGCCGTAAAACAAATCCGCCACACAACTTGTTGCCTTGGCGACTGTTCCGAAAAAACCTCCCATAAGTTCTGTTTTATTATTGGTTTCTAAAATTAATGGATGCAAAGGTATGAAGAATTTGCGAAATTCAGGCAGATTTGAAATGAATAAAACTTGCCCCATATAGAAGTTTATATTATTGGAAACATATACTTTTGTGATTGAAACCAAACAACTGTATAATGGGAGAAACCGCAAATATTATAATAGCCGATACTATTCAAGGTCTGGGGACGGACGCATACAGTGGCTATCTTGCACATGCCCTCTGTCTGTCAGGAATCTGCCGGTTGAAGTACAATGGAGAGGAGCGCGAGTTACGTGCCGGCGATCTGATGATTGTCCGCAAAGGAAAACTGGTAGAGAAAATTCAACCTTCAGAAGATTTTCGTGTAAAGGTCATCTATATCGCATCGGGCTTTGTGGTGCTGAGTACACCGCAGAACAACTACGGCATGAAAGGGCAACTTTCCCTATTTCTCAATCCTATCATGTCCCTGACTACCGAACAGCAAGAGCTATGTCTCCGGGATTTTGAACAAGTGGAATACAGACTCCGGAATACAGACCATCATTTCCATCGCGATATGCTTATCGCCTCCACACAGATGTTGATACTCGACTTCTTCGATTTCCACTCCCATCTATATGGCGAGAACAATATCTCTGTACAAAATGCTTCCATCATGAACCGTTTCCTCAACATGCTGGAAAACGGAACTTTCCGCGAGCATCGTGAAGTGACCTATTATGCCGACTGCCTATGTGTCACTTCCAAATATCTTTCGGAAGTTTCCAAGAAAGTAAGCGGTTATACAGCAAACTACTGGATAAACCGCTATACCACACTCGACATCTCGCGTTTGCTGCGCGACAAATCACTAACGTTCGTCCGTATTTCCGATATGTTCGGTTTTTCCTCTCCTGCTTATTTTAGCCGTTACGTACAACAACATCTGGGTGTAAATCCGACAGAATACAGAAGTTAATGATTATAGTTTTGATTGTTTGCCCGTTTCAGATCTATTAGCGAAATATGCTCATTACGATAGCGGGCATTGGGGTTCTTCTCCGTTCCGTCAGGAAAAGAGCCATCTTCCTGCTTTATGAACTGAATAGCCTTCTGCGGACAATTCTGTATGCAAGCAAAACAGAACTCGCAGTCACCGGACGTCTTCACTCCTCTCGACGTCAACTCATAGTTGCCGCGCGGACAAACGTAGGTACAAATGCCACAGTCAATACAAACATCGGTCACGGTAAAGAACTTCTCACTTTTCATCAGGAAGCCCACCTCGGGGTCGAGTCCACTCCGCTGCATAAAACCTTGGTGCTGTTGCCGTTCCTCCTCCGTCACCGGTTCGTGCCAATGCTGCCGACTGTTGATATCTGCCGTTATCTTCTGCAAGTTCTCGGGGATGTGCTTGTCTATCTTGAGTTGCTCGTTCATGTCGAAGTTGGGTAGCCAGTTATCCACCATGATGATAGTGTTGATATAGTCAAACGCATTGTCGGCTTTACGGGATATACGGTCCCAAATCTCTACCGCATCGCACTTCCTTGCACCATAGGTGAGGACAGCAAACTTGTATTCTGCCTTCAGTTTTGCTTTCTGAATGAACTGCCGTACCATATAGGGAGGCATATGACCGTAGATGGGATAAACGATGCCGATTTCATCTGCCTCAAATTCATACTTCCCCCGTTTCACCATCTGAGGGATACTCAACAATTCTGCGTTCTCTCCAGCTAATTGACGGGCGATGTAAAGACTGTTACCCGTTCCGGTAAAATAAAAGATGATACGCTTACTCCTCTTTGTTTCGCAGGATGCCAACGAGAGTAGGCCGGAAGATGTGATAGCACCGCTCATCACGGCAAATCCCATACGCTTTAAAGCCTCCCGACGACTGATTTTCTTATCCGTATTCATATCTCTGATTTTTAATGATTATGCAATCTGTTATCTGAGTGCAAAAATAAAGGTTTCCCCAAAGAACGGACTTACCAAAAACTCGGGTCTTGATGCTATTTTTACGGTATAAGAATGAGCTTACCCTAACACAAAAAAAAGCCCCGCAAAGATTGGACTTCTGCGGGGCCTCACTAATGCCTAATAAAAACTCTTTCTACCCTAAATTATCTCCACTTCTTCACAGCTTTCTTGTCAGCCGGAGTTGCTTCAATCAAGCTCAATGCAAAACCACCGCTACGCGCTTCCTTCACGGACATTTTGGTCTTGCTGGTTACGATACCCTTCTTTATCTGATAAGAAGTAGGATTCTCCTTGTAATCAGCATCTTTACCGTCGGCATAGAGAGTGGCTACGTATTGCTTGCCCGGTTCAAGGAAGTCGAGCATAAAGTTGGCTGTACGTGCATTCTCGTCTGTAATACCTCCAACAAACCAGTTGCCGGTTCCTTTTGCCTTACGGGCCACGGTAATGTAATCACCCGGTTCTGCTTCAATGTACTTGCTGTCGTCCCAGTCTACTGCCACATCCTTGATGAATTGGAAAGCATCCATGTGCTTTTCGTAGTTCTCAACCAAGTCGGCAGCCATCTGCAACGGGCTGTATAAAGTTACATACAGAGCGAGTTGCTTGGCAAGTGTAGTCTGCACTTGTCCGTGGGGCAAATCGCCCATAAAGTCAAGTTTGGTATCGAAGATACCCGGTGTATAATCCATCGGACCACCAATCAAGCGGTTGAATGGAAGCAATGTGGTATGGAACGGTTTGCTGCCGCCGAATGCCTCATATTCAGTTCCTCGTGCAGATTCGTTGCCAATCAAGTTAGGATAAGTACGGCACAAACCGGTAGGGCGTACAGCTTCGTGCGCATTTACACAAATTTTGTAGTCGGCTGCCTTCTTCACGGCATAGAGGTAGTGGTTGTTCAGCCATTGTCCATAATGATGTTCACCACGGGGAATCATATTACCTACATATCCGCTCTTCACGGCATTGTAGCCATTATCCACCATAAACTGATAGGCCTTGTCCATGTGACGTTCGTAGTTGCGCACCGAACCGGATGTCTCATGATGCATCATCAACTTCACGCCTTTGCTCTTGGCATATTCATTCAGCATCTTCACGTCGAAATCGGGATAAGGAGTTACGAAGTCGAATACATAATCCTTGGATTTGCCAAACCAGTCTTCCCAGCCTTCATTCCAGCCTTCTACCAATACTTGGTCCAGACCGTGCTCGGCTGCGAAGTCGATGTACTTTTTTACATTTTCGTTAGTGGCACCGTGACGGCCATTGGGCTTCATTTTGGAGTAGTCCACTTCACCCAGTTTGATGGAGGGAAGGTCGTCTGTATATGCCCAGGTGCTCTTACCTGCAATCATTTCCCACCATACACCTACGTATTTCACGGGCTTAATCCAGGAAACGTCCTCGTAAGCACAAGGTTCGTTCAAGTTCAGCGTGATTTTAGAGGCAAGGATGTCACGAGCATCGTCGCTTACGATAACCGTACGCCACGGTGACGTGCAGGGAGCTTGCAGATAACCTTTATCGCCTACTGCATCGGGAGTAAGCCAAGATTCAAAAACAAAATTCTTATCATCCAGGTTCAAGTGCATGCAAGAGTAATCCACCAAAGCAGCTTCGTGCAAGTTGATGTACAAGCCATCAGCAGTCTTCATCTGCAAAGAAGTCTGAACACCGGTGGGCGAAAACGGGGTTTGTGAAGAGTTAGGCGTAATGGCCCCTTTCATCAACCCGCGAATTTCAGAAAGTTTGGATTCTGCGTAATCATATTCCTGCGTATCGTAGTCGCCCGGAATCCAGAAGGCTGTGTGGTCGCCAGTCATGGCAAACTGAGTACGCTCCTCCTTAATCACGAAATAGTTCAGATTCTTCTGCAAAGGGAATTCATAGCGGAAGCCCATACCATCGTCGAACAAACGGAAGCGGATAATGATGTTCCTATCCTGCGCCTTTTGGTTGAGCGTCACAGCCAGCTCATTGTAGTGGTTACGGATTTGCTTTACTTCACCCCATACCGGTTCCCAAGTCTCGTCGAAAGTGGAAGTCTTTGCATCCGCCAGCGTAAAGCCATTCATCAGACCGGGGTCGTTCTTCAGTTCGAGTCCTAATTTAGAAGGGTTAATCACCGGCTTTCCTTTATAAGAAAGTTCGTAAACAGGTTCGCCTTGCGCATTTACCGAAAAATTCAATTGAAGTTGTCCGTTGGGAGAGGTAATACTCTCTGCCATTGCTACGCCGCTCACCAACAAAACAAGCAGGAAGCAGGCTAATTTTGTACAGATTACTTTCATGTTTCTCATGCTATATTTATAAAATTATGTTCCAGATGCAAATATAAGCAGGAAAGAAATACGCTCTGACGCAATTAAATTAAAATTATGATGATTTATCGGCAAACGTTTGCATGAAAGCCTGTTTCCCTTGAACAAAAACATTAGCCGTAAGCGCTACAACCGAAATAACACCATTGAACTCCTGAATTTTCCGGGTTGCCTCCAGCCCACCCATATTTCAAGATGCAAGATATAGAACGCGAACAACAAATTTCGGTGCCATAGATACAAAAGACAGACTTTAGCATATAGCCTGGCATACAAAAAGTGATTACCTTTGCAATCAAAAATCATACCTATACATCCTATGGACAAAATACTGATAGCTATATTCCTTGGCGGCGGTACCGGCAGCGTACTGCGCTACTGCGTACAGATGATGCTCCACGAGCGCATCGTCCCCTACTCTTTCCCATGGGCTACGTTCACAGTCAATATCCTCGGAAGTTTCCTCATCGGGCTATTTTATACCTTATCCGCCCGTTTCAACCTTTCTACCGAAATACGGCTGTTGCTGACTACAGGTCTGTGCGGAGGATTCACCACCTTCTCCACTTTCAGCAATGACGGACTGATTCTGATAAAGCAAGGATTCTACGGAATGTTTGCCTTATATACCTTGTTAAGCATCACATTAGGAGTCCTTGCTGCTTTCGCCGGCGGTACCTTCGGACGCTGTATATAACTCCAAACACCCCCTATGAAACCCAGTAAACCTTTTGTCATGCCTCCCGTACGCATCATTCCTCCTACCTTAGAGGGACAAAAGCCCCCTAAGAGGTATCGACCTAAGCGACTCTCACATAAGAGGTATACGCCTTAATCTACTTGACATACGGGGAACCATCGCCAATACTTCCCAAACCATGGACCTGACTGCACTTCTCAGCATTACAATAAAGGATTAAAAACGAAAAACAATTCCCTATTTTCAATTGTTAGTAAGATAGTTTATAATTAAAATTGACTGAATATGAAAATAGAGAAGATTATCGGACGTGAAATCCTCGATTCAAGAGGTAACCCAACTGTAGAAGTAGACGTAACCTTGGAATCCGGCTTCATAGGCCGTGCATCTGTCCCGTCAGGAGCATCCACGGGAGAACACGAAGCATTGGAACTGCGTGACGGTGACAAAAAACGTTACGGAGGCAAAGGTGTCCTGAAAGCCGTGAACAATATCAATAATATCATTGCTCCCAAGCTCATCGGTATGTCCGCCCTCGACCAGATGGGTATCGACCATGCCATGCTTGCACTGGACGGAACCAAAACGAAAGCCAATCTGGGTGCCAATGCCATCCTCGGCGTATCTCTTGCCGTGGCCAAGGCTGCCGCCGCTTACCTCGACATCCCACTCTACCGATATATCGGTGGTACAAATACCTATGTGATGCCCGTACCGATGATGAACATCATCAACGGCGGTTCGCACAGTGACGCTCCCATTGCTTTCCAGGAATTCATGATACGCCCCGTAGGTGCCACTTCCTTCCGCGAAGGTCTGCGTATGGGTGCCGAAGTGTTCCATGCACTGAAGAAAGTCCTGAAAGACCGTGGCCTCAGCACAGCAGTAGGCGATGAAGGAGGTTTTGCTCCTAATCTGGAGGGTACAGAAGATGCCTTGAACTCCATCATTGCCGCCATCAAGGCTGCCGGATACGAACCGGGCAAAGATGTAATGATTGCCATGGACTGCGCTTCTTCCGAGTTCTACCATGACGGCATCTACGATTATACTAAATTCGAAGGCGAAAAAGGAAAGAAGCGTACAGCCGACGAACAGATTGACTATCTGGAAGAGTTAATCAACAAGTATCCCATCGACTCTATCGAAGACGGCATGAGCGAAAACGACTGGGACGGCTGGAAAAAACTGACCGACCGTATCGGTAACCGTTGCCAGTTGGTAGGAGACGATTTGTTCGTCACCAATGTGGACTTCCTTGCAATGGGTATCGAAAAAGGTTGCGCCAACTCCATATTGATTAAAGTAAACCAGATAGGTTCGTTGACCGAAACACTGAACGCCATCGAAATGGCACACCGCCACGGATATACTACCGTAACTTCCCATCGTTCCGGTGAAACGGAAGATTCAACTATCGCAGACATAGCCGTAGCTACCAACAGTGGACAAATCAAGACCGGTTCACTGAGCCGTTCAGACCGTATGGCAAAATACAACCAACTTCTTCGTATCGAAGAAGAGCTGGGAAGCAATGCGGTGTATGGATATAAGAAAGTGATAGGTGATGAGTGATTTGCCGGTGTCTTTCTTTACCGGAAGACAGAGCTTATAAAGAAAAAAGCATTTATTAAATGTAAGAAGGGGCGAACCGTCACAGTCCGCCCCTTCTCTTTTTAACCTTAAATCAACAATCAATCTACTACCTTAAAGAAAACTGCTTCTCCACTTTGGCTATCCGGTGCCACCCAAAGAGCAAAGTCTCCGACTTCCACCGTCTTCACCATATCTATATTCCAGAAAGCAAGTTCACTTATCGGAAGTTCAAACGATACATTTTTCTTCTCGCCCGGCTTCAATGTGATGCGAGCAAAGCGTTTCAGCTCCCTCACCGGACGGGTCACCGAAGCGAACTTGTCCTGCACGTAAAGCTGGGCTACCTCAGTACCTTCATACTTTCCGGTATTCTCAAGGTCGAAAGTCACAGTCAGCACATCTTCCTTCTTCAGATTGGCTGACGAGAGTTTCACATTATCATATTTGAACGTCGTATACGACAGACCGTAGCCAAAAGGATACAGCGGATCGAAACCAGCATCCATATAGAAAGAGGTACATCCCAACGAAGTCTGCCCCGCTTCCAACGGAATGTCATTCAGCAAAACCTCATTCCGCGTAGCCGGACGTCCGGAACTGTTATGAGCATAATAAACTGGTATTTGTCCTACCATCTTCGGGAACGTCACCGGAGTCTTGCCACTTGGCACAGCCTTGCCCCACAACAAGTCGGCCAATGCCGGTCCTCCCATAGTTCCGGGATGGAACGAATAAAGTACAGCAGACGAGAGTTCGACTTCCTTTCCTATGGTCAACGGACGCCCTGCCATTACGACAGTAACCACCGGTTTTCCTGTTTTCGCCAAAGCGGCAATCAGTTCGCTTTGCGCACCTTGCAGGTTCAAGTTGGCCAGACAATGCGCCTCTCCTGAAAGAATAGCCTCTTCGCCTACAAACGCCAAAATAACATCAGCACGTGCAGCGGCAGCAGCGGCTTTGGCAACACCTGCCATATTCTTGTCACGGCTATAAGTCAGACCGGGCTCGTATATCACCTGCACTTTGTCCCCCACCAGTTCCTTGATAGCCTTCAACGGTGTCACGGTTTTTGTCTTGTCACCATCAAATATCCAGGTACCCAATTGGTCATAAGGTGCATTTGCCATCGGACCTACCACAGCAACCGTCTTTACCGAAGATTGCAGAGGCAATGTCTCCTTTTCGTTCTTCAGCAAGATGGCCGATTCCACAGCAGCTTTCTTGGCAGCCTCCAGATGAGAAGGAGCATAAAGTTCCTCTATACGTTTCTCATCTACATAAGGGTTATCAAACAATCCTAAACGGTACTTGACGCGCAGAATATTCCGCACTGCATCATCTATAGCAGATTCCTTGACTTTTCCTTCTTTTATCAACTCCGGCAGTTCCTTGACAAACGTATAGCTGACCATCTCCATATCCACACCGGCATTCACCGCCTTCATTGCTGCCTCTTTAAAATCGGCAGCAAAGCCATGTGCCATCATTTCGGCTACCGAAGCCCAGTCTGACACTACTATTCCATCAAATCCCCATTCACCACGAAGCACATCTTTCAAAATAAAAGTGTTTCCGGTAGACGGTGCTCCATCATTGTCATTGAACGAAGTCATGAAAGTAGCTGCTCCTGCCTTGGCTACAGCTTCAAAAGGAGGAAGGTATACATCCCTCAAACGACGCTCCGGAATGAAAGTGGAATTATAATCACGCCCGCCCTCGGCAGCACCATAACCTACAAAATGTTTAGGACATGCGGCTATGGAAGTCGGACTGTTCAGCGAATCTCCCTGGAAACCTTCGACCATAGCAACACCCATCACTGAAGTCAAATAAGTATCTTCGCCACATCCTTCGGCCATACGCCCCCAACGGGGATCGCGAGCCACATCTATCATCGGTGCAAATGTCCAGCGGATACCCACGGCAGAAGCCTCCACAGCCGCTACCCGTGCACCATCCTTAGCCACCTGCGGGTTGAAAGATGCCGCTTGTCCCAAGGGAATAGGAAATATGGTCTTGAAACCATGGATCACATCACGCGCCATCAGCAAGGGGATGCCCAAGCGGGACTCCTCCATTGCCACACGCTGCAAGGCATTGACACGCACCGGATCTACTTCATTCAGGATAGACCCGACTTCACCTTTCTTTATCAATCCGCTCATATCCTCTATGTTACCATAAGAAGAAATCTGGTTCATCTGCCCAATTTTTTCTTCCAATGTCATACGGGACAACAGCGCTTCTATTTTCTGCTCGATGACTGCGTCATTTTTTGTATCCTGCACTTGAGTACAAGATATAAAAGGAAGCAGCAATAAACAAGCAGAGAGCATTTTCATTGTTTTCATCTTTAATCTATTACTTGAAATGGAACATTTGCTGTAGAGACAAAACCCGTATTATCAAGTATATATACGTACAAACGATATTCCCCGGGAACTTTAATCATAGTCTCATACACATTCTTGTCTGACACGGCCACGTCACCCATTCTTTCCGGACGTGGTTCATAAGAACCTCCAAAACCCAAGACTGTAGCCTCTTTCAGTACTTCCCACACATAAGTCAAAGAATCATTCTCCTTATCTGTGACGGAAACCTCCGCTTTAAATAAAGTACCTGCTTTGATACGGACATTATCAATGGCACTTTTACCATTGATAGTCATGCCCCGAACTATCGGAGCCGTTTCATCCAATTCCTTGCCGGTCCACACTCTTTGCATAGCCTCCACCATAGGAGTCTTTTCTCCTTTCAGAGGCAACATATCCACCGTGTCTTCTACAAACATACTGAACCAAGTAGGCGTACGTTCTTCTTTTTGTCCCCACAAGAATACAAAAGAGCCCAAGCAACGGGTATTGGCAGAAATATATTGCGTATAACGCTCTTCGTATACCTGCCGTTTTTCTTCACTGGTTTGCTCTATGGGTGCCTTCCACTCGGTTGACGCTGTTTCCCACCAACCGGTCGGTCCCCACTCGGTAATCATAAATGCACCCTTGTAGTCCGACCGGTCAACAACAGCCTGCACCTCTCCCATCGGACCATATACATTGATGCCCACATAATCGAGAGACGGAGCATACTTTGCCACAGAGTCCAATGCCGACGGATTGTAGGAAATCACTGTCGAAACCAGATGACGCTTGTCTATCGACTTAATCAGCTGTGCCAGTTCTTCCACAAAATTCCATGCGGCAGCTATATTGGCATTTCCCAACTCAATTTCATTGCCAATACCCCAAGCCAGCAAACTCGTATCATTCTTGAACGTTTCTGCCAACAAGCGGACTTCTTCGCGCATCTTGTTCTTATATTCATCATCGTAATAGCGTATGGAGTCTTTGGTCATGCCTATTCCCTGCATTACGTACATGTTGTGCTCTGAAGCCAATGCCAGGTTTTTCTTTATCTCCTCCACATTACCTCCCCAGGTTCTGAAGGCATTGGCACCACTCTGGGCGGCAATGTCTAACCGATATGTGCCGCCTACGCCTTTAATATAGGTTTCTCTTCCGTCAATGGAAAGTTTATAACCGTCTGCCGCTTTCTCTATTACAATGCCGTCTAAAGAAGAAGAAGAACAGGCAGACAACAAAACTAAACAGATAAAAATAAATATTTTTTCTTTTTTCATTATCAATTGTTCTAAAGCATAAGGTATGCTATGTTATAAATAAAAAAAGCATTTAACCTTCATTTTCAAACTTCATAAAAAAACAGTTCTACTTCTTCTGAAATACACGTACATAATCCACCTTCATCGTTACAGGAAGAGCAGACTCATCCACACCGTTCATTCCACCCCAATCACCGCCCCAAGCCAGATTCAGAATGGGATAGAAAGCATAATGGAAAGGCCATTGATTATGACCAGCTCCCAATTGTTGCTTGGTAACAGCCAACTGTACCTTGCCATCCACGTATGTAGTGATGGCATCTTCTGTCCACTCTAAAGCATAGAGATGAAATTCTCCTTCTGCCTGTTCTATAGTCATGGCATGTGTTTTCTGCGTACCTATAGTATGATTATAATCTTGCGTATGGATAGACGAAGAGACTTCGTTGGGCACGACTCCCACTTCCTCCATAATGTCTATTTCACCACACATGGGCCATGGATTAGTATTCCAGTCATTATCAACTGGCATCATCCAAAAAGCCGGCCACGTCCCCTTGCCTTCAGGCAACATGATACGTGCTTCAAAGTAACCGTATTTCCAACCAGTATTCACTTTAGCATACACACGACCAGAGTAAATTTTACCATCGGAGCCTTTGAAACAATTTATATTCAACTTACCGTCCACAAGTTCTGTCACACGCTTTCCGTCAGCGGAACCATTAACGTAATTCTGAAGTTCATTGTTTACCCACCCTGCTCCTTGAACTTCGTGTGTCCAGTCATTGCCGAGAGATATACCCTCATTAAATTCATCATGCCAAACCAACCGATACCCCTCAGGAATATTGATATCCAGATCTTCAGCCGATTCTTGAATAACTGTTACCGTTACTTTCTCTGCACCAGCCACAACCTCAACTGTACCCGTACGGGAAATCTTTGCATCATTAGCTAAAGTGGTCACAACAATCTCCTCACCGTTTTTTTCTGCGCTAATCCAACTATCATTGGATTTCACATTCCATTCGCCAGAAGCAATAACAGATAAGACAAAATTTTCTCCTACAGAATTAGAATACAACTCAGTCTGTGACACTGATAAAGGAGCCGCTTGCGTAAGAGGAATAGATACACGAGTAGCACCAGATTTAACCACCACTGTACCAGTACGAGAAGTAGTACCCGTATGAGCACTGACTATAACTGTCGCTGTGCCTTGGCTAGAAGAAGAACCTATTACATTTACTTTGACCCATGAACTGCAATCATCAGAGGCAAAAGCTGTCCACTCTTTACCGGAACAAACCACATTCACCACATATTGGCTAGCTTGTGCAACAGCCTCTATCTTTTCAGGAGAACATTTAATGGTAACATCCTCGGATTGCGGTTCCTTGTCATCGTTACTGCCACAAGCAATCAACGAAAACAAAAGAATAGATAATAGACAATAGTATTTCATATATATTTCTTTATAACATAAGTAGAGAAAAAGGGAAAGGATGAAATTCCAGCAATTGCCAAGATAACACACATCCTTCCCCCCTTTTATAATTCACTGTTTTTTAGTAGACCAATATCCTATCCAATACTAGTCTTCAATCTCTATGTTTTTGAAAAATAATATCTTTAATCACCACATCTGTAGCAGCAGGATTTCCTCCGAAGTCAAGAACTAACTTAGCTTGAGTGATGTCAACACCTTTCTGTTTGATAGCCTTTATCACTATATCTTCTCCCGCAAGAAGGTCCTTACGCTCCAATACAACATAAGCATCATCATCATCTGTCTGCGTCAATTTCACTGTTACTCCTGCAATATCATTTGTTGCATTCATTACCATCCGGAAGTCATATTCTTCAGTAGCAGTAGTAGTAAGTCCTTCCGTTGTCAGAACAACTTGATTTTGCCATTGCTCCCCTGTTGCTTCCGAGAAACTAATAGAATATTCAGTTCCTTCAATCTTCAATTCAGGATCAGCAATTTGGCTCCAACCCGGAGCATAATAATAGGTAGTTGTAAAGGTAGTACCATACCACAGGTTATCTTCACTATCCACAGCACTCCACGTAGGTTCCGGAACAGTTTCTTCCTCTGGAACAATAGTTCCATCATCATTGGTATGATCCTTCAATACAATACTTTCCACCATAATTTCCGTATTTTCGGCATTCCCACCAAAATCAAATACAAACTTCAAATTGGCTATATCAAGTCCTGCCATATCACTTTTCCAGAAGCAGACCGGTTCATTGGCAGTCAAAGCAATAGTCTCAGCAAAATAAAAGATATTGTCATCACTACTATCAACCAATTTTACCATTACATGAGGATGCTCTGTAGTAGAAGTCAGAATCGCAGAAAAATCATAATTTTTATCAGCCGAAGTAGCAATGTCCGTACCAACAAGCATCTGTGCCTGCCATGTGTCTGTTGTTGCTGAAGGCAGGGTTATCACATAACCACCTTCAACAACCGAGAAAGCAGGATCTGCTATCTGACTCCATCCCGGAGCATAGTAGAATGTAGGAGTAGCTACTGTTGCTGTTTTCCAAAGATTAAAATCAGAATCATAAACAAACCCTCCAAACCCATTCATCTTAGTTTTATCGACATGAAATGTCTTCTGGATACTCCCATCACTGATACCATTAGCATTTGCAATTTTCACCTCTATGCTATAATCACCAGCTTTCCTATAATACTTCGACATGGAAAAAGAAGTGGAATAGCTTTTTCCATCAATAATCCAGATTGGCATCACACCTCCCGCCTGTGCATCAAAAGAGAAATAGGCATAGTTGGTTTCTTGATCAACTTCTATGTGAACAGCACTCTCATAATCAGCTGCCATAGGAATTCCGTCCTGATTGGGAGCGTCAAATTTCTCAGGAGAACAAGCTGTAACCCCCAATGCAACTGCTACCGTCAGTATTGCTCCACTGATATAGCTAAATATATTTTTCATAATCTTACGCTTTTTGATGATTAGTAATTATTTTGAGTCAAAGTGCCTTGTGCAGCATCAATTTCGCTCTGCGGAATGGGTAAATACTTTTTATTTGCAGTCCAAGTATTTGTACGATAGCCATATTCATCGGGGACAAGTACAGTAGCTGCTTTATCGGTACGTATCAAGTCCCAATAGCGCTTTCCTTCACCCACAAATTCCAAATGACGTTCTTCAATGATGTTATCAATGGTAGGTTCTATTTCAGTCACCAGCCCTGCACGCTTACGCACACGATTCAGATACTCCTTAGCATCTCCTGTACCAGCACCACGAACTATCAACTCGGCCGCATTGAGTAATGTTTCTGAGAAACGGTAGATGCGGAGATTATTGTTGTAATTCAAATCTGCATCAGCAATCTGGTCTTTATTATCTCCCGTATGGGCTACATACTTTTCAAGGAAGAAACCTGTGTCTTGATAACGAGGATTATAAGAGCCTACCGCAGCGGCATTCCAGCAAGTAGCATCCCTACGAGTATCATTGTTAGAATAACGATCGTAAGTTTCCTTGCGAACTGGACCAAAGCCCCAACCATTATCATGTCCATCCGTTCCATCAGCCCAGGCACTAGGGCTGATAAGACGAGGAAGTACTGTACCACCAGCAGTCAACGGAGAACTCCATGAACGAGCTGCATTGTCATCTTTATAGTTTACTTCAAAGATTGATTCACTACTCCATTCTCCAGTCTCTTTAAAGATAGAAGTATAATCATCAACCAAAGCATAATCTCCGCTTCCGATGATATCCTGCATATATTGTAAAGCTTTTGCATAGCGTGTATTATCATTTTGATACATCACGATTTCAGCATAAAGCATATAAACCATTGCTTGTGTAACTCGGCCATAATCTGATGATTCGGCTCTCATAGGCAATACATCAAGTGCTATAACCCCTTCCAAATCTGTAATTATTCTCTCATAAACCTGATCAGCAGTCAATTGTTCTGCTAAATAGGGAGCCTCCAGATTAGCATCAAAATAAGGGATATTGCCCCAGAACTTCCATAACCAATTATAATAGAATACCCGAAGTGCTATGACTTGCGCTTCATAATAAGCACGATTCTCAGCTGTAACATTATCACCTGCCCAGCCCAGATAAGTTATCACATCATTACAACGCTTCACACCTGAGTAGGCTACTGTCCAAAGACCAGTCATCGTATTAGTCGGCAATGCTTCATAGTTCATCATCAGATGCCAATACTGGTTATCATTCTTGTCGGCTCCTCCAACCCAAAGGTCATCGGCCATAATATCACTCATCAGATTGACAGGATTATAGGAACTCATTGCCCAATCCGGCCAATGCAATGGGTCATAAGCAGCTACAACTGCTTCTTGAATATGCTCATCTGTAGTAAAATAAGTATCAACTGTCTCTTGTGTAGGTGAATCTACCTCAAGAAAGGATTCTGAGCATCCGCCTAACATAAATGTAGAAACCAGAAGTCCTGCTACGATGTATTTATATCTTTTCATATTTTCCTAATTTAAAATAGTAAGTAAAATTAAAATGCCACATTGACGCCTACCGTCCAGGTCTTGGCTTGCGGATATACACCACGGTCAATACCTAAAGAAGTACTACCGGAGGATATTTCCGGATCAAAGCCATGATATTTGGTAAAGGTCAACAGATTCTCAGCTGCAACATATACACGCAAAGAGGAAATGAACACCTTTCTTGTCAGAGCCTCAGGAAGTGTATATCCCAATTGAATATTCTTCAGTCGCAAGTAACTGCCATCATAAACATAAAGATCAGACGATTGCCAATTCACATTGTCACCTAATACAAAACGGGGATATGTATTGGAAGTGCCTTCACCAGTCCAACGTCCCAACATCCAAGTGGGAAGATTACTAGTTGTAATATCTACACGGCGGGTAGCATCGAACACGTCATTACCTATTGTTCCCTGCCACATCATACTTAAATCAAAGTTCTTCCAGGCCACATTTAAATTTAAACCATAAGTCCAATCCGGCATACCTTTACCAATATCTGTACGGTCATTATCATCAATTACACCGTTACCATCCAAATCAACGAAACGAACGTCACCCGGAACTGCATTAGGTTGAATCATATTCCCATTCTTGTCTGTATAAGCTTTTATTTCTGCTTCGTTTTGAAAAACACCCGCTGTTTTATATCCATAAAAATAAGGGAAAGGCATACCATTTTGAGCACGTGTGATAGTACCGATACCCTGGAAAGAGTCAAGATTTGCCCAACCTGAGTCATTTCCATATTCTATCAATTCATTCTTCAAGTAAGACAGGTTACCAGCAACACGGAAGTTCCAATCACGTACACGGAATTTATAAGCTGCTTCTAACTCAACACCACTATTTTCCATCTTTCCTACGTTACCAATCGGTTTAGATTCTCCCACATAAGAAGGAATATTCATCTCCATCAACATACCATTGGTAGTCTTCTTGTAATAATCAGCAGTAAACGTCAAAGCATTATTAAAGAAACCAAAGTCGATACCCAAATCAAGTTGTTCAGATTCTTCCCATTTCAAATCCGGATTAGCAAGGCCACTTGCTTTCACGCCATTCACCATATTCTCACCAGAACCAAAAAGATAATTATTGTTGGCAGACGTCAACACCGTATATTTAAAGTTACCAATCTTCTCATTACCGTTTTTACCCCAAGAAAAACGTACTTTCGTTGAAGTCAACCATTCAGGACGTTTTTCCATAAACTTTTCATTAGTCAAGTTCCAGCCTAAAGAAAAAGAAGGGAACACTGCATAGTGATTATTGGCTCCAAAACGAGAGGAACCGTCACGACGAACTGTTACCTGCAACATATAGCGTTCGTCGTAATTATAGCTGGCACGAGTAAAAAGAGAAGCCAAAGTAGCATCTGCGTTCGGACCACCATAGATGTTCATATCACCATTTTCCTGCAAACCGTTACTGGCATCAATATAAGGACGATCATAATTTATGATACCGTTACGATAACCACCCAAATAAGTACTTGAACTTTTCTTGGCAGACTGTCCCAACAATATAGAGAACGAATGACGATCAATGGTCTTATCATACATCAACACATTTTCAAGCTGCCATACAGTACCATCTTCTTTTTTAGAAGTTGCTCTACTTTCTGTAGCCTTATTATTTGCAGTCAGATAATAAAGTTTTGTATAGCCATCAGTTCCCCAAAAAGCAAGGTCCACACCATAAGAAGTCTTAAACTTTAAATTATCCCAAAGATTAAGCTCTGCCGAGAAATTAGCTACAAATTTATGGCTCCAACCCTTATCGCCCGGCAAAGAAAGACTCGCAAGAGGATTCACCATCTCGTTATAATCGGCACCTGCTAAAGTGTATAGTTTTCCATTATTGGGATCATACATGG
This sequence comes from Bacteroides parvus, assembly GCF_017309675.2. NCBI lineage: Bacteria > Pseudomonadati > Bacteroidota > Bacteroidia > Bacteroidales > Bacteroidaceae > Bacteroides > Bacteroides parvus. Next base: position 2,368,564 of record NZ_CP084680.1, on the reverse strand, counting down.
GAGTAAACCCTTCAAAATTCTTGTAATAATCCAACTGATCTTCAGCGGCTTGTCCTTCTGCATACACTGTAAGAATAGGTGACAAAGCCAATGCACTACCCAAAGGAGAGCCAAAAGATGAGTTAGTTTCAATACCTGTACTTTTGATACGTGCATAAGACAAGTTAGAAGTAATCTTCAAGCTATTCAACCAGTTACGATTTTTTGTTTCATCAAAAATCGTATATGCCGTATTACTACGTAAAGTCAAACGTTCATAATTGGAACGTCCGTAATTACCTCCTACAATACCATCTTGTGTATAATAACCTAAAGAAAACAGATAGTTCACTTTTTCAGAAGCACCACTCACACTTACCTGGTGATTCATCACCGGTGCATCATAATTAAAGGTTTCTTTTTGCCAATTGGTACCTACTCCATAAGAGTACGGATCACTGTATTTAGGAGCCATACCTGCATTTATAGCACCTTCATTCATCATTACAGCATATTCTGATGCATTCAATACATCACGCTCTTTCCAAGGGCGTTGCCATCCGTAAGAGAAATCATAAGTAACCTTTGCTTTACCTTCTTTACCTGTTTTTGTAGTTACCAAAATAACGCCATTAGCGGCACGTGCACCATAAACAGCACCTGAAGCGGCATCCTTCAATACTTCAATAGAAGCAATGTCATTGGGATTCAGATAATCAAGCCCACCTTCGATTGGCATACCATCCACAATATAAAGCGGATCAGCTGCACCGTCACCAGTAGTCGTACCAATACCACGTATACGGATTTGTGCAGCAGCACCAGGCTGACCAGAAGCAGAAGTTACCGTCACACCGGCTGCAAGTCCTTTCAAAGCATTGTCCATACGAACAGGAGCTGTAGTAGACAAATCATCTGCAGATACTTTAGCAATAGCAGCCGTTACTACACTTTTCTTCTGAACGCCATAACCAACAACCACAACTTCGTCCAATGTCTCTGTATCTTCTTGAAGAACAATCTTCAGACTATGTTTCCCTTCTACTGCTACTTCTTGCGATTTAAAACCAATATAAGTAATAGAAAGTGTTGCGTCGGCAGGAACCGACAATGTAAAATTACCGTCCAAATCAGTAATTCCACCATTGGTAGTACCTTTAACTACCACATTTACTCCAGGCAACGGTTCATTATCCGAACCGCTTACCACTGTACCTTTTACCTGTATATTTTGGGCATATACAGAAGCCAAGGTAAAGCTTAACAGAAATAAAACTGATAATAACTTTTTCATAAGTTTTACTAAATTAAGATTAACGTTTCTCGGTTTTGTCCTCAATCGAACAGTGCAAACATAGAGTAAAAGGCAATAAAACAAACAAGAAACAATCATTCTTAAATACGTCAAATACAAAATTCAAATACGTTATCAATACGTCATTAACAAATAACTTATTAATAATCAATAGTTAATATATACTTTCAAGTATTACGTCACAACATGTTATAGAACACAAAAGGGAGGAATTTAACATTCCTCCCTTCCATGCACTTCCTTCTTTTAAAGGAAGTTAATATCTAAAGGCTACAGTTTATTGCTTAAATAATCCGTCAAACTATCCTCTCTCTCTAAAGCGAACTTCTTACGAAGACGATAACGGATTGTTTCAACTCCACGAACCGAAATGTTCAACAGAGGAGCTATTTCTTTCGTGGAAAGATTCATCTTTAGATAAGCGCACATCATGCGTTCGTTGTGGGAAAGTTCCGGATGCTTGGCATGAAGACGTTTCATAAAATTGTTATGTATCAAATCGAACTGGTCTTCAATACGCTTCAAGACCTCATCACTCTGTATATTACCGTCTATTTTATTATTAATAAGTATGAGTTGCTGTTTTCCTTCCCGAGCCCCCTCACCCTTCAGCAAGGCGGATACTTTAAGTATCTCCGACTTGATTTCAGTCAGCATTTCATTCTTACGGACAAAGTTTATCATCAGATTGGCCATTTCCTGGCTCTTATGTTGCAAATCGTATTCCAATTTTTCTTTCTCCAGCTGCATAATCTGCTTTTCCTGACGAGCTTTCTCCTCTTCGTACTCCCTTTCCATATCGTGCAACTCCTTGTCCTTCTCGACCACCGCCTGCTGTTTCTTCCGCTTCACACGGACATCATCCCAGCGATAGACATACCATAAGGCAAGCAAAGCCAAGATGATATAACAAACGTATGCAACAGCACTGCGATACCACGGTGGAAGTATACGGAAGGCGATTGTATCCGATGATGTCGTACCGTCAGGAAAGACCGCTTTAACTTCAAACGTATATTCCCCTTCCGACAAGCTGCTATACTCCTTGGTGCGTACCGTTGTGAAATCGGACCAGCCTCCCTTATTCAAACGATATTGAAAATGGATATCATCCCCTACCGAAAAAAAAGAAAGGGCATAGTCAAAACGAACGGAATTCATGGAATAAGCTATCACCGGAACCGGCTTCTCTCCTAAAAAGTTTGCGGTATATACCAATGAATCCTTGGGATAAGACAGATACATGTTCCTTATATATAAGGAGTGGCTACGATCTTGACGCTCTCTTACGGCCGGGATGCTGAATAAAGCGAAACCTCCTTCATTAGGAACCACCATCAGCGAATCTGAAAGAGGAATAATCGTTTCAAAACCGGGTACCAGTTCAATCAGCGATTGCTGGATGGGATTAATGCTTGTATTCGCCCCCCGCTTATAGGTACCCAGATTGGCAATACAGATTTCGTGAGAGCTCAAACTAATCAACTTATCGTGATACTCCAAGATACGCGAATAGGCCGCGGTGCCATTCAAAAGGTTGTTCATATCCGGACAAGGCTCCATGACATCTTTATGAGGATTATGCTTATAGATTCCCCGGGGAGTGGCAAAATACACCCGGTCTTCTATCTTCGCTATATACATATCACGTCCTACCGGAAAACCATCCTTCGCGCTATATTCCTTTATACGAACAGCTTTTGTCAAATCATTATCCAAATCCACACGGGTAACATGATCTGTATTGTACACCCAAATCACCTTATCGCTTTCCTGCTCAAAAAGACGGCAAGAATCGTTCATACCCTCAATCTTGCCAACCACCTGCCATTCTCCATTCTTTTTCCCAACCAAATAAATACCGTTATATACCCCGACATACATAAGGTCCGTACGTCCTGCCACAAGTTGGCAACACCAGGCGCCGGCAATATCCGTCACGCGTTTTACGGAAGTGCCATTGATAAGGAAAATACCACGGTCGTGCAGACAGAAGAGTTCATCACCTATACGGCAAAGGTTCCAGACCTGTCCGCTGGATTGGGGCATCGGACGGATATCCGGCAAATCACCGTTCATCTGTACCGGATAAGAGGTGTAATACAAACCCCGATTGGTACCTAAATAAAGATAGCCGCCTTCTACAGCCGCCGTATATCCCGTGCCGTAGGAATAGGGATAGGAATAGAGATTCGTAAAAGGAGAACTCAGACAGACGTAGTCAATGCCGCTATCCAGACCGGCCCAGAGGTTTCCGGTCGTATCGAAGGAGACAGAAAGCACCGTATTGTTACGCAAGCCGTTGTTCTCATTGAAATATTTTAGTTGCATGGTGCTGCAATCCACCAGTACCAATCCTTTATGAATGGTTCCCAAGGCAATCTTATCATCCTTTTTGGCCACGCAAAAGACTTCATTCTCACGCATAAACTCTTCGGCACCGGTGATAAACGGTTCCATCGTACGCCCGTCACAATAGTAAAGTCCGTTGTATGCAGTCACCACCAGAACACCTTTCTTATAAGGTATAATGCCACGAATACGTTTGGAAGCTAACGCATCGGCACCCTGAAGAGGGAAAAAAGTGTTTCCAACCAAAAGCCATACACCTCTGTCCGTACCGATGTAAAGAATACCATTGACCATATTGGAACAGTCTATCTTGGCATTCATTTCAATGGCGGTATATTTTCCGTTCAGGTACTTCACCACACACCCGTCCCCTTGGAAATACAAAATATTGTCAGTCTCATGGATGCCCCACACGTTTCCAAGAAAACGAACGGAACTCTCCAAAGTATCGGACATGCAATGATAGGCCAAAGAACCGTCCGCATCCGGTTCATAATAGCCGAACTCATTGATGCCCCCCACATAAATTCTTTTTTGGGTAGCAGAAGCCAGAACGGAACGCACATCGGAAGCATTGTTCAATGGAAATACATTCCAGACATTGCCATCAAATTGCACCATACCGTTCTTGTTGGCGAAATATACCCACTTGTCATCATAGGGTGCTATCTGCCAAGTCTGGGTCCCCTTGCCATAAACACTTTTATCAAAATTGACGATAAAGCTATTCCAGCCGGCAATTGCTTCGACCAAAGGGAGAAAAAGAAAAAGGCAGAAAAAAAAGTAGAATGACAATATGTGTTTGTTCATGTGTATAATGACTATATAGTTAGTTGCACAAAAATAATGCTTATTTTCAAGGTAGCGCACAATAGCCTATCAGTTTTTTCGTCCCCGATTATTATTTTCTTCTCGAATGGCAATCTTTTGCATTACTATACTTTAGATTCCGGTATACTAAGAAGTATTCGTCCGACAGCTGTCGGACGATAATTCAACAACTGTCGGACGATAAGGTTACACATGTCGGACGAATACTTTTTAGTAAAAGGAATATTTGTCCATCGTAATGCCGGAAAGAATCCGTACCTCCCCTCCAAAGTGTCTGTATAAGGAGCCGTGAAGAGGGATAGAATAGAGAATCTAAAAAAATAAATAAAAAAATCGCCGCAAGCTATTGCAGATTTCAAAATAATGCCTACCTTTGCAACCGCAAAACGAAAACGGGTAAGTCCTATACGGCCAGCTCCCTTCGAATCCTCCAGGGCTTGATCGCAGCAAAGGTAGTTGGTTGTAGCGGCGCGATATAGCAAGCTTACCCACCCGCCTCTTTAGCTCAGTTGGCCAGAGCACGTGATTTGTAATCTCGGGGTCGTTGGTTCGAATCCGACAAGAGGCTCAAAAGAAAAGCAGATGATACGAAAGTGTTACCTGCTTTTTTCTTTTTGCCCCGCAAAGAATCCTCTAATTTATTTAAAATCTACACATCGGCTTGCCCTTGAATCCAACTATATTTGTACCTTTGCACATTATTTCTAAGAAAGATGGCAGAAAATAGAGGTTACATGCAACGATACGCAATGCTGTTCGGTACCTATATGGGAGGTTTCTGGATATTGAAGTTCATACTCTTTCCTGTGGGGCTGTCGGTTCCTTTTTTACTTTTCCTTTTCATGGGACTCACGCTATGCGTACCTTTTATGGGATATTATTATGCACGGATGTATCGTAATCAGGTATGCGGAGGCGGCATCAGCTTCCTGCATGCATGGATATTCACCGTTTTCATGTATATGTTTGCCGCGCTGCTTGCCGCCGTGGCACACTACATCTACTTCAGGTTCATAGACCACGGATATGTGATAAACACGTGCGAAACGATGGTAGACACGCTTGCCCAAAGCAACATGCCGGGAATGGATTCGTACATCGCCACCTATCAGGAAGCTTTGGAGACAGCCCGACTACTCAGCCCTATCGACATTACGCTACAGATGATATCGTCCAATGTATTTTGGGGTTCGATACTGGCTTTCCCCACCGCCTTGTTCGTGATGAGACGCAAGAAAGACGACGCTCCGGCAGAGTGACGGAACAGCAAAAAGAATTGTTATTTCAATTGTAAAATAGAAAAATCATACATCAATGGATATTTCAGTTGTCGTACCACTATATAATGAAGAAGAATCACTCCCCGAATTGTTCGCATGGATTGAGCGGGTGATGAATGCCAACGGCTTTTCATACGAAGTGATTTTCGTTAACGACGGAAGTACCGACCGTTCGTGGCAGGTTATCGAGCAATTGCAGACACAAGCTCCGGACAAGGTACGGGGCATTAAGTTCCGCCGCAACTACGGGAAGTCGCCGGCATTGTTCTGTGGTTTCGAACAAGCACAAGGCGACGTCGTGATAACCATGGACGCCGACCTGCAGGACAGTCCCGACGAAATACCCGAACTCTACCGCATGATTACCCAGGAGGGCTACGACCTCGTATCGGGCTGGAAGCAGAAACGTTACGACCCGTTGTCGAAGACCCTCCCCACCAAATTGTTCAATGCCACCGCCCGCAAAGTATCGGGCATCAAAAACCTGCACGACTTTAATTGCGGACTGAAGGCATATCGCAAAGAGGTAGTCAAGAATATAGAGGTATACGGCGAAATGCACCGCTACATCCCCTACCTGGCCAAGAACGCCGGCTTCAAGAAAATCGGCGAGAAAGTGGTGCACCACCAGGCACGCAAATACGGAAAGACCAAGTTCGGGCTGAACCGATTTGTAAACGGGTATCTGGACTTGCTTTCCCTTTGGTTCCTTTCCCGGTTCGGCATCAAGCCCATGCATTTTTTCGGATTGCTGGGTTCATTGATGTTCATCTTCGGCTTCATAGCCGTAGTCATAGTGGGTGTCAGCAAGTTGTACTACATGCACCATGGCATGCCCTACCGTCTTGTAACGGACTCTCCCTACTTCTACCTCTCGTTGACCTCCATGATTATCGGCACACAACTATTCGTGGCAGGATTCCTCGGAGAGCTGATTTCACGTAATGCCCCGGAACGAAACAAATATCAAATAGAGAAAACCATTTAACGATGAAAAAATTAGTCAGACTTGTCATACTCGGAGCTATCCTTTGTCCGATAGTAAGCATAGCTATCTCCTGCTCGGAAGAGGCCGACTGTTCCATGACAGCACGCTCCATGGTGAATTGCATTCTTTATAGAGTAGACCCCGAAACCCAATACGTGGAGAACGACACGCTCGACTCGCTCACCGTGACAGCATACGGCACCGACTCCATCATCATCAACAACCAGAAGAAGGTACACGACATCTCCCTGCCACTGCGCTATACGGAGGATTCCACCAAGCTGATATTCAAGTACAGCCGGACCAAGAGTGACACGATGGTGATACGCCACACCAACACCCCCTATTTCCTATCAATGGATTGCGGCTATCAGATGAAGCAGGCCATCACAGACGTAACGTGCACCCGCATCTCTCTGGACTCGATATACATCAAAGACAATGAAGCAGGCATCTATGGAAAGGAAAATCTTAAGTTATTCTATTAGTCTGGCACTCTGCCTGCTGATGTTCCTCCCCCTACGGGCGCAGAACGGGAATCCTACCGCTCCCCCCCAGGGAGCACCTCCCAAGAAGGAGAAGAAGGACGCGAAAGAAGAAGTGCACTATCCGTTATACAACGGCACGTCCGTCGGCTTGGACTTGTGGGGAATCGGAAGCTCCGTATTTGGAGGAGATTTCCTGAGTTCCGAAGTGGCCGTGGACGTAAACCTCAAGAACCGCTTCTTCCCTATTGCCGAACTGGGATATGGCTCCACGGACACCTGGAGTGACAAAGGCATACACTACAAAAGCAATGCCCCCTACTTCCGCATAGGAATGGACTATAACACGCTATACAAGAAGCAGCACGGACACATGCTACTCGTAGGCTTGCGTTACGGTGTTAGTAGCTTCAAGTATGATGTAGACGCCTTGGGACTGGACGACCCGATATATGGTGGCATCGTAGGCAATCCGAATCTGGACGACGAGATATGGGGAGGCAGCCTGCCCTATAACCATAAAGGAATGAAAGGCTCCATGCAATGGGCGGAATTTTGTGTCGGTATCCGGGCGCACGTCTGGAAGGCATTGTACATGGGCTGGTCACTACGCTTCAAGTTCAAATTGTCCGCCTCGGCCGATGAATACGGTGACCCGTGGTATGTGCCCGGTTTCGGGAAATATGGCTCCAACACGATGGGAGTAACCTATACGATAACTTATAAACTACCTCTTTAAGCAACTTATGACAGAGTTAGAGATTTGGCTACTGGCCGTAGGACTTGCGATGGATTGTTTCGCCGTTTCTATAGCCAGCGGAATTATATTGAAACGCGTCCGGCTGCGCCCTATGCTGGTGATGGCCGTCAGCTTCGGCTTTTTCCAGGCTTTGATGCCTTTGCTGGGATGGATAGGTGCCAGTTTTTTCAGCCACCTGATAGAAAGTATCGACCATTGGATTGCATTCGGTATCCTTGCCTTCCTGGGCGGACGTATGATAATGGAATCCTTCAAGGACGAAGGTTGCAAGCACGAGTATGACCCTACCAGCCTGAAGGTGGTGCTCGCTCTGGCCGTGGCAACCAGCATCGATGCATTGGCGGTAGGTGTTTCGTTTGCATTCCTCGGTATCAAGCAATTCTCGGCTATTCTTTCCCCCATCGGGATTATCGGTTTTGTATCATTCGCCTTGTCGATGGTCGGCCTGATGTTCGGCATCCGTTTCGGATGTGGCATAGCCCGCAGACTGCGCGCCGAACTTTGGGGAGGGATTATCCTCATTATCATCGGTACCAAGATATTGATAGAGCATCTCTTCTTTTAATTAAAAAGTAAAAAATCAGATAGGATATGGAAAAGAAAGTACAACGGAATTTTTTATGGATTGCCCTACTGGTACTGGGCACCATCTGGATACTTGCCCGCCACAACCAAGTCACTCCTTATCAAACGGATAACGGACTGATATTCGGTACGGTATATAAAGTGACTTATCAATGTGACCAGAATCTGAAGGCGGAGATAGAAGCGGAACTCAAACGTTTCGACGGTTCCTTGTCCCCTTTCAATGATACGGCGACCATTACGCGCATCAACCGCAACGAGGACATTGTGCCCGACACATTCTTTACCAACGTCTTCCGACGTAGCATGGAAATCTCCCGGGAGACCGATGGTGCCTTCGATATCACCGTTGCCCCTCTTGCCAATGCCTGGGGATTTGGGTTCAAGAAGGGTAACTTCCCCGACTCTGCCATGATAGACAGCCTGCTGGAGATGACAGGATACGAAAAAGTAAAATTGTCCGATGAAGGGAAAGTGGTGAAAACAGACCCGCGTATAATGCTCTCGTGCAGCGCTGTGGCAAAAGGATATGCAGTAGATGTCATAGCCCAACTTCTGAAGAAGAAGGGTATCCGCAACTTTATGGTCGATATAGGCGGAGAAGTGGTTGTTCACGGGCAAAACCCTCAAAATGGACCTTGGCGCATCGGTTTGAACAAGCCGATAGACGACTCACTGGCAGTGAACCAGGAACTGCAAGCAGTGCTGCAAGTCACGGATTTAGGCATGGCTACATCGGGCAATTATCGCAACTACTACTATAAAGACGGAAAGAAATATGCGCATACCATCGACCCGCGTACCGGCTATCCGGTACAGCACAGCATCTTGTCAGCCACCGTCATCGCCAAAGATTGCATGAGTGCAGACGCCTATGCCACGGCATTCATGGTGATGGGGCTGGAAGAAGCAGAACGCGTGGCGGATGCACATCCGGATATCGACGCCTGCTTCATTTATACGGATGAAGAAGGAAAGCTTCAAACGTTCTTAACAAAAGGGATGGAGAAGTATATGAAATAATGCGCAAATGCGATTAACCCATCATTTATAAAATACAAAATATACCGCCAGTACCAGACATACAAAAGCGGCAAAATGATTCCAATGCAGCGTTTCTCCCTTGAAAAGAACTGTTGTGAACACCGTAAAGATTATCAAAGTGATTACTTCCTGAATCACTTTGAGTTGCATCAATGAGAACGGGCCTCCATTGCCCAAAAAGCCTATCCGATTGGCCGGAACCTGGCAAGAATACTCTGCCAAAGCTATTACCCAGGAAAACAGCACCACGGCATACAACGGCCAGTTGGAGATGACTTTTGTCTCTTGTAGCTTCAGATGCCCATACCAGGCAAACGTCATGAAAATATTAGATACAATCAATAGCAAAATGGTATAAAATGCTTTCATATATTTTTTAATAATTAATGGTTAATGTTTTATGATTGCAGGCAGCAATTCCTCCTGCACATTCGTCATACTCCCCCATAGACTATAACGTGCCTCAGGATTCATTTCCTCCAATTGTTTCAGAATGCCTTTCATTGTACTACGGCTGGATTGTGACTCATACGGACAATTCTTCACCTGCTTACGATACCCTCTCACTTGTGCCAACTCCATCAAATCCGCCTCATGAACCAGACACATCGGACGGATAATCGTCATATCAAACTTCTTCATCACCAATCGGGGAGGCATGGAGCTGAACGCTCCCTGATAGGTGATATTCATCAGCAAAGTTTCCAGAATATCATCCATGTGATGGCCTAACGCAATTTTATTACATCCCTGCTCCTTGGCTACGGTAAACAATGCCTTCCGCCTATTCCAAGAGCAAAGAAAACAAGGAGACTTGCGGGTATCTGTCGTGGCATCAAACTCCGTTTCAAAGAGAACAAAAGGCACTCCCCACGACTCTACATACTCCCTCAGATAGTCTACATCGCTCTGATAAGGTATATTCTTCATCACTACATGTACGGCGACAATGGAAAAACGGGGTTTATAGATACGGGCACGCCGTGCCAACAACTCCACCAGCGCCAAAGAGTCCTTGCCTCCCGAAAGCCCGATAAGAATCTTATCGCCGTCCTCTATCAGTCCATATTCCACCACACCTTTGCTAAACCGCTTGTCTATGCGGCGCAACATCTTTTCTTCTTCAGCAAATTGTGCCATTGATACGAGTTATGAGTTATAAGTTATAGCTCTTCCGGCTGCAAAAATAAGGCAAAAGAACGATTTAAAGAAGAATTAACAAAATAGAATTACGGAAACCAGCTTTATTCACGATAAATTTGTATTTTTGACCTTCTGAACAAATCAGCATGTATCAATATGAATAAAACATGTATCAATATGAATAAAAAATATATCCTTTTCTTTCTATTCAGCCTTTTAAGCATAACAATTTCTGCACAAAGCCTGGCAGAAGCCAAAGCCTTGTACGAGAAGGGAGAATACGAAGAGGCCAAGCCCGCCTTCAAAAAGTTCGTCAAGACACAACCTGGCAATGGAAATTACAACCTATGGTACGGTGTATGTTGCTTGGAAACCGGCGACCCCGCAGAAGCCTTGAAACACCTGGAAAACGCCGTCAAAAGACGTGTCCCCAGCGGGCAACTCTATTTGGCCCGGGCATACAATGATTTATATCGGTTCGAAGATGCCATCGAAACTTATGAGACCTACATTTCCGACCTGAGAAAGAGAAAACGCTCCACCGAAGAGGCCGAACAATTATTGGAAAAAAGCAAATCCAACTTGCGCATGCTGAAAGGTGTGGAAGAGGTTTGCTTCATCGACAGCTTTGTGGTAGACAAGGAAAATTTCCTGGATGCATACAAAATCAGCCCCGAATCGGGCAAGCTGTTCATGTACGACGCCTATTTCAAAGATTCCGGTAAGGAAGGCGGAACGGTATACGAAACGGAGCTGGGCAACAAGCTATATTATAGCGAAATGCAACCGGACAGCACCCTCAGTATCCTTTCGCGCAACAAGTTGCTGGACAAATGGAGCGATGGCAGCTTGTTGCCCGGAAGCATCAACGAGGCCATGAATGCAGACTATCCCTATGTACTTACGGACGGTATCACTATCTACTATGCTTCGGATGGCCCTGGCTCGATGGGAGGATATGATATTTTCGTCACCCGTTACAATACGAATACCGACTCCTATCTGATGCCGGAAAATGTGGGCATGCCGTTCAATTCGCCCTACAACGACTATATGTACGTCATCGACGAATTCAACGACTTGGGATGGTTTGCCTCCGACCGCTACCAGCCGGAAGGCAAAGTGTGCATCTATGTATTCATTCCCAACTCATCCAAGCAAGTGTACAACTACGAAGGGATGGACCCGGACAAGATGATATCATTGGCGCAACTTCACTCTATCAAGGACACATGGACGGACACCGATGCGGTAAAGGGTGCCCGAGAAAGGCTTCGGACCGCTGCCAACGCAAAGCCGCAGACCACCAAGAAGCATGATTTCCAATTCATCATTGACGACCACTCCACCTACTACCAGCTGGACGATTTCCGCTCCCCGCAGGCCAAAGCCTCGTATGGCAAATACAATCAGCTGGAGCAGAGCTACAAACAACTGCAGGAGAAACTGGAAGATATGCGTTCGGAATACTCCCGAGCCAACAAGCAGGAAAAGGACAAGATGTCCGCCGCCATCCTCGACCTGGAGCAACGTGTACGGCAATTGTCCACTGAGATGGAGCAAACTGCCATTCAAGTGCGCAACCAGGAAAAGCAAGCCACCAAATAAAGACAACTATGGATATACTCATTATCGCCTCATTGATTATAGGAGCAATAATCTTGTTCTTAGTGGAATTATTCGTAATTCCGGGCATCAGTATTGCCGGTTTTCTGGCAGGAGGTTGCATCATCTTTGCCAACTACTATGCCTTTGCCTATATGGGCACCACGGCAGGTGTCATTACGCTTATCATATCTGCCCTGGCTTGTATCGGCTCGTTGGTATGGTTCATGCGCTCCAAGACACTCGACAAAATTGCATTGAAAAAAAACATCACCTCCAAGGTAGACCGTAGTGCAGAGGAAAAAGTCAAGGTAGGCGATGTAGGCATCACCACTACCCGCCTGGCCCTCATCGGCTATGCCGAAATCAACGGAGACATCGTGGAAGTAAAGTCATCAGACGGCTTCCTAAACGAAAAGACTCCGATTATCGTAGACCGTATTGCGGACGGAGTCCTCTTAGTGGAGCGGCTCAAGCAGTGAAATTTCTGAAATCAACCTATTTATAACTAACAATTAATATTTAATCTCATGGATCCAAGCACAATGTATTTAACCGCCTTCCTCATTATAGGAGGCATTATCTTCCTGGTACTTTTCTTCCATTATGTACCGTTCTTCTTGTGGCTGTCCGCCAAAGTATCGGGAGTAAATATCTCGCTGGTACAACTTTTCCTGATGCGCATCCGTAATGTTCCTCCTTATATCATTGTGCCCGGCATGATTGAAGCTCACAAAGCAGGATTGCAAAACATCACACGTGACGAACTGGAAGCGCACTACCTTGCCGGAGGCCACGTAGAACGGGTGGTACACGCATTGGTATCTGCCTCTAAAGCCAATATCGAGTTGCCGTTCCAGATGGCAACCGCCATCGACCTTGCCGGTCGTGACGTATTCGAAGCCGTACAGATGTCCGTTAACCCCAAAGTAATCGACACCCCTCCTGTGACAGCTGTTGCCAAAGACGGTATCCAGCTGATTGCCAAAGCCCGTGTAACGGTGCGCGCCAATATCCGCCAATTGGTGGGAGGTGCCGGAGAAGACACGATTCTGGCCCGTGTAGGCGAAGGCATTGTCTCCTCCATCGGTTCGTCAGAGAACCATAAGTCTGTATTAGAGAATCCGGATTCTATCTCCAAACTGGTATTACGCAAGGGGTTGGATGCCGGAACGGCATTCGAAATTCTGTCCATTGACATTGCTGATATTGACATAGGTAAGAATATCGGTGCTGCCCTGCAGATAGACCAAGCCAATGCCGACAAGAACATTGCTCAAGCCAAGGCAGAGGAACGCCGCGCCATGGCCGTAGCCACAGAGCAGGAAATGAAGGCAAAGGCCCAGGAAGCCCGTGCCAAAGTTATCGAGGCAGAAGCGGAAGTACCCAAAGCCATGGCCGAAGCATTCCGCAACGGCAATCTGGGTATCATGGACTATTACCGGATGAAGAATATAGAAGCTGACACTTCCATGCGCGAAAACATTGCCAAACCGACGACGGGCAATACCAGCCAGCCGTTGAGCAAATAACTCGAAAAGTAACTGACAGAAACGCCGAAACCGGTGAACAAGAATCGGCTCCCGGCGTTTCTATTTATAAACAAAAGATTAAAAACTCTATCAAATGAAAAAATATTTCGCCTCTTCCGAACTGATCATCAATGAAGACGGTTCTGTATTTCATCTTCACGTAAAGCCCGAATGGCTGGCAGACAAAGTCATCTTGGTAGGCGACCCCGGACGGGTGGCACTGGTTGCCTCCCATTTCGAGAACAAGGAATGTGAAGTGGAAAGCCGCGAGTTCAAGACTATCACCGGTACTTACCGAGGGAAACGTATTACGGTGGTTTCCACCGGTATCGGATGTGACAACATCGATATCGTGATGAATGAACTGGATGCCCTGGCAAACATCGACTTCGAGACGCGCGAAGAAAAGCCCTGCCTACGTAGCCTTGAGCTGGTACGTATCGGCACCTGCGGAGGCTTGCAACCCTACACTCCGGTGGGTACATTCGTATGTTCTGAAAAATCCATTGGTTTCGACGGTCTGCTCAACTTCTATGCAGGACGCAACTCCGTGTGCGACCTGCCCATGGAACGTGCCTTCCTCAACCATATGGGATGGTCCGGCAACATGTGTGCCCCTGCCCCCTACGTCATTGATGCAAGTGCTGAACTGATAGACCGCATCGCACAAGACGACATGGTACGTGGCGTAACGATTGCCGCCGGGGGCTTCTTCGGACCTCAAGGACGCGAGTTACGCGTGCCGCTTGCCGACCCGCATCAGAATGAAAAGATTGAAAAATTTGAATACAACAGCTACCGCATCACCAACTTCGAGATGGAAAGTTCTGCCCTGGCAGGCTTGAGCCGTCTGATGGGGCACAAGGCCATGACAGTATGCATGGTCATTGCCAACCGCCTGATAAAAGAAGCGAACACGGGATACAAGAATACGATAGATACTCTTATCAAAACAGTACTCGACCGTATCTAAGTTCACCCTCTCTTTCAGCCAGTCCAGGGAGTAAGGTTTAGTAAAGACTTCATCACATCCTGCTTGACGTGCCCGTTGCTGGTCTGTATAGCAGCAATGTTCTGCTATGACCACAATGGGCACAGAGACGGATTAGGCTTTATAAGCATCTATCCATTATCGATTTGTACAAAGTTACAATAAAAGCCCATAAGTTGAATCGTCATCTCTCTTTTTTGTAAAGAAACCATTATCTTTGCTGAATAAAAATAAGCCGGATAAAATGAACCAAGATACCATTTGTGCCATAGCCACCGCCCAAGGGGGAGCCATAGGATGCATCCGTGTCTCCGGACCGGATGCCATAGAGATAACATCCCGCATATTTACCCCTGCCCGGAAGGGGAAGAAGCTGAAGGATGCCAAGCCATATACACTTACCTTCGGTCATATCCATGAAGAAGAAAACATCATAGACGAAGTACTTGTCAGCTTATTCCGTGCCCCCCACTCGTATACAGGCGAGGATAGCACAGAAATCATGTGCCACGGTTCGAGCTATATTCTTCAGAAGGTGTTGCAACTGCTCATCGGCAATGGTTGCCGCCTGGCCGCTCCCGGTGAGTACACGCAACGAGCCTTCTTGGGTGGCAAAATGGACCTAAGCCAAGCCGAAGCCGTGGCCGACCTCATCGCCTCCACCTCTGCCGCCACTCACCGCCTCGCCATGAGCCAGATGCGCGGCGGGTTCAGTAAAGAGCTGACCTCACTACGCAACCAATTGTTGCACTTCACATCACTTATAGAACTGGAACTGGACTTCAGCGACCATGAAGAACTGGAATTTGCCGACCGCTCCGAGCTATGTCTCCTGGCAGACGGCATAGAGCAGGTAATTTCCCGTCTAGTGCAATCCTTCAGTGTAGGCAATGCCATCAAGAACGGTGTGCCCGTAGCCATCATCGGCGAAACGAATGCTGGTAAATCCACCCTGCTGAATGCACTACTAAACGAGGAACGAGCCATTGTAAGCGACATACACGGGACAACCCGAGATGTGATAGAAGACACAGTCAATCTTGGCGGGATAACTTTCCGGTTTATTGATACGGCAGGCATACGCGAAACGAGCGACACCATCGAGAGCCTAGGAATTGAGCGAACCTTCCAGAAATTGGAGCAGGCGGAAATCGTGCTCTGGGTAGTTGATGCCACGAATGCCGTCTCACGGATACCACAACTAACTGCCCAGATACTTCCCCGTTGCGAAGGGAAACGGCTCATTCTCGTATTCAACAAGGCCGATCTGGTGCAGGATGCCTCAACCATCCTCACCCCCAGTTTCACCCTGGCCGCTACTAATGTGCAATGCATCTCCATCTCTGCCAAAGGGCGTACCAACCTCGACAAGCTTCAGCAAATGCTAATCTCTGCCGCTAACCTGCCCACGGTTACCCAAAACGATGTCATTGTCACGAATATACGCCACTACGAGGCTTTGACCCATGCCTTGGAAGCCATCCACCGGGTCCAACAAGGGATAGCAGAAAATCTATCCGGAGATTTTGTTTCACAAGATATCCGCGAATGTATTTTCCATCTAAGCGATATTGCGGGGGAAGTTACGAACGACATGGTACTTGGGAATATTTTTGAACATTTTTGCATCGGTAAATAAGCTACATAATACACTAACAATCGACCACTTACACCTTTTAAAATCAAAACCATCCAGGAGTATAAATAGGTATAAATCGACTAATTAACGCCAAACAACAATAATATACAATCTTATTTTGTTACTTAGAAATATTTGAGCAACAAAACAAATGTAATCGCATTGTAAAAAAGTAAACTAATTATCATATTTTGTTATATTTGTACATAAATAATTCTGAAAACCATGAACAATCTGTTATACTATCCATACATAAATCTGCCTAACACTGATTGGGCTATACGAGCTCTGCTTTACTATGACAATATTAGTTCTATAGTACCGACTCAATATTTCTATGAACCAGAACAATATGAGCCTTTTATGCGGGAGGTAATTCAAAATGAACTAATCCACCCAATTAATCCTATGGATGTTCTTGAACATCCTTGGGAAGTTTCAAAAATGTTTATGGAATATTTAACTCAGAACCGAGATATCATACAAAGACGAAGATTTTCACATAACAAATTCGGGACTAGCCATATTCATCCTGAGAAATTTTCATTGAAAAAAAATGGTAATAAATTACACGTAGATAAGTTTGATTTTGAGATTTTTCATGAGCTCACTCAAATGGGATTGGCAGAAAGGATAGATAACAATTGGTATAATGTAGAAAAGAAAACTGCCAATGAACTTATGACTTTTTTGACCTCAGTAATTGCCAATAAAATTGATTTCCAGCCAACTACAGACAAAATTGACTATAGCTTCGCTACAACATACATACGAAACCAAGATATTGAATTACGAACAAGACAATATAAGAGAGATTTGATACTCAAGAATCTGATACCATATCCTAAACAAATAGATTTGATCAATCTTAGAAAATTTAAAGATAAGTACCGTGATTTATTAAAAGCATTCAGTAACAAAGTAGAACTATTAGTTCTAAATCCAACAATTACTCCGGAATCACCATTATTCAAAATAACTCTTGAGGATATGAAAATGGCTAAAGAAGAACTATCCGCAAGGATGAATGAAAGCCATATAGGTGATATCATTTTTGGAACAATATGTGGAACTATTTCCGCAGGAATAGGATTACTAGCCAGTCCTGTTTTAGGTATCCCCGGCTTCCTAAATGCTATCCATTCAGCATGTAAAATTGAAAAACCTGAAAATATAATAGATCAAACGGGGTTAAAATATCTGGCTTTAGTTGATAAAAGATTGAGAAGGCAATGAATATCTTCAGAAACAAAATATCATCTATGCAATTTAGAGAAGTTTTGTTGCTTGTTTGTTGCTTAAAAGAGTGTATTTTATGTAATAACTATCTATCATACAACAATATGACTATTTAATTTTCAAATTTTGCATCAGCAAGTAAAGCTAATCATATATACCCAGTTATCCCCAAAGCGAAAACGATGAGAGATTTTCCTTTATAGCTAGCTTAGGATGTTCAGTTTTCCTATCTCCCATTTCAAAACAAAGGCTGTCCATTATCTAATATGTGACAGCCTTTCTATGAAAGTTTTTTTCAAGTAAATATCATACTTTTTTCATAAACTCCTTCGGTGTTTTTCCAAAATACTCCTTATACTGAAGTTTTTCAGATTTCGCATACCCACCATTTCAGCAACCACGGTCACAGAAAATTTTCCGCTTTCCAAAAGTTCCCGTGCCTTCTCCATCCTGATTCTCGAAATCAAATATTTGGGTGCTTCTCCCATCAACAACTTCCACTTATTATAAAAGGTTATCCGGCTCATGCACATCCTGGAGGCAATATCATCTACTGTCAAATCCTCTTTATCCATATTCTCCATAATGTAAAGCTTCACTTCATTCAAAAATCACCAAATCCGGATACTCTTCACATATTACCTCCAATGCTTCCTGACCGTCATCAAAGCTCCTCACTACAAAACATTCCGATAAACGTTTCTCAAGATAATCCCTGAATCCCTTGTCATTATCCGCAAGTATCACTAAAGGTCTAATCCATATTTTTTTCTTCGAGAAACCATGGAAAACCATTTCCGACTCATTCACCTGAAAAGTGTCCGGAATATTTAAGAATGTATACACCCCCCGAAACCGCACACGAACATCTTATGGGAAATCGAAACAGAGCCTCCTTTTCCAAAGTCAGTATTTTCCCGTCACACATATTCATCAACTTGTCAAAAAACACACCGCCCATGCCATACTACTTGCCATGCAGAGGTCGCAGAATAGGAAGCCGCGACGAGTACCATCTGCAACATTTCAAAAATCGCTTGTTGCCTGTGTCCTTAATCTTGATTGCCCAGTAATCCCCCTTCAACAAAACCTGCATCGAGAGGTGCGTTTCCGGCAGAGAACACTCGATGGCACTCAATACAAACCGGTCAACCGGAGATATCTTTCCCGGATCAAACCAAGCGCTTGCATAGTCAAAATCCGGAACCAAATCCAGCTTCATCTGCAACCCGGCCACATGAGACTGTAAAAAAGACACTTTCTTCCTCATAAATGCGCCGATTTCATGTTCTGCAACTACCAGGCTACTAGAATTGCCAAATAGTCGTTTCAACTCCATTAACGCTATCAAGTGCTGCTCCAACCCGCCTATATGATGAAGTGCAACAGCCAGTTCCTTCTTTATGTCTTCCGGACAGTCTCCTTCGTAACTGCCCCTAACGGTGTCTTAATCAAAGAAATGGGATTACGTATGTTTTGAAAGGTATCAATGAAATACTGATTTCCCTCTTTCAGTAAATCTCTTTCTTCACTGATACAGAGCAAATGGAACAAAAGCCAACATAATATACAGATTCCACTAGCCACTATTGGCAGAACAGACCAGGGAACCTTATGATATACGCCGATGGACAGCAGGAAAATGAATAATGACACTACTATTATTATTATCGATAAATGTTTCATACTATTATAAATTTAAGTAATAATGATTCCTACTAATATATACCCGAGTTTTCAGTCAATAGCAGGATAATCCCAAGTATGTCATCAGGAGGCGGTCTAATGGAGGAACGGCAGGTTCCTTGAATCATCAAATTCACCTTACCAACCCTCGTTTGCTAGCAGAGCCTACATTCCGTCCACCTGCATTTCATACCCAGCAACTCTCTAAACCATTCATTTTCCATACCCAACGTATTTTTAAGTACCAATACAATATTCTGCTTATCCAAGATAGCCCCAATCAATTATTTTCAAACAAAATAATAGTATAACAAACGGAAAGATTAAAAAGATGATACCACTTCACACATATTCTTATCATACTCACATATCTTGCCCATGAAACAGAAAGACATTATCTTTGCAGCATGAAACGAGACTTGAAAGAAAACGGAGGATTACCGGCACATATACTCTGGACACTTGCCATCGTAGCTGGCGTGTCCGTAGCCAACTTATATTACAACCAACCCCTGCTTAATATCATGCGGCATGAATTGAGAGTTTCTGAATTCAAAACGAACCTCATTGCCATGGTTACACAAATCGGATATGCGCTGGGATTATTGTTCATCGTTCCATTAGGAGACCTCTATAGACGCAAGAATATCATCCTGACGAATTTCTTCCTACTCATACTTTCCCTTCTAGCCATTGCCCTGGCACCGAACATCTACATCATCTGGGCAGCATCACTCATCACCGGCATCTGCTCCATGATACCCCAAATATTTGTACCGATTGCCTCGCAATTCTCACGCCCCGAAAACAAGGGACGGAATGTAGGTGTCGTCATCTCAGGATTACTGACTGGAATACTTGCATCACGTGTTGTCAGCGGATTTGTGGGTGAAGTGCTTGGCTGGCGTGAAATGTACTTCATCGCCGCCGGAATGATGTTACTATGCGCCATCGTTGTATTAAAGGTACTACCAGACATACAACCGACTTTCCAAGGCAAATATTCCGGGCTGATGAAGTCTCTTTTCTCATTAGTAAGAGAATACCCCTCTCTACGAATCTACTCGATACGTGCGGGACTGGCCTTTGGCTCATTCCTTGCCATGTGGTCCTGCCTTGCATTCAAAATGGGAGAAGCCCCGTTCCATGCATCCAGCGACGTCATCGGCATACTAGGGCTCTGCGGTATTGCCGGAGCCTTAACCGCATCTTTTGTAGGAAAATATGTAAAAAAGATAGGCATACGCAATTTCAACTTTATCGGTTGCGGAATGATTCTGCTTGCATGGGGCTCGCTCTTTTTCTGCGGAAACAAC
This sequence comes from Bacteroides parvus, assembly GCF_017309675.2. Lineage (NCBI taxonomy): Bacteria > Pseudomonadati > Bacteroidota > Bacteroidia > Bacteroidales > Bacteroidaceae > Bacteroides > Bacteroides parvus. The sequence goes on along the minus strand of NZ_CP084680.1, from coordinate 2,347,794 downwards.
TATGCAGGTATCATTACCGGTGTCATTCTTATAGACATAGGCATGCAATGTATCCAACTCAGCAACCAGACCAGTATTTTCGACATCTGCCCATCTGCCTCCAATCGGGTAAATACGATTTTCATGACCACTTACTTTATCGGCGGCTCTTTGGGTACCTTCCTTGCAGGAAGTAGTTGGCAGACTTGGGGATGGAGTGGCGTGGTCGGCACCGGCGTTATTTTGACAATAATATCGTTGTCCATCACCCTTTACAGCAAGAAATAACAAGGATACTATCATTTTTCCAAGCAAACGCAAAGATTTGATAATTTTTATTTGTCATACAGAGGATAAGAAAGATATTAAACAGAATTGTTATACCTTTGCCGCATCAAACTATAAACGGCAGATTGATAATAGATTTGTCAACCAAGCATAGTCAAAAACAACCCAATGAATTCAGCAAAGAAAATACCCTCTCCACTCGTTTCTCTATTTCCCATCGCTTTTCTCATAGGAATGCTGTTCGCCACCATCCATACTTTCGGAAGTGACGCCTTGAGTGGAGGAAGCCAGATTTCCCTGCTTGCCACCACTGGCATGTGTGTCTTTATCGGCATGGCTTTCTACCGCATCCCTTGGAAAGATTATGAACTTGCCATCACCAACAACATTTCAGGTGTTGCCACAGCTATCATTATTCTATTGATTATCGGTGCTTTGAGCGGCACATGGATGATAAGTGGGGTGGTACCTACCCTTATATATTATGGTATGCAAATTATCCATCCGAATTTCTTCCTTGCTTCTACCTGCATTATTTGTGCATTGGTATCAGTAATGACGGGAAGTTCATGGACCACTATCGCCACCATCGGTATCGCCCTTTTGGGCATAGGTAAGGCACAAGGTTTTGAAGAGGGATGGATAGCCGGTGCCATCATTTCAGGAGCTTATTTCGGAGACAAAATTTCACCGTTATCGGATACCACAGTCCTTGCCTCATCCGTAACGGACACACCGCTATTCAGCCATATCCGCTATATGATGATTACCACCGTCCCCTCTCTCCTCATCACCCTTGTCATCTTTACAGTAATGGGACTCACACACGAAACGAACAATACACAACAGATCGCGGAATTTACGGCAGCATTGGACGCCAAATTCAACATTACTCCCTGGTTACTGGCTGTTCCCGTGATTACGGGAATACTGATTGCCCGGAGAGTGCCTTCCGTCATCACACTCTTTCTCTCCACTCTGCTGGCAGGGATATTCGCCTTCATCTTCCAACCGGGACTACTGAATGAGATAGCGGAAGGTGGGAATATGTTCAAAGGGATAATGATGACATTCTATGGCAGTACCAGTCTACAAACTGACAGTGACATGTTGACAGAACTGATTGCCACACGAGGTATGGCAGGAATGATGAATACCATCTGGCTCATCATCTGCGCCATGTGTTTTGGCGGAGCCATGACGGCAAGCGGCATGCTGGGAAGCATCACTTCCCTATTCGTCCGCTTCATGAAGAACACAGCCAGCATAGTAGCATCCACCGTATGTTCCGGATTGTTCCTGAACCTTGCCACGGCAGACCAGTACATCAGCATTATCCTCACCGGAAACATGTTCAGCAACGTTTACGCAAAGAAAGGCTACGAAAGCCGGCTACTTAGCCGTACCACAGAAGATGCCGTTACCGTCACCTCCCCGCTTATCCCATGGAACACCTGCGGCATGACGCAAGCCACCATTTTGAGTGTACCCACACTGACCTACCTTCCCTATTGCTTCTTCAACCTTATCAGTCCGGTAATGAGTATCTTTATTGCTGCTATCGGATATAAAATAATTAAAAAACCGGTGAACAATCCTGGATAGGCATTGTTCTTGCAATAAACTTATAACGAACAATTTATTTAAACCTAAACAAAAAAAAATTCGATTATGAAAAAGTTTATTGCATTAGCAGCAGTAGTATTGGTAAGCATGGCAACAACGACCATGTATGCACAAGAGAGTAGAGCTGAAAAGCGCGCAGACCGTAAAGCCCAGAGAGACGCAGAACGTGCACGCCTGAAAGCTGAAGAACAAGCACAGGATGCCATTTCATATGATGACGCAATGGCGGCCTTGAAAGCTCACCAGTTCGTAATGGAGGCAGACCAGGTGATGTTCCGCAACGGACAGACCGCATTTGTAAACTCCAACACCAACTTCGTATTGGTAAACCAAGGACGCGGCACCGTGCAGGTAGCCTTCAACACCGCATACCCGGGTCCTAACGGCATTGGCGGTGTAACAGTGGACGGAACTGTATCAGACATCCAGATGACTACCGACAAACGGGGCAACGTGAATTGCAACTTCAGCATCCAGGGTATCGGCATTTCCGCCCAGATATTCCTTACGCTGACCAATGGCGGGAACAACGCAACTGTAACCATCAGCCCGAACTTCAACTCCAACACCATGACTTTGAGCGGGAACCTGGTTCCGCTGGAACAATCCAACATATTCAAGGGACGTTCCTGGTAAAACCCTTATATAAATATATATATATTCCCACTCCGCCGCAAATCACACTAAAAAGTGTACATTTGTAGCGGAGTTTTTTATATACCAAATGTCATGAGAGAATTTATCATTGCAGACAATCAAGATATCACCAAAGCAGGCATGATGTTCCTATTGGGCAGACAGAAAGACACCTCCCTGCTGCTGGAAGCCGACAACAAGGCAGAACTGATACAGCAACTACGCCTGCATCCCACCGCCGTTGTCATTCTGGACTATACCCTTTTTGATTTTTCGGGAGCCGAAGAGCTAATGGTACTTCACGAACGCTTCAAGGAAGCCGATTGGTTACTCTTTTCCGACGAATTGAGCCTACCGTTCCTGCGCCAGGTATTGTTCAGCAGCATGGCATTCGGCGTAGTGCTGAAGGATAATTCCAAAGAAGAGATACTGACCGCACTACAATGCGCTTCACGCAAAGAACGATTCATCTGTAATCACGTCAGCAACCTGCTACTTGCGGGCAACGGTTCCTCCTCCCCCACCCATCCTGCCATCAAAGACGATTTACTGACTACTGCCGAACGGAGCATCCTGAAAGAGATAGCCCTGGGGAAAACAACCAAAGAAATAGCCGCCGAAAGAAACCTCAGCTTCCATACGGTAAACAGCCACAGAAAGAATATCTTCCGGAAACTGGGTGTAAACAATGCGCACGAGGCTACCAAATATGCCATGAAGGCAGGCATCGTGGACTTGGTGGAATATTATATATAAATCTCCCCACTCCCGATACACAACCGGGCGGCGGCATCATACACCACTCCGAACTGGCCCGGAGCAATGCCTTGCAGCTTCTCTTCCGATATTATGCAGTAGCCCCCCGCCTTCTTTTGCAGCCTGCCTTTGACGAACTCCGGCGTATGGCGTATCTTGAAAGTCACCTCCACCCCTCTCTCTGCTTCCTTCCAGGGGTTATCCGTGATGAAATGGAAATCGTGCATATGAAATTCATTGCCGTATTGCAACGCCGTATGGTATCCTCGTGATACATAAATCACATTCCCTTCAATATCCTTGCGAACAACAAACCACGGTCCTCCACTCAATCCCAATCCTTTGCGCTGGCCGATGGTATGAAACCAATAGCCCCGATGCCTGCCCAACTTCCTGCCCGTTTCCAACTCCACAATATCCCCTTCCCTTTCGCCAAGAAAACGACGTACAAAATCATTATAATCAATCTTCCCCAAAAAGCATATACCCTGACTGTCACGACGTTTGGCACTGGGCAATCCGGCACGCAGGGCTATGTCACGAACCTCATGCTTCATCAGCCCGCCCAATGGAAACATCAGTTTGGAAATTTGCAGATAATCTATTTGTGCCAGAAAGTCGGTCTGGTCTTTCACGGAATCGGCGGCGGTACCGAGCCATGTCCTTCCATCCTTCAACACCGTAGTGGCATAGTGCCCAGTTGCCGTAAAATCAAACCCCTTTCCCACACGTTGCTCAAAGCATCCGAACTTTATCAGCTTGTTGCACATCACATCCGGATTGGGAGTCAAGCCACGTTTTATTTTATCAATGGCATAAGCCACCACCCGGTCCCAATACTCCCGGTGCAGGTCCACTACTTCCAATGACAATCCATAGCGACGGGCAATGGCAGAAGCCATCTCCATATCCTCTTCCGCAGAGCAGTCCATATAATCGGCATCATCCCTCCCTATCTTGATGTAAAAAAGAGAAGGACGATAACCTTGTTCACAAAGGAGATGCACGACAACGGAACTATCCACACCTCCCGACAGTAATACGGCAATATTCATTTAATGTTATCCTTTTAAATTCTGTCAAACGCCTGAGACAAGTCCTCCAGCAAATCATCGATATGTTCTGTCCCGATGGAGAGACGGACCGTACCTGGTTTGATGCCTTGTTCCTCCAATTCCCGTGCACTTAATTGGGAGTGGGTAGTGGTGGCAGGATGAATAACCAGAGATTTCACATCAGCCACATTGGCAAGTAACGAAAATATCTGCAAACTGTCAATAAACGTCTGCGCTTCCTTCACACCGCCCCGCACCTCAAACGTAAAAATAGAACCACCTCCGTTCGGGAAATATTTCCCGTAAAGTGCATGGTCAGGATGCTCGGGCAGAGACGGGTGATTCACGGCAGCCACTTTGGGATGCTTCTGCAGAAATTCAACCACTTTCAAGGCATTCTCCACATGACGTTCCACACGAAGTGACAACGTCTCAAGCCCTTGCAACAGAATAAAAGCATTGAAAGGACTGATTGCAGCACCGGTATCACGCAACAATACGGCACGGATACGGATGGCATAGGCAGCAGGACTGGCAGCGTCGACAAAACGTACTCCATGATAACTCGGGTCCGGTTCCGTCAGTTGGGGAAACTTCCCCGAAGCCACCCAGTCGAACTTGCCGCTATCTACAATAATCCCCCCCAAGGACGTACCATGCCCTCCGATAAACTTCGTTGCCGAATGGACTACAATGTCTGCCCCATGCTCTATAGGACGAATCAGGTAAGGAGTACCGAAGGTATTATCTATAATCAGAGGAATCCGATGACGGTGTGCTATTTCAGCAACGGCATCGATGTCAATGATGTTGCAATTCGGATTGCCCAGCGTTTCAATGAATACCGCCTTGGTATTCTCCTGAATCGCTTTCTCGAAATTGTCAGGATGGTCCGGGTCTACAAAAGTAGTGGTAACCCCATAGGCAGGCAATGTGTGGGCCAGCAGATTATACGTTCCGCCGTAGATGGTCTTAGCCGCCACGATATGGTCTCCTGCACGGGTGATATTTTCAAAGGCATAAGTGATGGCTGCCGCACCCGAGGCTACGGCCAATCCGGCAACACCGCCTTCCAGAGCAGCCACACGTTTCTCAAACACATCCTGTGTGGAATTCGTCAACCGCCCGTAAATATTCCCCGGGTCCTGCAGGCCAAAGCGGGCTGCCGCATGGGCCGAATTATGGAATACATACGAAGTTGTCTGATAGATAGGTACGGCGCGGGCATCAGTGGCCGGGTCAGGTTGTTCTTGTCCAACGTGAAGTTGTAGAGTCTCAAAGTGCAATTTCTTTGTTTCCATTGTCGTTCGTATTTTAGGTAAATAAATCGTTTTTCATTCGGATGTTGCAAAGATAGAGCGATAAGCCGGGGCAGACAATGACACAGGTTAGGGAATTTTATACCACAATTGTGGTAGATAAGCAAGCTATTTTCTATCTTTAGATAAGATAAGCTGCATTTCGGCAAAACTTTTTCATGCAAGCATGAAAGTTCTGCACTCAATTTGCACTATCTTTGCCCCCATGAAAGCAAAAAATATACTGATACTCATATTGGGAACCCTGATTCTTCCCATTTATCTGACTTCCTGCGGAGTGGACCGCTGGAAAGAGTATGCCGGACAGACCCAGACAGACCGCTGGATTGACGACACCATGCGTGTGTGGTACTATTGGGTAGACGCTATCCCCCATACCAACGACCTGAACTATTTCCAAGCCCCTTTCACTTTCTTTGCCTCGCTCAAATCCGAAGAGGACAAATTCTCCACCATCGACAGTCTGGTCAGCGTCACCACTACCCGCAGCATCCCCTATACGGATTACAGCTACGGATTCCAGTTCACTACCAATCAGATAGAAGTAGAAGGAGAAGATAATGCCATTGTTGCACAGATTCTTTACGTTGCCGACGGAAGCCCGGCCTCAGAAATCGGGCTGAAACGGGGTGACTGGATTATGAAGATGGACGGGAACTTTATTACCGAACAGAATTATAAGAAACTGTATGGAAGTAGTGCCATGGAGCTGACAGTAGGTTATTACGACGTGGAGAAAAATGCCATTGTTGCTTACGACAAACCCAGGCAGATAGCATCGGCGCGTCCCGTCAACGACAACCCGGTGCACTATAAGAATGTATATACATCAGGCAGCAAGAAAATAGGTTATCTGGTCTACAACCACTTCAGTTCCGGCCCCACGGACAACAGCAATGAATATGACAACGACCTGCGCAGCGCATTCCAATATTTCGCATCACAGCAAGTCAACGAATTCATCCTTGACTTACGCTACAACAACGGCGGATTACTGAGTTGCGCAGAATTGCTGTGTACCATGCTTGCACCTTCCTCCGCCTTGGGACAAGAGTTGGGGTACCTGGAATTCAACAACCGCTTCAATCCGCAGATAGTACCGTTCACCCTGAACTCCGGACTCATCGGAAACGGAGCAAACCTAAACCTGAATACTCTCTACGTACTTACCAGCAGCCAGACTGCCTCCGCCTCCGAAATGGTGATTAACTGCCTCGACCCGTATATGGATGTTGTCATCATCGGCGGTACTACCGTAGGCAAGAATGTAGGTTCCAGGAATTTCTCCAGCCCCGAACTGATGATAACGATGAATCCCATCGTCTGCAAGATATACAATTCGGAAGGGAAATCTGATTATGAATCCGGATTCCAACCGGCCTACTCGGGATATGTAGTGAATGAGATGAGCGACATGTCACGTTTCCTGCCCTTTGGAGATACCAACGAAGCCTTATTGAGCACTGCACTCGGCGCCATCGACGGAAGCATACAACCGCCCGCACAAGAAGATACCCGTTCTTTAAGAGTGACCACTCTCGCAAACTCCATTGAACGTCGGGCAAGCCATGCCGTACGTATCAAATAAAAAGACAAATAGGATGAAACTAAACAGAAGAGTTACAATCATCACCCGATTTTCGGGAATCATGCTCAGCCTGCTGTTGCTCGGCGGACTGGCAGCTTGCAGCGATGATAACAATGGCAGTGATACGCCAGAACCGGAGCCGTCAACCTACCCCACCACTCCTTTCTCCAAAATCGAACTCAAAGAAGTGATAGAGAGCGATGCGCAACCGGTTACTGCCACCCACACCTACCTTTACAACAGTGCAGGCAGGCTGACCGGCTACACCGGCAAACAGAGCTTTACGGCAGGAGACGAACTCTTCGAGATAGAGAATACCACTACCGTCGAATACAAGGACCATCAAGCCGTGATAACCGACGAAGCAGGTACAGTATCAACCTACACGCTGAATGACAAAGGTTATGCCACCACTTGTACCAGTCAGGATATGGCAGGAAATACCCGTACTTACACCTTCTCCTACCTCATCAACACCGAAGACAAATACTATCTGGAAAACATCACAGAAAGGCTGGACAACGGAAAAGAATACTCATCCATTACAATAGACTACAACAACTTCCGGGCATTACGCATACAGCAAAAGGTAGATGCTTTTGAGCACAACAGTACGGCTACCACACCCTCAGGCGATGAAATTGCAAATATCTCCGAAATACCAAGCCTATTCATTACGGACATGTATCCGCTTTCCATGCATGCGGTTGCCATATACGGGAAGATATTGGGAGAACCTGCAAACTACCTGATTACCCAACTCATCCCGGACAGCAACGGAGAAAGTGAAGAGACCACCACCTATACTTATACGTTGGATAACCGGGGTATCGTCACTTCCTGCCATGCAGTCGTCAGGCATATAAGGAACGGCTACGAGCAGGACTACACACGCGCCGTGAACTATACCATCGAATAACAAGTTACTTACTTCTTAAAGAACTTGTCGAAGAAAAGGACGTGATAGTCTATGGAGTTGTTCCAATACGTTCCGGTATGTCCACCGGGACGGGTGATAAAGTCATGGTCTATCTTCCTTGCCAGCAGCCGGTTGTGCAGGTCCTTGTTCACTTCAAGAAAGAAATCGGCCTCACCGCAGTCGATGATTAGCGCCAAGTCTCCATTTACAATCTTATCCAACTGGTTGACCACCGTATGTGCATCCCAAGATGCCTTGTTGGCAGCAAACTCTCCCAACTGCTTGCTCATTTCCCAATTCTGGGGGAACGGCCGTATATCCACTCCTCCACTCATACTGCCCGCCGCACCGAACACATCCTTATGGCGGATAGCACTCCACAAAGCACCGTGACCGCCCATACTCAATCCACTGATGGCACGCGCCTTTCTATCGGGAATGGTAGCATAGTTCCCGTCTGTATACTTCACCAATTCCGAGGTGACAAAAGTCTCATAACGGTAGGCAGGATTCTCCGGACTGTCCCAATACCAACTGTTCTTGCCGTCCGGACATACAAATATGATTCCTTTCTCATCCGCCATCTGCGGCAATTCCGGCTTCAGCTGCATCCAGCTCCGCGCATTGCCGCCATAACCGTGCAACAGATAAACCACCGGACAAGCCTGCTTGCCGATAGCCTTATCAGGCAATACATACACAACTTTTACATCCTTATTCATGGCTACACTTCTCACCAGCACCGTGTCTACACGTGCCGCCTGCAACATCACGGCAGACAGACACCACAAAAGCCCCAAGGCAGTAATTCTTTTTTTCATCTATTTATTGTTTATTTTTTCTAACGGATGGCAATATTAACAATAAATACTGAAAAATCATTATCTTTGCCTCACAAACTATTCAAAATCCACTATGGAATTTATTATCATTCTACTTTTACTTATCCTGAACGGTATTTTTGCCATGTATGAAATCGCCTTAGTCTCCTCAAGTAAAGCACGCCTTGAAACTCTTGTCGGAAAAGGGAACAAAAGAGCCAAAGGAGTATTGAAACAACTGGAAGAACCCGAAAAGTTCCTCTCCACCATCCAAATCGGTATTACTCTTATCGGTATCGTATCCGGTGCCTATGGCGGTGCCACCATCGCTGATGACGTAGAACCGCTGTTCGCCATCATTCCGGGAGCAGCCGCCTATGCCAAGACTCTTGCCATGATTACCGTAGTAGCCATCATCACCTATCTGTCACTCATCATAGGTGAACTGGTACCCAAATCCATCGCCTTGAATAACCCAGAACGATGGGCCACCATGCTCAGCCCTTTCATGATTGTGCTGACCAAGATCTCCTATCCGTTTGTATGCCTGCTGAGCGCTTCCACCAAACTGATGAACAAACTCATCGGACTGAACAGCGGCGAGGAACGCCAAATGACACAAGACGAACTGAAGATGATCCTCCACCAAAGCTCGGAACAAGGCGTCATCGACAAAGACGAGACAGAAATGTTGCGTGACGTGTTCCGCTTCTCGGACAAAAGAGCGAATGACCTGATGACCTATCGCCGCGACATCGTTGTGCTCCACCCCACAGACACACCGGAAGAGGTGCTGCGTATCATCCATGAAGAACACTTCAGCAAATATCTTCTGGTGGAACGGGGGAAAGATGAGATTATCGGCGTGGTTTCCGTAAAGGACATCATCTTGATGATGGGCGGCGACCCCCCCTTCAACTTACGCAATATTGCCCGCCCTGCCCTATTTATTCCGGAAAGTTTGTATGCAAAGAAAGTTTTAGAGCTGTTTAAGAAGAACAAAAACAAGTTCGGAGTTGTTGTAGACGAGTATGGAAATACAGAAGGGATTATCACCCTGCACGATTTGACGGAAAGTATCTTCGGAGACATCCTCGAAGAGAATGAAACGGAAGAAGAGGAAATCGTTGTCCGTCAAGACGGTTCCATGCTGGTGGAGGCTTCCATGAATCTGGATGACTTTATGGAGGCAATGGACATTATGAACTATGATGACCTGAAAGAAGAAGACTTCACCACCTTGAGCGGTCTTGCCATGTTCTTGATAGGACGGGTGCCGAAAGCCGGAGACTTGTTCAGCTACAAAAACCTGGACTTCGAAGTAGTGGATATGGACCGCGGACGAGTGGACAAACTGCTTGTCATCAAGAAAGAAGAAGATGAATAACGAACGCTATTGCGTCTTTATAATTAATTTAAACCATTAAAGCAATGAAAAAAGTAATGATGATTGCAGCCTTTGCCGCTGCATTGGTATCCTGCCAATCAAAAGGAACCCAGAACAATGATGCTGTTGCCGTGGACGAAGGGGTAATGGCTGTTGCCGGCAATGACTCGTCTGCCGTAGCCGTATACGAGGGAATTCTTCCTGCTGCCGACGGTCCGGGCATCCAGTATGTATTGAGCGTGGACAGCGTAGGTCCTGATGGAGAAAGCGGTTATACGTTGGTAACAACTTATTTGGATGCCGAAGGCCCCGGAAAGAACAAAAGCTTTACTTCCAAAGGAAAGAAAGAAGTTATCCAGAAAGACGTCAATAACAAGAAGAAAACAGCCATTAAACTGACTCCAGACGACGGCGACACTCCGGTGTACTTCGTAGTAGTGAACGACACTACCTTGCGCCTTGTCAACGACAGCCTGCAAGAGGCGGTGAGTGACTTGAATTATGACATCATCCAGGTGAAATAGTCCATCCTTGCTTATAAGAAAGAACGGTATAGCCGGAATTACTGGATTCAGTGGTTCCGGCTACTGTTTTTTCAATGAAGAGGCATTTCAAACAAGAGAACAGAAGGCTATATCAAAAAGTTAGTGTTATCTTTGTAGCTTCATCAAAGTATATATAAACATGAAACATTCTTCCGAAAAACCTTTAGCACCTGCCAACTACTCACGCTGTTTCAACAACCAATGCCCGAAAGCCGACAACTGCCTGCATCGCTTAGCTGCCCTTCGCGATACCCCCGAGTACCCGTCCATCCGCATCATCAATCCACTGTGCATTCCAGAGGATAGCAGTCAATGCGCCTATTTCCAATCGACACAAAAGATACATGTTGCATGGGGAATCAGCCACTTGCTCGATGAAGTTCCCTACAAGAATCTCCAACCTCTGAAAAGCCAGTTGATAGCCCATTTCGGCCGCGGAAAATACTACCGCTTCTACCGGGAAGAATCTTACCTTTCCCCCGAAGACCAGAACTATATCCGCAGAACTTTCCACCAATACAACATTCCGGGAGAACCGGCTTTCGGCTCTTACAGCGAGGAATACAAATGGTAGAAAGGTAATCTTCAGCCCCCTTTTCATGTCATTTTATCACTAAAAATATAGATAACACTTTAGTTCACAACGGTGAACACTTTGTTACAACAGTAAGAAACAAAGTGTTCACATACTATGAAACAAACTGTTCGCACTCAATAAAACAAACTGTTTTCTTTAACGGAACAAACTGTTTCCTACTAATGAAACAAACTGTTCTCCATATTGAAACAAACCGTTCTCCTTAGGGAAACAGACGGATTCCCTTTTGAAGCCCTACAAGGGGAATAATTATCGCCTGCGAAAATATAGGAGGAAATACAGCGACATAGTGCGATACCTATTCTCTGCAAAACGGGTGAACGTGTTCGGGAGGATATTGCAGCAACACGGGATGAGGTAAAGGAAAGAGAGGGGGAGATGGTATATTGTGTAGTAAAAGTAGAGAGGTAGAAAAGACGGAAAGGATTACAGTTGAAATAAATTCTTTTTCTTAACTTTGTGAAATAGAAACATCGAATATGACGATGAAGAAAATAAAAATATGAAAACAGCACTATCTATAAATCAACCGTTCAAGGATTGGGTAAACCACCTAAAACAAGACATTCGTAGTGCACAGATTAAAGCGGCTGTACGCGTGAACAGCGAACTGCTTCACCTTTACTGGCAACTGGGGGCAGAAATTATAGAACGGCAGAAAGAAATGACTTGGGGAAGCGGATTTCTCGAAGAGTTGAGTCGTGAGCTGATGGCAGAATTTCCTGATATGAAAGGGTTCTCATATAGAAACATACGCAGTATAAAGCAGTGGTATCTATTTTATAATGAGCCATATACAATTTGGCAACAAGTTGTTTCCAAATTAGGTGAAGAGAAATTTTTCTCCATTCCTTGGGGGCATCATCTCTATATCATCTCCCAATGCAAGGAAGTGGATAAGGCTCTATTCTATCTGAATGAAACTGTAGAAAACGGCTGGAGTCGTGCCGTTTTGCTCAACTTTCTTGATACCAATCTCTATGAGCGGCAAGGCAAAGCGGTAAACAATTTCAGTCGTCTGCTACCAAAACCGCAAAGTGACCTAGCTCTACAGACACTCAAAGACCCCTATAACTTCGATTTCCTGACCATTACCAAAGATTTTCAAGAATTAGAGTTAGAAAAGGTTTTGACACAAAATATCACTCGTTTTCTGCTTGAATTGGGTAAAGGATTTGCATTCGTAGGACGTCAAATGCCTTTGGAAGTAGGCGATGAAACAATCTATCCCGACTTGCTTTTCTACCACTTGGAACTGCGTTGTTATTGCGTAATCGAGCTAAAAGTGCAGAAGTTCAAACCTGAATTTATAGGTCAACTCGGTACTTATATCAGTGCCGTAAACCATCTAAAATGTAAACCTGGCGATAACCCCACCATCGGCTTGCTTATCTGCAAGACAAAAAACCAAGTAATGGCGCAATATGCACTGGAATCAACAAATCAGCCTATCGGCATATCAGAGTATGAGCTGTCTAAGCTGATTCCCGAAGATATTAAAAGTCAACTGCCTTCGATTGAGGAAATAGAGGAACAAGTAAAGAGAATTCAAGGAAAAAAGAAGGAAGAGAGATGAAGGTTATCTTGTATCAATATAGTGAACTTATTCGGAGAAAAGATAAGTCTATTGGTGAAGCATGTGAATATACCACATGACTCAATAGAGTAAAAAAAAATCAAAAACAACTGAATATGTTAGACAACAATAAAATACAGTACATTGGAAAGATTGAGAACTCTAATAATGTAGTTATTATCAATGGAAATCTAACAATTGATGGGCAAATCTCTAAAGACCTCCAGACCTCTTGCCTCGAAATCCTACGGACAGACTTTGATAAATACACTACCACAGCCATAGAACAAGCTAAACAAGAAATTGAAGAGTGTATAAAAAGTATTCTTGAAAAGCTAGCAAAAGAACAACAAAAACACCTGACTGAAAGGTTCCAGTCTTTATCTATGCAAGCCTTTTTACATGATACCCTAATTGAATATATTTCCACAGAAGATAAAAGAGCAAAAGAGTTTATTATAGACGTTTTAATTGACAGACTAAATTTTCAAAACATATCAACAGAAAAAGCCATATTAAACGAAGCGATAAAACTTATACCTAACCTAAATGCATCAACATCTGCTTTGATTACCTTCATGATGCTTAGACAGCAGATGGTCAATCCTTCTATTTCATTTATGCTGGAACTGTTTTTCAAACAACTCTCCCCCATTGTTGACATAGCTTACAATATTAAGACCATTGATATCGAGTATATAATTCAAAGAAATGCTACCATGAATATTTCTGGTTTTTATCCGATAGATACTTTTGAGAATCATTTACTGAAACAATATGATTTATTCTTCAGGCAAAAAATAGACAGACGTTTTTTAGAGGACTTCAAATCAATTCATCCCGAAATTATGAATGCAGTAAACGATATGGGAAGTTGTATGTTTTGTACGTCTCACGAAGAAGACACACTTTCTTTTACAGAGGTAAACAGTGATCTTTTCTATAAAAAATTAAAAGTTAGAGAACAAGAATATCTTATTCCTTTGATTGAAGAGTTTAAAAAGGAAATGCCACCGTTTACAGCCACAGAAGTCAGAAACTATTTTTGTAATTTAAATAAGAACTGGGAGCAAGTATTCAATCTACTAAATAGTTCTACATTAACAAGATTAAGTTTAAGTATCTTAGGATTATATATTGGAACAAAAATCATAGGGAAACTCACTCATTCATCACCGTTATCCATATCTAACTTTAATAAATACATACAAATATGAGCAATCCAGTAGAATTCATACAAAATAATAAAGAGTGGTTAGTTCCCATCATTATAGCCATTTTGACAGCTCTAATTACAGAAATATGTAACTTATTTCGTAAAAGTGGGAAAAGCCACAAACAAAAAGTAGGAAAAATCAGTAAAAGCCATCATATAACTCTCATTAATGGAGAGGTGAATCACCACATTGAAAAAAATAATATGACAAAAGGAAAGAAAACATAATGCTACCCCTATAGCCTTTTCAATACTTTCTCTACCTTTGTAACATTAAACCAAATAAAGTCAAAATGACATGAAGAAACAGATTGCTATACTGACCACCTCCCTGCTCATATTGAATGGATGCGGTTACGTACCCGCCATCGGACAATACCTAAAACAGAACGGACTGGCAGTAGTCATCGGGTACGAAGTGACACACGCCGTAGTTAAACAATAAAACCGGAAACATATATGGCCGATAATTATCTTGAAAATCAGTACGAGCAATACCAGGCACGCAAAGCAGCTTGGGAGAAAGCGAAAAAATCCGGCAAGGTACAAACGCTACATAAGCCGACACTTCCCCTCAAAAAAGGCGGAAAGAAAGTTTTCGTTACCGGAGGTGCCGGGGGTATTGGCAAAGCCATTGTAGAAGCCTTCTGCAAGCTTAATTACCAAGTAGCCTTTTGTGACAAGAATGAAATGAAAGGGCAGCAAACCGCCCAAGCCACCGGAGCACAATTCTATCCCGTCGACCTAAACAGCAAAGAAGCATTGGAACTGTGCTTGCAAAATATTTTCAAGGAATGGGGGGATATTGACATCATTATAAACAATGCCGGCATTAGTGAATTCTCTCCCATCACAGAAACGAGTGTGGAGACGTTCGATAAAATATTGTCTGTGAATTTACGTCCGGTGTTCATTACTTCACATGCGTTGGCAGTACACCGCAAAAGTCAAAACAGCACGAATACCTACGGAAGAATCATTAATCTCTGTTCTACCCGCTATCTGATGAGTGAACCGGGCAGTGAAGGATATGCAGCTTCCAAAGGAGGTATCTATTCATTGACGCATGCGTTGGCTTTATCGCTTGCAGAGTGGCACATCACGGTCAACTCCATCTCTCCGGGCTGGATTCAGACACACGATTATGAACAATTACGAGCAGAAGACCATTCGCAACACCCCTCCGGACGGGTTGGCAAACCGGAAGATATTGCCCGTATGTGCGTATTCCTATGCCAAGACGAAAACGACTTCATCAATGGCGAAAACATAACCATTGACGGAGGCATGACCAAAAAGATGATTTACTGGGAATAGCCCTTTTATAAAACAATCTGCCCAACATAATAATTATAGGATATGAACATGAAAAAGTCTTTTATAGGAATCCTGGCAGCAACCATCATCCTCAGCGGATGCGGCACAAGCCAGATGGCTGCAGGCGACCCTAACGCAGTGCTTGCAGGAGCTGCCATCGGAAGCAATGTAGGCGGTGCCATCGGCGGGCTGATAGGTGACAGTAACGGAGGCTGGCGAGGAGGATACCGGGGTTCTGCCATCGGCACCATCATAGGGACCATTGCGGGAGCTGCCATTGCCAATGCAGCCACAGCCCCCCAAAAGCAGGAGGAGTACAGCTACCGGATAGAAAGGACACAGCCCTATCCCCCGCAATCCGGAAGACAGCCGCAAGCATCGGCCATCGACCACTTGAGGATACGGAATATACGTTTCATTGACAACAGCCGCGACCACGTCATCAATTCGGGCGAAAACTGTAAAGTGATTTTTGAAATCATGAATGAAGGAAACAAAACAGCCTACAATGTAGTGCCGGTGGTGGCGGAAACCACGGGCATGAAGCGCATTTACATATCACCGTCGGTCATGATAGAGCAAATAACTCCGCACAACGGTGTGAAATACACCGCCAACATCAGTGCCGGAGAACGGATAAAGACGGGTAACGTCACCATACGCATAGCCATAGCCGACGAGTATGGGGACGAATATGACTGGCAGGAGTTTTCGTTGCCCACACAACGGTAGAACAATGTCTTAACAGTAGTTTTTAAAAAGAAATGGAACAACAGCAATCTTCTTTCAAAGAAAAAGAACGCATAGAATTACGGGAACCCCGACGCTTCAAAGTCACCATCTACAATGATGACTTCACCACCATGGAGTTTGTGGTAAAGGTACTCACCACCGTCTTTTACAAATCATCGGCAGAAGCGGAAACACTGATGCTGCAGGTGCACAAGAGCAACTCCGCGGTAGTGGGCATCTACTCATACGACATCGCCCACTCCAAAGTACAGAAAGCCACCCGCATGGCACGCAATGAAGGTTTCCCCCTCCGGCTCACCGTCACCCCGGAGGAAGAAGAATAAGAAAGAAACAATATGGATATAAAAAATACGATATTCGTAAACCAAGCATTCGCTTCCGCACAAAGAAAAGCCGAGTCTTACCGGCACGAGTTCATCATGCCCGAACATCTGCTGAGCGCCATTCTGGAACAGGAACCCTTTATCAACACCCTGCAAGATACCTTCTACAATTATGTGGAGCTCAGCATCTCACTGGAAAACTATCTGACGGAAGAAGTGGAAACTATCCCCGACAATGTGGAATACGAGTTGGGACTTTCCGTCCAGCTCAGTTCACTCCTGCAACATGCCTATATGGTGACAGAGTATTCCAGCGCCGAAGAGCTGGGTGTTCCCCATCTGATACAAGGCTTGCTGCAACTGGAAGATTCCTGGGCATGCCATTTCCTAAAGGAAGCAGTCGGCGGCGACCTGTCCGAATTCCTCAGTCTGCTCATTACCCACTACGAAGAAGCGGAGCTGGCAGAAGAAGCAGGCGATACGCCATCTCCCGATGAACAAGAGAAAACAGAAGCGTGGCGTAACTACGTGACCTGCCTCAACGACCATCTGGCAGGCCACAACCCGCTTATCGGCAGGGAGATGGAGTTGGAGCGAACCATACAAGTGCTCTGCCGCAAAGAAAAGAACAACCCGTTGCATGTGGGCGAACCCGGTGTAGGCAAAACAGCCCTTGCCTATGGGCTTGCCGCCCGTATCGAAGCGGGCAACGTCCCCGAACGGCTTGCCGGCTTCCGCATTTATGAGCTGGACTTGGGCAGTCTACTGGCAGGCACACAATATCGCGGCGATTTCGAGAAGCGGCTGAAAAGTATCATGGAAGGTATCGGACGTGAAGGACACGCCATCATCTACATTGACGAGATACACAACCTGATAGGCGCTGGACGCACGGGTGAAGGCTCCATGGATGCCTCCAACATGCTGAAACCCTATCTGGAAACCGGGGCAATACGTTTCATCGGTTCCACCACCTACGACGAGTACAACCGCTACTTCGCACGCAGCAAGGGACTGGTACGCCGCTTCCAGCAGATAGACATACTGGAACCGAGCATTGAAGAAGCCATACATATCGTAGAAGGCCTGAAAGAGAAATACGAAACCTACCACGGCGTCACCTACGAGCCCGACGTCATCCCCTACGCCGTAAAGGCAAGCGCCCGCTACATCAGCGACCGTTTCCTGCCCGACAAAGCCATCGACCTGGTGGACGAAGCAGGAGCTTACCGGGAAATACATCCCACAGACTCCGGAGAACAGACCGTGGACAAGGCACTGATAACCGACATACTGGCACGTACCTGCAAGGTCAATGCCCTCGCCATGAAAGAGGACGACACCGTCGCCTTGGAAAGCCTGCACGAACGCATCAGTTCCCACATCTACGGGCAGGAAGAAGCCGTCCGTCAGGTGGTGGAAGCTGTGCAAATGTCCAAAGCCGGGCTACTGGACGAAAACAAACCGATGGCAAGCCTGCTCTTTGTAGGTCCCACCGGAGTAGGAAAGACCGAGGTTGCCAAAGTGCTCGCCGCCGAGCTGGGCATCGCCCTGCAACGTTTCGACATGAGCGAATATACCGAAAAGCATACCGTAGCCAAACTGATTGGCTCGCCTGCCGGCTATGTGGGTTACGAGGACGGCGGCCTGCTGACCGACGCCATACGCAAGACTCCAAACTGCGTGTTGCTGCTCGACGAAATAGAAAAAGCGTATCCCGACGTATTCAACATCCTGCTGCAAGTAATGGACTATGCCGTACTGACCGACAACAAAGGGCGGAAAGCCGACTGCCGACACGTGGTCCTCATCATGACCTCCAATGCCGGAGCACAATATGCCCGCCAAGCGTCCATCGGCTTCAACAGTCAGGTCACCGCCGGAGAAGCCATGCTGAAACAAGTCAAAAAAACCTTTAAGCCCGAATTCATCAACCGCCTCTCTGCCACGGTGGTCTTCCACGACATGGACCGCCCGATGGCATCACTTATCCTTGACAAGAAACTCGGAGAACTGGGCAGCAAACTGTCCTCCCGTCAGGTGGAAATGGTATTGAGCCAGGAAGCACACGAATGGCTGCTCCAACGGGGTTTTATCCCCGAATACGGCGCCCGGGAGATGGACCGCGTGATAGCCGCCCACTTGAAACCCTTGCTGATGCGCGAAATTCTGTTCGGTACATTGAAGGCAGGAGGAAAAGTCCGCGTGCAAGTGGAAAATGGAGCATTGAAACTACAACCCGCAACCGAATAACGATATGGTCTTTCAACTGACGGATAAACTTGCTTTCCCCGACCCTCACTACGGCGACCCCGACGGGTTGCTCGCTGTGGGCGGTGACCTATCCATTGACCGCCTCATCCTGGCGTACTCCAACGGCATCTTCCCCTGGTACGCATTTCGGGAAGAACTGATACAATGGTGGTGCCCGATGGACCGTTTCGTCATCTTTCCGGACGAAATCCATATCTCCCACTCCATGCGTACGCTCATCAACAAGGGAAAGTACGAAATCACCTTCAACGAGGCTTTCGAAGACGTCATACAAACCTGCGGAGAATTGCGGATGGAACAGGAAGGAGCCTGGCTCGGAAAGAAGATGATGGAAGCCTACACGCACCTTCACGAGCAAGGTCTCGCTGCCAGCGTAGAAGTATGGGAAGGAGAACAACTGGTCGGCGGACTGTACGGGGTGACCTTAGGACGTTGTTTCTTTGGAGAGAGCATGTTCTCACTCGTCCCCAGCGCCTCGAAGCTGGCCCTCATCCATCTTGCCCAATTCTTCAGGGAACATGGAGGCGTCATGATAGATTGCCAGTTCGAAACTCCTCACCTCAAGACAATGGGAGGCAGGCACATCAGTTACGACGAATATATGACATACATCGAACAAGACTACCGCTTCTAAAAATAATAACGAAAGAAAGATTTGCAGTACAAACGGCCGTTATAAGAGAAAAGTAGTATCTTTGCAACATCATGTTGCACCGTTTTACTACTCCCATAACCGACATTCCGCTTCCGGAAAGGTTCACCTATCCTTTCTGCTATACTCCACACCCGTTATGTATATTGGCAGCCAAAGAAGTACAAAGCTATCTTACCCGGCAAACTGCATGGAAGGACGAATTGCGCCAAGGCAAAATGTTCGGGGTGCTGATTGTACAGACCGAGCATGGAGAAACCGGATATTTAGCCGCATTCTCAGGCATATTGGCCGGAAAGAACCTACACTCCTTTTTTGTTCCTCCCGTATATGACTTGCTACAGCCACAAGGCTTTTTCAAGATAGAAGAAGAAAACATATCTTCCATCAACCGCAACATCCGGCAACTGGAAAATGACAAAGCATATGCTGCCTTATCAGCAGAGCTTGCCCGAACCATCCGGTCGGCAGAAGACATACTGGCAACAGCCAAAGCACAGTTGAAAGAAGCCAAAACAGCCAGAGAACAGCGCAGAAAAGAAAAAGAACTCAATGCGCAGGAAGAAGCCGAACTGATACGGGAAAGCCAGTTCCAAAAGGCGGAATATAAACGTCTGGAACGTTCATGGAAAGCAAGGATTACCACACTACAAACGCAGACAGAAGACTGGGAAAGACGGATTTCAGCATTGAAGTCTGAACGTAAAACCCGCTCTGCAGCATTGCAGCAAAAGCTATTCGAACAGTTCGGGATGCTGAACTACCGGGGAGAAGTCAAGAATCTCTGTGAGATATTCGGGCAGACCGTGCACAAGACACCTCCTGCCGGTGCGGGTGAATGCGCAGCCCCCAAACTGCTGCAACAAGCTTATCTGCACGGATGGAAACCTATTGCCATGGCCGAGTTCTGGTGGGGTGATTCCCCCAAGACAGAGATACGCCATCACGGCCACTATTATCCGGCTTGCAAAGGAAAGTGCGAACCTATACTGCAACACATGCTGCAAGGTCTACAAGTAGAGGAAAACCCCATGTTGAAAAGAATGCAGGTACCCTCCCAAAATTTGGAGATTGTTTATGAGGACCCATGGCTTTCGGTCATCAACAAACCGGCAGGAATGCTGTCTGTTCCCGGCAAGGAAGATGCAGTCTCCGTCTATAGCCTGATGCGCAGGCAATATCCCGAAGCTGACGGTCCCCTGACGGTACATCGTCTCGACATGGGCACTTCCGGTTTAATGCTCATTGCCAAGAGCAAGCGCGTACACCAGAACCTTCAAGCCCAATTCAAGAACCGCCTGGTCAGGAAACGTTATGTCGCACTGCTCGAAGGTATCGTCCCAGAGGACAAAGGTACGGTCGACCTCCCGCTTTGCCTGAATCCACTTGACCGCCCACGGCAAATGGTACACACCGAACACGGGAAGCCCGCCATCACCGATTATCAAGTTCTGGAACGTCTGGACGGAAAGCGGACCCGTATCGCTTTCTATCCGCGCACGGGAAGAACCCATCAGCTACGTATACATGCAGCACACCCGCTTGGCTTGCACTGCCCCATCATCGGTGATGAACTTTACGGGAAGAAAGCAGAACGGCTTTATCTGCATGCCGAGTATTTGGAATTTACCCATCCTATCACGGGAGAAACCCTAAAGATTACCAAAGAAGCCGAATTCTGACCGTCTGCTGATTTATAATCAGCAAAGTAATACAATAAATGATGATCCTATAAACCATAATAATCAGACTCATGAGAATACATCATATCACCATCTGGACCTTCCGACTGGAAGAGATGAAAGAGTTCTACACCTGTTACTTCAACGGGAGCAGCAATGAAAAGTACATCAACCCCCAAAAAGGATTCGAATCTTATTTCCTTCACTTCGATGAAGGAACGGATTTGGAACTGATGAGCCGTACAGACATACAGAATACCCCTATTGAGGAAAACAGACTGGGACTGACCCACTTTGCCTTTGCCTTCGACAGCCAGAAAGCTGTCCTCCGACAGACAGAACGGCTACGCACAGCGGGATATACCATCGCAGGAGAGCCCCGTACCTCCGGCGACGGATATTTTGAAAGTGTCGTCCTCGACCCGGACGGCAACCGTATAGAATGTGTATTCAGGGCATAGTCTCTCAATCAGAGGAGACAAAGCTTCTCAACAGTTTTATCTCCTCTGCCCAAAGCGATTCATCGGGCGTCTCCAAAATAATAGGTATACCGTCAAAACGCACATCTTGCATAAAGCGCCGGAAGAAATCCATACCTATCAGCCCCTTGCCGATGCTGTCGTGACGGTCTACTCTGGAGCCGAGTGCTTTCTTGGAGTCATTCAGGTGTATACCGCGCAGATAGCCGAAACCTACCGCTGTGTCAAACTCCTCAAACACCTTGTCATACTCATTCACTATATCATAGCCTGCTGTATACGTGTGGCAGGTATCAAGGCAAACTCCAACGCGAGACTTGTCATCCACCCGGTCAATGATATGTCCCAGCTGCCAGAACTCGTTTTCCACATTGCTACCCTGCCCGGCTGTGTTCTCTATGACAGCCACCACATCGTGCGTCTTGCCCAATATAAGATTAATGGATTCAGCGACCTTGTCCAGACACTCTTCCACGGAAATCTTATTCAGATGGCTGCCCGGATGAAAATTCAGTAACTTCAGCCCTAATTGTTCGCAGCGCTGCATCTCATCCAGAAAAGCGGCACGGCTTTTCTGTAACCCTTCTTCTTCGGGATGCCCTAAATTTATCAGATAACTGTCGTGAGGCAGGATATAGCGGGAATCGAAGCCAAGCTTCCCGCAATTTTCCTTAAACACCCTGATACTCTCCTCCGTCAGCGGCCTTGCCACCCACTGACGCTGGTTCTTGGTAAACAAGGCAAAAGCATTTGCCCCTATCTCACTGGCATTGACGGGAGCCGCTTCCACTCCCCCACTGGCCGATACATGTGCACCTATAAATTTCATAATCTTATTGTATTTGCTCTTTCATGAATTCCCACTGGCATTTTTTCATGTCCACACACCCATTCTTTCTGAACGTCACGCCCTCTGCCTCCAGCAAAGCCCGCTGTTCCGCCCAGCACGGTGCCAGCCTGCCCTGGCTGTTCACTACCCGATGGCAGGGCAAACACATGCCGTCGGGCACATCGTGCATAGCATGTCCCACCACGCGCGAACATTGAGGTCTTCCGACAAGATAGGCTATCTGTCCGTACGTCACCACCCGCCCCGGAGGGATTGCGGCCACTACATTATAAACCTCCTGCTGAAAAGTGTCTTTGTCCATAAAAGTCTGGTTTGGGAAGGCAAAGATATGATAAATTCAGCAGGTATGCGAACAGACGTTACAAGAAAGTGGCTGCGCCGAGCGGATTGTATGTATAGGTGACATTACGGGCACGGATGATTTCGCCCGTCGGGGTAAACAATATCTGATATTTCGTCTGGAGATTTGCCATCCCTACCTCTACCGCCACGATGGACTGCCATTTGGGAAACTGTACCCAAGTGACATTCTGCACCATCCCTCCGGAATATTCACTGGCGGCAAAAGCATTGTAAACGGCAGGGGGCACTTCGTCCATTGTCTCCCAGTCCGTCTGTTGCATTACCCATTGCGCCTGCCCGTCAAACCAGACTTTCGTATCAAAACCGTTCATCAGGAAATCTGCCACATAATAAGATTCATCATGCGACCAGGCAACATCATCTGCCGTAGGATACATTTTCTTCAGTGCAGCTTGTACATCAGCAGGTGCCCAATCGGCAGAAGCCGAGACTGATACCATCAGCATCAAAACCAGAAAAGAGAATTTCAACTTACTCATAACTTCATCAGATTATCATATTATGAGAAGAACGGCGTATGGCAGATTTTGTTCACCGGCAACTCTCAACCATTCAACAGTTAAAAAGAGATATCCATTGTAATTCAATAGAAAATGACTAACTTCACACCAGAAATTCAGAAATATGATAAGAATACATCCCATATCCGGCAACAAAAAGCAATATCTTGACCTGCTGCTGCTTGCCGACGAACAAGAGTCCATGATTGACCGTTATCTGGAACGGGGAGAGATGTTCATCCTATCCGATAATGATACAGTCAAAGCGTCTTGTGTAATCACCTGCGAGGATAAAGGAATCTACGAAATAAAGAGCATAGCTGTCTATCCGGAATACCAGCGCCAGGGATATGGAAGACAACTGATAGCATTCGTTCTTGAACATTATAAAGACCGGTGCCATACTATGCTTGTCGGCACTGGAGACAGTCCGCTAACCATCCCCTTCTATGAAAGCTGCGGATTTGCATACTCACACCGGGTACCCGATTTCTTTATCGATAATTACGACCACCCCATATTTGAAGGAGGCAAGCAACTGAAAGACATGATTTATCTGAAAAGGACGCTTCAACCAAAATAATATCCTATATTTGCATATCACTTAACTCCACACATTATGGAAGCTAAACTTTGCCAAAGCTGCGGAATGCCCTTGTCATCTGCAGAAGTACTCGGAACCAATGCCGACGGTAGCCTCAACGAGGAATATTGCACCTATTGCTACCAGCACGGCAATTTTGCACAAGACTGCACTATGGACGAAATGATAGAACACTGTGCACAGTTCACCGACGAATTCAACAAGAATTCCGGAATGAATTTCACTAAAGAGGAAGCCATTGCCGGTATGAAAGAATTCTTCCCGACCTTGAAACGCTGGCAGTCCAAACAATAAACATGCCGTCCCGTATCGAGCAGGAAAAACGGACAGTAGAACGGATGGTCCGCCTCTACTGCCGGAAAAAGGAAGGTAACAAGCAATTGTGTCCCCAATGCGAGGAACTGCTGGGGTATGCCCGCACTCGTCTTTCACGCTGTCCTTTCGGTGAGAATAAATCCACCTGCAGGCAATGCAGCATTCACTGCTACAAGCCCAAAATGAAAGAACGGATGCGTGAAGTCATGCGGTATGCCGGACCACGGATGCTGTTATATCATCCCGTAGCGGCACTCTGCCATTTGTGGCAGGAGTATGTCCATCAGTATCTCACCAAACGCTTCGGAGTCCCGCGCCAGGAACAGCACAAACAATAAACCGTATCCAGGTCGTATCCTTCCAATGAAGAGGTGCTGTCTTTAGGCACAATCTCGCCTTTGTCAGAGATATAGACCGGCAGGCGCTCACCTTGTCCATTCATCACAAAAAATGCCCCCACTTTGCATTGAGGGCATACCATCTTACGCATAATCAATTGAAATAATACAAAAATATAGCTACCCCTTCCAGTGCCTTCTTCTTTTCACCTTGTATCTCGATGGCAAACTTTATTTCCGCCTTTGCCACGCCGCGCAGATTCGACAGAGATTGTAAATGGGCAACCAGCCGGATGCTCTGTCCGGACAATACCGCCTGACCGAACTTCATCTTGTCCATACCATAATTAATCATCATCTTCAGGTTGTTCACTTCAATAATCTGATTCCACAGATATGGCAACATGGACAAGGTGAGATACCCATGTGCAATGGTGCTCTTAAAAGGACTTTCCACTTTGGCACGTTCCGTATCGACATGTATCCATTGATGGTCCAATGTCGCATCAGCAAACAGATTGATACGCTCCTGAGGAAGCTCTACATATTCCGAAACACCGATTTGCTGGCCTACCAGCTTTTCAAAATCCTCGTACGAGTTGATAATCACTTTTTCCATTACTCTCTATTTTATTGATAAATTATAAATTCACGCGCTTTATCCACATATCAGCCATTCGTTTATGCCCTGCAGGAGTGGGGTGGATACCGTCCCAAATCCAATAGGTGTCTTGAGAAGCCGGAGCAGTGCCGAGAATTTCATCGAACATCGCATTATAAGGAAGAAATACCGTCTGATAGTCTTTCGCTATCCTCTCTACGATGGCGGCACAGCGACGTACCAGACTGTCACGTTCTGCAAAATCCCCACTCTTGCGCATATTGCCGACATTGGCAACAAAAGGAGCGCCCAGCACTATCTTCAATTCCGGATTGACCTGCAAAGAACGGTCAAGCAAGGAACGGTAACATTTCTCCCATCCTTCAAAATCAAAAGGCTCTTTTTTGTCACCCTGCAGATAGTAATGTACATCGTTTGTCCCCACCAAGACGGAAAGCACATCCGGTTTCATTCCAATGACATCCTCTTCCCAGCGTTTCTCCAAATCCCTGAGAGTGTTTCCACTGATGCCACGATTAAAAAAAGCATATTCCTTTTCCGGGAAATCTCCTTGATAATGACTTGCACACAAATACATATAGCCGCTACCATAAATATGGTTCATATCCCAAAGACTTCGCTCCGCAGTCGGTTTGGGCATCCCACAGGCATTCCCCCAGTTACCGTCCGTGATAGAATCTCCGATAAACAAGACACGCGGGCCGCTTGCATGGAGTAAGAGTGATATGCAGAAAAAAACTATTACAAAGAGTCCAATACGCTTCATGGCATTTTCTTGTTAAGATGTAAAAATTGCAACAAATATACGTCTTATTCCGGCAAGTACAAAAACTCGGGTACCTTTTTCCCATTTCCCCAAAACACATATAACCCTTATTTTTATTTCCGTTCATCACATATTAATTTGGAAATAATGTATCTTTGTCAATATCTTAATTGTTGTGACAGAACAAAAACACCACTATTAAAGATTCCGGTATGAATTCTAAATTTGATTATGACTTACTGTCAGCAATGATGACCAATGCCAATATGGGATGGTGGGAAGCTGATTTAAAGACCGAAAGTTACATTTGCTCCGGATATATCTCCCGGTTGCTGGGACTGGATGAGAATGGAACCATCAGCTTTAAAGATTTCAACAAACGTATTCTGAAAGAGGAACAACGGCATACTACCACACATTCCTTCAACAATATCCGGCAGGCACAAGAGACTGTATATCTGCTCAACACAGTAGAGGGTCCAACGTGGATAAGAAGCAAGGTATGCCTACAGAGAACCGACGAAAACGATAATGTCAAAATCTACGGCATTGCCGAAACACAAGACGGTCCCGACATGTCATCGGCATCCCAAGCCTTACAAGAGCGTAACCGTCTCCTCCATAATATTTATAAATATCTTCCGGTAGGAATTGAGCTCTATAACCGAGAGGGAATATTGATAGATATGAATGACAAAGAGCAGGAAATGTTCCATCTCAAACAGAAAGAAGATCTACTTGGAATCAATATTTTCGAGAATCCGATTTTCCCGGAAGAGATGAAAAGTAAGTTAAGAAAACATGAAAATGCAGACTTCACTTTCCGGTATGACTTCTCTAAAATAGGCAATTACTACAAGACACAGAAGAAGACGGGCACCATAGACCTTGTAACCAAAGTCACAAGCCTTTACGACGATAATCACAACCTGACCAACTATCTGCTAATCAACGCAGACAAAACGGAAACGACCGTCGCTTACAACAAAATACAAGAGTTCGAGAGCCACTTTGAGCTTATAGGTGACTATGCCAAAGTGGGATATGCCAATTATGACCTTCTTAATGAGCAAGGCTATGCCCAACGCAGCTGGTACAAGAACTTGGGTGAGAAAACAGAAACACCGTTGTCCGAAATCATCGGAACCTACAATCATCTCCACCCAGACGACCGTACTATCATGCTTGACTTCCTACAGAACGTAAAGAGAGGACTGGCACACAAGCTCAGCCGGGAAGTACGTGTTCTTAAAGAAGACGGTTCTTTCATGTGGACCCACGTCAACATCATTGTAGAACGCTACATGCCTGAACAGAACATCATAGAGATTATCTGCATCAATTACGACATCACCCAATTAAAGCAGACGGAGGCAATGCTGATACAAGCCAAGGAAAAGGCCGAAGAGGCAGACCGGCTGAAATCCGCTTTCCTTGCCAATATGAGCCATGAAATCCGCACGCCGCTAAATGCGATTATCGGTTTCTCCAGCCTGCTGCACTACGTGGAAAACGAGCAGGAAAAGGAACAGTACATCTCCTTGATAAACCACAACAACCAACTGTTGCTCAAACTAATCAACGACGTTCTGGACCTTTCCAAGATAGAGGCCGGACATATAGAGCTCCATTCCGAATGGTTCAATCCGGCAGAACTCATCGAGGAAAGTATTACCGAGTACGAACGGAACGTTCCGGCAAAAGTGAAACTCTTTGCCAGGCATCCGACAGCCCCCGGCCAGATAGAGCACGACCCTATGCGCATCAAACAGATACTGAACAACTTCATATCGAATGCACTAAAAAACACCGTGCAGGGACATATCGAAGTGTACTACGAAACGGACACAGACGGCATAAGAATCAGTGTTTCCGATACTGGATGCGGTATTCCCCCCGACAAACTGGGAATGATATTCGAACGGTTCGAAAAGGTGGACTCCTTTGCCCAAGGTGCCGGATTAGGACTCTCCATCTGCAAATCCATCGTTGAGAAAATGAACGGAGTGATTACCGTAAATTCGACAATGAGAGTGGGAAGCACATTCACCGTGGAACTGCCCTGCCGGACAAGGCCATTCCTAACAACAAACAAAAAACAATGATTTATGACCACACAGAAAGAATTTACCCTGACCCCTCGCCGACGTGGCTTTCACCTGGTGACAGAGGAGATTATACGCAACCTTCCGCCGCTTCCGCCTGCCGGAATCCTGCATCTGTTCATCAAGCATACAAGCGCAGGCCTCACCATCAACGAGAATGCAGACCCTGACGTACAGACAGATATGGAAGCCATCTTCAACCGCCTCGTAAAAGAACGAGAACCTTATTACCAACATACATGCGAAGGCGATGACGATATGCCCGCCCATGCCAAGGCAACCCTCAGCGGAACCAGCCTCACCATCCCCATCACCAATGGGCGTCTGAACATGGGTATCTGGCAAGGCATCTATCTCTGCGAGTTCCGCAATCGGGGCGGAGGAAGAAGAATTGTAGCAACCGTCATCGGATAATCCCCTATCATCATGCAGAAAGCCATCATCATCGGTGCCACTTCAGGCATCGGACAAGAAGTAGCCAGGATACTTGTACAGCAAGGCTGGCATATAGGCATTGCCGGCAGAAGGAAAGAGGCATTGCATGCTCTGCAAGCCACCGCACCCGACCGGATAGTCACGGAACAACTGGACGTTACGGAAGAGACCGCGCCCCTACACCTCCATAACCTGATAGAAAAGCTGGGAGGCATGGACTTGTTTTTCCTCAGTTCCGGCGTGGGACATCAAAACCGGGACTTACAACCGGACATCGAACTGAACACGGCACGTACCAATGTAGAGGGATTTACCCGCATGGTGACTGCCGCCTTCAACTATTTCAAGACAAGAGGCTCCGGGCATATTGCCGTCATCAGCTCCATTGCAGGTACCAAAGGACTGGGCGTTGCACCGGCCTACTCTGCCACCAAACGCTTCCAGAATACCTATATCGAAGCGCTGGCACAACTTGCCCGGATGCAGCATCTTGATATACACTTCACCGACATCCGTCCGGGATTTGTTGCCACCGATTTACTGAAAAGCGGAAAATACCCGATGCTGATGAAAGCAGACCGTGTAGCACAGCACATAATCAAGGCTTTAAGAGAAAAGAGACGGGTAGTTGTCATTGACGGACGCTACCGGGTAGTGGTGTTTTTTTGGCGTATGATTCCACGATGGCTATGGGAAAGGTTGCCTATAACGAATTGATTTCGTATCTTCACGTCTCCAAACAGAAATAGGCATACAGACATGAAGAAAAACTCAAAATATATCGTGCTTACCGTTGCCATTGCACTGTGCGCTGGTTCCAGCCTCCCCTTCCTCGCAGGCAGCAGTACGCTGAATCCCGAACGCGATTCCGTGAAATCCGAAGTTCCCTACTGCATAACCTCCCCCAGCGTACCGGACAAGATCACTTTTGCCGGACAAGCTATTGACCTGCTTCGCTACGACCACCGCGAACGTATGGACCGCGAACTGATGTCCTTCACCTACATGCACTCCACCACCATGCTCATGGTGAAGCGTGCCAACCGCTACTTCCCCGTCATAGAGCCTATACTAAAAGCCAACGGCCTTCCCGATGACTTCAAGTACCTCGCTGTGATAGAAAGCAACCTGAACCCGCTTGCCAAATCGCCTGCGGGTGCCGCCGGCCTATGGCAGTTCATGCCTGCCACCGGACGCGAATTCGGACTGGAGGTGAACAGCAACATCGACGAACGATACCATATCGAGAAAGAGACCAAAGCAGCCTGCAAGTACCTAAAAGATGCCTATCAGAAATACGGGAACTGGCTGTGCGTAGCCGCTGCCTACAATGCCGGGCAAGGACGCATCTCCACACAGCTACAGAAGCAAATGGTAGACCAGGCTGTCGACTTATGGCTGGTAGAAGAAACTTCACGCTACATGTTTCGCCTGCTGGCAGCCAAAGCCGTCATCAGCAATCCGCAACAGTACGGTTTTCTGTTGAAACGGGAACATCTTTATCCGCCCATCCCCTACACGGAAGTGACCGTCACAACGGGCATTGCCAACCTGGCACAGTTCGCCAAAGGGAAAGGCATCACCTATGCCCAACTGAAAGATGCCAACCCCTGGCTGCGAGACACCTCGCTGATGAATAAAAGCGGACGTACTTATACACTGAAGATACCTACGCAGGACGGAATGCATTACGACCCCAAGAAAACAGTACCCCACGACAAGCACTGGGTTATCAACTAAAAGGATGAAGGATGAGGAATGAAGAATTACCATTCGGTACCACAGCGCGGCTAATTTCTTCATTCTTCATTCCTTATTCTTCATTAAACTTGTTTCTCCGTCAGATATTTCCAATAGCGCACGGGCATGTCCTGCTTGTGCTTCCGGGGATTGAGGCGTTCCTTGATGCAGATTGCCTTAAAATAGGTTTTCCAGAGAGATTGGAAAAGCCGTTCGTCTTTGTCCATCAGACTTTCGTCGAGCATGCCGGTGACAAGATGCCCTTCGCGGCTGTCCTCACCAAAAGTCACTTGGCGCACCTCCTTCAAGTCGTAATAGTATCCATAGGCGCGTTTGATGTCATAAATCAGCCAACGCTGGTCGGAAAAACGGTCCTTGAAATGCTCCGTCACCAGGGGAAGGGCATTCTTCTCGGGCTCGACAGCCGCAAAGAAAGTACCGTCTGCAGCTTTCTGGAAACGGACAAACTGAAGCAGGCGTATACGCTCCCAATCCACCCGCTTCCACATACGGGAGAACTCCAGCACATCAAGGTCGGCAAAATTTGTTTCAATGGAACGAGGAGCATCTATTGCCTTGCGAATATAGCGGAAAAGGAGCATGGGAGTTTCCGGCTCCTCGGCCAGCCAGCACTGGGCCAGACAAGCAAGTGCCGTAGACGACAGCTTCTTCTGCAATCCCCGCCAGACACGACCAGCCTTCTCCTCATCGGTCACCACGGTAAACAGCCCGTCGTAGAACAAAGGAAGCGGCTCTCCTTCCTGAAGCAGCGCATCGGGAAAGGTACGGCGGGAATAGGCTTCGAACACGGAAGTCAGCAATCCCTCAAACGTATGGTCATACAGAAAAATATTCATTCCTCAAAATTAAGTACCAACTGTCTCTCATCCACCTTCTTACGGTCAGGCTTGGGCAGCAGCAGACTGCGTACCCCCTGTGGGGTCAGTTCGTTGACCGTGTGCATAGGCAACTCACAGCAGGTAATGAAATACTGTGCCTTCTTCATCACCACCCCTATCTTCTTCAATTGGTAGAAACCTATCTTGGAGAAACGCCGGGAAGCCACTATCAGCCGTGCAGACTTCACGCCGATGCCCGGCACGCGGAGCAACATCTCATAATCCGCCTTGTTCACATCAATCGGAAACTGCTCGGGATGGCGCAAAGCCCAGGACAGCTTGGGGTCAACCTCCAAATCAAGGTCAGGATAGGCATCATCCACTATTTCCTCCACCTTGAACTGATAGAAGCGCATCAGCCAGTCAGCTTGGTAAAGGCGGTTTTCGCGCACCAAAGGGGGCTGTTTCAATGCCGGCAGGCGCTTATCGTAGGTATTGACGGAAATATAGCCCGAATAGTAGACACGCCGCATCGTAGGCCCCTTGTAGAGAGCTGACGAAAGATACAGAATATCCTTGTCCGTCTCGGCGGTAGCGCCTACTATCATCTGTGTGCTTTGTCCGGCAGGAGCGAAACGGGGAGCGTGGCGGTGTTTCTTGCGTTCTTCCGAACTTTCCAGCACCCCTTGCTGGATGTAGCGCATCGGCGCATATACACTCTTATGGTCTTTCTCCGGCGCAAGCAGTTTCAGATTCTCCTCTTTCGGTATTTCTACATTGACGCTGAGACGGTCGGCATAAAGCCCCGCCTCGTTCACCAGTTCGCGGCTGGCGCCGGGAATGCTTTTCAGATGGATATATCCGTTGAAACGATGGATAGTACGGAGGTCCTTGGCGACACGCACCAGACGCTCCATCGTGTAATCGGGATTGCGCACCACCCCACTGCTCAGGAAAAGCCCTTCGATGTAGTTGCGGCGATAAAACTCCATGGTGAGGTTCACAAGCTCGGTCACCGACAGCGTGGCACGCGGCAGGTCGTTGCTGCGGCGGTTGATGCAGTAGGCGCAGTCGTAGATGCAATAATTGGTAAGCATCACTTTGAGCAGGGAAATGCAACGGCCGTCCTCGGCAAAGCTGTGACAGATACCCCAACCACCCACAGTGTTCCCTAGCATACCCGCCTTGCCGGAGCGCACCGTACCACTGGAGGAACAAGAGACGTCATACTTTGCCGACTCTGCCAGTATCTTCAATTTATTGAGAACGTTTTCATCCATAATACCTGCGTCAAAAGTAGCAATAATACTTTTCAAAAACAAAAAAGACCGCCAGCAGTGGCAGTCTTTCGCAGCATCAAATATGCTTTTTTTCTTACTTCTTAGAAGCTTCCAAAGATGCTTTGCGGAATTCCTTCATAGCTTTTTCGATTTCCAAAGAAGCCTTACGAGCGCGAGTTCCTGCTGCCTTGTTACCGTTTTCCAACTGAGCATTTGCATCTTTTGAGAAGTCTGCATACAATGCAGCTACTTTTTCAACTAATTCTTTCATAATCCTTTTCAAATTACTTCGTTAATAATGTCTGGCAAAAATACATTCTTTCTTGAAATAAATGCAGAAAAACGATATTTTTTTTGAAATATTCGGTAAAATCGCCGCAAAAAGGGGCTCTTACGCGTTTTTTATCTACTTTTGCAAGCATGAAAACGCTTACTGACACCGAATATATACACGCTCTCATAGCCGAAGGAGAGCACCAACAGCAGGATTTCAAGTTCGAAATATCCGACGCCCGCAAGATAGCCAAAACCCTTTCAGCCTTTGCCAATACAGACGGTGGAAAACTGCTCATCGGAGTGAAAGATAACGGGAAAATTGCCGGTGTCCGTTCGGACGAAGAACAATATATGATAGAAGCGGCTGCCGGACTTTATTGCAGCCCCGAAGTGAGCTACACCATGCAGACCTATCTGGTGGAAGGCCGCAGTGTGCTGGTGGTACAAATCGAGGAAAGTGACCGGAAGCCGGTATATGCCAAGGACGAAACAGGAAAATACTTGGCTTATCTCCGCATCAAGGATGAAAACATCCTGGCTACTCCCGTCCATCTGCGCGTCTGGCAGCAAAGCGGAAGTCCGAAAGGAGAACTGATAGAATATACCGAACGGGAACAACTGTTGCTCAATCTGCTGGAAGAAAACGACCGCCTTTCACTGAACCGTTACTGCCGTCTGGCGCATCTTTCCCGACGCGCCGCCGAACATCTGCTGGCAAAGTTTGTTCGTTACGACATAGTGGAACCGGTGTTTGAAGGACACAAATTTCACTTCAGGCTGAAATAGGCAAGGAGATTCCGTCAGGTTTTCCAGATTTGTCCATGGTACAAATTGCAGCATGCGAGTTCATACTACGTTGTTATCATCAACTTGCAAGGTATCTATCTCAGTTAACGACAGAGGTAGCCTTGAATAACGACAGAGGATAGCACTTTTTTTATGTGAGTTTTTTACTAAATTGGGATGCACCGTATGGTTTACGTTGAGAACCCGCTTTGTACAGTTCCGGATGATAAAGGAAATGGTACGTCTGCTGGGTGACTCAGACGGGAAAGGCGATGCCAAGGAAAAGTATATCTTATTGCCATCAGCCTGCTCGGAAAATACGCTTTCAGGCTGCTTGAAGACTACCGCACAAAGAAAAGCGCCGGTATCAAAGACCCCGTTTTCACCAAGAACCGCCTGAAAGAGGTAGAAAAAGACATAGAGTGCTGGTGATAACCAACTTATTTCGTACTTTTGCAGCCGGAACCGCCGGATGACCCGCGGTCTTGTAATTTGTAATCAGTAATTCGTAATTTGATATGAGTTTATTTGCCAAACTATTCAACAAGAATACCGGAGAAGTATCTTCGAAGAATGTGGAAGACTTCGTGTCACTGACACGCGTCTACTTCCAGTCTGTAATAGCCGCCAACCTGGGCATCACCAATATCCGCTTTGTGCCGGATGTAGCCAACTTCAAGCGTCTGTTCAAAATCCCCACGCAGGGAGGCCGCCTGGGACAAGCGGAAAAGGCCGCTTCGCGCAAGATGCTGATGCAGGACTACGGCATCAGTGAAAACTTCTTCAAGGAAATTGATACTTCCGTCAAGAAGCACTGCCGTACGCAGAACGACGTACAAGGTTATCTCTTTATGTATCAAGGCTTCTCCAATGACTTGATGATGCTGATGGGAAACCTGATGCAGTGGAAATTCCGCATGCCTTCCATCTTCAAGGGAGCACTGCGCAGCATGACCGAAAAAACCGTACACGACGTCTGTACAAAAACCGTATGGAAAAAGGACGATGTACACAAAACGGCAGCGGCAGTACGCCAGTACAAAGAGCGTCTGGGATATTCGGAACAATGGATGACCGAGTACGTTTACAACGTAGTGATGCTGGCCAAAAAGGAACCGAAACAGAAAGCCAACGAAGAGAAATAAAAGAAAAAGAATTCTAAAGAACTTTAGAAACAAGAAGGCGGGAAAGAAATTTCCCGCTTTTTTTTGTTATTTTTAGCAAATGAAATCATTTTCCCCTCACGGAACACAAGGACGCACCCCGCGTCAACCATCATAAATATTAACTTCAAAAAAACAACCGCTTATGAAACAAAAGAAAATGCTTGCACTCACTCTCTCACAACTGGAACAACTTTATCGGCACGAACTCCCTGAATTGGTCAGCATCGCCGTTCAAAGCGACGATACGGAAGCCTTCAAGGCCAACCTGACGGAGTACATTGCCGGACATCCGGAAGTGGACAGCGAGGCCGGTAAGCAAATTCGACTCTTGATTGAATTTGACGGGCAGGAAGTACACGAGCTCTCCATCGGAGAACAGCTGCCCATATCAACTTTATCAATGCTGCATTCCTTCCTCACGGGACAATGGGAAGAGGAAACGGAAACGGACCTGTTCATCGACTTGTTCCAGCAGTTCAAACGCCTCCACCAACCAGCCCCCACCCTGCCCTCCGCACAGAAAATCAAAACCCTGACCGAACGCTGGCCCAGCGGACTGGATGAAGACGTGCAGCATATCCGTGCAAAGAACAAGGAACGCATCCTGCATGCACTGGTGCAGAAGATTGAGCACCGCAAGACCCCGGCTTCCCGCTTCCATTTCGAAGAGGGACTCAGCTACGAGGAGAAGTTCAACCTCGTCAGCGAATGGTGGAATGACTTCCGTTTCCATCTTGCCATGGCCGTCAAAAGCCCTACGGAGCTAAACCGTCTTCTCGGCAACTCCCTTTCTGCCGAAACCATGTACCTGCTCTCAAAAGCCCGTAAGAAGGGAATGCCTTTCTTCGCCACCCCCTATTATCTGTCACTGCTGAACTGCACCGGCAGCGGATACGACGACGAGGCCCTGCGCAGCTATATACTCTATTCACCCCAACTGGTGGAAACCTACGGACAGATACGTGCCTGGGAACGGGAGGATATCGTAGAACCAGGTAAACCCAATGCCGCCGGCTGGCTGCTGCCCGACGGGCATAACATCCACCGCCGTTATCCGGAAGTGGCCATCCTCATCCCCGACACCATGGGACGCGCCTGCGGAGGACTCTGCGCATCTTGTCAGCGTATGTACGACTTTCAAAGCAAACGGCTCAATTTTGAGTTTGACACCCTGCGTCCCAAGGAAACATGGGAAAAGAAGCTGCGTCGGCTGATGGCCTATTTTGAGGAAGACACGCAACTGCGGGACATTCTCATCACCGGCGGTGACGCACTGATGAGCCAAAACAAGACGCTGGGCAATATTCTGGATGCCGTCTACCGCATGGCAGTCCGCAAGCGGAAAGCCAATCAGGAACGGCCCGAAGGAGAAAAGTATGCAGAGCTGCAACGCGTACGCCTCGGCTCACGCCTCCCCGCCTACCTGCCCATGCGCATCAATGACGGGCTGGTGGAGATTCTAAGGGAATTCAAGGAAAAGGCGTCTACCATCGGCATCCGCCAGTTCATTATCCAGACACATTTCCAAACCCCGCTCGAAGTCACTCCGGAAGCTGCCGAAGGAATACGCAAACTGCTGGCGGCAGGCTGGCTCATTGACAACCAACTGGTATACAACGTAGCTGCATCCCGCCGGGGGCATACCACCCGCCTGCGCCAAGTGCTCAATCAGTTGGGAGTGGTTTGCTACTACACCTTCTCCGTGAAAGGTTTTGAAGAAAACAATGCCGTGTTTACTCCCAACAGCCGTTCCGTACAAGAGCAACGGGAAGAAAAGCGCTTCGGGAAGCTGACCAAGGAAGATGCCCATAATCTGTCCGTACTGCTTGGAACCGTCCATGACCCGGCAGCCTGCATCCGGCGTTTCCTGAAAACGCACCACCTGCCTTTCCTCGCCACCGACCGCAATGTACTCAATCTGCCCGCCATCGGCAAGAGCATGACCTTCAACATGGTAGGCATCACCCCCGAAGGCAAGCGCATCCTACGGTTCGACCATGACGGCACCCGGCGCCACAGCCCTATAATAGACCAGCTGGGACAAATATATATCGTAGAAAACAAGTCCATAGCCTCCTACCTCCGTCAGCTGCAAGCCATGGGAGAAGACGCCGAAGAATATGCCACCATCTGGAACTATACGGAAGGCAAGACGGAATCCCGGTTCAGCCTCTACGAATATCCTGATTTCCCCTTCCAAATCACCGACAGAATGAGCAATCAGGACATTGCAGGATAGCATATCCAAGATATATTCCGTACTTTTGCAGGCAGAACAATGAAATTGGAAAGTATGGAAATAGAACAACACCCTTTAGAACCCTTCCTTCCCGGCAACGCCCGTCTGCTGATGCTGGGAAGCTTTCCTCCGCAGAAAAAGCGGTGGTCCATGGAGTTTTACTACCCCAACTGGAACAATGACATGTGGAGGATTACCGGGTTCCTTTTCTTCAATGACAAGGATTATTTTGTAGACAAAACGAAGAAGGCTTTCTGCAAAGAACGTCTCATCAGTTTCCTGCAGGAAAAGGGTATTGCTTTGTTCGACACAGCCTCTGCCATACGGCGCCTGCAAGACAATGCCTCGGATAAGTTTCTGGAAGTGGTGCAACCCACGGACGTCCCTGCCCTGCTACACCGGATACCGCAATGCAAGGCTATCGTCACTACCGGCGAGAAGGCTACGGACACACTGTGCACGCAGTTCTCCATCGACAAGCCCAAAGTAGGCGACTTCACGGAGTTTCTTTTCGAAAACCATCCGATGCGCCTCTACCGGATGCCTTCTTCCTCGAGAGCCTACCCGCTGGCTCTGGAAAAAAAAGCAGCAGCGTATCGCATTATGTATCAGGACTTACAGATGTTGTAAGCAACTTTCTTTAGAAAATAAGTACGTCCGTTACTTGCATATTTGAAAGTTTGCATTACCTTTGCAGCCGCAAACACGGGAGTAGCTCAGTTGGTAGAGCACCGGTCTCCAAAACCGGGTGTCGGGAGTTCGAGCCTCTCCTCCCGTGCATGAACGAATAATGGCTGTAAGTATTGCTTACAGCCATTATTCGTTTTATAAATGCCTACCGGATATCTATCAGCTTATGTGTCTGCAAACTAAGCCTCCACTTAGGATGCTTCATCACGCAATCCACCGTTTCGGCCGTATTGCTGCAAGAGCAAGGCTGAAGAAAGAAATGCCCGGCGGGCAGCTGCTCATAAACAGTAATATCCTGCCCTTCATACACTACCTTCACTTCATTCATACGCGTAATTTCCAGCTTTGCCCCCTGCTTGGGAGAACAGGTCACCCAATCTATATTATCCGGCAGCGGACGGGTACCGTTTGTTTCAATGCAGACATACTTTCCCGCCTGGTGCAGACAATCCACAAATTCACGGTCAATCCAAAGGGAGGGTTCTCCACCGGTCAATATCACGGTAGCGGCAGGGTATTTACTGACTTCTGTTACGATATCTTCATC
Source organism: Bacteroides parvus (assembly GCF_017309675.2). NCBI lineage: Bacteria > Pseudomonadati > Bacteroidota > Bacteroidia > Bacteroidales > Bacteroidaceae > Bacteroides > Bacteroides parvus. Next base: position 2,309,544 of record NZ_CP084680.1, on the reverse strand, counting down.
GGACATCAGTATGCCGTCCTCATGCTGCGTATCACAGAAGGAGCACTTCAGGTTGCAACCGGAAAAACGGATAAAGACAGCCGCGGTACCCGTATGGTATCCTTCTCCCTGCAAACTGTAGAATATCTCATTAATCTTCCTCATAGACGGCAATGTTTGATTCCGACTCCTGCACCTCTACCTTGAAGCAAGTGGGTATCTGGTCGCATATCCAACGGGCTATGTTCTCGGCTGTGGGATTGAAGGACAGCACTTCATTAAGATTATGGTGGTCCAGCTGTTCCTTTACCACCTGCTTGATGTGACTGAAGTCTACCACCATTCCGTCCGCATTCAGCTCTTTGGAACGGCAATAGACAGTGATAATCCAGTTGTGACCGTGCAGATTCTCACACTTGCTGCGATAAGAAAGTTTCAGGCTATGGGCAGCCGACACTTCCATGCGTTTGATGACTGTGTACATATTGTTAATACGCTAATTAATATAATAAGTTGCCGCATCTAATGTCACCTCGATGCGACGGCAAAATTACAAAAAACTTAAGATTTATCCATTTACTTCCCTAACTTATTCGTACACACAAAGAGAATTGGCAACCTTACGCTCTGCACTGCCACTCGGGGTATTGGCTATTCCTTTATCCGGCAACGCCCCACTCCACAGCGTAGAAGAACCACCGCCGTCCAGATTCAACGCATCCTCCCCGCCCAATATACGAATCATATGGGCAAGCTCGGGTATATTGATACCTTCCGCTTTTCCCTTCCGACGTCCGTCAACGACAATAAGCAGGATTTTTCCTTCTCTTGTCAGCGCCACAGCACTGCGGGGATGCTTGGTATCTACAAAATTCCGGTTAGTCCCGGACAAGTCGCACACTTGCCCGTCCTTCAGCATCAAAGGACCGGAAGCCAGCACAGTGCCTTTTTTCAAAGTACATGCCTTTTCATCCTGCTTGCTCCAGGGAATCAGTTCCAGCCTGCCTTTCTTTATGAGTACAGCTCCATTGGACACTGTTGCCAGAACCCCGGTAGAGGTAGTATCTATCACCACCCCGTCCTTACGCAGATAGCAGACGGAATTCCCGACTTTCATGTCAAAATAGGAACCATTGATGGCCGCCACCGCACCTGCATGCCGGGCGGCTACACTGGTCTCCTCTTTGGGATTGTGGACGAGCACATCGAAACGGTAGCGCTTCGGGGATATTTCAAAAATAGACACTTCCTGAGGAACTCCATACAAAGAACTGAATACTGCCTTTTTATAAAGCATCCCTTTCTGCAGGGGCTCAGTCTGCCAGTCGGCAGAAACGATGGCAAGAGAGTCGGCAGCAGTCTGCGCCATTGCTGCAAACATGCCGCAACAGAGAAACACTGCCAGGAATATTTTCTTTTTCATAAGATGAGATTGGTTTAAATTAATTCATAGCTGCAGATTTGAATCGGCATGTCGAGATTATGCAATACCTTTTCAAGCTGTATACCTTCACGGTTGTCGTACTCGTATCCGAAAGTAGCACGGATACCTTGCAGAATGAACTGCGTGGCACGGTCCAGGGCAATGGGCAAGCTGTCGCCTTGCAACAGTGCTCCGGTGATGACACTGGTAAACGTATCCCCCGTTCCGGGATAATGGGCCGGCAGGTAAGGACACGTAACCTTCCAGTAGCGGTTACCGTTCCGGTTATAGGCATACACGGACGTCTTATGCTTATCATCCCGTACGGGCACACTGGTAATAATCACCACTTCGGGACCACAATCGGAAAGCCGACGAAGGTATGACTTCAATTCCTCATCCGTATTCATCTCCTTATAAGGAATACCCAGCAGATAGAACAGCTCCGTCAAATTGGGAGTAACAACATCGGCCTTGGTGATGAGATGTTTCATTTCATCAATCATGGACTCGTGGAAGTTCGCATAAAGCCGTCCGTTATCGCCCAACACCGGGTCTACCACAACCAGACCGTCCGGGCGGCGGAAGTCATCAATAAAGTCAGAAACAATATGTATCTGCCGCGGAGAACCCAGATAGCCGGTATAAAAGGCATCAAACTGTACTTCCAGCTTCTTCCACTCGGAAATAATCTTCGGCATTTCATCCGTCAGGTCCAGAAAAGAGAACTCCGGATACTGGGTATGGCTCGACAATACGGCTGTAGGCAACGGACACACCTGGAAACCCATAGACGAAAGAATGGGAATGACCACCGTCAGAGACACCCGTCCGACTCCCGACAAGTCGTGGACGGCAACAACCTTCTTTACTTTATTCGCATACATATTATCTATATTATTATTTTTCCTACATTTGCCGCATGAAAACCGTCTGCATCATTTTGGGAACAGTTTCTTTGGCACTCGGCATCATCGGCATCTTCCTGCCGTTGCTGCCCACCACGCCTTTCCTGCTGCTCACGGCAGCACTCTACTTCAGAGGCTCACCCAGACTGTACCAATGGCTGCTGAACCACAAATGCCTCGGTCCCTATATCCGCAGCTTCCGCGAGAACAAAGCCATCCCTCTACGTGCTAAAATCATCTCTCTACTGCTGATGTGGGGAACAATGGTTTACTGCATCTTCTTCCTGATTCCACTAACAGAAATAAAGATAGTATTGTTCCTTGTCGCTGTGGGGGTGACTTGGCATATACTGTCATTCAAGACGTTGAAATGATGTGCTAAACTCCTCCTAACTTCTCGAAGAATTCTCCCAACCCCTTCCGAGCATCGGCAAGCTTGTCTTCCCAATGTTTCACGGAGTTCTGTCCGATAATATCCGTCACGTACTTCACCGAAATGAAAGGAACATTCTTGGCACGGCATACCAAAGCCTGGGCATAGGCTTCCATATCCACAACATCACCGGACACATCCGAGAGTTCTGTCAAGAAAGTATCCCCCGTATTGCATACACCACCGGCTGGCCAGTGTAAACAATAACCTTTTTGGGACAACAAATCCATTGAATCAATCTCATACTCCATACCAAGCTCCACCAGCTTCTGCATATCACGGTCCACAAAATGACGGCATACGAAAATATCTCCTACCCGATGACGGATAGTCCCTGCCGTACCTACATTGACCACCAAGTCCGGTTGCGCATGGCTTATCGCTTCAGAAAGATAAAAAGCCGATTTCACCTTTCCCACACCGGTACGGAGATAGCCTATCTGCACCTCTTCCTCCCTTATCAGTCCGGGAAATTTCAATTCAGTAAATTCGCCTTGTACGGCATAAGTGACTAAAATTCTCATATCATTCTATCTTTTTAGAGTCTGTTTAAATTTTGTCCGGCATGAGGGTGGCAAAACGGTTGATGACACACCCTCCTCCTTCTCATGAAAAAGGCAAAGATAGAAACCTTTTTCAGAAGATTTCCATCTTTGCCCCATAAATGTAAAGTCACCCACACTCACAACCTCCCTGCCAGATAAGATTTCAATGACTCTACATATTCCTCAAATGCGTCTACTCCTTGCGGAGTGATCTTACAAATCGTACAAGGCATCTTTCCTTTAAAAGTCTTTGTCACCTCCACATATCCCGCCTTGCTGAGTTTGTCTATCTGCACGCTCAGGTTTCCTGCCGTAGCTTTGGTCTGCTGGCGGATATAGACAAAGTCCGCCTCCTCGACACTAATAAGCAACGACATCACCGCAAGCCGCAGTTCGCTATGGAGCAAAGGGTTCAGTTCTTTAAACATATATCATCCTCTTCTTTTATTGTTTGTGACGCTTCGCCACACTGTTCATGTAATGTCCGGGAATCACCATCATAAAGACGAACGCCAATGCAAAAAACAGTATCTGGTCTATGCCGGGCATATAGAAACATCCCAACGAGAGCAAGGCTCCCAGCACTCCCCCTATCGTAACCACTTTCGTGTTCACAATCAGTCCCGTCAGGGCAGTTCCCATCCCCATCATCAGCAAAATGACAAACAGAATAGGAATCTTCCATACAAATATGGCGGTACACGATACCAAGAAAGCACCCAGTCCAAATACCGTCCACACATAATCCACAACACGGTCTATGTAGGTCTTCAACATTTTCCGAGCCTTCCGCTGACTCCACAACGTAGCAGGAAAGGCTATGACTGGAAGCAGGAACCATAGGAATTGCCAATTGTTATTGCCCGTTTCCTTCAATAGAAACCAAACCAGCAACGAGATAATTACCGTTACATATCCCCACAGCAAAAAAGGTGTCCCTGAATTTTCCGCCATTCTGTCCTTCGTGTTCTGTATCATCCGAGTGATGAGTTCTAAACTCTCTTTCTCATTCAATTTTCTTTCTTCCATTTTCCTGCCGCCTTATTTGTTGCTTCCTTTTAATACCCGCTTAAGTGCTATCTCCACCTGCTTCGTGTCGGCGCTCACCTCCACATCCGCTATCGCGCAATACTCAGATGGAATTCCGTCTTCCCTATCCAACTGATAATTGTTGTTTTCATCATGATAGACATAAAGCTTATATTTACCCACTGTCACATCTTTCAGTTCCAGTACCGCCTCCGTGCCCTTGGCATCTACCATACCATACTGCCCCTTGTCAGTGGCAATCATTATCTTTCCCACAGCAGAAGGTATGTTCATCACCTTCACTTTCAGAACATCTTGCGCAGACACCCCCAATGCAAATACACAAAGAAGAGCTGCCGCCATACTTCTACAAACAATCGTTTTCATAATCATTCTCCTTAAGTTATACATACCAAAATCACATTTCGGGTTCGAACTCCGATACAAAGATAGAAGGTTTATTTTATAAACCAAATTATTATATAAATTATTTTATTTATTTCTTAGCATCTCCTCCTTCCTTTACTACATACTATTCCAACCGCACCTAAAGAGTAGTGCCTAAAACAGCAAAAAGTAATTTCGGCCTTACTAAACAGTAATCGTCCAACAACCGTTCAATTATCGCCCAACATCTGTTTAATTATCGTCCGACAGTTGTTGGACGATAATTAAACAAGCGTCGGACGATTACTATTTAGTAACGGAGATACTAAGCTTTCGAAAAGCAAGAAATAAAATCCTTCTAAAAAGCAAATTGTTCCATACCTATCCACATCTCTTGAAAAGCCAGCCTCCACCACCCTTTTTCAATCCCTCAAAACCAGTACTTCATAGGCCACTTCGGTTATTTCGGCACTTCTACAGCATATTTTCCCCGAAAAGTTTTTGTAATCTCCAAGTAAATTGTATTTTTGTGTACAATTTTGGTGTAGTGATGACAGACGAAGAAAAGAAGCTATTAAGTACCTTTGAAGCCAGACTGCGGCATTTAATCTATCTGCACGATGAATTAAAACGCGAAAATGCTGAGCTAAAGCAACTTCTTGAAGCCAAAGAGGAGGAATACGGGAAGGTACAAGCTGAATACCGGGAACTGGAACTTAACTACACGAACCTAAAAACAGCTACGACAATCAGCCTTAACGGCAGCGACGTGAAAGAGACGAAACTGCGATTGTCCAAATTAGTGCGTGAAGTCGATAAATGCATCGCTTTGTTGAATGAATAAAGAGAAGAGGATGTATGAACGATAAGATAAAGATAAACCTGCAGATGGCAGGAGCCTCCTACCCTCTCACAATCAACCGTGAGGACGAGGAAATGGTAAGAGAAGCCGCCAAGCAGGTAGATATCAGGCTCAATGCGTATCGGGAGCATTATCTGAATGTGTCTCTAGAGAGAATTATAGCCATGGTGGCTTATCAGTTCGCTTTAGAAAACCTTCAGTTGAAGGACCGTAATGATACTGAACCCTATACCAGCAAAATAAAGGAACTGACAGAGGTATTGGAGACCTATTTCAAGGAACAATAAGCTGCAATCCCTCCGTCGGGTCGGTAAAAGAGAGAAATTCGCGCACTGTACAAAAGTTTGCCCTTCATCAAAGCAAGCTTTTATGCAGTGCTTTTTTATTTATATACTAAAAACAAATTAATAAAATGACAGTAGTTACAATAGTATTATCCATTGCCTGCTTCATTGTCGGAGGGTTTGCCTCGTACTTGTTCTTCAAGCACGGGCTGAAAAACAAATACGACGGTATCCTGAGAGATGCGGAAGCGGAAGCGGAAGTGATTAAGAAGAATAAGTTGCTGGAAGTAAAGGAAAAATTCCTGAACAAGAAGGCAGACTTGGAAAAAGAAGTGGCCCAACGTAACCAAAAGATACAGCAGGCAGAAAACAAGCTGAAACAACGTGAATTGGTACTGAACCAGCGCCAGGAAGAAATCCAGCGCAAGAAGATGGAAGCAGAAGCCGTGAAAGAAAATCTGGAAGCCCAACTGTCCATCGTAGACAAGAAGAAAGAAGAACTGGAGCACATGCAGCGCCAGGAAATAGAAAAGCTGGAAGCCATTTCCGGACTTTCTGCCGAAGAAGCCAAAGAGCGCATGGTGGAATCCCTGAAGGAAGAAGCCAAAACGCAAGCCCAGTCCTACATCAACGACATCATGGACGACGCCAAGCTGACGGCAAGCAAAGAGGCCAAGCGCATCGTGATACAGAGCATCCAACGTGTGGCTACGGAAACAGCCATTGAAAACTCAGTAACCGTATTCCACATCGAATCAGATGAAATCAAGGGACGTATCATCGGTCGCGAAGGCCGCAACATCCGCGCCCTGGAAGCTGCCACCGGTGTGGAAATTGTGGTAGACGATACTCCGGAAGCTATCGTATTGTCAGCTTTCGACCCGGTTCGCCGTGAGATTGCACGTCTGGCATTGCACCAGTTGGTAACAGACGGACGTATCCACCCGGCACGTATCGAAGAGGTAGTTGCCAAAGTACGCAAGCAGGTAGAAGAGGAAATCATCGAAACCGGTAAACGTACTACTATCGACCTGGGCATCCACGGCCTGCATCCGGAACTTATCCGCATTATCGGTAAGATGAAATACCGTTCTTCATACGGCCAGAACCTTTTGCAGCATGCACGCGAGACAGCCAATCTTTGCGCTGTGATGGCATCAGAACTGGGACTCAACCCGAAGAAAGCAAAACGTGCCGGACTGCTGCATGATATAGGTAAGGTGCCTGATGAGGAACCGGAATTGCCGCATGCACTCTATGGTATGAAACTGGCGGAAAAGTTCAAGGAAAAGCCAGACATCTGCAACGCCATCGGTGCCCACCACGACGAAGTGGAAATGACCAGCCTGCTGGCCCCCATCGTACAAGTATGCGATGCCATTTCAGGAGCACGCCCGGGAGCACGCCGCGAAATTGTAGAAGCATACATCAAGCGCTTGAATGACCTTGAGCAACTGGCAATGTCCTATCCGGGAGTGACAAAGACATATGCCATCCAGGCAGGCCGTGAGCTGCGTGTCATTGTCGGTGCAGACAAGATTGACGACAAGCAGACGGAGAACCTTTCCGGTGAAATCGCCAAGAAGATTCAGGACGAAATGACTTATCCGGGTCAGGTGAAGATTACCGTTATCCGTGAGACACGTGCAGTGAGCTACGCAAAGTAACATCAGAAAAGAAAATAAATGCAGAAAAGGGTGAATTCGTATTCACCCTTTTCTTATTTTTGCACCACAACCATGACTTTACAAAATGAAAGATTATCAGTTTGAAGTTTGCGCCAACTCCGTAGAGAGTTGTATTGCCGCACAAGCCGGCGGAGCAGACCGGGTGGAACTGTGCGTAGGCATCCCCGAGGGGGGGACAACCCCCTCATACGGTGATATCCTCATCGCACGGGAAGCATTGCAACAGACCAAATTGCATATCATTGTCCGTCCCCGCGGAGGAGATTTTCTTTATTCCTCCACCGAACAGCGCATCATGCTGAAAGACATAGAGAATGCCCGCCGTCTAGGCGCTGACGGAGTCGTGTTCGGTTGCTTGACGGCAGAGGGAGATGTAGACATTCCATTGATGGAGCAGCTTATGGAAGCCTCACAAGGGATGTCCGTCACCTTCCACCGTGCTTTCGATGTATGCAGAAATCCACGAAAAGCGATAGAAGATATTATCGAATTAGGATGCAACCGCATCCTAACTTCCGGACAGCAACCTACAGCAGAGCGAGGCATTCCCCTTCTGAAAGAACTCCAACAACAAGCATCAGACCGAATCATCCTATTGGCAGGCTGTGGGGTGAATGAAACCAACATAGCCCACATTGCCCGAGAAACCGGTATCCGCGAGTTTCATTTCTCCGCCAGGGAAAATATCGAAAGTTCCATGCTCTATCATAATTCCGCCGTCTCTATGGGAGGAACGGTGCATATTGATGAATACACACACACCATCACTACTGCGGAGCGGGTAAAGCGTACAATCGGAGCATTAAAAGCCTCTCCCCTAGCCCCTCCCCCGTAGAGAGGGGTCGGGAGAGAGGCCTATAAAAAAAGGATGTACTTTTCAGCACATCCTTTTTTATATCATAGGATAAATATTATTTCTTCACCGGAGAAGAGTATCTTGCATTCAGACCATCCAGAATCTCACGGGTGATGTTGTAGACACTGTCTGCATAGAGCAGGTTGTCAAAACCCGTATTGCTGATAATCATGCTGTAACCTTTTGTCTTATTGTACTCCTTCAGGAAAGCATTGATAGAATCACGCAGTTGCAGGCTGTTCTTTTCATTCTCACTCATCAGCTCAGACTGCAGCTTGTTGCTCAGGTTCTGCAAATCCTGCTCCAACTTTGCAATGCGGTTGTATTCCTGCTGTGCTCTCTCCTGAGAAAGATAAGCGTTGTTCTGATACTTTGTCTGGAATTCCTGCTTCTGCTTCTCCAGTTCGCTGGCTTTCTGGTTCAATGTCAGACGGACATTCTCGCCCTTCTTCACCATAGCCTCATTCAAGTCTATGCAATAGTTGTATTTTGCCAAAAGCGTATCTATTTCAACATAAGCAATTTTCATTTCCGATAATCCGCCGGCTTGTGCAGGAGCGTTTGTTGTCTGTTTATCAGTATTGCCGGCACATTGAGCAAATAAAACGATCAGTGCGAGAGCTGCCAGACCGTTCATGAGGTAGTTTAATCTCTTCATAATTGATAAATATTGTTTTTTAAAATTAGTTCATACTATCGTTTAAGGCTTTTTCCAGTTCATCAATGGAAAAACGGGATTTGCGTTGTGCTTCTCTGTCCTGCGACTGCACGCAACCGATACCTCTATCGCGCATTGCCTTATTGCCACTGACATGCCCGTTAGGGAATCTCCCGCCTTTCACAAAAAAGACCTTCACACCCAATAAAACAATGCAAATAGCAACTATTAACAGAGTTATCAATATTGTATCAAGCATTTCCATTAATTTTGTTACATGAAAATAGTGTTTTTACTATTTTTGTGGGTGCAAATATAGGGCTTTGGTTGGACTAACTCGCCTTTTTTACTCTAAAAAAAGAGAAAGGGGAATAAAATAGTCAATCAATTTAACCATATTTAGCAATAAGTGGTTAATTTAATGGAGAATTGATATTTGACAATTGATAATGAAGGCTGCATAAACACATGTAAGGCAGCCGCTAATTCAGATAATTATGGAAAAAAAAGACTTGAAACCGGCTGGTGTATTTCACTATTTTGAGGAAATCTGCCAAGTGCCGCGCCCTTCGAAGAAGGAAGAGAAAATCATTGCTTACTTAAAAGCATTCGGAGAAAAACATAAGTTGGAAACGAAGGTGGACGAAGCCGGAAACGTTCTGATAAAGAAACCCGCTACTCCGGGTATGGAAAACCGCAAGACTGTCGTACTTCAATCGCACATCGACATGGTATGTGAAAAGAACAACGACGTGAAGCACGACTTCCTGACCGACCCTATCGAAACCGAAATTGACGGTGAATGGCTGAAAGCCAAAGGTACAACCTTGGGAGCCGACAACGGCATCGGTGTAGCCACCGAACTGGCTATCCTTGCCGACGACAGCATCGAGCACGGTCCTATCGAATGCCTCTTCACCGTGGACGAGGAGACCGGACTGACCGGTGCCTTCGCCCTGAAAGAAGGCTTCATGAACGGAGACATTCTGTTGAACCTCGATTCCGAGGATGAAGGCGAGCTCTTCATCGGCTGTGCAGGAGGTATAGATTCCGTTGCCGAATTCACCTACCGGGAAGTGGACGTACCGACAGGGTATTTCTGCTGCAAAGTGCAGGTAAAGGGGCTGAAAGGTGGACACTCCGGCGGCGACATACACCTGGGGCGCGGCAATGCCAACAAACTGTTGAACCGCTTCCTGAGCCAGGCATCCCAGAAGTACGACATGTACCTTTGCGAAATAGACGGTGGTAACCTGCGCAACGCCATTGCCCGCGAAGCACACGCGGTAATTGCCATACCCGATGCCGACAAGCATGCCCTGCGCACAGACTTGAATGTCTTTGCCGCCGAAGTGGAGGCAGAATATGCCGTCGTTGACCCAGACCTCCAATTCGTACTCGAATCGGAAGCAGCCCGTCCCAAAGCCATTGACAAAGATACCGCCAAGCGCTTGCTGCAAACCATCTATGCCGCACCTCACGGTGTGTATGCCATGAGCCAAGACATTCCGGGGCTGGTGGAAACCTCCACCAATCTGGCCTCCGTAAAGATGAAACCCGGCCATATCATCCGCATCGAGACCAGCCAGCGCAGCTCTACCGCCTCCTCCAAACAAGACATTGCCAATATGGTGCGTACTGTATTCGAAATGGGTGGAGCAGCCGTATCGTTCGGCGACGGATATCCGGGCTGGAAGCCCAACCCGCATTCAGAAATCCTGGAAGTGGCTGTTGAGTCCTACAAACGTTTGTTCGGTGTAGATGCCAAGGTAAAAGCTATCCATGCAGGTTTGGAATGCGGACTGTTCCTTGACAAATACCCGGCACTGGACATGATTTCCTTCGGACCTACCCTGCAGGGTGTGCACTCTCCCGACGAACGGATGCTGATTCCTACCGTACAGAAGTTCTGGGACCATCTGCTGGATATACTGAAGCACATTCCGGTGAAATAAATATCCCGCGTTCCTTAAAGGGGAACGGGAATCGTTTGTATGAACGTTATCCATAAGATAGGAGTTATACTCTTCCTTCTCTGCCCGTACATCAGTCTGTACGGGCAAGAAGGAAGAGATACCCTCACGTTTCGGATAGTAAGCTACAATGTAGAAAACCTATTCGACTCCCGACATGACACACTAAAGAATGACTACGAGTTCCTGCCGGATGCCACCCGGCATTGGAATTACTCTAAATACAGAAAGAAACTGGATAATATAGCCCGCGTCATCATCGCCACCGGAGGATGGACGCCGCCCGCCCTTGTTGCCTTGTGTGAGGTGGAGAATGACAGTGTGATGCGCGACCTTACCCGCTACTCTGCCTTGCGCGAAGCAGACTACCGGTATGTGATGACACAATCTCCCGACGAACGCGGCATCGACGTAGCGCTGTTGTATCAACGTAATCTTTTCAAACTGCTTTCCTATCAGAGCCTCCCCGTAGACAAGCCCCGGAAGAATAGCCGTCCCACACGGGACATTCTTCACGTCAGCGGATTGTTGCTGAACCGGGATACGCTTGATGTACTGGTAGCTCACTTCCCATCCCGTTCGGGAGGGGCAAGAGAGTCTGAACCTTACCGGCTACTGGCTGCCCGAAAGGTGAAGCATGCCATAGACAGCCTATACACGATACGCCGACATCCGCAAATTGTCCTTTTAGGGGATTTCAACGATTATCCGGAGAATAAATCGGTAAAGGATGTGTTGGAGGCAGCAGCACCGTCAACATTGCAAGACTCTCTACGTCCACAAAAACTTTACCATCTACTAGCAGGAAAAGCCAAAACACGCAAGCACTTCGGCAGCTACAAGTATCAAGGAGAATGGGGATTACTAGACCACATCATCGTATCAGGTACGTTGCTGCAAGAACACGCACCGCTATATACAGAGAAAGCGAAGACAGACGTATTCTGCCTGCCCTTCCTACTGACAAGAGACAAGAAATACGGAGGGCAGCAACCCTTCCGCACCTACTACGGGATGAAGTATCAAGGAGGATACAGCGACCACTTGCCTGTATATGCGGAGTTCCGGTTGATATATTAGTCGGAATACTGATACAGTTTCAAGTCAAACTTCTGTACCATCACTAGCAAGTGGTCGAAGATGTCGGACTGAATGCGCTCGTACTCTTTCCATACCTTGTTGCGAGAGAAGAAATATACCTGAATGGGTACCCCATACGTCGTGGGTTCCTTCAGGCTGATAATCAAGTCCATCTCCTGGTTCACCACCGGCAAGCTACACAAATAACGTTCGATGTAGATACGATAGAGCTGTGCATTGGTTGGCACCTCTCCTTCTGCTGGCTGATAGTCGGCCATCAAGGGGACTTCCTTGCGGATATTATCCAGCATTTCCGGAGTGCAGAACTTCAGGGTAGTCATATCCAGAAAGATATTCTTGTTTACCCGTCGCCCGCCACTTTCCTGCATGCCGCGCCAGTTCTGGAAGGAGTTGTTCACCAGGGTATACGGCGGTACGGTCGAGATGGTTTCGTCCCAGTTGCGTATCTTGACCGTGTTCAGCGTAATCTCCTCTACAACTCCATTGGCAACGCCACCCGGCAGCGCTATCCAGTCCCCTATCCGCAACATGTCGTTGGCAGAGAGCTGCACGCCGGCCACAAACCCCAGAATGCTGTCCTTAAATACCAGCATCAGTACAGCCGCAGATGCGCCCAGACCGGCAAACAAGGTCATAGGAGACTTGCCTATCAGCACTGAAACCACTATGATACCTCCGATAAAAAACAGTAGCACTTGCAATACCTGCACAAAGCCTTTCAGCGGACGGTTCTTCTGCTTGTCCTTCATGTTATAAACATCGAGCATCACCAGCAACAAGCCATTGATAGTAAGCAGCACCGCCACAATGATATAGACAGCACACACCTTTTGTGAGAACTCAAGCATCTCCTTTCCACGCACAAAGGCCATGGGCAGCAGGTAGTAAATGAGGATTCCGGGCAGAATATGTATCAAATGGTGTATCACCCTGCGTTTCATCAGCAACGTATTCCATTGATGGGGAGAGCGCCGGGTATAATGCTTCATACCGCCAACGAAGATTGCCTGGCACAAATAGTCCAGCCCTATCGAAAGCCCCACCATCAGCAGTGCAATAATCGTCTCGTCAAACATATCGGCAAACTTCGGGTCTATCCCCCAACCTATCAGGACTTTATTCATCCATCCTCCTAAACTCATCATAAGCTCTCTTTTTTTGAAGTGTCTTGTTTGTATAACAATCCAAAGATAAAGATGTTTTCAGAGAACGGCAAGCATATACCCTTTTTTCATCAACGACTCAATCCTCACGCTCGGGTCGTTTTTTAGCGACCGCCGCAGATAGGACATCTGTACATTCAAGGCAAGGGAGTTGGCATACGAGGCAGTGCCCCACACAGCATCCAGCAACGTATCGCGACTGACAGTCTTATTCACATTCAGCGCAAGCAAGCGAAGGATATCGGCTTGACGGGAAGTAATCAGCACCTTACTATTTCCCGTACGAATCTCGTTCGTACTGTAATTGAATACGGAATGGCCGAAAGCATACATCTCATCCTCCGCCACGCCGGACAACTGCGAAGTGAAACGCTCGCGGATACGCGCTGTCAGCTCTTCCGGATAGAAAGGTTTGGCAAGATAATCGTTCGCCTTCAGTTGGAATCCTTGCAGGCGGTCGGCCTTATCGCTACGGTCGGAAAGGAAAAAGATCAGGACGTGTTTATCCGTCTCGCGGATGCGTTCAGCCACTTCAAAGCCATTGTAACCGGGCATATTGATATCGAGCAATACCAAATCAGGCTTTATGAGCGGAAATTGTTCCAGAGCAATTTTCCCGTTTCCGGCATAAGTCACTTCATAGCCTTCCTTCTCAAGAAAGCGCTTCAGCAGCATTGAATATTTCAAATCATCATCGGCAAAAAGTATTTTCAAGGCTTTCATATCATTGGTTATTTTAGAGTAGGGATTATGCGGGTTAGCACGGACTTATTGGGGAATATTAATTTCAATCATTGTTCCCTTGCCTGCCTGACTATTTAAAGAAATGCTCCCATGATGCGCCTCTACCAGCAACTTTACATAGCTCAACCCCAGACCAATGCCGGGCAATGAACGGTCTGGAAGATTACTGCCCCGATAGAACTTATCGAATACACGGTTCTGTTCGGAAACCGGAATGCCGATGCCATCATCAGACACCCGTATCGTCAATTGGTGATCCTGCAAAAGGCAATCTACAACAATATGCACAGACTTGCCCGAATACTTTACGGCGTTCTCTATCAAATTACTGATAATATTAGAAACATGCACCGGGTCTGCCGTTACCAGAGTCTCCGAACTGAAATGGGTTTCAATAGCAACATCCTTACCCTCAGGAACATGGTAAAGCCGGACAAGCTTTTCCAAACTCGTCTTTATATCAAATGTACGGACGGAAAGCTGCGTGTGTTCATCATCGGCACGCGTCATATCACGTAGTTTTGAAAGATAGGCCGACAAGTTATCCAGCTCGGACATGGAATCGTGAATCACTTCATCCATCGCTTTCTCATCTGTTCGCATAGACTTGTCATTGAGAAAGGCTATACACATTTTCAGAGCCTGGACGGGACGTTTCAGTTCATGTATCATAGTGTTTACAAAGCTTTTTCGCAGTTCGTCTATCCGCCGTTGCTTCAAGATGGTTTTTATCTGAAACAGCAGACAAAGCCCCAGCAGAAATATCAGGCATGTACTGCCCACTAACTGCCAACCCATACGCACAAGTACCACATGAGGTGAAACCTTCACGGAAACAAGCACAAACTGGCGCTTCAGGGGATTATAAGGATACATTACTTCTATATATGGATTGAACAATGTACCTTGCCGTTTCAGTTCCGCATTCCACTGGTAAATGGAATCTTCGGAAACCACCAGATGCGTAGTAAACGTTTGTTTGTCCAAACGTATGGCAAGCAAGGAATCAAATTGCTGCAACGCAAAAGGCACATCCAACTCCAAACGATAAAGATTAATAATAGAGTTCAAATTAGGAGCATCTTTATCGGACATATTGATTTTGAATGAATCCTTCGCAATGAGCCGCTCTTCCGGCAAAAGGGTGTCTAACGCCAATGCCCATTCCCTACGCTTTGCCTCTCTCTCTTTATCATCTGTACTGGCAGAGTCCTGCTGCTCTATTTTGAGAGTTTCTATATTCTTTTGGCCCAAGCTCTTCAAGTCCCGCCCTTTCAGAACACCCAAAATTAATTCGTCGATAGTGGTCCGCTTTTCCAAATCAATGGATTTGCTAAGCTGATAGAAGAACATATTGGTATTGCTAAGCACCTTTTTGGGTTGGGGAGTACGGATAGAGTCATACTGTTGGGCGGTCTGCAAGATGCAATCATAAATACCATTGATTTGTTCATCATTCATATACTGATACTGATTACGCAACCAGTAGACCTGTCCGCAGGTAATAAGCAGTATCGATGCGATGGAGAATATCCAAACGATCTTAATCCGTTGTTCCATAATTGTTCTTTTTTAGTCTCACTTAGAAAGACTTTCATTTAGTACCGGCAAAGGTAGAAGTTAGCTTGCAAATATAGGTACGTGCGAGGCAGATATTATGCATTGAGTAATATTTCAGTAATAACTTTCAGCCTCTTCTGAAGCAAAATCCGCATAGTTTTGCAGTACAATAATCGCTGGAAGCAATATGTAAAACCTCTAAAAATGTAAAAACTATGAGTGCAAGAATTATTTTCCTCAATCTGTGTCTCGCTATATTGTTCGCATCACAAGCGAAGGCACAAATCATCGTTTCTGATGGAACGAAAATACAGAATGATACCATCGGTGAAGCACAAATCCTTGTGCAATATGAAACGCGCTGTATCAGTAATACGGAAAAGCCGGAAAATGTTACGGAAGAAACCATGATGCTGGAAGTCGGTAAAAATCTCTCTAAGTTCTACAGTTACACCAAGTATGTTTGCGACTCTGTACTGGCAGTAGACTTCGCCAATAAAGCCTCGCAGGAAACGATTAATGAACATCTGAAACAATACGGAACAAGCAAACTGAGCGAACGAACCTTCAGAGGTTATCCTGCCGGAAAAGTAACGACCCTCGATGAAGTGGCAGGCATGACGCGCCTGCGTTGCGAAGAAACGGATGAACGTCCGCAGTGGAAGATACTGGCAGAAAACGATAGTGTCCTCTCCTACCTTTGCAGCAAAGCCGAATGTCAATTAAAAGGCCGTACATGGACAGCATGGTTTACTGCAGAAATACCCGTCAGCGAAGGTCCGTGGAAGCTTTGCGGACTGCCCGGACTGATACTGAAAGCCGAAGACAGTGAAGGGCATTATTCATTCACTGCCACAGGTGTAGAGCAATGCCACACATATCGGCCGATACTTTTCGACGGAAAGAAGCACGAACCGATGAACCGCAAAGCATACAACAAAGTGCACGAACGTTATTATGCCGATCCGGTAGGATTTATCACCGGAAGCATGCCGAACGTCACCGTCAAGGTTAGTGATGAACACGGCAATGCAACCAAGAACCCGAAAAACATTCCTTATAATCCACTGGAACGATAATATTTCTCCACACCCGTAAGCATTCGTGAAATCTATCGCATACTGAATGCATTTCAGTCGTATACTGAACCCTATTCAGTCGTATAGTGAATGCCATTCAGTCGTATACTTAAATATCCTCTTTTTACGCATTGATAATCAACAAATTACGAAATCACCATAATCGTATAAAAAATTCAACAAACTTCAATTGCCAAACAATCAATTATTGCAGTGTATGAATAAAAAAACTATCATTCTATTTTTCCTGTTTCTCTTTCGTTTCTTGTCGCCTACCTACGCACAGACGTTGAGCGGCAAGATAACAGATGCAGAAACCGATCAACCGCTGGAAGCTGTAATGATTAGTGTATTACGCGGAAACACAACGATAGACTATGCATTGACCGATGCCAAAGGACAATTTTCTTTGCCGTGGAAGCATAGCGGAATGCTGCAACTCAATATTTCTTTGTTAGGCTATAAGAGAGAAATGCGGAATATCAATGCGGCAGGAATCCTGAATCTCAGCCTACAACCGGAAGCCATCGTATTAAAAGAAGTACAAATACGTCCCGGACGTATCAATACCCGAAAAGATACGGTGAGATATGACTTGGCACAGTTTGCTTCATCTAAAGATGTGCACATAAAGGATGTATTGAAGAAACTTCCGGGCGTGGATGTAGATGAAAACGGACAGGTTAAGTATAAAGGGAAAGCCATCGACCACTACTTTGTGGAAGGAATGGACGTGACAGGCGGACGTTATAACCAAATCAACAACAACCTGAGTGCCAAAGCCGTAAAGAGTGCGGAAATCATGGAGAACTATCAGTCAGTAAAGGCCTTGAAAGGAAAAATCAATTCCGATGAGGTGGCATTGAACCTGAAACTGGATCCGAAAGCACGCGATCAATGGATAGCAAACGGTACTCTGGGAACCGGATGGAGTGACAACAACAAAATCCTGTGGGAAGGCAGACTGAATGCCCTTCAACTGGGTAAAGGAAAACAGAGTGTCTATAATTACAAGACAAATAACAATGGCAAGGACCTCAGCAACGAGCAAACCAAACTGACCGGAAATGGCCAGCAACAAGTTCCGCTTTCCGGTTTTCTCTCCCAGCCGGGCATCAGCGCACCATTAGACAAGAATCGCTTATTATTCAATGAAACCCACACCCTGAACGGCAACCGTATGTACAAATGGAATGATGACCGCAGCTTACGCCTGCAAGCCGGATATACTCATGAGCTAATCCGACAGCAACGGGGAAATACCCAAATCTATTATCAACCGACAGATACCATACAAATAGACGAAACCTACCATTATCGTCTGAGAAGTGACATCGCTAATCTGGAACTGCGTTATGAAGATAACAGCAGCCGGAATTATATATCCAACCGCTTCACCGTAGACGGAGAAATAAATCGCGGATGTTCGGAGGAACTGGGACAAACTCTGCAAACGTCACAGCTAAGTGCCGGAAACTACTTCAATCTTATCCGAAACCGGGAAAGCGGAACCTGGGAATTTCGTTCGACGACACAGTATGCTTACCAGCCTGCATCCTTACTACTCGAAGAAGGAAAAAGTAAATTCAACCAGCACAACTTCTACACAGATAACAGTGCCGCATATCTACGAAAGTATGATGGATTTACCCAACAATATAAGGCAGGAATACAAGGAGAACGGGCTACCCTGAAATATACTCCGACAAGACAGCCCAATGATTTCAATGCTTCGCATCTGTCATTGTATATTACCCCCTACTTCCAGCTGGAACGTGGAAAATGGCTGGCTACACTTTCGCTTCCTCTGAAAGCAGATCGGTATTTCTCACAACAGCGTTCGTTCCTGTTCTTCAATCCGTCCATGTATTTGCGCTATAAACTGGATTATCATTGGACGTTCTCCCTTTATGGCAGTCTGAAACGCTCGGCGGAAGACTTCTCCGACTTGTATCCGGGACTCTACCAAACTGATTACCGCACCTGGCGAGACGGCAACGGACTTTTCCCTACCAGCCTCACGCAAACCTACAATCTCTACGGAGAGTACAAAAACACTGTACAGGAATTTTTCATCACTGCCGCACTAACCTACAGCCGCAGCAACCGGAATACTCTTTTCGAACAGAGTGTTTCCGAAAATGCCATTGTCTACACTCGTCGTGAACTACCGAACCATAACGATAGCTGGAATCTCAGCAGTACTTTCTCCAAAGGTATATACGACTGGAATTTGAAAACCTCACTCACCCTACTACTCAGTCGCAGCAATGGCGAACAGCTTACCCGCCTGGCTGACAGCGAGGGTAACCGGCAAAGTCTTCTGCAGACCTATCGTTATGATTATCTGAAAGCAGAGCCTAAAATAATCTGGTCGCCCGCAGATGTTTTTGAAGCGGAATATCATGCCACATTAGGCTATGGCGGCAGTAAGATAGGAAGTGATACCCGTCTCACCCCGTTACTGGACTTCGTACAACGGCTACATCTCACATTCAGTATCGGGCAGGTAGACCTACGGCTATCCGGCGAGCATTACCGGAATGACTTAGGAGGGGACGCACATCTCAACACCGTGTTCGCAGATGCATCCCTTATCTATAAAAGAAAAAAATGGAGATTGGAAGCAAGCCTCAACAACCTGTTCAACAAAAAAGAGTATGCTTACACAACATATTCCACCACGCAAAGCTACACTTCACGACTAAATATACGTCCGAGGGAAGCAATGGTGACGATAAATCATCAGTTCTGAGCCTGCAATATCATCACCGTGGAATATATCAATATCCCAACTATCGTCAATCCGCCCACCAATATGGGAGCATAAATATGGGGGACTTTCTTCATGGTCTTATACCCGCTGACTTTCAGGAAAAGGCGATATACAATGTATGCGGCAATCAATCCAACCAATGTTCCCGCGATGAGATCGCCCGGATAATGCACTCCCAAGTAGACACGTGAATAGCAGGTCAGCAACGCCCATCCCATCATAAACACAGTGAGCCATCGTTTACGGAAAAGAAACCAGACAAAGAATGCCAGGCCAAAAGTATTGGCAGCATGACAGGAGGGGAATCCATAACGCCCTCCTCGATGTCCGTTTACGATATGCACCATGTCGGATATGGGATTTTCCAGATTGGCGGGACGAAGGCGTTCCACATACGGGCGTATCAATGTTGCCCCCGTCTGGTCGGCAATGGTAATTACGAGTGCCAGACCGACCATGCAGAACAAAGTCACTTTCCAATGGAAGTTGCGCAGCATCACATACCAAATGGCAGCATACATCGGCACCCAGACCCACTTACCGCTGTAGGCACTCATAAAGTAATCGAAAAAGGTGTTGTGCATCCCATTGATGAAAAGGAATATGTTTGTGTCTATATCTATCGCCCCTTGCAAGACATCCATAAGTGCTGTCATACTTTATACTCTTATACTTTATACTCTTATACTTTAATTATCTTCCTTTATCTTTTTGCTATATCGTCATACAATTTCTGCAGATAGGCTTTGCCCAACGGCAAGTTCTTTCCCTTTGCCGTGCCCTCATCCACTACCACAGCACCTGCCTGGCAATTGAATATCACCTGGTTGTCCGCTGTCACCATACCGAAAGCATCGGGTACGGTAAAGAACGCGAAATGAGGGGAAGCGGGATTAAGCATATCTTTACTGAAGACAAACTCTTCATGGGGCAGCGCCAATTGGGCCAGCAACGTGGCTGCAATGTCATGTTGCGAGCCATAGACGTCAATGCGCCTCGGCTCTCGGATGGCACCGCCCACCATCAACAGAGGTATCCGGTAGCGTTCTACCGACAAATTGTCGATATGTTCGGGATAAGCTCCCAAGTGGTCTGGAACAAACACAATCACCGTATTCTTCCACTGGGGGAGCTCACGGAACTGTCTTACAAAATCACCTGCACAACTATCCGTATAGGCAAAGGCGTTCAGCCGGTCATTCTCCAGACGACGGAAAGGTACTTCAAAAGGCTCGTGGCTGCTGGAGGTCTGCAAGACACGGAAATGAGGAGTTTTCTCTTCTGCAGTTCCTTCGGCAGCTTCGGTTTTCAAGTCTTCCAGCAGACGGTTGAATACGAGATGGTCGTGCGCCCCCCACTTACTTAAACGTTCCGTTACGGGAAAGTCCTGGTCGGAAACAATATCTTCAAAGCCCGATGACATCAGGTAGGAACGCATATTGGTAAAGTCGGCATCACCGCCATAATAATACTTGGTACCATAACCCGCCTTCCGCAAGCTGCCTGCAATGGCAGGAATGGACTGTGTTTTACGGGGATACTTCATAATACTCGTAGTGGGCTGGGCAGGATAGCCACTCAAGATAGCCACCAGTCCACGGTCCGTACGAAAACTGTTGGCGTAGAAGTTCGTAAAGAGCACCCCTTCCTTACTCAAGCTATCCAGATGGATGGCAATATTCGGCTCACCTCCCAAAGCTGTCATCAACCTGGAGGAAAAACTCTCAAGAATCACAAAGAGTACATCGGGACGCTGAGTATTGAATAAAGTATGCAGCGAATCGGCAGATTGCCGCACAGAATCCGTCTCTTCCGTTTGACCACCGGCAACTGCGGGTTCAAGCATGTCTTTAAAAAGCCGGTCGGCCTCCGCAGCTTCCATAAAACGGTATTGCTTGCTAAAGTCCTTCTGCTTGGCAAGAGATTCCATCAGACTGAATGCAGGGTTGATAGCTGCATGGTTCAGACGCTGCTCGGCACTGAAATAGACTTTCCCCACATTCATGGTAGATACTGTAAAGCCTCCACGGATAGGAATAAACAGCAGCCCCGTCATCAGCAACAATATACCTGACACCTTCAGGCGACGATAAGGCAGTTTCATCTGCAGCAACAGTTTCTTCTGCAACAAGATGCTGTAGAAAACAACATACAGCACGACAGCATAAACAGCCATTGCAACAATTCCCCCCAGCACCATCCAGATACTGACGCTGGCCACTGCTTCTTTAGGAGAAGAAAAGAAATAGAACAACGGTGTGGCATCCAAACGAAATCCCCAATACTCGTATAATCCTAAATCTACAGTAAAAATAATGGATAGAAGAACAGAAATGAAGAGGAAATAGCCGCACCAGATGCGATGAAGGGATTTAGAAAGTGTCCATACAGAGGTTATGAAAAGAAAACCGGGAATAGCTGTCAGATAACCAGCCAGAGATAGGTCTAAAGGTAACCCATGCCAAATGACACTGAACCAGTCCGCACACGAGGCATCCGGGTACAGCGATTCGTAAAACAGCATAAATAGTGGTTTCTGCAACACAAAAATGCAGACAAACAAGCAGTATGTCTTAATAAATCCTATGAGCCTATCTTTCATCGGTGCCTTATTGTATATCTAAATATAAGGCGCAAAAATAAATCTTTTTATTCTATTTCTCACCAATATTAGTCAATAATTACATTGAAAGATAGGCTTATAGGATATTTTAAGTTTATCCGTTCACGCGTTTGTAATCTTCAAGGAACTTCCTCAGACCGGAATCGGTCAGCGGATGATTAAGTAAACCCTTAATGGCCGAAAGCGGACAAGTAGCCACATCAGCACCCACCTCTATACACTGCATGATATGTGCCGTATGACGGATAGAGGCGGCAAGTACCTGGGTGGTATATCCATAATAACGGTACATCTCTACAATCTTCGCAACCAATGCAATGCCATCCTCACAGATATCATCGAGACGCCCCACAAACGGAGAAACATACGTTGCACCTGCCTTGGCTGCAAGCAATGCCTGACCGACAGAAAATACCAGAGTACAATTTGTACGGATACCTTTGCCCGAGAAGTATTTAACGGCCTTGATACCTTCTGCAATGCAAGGCACCTTCACTACGATATGCGGATTCAAGGCTGCCAATTCTTCACCCTCTTTAATCATGCCTTCATAGTTGGTAGCTATCACCTCGGCACTCACATCGCCTTGCACAATATTACAGATGTCCACATAGTGCTTACGCTGGTTCTCCACTCCTTTGATACCTTCTTTTGCCATAAGCGAAGGATTAGTGGTAACTCCGTCGAGTACGCCCAAGTCATAGGCCTCCCGAATCTGTTCCAAATTTGCCGTATCAATAAAAAACTTCATGATATAAATGTTTAGATGGTTGATATTACAAATATAACGATTTACACCATAAATGGTTCCCGCCAGTCCTTTATTATCTTTGCTTGACGTAATTATTATCCGGTCAGCGGTTTCGCTTCAAGAATAAACGGTTAGTAATTGTTTGCGGCAATTCATTCTCATAGTGGGTTACCATAATCATCGTTTTATCCCAACGATGGCAGAATGCCTCTATAATCTTCTTAACCCGACGGCGGTTGTATGTATCGAGTCCATGAAGCGGTTCATCCAATATCAGCAGTTCCGGGTCCTTGACAAAAGCACGTGCCAATAATGCCAGACGCTGTTCCCCGCTGGAGAGTTGCAGAAAAGGATTGTCTTTCAAGGCGGCAATACCGAAAATCTCCATCCACCACTCACATACCGACATCTGTTCGGCATGAGGACGTTTATACAATCCGATGCTGTCGTGCAGACCGGAAGCGACAATCTCTATGGCAGGCAGATTCTTCAGATAAGCACGATGCATTTCCGGACTGACATAACCGATGTGTTTCTTGATTTCCCAAATACTCTCCCCCGTTCCGCGCTTCCGTCCGAAAAGACTGATATCGCAGGCGTATGACTGCGGATTATCCGCACAAACCAAACTAAGCAAGGTAGACTTGCCGGCACCGTTCTCGCCACTCAGCGCCCACTTCTCACCACGCATCACTGTCCAATCCAGCTCCTTCAGAATGGTACGGTCATCGTAACGGATGCTAACCCCGTTCAATTTCACCACTTCGTCCGAAGTGAAATTCGCATGTTCGTAGGGCAAATCGAGAATACGCCGCTGCAATTCCTCCAACGCTCCGGCCTCTTCCTGAATACGCATCTGATTGTCCGCACAGAATGCCTGCACATACTCCTCACGTTCCATCTTTTCGCCCACCTTCATCTCCTCTACCGGCACAACGTGTGTAACAAATGAAGGTATGTCATCCAACATGGAAAGCACAAGGACAATCTGCAACTCGCCCAGCCGGGTAAGCCGCTCCAGCAAATTAAAAAGCAGTTCACGGGTAGGCGCATCCAGCCCTATGAAAGGATTGTCCATGATAAGAATTCGGGGAGCAGTCAGTAAAGCTTTAGTCAACTGAAACTTGCGCAGCTCCCCACTGCTGAGAAGAATGATTTTCTTGTCAAGCATCGGCTCTATGCTGAAAAGTTCAAATAGCTGCCGCCTCAAGGCATCGTCTTTTACCTCTCCCAGCACTTCGCGTACTAGCGGAGCATCCTCCTGGTCGTGGGCATTCCAACGCTGTTGATAGTAATAATTGGCATCGGCAGAACCGTAAGTATCACGGAAGGCAATGTATTTGATATTGTCATAGGCAGTTTTCGTGAGGGAGGGAGAGAAATCATAGGTAAGCTCACCATCACGCAAAGGATACTTTCCCATCAGCATATCCACCAGGAGGCTCTTTCCGGCTCCGTTCGGTCCTACAATGGCAATGTGTTCTCCTGCCAGAAAATCAAGGGTGACAGGCTCTGTCAAACGAACAAGCGGGTTGCGTACTACGCCCCCCGCTATGTGTATTGTATGTTGCTGCATCATCCAATCATCATTTATACATAATCAGTGCCGATTGGGCCGGAACAACAACTTCGGGGCCGTACAGTGTGCCCAAACCTTGTTCATTGATAAAGCCATCCTTGCAGACCACTGTATATTTACCTTCGGGTACGGTAAGTTTGGCAGGCTCCTTACGGGCATTCAAGACTACTATAATATCTCCCCATGCATCACCGTTGGCATTTTCTTTCAGACGGTAAACCACCACATTGCTGCCGTCAACCGGTAGAAATTCCAAATGCTTACGCACCAAATCCGCATCACCCATACGGAAAGCCGGATGCTTTTTACGAAGCTGTATCAAACCTTTATAATAAGCAAATACATCTGTATGCTCCGCCTTTCGTCTCCAATCAACCGCATTGATGGAATCGGGACTCTCAAAACTATTGTGTACTCCCTTCTTGTCACGCATCACTTCCTCACCGGCATAAATAAACGGTACACCTTGGGAAGTGAATACGGCTGTTTGCGCCAGTTTGTCAAGCTTTGCCAATTCTACGGGAGTAATACCCGGGATACTTGCTTTCAGCCTATCCACCAAGCACATATCATCATGGCAGGAAACATAGCTGATCATCTGTGTAGGTTGTTCCGCCCACGGAGCCTTACTATAATTCACAGAGTCATTATTTACTTGCGGATGCCTGATGGCTCCTACAATACCAAACTTTATGCTCTCCTCTCCTCCCGGCAATCCGGCAAGGAAAGCACCTTGATGATTGTCATTGAACGGACCGCGCAAAGCATCACGCATTTCGTCAGAGAAAGCAGCAACACCCGGCATCTTATAAGTATTGGCTTTCATTGCCAGAGAATCTTCCGCCATCTGTGGAGCCGATGCCGCCCATCCTTCACCATATATAAATATGGTCGGATCTACAGACGTTGCCGCCTTACGGATTTCGTTCATTGTCTCGATGTCATGGATACCCATCAAGTCAAAACGGAATCCGTCAATGTGATATTCATTAATCCAATGTAATACAGACTCTATCATGTATTTACGCATCATCGGACGGTTGCTGGCAGTTTCATTGCCACAAGCCGAACCGTCTGCATACGTTCCGTCCGGTCGCTGACGGTAAAAGTATCCCGGCACTGTACGTTCAAAATTACTGTCGGATGTATTGAAAGTATGGTTATACACCACATCCAGAACAACACGGATACCTGCTTTGTGCAAAGCCTGCACCATCTGCTTGAATTCCCGGATACGAACATCCGGTTTGTAGGGGTCGGTAGAATAAGAGCCGTCAGGCACATTGTAGTTCTGCGGATCATATCCCCAATTATACTTGTTCTCGTCCAGCCTTGTCTCATCAACGGAGGCATAGTCATAAGACGGAAGGAGATGTACATGTGTCACTCCCAATTCTTTCAGATGGTCAATGCCGGTTGCCAGCTTGTCGGGACTTACCGTTCCTTGTTCTGTCAATGCCAGGAACTTTCCTTTATGCTCAATACCCGACGACGGATCAATGGACATATCACGATGGTGCATTTCATAAAGAATCACATCGGCAGGAGAGGCCAATGCCGGACGTTTATCATCTGCCCATCCTTCGGGGTCCGTGGATTTCATGTCGATGATGGCGGCACGCTTTCCATTCACCCCTACAGCTTTGGCATTGATACCCGGAGTGTCCCCCAACCACTTATCATTGATTTTCACATTGAATGTGTAGAATTTACCTATCAAGTCCTTTTCAACTTTAGTTTTCCAAGTTCCTTCTTCAGAGGATTCCATTGAAATAGTTTCATAGGCATGCCCTCCGTCTCCTGCTTCGAACAACATCAGGCGAACTTCATCCGCCGTAGGTGCCCACAATGTGAATTGCGTGGCAGCAGGTGTATATTCCATCTCTGTCAGACTACCCGAACGGACAGGGTAAAGTTCGTACGAAGCATACTCCGTCTTCGCGGGAGTGCAGCTTACAACCGTCGTTGCGGCCACTCCAATGATAGCAAGTTCATTCAATTTCATGATATTATTTTTAGATTCTACATTTCAATTCTTATCACTTCTTCACCTTATCCGGATTTTTGGCAATAAAGTCTTTCCAGCCATGATAGCCTTTCTCCACCGTGGGACGCCCCATCTGCAGAAAGTGACAATAGGCAGCAGCAAGCCCGTCCGTTGCATCCATAAAAGTAGGCATATCCTCTTTAGGAAAATGCAGCATACGCTGCAACATGTCCGCCACCTGTTCCTTGGATGCCTGTCCGTTTCCGGTGATGGCCATCTTTATTTTTAAAGGAGCATATTCCGTAATGGGAATATCCCTGCTCAAAGCAGCTGCCATTGCTACGCCTTGCGCACGCCCCAACTTCAACATGGACTGTACATTCTTTCCGAAGAAAGGGGCCTCAATAGCGAGCTCGTCAGGCAAATAACTCTCTATGATACTCAGTACCCGTTCATGAATATGACGTAACTTCAGATAGTGGTCTCCAAATTTGCGGAGGTCGATAATTCCCATGGCTATCATTTCCGGCTTGACACCTGCCACACGCAATACTCCATACCCCATAATGGTGGTACCAGGGTCTATACCCAATATTATTTTCTCTTTGACCGGTTGTATCACACTATTACCTCCATCAATGTAGGAAAGCCAATCACTTTATCTTTAAAGATATTCAGTAATTCCTCGTTCAGTTTCACTCCTTGCTCTTGATGCCAACGATGCAGTTTGGCAGAGTTTTCCACCTCAAACTGAACAGAATAGCAGATGCTTCCTTCTTCAATATGACTCAAGATACGGGCTATACGTGGAGCATACAATGTTCCGTTCTTTTCTACCTCGGGAAGATAGTGTTCCTGCATCCATATCAGGAAGTTTTTGTCTTCTCCTTCCTCTACATGATAAGTGGTATTATATATCAGCATAACTTATTTTTTCAAATTCTTTCGCAAACATAGCAATTATTTCAGAATAATGCATTATATTTGCACCATCAAAAACGAAAGCAAGCCTGCAAACGTTGGCAACGGGGCGTTAGCTCATCTGGCTAGAGCGCGACACTGGCAGTGTCGAGGTGATGAGTTCGAGTCTCATACGCTCCACGAGTAAGACATACAGCAATAGTTGTGTGTCTTATTTTATGCCTATATGCCTAGAACACCCTATTATGGCACATTCTGAAACATCAAATAATGATTCTATTAAGAAAGCTGAAACAATGATTTCAAACAATGAAATCAAACAATGTTTTGTCCAAAAGATACCCCCCTACCATAACCTAGTAAAACCTAAAGAGACAAAATCAATAATGTTTTACTTCATAGTAAAAATCAAAAACGAACAAGTGCGTACATCTACAAGATGTAAGGTACCCCAATCAATGGGAGAAGAATAAAGCCAAAGTAAGTAAACTGCTTCCTAAACTAGAATCAAATAATAATATGATCCTTAATAACCAAATCAAAATATCATTGATGTAAGTTTTATCTGTGCCATAACAACAGATTTGCTACATTAGCGAATTTTTATTCTTGTCGGGACGGGTGGTCCCGACAAGAGCGCTGGCCGTTCCCCGACCGATGAATTTAAAAGCGTAAAACAATCCGCGATATATTTTGATTGTTCACAGCTTATTGAATAAGAGTTTTCTTGTTTCTATGTTTTATGAATTTAAAAATGAATTGTACTTTCTGCTTTTTTATTGGGATATACACGAATAGTTCTCAAAGGGGTGCAACCATCTATGGCTGTGAACTGGTATGCCCCGTTTCGTACTTTCATTACATCCAGCTGAGCCCTCTCTCCTAGAATTTCTTTACTGTATCGTGTACAGGCTGACTTTTTACGTCGTTTCACAACAGTCTTGACTTGATGCTTTTTTAACACATACCACACCGTCATGGCTGAGAGCTTTATTCTCTTCCTAAGCAGATAGTTGGCAATCCGTTGCGCTCCCCCATCTTCTCGTCTCACGCAGATTAAGGATAGTGGTTTCAATTTCAGGTGTTATCTTCACATTGGCAAGTCTTGATGGACGTTTAGACTTATCGGACAAATCCGACTTGCCTTGTTCTTTCTCACGATTTATCCAAGGGTATAACGTGAAACAGGAATCCCTCGCCGAAGGGCAGTCTTTGTCATAGAACCCGTTTAACCATATAGCTCAAGCCATTTTTGGCGCATCCGTATTTTCCGTATATCTTCTTTCATGCTACGAAGATACGGATTAAGATTTGCCTACGAAAAGAAAAAGTGTAGCGTATCTATTGATACTTTACAAATTAATCATGCTAAAAAGTATGCTTTTAAAAAATGAGTATGCCGATGATGGAATGTTTCATCGGCATACTTAAACCCACAATCTTTTACCAAATATGCAATTTGACAATCTCTGGCATTTTCGAATAGATTCTTTGAAGGAAAACTATCCGATTATTCCTACAGATCAGTATCTCACATCGCGCACACAGAACACACCGGCTCTGCCGTATTTTTTCCGTTCTTCCTTGTCTTCCTCCACCATGCCTCTCTCATCTGAATAGTAGCGCATCATATGCATTTCTACCCGGCGAATTTTCAGCAACTCCCCTTCCGAATCGGTCTTCCAATAGTTCAGTATGTAACCGGTAGGCGTATATTCGTGTCTACCGGGATAATAGCGGCTGTAAGAATACGCCGTACGGCAATGGAACACGGCGCAAAGCCGGTGCTTAAAGTTATGATTCCTTTTATCACTTAAATCGCATGTCAGACTGAGTGGGTTGTACCAGCCGTAAGCATCACCTACGGCATCCTCGTCTCCCGGCTTCACCATGGGCGAGAAAGGCAGGTTGTCCTCATCCTGGAAGAAGTTGAATGCCAGCTGAATCAATGTCAGTTCGCGTTCATTGGGCAAGCGCCACGCTCCGGCGGGGGTCACTCCGTCTCCTGCTTCGTGATAGTCTTGGGCTATGGTAAACTTATCTCGTTTGGCATTGTCTATCTCAATAAGTTTCAATGTCGTACCTGTCCATGTTACCTTACTGGGAGTATCTTTATCAAATCTCAGGTGACTCGGGTCAGTGCACTCAAATTCCGCAATCGTATCCATCAGCATGGGTTCTTGTGCCAGCTGGAATTTCTTGTACAGACGGTTCTGCGTATCGCGTTCGTTATGGGGCTGAAGCTCCCGGTAACTGAACGAGCGCATGGCTTCGTCCGCCAAAAAGACTTCCAGCGTACGGCTTGCTTCATCGTATTTGTAATAAGGAGACGAAACTTCCCTGTCCATCCTGCCACTCACGACTCCGCTTCCCAAGCTCCTCACACTAATCATGTGTCTCAGATACGTATGACTTATGTATCCTCCCAGTTCCGACCATATTGTGGAATAAGAACCGTGTGTACTGGCCGTATATCCCTGTACGGGATTGTCGGTTATCTCTTTCCCTTCCGCTCCTATATATATATCGAAAGACGCTTTCCACAAGGCGGCTTCTTTTGCCATGGCAGGCTCTCCCAGCCACATACCCACCAATTGCCCTATGGCAGGTACATACCAGCGCAGTTCTTCCTCGTCCAGATAGCCGTTGCCGTTCAAATCACGGTTACGTATCAGCATGATAACCGGATCGTCGGCCTGTCCGCTAATCGGTCGGGATTCCTTCAGACTTCCATCTTTCCTCAGTATAAAACCGGATAGGAAAGGTGATGTTTTAAGCCCCCATTCCATACCATGTATATTACAATTTCCAACCTGACCATCCAGCTTTTGCCAAGTATTCTTTCTGCCGTCCCAAACTTCCCTCTGGTCCGATTCTGGCTCATACAGGATGGCCGTCTGCTCTTCCACCGACTCCAAGCCGAATTTATTGAGAGTCTCATCGTTCATATCATAGAAGCAGGCAATGGAACGTTGTTTCAGCGTATAAACCGACTGCGACACCGCGCTCTTACCATCTTGGCTGAACTTGAGGTCCGTAGCAAGCGAGAAGATACGGTCCTTGCAGTTGATAAAATCTTTCAGATGCACCGATGCCGTAATACGCGGGTCGGGATGTTTCTCATAAAAGTTCTCATCCACAAAGCAGGTGTAGTACGCCGAATCCTCCTTGCTTGCATAAAACTCATCGAGCGCATCGAACACACTTTTCACCTTGTCAGGATGATAGTATTCCAGGAGATAGGGGCTTTCTTTATCCGGTTTTGTTCCATTATAGAAATAGTTATCCGGTGTCTTCTCTCTCGCAAACTCCAGCCACGCCAGATAGCCTTGTGCCACATCTTTGGTAATACCGAAACTGCTCACGGATACACATTTGCCTTCCGCACCTCCGTCGGGGGTACCTTTAGGATAATACATCACCCCCATGACCCCGAAAGGTGTGTCGGTATACAGATAGACACCATTCTCAATGTCTTTCCGCATGAATTTCATCTCCACCTGGTCAAAATGGGCATCGATATGTGCGAAAGCCTCATGCTTGAACACCACTCCTTCCGCTCCCGGAGTCTTTTCGTTCTCATCTTCCACTTCCACCACTATATCATCCACTCCGTTGATGGTTACATTATACGTATAGTGATGGTCGCGCTCCACGCTGAAGTGATTGAGGTCTTTCCCGAAATTACCCAAATGGATATAATAACGGACATCGGCAGCAACCGTCTTGTCTGCATTTTCAAACCATCCGGTCAGTTCAATATAAGTAGAAGCTTTCGGAGCAAACTCAAACTTGTAGTGCCCTTTGTGATTATCGGCATTATCAGCATGAAAATCATCGGGAGCGGTCTCTTCCGTATTTTTATTGTCGGCAGTCTTCACCACCTTATCCCGCTGCCTGTATTCGGTAATCTCCACGCCGGATCTTACCTTGCGTATGTTCTCCGGCAGGTATATAGTAAAAGTGAGAGAATCCAGTAAACCGAAATTCACCGGCTTGGCATCTTCCACCAGGATACGGTCCCGCTCTTCTTCCGTCCACGCCTGTGCGGTGGGCGACACATAATGAGGTATATGGCGAACCGTGTAATCTCGCGCCGTAAACTTCACTCCTTTACCTTCCCTGATATTCATTGTAATCTTGCTCATCAGGCGTTTCAGCACAAACGAATTGTCTTCATCGTGTTTACCGTCCGGCAACAGTATATGAGTTTTTCCCTCTTCATCCGTATAACTGATTTGTCCCTGTTCGTTCACATGACATAATCCTGTATTGTTGTTCACCATACCCGTAAGCGGCAGATAACCGTCTACGCTGTGTATATTTCCGTTCCACTTCGGGGTTGCTTTTTCAAAAAACTCCGCCTGAGTGCCCAGCGCATCCCCACCCGATACTCCCGGAAAGAAATTAAGGAACGAACTTTGCGCATTGCCCAACAGATAGATGTATACATCACCCACCGGAACATAGAACTTGATTTCACCGCATGTAGGGTCGTCATTATCGGCGATCCATCCGCCGGTAGCACCTTCCAGCGGCTTATTGGACGGATTGGAGAACAGATGATAGGCCAACAACTCATTTTCTTCCGGATTGTCGCTCTTCGCTTCATATACAAAAGCCATCACGCCCGAAAGCTGGGAGTCATAATCAATCTCTCCACCTGCCGCACGGGTTGTAATCGTGGTAGTGATGCCACGTCCCACACCGAACGGAAGCCTCACCTCCACCCGCTTGTCACGGTCTACTCCCTGCAAGTAGTTTCCTTCGATGAACTCATCGGTGCAAGATGCAAGCGACAGGAGCGCCAACAGTCCCGCCACTAGAATATGATTCACTGTTTTTTTCATCATGCTGTATATTTTTGTCTGTTATTCGTCTGCCTAATTAAATTCCACATCTCCGCCTCCGGTTTCCCACGGAACAATCATCCAATGTGCTGTCATAGCCACGTGTCCGTGCATGGAAATAACGGAAAACAGCCGCAGGTTCATGTTGGCTTCCACTTCGGGCAAAGCTACATATTGCATATCAGCCTCATGTCCTTCCGTACCGTCACTTCCCACTTTATGTTCATGCGACAGTATTTTCAGATAATATCCCCTTGAACTCTCAGCTGACGGATTCTCAGGATAACGGTCTGCAATTTCATTGGAGTTGGCAAACAGATAAATCGGTTTGGCTGGCATCCACTGAAAGTTTTTCGTGTCTGTATTCCCGGCATGTGCCAAAGCCTTAATCTCGTTGATATGGGTCTTCTCCTGCAAGTTCTTTTCATACTCCTCATATTCCGGTGTCCCTTCTTGCGGAGCGATTTCCGGTTCCTCCGGCCATCCCGCACTCAGAATTACCTTGCCGTTCTTCTGATTCTTCGAGTCGGAATTTTCACCGGCTCCCTCCAGAAAATTGAAATCTCCCGTATATTCGTACTTCTCTTTCGGAAACAGATACCCGTATTCCGGCATATTGTAGAGATACAACCCGCGCCCCATATAGAGCTGCCCCTCTCCGGCGTCTGCCACATCCGCCTTGGCAAAGTAAAGCTGTAGCTTCGCTATGCTGCGTTTCAGTTCCAGGTTTATCTCCTGATTATCGTGCGTAACTGTTCCACGATACTTACAGGTCATTGGCACAATGGCAGAGCGGTATTTTTTTCCCGTTTCATCCTTGTCTGTTGCCGTTCCGCCCGACACATATTCCGCTTCCGGCAGCCGGCTGAAAGTCAAAGACTCCAGTCTGTCCGGCACTACTTCCAAGCCTTCGACCGGATGTACTCCCCCGACAGTCTCACCGGGCAGTACAAAAATGTCTCCCTTGTTTTCGCAAAGCAGTTCTCCGGCCTCCTGCTCGTTGGCCACTGCATAAAACCAGACTTCTCCTTTCGGCAATTTCCATTTAAAAGTATGAGCCGGCACATCCTCCCCGCCATAATAATACCCCACCGGGCTGCCATTCTGGAAAGCATACACCCTGAGCGTCTTCACCTGCGAGTCGAAATCATCCGTTTCTGCCGCCCTTGTATCGATTGAAAATTTCACCGTCACCGGTTCTCCCTTTCCGGGAAACATCCCTTCCTGCCCGTCCGGTGCACAAGCCGTCATTATCCCCGCCGTTGCGGAAAACATACATATATATGAGTATTTCAGGATTTTCATATCTTCTCCTTCCTGTTTATGAGATTACCAATCTGCCGAAATATCCTTGCTGTCCCAATCGCCCACGTTCACTTTGACAGTAATGTCGGCATCGGCAGCAGGCAGCGTTATTTTATAATGGTAAGTGTTCGACTTTATCCATTCCGTTGTCAGGGCCGCATCCAGGTATACCATCGCTTCTTTTGCCTCCGACAGCGGTTTGCCGGCATAGGCATACTTAAAGGTTACCGCCACATCCTCCGTCACCGGCTGCGGCAACAGCAATACGCCATCCAGCACGGTAGCGCTGCTTCCGGCTTCTATCCGCACGCTCCCGCTGCGTACGAAAAGAGTTTTCTCTTCCGTACATTTCACCCGGTTTTGCCATGTCGAGTTTTCCGGCGTCCACAGCAAGTCACCTTTATAGTCCACACCGAAAAGTCTGATGTCCGACACTTCCGCCTGCTTCTCTCCGGTACGGACAGTTAATTTCACCTGTGCCAGTTCATGTTTGAATGCCAGAAGCACAGGCGCCATCGTTCCGCCACCCTCATAAGTCACGTCTGTCTCTGTTGCCGTCATCAAATCCACGGCATCCTTCCCCATTCCGGAAGAATCAAAACCCGTAACCCTGAGTTCGCCCTTGTCGTTGCAGGAAACTTCGGTAGCGACACCAATCTCTTTCATTTCTTCCGGATGCACCGCATAAAAGTCATAAGGCCTGCCTACAGCCCAGAAACGTTTCTCGCCATAGTTTCCCGACGGAGTAACCGAAGCGGCATCGAAAAACAGTTTCGGCCCGTCGCTTTCCCGTACCCATCCCCACAGTGTGAAATTATCCATGCCCTCCTTGTCACTTTCCACCACGGCGCGGGTGGCAACTTGTGTGCCAAAGGCAATCGGCACCTGTTGTTCCGGATTGTTTTCTCCCGTCATGCTATCGGAACAGCCGGCAGCGACCAGCATGGCCGTAACAAGAAGAAAATCCTTTTTAAAATTAAGTCGCATAGGCATTTATTTTTTATTTGAATAAGTAGTGACCGGGAGGGGAACATTCAACCCCGCCCGGTCTGTTATATTTCCGCAACCCGACGGATGGAAAAGACAGGTTTGCGGTGGTTCAGTTTATTTTCCGGGGTTTGAATCAGGAACGCTTACATCGAGGTCCTGAGGATATTCAACAAAGTTATCCACAGTTACGTCGAATGTGATAGGAACCAAAACAGGTTCAGGATCCGGATTTTCGGGATCAGGGTTAAAGCCGCCGCCCTCACCAAAGATAAGGGTATAAACATAGCGTTTGCCCTGCTTCCAGACTTGTTCGTTTTTTCCGCTTATGTCCTTAGGTTCTCCTACCAGGGAGACGCCCACCCATGCGGTTTCCTCTTGTGAGTCCTTGTCTGGCCACAATTGTACATCAGATGCCGTATCTACCAGCTTGCATTTAACAAGCACACGTGCTGTCCCCGTGATTTTGTACTCCGGATTTTCATCTGTTCCACCGGTCTTCGTAATCCAGGGATTCAATGTCTGCGGCAAAAGGAGCAGTCCCTTATAGCCATTGCCTGTTTTAACAGTCAAGTCCCACACAGATGCATCTTTGGAACCTGTAAAGCCTGGTTCCATAATCGGAGTAATCTCAGCGGCATAGCTGTTCTGCTTTGCGTTCTCTTTGTTATATGCGATATCCCATGTTCCCCATGACTTGTCAGTTTCCGTATCCTTTTCAGTTCCCTGCCATTGGGTAGTAGTGCTCAAAGTCGGCCAGGAGAATGTACCCTGTTTCTCTATTCCCTCCACTTTCACTGCGTCTACGAACACTGTCAGGTTGGAACTGGTGTTCTTGATTCTGAATACAATCTGTGACAGGGCATGGCGGAAGTTGACCGTAACCGGTTGTTTGCCCTCATGTTCGGCTTTCTTTTCAGCCAGGTTCAAGGCATAAAGCAGGTCCTCATCGCCGGGTACCTCATAGCCGGTAATTTTCTTGTCGCCATTTACTGTAATGTCAACATTACCATTCTTCGTATCCGTCGGACTATACGAATAGAAGTCCACATCTGTTTCCGGCCAGAATTTGGTATCGCCATACGACCATACGTTCCCTTGTCTCCGGACATCGTGATTCATGTATTCTGCTTCTTGGGTAAAGGCAAATACATGGAATTTGTCTATGCTGTTGGTTGTGGTGGCTTCGCTTCCCGTACGGATTGCCTTTCCTGCTATCGCACTCAAACTGATGCCTTCACCCTGGTTCATTTCTATTGTTTCATCATTGGTACATGCCGTTACCAATGCCATGGCCAATAGTGCCATTAGAATTGATTTCGTCTGCATAACATTAAAAGATATAAAAAACTACATAATGATATCGTTTTCGACTTCCACCCAATCATCAACCTCCACATCAAATCCCCCCTCGTCCGGAAGCGGTTCCGGAAAGTCCGCATTATCAATGATGATGTGCACATGCTTCCTGTCCGGTGCTTTATGTACTTGGTCAGTCACATCAAAGGTTGTATAGAATTTCTCCTTATTGGAATACCATACATAAAACATCATTTTGTGCGGACGGGCATTCTCTTCATGATGACCGAACGTATAAAACTTACCGGTCATTTTCGAACTCTCGGGGTGGAGTTCTGTTTCGAAGGGGACTGTGACACACTCCCTGTCCAGTTCCTCGTTGGCAAACAGCATGGAGGGAGCCATGCTCGACAATGACCCGCAAGCCTGCGTCATATACTCCATGTTCTTGACATTACGGACCTCATAGGTGTAGGTACATATCAGTTCGGCAGGATAAAGCTTGATGACATGCTCGCTACTTTCTATCCATTCGACCTTGTCTTTGTCTGTAAAGGGAACACATTCATAACTTAGCCCTGATTCGGTGATTTCCACATTTCGGGCGTTACTTCCCCACATCATGTCAGGGCAGATGACGACACGCTCGTCTTCCGAACCTTTGGCCGGAGGCGCATAATGGGCACCGTTACCGTAAATACTCTCAAAAACGTTACCGTTCCGCGTATATCCCTCATGGGTGTCAAATCCTTCCATTCCTCTGAACAGTAAAGACTCCGTGTCATTATTGTAACAGAGTATCCGGTACCTTCCTACTTTAATCTCTACCGGTCCTCCGTCTTTCCCTGCAAAATCGAACCGAACCGGATATCCGCCTTCTTCAGGATAGAAATACACGCACATTCCCTCAGGATTGGCCTGCGGAGCGTTCTTCCAATCAAAATCCACTCTGACCGTAGCCACATGCGGATGATGGAAACAGAGTTCCTTGTGCTCGCATGAGAAAAGAATCATGGTCAGCAGTGTGTAAACAGTCATTCGTATTCCGGTTTTCATCGTCTGCCTCCTTTCCCTTTGTTGAAGTTTCCCCTGCCAATCAGCCATACCAGCGATATTTCCGCCTTAGTAGGGCCGAACCAGTGCCGCTCCTTGGTAGCCTGCCATACGTAGCAGTTGTCTATGGGGGTATATTCATAATAGGTCCCCCCCCAATACCCGACAGCGATAGTGAAGTCAATATTCAGTCTGTATGCCACCGGCAACGAGTAGCCGTATTCCACACCTGTGGAATAGTTCATTTTGTCCCAGAGTGTTCCTCCGGGTTTTCCACCCATATAGCCTTTTCCCCCTGTTTCAAAATCATAAGTAAAAATCTGCCCGTAGAGTCCCACATGATGTCCCGTAAGAGGCTTTTCCTTGGCGGCCTTACCGAACCATTTCCGAATGGCTATGTCACCGCCATAAGTTCTCCAGTACCAGTGCCGCCGGTCTGTTTTCCACCAGGCATACATCCAGTTAGCACTCATACTCCAGTCTTTGCCAAGATAAAATTCCACACCGATATTCGGTACGAGCAATGCGTCGTACAGCATATTTGTCTTTACGGCAAGATACAGCTTACGTGGCTGCGTAGGTATGTATGGGACAAGGGGGAGAGGTTCTGTCGGTTTTGGTTCGGGTATAGGAAGCTTGAAGGGAGGCATTGGCATGGGGGCAATAGGATTCCATACTTTCTCATACCATAGATATAACCGGGAGGCGCGCAACTCCGGAAAATATTTTTTATACATATACCGATAAGGTGCCCCACCATGCAGTTGCTGTATCCGTCGCAGATGGTCACCTTTTGTAAGATTGTCATTTGCCGCATCCTCTGCCAATTCATGCAATAAATGTAGCGTTTCTTTCCGGTAGGGTAGTTCCCAGTCATCACTCACCAAACGGATTAGACCGTTCCAGTCTCTCCCGAGGAACACGTTCGTTTTCAAGGAGTCGGGTAGTTCTCCATAACGTGAAAGATAGTCAAACAGCACATTGGCTCGCTTTACAGATAAACGTCTGTTTAGGAGAATGCTGCCTTCCGGTGATGCTCCACCCACTACCTGGATACGTTTCAGTTGGTAAACAGAGTCCGCATAGCTTGTCCGCAGACTGTCTGCTATCCGGTCCAACGCTTCTCTGTTGTTTCTATGGGATGGTTCCAATACAGAATATCCTTGTCTGAAATAGATTTTTACCGAATCCTGTATCTCTTGTGCCTGGATATGGCCTACATAAAATATCAGGAATACAAGTAAGATTTTATTCGCTTTCATATTGATTCCATATTTGTGTACACATTACCAATACACCTCTAGGAGAAAAGCATCACTGTTTATTTTGTGGAGGGCATATACTTTGAAGTGCTTATGACATTTTACCAAAACACCTTCGCTTTTTACAAGCTGTTTTCTCATGACTTAGGCATATTTACTCCACCAATTCTCCATGGTAAATAGACCTCTCTTCATAAGATATGTATCTTTTTGAATGGCTTTGATATTCTTTTGTCATATTCGTTAATGATTATTATATAAATCACTTTATTCATATAGACATCAAAATGAGACTATTTGCCGTGTCTACAATAGATGCATCTAAAGAGGCAAGATAAATTCGGGTGGTTTGCTCCGAATCATGTCCCAATGCTTCACTGATAACAGATAAAGAGACATTTTTACTTTGAGCAATACTGGCCCATGCATGGCGGGCAACATAAGTAGTAAGTGGAATACCCAAACCCATCTGTTTGCCAATGTGTTTCAAATTTCTGTTGATACGGTGCGCTTCATTTTGGTATTGATGCCATTCGTCCATACCATTATTTCGAATAATCGGTAGTAGGTAGGGAATATCAGAGGTGTCGTATTTATCAATGAGTTCCTGCATGGGTTTTTCCCATTTGATAAACAATTGCTGACCGGTTTTATGTCTCCGGTAAGTAAGGATCCCATTTTGCAGGTCTTTCTTTTTCAAGAATGCCATATCCACAAAGGACATTCCACGTGTATAAAAGCTGAATAAAAAGATATCCCTGGCAAAGACCAGTGATTTTTTCGTCAAATTTAAGTCTCGTATTTCCCTAACCACATCTAAGGATACAGCACGTTTCCTTGTTTTATCAATGCCAGTATATACATGCTTAAAAGGATTTTGTTGGGCAACAAAACCTTGTTCTACCGCACGATTATAGATAGCTCTGAGATTACGCATATAATAGGAACTGGTGTTCGGACAAATGCCATTCCCTTTGAGCCAGCTTTCATAAGCTATCATCTGATTGGAGTCCAGTGCATCCAACGAGACATCACCACGGTTATTCAAGTAACGTTCAAAGCTATTCAAGGCACTCTGATAGGTACCCGCTGTACGTACCTTGCCTATTTTCCTCAATTCAACCAGCAGTTCTTTTCCGTATAAAAGGAAAGTGTAATTTCCTTCAGGAACAGTGTAAAGCTCTATGATGCGTTCCACAGTGAAAGGAGCATCTTCCTGAACCAAACGGTTGATGCATTTCTCTATTTTAACAAGGTCTTTATCAATTTGCTTTTTTAACGCAATAAGATAGTTTTTTCGATCTTCTCCACTTCCTGCCGAGACATCGATTTCACCGGAAGCAGAAATCCACTCACTTGAAAACAGTTTGTAACCGGTACGGATATGTCGTACCTTACGATGATGGATTATTTGATAATGAAGCGTTCCCTCTTTGAGGATAATGGATGAAGGGCTGAATTTTACTTTTACACTAGTCATAAACAATCAATTATTAGTTTAATACAGAATTATAAAAACAAGAAGCAATTCAAAATACTTCAAACTGTTATGTATACTTCCTGCTAAACTATTCTTGACTGATAAAAGATGCTTTATCTAAAAAAACGTCGCTTTAATGGCGTAATTATAAAGTGTATATTCGTGCAAATCAAAAGCTTTCTGTGCTCAAAGATAACGAAAAAACAAGCTTCAAAACATTTTTCCAAAAGATTCTTCATATAAAAATTGCAAGGACAAAGATCAATGGCAATTAAGAATTTGGATTGCATATTCGTGCCGGTTGAAAGAATAGACCGATAATCTGAATATCCTTCGGTGACTATCACTAGACTGTACGTTTAGTGCCAAGTTCGATATCGGGAGCAAAATCAACTGAAGGTAAAGATACCGTCTTGTCTTTTGTTGAGGAAACCAATTTACCGCTTAACAGAGAAATGACAAACTGCACTGTAACCAATATCAATAAAGATAATTTATTAAACATGACTGTCCGCTAAAACTTTTTGCTAATACAAAAATAGAACTGGTATCTCTTTTGAGATATCAGCCCTTTAGTTACGTTTGAGTTGCCACACAAAAAGGAGGGGGAGCAAAGCACATTCTGCCATTCATGCAAATGGATCCTTGATGCTGATAACTATTGCCTCGTACGCATCTATATCTATCTACATACACGTTTTTTTCAACATGCAACGCGTGTTACCCGGGTTCACTGTTCCTTTTATCCTTTCTGTATAGCTACTGCTAGGATTGTGCAGTTAGCTGATGCCTAACATGCTATTCATTTCTACTTCCTACATCGATTACTTACAATGTTTCAGTATGGATATAAACCAGGTGATGTTTCAAGGAAACATTATGACCAGACTATTTTTCCTTGCAGGCACCCTCGTAAATTCCCGGAATGCAGCAATATATACCATATATTGGGGGAGTTATTCCTCTCCTATCTTGTGTACCATTGCTCTAGAAGACCAAAATTGGATGAGCTGAATATGGGCAGTGTATTTCGTTTTACTCTCTGTAGCCTTGTAAATTGTAGGAATTAACTGAGGACTCACTACATTGACTGCACCTTTCGTTCTCTCTGCATGGCTGACAATGGGAATACAAAACCTCTATCTCTTTTTCAAATTAGGCAGAAAGCAAGCCACCAACCCCAACAAAGGCATAAAGGCACATACATTATAAACAGCCTCTATACCATACTTATCTGCCATACCTCCCAATATAGCCGAAGCGATACCGGCAATTCCAAAAGCGAAACCAAAGAACAACCCGGAAATCAAACCCAACTTATTAGGCAGCAATTCCTGTGCATACAGCAATATGGCAGGAAAAGCGGAAGAAAGCATCAGACCGACACAGAAACTCAGCACTACCGTCCATGCAAGCCCTACATGAGGCATCATCATACTGAATGGAGCCGTTCCAAGAATGGAAGCCCAGATAACATACTTACGCCCAGCTCTATCACCTACAGGGCCTCCCACCAATGTTCCGATGGCAGTGGCTACCAGGAAGACAAACAAAAAGAGCTGTGAGTCCTGAACAGTGACACCAAATTTATGGATCAGATAGAATGTATAGTAACTCGTCAGACTTGCCATATAGATATATTTGGAGAAGATAAGTATCAGCAGAATACTTATGGCAAACACCGTCATCCTTGAAGAAAGGGGACGTTCTATCTTTCCTGCC
Source organism: Bacteroides parvus (assembly GCF_017309675.2). Taxonomy (NCBI): domain Bacteria; kingdom Pseudomonadati; phylum Bacteroidota; class Bacteroidia; order Bacteroidales; family Bacteroidaceae; genus Bacteroides; species Bacteroides parvus. The sequence continues at coordinate 2,268,277 of NZ_CP084680.1, read as the reverse complement.
ACGAGCATCGGGCTTTTCTTGATGTGGTTCAAGTAGGAACGGAACCAACGGCATATAGGAATCATCACCACGATGGCAATCAAGGCAAAAGCCGTGAAAAAAGCAATATGTCGCCTCCCATAAGGAGCTACCAGTAAAGCCACCAGCAATGGTCCAAGCGAGCCTCCCAAATTCCCACCCACTTGAAACAGAGACTGCGCCAGTCCGCGTTTTCCGCCAGAAGCCAGAAAGGCAATGCGCGACGCCTCTGGATGGAGTACAGATGAACCGATACCCACAATGAATACCGAAGCCAGCAGCCAATACAGATTAGTTGCAAAAGCCAGATTCATAATGCCGACCAAAGTAAAGCACATACCTATTGGCAATGACCAGGCAATGGGGCGCTTATCAAAGAACAATCCCATTAGAGGCTGAAACACGGACGCCGACATCTGATACACCAACGTAATCAGACCAATCTGGGCAAAACTCAAGGATAAATCCTCCTTGAACAAAGGGTATATCGCCGAAATGACCGATTGCAGCATATCGTTCAAGCAATGCGAAATACTCAATGCTATAAGAATTGGAAAAGCAATTCTACGGATAGGAGGTCTCTGATTCTGTATCATCTTATATTGTCTATTACAAAAACGGTGCAAAGGTACGTAAAAAACATATATCCAATCCACATTAAGACAAAACTCCCCGATTCCCTGCGCTGTTCAGCCGAGAATCGGGGAGTTTAATCTTTACCGGTCATCTTTATCAGTTCAGCAATCCCGGATTGGCTTCTATGGCTTCTTTCGGAATGGACAATGTATAACGGGCATCATCTTCTTCGAGTACATAACGCGTACCACCAAGCACTTTCTCCAAACGTGGACGAGTGGAACGACGAAGGTCAAACCAACGATGTCCTTCAAAAGCAAGTTCACGGGCACGCTCATCCAATATTTCCTGTACCAACGCTTCCTTATCCATAGCGTTGACAGCAATAGATTTTGCTTCGTAAGCCTCCGGTGCATAACGTTTCCGCATCAATTCCAGCAGGCGGGTACGTGCCTGAGGCAGTTGTCCTAGTTGAGCAGCAGCCTCAGCAGCCGTCAGATATATTTCACCTACACGGAAAGTACACAAATAGTTGTTACTTCCCGCCTTCTTGTTCTTCCTGAAACCTTTTTCATCCGCTTCAGCAAAATATTTATCCAGCCGAAGGTCGTTCTCAGCATAAAGGGAGAGAAAAACCGGAGTAGCCAGAGCAGCCCCATTGACTGTACTACTCAAAGGTGTCTCCAACGGAGTGATATTCTCTACGGAATTATAATTGTTAGGAAGAGTTGCAGCGTCATCATTCAAATCTACCAATACAGACTTCACGGCAAGCACTGCTTCAGCAGCATTCCAAGCTGCTTGCCACTCACCCTTGTAAAGGGATACACGCGACTGAAACGCCTCTACCGAAGCTGTATTGAAACGATATGAATATCTCTGCTCCCATTCTGCCTCCGTAACCAGTTTGCGCGCCTCATCAATATCTTCTTGGATGGAAACATAAACTTCTTTCACTGTATTGCGTTTCAGGACTTTCTCCAAATCAGTATCCAGTTTCAGCGGCACCGATTTGGTATCCAAAGCTCCCTCCTTAGTATAGGGCTGCCCATAAAGATTTACCAATAAGAAATGTACATAAGCACGGAGCATATACGCTTCTCCTACAAGCTGATTTATCTCTTCTTCAGTACCTTCTTTGATATCACTCTTGCTCTCTATAACATGATTGGCAATAAAAAGCACATTATAATACTTGGCCCATTCAAACGATGAGGTATAGGCATTGGGGGCAAGATCGTTCCAGCGCTCTATATCCATATAATAATTTTGATCATATTCATCATCCCGAACCTGCATCTCGTCGGAACGGAAACAAGCCATTCCCCGGTCACTGAATTTACTCACGTCCTTATAAGAACGGGCAAGCAACGCCCTATACTCAGCCAAAGAATTGGGAATGACACTACCGGTAGGCTGTATATCCAGATAGTTGTCGCATGCCGCAAGCAGAAGCATGCAGGCCATTATCATCAGACTTATTGTTTTCTTCATTTTCTTTCTGCTTTTGAAGTTAGAAATTCAAGTTCAAACTGAATGTAACCGACTTGGGTACGGGAGTTGCATAAGGATTGTACATCGACTCCGGATCCATGTAGTTATTATATCCCGAACCAAACACGAAGAGATTGCGTCCTTCAACAGATACCGTTGCCGAGTTCATTCCCAAACGCTTTGTCAGGAGTTCAGGGATACGGTAACCCAGACGCAGATTCTGCAAACGTACGTAGTTCAGCTTCTTCACCCAGATATCCAAATCTCTCCAGATGGTTTTAGAATCATACCAAGAGTACTCTTCCGGGTTGGAAGCACTCAGCATAAATGCCGGAAGCTCCGCATTCGGGTTTTCCGGAGTCCAGCGGTTCAGCACATCAGCATTATAGTTCTTGCCATAATCCGGATTGATGATGTCATAAGAGGGCTGCGTACGTACGTACCCACCAAACGTCAAAGAGAAATTGACATTCAACTCCCAGTTTTTATAGCTGAAGGTATTAATCAAACCTCCCGTATAAGGAGCATCGCTACTCCCGATATACGAATAGAAGGTCCTCTCTTCGGCTGCAGTTACATCGGAAGAGGCAATACCTATCCCCCACTCATCTTTCAGGCGGTAGAGTTCCTTCAAGGTCACTTTCTCTCCCTCCGGATTATAGAACATCATGTTACCTGTTTCCTTATCTACACCCGCAGTCTTCAGTGCAAAAATTGCTCCTACTGGATAGCCTTCACGCCCCGGAGTGGTCTGCTGTTCGGGAATATTTTCTTGCAGCACCTTATTACCGTTATAAGCAAAATTGAAATTTGTATACCAAGAGAAATTCTTCGTCGTTATGTTACGGGTAGACAAGCTGATTTCCACACCTTTGTTCTCCATACTTGCCCAGTTGACGTTCATAGAAGTAAAACCCGTCTCCAAAGGAAGCATGCGCAAAGCTATTAAATCGGTACCCTTACGGTAATAATAGTCCACACTCAGATTGATAGCCTGGTTCAATACAGAAAAATCAAAGCCTGCATTGACTGATTGCGTCTTTTCCCAACGCAACTTCTTATTGGGAGCGGAATTAATAACAATCATATCTTCCGACACACCGGGCAGAATACTTTCCGATCGGTAAGTACCCAGCAGGAACGGAGAGGTATTCTTATCAATATTTCCCTGCAGACCGTAGGATGCACGGAACACCAGGTTGTCCACCCACTTGGCCTGCTGCATAAACGGTTCTTGTGACAGACGCCACAATGCACTGACAGAATAAAGAGGAAGATAACGGTACTTCTTATCCACACCGAAAAGGTCGGAACCGTCAAAACGGATACTTCCTCCCACCGTGTAGCGGTTCAACAAAGAGTAAGAGGCCGTAGAGTAGAAAGATACATAAGCATTCTCCTTATACGTTGTCTGATGGAGCGGGAAAGACGTGGCGTAACTTTCGTTGGGGAAAATCACCGGTTTGGTCGTCAACGTCTTGCGGTCGAAGCCATACCCTGCCGAGAACAAGGTTTCATACCAAGTCTTGCGTAGTTCGGTACCCGCCATCACTTCCAACTCGTGAATATCATTGAAACTGTCACGATATTCTCCCATCGCCTTCCAGGTAATTTGTGAATTGGAATTCTCGTATGACTTCTGCATCCCCCCTTCGGGTAGAAAATGCTTCGTTTCCCCATCCTGAGAGTATTCGCTCAACTTGTAATAATAACGCATGGCATAACTTTCCCAGTCTGCTATCTCTTTTCTGGAAGTCTTTTCCAACTGATAACCGAACTGGGAAGTCAGCTTCCATTTGTCATTAAAACGAAGTTCCGCATCAAATATGGACGAAAAAGAATTCACTACGCTTTCATTGGACGTGTTCCGACGTTCCTCAAAGATATTAAACCCTAAATCCTTATCGGTATTATTCTGAATATCATAATCGTAATTATAGTTTCCATTTTCATCGTAAAGCTCGAAATACGGATTAGCCTTGCGCGAATAGAACACGGGATTGGACATGCCATATGCATCTGTCAGATAATTGGTATTTTTACGACGATTGGCAAACATGGAGGCACCCACCTTTAATATATTGTTTACTTTGTAAGACGTCTTTCCTACCAGGTTAAAACGGTCCATACTCACACCGTCCACATTTCCATCTTCTTTGTAATAGCCGAAAGAGGTATAATAAGTAACTCTTTCCGTACCGCCGGAAAGACTCAGATTATATTCCTGGCTGAAAGCATCACGGAAAAGAACATCTCCCCAGTCTGTATTTATATTCTTCAAACGGTTGATAGCAGCTTGCGTCTCACTGCTCAGAGCATCCCATCCTCCATTCTGAAAGGCAGACAACTCATTGTAATTGGAAAGAATATTATATACACCTCCTTTATGATTGTCCGGAGAATAGTTGTTACGGATCATATCCATTTCCAATCCTACTTTCTCCGCTGAGTTCAGCAAGTTCAACCGGTCAAGGCTCAATGTAGGAGTATAGGTAAATCGGGATGAGAAACTGATAACCGGTTTACCGACCTTCCCTTTCTTTGTCGTAATCACAATGACGCCATTGGCTGCACGCGCACCATAGATGGCTGTGGCTGCCGCATCCTTCAGAATGGTGATATTCTCAATATCCGCCGGATTCAAGCCCGCAATGGAAGATTGTTTCATGTTGGTGATGTCATTCAGTTCATCCGGTTCAGGAACATCCGTCCCCTCCAAAGGAATGCCGTCCAGCACCCATAAAGGGTCTTGTGTACCATTCAACGAAGCGGTACCGCGAATGCGTATCTTTGCCGGAGCACCCGGAGCACCTGAAGTCGGGCTGACAGAAAGTCCGGCAATTTGTCCGGCAAGTGCCTGATCAATACTTTTTACTGCACCAATAGTCTCATCCGATATATCCAATTTGGACACCGCTGCCGTCAGCTTGCGACGCTCCACCGTCTGATAACCCGTCACAACAACGGCATCGAGCATTTGGGAAGATACATGAAGTGTTATTTCATAAAATTCCTTCCCCGGAACAAGCTTTACTTCCAATACGTCATACCCCACGTAGCTACAAAAGAAACGGGTTATCCCGGCAGGTATAGCTATAGAGAACTGACCATCCACATCAGTAATAACCCCCATTGTAGTCTGAGCACTTCCCGCCTTTTTCAAGTCTTCCGGAGTCACATAGATGGAAGCACCGATAAGCGGTAGGTTATCCTCTGAAGATATTACTACGCCCTGGACTTTTTTCTCTGCAGCAAAAGCAGATGACAAAACTCCCACAAGGCATAGCAAAACGATTAATACACGTTTTTCCATGCGTTACATATAAAATTAAATTAATACTCAAATTAGGGATTAAGGATTAGCGGTTAGTTACTAACGACTTATCCCTAACCCTTAATCGCTAATCCCTAATTCTTCATTCCTAATGCTGTATTGATACGCAAAATCAAATCCTTATAATGATATCTAGTGGCTATATCCGATGTACCCAAACGGCTCTGAAGCAGTTCCTTGATGCGGAGCAACTCACCACGCTTCACTGAAATGACATCAGATACGCGGTTTATCTGCGAACCGTAGAAGTTCAGTTCGCGGTGGGCCCCCATACGGTCGGCATCCAAAGTCTTACCAACATGCTCGTCACAACTGCAAAGGGCAGTCTGGTGGTCCAGCAAGAAGTGGTTGTCCATCAGTTTTTTGTTTATTTTCACTCCTTCGCTTTCGGCAGCTGCCGTAATCAGCGCATCTACGAAATTCTTCTGCAAGGCACGTGTCATGACGTCCGGCAAAGCACCGCGTTCCGTAGTGGCAAAGATGTTGCGATGCAGGCCATCCATCAGCTCTACCACCGTGAAAGCCTTTTTGCCGTTCACCGATTCGTTCTCCAACATACGCATCAGGCGGTTGTTGCCCAGCAAATCCCAAAGGATATAGGATTGGGCATTCTTCAACACCTGTGTCGGTGCATTCTCCACTACGCCCAGCGGAGTGTTGCGCAGCAAGTAGGTGTACTCTCCCACTTCCGTGTCGAACAGCCATTTGGGATAGGTCAGCACTTCGTCCAGCAGGAACTTCAAGGCTGCTTGCTGCTTTTCTTTTTCTACGAAGGTATAGGTTTTCTGTCCGTCGCCCACAACGGTGTTTTCTATATAGATACCACCGATGTTTGCCAATACATGATAGAGGTAATTGTTCCATTGGTTGATAACCGCATAGTATAGGCGGGAAGCTTCTTCATAAGTCTGTCCTTTCTCGCCAGTGGTAGTCCATTGGATGATTTGAGGAACAATACGCTTCAAGTTCTCAATACCCAGCAGAGATGAGCGGACAGCATCATCGCCCAAATCTTCATTCTGTGCACGCGGGTCTACGGCATCACGCACATCCTGCGCCTCACTATATTTATATAAACGGTCTGCATGACGGCTCAGGAAGTCGGCAAGCAAATCCTTCTCCGCCTCTGGGGTTTCTTTACCATACCAACGATAGCCGTATTCTATGGCAAACATATCATACGGACCGATATGGGGAGAAAGCGCCGTAACACCGTCACCCGGCTGTGCCACATAGTTGAAACGTGCATAGTCCATGATAGAGGAAGAAGTGGTATTCATACAATCCGTAAATGTTTTGGAACGCAGGGAATCTGTCGGAAAAGTCCAGGAAGCAATCATATTGTGACGCAAACCCAACGAGTGCCCCACCTCATGGCATGCCACAAAACGCATGGCATCACCCATCAGTTCATCCGGCAGCTTTACTCCTCTTGCTTCAGGACGTACGACACCGGTTTGCACTGTAATCCATTCCTGGAGCATACCCAGCACATTATGCCACCACATGATGTCCGCTTCCAATATCTCGCCAGAACGTGGGTCAAGGATAGAAGGTCCCATGGCATTGGCTTTGGTGGAGGCCGCATAGGTCAGCACAGAGTAGTTCACGTCATCCTTATCCACATTCATACTGTCCGTTAACTCCCTTGCGACGATGGCATTCTTGAATCCGGCACGTTCAAAAGCAGCCTGCCAATCCTCAATTCCCTGCTTGATATATTTCCGCCAACGACGGGGAGTGGAGTTCTCGATATAGAACACGATTGGTTTGACCGGTTCCACCAATTCACCACGAAGATAACGCTCCCGGTCTTCCGGTTTCGGTTCCAGACGCCAGCGGGTGATGAAGGGTTTCTTGTCTACACGCTGCTGACCGTCACTGTAATTCAATAACGGATTGGTAAAGTAACCTACACGCGGACTATCCAGACGTCCCATCATCGGTTTCTCCGGCAACAGCAACAGAGAGGAACTGACTTCGACCGTAACAAACACAGTCGTTGTTCCCTCAGTCACCTTAGTTGTCAACTCGGAAGTAGCTACCACATTGTTCTCAAAAGCTTTGATAGATAAAATGCGGGAGAGATTTTTGATGGCCGAAGTTCCCAGGTTGATATTTGTAAAGACATTATTGATGCTCGTCTCCGTACCATCATAAATATCGTTGACCTTGACCACTATCATGGTAGAGTCATTATTGAATGCTTCTATCTTGAAACCGGCTATCAGCGGAGAAATATAATTATCCAGTACGGACTGCCGTATGGCATCCTCATCCGGCGCCAATGGAAGAGGACGGCTCTGACGTACCAACAGCTTGTTGGCAGCCTTGTCCAATTCAAAACGCACCATCTGATTTTCGTAATTCGTACCACGGTTCACACCCGCCTCATTCAGTTCGGAAGGAACACGCTGTAATTTATTTACTACCAGCATATCACGTCCCAGCAGCCTTGCCGGCACTTCAAAGTAATAATCGCTCTTCTTCTGGTAAACATTGAACATTCCCTTGCAGGCAATAGCACCTGAACCCGTCAATTTCTCGTAGTCGCTCTTGGATTGAACGCTGTCCTTGGCTTCACTCTTCTTTTTCTTACGGAACCATCCCATAGCTTCGGAAGAAGCAAAATCAGATGTACCGGCATGCAACAATACGGCAGGCTCACACATGAGTACTCCCGCAACTGCCACGACTGGCAGGATTGTCTTCAATTTCATCAATTCAAACTCTAACTTTAATGCAACAATTACTCCGTTAACTCTCTCTCTTTGACGTATGTTAATAAATACCAACCGCCAGTTTGTTCTACCTCCATAGAACGGTAAACGGGGCGCAAAGATACAAAAAGTATATTTTAAAAGTCACTAAACAACGCTCATTTATGTTTTTTCCATAAACAATATGAAGACTTTTATATATTATTATTTTTTCTCCAATCCTTTATCATTGCTTCTTCACATGAAATTTTGTACCACTGACACCAAATAATCTTCCCCAATTGGCGGCAAAACAATGATAATATTGTATCTTTGCACCGTTTTTAACTTAGAAAATAAATAAGATAACAACGATATGATAGCTAAAATCAATCAGCTTCTGCAGGAAGTAGAGGCACTGAAAGCCGCTAACCCCGAGGAATTAGAGGCACTCCGCATCAAATACCTCAGCAAAAAAGGAGCCATCAATGACTTGATGGCAGATTTCCGCAATGTAGCCGCCGAACAGAAAAAAGAAGTGGGTATGCGCTTGAACGAACTGAAAAACAAAGCACAAGAAAAGATTGCCGCCTTGAAGGAACAGTTCGAAAGCCAGGATACTGGTTGTGACGATATTGACTTGACTCGTTCAGCCTACCCGATAGAATTAGGAACCCGCCATCCGCTTTCCATCGTGAGAAACGAAATCATCGATATATTTGCCCGTATGGGATTCAATATCGCCGATGGACCGGAAATGGAAGACGACTGGCACGTATTCTCCTCCATGAATTTTGCCGAAGACCATCCGGCACGCGACATGCAGGATACATTCTTCATCGAAAATGATACAGAAAACGTATCGCACAGCATCATTCTTCGCACACACACATCCAGCGTGCAAAGCCGTGTTATGGAGACCACGCAGCCTCCTATCCGCGTACTTTGTCCGGGACGTGTATACCGTAATGAGGCCATCAGCTACCGTGCACACGCATTCTTCCACCAGGTAGAAGCCTTATACGTAGATCGCAATGTGTCTTTCACTGACTTGAAACAGGCCTTATTGCTCTTTGCTCAAGAGATGTTCGGCAGTGACACCAAGATTCGTCTACGTCCTTCCTACTTCCCTTTCACCGAACCGAGTGCCGAAATGGACATCAGCTGTAATATCTGCGGCGGTAAGGGCTGTCCTTTCTGCAAGCATACGGGTTGGGTAGAAATTCTGGGATGCGGTATGGTAGATCCGAATGTATTGGAGCTGAACGGAATAGACAGCAAAGTGTATAGCGGATATGCCCTGGGTATGGGTATAGAACGCATCACCAACTTGAAATACCAGGTGAAAGACCTTCGTATGTTCTCTGAAAATGACACACGCTTTCTGAAAGAATTCGAGAGCGCTTACTAAATATAGTGAATAACGGCTAGTGATTAGTGATTAATAAGTTGCGCATTTTCAGCATATCATTAATCACTCATCACTAACCACTCATCGCTAACCACTATTTTTCGCTATGGCAAAAGACAAACTTGTAACTTCCGGCTATTGCCTTATCCTGGCTGCCAATTTCCTTTTGTATTTTGCCTTTTATCTGATACTACCGGTTCTTCCATTCTACCTGACTGAGGTATTCCATACCGGAAATGCAGCAGTGGGTGTCATCTTGTCATGCTACACCATTGCCTCGCTCTGCATACGCCCGTTCTCGGGATACCTGCTCGACACGCTAGCCCGCAAGCCTCTTTATCTGGTGGCATACTTCATCTTTATCACCATTTTCGCAGGTTACATGTTAGCGGGAGTCCTATCTTTATTCATCATGTTGCGGGTTGTCCACGGCCTTGCATTTGGAATGGTGACCGTAGCGGGAAATACAATTGTGATTGACATTACCCCTTCGTCCCGTCGCGGCGAAGCCGTAGGATATTATGGACTGATGAACAATACAGCCATGAGCTTCGGCCCGATGATTGGTCTTTTCATGCATGACATATATTCCTTTGAAACGATTTTTGCCTGCTCGCTCATATCAGGAACTATCGGTTTTGTTGCCGCATGCCTCGTCAAGACCCCACCCAAACAACCTGTCAAACGAGAACCTATCTCATTGGACCGCTTTGTGCTGCTGAAAGGTATCCCGGCAGGAATCGCACTGCTACTGCTCTCCATACCATATGGCATGACAAGCACTTATGTAGCCATGTATGCCAAAGAAATAGGAATTACCTTGAATTCCGGATTGTTTTTTACTTTTATGGCCGTCGGCATGGCAGTGTCCCGTATGTTCTCCGGCAAACAAGTGGATAAAGGACGTATCACCCAAGTCATAACTTTAGGACTATATCTGGTATGTAGCTGTTTCTTCATATTATCCGCTTGCGGACTACTGATGAAGACCGTCCCGGAACTGACAAACATATTGTTTTTTATGGTTGCCCTCCTATTGGGAGTAGGCTTCGGGACGATGTTCCCCGCCTTCAATACGCTGTTCGTAAACCTGGCCCCCAACAACCAGCGCGGAACAGCCACCTCTACCTACCTGACTTCATGGGATGTAGGCATTGGTATAGGTCTGACAGCAGGAGGTTATATCGCACAGATTACCTCATTCGATATGGCATATTTTTTCGGAGCCTGCCTCACGGTTATCTCCATCTTCTATTTCAATCTGAAAGTATCTCCTCACTATCATAAAAACAAATTAAGATGAGAAAGAAAGAGCGTTATGAAAAAATCCTTGCTTGGTTTAGGGAGAACGTTCCCGTAGCCGAAACAGAGTTGCATTATGACAATCCGTTCGAGCTGTTGATAGCAGTTATTCTCTCTGCACAATGTACGGACAAACGCGTCAATATGATTACCCCCGCCCTTTACCGGGACTTCCCTACTCCCGAAGCACTCGCCGCTGCTACTCCCGACGTGGTATACGAATATATCCGCAGCGTCTCCTATCCCAACAACAAAGCCAAACATCTTGTAGGCATGGCACAGATGTTGGTGAAAGAATTCAACAGTGAGGTACCCGATACCCTTGAAGAACTGGTAAAACTGCCCGGCGTAGGCCGCAAAACAGCCAATGTCATCCAATCCGTTGTTTTCAATAAAGCGGCTATGGCGGTAGACACACACGTGTTCCGCGTCAGCCATCGCCTGGGCCTGGTATCAGATAAATGTACAACTCCGTTCAGTGTCGAAAAAGAATTGGTAAAACATATACCGGAAGCAGATATCCCCATAGCTCACCACTGGCTTATCCTGCACGGTCGCTATGTATGCCAGGCACGTACTCCACAATGTGATACCTGCGGTTTGCAATTAATGTGCAAATATTACTGCCAGAAATATAAAGTTAGCAAAGAGAACGGCAAAGACAAAGAATAAACAACGGTTTCATAGCAAAAAAAAGAAATAAATGCTAACTTTGCGCTCACTAAAAAGAATTTAATAACACTTTTAAATAAAATAGAGTATTATGACAATTGATCAATTTAACTTTGCCGGAAAAAAGGCATTCGTTCGTGTGGACTTCAACGTACCCTTGGACGAAAACTTCAACATTACAGATGATACCCGTATGCGTGCCGCTCTTCCTACACTGAAGAAGATTTTGGCCGATGGCGGCAGTGTAATTATCGGTTCTCACCTCGGTCGTCCGAAAGGCCCGGCTGACAAGTTCTCTTTGAAGCACATTCTGAAGCATCTCGAAGAGTTGTTGGGTGTTGAGGTGCAATTTGCTAACGACTGCATGGGCGAAGAAGCTGCCGTAAAGGCTGCCGCTCTGCAACCGGGTGAAGTGTTGTTGCTCGAGAACCTCCGTTTCTACGCTGAAGAGGAAGGCAAACCCCGCGGTTTGGCTGAAGATGCTACAGACGAAGAAAAGAAGGCTGCCAAAGCTGCTGTTAAGGAAAGCCAGAAAGAATTCACCAAGAAATTGGCTTCTTATGCAGATTGCTATGTAAACGACGCTTTCGGTACCGCTCACCGTGCACACGCTTCTACTGCATTGATCGCTAAATATTTCGACAAGGACAACAAGATGTTCGGTTACCTGATGGAAAAAGAAGTAAAGGCTGTTGATAAAGTTTTGAACGATATCCAACGTCCGTTTACCGCCATCATGGGTGGTTCCAAGGTTTCTTCTAAGATTGAGATCATTGAAAACCTGCTGAACAAGGTAGACAACCTGATTATTGCCGGCGGTATGACTTATACTTTCACTAAAGCTATGGGCGGCAAAATCGGTATTTCTATCTGCGAAGATGACAAACTGGATTTGGCTCTTGACCTGATGAAGAAAGCAAAAGAAAAAGGCGTAAACCTTGTTTTAGCTGTTGATGCCAAGATTGCAGATTCTTTCTCCAACGATGCCAACACCAAGTTCTGCCCGGTTGACGAAATTCCTGACGGTTGGGAAGGTCTTGATATCGGTCCTGAGACTGAAAAGATCTTTGCAGATGTCATCAAGAACTCCAAGACTATCCTTTGGAACGGTCCGACGGGTGTATTCGAATTCGAGAACTTCACTCACGGTTCACGTGCTGTAGGCGAAGCTATCGTAGAAGCTACCAAGAACGGTGCTTTCTCACTCGTAGGTGGCGGTGACTCTGTAGCTTGTGTCAACAAGTTCGGCTTGGCAAGCGGCGTGTCTTACGTATCTACCGGTGGTGGTGCATTGCTTGAGGCAATCGAAGGAAAGATTCTTCCGGGTATCGCTGCTATCAACGAATAAAAACAAGTAAAATAACATCCAAAGGCAGCTCTTTGAAAAAAGGGTTGCCTTTTTTATACTATCCTTATCCCTAATAATGAGACGAATTCTACTATCCTGCATCCTTTTATCAGCCACATGCATCCTGAAAGCACAAAATGCTTGTCTGAATGATGTAGTCAACACTTTAAAAGACCGCATTTCCCTCTCCGGCTATGCCCAAGTGGGATATACATACGATGATGCGGGCGAAGGTACCAGCAATACTTTTGATATAAAGAGAGTTATCTTTATGGCACGCGGTAAAATCACCGATAAATGGTCGGCTTACTTCATGTACAGCTTTGCCAATACCGGGAAAATCTTGGAAGCCTACACGGAATACCGTTTTCTCCCTCAACTCACAGCACGTATCGGACAGTTCAAAACCATGTATACCATTGAGAACCCAATGTCTCCCTGCTTTGTCGAATTAATAAACTGTTATTCTCAAGCTGTCAATTACCTGGCCGGTATCAATGGCAGTGATCCCTTGTATGGCTCTGCAAGCGGTCGTGATATGGGATTACTAATTTATGGAGACTTGTTTAACTCTTTGATGACTTATAACCTTGCCATCATGAACGGACAAGGCATCAACCTAAAAGACAAAAACAATCAAAAAGACATTGTAGGCAGCCTTATGGTACATCCATTGAAATGGTTGTCCGTCGGCGGTTCTTTTGTTAAAGGAAAAGGATGCGCCGTAGCCGTTTCTTCCATTAATCCGGATATAGCCATAGGAGAGAATTACGCCCGAAACCGCTGGTCGGCAGGTGCTACCATCAAAACAAAATCCGTAGATGTACGTACAGAATACTTGGCTGGAAAAGACGGACACGTTAAAAGTGATGGTTACTATGCAACCGTATCTGCCCATGTGCTTCCCAAATTTGACGTAATAGCCTCTTATGACTATTTCAACAAAAATAAAACTATTTCCGATAAACAGACCAATTATGTAGCAGGTGTACAGTATTGGTTCTATCCCAAATGCCGTCTGCAAGCCCAATACACATACTGTAACCGCCATAAAGGAGAGAATTCAAACCTGCTTCAAGCCCAGTTGCAAGTTCGTTTCTAAAAATGAAAAATGAGAAATTCCGAACTTTTTGGCATTCTTTTTGTAGTTTTGTAGAATACATACCTCAAAAGATACTGATTTATGAACGAACAAGCCATACAAGAGCAATATCAGCATATTGTCGCTCTACTCAAGCAGCAACGGCTGAAGGAAGCGCAATCCCAACTGGAAGCCTTTCTTTGGAACAGCGGTGACTGGCCACTCCGTAACCGTTTGGAACAAGCACAAACATCCTATCAGTATATGCTGCAATACATGCGCCAAGGAATCGACGATCCTGAACGTCAGAAACTATATCGTCAAATTCTGACCGAAACTTGGGAAGTCGCTGACCAGGCACGTCTGTCTCTCCTTGACGGAGTTTCCACGCACTATTACCATTCCCTGCGCAATAACCGGGAACGCCTCCCCAAAGAATACAATATTGCCGCACTACAGAAGGTATTGGAATCTTTCCCTGATGACTTGGCCGTTTGTCAGCTGATGCCGGACAACCAAGGTCTGGACGCCCTACTTCAACGGCACGAACAAACCGCCCAGGTCCTTTTTCTTTCCACATGGAGCAACAGCGACTGGTCTACAGAAGACGAACAGCAAGCTAAAGGATTACTGGAATCAGAAATGCTTCCCGTCAATGATTTGTGCCTGTTCACCAGTGCCGTCATGCTCAGTCTGATGGAGTGCTTTGATACCCGTAAATTCTCATGGTTGCTGGACGCCGTAACGCATGCAAATACGCAAGTAAACCAACGGGCTTTGGTAGGTATCGCTTTCGCACTTCTTTTTCATCCCACCCGTCTGTCGCTTTATCCCGAATTGACAGCCCGCCTTTCCCTGCTCAATGAAGACAGCAGTTTCGGCAAGCAACTGAACCGTATTTATATCGAGCTGCTCCGTAGCCAGGAAACGGAAAAGATAGACAAGAAGATGCGTGAAGAAATCATTCCGGAAATGATGAGGAATGTGAACATCATGCGCAACATGAAATTCGGTTTTGAAGAGAACCCTGAGGAAAACGATCTTAATCCAGATTGGGAGAAAGCTTTTGAAAGTTCCGGACTGGGAGACAAGATACGAGAGATGAACGAATTACAGCTGGAAGGCGCTGACGTCTATATGAGTACGTTTGCACAACTCAAGACTTATCCGTTCTTTAAGGAACCGTACAACTGGTTCTATCCGTTCGACATGCATCACTCCAGCATCATCAAGGAATTCGGATTCAAGCCTACCGGAGACAATGCCATCCTCTCCCTTATCCTCCAATCCGGTTTCTTCTGCAATAGTGACAAATATTCCCTTTGCTTTACAATGGCACATATACCACAGTCACAGCGTACGATGATGCTCAGCCAGATGACTTCTCAGGATCTGGATGCACTCATGGACGAAAGCAAATCCTCCGCTTTGCGGCAGTATGCCGAACGACCGGATGTCATCAGCAACCAGTATGTCCACGACTTATACCGTTTCTTCAAATTAAGCCAGCGCAGACACGAGTTCCGTGACATCTTCAAGGAAGAGATTGCCCTGCACCGTATCCCGGCACTCAAAGAGATTCTGTGCAAACCCGAGCTGCTGATTACCATCGCCGACTTCCACTTCCGCAAAGAACACCCGGCAGAAGCATTGGAGCTTTATAAGGAATTGATAGCCTTGAACCATGCAAATGCAGACATTTTCCAAAAGGCTGGCTATTGCCTGCAAAAGGAAAAGAGGTATAAGGAAGCGATAGACGCCTACCTGAAAGCCGATGTACTAAAGCCCGACCATGTCTGGACAATCCGCCATCTCGCTACGTGCTACCGGCAGATAAGGGACTTTGCCTCTGCACTGGAATACTATAAGAAAGTGGAGGCAATCCAGCCGGAAAGCCATAATGTCCTTTTCTACGCCGGAAGCTGCCTTGCCGAACTGGAAAGATATGAAGAGGCTCTGCAATATTTCTTCAAGCTTGATTTCATCGAAAGCAATTGTATCAAAGCATGGCGTGCTATAGGCTGGTGTTCGTTTGTCAACGGCAAGTATGAGCAAGCAATGAAGTATTACGAAAAGATACTCACCTCCAAACCACTCGCGGCAGACTATCTCAATGCCGGACATGTTGCTTGGAGAACGGGCAAAATAGAAAAAGCTGCAGAACTTTACAGTAAAGCAGCTTTGGAATATGGCGGGCAGGAGATTTTTAGAGAAATGTTCGGTAAAGACAAAGAAACACTTGTCAGACAAGGAATCAGTGAAAAAGATATCCCTCTAATGATGGATCTGGTTTAGATCTCCAACAACTCCCTGTACAGTCTCTGTACGGGGAGCCCCATTATATTATAGTAACTCCCGGATATGTTTTCCACCCCAATGAATCCAATCCACTCTTGTACACCATAAGCTCCGGCTTTATCCATGGGTTGGTATTTGTCCACATAATAGGCAATTTCCTCTTCGCTAAGTTTAGCAAAACGCACTTCTGTTGCCGCTGCAAAACTGCGTTGCCACTCAGTAGTAGTGATGCACACACCGGTAAACACTTCATGGGTACGTCCGGACATGTCGCGCAACATCTGCATGGCTTCTTCCCTATTCTTGGGCTTTCCGAGAACTTGTCCATCCAGCCAGACAATGGTATCTGCCGTAATCATCAATTCGTCCGGATGCATCATATCACGGTAGGCATCCGCCTTTTCCCTGGATATGTAGAGAGGAATATCCGCTCCCCGCAATGTCTCGGGATAAGATTCATCCACATCGGGCAAAGTTCTTACTTCATATTCCACTCCCAAACCAGCCAGCAATTCTTTCCTTCGCGGAGAATTGGAGGCGAGAATCACCTTATATTTTTTCAGATTATCTAACATCATGTCATTTACGATTTGACGATTTACAATTTAACGATTGAAACAACTACCAACCGAAAGCTTTTTCATCTGCCATCCAAAGCCCTTGCACTTTCAATACCTGTTCCACAATGTCGCGACCACAGCCATAACCGCCTTCTGCATACGAAATATAGCGAGCCACAGCCTTTACCTCAGGCACAGCATCCTTAGGACAACACGGCAAACCACACTCACGCATCACCTCCAAGTCGGGAATATCATCACCTACATACAATATTTCCTCGTCCTTCAAGCCATGACGGTCACGGAAGTCATGGTAATCATGGATTTTAACAGAAGAACCCATATAGATATTTCCATCCTCAAAACCTAAAGAAGTAAAACGCTTGCGGACCGCTTCTGTACGTCCACCCGTAATTATACCCAGCAACACCCCTTGCTTAGCAGCTAAATGCAGGGAATAACCATCCTTTATGTTGACCGTACGCAGAGGTTCACCCTCTGAACTCATAGGGATAACATTGGCACTCAGCACACCGTCCACATCAAAAACAAGGGCTTTTATCTTTTTCAAATCATAGTTTATGGTACTCATTGCACTTTTTTCTTGTTCATTATAATATACCTATATACAGCAAAACATTCGTTCAAAAGAGGCAAGCATCGGCGTCCGGTTATCTTATTGCCAACCGATGTATATTCTCGCTAATCTCCCGATATAGTTCCAGCATTTGCGGCTCATCGGCAAGCATCCGCAGATGCTCGTCAATGACATTCTCATCATAGCGCACAGCCGGTCCTGTCTGTGCGGCAAGCGGTTCCAGCTCATGCACCTTACGGGCCGTCTCGTCTATCAAGGGGAGCATTGCCTCGAACGGCAACCCGTACTTTTTCAGCAGTTCAGCAGCCAACACATACATGTGATTGGTAAAATTGCACGTAAACACAGCCGCCAGATGCAAACTTTTGCGCTGCTCAGAACTTGCTTCATACACTTTTTCCGATAGGGCTGAGGCAATATCCTTCAGAAGCCGCACATCCTCTTCCGAGTTGCCTTCCACAAAAAACGGTATCTGTCCAAAATCCACTTCACGCTGCTTACTGAAAGTCTGCATCGGATAAAGCACTCCATGACGCGCAACATGCCCCTGCCAAATATTCATAGGAATACTGCCGGCTGTATGCACCCATAAAGCATTCTCCTTTCCAGAAACAATCTGGGGTAATAATTCCACAAAAGCCGCGTCCTTCAGCGAAACGATATAAAGCTGCGCCTCCTTCGTAACCGCCTGCAGATCCGTGGTATATACCGCCTCCACCGTCTGTGCCAATTCCTGCGCTGATTCTTTTGTACGACTGTAGACCTGCACAATACGAAACCCTTTCCAATAAAGAGCCTTTGCCAGATTAGTAGCCAGATTTCCGGCACCGATAAAGGCAATAGACGTATCTTCTATACTTCTTCCCGCCATACACTTATCTTGTTGCCAACCAATACAGAATAGCCCCTAATACCAGCAATGCCAGTGGCAACAGATAAGCCGACATCGTACCGAGCAAAGCCGTTATCAATCCGAAGTTCAATATCAGCCATAAGCCTATCAATACCAATCCCACCGACTTGTCATGCTTGAACAGCAAAAAAATCACTGCGGTATACAGCAGAAAATTATCCTTATTCATCACCCACGGCAAGCCGATTGCAGAGAAATGCACCAATTTGTCTACCAAATAAAGAATACCGAATACAATCAGTGTGATGGCAGTGGCCTTATACGTATCACGGTTATTGTTTGCTTTTGCTGCACTCACTGTTACTTTCCTCCGTATTTATTGATATGTATCTTTTCCCACTGCAGATTGTCTTCATTGAAAGGCTTACGCTCCATCCCCTTATGACCGATAGCAATAACACTGAGCACCTGCAGCTGCAAAGGAATATCCAGCACCTCGTGCACATACTCGCCTGAAGGCATACCGGAAGCCGTAAAACGTTCTCGCACCTGCACCCAGCAGCTTCCCAGTCCCATATCTTCGGCCTGAAGTTGCAGGTAAATGGAGGCAATGGAGGCATCCTCTATCCACACATCGCTTGCCAACGGGTCGGCAACAACCACTACTGCCAATGCCGCATCGGCAATAAACTGCGATGCCTGCTCCTTGCAATAGGACAATTCCTTCAATTTATCCTTCTCGTCTACCACTATAAACTGCCATGCATTGCTACGCTTCGACGTGGGTGCCATCAAAGCAGCTTTCATCAAAGTAACGACTTGTTCTTGTGTCAATTCTTCTTCTGTAAACTTCCGCATGCTGCGGCGGGCTTTTATCAATTCACTGAAACTTTCCATAACATATTCGTGTTTAGCGAAGGCAAATTTAGATAAAATATCCGGGAATGGCGAATAAAAGCCCTTACAATCTTCTCCCCGCTTCCTTTTGTATCAGACAAGCAGATAGGCGGTATCCGGAGCAACCGAAAATTCCTCTAAATAGATTATCCAGTCGGTCACATCCTCTACCGTAAACCACGCTTCATCACCCTCGTGCATGTGGCTGACGTCGTAAGGTTCTTGTATAAGCTGTCCCTTGAAGCGTTCTCCATCAAACTCCAACAGCTTAAACCAAATATGTTCGCGGTCGTCAGCCTGCTCGGCACTGTCTGTCTTCAAGCCAATTTTAAGCAAGATAGAGCTTTCGTCCTTCTTTGCCATGTATTTCACAAGACCGAAACGCTCGCGAGCCAACGCACTCATGCGATTGGTCTCACGGGTACTAATAAAGAATAGTGGATTCTCACCCCACATGCTATCGTATTCGGACACCTTCCGCAGTCTGCCCTTTTTCTCGTCGTCCTCACTCGTATAGATGAACACGGGTGCCGTGCGGCCGTTGTGTCCTTCCTCACGGTCGTCCGCACTGCCAAGAGCGAGGCTTCGGTACTCATCCAGCGCCTTTGTCCACGAAACGTAGGTGGCCACTATCGGCAAACGGTCATTCAACATTCCGATATATACGCCAGCACCTGGTTCGGGAGTCCTATCGTCTTTATCGAGCAGATGACTGGCAAGGGTGGAAATCAAGTAATAATGGTTGTTGTAATTCTCCTTGTCTGATTTCAGAATCTCAAGTTCATACAAACCGCAACGGTTCAATCCGTGCGTATGCAACCACACCTCGCCTCCTTCATCAGTCACAGCATGTACCGTAAACAAAACACTCGTTCCGGGAACTACCGCCGAGTCGGCAGCTAGAGTGGCCCACCGAGCACAAACCAGTTTCTCGGCACTTTCGTCCACAATGGCAAGCAGGTCGGGCACCATAGCTACAGCAATCTTCAGTTGCAGATGGTAGGACTTCTGCCCGTCAACGCCGAACTTCATGAACACCGTAAGTGCCCTATCGGCTCTGCCAATAGCATATAGTTCTTCGTCAGTGAAATAATAATCCCGACGATTAAACATATCAGGCATTGAAAAATCACCTTCATAGAAGCCTATTTCATACACTTCGCCATCATATCCTACTTCCATATATCCCGGTTCGTCTTCATCAGGCAAACGTTTTTTCAACAATTCCACTCCAGAGATAGCAGCCACGCGCTCAAAAAGCCGTACCGACAAATCCATTCCACCCTCCTTAGGCACTGCCATCATATAAGAGGACTCTTCCCAGTAGCACAGCGGCTGTTCTTCGAGAACCGTTTTCTTTTTCTTAAAAATCATATCCATTCTTTTTATGTAAGACTTCAGCTATAGTGACAAATTTAATAAAAAAGCCTACCCATGCCAACCGAAATTTCAGTTTTTTTGTTAAGTTTGCAAGCAATGCCCCTCAAACTCACTACATATTACCGTGGGAGCAAGGTTCCTGACCTACCGGGGACCAACACCTTCCATTCCACGGAGTTGTTCCGAATCTACGAGGAAACTCCGGGGTATACCCCCATACTCATTGTGGCATCTGAAGATGACAAGCCCGTTGCGAAACTGCTTGCCGCCATACGTAAAAGTATCCGCATGTTTCCCCCCGGCATCATCAAAAGATGTGAGGTGTACGGTATGGGAGAATATTTCGACAACGAGGCAGACAAAGAGGCTATCTTCAGTGACATGTTGCAAAGGCTTACCAATGAAGCATTGCGCGATTCTTTTCTCATCGAGTTCCGCAACCTGGAAAATGCCATGTTCGGATACAAATCTTTCCGGGCCAACCAATACATCGCCATCAATTGGCTACGGGTGCGCAACTCACTGCACAGCGTCGAAAAGGTGGAAGAGCGTTTCAGCCCGTCACGTATCCGGCAAATAAAGAAAGGCCTCAAAAACGGTGCCCAAGTGCGGGAAGCACGTACCAAAGAGGAGATTCTCTGTTTTGCCCAGATGTTGCGCCACGTATATTCTTCCAAGATACGGCGCCACTTCCCCAGCATCAAGTTCTTTCAGCATCTCGAAAACCAATTGACAAAAGGGCAACAAAGCAAAATCTTCATCGTCACTTATAAAGAGAAGATTATCGGTGGCAGTGCATGCATTTATTCAGATGATAGCGCCTACCTGTGGTTCTCCGGTGGCATGCGCAAGACTTATGCCCTGCAATATCCGGGTATTCTTGCTGTATGGAAAGCACTGGATGATGCCAAACAACGCGGATACCGCCACTTAGAGTTCATGGATGTGGGACTTCCCTTCCGTAAACATGGCTACCGTGAGTTCGTTCTCCGCTTTGGAGGAAAACAAAGCAGCACCCGACGCTGGTTCCGTTTCCGTTGGAACTGGCTGAATCGGGTGCTGATAAAGATGTATGAATAAAAACGGCTTTATTGGGATATTTTAAATACGACAGTGCTATATGCGCCCATTTTTACCATAATGTCATCACCGTCCTTCTTCTGCTGAATATCCCCATTTACTCCGACGGCTTTCTCTATCTTATCCGTCAGTGTAATTTCAGTGGCAGAGACACCAAAGTTATGTATTACCAACATTTTCTCTGTATCCTTCGTCATATACCAAGCAGCAATAGTCTTACCGGCAGTGGTATTATTTTCATTGTAAATGCCATGTTTTGACATCTTTCCTTCAGCCAATGAAGGATAAGTATTACGTAGTTTGGCAAACCGAATATAAACATTCAACAGAGAACTTTCATCATTCTGCTGTTCCACCACAGACTTTATGCTGGAAGCTACCCCCTTGTCTATCTTATCCGTATAGGCAGTCACCGTATTATCTCCCCACAACATCGGACCGCGCACATACTCGTCACCATTGTCCTTCATTCCATAGAGTCCCAGTTCTTCACCATAATAGATATAAGGTTCGCCCGGACCGGTCAGTAAGACAGCTGCCGCCAATTTCTCCTTATCAATGGATTTACCCAGTTTGGAAGCAGTACGATCTTCATCATGGTTCGAAAGTTTGGTAGCTTCTATGTAATCTGTCCGGTTAGCAGCATAAAGCTGTTGATAGCTCATGATATCTTTTACAAAGTAACAACCCGTACTGTTATTAATGGCCCACTCCAAACGATACCAAAAGTCAAACTCAAACAGTGCGGGAAGCCCTTGATAATAAGGGGCTACTTCACTAGCACCCGAAAGAACTTCACCCACGATGTAAAGGTCTTCCGTCTTACCCTTCTGTTTATAATAAGCATTCAGTTCATCATAGAAAGTTCTCAAGAAAGTCGGATTTTCTGAACCTCCAGCATTATGATAGATATGTTTCACTGCATCAAGACGGAATCCATCTACTCCACGGTCTATCCATCCCTTAGCTGCTGCGACCACAGCCTTGAATGCCGGAGAACTTTTCAAATCAGACAATTTACCGTAATTAAGGTCGGCAAAGGAGGCTGTATAGAAATGAGAGTGATAATACCATAGGTTCATAGACTCAAACATAATATCTTCTGCATCCTCACCTTGCTTTAAAGCAAAAGGTTCGCCATATTTCAGACGAGTACTGGTAGAGGCAGCACCATATTTATGGTTGCCCCAATCTGTATTGCTGGTACGAATCAAGAATCCCCAAGGTGAAGAGAAGTCCACTGTCAATTCATAAATACCATTTCCCTTATCATAAAATTTCTTACAAACAGCAGGGTCACCATAATAAAGATACTTGGCACCAGTAGTTGTCTGGTCTGTATTATCCGTATCCGCCTTTTCTGCAACGCTCACCGTCACCGTAGGTTTTGAAGCATTCGACCAATCGAGTACAAATTTATAACATCCGCTTACGACATCTGTTGAAGCTGTCGTAGAATACCATTCTCCCGAATTATATCCGTTTCCCCCTTCACTGGAAATCATATCAATTTTTCCCGCCTTGATGTCAGCTTCCGGGTCTTGAGAGAATATGTAGTAATTGCGATATTCACTGTCAGTAGAAGATTTTGCAGCCAAAAACCACGGATGCTCCACACTCGTATGGTTCAAGACATAATCCAGATAAATTTTAATGCCCCGATTATGAGCCTCGGCAACCAATCGGTCAAAATCACTTTCCGTGCCGAACTTCTGATTCACCCTCGTATAATCTGTCACATCATAGCCATGATACGAAGGAGATGGATGAATAGGAGAAAGCCAAATAGCCTTCACACCCAAAGCATCTATATAATCCAGTTTAGAAATTAAGCCATTAATATCGCCATAACCGTCACCATCGCCATCGGAAAAGGAGTAGACCAGTAACTGATAAGAGATGTCCGCACGTTTCTCCCCATCCCAATCTGTAGGAGTTGCAGTTATCACAGTCCATTCTGACGGCGTTGGCTCCGGCTCCGGTTCCGGCGTTGGTGTAGTACCATTATCATCACTGCAAGCTACCAAGCAGAATGATAACACACA
The DNA here is from genome assembly GCF_017309675.2 of Bacteroides parvus. NCBI lineage: Bacteria > Pseudomonadati > Bacteroidota > Bacteroidia > Bacteroidales > Bacteroidaceae > Bacteroides > Bacteroides parvus. The sequence continues at coordinate 2,244,631 of NZ_CP084680.1, read as the reverse complement.
AAATAAAAAAAAAGAAAGAAGCTTTATTGTCTTCATATCATTAGATTTTCAAATTATTATGATTCAAAGATAAGGAAGATAAAATAGCTGATAGACAGACTATAATGAAAAAGTGGAGTTAAAGGACGAAAACGTTTGCATAGTTCCCAAACACATCTATTGAACATCTGTATACCGTCTTCTGATATCCACGAAATCTTTTATCATCTCCCAATATTGTTCCCTGGTTTGGGGACGAGGATGCCAATCCGGATCCGGATTATTGCTGACAGCCTCATTCCAATTAGTATCATCCATAAACTTATAGTCTATACTACAAGAGGACAATCCACTAATCGGCTTAAGGAATATATATCCGTCAAATAAGTCTGCCAACGTAAAATCATTATATCCCATTGAGTAATAGCTATCATCATCCAACTTACCTAAAGGTGTACCTTTTAAATCAAACCCTATAGGTTTATTGTCCATCCTCCCCATTATGGCCTCCAATCTACCTAAAGCAGGAGAAAGTAATGCCGGCTGACGGTTTAAACGGTTCGGGAAAGGTTGATGCAAAGCTATTGCAACTACTTTCGATCCATATTTAGAGTACAACAAATTTCCAAGAAAATTCTGTTCGTAACGTACATAACCCGGAGACGTATAATCATAGTAGGGAAAATGATAAAAAGTAAAAGCATGGGGAGTTCCGGTCAATACTAATATCTTCTGTCCTGACGCCAGAACTTCCCGTTCCAGCAATCCACACCGAAAGTCTTCTGTATTTCCCAATGGAAATACCTCATGCATATTTTCCGGAGTTCTAACTCCGGAGAATTTCTGCCAGTTATAATGATAACTGATATTCAATATCCGGAATTTCCTTGCATCTTTGGGCAGTGAACGGTTCCATTTCCATGCAGCCCTATAAATTTCCATATATTCAGTAATCGCCCATCGGGTATTATAATTGAACATCAGTTCGCGAGCCACTTGCTCATCATACTTCGGAGCATTGATTAGAGAATCCAACCGTCGCTGATCTTCGTATGCCCCAAACTCCATACCCAGTACAATATTATTCTCGTATAACTTAGGTATCAAATTACAAACAAAGTCCAGATTTTCTTTCACCCCATGGTCTTCTGCTAATAACACAATATCTGCCTTCCGGAATTTGGCTACCAGATAGTCATCAGGCGACATCGCCTCATCATGCAAATAGGCGAGGGCAACCTCCTGAATTTTATCCTGCGCACTCAATGGCAACAAAAGAAACAACAGGCAAAACAAAATACAATTAAAAACTTTACGAATCATACTTATAAATCAAAAACAATACATTCCTTTCATCATCATCTCTCAGTTCCTATCAAAAATTTCACCGGATATTCCAAACGCTTCATCCAATCCGTTTCTATATGCGCAGCTCCCGGAAAGACCTTGGATATCCACATAGGCTTGGTCCATCCTTTTTCTTTCATCAGCTTATCCAATTTGTCTTGATAAGGAGGATAAAAAGCATCCAATGTCGCGTCTCCCCTATCCATATAAATCAGTCTGCTATTAGCTTTCGGCAAATGATCGGCAAGATAACTTTCAAAAGCAGAAAACCACAAATCAGTCTGCTCCTTAGTAGGCTGTGTACTACTGATAATCATGGTGAGATGGGTAGACAAGCAAGCTGCTCCACCAAAAATCTCAGGATATTCACATATTGCATACAGAGAAATCAACCCACCCATACTGGAACCCATTACAAACGTATGCTCTACTCCCTTATTAGTTGAATACTCCTTATCAATAAAGGGTTTGACTTCCTCTACTAAAAAACGGAGATAATTGTCCGCATTAAAGTGAATGTTTTCAGGTATGTTTCCATTAGGCAGATATTTCAAAGCTTTTTGTGGGAAATAATCTTCATACCTGCTTTGAGCGATATTAGCAATACCAACCACAATACATGGCCTTATCTTTTTCTCTTCCAACAGTTCTCCCAAAACCTCATCCACTCCCCATTCTACTTTATTCCAAGTGGAAGCAGCATCAAAAAGCATTTGTCCGTCATGCATATAAATGACATCGTATCTGTTTTCTGGAGAATAATCTGAAGGAAGCCAAACAAAAACATCACGAGGAGCTACAATGGCCGATTTGAACAGAGGATACTCCACGAGTTTTCCAGATGAAACAGTTTGTTGTGCAACACTCCATTGACACAATAAAAAACTGAATAAAACAAATAAAGTTCTTATTTTCATGACCTACGATATATAATCTATTTTTTTATATCTCTATATAAGTAACCAATATAATCACGATAGAATTTTTCAACATCTTTCCAAAAATAAAATGGAGCTATTTCACTCTTTATTGGAATGGTTGTTTCTTTTTCATTCAACATAAACTTGACAATTATTTTATCCGTACCTCTTTTTCGATAAAAAATAATTTGTACATTAGCAGCCATAGGAACAATTTTATAATCACTCCATACTCTATAGAAGTTTTCAGAATTGGTTTCTTCTCCATAACACCCTTCCAAATGAAGAAGACCGGTCAATGGCATAACATTTCCATCATGTCCAAATCTCAATGTAGCAGCCATTTCATCATTTTGTATGGCTTCATTTGCAGAATCCAATATATTTTCAAGTAAAGGAATAAAAGTTCTTTGTACAATCTCCTTTCCCCAAGGACAAGTTCCATTACAAACATAATGCTTATAATTATTTACCTGCCAGATATCAAACAACTCTTCTTTTTCAAAAATATCATAAAAGGACAAGTCTAATTCCGTATTCTGAATATCTGATGCAATCCAATATAATCCCATCATCAACTGCTCCTGATTGACATGCTGTTGCACATAATTTTGGTTTGAAAACAAAAGTCTCATCAATCTTTCCGGATGAATATGCTCTCTACAAAACTCATGATAATCTTTCCTCCAATCAGACTCATCCGAAGTAAACTCACGAGCATTCTCATTCCAATAATTCAAATAGCGCATATAGCGTTCACCTGAACCATAAGTAAATTGTAACTCAGGATTCAACCCCTTAAGGGTCTCACAAAAAGTAGCCATACTCAATGCGCAACGAATTACAACAGTGGAGCAAGCACTTATTTTCCGTTTACCTTTAAATACATCCGGAAAATTATAAAACATACGTTCAGAAATACTACGATGCTGTCGATATCCCAAAGGAGTAAGCTGCCCTCCCAACCCCTCTGCATCTCTCCAAACCACTTCAAGCCTACTACGAACACTCTTCCCTTTATCTGTCAGAAAACCTACAGCATCTGCTTTATCCAATATTTCCATTACTGTTTGGTATTCAGAATCAGAAATAAGATAGCGAGATCCATGCCGCCCATAATGAGAAATATAAAAAGGGGTATATCCTTCAGGAGGAAGAGTATATTGTTCACTTATTTCAGGATAGGCATAATATACACTGGCGCTTTTATTGGGATCAGCACTTATTTCTTCAAAGGCTGTCTGGGCTTTACTTGTTACAACCGACAATATCAATCCACAGACAAGGACAAATCTCATTTTCATGCAAATTCATTTTAATAAAATACACCCATAAACACAGAATCGGCTGTCTAATCACTCCATTACGACGTTCATCTTGCTCTATCTTGAATAATAACATATTCGACAAAATGACATTCCTAATTGTAGTGTTCAGACAGCCGATTCAATTCATATCTCTCAGTATAAATTCTTTATTTTACAACCGTAATTGTATTAGGATTAGTTGACATATCTACTGTTATAGTATAGTTACCATCTTCAGCCACCTTCATGTTATTTCCATCTTGATTGACTGGTATTTTAGTACCAGGAGTAAGGGCCACCTCACAACCACGGTTCATATCCCAGGCAGCATTAAAACGAATTTTAAACTCATCGGTAGTTGTAAGAGTCACATCCGACAACGTCCATACATTCTTTTCTGCATCATATACAAAGACTGCATCATCTTTCCAATCATTGAAAGAACCAATCAAGCCAACCTTATCAATGCGCTGCATTTCAAAAGTACCGGTAGTCATATCCACTTGGATATAATAATAGCCCGCCGGAGTATTAATATTACCAGAGCCACCATATACTCCCTTCCCATAACCAGCCTCATTCAATTCGATCGTACCAGCAAAGTCTTGTCCCCAATCTGTAACCGGAGAGAACTTCCACTCATTGCTTGTCATATTGACGCCACCTTCAAATTTACCTTCACCATTACCCCCTAAATATAACGTAAAGGGTACATTCCAGTTTTGAGCTCCAGGAAGATACAGTTTTTCCGGGAATGAGGTACTTAATATTTTCGCTGTATAAGGATGGCTATTCACGTCAAGTACAACCTTATATTCACCGGTTTCCTTTTCAAATACCATATTATCGCCGCCATCACGGAAGTCACCATTCTTATCAATGGCAAATCCCCAATTGTCATTCGCACGGAACTTATATTCTCCATCTTGAGTCAATGTTGTAACAACAGAATAAGTATTTGCGGTTGCATCATATTCCATCGGCAGTTCAGCATTCCATCCATTAGGTGTGGCAGCACCTATCATTCCCATAGAATTAATTTTAACAATCTGAAGAGTACCAAATTTGATATCCGCACTGATACGATATAAACCAGCAGGGATTGTTATAACTCCACTACCAATAGTACCTGATGTTACAACATTTCCCTTATCATCAGTAGTAGTCTCAACATCATCACTACCATATTCTGTTTGTGTATCTTGGTCAATAAACTTAAACGAGACACCACTTTCCAAATTAACAAAACAGTCAAACAGTCCCTTAGTTACTGTACTATGAGGGAGCTTCTTATCTGTTCCACTTATTAACAGATATGCTGGATAAGTAGCCTTATAAGTAGTAATACTAATGCTCAAGGGAGCTGAAGGAATACCTTCCGGATAAGTTTCGGAATAAGCTTTTACTATAAATTCCACATCAGCGGCTTGTGCTTCAGGCGCACCTGAAGCTACCACCAATTCATTCCATTCATCCACCGTTTTAGAACAAGCTGTTTCGGTTAACCCTGTTGCAACTTCAGTCAATTCACCGCCATTATAGGTGATATAAACATTATAAGTGATTGCCTCGCCATACTCTAAACGCGCAGCTTCCCACGTCAGTAACTGCAATTCTTCCGCAGGAGCTGTGATGTCAAGAATTACATCAGCCGCATTTGCTGTAAGCACCGCAGAAACAGCATCACCATACGAGTAAACAGTCATCAATTGTGCTGCTGATTTATATCCACCATTCTCATCTGTAGCCTCTACATAGAAAGACAAATCAAAAGATGCATTTTCCGGAATGCCTTGAACACCTCCTAACAATGTCTTGAATTCATTCTTTGTCAAGGTCAAAGACAATCCTTTAGTAGAAGAACCTACTTGTACTGGAGTTGCATCACCATACTGCGCATAAAGTGTGTAGCTGGTTTCGCCTTTCATAAAACGAGCAGCCGACCATGCCCATGTAATAGATTCTGACATTGTGTTCTTGGTCATCAGAATAGTACCATTATTCACAAGTTCAGGAGCTGCCGGTTCCTTGGAAAAAGTATCCTCAATATCTTCCTGACATCCCGTAGCAGCTATCATAATGATAGCTGCCATGAACATATATTTTAAATATTTTATCATATCTCTTTATTTTTGAAGATTAAAACTTTATTATTGCTTCACAAGTTCCAGTACATAAGGAGTACGGTTACCGTGGAACACAACTATATAAGTACCAGTTTCCGGTACACTGATATTATCTTTTCCTGCTTCTAGTTCATATCCACCGGCAACAGCAGTACTCATTGTGCCAGTTGCCCCCCAATTTGTGGTCCAAGCACCATCAACACGCACTTTTATGGATTTACCAGCTTCCAATGCAATAGGCTCAGTCTTCCAACTGCTACTTAAATAGTCATAAGTAAAGATTGCATCAGGATTACCCTCACCCCAATTATTGAAATCACCTGTCAGACCTAATTTATTGCCAATAGCTTTCTTATCAATCGTCATCACAGTCTTATTTACAGTTATCTCAAAAATATTACCTTCAGAAAGTGGTAACGACAAGTTAGCATCAGCCTGTTCCGGACAATTCCAAGAAGGTTTCAAATCATTATATCCCCAATTGTCTCCACTCCAAGCCTGCTGCGCTACAACCTTAAAGAAAGAGCGTGTGGCATCATCTCCTGCCGCAGTCTTCGAGAAGTCTGCCATACAGACATAAGTATTGGAACCACCAGTTGTTTCCCAGAAAATCGGAGCGTTGTTAATATCCCAACTTCCACTAAACTCACCACATAAATAGAGGGAAGTCAATGGTGCAGAATAAGTCGTTACACTAAAATTATTGGAAACAGCAGAAGCAATAGGCTCATAATTATCTGTTCCGTACATTTTAGCTGTTACATAAGCAGACACAGTGGCTGTTTCATTAGCAGCAACCCCCAAACTATTTATAACAACTCCATTTAAGTCTCCCTTAGATATTGCATAGGAAGTTGTAGAAGAAGTTCCCAATAAAGCAGAGTTCTCACCGGAAGTCAAGTATACAGAATAAAGAATCTGGACCGGAAGCCCGAAATCCGCTGCTGTCCAAGTAAAAATCACATTCTCATTCGCTGAATTATCAGCATTTACAATTACATCACTGCACTGCCCGATCACAGGAGCAACAAAGCTCTCAGGAGTACTGATTTGAGGTGTATCCACATCCGTTTCACACGAAGTGAATAGAGCTGTCGCAACTGCTGCAAACAGCATTATATTTTTAAATAGTCTCATATTGCTAAAGTTTTATCATTACAGTTTCTTATTGATGTATTAATAACCAGGATTCTGAACCAAATTAGGATTCTCGGTCAAATCGGTACTCAAAATCGGATAAATTGTACGATATGATGGTAAAGCAGTTCTTCCGTCAGGTACACCACCCTTATAAGGCCAAGGGAATGACATGGAAGTAAAATACCCATAACGGATCAAGTCTGTACGACGATGTCCTTCCAACATCAGTTCGCGAGCGCGCTCTTTCAAGATAAAATCCAAATCAATGGACGAAGGCATAGAAACTCCCGCACGATCACGTAAAGCCTTAACATATCCCAATGCTTTAGAATCTGTTGTTATTCCGCCATCCAGACGAGCTTGTGCCTCTGCATAAATCAGATACATTTCAGCCAGACGAATCATCGGGAAATCAATGGAAGAGAACTTCTCATAGCTATCACTTGAGTAAATGTTTCCTTGAGAGTCACGACTTGAAAATTTCCAGCATCTCCATCCTGTTTCTGCTTTTGACTTATCAAATGCCTCTACACAACCTACGTTAGAGAAGAATGCACGTTTATCACTGGCAGCTCTATCATATCCTATACCAGAACCACCCCACTCAACGCCAGATAATTCAAAATATTCAACAAATTCATTCGGGACATGATACCCGTTCCATCTTTCACGAGCGATATGGCTTCCTTCCGGATATCCCAGTTCTTTTGCAATAGCTTCACTATTGGCATCATCCAAACTACCGGAAACCAAATGTGTTGTCCCCCCCCAACTCTGAGTTCTATCACGATCGTAACCAATTGCAAAAATCATCTCTTTTTGAGCATTAGCGTTTTCACTGTTATCCTGCATAAAGAGTTCTTCATAATTATTACATAGTTGGTATCCCATACCAATAGTAGCCTCAGCCGCCGAACGAGCATCTGCCCAACGAGCTGTGCCTGTATATACTTCAGCATTTAGATACATACGCGCCAACAAAGCCTGGGCTGTACCTTTCGTTACACGTGGATAACCAACAGTACCAACAGCCGGCATATCACTACCGGAAACCAAATCCAATAATTCACTTTCAATCCATTGGAACAAGGCTGTGCGTCCTATCTGCGAAGGCAGTTCTCCACCAATATTTTCTTCAAGGGCAAAAGGAGGATTACCATACAAGTCCATCAGCATATAATAGGCATACGCACGCAAAAAACGCGCTTCTGCACGAAGACCGGCAACTCCTTCTACAGAAGAACCTTTACTTTGAAGCAAGAATTCATTGGCACGGGTCACAGTCACCATGCAGCGTGTATACACCGCTATCGTAGCAGCATTAGGAGTAGAAGTCCATGAGTTATTCTGTGTATCAGTAATATAACTATCCCCCCATGTACACTTCAGAACATCACAAGACATCTCATTTAATACAACATACTGGCGTATCAATTCGCTCTGACCGGCATCTTCTACCGCTATGTCAGAACTACCCGGATCATTCTGGCTAACCAAAGAGTAAGAACCATAGATATATGCTAATCCTTTTTCAAAATCCTCCAATGTTTGATAAGCCTGCCCAGCAGTCTTATCCGTTTCATTTAACGGCAATGTATCCAAATCTCCGATACAAGCATTCAACGTCAACATAGACGCTACAATTGCCAAGCTATATATAATCTTTTTCATAATCATGTACATTCTCTAGTTTAGAAATTAATATTCAGACGCACGGTGTAGAGACGAGGACGTGGAATCAAATTGTTATCTACACCATCTGCTGCTGTAAGCTCAGGATCAAGCCCACTATATTTAGTGATGGTAAATACATTTTGTACAGAAGCTCCTACACGGATTTTTCCATTCCAATGAGCAAACTTATCAAAAGTATAACCTACATTAATATCATCCAGACGGAAGAAAGAAGCATTCTCCAGGAACATATCTGAAACTTGCTGGTACTCAGTCAAGGCTTCAGTCCATCCAGTCTTCAAGCAATAAGTAGACAAGTTATTGATATATCCTTTACTATGGTCGTCCGAGTATGAAGTCGAATTATTCTTAGCAACCTTATTCAGCGCATACCCCCCTAAAGATCCGTGAGCATTAAAACCAAAGTCCCATTTTTTATAAGTGAACTGAGAACCGATACCGAAGAAGAATTTCGGCAAAATACTCTTACCAGTCACATAACGGTCATCTTCTGTAATCTGTCCATCACCGTTACGGTCCACTAACGTATTTTCAATGGCTTTTCCATTTTCATCATAAGCCTGCTGGAACAGATAATAAGTATAAGGAGTATACCCCACACGATACAGAGAAGTATAACCACCAATACTACTCATACCTGCACCAACCTGAACCCCCAGATAGTCATCATCGCCTGTATTCGTCAGTTTTGTAATCTCTGTCTTCTGCCAAGTTCCGTTCACATTAATAGTCCAGCGCATATCCTTCTTTTCAATAGGAATGAAGTTCAAGTTAAACTCTAATCCCATATTCTTCATATCACCAACATTGGAAATAACTTTATTAGAGAAGTTAGAGCCCATCGGAGTATTGATATCATTCAGCAAATCATATGTTTTACGCAAATAAGCATCAATATTACCATTAATACGGCCACCAAAAATTCCAAAGTCTAAACCAACATTATAAGTTTCAGTAGTCTCCCACTTAATATTGGGATTATATGCATTTGGTGCCAATGTGTAAATGTATCCATTGCCCCAAGGTATTTGAGTAGTCAGAGCGGAAGATTCGGTATATTTTGCTTGATAAGCATAGCAACGGTCCATACCTATATCTTGCTGCCCAGTTTTACCCCACCCCAAACGAAGTTTCATACTTGAGAAGAAATTATTGTCTTTTAGGAAACCTTCTTCTGCCACATTCCATGCAAAAGCCGCAGAAGGGAAAAGTCCCCAACGATTATCTTTGGAAAAGCGTGAAGACGCATCATCGCGCAATGAGAAAGTGAACAAATATTTGGAATTAATAGAATAATTAATACGCCCAAAGAAGGAAAGCAAGTAATACTCCCGTCTATCAGTCGGCTTTTGCAGATAAACTTTAGAACGGTCATTATTATAATACTCAGTTTGATTATACTTCACATAATTATGCTGCCAAGAATAACCTGCCATTACATCCAAGTGGTGAATACCAAACTCCTTATTATAATTACCGTAAAATTCCAAAAGTGTATTGGAGTTCTGATTGGCATACTCTTTATAATAGTCGGCTGCACCAGCTCTTTTGGAAAGAATTGAGCCTAATTCATTGTAAGTGGTACCAGTTGTACGTGAAAAGTCATATCCCAGATTCAAGTTCAAACGAAGATCCTCAAAACCATGAATTTTATAATCCAACTGCATATTTCCCATAGAACGCCATGTATCATTCACATTGTAAGGATCATATATCTGCGACAAAGGATTAATACTTGCCATTGTATTAGCAGAACCATCAGATGCATACCAATTGAAATAGCTGCCATCTTCCATTTTAGGAGCAACAGTCGGGGTAAAACTAATAGCGTCACCAATAGCTCCTGAATTAGGATAATTGGCACGATTATATATGCCTTTTGCATTAAGATTTACAGACAAATGATCCTGGAAGAACTTCGGAGTCAAGCTTATGGACATGTTGGCACGTTGGTTATCACCAACTTTCAATGTGGCTTCATCATAAGTATATCCCAAGCTTACACGGTATGGAAGTTTCTCCTTCACACTACCATAAAGGCTGACATTCTGATCGGTAGAAAAAGCTGTACGATAAATCAAGTCCTGCCAATCTGTATTAGCGGTTCCCATCATGGATTGTATATTAGCCAAACGGTCAGTGCCTGCATAAACTTCATTTACATAATTACGGTACTGGTCTCCAGTCATCACATCCAATGTAGAAGTGTTTTGTTTCAAACTATAACTCGAATTATAGCTGATCTTCATTTTATCGCCACTACCTTTTTTAGTAGTAATAATAATTACACCATTGGAAGCACGTGAACCATAAATTGCCGTAGCTGATGCATCTTTCAAGACGGTGTAAGATTCAATATCATTGGGATTTACCGATGCCAATGGATTCGCCATACCTGCACCACCTTCCGGAGTAATAGGAACACCATCAATAACAATCAGCGGGTCATTGCTAGCATACAAAGAAGCTGCACCACGAATGCGGATTGTAGCACCTCCCGTAGGGTCACCAGACGCGGGAGTCACTAACAACCCCGGAACCTTACCTTGCAACATTTGGTCAGGAGAAGTAATCGCACCACGATTAATTTCTTCTGCTTTAATGGCAGTTACAGAACCTGTTAAGTCATTCTTTTTAACAGAACCATAACCAATAACTACAACTTCACTTAATAATTCTGCATCATCCTGCAGTGTTACCATAATAGTAGGAGAGTCAACCACCACATCCTGAGTTTTATAACCAATAAAAGATACAGTCAATGTAGTGCCTTTAGGAACAGTCAACGTAAAATTACCATCTAAATCAGTAATTGTACCATTCGTAGTATCACCTTTTTCTACGACATTTGCACCAATCACTTCCAATCCCGTGGCATCTTTCACATGCCCTTTCACGGTAATGTTCTGTGCATAAGCGCCAATTGATAAGAACAACCCCAACATTAGGGTAAGAATCGTTTGACAGATTCTAAGATTAACTTGCTTCATGCATTTAATAAATTAAAGTTAACAATATTAATTACCTATATATATTATTCGAAAAATAATTTTCGTACTTTTGTTTTCTAACGTCTTTCAAGTACCTAAAGCATGACGCAACAAAAATATGCTTTATTAATTTAGTAAAGTATAAAGAAAGAGCAAAATGTGAGAAACGAACAGTGCAAACGATTGCATGCGGTTGCACAAGATAGGGAAATCACTTGATATATCATAATACAGCGTTTCTTTCCACTACACATGTAGCATTCTTGCACATAACATATATGATTATTCTACTGAACTACAGATATTTTCACCGCCTAACGACCGTTAGGCGATTTGTTGATGGCCGTTGGCAGATCGCTTTACGGCCGTCAACAAATCGCTTTACGACCGTTAAGCACTACACAACATCAAGACAAAACAAAAGAAACACAAAGCTTTTACTGAAGAAATGCCAGGCATGTATAAACCAAGCAACATACTTTCAGGATATGAATAACGTGTCTGCACAATATTAATATGCCATTAACACGATATTAACAAAATGGCCGACATGATATTAACTTATTACATTACAACAAGTTAACATCATGTCGGCCCTAAAAACAGAGGTGGAAGCAAAATTTGCTTCCACCTTTTTCTGTTGCTTCCACCGCACCTCAAACACCGATGAACAAAGGGTTACAGAGCAGGTGTGGTAGAGTGGAAGCAAATAGTGCTATTTATTTCTCTGAAGTATAAAGTACCAGCTTTCCGGACTTCAATCCTTTAGCCCTTGCCTCAAACACAATCTCACCGGCTTGCTCGCCACTCTGCACAATAGCCGTCAGCTGACCGCTGAAAGCCGGCATCTTGGGCAGATGGAACAAATCGAGGCTGGTAGCATCTCCATTGGCAGCAGCGCGATATTTTCCGGCACCCTTCACCGAGAAGCTTACCATGCGGCTGTCTGCCGGACAAAGATTACCGTCCTTATCCACGACACGGACTGTGATATATGCCAGGTCCTTACCATCGGCAGACAAGCGGGTGCGGTCGGCAACCAGCTCCAGGTGATGGGGCTTGCCAGCGGTACGAATCATCTTTTCTTCTGCAGGCTTACCGGAAGCATCATAAGCCACCACTTTCACTTCGCCCGGTTCATAAGGAACATCCATCCACATCAAGCGATAGCGACGCTGCAAAGCAAGGGAGTCCTGACCTTCCAAAGCACGGCTTTCATCAGCAGTAAGTTTCCGTTGTTTGCCATAACTCTTTCCGTTGACGAACAGTTCGGCACTGGGATAGCTGGTGTAAACAAAAACCGGAGTATTCTCCCCTTCCCTGCCCGGCCACGTCCAGTGCGGAAGGACATGCAAGGTATTTGCCTGCTTGTTCCATAGGCTGCGGTACAGATAGAAACGGTCTTTGGGGAGGCTTGCCAAGTCTATGATACCGAAAACGGAGCTGTGGCTGGGCCAGGAATCCGTACTATAAGGAGAAGGCTCACCCAAATAATCAAAGCCCGTCCAGACGAACTGTCCGATTGTCCAGTCATAATCATCAGCCAAAGCAAAATCCTCATCGGGAAGATTCGACCAGGAACAACACTCCACATCATAACCGGAACACTGATGGTCATCATACATCACACTAGCTCCCTTCTGTACGGGAAATTTATAGACACCACGAGAACTTACAGTGGAAGCCGTCTCCGAACCAAGCACAATATTCTGTGGAAGAGTCTCATAAGACTCCACATAACGGTGAGCCCGATAATTAAGACCGGGTACATCAATCATTGCCGCAAACCCGTTGGCAAGCACGCAAGTCACCTGGTCCATACCGCAAGTAACGGGGCGTGTAGGGTCTTCGCGATGGCAAATATCCTGCAGGAAAGAAGCCACTTTGTAGCCCTCGGGACTACATTGGGTAGGAACCTCATTTCCTATACTCCACATTACCACACAAGGATTGTTCCGATACTGATGCAGCATATTTACCATATCCTTTTCTGCCCATTCGTTGAAATAGCGGTGATAACCATTCTCACATTTGGCAATATCCCATTCATCGAAAGGTTCCAACATCATCATAAAGCCCATCTCGTCACAGAGTTCCACCAATTCGGGTGCAGGCATATTGTGGGAGGTACGGACTGCATCACATCCCATATCCTTCAATAATGTCAACTGACGGCGAAGAGCAGCCACATTGACAGCCGCACCCAACGGGCCCAAATCGTGGTGATTGCATACCCCCTGGAATTTACGGTGCTTACCATTCAGGAAGAATCCCTTATCAGCTATAATCTCAATGCTGCGGATACCAAAACGCGTGGTATATTCGTCAGTCTGTTTGCCATCTACATAAATCTTAGATACTGCCTTATATAAATAAGGTGTCTCAGGAGACCACAGAGACGGAGCATTTATCAGAAAATTCTGCTCAAATGGCTGTCCGTGATTAATTTTCCGGCTATTATCCTTACGGGCTACTATCTTACCGTCCGGCGCAATAATATCAGTAGAAATACGAACATCCGCATCACCGGCATTCCGTATTGTAGTACGCAGACGCACGGAAGCGTATTCAGCAGAAACATGCGGTGTGGTGAGCTGTGTACCCCAAACCGGAACATGGACACGTTCCGTAGTAACCAGGCGGACATTGCGATACAATCCCGCCCCCGGATACCAACGGGAGGACTGGGGTCTGTTTTCCAGACGGACAGCCAGCACATTGTTTTTACCGTCGGCATTCAGCAAACCGGTAACATCGCAATGAAAAGAGTTATATCCGAAAGGCCAGAAACAAGCTTCTTTCCCATTGACATAGACCCGAGCCTCACTCATAGCACCATCGAAAACCAGAGTGACCTGTTTGTCTGCAGAAGCATCAAAAGCCGTACGATACCAACCGACACCCACATAAGGCAACCCTCCGGTACGCCCGGTCTTTACGGAAGCTTGTTTTTCAAGGTCTTGCGTAACCGCTACCTCCTGCAAATCGTTGTTGCGGTCGAACGGACCAAAGATGGCCCAATCATGAGGAATGGTCACTGTTTCCCACTTACTGTCGTCGAAATTTGTTTGTGTTGCTTCGGGAACATCTCCCTTGGTGAACTTCCAGTTCTTTTCCAACAATGCTTCTGTACGCTGCGCCATTGCCGCCAAGGCAAAAAAGGCGCAGCAGGAAAAGATAAGTATTGTCTTTCTCATTCTTCTTTAAAAGATTTTGTTAATATAATTATTTAAAAGCATCCATTATCACAGTGGGGCGGCCGTCTTCAGTGAATGCCCCCAGCCGATATTGGTTCGGCCTGCATTCCGGTTCCCAGTAGAACACGCCCTTGCAGCGTCCACCGGTATTCTCCTTGCACTCTTTCAGGATACGTGCCAGTTGGCGTTTCCCTTCTGCCAGCACGGAAGCACTTGCCAGATTCCCTTTGTCGTCAGCACACTCCATGCCGGTTTCCACCACCATCACGTCACAGTTGTATTTCCGGGCTACACTATTAATATTGGCAATACACTCGGTGATAGTTCTATCAGCTGTATATTCCTTGTGCTCGAGCATCGTCCAGTAAGGATAGAGCGACATGCCTATCATATCCCACTTACCGCCATTGGCTTTCAGTTCATTAAAGAACCAGGTATACAATTCGTTGTCATATCCATTGTCCAGATGGACGATGACAATGGCATCGTCGAAGACGGACTTTACCGCATCGTATCCTACATTGATAAAAGCAGCCAGGTTGGCAAAGTTCTCACGGTATTTCACTTTCTCGGAAGTGCTGTTGGAACCCTTTACATCACATTCCCTCACATCATAGGACGCACCACTCAATGCAGCATCTTCATCCCAAAGCATCCCCGGACGGATTTCATTACCTACCTGAACCCACTTGGGAGTAACTCCTGCCGCTTTCAGCGCATTAAGTACATCGGCAGTATGGTCGGCGATGGCTTTCTTCAAGTCGACCAAGTTCAGTCCTTTCCATGCAGCAGGCTTATGCTGCTGTCCAGGGTCGGCCCACCAGTCACTGTAATGGAAGTCTACCATTACGTCCATGCCCAGCTCTGCGGCACGCTTGGCTTTCGTCACCAAATCGGCCGTATTGCACCAGTTATCGTGTTCTTTGGGATTGACCCATACTCTGAGTCGAACCGCATTCAGGCCCAAATCCTTCATCAGCTGGAAACAATCGGTCTCCACACCGGAGGTATTGTAAAATTTCATACCCTTATGTTCCATCTCCGTCACCCAACTGATGTCGGCACCTTTAGCAAAGTCCGTAACCAGAGGTTCCTCCTTATCGGGAAGTCCACCGGCGTTGGGATCTGTCTCATTATTGCTGCTGCATGCAAATACGGCAAAGGCAATACAAAAAAAGAAAGTCAAGAACTTCATGTGTTTCATGGCGTTATCATCATTAATTGCATACTGCAAATATAAGCATTTAGGGAATATAGAACTATATATCACCTCTATTTGTCAAAATACGGGTGTCTGCAATCGTTTGCACAAACTTACAACCCGATAAACCTCAACGAATAAGCCCAATTTACCATATTACGTTATTTTTGCAATCGGATTAGGGAAGTTTACCTTATCTTTGTCCTCAAAACTATACCATGAATAAACCGCAGATTACCATCAAGGATATTGCCCGGGCGCTGAATGTCTCCCCTTCTACCGTGTCAAGAGCGCTGAAAGACAATCCGGACATCAGCAAGGAAACTCGTGATCTTGTCCATGCCTATGCGCGCGAACATAGCTATAAGCCCAATGTACTGGCTGTAAACCTCCGCGCAAGCCGCAGCAATACCATCGGCGTCATTGTTCCCCAACTGGTACACCACTTCTTTTCCTGCGTATTGAGTGGAATTGAGAAAGCAGCGGCGGATGCCGGATATAATATCATAGTGGCGCAGAGCAGCGAATCGTACGAGCAGGAAGTGAAGATTGTGCATTCTTTCCTTGCCGCCCGTGTCTGCGGAGTCATCGCTTCACTTGCCAAGGATACTTCCAAATACGACCATTATCAGGAGCTGCTGAACAACGACATTCCCATCGTCTTTTACGACCGTATATGTACGGGGTTGAAAACCGAGCGAGTGGTGGTGGACGACTATGCCGGCTCCTTTGCGGCCGTGGAATACATGATACAGACCGGATGCAAGCGTATTCTTTTCTATAGTGCGGCTCCCCACCTGGAGATTACCAAGAATCGCCGGAACGGCTACCTGGATGCCATGAAGAAGTATAAAATTCCAGTGGACGACAGCATGATTCTGTTGTGCGACACCCGTGAACGCGCCATCTCCATCACTCCCGACCTATTGGAAAGCGAAAACCGCCCTGACGGTTTCTTCGCCATCAACGACGAGACAGCTTCAGGCATACTGTATGCCTGCAAACTGGTCGGCATAAAAGTTCCCGATGAAGTATCCATCTGCGGATTCACCGACGGAGCCATTGCCCAAAGCACCGACCCGAAGCTGACTACTGTGGAGCAACATGGCGAGGAAGTAGGTAAAAGCGCTTTCAGCATTCTAATCGGAAAGCTGGAGGGAGAAGAGAAAAGCAACAACAAGATAGTACGTACCAATCTGGTGATAAGAGGAACAACGAAATAATAAAACATATTGAACCATCATGAAAGTAAAACCCGATTTAAGTTTCTGGAAGCTGTGGAACATCAGCTTTGGTTTTTTCGGCGTGCAGATTGCATATGCTTTGCAGAGTGCAAACATCAGCCGTATCTTTTCCACTTTGGGTGCAGACCCGCATAATTTGAGTTATTTCTGGATCCTGCCGCCGTTGGCAGGTATCATTGTACAACCCATTGTGGGAGCCGCCAGTGACAAGACCTGGACACGCTTCGGACGGCGCATTCCTTATCTGTTTATAGGTTCGTTGGTGGCCGTACTCGTCATGTGCCTGCTACCCAATGCCGGAAGCTTCGGCATGGCAGTAAGTACAGCCATGATTTTCGGTCTGGTATCGCTGATGTTCCTTGATACCTCCATCAATATGGCCATGCAGCCCTTCAAAATGATGGTGGGCGACATGGTGAATGAGAAACAAAAAGGACTCGCCTACTCCATCCAGAGTTTTCTATGCAATGCAGGTAGCCTGGTGGGTTATCTCTTCCCGTTCATCTTTGCATGGATTGGCATCAGCAATACAGCTCCCCAAGGAGTAATCCCCGCCTCGGTTATTTACTCATTCTACATCGGAGCGGCCATCCTTATCTTCTGCGTCATCTACACTTCGATCAAAGTAAAAGAGATGCCGCCTGCCGAATATGCAGAGTATCACGGCATCACCGAAGAAGAGGAACATGAAAAGACCAACATGCTAAAGCTGCTTATCAACGCTCCGAAAGCATTCTGGACTATCGGACTGGTACAGTTCTTCTGCTGGTTTGCCTTTATGTTCATGTGGACTTATACCAACGGCAGCATCGCTGCCAATGCTTTCGACGCTCCTACAGTAGAGCACCTGGTAGATGGTGTGACCAAAATAGTACTCGACACCAAGAGCCTGCAATATCAGAATGCCGCCGACTGGGTAGGCGTACTGTTTGCCGTGCAAGCCATCGGCTCTGTGCTTTGGGCCATCTGCATACCGATGTTCAAGGACCGCCGCTGCGTCTACTCACTCAGCCTTGTTCTGGGAGGTATAGGTTTCATTTCCACCTACTTCATACACGACCCTTATATGCTCTTCATTTCCTTCTTGCTGATAGGGTGCGCATGGGCTGCCATGCTGGCACTGCCGTTCACCATCCTAACCAACGCACTGAGCGGAGGACACATGGGTACTTATCTGGGACTTTTCAACGGAACTATCTGTATCCCGCAGATTATAGCGGCAGCCTTGGGCGGCATCATCCTTGCCTTGTTTACTCCCAAAGGAGGACTGCCTCCTGAAATCAATATGCTTGTGTTAGCAGGAGTCATGCTGATAATCGGTGCTTTCTGTGTATATTTAATCAAAGAGACCAAAGGAGAGAAAGCAAACTAAGAATCACCCCCGAAGTACTCTGAGACGGAAATATTGACCGACACCGGGCAACATTCCACCTGACACCGGGGAAAGCATCGTTCGGTACCAAGGAACGATACTTTCCCGGTGTCTTTTTGATGTCTTTCCTTGCCTTTCTTTATTTTTGTCCTTACTTTTCTTCTTTATTTCCGCATATTGCTTAACTTTACGGCGATAACTACAGAAAACACGTCGTCATGAAGAAATACCTCAAGACCGATGAATGGAATATCATCGAAGACCAATTCCACCCCGACCGTCAACGGATGTCGGAAAGTATATTCAGTCTCGGAAACGGACGTTTCGGGCAACGGGGGTATTTTGAGGAGCCTTACAGCAGTGACAGTTACCGTGGTTCATTTGTGGCCGGCATCACTTTCCTGGACAAAACCCGCGTAGGATGGTGGAAGAACGGATTTCCCCCATATTACACCCGCATACCCAAGGCTGCCGACTGGAGCCGTATCAACCTGCGCCTCATCGATGAGGAACTCGATTTGGCAGGCTGGGATGTCGACAGCTTCAACCGCCGCCTCGACATGAAAGAGGGTATCTCCTACCGGGACATGGAGGTGACCTCTCCCCGGGGAAACCAGCTCCGCATCCATATAGAGCACATCACGGATATGGCAAGACCCAACCTCTGTCTCATCAAGTACAGTGTGTCCTCCATCAACTATACCGGTAGAATCTCACTCGTGCCCATCCTTGACGGGAATATCGTGGACGATGCCGACCTGCCGAACCTGAAAATATGGAACATCCTGCGTTCCGGTTCTACCAGCGACTGTGCCTACCTCTGGACACAGACCCGCCGGGAAGATGCACAAGTGTGCTACGCCATGACTTACCAATTCTTCAAAAACAACAAGGAAACCACTGCCAATCCCATACGGATAGAAAAGGAAAAGCAGACCGGTTTCAGCGTAGGTGCCGACGTAAAACCCGGAGACAACGTGACACTCATCAAATACACCGCCATCGCTTCTTCTCTTTACCACGAACGGAGTGAATTGGTGGAGCACTCCATGACCGAGGCACGCGAAGCCAAGAACATAGGCTGGAATACGCTGGTAGAAGAGCATCGAAGGGCCTGGCAGGAAATCTGGGACGAAACGGATGTCGTCATCGAAGGGGACCCGGAAGCACAGCAAGGTATCCGGTACAACATATTCCAGCTGTATCAGACTTACCGGGGAGATGACCCGCGCCTGAACATCGGCCCCAAAGGATTCACCGGAGAAAAATATGGCGGCAATACCTATTGGAACACGGAATTGTGTTGTGTACCGTTTTTTCTGCTCTCCACTCCCAAAGAGATTGCAAAGAACTTGCTGGCATACCGGCACAACCAGCTTCCCAAGGCCATAGAAAACGCCCGCAAACTGGGTTTCAAGGACGGTGCAGCGTTGTTTCCGCAGGTAACCAACAACGGAGAGGAATGCCACAGCGAATGGGAAATAACCTTCGAGGAAATCCATCGCAACAATATCATTGTTTATGCCATCGTTCAGCATGCAGTACTGACGGGTAATATGGACTATATCGCCCAATATGGCCTGGAAGTTATGATTGCCGTCAGCCGCTTCTGGAGCCAACGGGTATCCTTCTCCCAACCCAAACAGAAATATGTCATACTGGGAGTTACCGGCCCGGATGAATACGAAAACAATGTGGACAACAACTGGTACACCAACTATTCCTGCATACAATGCCTCAAGATGACCCTCCGTTTTCTGGAAATGATAGCACAGCAATATCCGGACGAATATGCCCGCATACGCCGCATCACCAATCTCGACCAAGTAAAGGAAAGCGCCCGGTGGAGAGACATCATCGAACACATGTATCTGCCGGAAGACAAGGAACGGGGAATTTTTATCCAGAATGACGGCTATATGGATAAAGTACTGGAAAGTACAGATAACATTCCTGCCGAAGAACGCCCCATCAACCAACATTGGTCATGGGATCGCATTCTGCGCTCTTGCTACATCAAGCAAAGCGACGTGTTGCTCGGACTTTACCTTTATTATTTCTATTTCGACACGGAAACCGTCCGCCGCAATTTCGAGTTCTATGAGCCGATGACCGTACACGAATCCTCCCTTTCTCCCCACATCCATTCCATCCTGGCTGCACGCATCGGCAAAGTGGAAAAAGCTTACCAGCTTTTCCTGCATGCCACGCGGCTTGACCTGGACGACTACAACAACGAAGCGGACCAAGGTCTGCACATAACCAGTATGCCCGGCAGCTGGCTGGCCATTGTACGCGGATTTGCAGGTATGCAGGTGCTGAAGGAGACATTGTGTTTCTCCCCCGTCATACCGCAAAAATGGGACAGCTATTCATTCAAGGTGAATTATCTGAAAAACACACTTCACATACGGGTAGGAAAAGAAATCGAAATCTCGCTTACAGCAGGCAGCAAAGTGGACATACAAGTCTACGGACACCCATATACGCTGGAACGGGGGACGGAATTAAAAATTAATGTGCTCATGTAATTAACCATATTGGCACATTAAATCATCATTTATCCTATAACCGGGAGAACATTTGGTTGTTTTCCCGGTTTTATGTTTTTATATATACCTGAACGAATAACTATATACTTGTTTACCAATGAAAAAAATGTTTCTTTTCGCCCTGGTCACGACGTTGCTCATCACGTCGTGCGGGCAAAAACAAAAGGGTAGCAATACCCTTATCCGACCGGTGAAGACTGCACAAGTCAGTTCACAGTCGGTTATCCACAAAGACTTCTCCGGAATGGTGGAAGCCGTGGAATATGTGAGACTTGCCTTCCGCGTCAGCGGACAAATCATCAACCTCCCGGTTGTAGAGGGACAGCGGGTAAAGAAGGGGCAACTGATTGCCGCCATCGACCCACGCGACATCTCCCTGCAATATGCAGCCGACAAAGCTGCCTACGAAACAGCTGCCGCACAAGTGGAACGTAACAAACGGCTACTTAGCCGCCAGGCTATCTCCGTGCAGGAATACGAAATCAGCGTAGCCAACTATCAGAAAGCAAAATCCGCCTACGAGTTGTCCGGCAACAATATACGGGATACGCGGCTGACAGCCCCTTTCGACGGTTCCATCGAAAAACGGCTGGTAGAGAACTATCAGCGTGTCAATGCGGGAGAAGGGGTTGTACTACTGGTAAATACACAGAAACTACGAGTCAAGTTCACCGTACCGGATGATTATCTCTATCTGCTCCGTGCCAAGGACGTAAAGTTCAAGGTGGTGTTCGATAGCTACCCCGCAGAGGCTTTCGATGCCAGACTGGAAGAGTATCTTGACATCTCCACAGCAGGGACGGGTATTCCGGTGACAATAACAATTGACGACCCGCACTTTGACCGTGCACGTTATGACGTAAAACCGGGATTCACATGCAAAATAAAGCTGGCATCGGATGTCACTCCCTTCCTGGAAGAAAAGCTGATGAATGTACCGTTAAGTGCCGTATTCGGTAACAGTGAAAACCAGAAAACGTATGTATGGGTGGTGGAAGGTAATAAAGTCAGCCGTCGCGAAGTGAGCGTTTATTCTCCAACGGGAGAGGCAAACCTGCTTATCTCTAAAGGGCTGGAACCGGGAGAAACCGTTGTGACGGCCGGAGTATACCAGCTGACAGAAGGAGAAAAGGTAAAAATTGATAATTGATAATTAAACAACATGAATCTAGCCAAATATTCATTAGACAACACGAAGATAGTCTACTTCTTTCTGGCTGTGCTGCTTATCGGCGGCATACTGTCATTCGGCAGGTTGGGAAAGAAGGAAGACGCACCTTTCGTCATCAAGTCGGCAGTCATCATGACACGCTACCCGGGAGCGGAGCCGGCAGAAGTGGAACGGCTCGTCACCGAACCCATCTCCCGAGAAATACAGTCGATGAGCGGCGTCTACAAGATAAAGTCAGAGTCTATGTACGGACTCTCCAAGATAACCTTCGAACTGCAACCGTCACTCTCTGCCGCATCCATTCCGCAGAAGTGGGACGAACTGCGGCGCAAAGTGCTCAACATACAGCCCCAACTGCCCGCAGGCTCTTCTGTGCCGACCGTCTCGGATGATTTTGGAGACGTTTTCGGCATCTATTACGGCCTGGTGGGTGACGACGGTTTCTCTTATGAAGAAATGAGAAACTGGGCGGAACGAATCAAGACACAAGTCATCACGGCAGACGGTGTGATGAAGGTAGCCCTTTTCGGTACACAGACAGAGGTCATCCATATATTCATCTCCGTAAACAAGCTGGCAGGAATGGGTATCGCCCCCAAGCAGCTGGCCAGCCTGCTGCAATCGCAGAACCAGATTATCAATACGGGTGAAATCAGTGCTGGAGAACAACAGTTACGCATCGTGGCCAACGGTACCTACACGACTGTCGATGATATCCGCAACCAGGTTATCACTACCTCCGGCGGACAAGTCAAGCTAGGCGACATCGCCATCATTGAAAAGGGATACATGGAACCTCCCGGCAATATCATGCACGTCAACGGAAAGCGCGCCATCGGTATCGGCATCTCCACAGACCCTACAAAGGATGTGGTAAAAACCGGTGAACTGGTAGACCGGAGGCTTGCCGAACTCATGCCCCTCATCCCCGTGGGGCTGGAACTGGAAAGTCTGTATCCCGAAAACGTGATTGCCCAAGAAGCCAACAACGGGTTCATCATCAATCTGATAGAATCCATCCTGATTGTGATTGTAATCATCATGCTGGTGATGGGCATGCGTGCAGGAGTACTGATTGGCTCTTCCCTTATATTCTCTATCGGAGGCACACTGCTCATTATGTCGTTTCTTGGCGTAGGTCTGAACCGGACCTCCCTCGCCGGATTTATCATAGCCATGGGAATGCTGGTGGACAATGCCATCGTGGTGACAGATAATGCCCAGATTGCCATTGCCCGCGGCATCGACCGCCGGAAAGCGCTGATAGACGGTGCCACCAGTCCCCAATGGGGATTACTGGGAGCAACGTTCATTGCCATCTGTTCGTTCCTGCCACTGTATCTGGCTCCCTCTTCCGTAGCCGAAATCGTGAAACCGCTATTCGTAGTGCTGGCCATTTCCCTGGGATTAAGTTGGGTGCTGGCGTTGACACAAACCACTACATTCGGCAACTTCATACTGAAAGCAAAGGCAAAAGATGGTGGTAAAGACCCATACGACAAGCCTTTCTACCATAAATTCGCCTCCATCCTCGGCACACTGATACGCAAGAAGGCGTTGACCCTTGGCAGCATTACAGCACTGTTCATCCTCTCCCTTTTCGTCATGGGACTGATGCCCCAGAACTTCTTCCCTTCTCTGGACAAACCCTACTTTCGGGCAGATGTATTCTATCCGGACGGGTACAGCATCCGCGAAGTAGAAACCGAAATGAAAAAGGTGGAAGCCCATCTGATGCAGCAGCCGGAAGTGAAACGGGTATCCGTCACATTCGGCAGCACACCGTTGCGTTACTATCTGGCCTCCACTTCCGTCGGCCCCAAACCTAACTTCGCCAATATCCTGGTGGAAGTAACGGACAGCAAATATACCAAGGAACAGGAAAAGAACCTTGATGCCTACATGAAGGCCAACTATCCCAATGCCATCACCCGTACCATGTTGTTCAAGCTCTCCCCTGCCGTAGATGCCGCCATTGAAATCGGGTTCATCGGCAATAACACGGATACGCTGGTCATGCTGACCAACAAGATTCTGGACATCATGCACCGTAACGACGAACTTATCAACGTGCGCAACTCCTGGGGCAATAAGATACCGGTATGGCATCCCATTTACAGTCAGGAACGTGCACAACCGTTGGGTATCTCCCGTCAAAGCATGGCACAGAGTATCCAGATCGGTACGAACGGCATGACACTTGGAGAATACAGGGAAGGAGACCAAGTACTCCCCATTCTGTTGAAGGATAAAACCATCGACTCTTTCCGTATTAACGACTTGCGTACACTCCCCGTATTCGGCACTGCACGCGAAACAACCACTCTGGAACAAGTCGTCAGCCGGTTCGACTTCCAGTACAAGTTCTCCAATGTGAAAGACTACAACCGGCAGATGGTGATGATGGCGCAGGCCGACCCACGCCGCGGTGTGAATGCCATTGCCGCCTTCAACCGTATATGGAAGCAAGTGCAGAAGGAGATTGAAGTGCCCGAAGGTTACACCATGAAATACTTCGGAGAGCAGGAAAGCCAGGCAGAAAGCAATGCCGCACTGGCAGCTAACCTGCCGCTGACATTCTTCCTTATGTTCGTCACCTTGCTGTTTCTGTTCCGCAGCTACCGGAAACCGATTGTTATCCTGCTGATGCTGCCGCTTATCTTTATAGGTATTGTACTGGGACTGGTGGTATTGGGAAAATCATTCGACTTTTTCTCCATCCTCGGCTTGCTGGGGCTGATTGGAATGAATATCAAGAATGCCATCGTGCTGGTGGACCAGATTGATACGGAAACCGCTGCCGGGAAAGCACCGCGTGAAGCCGTTATCAGTGCAACGACCACCCGTATTGTCCCGGTGGCTATGGCATCGGGTACCACTATCCTGGGAATGTTGCCGTTATTGTTCGACGCCATGTTCGGCGGCATGGCGGCAACCATTATGGGTGGTTTGCTGGTAGCCTCGGCATTGACATTATTCGTGCTGCCGGTGGCTTATTGCGCCATTCATAAAATCAAGTGAGAGAACATTCAACAATTTACAGTTTACCAATTGAATGATGAAAACAAAGATACTTATTCTATCATTACTGTGCTCCGGACTGAATGCCGGGGCACAACAAGCATATCTGAGCCGCGAAGAATACCGCGACAAGGTAGAAGCATACAGCCAGATTCTGAAACAACAGCATCTGAAAACATTCGCCAGTACCGAGGCACGCAAGATTGCCTCCACCGGTTTCCTGCCCCAGATTGACATCATCGCCGAGGGTACCGCCAATCTCAATCATCTGGACCAATGGAACAGTCCGAAAGGAGACTACCGCCCTTATACCTATCAGGCACTTGCCACCTTGACGCAGCCGCTTTATACCGGAGGTTCCCTAATAGCCCAAAAGAAAGTGGCGCAAACCGAAGAGGCACTGGAGCAACTAACCACAGAACTGACCCTCGACCAGATACACTATCAAAGTGACGCCGTCTATTGGAATGCCTCTGCCGCCCGTGCCGGTCTGAAAGCCGCGGCTACCTTTCAGGATATTGTACAACAGCAGTACGACATCATCCAAGACCGCTTCGATGACGGCGCCATCAGCCGCACAGACTTGCTGATGATTTCCACCCGGCGTAAGGAGGCCGAATTACAGTACATCAAGGCACGCCAAAACCATACCCTTGCCCTGCAAAAACTGAATATCCTTATGGGCTCGGAACCGGACGCTCCCATAGACAGCATAGCCGAAATAGATATACCGACTGCCCCCATCATCCCTTTGGGCCTGGATGATGTGCTGCCCCGCCGGGCAGAATATGCCAGTACCTCCGTGAACATCGCCCGCAGTGAAGCGCAACGGCATGCCGCCCTCAGCCGCTACAATCCACAAGCCAGCATGTTTCTCGCTACCGGTTGGGATACGGGAATCGCCTATATGGGGCAGAATGTACCTCATACTCCCGTCGCAGGGGTCAACGTCAGCATCCCCATCTTCCGTTGGGGAGCCCGCTTCAAGACAAACCGCCAACAGAAAGCCTATATCGGCATACAGAAGCTGCAACAAAGCTATGTAACGGACAATATTCTGGAAGAGCTCTCCGCAGCCACCACAAAGCTAACGGAAACTGAACAGCAAGTCAAGACGGCCCGGGAGAATATGACACTTGCCGAAGAGAATCTAGACCTTGTCACCTTCTCTTATAATGAAGGAAAAGCCAGCATGGTAGATGTACTGTCCGCACAACTCTCATGGACACAAGCACACACCAACCTGATTGATGCGTATCTCGCGGAAAAGATGGCGGTAGCTGAATATTGGAAAGTGGTCAGCGAATGAAATGCCCCTCAACGAAAAAGATAAAGAAACTCCGGCATGGCTTTGTAAAGCCATGCCGGAGTTTCTTTATCTTTCCCCTACTGACCAGGTTTATCCCAAGAATGAAATCAATACACCAGCCGCAACAGCCGACCCGATTACACCGGAGATATTACTGGACATACAGTAATTCAGCACATGGTTTTTCGGGTCATATTTCGTTGCAATCTCATTGCAGACGCGGCTTGCCATGGGCACGGCACTCAGGCCGGTAGCACCAATCAGTGGATTGATCTTCTTCTTGCTGAATAGGTTGAACAGCTTCACAAAGAAAATACCTCCCGTAATGGACAATGCAAATGCCAGGAAACCGCCAATCACAATACCGATGGTTGTCCAATTCAGGAATGCCTCACTAGTCATCGTGGCGCCAACGCTCAATCCTAAAAAGATGGTAGCTGCATTCATGATACTATTAGCAGCAGCGTCGAACAAGCGGCTTGTATCAGAACCGATTTCCTTAATCAAATTACCGAACATCAACATACCAATCAAAGGTACTGCCGTAGGCACAAATAAAGCAACAATCGTAGTCACTGCAATCGGGAAGATAATCTTCAATACACGCAGATTCTTAATCTCGATTTTCGAAGGATACAGCTTCTCCTGCTCCTTCATGTTAATCATCAATTCCTTCTTGGTACAGAACAACTTCACCACCATCGGAATGATGACCGGTACCAGCGCCATATAAGAATAAGCAGCAATGGCAATCGGTCCCAACAGATGGGGAGCCAGCTTGATGGTAGTAAAGATAGCCGTAGGGCCATCGGCACCACCGATAATGCCCAACGCACCCGCTTCCTGCGGAGTGAACCCTATCATCACAGCACAAAGCAGTACGGTGAAAATACCTAACTGCGCAGCCGCACCGAATATGGAGAGACGCAAGTTACGGAGCATCGGACCGAAGTCCGTCAGCGCACCCACCCCCATAAAGATGACAGGTGGCAGGAATCCGGTCTTAATCAGCATATAATAGATGAAGTTCATCAGTCCAAGGTCGTGCGCTATTTCGTGCAACGGCATCTCCCAGATATTCTTCATCACCCCGCCTACCATGACCATTCCGTTTTCATCCGCCTGAATCACACCCATCTCGCCGCCAGGAAAGTTGGCGATGAGTACACCGAAAGCGATGGGTACCAGCAACAATGGTTCATAGTGCTTCTTGATGCCCAAATAAAGCAGGATAAAAGCGATGGCATACATCACGAGGAACGACGGATCAGCAATGATATTGCTGAAGGCCGTCATATCATAGAGTTTTGCAAATATATCTTCCATTATCCTATCTTCATTAATACATCATCTTCAGAAACAGAGTCACCCGGATTGACACAGATGGCAACAACCGTTCCATCAAAGTCTGCACGGATGGCATTGTATGTCTTCATAGCTTCGATATAGCAGAGAAGATCGCCACTCTTCACCTTGTCACCCACTTTCAACGGGGTTTCTTGTGCATTCTTCGTCAAGAAGAACTTGCCTTCGAGCGGAGCCGGAATATCCTGACCTTCGCCTACGGGAGGAGCAGTCACCTTCTCGGTAGCCGAAGCGGGCAGGTCAATGTCACCATAAGCCACCGTTACGCGGTAGGCCTGACCGTCCACCTGCACGGTGAGCGTCTTGGGTTTGGCATCGTCCAGCGGAGATTTGTCACGTTCAGCACGGCGTTTCTCCACATCCTCCAGGAAGTCCTGCTTGGCCTTGCCACTCTTGTAAGCCTCGTATTGAGCCGGGTGCATGGCGTATTCGAAAAGCTCTTCGTCGTCCTCGCCCAATTCCCATTTGTTTTCCTTCATCAGCTTGCGGTACTTGTCCAAAGCATCGGGATAGTTGTCTTGCGGATTGCCGGTGAAGAATTTACGTCCTTCGCGCTCTGCTTTCTCAATAAGCTCAGGAGCCAATTCACCCGGCAACTTACCGGCTTTGCCCAGCAGCATATCCCAAATATCATCGGCAATCATGCCCCAACGTTCCTTGCCCTTCTCCATAGCAATGACGTTCATCATGGAGAGATTCTTGACATACTGGCTAAACGGAGTCACCAATGGCGGATAACCTACACGCGGCCAGACGTATGCCACTTCGTTGAACAACTTGATGAGCAATTCATCCTGCTTCATGAAGGGCAGGTTGCGTTTTGCCTTATATTTGTTAATGGATTCCAAATTGGACTCCAGGTCTGCCATCAAACTGCCCATCATGCCGCCCGGAAGTCCAGGACCAATCAGCAGGGAGTTCATCAAACGGTTACGCGGGCTGATGTACAAGCCAAGGAAATCATCCATAAATTCCTGGATGAGGGCACGTACCTTCATATATGCCTCCATGTTGATTTCGGGCACCTGGAAGCCTGCATCTTTCAGCATAGCCTGCACGCTGAGCAGGTCTGCATGTCCTGTACCCCATGAAAGCGGTTCCATACCTACATCAATATAGTCGCAACCTGCCTCGCACACTTCAAGAATGCTTGCCATATTGAAGCCGGGCCCCGCATGACTATGGTACTGGATAGGAATATCGGGATGTGCCGCCTTGATATTGGCCACAATCTTACCCAGGGAAACCGGACGTCCGATGCCTGCCATATCCTTGATGCAAATTTCATCGGCACCAGCCTTGATAAGCTTCAAAGCCATGTTCGTGTAGTATTCTACGGTATGGATAGGTGAATGGGTGATGCAGAGCGAACATTGGGAAATCATTCCGGCATCGTGTGCATAACCAATGGAAGGAATGATATTGCGAGTATCGTTCAGACCGCAAAAAGTACGCGTGATGTCCGTACCTTGCGCTTTCTTCACCTTATAGAACAGCTTGCGTACATCGGCGGGCACGGGACTCATGCGGAGGCCATTCAAGGCACGGTCCAACATGTGAGTCTGGATACCGGCTTCGTGGAACGGCTTCGTCCATTCGCGCACGGCTTTATTCGGATTCTCCCCAAACAGCAGATTTACTTGTTCAAAACCTCCGCCATTGGTTTCCACGCGCGCAAAACAACCCATCTCAATGATAGCGGGAGCTACTTTCACCAGCTGGTCAACACGGGGTACATATTTTCCGGCACTCTGCCACATGTCCCTGAATACCAAGCTGAACTTAATTTCCTTTTTCATACTAAATTATTCGGTGTGTTTTTATATAAGATTATTATTTCAGATTTTTTCTACCTTAGCAACTTTACCCTTACCTTGTGTCACTACTGTTACGGCTGCACTGATAGCTGCCAGAATATTACCGGGGACAGGTGCAGGACCATTTGCTGCAGCTTTGGCCGGTACCACTTCTTCGGGTGCATATTTGTTCACAAGTGCAATGAGACATTTTCCTAAGTAGATAACAATCAGCAGGATAGCAAAGACTGTTGCCATACCTACCACCATTAGCAGAAGTGCTATGTTCAAGTTTTCCATATTATAAATTATTAGTTATTCCGTAGGATTTAAAAAAAATCGTTCGAAATTAGCGATTATCCGTTAAAGAAAGGTGGTAAAAAATAATAAAAGATGCTAAAACGTCACTTCCCGCACTACCGGAGAGGTGGTACGGGAAGTGTATAATACCCCATTTATGTCAAGAAAAGAGGCAATTGGCGGGATGGGAAAAATCAGCCCAGCGGGTTCTCTCCCTGATCGCCGTCGTTGCCGCCCTGGTTGCTGCCACCTTGATTGCCACTGTCAGAAGAAGGAAGCTTGCCCCACTCTTCCCAAACAATCTTCGTATTCACCATGCTGCGGGTAATCACCTGACGGCCACTATTACGCTCCACTTCGGGCAAAAAACGGACACGTACTCCGTTAATCAGCGAAGCGCTTACCTCCGCAGCCGTCGACACTCCTCTTTTAGTAGAGGTGGCAGTATAGTAGAAGGTGCCGACACCGTTTATCTTCACAGTACGTCCCTGCCCCATGAAATTGCTCAATACACGCCCCAAGTTCTCCATCACCGCATACGTGTCACCACGGGTCACGGTAGAAAGAACAGACAGCTCGTCTGCCACTTCACGGGTAGTAACCGCCTTGCCCCAGGTTACTGATTGAGGATACCACAAATCGTTTACTTTTTTCTGAACTCTTTTAAAAAATGCCATAATCGTAATGTTTTAAATGATTAATTAATAATGTATATCCGGTTTCTCTTGTCTCACCCGAGAAGCAGAAGTTTTCATCGTGAGGCCTCAACGATTCAGCCGTCTGCTTTTCTCAAATTCGATGTTGCAAAGTTAGGGCGGGAAACAAGGGAAAACAAGAAAATGGCATCTACAACCAATTTTCATAAATCACTCAAATACAAACAATTACAAAAATAACATCTCTACAAGAAGAAGGGGGAAATAAAGCTGAAATAAGAAGAATAAGGTGATAATCTCTACAAGCTATACACGCAAACTTCTGATAATGAAGGCACCTATATCTTCCGGTCTCTACAAGATAGTTACTATAAGCTATTCTTTGCAATATGACATCATTTAGAGTTTATGCCAGTGAAAAGAAAGAATGCACACATAGAGAGAATGTGCCTCTCTACGTGTTTGGCTGATTTTACTTTGTTACTGCATTATACAAATCCTGGTAGGTTTTCACCACACTATACGCCACATCGCCAGTGCTGATAGCTGCAAAGTGGCGACGGGCGCACTCTATCTTGGCATCCTCGGCACGGCGAAGTTGTGATACTTCGATGTCGTTGCCTTTGGTTTCTGCCACGAAATAGACGTGCTTCACGGAATCTTCTCGAAAAGCTACAGCCCAGTCGGGATTATATTTGCCCATCGGAGTGTTGATGTAGAATCCACCGGGCAGTTTGCTATATACCACCACATCATCCTCAGCTTCCAGCGACTCGGCAAAACTCTTTTCGATACCTTCACTATCTACCACTACAAGATCGTAAAGCGACTTGGTACTTTCGATAGCATTCTTGCCAAGTGTACCACGCAGCGTAGCTTCCTCAAAGATGCCAGTACCAAAAGTTCCAGCACATTTCTCATACTGGATGTGTTGGATGAGCGAGATAGCCTTACAATCGTTGATGATGCGACCGGCTTTGATGATGAACTCTTCTGGATTCAGCTTGAACTGATGGAAAGTCGCATGATTAACGCCTTTCAGCATTTCTACAATGGTGCGGCGAGTTAGACCGGTGGATTGCACGAGTTCACCTACCAAGTCGTAAGTTACTTCTGCTCCAATAACTTCCGTTACCCGAATGGTTTTCACTGTAGCGGCACTCATGGCTGCTCCGGCTTCCAATTCTTCGCGGTCACGGATGCTTTCCATACCGCCACTCTCCACTACAATACGGATTTCTGTCACATTCAGGTGCTTGTCGAGTGCATCAATGGCACTCTTGATGAGTTTTGACGTTTCAAAACTCACGTTATAGTAAGTACGTGTATTGATGCGCCGCCACAACTCTTGCCACTCTTTTTTGTTGAAGTTGTCTTTCACTAAGTGAGCCTCCGTTTTATTACGTCCATTGGCTGGTTTGAAGGCATCGGGATTGAACACTTTATCCAACTGTTTGATGATAAACGAATGTAGATTTTCCACCTCACCAAACTGGAGCGAATCGGCTTTCTTTTCGTCAAAGTACTTTTGCGTGAGCTTGCCCTTCTTGATGTAACCTTGGACTATCAGTTCTTCGTGGATTTCCACGGCCTGTTCGGTCGTAATCTTTATGCTGTGTCCATCTTGTGTCTGTGCCAGTTGGTCGGCAAACAGTGTGGCTGTCACCACTACCGGACGGCTGGCACAGGCTTCTGCCATATCGGTTTGCAGCTTCTTGGCAAAGTCGTCATAGCTCTCGCTGGCAATAACGGTCAGGATATTGGTGTCGAACACATGGTCACCCAATACGTCGGCATCTTGACGTTCGCCCTTATCGTTGACGCATAGGCGCATACCACGACCCACCTCCTGACGTTTCTTGATTTCGTTGGAGGTGTCTTTCAACGTACAAATCTGGAACACATTAGGATTGTCCCAACCTTCCTTCAAGGCCGAGTGAGAGAAGATGAAGCGAATGGGGCAACTTTGGCTAAGTAAGCGCTCCTTATCCTTCATGATAAGGTCGAAACCACGTTCTTCGTTTTCGCCTTCCTTATTCTTCGATTCCACGTTCTTCCCTTTTTTATCGATAGAGAAGTAACCATCGTGAATGTTTTCGGGCGCATTCTTCGGATTGGAAAGGAAGCGAGTGTAGGCGGTATCCTTAAAGGTAGACATAAGCTCTTGCAAGGCACGTTGGTATTCCTCTTCAAACATCCGTGCAAATTTGCCCTTCTCTGCCGTGTCCTTACCGTAGATGCGGTAACTATCCACATGATCGATAAAGAAGAGCGAAAGCACCTTGATGCCGCGAGCAAAAAGTTGGCGTTCACGTTCCAAATGAGTCTTGATGGTTTCACGTATCTGGTGGCGACGGAGAATATCCTCATTCACGCTGCCCACCACCTCACCGGGATGAAGCGTCAGTCCGTTGAGGAAATGCACGGTATTGGTCAATCCGTCTATACATTCCACTTTAAAGTTATTGGCATACTCCTGCAAACCGCCACTTTGCTCTTTGAGATCGAATCCTTCGCCGACCAAACGAATGGTCTGGCGTGTGCCATTGGCAGTCTTGACATCGAAGCCCAATCGAGCTTGTGGATTGCCTTTGCTAATGACGATCTCATCCAGATAGACATAGCTATTGGTAGCTGTAGAACCCACTTGATGCACACTGCGTACCTCTATTTTCTTCACCAGCTTCTTGTTGTAAGCGTCGATGGCATCGAGGCGATATACTTGGTTGAATATTTCACGGTGCGTGGCACTATAAAGTAAGGTAAAGAGCGGGTTAAACAGTTTGATACCTTTTCGTGTAGCATTACTTTTATCCGTTCCCAACACGCTTTGCGGCTCGTCAATAATTAGGATGGGATTCGTTTTTGCCAAGATGTCAATAGGCTTTCGCGAACCGAACTCATCACGGCGTGAGAAGATGATACGGGCTGCGGAATCACCTGCGCGACCTTCCTTGTTTTTATCCTCGTTAAGCGAAGCATTGAAAGCCTGCGTATTGATAATCATTGCATGAATGCCGTTATCCGAAGCAAAGGCATCAATCTTAGCGAGCTGCTTCGAGTTGTAGATGAAGTATTGCATACGCTTACCATATTCTCCAGCAAAGTGCTCTGCCATACTCTCAAAACTCTTGAACACGCCTTCGCGGATGGCAATACTAGGCACTACAATCACAAATTTCGACCAGCCATAGCGGGCGTTCAGCTCATACATGGTCTTGATGTAGGTATAGGTCTTACCCGTACCTGTTTCCATCTCGATGGTAAAGGTACGTCCGTCTCCCTCCAGATGCTCCACGGGATTCAATCCTTCTGCCATCTGTATGCCACGCACATTCTCGCAAATACTTTCATTGTCAAGTACAAGGGGAAGATTGCCGAAGCCGTCGAAGTTGAGCGCACCAAACTCGTTCAAGAAGGTGCGGCTGCCATCGTGTTTGGGTTGCCCCTGAAACACATCGCTCACGCATTTGGCGGCCTCCGCTTGAAAGCGTTGATGTTTATATCTTATTTTCACTTTTTGCCTCCTTTCTTACTTTTGTCACTAATCGCCTTGATAGCGTTCAAATAGTCTTGCTCCACATCGCTGAGTGTGCGTTGTTTATATTTACGATACTCAGTAGTGGCATGTTCCATCGCTTCTTGATGGGATACTAGGCCTCCATCCAGTAGGAGTTGTTCTCCAGTTGAGGTGAGTATGCGATCCAGATAGTTTGCCCAATCGTTCATGGTCATGGGTTGCTCTTTCTCGGCTTGGCTTTCTGCGAAATCAAGTAAAGCGATAATCATGTCAAGATTATAGAAGGTTGTCATGTATGACTTACCATCTGTGGCAGTTGTTCGGAATTTCCGAACAACTGAGTCCTCTTGTAGTTCGCCTTCTTCGAAAATGTGCTTAATATGCTCACTTACATTCGATTTACTCGTCTGATACAACTCGCACATCTGCGCTTGAGTAAGCCATAAAGTATCTTCCTCAAGTTTCACATCTATCTTTGTCAGACCGTCATTGTCTGTATAGATTGGTATTTTGTTGTTCTCTTCCATGGACACGTCAAATTACTCTGATATTATTAAACGCATCATTATCCGACCAATCCAAGGATTGCTTGAACTGCTCATAAATATTGATTTTCTGAGCATCTTCCTTGAAGCAGGCATCACGGAAAAGTACACGCAAGGGACTCTTGTCGGCCATCGCAGTTACTACCTTATCGGTAATGCCCTCGGAGAAGCAAGCCACAAGATCGCCTTCGTTGACAGTGTAGATGGTACAACCGTCCATGGTTTCTGCCTGCAAGGGCAAGTCCAAGCGAACACCCCATGCCAACATCGAACCATAGAGTAGGTCGAGGTCAGTACGATCGCGCTTGATATTATAGGCAAAGAGGTCAAGCTGGTCTTGCTTGTATTCCTTGGGTGAAAGTGATACTTTCTCGTAGTTGCTTTCGTCAAGGCGGTAGACACGGAAACCGGTGTCGAGGTTTTGGGTAGTAAGCGGGGAATCTGCTTTTATTTTTGCACCGGAACGACGGATGCGTTCTTTGGCTATCTCAGGGATAGTGGCGTAGCCTGCCTTACGTGCTTCGCTATCTTCTGGCGTTTCTTCGGGAAGCTGAACGCAGATATATCTTCTGTTACCTCCGTCTTCGGCGTTGAGTTGCATTACAGCATGAGCAGTGGTGGCAGAGCCTGAGAAGAAATCGAGGATAAGTGCATCTTTATCAAAATGAGTCATCATCTTGAGCATCCTTATCAAGAGATTTATACTTTTGGGATTGTCGAATGCTTTGCAGCCCATTAATTTCTGAAGATATGAAGTTGCGGAAGAAGTTAAGAAATCTGTATCCCACCAAGTCGTAACTTTTTTTCTTGATTGTCGAGCCTGATCTTCGTAATACTTCTTCTGGAGATTGTTCTCTGTGACAATAAGCAGTCCATTATCATACAGTTTCTGCATGGTCTCTTTTGAATATCTCCAATATCCTTCAACGCCCATAAATTCGTAAAAAGGATTACCTTTCTTTGCTCCACCAGGACCATCTACAGGTGCCAATTTATATTTTCCCTTATCGTCTTCTCGATCAAATCCGTCTAATACAGGGTCTTCTCCTATATTCTTTTGTTGAGCAAACACCTCATTTATTTCTTTGGCATAAAACGCAATGTGATTGTGATTCTCAGATATTATTCTATCATTAGAAACAGAGGCTCTATGCTTATGGCAAATATCAGCAATGAAATTATGCTCGCCAAAGACTTCATCACATATTTTGATGAGATTTGCATTCTCATCATCACCTATCGAAATAAAGATAACTCCATCCTCCGTGAGCAGAGAACGAGCCACCAGCAGACGACTATAAATCATACTACACCAATCCGAATGAAACTTACCATTCGTATCGGTATTCTTCCTGAAGCGATAGCCCAACTCGTCCACATTGCCGGCTTTGAAATCCTCTTCGGCAGCAGTGAGAGCAAAGTCGTCGTGATACACAAAGTCATTGCCAGTATTATAGGGTGGGTCGATATAAATCATCTTCACCTTACCCACATATGAGCGTTGCAAGAGTTTGAGCACTTCCAGGTTATCACCTTCGATATAGATATTCTTCGTATTGTCCCAATCCACGGAATCTTCCACCACCGGGCGTAATGTCTTATCGGTTGGTTTGGCAGCCTCCGCACGAGCGGCATTCTTACCTACCCATGTAAACTGATACATCTCGCCATCGCCGTCTGTGACATGGTCGCCAAGCAACCGGCGAAGCACCTCGAAGTTTACCTTTCGGGAGATTTCACCAGTCTTGTCATCACGTACTTCGGTAAATGCCGAAGGTGCTATCTGATAGAGCGCATCAAGATTGAGTTGCGTTCCGTCTGCAGAGTTCAAATCCAAATGTTTTAATATGTCAGTCATATATCTTGTTTCTTAATTGTTTTCTAATGTTTTAAGTTTCTCTTTCTTTGATTTGTCCTTGATGAAAGTAGGAGATGTGAAAATGAAACGCAATTGTTCCACTTGCTCCAATTCTTCTTTCAATGCTTCGTAGGCATAGATGGAGAATAAAGCCGCAGCAATAGACACAAAAGTACCTTTGGATAACCGTCCTTTGATGTCATCCACTACACGCTCGTTTATATTGTTTATTAATTTGGAATGTTCCATCCTCGTTTTATTAGACCTTAGTTCCGCGGCACTTTACAAAACAATTATTTAAAGTACTGAGTAATAAAATATTGCCCAGTACTTTGCCATGTCAGAAGATTCACTTAAATTAGTGTTGCAAAAAAGCACAAGAAATCTTCAACAAGCATGACAAAAATAAGCATAAAATCCGGTAAACTCACTTCTTTTGGAGGGATATTTTTAATTATGGAGCAATTTGATTCTATGCTCTCATCCGTAATCAATTCAACACAGCAGTCCGATAGAGAGCGAACTATTGAAATAACAAGGAATAACAATATTTTTTAAGTCACCAATCAGTTTCTTATTTCATTTTGTAACAACATTTCAAATCCCAAAAACATCCGTTTCAAGCCATCAAACCGTCACAGTCCATCCCCTCCCAGAACACCTTCTGAAGTGGGGGTAATTCAGTATACGACTAAATAGGATTCAATATACGACTGAATGGCATTCAGTATAAGACTGAATAGGGTTCAGTATAAGACCGAGGTTATATTAGTAGCAAAACAGAATTGAGAACAGAGGAAATCACCGACTTTTTGTCCTAATAAATCAACACGAATTGGCTATATTCCTAAAATAATCATATAAAAATATCGGCATTACTTCCGAGGTTATTCTCTATGGTTTCTTCCATAGGAAACTGTTGCTTGTCTATGCAAAAAGAACCATTCTTCCGTTCAAAAACCCAATTATCGTCCACCCGAAGCGAGTCGGACACTAATATACCACCGGCATTTTTAGAATAGACATAGACAACTATCCCGTTCTCAAACCTAAATGTATATTCGAACCCGACTACTCCCTCTTTCTTTCCGGCATAAATAAAATTCACATAATAATCTATCTTCTTCCATTGGGGCGACAAATGGTTCTCAATATCGAATAAGGCCAAACTGAAGTTTGTTTTACCCGATTCGTTCGGTCCATATACAATACCATTTTTTATGATACCGTCTTTGATAGCGTTTTTATGAACTCATAATTAGCCGGACTTGACAAATCCCACTTGAAGATACGGAAAAGGATTTCCGTAAAGAAATTACGGGCCCAATTTATCTTAATGCCACCTAATAGTTTCATACCCTTGTCACTGTTGTCTTGCAATCCGAAATTTCAGACATGGCACACTACTGTATCCAGCGTCTCTCCATCAGCAAACAGTCCACCATCTGCCTGCATCATCCGTTTCTTCAGGCGAAACTTCTGCTGGGACACGGAAGCGGGAGACACGGCAATGAGCGTGGCAATCTGTGCATTGCTGAAGTGCAGGCGGATAAGCATGCAAAGCTGGCTGTCGGCGGGCGTAAGCTGGGGAAAGCGCAGGACAAGGCGTTTGGAAGCGCCCTTGTATACTCTGTCAGTAAGCTTCTGCAAGTAGTCCCACTGGCTGTCCGCAAGGAATTTGGGCTGGATGCGCAACTGCTTCACCACTTCGTCTGCGTCTATCATGGCAGAAGCAAGCGCCTGCACCTGCCCGTCGAGCATCCGGACACGCTCGCCCTCTTTCCTCAACAGTTCCAGTTCGCGGGGCACGGGGTTGTCTTCATACTCCTTGAGACGGGCGCGGAGCAACTCGTTTTCCTTATCCAGACGGCTGCCATGCTCCATGAGGTTTGTCAGCGAGCTATGCACTTCTTCGCGCTCTTCGTCGGTCAGCGACATCTCCTTCAGGCACTCTTCCAGTTCCTCGCGCTCGCGTTCGTTGTTGCGCAGGCGCTGTTCGTTCTCACTCAGGGTGATAAGGTAGTTGCGGTGACGGCGTTCCTTCTTGAACCGGACAAGGCTGAACAGCATAGCACCGGAGATGCTGAACATGATTACAGAAAACACTCCCCAGAAGAAACGTTCGTAACCACTGACCGGCTTCAGCCGCACATGCCTGCCATCGGAAAGCTCCTTTATCTGATTGTATTCACGGTGCAAGCCGGAAATCAGACGGACGGCCCGGGCACTGTCGACAGCACCGCATTGCACCAGCGAGTCGGCATGGACAAGGGACTGTTCGTAGTTCATCAAGGTTCTATCGGCAGGTTTCGAGCAGGCTGTCAGCCCTAAAAGGAGGGTCAGCAGGAGAAAAAGGGAGGCATGTTTCATCTTGAAATTTTGTGTTTATAATAAGTAAGGTGTAAAATCGGTAAGGAACGAGCTTACTTCAACAGTTTTCATAATCAATGCATATTAATCGTTGCAGAAACAAAGGTAACACTTTCTTCCCACAATAAATAAAGAGGTACAAAGTTTTTCATTACTTTGTACCTCTTCTTTTTCTTCGACTCGCATCATTCATGGTCGCGAGTCAGCAAAAATCATATAGCTTAGAACTCGCTCGTAAAGTGGAACTTGATATGCTTGAAGTCCATCTGCGCCATCTGCAACACATATCCGCTATCGGCCAGGAACACATCCCTGCCCTCGCGGTCTTTGGCCATGTACTGGTATTTGCGCTTCTTGAAGGCTTCCAGCTCCGCCGCATCATCGCTCTCAATCCAGCAGGCCTTATACAGACTGAGCGGCTCCCAACGGCACTTCGCACTGTATTCGTTCTCCAGACGATACTGGATGACCTCGAACTGCAACTGCCCCACCGTACCGATAATCTTACGCCCGTTGAACTGGTTGACGAACAACTGCGCCACACCTTCGTCCATCAACTGGTCGATACCCTTGGCAAGCTGTTTCTGCTTCATCGGGTCGGCATTCTCAATGTACTTGAACATCTCCGGCGAGAAGCTCGGAAGTCCCTTGAAGTGGAGCGCCTCGCCTTCGGTCAGCGTATCGCCAATCTTGAACGTACCGTTGTCCGGCAGGCCGATAATATCTCCCGCCCAAGCCTCGTCGACAGTCGTCTTGCGCTGCGCCATGAACTGCGTGGGCGACGAGAAGCGCATCGTCTTGCCATGACGTACATGCAAGTACGGGGCATTGCGTACAAACTTCCCGGAGCAGATTTTGCAGAAAGCGATACATGAACGGTGATTCGGGTCGATATTGGCGGTTATCTTGAAGATGAATCCGGTAAATTTAGGTTCTTCCGGCTCCACCTCACGCTCTTCCGCCTTCACGGGACGGGGACTGGGAGCAATCTCCACAAAGCAGTCCAGCAGTTCCTGCACACCGAAATTATTCAGTGCCGAGCCGAAGAACACGGGAGCAAGCTCACCCTTCAAGTATTCCTCCTTATCGAATTCGGGGTAAACGCCGTCTATCAGTTCCAGTTCGCCGCGCAGCTTGTCGGCCAGCTGGGCGCCAATCCGGTTGTCCAGCTCCTCGGTATGGATGTCCACTTCCACCTTCTCCGTCACCACCTGCTTGCTGGGCTGGTAGAGGTTGAGGTTATGCTCGTAGATATTGTAGACACCCTTGAAACGGACACCGCTCTCGATAGGCCACGTCAAGGGACGCACGTGGATGTGCAGTTCCTCCTCCAGCTCGTCCAACAGGTCGAACGGGTCTTTGGCTTCACGGTCCATCTTGTTGATGAAGATAATCACCGGCGTATTACGCATACGGCAGACCTCCATCAGCTTGCGTGTCTGCGTTTCCACACCTTTCGCACCGTCCACCACGATGATAACACTGTCCACAGCCGTCAGCGTGCGGTAGGTATCTTCAGCAAAGTCCTGGTGACCCGGAGTATCAAGGATGTTGACCTTGTAGTCATGGTAGTCGAACTCCATTACAGAAGTGGTAACGGAAATACCACGCTGTTTTTCAATATCCATCCAGTCCGACGTTGCCGTCTTCTTTATCTTATTGCTCTTTACGGCACCCGCCACCTGGATTTGTCCACCAAAAAGCAACAGCTTCTCGGTCAATGATGTCTTACCGGCATCCGGATGCGCAATAATCGCAAACGTTCTCCGTCTCTCTATTTCGTTGTTATTGGCCATATATCAATTAGTCAGTAATAATCACTCTTCCAAATTCTTCATGCAGACGGCAAGGCTCGCCTCCCAATGGGGTATATCGATGCCGAATGTCTTCTTTATCTTTGTCTTGTCCAGTACGGAATAATGCGGACGCGGCGCCTTGGCAGGGAATTCGTCCGTATGTAGTGGGTTTACTTTGCAGGTCTTTATGCCGGCCAGGCGATGGATAGCCAACGTGAAATCATACCACGAGCACACACCCTCGTTGCTAAAATGATAGATACCGGGAACAATCCCCCGGTTGACAGCCGCAAAAATGGCACGTGCCAAATCATTGGCATATGTCGGCGTACCTATCTGGTCGAAGACAACCCCCAGCGTCTCTCGCTCACGCCCCAGACGAAGCATCGTCTTCACAAAATTATTCCCGTAAATGGAATAGAGCCATGCTGTACGGATAATCATGGCACGGCTGCAATGCTTCATCACCGCCTGCTCACCTGCCAGTTTAGTAGAGCCATATACCGAATTGGGGCAAGTGGCCGCCTCTTCCGTATAAGGAGTGTGTCCGGTTCCGTCGAAAACATAATCGGTGGACACTTGTATCAAGGCAGCACCGCAAGCTTCGGCAGCGGCAGCCAGATAGCCAGGAGCGACATGGTTCAGCTTGTCGCAAAGTTCCTGATTGTCCTCCGCCTTGTCCACCGCCGTATAAGCAGCGCAATTCACAATCACATCTATCCGGTTACCCTTCACAAACCTGTGCACAGCTTGTTCGTCGCAAATGTCCAATTCCTGCACATCAGTGAAAAAATAAGCATGTTGTCCGTTTTCTTTCGACAACACTCGCATTTCATTGCCAAGTTGACCGTTGGCACCGGTTATCAGAATATTCATTTAATAAAGTTACACTTATATATAGAATGTTACGATGAACAATATTTTCCTTCATAATTATCAATCATCCACTATCAATTATCCATCAACTCCAGTTCTCCCCGCTTCTCCTTGTCATAATAGTTGGCAAGCAACGAGATGAAACCACTGATGGCCTCCATAGCCTTTGCCGTGCCCTGACTGATTTCCTTCTTCTGCAAGCGTAACAGCAGCACTCCATAAAGCGCCTCGAAACAAGTGTCTACCTCAGACTCCTCTTTCCGGCCGTTCTTCTGACGCAGTTCCACGATAAAAGGCAGTGCCTTGAAATAAGCCGCATTATAGAACGGATATTTCGTAGAAGCCAGCAATTCGCCATGCAGCTCCGTCAGATTCAGAATGACATTACGGTTGATTTGCAGATGCCCTTTTTCCGTTACGCCTTCCGCACGCATCATATCTGCCAGGTTTCCATACCATTCTTCCAGCGCAGGCCGTTCCTCCTCCGGATAGCGCAAGATGATGTTCTGGCGTATCCGGTCTATGTCACAGCCGTTGGCACGGAGCAAGTCCTCCACCTGCCACATATATATAAGGTATTCGGCTATATTCTTCTCTTTCAGTTGTTGCGCAATCTTCACGATAAAATGTATGATTTATAACCTTAGATTTATGACTTCATTATCAATTTATCCACTATCGATTATCCATTAATACAGCGATTCACCCATCAGCGTAAACACCAGTCCCATCACAGACACCACAATGACAATGCTCCCGATAATACGGTTCAGTATCCAGATACCTCGCAGGTTGAATTGTGTACGGACCTTATTGACAAAAAAGGTTATGCCAAACCACCAAGCCAAAGCACCCAATGCGATGGCCAGGTATCCGGTGACAGCCTCAAACACCAGCACGCCCTCACTTACAAAAGCGAAGCGGGCGAAAAGGCCTACAAAAAGGAAAATAATCAGTGGATTGGAAAGTGTGACGGCAAACGCCGTTATGAAGTTATGGAAATAGGAACCCTTATTGGTGGATACCGGCCGGATGGACTGTACCGGATTGCTGCGGAACGTATAAATGCCAAATGCCAACAGAAGAATGCTTCCGAAAAGCTGCAGGTAAAAGATGTTCTTGTTGACATAATCAAAAACGAAACTCATCCCGTAGCCCGTCAGCAAGGCATATGCAATATCGCTCAGCGAAGCTCCTATCCCCGTTACGAAACCATACCACCGTCCTTTATTCAAAGTACGCTGAATACACAATACTCCTACAGGACCCAATGGCGCGGACACAATGACGCCAATAATGAACCCCTTCCACAATATGTCAAATATGGTCTCTATCTGAATCATGGCTGCAAATATCGGACTTTTTTATGAGACGAACGAATAGTGTTAACGTTTTTTCGACGGAAAAGGATTTTAAGAAGTAAAGATTATCCATTTTACATATTATTCCGTATATTTACCTCCGAACTTAACAATACCCCCTAATGAAACGAATAAAAAAAACTCTAGCACTCGTTTCCATGACCGTCTTACTACTGACGGCATGCGAAGCTCCCAAGGAACTCGGTGTGATTCCATATCCGCAGTATGCCCAAACTACGTCAAAAACAGTCGAACTGCCATCTACGGTAACCTTCTCGACCAATCTGGCGAAATCCGACATGAATGACCTGCTGGCCTATCTGCCGGACTTTGCCATCCCCATGAAGCTTGTCGACAAGAATCCTTTTGTAACGATAGAAATAACGGACGAGACGGACAATCCAATCGCCGCCGAAGGCTACAACCTGACAGTCAGCAAACAAGGTGTAAATATTCAGGCCTCCTCCGCAGCAGGTGCCTTCTATGGACTGCAAACCCTGGCACAACTTGCCCGTAACGGGAAGGAACTGCCAGTCACGACCATCAAGGACGAACCCAGATTCCCCTACCGTGGGCTGCACCTGGATGTTTCAAGGCACTTCTTTAACACGGACTATGTCAAGAAACAAATAGACCTGGTAGCCACCTACAAAATTAACCGCCTGCATTGGCATCTGACCGACGGTGCCGGATGGCGGCTGGAGATTCCGGGCTATCCCCGCCTGACAGAATTCGCAGCCTGGAGAAAAGCCGCCAATCTGCAGGATTGGGGGAAATATAACCACCGCTTCTGCGAAAAGGATGAAGAAGGAGCCTA
Organism: Bacteroides parvus; assembly: GCF_017309675.2. Taxonomy (NCBI): domain Bacteria; kingdom Pseudomonadati; phylum Bacteroidota; class Bacteroidia; order Bacteroidales; family Bacteroidaceae; genus Bacteroides; species Bacteroides parvus. The sequence goes on along the minus strand of NZ_CP084680.1, from coordinate 2,200,800 downwards.
TGGAGGCTACTATACAGAAGCAGATGTACGCGAAGTTTTAGAATACGCCCGCTTGAGGCATGTTACTGTCATCCCCGAAATAGAAATGCCGGGACACTCAGGAGAAGTACTGGCAGCCTATCCACAGCTGTCCTGTACCGGCGAGCCTTATACATCCGGTGAAGTCTGTATCGGCAACGAAGAGACCTTCAAGTTCTTCGAAGATGTGCTGGATGAAGTGATACGGCTGTTCCCTTCCCGTTATATCCATATTGGAGGCGATGAAGCCAGCAGACGCCACTGGAAAGCATGTCCCAAATGCCAGAAGCGCATGAAGGAAGAAGGGCTCAAAGATGAAAGTGAGCTGCAAAGCTATATGATAGCCCGCATAGAGAAGTACCTCAACGACAAAGGGCGTGAAATCATCGGCTGGGATGAGATACTGGACGGAGGCCTGGCCCCCAACGCAACCGTCATGTCGTGGCGGGGTACGGAAGGTGGCATTGCCGCCGCCCGCATGGGGCATTACGCCATCATGACACCGGAGAGCCACTGTTATCTGGACCACTACCAGGATGACCCCGAGACACAGCCGCTGGCGTTCGGCGCCTGCGTCCCCATCGGACAGACCTACTCCTACGACCCGGCTCCCGACTCATTGGAAAGTGATATCTGCAAATACATATTAGGCGTGCAAGGCAATGTATGGGCCGAATATCTACCCACTTACGAACATGCCGAATATATGATATACCCGCGCATCATCGCTCTGGCAGAAGTAGGATGGACTCCCATGAAGAACAAGCATTCAGAAAGTTTCAAGAGACGTATCAACAACGAAATACGCCATATCAAAGCAATAGGCTACAACCCGTTCACCTTGTCGGAACTAGTGCAGACCAGCCAGACCGTTGACTATGCCAAGAAAAGAATCATGCTGTCCCTCACCTCCGAAAAACATCCGATTGACATCCGCTACACAACGGACGGTTCCGAACCGACTGCGTCTTCCAAGTTATACAAGAAACCGTTTGCCGTAAAAGACTCCATATTGCTGACCGCACGTCTTTTCGATGGAGAAAAGCCTATCGGAAAAAGCCTTCACCTGCGCACCGACTATCACAAAGGCATAGGCAAAAAGATAACCTATGCACCGGGCGGCGGATACTATCAGCATAAAGAAGTATACAAAGGCGGCGGTGACACCGGTCTCCTCGACGGACTTCGCGGCGGTAAAAGCTACATGGACGGGCGTTGGCAGGGATTCTGCCCCAATGATTTGGATGCCACCATCGACTTGGGCGAAGTGACCGCTATACAGCGGGTCATGGCCAACTTCATGCAAATCCGTACCCCGCAGGTTTTTCTTCCAGCCAAAGTAGAAGTGTGGGCATCAGTGGACGGCAAAGAATTCTCCCTGCTGGGCAGTGATACTTGCAGCGAGGAGGATGCCGGAAAAGACGTGATTTTCAGAAATTTCGGATGGACCGGCACCCCTACTGAAGCACGGTATGTACGCTTCCACGCCATACAAGGGAAGAAACAATTCTTATTTACGGATGAAATCGTCATACAATAATATACATCCGGCTTTATAAAACAGAATAAAAAACGCATACAAGTAAAATTGCATGCGTTTTTTGTTTTCCTTTTTTTCTCCTCCCCACCGATTTTGCGTATCTTTGTCCCCAAGAAGAAAAGATGAAGATATTCAAAGAAGTAACTTCAATCGTAAAATCGTAAATCGTAAAATCGTAAATATAACTATGATTCTTTTTTTCAGAACACCATCCAAGAGTGTGATTGCCGTAGAATGTAATCATGAACTCCCCCAGGCAGACAGCGACAAACTCTGCTGGCTTTTTGGAGAAGCCACCCCCGAAAGTGAAGACAACCTGAAAGGACATTTCGTCGGCCCGCGCCGCGAGATGATTACTCCGTGGAGTACAAACGCCGTAGAAATCACCCAGAACATGGGACTGGACGGCATTATCCGCATCGAGGAGTATTTCCCCGTAAAAGATGAGAATGCAGACCATGACCCGATGCTGCAACGTATGTACAAGGGGCTGGACCAGAATGTATTTACAACCAACCGGCAACCGGAACCGATTGTACACATCGAAGACCTGGAGGAATACAATGAGAAAGAAGGGCTGGCACTTTCCAAAGAGGAAATGGACTACCTCAAGAAGGTAGAAAAAGATCTTGGACGCCCTCTGACGGACTCCGAAGTATTCGGTTTTGCGCAAATCAACTCCGAGCACTGCCGTCACAAAATCTTCGGCGGGACATTCATCATCGATGGAGTAGAACAAGAATCTTCACTCTTCCAAATGATAAAGAAGACCACACAAGAGAATCCCAACAAGATTATCTCTGCCTACAAAGACAATGTGGCCTTTGCCGAAGGTCCGGTTATCGAACAGTTTGCTCCGGCAGACCACTCCAAGCCCGACTATTTCCAAGTAAAAGACATCAAGAGTGTCATCTCCCTGAAAGCGGAAACACATAACTTTCCCACTACCGTAGAACCGTTCAACGGTGCATCTACCGGTACGGGCGGTGAAATCCGCGACCGTATGGGCGGCGGTAAGGGCTCTTGGCCGATTGCCGGAACAGCCGTCTATATGACCTCCTACCCCCGTACGGAAGAAGGACGTCCTTGGGAAGAGATTCTGCCGGTACGCAAATGGCTGTATCAGACTCCCGAACAAATACTGATCAAGGCCTCCAATGGTGCCAGTGATTTCGGAAACAAATTCGGTCAACCGCTAATCTGCGGTTCCGTGCTCACTTTCGAACATAAGGAAAATGATGAAGTCTATGGTTACGACAAAGTGATTATGCTTGCTGGAGGCGTAGGCTACGGTACCCAACGCGACTGTTTGAAAGGTACACCGGAAGCCGGAAACAAAGTGGTTGTTATCGGTGGAGACAATTACCGCATCGGTCTGGGCGGCGGCTCCGTATCTTCCGTAGATACCGGACGCTACAGCAGTGGCATCGAGCTGAATGCCGTGCAACGCGCCAACGCCGAAATGCAAAAACGTGCCTACAACGTGGTACGCGCACTTTGTGAGGAAGAGACCAATCCGGTTGTCTCCATCCACGACCACGGCTCTGCCGGACATGTTAACTGTCTGTCTGAATTGGTAGAGGAATGCGGCGGCCTGATTGACATGAGCAAGTTACCCATCGGTGACACCACGCTGTCTGCCAAGGAAATCATAGCCAACGAAAGCCAGGAACGCATGGGCTTGCTGATTCAGGAAGAGGCCATCGAACATGTACGCAAGGTAGCCGAACGCGAACGCGCTCCGATGTACGTAGTAGGTGAAACCACCGGTGACCATCGCTTTGCCTTCCAGCAAGCTGACGGTGTACGTCCGTTCGACCTCGCCGTAGAACAGATGTTCGGCTCTTCCCCCAAGACTTATATGGTGGACAAGACCGTGGAACGTCATTACAAAATGCCCCAATACGAACTTTCCCAACTACATGAATACCTCACCAATGTGCTCCAACTGGAAGCTGTGGCTTGTAAAGACTGGTTGACAAACAAGGTAGACCGTTCTGTAACAGGCAAGATTGCTCGCCAGCAGTGCCAGGGTGAATTGCAGTTGCCTCTGAGCGATTGTGGTGTGGTAGCTTTGGACTATCGCGGCGAAAAGGGTATCGCAACCTCTCTGGGCCATGCTCCCCAGGCGGCACTTGCCGACCCGGCAGCCGGCTCCGTTCTTTCCGTCAGCGAAGCCTTGACCAACTTGGTTTGGGCACCGCTTGCCGAAGGTCTGGACAGCGTTTCCCTTTCTGCCAACTGGATGTGGCCTTGCCGTTCGCAAGAAGGTGAAGATGCCCGTCTGTACACGGCAGTAAAGGCATTGAGCGACTTCTGCTGTTCCCTGCAAATCAATGTACCGACTGGTAAAGACTCTCTTTCCATGACACAGAAATACCCCGACGGCAGCAAAGTCATTTCTCCGGGCACGGTAATTGTTTCTGCCGGTGGAGAAGTTTCCGATGTCAAGAAGGTCGTTTCTCCAGTGCTGGTCAACAATGAAAAAACTACCATTTATCATATAGACTTCAGTTTCGACAACCTGAAACTCGGTGGTTCCGCCTTCGCCCAAACCCTGGGCAAAGTGGGTGACGAAGTTCCCAGCGTGCAGGATGCCGAATACTTCCGCGATGCTTTCCTTGCCGTGCAGGAGCTGGTCAACAAGGGACTGATTCTTGCCGGACATGATATTTCTGCCGGTGGCCTTATCACTACACTGCTTGAAATGTGCTTTGCCAATGTGGAGGGCGGTATGGAAATCAACCTGGATAAAATCAAGGAGCAAGACCTTATCAAGATTCTGTTTGCAGAGAATCCGGGTATCGTTATTCAGGTGAGTGACAAGCATAAGGAAACAGTAAAGCAAATCCTGGAAGATGCAGGCGTAGGTTATGTGAAACTCGGTAAACCGACAGACGAACGCCATATTCTTGTATCAAAAGGCGATGCTACTTATCAGTTCGGCATCGACTATATGCGTGATGTATGGTACTCCACTTCTTATCTCCTTGATCGTAAACAGTCCATGAACGGCTGTGCCAAGAAGCGTTTCGAGAACTACAAGATGCAACCGGTGGAATTCGCCTTCATGCCGGACTTCAAAGGCAAGTTCTCACAATACGGCATTACCCCGGACCGCCGCACACCTTCCGGTATACGCGCTGCCATCATCCGTGAAAAAGGGACTAACGGCGAACGCGAAATGGCCTACTCGCTCTATTTGGCAGGCTTCGATGTGAAAGATGTTACAATGACCGACCTTATCAGCGGCCGCGAGACGCTGGAAGATGTAAACATGATTGTTTACTGCGGTGGTTTCTCCAATTCCGACGTGCTTGGTTCTGCTAAGGGTTGGGCCGGTGCCTTCCTTTTCAATCCGAAAGCCAAAGAAGCGCTCGATAAGTACTATGCACGCAAGGATACGCTTTCGCTAGGCGTCTGCAACGGTTGCCAGCTTATGATGGAACTCAACCTTATCAATCCCGAGCTTGAAAAGAAAGGCAAGATGTTGCACAACGATTCCCACAAATTCGAATCCAGATACCTCGGTGTTACCGTTCCCACTAACCGCAGTGTAATGCTCGGGTCTTTGAGCGGCAGTAAACTGGGTATCTGGGTGGCCCACGGCGAAGGCAAATTCTCTTTGCCGTACGATGAGGACAAATACAACGTTGTGCTGAAATACTCATACGACGAATATCCTGCCAACCCCAACGGTTCGGATTATTCCATAGCCGGATTGGCAAGTGCCGACGGACGCCATCTGGCCATGATGCCCCACTTGGAACGTGCTATCTTCCCCTGGCAAAATGGTTGCTACCCCGCAGACCGCGTAAACAGCGACCAAATCACTCCTTGGATAGAAGCGTTTGTCAATGCACGCAAGTGGGTGGAAGCCAATAAAAAATAAACAGAACTTCCTTCTTAATAGAAATGTGACAAGCGCGGGTTGACAAATAAATCCGCGCTTGTTCATTTTTTCCATTCTTTGCCTTCCTTTTGCTTTTCTCGAACAAAAGCACTACTTTTGTGTTTATTTTCAACTCTCCCTCAGTACAACATTCAAAAACCGTTCGACAATTATGAAAAAGTACTTCTTTTTCTACATACTACTATTATTGCCAATTATAGGCATTGCGCAAACATACAAGTACATCGATGTGGAAGACGGTTTGAGCAACAGACGGGTATATGCCATTCAAAAGGGCCCCAAAGGTTACATGTGGTTTCTCACCCACGACGGCATCGACCGATATAGCGGAAAAGATTTCAAGTCTTACAAACTGATGGACGGAGATGAAGAAGTAAATTCCATGATGAATCTGAACTGGCTCTATGTGGATCCTAAAGGAACCATATGGGAAATAGGCAAAAAAGGACGTGTGTTCCGCTACGACACAAGACACGACCGTTTTGTCTTAGTATACAAGCTACCCGAAAATGAAGTAAAAGGACGTCCTACTCCCATCAGCTATGGTTTTGTGGATGCCAACAGCGTAATATGGCTTTGCAATGAAGATGCCCTATATCTGTACGACAGTAATACTCAAAAAGTGACCTTCATTCAAAATGAAATAAAAGAACGAATCACGGACATCGTACAGATTGACTCAACTCATTTCTTTATCGGAACCGACATCGGCATACATTATGCCGAATTGGAAAACAATGTACTCACCTTGAGTCCCTGCGACCAATTGGATACCTTAAAGGTACAAATCAACGAATTATACTATCACAAACCGTCCCGTAAGGTTTTTATCGGTACTTTTCAACGAGGAATATTTGTCTATGACTTGAACAAACATAAAGTCATGCATATACCGTCCGGCCTGATGGATGTCAGCATCAACTGCATCCGTTCCTACACTGACAATGAAATTCTCATTGCAACAGACGGAGCCGGCATCTACAAAATGAACGCTGCTACTTATGAGTCCGTACCATACATTGTTGCCGACTACAACCGGCACAACTCTATGAACGGGAATACCATCAACGACATCTACATTGACAGCGAACAACGCATCTGGATAGCCAATTATCCCATCGGTATCACCGTACGCGACAACCGATATGCCGATTACCAATGGATAAAACACTCTATCGGTAATAAACAGTCACTCATCAATGACCAAGTAAATGCCATCATCGAAGATCATGACGGAGATTTATGGTTTGCCACCAACAACGGCATCAGCCTTTATAATAGTAAAACAAACCAATGGCATTCTTTTCTCAGTACCTTCGATCCTGCAAGCCACAGTAAAAACCACACCTTTATCTCACTATGCGAGGTTGAGCCTGGTATCATCTGGGCCGGAGGTTACAGTTCAGGCATCTATCAGATAAACAAGAAGCAACAGTCCGTAGATTTCTTCACTCCATCCTTATTCAGCAACCTCAATATCCGGCCGGACAAGTATATCCGTTCTATCATGAAAGACTCTTCAGGAAACATCTGGTCCGGAGGGTATTATAACTTGAAGGAAATAGACTATTCCAGCAAAAGCATACGGCATTTCCCCGGTCTGAACGGCATTACCGCCATTATAGAAAAAGACTCCACACATATGTGGATAGGCACTGCAACCGGCCTATACTTATTAGAAAAAGCAACCGGCAAGTACACCTATATCCGAATGCCAGTAGAATCATACTATATCTACTCTCTATGCCAGACCTCTGACGGAATGTTGTACATCGGTACCAACAATGCCGGTTTACTGGTATATGATACGGCCAAAAATACATTCAGACACTATCATAGAGACAACTGTGCCTTGATTTCCAATAATATCTATACACTATTGTCTGATGGAAAAGGAAATATCTTTCTGAGTACAGAACACGGTCTGTCCACCTTCTATCCTGCCGAAGAGACATTCCATAACTGGACCAAAGAACAAGGACTGAAGTCAGATCATTTCAATGCAGCTTCAGGCACCTTAAGAGGAAACGGCAATTTCATTTTCGGCAGTACGGACGGAGCCATAGAGTTCGATAAGGACATGGTCCTGCCACGTGACTATAAATTCAAAATGGTATTCAGCGACCTGCGGGTTTTCTATCAGACCGTTTATCCCAAAGATGAAGGTTCCCCACTTATTCAGGATATAGACGAGACAGAAACCTTGCGTTTGAAGTACAACCAGAACATCTTCTCATTGCAAGTTTCCGATATAAACTATGACTACCCTTCCCTGATTCTGTACTCTTGGAAGCTGGAAGGATTCTATGAGGGCTGGAGCCGCCCGGGACAGGAAAATGTCATTCGTTTTACCAATCTGAGTCCGGGTAACTATACCCTCCGCGTACGTGCCATCTCCAACGAAGACCGCCGTATTGTCCTGGAGGAACGTAGTATGAACATCATTATCGAACAACCCATCTGGCTCAGTTTTTGGGCATTAATACTCTATGCAGTGATTATCATATCCATTGCAAGCATCGCCCTGCGAATCATAGCCTTGAGAAAACAGCGGAAAGAATCCGACGAGAAAATACGCTTTTTCGTCAACACGGCACATGATATACGTACTCCACTGACGCTCATCAAAGCACCCTTGGAAGAAATCACCGAACGCGAACAACTGACTTCCAGCGGACAGAGCAACATCAACACAGCTCTGCGAAACGTAAATGCCTTGTTGCGCCTGACCACCAATCTTATTAATTTCGAACGAGCAGACACCTATTCCGGAAGTCTATACGTATCCGAATACGAACTGAGCACATATATGGAGGAGACAATCGATGCATTCCGTCCATACGCAAACATAAAACACATCAACCTGACCTACGAAAGCAGTTTCCGTTATCTGAACGTATGGTTGGACAAGGACAAGATGGATTCCATTTTGAAGAATATCATATCCAACGCATTGAAATATACACCGGACGGCGGCAATGTACATGTCTTTACTTCCGAGACGGAAGATACCTGGAGTATTGAGGTGAAAGATACCGGTATCGGAATTCCGGCCTCGGAACAAAAAAAGCTGTTCAAGATGCATTTCCGCGGCAGCAATGCTATCAATTCCAAAGTTACCGGCAGCGGCATCGGACTACTCTTGGTTGGGAAACTTGTACGCTTACATAAAGGAAAGCTCAACTTCAGCAGTATGGAAGGAAAAGGCTCTTGCATCAAAATCACGTTCCCCAAAGGGAACAAGCATTTCCGCAAGGCAATCCAACGCCCTCAACCCCAAAACGAACGGATTGTTTATTCGGCTTCCGGAGTGCCCATCAATGCCTCCGCCACACCGTCCCCTGCTTCCAGCGGCATCTACGACAAGACGCAGCAACAGTCGCAAAACAACAGTAGCCACCAGAAAATTCTTATTGTAGAGGACAATGACGAATTAAGGGAATATCTGCGCAGAACATTGTCTGAACAGTACAACATACAAGTATGCTCCAATGGAAAAGAGGCACTGATCATTGTCAAGGAGTATATGCCTAACCTAGTCATTTCAGACATCATGATGCCGGAAATGAGAGGAGACGAGTTGTGCCATATCCTGAAGAACGACATCGAGACATCACATATCCCCATCATCCTGCTCACAGCACTGAATACCGACAAGAATATCATCGAGGGACTGCAAAGCGGAGCAGATGAATATATTGTGAAACCCTTCAATATCGGTATATTGCGGGCAAACATTGCCAACTTACTGACTAACCGGACACTGTTGCGCCACAAATATGCCAGCCTGGACCTGAACGACGAGAAAAACAATACGGATTGCATCAACTGCTCCAACGACTTGGACTGGAAATTCATTGCAACCGTCAAAAAGAGTGTCGAAGACAATATGGACAACCCAAGCTTCAACGTCGACGTGCTCTGCAACCTGCTGAATATGAGTAGAACCAGCTTCTACAACAAGATAAAGGCACTGACCGACCAAGCTCCGGCTGACTACATCCGGCTGATTCGACTGAAACATGCCGCCCAACTTCTGAAAGAACAAAAGCATACCATCACCGAGATTTCAGAGCTGACCGGTTTCAGTGATGCGAAATATTTCCGTGAAGTATTCAAGAAACATTTCGATATGAGCCCAAGCCAATATGCCAAGAGAGGGAAAGAAGGGAAAGATGATAAAGAAATAAAGTAAATTACAACATTTTGAATATGAATATATATCTTGAAGCATTCTCCATATTCTTTAAGATAGGAGCCTTTACCATCGGCGGCGGTTATGCCATGGTACCACTGATAGAAAACGAAATCGTAACCAAACGAAACTGGATAGCCAAAGAAGATTTCATTGACCTGCTTGCTATATCACAGTCCGCTCCGGGCATTCTTGCCGTCAATATATCCATTTTTATAGGGTACCGGCTACGGGGAATACGAGGGAGCATAATCACTGCATTGGGAACCATACTTCCTTCGTTTCTCATCATCCTCGCCATAGCGTTGTTCTTTCACAACTTCAAGAACAACACCATTGTGGAACGTATATTCAAAGGCATCCGCCCGGCAGTGGTTGCATTGATTGCCGCCCCTACATTCAGCATGGCCAAATCGGCCCGGATAAACCGATACAATATATGGATACCGGTGGTTTCAGCACTGCTCATCTGGCTGCTGGACTTCTCCCCCATCTGGATTATCATTGCAGCAGGTGCAGGGGGATATGCCTTCGGACGTCGGAAACATCGAAGAATTAAAAATGAAAGAATTAAAAAATGAAAGGTGCAATAACACTAATCATTAATCACTAACCATTAATCACTAACCATGATTTTCTTACAGCTATTCTATACATTCTTTAAAATCGGCCTTTTCGGCTTTGGCGGCGGATATGCCATGCTGTCTATGATACAAGGCGAAGTAGTCACCCGTTATGGCTGGCTTTCCCCTCAAGAGTTTACTGATATCGTGGCAATCAGCCAAATGACACCCGGTCCGATAGGTATCAATTCGGCAACCTATGTAGGTTTTACTGTCACCGGTAGTGTATGGGGATCTATTACCGCCACTTTTGCCGTAGTGCTCCCCTCTTTCCTACTGATGCTGACCATCAGCAAATTCTTTCTGAAATACCAGAAACATCCTTCCGTGGAAGCGGTATTCAGCGGGCTCCGCCCGGCAGTGGTCGGTCTGCTGGCCTCAGCCGCGCTGGTATTGATGAATTCGGAAAACTTCAGTTCTCCCAAAGAAGACACATATTCCTTCGTCATCAGCTGCCTCATTTTCCTCGTGGCATTTGTAGGCACCAAAAAATATAAACTGAACCCGATAGGAATGATTGTAGCCTGTGGAATAGCAGGGTTGATACTTTATTAAGGAGGGAAATTAAGGATTAGGGATTAGGGATTAGGGATTAAGGATTAGACGTTAATCCCTAATCCTTAATTTTCTTTTTAAAGTTTAATCTTCTTTCCAACGGATTTCGATTCATTATGCAGACGGTCCAAGGCTGTCACCACATAGCGGTACTTTGTCTTTCCGTCTTCATAAGGAAGTTTATAGAAATTATCACGCGTGATGGCTACAATATGGGAAGGATCGTCTATATTCACTTTCTCTTTGGCATCAAAACGATAAACTACATACTGGACAGCACGATTCATCTCCTCTTTATACTTGGGTGCTGTCCAAAAAAGAATATATCCGTCTTCCGTCCATATCGGTTTCATCTTACGCACCTTTCCTGGAGCTTCGTTATCCATAAAATCGAAAACGGGAGGCAATGCCGGATATTTATGATATTCGGCAATCAAAGCATCGCGATACTTGCCCGCATTCTCAATCACTGCACTGGCGGGCCACTGGCAACTGCCACCGATGGTTTGATAAGCTCGCTGCAAGGCCATCTTGCGGGGAAGCTGATTTATTGAGGGGTTCTTGGGGTCAGCATTCTGCACTGTATTCATTACGGACTGACCGATAAACAAGGGACGGTTTTCCGTATTCCTAGCCCACCACTTCACCAGTGTCTCATAGTCGGCAACCGGATGTCCTATATGCCAATAAATCTGCGGAATATTATAGTCTATCCAACCTTCACGGGCCCATAGCAGTACATCTGCATAAAGGTCATCGTAGTTTTGCAGGCCTTTGGTCTTACTGCCAAGCGGGTCACTGCTTTCGTTCCGGTAAATACCAAACGGAGAAATCCCGAACTTCACCCACGGCTTGATTTCACGGATAGTTTCATGCAGTTTTTTAATCAGCACATTCACGTTGCTCCGGCGCCAGTCTCCTTTATTGCTGAATCCTCCACCAAAACGTGCAAAACTTGCATCGTCGGGGAAATCCTTTCCCTTAATGGGATAAGGATAAAAGTAATCGTCCATATGGATAGCATCCACATCATAACGGGAAACAATGTCGCTCACCACCATGCAGATGTGTCGGCGGCTCTCAGGCAGTGCCGGGTCAAAATACAACTGGTCGCCATAAGTGACAAACCATTCCGGATGGATATTGTACACATGATTGGGAGCCAACTCACTCTTCAAGGTCGTCTTCGTGCGATACGGATTAATCCATGCATGAAACTCCATGCCACGTTTATGGCATTCATCAATCATAAACTGCATAGGGTCCCAATAAGGTTCGGGCGCTTTACCCTGCACTCCGGTAAGGAAACGACTCCACGGTTCCAGTCTGGAAGCATACAGAGCATCCGCTTCGGGACGTACCTGGAAAATTATGGCGTTGATTCCTGCCTTCTGCAAGGAATTCAACTGCCCGATCAGATTCTGCTTTAGCTTTTCGGTCGGCATTCCACGGAACTGTCCGTTTACTGACTGTATCCATGCTGCACGAAATTCACGTTTAGGATAGGCAGACCCGGTCTGCACTTGCGCAAATGCCCCTCCTGCCACCATCAGTGACAAAAGACATAGGCATAAAATGGATTTTATTCTCATATTCCGGTCAATAGCTTTTATTAAAAAAGCGAAATTAATTCTTTTGTCCTAAGTATACCGGTAAAAAGCGGAAAGTATAACAAATCTTAACCAAGGGTATCTTTCCTCCCCAATAAATCCACTTTTGCCTTGCCTGATTGTTACAATTCGGATAGCAAACATTATCTTTGCATTCTGTAAACCACCGAACCAACCTACAGATATGGCAGAAAATACATCGATTATCATAAAAGGGGCCCGTGTCAATAACCTCAAGAACATTGACGTAGAGATTCCCCGTAACAAACTCGTAGTCATCACCGGACTGTCCGGTTCCGGAAAATCCTCACTTGCTTTCGATACATTATATGCCGAAGGGCAACGCCGCTACGTGGAGAGCTTGAGCAGTTATGCCCGCCAGTTTCTGGGACGTATGAGCAAGCCTGAATGCGATTTCATCAAAGGGATTCCACCTGCCATTGCCATTGAGCAGAAAGTAAGCAGCCGCAATCCGCGGTCCACCGTTGGCACCTCCACCGAAATATACGAATATCTGCGGTTGCTCTACGCACGCGTAGGGAAAACCTTCAGCCCGGTCAGCGGACTGGAAGTGAAGAAGCACTCGGCGGAAGACATCGTGAAGTGCATGCTGGAATATCCGGAAGGAACCAGATATACCGTACTCGCCCCGATATTGCTGCGCGAAGACCGCACGCTGCAACAACAACTGGAGATAGACATGAAGCAAGGTTTCACCCGTCTGGAAGTGAATGGTGAAATGATGCGCATCGACGAATACAAGCCGAAAGCCGGAGACACAGTTTTTCTGTTGATTGACCGTATGACAGCCTCTTCAGAAAAGGATTCCGTCAGCCGCCTCACCGACTCGGCCGAAACAGCCATGTACGAAGGAGACGGTGCCTGCCTACTGCGTTTCTACCAGCCTGACGGGAGTACCTGCCTCTATCGTTTCAGCACCAAGTTCGAAGCAGACGGCATCACCTTCGAAGAACCGAACGACCAGATGTTCTCCTTCAACTCTCCCATCGGCGCATGCCCCGTATGCGAGGGATTCGGGAAAGTCATCGGCATCGACGAGCATCTCGTGATACCCGACCGCTCCTTGTCCGTCTATGACGGCGCTGTAGTATGCTGGCGGGGCGAAAAGATGGGCGAATGGAGGGATATGGTGATACACGGAGCCGAGAAAGCCGACTTCCCCATCTTCACTCCCTATTATGAACTGACCGACGAGCAACGCCGGATGCTGTGGGAAGGGACACCCTACTTTGAGGGCATCAACGCCTTCTTCAAGATGGTGCAGGAAAACCAGTACAAGATACAATACCGTGTGATGCTGGCACGCTACCGCGGAAAGACGCTCTGCCCCAAATGTCACGGCACCCGCCTGAAACCCGAAGCAAACTACGTACGCGTGGGAGGACGCAACATCTCCGAACTGGTAGATTTGCCCATCACTGAGTTGAAGCTCTTCTTCGACAACCTGCAGCTAGACCCACATGACGCCGACATAGCCCGCCGCATCCTGACAGAAATCAACAGCCGCATCCAGTTCCTATTGGATGTCGGTTTGGGATACCTCACGCTGAACCGCCTCAGCAACTCGCTCTCCGGCGGTGAAAGCCAGCGAATCAACCTAGCCACCTCGCTGGGAAGTAGTCTGGTGGGCAGCCTGTATATTCTTGACGAACCGAGTATCGGCCTGCATAGCCGCGATACGGACAAACTGATACACGTGCTCCGCCAGCTGCAACAGTTGGGCAATACGGTAGTGGTAGTGGAACACGATGAAGAGATTATCCGTGCTGCCGACTATATCATCGACATCGGTCCCCGGGCAGGCCGCTTGGGAGGAGAGGTGGTCTATCAGGGAGACATGAAAGACCTTCAGAAAAACAGTGACAGTTATACCGTGCGCTATCTGCTGGGGGAAGAGACAATCCCACTGCCGGAACACCGTCGCCCGTGGAACAACTATATAGAAATAAAGGGGGCCCGCGAAAACAACCTGAAAGGTGTGGAGGCACGCTTCCCGCTGAATGTAATGACCGTGGTGACCGGTGTCAGCGGTTCGGGCAAGAGTACGCTGGTGCGCGACATCTTCTACCGCGCCCTGAAACGCGAGCTGGACGAATGCAGCGAACGCCCGGGCGAGTTCACCTCCATCGGAGGAGATTTGCAGAACCTGCGCAATGTAGAGTTTGTAGACCAGAATCCTATCGGGAAGTCATCGCGAAGCAATCCCGTGACCTACATCAAGGCCTACGACGAAATCCGTAAACTATGGGCAGACCAGCCACTTGCCAAGCAGATGGGATACAGTACCGGATACTTCAGCTTCAACAGCGAAGGTGGCCGTTGCGAGGAGTGCAAGGGTGAAGGCACCATCACTGTGGAGATGCAATTCATGGCAGACCTTGTACTGGAATGCGAATCCTGCCACGGCAAACGCTTCAAGGCGGACACGCTGGAAGTGAAGTTCCACAACATGAATATCTACGACGTACTGGAGATGACCGTAAACCAAGCCATCGAATTCTTTACGCAACACGGACAGAAAAAGATTGTGAAGAAGCTGCAACCCTTGCAGGATGTAGGTTTGGGATATATCAAACTGGGGCAAGCCTCCTCCACCCTCTCCGGTGGAGAGAACCAGCGCGTGAAACTCGCCTTCTACCTCAGCCAGGAGAAAGCGGACCCGACCATGTTCATCTTCGATGAACCGACTACCGGACTACACTTCCATGACATCAAGAAACTGCTCGAAGCCTTCGATGCCCTGATACGCCGCGGGCACAGCATTGTCATCATCGAACATAATCTGGATGTGGTGAAATGTGCGGACCATGTGATAGACCTGGGACCCGAAGGAGGGGACAAAGGAGGAAACATCGTAGCTACCGGTACACCGGAGGAAGTGGCGAAGTGTGCGGCAAGCTATACGGGGCAGTTCTTGCAAGAGAAATTACACCCCTCTCTTCCTTAAATAGAACACAGAGGCACGGAGACACAGAGATATTAAATTCAAGGAAAAAGAATAAAACTCCATGCCTCCGTGTCTTTGTGCTTAATCTTACCGGGTGCCACTACTCCAATTTAAAAGTAACCGGAAAAGTAAATTCCACCTTCACGGCTTTACCTTGCTGCATCCCCGGCTTCCATTGTGGCATCAATCCTACAATCCGTAATGCTTCCTCATCCAAGGCAGGATACCTGCTGCGCATAATAACGGGGTCCACCACACGACCATTCTCGTCAATCACCACGCTGACAATAACTCTCCCCTGAATGCCATTCTTATGGGCTTCTTCCGGATAACGGACATTCTTTTGAATAAAATCCATCAAGGCTTTCATGCCTCCCGGAAACTCGGGCATCACTTCCACTACTTTATAGACCGGTTCTTCCATTGGCTCTTCCGTTATCAATTGTGGGCTCCCGCCCTTCCCTGCATCCGAGACATAAGGAGGAAGAGATGTCTTTTCCGCCGTTCTCCATTCTTCCTCATTGTCCGTCAGTCTAAACTCAGCCATCATCAAGACAGGTTTCCTCCTGATGGTTATCTCATAAAAGTAACGGTAGCGTCCCGGCTTGTTGGGATGCACATCCGGATAAAGGGAGGCTTTCATAACCCTTTCCTCCCCATCCCGCAGCACATAGGCGATGTCCCAAAAGGCAGCGTTTATCTGCAATTCCCGCCAGGTACCTTTTTCGTCTTCGAACGTCAGGTAGTAATGCTCGCCGCAGGTCAAATCTCCGCCGCTGTGATTGCTGAGGATGAATGTCGCCTGAGTCGCTTTCGTTGAAAAGACCGGATATTCGGGACGGATATGGATGCCACGAATATGATTCCTGCCTACTCTCTCGTTGATGACGGGGACTTCTACACCATGAAAACAGAAAACGGGGGAGTCCATTATTTTCTCCCGGAACTCTTTCCGCCGCTCGGGAGTATTCACCATCAAATCTATATCGATGCAATGCAACCCCACCCCATATCCGGTCACATTCCTCTGAATGTGTATATATGGTGTATTATTCAATCTTTTTCCTAGTTCTTCGTGAATGGCAAGCAATTGCCTTTGCAAGCAGTCACCATCATCCGCAATCCCTATCTTGAGGCTATCGCTCACTATTTTTTCTCCCATCCATTGGCCTATCCTTACTGTACCTACGGAATCTTCAAGCGTTTCCACACGTTCCGTTTTATTCATTCGGCAAGATGACAAGCAGCAAAGCAATAGGAGAAAACAAACTCTGTTCATGGCATTTTGTATTTCAAGTTCATAGCATCAGATACAAATATACTCATTCCTGCAATCACAATCAAAAAGAAAACTCCTAATTTCGTAAGACTATAGAAGGAATACATGCAATAGCGGCATGAGAAAAGGAAAGATAACGGCTAAATCGGCACTGTATCGCCACTGCAAAGTCACTGCATTCCTTTTGCAGTGATACTGCAACACCTTTGCAGTGGCATTGCAAAAAGTTGGCAGGACTTTGCAGTAAGAAAGAGCTGATAACTAAGATAATAGCATCAATGAAAGACGTATGCAGTACAATCGGAATGGGAACGAAAATGGGCGTGATAGATACTTGTAAGAATATTTATCTATCACACCCATCTATCACGCGACAAGCCATTTGTAGTCAGGCGAATCCCCCCCCTCGCGTGATAGCATGACAGATGTTTTGCAAAAACAAACTCTGTGGAGGAGTAGCAAAATGAGATTAGAAATAGAATCCGAAACCTACCTTCAGGCCGAATTTAGAACGGTCGTCGTTAATATTCCAATAAGCGGCAGGTTCGATGGTCACCGTACGCGTCAGGAAAAAAGCATAACCGGCTTCCAGACCGAAAGAGAACTTGGTATCATCCAAATCATGTCCCCAGTCCCAACGGTCTACATTGACATCGGCACCCAGATACACGCCAATCTTGTCGAAATAATAACGTCCGCCTACACCCAACGTATAGACATCGAGGTCAGACCCTCCGGAATTCCAAGCAGCTCCGGCATGCACCAGCAAAGCCACATTGTCGAGCAGGAAAGCACCTCCTTTGGCTTCAAGCCCGAAACTTGTCTTGTCGGTTCCCGTGTCATGAGAGAATTCCAAACCGGTGATGGACGGATTCAAAATCCACTTACCTTTTTCAAACTGTGCCTGAGCTGCCACTGTGACAACAAGCAAGCAAACGAATAATGCCAGTTTTTTCATCTTGTTCTGTTTTTTGAGTGAATAATCAATGTTGTTTATTGTCTTCTTCGAATCGTTTGCGTTGCAGCGCCTCCTTCTTGCGAAGTACCAGCCACAACACAAATACAATGAGATACGAGGCAGCTACAGTGACATACTTCTCAGTATCGCTGATTTCCGTATTGCGGGGAAGGAAATAAGCGGCAGTAGCAGAAACGTAAATAAGCAGGGCCAACGTAAGCCCGGTAGATTTCTTTATTTTTTTCATTACCAAAGTTTTTTAGTCGTCTTGAAATACCAGATATTAAACCAGAAGCCGGCCAATACAGCAGCCAAAAGAGCTATCGGCAGCGCATACTGCGGCTGAAGTCCGAGTCCTTCGGGAGCAATGCAAATATAAGTGGTGCATACAGCCGTCATGAACAATGCGGGAAAATAGGTGATATAAAAATAATGCCCTTTTTTCTCACGCACCAGATAAACGGTAATTGCCCACAAGGTGAAAACAGACAAAGTCTGGTTGGCCCAAGCAAAATAGCGCCAAATCATATCAAAGCCATCCTTGTCGCGCAGGCTGTAAAGCAACAACCCGATGGCCACCAGGAACATCGGTATGCAGATATATAAACGACTACGCATGGATTTTTGTTCCATTCCCAAGAAATCAGCCACGATAAGACGTGCCGAACGGAAAGCCGTATCACCACTGGTAATAGGGGCGGCAATGACACCCAGAATAGCCAATACTCCACCTACGGCGCCCAGCCAGTCTTTTGTAATGGCATCTACAATAATGGAGGCATTCGTCTCTTCCATGCCATTCTGATGGAAAAAGTAAGTGGCGGCGGCAGCCCAAATCAAAGCTACAATGCCTTCGGTTATCATGGCTCCGTAGAAGACGGGACGTCCGTGGCGTTCACTTGTCATGCAGCGTGCCATGAGAGGGCTTTGAGTAGCATGAAAGCCACTGATTGCACCACAAGCTATACTGACAAACATAATAGGGAAGATAGGCAACAAAGCCGCATTGGGATGTGTATTCTGCAAGCCGTTCCATATTTCAGGCAACTCGGGATGGTTGACATAGAGCATCACCAAAATACCGACAGCCATAAACAGCAAGGCTATGGCAAACAACGGATATATCTTGCCGATAATCTTATCTACTGGCAACAAGGTAGCCAGAATATAATAAGCAAATACTACAATAATCCAGAAAGTGGTATCCAAGCTGTCGGGGGTCAGCTTGGCAAGCAGTCCGGCAGGGCCTGCCACAAAGACAGCTCCCACCAATATCATCAGGACAACGGTGAAGCCACGCATCACCTGCTTAGTGGTCAACCCCAAATAACGTCCGATGATTTCCGGCAGGCTTTCCCCGTCATGCCGCAAGGAGAGCATACCGGCAAGATAGTCGTGCACTGCACCGGCAAAGATACTGCCAAGTACAATCCACAGATAGGATGCCGTGCCGAACTTGGCTCCCATGATGGCGCCGAAGATAGGTCCCAGTCCGGCTATATTAAGAAACTGTATCATGAAAATCTTCCAAGTAGGCAGTGGAATGTAATCCACACCATCGGCTCTTGTAAGGGCAGGTGTTTTGCGGTCATCGGGACCGAAGACGCGTTCTATAAAGCGTCCATAGATAAAATAGCCGGCTATCAACGCCAGCAGGCAAAGCGTAAATGTAATCATGGCGTGTTAATATCTTTAATCTATGCAAATGTAACAGTTTCCAAGTAAACAGCACAAAATAATCGGGTGTTTTGCTTATCTTCGCCGAGAAAAATGATAGAAATAAAGAAGAAAAGAGAAAAATGAAACGAATTATTTCCATTTTACTATATATAGCCATCTTGCTGCCGCTTGCCGCACAACCGCCCAAACATGAAGTACGTGCCGCCTGGATAACCGCCGTCTATGGGCTGGACTGGCCGCAGACACGCGCCACTTCGCCCGAAAGCATCCGCAAGCAGCAGGCCGAACTGATTGAAATATTGGACAGACTGAAAGCCGCCAACTTCAACACCGTACTGTTCCAGACCCGTACACGGGGAGATGTCCTCTACAAATCGGCCATCGAGCCCTACAACTCCATACTGACCGGAAAGGTAGGCGGCGACCCCGGCTACGACCCGCTGGCTTTTGCCATAGCCGAATGCCACAAGCGCGGCATGGAGTGCCATGCCTGGATGGTGACCATTCCTCTGGGCAACCGCAAGCATGTGGCCGCCCTCGGTAAAGAGTCCGTCACCAAAAAGAAACGCGCCATCTGCGTACCCTACAAACGCGAATACTTCTTGAATCCCGGACATCCGCAAACCAAAGAGTACCTGATGAGCCTTGTCCGCGAAGTGGTGGAACGCTACGATGTAGACGGGGTACACTTCGACTACCTGCGCTATCCGGAAAACGCCCCCCGTTTTCCCGACAGCTACGACTACCGCAAATACAGCAAAGGACGCAGCCTTGCCCAATGGCGCAGAGACAACCTGACGGAAATAGTGCGCTATATATATAAAGGTGTAAAAGCCATGAAACCCTGGGTAAAAGTCAGCACCTGCCCGGTAGGAAAATACAAAGACACTTCCCGCTACCCTTCCCGTGGCTGGAATGCCTTCCACACCGTCTATCAGGACGTGCAGGGTTGGCTGGGCGAGGGCATCCAGGACCAGATTTATCCGATGCTCTATTTCCGTGGCAATCATTTCTATCCCTTTGCCCTTGACTGGCAGGAACAAAGTAACGGACGCCAAATCATTCCCGGTCTGGGCATCTACTTCCTCGACCCCAGCGAAGGGAACTGGACGCTGGACGAGATTGAACGGCAGATGCACTTTATCCGCGCCCACGGTCTGGCGGGCGAGGCACACTACCGCGTGAAGTATCTGATGGACAATACGCAAGGGCTTTATGATGCGCTGGAAGAAGACTTCTATACCGCCCCGGCCCTGCAGCCCGCCATGCCGTGGATAGACAATGTAGCTCCTACACCTCCCGCCGGACTCACGGTGGAAACACCGGAAAACGGCTATTGGAAACTAAGCTGGCAACCCGCCACGGATAATGACAAGCGGAATGTTCCGATGTATGTAATCTACGGTTCGGACACCTATCCCGTAGATACCTCCAATCCGGAGAATATCCTGGCACAACGAGTACAAGGCACGGAATATACCTATGCCCCCATCCGCCCGTGGACTGCCCGAAAATATTTTGCCGTGACAGCCATAGACCGTTGCGGAAACGAAAGCAAAGCTATTCAGCAGCAGTGACACAGACAAAAGCCCGGTAACGGCTCTTCGGAGTGACAGGAACCAGAGGCAGATAGCCGGAAACAACCCTGCCGTCCTTCACCACCAGCGGATAACTTTGCGCATCCTGCTCATGCCGCTCCATCAAAGCTTCATGGGTCGGAAAGCAATCGATGGAGAAATGTCCCTCCCCACCGGGGACAATGAAATGATCACTAAGCACATGGGAAACGATTCCCATATTCATCCGTAGATTTATTTCGACATGGGGGTTGATGGCATACGGATGCCCTTCCTTCTGACGGCAGACCATCATGTCCACACCCAAAAAACCCGTATAAGATGTAGCATAACCCGTTTCCAATGCCTTCTGCATCATATTGCGTATGCGCACAAATGCTTCAAAGGGCACATATTGCTGAATCCATTCCTCCACTTGCCCATCTGAAGTAAGGATATTACCACGATAAGCCCCCTTGTCATCCGTAACAAAACGGGAATAGCCGACAAAAAGAAGCTTTCCCCGGCCATCCGAATAAAATTCCATGGCAAAATCTTCCACCTTATCAAATATAGGCTCCATCACAAAACCTCCATTTTCTTTCAGCGCCCTACTACACCAATCGGAAACATTTTTCGTAAAGCCATGACGGCACCAACACAATCCCTTCCCACTTCCCGACCAAAGTGATTTAAACACACATCCCTCTTTGTAACGACCAATAATATCCAGAGAGATAGCCGTAGTTCCACCATCAGCCTCCACCAAGCAACAACCGTCACCACAAGTATAATCTATTTTATTGGAATAGAAAAGTGCACGAAAAGCCAAAGCGTTACTACGGGCAGCCTTCATACGATATTTATCCAAAGCATCCGGCGTAGGAAGATTCCTTTCCAGAACACCGCCTTTCAACATCCGTTTACGGATAGCGGGATTCCATCCCCAAGGCATTACCCGCACATCAGCATAATCGGGCAGCTCCGGCTCTGTCACCAAATGTACATCCAGCCGGAACAACTGTTGCATCTGTTTCAGATAATCTGCATTATAGGCGGAAGGGGCCAGTACCCCACTACCCGGCCGGGCATACCAAATCGGTAACAAAGCCAGGTCTTCAGCCATACGGCGGATGGTAGCGGGCGCCATATAATTTTCTTCATTATTTCCCAATGCCATATCTGCATCAGGATTGAACACATAAAGTTTCATCTTTCAAATGTTAACCAATTACTCACGTTTTGTATGAGAGTGCAAAGTTATATAATATTTTGCCATCTCTACTTTGCAAATCTATAAAAAAGCCGTATATTTGTCGCCCGATAAACCGAATTTAAAGCATGGAAGCATTTTACCGTACACACGCTTATCTCGTAGAGCATACCAATGCCCCCGTACGCCGCGACCTAATGGACGAAATAGACTGGAATGACCGTCTTATCGGTATCAAAGGCACAAGAGGCGTAGGTAAGACTACTTTCTTGCTGCAATATGCCAAAGAGAAATTCGGCACAGACCGCTCCTGCCTCTTCATCAACATGAACAACTTCTACTTCTCCGGACATGGCATCGTGGAGTTCGCCGCCGAATTCCAGCGCCGCGGAGGAAAAGTGCTGTTGATAGACCAAGTATTCAAATACCCGGAGTGGAGCAAGGAGCTGCGCATATGCTACGACCGTTTCCCCAACTTGAAAATCGTATTCACCGGTTCCTCCGTAATGCGCCTGAAAGAAGAGAATCTGGAGTTGCGCGACATTGTGAAAAGCTACAACCTGCGCGGCTTCTCCTTTCGCGAATACCTGAACTTGCAGACGGGCATGAAGTTCCATGCCTATCCGCTGGAAGAAATTCTGAGCAACCACGAACAGATAGCCAAAGGCATCCTCTCCAAAGTACGTCCATTGGACTACATGCAAGACTATATGCACCACGGCTTCTACCCATTCTTCCTTGAAAAGCGTAACTTTTCGGAGAATCTGCTCAAGACGATGAACATGATGGTGGAAGTAGACATCCTGCTTATCAAACAAATTGAGCTGAAATACCTTTCGAAGATAAAGAAATTACTATATTTGTTGGCCGTGGACGGGCCGAAAGCGCCGAATGTCAGCCAACTGGCAAACGACATACAGACCTCCCGCGCCACAGTAATGAATTACATCAAGTATCTGGCAGACGCACGGCTCATCAATATGGTCTATCCTAAGGGAGAAGAATTCCCCAAGAAGCCGTCGAAGATAATGATGCACAATTCAAATCTGATGTATTCCATCTATCCCGTCAAGGTGGAAGAACAAGACGTATTGGACACTTTCTTTGCCAACACAATGTGGAAGGACCACAAAGTGAACAAGGGCGACAAGAACATCTCATTCATGGTAGATGAGGTGATGCCTTTCAAGATTTGTCCGGAAGGAACAAAGATAAAGAATAATCCGGGAGTTACTTATGTACTGCATAAGGCGGAAATAGGCCGAGGCAACCAAATACCTCTCTGGTTATTCGGTTTCTTGTATTAAGAGAGAGATTTTTTCACTTAAATAAATAATTCAATTTAGTTATGACTAAACAGAAGAAATTCATTACTTGTGATGGTAACCAGGCTGCTGCACATATCTCGTATATGTTCTCCGAAGTAGCTGCCATCTACCCCATCACCCCCTCTTCTACGATGGCTGAATACGTAGACGAATGGGCTGCCGCAGGTCGCAAGAACATCTTCGGCGAAACAGTATTGGTACAGGAAATGCAGTCAGAAGGCGGTGCTGCAGGTGCCGTTCACGGCTCTCTGCAAGCCGGTGCGCTGACTACCACTTACACAGCTTCACAAGGTCTGTTGCTGATGATCCCTAACATGTACAAGATTGCCGGTGAATTCCTGCCTTGTGTATTCCACGTATCAGCACGTACATTGGCAAGCCATGCACTGTGTATCTTCGGTGACCACCAGGACGTAATGTCTACCCGTCAGACCGGTTTTGCCATGTTGGCCGAAGGCTCTGTACAGGAAGTTATGGACTTGGCCGGTGTAGCTCACTTGGCTACTATCAAGAGCCGTGTTCCGTTTGTCAACTTCTTCGACGGTTTCCGTACTTCTCACGAAATCCAGAAGATTGAAATGCTGGAGAACGAAGACCTCGCTCCGCTTATCGACCAGGAAGCTTTGGCTGAATTCCGCGCACGTGCATTGAACCCGATGAACCCGGTTGCCCGTGGTATGGCCGAAAATCCTGACCACTTCTTCCAACACCGTGAATCTTGCAACAACTACTATGAAGCAGTTCCGGCTATCGTTGAGGAATACATGAACGAGATTTCCAAAATCACAGGCCGCAAGTACGGTTTGTTCGATTACTATGGTGCAGAAGATGCAGAACGCGTTATCATCGCCATGGGTTCTGTAACAGAAGCTGCCCGCGAAGCTATCGACCACCTCGTTGCCAATGGCGAAAAGGTAGGTTTGGTTGCCGTCCACTTGTATCGTCCGTTCTCTGCCAAGCACTTCCTTGCCGCCGTTCCCAAGACAGCCAAGAAGATTGCCGTACTGGACCGTACGAAAGAACCGGGTGCTAACGGCGAACCGTTGTACCTCGACGTAAAAGACTGCTTCTACGGTGCAGAGAATGCTCCGGTTATCGTAGGCGGCCGTTACGGTTTGGGATCCAAGGACACTACTCCCGCGCAAATCCTCGCCGTTTACAAGAACCTGGCTATGCCGATGCCGAAGAACCACTTCACTATCGGTATCGTAGACGACGTTACCTTCACTTCTCTGCCCCAGGAAGAAGAAATCGCATTGGGCGGCGAAGGCATGTTCGAAGCCAAATTCTACGGTTTGGGCGCTGACGGTACAGTAGGTGCCAACAAGAACTCTGTGAAGATTATCGGTGACAATACCGACAAGCACTGCCAGGCCTATTTCTCTTACGACTCCAAGAAATCAGGCGGTTTCACCTGCTCACACTTGCGTTTCGGTGATACTCCTATCCGCTCTACATACCTGGTAAACACGCCTAACTTCGTGGCTTGCCACGTTCAGGCTTACCTGCACATGTACGACGTAACCCGCGGCTTGCGTAAGAACGGCTCTTTCTTGCTGAACACCATCTGGGAAGGCGAAGAGCTGGCCAAGAACCTGCCTAACAAGGTGAAGAAGTACTTTGCACAGAACAATATCACTGTTTACTATATCAATGCTACTCAGATTGCACAAGAAATCGGTTTGGGCAACCGTACCAACACCATCCTGCAATCCGCATTCTTCCGTATCACCGGCGTTATTCCGGTTGACCTGGCTGTAGAACAGATGAAGAAGTTCATCGTTAAGTCTTACGGCAAGAAGGGTGAAGACGTTGTCAACAAGAACTACGCAGCAGTTGACCGTGGCGGCGAATACAAGCAACTGACCGTTGACCCGGCTTGGGCCAATTTGGCAGACGACGCCAAGGCTGAAAACAACGATCCTGCATTCATCAACGAAGTGGTTCGTCCTATCAACGCACAAGACGGTGACTTATTGCCGGTATCTGCATTCAAGGGTATTGAAGACGGTACTTGGGAACAAGGTACTGCCAAATATGAGAAACGTGGTGTAGCTGCATTCGTTCCCGAATGGAACGCTGAAAACTGTATCCAGTGTAACAAGTGTGCATACGTTTGTCCTCACGCTTCCATCCGCCCGTTCGTACTCGATGCTGAAGAGCAGAAGGGTGCCAACTTCACTCAACTGAAGGCTGTAGGTAAAGCATTCGACGGTATGACATTCCGTATTCAAGTAGACGTTCTCGACTGTCTGGGTTGCGGCAACTGTGCCGATGTTTGTCCGGGCAACCCGAAGAAGGGTGGCAAGGCTCTGACTATGAAACACCTCGAAAGCCAATTGCCGGAAGCTGCTAACTGGACCTACTGTGCTGAAAACGTAAAAAGCAAACAACACTTGGTTGACATCAAGGCCAACGTGAAGAACTCCCAGTTCGCTACTCCGTTGTTCGAGTTCTCAGGCGCTTGCTCCGGTTGTGGTGAAACTCCGTACGTTAAACTGATTTCCCAGTTGTTCGGTGACCGCGAAATGGTAGCCAACGCAACAGGATGTTCTTCCATCTACTCCGGTTCAGTACCTTCTACTCCTTATACTAAGAACGAAAAGGGTCACGGTCCTGCTTGGGCAAACTCATTGTTCGAGGACTTCTGCGAATTCGGTTTGGGTATGGAGCTTGCCAACGAAAAGATGCGCGCTCGTATCGTGAAGGCTATGGAAGATGCCATCGCAGCAGAAGGAACTCCGGCTGAATACAAAGAAGTATTCCAGGCTTGGATTGAAAACATGTACGATGCAGACAAGACCAAGGAACTGGCCGAAAAGATCATCCCGATGGTAGAAGCAGCCAAAGACAAATGCGACAGCTGCAAGACTATCGCCGGTCTGTCTCAATACCTGGTTAAACGCAGCCAGTGGATTATCGGTGGTGACGGTGCCTCTTACGACATCGGTTACGGTGGTCTCGACCATGTAATTGCAAGCGGTAAGGACGTCAACATCCTCGTACTGGATACTGAGGTTTACTCCAATACAGGTGGTCAGTCTTCCAAGGCTACTCCGGTAGGCGCCATCGCCAAGTTTGCCGCTGCCGGTAAACGCGTACGTAAGAAAGACCTCGGTCTGATGGCTACTACTTACGGTTATGTATATGTTGCTCAAATCGCTATGGGTGCCGACCAGGCTCAAACCTTGAAGGCTATCCGCGAGGCAGAAGCATATCCCGGCCCGTCACTCATCATCGCTTACGCTCCGTGTATCAATCACGGTCTGAAGGCAGGCATGGGCAAGAGCCAGGCAGAAGAGGAAAAGGCCGTTAAGTGCGGTTACTGGCACTTGTGGCGTTACAACCCGGCTTTGGAAGCCGAAGGCAAGAATCCGTTCACGCTGGATAGCAAGGAACCGGATTGGAGCGGATTCCAAGACTTCCTGAAGGGTGAAGTTCGTTACGCATCCGTAATGAAGCAATATCCGCAGGAAGCCGAAGAGCTGTTCAAGGCCGCCGAAGAAAACGCTAAATGGCGCTACAACAGCTACAAGCGTCTTTCCAAAGAAAACTGGGGCGCTGAAGTTACAGAGTAATTCCTTAATTACTAAATAGAAAATAGAGGCTGTTCCCGAACCGGATGCAGCCTCTATTTGTTTTAAATAAAAACATTAAATATCAAAAAGTTATGATCGGATTTATTATTTGGGTTATTGGGGTGGTCCTTGCAGTCAAGGCTGTACTCGAAATCATGAGATGGCCGGTAGACGGAGTAAAGAAGCTCTTGGTCGCAATCATCATCCTGCTCACAAGCTGGATTGGAATCTGTGTTTACTACTTCTGGGGAAGAGAAAACCTGCCCCAAATACTGAAATAAGTTCCGGTATCATCAAACAGAAGTAAACAAACGTGTATTAAGAACAAGGGGATAGGCAATAGTTATCCCCTTCTTTTCAGAAACTCGGTAGGACTCTCCCCAAACTGTTCCTTATAGCATTTTGTGAAATAGGAAGGTGACGAAAAGCCCACTTCATAAGCAATCTCCGCTACTGTCATATCAGAGGAGGCAAGCAGTGAGGCAGCCTTTTTCAACCTCATCTGGCGCAGCAGCTCATTCGGCGAATAGTTGGTCAGCGATTTCAGCTTACGGTAAAGCTGCACACGGCTCATACCCATATTCCGTCCCAAATCCTCCACATTGAGTTCCGCATCTTTCATCCTCTCCTCGACAAGCGATTTGAAGCGGGAGACGAAACCCTTATCCAAATCACTGATGGTTTCCTTCTCAATAGTCTGGTTATCTCCGAAGAACTGCCTCAACTGACGGCGGTTTGCAATGAGATTGCGGACACGAGACAAGAGCAACTGCGAATTGAATGGTTTGGAAATATAAGAATCGGCACCGCCATCATAGCCCTGGATACGCTGTTCGTCCAGCGAGCAGGCCGTCAGCAGAATCACCGGGATATGGCATGTCTGCAACTCGCTCTTCAAACGGCGGCAACATTCCACACCATCCATACCGGGCATCATTACATCCGAGATAATCACATCCGGCACATACCTCATGGCCAGCCTGATACCCTCTGCCCCGTCCGCCGCATCCAATACACGGAATTCGTTCGACAACAGTGACTTCACATAGCTGCGGATATCCGCATTATCGTCAATTACCAGCACAGTAGGACAATCAGCCTCAACCACCTCTTCGCCTGCCTTCACTTCCGTATCTATCAGGGTAGACGACACGTCCTTCTCTTCAGCAGGCAACGTCACTATAGTGGGATGGTACTGCGAAACATCCTGCTGCGGGAAAGTGACAGTGAAAGTAGTGCCTTTCTCGTCACTGCGTGCCGCAATGTTACCACCATGCATCTCTACAAAGGCACGTACCAGCGCCAGTCCGATACCGGTACCGGCCTGATGCCCGTCCACTTGATAGAAGCGCTCGAAGATAGCTTCCACATCGGTCGAAGAAATGTAACTGCCGGAATTGAAGACGGACAGACTGTAGTTCTGTTCCGACTTTAACAACCGTACGGTGATTTTCCCGTTCTCCGGCGTATACTTCACGGCATTGGAGAAGAGATTGAAGTAAATGCGCTCCATCTTCTCTGCATCCGCCATCATCCGGAAGTCCATATCGGAAGATGCCTCAAAGCTGAAAGCAATATGTTTCTTCAGCAACGCCATGCGGAAAGAGTCGTTCCAGCCCCGGAAACTGTCGAGCAAATCAAAAGGTTCGAGATGGAGCTCCATGCGCCCGTTCTCCACCTTTCGGAAATCAAGTATCTGGTTGACCAGGCGAAGCAGGATATGCACATTCTTTTTCATCAGCTCGAGGAGCTGGCGCGGCTGTCCGTCGAGGGTGCGGTTGGCAAGAAGCTGCTCTATGGGATCGGCTATCAATGTCAGCGGAGTACGGAAATCATGCGAAATATTCGTGAAGAACACCAGCTTGGCATGCGTAGCCTCCTCCAGTTCATGGGAAAGCTGTTCCAACTGCGACTTCTGTACTTCCAACAGTTCCTTCTGCTGTATCAACTGGGTTTTCTGTTCCTCCAATTTCTTTTTCTGCATGGACAGCTCACGGTTCAACCGATTCTTGACACGCAAGGAGAGGTAGACAGCCACCAACAAGCCGACCAGCAACAATAGGGCGGACAGACTGCCGTACAAGACAACCTGCTGCGTGGCATAACTGGCTAAATACTGGTTTATCTTTCCGTTCAGGGTTTCTATCTTTCCATCCAGGGTGCCGATGTGGGCGGTCTGCATCTTCATGATGAGAGCATTGTCGCGGTCGACGACGGAAGTGCCCAGGATAGTTTCACGGGGAAAATCACGCTTGTTCAGGATATCCATGGCAATCTGCATCACGCGGTCGCCACCGGTAGGATATATAAACGTGGCATCCAGTTCGCCGGCAAGCACTTTCTCCACTCCGTAGTCTTTGCCGGGCAGGGCGTCTATGCCGATGAACCGCATTTCCTTCTCCCGCCCCTTGCGGGCAGCGGCAGCATAGGCTCCGGCCGCCATACGGTCATTCTGCGCATACACCAGGTCGATATGCGGAAAGCGGCTCAGCAGGGTATCCATTTTCTCTCCGGCCTTGAGTTGCAACCAGGCACCGTCTACAGCGGCCAGCAACCGGATACCGGGATAAGCGGATATAGCCTTCACAAATCCCTGATGACGGTCTACGGCAGGTGTGGAGCCCACCAAACCGGAGATTTCCACCACATCTCCCTGCCCGTGCAGCACATTGGCCACATACTCTCCCACAGCTTTCCCTATCTCGTAGTTGTCTGCACCGACGTAAGCTGTATATTTGTCCGAAAGGATTTTACGGTCCACTACAATCACCGGAATGCCCCGGTTGTATGCCTCCTCCACAACCGGAGTTATCGGAGTGGCTTCATTCGGGGCCACAATCAGCAGGTCCACCCCTTCGGCTATCAGTTCACGAATGTCTTTTGCCTGACGGTCATTATCGTCGACGGCAGTACGGATGTCCACCTCCACATCCTCGTAGAAATGGGCTTCACGGAGTATTTCACTGTTCATCTGGCGCCGCCATTCATCCTCGCTACATTGGGAAACGCCGATACGGAAACGTGCCTCGCGCCGGGAGCAGGCAACCGCCACTCCCCAAAGCACGAGCAAAAAGAATAAAATCCGAAGGTTATGCTGTCTCATCTTCACTTTCCTCTGATTTAAGATTGCAGATGAGCAAAGATAGCGAAAAATGTGAAAAGAATAAGAAAAATCTATGCCAGCCTTTCTTTCAAGGCGTCCGGCAATTCCGGCATGGCACCGCTCTGGGTACATACATAGGCAGAGACTTCCACCGCCAGTTTATGGGCATCGGGCACCTGCTTCCCGCTGAGAATGGCAGCGGTGAAGGCTGCCGTGAACGAGTCACCGGCTCCAACGGTGTCCGCCACCGGTACCTTGGGTGTCTCCTGGAAGGAAACCACTCCCGGAGTGAACACATAGCTGCCATTCGTTCCACAAGTCAAGATAAGCATCTTCAGATTATACTTGGCCAGCAGAATCCAGCATTTGTCCTGCAAGTCGATGCCCGGGTAGCCGAAAATACGGCTGATGGTCACCAGTTCCTCATCGTTTATCTTGAGGATGTTGCAGCGGCGCATGGATTCGCAGAGTATCTCTTTGGTATAGAAACCCTGGCGGAGATTGATGTCGAATATCTTCAGTTGTCCCTCCGCATCGGGCATCGTGTCGAGAAAGCGGTTGATGGTGATGCGGCTTGTTTCGCTGCGTTGCGCCAAAGAGCCGAAACATACGGCACGCGTGTTCAGTGCCAGACGCTTCAGTTCGTCGGTAAAGGGGATGTTGTCCCAGGCCACGCCTTCCTTTATCTCATAGCACGGCACGCCCACGGCATCGAGCGTCACCTGCACCGTTCCCGTGGGGTAAGGCACGCGCTCTATCTGGGTGCGCAGCCCCTTCCGGGCGAACACATCCAGAATCTCGTCCCCATCCGCATCGGCACCTACGGCACTGACCACACGGCTGTCGAAACCAAACTGCGATGCATGGTAAGCAAAGTTTGCCGGAGCACCGCCTATCTTCTTTCCTTCGGGGAGGCAGTCCCACAAAGCCTCGCCCATACCTACTATTATCTTATTCATAATATTATATTGTTTAATGAATGATATATTTTATTCACGGCAAACTCAATGTCCTACCCGCTGCAAACCTAATAAAAAAGTTCCTAACTATAGAATGAAAAGTTGCCAATTATCTATTAAAAAGTTTCTAAGAACTAAGGATTATCTCTATCCCAAGGCTTGGGATAGACATCCGCAACCTTGGGACAGATATCCGCAGCCTTGGGATATGTATCCGCAGCCTGCGAACAAAGATTACCGCTTCATACGCAGCATATAGAAGAACAAGTACACTACCCCTACCGTCATCACAGCCACGGCACCGCTTTGTCCTACAGCATCACTTGCCAAGCCCATTGCTATCGGAAATACCGTACCGCCGAAGAGCCCCATAATCATCAAGCCGGAAACCTCGTTCTTCTTTTGTGGCATAGCAAGCAACGCTTGGGAGAAGATAACCGGAAAGATGTTCGAATTGCCGAAACCGATAAGGGCAATGCAAATGTATATCATTGTCTTTTCATGGAAAACGAACAACCCTACCATCGCCGCCAACATACATAACACGCTGATGCCGAAGAAGGTTCGGGGAGTCATCTTCTGAAGAATGAAGGCTCCGAGAAAGCAACCCGCCGTGCGGAAGATGAAGTAAAGGCTGGTGGCAAAGCCGGCATCGGCCAGCGTCATGCCCAGACGCTCCATCAGGATTTTGGGCGCTGTGGTATTCGTACCTACATCAATGCCCACATGGCACATGATGCCCAGGAAGCAGAGAAAGATAAACGGCTTGCCCAGCAGGGCGAGGCACTCCCCGAAGGTGGAAGGGCGTCCCTCTTCCTTTTCCTCGCGGATGGAAGTACCGCTCAGCCAAAGAATGGCAATCACCGCAATGACCATATAGACCGGGAACAGTACCCTCCAGCCCATGCCCAGAGACGGAATGGCCTGCGTAGCTCCCCACATGGCAATGTATGGAGCCAGAAACGAAGCAATGGCTTTTACAAACTGTCCGAAGGTGAGCGAACTTGCCAGCCGCTCGCCGCTTACGATGTTGGAAAGCAGCGGGTTGAGCGACGTTTGCATCAGCGCATTACCGATGCCCAGCAATGAGAACGAAAGCAGCATTAGCACGTAGCCGTCTCCGAAAACCGGGAGAAGTAAAGAGGCAAACGTGATGACCAGACTGAGAAGCACCGTCTTCTTGCGTCCGATGCGGTTCATCAGCATACCCGTAGGTACGGAGAAGATGAGGAACCAGAAGAACACCAGAGACGGGAATATGTTAGCTTGCGAGTCGGTCAGGTTCAAGTCGGCCTTCACGTAGTTGGAGGCGATGCCCACCAAATCCACAAAGCCCATGGCGAAGAAGCAAAGCATGACCGGAAAGAGCTTTGCCAAAGAAGAATTCTTAGTATTTTTCATGCTGAAGATTATTATCTGTTATTTTAATCCGAGTTTGTACACAGTAAACGAGGTGACATTGCAGCTTCCACCTTTAGCATAGAAACTGATACGGTTGTAAGGTTCCGACGGGAATACAAGATTTGTCATGGCAAAACGTCCGTCGTTGCCAAACGCTTCAATGCTCGACTTGTCTACGAACAAGCGGAGTTTCATTTCATTGCCACCCTCGACAGGAGCCACGGTCACTGCAGGGAAGTCCTTGCTGAACGACACCTCACCACTCTTGGTACGGTCTATGGTGAACGTCTTTTCCGCCAGGTTATAGTACATCTCCACCTCCTCGCCTTTCGAGTTAAAGAGCTGGAATCCTATCACATCCGCATCCTTATTCTTGATGGTCATTTCGATTTCATACGTTCCGGAATTGTCATTCAGCAGTTTGTCCAGATTATACGTGCGGTCTACCTTGAAAGCACGCTTCTTGCTGCCTTTATCCCTCAGTTTCAGCAATTCGGGAGACGGGGTTACCTTTACATAGGTTTCACCCTCCGAGGTATAGAGCGAAAGGTCACGCGGCACGGAGTTGGCACTACGATATTGACGGGTGGGCACATCATTGGCATATTGCCAGTTGCTCATCCATGCCAATGCAATGGCACGTCCTGCAGGGGCATTGCTCCAAGTGACAGTTGCATAATGGTCTTTTCCCCAGTCCATCCATTTCGTCACTGCGGGAGACTCGTTCACGAATTTCTTACCGTCAAATGTCCCTACGAAATATTGTGTGGCAGAGCCACCGAACGGTCCGCCCGGATTGAGGTTACAGACGAGTACCCACTTCTTCAGTTCCGTACCTTCAACCGGCAGTTCAAGCAGGTCGGGACACTCCCAGACTCCGCCGTGAGCACCTTGTCCTTCACCGAATTTGCTCTCCAGCGTCCAGTTCTTCAGGTCGGCAGAAGAGTATATCTCCATTTCCTGCCCTACGGCAAGAACCATAATCCATTTCTTGGTATCTTCGTGCCAGATGACTTTAGGGTCACGGAAGTCGCGCTGCGTGGAAGTCAGGATGGGATTTCGCGCATACTTCTTGAAGTTTTTTCCGTTGTCAAGGCTATAGGCCATGCTCTGTACTTGGCGGTCGCTTGCCGATGTGTAGAAAGCAATGACGGCACCGGCACCAAACCCGGCCGTATTATCCTTGTCGACAACACAAGAACCACTGAATATTGTTCCCAGCGCATCGGGCGAAATGGCATCTCCGTGATGCTCCCAAGTGACGAGGTCCGTACTGGTGGCATGTCCCCAATGCATGTTCCCCCACATGGAGCCGTAGGGATTATGCTGGTAGAACAAATGGTAAACCCCGTCTTTGTAGAACATTCCGTTAGGATCATTCATCCAACCGTAAGCCGGGCTGAAATGATACACCGGACGGAACTTCTCCCGGTTCGAAACATCGAATTCATCCGACAGTTTCATTTCTTCCCAGCATAAGGCCGAATCCGAAATAAGCTGGAAGTTGAAAGAGAGATGTTTATTATCGAAGCCAGTCAAATCGACCGGAACAAAATAGTCAACCTTATTGACTGCCAATCGCACGTTCATACTGCGTACAACATCATTGTCTGCTATCATATACAATTTTGCCTCCGGAGAAGCCTCTTCCACCGGCAGCAGCAAAAACTTCTTCTGCTCGTCAATTTGGACGATACTCTGTCCGTCACCCAGATGTTTAATCACGAAAGGAGGATTTATGGCCTGGCATGTGAAGACAGCCACGGTAGTTCCTAATATAAATACGGTAAGCGTCCTTCTGATTGTCCGCCAAAAGTCTTTTAAATGAATCATGTTTCTGTTGGTATTAAATTAATTATGTTTTTCTACCATGCAAAGATACGCCACCAAGCAGCAGGAGACTATCTTTTTTGTTTCAAAGCATACTACAAATGTTACATTCAGTCTAAAATAACACAAATTAAATTCCTCATCTCCATATTGATTTAAGCATCCAGGCATCCAACTCCATTTTCGTCCCCTTCTTCTGCGCAAAAAGTTCGATACCGGTTTGAGCCTCGCCCGGATAGGTTAATAATGTGAATACATCCTTCCCGTCATTGGCAAAGATTTCAATACTCGATTTGTCTACAAATATATGCAAATGTATCTTATTATCTACCGGTTCCACCCTGGCATATGCCATACGGCTGAATTTAGGAATCTGCACATCGGAGCAATGGGTACGGTCAATCACCAGATTATGTGAATCCGTATCATAGCTGACCACCACTTTGCGCCCTTCACCCACACACAAATTCAAGCCAAAGGTGTTGGATACGTCAGTAGAAAACGAAGCATCGAGTTCGTA
The DNA here is from genome assembly GCF_017309675.2 of Bacteroides parvus. Classification (NCBI taxonomy): domain Bacteria; kingdom Pseudomonadati; phylum Bacteroidota; class Bacteroidia; order Bacteroidales; family Bacteroidaceae; genus Bacteroides; species Bacteroides parvus. Next base: position 2,165,973 of record NZ_CP084680.1, on the reverse strand, counting down.
GACATTCTTATCGGGAACAAAGCCGGGTAACCTCTGTGTCCCCACCGATAAAGCACGTTTCACCGATGCAGGCTTATGGCGAAGTGTTTGCAACTGTTCCACCGGCTTCTGCACCAGCCTCACGCCTTCCTTGTATGTCTTCAGTTCCAGGTTGCGGGGAATGGACCAAAAGCCCTTCCCATACTTCGATGGAGCTACCGGTGCATAGTCCCAGGTTGCAACCCAGCCCATCGAAATTTTGGAATCCAACGTTCCGTCAAAATCCTGAAATGTACGGGATGCATAAAAGTCCAGCCCTTTGTCCACATATAGAGGCTCTGCAGGATGGTTATCCATCAGCTTAAAAGAAGTGCCGTCGAAGTCTCCTATAAAGTATTGTTCTTGCGCCCAGTTTACAGATACGACCATCACCCACTTTTTCTTGTCAGAATCCCCGTCAACCGACAACTGGAATAAATCCGGGCACTCCCAAGACTTTTCACTGTCACCGGCAGGGCCGAAATCACTGGTCCAAGTCCAGTTTTTCAAATCAGGAGAGGTATAAAACTTGATTTTCTTCTCCAGGGCCTTGGCTACAACCATCACCCATTTTTGAGTCGGCTCGTGCCAGAAGACGGTAGGGTCCCTAAATTCCGTACTCCAAAGGTCCAGAACCGGGTTACCTTCGTAATAATGAAATGTCTTTCCGTCATGACTGAAAGAGATGCCCTGCGCTTGTTTCTTGGAGTCCTTCTCAAAAACGGTGTAAGCCGCCACATAAGCACCTTTGCCGAAACCGGCAGTGTTGTTCTTGTCTACGACTGCAGAACCGGTGAAGTAACTGATATTGTCATCTGCTCCGGTCATGGCATAAGGGGTTATCTGTTGGTAATGTACCAAATCTGTAGATTCGACTTTGCCCCACCAGTACATATGATATTTACCCTGATAGTACATGAATCCCGAGGGGTCACCAATCCATCCCTTCTCCGGACTGAAATGATACTGAGGACGATAAGGCTCTTTGTATAAACTGTCTGAATTCATTTGTGCACCGGCAGACAATGTTCCTGCCACTAAAAGTGCACCCAATATAGTCGGTATCTTCATTTTCTGTATTTTCATTAAAAGTTCATCTTTACCCTTGCATCTTTCAGTCTCCAAACTTCGGCAGCAACTTCCGTTGTATTTCCGTCAGAGAATAGTTCCAATAGCGTACTGTTTTCTTTCAGAGGAAAGATTCTTGTGGTGAATGCATCCTCATCATTAATAAATCCTTCCACCACAGAACCGTCTATAAACAGACGAATCTCCACCGGCTTGGTTGTATCCAACCGATACCGATCCCTGCGGAGCTTCAAAGGAATGTGTGCACGCAAGGAAGAATGCGTCTGGTCCACAATAAGTTCCTCCTTTTCCACATCATAATACATCAGGCTATATTCGCTATTATCCGGATTCTTACACAATGTAAATCCAAACCGTTTTGCGTCACCGGGATAAAAAGTCGCCTTGACTTCAAGCTGATGTTCCCTTCTGCTCACAATGCGCGGTTTCGCAGCAGTCAATGCCTGCCTGGAATAAACCGTGGATTGTTCACGCAATTGTTTCATTACGGGATGGGGTGTTTGGCATAGTTTTCCATCTTTCAGCTGCCATCTTCTGGGCATACTATAGAGATGCGCCCATCCTTGTTCATAAGTGGCCTCCCCTCCTATTTCATCGGGTATAATGGCAATGGCAGCAACATCCCCTTCCGAAGTCTCCACAACAGAAGGGGACAGCAAGCGGTTGATGACCTCCAGATTTTGAGGAACCGGATTGTCCGGTATAAACTTTTCATTCTTGAAATCTCCTATCCAATACTGGCAACGCGCAGGTATGCCTTTATGAGGAACCCTATTCACCAAAAGAACATACTTGCCGCCCATCTTCTTAAAGACCGGCATTTCCCAGAAAATACCGGAGTCATCCACTTCCGGATTGCCCTCAAACAGCAAATGTACAAAATCCCATCTCTTCAAGTCCGCCGATTTATAAAGCAGCAAAGCCCCGTGGGGTGTATCGGTCTGCTCAATGCCGAAACCGATAATCATATACCAGACATCACCCTCTTTCCAGACATACTGGTCACGCATGTCCGTACGGGTATATCCGGCAGGCTTCTCGGCAATAACCGGATTACCCGCATATTTCTCCCATTCTATCAACGCAGTATCTTTTGGAAAAGCAATACCCACTCCCATCTTGTCTCCACCGGCTGTGTATATCAGCTGGGGGATACCGTCATCATTGATAACAGCATGCCCGGACCATATTCCATTCTTGTCATAAGCAGCATCAGGAGTCAAAGCCGGCTTTTCCTCCGTCCAATGAAGCATATCGGGACTGCTGAAATGTCCCCAATTTATCTGTCCCAGGAAGATTGCAGAAGCATTCTTCTGATTGAATATATGATATTTACCTTTATAAAGAAGTAAACCATGCGTCTCATTCGTCCAGTTGGCAGCCGGTAACAGATGATAGCGGGGACGGTTGAAGTCCTTCGCAAAACGGGTTTCCGGAATAGCCAAAACCGGAGTCTTCTTCAATCCTAAGGCAATCTCGTCTCTCCATGCAGACGAATCATCGGAAAAGGGAGTGAGGCTTATCCCGTCAATCAACCCGTTTATAGCCGTAACATCGTACATCCAAACCTTCTTTTCCCTGAAATCCTTACCTACCCGAAGCATCATTTCACCATCTTGCAAGTTCCGGGGCCATACCTCTACACTCATCCTCTGCCCATTCAGGCAAACCGATTCATTATTCAAATCAAGGACTACATGCAGCCACTTGAAACGGTCGACTTTTGTCTTTAATGAACAGTAAGAGTATGAGCCATTCTGCCCCATTCCCAACAGCAGCTCACCATAACGGTCTACACATACCGCTACAGATGTTCCTGCCATGTCTCTGATTCCCATAAAGGCAGCAGTATCCGTCGGATAAGATTCCAGAGCAAACCATCCGGACAACGACGAAACATCTCCTTCCGTGGTTGTATCCATCCAAGTGGAATACCCGTCTGTACGAAGGGCTTTACCTTCGACTCCGGTAACAAATTCCGGTATTTCCTTTATAGTGTACAAATTCAACAATGACTTGCCGTCACTGGAGAGTAAGGGGTCCTGCCCATCAAACGACCATGTTTTTTGAGCAAAAGCTGCATTCAAAGAAAGCAATAGACAGCCCAATATAGAATAGGCAAAGTGTTTCATAATAAAAGATTGTTTAAAGGAAGAGGGGGAAACGTTTGTTTCCCCTCCCTTCCGTTTTTATTTCAAAATATAATTAGTTGAACGGAGCATAACCGGGATTCTGTACATACTTGCCTCCAGAAAATCCGTATTGATTGTTCGGAACCGGATAATACTCATCCTTTCCACCCGTAAAGTGCGCATTGGCATAATAAATGCGATTGTCTGACTCCGCAGCGATGTACTTGTTCATGGTTGTTTCCACTATGCCCCAACGGACCAGGTCGAAGAAACGTTCACCTTCCAAAGCCTTCTCCAGACGTGTTTCCCAACGGAGGGCCTGACGGGCATAATCCTGATTCCAGACATCAGCAGGATAAGGATTGACAAGGTAGTTGGCCGCATAGTTGGAATGGTCGTTGAAATCCTTTACATAGGCGCTGTTCCGGGCACGATTGCGTATCTGATTAATCAAATCACGGGCAGTTTCGAGTCCATTGCCTTCATTGAGTTCAATAAGAGCCTCAGCTTTCCAAAGAAGAATATCCGCGTAACGTATAATCTGCCAGTTCAACTGTGAAGCCCCCCAAGGCCAGCCATTAAACATATCACTACTTTCCGGAGAAACCCAGAAGCGCTTCGCGCAATTATAGCCATAAGTTTCCTTATCACGCACCCATCCTTCACATGGTTTGTCCGGGTAAGTTTTCCAAGTTATAGTAGGACGGCCCACAACAAAATCGAGACGCGGGTCTACATTGGGAGTCGTGTTTTGTAAAGTATAAACCCCATTGTTCAATACCGCCCAACTATAATCAGACTTTGACTGATAATTAAAATCGGGCAGACCGTTTGCATCTGTCTGATAAGCATTAATCAGGTCTTGGCTGGGCAGGAAGAAACCGTCACCTCCGTAAGGGCTGCCTCCACCCGGAGAATTCAACAGATTGCTCCAATTGATGCGGCCGGCACTTTCGGTACCGTCATTCATGGAATATTGAATGGCAAAAACAGACTCTTTACCGTTTTCATTAGCTACTAAATCCAATCCCTGGAAATCGTCAAGCAAACCGTAACGGTTGCTGGCAGTCACTTGGTCGCAAAGCGAAACGACTTCCCTCAGCAGCTCTTTATTGATGGAAGTTACGGCATGCGTAGTCTCATCTTGCTGATACGCTTGGTACAGCTTGATTTTAGCCGCATAGGCCAGTGCTATATATTTATGAATACGCCCTACCTCCGACTGTGATGCAGGAAGCAGTTCGGCGGCATCAAGCATCTCCTTGGCCAGCATACTCAGAATCTCGTCACGGGTAAACTCATTGTTCGGAATATCCGGATATTGGGAAATCTCAACGTTCTCATCAAAATAAGGTATCTTGTTGAAAAGGCGGCTCAATTCAAAGTAATAATGGGCACGAAGCACTTTCATCTCCGCAATACGGGATACACGTCCGTTCACCTGCTCATCTGTTGCAGCATTCAGAACGCGCAATGCAGAGTTACAACGCTGTACACTGCAATATAGATGGTACCACTTGCTGTCCAGAAATCCATTGGTTGCATCCATATCAAATGTCTCCATACGGTGCACTTCATTAAGGTCACCAACACCACCACCGCCTTTATAGGCATTATCCGAACGTACCTCACCATAGGTCCAATTGGAAGTAGGATGACACCATACACTCCAGCTCTGTCCTTCGGGACCACCCAAAGCTGCATACGCGGCATTCACCAAAAGGTCGGCACCTTCTGTAGAAGTCATAATATCTTCATTCAAGCTACCCTGGGGCTTCAAATCCAGGAAACGGTCTTCATTACAGCTTGCAGTCATCAGCGCTACTACGCCAAGCATATATAAATGTTTCAATTTCATGATAGTATAGTTTTAAAGTTTAGAAACCAAATGATAATCCCAAAGAGAACGTACGGGGCAACGGATAAGGATAACCCAGACCTTCAGGGTCGGCACCTGTATAACCGGTAATCGTAAACAAATTCTGAGCCTGGAAATAAATGCGCGCATGACGCATCTTCATCTTATCGAGAACTGCTTTAGGAAGCGTGTAACCCAATGTCAGACTTTTCAGCTTGATATACGAACCATTTTCAATATAGAACTCAGATACTTCGTGCTCATTGTTGCTGTTAAGAGTGGTCAAAGCAGGTACACTGCTATTGTAAACACCCGTCTTTTCAAAGTTCTCGTAAGCATGCATGGCATCGAGCAGGCGGGTAGAGTGATTACCGGTCCAGCATTGGAATAAATCCGTATAATATTTGGAGTTGTTATAGGCATCACGAATCATACCGTTGAAGAACATGCTGAGGTCAAAGCCTTTCCAAGATGCCCCAAGATTCAGACCTGCAATCACTTTCGGATTGTCAGAACCCAACCATACACGGTCGTTCGTATCAATCGTACCGTTATCGTCAGCATCCACGTATTTGATACGTCCTACTCCGGGAGCGCCAAACTGTACATTATATTTGGATTTATACTCATCCACCTCCTGCTGGGTACGGAACACTCCATCTGTCTTGAAGCCCATCCATGAACCGAACGGTTGGCCAACCAAAGTCTTGTCAACCCCATTACCGCCACCATAAGTATAGTAAATTTCTTCCGTCAGCTCTGTCACTTCATTTTTGTAATATGAAAGGTTGAATGCTACATTATACTGGAAATCTTTTACCTTATCATTCCAGGTCAGTGCCATCTCGAAACCTTTATTGTTCATCGTACCACCATTATACCAGCAGTAACCACCCTCGCCAATGACAGCAATATACGGTTTCTCCACAAGCATATCACTTGTCTTCTTATCAAAATAATCGAGAGAAGCGCTCAGGCGTCCGTTCAAGAAAGCGGCGTCCACACCGATATTGAGTTGTCTTGTACTCTCCCACTTCAAATCAGGATTGGTAGACCTCACTTTGTAGCCACCGGGGGCCAAAGTCGTTCCATCACCGTTCATGTTGTAGCTTGCATCCTTCAGACTAATCAAGTATTTAGTATAGGGGGCCTCATTATCAATAATATCGTTACCATTGATACCCCATGAAGCACGTAGTTTCAAATCTGCCAACCAATTCTTGGTCGCTTCCATAAACTTCTCACTTGAAATGCGCCAGCCTGCCGACACTGAAGGGAAGTAATCCACATTATTACCCTTTGCCAAGCGGGAAGAAGCATCACGGCGCACCGTAACAGAGGCCAAATACCGTCCTTCATAATCATAGTTCACTTTACCAAAGTAAGACACCATGCCATAATTGGAAGCACCGGCACCTACATTCTTACCGGCAGTCACACCGTCGAGATAAATATAATCTTCATCTTCTACAGCCAGTCCCGTACCATAACCGAACATGGATTCCGAATGGTTCTTCTTGGCTTCTGTACCAAGAAGTGCAGTCAGATTGTTCTTTCCAAAAGCTTTGCTATAAGTCACGGTATTGGTCCATACCCAATCCAGTCTTTTGTTGGATGATTGAGTCAGCTTATTGACCTCATCACGTGCCCATGCCGGCTCAAAAGTTTTGTTGGTTTCATCATAATAATTCATACCGAAATTGGTTTTCAGCACCAGGTTCTTAATCGGTTCAATTTCAAGGAATGCATTACCAAAGATACGCCAGTAATCATGTTTGTTCTGTTTTTCATTCTCCAACAAACGTGCCATATTGGGGGCATCACCCAAAACATCATTGATGGCATCGTTATAATTGCCATTCTCATCATAAACCGTCTTGGCAGGATGCTGTTTGATGGCATTCTCATCTACACCGGCCGGACTGAGGGTTTGTGTCCAACGATTGATGGCAACGTTCTCGCCGATGCGCAAGCGATTGTCAAGATAATGATAGTTAGAACTGATGCGGGTATTGATACGCTGGAAATTCGTATTCTCTACCAGACCGTCATGGTCGAGATAGTTCAACGCTAACGAGAAGGCACCATTGTCAGAGCCCTTTGAAAGTGTCGCACTATAATTCTGCATCAAGGCAGTGCGATAAACCACATCGCGCCAATCCGTATCAACGGCATGTACTTTAGCTCCATTCAGGCCGATATAGTCTTGAAGTTGGGGAGTTGCACCATTACCATATATTTCGCTGCTTGGCGTAGCTCCATTATTGGCATACTTATAAGCCGACCAATAAACCTGGCCCCACTCATCTGCATTCAACATATCAAAGCCACATTGATAGGTCTGCAAAGTCAACGACATATCAAAATCCACACGGGTCTCCCCTTTCTTGGCACGTTTGGTAGTAATGATAATCACACCATTGGCAGCCTGTGCACCATAAATAGAAGCGGAAGCGGCATCCTTCAATACCTGAATGGATTCTACATCATTGGAAGAAAGGATAGACGAGATGTTCTCACGGGTCATCACACCGTCAATGACATAAAGCGGGGAATTGGCATCATTTCGGAAAGATGACTTACCACGGACCAATGTAGAAGTATTTCCACCGCCCGGTGTGCCGTCAGTCGTAATGTTCATACCGGCAACACGTCCCTGCAAGCTCGACAACACATTTCCCGTAGGAATATCTGCTACATCCTTCATCTTGACCACAGCTACCGAACCAGTCAAACTGGCCTTCTTCTCGGACATATAGCCGGTCACTACTACTTCATCAATCAACTGGGAATCTTCCGTCAACTCAATGCGTAAAATGGGCTGTGCCTTTACTGTAACGGTTTTATATCCTATATAGGATACAGACAATGTGGCACCGGAAGCTACAGACAGAGTGAAATTTCCGTCAATATCCGTAATTGTTCCATTACTGTTGGAACCTACTTCCATGACAGAAGCACCGATAATGGATTCACCACTCGATTTTTCAACGACAGTACCTTTTACCTGGACTTGCTGGGCAAAGGAAGAGATGCCCGCAAAGAGAAGCACAATTAGTGTGCAAAGCCTGAGACTAATGCTTTTCAACATATCTATCAATTTAAAGTTAATAATAAACCAATTCTGCAATTGAGTTTTGTGTCAGCAAAATTAAGCGAAACCAGAATTTGCACCTATAACAAATGTTACGAAAGGTGGTATTTTTGATACATCCCCTTTCTAAAGGTATTCTACGCGTGTTTTTTGCTAAATAAACTTTAGCTTTAGCAGCAAATTAATAGAAAAGAATGAAAACAATATGGGAGCAGATGCTAATTGTACCAGCTCTCATAGTATACTCTCTCAGAATCAAAAACGAAAAACAAACTGTTCCGCACACCGGTATCCTTCTTCATAAAGCTCCGTCAGCTTCTTGATGTCACGCTCGATGCGGTCTACCACTACCGGCTTCTGTGGACGGATAACAATAATTTCCCCGGCGGCTTCCATCCGTTCCACCTGCTCCAACTGTTGATTATAGACAATGCTGCGGCGATTGATAGCTTCACGCAATAGCGGATATTTCTTATATATAAAAGGTGGAACCTTCGTTCCCTGAATTTCCTTACGGTATCCATGATTGCGCGTCAATACTACCACATTATTGGTAAATCCATCCTGACGGGCACGCATCAAAGGGATACTGTCCACAATACCTCCATCCAGCATCGGGGTGTTGTCCACATAGGTAACGGGACAGACAAACGGCAGACTGCTCGAAGCACGCACAATATCAATGACGCGCTCTTTACTCCGCTTCTCCTCAAAATAGTTCGCTTCGCCCGTCTCGCAATTGGTAGTTACCATCACATAGCGTTCGGGGCAATGAAAGTATGCCTCGTAGTCGTAGGGAAGTATGTGTTCCGGAAACTCCTGGAACAACAAGTCGAAATCCATGATATTCCGCTTCTTCAACAGATACTTCAATCCGATGTAATTGTATTTTTCCAACAAGTCGATATTGCTGTACTTGGCACGCCCGCGCTGACCGGACATATAGGAAAGTCCGTTGCAGGCTCCGGCACTGACGCCGATGGTATAGGGAAAGCGAATGCCACGATCCATAAAGTTGTCGAGCACACCGCAAGTGAAGACGCCGCGCATACCGCCACCCTCCAAAACAAGACCGCTACGGTCATCAATATGTATTATTTTCTCCATAAGTGTCGGAATTAACGCTTCAAAGATAGCTTTTGTTTACGATATTCTACCTATATTTGCAGTTGCAACAATAAATCTATAACATTTTAATTATGATGAAGAAATCAATACTGATGGCTGCATTGGGTTTATTAAGTTTAAACACAATAGCACAAGACACTCTGAAAGAGGAAGGTTTCATCTTTACGACCGTAAAAGAAAATCCGATCACTTCTGTTAAGAACCAGAACCGCGCCGGTACATGCTGGTGCTATTCCGGATTGGCATTCATCGAATCCGAACTGCTCCGCATGGGCAAAGGCGAATACGACTTTTCTGAAATGTTTATCGTACACAACACCTATCTGGACCGTGCCGACAAGGCAGTGCGTACACATGGTGACGTTTCGTTCTCACAAGGCGGTTCGTTCTACGATGTAATTTATGGTATGAAAACTTTCGGTCTGGTGCCCGAAGAGGAAATGCGTCCGGGCGTTATGTATGGCGACACGCTGAGCAACCACACCGAATTGACAGCCGTATCTGATGCCGTAGTGGCAGCCATTGCCAAGGGAAAACACCGCAGCCTGCAAACAGACCAAGACAAGAACCCGCTCTGGAAGAAAGCCATTACCGCTATCCACGATATTTATCTGGGCGAACGTCCCGAGAAGTTCACCTACAAAGGCAAGGAATATACTCCGAAGTCTTTCTATGAATCTACCGGACTGAATGCAGATGACTATATCTCACTGACTTCCTATACCCACCATCCCTTCTACCAGCCGTTCGTCCTAGAAATACAAGACAACTGGCGTTGGGCTTCTTCCTACAACTTGCCTATCGACGAGTTGATGGAAGTGTTTGACAACGCTATCAATAAGGGTTACACCATTGCATGGGGTAGTGACGTAAGCGAACAAGGCTTCACACGCGACGGTATAGCCGTAATGCCCGATGCAGAAAAGGTGCAAGAACTGAGCGGTTCTGACATGGCACACTGGCTGAAAATGAAACCCGAAGAAAAGAAACTGAACAGCAAGCCTCAACCGCAGAAGTGGTGCACACAAGAAGAGCGCCAGCTGGCATACGACAACTGGGAAACTACTGACGACCACGGTATGCTGATTTACGGTATAGCCAAAGACCAGGAAGGCAACGAATACTATATGGTAAAGAACTCTTGGGGTGAAGCCGGAAAGTACAAAGGTTTGTGGTATGCTTCCAAAGCTTTCGTGCGCTATAAAACAATGAACATCATTGTGCACAAGGATGCACTGCCTAAGGATATTGCCAAGAAACTGGGTATTAAATAAATAAAAGAAGGAGATGCATCAAACTGCATCTCCTTTTTCAATTCTTAACAAATCCTACAGATATCTTCCACAATCTGCGGAACCGTCAACCGGTTCTTCTTCAACTGTTCCTCCACATCGTAACGGTCGATAAACTCTTTCTTCACACCATAGTTCAGTACCTTCATATCCGACGGACCGTAGTAACGGGCAATCTTCTCGCCAAAGCCACCGTCCAGCACTCCGTCCTCAAGAGTAATGACCAGTGTATGGTCGAGCTTCAGGTCATCGAGCAAAGCCTCGTCCACACCCGTGATGTAGCGGGGATTGACAAGCGTGGCATCCATTCCTTTCTCTTCCTTCAACCGGGCAGCCACAGCTTCGCCCAACTGATAGAAAGAGCCCAGTCCCAATATGGCGACCTTCTCTCCACGATGGGACACCTCATAACGGTTCAGCGTCTTGCCGTAATCCTTCTCTGGTTCTACATTCCTGCGAACAACCCCATTGGCCGGCACGCGAATGGCAACCGGATGTTCCGTCTGACGGATGCCCCACTCCAGCATTGCCATATACTCCTCACGGCAAGTAGGTGCCAGATAAACCATATTCGGAATATTGCCGATAACCGGAATATCGAAAAGACAAAGATGGGTAACGTCATTCATACTCGACAAGCTTCCCCAGAAGACAAGAATCAGTGCAGGATTATTGTTGATGCAAAGATCCTGGGACAACTGGTCGTAGGCGCGCTGGATAAAGGTGCTGTAAACCCCGAATACCGGTTTTCCACCTCCGGCAGCAATGGCAGAAGCCATGGCAACAGCCTGCTCTTCGGCAATGCCCACATCAATGAACTGCCGCCCTGCCTCTTTGCGGCGCTCCGGTGTAAAGCCAAATACCGTAGGTGTACCTGCGGTGATACCCACCACAGTCGGGTCTTTCTTCATCTCCTGCAACAGATAACCGGCGGTAAGGTCGGCATAGTCTTCACCCTTCCCAGGCTCACCGGTCAGATTGCCGGTCTCAAGGTCGAACGGAACACTGTAATGGAAACGTTCTTTCTGCTCTTCCGCCAATTTGTATCCCTTACCTTTCAAGGTATTGATATGTACCACAACCGGATGCTTCTTGTCCTTCACTTCACGGAAAGCCTCTATCAATTGCTCCACGTCATTGCCATCCTTCACATAGAGATAATCATATCCCATTGCCTTAAAATAGTTGCAGGGAGCCTGACCCTCCGTTTCGCGCAACTGTTGCAGATTGCGGTATAGCCCGCCATGATTCTCGGCAATGGACATCTGGTTGTCGTTGACAATGACGATGAAGTTCGTGCCCAGTTCGGCACCTACATTCAATCCTTCGAAGGCTTCGCCACCACTTAGCGAGCCATCGCCGATGACGGCAATCACATTACCCGTCTCCCCCTTCAAGTCACGCGCCTTGGCAAGCCCGCTTGCCAGACTGACGGAGGTAGAGGTATGCCCGATGACGAAGAAGTCGTGCTCGCTTTCCGACGGTTCGGAATATCCGGAGACTTCGTCATACTCGTCCGCATTCATAAACGCTGCCCGGCGGCCTGTCAATATCTTATGGGTATAACTTTGATGGGACACGTCATAAACTATCTTGTCCGTTGGTGAATCGAACACGTAATGCAGGGCTATGGTGGCTTCTACCATTCCCAGGTTGGGACCTACGTGTCCTCCGTGGGAGCTCAACTTGTTTAACAACACCTGGCGGATTTCTCCACCCAATCCGTTCATTTCGCTGACTGATAACTTTTTCACGTCAGCAGGGGAATTTACTTTTTCAATATACATATTCTATAATAGCATTTAAGTAGCGATACTTGTTTATCCGATGCCGCCCGTCGTGCAGGCCTCATCCGGACGCTGCAAAAGTACAGAGGAAACGGGAACGGAAAGGTAGATAAATTACCGGTTTTATTACCTTTTTTACAGATATAGAGCCTACTGATATTTGCGCAAAATCCCTCAACTTGTGCATTTTTCACCCCATTTTCTTGTCAAACCCAACTCTTTCCGTAAATTTGCAGGCTGATAATGAGTTAACCGGCCAATTTCAGTAGCAGGATTCTACTACTCCTATTCCCGGCACTGACATACAAAGAAATACTAATACTAATAATTAATAGCATGAGTTTGAAAATTGTTGTATTGGCAAAACAAGTTCCCGACACACGCAACGTTGGGAAAGATGCCATGAAAGCCGACGGAACCATCAACCGCGCGGCACTCCCTGCCATCTTCAACCCCGAGGATCTGAACGCTCTTGAACAGGCTCTCCGACTGAAAGATGAACATCCGGGCTCCACCGTTACCATCCTGACCATGGGACCGGGACGTGCAGCCGAAGTTATTCGTGAAGGACTTTACCGTGGTGCCGACAACGGCTATCTGCTGACTGACCGCGCTTTTGCAGGTGCCGATACACTTGCCACTTCGTATGCCCTTGCCACAGCCATCAAGAAGATAGGCGACTATGACGTCATCATCGGCGGACGCCAGGCCATCGACGGTGATACCGCCCAAGTAGGTCCGCAAGTTGCCGAAAAACTGGGACTGACGCAAGTGACCTACGCAGAAGAGATTCTGAACGTGGACAAAGCTGCCAAGAAGATTACCGTGAAACGTCATATCGACGGTGGTGTGGAAACCGTTGAGGCTCCCCTGCCCATCGTCATCACCGTAAACGGAAGTGCCGCCCCCTGCCGCCCACGCAATGCCAAACTGGTGCAGAAGTACAAACGCGCCCTCGGTGCCCAGGAAAAAGCTGCCATCACCAAGGAAGGCGCTGAGCTTGCCTACGCCGACCTCTACGAGAAATATCCCTATCTGAACATCACGGAATGGAGCGTTGCCGACGTGAACGGCGACCTTGCACAATGCGGTCTGAGCGGCTCTCCTACCAAGGTGAAGACCATTCAGAACATCTCATTCCAAGCCAAAGAAAGCAAAACGCTGACGGGCAGCGACAAGGATGTGGAAGATTTGATTGTTGAACTGTTAGCCAACCATACGATAGGATAAGATTATGAATAATGTATTTGTATATTTAGAGATAGAAGGCACAACAGTTGCCGACGTCAGTCTCGAACTCTTGACCAAAGGTCGTAAATTAGCCAATCAGTTGGGCTGCCAACTGGAGGCAGTTGCTGCCGGAAGCAATCTGGCAGGCATTGAAAAGCAAGTATTACCCTACGGAGTAGACAAACTCCACGTATTCGACGCTCCGGGCTTGTTCCCCTATACTTCCCTTCCCCACTCCTCTGTCCTCATCAACTTGTTCAAAGAAGAAAAGCCGCAAATCTGTCTGATGGGCGCCACCGTTATCGGTCGCGACCTCGGTCCGCGCGTTTCTTCCGCTTTGACCAGCGGACTGACCGCCGACTGTACCTCACTGGAAATCGGCAACCACGAAGACAAGAAGGAAGGTAAGACCTACGAGAACCTACTGTATCAAATCCGTCCCGCATTCGGCGGTAACATCGTTGCCACGATTGTGAATCCCGAACACCGCCCGCAGATGGCAACCGTTCGCGAAGGTGTGATGAAGAAAGAGATACTGGACGCTGACTATAAGGGCGAAGTCATCAACCACGACGTTGCCAAGTACGTGCCCGAGACGGACTATGTGGTAAAAGTCATCGACCGCCACGTAGAAAAGGCAAAACATAACCTGAAAGGCGCTCCCATCGTGATTGCCGGAGGCTACGGCATGGGAAGCAAGGAAGGTTTTGACATGTTGTTCGAGCTTGCCAAAGAACTCCATGCTGAGGTAGGCGCCAGCCGTGCTGCCGTCGATGCCGGTTATGCCGACCATGACCGCCAGATTGGCCAGACCGGTGTCACTGTCCGCCCCAAACTGTATATTGCTTGCGGCATCAGCGGACAAATCCAGCACATTGCCGGTATGCAGGAAAGTGGTATTATCATCTCCATCAACAATGACGAGAACGCTCCCATCAATACGATTGCCGACTACGTCATCAACGGTACGGTGGAAGAGGTTATCCCGAAGATGATAAAATATTATAAATCACACAGTAAATAACAATAAAGGTAATCATGAAAGGGCTGATTCTTATATTTGTTCTTCTTTCAGGTATATCTTCCGCTATCGCTCAAGAGAAACTCTGGTTGGACAAGAATTACCAATGGACGGACGACTCCATCCAAGCAGTCAGGTATGCTCTTGTTTCCAAGATAAACAAAAAGTGCATCAAGGTGGAAGAGTATGCTTTGGAAGGACAAAAGAAGGATGTCTGGCATTTCTCCGAATACAAAAGCAATCCCCGCAAAAGGATAAGGGAAGGCTTGCATACATCATTCTATGCAAACGGCAAGGACAGCCTGACAGAAGTATATAGAGACAATCGCTTGGAGGGGCAAACCATGGTGTATTATCCCGACGGTGCCATACATCTGGCCCGGAGCTACAGTGATGGGAAACTTGACGGAACACTCCTGCAATACTATCCCGATGGAAAACTTCGTAGAAAGGAACACTATTCAGAGAATCAGTGCACCGATGGAAAGATGTTCGACAAGCACGGAACTGAAATGGCACATCAGCCGTATTTCGTATTTCCATCCTTCCCCGGAGGAATAGAGAACCTCATGAAACTGGTGGCCAATGTTACCAAATATCCGGAAGACGCCTGGAAGCAAAAGGCAGAAGGAAGGGTAATCCTGCAGTTTGTTGTAGACGAAGAAGGCAAGATGACCTATCCAAAAATCCTCCAGTCCGTGCGCTATGACATCGATAAAGAAGCCATACGTGCTTTCAAGGCCATTGCCGACGTCTACCGTTGGTCGCCCGGCTATCAGGACGGAGAGGCCAAGCGAGTGAAATTCACAATGCCCCTATACTTCAGAATACCTAAATAACCAAGAAATTATGGCAAATTTTTATACCGAAGTTCCCGAATTGAAGTATCATCTGAACAACTCGATGATGGAACGTATCTGCGAACTGAAAGAACGCGGTTACCAAGACAAAGACAAGTATGACTATGCTCCGCAGGACTATGCGGACGCTATGGACTCTTTTGACAAGGTACTTGAAATCACCGGAGAGATTACCGGAGAGATTATTGCTCCCAATGCCGAAGGCGTGGACGAAGAAGGTCCCCACTGTGCCAACGGCCGCGTGGAATATGCCAGCGGCACTAAGCAGAACCTCGACGCCATGGTAAAAGCTGGCTTGAACGGTATGACCATGCCGCGCCGTTTCGGTGGCTTGAACTTCCCGATTACTCCGTACACCATGTGTGCGGAAATCGTTGCCGCCGCCGATGCCGGTTTCGGTAACATCTGGTCACTGCAAGACTGCATCGAAACGCTCTACGAATTCGGTAACGAAGACCAGCACAGCCGTTTTATACCACGTGTCTGTGCCGGAGAAACCATGTCTATGGACCTGACAGAACCGGATGCCGGTTCCGACTTACAGAGCGTAATGCTGAAAGCGACCTATGACGAGGCCAACAACTGCTGGCGCCTGAACGGTGTGAAGCGTTTCATCACTAACGGTGATGCCAATCTCCACCTCGTACTGGCACGTTCAGAAGAAGGAACGAAAGACGGACGTGGCTTGTCCATGTTCATCTACGACAAGAATGAAGGCGGTGTAGACGTGCGCCGCATCGAGAACAAGCTGGGTATCCACGGCTCTCCCACCTGCGAACTGGTTTACAAGAATGCAAAGGCAGAGCTCTGCGGCGACCGCAAGCTTGGTTTGATTAAATACGTTATGGCTTTGATGAACGGTGCCCGTCTGGGTATTGCCGCACAGTCAGTAGGTCTTTCACAAGCTGCCTACAACGAAGGTCTGGCTTATGCCAAAGACCGCAAGCAGTTCGGCAAGGCCATCATCGAATTCCCTGCTGTATATGACATGCTGGCTATTATGAAAGCTAAGTTGGATGCAGGACGTTCCTTGCTGTACCAGACTTCCCGCTACGTGGACATCTACAAAGCGCTGGACGACATCGCCCGCGAACGTAAACTGACTCCGGAAGAACGCCAGGAACAAAAGAAGTATGCCAAACTTGCCGACGCCTTCACTCCGCTGGCCAAAGGTATGAACTCTGAATATGCCAATCAGAATGCTTACGACAGTATTCAGATTCACGGCGGTTCGGGCTTCATGCTGGAGTATGCTTGCCAACGTATCTATCGTGATGCACGTATTACTTCTATCTACGAAGGTACTACTCAGTTGCAGACCGTAGCTGCTATCCGCTATGTAACAAACGGCTCATACTCTGCCACCTTGCGCGACTACGAGCAAGTGCCGTGCAGCGAAGAAATGCAACCGTTGATGGACCGCATCAAAGAGATGACCAACAAGTTCGAAGCCTGCACCAATGCGGTGAAAGAGGCACAGAATCAGGAATTGCTGGACTTCGTGGCACGTCGCCTCTATGAGATGGCTGCGGTATGTATCATGTCGCATCTCATCATCCAGGATGCGACAAAGGCTCCCGAACTGTTCGGCAAATCGGCTCTGGTGTATGTGAACTATGCAGAAGCCGAAGTGGAAAAACACTTTAACTTCATCCGTAAGTTCAAAGCAGAAGAGCTGGAAAGCTACCGCAAATAAACGCATTGCTTGACAAGACAAATATAGCGGGCACCGGAGTAGCTAAACTCTCCGATGCCCGCTTGTTTTTTCTGAAAAATTTCCTGCTTGCTCCTTCTTAAAGGGACAAAAGCTCTCAAAGAGACGAAAGGAAAATTAATACTCTCCGTGCAGCCTCAGCCTGCCGCGCAGCGAGTGTATCTCCCGCTGCATCTCTTCCATCCTTGCCAGCAGATGATGGATGGCATCAATCCCTTCCATATTGATAGAAAGGTCGTAGTACATACGGCTGTACCGTTCCACATCCGGCAACTCGGAGAAAGGAAGATAACGTTCTCCACCTTCCTGCTCCACATCTATCAGCCCACTTTCGCACAACATATCAATAAAAGTGGGCTCTATATGACACTTGTCACAATATTCGCTGATGACAATCCATTCGTTCTGCATACTCCGTTCTCCTTTCATTAGTTCATACCCTTAATTTTACGGAACATCTCTTTCTGCTGTTCCGTCAGATTCGTCGGCAACTTCACGGAATAAGTCACGATGAGATCGCCAAACTGTCCCTCCTTCTTATATATGGGGAAGCCCTTGCCCTTCAGACGTACCTTAGTCCCGTTCTGAGTTTCGGGTTTCACCTTCAGCTTCACCTGACCATCCAAAGTATCCACCAACTGGTCGCCACCCAGCAGGGCTGTATAAAGGTCGACGGTCACATCCACATACAAATCATCTCCCAAACGCTTGAATACCGAGTCGTCCGGAATCACAAACGTGATGTACAAGTCACCAGCAGGACCTCCGTTGATACCCTCGCCACCATAGCCTTTCAGTTTGATGACCTGTCCGTTGGCCACACCGGCCGGAATGGTAATACGCACTTGCTTACCATTCACCGTCAATATCTGTTTATGGGTCTTCGCAGCCTCACGAAGCGATAGGTTCAAATCCGCATGATAATCCTGCCCGCGGAAACCGGCATTGGCACCGCCTCCGCCGCGCGTACGATGACCGAACATCTGTTCGAAGAAGTCTGAGAAACCACCGGCATTACTGCCCGAAAATTCCTGACCGTCGGAAGAATACCAATACGTACCGCCTCCGTCCGTACCAAATCCCGCACCGGAACCTCCAAAACCGGCACCGCCAAATCCCCCGAAGCCCCCAGCTTGCTGCTGTGCCCGCTTCTGCGCCTCAAACTCGTCGGCATGTTTCCAGTGTTCACCATATTCATCATATTTCTTTCTCTTTTCAGGATCACTCAGCACCTCATTCGCCTCGTTGATAGCCTGAAACTTATCCTTGGCCGTAGCATCGTTCGGATTCAAGTCAGGATGGTACTTGCGCGCCAACTTGCGGAACGCTTTCTTGATGTCATCCTGAGATGCCTTTTTGTCCACTCCAAGGACCTGATAGTAATCAATATAAGCCATAGTCTATTAGTTTTATTGTCTAAATACCATAAAACAAATAACACGCCAATTTGTTTTACGCATTACTAAAATAGGTAAACGAAAATTAAAAAGCATCATCAAGCATAATAATTACGTGATAAACAAACATTTAGTTTCAACCAAACACTTATTTCACGTCTATAAAACACCAAAATAGTGTAAACGACACCTAATATCGTCTAATTATTCATCCTAAATCTTCCTAAAATTGACAGAAAATACTTTATTTGTAATAAGGAAAATTTGTTTTATATATAATCCCCAACCTTAGATTAAAAACCCCCATTATGAAAAGTAATTATTGGCTCCTAACGGTAATATTCGCTCTCGTAGCCCTGCCGGGCAAAGCAGGCGAATGGATCAGAATCAACCAACTCGGCTATTTGCCGCAATCCGTCAAAGTCGCTGTATTCATGAGCGAGGAAGGAACAAACGTAGGAAATTATTCATTGATTGACGCTTTCACCGGAAAGGTGGTGCGTACCTTCAACACAGCCAAAGCCACCGGCAAGATGGGAGGCATGAAAAGTACCTACCGGTTGAACTTCAGTGATTTCACAGAACCGGGCACGTATTATCTGAAAGCAGGCAAAGCGGTCTCCCCCCGTTTCCCCATCAATGCACAAGTCTACAACGGTACCGCAGACTACCTGCTGCACTACATGCGGCAGCAACGCTGCGGCTATAATCCGTTCCTGAAAGACAGCTGCCACGTGCACGACGGCTACATCGTCTATCATCCCACCAAAACCGGACAACATATAGACGTCCGCGGAGGCTGGCACGATGCTACGGACTATCTGCAATACACCACCACCTCCGCCAATGCCATCTACCAGATGATGTTTGCCTATCAGGAAAATCCGGAATCATTCGGTGACGCCTATGATGCAGCCGGACATCCGGGAGCCAACGGCATTCCCGACATCGTGGACGAAATCAAGTGGGGACTGGACTGGCTGAACCGGATGAATCCTGCTCCGGGCGAGCTGTACAACCAGATAGCCGACGACCGTGACCATGCCGGAATGCGCCTACCTAACAAAGACCTGGTGGATTACGGCTACGGACCGGGTAAAGGACGCCCCGTTTACTTTTGCAGTGGCGAACCGCAAGTACGTGGAGAGTTCAAGAATGCAACGACCGGAGTGGCAAGCACTGCCGGCAAGTTTGCCTCCTGCTTCGCTTTAGGCGCCAAGATACTGAAAGACTACTATCCTAAATTTGCAGCAGAAATCGAAGCCAAGGCCGATGCCGCCTATCAGGAAGGCGTAAAGAAACCGGGAGCATGCCAGACTGCCTCTGTCTTGTCTCCCTACATTTACGAAGAGGACAACTGGGTGGACGATATGGAACTGGGAGCCATGGAACTGTACAAAGCCACCGGCGACAACAAATACCTGGCCCAAGCCCTTGAATACGGACGTCGCGAACCGGTGACTCCTTGGATGGGCGCCGACAGTGCACGCCACTACCAATGGTATCCGTTCATGAACATGGGGCACTACCATCTTGCCAAAGTGGACAACAGCCGCATCAGCAAGGAATTCATCCGCAACATGCGTACGGGCATTGAACGCACGTACGAGAAAGCGGTAGAAAGCCCCTTCCTGCACGGTATACCCTACATCTGGTGTTCCAACAATCTGACTACCGCCATGCTAACCCAATGCCGGCTGTACCGTGAAACCACCGGCGATGACACATACGCCGAAATGGAAGCCTCCCTGCGCGACTGGCTGTTCGGCTGTAACCCTTGGGGAACCAGCATGATTGTGGAACTTCCCCTTTACGGAGACTATCCCTCGCAACCCCACTCCTCACTGCTGAATGCAGGCGTGGGCAATACTACCGGCGGACTGGTGGACGGTCCTGTCTATCGTACCATCTTCGAAAGCCTGCGCGGTGTCAATATGACGGGAATTCCCGGAACTCCCGGACAAGACTACGAACGCTTCCAGCCAGACCTGATGGTATATCACGACGCCATCCACGACTATTCCACCAATGAGCCTACCATGGACGGAACCGCCTGCCTCACGTACTACCTCTCTGCCATGCAGAAGGATGGAATGAAGCAAGCCGGTATCCCAAATGACAAGAATGTATATGTGGACGGAGGCATTATCCGCACCGATCCCTCAAAAAAGCAAATCACCCTCGTATTCACTGCCGCCGACAAAGCAGACGGTGCCGATGCCATCATCAGCACCTTGAAGAAGCATGGCATCAAAGGTGGCTTCTTCTTTACCGGAGAGTTCTATGAACTCTATCCCGATGTAGTGAAACGCCTGCTCGACGAAGGGCATTTTGTAGGCAGCCACAGTTACGGACATCTGTTGTACATGCCTTGGGAAGACCGTGATTCTCTGCTGGTCACCCGCGAAGAGTTTGAGAACGATATGATGAGAAGCTACGAGACCCTCCGTAAGGCAAGTATCGAATACAAAGACGCTCCCGTCTATATTCCTCCTTACGAATACTATAACAAGGAAATATCCGCCTGGGCAAAGAATATGGGTATTCAAGTCATCAACTATACCCCTGGTACCATGAGCAATGCCGACTACACCACTCCGGACATGGGACAGAAGTACCGGAGCAGCAAATTCATCTACGACAAGATTATGGAGGTGGAAAAGAAAGAAGGTCTGAACGGACACCTAATGCTGATACACTTCGGAACGGACGACCGCCGCACAGACAAGTTCTATAATGGCTATCTGGACAAGATGATTAAGACGCTGAAACGAAAAGGCTATACTTTTGTACCGGTCCGCGAGGCTATCGGTATATAAGCATACTCTAACAAGGATTTATTGAAAAGGTTAGTTAAAAAAGTTATCGTGCAAAGGTATTTAAGGTAAATATTCAATCGGTTTGTTTTCAGTAAACCTTCCCCTACCCCCAAGAGGGGAAAGTTTCGAAGTAAGCTCCCAGCCTGTGAAGGTTAGGAGCTTTTATATATTTCAGAGAAGCCTTTTTACCGATTGCAGCAATTGCTCGATATCTTCTTCCGTAGTATCAAAAGAGGTTACAAAACGGATTTCGTGGATGGCCTCATCCCAGAAGTAGAAGAAATACTCCTTCAACAGCTCGTCAATCACCGGACGGGGCATCGTAAGGAAAAGCTGGTTACTTTCCACCTTCTGCGTAAAATGCACACCTGGCAACTCCTTCAATCCGTCGTAAAGAATCTTTGCCATACGATTGGCATGCGCGGCATTTTTCAGCCAAAGGCTGTCCGTCAGGTAAGCAGTGAACTGGCAGGACAGATAGCGGAGCTTGGATGCGAGCTGTGCCGACTGCTTGCGCACAAAATAAGCTTCCTTCTTTAAGGCTGGGTTAAAGACAACCACGCTTTCTCCCAACATCAGTCCATTTTTCGTACCACCGAAACTGAGGATATCTATCCCGCAATCCACTGTCAGTTCCCTAAAGCCAAGATTCAAGGCTGCACAAGCATTTGCCAGACGGGCTCCGTCCATATGGACATACATGCCATGCCGATGGGCCAAATCCGTCAAAGCCCGCAATTCGTCTGGCTTATAGACAGTGCCCAGCTCCGAACATTGCGAAATATAGATGGCTCCGGGCTGCGAATGATGCTGTTCGCCGAAATGGCACAAATAAGGACGGACTAAATCGGGCGTCAGCTTGCCGTCAGGGGTAGCTATAGGACGAATCTGACAACCTGTCATGCGGGCAGGCGCACCGCATTCATCGACATAGATATGTGCAGTCTCTGCACAAATAATGGAATTATAAGGGCGGGTACACAGCTGCAAAGCCACCGCATTACTGCCCGTACCGTTGAATACGAACAACGGTTCGCAATCCGGCGTAAACGCTTCCCTTATTTTACGGACAGCCTCCTCTGTCCAAGGATCATCCCCATAACCAATAGCATGGTCACGGTTGGCCCGGTTCAGCGCCTCCATTACCAGCGGATGTACGCCTGAATTATTGTCTGAAGCAAAACTTCTCATAGTCATTCTGTTTTTGTTCATTGAAAAGAATGTGCAAAGGAAAGAATATTCTGCAACATGAAAAAACAAAGGAGCACAGATTTCATCCCCCCGGCAGAAAATGCTTCCGCACTATGAAATCTGTGCCCCTCAATCAATCCATTCACTCGGTTCCCTTTATCCGATATAAACATTTACCCCTAGTGAAACATAAAGTTCATCTTCTTCCTGATGAATTTCAATCTTGTCCTCACGGGCAAGCCACCCCAATGCGGCTCCCAATTCCTTGTCCTTCAGTCTGGACTTCCTCTTTAAAGAATCGTAGCTCCATCTGGTATAATCGCTAAGCAACTGCCAAACTTTCCCAGCATTTAGTCCAATTTCGCTTTTGTTCATTTTTCTCTTTAATTAAAAAGGTTAATAGCTCTTGTTGATTAGGTTATCTTTACAAAGGGTAAAGATATGATTTTTTATTTAACTAACAACAAAAACGAACAAAAGATATAAAAATGAACCGTTTTTGCAACACTTTTGTAATATTACACTCTTTTTATTGATAATCAAGAAGGAAAATGAAACAAAAAACCGCAGTATCTATCAAAAAGACACTGCGGTTCTTCTATTTGATTAAGCAATCAGGGGAAAAGTCTTACATCATTCCACCCATGCCGCCCATTCCGGGAGCACCCATCGGCATTTCGGGCTTATCCTCTTTCTTCTCTACGATTACACATTCTGTAGTCAAGAACATGCCTGCAATAGAAGCGGCATTCTCAAGAGCCACACGAGTAACCTTGGCAGGATCTACCACACCAGCTGCATGCAGGTTTTCATAAACATCTGTACGGGCATTGTAACCAAAGTCTGCCTTGCCTTCACGCACTTTCTGTACAACAACAGCACCTTCTTTACCAGCGTTGGCAACAATCTGGCGCAACGGTTCTTCAATAGCACGTTTGATGATGTCAATACCGGTTGTTTCATCTACATTGTCACCCTTAAAGCCTTCCAGAGCATCCAATGCACGGATATAGGCTACACCACCACCAGGAACAATACCTTCTTCGATAGCGGCACGGGTAGCACGAAGCGCATCGTCTACACGGTCTTTCTTTTCCTTCATTTCAACCTCAGAAGCAGCACCTACATAAAGAACAGCTACACCGCCAGACAACTTGGCCAGACGTTCCTGCAGTTTTTCCTTGTCATAATCAGATTTCGTAGATACAATCTGAGCCTTGATTTGCTCGCAACGTTCCTTGATGTTTTCTTTATCACCGGCACCGTTTACAATAGTTGTATTATCCTTGGAAACAGTTACCTTGTCGGCAGTACCCAACATTTCGATAGTAGCTTGTTCCAGCTTCAGACCTTTTTCCTCGCTGATGACAACACCACCGGTCAGCACTGCAATATCTTCCAACATTTCCTTGCGACGGTCACCGAAGCCCGGAGCCTTCACTGCACAAATCTTCAACTGAGAACGCAGACGGTTTACAACCAAAGTTGTCAGCGCTTCGCTATCCACATCTTCTGCAATAACCAGCAAAGGACGACCGGTCTGTACTGCCGGTTCAAGAATAGGCAGGAAGTCTTTCAAGTTGGAAATCTTTTTATCATAAATCAGGATGTACGGTTTCTCCATTTCGCACTCCATCTTCTCCGTGTTGGTAACGAAGTAAGCAGAGAGGTAGCCACGGTCGAACTGCATACCTTCAACCACACCGATAGTAGTATCAGTACCCTTGGCCTCTTCGATAGTGATGACACCGTCTTTGGAAACTTTGCGCATAGCGTCTGCAATCAGCTTACCGATAACGGGGTCATTGTTGGCAGAAACAGAAGCAACTTGTTCAATCTTGTCATAATTGTCACCCACTTTCTCTGCCTGTCCTTTGATAGAATCAACCACTTTGGCAACAGCCTTGTCGATACCGCGTTTGATATCCATCGGGCTGGCACCGGCAGTCACGTTCTTCAAGCCTTCGGCGACGATGGCCTGAGCCAAAACAGTAGCGGTTGTAGTACCATCACCTGCATCATCACCGGTCTTGGAAGCAACTTCCTTTACCAGCTGTGCGCCGGTATTCTGATATGCGTCTGCCAACTCAACTTCTTTAGCTACCGTTACACCATCTTTCGTGATGTGGGGAGCACCGAATTTCTTTTCGATGATAACGTTACGACCTTTAGGGCCGAGGGTTACTTTCACTGCATTTGCCAGTGTGTCGATACCTTTCTTCAATTGGTCGCGGGCATCGATATTGAATAATATTTCTTTTGCCATAATTTTATTTACTATTTAACGGTTTACTAATTAAAAATTATCCCAAAACAGCGAGCACATCGCTTTGACGCATGATGAGGTACTTGGTTCCTTCAACTTCCAGTTCAGTACCAGCATACTTGCCATACAACACTGTGTCACCAACCTTCAACACCATTTCTTCGTCTTTTGTTCCGTTGCCTACTGCAATAACTTCACCTTTCAAAGGTTTCTCTTTCGCTGTATCAGGAATAATGATACCGCCAATTGTCTTTTCTTCTGCAGGTGCAGGGAGTATCAGCACTCTGTCTGCTAATGGTTTAATGTTCATAGTCTTTTTGTTTTATATGTTATACATTTATTATAATAGTAATTTCGCTTTAAACAAGCAATAAACAACTTACGAAAACCGTGCCAAACCGACAAGCTGTTTGTTTGGCAGACAAAGACTGACAAAATGACAAAGTATAAACAAGATTTGCTATCTTTGCAGCCTCCAAAATGATTTGACTTATGAATGCAATATGGATAGTCCTCCCCATTCTTACCTTATTGATGTTTGAACTGGGACTGACATTACAAACCGAAGACTTTAAACTGTTCCGCAAACGCCCCCGCCCCATCATTGCCGGACTGGCAGGTCAAATTATCCTACTGCCGACGCTGGCATTTGCTTTAGGACATGTCTTCCAGCTCGAACCTTTGTTTTTTATCGGCATCATGCTCATAGCCTGCTCGCCAGGTGGCAGTTCATCCAACATCTTCTCCATGATAGCTAAAGGAGACGTAGCATTGTCCGTGTCACTGACGGCATGCAGCAGTATTATCACATTATTCACCATCCCCATGATTATGGAATCCGCCACACACTATGTAGATAACAATCTGAACATAGACGTCCATCTCCCTATAGGCAGCCTCATCATACAGAACCTGGCCCTGATGCTCCTTCCCATTGTAGCCGGTATACTCACAAAGCGTTACCGTCCGCAAATGGCAGAAAGGATTCATAAGACATTGTCGAAGATAGCTTTTCCCGCACTTATCCTGCTGGCGACTATCTTCTTCATACAGCACCATTCCACCATCACCGACCAATTCGGCAAACTAGGAATCTGCATCTCCGTTCTTATCCTGCTGGCTATAGGAGGCGGCGTACTGCTATCGAAGTCCATGTACCTCAACCGAAAAGAACAACGTACACTCATTATAGAAATCGGTATGCAAAATGCCGCACAGGCAATTGCCGTTGCCAGTAGCCCGTTTGTATTCAACAATGACATTATTGCAATACCTGCCATTATCTACGCACTGGTAATGAATGTTATTCTGCTGATTTATGTGGGAGTGGTAAAGCGACAAAGATAATCTCCCAACCGGTATCTTCCCTTCTTCTGTGTCGCTTTTCCATACTGTATCACTTTCCGGGGGCAAAAATGCAAACAAGCCATACAATGAATGCAGTGCTTTCCCCACACCGGACGCCCATCCACCAACCGGATATTACCTACCGGACAAGATTTACTGCATATTCCGCAAGAGATACAGCCTTCATCTACATGAAATCCCTTGCTACCAATGATGAAACGTACAAACAAAGGATTCACTACATACGTTTTCAGCCAGGCAGCACCGCCTTCATGCACGTTCCAAGCCTTCTTCCGTGCAATGACATCCTCCACAATTGAAGTAATGGCAAGCCGTGCATTCTCTATCTTCTTACGACAAAGCGCCTCATCGTCCAAGTCGAACATCGGTACGTAGGTATTAGGCATTGCAACAGACCAAGCAGCATCCAACGGAAAATGCTCCGCCAGACGGTTCATTCCCTTTCCCACATCGTCCCCGCATGTACACACGGCATAACGATAACGGCAGTCCGGCAACCGGAGCTGCGACAAAAAATCAATCAAGACACGGGGGGCATACCATGAGTGCACCGGAAAAACAATACCCACTCTGTCAGCTTTTGACAGCTCTGCGGGTATCAGGCCTTGCTTAAGGCAATCAACAATGCTGACGGCAGTATCATGCGTAGCCTCTGCAAGCAATTCTGCAATCCAGTGTGAGTTTCCGGTTGCGGTAAAATAAAGTATCATCGGCAGTATGTTTTGCCGACAAAGGTAGTGATTTGACTTGAATTCCTTCTATTCCAGCAGCTCTTCTATGGAATAATTTTCCCAGAACGCTTTTGTAGAATGCACTAATGAACTGCCCATATAGAGCAGGAACAATACCGCTATGACAATCATCAGGAAACTGACGAGGGCATTGTGTTTTTCTTGCTTAAGCTCAACAGAAACCATAAGAACCTCCTTTTTTGTCAGTACAAAGATAAATGCAGGATGTTTCATTTCTCCTACGCCACTATTACAAATACTTATATTCGTGCCATAAATATACAAAAAAAGGAGCAACTTTATGCTCCTTTTTAAATGTATTTCAGTTTTTATTATTTCAGTTCGCTAACCAACTCTTGGGGAGTGACCATTTTCTGCTCACCGGTCTCCATGTTTTTCAATGTCACCTTACCCTCATTCATCTCATTCTCCCCTACCAAAGCCACAAACGGAATGGCTTTAGAGTTCGCATACCCCATCTGCTTCTTCATCTTGCTTGCATCGGGAAAAATCTCGGCACGAATACCTGCCGCACGAACCCCGGCAAGTACATTCATGGAGAATGCAG
Organism: Bacteroides parvus; assembly: GCF_017309675.2. Classification (NCBI taxonomy): domain Bacteria; kingdom Pseudomonadati; phylum Bacteroidota; class Bacteroidia; order Bacteroidales; family Bacteroidaceae; genus Bacteroides; species Bacteroides parvus. Next base: position 2,138,410 of record NZ_CP084680.1, on the reverse strand, counting down.
CTTCTTTCTCACCAAAGTTGATAAACAACAGCTGAGTACCATTCACTGCTTCTTTCGGATAAAGGTCGAGCTGATTCAGCACATCAAAGATGCGGTCTGCACCGAACGAGATGCCTACACCACTGACACCGGACATGCCGAATACACCCGTCAAATTGTCGTAACGTCCTCCACCGGTGATACTGCCGATTTGCACATCAAGCGCCTTTACTTCGAAGATGGCGCCGGTATAGTAATTCAAGCCACGAGCCAATGTCAAGTCCAACTCGATTTCATTCTTTAAGCCGAGATTCTTCAAAGTGGAAAGGATAAATTCACTTTCCTCCACACCTTTCAGTCCAGTCTCGCTGGCAGCAAGGACCTCCTTCAGAGTTGCGAGTTTCTCTTCATTACTTCCGCTCAACAAAATGATAGGTTGCAGTTTAGCGATAGCCTCGTCACTGATGCCTTTCTCTTTCAACTCGGCATTGACATTATCTAGACCTATCTTATCCAACTTATCGATGGCCACAGTAATATCCACAATCTTGTCAGACTCACCGATGATTTCGGCAATGCCACTCAATATCTTGCGGTTGTTAATCTTGATACAAACACGGATGCCGAAGCGGGTAAATACCGTATCTACAATCTGCATCAGTTCCACTTCGCTCAGCAAGGAATCGCTGCCTACCACGTCGGCATCGCATTGATAGAATTCACGATAACGCCCTTTCTGCGGACGGTCGGCACGCCACACGGGTTGTATCTGATAACGTTTGAAAGGGAAAGTTATTTCATCGCGGTGCATCACCACGTAACGGGCAAAAGGTACTGTGAGGTCATAGCGCAAACCTTTCTCGCAGAACTTACTGGCAAGCTTCACTGCATTACGGCTCAACAGTTCTTCGTCCGTAAGTCCGGAGAAATAATCACCAGAATTCTGTATTTTGAACAAGAGCTTGTCACCTTCCTCACCATACTTCCCCATCAAGGTAGAAAGCATTTCCATTGAGGGCGTTTCTATCTGCTGGAAGCCATAGAGGTGATACACTTCACGAATCGTATTGAATATATAGTTACGCTTCGCCATTTCTACGGGCGAGAAGTCACGGGTTCCTTTCGGAATACTTGGTTTTGCAGCCATAATCAGTTCAATCATTTTAAAAATCGGACGACAAAGTTACAGTATTTTATTGATTGAGAAAAGAGAATGTTTATCTTTATGCCATTACTGCAGTATAAAAGTGACAAAAACAAGCTTTGAACTTACACCTTTACAGAAAAGGTTGAATAATACACAACAGATGAGCTGTTTGATATAAACAGACTATCCATCTAAAGCAAACAGACCATCTGTCCGTATGGAACAGATGGTCTGTTTTTATGTCTGCATCATATACTTAATCTCTGCGTCCCAAGAATATCATGATATAATAAATCAAGGTAGCAAGCGAACCGAGAGCAGCCACTACATACGTATAGGCAGCCGAACGCAGTGCATCTTCCGCTTGTGCATGATTATATGAATTTGTAATGCCGGAATTGCTAAGCCATACCAGCGCACGCTTACTTGCATTAATTTCCACCGGCAAGGTGATGAAGCTGAACAAAGTAGTCAACGCAAACAGTATAATACCCGCCAGTAACAGTTGCGGGAAGGAGTTCAGCATCAAAATACCTGCCAGCAGCAGCCACGTCATCCACTGTGAGGCGAAAGAGACTACCGGCACCAGTTTGCTGCGCATTGTCAACGGAGCGTATGCACACGCATGCTGCACAGCGTGGCCACATTCGTGGGCTGCAACGGCAGCAGCCATGATGCTGTTACTGCTATAAACACTCTCACTCAGGTTTACTGTCTTATTGGCAGGATTATAATGGTCGGTCAGATGTCCAGGAGTATGCGTCACAGTCACATCGTAGATGCCATTATCGTGCAGCATCTTCAAGGCCACGTCTGCTCCCGTCATTCCGTTGCCGGTAGGGATTTTAGAGTACTTCTTGAATTTGTTCTGAAGATTCATCTGTACCAGCCAGCTGACGACGGCAATACCGATAAAAATAATCCATTGCATTCCTATCATTCCTGTTCCCATAATTTTCTTTCTTTAAATTGTGAATAAATCAGTCGTTTCTTATTGTATAACAAATAGTCTGCCAAAAATAAAAGGAAACGGTGAGCAATGCCAGCGTTTCCTTTATCTTTTAGGAAGAATTAAAGATTTCTGATTTATAATTTATTTTTCAATCTCCACCTCTATCACTTTATCGATATCCGTCGGAACCTCCGGCAAGTAAAGCATCACCCCTCCTTCACACTTACGGAACTTCACTGGAAGACGGTCGGCATACCCCACTGCCTTCCTCACTTTCTTGCCTTCCAACGGCAGGAAGAGAGCCTTATCCTGCAATTCGAGAATATGCACGTATAATTTATTTTCTCTTTGTGTAGTGACTCCCCAAGGATGCGGAGCAATGCAGCCGCCACGGGTTCCGTAGATGGTTTCACCGTATACCTTCATCCATTCCCCTACTTCTGCCAGACGCTCCAATGCAACAGCAGGCAGCTCACCGTCCGGCTGAGGACCGATATTCATCAGCAGATTGGCATCTTTACCCGCAGCCTTCACCAGGTAATGTATCAGCGTTTTGGTGGATTTATAATCCTGGTCCGTAATCTTATATCCCCACATTCCATTCATCGTCTCGCAGGTTTCAAGGGGCAAGGCGCTGATATCCTGCCCGGAAAGGCCGGCACGGTTCTCTCCCGGCAGATCGCGCTCGAATATCTGGATGTCCTCGCCGACAAACGGTGCTTGATGATGGTTGTTCCCAACCAGGCAAGCCGGTTGCAGGCGGTGTATCATGGCATATTGCCCGGGCAGTTGCCAATCGAAATCCGGATTCTGGTCCTGGTCCCACCAGCCATCAAACCAGATGGCACCTATTTTTCCATAATTAGTGAGCAACTCGGTCAGCTGGTTGTTCATGAATTTATAGTAGCTGTTCCAGTCGCCCTTCGGATTCGGCCGTCCCGTTCCACGTCCGGTGCGTCCCCACGGAGCATCTTCGCGATACCAGTCAATGTGCGAATAGTAGAGATGCAGACGGATACCTTGCTTGTGGCACTCGTCTGCCAATTCTTTCAGAATATCCCGCTTAAAAGGGGTGGCATCCACAATATTGTAATCGGAAAAGCGTGTGTGGAACATGGAAAAGCCATCGTGATGCCGGGACGTGAAGCAGATATACTTTGCCCCGGACGCTTTGATGGCTGACACCCATCTGGCGGCATCGAACTTGGCAGGATAGAAGCCTCCCGCCAGTTTGGCATACTCCTTATAATTAAGGTTCTTGTTCGTCATGGTCCATTCTCCAGTAGCCAGCATGCTGTATATCCCCCAATGCAGGAAGATACCGAATCGGTTGTCACGAAACTCCTGACGGGATTTCAGATTTTCCTCCGTCGGCTGATAAGTCTGCGACTGTGCGGAGGGCACAAGGAGCAACAGCAGTAAAAAAGACAAAAGACGTGTTTTCATGGCAATAAATAAAAAAGGCACGGATTATCCGGACACCCACGGTTCTTCAGATGAAGCCGCGAAATCCGTGTAATCCGTGCCTAAGGTTATCTGTTTGTTTTATTATTCCTCTGTATATCGTTCGATGGTCTGCTCACGGTCCGGTCCCAAGGAAACAATCTTGATGGGCACACCAAGCTGTTCTTCCAGGAATGACAAATATGCATTGAATTCTTCCGGGAACTCATCTTCACTCTGCATCTTGGTCATATCCGTCTGCCAACCGGGTAGCTCTACATAAACCGGTTCAATAGTCTCGTTGATATCGAACGGGAAGTAATCAATCTCTTCCCCATCCATCTTGTAAGCTACACAAGCCTTAATGGTTTCAAAAGAATCGAGCACATCGCTCTTCATCATAATCAGTTTGGTAACCCCGTCTACCATAATGGCGTATTTCAATGCCACCAAGTCAATCCAACCACAACGGCGCTTACGTCCAGTCACAGACCCGAACTCATGCCCCAGCGTGCAAATCTGGTCACCGGTCTTGTCGAATAATTCCGTCGGGAACGGACCGGCACCTACGCGCGTACAATAGGCCTTGAAAATACCATATACCTCACCAATCTTGTTGGGAGCAATACCCAGACCGGTACAAGCACCCGCACAGACCGTATTGGAAGAAGTGACAAACGGATAAGAACCGAAATCAATGTCTAGCATTGTCCCCTGCGCGCCTTCGCACAATACAGACTTGCCGACAGCCAACAGATTGTTCATCTCGTGTTCACTGTCCACCAACTGGAATTGTTTCAAGTATTCGATACCTTCGAACCATGCCTTCTCCATTTCTGCAAGTTCATACTCATAGTTCAGGCTCTTCAATATCTGTTCATGACGGGCCTTGGCCGCTGCATACTTCTTGTCAAAGTCATGCAGAATGTCGCCTACGCGCACACCGTTACGGCTGATTTTATCCGTATAAGTCGGTCCGATGCCTTTTCCGGTCGTTCCTACCTTTGCATCGCCTTTGGCTGCTTCGTATGCAGCATCCAGTATGCGGTGAGTCGGCAGAATGAGGTGTGCTTTCTTGGAAATGTGCAAGCGTTCCTTCAAGTTATGGCCAGACGCTTCCAAAGATTCGGCTTCCGCTTTGAAGAGAGCCGGGTCAAGCACTACACCGTTACCAATGATATTCACCTTGTCCCCCTGGAATATTCCAGACGGAATGGAACGGAGCACATACTTCTGCCCTTCAAACTCGAGTGTATGTCCGGCATTCGGTCCGCCCTGGAAACGAGCTACGACATCGTATCTCGGAGTTAACACATCAACGACTTTGCCTTTGCCTTCGTCGCCCCATTGTAATCCTAATAATACGTCTACTTTCATTTTTCTTTTTTATGGTTATTATTCTTTTTCTTCCGTTTATTGGCCCGGTCACACTTGCTGCACAACCCATACATATATAAGGAATAGTGCGTAAGATTAAAACGGCTCAGCTTGGTATTCTCAATGGCATGCTGCAACTCCTCGTTCTGAAACTCAGTTACCTTTCCGCACTGGGTGCATATCTGGTGATGGTGTGTATCGCGATTATAAGATTTTTCGTATTGGGAAGAGTTGCCGAACTGATGCTTGATGACCAGACGAGCATTTATAAGCAAAATGATGGTATTGTAAAGCGTTGCACGGCTGACGCGGAAATTCTCCTGGTCGGCCATCAGTGAATAGAGCGTGTCGATATCAAAATGACCGTCTATGGAGTAAATGGTGTCAAGTATGGCATAACGTTCGGGAGTCTTCCGATGCCCGTTCGCATTCAGATATTCAGTGAATATCTGCCTAACTGTATCTTTCACATTCTGACTTTCCATTTGACGGCGCAGTTTTACAGCCAACAAAGTTAATCCTTTTTTGTGGAAAGCAAACGAGAAAGAGATAAAAATTGCGATAAGGGAAATATTCCCTTACCGCATCAGTCTCTATAACCATAGAACTAATCTAACAAACCTCCTCTTTTACAAGATTGTATAGTAATTGTTCTACATCAGAAGAAGAATTGTCCATACCCTCCACCCTGCGGCAAACTTGAAAAGAATTTTCCTCATTTTGCTGCATAAAGCGGCGGATAGCGGTCATGGCTGCATTGCGCACATGATAGGAGCCCGACAAAAAAGCCGTTATTGCCTGGTCGAGGAACTCATTTTCAACCCGTTCACTCATATCCCCTTTCTTCATCAATAGACGGGCTATGGTGAGGAAGCCGCAAACCTGCGTGTATTCGTCCTCGCTTGCAATCCAATGGAAGGACTTGGCAGGCGCATAAGGAAGATGTTGGAATAAATTCATACTAGTAAGTTCTGCAATCTCGATATTACGGATATCTTCCACCCAGATATCGGCTATCTCGGGGAGGAAACTCTCTACTGGCTGTAAAAGTCCCGCCAATATTTTGCACTCTCTGATATCTTCTTTCCACAAAGCCTGAGCCAGAGAGTGGTCCTTCTCGTAACCGGCAGCAATACCCTTGATACGGGGCAGCTCCACGCCAAAGTTCAGCTTATATACCAGCCCTTTTTCACGCATACTTTGGGACACAGCCCCGTTCATTGAGAGACGGAGCTGTGTCTTTATATCTTTCAGCCGCTGATGCAGCTGCTCTTTAGTATCTATCATAGTTCATCATTTATTGACAGAAGGCAATGTAGAATAGTCTTTGCTATAACGCAACATCTGTTCCGCATAACCTTCATCATAAGTCACTGTCACATCTGTTATAGTACCGTTGGCATCCGTCACCGCCTCATATTTCGGATTGACGAAACCCTTATACGGCGCAAGATTCAGCTTCTTGTAGCGTTCCAGCACTTCGGCATGCAAAGCGGGATCGACTTTCACGGCATAGGCTTCCACCAAATCATGGGCACCGGCATAGTCACCGGTGGACTTGATACGCTGTATCTCGGCAAGCAACCGGCCAAACAAGTCACGCACTTTCTCATAATCGTTTATCACGACGTACGTCTTCCCATCCTTCTTTACCAATTCCACAACCTTCTCCGCCGCACCATTTTCATACACCCAGCGCGCTATGAGCTGGCGGTTACGCATATGGGCTTCTTCTACATTGTTGCCCGGTTCGATACGTACAAGCTGTGTCATCAAACCATTCATCAGATAGGTGTAGTATTGAGCCTTATAAGCATCCGCACTTGGAGTAAGCCCCAGTTCCACCAGCTTCGGATCGGCCACGTAGTAGAGTCCGAACAAGTCGGCGCGTGCCTCTTCAATAGTAGAGCCATACGCCTTCAACGCATCCGGGTCCACACCCGGAAGCAATTTGCCGGAACCATGTCCCAAACATTCATGCAGGTCAGTATGCAGTTCATCTGTCACATCTGCGTACTTATCAATCAGTTGAAGCTCTGCATCACTGTACACAAACTCCTCATTGAATCCGTTGCCATGAGCAGCCTTGTTATAAGCATCTGTAATGTTACCGATTGTAACGGATTTCGAACCATGCTGGCTACGTATCCAGTTCGCATTGGGCAGGTTGATGCCGATAGCTGTTGCAGGATACAAGTCACCGGCCAGAATAGCCGCCGTGATTACCTTGGCAGACACCCCTTTCACTTTTTCCTTCTTGAATTGTCCGTCTACCGGTGAATGGTCCTCAAACCACTGTGCATTGCCGCTTATCAACTCTGTACGCCGGGTAGCTTCCAAATCTTTAAAATTCACCAGAGATTCCCAGCTTGCCTTCATGCCGAGCGGGTCACCATAACTTTCGGTAAAACCGTTCACAAAGTCAATGCGTGAGTTCAAATCCTTCACCCACAAAATGGCATATTCATCGAATGTCTTCAAATCGCCGGTTTCATAGAAATCCATCAGTTTGGCTATCACCGCCTTCTGCTCGGGAGTCTCGGCAACTCCTTCCGCCTTCTTCAGCCAATAGACAATCTTTTCAAGTGCCTGTCCATACAAACCACCCACTTTCCATACTTTCTCCTGAATCTTGCCATCCTCTTTCACCAAACGGCTGTTCAAACCATAGGAAACGGGAGTTTCATCCTGCGGATTCTTCAAGGCATTATAAAAGTCTTCGGCTTCTTGCTGCGTCACGCCATCATAATAATTGCATGCGGAAGTCAATACCAAATCTTCACCGGCAGCTTGATTCACCCGCTTGGGCATCACTTTAGGGTCAAAAATAACGGGGAATACTTCCTCGCATAGTTGTTCCACAGTCTGTCCTTCGGCAAGCGGCAACGTAGCTGCATCCACACTCTGTACAGCCTGCCTGAAGAATTCGGGAGTAAATCCCGGAACGAACTTTTCGCTGCCATAGTGATGATGAATGCCATTGGAGAACCATACCCGCTTGAGGTACACTTCCATAGCCTTGAAATCAGGAGTGTTCTTATCTCCATTATAGCCGGTATAGACAGCCTCCAACATCCGGCGAATCGTCAGGTTGTACTTGCCATTCTGATCGAAAAGAATGTCTCTACCCTGCAAAGCCGCTTCCGTCAAATAATAAACCAATTCTTTTTGTTTGAGGGACAAATCCTCAAAACCTGGTACACGGTAACGTAAAATCTGTAAATCTGCAAATTGTTCCACTGTATAGTCAAATTTTTCTGCCTCAGCAGTTGTTTTCGGATTTCCGCCACAAGCCGTCAATAGAGAAAGGGCAGTCACCATAGAAATCAGTTGTTTCTTCATGTGTCGGGAATATATGGATTGGTATTAAAAAAGAAGAAAAGGAAGTATCCCGAAACAACTGTTCCGAAATATTTCCTTTTTATTCATTCAATCATACAGAATTATTTCTTCTTAGCCTCTTTTTCAGCGTGTCTTTTACGATATCCATTAGGAGTCTCACCTACATTTTTATAAAAAGCAGCATAAAAAGACTGACGGTTTGCAAAGCCTACCATCGTACTGATTTCCTCTACATTCTTGTCAGCATATCTTTTGTCTGTCAACAAATGCTGCGCTTCTTTTACTCTATATTCATTCAGCAGGCAAGAGTAGTTCATGCCGAAGCGTGAATTCACCACTGCAGATAAATAGCGGGTATTGGTCTGCAATTCTTTCGCCAAATCCTTAGCGGAATAATCAGCATCTCTATACTTCTTTTGTACAACAACGATATTCAATATCTTGTCATACAACTCATCTGCCAATTCCGGCCTTATCAAAGAACGGTAGGCAGCATTCTTTTCTTTCTTTTCGCGCAGGTTGTAAGGACGTTTCTTCGTTCCTTTTTCCTGGGCATTGTTTTCTAAATCACTCATTGAATTAACTGGTTAGGGTTGTTTAAAATCGGAAAAGCCAAAGGGTTAGCCCTTTAGACTTTACAAAAGTCAGACATTTTTTTTTAATACACAACTTTTCCCGTATATATTTTTGATAAATAAACAACGAAAAAGGTTGAAAAGTAGCTCAATTCAGCCATTAATAAGAAACTTTAACCTTTTGCGGAAACTCATATGATACTAAATCTTGATGACTTTCCATTTGTAGTATATGCAATAATTAGTGTACCTTTGTCGGAAGAAATCCATACTGCCAGATTATGCTACAAACGCTCAAGACATATTTCGGTTACGACAGTTTCCGCCCCTTACAAGAAGACATCATACGCCATCTGATGGACCGTAAAGACGCATTGGTACTGATGCCGACGGGAGGCGGAAAATCCATCTGCTATCAACTTCCCGCCTTATTGAGTGAAGGCACGGCGGTAGTGGTTTCTCCGCTCATTTCCTTGATGAAGGACCAAGTGGAAACGCTCTGTGCAAACGGCATCGCGGCCGGTGCACTGAACAGCAATAATGATGAAACAGAGAATGCTTCCCTACGACGTGCATGCATGGAAGGCAAGCTGAAACTACTATATATTTCTCCTGAAAAATTATTGACGGAAGCCAACTATCTGTTAAGAGATATGCATATTTCCCTTTTCGCCATTGATGAAGCTCACTGCATCTCACAATGGGGACACGATTTCCGTCCGGAATATACACAGATGGGCATCCTTCACCAACAGTTTCCCCAGGTTCCCATCATTGCACTTACTGCCACAGCCGACAAAATAACCCGTGAAGATATTATTAAACAGCTACGCCTCAACCAACCCAGGGTTTTCATTTCATCTTTCGACCGTCCCAACCTGAGCCTCACCGTAAAAAGAGGTTACCAGCAGAAGGAAAAAAGCAAAGCCATCCTCGACTTCATTGCCCGCCATCCGGGAGAGAGCGGCATTATTTATTGCATGAGCCGCAGCAAGACTGAAACAGTGGCACAAATGCTTCAAAAACAAGGGATAAAATCAGCGGTCTATCATGCAGGACTGTCACCGGCACGAAGAGATGAAGCGCAAGACGACTTCATCAATGACCGCGTGCAAGTGGTATGCGCCACCATCGCCTTTGGAATGGGAATTGACAAAAGCAATGTACGCTGGGTAATTCATTACAATTTGCCCAAAAGCATTGAAAGTTTCTATCAGGAAATAGGACGTGCCGGACGGGACGGAATGCCCAGTGACACCCTTTTGTTCTATTCACTGGCCGACCTCATTCTGCTCACTAAATTCGCAACGGACAGTGGACAGCAAAGCATCAACCTGGAAAAACTGCAACGCATGCAGCAATATGCGGAAGCAGATATCTGCCGCCGCCGCATTCTGTTAAGCTATTTCGGTGAAAATACGACTTGCGACTGTGGAAACTGTGATGTATGCAAAAATCCTCCCAAGCGTTTCGATGGTACAATAATCGTACAAAAGGCACTTAGTGCAATCGCGCGTTCCGAGCAGCAGATAGGGACCGGTATTTTAGTGGACATCCTCCGAGGAAACATGAGTTCTGAAGTTACAGAAAGAGGATACCATCGTCTTAAGACCTTTGGAGTCGGGCGTGAAGTACCCGCCAGAGATTGGCATGACTACCTGCTGCAAATGTTGCAACTCGGCTATTTCGAAATAGCCTACAATGAAAACAACCATCTGAAAATTACTCAAAGCGGAACAGATATCTTGTTTGGCAGAGCACGCGCCCTGCTTGTCACCATCCGCCGCGAGGAAGCTGTACAAACTACAAGAGGCCGTAAACGCAAGGCTACAGTTCCAACCAAAGAATTGCCATTGGGATTGCCCAATACAGAAAGTGGGGAACTTTTCGAGGCTCTCCGCACTCTCCGCAAACGCCTTGCCGACCAGGAAGCACTCCCTGCCTATATCGTACTGTCTGACAAAGTACTCCACCTGCTAAGCACCTCCCGCCCCACCACCATAGAAGATTTTGGTAATATCAGCGGTATCGGTGAATATAAGAAGAAGAAATACGGAAAAGAGTTTGTGGAGCTGATACGGAAATATAGTTGAATATTATTTACACTGCAACAACAATTCCCTGAGGTCACCTTGCGGTACGCCAAGCGAAATGGCTTTTTCGAAGTCACGTTTTGCCAACTCCTTTTTCTTTTGGGAAAGATAAATTTGTCCCCGTATCAAGTAGGCTTCCGTCTGTGAAGGATCCAGCTTAATAGCTTCTTCCAAGTCCATCATGGCCAGGTCTGCATGTTTCATATCCTGCTCCACACCCGCACGTGCCACGTAAAGCACGGCATATTGCTGGGTAGTCAGCCGGATAGATTCTCCTCCTTTTTCTGCAATCATGGCATTCAATATCGAAAGCGCCGCTTCATATTTGCCCTCCTTCTGCTCCAGTGTAGCCAACCCCAGACGGCCATTGTAACTCCGGGGGGCAAGTTTCAGCAGACGTTCATAATCAGACTTTGCAAAATTATAGTTGCGCTGCCGCATATAGATATAGGCGCGCATTAGCAAGGCTTCCTGATTATCGCTCTCTATATCCAGCACCAAAGAATAGTCTATCCGGGCCAAATCATCCTTCCCCAACTCAAGATAAAGAGCGGCACGGTTCATCAGGGCAGGTATGGCACGCGGAGCAATGTTCAATGCCAGAGTATACGAGTCAAGGGCCTGCTCATACCGGTGTTGCCGACGCTGTATCGTTCCCAAGTTGGAGAACAGCATAGCGTTATGAGGGTTGGCAGGCTCCATTTTCAAAGCTTGTTCAATGTATTTTTCGGCCAATGACAAGCTATCCTGCTCCGTGGCTGCAACCGCACGTTCGCTCAGTTCTTGATAGGTTTGTGAAAAGGCAGAAAACATCGTGGCTCCACACAAAAGGAAAGAAAAAATAAATTTCTTCATATAATCGTTCAGTATTTATTCCAAAGGATAGGTATCGAAAGCAAACAGTTCTGTTGACAAATAGCGTTCCCCCGTATCGGGCAGTAGGGCAACAATCATTTTATCCGCAAATTCAGGGCGTTCGGCCAGCAACCGTGCCGCATATACCGCTGCACCGGATGAGATGCCGGCCAGCAAGCCTTCCGTAGAAGCCAGCTCCCGTCCTCCACGAATGGCCTCGTCATCGGGTACCGGAATAACCTCGTCTACTACAGAAGCATCATAAATGGAAGGAATAAAATTGGCTCCAATCCCCTGGATGCGGTGCGGTGCGTCTTCCCCTCCTTCCAGGACCGGAGAGGAGGCAGGTTCTACAGCCACAACATAGACATCCGGATTGTGTTTCTTCAAGGCACGCGCCACTCCACAGACCGTGCCGCCCGTGCCCACACCGGCAACAAAAACAGTAACTTTGCCATCCGTGTCCGTCCAGATTTCTTCCCCCGTAGTATGTTCATGAGCCTTGGCATTGGAGGGATTCTCAAACTGTTGCAGAATAACCGCACCGGGTATCGCATCCCGCAGTTCTTTCGCTTTGGCAATGGAGCCGGACATACCTGCCAGCCCGTCGGTCAGTACAATCTCCGCGCCCAAGGCTTTCAACAGATTACGGCGTTCCACACTCATGGTCTCCGGCATGGTCAATATCAAATGGTATCCCTTGATGGTTGCCACCATCGCCAGTCCCACGCCGGTATTGCCACTGGTAGGTTCAATAATCGTAGCTCCGGGTTTCAAAGCCCCACGTGCCTCGGCATCCTCAATCATGGCAAATGCCACACGGTCCTTCACGCTTCCCGCCGGATTAAAAGATTCCAGTTTTGCCACTACGTTTCTTTTCAATCCGTATTTACGGCTGTATTCAGCCAATTCCATCAAAGGAGTATGCCCAATCAACTCCGTCAGGTTCTTTGCAATTTTCGCCATAATCTTATTGTCTAATACATTCTTCCCGCACATACTTGCGGTGCATGGATATGCTGACAAAGATATGCAAATTCCAAGAAATAAACCGTGCGGGAAAGGAAAGATTATGCTGCCATCTACCAAAGCTTAACACGAATAAAGAGGATGAAAGGATATGAAACGATTGAAGAAGGAAAAATGGGAAGGAAGAACCATATCTGACAATCAGCGACTTCCCACTGCAAAGATGGTGCATGCTTTTTGCAGAACTTTACAGTGGGAAGTTACTGATGGACAGAACAGTAATGGGATACTGGCATCAAGACTTCTTAAGATAGTCTACAATCCAAGCGCCCACTTCCTTGGTACCGTATTTGTCTCCACCTTCTACTTGAATCTCCGGTGTACGTACATTCGCATCGAGTGAAGCATCCACTGCCTTGCGAATCAACGCCCCTTCCTCTTTCAGGTCGAAGTATTCGAAAAGCATGGCTACAGACAAAATTTGCGCCAGCGGATTGGCTATATTCAAACCTTTCGCTTGCGGCCAGGAGCCATGAATAGGCTCGAATACCGGCGTGCTCTCTCCCGTAGAAGCAGAAGGCAGCAATCCCATAGAGCCACTGATGCAGGAACCCTCGTCCGTCAAAATATCGCCAAACGTATTTTCCGTAACCATTACGTCAAAGAACTTCGGCTCTTGAATCATCTTCATAGCGGCGTTGTCCACAAACATATAGTCGGTTGTCACTTCGGGATATTGCGGTGCCATTTCCTGGGCAATCTGTCTCCAAAGGCGGGAAGAGGCAAGCACGTTGGCTTTATCCACCACCGTAAGATGTTTGTTACGTTTCATGGCATATTCAAATCCGACTTTCAGGATACGTTCAATCTCAGGACGGGTATACATGTTCGTATCATACGCCTTGTCATTGTCCTGGTATTTCTCACCGAAGTACATGCCACCGGTCAGTTCGCGGATACAAAGGAAATCGGCACCATCCACCAGTTCCGCACGAAGGGGAGACTTATGGAGCAGACATTTGAAGGTCTGTACGGGACGGATGTTGGCAAACAGTCCCAGTTTCTTGCGCATAGCCAGCAAGCCCTGCTCGGGACGCACTTTGGCAGTAGGGTCATTGTCGAATTTCGGGTCACCTACGGCAGAGAACAATACAGCATCCGCATTTTTACAAGCCTCATAAGTGGCTTCGGGAAACGGGTCACCCACCTTGTCTATCGCGTCTGCACCGCAGATGGCATATTCATAGTTCACTTTATGTCCGAACTTCTCACACACGGCAGTCATCACATCCACGCCTACGGTAGAGATTTCGGGGCCGATACCGTCACCGGCCAACACTGCAATTTTAAAATCCATTGTTTTATTTATTATTTAAAAGTTCATCTATCTTCTTTTTGTTTGCAAGATTCTTGCGGCGATACCGGTCACCCCACACAAAACCAGCTGTCAATATAAGGGTATTGATGGCTGACATAAGATACTCGTCCGCATCCAACTCGCCGCTCCACCAACGCAGAAAGAGGTTGAAAGCAAAAAGCAAGCCTGCATACAACGCATAGCATACATAAGGACGCCTCTCAAAAAACGATTTCTTTTTCTCCATAAGATCCATTTTTTATGATTCGTATTCGTCTTCTATGATATTCAACATCTTCACCGTCGCCTTGATGGCCGCTTCCGTCTGGTCTGCGTCCAATCCGCGTGTACGGAATATCGTATCTTCAAAACTCCAGGTAATAACCGTCTGCACAAAGGCATCGGTACGCCCGCCGGGAGGAATGGTCACGGCATAGTTCGTCAGCATCGGGAACTTACGGCCCAGTGTCACTTTATATATCTTGCGCAAGGCGCGCACAAAAGCATCATACTGGCCATCTCCACTGGAACTTTCCTCATATTCCTTTCCGTTGATTTCTATCTTCAACGTAGCCATCGGCTTCAATCCATACGCCAGATTCACAATATAGCTCTTAAGGCTGACGCGTTCTTCTGCCATTCCGTGCTTCAGTACGTCCGAAACAATATAGGGCAGGTCTTCTTGCGTCACCAGTTCCTTCTTGTCGCCCAGCTCAATGATGCGTTCGGTCACTTTGCGCATGGCATCTTCATCCAGTTGTAATCCCAAGTCCTCCAAATTCTTCCGGATATTGGCTTTACCGCTGTTCTTGCCCAGGGCATACTCTCGCTTGCGGCCAAAGCGTTCGGGCAGAAGGTCGTTGCAGTAGAGGTTACTTTTATTGTCACCGTCGGCATGGACGCCTGCCACTTGGGTAAATACATTCTCGCCCACAATCGGTTTATTGGCAGGGATTACGATACCCGAGTAGGACTCCACCACACGGCTTACATCGTTCAGGCGGCTTTCGTCAATGTTGGTAATGGCATTGAAGTGGTCTTTCAGGATAGCCTGCACACTGGCAAGCGGAGCATTGCCGGCACGTTCGCCCAGGCCGTTGATGGTAGTATGCAGTCCCTTACAACCGCTAAGTACGGCGGCAAGCACATTGCTCACGGCAAGGTCATAGTCATTGTGGGCATGGAAGTCGAAATGGGCATACGGATAGCGTTTCACCATCTTGCGCATGAACTCGATGACTTGTAGCGGGTTCAATACGCCCAATGTGTCAGGTAACATGTAACGGCGGATATTGGTCTGCTCCAAGGCGTCCATCAGACGGAACACATATTCCGGAGAATCTTTCATGCCGTTGCTCCAGTCTTCCAGATAGACATTCACTACCATATCCTGCTCGTTAGCGTAATCCACTACGGACAGAATATCCTCGATATGCTCTTCGGGAGTCTTCTTCAACTGGTAGGTGCAATGCTTCAGCGAGCCTTTGCACAGCAGATTGATGACACGGCAACCGGTCGCATGTATCCAGTCCACCGACGTGTGGCCATCTACAAAGCCAAGCACTTCTACTCTTGGCAACTGATTACGGCGTGCCGCCCAGTCACAAATCATTTTTACGGCATCAAACTCTCCTTCGGATACCCGCGCAGAAGCCACCTCTACCCGGTCTACCTTCAATTCCTCCAGCAACAAACGGGCAATCATCAGCTTCTCATGGGGCACAAAGGAGACTCCGCTGGTCTGTTCACCGTCGCGGAGCGTAGTGTCCATGATTTCTATCTTCGGATGATTATGCTTCATTTTTATTCTCCCAAGCTTCTATCTTATCTTTATTCTCAACCAGAAAATCGATGTCATCCAAGCCATTCATCAGGCAATGTTTCTTGTAGGCATTGATTTCAAAATGTTCGCTCTTGCCCGTAGCCTTGTTGGTGATGGTCTGTTCGGGCAGATTCACTTCCACTTCCATCTTCGGATTGGCAGAGATAGAGTCGAATAACTCTTTCAGGAACGGCTCACTTACCACCACCGGAAGCACAAAGTTGTTCAGTTCATTGTTCTTGTGTATATCGGCAAAGAAGCTCGATACCACCACGCGGAACCCGTAACCGGCAATGGCCCATGCAGCATGCTCACGGCTGGAACCGGAACCGAAGTTCTTTCCCGCCACCAGAATCTGTCCACCGTAAGTGGGATTGTTCAAAACAAAGTCCTTGTTCAGAGAACCGTCCGGATGATAGCGCCAATCACGGAACAAATTATCTCCGAAGAACTTTTCCTCACGGGTAGTAGCTTTCAGAAAACGTGCAGGGATTATCTGGTCTGTATCCACATTCTCTAATGGAAGAGGCACACAAGTACTGGTTATTATATCAAATTTTGTCTTCATCTTTGTATTTACGATTTACAATTTACGATTGAAAATACTCTTGATTTACCTTTGTTGAACGATGTTTGATTTACGAAGTAATTTTAATCGTAAATCGTCCAATCGTACATCAAATCAGCGTTCTCGGGTCAGTAATTACTCCAGTCACTGCCGCTGCTGCAGCTACAAGCGGGCTGGCAAGCAGTGTTCGGGAACCCGGCCCCTGGCGTCCTTCAAAATTACGGTTACTGGTAGACACTGCATACTTTCCGGCAGGCACCTTATCGTCGTTCATTGCCAGGCAAGCGGAGCAACCCGGTTGGCGAATGGCAAAACCGGCCTCTTCCAAAATCTTGTCCAGTCCCTCTTCGCGAATCTGTGCATCTACCATCCAGGAGCCCGGAACCAGCCATGCCACTACATTCCCGGCTTTCTGACGACCTTTCACAATGGAGGCAAATGCACGGAAATCCTCAATGCGCCCATTGGTGCAGGCACCCAAAAACACATAGTCAACCTTCTTACCCAGCAAAGGTTCTCCCGGTTGGAAACCCATATAGCTCATAGACTTCATGAAAGAGGTCCGGGCAGCTTCTCCCATGCCTTCGGTAGTAGGAATATGTTGTGTGATACCCATACCCATGCCCGGGTTGGTACCGTATGTAATCATCGGTTCAATATCTTCGGCAGCAAAACGGACTTCCTTGTCGAACACTGCATCCTCATCACTCTTCAATGTTTTCCAATAGGCCAATGCCTTGTCCCATGCCTCACCCTTCGGAGCATATTCGCGTCCTTTAATATACTCGAAAGTGGTCTCATCCGGAGCAACCATACCGCCGCGGGCACCCATCTCTATACTCAGATTGCACAAGGTCAGACGGCCTTCCATAGTCAGACCACGCACAGCTTCTCCGGCATATTCCACGAAATATCCCGTAGCGCCGCTGGTCGTCATCTTCGACATCATATACAATGCTACATCTTTTGCCGTCACTCCCTTGCCAAGTTTGCCGTCGACAGTGATGCGCATTGTCTTAGGACGGGTCTGAAGGATACATTGCGAGGCCATTACCATTTCCACCTCACTCGTACCGATACCGAAAGCCACTGCTCCCATCGCCCCGTGGGTGGAAGTATGCGAGTCACCGCAGACAATGGTCATGCCAGGCAGGGTCAGCCCGCGTTCCGGACCTACTACATGGATAATTCCGTTCTTCTTGTCCATCATGCCGAAATGGACCAATCCAAACTCTTCCGCATTCTTGGCCAGTGTATCTACCTGAGTCTTTGAAACCGGGTCTTCAATCGGCTTGTCCTGGTCATGCGTCGGCGTGTTATGGTCGGGCATACAGAAAATCTTTTCCGGACGGAAACACTTGATTCCACGTTCGCGCAATCCTGAAAAGGCTTGCGGGCTGGTTACTTCATGACAATAAAGCCGATCAATATAAAGCTGTGTGGGACCGTCTTCCACTTTCTGTACCACATGGGCATCCCAGATTTTATCAAATAATGTATTCATCTCTTTATGTACAATTTAGCTATTTACAATTTACGATTAAAATCACATCTTAAACTTATTGATACAGTCGATGTACGCTTCCACTGATGCCGCGATAATATCCGTATTGGCACCGAACCCATAATAAATATGATTATCGTATTCCACCTGCATATGTACCTTACCCATATCGTCGCTACCCTTGCTGATAGCCTGGATGGTGAATTCCTTCAATGTCATATGGCGGTCGATAATCTTCTTCAAAGCCTTGATAGCGGCATCTACCGGACCGTTTCCACTGGCAGCGGCTTCAAACTTCTCACCGGAGATGTTCAATCCCAAGCTGGCAACCGAACGAACCCCCACCCCACTGGTCACCTGAAGATATTCCAGTTTGATACGGTGGTTCTGCGTACGATTTGCCCCTGCCAATACCAGAATATCGTCATCATTGATATCTTTCTTCTTATCGGCAAGTTTCAAGAACTCTTCATACACTTTGTCCAGCTTCTCCTGATCCAGCTGTACTCCCAATATCGACAAACGATTCTTCAAGGCTGCACGTCCGCTACGGGCTGTCAATACGATAGAATTATCATCAATACCCACATCATGCGGGTCAATGATTTCGTACGTCTGCACATTCTTCAATACACCGTCCTGGTGAATACCCGACGAATGGGCAAAAGCATTGCGACCTACAATAGCCTTGTTGGGCTGCACCGGCATGTTCATCAGGCTGGACACCATACGGCTGGTTGGATAAATCTTCTGTGTATTGATGTTGGTCTCGATTTCTATGTCCTTGTGACATTTGATAATCATCGCCACTTCCTCAAGAGAAGTATTGCCGGCACGTTCACCAATACCATTGATGGTTACCTCCACCTGGCGGGCACCATTCAGCACGCCAGCCATTGTATTGGCAGTAGCCATGCCCAAGTCATTGTGGCAATGAGTAGAAATAATGGCATTATGAATACCGTTGACATGTTCCATCAGATATCTTATCTTCGCGCCATACTCATCAGGCAAGCAATACCCCGTTGTATCGGGAATATTCACCACAGTAGCACCTGCCTTGATAACAGCTTCTACCACCCGTGCCAAATATTCATTATCCGTTCGGCCTGCATCTTCGGCATAGAACTCTACATCATCCACATACTTACGTGCATACTTTACGGCAGCCACTGCACGCTCTATTATTTCCTCGCGATTGGAATTGAATTTATATTTAATGTGCGAGTCAGATGTACCGATGCCAGTATGGATACGTTTATGCTTGGCAAATTGCAAAGCCTCTGCTGCCACATCAATATCTTTCTGTACGGCACGTGTCAAGGCGCAGATGGTGGGCCATGTCACAGCCTTTGATATCTCAATGACCGAATTGAAATCTCCCGGACTTGAAATCGGAAATCCGGCTTCAATCACGTCCACCCCCAGGGCTTCCAGTTGTCTGGCTACCTGAATCTTTTCCACTGTATTCAATTGGCATCCCGGAACCTGCTCGCCATCGCGGAGCGTTGTGTCGAAAATAAATAATTTGTCACTCATTGCTTTATTGTATTTAATTTATGTCCCATAAAAAAAGCCTTTCGCACTTGGAAGTGAGAAAGGCTTCATATATCATTGCATCTTACATATATATTCACGCACAGCACTCACTTCCACTAAACTTTGCCAGTAGAATAATAATGCCACACAGTAGAATATATGTAAAGTTCTGAATCATCTTCTTTTTTGTTTTGACGTTGCAAAGGTAGATATTATTTCGTATCACACAAACAAATTCATTACTTTTTTCAAAGAAACAGTTTCATTTTATAAGTTAGCATTCACCTATTACTTAAATATATCACAAAAAAGGCATACTTTACAGTATGCCTTTTCCTATTGCACAATTTAATACAAGTCTTGAATTACTTTTTATCACAAGCTTTCTTGCAATCTTCTTTCTTATCACAAGCAGCTTTATCACAAGCCTTCTCACATTTCGCACTGTCACAAGCAGCAGAGTCAGCACCCTCACAGCAAGCCTTAGCAGAGTCACACACTTGTTCTGTTTTTGCTGCGCAGCAAGAATCCACCTCAGTTACATTAGAATCTGCAGCCTTTTTGTTGCCACAAGATGTCACTGCGAAAGAAAACGCTACCGCAACGGCAGCCAATAAAACTTTAGTCTTCATACTTTCAATTTGCTTTAAACGTTGATATAAAATTAGTTCGACGCAAATATACGAAAAGTTTATGAGACCGCCAAAACGAACGAAGCCTCCGTATCCTTATCAGACACGGAGGCTTCTTCTGAAAAACGGCGACTACCTACTCTCCCACTGTTACGCAGTACCATCGGCGTGACCGGGCTTAACTTCTCTGTTCGGAATGGGAAGAGGTGGAACCCCGGTGCTGTAGTCACCTGAATAAGGTAGACATGATGCGAAAAAAGCAAAGCATTCATTTATGGCTGAACGTATATACCTCCATACAAGGCAAGGCAAAAAGTGAACGGGCAATTAGTAACGCTCGGCTATGACATCGCTGCCTGTACACCTGCGTCCTATCAACGTTGTAGTCTACAACGACCCTGAGAAATCTAATCTTGTGGCTGGCTTCGTACTTAGATGCTTTCAGCACTTATCCAATCCCGACTTAGATACCCGGCAATGCACCTGGCGGCACAACCGGTAAACCAGAGGTCAGTCCAACACGGTCCTCTCGTACTAGTGTCAGAGCCACGCAAATTTCATGCGCCCACGATAGATAGAGACCGAACTGTCTCACGACGTTCTGAAC
Source organism: Bacteroides parvus (assembly GCF_017309675.2). Classification (NCBI taxonomy): domain Bacteria; kingdom Pseudomonadati; phylum Bacteroidota; class Bacteroidia; order Bacteroidales; family Bacteroidaceae; genus Bacteroides; species Bacteroides parvus. Next base: position 2,117,649 of record NZ_CP084680.1, on the reverse strand, counting down.
CCAGCTCGCGTGCCACTTTAATGGGCGAACAGCCCAACCCTTGGGACCTTCTCCAGCCCCAGGATGTGACGAGCCGACATCGAGGTGCCAAACCCCTCCGTCGATATGAGCTCTTGGGAGGGATCAGCCTGTTATCCCCGGAGTACCTTTTATCCTTTGAGCGATGTCCTTTCCATACAGAAACACCGGATCACTATGCTCTAGTTTCCTACCTGATCGACTTGTGAGTCTCCCAGTCAAGCGCCCTTATGCCATTACACTCTGCCGACGGTTACCAATCGTCGTGAGGGCACCTTTAGAAGCCTCCGTTACGCTTTTGGAGGCGACCACCCCAGTCAAACTACCCACCAAACAGTGTCCCCGCAACAGCGGGTTAGAACTCAAATAATCAAAGGGCCGTATTTCAACAGCGGCTCCACGAACACTGGCGTGCCCGCTTCAAAGCCTCCGGCCTATCCTACACATCAATTACCCAAATTCAATGTTAAGCTATAGTAAAGGTTCACGGGGTCTTTTCGTCCCATCGCGGGTAATCGGCATCTTCACCGATACTACAATTTCACTGAGCTCACGGTTGAGACAGCGTCCAGATCATTACACCATTCGTGCAGGTCGGAACTTACCCGACAAGGAATTTCGCTACCTTAGGACCGTTATAGTTACGGCCGCCGTTTACTGGGGCTTCAATTCAACGCTTCTCTTGCGATGACGTCTCCTCTTAACCTTCCAGCACCGGGCAGGTGTCAGGCTGTATACTTCATCTTTCAATTTTGCACAGCCCTGTGTTTTTGTTAAACAGTTGCCTGGACCTATTCTCTGCGCCTCAATTGCTTGAGGACCCTTTATCCCGAAGTTACAGGGTCAGTTTGCCTAGTTCCTTAACCGTGAATCACTCAAGCGCCTTAGTATATTCAACCCGACTACGTGTGTCCGTTTGCGGTACGGGTACCGTAAGGATTAAGTTTAGCGGATTTTCTTGGAAGTATGATTACACGCACTATTGGATTGTCCAGAAGGACGCTCCATACTGTCAGGTTCGACTCTCGTTCCGGATTTGCCTGGAACAATCAACATCTACACCCTTCAACGGACTATTCCGTCAGTCCGCGGCGCTGTCACGACTCCGTCTCCACGTCACTCCTTAAGGTAGTACCGGAATATTAACCGGTTCTGCCATCGGCCTCGCCGTTCGGCTGAGCCTTAGGACCCGACTTACCCTGATCCGATTAGCGTTGATCAGGAAACCTTAGTCTTTCGGCGAGGGGGTTTCCCACCCCCTTTATCGTTACTTATACCTACATTTGCTTTTCCACACGCTCCAGCAAGGCTCACGCCTTACCTTCGACGCAGAGTGGAATGCTCCCCTACCGATGATTTCTCATCCCAAAGCTTCGGTAGAATACTTATGCCCGATTATTATCCACGCCAAACTCCTCGACTAGTGAGCTGTTACGCACTCTTTAAATGAATGGCTGCTTCCAAGCCAACATCCTAGCTGTCTTAGCAATCTGACTTCGTTAGTTCAACTTAGTATTCATTTCGGGACCTTAGCTGTTGGTCCGGATTGTTCTCCTTTAGGACATGGACCTTAGCACCCATGCCCTCACTCCTGACATAGAACTGACACGCATTCGGAGTTTGTCAAGACTTGATAGGCGGTGAAGCCCTCGCATCTTATCAGTCGCTCTACCTCATGTCAGTATAAGTCAAGGCTGCACCTAAATGCATTTCGGGGAGTACGAGCTATCTCCAAGTTTGATTAGCCTTTCACCCCCACCCTCAGGTCATCCAGAAGCTTTTCAACGCTTATTGGTTCGGTCCTCCAGATGGTGTTACCCATCCTTCAACCTGCCCAAGGGTAGATCACTTGGTTTCGCGTCTACTCCTTCCGACTATACGCCCTGTTCAGACTCGCTTTCGCTTCGGCTGCGGATCTGAGATCCTTAACCTCGCCGGAAAAAGTAACTCGTAGGTTCATTATGCAAAAGGCACGCCGTCACACTAAAAGTGCTCCGACCGCTTGTAGGCACATGGTTTCAGGAACTATTTCACTCTTCTGTTCGAAGTGCTTTTCACCTTTCCTTCACAGTACTGGTTCACTATCGGTCTCTCGGGAGTATTTAGCCTTACCGGATGGTCCCGGCAGATTCACGCAGAATTCCTCGTGCTCCGCGCTACTCAGGATACCACTAGGCTTCGGTTGGCTTCGCATACGCAGCTATCATGCTCTATGGCTGTACTTTCCAGAACATTCTGCTCACCAACTTTCTTGCCACAACGTGGTCCTACAACCCCACACATGCCGTAACATGGATGGTTTGGGCTGTTCCCCGTTCGCTCGCCACTACTGGGGGAATCATTATTTATTTTCTTTTCCTGCAGGTACTAAGATGTTTCAGTTCCCTGCGTTAGCCTCCCGCATTGCGGGATGATATCCCTTCAGGATATCGGGTTGTCCCATTCGGAAATCCGCGGATCAAAGGTCATTTGCACCTACCCGCGGCTTATCGCAGCTTATCACGTCCTTCATCGCCTCCGAGAGCCAAGGCATCCGCCATGTGCCCTTACTTACTTTTTGTCTTACCGATCACGTATGGTCGATATATACTTTCAGCTTTCAACTTTACTTTTTTTGGTCACATCATGTCAAAGATCGTTGTCAAGGATTAAGGATTAAAGATAATTCCTAATCTTGAGAAGTGGAGAATAACGGATTCGAACCGTTGACCCCCTGCGTGCAAAGCAGGTGCTCTAGCCAGCTGAGCTAATCCCCCTTCACCATTGATGAAAGACCCGCTAAATCGTAACCGGTCGGTCACCAACTGAGAAGTAGTCCCAGGCAGAGTTGAACTGCCGACCTCTACATTATCAGTGTAGCGCTCTAACCAACTGAGCTATAGGACTGTCAGTCAAACCCTCGCCTTACGGCTCGGCTTCTACTTTTCTCGTATATTTTAATAAACAAGTACGCGCAGTACAAGAGGTTCTTATGGAAGCATAACTTCAAGAACCAACGATCGAGTCGAGACGTCACTCCAGAAAGGAGGTGTTCCAGCCGCACCTTCCGGTACGGCTACCTTGTTACGACTTAGCCCCAATCACCAGTTTTACCCTAGGGCGCTCCTCGCGGTTACGCACTTCAGGTACCCCCGGCTTTCATGGCTTGACGGGCGGTGTGTACAAGGCCCGGGAACGTATTCACCGCGCCGTGGCTGATGCGCGATTACTAGCGAATCCAGCTTCATGGAGTCGGGTTGCAGACTCCAATCCGAACTGAGAGAGGTTTTAGGGATTAGCATCACGTCGCCGTGTAGCTGCCTTCTGTACCCCCCATTGTAACACGTGTGTAGCCCCGGACGTAAGGGCCGTGCTGATTTGACGTCATCCCCACCTTCCTCACATCTTACGACGGCAGTCTCGACAGAGTCCCCAGCATAACCTGATGGTAACTATCGATAAGGGTTGCGCTCGTTATGGCACTTAAGCCGACACCTCACGGCACGAGCTGACGACAACCATGCAGCACCTTCACAAATGCCTTGCGGCTGATCTGTTTCCAGAACATTCATTTGCAATTTAAGCCCGGGTAAGGTTCCTCGCGTATCATCGAATTAAACCACATGTTCCTCCGCTTGTGCGGGCCCCCGTCAATTCCTTTGAGTTTCACCGTTGCCGGCGTACTCCCCAGGTGGAATACTTAACGCTTTCGCTTGGCCGCTTACTGTATATCGCAAACAGCGAGTATTCATCGTTTACTGTGTGGACTACCAGGGTATCTAATCCTGTTTGATACCCACACTTTCGAGCATCAGCGTCAGTTACAGTCCAGCAAGCTGCCTTCGCAATCGGAGTTCTTCGTGATATCTAAGCATTTCACCGCTACACCACGAATTCCGCCTGCCTCTACTGTACTCAAGACACCCAGTATCAACTGCAATTTTACGGTTGAGCCGCAAACTTTCACAACTGACTTAAGCATCCGCCTACGCTCCCTTTAAACCCAATAAATCCGGATAACGCTCGGATCCTCCGTATTACCGCGGCTGCTGGCACGGAGTTAGCCGATCCTTATTCATACGGTACATACAAAAAGGCACACGTGCCTAACTTTATTCCCGTATAAAAGAAGTTTACAACCCATAGGGCAGTCATCCTTCACGCTACTTGGCTGGTTCAGACTCTCGTCCATTGACCAATATTCCTCACTGCTGCCTCCCGTAGGAGTTTGGACCGTGTCTCAGTTCCAATGTGGGGGACCTTCCTCTCAGAACCCCTATCCATCGATGGCTTGGTGGGCCGTTACCCCGCCAACAACCTAATGGAACGCATCCCCATCAATGACCGAAATTCTTTAATAGCTGAAAGATGCCTTTCAGATATACCATCGGGTATTAATCTTTCTTTCGAAAGGCTATCCCCGAGTCATCGGCAGGTTGGATACGTGTTACTCACCCGTGCGCCGGTCGCCAGCAAAGAAAGCAAGCTTTCTTCCTGATGCCCCTCGACTTGCATGTGTTAAGCCTGTAGCTAGCGTTCATCCTGAGCCAGGATCAAACTCTTCATTGTAAAAGTATCGTGACTGCGCAAATTAAAAAAAATTAATGTGCGACAGCTTGTTATCTGTTCAGGACGCTCGAATTCAAAAGTTTATCTTTACCTATATAAAATAAGTATTGACGGTTCTCTTGTTTTACCCAAGGCAATTCCCCATTGATAAGGAAAAGCCTTGCTCTTGTACTACTTGTATTGTTTATGTAAATCTGTTCAAAGATCGCTCGTTTCACAATTGCTGTTCTTTTCAGAAAGCGGATGCAAAGGTAAGAACTTTTAAGTATATCCTCCAAATATTTTCGGAAGTTTTTTTTTCTTTTTTTCTCTCTTTTCTCTTTCCTCGTCGTCTCTCTTGTCGAAAGGGAGGCAAAAAGAAAAAGGAAGAAGAACCAGGCACCGTTTCTTTTAAAAGAATGTCAACTCGCGCTGCTTTCATTTTCAAAAGCGGGTGCAAAGGTAAGAACTTTAAAGCATAACTTCCAAATATTTTCAGAAGTTTTTTTTTCATTTTTCTTTTCCAAGGCCGAAGTTCCGGAAGAAACCGATGACAAAGAAGAGAAAAATGGAAGCTTACCGCTCCGTTTTACTGTCAGAATGTCAAAACATCGCCGCCTTCGTTCCCGAAAGCGGATGCAAAAGTAGGCCTTTTATGAACATCTGCAAAATTTATACACGGTTTTTTTGAGAGATTCCATGAACTTTTTCATAACTCACTGATTGATAGATATGTTTTAAAGCATGTTTTTTAAAGAAAACTGGGATAAGGAAAGGAAGGGACACATTATATATATACGCGCGCGAAATACAAGCTCCAATTCATACCTTGACATAGACCACTGAACGGCCGGCACCGCGCTTGCGAATCACAAAGAGAACTGACAATAAACCTGCGAAAGGCTACATCCGGAAAGCACGGAAACTAAACGGGAACTAATGAACAACTTTTCTCACCACAGATATGTTGCTTTCTTTCCACACCCGTGTTTCTTTCTTACCACAGCTGTGGTAAGAAAGAAACACGGGTGTGGAAAGATTAGTTCTTAGGAGAAATAGATTCAGAAAGTAAGAAGACAGCAATTATACTCTGGCATTTTACAAACTAACTATCCATAAAGAACGAAATGACATACTTCAAAGATAAAAGAAAAGAGAATGAAATCTCCCATAATACTGTGACAAACCGAAAAACTCAGCGACAGATAGGGTAAATATCAACCTAATTATTTATCTTTGTTAGCTTTTAAAAGTTAGCATACTAAAAACAATAAAGTACAATGAAAGATTTTCTGAAGTTTACGTTTGCCACCATTACCGGCATCATCGTATCAGTCGTTGTTTTAGTTTTCATCAGTATTCTGGTGGTTTTCAGCATGGTATCATCTTCGGAGTCGGAAACGCAAGTACGCAAGAACTCCATTATGATGCTGGATTTGAATGGCGCACTGGCTGAACGCAGCCAAGACAATCCGTTCGATGCCCTTATGGGAGACAATTATAAGACCTATGGCCTGGATGATGTCCTCTCCTCTATCAAAAAAGCAAAAGAGAATGACAACATTAAAGGTATCTATATAGAAGCAACTTCGCTGGGTGCAGGATTTGCTTCACGCGAAGAAATACGCAATGCATTGAAGGATTTCAAGGAATCGGGAAAATTCATCGTAGCTTATGGTGACAGCTATTCCCAAGGTCTTTATTATCTGTCAAGTGTAGCCGACAAGGTGTTGCTGAACCCGCAAGGTATGGTCGAGTGGAGGGGCTTGGCCGCTACCCCCATGTTCTTCAAGGATTTGCTGGCCAAAATCGGAGTGGAAATGCAGATATTCAAAGTAGGTACCTACAAATCGGCTGTAGAGCCTTTCATCTCTACCGAAATGAGCCCTGCCAACCGTGAACAAATCGACGCTTACCTGACCTCCATCTGGGGACAAGTGACCAATGATGTTGCAGAATCACGCAAAATATCTGTAGACTCACTGAACGCCATTGCCGACCGCATGTTGATGTTCTATCCCGCAGAAGAAAGTGTGCAATGCGGACTGGTCGATACATTAATATATAAGAATGATGTGCGCAACTACCTGAAAGCGATGGTAGGCATCGACAAAGACGACCGCATGCCCGTACTTGGTTTGCAGGACATGATTAACGTAAAGAAGAACGTTCCCAAAGACAAAAGTGGAAATGTGATTGCCGTATACTATGCCTATGGAGAAATTGACGGTGGTTCATCTTCTGCCTCCAGCGAAGAAGGCATCGACTCTAAAAAGGTGATTAAAGACCTGCGCAAGCTGAAAGATGACGAAGATGTAAAAGCGGTAGTATTACGCGTAAACTCACCGGGCGGAAGTGCCTATGGTTCAGAACAGATATGGTATGCCGTCAGCGAATTGAAGAAAGAGAAACCGGTCATTGTTTCCATGGGTGACTATGCAGCTTCAGGAGGTTACTACATTTCTTGTAATGCAGACACCATCGTGGCCGAGCCTACCACACTGACGGGTTCTATCGGCATCTTCGGCATGTTCCCCAACGCAAAGGGGCTGACTGATAAAATCGGGGTAAATTTTGATGTAGTGAAAACCAATAAATACGCAGACTTCGGCATGCTGACACGCCCGATGAATGACGGTGAAAAAGGGCTGATGCAAATGTATGTGAACAACGGATATGACCTCTTCCTCACCCGCTGCTCCGATGGCCGAGGCATCAGCAAGGAAGACCTGGATAAAATTGCCCAAGGTCGTGTATGGACCGGAAGCAAGGCCAAGGAACTAGGACTGGTCGACGAATTGGGTGGTTTGGACAAAGCTTTGGACATTGCCATTGCAAAGGCCGGAGTAGATGCCTATACCGTGATGAGCTATCCGAAAAAGGAAAGTTTCTTTGAAAGCCTGATGAACACCAATCCGGGTAACTACGTCAAAGCACGCATGCTGAAAGGCACAATGGGCGAGATATACCAGCAGTTCAGCGTCCTGGAGAATTTTGACAAATGTGACCGTATACAAGCACGTGTACCCTTTGAACTGAATATTCAATAAATGGAAGAAAACTTTATCAAGATATATCATTGGCTATATCCCCTATCATGGCTTTATGGAATAGGGGTATGCTTGCGAAATAAACTCTTTGACTGGGGCTGGCTCCGGTCAAAGAGTTTTGACGTTCCAGTAATATGCGTGGGCAACCTTGCTGTGGGCGGAACTGGCAAGACGCCACATACCGAATATCTGATAAAGCTATTACAAAAAAACGGAGTGAATGTAGCCACCCTCAGTCGGGGTTACAAGCGTAAAAGCCGAGGCTATGTACTGGCCGATGACAAGAGCAATGTACGGCAAATAGGTGACGAGCCGTATCAAATTAAAAATAAATTCCCCAATGCACGGGTAGCGGTAGACGAAAACCGTTGTCACGGCATTGAGCAACTGCTGAAACTGGGAAATCCCACTGTAGAAGCCATCATCCTGGACGACGCCTTCCAACATCGCCATGTAAAAGCCGGACTGAACATTCTACTAACCGATTTTCACCGGTTACTATGCGATGATGCCTTGCTCCCTGCCGGAAGACTCCGCGAACCTTCAAGCGGTAAAAACCGGGCACAGATGGTCATCGTCACCAAATGTCCGGATGACATCAAGCCGATAGACTTCAACATCATAGCCAAACGGCTCCACCTCTATCCATACCAACAACTGTATTTCTCCAGATTCCGCTATGGAATGTTGACCCCGCTATTTCCCGAGAAAACGAACAGCTGGGAAGTGCTCTCCTCCCTCACCGGAGACGAGCAAGTACTGCTGGTGACAGGCATCGCCTCCCCCGCCCCCTTGCAGAAAGAAGTGGAATCTTACACGCCGCACGTCAAATTGCTGTCATTTGATGACCATCATGACTTTACTCCCAAGGATTTATTGCAAATAAAGGAACAATTCCTGCACCTGGAAGAGTGGAAAAGACTGATAATCACCACGGAGAAAGATGCGGCAAGGCTGAAACTCCATCCCGCACTGGACGAAACACTAAAGCCGTACATCTACGTGCTGCCGATAGAAATAGAAATTTTACAAAATCAACAATATATATTTAACCAAAACATTATTGGCTATGTTAGAGCGCATTCAAGAAACAGCAGCCTTTCTGAAGGGAAAGATGCACACCCAGCCTGAGACAGCAATCATCCTCGGTACCGGACTCGGCAGTCTTGCCGGTGAAATCACTGAAAAGTATGAGATAAGGTACGAAGAAATCCCCAACTTCCCCGTCTCTACCGTAGAGGGACACAGCGGAAAACTTATCTTCGGCAAACTGGGCCATAAAGACATCATGGCGATGCAGGGACGTTTCCATTTTTACGAGGGCTATTCCATGAAGGAAGTAACCTTCCCGGTACGTGTAATGCGCGAACTGGGTATCAAGACCTTGTTCGTTTCCAATGCCAGTGGAGGCACAAATCCGGATTTTGCGATCGGCGACCTGATGATTATCACCGACCATATAAACTACTTCCCCGAACATCCATTGCGTGGCAAAAACATACCTTACGGCCCTCGTTTCCCGGATATGAGCGAGGCCTATGACAAAGAGCTGATTCGTAAGGCCGACGCCATTGCAGCAGAAAAGGGCATCAAGGTTCAGCACGGTGTCTATATCGGTACGCAAGGTCCCACATTCGAAACACCTGCGGAATACAAGATGTTCCATATTCTGGGTGCCGATGCAGTGGGCATGTCCACCGTGCCGGAAGTCATCGTGGCAAATCATTGCGGAATCAAAGTGTTCGGCGTATCTGTCATTACAGACTTGGGGGTAGAAGGTAAAATCGTAGAAGTTTCTCACGAAGAAGTGCAGAAAGCTGCAGACGAGGCACAACCGAGAATGACAGAGATTATGCGTGAATTGATTAATAGAGCATAAGAAAGCATGAGAACAGAAATAGCTACCCTCGGTGAATTCGGCCTCATCCGTCACCTCACCGAAGGCATTGAACTAAAGAATGAGTCGAGCCGATATGGTGTCGGAGATGATGCTGCCGTCCTCTCCTACCCGGCCGAAAAGGAAGTGCTCGTTACTACCGACTTGCTGATGGAAGGCGTCCATTTCGACCTTGTGTATGTACCGCTCAAGCATTTGGGGTATAAATCGGCCGTAGTCAATTTCTCCGATATCTATGCCATGAACGGCACACCGAAGCAGATTACCGTTTCCTTGGGCATATCCAAGCGTTTCAGTATAGAAGACATGGAGGAACTCTATGCCGGCATCCGTTTGGCTTGCGAAGAATATGATGTTGACATCGTGGGAGGAGACACCTCCGCTTCCTATACCGGGCTTACCATCAGCATCACCTGCATAGGCGAGGGTGAGAAAGGAAAAGTGGTCTACCGCAATGGTGCCCGCGAAACCGACCTGATTTGCGTCAGCGGCGACTTGGGTGCCGCCTACATGGGACTACAGCTTTTGGAACGCGAAAAGGCGGTGCTCAAAGGAGGTGACAAAGACTTGCAACCGGACTTCTCGGGGAAGGAGTATCTTCTGGAACGTCAACTGAAGCCCGAAGCACGCCGTGACATCATTCAGAAACTGGCAGAAGAAGGTATACAACCCACCTCCATGATGGATATATCGGACGGACTTTCTTCGGAATTACTGCATATCTGTACCCAAAGCAAAGTGGGTTGCCGAGTTTACGAAGAACATATTCCTATCGACTATCAGACGGCTGTAATGGCAGAAGAATTCAATATGAACTTGAGCACTTGTGCACTGAACGGAGGCGAGGATTATGAGTTATTGTTCACCGTCCCCATTGCCGACCATGAAAAGGTTGCCGAAATGGAAGGCGTCAAGCTGATTGGCCATATCACCAAACCGGAATTAGGCTGCGCCCTAATTACCCGTGACGGTCAAGAGTTTGAACTCAAAGCACAAGGATGGAATCCTTTGAAGGAAGAAGAAGCGGAAAAAGCATAACTATAAAACTTTTTCAGTATTTTTTCTCAAATCATAAACGCTGATAATTAACCACATAGCCAATTATCAGCGTTTTTTATTATGGAAGCTATTGCATAGTCCAAAAGTTTCACTACCTTTGCAACCGCAAAAGAGATAAACATGGTGCCATAGCTCAGTTGGTAGAGCAAAGGACTGAAAATCCTTGTGTCCCCGGTTCGATTCCTGGTGGTACCACCCAAACAAAAGTCAAATCGCTAATTCTCACGGAGTTAGCGATTTTTCTTTTAGTCCCTACAGGGCGTAGTCACTATAATAGTCACTATCTAAATCGCTATAAACCACGATAAATCGGCTTGATTAAACGGTATTAAAAAGTAGCGTTTAATTTTAAATCCGATTAAACTCTACATTAAATCCTCCGCAAAATAATAGTGACTATCGGCGTGGTGCGTTGAGATAGTCACTATTTCATTCTTACATTGTAAGCCGTGTGCCCGACTGACGATCGTCGATGTCGTCGTAGCGGGAGCGGTTGCCGACTTCGTGCTCGCGCTTGTAGCCGGATGAGCCGGAACTTACATTGAGGGAAGATAGTGCGTTGGCAAGGTTTAATGTGAACACTTGCGAGATTTCCGGGGAGTAGTCCTGTGGTCGGGAAGGGAGAATACGGACTCCGGCTTTTGATTGGGTATTCTGTTTTATTCTGTCTTTAACCGCCTCGGCATCCTTTCGAGTAAGATGCAGCATGGCTATTGACAGCAGGAAATCCTGTCGGGCCTGTTCGTCAGTATGGAGCGAACGGAACTTGGCTTCTTCCTCGGGAGTTAAGTCTATCAATGGAATATAGCCGTCTGTCAGTGCTACGCGGAGGCAGTAGTTGCCGTTTCTATGTTTGACAACTGCCATGCCTTTTATCCTCTCTTGATGGTTGTATATAGGATGGCGCATGAGATATTCGGTTAATATCTCCTCGGAGAACATCGTGGCTGCTATTGTCAGACCTACATCCTCGCGCTCGTCATCTTTCACGCCGTTATACCATGCGTACTGCCTCTGTGAGATTGGCTTGCGGTACGTCGAGCCGTCTTTGACATTGATGAGCATATAGTTCCCTTTGCCGTCTTTGCCCACCTCGACAGTGAACAGGTCGCGGTACACGTCAAGCGGCGACGGTTTCCTTTGCGGCTTGATGGCGAAATCAATAAGCTCCGACAGTTTTATCACCTTGCTGCCATCGAAAGCTATCTTTTCGGCATGGTCGATTATACTGCAGCCTCTCACCCTGCCGTCCTTGTCCTTCTGGAAACTGATGTCTATGCCAAACTTTGTCTTGAGGACATCAATGAGAGTCTGTATGCGCTGGCAGTTCTCCTCGCTCAACGGCTTGCCGTGGTTATCAAGTATTTTGCGGATGTCGGTGTTCAGTTTTGCTTTTACCGGCTTTCGCTTCTTACCTTTTGACACTTTGACATTATCAACACTTTGACATTTTCCATCGGCTATCTCACTCTTGTATTTCCGGATTATGGCGCGAAGCTGCGTAGCGCGGTCTTTGCGCTTGGGGCTGTTCTTGGTGATTCGATTGAGAATGTCGCTGATGGCGATATTCCCGGCATTGCCGCCACACTTGAACAGACGGTAGTCGTCGAGCGATTTCTCTATCTTGTAGCCGTGAGCCTTAACTATATTGGCAAACTGCCCCTCCGTTTCGTAGTCGTAGCCGAAAATACGCTCTATGTCTTTACTGATGTCAGGCGCGAGTATGCGGTTGGCACACTCGTTAAGCCTGCGCCTGTCCTGATGGTCAGAAATGGCATAACCGTTAGGCTTTATTCTCGTCGAGAGAATATGCACATGATTGTTGCCGGTATCATGATGGGCGTAAACAAAATACGGCTGACGGGCATAGCCCATCCCCTCCATAAGCTCACGCGCGAAGTCGGTGAGTTCTTCCGGCGACATGGCGCGTCCTTTCACAGAGGCCGACACATGGAACTGAAAACGTGTCGTCTTTGTATTGCCATAAGTCTTAGAGTTTTCTTTCAGATACCTCTCGACTTCTGCCGAGGCATCAAGGCCGAAACGGTGCAGCGTCTCGACATTGTGGCGCAACGCCTCGCTGACGTTCTCCATCGCCATAAGGGTTGCCACACCATCAGCAATCTTTTTCTCGTTATATCGAGCGCCGGGGAAACCGCCGCCGGACACATCGTTGAGCTTCTTGACTATCATTTCCCTGATATTATCATGTTATAGAGGTAAGTCAGCATCTGCCGGATTTTATCGGTATCCTCGCAAAACTGACCGAAGGGAAGAAGATCTGCCGCCCGCAACGAGTAAGGACTCATTTTCTGCTGTTCGTTGATGTGCTTTGCAACCTGATTTGTGTTGGTACCGGTCCGTTCTATGAGCTTGATAGCGGACTTGATCAAGGCAAACATCCGGGGATTATCGTGGTCGGTAATCGGCTGCTCTTCATATTTGAGTGTGGCGCAGCGTACAAACGCGCTTAGGTTGCCATCGGTATATCTGTCGGCTCTTGACTGTATTTCTGCGTGTGTCTGCGAATCGACACGTATTTTTATAGTAATGGATTTTTTATCCGTCATAGAGATTGACTTTTTAAGATAGATTGGTTTGATAGATTGGTGGATTGAATATTTGATACAATGAAGGCTGTGTGACTTGATGACTTGGAACCCTGATGTCTTGATGATTTGATGACCTGGTACCTTGATGATAAAATACCTGAATGTCTCAATCATCTGATTACCCAATGCTCCGTTACCCGATGATACATTATCCAATGACTCATTATAACATTATCCCATGTACCGATTATCCGATGTACCGATGACCGATAAACCGAAGTATCACGGTTCATGATAAACGCGATGCTGAATAATCTATCAACCGCAGATTTTCAGTCTATCATCATTCATTTTTCAGTCTATAATCGTTCACGGACAATGTATCATTAGACAAAAGACTGCGAGTTTCGAGCTGGATTGACCCTCCCCTCGGGGGAGGCGGGATTGCCGTTGTGGACACAATCGGCATATCTTGCAAAGCAAGGTCGATACTCCAAATCAGGCGTGAGTAACCGGGGTGTCTCAGTCAGTTCGACCTCGGTCGAAAATGTCATAATGTCAAAAGTTCATAGTGTCAGCGCATGCGTCATATTTTATGATAGCAACCGTGTGACTTTTTCTTCACGAATCCTCGGCCTCCGTCTCTCAGGAATCTCTTGACCGAGGATTCAGAGATTCCGAGTTGCAGAGCTTCCCGGACAGCTTCTGCCGTGGTGAACGAATCCCTGAGGTTTCCGAGTAACTCGGTGAACCGGTTGTCGAGGATGCCGGTTTCAATCTCCGGAGCAATCCGGCTCTCCATGTTTCTGAAATATTCGGTGAGCCTTATGGCGAGTTCGGCAGTTTTCGGTTCAATTTCATTCATTCCCGATTCTCCACAGATACCGTGCATAATCTGTATGACCAGACAGAAGCGGACGAGATAAGTTTCCAGTTTGCCGCACAACGCCCTGACAGCATCCGAATCCGTTTCAGCATAGGCTTTGTTATTGACCTCGTCTTTCCATTGAATTACGCGGAGCTTCGCCTCTTGGGAAAACATTAGCTCTATTGAGGTTGCTTTTCCCTCTTGGTCTGTTGAAGGAGTGACTGTTACCACCTTTCGGATAATTCGCTCCCATTCTTCAAGAACGCCGTCCGGCATGGCGGTGTCGTTCCACGACGGCATCTTGTCAATTTCGGGATAGACTTTCAGAAAACGTGATGAAAAGCCATTCATCATTCGCTTGCCGCCGAACTGTTCGCCCAAACGCCCGGGCTGCGTAGAGCCGATAATCGAACAGTAGGGATTGGAGAGGAAGATATGCTCGTTGCTTGACTTTCGGCTGTACTTGAAAGGCGTGCCGCTGAACAGACTGAGAAAGTAGCCCTCGTCCGAACCGTTATAGCGGTTGAAATTGGAAAGAAGGCTGTCTATCTCATCCTTGTAAATCAGCACTCCGCGTGGATTGTCGCGCAACGCTCCGATAAGAGCCTCTACGGTCGAGTCAACCACCACATGGCATTTTCGCTGAGGCATCTTCATTTCTTCAGGTAGAGAATATCTCTCACGCTGCTTTGCCGACATGCGTTCCCACCGGCGGAAGGTTTCCATCTCCTTACAATATAACACGTCATACTCTCCGTCGAGTTTGAGAAGAGGTGCGACCGCCTGTTGCAAAGGCGGAGTCTTGCCGCAGCTCGGCGAGCCGACAAGCACCATGTAGATTATCGGTCGGCTTACCCACCCGGTCATGAAGCGGACTGACCATGTGTTGCCCATAGCAGCCGCGAATACCGTAAGGAATGAAGCCGCTGTGAAATCAACATTATAGTTCTCATACTCCTCAAGAGCCTCGATGATGTCTCGGATAGCTTTCGGGAATATCTCTAAAGGGAAAGAAGGAGTTTCGGCAGTTTTACCGGAAACGCTGGTAAAGGCAATGCTATCCTCCTCGATCAATCCACATCCGGCTTCCAATGGAACGCGTGGATGGTTGTAATAGCCATTCGCTTTCATGGTGCTTGGATATTGATGTTACGTTGTCCGAGAGCTTTGCGTACCTCATATTCCGGATACATAATCTTGTTGCCGGTCTTGACAGGTTTGAGGATTCCTTTGTTCGCCCAATGCCATAGTGTTGCATCGCACACTCCGAAAAGTTCCTTGACTTCGGTTTTGGTGAGCATTCGTTCCTTCTTTGCAGCCTCTACCATTGAACCGAGTTCATCCTTTGCCCGACGGATCAGGTCTTCGGAAAACGCCTTGAGGTCTTCGGCGCTCATCTCTACCTTGACGTGAGCGCGACCTTCATTGAGAATATCTAAAAGATCTTGCATATTTATGTCTATTGCCATCATTTTTTGGGCGCCTCCGCTGACGGCTTAAGACGGAAACGCCACCGCTCCGAAATGGAACGATGGCGCAAAAGTATAGCGTAATTTCTTGGATTAAAAAGAATTGGCGATTCGTTAAGTTCGCGAACTCTAAAACGAATCAAACGAATTGAAAAGAGGCTATTTCAGTCTACTCCATCAGTGCTGATTCGCAAAATATCAGTCTTTATAGAATCAATAGCGAAGCGATGTTCAGGCTCGTCTTTGATGAATTGCTTGCGATTGGGGGATAAGCCTTGGAGTGTGCTTACACTCTTCTGTACCTGACGGCCGCCGACTATTTTGCATTCAGGGAATGTGGCGGATAGTATCCCGACAAATCGCTTGACAGGTGTTGACGGAGCCAGTTCGCCAGACTCGACAAGTGCGACATATAAGTGTGCGATGTCAACGCCACGGATATGTGTTTCTATCCATTTGCCAATGCGCTTAACAATCTCACTGTCGTGAGATGCCAAAAGGGAAAGAAGGTCATGGGGCAATTCCGTATTCTCCGTAATTTTAGCGGTCGGTTTAGATTCGTCGATGCCCTCCAACGCCCAATCAGCCAAATTGCCGTTATCGATACTTTTTCGATAATCAAGATACTCCTTCAAATCCTTGCGCGAGCGTCGTTTGTCTTCAACTTCCCTCGCAAGAAATGCCTTCAGGAACTTTGCAAGCTGCCACTGGTACTGTTTGTTGTCAATCGACAGTGCCGCTTCCTCAATATTATCCACCATCATTTCAGAAGAGCGTCCATATTTGAGCCATGCGGCAAAGGGCAACCGGTATTTAGCCCATTCACTCCCTTCTGCCTGTTCGCCAAATATCTTCTCAGCAAAATCCGACTCTTGAAGAATCTTCAAAAGCTCATCCAAGTCCATATTGTCAAGGTCAATCATATTCTCCAGCCGTTTTTGGAACTCCGGCGACGTATTAAACGCAGCCGAACCCAACAGAAACACCTCCAGCAAGTCCGCTTCGCCCATCGCCGCAGCAAACTCGCCATACTCCTGAGGATGTTCCTCCATCCACGCCTTCATATCAAACTTCTCCCTTCCAGAGATATTATTCTCGTTGCCATTATCCATATATCGTGTGTTTCGTTTGTCTTGTAAAACAATAAACTCACAACAAATTTCGCATATTTTCGCCATTTAACTGCTATGTATAGACAAAAAATCTGATAACTCACAATATATTCTCACATTATCCTACCTTGGATTATGTATGAGTGATAGCTAGAATTCGCTCTAATTGTCATAATATATGGCTCTAATTCATGGTGGCATTATACTGATCCGATATGGCTGGCACACCAACTGTACTGACCAACTGCGCCAGCCGCAATATATATATGTTTATCAGATTATTCGCTTGTCAACTCAGAAAAATTCACTAATTTTGCATTGTTGAATACGGATCTATATAGCATAATTGCTTTATGCATACTAAGACACGATATGAAGAAAGCGCTTAAGAAATATTCATGGATAATAATATCAATAATTTCAGTTGTTTCGCTGGAATCAATGTATGCATCTCCAAGCGGTAACACGGAGAGTGTATATTATTGTACTGGGCCAAAATCTAAAAGATATCATATCGCCAAAGATTGTAAAGGACTTGAGCATTGTTCTGGTGAAATAAAGAAGTGCTCAAAAATTAATGCTATAAACAAAGGTCTAACACCCTGTCGATACTGTTATAAGAAATGATTGAAATCTATAGAGATTCTTTTGGAGTACCACACATCGTTTGTGATGATTTCAATGATGGGGCAAGAGCAACGGCTTTATGTCACTGTGAAGATGATTTCTTTTCTATTCAATTATGGTTGCTGGCTGTTAATAAAAAGGCCGGGCGCTTTGACGACTGGGATGGCGTTTATCTCGACTTCTTATACGAATTCTTCAATATAGAAAAAGCTGTATCAAAACTTAAGGCCCAAATATCTAAAGAATATTTATCAGCAGTGTCATACTATTGCAACGGCATTAACGAATATGCCGAAAGTCACTCTGATCAAATACTTGACACCGGGATATTCCCAGTATCAGCCGATAAGGTTATTGAAGCTCAACATCTGTTAGAAATTGTTGGAATTCAACTTGATAAACCATATTCTTACCTGAGGGGACCTAAAAAGAGAAGTAAAGGATTCCCAAACAAGGAAGGATCGAACATCTTGGCAGTGTCAGGGAATCATACAAGATGCGGCAATAGTATCATAGCAATTTCCCCTCATCAACCGCTTGAGGGTATTTTTTCGTTCTATGAGATTCATTTATTTTACCGAAAAAGCGGGTGCGAATTATTCGGATTTATCTTGCCCATAACCTTTACGATTTTTATGGGGACAAATTTCAAGGTAGCATGGGGCACAACTGCAAGTTATCCTGATATGTATTCTGTATACAAGGTTGGCTTAAAAGGTGTGTTTAATAAGAGACTTAATGTAACAGAAGGGCTTATTCCATTGAATAGGAGTGCTTATTTCAATTACACCCTGTTATATGGAAAGTTCCCGGCTCCGATAGTAAAACAATATTTCACAACACCGGACGGTAAGCCTATTGTCAAGATAAACCATCGTTATTTTTTGATTGACATTCCATTGATTGGATATAAATTAGGAACGGAATTGAATTATAGGATATCTCATGCCCAAAGCAATAATGAGATACTTGCATTAACGCTTGATTACGGATATCCTTATCTGGATCTGGTTTCTATCGATACAAAAAATAATATCCTATATGTTCATAATAGCCATGAGCCAATACGTGCATCCGAAGATGAATATATGTCTGACATTCTAAGCCTTGACAGCCTGACCCAGCTTGATAATGGCTTTGAGGATGGAATGTTTTATATAGAAAATCCGAAATCCGGTTATATATGCAGTGCAAATCAGTCTCCTTTGAAGACTGATAATGATTGCAGAAGATTCAATAAAAATGGACTTCATTATTATAATGATAATTCAAGATCCACAAGAATAAAAAATTTGCTGGAGACGGAGATTGCCAAAGGTAAAATCGATCTGGAGACTCTTGCGAATATTTTTTCCGATACGAGGGTTATCCTTCCGATAGTTCGTGGTATAGATTTTTCTGTAATCTATGAGGTGGTTGCGCATGGCAATAGAGGGTTTCTGCTTGACATATTGCAAAAATGGGATGGGGAAGCAGATATAATGTCTGAAGGAGCTGCCGTATTTGCACTTCTATTCTATAGATACAAGGATATGTATTATACATATCATAAGAACCCGGATACAATCAAGGTAGCCTCTGCATCCGAAATCAATGAATGTCTTGACTGGGTATCGAAAAGATATGTCAAAGGAATGACTCTTGGAAGCATTCAATTTATCAAACGCGGTTCGGTGTCAAAGCCAATCGGAGGTATTCCGGATTCTGTAAATACAATTCGTTCCTATTTTGAGAAAGACAAACTCGTAGCGGAAGAAGGGTGTGCGTTCAGAATGCTGATAAATCTGAATGAGAGAGATATACGTACATGCCATCCTTATGGGACATCTTCGGATGAAGCTGCAGAGCATTATACATCTCAACTTGACTTATTTCTAAATAATGAATATAAACAGTTGAGACCAATGACATACTATAAACAAAATTACAAATCTAAAATGATAATCAAATAATGACAAACGTTCCTACTTTTATGATGAATATCCCGTCATCATATGATACTGCTGTACGAAACAATGTATGGATGGAGGAATATGACGATGAGGATATTATTGTAAATAAACCCAAAGCGATACGTGAGATGTGGGAGGTTTATTCATTTCTTGCCTCCCAAGGCTTTGTATATCTATTGCCTACACCCATTGACTGTAAACTGCAGGATTTGGTTTTTGTGGCGAATAACGGAATCGTACTCCAGCATACGCCCATATATATTGGGTCTAATTTCAAAGCAACCAACCGTATAGGCGAGGAGGTGATTGGAATGAGATTCTTTGACTCGTTGGGATATAAGACAATCCGCTCACCATTTGAATTTGAGGGAGAGGCCGAACTTAAATACCTCAGAGACAATATCTATATAGGAGGATATGGAATTCGCTCGGATAAGCGTGCTTACGAGTGGATGGAGTCGGAATTTGGAATGAACATTATTAAGCTTGAGCTGAAGGACCCGAAGAACTACCACCTCGACTGCACGATATTTCCTTTCACAAACGAGAGTGTGATAGTGGCGGTAGACTCTTTCACGAAGGAAGAGATCAAGAGTATAGAAAAAGTGGCTGATATAATCCCCATTACCATGGATCAGGCACATACCGGACTCACCAACTCGGTAAGGGTCAACAATTATCTTCTGAATGCATCCGATATCGACTTTCTGTCGAAGCGTTCTGAGGATTACAGATATGAATCGGATAAAAACCGCAGGCTTGAGCAGATTGCTGCGGACAATGCTATGGAGGTGTGCTATTTCAATCTTGAGGAGTATATGAAAGGCGGCGGTCTGCTGTCATGCTTGGTCCTTCATGTGAATTATGAAAGAATGCTGACAAAACTAATCTGAAATTATGGCAGAAGCAATTTCCCAATGGCGGAAGAGGATAAAAAGCATCACACGGGACTGTACTGTAGACTATTTGTCTTCAGAGTTCTGTTTCAGGGATCCTATCAGGCCTATTAAGAACAATTCCGGAATAATATATTCGCCTGCTGATGGAATAGTGATAGATGTATCCAAAGTGGATTCTGTGGATCAACTTATATACACCAAAATGGGGAATGTGTGCCTGTCGTCACTGTGCCATGGCATGATAGAAAACGGCAACTATACCTGCGTATCGATATTCCTTACATTTTATGATCCGCATATTGTCAGAATGCCGTTTGACGGAGTAGTTTCTCGTAAAGACTTACCGCCATACTATGTTCTGGACCATCCGATGCTGGATTTCGAGAACACTATCATTAACGGCAGGATTTCTGAAATAGACCGTAGGGAGATAGGGACCTTTGCCTTTAATCAAAGATCCTTGTTTGAGATTTTCTCTCCGATGATCGGCCGGAAGCTATTTCTGCTTCTCACTGCTGATTACGATATTGATACTATAGTCAGTTTCTTCACGGGCAACAACCGTCCGCTGAAACAGAACCAGCGAATAGGTCAGATCAGATATGGCAGCATGGCCACTCTCATTATTCCATCTGATATTAAGTTTTCTCCATGCGTCAGAGAACTTGTGCATGTCGAAGCCGGTATTGACCCTATATTTATGTCTGATGAGAAATGAAGATCTCAGGTTGGATGCTATTGCACGACTTGCCGCCCCGGTAATAATAAGTGAGTTTTTGGAAGAAGCCCTGATTGTGACAGACTCCATACTGCTCTCTTATATGCCGTCGGTATATCTGGCTTCTGTAGGAATAATAGATGCTATTCTTCTCATTATTTTAGCCTATGGCATAGCCTTGAATGATTCGTATCAGAATTATTTTGCAAGATATAGAGATAAAAATATTGTGGAGGTGATTGCGGTTTTCAGAAAAGCATGGCTAAAATTCGGAATATCCGGAATAGTTGTTTCTCTATTTGTAATCCTGCTTTCATCATTTGGCGCAAGATTTCTCGGGGACAATGACGTGATTGAGTGTGTTGGGCAAGTAATATGGTTTATCTTGCCCTTGGCGTTATGTTCATATATATCTATGTGGCTCAATTCATTTTTAATGGGATTGGGGCATTATCGGCTGCTGGCATGGATATCTATATGCTGCGTTGTCCTGAATGGCGTATCTGGCTATGTTCTGCTGTTTAAGGTCTCGACGCATTTTAATCCGACAAGTATTGTTTTACTGACTTCGGCATTGTCTGAGCTTTTCGCAATAATAATGATGGGAGTATATGTATTGAGGCGATATGTGCCCTGGAAATTCGATGTTCCTATCAGACATAACAGGTTGCTGTCCCGCATATTCTCGTATGCGTCAGTATATCCAGCTATATCAGAGATTGGCTTCCATGTAGGTTCTCTTGCCCTTTTCTTGTTTTGTTCATATTTCTTCCCTAATAATCAAGTCGCGCTTTTGACATTAATCTTTTCATATTGGGGATTGATTCAGGTTCCGGTTGATGCACTGCAGGAAATCACTTTGAATTATTTTGCTGAAATATATAGTAAAAAGCAATCCGGCAAGTTTTCGCCATATTCACAGATGTTAATCAGATTTTCAAGAATCTGTTGTGTCATACTGTTTATTATTATTGCGGTTTCGGATCTTGTATTAGAGGGGTGGTCGGTTTATAAATGCTTGGGGCTATGTATCGTGTTCGTGATTTCTTTGTTCGCTTGTGGGACGGAAGTATTTAATACTTCCTTGATTGTTAGATTAAAGAACGACTCTTACATAATCAGCAAACTTATTTTTGGGGTGATATCTTGTTTGTTAATTATAATTGGTAGATTTGTAATTGGAATAGAAAATATTTTAGCCATACTAATTCCATTCCTATTGGCTCAATTGGCAGAAAACGCATATTCGTCATATAGAGCCCGGAAAGCATGGAAGTAGAACATCGTTATATTTGTATATTAGCATAACTGAGCAAAAGAAAAACTGCAATAATTATACTTTTCTTTCATGTCATAATCGGTGGTCTACATTCAAAGATGGAACGAGAAAGTCAAGGACGGGCTTGTACTATATTCATCGCCCCATTCGAGGCCACCGCAACCAGAGCATCGCGTTACATCTGTCAACAATGCAACGAAACGTCGCTTCCATCTCCGACGCAAATTCTGCATCACCCATTCCTGAGAAAGGATTTCGCGATTCCATGCTCCAACTATTACAAATGTGTCTGTATCGACAATGAGTCCTTCCATTTCTTAGGCTCAATTTGAGCAGCAAAATTAGATTTTTTATTAAATCACCAACCGACACCTAATATATTGCGTAATATATAGACAATCAGCAGCTTTCTTGTTGTGAAAAACCCCTTTGACTTTTATGGACAAGGCGTCAGTTATTCTTGTTGATGAGGTTGACGATGACTTTAACCATTGTGTCCTTTTCCTCAGTGCGGCTTTCTGCTATCATAAGGGTAAGGGCGACGAGGGTGTTGTCGGCAATGCGCTTTGTGCCGTCTTCGTTGTAGAGAATGCCATTGCCGTTGAGGAACCACAGGAACAGTGTGGCGGCAATGCGTTTGTTGCCGTCACTGAACGAGTGGTTTTTGGTAACGAGATACAGGAGCATGGCGGCTTTCTCCTCCACTGAGGGATAGAGGTCAACGCCTCCGAAAGTCTGGTAAATCTGACCGATGGAGCTTTTGAAGGAATCATCTTTTTCGTTGCCGAACAATGTGCTACCTCCAAATTTCTCATGTAACTCGCGGATGACTTCCATGGCGTTTTCGTAGGTGGCATGAAACGACTCTCTACCGGTGGTGTCCTCAATCTTCAGTTCCTGATAGTCGTAGCGGTCAAGGGTGTCGAGGGCGTATGTGTAATCGACGACAACATCAAGCAATGAACGGCTATCCTCCGTAAGCCTTTCTTGATTCTGGATTGTGCGGCCAAGCACTTTTACCAACTGACTCAGTTCGTCATATTTCTGCGCAGCTATGCGTTCGTTTATAGCATAGCCTTGAAGAAGATACTGCTTCAATATCTTATTCGCCCAAATGCGGAATTGAGTGCCACGTTTGGATTTAACGCGATAGCCAACAGAGATAATAACATCAAGGCTGTAAACTTGAGTCGGCTTGTACTTCGACAGAGTATTATGCAAAATTTGCATATTACTCTCTTTCTCCAGCTCGCCTTCCTTGAAAACATTAGAGATGTGGCGGGCAATAACTGACTGATCTTTGTCAAAGAGTTCGGCCATCTGCCCTTGGCTCAACCATACGGTATCATTCTGAACTGTCACATCAATCGACATATTTCCGTCGGGTGCCTGATAGATTACGAGCTGTGAATTATTTGTTTCCATATTCAAAATTACAATTTATATTTTGATTTGTAGCTGTTTCTGAGTAATAATAGTTAAAATACTTCCGTTTTACTGCCATTGGCGATAGCGTTAATCTCGTCGGCAATTTCATCGGAGGAGAGTTTGATGTAGTCCATGAAGGTCTTTTGCGTTTTGTGGCCGCTGACGTGCATCATCTGGACTATGGAGTATTTGTGGGTGAGGTACATGTTGGTTATTCCACTGCGGCGGGCTGTGTGGGTAGTCACGCACTTATAGCGGGGCATTATCACCTCTCCCTTTTCGTTGTGCTCGACAACGAGCTTGCCGTCCTCCACCAGTTTCTTCTGCTTTTGAGTAAGCTTGGTTACTACCATCCTGGCTAAGTCGGGCACTTTACCGGACAGCTCCTTTAGAATCTCCTTTATGTAGCGGTTGAGTATCACGTCAACAACATAAGGGAGATTGTAGTCGTATTTTTCGCATATAGCCTTTAGGTTGGGATTCATTATAGGAATCTTTACCTCGTTGCGGGTTTTCTTCTGAATGAGGCGTATTACCGGTGTTCCTTTGGCAGTAGTGGTGAAACAATCCTTGTCGATGTCGTTGTAATCGCTCACGCGCTGACAAGTGTAGCACCCGACAAGAAATATATCGCGCACCTCTTCCTGCTTGCCTGACAGTGGCATTTCATACAATGCCTGAAGCTCTGCCTCGGTAAGGTAGATTTCGATAGCCTTGTCTTTCTCTTCAATTTTCTTTTTTGCGAAATATTGCAGGGCACGGTCATTGTTGTGGATTCCGTCTGCATAAGCGTAGCTGATAATTGCACGGAGATCAACCAGATATTTATTCTGCGCAGTCACCATATAATCTTTCTTCTCCATAAAATTCAGGAATTTGGTGACGAACGCACGGTCTACGTCATACCATGTGTTGCGATGCTTTCTGTCAAACAAGTCATAGAGCTTCCTAAAGCTATTCCATGCCTTCACAGTGCCGGGCGCATATCTATCATGACCATTAAGCCTGGCACCGCTCTTGATTTCATTGCAAAATCGGTCTATGAAATTCCATATTTTGGCGCGTTCAGCATCGATGCCTTCCTTTATCAGACGTTCCTGCTCTTCCTTTATGCGTTCTTCCTCACGTTGCCGTTCCTCCTCTTCACGCTTCGCTTTCATTATGGCTTCTGCCTTTTTCGGATTGGCGATAGCGAGGATTTCGGCCTCAACATGCGACTTGTCGAAAGACATGCCTTCGACTTCCGATTTTACTACCAGTTCAATCCTATTGAGTGAGTCGTGTAAATTAAAGTTCGCCCTTTGATGTCGCATCCATTTTTCAGGACACGACAAAGCCTCTTTCCACTCCGCAACATTCACACGGATCTGAGAGGAAAAGAGCGTATCGACTTTGTGTTTCTTATTCTGCACCCTAAAGAAAAGAGTTGCGATTTCGTTCTTCTCGTCCTGCTTGCGGATGAAGAACCGGGAAAGAGATTTTGCCATAGAATCCAAGGTTCGATTCCCTTATGAATCGGACACTGCAAAGTTAGTGACTTTTTCCGGATAGTCACTACAATAGTCACTATAATTTCTAAAACAGTCACTACTCGCCTAAATTGAAATTCGTTTAATTAGCGTTAATATCAACATATTAGCATATATTTGGATTTAATCAGATTGATAATAATTTAACATTTATATTGCTGGTGGCACCACTTTTACAAAACGAAAAATCATGAAAACCGCTGAAATACAGTTATTTCAGCGGTTTTTTCTTTATGTACTGTCCGCAAAAATATGCAATTTGGTGCAATAAAAAATTGCTGATTCGGTGGCTTTTTTTGAGTCCCATGAAAAAACCACCGATATGTACCATACTTCACTTATTCTCAACGATTTGCGTGAATCATTTTCAGGGATGAAATTCTACATTTGCATACCCTACTGAATGACGGATGAAATACAACGTTTGCTACAGGCTTTCTTATCCGATGATAATGATTGTACCTACAGGCGGATAATAGTAAGAGAAACAAAAATCGGTGGTTTTTTAGAGCCGGCAATAATAAAAGCCACCGAATTTAACATTTTTCTCCAGCCATCCGCTCAATTCAGGATTGACGAAATAACCGAATGTGCAACTTCAAAAAGAAAATGATCATGAAACAAGGAACAATGAACATTCTATTTTTCGTTCTGAAAACAAAACTGCTGAAAAATGGCGAGGCTCCAATCCTAATGAGGATTACCATCAACGGGCAATATGAAGAAATAAGAATACAGAGAAGCGTTCCATTAAAGAACTGGAATCCGGCCAAGGGATGCAGTAAAGGAAAAGACAGGGCTTCCATCGAATTGAACAACTATATTTCCGCCCTCACTACACGCGCATACGAAAAGCACAAGGAACTGACCTTTGAATCGGCACTGATAACTCCAAAGACAATATTAAAGCGTGTGTTCGGAAAGGATGAGACTGTCCGGACGTTGCTTGGAACAGTCAAAGAAGAAATTTCCTCTATGGAAAAGGTTGTTGACATAGACTATTCTCCCGTCACCATCAACCGTTATAAGAATGTGCTCAGAAAACTTGAAACGTTTGTGCCGCGTTTTTATGAGAAGGATGATATTACGTTCCATGAACTTTCCCCTGATTTCATCAAGGCTTTTGATGTTTTCCTGAAGACAGAAGCCGGACTGTGCCGCAACACAATAGTCCGCTACATGAAATGCCTGAAGAAAATCACCAATATGGCAATAGCCAAAGAATGGATGCGGAAAGACCCGTTTTACGGATATAAGATGGAACAGGACGAGACTGATCCGGTATTCCTGACAAACAACGAGCTTCAGGCTATAATGAACAGGGAATTTGATATTCCGAGGCTGGAGCTTGTCAAGGACATCTTTTTGTTTGCGTGCTTCACCGGTCTGGCGTTCGCTGATGTATCCACATTGAGACCGGAACATCTGGAGCAGGACAATAACGGTGACTGGTGGATAAGAAAAGGACGTGTAAAGCTGGAGAGAAGAAGAAAGTCAAGTTCCATAGCAAATGTTCCGCTTCTTCCTGTTCCATTGGCAATCCTGAAGAAATACGAATCACATCCGATATGTCTTAAACAAGGGACTTGCCTTCCTGTTGTCTGCAATCAGAAGGCAAACAGCTACCTGAAGGAGATTGCGGACTTCTGCGGCATCAAAAAGAATCTGACCACACATGCAGCTAGACATACGTTTGCTACGACCGTCACATTGGCCAACAATGTTCCATTGCAGGAGGTGTCTGCCATGCTCGGACATGCATCCACAAGAATGACACAACATTATGCAAGAGTCATGGACAGGAACCTGAAGGACAACATGAATATAGTAAGGAGCAAGATGGGGTTATAGAGATAAACCTATCTTATACCTCGCATAACCGTCTGTAATAACATACAGAGACCAGGCGCTTTCAAGATGAAGCCATCCTCATTTCTTGCAGCAAAGATAGTTGTTTTTCCGAATGATCGCGCAAGGCGGCCCCTGAAGGGGCTTGGTTGCCTGTGAAAAAATCTTCCTCTTGCTGGCGCAAGAGCGTATTTTTTCACGGCAAGCCTTGCAGCAATCATCGGAAAACGAACTGGGGAACGCACAAGAAATAAGAATGCCTACCCACGGGCAGGCCATGTATAACTCAATAAATGGAAGATTATGGAAGCGAACAATGTGGAAAAAAGGTTCAATGACTGGTTTACGGTGTCTTATGACAGGTTAAGAAATCTCGTTGGCAGATACGGGGCACTGGATGAGGACAATTTTCATGACACTTATCTGTTTGTAAGAAAGCAGGTGCTGAATCCGGAAAGGGAAATAACGGATTATGAAGCATACTTTATCGGATGTTACAGGAAAGCGTTCATGGTCAAGTTCAGGCTGGAAAGCAAATATGCCCATCCGGATGAATATTTCTTTCTTCGATGTGGGGAAGATGCGGATTTCCTTTCTCCGGATGACCTGAACAGCTGTGAA
Source organism: Bacteroides parvus (assembly GCF_017309675.2). Classification (NCBI taxonomy): domain Bacteria; kingdom Pseudomonadati; phylum Bacteroidota; class Bacteroidia; order Bacteroidales; family Bacteroidaceae; genus Bacteroides; species Bacteroides parvus. Next base: position 2,090,196 of record NZ_CP084680.1, on the reverse strand, counting down.
AAACTGGTGAAGGACATTCTTAACTTTATCAGAAGAAAGTTCTCCTATCAGGAATACAGGATGTTTACGTTGCGTTTTTATGAATCAGACTTTTCATTCAAGGCGTTGGGTGAATGTATGGGTATATCGGCAAGTGCCATTTCAGGAAAAGTAAACACGATCATGGATGCAGTACGATCAAACCGGGGATTCTCATGGAGAAGCCAAATGCTGGCAGTAGAAGGATTCATATCCTAATCCGTTAGTTTATTGTATCACCATTAAAACAGAAACTTATGGCACTGATAGTATATAACAAGGAGAACTCACGTCCGCAGCAGGTGGTTTATCAGGGGAAGCGGACAATTAATATGGACAGCAAGGGAACGGTTTACCTGTCAAAGACAATGTCTATAGAACTGGGGATTCTCGGTGGAGGACGGGTTAATTTCGCACACGATGAGGATACGGGAGAATGGTATATCTGCCATACGACAGACAAGGACGGGTTCACTGTATGGAAAGATAAAAGGTGTGCCAGATTCTCTGCCGGATTCATCGTCAGAAGAATCATGCTTCAGGCAAAAGTGGAAAGGAAGACCGTACAGTTTATGATTGCCAAGGCTCCCATAGAGGTGGGAGGTACAGTATATTACAAGATTCTGCTTTCCAATCCGATTTTCAAATAGACAGAAGAAGGTGGCTCAGAAAGATCCATTATCAGATAATGGTGATGGATTTTTCCGGGCTATGTTGTTCAGATTTTTACATCATACCATTTGGAGCATTAGGATATTGTTTTGTCAGGGCATTATATTGGCATAATACTATGTCCCGACAATATTATAATATGGGGGTATATGTTATTGCAATATTATGTTGTTAGGGTAGTATGTTGTTGTGTTATCATGTTATTGCAATATTATGTTGTCAGGGTATTATGTTGTTGTGTTACTATGTTATTGCAATGTTATGTTATTAGGGTATTATGTTGTTGTGTTACTATGTTATTGCAATGTTATGTTATTAGGGTAGTATATTGTTATGTTACTATGTTATTGTAATGTTATGTTATTAGGGTAGTATATTGTTATGTTACTATGTTATTGTAATGTTATGTTATTAGGGCATTATGTTGTTGTGTTATTATGTTATTGCAATATTATGTTATTAGGGTATTATGTTGTTATGTTACTATGTTATTGCAATGTTATGTTATTAGAGCATTATGTTGTTGTGTTATTATGTTATCAGAGTATTACACGATTGCAATATCACGACAGAGTTCATTCCATATACACGCTGATTATCAATATATTACAACTTTTATTAAGCAACGTATACAACTTTACTATAACAATCTACATACTATTATATGATACAGAATCTGTAAATCAGGATACCATAGTACAATACAGCATAAAACTTTCAATATTGAATATTTAAATTTCGGCAAATAACTAAATATCAGGCACTCCATTCACACGATATTCAACTCTGCATACATGTTTGTCACAAACAAACTGATATTTACATTTTTCATCAGGCAAATATGACTCTATTTTATAGCTATAAATGGGCATGGAGCCACAATCCACTTTAAGTGGATTCTCTGTTCAAACGAACAGAGCAAGTTGTGTTTTTGTACGACAGAAAGTATTCTGTCAGACAAAAACTAACTTGCCTCCCTTACGGTCGGGGGATTTTCCTCCAAAGTCGGAAATACAAAGGATGAAACACTTTGTTATAAACAAAAAGATTATTAAGTATTCAATTTTCAATCATTTTACATATATCATTTCTTAATTTTACAGGTAAAGGATTATTATCAAACATTTTCTTTAAATTTTCATTTATCTTTTTACCCTTATCGAGATATCTTTTTATTTTTTTCAATTGTTCAAGAAGCTCTATTTCATATCTAAAACAGTTATCAATTTTTTCTTGAACATTACCCTGCCCTTCAAATTTAATTGATCTATAACCATTACTCTTATATAATTCCCAAAAGTTCTTTACTCTTATCGTATATTGATTATCATCCTTACAATTTTCCAGGAACTCCTCAAAATTGCCATAATTTTCAAATATTTGGGCACAAAAAGGTTCAGGCGATACTGTATTATATTCAGGATTAGATGTTATTCCTTTACGAATAAACATACTAAAATATCCTTGCGGATTATTTTGAATTTCATTTTTCATTATATCCAGTGCTTCTTGCCTTAAATAGACACGATGTGTTTTAGGATCCGTTTTACTTTGGCAATTATAAAATAACGTAAATCCATCTTCAGAAAATTTATTTTGTTCTTTTATAAAATGTTCTAATTGTATGTCTGATAAAACAGATAAATCTATCAACAAGTCGTCTATTATGGCTTTATCACCATTCTCAATAGCTTCTTTAAATGATGATAATGCAGAACTTATAATAGCTGGATGTGTCGTATTAGACAAGAAATCATAAACTATATCATATTCTTCTTGCCCAATAGGGTGTCGCAATTTCACAGCAAGATTTTTCTTGGCCAATATAGCCATCAAAAAATTCAATATATCAAAATATTTAATCGTTTTCGAGTTAAAATCCACTACATCATATAAGTGCAACAATGCTTTAAAATGCCTATTATCTATACACCTCATTTGTTGCAGATGAGGTATGATAGCATTATAAATTTCATCTCTTAATCCCCTAATATTAGATTTAGTCAGTTTCTCTAACAAATTATATATCTCATTATAGTCAAATGTTCTACCCTCTGCATTGTTTTTATAAATCTGAGCCAAAAGTTCTCCTATTTGATTTTCAAATTCTAATCCATATTTTCTTATATATAACTGATTCGCAGATTTAATCATCTCTGCGTCATCCTTTTCAGCCAAGGACATAAGCTCATCAACTGTAAGAACCTTGTCATCCAATCTATACATAAAGTATTTATAATAGTTTCTAAGACTATATATTGCATTTGCCTTATCTCTATCGTTTCTAAATAAATACTCTAATATATCTGACACAATTTCAATCTGTGTATTATCTAAATATTCCTGAAGAGTTTTTTTATAATCTTTATCTAATGAGAATTCATAATACGACAATTGTAATAATATAAAAGGCCTATTGCACAAAATAGTATAGACATCCATATATCTATATCTTAGCAATTCCAGAAAGAATAAATCTTGAAAACAAACTTCGTTTTCTACTCTTTGATCTTTATATGCTTTAGCTAATAAATAAAAAGAATTATGGAACCGTATCACGTCTCGGACAGTTAACAACACTTTAGTCACCAAATTGTTATCAATGATGCTATTGGTAGGATCATCTGGACGATAATAAACCATATTGGTAATCTTAGTATCCTCTTTTTCCAATCCCCATATTGTGTGTACGGTTTCTTGAATACGAGTCAGCAGTTCATTACAAAGAACTCTCTCCTCACTTCTTGGTAATGACATTTCCACATTAAAAAACTTCTCTAAATAACGGTCAGGAGTATTAATTCCATTGTTCTTCAATGTTTCACATACATAATTCTTGTCATAGGCTACTATAAACTGAATATATGGGAAGTTAGCCGTATTCCTAATCAAACGTAAAACCTCCTTTATTTCTGCTGCGTTCAATCTGTCTATATCATCTATGAGTACAACAGTTTTATGTTTTGTTCTTTCGAGTATTTCTTTTATAAGCTCGTATGGATTTTTATCTTCATTGAAAATACCATGTAATGATTTTCCTATAATCTTTAAAGGTTTTCCAGATTCTTCATCCAATAGCAATTCAACGTATTGATCTATGGTAGATGAGATGTTTGGAATATAGTTGCTTAGTTCATCACGTAGCATTGCAAAGAATCCCTTTACAATGGAATCTGATGTATCACTTTTCCACGGCTCAAATATAATGACACTTTTGACCGAGTTGTTTCTAATATACTGTTCTTTTAGGATATTAATAAAAGTTGTTTTTCCACTTCCCCAAATACCCGTTATAGAGAAAGTAAAACTTCCTTCTTTATAAAAACATGACTCCAAAGTTTTGTATGCAGATTCACATACCGCCTTCCTTTTATATGAATCTGCCACATTATTTGTCTTTTCAATCTCAAGTTCTGGCTTGGCATTTTCAGTAGCCTTTTTATGCTTTAATTGATAACAGATATAACATTCCCATAATATAGGAACTATAATAATAAAATTACTCCAAGCTAAATATCTACTATAATCACAAATCAATACATAGTCCCATTTTCTAGAGAAAAGACAAATACAATATAGCAAAGTTCCAATTACAACAACTTTACATCTATTCATATTTATCACTTCCGTTTCCTTGAGATTATGATAATAATATGCAGATATTATTACTGAATAAATGGCAATAATCCACCATGTGTTGTCTTTGATTTGAGATGCAATCGGATCAACCCATATCTTATTTATCCATGCTGTCCAAAAAGAATCAAAAATAAAGAAAGACAATAATATGGTTATACAACTCAACCATTTTAATGGTGATTTTCCGATATTATCCAATAGGTTCTTAAAAGTTATTGTTAAGTATATTCGAATAGCATTCCATAGTTTTTTAAATATTATTCGTAAGTACCTACAATTGGTTAATCTTTTTATCACTCTTTTCATCTGAACTATACATTTACAACATCATCTTCTGAATAATCATTTGTGTATTGGCATAAAAAGGTACATCAGTCTTGCCCAAAACCGTAGTCGGCAAAGTAGAAAGTTCTGCAAGATTATCCATAGGTACAAGTACCGTCTTTGCTCCGTTTTCCGACAAGATTGAAACCTTGTCATTGAAATTGATAGCACGTTCGATGGCACCACCGATAGATATATTGCCGATAATACCCAAAGCTGGCTTCAAGTTCTTGCTGAATACCGATGAAATGATAGCAGCAAAGACAGCTCCACCAATTCCGCTCTGTACTGTAGAACCTAATAAGGCTGTTACCTGAACCGTCACATCCATGTTGGCAAACGAACGTTGTTGAGAAAGTAACATCTTCTCATTCGCCCTCATATAGTTATATGTATTCTTAATATCCTCCTTTACGGTAGCAGAATTCGTTCCGCTGATGTTCAACTTTCCATTACCAGCCATTGTGATTACCTCTATCTTTACCAAGGCAACCTTATCTCCATCAGAAGTAGCAGAATAACATGTTCCTGGAGGTAAAGGAGAGTCACCGATCAATCCACTACCTCTTTCTTCCGGTACTGGAACAAAAGTCTCTTCCTGTGTTTCCTTGTCTATATAAGAGAAATTAGTATCCCAAAACTCCATTCCACCAATGCGTTTTAACTGCTCTTTTACCCTTCTACGCATTTCAATTGCCCATTCCAGATAAACACGTACATCTTCCTTAGTGTACTTTCCATCCGGATGCAACAGTTTTATAAGTCCTGAAACCGTCTTACGAACCGGTTTCGTATCACGCTGACGCATTTGTGAACCTAATGTGAAATATTCATCTATGGCGTTCGTATAATTGTCCTTTCTTAATGCATGAAGCATTTCACTGAAAAAGTCCGTACTGAAACCAAAATGATTAGTGAAATTGGCAGGTGCAAATTTCATTATTTCCCATCCTGGCAAGAAAAATCCTATACGGTCAAGAAAAGCCGTATCATCCGATATCTTATCAGAGAAAGGACTGAATAAATGACTGGTCTGTAATACTGTTTCTACTGGCTGATTGATGTTACCGTTCAGAATAATAGAAGCATTGGCTGATTTCTCACCTGATTTTCCGGCCCTTGAAAAAGAACCCGATTCCATATAGTCCTTCATCAATGGCACTACTTCACGGTCTTTAAACAATTCATCTGTAGATTCATCGAAACATACGGCATCCCATTTACCCATTGCTCCGATCTGACCATTGGAATTATTCACAAAAAGAGAGGCAGCCGTACCTTGTCCTCCGGAAACCAGCATGGAGTATGGCGACAATTCCTTGAACACGTATGATTTACCGGAACTTCTCGGACCAAGTTCAGCCATATTAAAATTAGCCTCTACCATAGGTATAAAACGTGAAAGAAGGAGCATCTTCATTCGCTGTGTCATACCTTCTGACTCCGGTTCATAACCACCGCTACGTAACAACACGTTCAACCACTCTTCATTAGTAAAATTCTTTCTGTTGTTACTTATTCTGGACATATCAAAGCTCGATAACTGAATAGGACGAACTTTAGATACTACGAACGGATACAGCTTACTGCCAATTGCCATAGTAGAATCATACGCTATATCCACAATAGCCCATATTCCACCCATCATCATCTTTTCATGTTCCGTCACAATCCTGTCATCGATATTGGCATCACGAATATTCAGGTTTGAAAGTTCTGCCCAATATTTATCCTTAGAAGCATCCAAACGGACAGAAATCTTATCTATCACTTTGTAAGTACCTTCTTCCCTTATTTTGGCTTGTATCAGATTAGCTTCATCGGGATTGACATAATGTTTGCGGAGAACATTTTTCACATTCTCAACTCCTTCCTTAATTTTCTGTTCATCATCCGTACTGCATGAATTGGCAAGTAAATACTCCAACACAAAAACCGGCACATTCGCACCACCTTTTACAGAACGAACTACGTCTTTCCGAACTACATATCCCTGAAACAGGTCCAGTAATTTTTTATCTAATTCCAACATAATACCATCTTTTAAAATAAATCATCCAAGTCTCGTGACACTGATTTTTTCACATCACAGAAATCCACTTGCTGCTGTGTCTGAATATCTACAACCACAACTTTCACATTTTCCGTTGCTGCCAATGCAAATTCAGCTTCCTGCACAGATGAAGGAGTCATTCTATATACCGATGACGTACTCAGCAAAGCTCCATTTCCATAAATCTGAATCACCACTTTTCTTTCCGCCTTAAATAACGTATTCTCTACACTTTCAGCCTTCAGCTTAACTGTAAAATAAGTTCCTGTAACATTCAGCAAAGCTGATTTGTTTACAATGAATACTCCTAAAGATTCCTGATTTTCATTTGCAAACTCATAAGAAGGAATAATACATTCCTGAGGAGTAAATCCACCATGGGCATAGCCGTATGCCCCTTTTGAAACAAACGGTTTGTCTGACTTTGCATAATACTGGTATTGACTCTCCTTATACTTCTGGCTCCGTACGATTATATTTTCATTGCCCAAAGTATCATTTGCCAGACAGAACCTTTCCTCCGATTTGATTATATCTCCATCCGGAACCGGAATTTTATCCGCTTCATCCAATATACCGGTTATCACAAATCCATGATCGGCTGTAAGATACACTTTACCATAACCCATACTGAAGAGGTCATTTATTTTTTCCGAGACAAAAGCCTCATATGCATTTATATCTTTCAATCCGGCCAGTTGTTTCTTTTCGCCAACCTGATCTATATCACCGAACATCAATACTAACTTATTTGCCGTCACTCCACTGTTGAGCCTTTCCAGTTGGATAATCTCAACATCAGGTATTACAGTCTTCAGATTGCTATATCTTGTTTGGGCTACATCTTCTACTTCAGCACAACCGAAAAGCGAACTCATGCCATTCTCCGTTACAGATGGCAGTTCAGCAAAAGCTATGTTCTTCTTTCCCTTAACCTTGAGTTTATCTGCTATGGATTCCGCTATTTCAAGTCTCAACCCGTCACAAACTATTACCGCTATCCTTCCATTTCCAGAAAGTTTATCAGCTATAAAGTTTCTTTGAGTTGGTTTATATTCATCTGCTAGTCCAAACCAACGGTCAAGCAATTCTTTATTATATTGTTCGTATCTGTATTGATAAGGGCGCAATAGTTTTTCTTCCTGAAGCCATGCCACATACAGATGTCTTATGGCTGAATCCAAAGGAGCAAAGTGCGATTGATAATAGTTCGCCAGTTGAGAAACGGTATTGATTTCATAAAGCTTCTCATTCTTGAAGTCAAGCAATACCTTTACATCCTTCAACCATTCAGCCTTGTATGCTTCTGCTTTCTTACTTTTAGTTCGATTGTCAACATATTGCTGGAATCCGATAATATATTCATTGTTCTCCAATGCAACACTAAGCTGCTTGAAATATAGTCTGTCCAACTCCATAAAACAATGGTCCGGATGAGTATCCAATACAGACATACCTTGAGGTATTTTATATTTCTCGATATAGTTCAGTAAAGGCTCCCTCATTGAATTACTGTCCACACACTTATAATAGATTTTCAAAAGTCTGTCTGATATGTTATTATGAATCAGTCCGTCAAATATCGTATCAGCTACCGACTGTGCCAATATTTCCACCGGCTGTTTTGTCTGTGGTTTTGAGATAAGACTATAAACTTCCGATTCAAAGATCTTCCAAACATCTCCATCCATATTCTTTTTAATTTCTTTAGGATGATGCAGCAAGTCTATTACTAGTCCGTCCGTATCCAGTGGTTTGATTATTCCCTTACTTACCCCATGCCACCAATTCAAGTCCTTTCCTTTGCTCAATTTGGCAGCCATCAGAAGTTCCTGCTTTCCTAATTCAGTATTTTCCTTTATACCTTCAAACAGATGTTTTCTGATATAAGCCTCCATATCATCCAGTACAATACAGCCATAAGTCTCTGCATATTCCAACAGAAAGCATAAGGAGTCCGGCGTATTCTGTTTATAGAATACCACCTTCTTGCCTATACAGTCTTTTTCAGCCCTATATCTTGCTTTTATCTCATCTATTTCTTCATTGCCGGTATTGATTACCACTACGTCCGAAGGCAAATAATCTAACAGGAATCCACCTTCTCCTAAAGCATCTGTCACCACCATACGGTCATGTACAGCCAATACTTTATTTATATCGTTTTGAAACCATTTATCAATCATGATTTTCTATATTTAAAGCTTTATCCTTTTCATTTCTCTCTTTCAAAATCGATTTTATCTCTTTCTTTATTCACAATTTCGAAAGAGAGAATATTCCTAATAATCAATATATTACGATTCATCTCTTTTATTTTTCTCTTTCAAAATCGATTTTATCTCTTTCTTTATTCACAATTTTGAAAGAGAGAATATTATTTCTTAAGCCTATATTTTGTCCATCTGTTTTTACCTGTAGATTCCAAAATACCTTCTTTTATCATATTATCCAATTGTTTCCACAATTTCTGATAACTAATCTCATCTCCTATTCTCTGCTGAATATCCCTTAAAGAAGCACATTCATATATTTTCAAGTCTTCGATAATTAATTCACGAAGTCTATAAGGTTCTATTCTTTTCAAGGATGTCTGTCCTTTATAACCACTTTCTTTAAGTATATAAGAACAAACCCGATATTCCTTTCCCTTCTTTCTACCTGAAGTTTCTACGATACCGTCATCCACCAACTTATCAAGCCATGGAGAAAGAGCATCACGATTTTTCAGATTCAGCAATTTAATCAGATCTGCCGCCGAAATACTTTCATGCTGGGCTATCAGTCCTAAACAGATAATCTGCTTCTGTCGGAGTTCCGTCTTCTGCAAAGCATAACGAATTACTTTGATGGCTTCCTGACTGATGATTCGTCTTCCTACTATAGCCTTCACATAATCATCACCTTCCTCAACTATTGGGATCTGTTTTCCATTGGAAAGAAGTACTTCATACATCTTGTCATATCCGGAACCTTCACGTTCCATCATTTGCAGGGCATAGCACAGATTGGCAAAATGCTCGTTTCTCTTTACAGTTTTATGAAGGATATTCTGCGGAGTTACTCCCAATGGTAATGCTCCAGGATTGACCACTTCAATCCTGTCCGGATGGATATTGATAAAAACATCTCCTCTTACCGTATAAGGGCGATGCACCAACGCATTACAGGTCAGTTCTCTGACTACCGCTTCGTCATACGCAGGAATTTCCTTGCGGAACAGTCCGTCACTGATTTCGTTACTTTCTCTCCAAACAGGCACATTATTCCATATCGCCTCAATGATTTCCTGAGGATTCTTTGTAAAGTCATCAATAAGATATTTCCAGACCTTATCACCATACTGGTCAAACTGGATACACTGCACCACAGGCGCATTCATCAGTCTGCCTCGTTGAGATTGGGTTCCGATAAAAAGCACTCCCAGATTGGTCATTTTGTCCGACTCTTCCACTGTCAGGAAATAATAATCCAACAGTTCCTTATCCTCTTTCTGTTTTACGAAATCTGATACACGGTTTGATGTCCGCAAATTTTGAAGCAGCATTTTCAATTTTTCCTTGTCAGCATCTTTCCAGCTCCATTTGCTTTCCTCATCTTCCCAACGATAATAACCTTTTTCAGCAGAAAGGCGGGTTATGTCATCTCCTGTAAGTGGTCTACTTTCATCACTTACCCGTGTGAAATATTTACCGGAGGTAGTAGAAGCAGAAGAAGTTCCACGTGCTATATGCAAACGGATATACTGCCCGCCGTTTTCATGCATCAGGATCTCGGCATGGGCAGACACATTATGTGTTTTACCATTTATTTTTTTCTCCAAGTTAATGGCAATATCTTCAGAAACCTTCTGGTCTGTCGGTGGTGCATCCGCATCATCTTCTATGCCATAGTCTATCACACCACCCTGTGCATTACTGAAAGCCACACAGTCTTTGGCTACTTCATTCCAGTCTGCACTCTTTCCGGTAATCTCACAGAGAGATTTTTTATCGTATAGTGAATTTTCCTCCATAATCTTTTCTTTTTAGTAATCCTATTACCAGTCAGCATTCAAGTATTTTTTGAGCTGTCCGGCATTCAGCACCTCATAACTCAACAATCCAGCTTTTTGCAGAGGAGCAATGTTCTTGCCTACACCGTCATCCAGTTTCGGATCGTAACCGCTTGCCAACAGTTCATCAATCTTTTCCGCAAACACTTTCAGCTCTTTCAGCTGTTCTTTCAGTTCTGCTGCTTCAAGTTGACCATTGGCGGTACTTATATCTATACCCGAAAGACGGTCGTTCAAGGCTGTTTCCCTATTGGCTATATAGACACTCTTTATGCGGAATACAGTATCACGGCTCCACTTATAAATACTGATATACAGTTCTATGGCATGATGCGGACCACTTGTCAGATGCCAGATAAACGGAGTCTTTGGCAGATACATAAAGAGATTCAGATGATCGCTCAGTTGTTTGAAGAACTTATCCTGCAAATATTTATCCAATGGTGTTCCAAGCAACTGAATAATCTGTGAAATCTGTGCTGAGTTATATCCGCGCTCCACCAATTCCTGCTCTATACGACCGGCTAACTGTTCTTCACCCATACGTTCCGTCAATGGGATTACCCCATCATCATCTTTTGCCAATACACTGCGGATTACATCGGTTATCAGTTCAAAAGCCAATACCTGTGTACATTGCGGCGGCAATATACCGGCATTCTTAAACTGATACCATACTTCTATCGGGTTCATCTTATGCTTGATGCAGAATTCTTCCCATCCGTTGTTATTCTGATAGAGTGATTCGAAGTCATCAATATGCGGTTGATCTTCGTTTATCTCCAAAGAGTCAATATGCTCCCATACTTCTGGGGAAGCAGGGAATTCCGTATTGGTTGACAGCCATTCTTTATAGGCTTCTTTGGCTTGTGAAGAAACACTGTAATCGCCAACTGGAAGCCCCTCTTTATCAAGAACCATTTGACGATCATGGACTGACAGTTCATAAACATCAAATATTTTACCATTAATTATAGCTTCATTTAACAAGCTAATAGATAGATAACCATTACTTGATACATAGAACGAAAATAATTCAGAATTAATATCTTTAGTATAACCAATAGGAGAAGATTTAAAATTTTTATCTATGATAAAGCATGAATCAATGTAATGTTTTATTGATATATTTTGTTCCGATAAAGCAGATACTAATTCTTCTATTCCTTTTGATGGAATAATAAAAGGTACTCTTTGTAAATCACCTACCTGTGTATTAACTGTTGGGTTTAAACATTCTGCTATATAAAAACAAATTTTTGAATTTAAAAAGGCTAACAAATAATATCGATTAGAATATATATCTGTCAGGAAAATACATGAACCACCAACATCAAATAAACAGTCTTTAGGAAAAATTCTAAAGGATGTTCCTTTAGAACCACTACCTGAATATGTTATACCCTCCCTAAAATAATAGTTTCTATTTTGTAATCGTCCTTTTACCTTTATGTACTCAACATTGTTCTCTTCCCAATTGATATATATCCATAAATTTCCAGCCCATTTAGCATACTCTCCTCCTTTAGAATATGGATAATATGACTGATTAGAACCTGTTATTTCCCACCAATAACGAAGGAACCTATTATTATTACTTGTCGCAATACCTTGTTTTACATCTACGACATCGTCTAAAAGTTTATCACTAAACTTCTCTCTAAATTCATCCGAAATCCAATAAATAAATGGATAAGACTTTATCCCTTTCAACTTTGATTGAGGTAGTTGATAAACATGCTTATTTTGCGATTTAGTCACAATATCATTTAATGCCTCCAGACAATATTGCTTTTTATATTTTTCTTGAGGTGTCCTTGTATATTGATCTAATGAAATAAATAATGAATCATTATTTTTAGTACCACCATCCTTTTCTAACACATAGAAAGCAGGATCAACCATCACTGTGCCAAACAAATTACTCAGACCATATTCAACAAATAAATTAATGTGGGTATTAGTAAGTATATATTTACGAACATCTTCAAATGTTTTAATATACATAAAAGTCATAGGATGAATCATTCCCACTTTACCATCATCCCCTGCCAATTCACAGCATCTTTTGATAAAACAAGCATAAAGATTGGAGTTAAACTTCAAAGGCTTGTAATAATTCGCACTCACAAAATCTTTCAATTCAGCTCCAAAATCCGCACTATCCGTATAAGGGGGATTGGCTACAGCCACATCAAACTTCGTACTTAGAATATCCAAAAACGTAATGGAATCATTCGCCTTTGCTAATGAATATTCATTGCTGCCTTCACCAGTCCACTGATGAACCTGATTGCGCAAAGTAGTAATCATCTGATGTTTGAAATCAAACATATCCGCTTTCCACTGATTGGCAAACATATCTGAAGAATCTACCGGTAGCAAGGCATCCAACTGCTCCTCCACTCGAATCAAAGAGCCGAATTTATATGCAGCACGCAAATCTTCCCAAATAGAATGAATTGTCTTTTGTTGAGTTTCATTCCAGTCTGAACCTGAAATAAATGCTCCCTTCACTTTAGAATACTCTGGAAGTTCAAAATGTGTACTTACCACATGTGTATAAGTAGGCATAGCCCCTCTACGTCCTTTCAGTTGCATAGCCTTAATAAACAAAGCTATCTGAGTAAGCTGTACAGCACGTTCATCCAAATCTACACCATACAGATTATTTTCCACAATCAGTTTCGGTATATCCCTGCGTGAATAATCGGCATCATACTGGTCTATCTGGTTCAGATACAAATCATAGAACAGTGAAAATGCATAAATCAGAAAGTTTCCGCTACCGCAAGCCGGATCTATCAATTTGATTTCTTCCAATTTCTTCGGATGACGCATTTGTGAAGTAGGCGCATTAGCAATCAGATATTTTACCTTACCATCTTCATCATAGATAAAATTACTCTCCGGATACATTTCCAAATACATCTTTCCCAATGTATTGTCCACCAAAAACTTTACTACCCACTGAGGAGTATAGACCTGGCTCTGCAAAGAAACCTTGTCATATTCCGTTTTATCACCGGAATCTTTCAACGCAAGTTTCTCTACTGTATTAAAGTTTTCATATAACCAGCCCAATATATCATCACCTTTCCAAATATCCGCACCGCAATCCGCATCCTGTTCTATCTCATTGAAAGCCGTAATAATTTCAAACAATTCATCAGCTGTAGGCAACATGGCGTATGCATAATTCGGACTATACAGAGGAATCTTGTAATTTTCGGAAAACTCCTGAAATTTATCTTCCAGAAAATGCTTCAAGCCCATACGTTCCGCATTTCGTTCATCCGCATGTTCTTCCAGCCATTGCTTATGAGCATAGGAAAGATTCCCATGCTCCACACGGCGACGGATTACTTCCGGGAAAAGCTCCCTGTCTTCCATCACCTTCAGAGCTGCCAGACGATTGAAGAGCGTGAAGGTACATTCATTGATGGTTTCCTTTCTCGCTTCCACATAGTCATCACCTAACGCCTGCTTATGCGTTTCAATAATGGATTCCAGTTTGTTTCTCTTCTCTCTATTACCGATTGAAGTATTTTCCGGAAGTTCATTTTCTTCCGATGCTTCCAGTCCCAAACGGGAGAAACGGTTATCTATAGCCTGCTGTATCAGGCTGCGTATATGGAGTACATGATCGATCAGTTTCATACCTGTTTTTATTATCTATCTTACATTCTTAATTATCAAAATTCAAAATATCATCCTCACCAAACATGTTCAACATCGCCAACTGCTGTTTCAGCCAAGACCTATATTCAGCGACAGAAGTAGTACCCTTCGGCAACTTCGCTTTCATATTGCGCTGTATAGGTTTGGGTTGTGCCGGCTTATCTTCCGGAGTCGGAGTATCAGGTAATTTAGGAATATCCGTTTTTTTAGGTGCAGAATCTTGGGTTACAATCTCTGTATCCCACAAACTAACTTCCTGCTTATCTATACCCAAATTCGTAATTTTGTATTCAATGTCGCGCAACAACATGCCTGTATTGCTACACTTCACACTCCATTTATCCAAGTTTACTTTGACAGTTGCATATCGTTTCCATGATTTTTCCAATTCTTCAACCTTGCGATAGAGTTTGGTATTCCATTCCTTTGGATATTGGTCTATTTGCTGTTTCAGTTCATCTGTTTTAGCAAATAAGGCTATAACTTCTTCACTCAATAATTCGGCTTTATGCTTCATTACCTCATAATAAATATCCTTAATGTCCTGAGTCAGTTTTTTCATTAACGGAGCATTAGCCACCAAATCCTTTTCACGTGCTTCTTCAAACTGTTCTTTTTTGCCACGAATCAGGTTCATATCATTTCCTGTCTTGTCGAATTCCTCCGTCACATTTTGAATAAAAACACGTTCCTCTTCAATAGCCTTAAACTCAGAGTCTATGAACTTCAAATCCTTCTGTACCTGTTCTACCGCCTTGATATAATCATCCGCTTCCTGAAGGAATGTACGTGCCGTAGCTATATAATTGGCATCCGTTACAGCTGCTGTATATTGACTGAATACATTACGTGCCCGAACAGAACGTTTGAACAGAAGTTCCATTTCATCATCGCCCATGATTTTGTCCTTTACCTTATCCATCATACGTTTGGAAAGTGTACGGATGCAATCGACCAGCTCAAAATCATTCAAATTGTAAGAAGGAGCATTTTCTCCGGTAATCTTCTTATACTGGCAATCCTCTTTCAGAATATCTACAATCTCCTGCCTGTCATTATAAGACAAGGATTTCATGACCGCCTTGAACGATGCTTTAGCAAAGTTACGGGTATTGTCGAAGATCTTAGCATCAAGTGCATCCGATACAGAATGGAAGTCTTCGCCATTGAACTTGGCTATCAACTTATTGCCACGGAATAAGGCTGCAACAGAAGTTATGATAGTTCCGAACTTATACCCTGTAGGAGGTGCAGAAAGTTCCTCTTCCAGTTTATCTCCAGTACAGTACGACTTGCATTTCTCTAAAATCTCTGTAGATACACTTAAATTCTCACCTATAAACTTTCCGGCAGAATCGAAGAAACGGAATTCCTCCGAACCACCAAACATGGTAGTCAGCTGAGTACTGTTTGCCGTAAGCACTTTAACTGCCAATGAATCGGATAAAGACGCTCCCAGTCTCTTATAAAAAATATTTCCAAACATCTTGCGCTGAAGAGATTCTATCTCTTTCTGGTAATTGGCATCAGTCAACTGATAGGTGTTAAAGAGATAGACTGCAGTTCCTTCCGTGTATGATTTGTTAATCAATTCAGTAAGGAATTTCATCTTTTCTTCCTTAGTAGAAACAATATTGTTTACTACCTTCTTCTCATCGGCAGTATGATAAGTCTTGGTTTCGATATAATCTATCTTCAAAAGCTCCTGTGCACGATTAAAGATTTCTGTTCCGTAAACAGATGAAGGGATGATACTAATTATACCTTTCTGGCTCTGTGTATCCTGTTTTACAGAAGCCACAAGCTGTGCATGATCTTCATGAAAGACATCATAGAAGCTGACCTTCATATATTTTTCTCCTGCATTTACAAAGTTTTCTCCAAGGGAGTTCTCTACACAGAATGGTATAGCCTGTCCATCAGAAGTTAATGTCTGCGAAACTTTGATGATTTTCTGTTGTTTCAATATTTTGGTTACCTCGGCACGCACACGATAAACTTCAGCAGAGTATGAATTCATATCATCGATAATCTGCTGTTCTATCTGACTGGTAATACGATACTGATTACCGGATGTAATCAAGACATTACGCTCTACCAATATTTCAAGTGCTTTCTTTACTTCTGCAAGCACACTGTAATAGTCTTCCGGTCTGCGGACATACGACTTGGTGATATTTTCTATTGTAGTATAAGCATTGGCTTTTTCCAGGAAATGAATGGTTTGCAGCAAAGCCCTTCCTTCTACATACTTCATACCTTCTTTACCGATATGGTTATCTGCCTGTTCATAGCGCATACGCAATGCTTCCGGAATATTTTCCTCTGCCTGACGGCATAGCTGCGTAGCATTGACATGCGTAAATACGTCAGCTTCTGTCATAGCTTCTTTTTTCAATACATCAAATACAGAAACTAACATACCGCGAGTACCGATTTGAGAAGTTACCGTATCTCTTGAGCCGAACAGGAAATACTGCAACAGTTTGAACTGATGCTCATAGAACGGATAATAATCTGCGTATGTATGCTCATCTTTGGTGGCATTCAAGGAAACACCGGCAATATGGGTTATATCCTGAATCATACCGTTGTTCTTATCATAATAGGCTTCCAACTGTTCTTTTCCTGAATCGGTCTTAGCCAACAACCGCTTACGGATGATAGTGTCAATTTCTTCGGCAGCTATAGGGATACGAGTCTTGAATCTGGCTTCCACCTTATTAAGCTGATGAATATTCAGTCCGGATGCATTCAGCACATCATTAAAGGCCTGTTGTGCGATACCAACTGTCCATACTCTGTTTCCAAGAGAAGACAAGGCTTCCGAAAGTCCTTCCAAATCCAGAAGATTTATTTTCTTCTGACTTAAAGCTTCGCTCATTTCATCAATGAAGAACACGATTTTCTTTTCCGGATAATGTTCCAGATAAAGACTCAAATCCTCCTTCAGTTTTGTAGCATCGTATGTTTTTATTCTTTCATCTATCAGTTTGCGGGTTTCTTCATATTCATCTTCTGCCATGAAAGTAAGAATGGCTTTTTTAAGAGCCGGAACTGCTGACATCTTTTTTCTTATATCATACCAGTCTTTTCCTGCATTCTGCTCCTTTACTGTTGCTAAGAACTTGTCATATTTGTTTTCAAGCATCAGATTGAATTCCATCATTCCAATCCAGTTACTCAGAAACCCTAAAGACAACAGGAAATGACTCATAGCCATATACGATATGCCATGACTGGAATCTACTTTGGCACAGTCGAACAAAGTAACCTGATAATCTGTCTTACCCAATGAACGTATCTGATTCTCTATGATTTCCTTATTCTTAAGACCAATAAGTTTAGGCATAAACCGGTCACGCATAGGGGTTCCTTTAATAACAGGATTGGCTATCAGGAAACCTATCATCTTTGCGAAATATGATTTACCGGAACCATAAAAGCCACTAAGCCACACTCCTGATTCCTTCATATCTGAACAGAATACATCAAGGAAATCAGATAAATGTTTGGCAAGACTTTCCGTAAGGATAAAACCATCCAGTTCATCTTTTATATCTTCCTCATTTTGCGAATTCAAGTCAATGACATTCTTTATGTCGTTCTCCAATTCAATGGAGAGTATATCTTTTATCTTACTCATAAGACATCTTTAATCAATAGGTTTCTGATTTATTTTATTACGATACAGCGGTATTTGGAAGCAATCTGCTTACCCAAAAAGTTAATGTTATCTTTATCCACAGTAGCAGGATAAAAAGCAATCAATGGAAGTTGGGCTGACATCACAATCCGATGTTCCATAATATTGATATTGGAGAAGCCCATACCATAAATAGCACCTGTATGAACAAGGACAGGAATCTTATTCATTTGATAGGAATTTTCTATAGCTTTAATTATATAATAGAAGAAAGTTTCTTCATAGAAATTATCACTAAAGAAAACTTCATTTCCAAATTCCTTGTAATTCTCCTGAAACTGTTCTATTCCTTGTTCAGAAACAAACTCAGTAAAAAGAGTTCTTAAATCTATAAAAGAATATTCATCAGAATTAAAATTCTCTCTTGCATACGCTATATAGGCATCATCATCTTCAGGAGGATAAACAAAAAGGATGCTTCTTCCTCCATTTGCCTTACCTGTAATGCGCGCTATATCTGTTTTAAGCACTTCTCTCAGTTCTCCAAACAAACGATTATGCTCTATCTGAAATGTACTACTCATGGTCTATCAAATCTATGGTTACATCTTCACCCATCTGGCTGATCTGCCATAGTGAAAGATACTCAACTTTTTTTAATCTCTCGATAATGCTTCTCTTGTCCATAAACCCAAAGATGACAAATGGATTTTCCAACGTCCTGTTCTCTGGACATGTAACTATTATCCAACGGATAAAATAAACAAACAGCTGTCCTGTAATGATAGGATGGCATATATCCTTAGCTGTTTTACCTTCAGCCAGGTTCATTTTCTTAAGCATTGTCAGATACTTGGATGCTGTTATTTTCAAAGTTTCTTCCGACCAGTTCAATTCACTCTCTTCCGTTTCCTTTATATGATGCAGCAAGCTCAATACATCTATAACAGAAAGTGAAGTTCTTCCCTGATATACAGCTCTCATAAAAACTTCTTTGGTCACTTTTGCAAAAAGAGCGTTACCGTAAACCAACTGCCAAAACAATACAAGCAATTTTTCTCTTACAGAAAAATCATCTGAACTGATAGCGGAAAGAAACATAGTCTTCTGATCATCATTGGCAAACTGAAGAATGGAAGCTTTGATAGCAGCCAGGAATCTATTAAAGGTTTTATGTGTTCTGAAAGAAAACGCCTGCTCTGATTCTGACTTCTTACCTGTGTACTCGCAAATAAATTCAAGCATTGCTCCATAATCAGGAATACTACCCAAAACATTTATACCGGAATCATACTTTACTTTTTTATCATTGATTGCCATACTTTCATACCTTAGGAGTATTCAACAAATCCTGTACGTTCACTTCAAGCAGTGATGCTATTTTTATAAGAGTTTCCAAATCAGGTTGAGAAGAGTTAGTGCACCATTTAGACACTGTAGAAGGATTGATACCTAACTGTTCACTCAACCATTTATTGGTACGTTTCTTCTCAACAAGAACCAATTTCAGTCTATTTATATCTTGCATAAAGTCATTATTGTTATTATGAGCGCAATTTAATGAAAAGTTTTCATTTTAAAGAAAAGAAGTCCTATAAATATTTCTCCCTTCCATCAAAGATAAATCCCAATCCTGATTTGCCAGCCGCATTTATTTCTTTTTTCAGGAGAATTTTCCTTATGGCTTACGCCATGAAAATTCACCTGAAAAAGAATGCGGCGGCAAACGGATTGGAATTAAAGGAAAGATTACAGGGATTAACTGCGACCGACGTGACGCATAGCCGTAAATCAAAGGCGGCTATCCTTATATCCCATATACGACCTCACAATTACAGTGAAAATCCACCTTCCCAAATAACCAAACATAGTCTGCTTATAAAATCCCGAAATAAGACAGGGATTTCAGCTCCCTCCGATCTGCATAGTTCAGTTGCTTCGCTATGACATCTGATGTAATATAATGCACTTTGATGATAGTCTCTTGTGTTCCACAGCCTTCTATTCTATTTTTGTACCAACCACTTAAACAAATGATTATGGAGATAGTGAACATAGAAGCCAGTGCATTTATGGAAATGAACGACATATTGTTCAAGATAGAAAAACAACTGAAAGGACTGAACCCTTCCAAATCTGAACTGAATGAATGGTTGGATAATCAGGATGTATGTATTCTTATGAATATATCAGACAGAAAACTGTTGTCTTTAAGACAGAAAGGGCTAATCCCCTTCAGTCGTATAGACAGAAAAATTTATTATAAAAAAGAAGATATTCTAAGCTATGTAAGGAATAACCTTAAAACATATACAAATAATGGAAATGGGACAGCAGGTATTGAATAAGGATAGTAATGAGGTCAAGAGATTTATTGAATCCATGGAAGGTATATCCAAAATGTTGGATGCAAATCCTTTAATCTACAGACCTATATTAGACGGGAACCGCTATATTACAGAACAAGAATTATCAAAGGCTCTCAAAATAACCAAAAGAACACTCATTGAATATAGAATGAATGGTAAATTGCCATATTACAAAATAGGAGGAAAGATCCTGTATAAGGAACAGGACATTATAGAAATATTGGAAAGAAACAAAGTATTGGCATTTGAATGATATTTCTTAAAACATTAGTAATCAAAAGCTAAACTTTATACAAATAACTTGTAACCACTTTAAATAACTATATAAATATTTGGAGGAATAGAACCGAACACTTACCTTTGTAAAGTCAAAGGATGATTAACGAGAATCTATCGAAAATTGGTGAATTTGGCATATGGCTGATTCAGTGGTTCGGGGATTTTTCCAAAGATATTAAAGTGCTGCAAATTAGGACTTTGAATTAAAACATTCGATTCCTGGTGGCACCACTTAGAAGAAAAGCAATTCACAGCAAACTCCTGATTTCCAAACGAAATCGGGAGTTTTTGTTTTCCGGCGGGACGCAAAAAACGGCAATATATTACCGTTTCTGGTGTTCCAAAAGGTGGAGCAAAATAGGTGGAGCAAACATCTCCACCGAATAAGATTCTTTCTCTCTGATTTGCAGCATTTTGCGTATCAAGAAAGCGTGTATGGTTTCCTACTTTTGTACCACAAATAAAACTGTAGGAACATGAAACGAGACTCATTCAAAGTGCTTTTCTTTCTCAAGAAAGCCAAACTGCTGAAAAACGGAGAAGCCTCCGTGTGTATGCGCATCACGGTGAACGGTGCACGAGTGGAAACCAACATCCGCAAGAGTATCGACCCGGCTTTGTGGAATCAGGCGAAGGAGTGCGCCAAAGGCAAAAGCCGCAAGTCCTGCGACTTGAATGCCTATATTGAAGAGGCCAGAATCAAACTGCATGGCATCTTCAACGAATTGGAAAGCGAAGGCATTCCCATCCATGCACGTCTGTTGCAGGAAAAGTTCTTCGGGCAGGACAAAGAGCCCGAGGTTATCCGCACCATCATCGGCACGATGCAGGAGCACAACGACCAATGCCGTGAACTTGTGGGCAAGGACTACGCTCTGATTACCGTCCGCCGCTATGAAAGTTGCAAGCGTTATCTGGCGGAACTTATCAAGCAGAAATACGGAAAAGAAGATTTACCCTTGACAGAGGTCAATGGCGAATTGGTACGTGCCTTTGAGTTTTACCTCAAGACAGAAAAAGAGTGCCAGCAGAATACCGTTATCCGCTACATGAAGTGTCTGAAGAAGATAACCAACCTCGCCCTTGCCAACGAATGGATAACCAAAGACCCGTTCATCGGCATCAAGTTCCACGAGAAGGAGGTCATCCGTGAGTTCCTGACAATGGATGAACTACTCACCATATACAACAAGAAGTTCTCATTGGAGCGCATCACCGTTGTTCGTGATGTTTTTATTTTCGCCGCTTTCACCGGGTTAGCTTTCATAGATGTGCAGCAACTGGCTCCCGAACACATCGTGGAAGACCAAAACGGGAATCTTTGGATTCGCAAGCCTCGCCAGAAAACAAAGAACATGTGCAACATCCCACTGCTTGACATCCCGATGGCCATTCTCCGTAAATACGCAACACATCCTACTTGCCAAAAGAAAAATGTGTTGCTACCTGTTCCCTGCAATCAGAAAATGAACAGTTATCTGAAAGAGATTGCTGATTTATGCATGATAAACAAGACCTTGACCACACATACGGCTCGGCATTCGTATGCAACCTCTGTCTGCCTCGCCAACGGTGTGAGCATTGAGAATGTGGCCAAGATGCTCGGTCACTCTAATATCAAGATGACCCAACACTATGCACGTGTATTGGATTCCTCCATCCTGCGCGATATGAATAATGTAAAGAACATGATGGCTAAAGTAATGGGATGAGTATGGAAAGAGGAATAATCACAATCAGTAAAAACGGAGTGGTGGGTGTTCCCTCTGCACCTATATGGATGACCCAATTCGAGATAGCCGACTTTTTCGGAGTATTTTCAAGTGTTGTTCGCAAGGCGATTCAGTCCATCTACAAGAACAAGGAACTGAACGAGGTTGAAACGCAGAAGTATATCAGGCAGACGGACGGCATCAGTTATGATGTTTACAACCTTGAAATGGTTGTCGCCGTTGCGTTCAGGATATGCAGCCGAGAAAGTATCCTGTTCAGAAAGTTTGTAGTAAATGAAATCTGCATCACCAAGAAAGAGGCTTCGATAACATTGTTTCTTCCCTGTGGCAGAAGAAGCAACCGATGGTATAATTGAGTTCATCCCGTCAGGCACTTGTTCCCGATGCTCGGATGCAAAGGTAGCGCATGGTTCAGATGGTAGCGACAAGGTCAAGCGGCAGAGCCGTTTCGGGCAGAATCTTCCTCCTGCGGAGCGTATTCAGCCCGAAAACCTTGCCTCTGCCAACCATACGCAGAAAGGGCATCCAGCAACGGAAACAAGCGACTGACGGGAAATCAAAAGACAAAGAAGGGGAACGACTTACAGACGAAGCAGAGTTTTGGTACTTCATCCGTAAGCCGTTCCTTTTTCTTTTTGTTGTAAGTCTATTGCTGCCGCAAATTATAGGGCAGACGGCAAACTGCGCTCCTTCAAGAAAATCAGATAGCTAATCAAGTTGCCCTCTGTCGGAAGGCGGAGCGGTAGCCGTCATTCAACATCCGTTCGATGTCCGATTCACGGTAAAGGATTTTGCCGCCCAACTGGATATAGGCTACCCTTCCTTCGTTGCGGTAGTCTTGAAGCGTTCTTCGGCTTACCTTCAACCGTGCTGACACTTCCTTGTCAGTAAAGAAACGCTCACCGCCCAATGTCTGACGATAGTTGGCGGTCAGACGCTCGTAGCTGTCCAGCAGTCGGTCAAGACTGCCCATGAAGTGGATTATCCACTCGTTGTCTTTGTTGATTAACTCATTCATGTTACTTGGATTTAGTGGGATTACTATAGATGGTGGTTAATTTGTCTTGCCCTTGAACTTCGCCTCCTTACGTCTGTCCTCCACAACGGAAACGATACGTTGCACATCTTCGGGACGGTAAAATATCTTGTGGTTTATCTGCGAGTAGGCAAGCGTACCGTTATCCCGCAGTGTTTGCAATGTGCGGGGACTGATGTTGAGCATCTGGCACACATCTTGATTGTCCATCCACTCACTCATTTTCTTTTCGTCGTGCCGCTGGCAGATGGCTTCCATACGGTGGACGAAGCGGTCGAACTTGGCGACCATCGCCTCAAATGTCTTTCTTTCGATAGATACGATTTCCATATACATCATTCTTTACTGTTATTGTTTCTTTTGCCGCAAAGGAATATATAATCCGTTATCCGACAATGGATTTTCCAAAAGTGGCAGCATATTGCGCTGATGTTGTAGTCATTGTCCTATATCGCATTTGAAAGGTTCGGCTACTTTGTGTATTAAAATGAACTATAAATCAATCGTATCAGTTAGCCGTATTATCAGTCATACGACATATCAATTATACATATGGCTGATAAAGCATATTACTGGTCACATATTATTATGGTCAGTTGTATTAACGTATGACCATACATACGTGTTATCATCTAAACTCAAAGGCGACTTTGTATGGTGTAGTTCTCTTATGAAAGCTTTTTTATCAATCCGTTTCTTACGGATTCTTGTGTTCACTTGAACACAGCAAGGTATGTTTTGGGCAGCTCAAAATACTTCGAGCAGCTCAAAACGCCTTGCCCTTGCAGGAGGCTGAGTTTTCCTCCGAAGTCGGAAAACTTTTCAAACCTGCGGTGCTGCTTTTACGATTTAGATGAATCGGTATTATTCTTTAACCACTCTTTAGCCGCTTCCGTGAGCCTATATTTTTGCTTTGGGTGCTTTGGCTGTTCTGGATACTGCAGTTCAATTGCACCGTCCTCCAACGCAGGGAGGAAATAATTTTCTCGGAATGATGTACGATGTTTGAATCCCATATTTGACATTATTTCATTCATCGTTAGATAGTCTTCACTCATTGAAAAAATTATTTCTTGAACTTGAGCGGTACTTGGACGGTACTTGAGCGGTACTTGAGCGGTACTTGAGCGGTACTTGTCCTGTTTAGTTGTCCTGTTATCCCCTCTGTCAGTTTTAAGAGTGTTTGTCTTGAAGTAAGGTCGCTTGAAGGTGACGGTCACGAAACCGCCATCAGAAGCCCAAGTGGGTGCATCCACTCCTTGTGCCTTACAAGCATCCATAATACGTTTCGCACCACTACCCCAGTTTTCCAGATAAGTCATACGATAAAGTGCCTCCGCCACCTTTAGGTTATGAGGAAATGACTCATGAGGTTTCTTGATATTTTCGGGAGTTATCTGCGGAGGGAACGTGCCGGGACTTGCTATCTCGATGCGGTCATCATAGATGGCAAGACTGATAGTTAGATTATATCTTTCCCAATACCGATGGCAAAGGGCATTGATTAGAGCTTCGCGCAACGCATGATAGGGCACTTCAAGTTGTTCTTCACGCTCTAAACTATGGTTGGTAATTACCCCACTGAGCGAAAGATGTTTGAAGCAAAATGCAACTCCGGCATCTAAGAGTTGGAAGAAATTGCCTTCGGCTCGTTGGTTATCACGGAACCTATTTTTGTCGATTCCTACAAACCGCGCCATCCTCAGTGTAAACTGTGGATACTCGTCTATTTTGTCGGAGAAAAGTAGTACAGCACCATTAGTCGGAACGCCATTCTTTAATAGCTTCCATTTTGCGAGAATATCTCCAGTAGGTTCATATAAAGCAGACTCTGGGATGCGACCACCATCAATACCTCGACGGATGCCATTACGAATCAGATTCTCGTTAAGATCTGCCAAAGTCACACCGTCAGCAGCAAGTCGTTCCCATGCGTACAGTTGAGGTTGATGTGCCCGAATACGCTCGTCATACATATCCTGCGGCATGACCTTCGTTGTACTCTCAACCTTATAATACG
This sequence comes from Bacteroides parvus, assembly GCF_017309675.2. NCBI lineage: Bacteria > Pseudomonadati > Bacteroidota > Bacteroidia > Bacteroidales > Bacteroidaceae > Bacteroides > Bacteroides parvus. The sequence goes on along the minus strand of NZ_CP084680.1, from coordinate 2,064,672 downwards.
GGCAACCATGGAAGGTGTGCGGACGCTCACCCCATACCCATCCATCAAAGTGCATAGCTATGATCTGGTAGCCCGGGCGCTCTGGCGCATCAACATACGCCACTCGTACATCTACCGCAGGTTCCAGCCCTGCCAAAGCCTGAGCAATCTCCTGTTGAGTCTTGTCTGTCACCTCCTGTCCGATTATCTTCAACGAACTCGGAGCAACCCCAAAAATCAGCCAGCCACCTTCTGTGTTGAGAAAGGCGCACGCTGAGTGCATCCCGTCTTTCAGTTCACCGGTTGTTTTCTTCAGTTCCAGAGTCCGTGACTCATCTGCTGCAATTAATGTCCTTATATCGTCAATTGTCATATGCTCTTTTATACCTATCTGTAATATAGCTTAAGAAAATTCTGTTTCTTCTCATCATCATATCCCTGTTCAATAATGGCAGATGAATCTAATACTTTAAGTTCAAAATCAGAACCAATTCTTAGGATATTTGCTTTCGTTATGGCTTTTCTTTTCGTAGCATTTTGTGCAATTTTAAAAGTCTCTGGCAGTTCCCCTTTCCTTTCCTCATATTCTTTTTTATAAGATGACAGCATGGATGTCACCTCATCATCGATTGCTAATGACGAAATCAATTCATTCGTATTTACTTCTCTACCATCATTCTGCAGTATTTGAGTAATTTTTCTGGATGCCTTAGCTAAATCCAAAGATTTCTCTGGAATCTTTTTACTAATCTGATGAACCACTGTAGAACAAAAGTCCGCTATACGTTCTGTATACTGGAAATCTGTAATTATGTCCTTTATATAAAGGAAGTTATTAGACCAATATCTTCCATCTTGACGGATGGTTGATGTTTCTACTATTGAGATTAAATATCCTTTATCTGATTGGATATTGAAAATTATGCACCCTTTGTCCAAATGCTTTGTACTCAATCCCAGCTGCGATTTAATAGAGTATTCTCCGTTTTCATAGGACACGGTTAAAAAACTATCTTTTGCTTCTGTTTTGAGTAACAAAATAGCATCAACTGTCTCATCGTTAATAATGCAACCGTCAATATAAATTACATAAAACTCACCATTACTAATGTGCGGATGTATACTTTGGTCATAAAGGTGCCTTGCAAGGTTATTTGATTGTTTGACAAAATCATCTTTGTTTTCAAATATCTTACGTACAAATCTATAGGACGGATTCATGTCCAGAGAGTCAATAGAATCAAATTGGCTAAATGTGTCAAACTTAAACGTATTTTTCACCAATGTTGATATGAATTCAGAAGCAAACGACATATCGTCTGCTTTAGAAGCAAATGCGATCCCTTCTTCTTTGGATTTATTTCCAACTTTTTGTACAGTGGCAATTACTGGTGTACCTAACTTAAAATTTACCATCATTCATAGATATATTTAGGAATTAGACCTCCATTTTCTGATTTTGAAAACTTTGCCGCAGTATGGAAATACTCTAAATCTTTCCAATAAGATTCGTCAGCATGTTCTATTAGTATAATCTGAAAATGATTGCTTTCGCCGCATACAATATCTTTCATAAAATCATTGAGTAGTCCGAAAGCTTTGATTAGCTGTTTCTTGTCATCGTTATCAAGCGTGTTTTTATCAGCGTAATACGGTATGCTTGGTTGATCAATAAATAGAAATGAGCCAACCTGTTCGGACTGATGTGCCAGAATAGAGCGATGGAGACCTAGAAAAAAGCATAAGTGTAGGAACATATAGTTTGATTTGCTGCCGACATTTCTAATAGGATACTCCTCCCCATTTTTCAACAGCGAAACTCTACGCTCCTCATCGTCATAACGCATAGAAGAATCTGGATAAGAATCTACAATGCCATTGGTTGAACGAAAATATTTGTTTATATATTCGTTCAATACCTCTTTCACATCATGAGGCAATAAATACATCTGTTTTAATTGAATTTTCAATGATTCAATTTCTGACAGCATATCTTGCTCAACATTTGGTAGATAAGCATCTGCTTGTGGTTTCTTCAAATCTTTCAGTCGATATTTAAGACTTAGAGCCATGTTAAGCCATTTAGGATTAACAATAGTTTTACGGAGAAACGTTAATCGTTTTAGTTCATTTTCGCAAGTTTTCAGTTCTTTTTTTAATTCTTCATACCTTGCATTGAAATCAATAGGCAATTTAGGCGTTTCTATCCTTGACTTCTTTATTTGTATAAGTTGATTTTCTAACAAATCAAGAAGTTCTGTCGTTTCAGAGCACAGAATGACCTCATCTATGTGCTCTCTAATGTAGGAAATAGGACGTAGGCTGTCTTGAATCTTTATTCCTGCATCTTTCTGTTTGCCCATCTCCGAAAGTAGAGAGTTGTAGATACTTAATTTAGAATTAAGTTCATCCCTTTGTTTTTTAAGTCTCTCTAATTTATTTGTATCTTCATCGTTTTTGATGAGTTTGTCGTATTCATTTATAGTTCGTTGAATATAATGTTGTAGTTCATTTGCATTTTCACAAATAAACAAATTGTCGGCAGGGACTAGGTTAAGACGCAATGCGTCTTCATAAATAGAAATGAGACTGTCCTTATATTTTATTTCATCAGCTTGTGCTTTTTGATGCTTCTGCTGATATTGGTTCAATTCCCTTTCTGCCTTTTGAATTGCAGATTCTACTTCTTTCCCATTATGACACCTAATGCCATTGACATACTCCAAGGCATAATCAAGGTGTGCATCAAAACTTCGGCTCATAAAAAAAGCCGTGTCAAAATATGTATTAGCTGATGATATAATATCCTCTGTCAGATAATTAAATGGTAAAAAATGTCTGAAAGTCATAGGAAATGTTCTATGACCAATCTTCACATCATGTTTCGGGACATTGAACATACTCGTAAGCATTGTTCTCATCTCTCCAACTGTATGAGTAGGGGTATATGGCGTTGGGTATTCTTGCTGTTTTTTCCAATATACATCTTGCGAACCTTTCCCAAGATACGGAGCTTTTCTTATAAGGATGTAACTTATTCCATCAAGATATAAATGCATACCATAGAACTCCACATTTTCATTAACTATATTTTCTACAATTACAGGATTGTCTGATAGGAAAAGATAATCAATAATTCCGAGTATCGATGATTTGCCAGTGGAAGAATCCCCTGTAATAACATTTATTTTATTGGGCTTGAATGGATAGGTTACCGTCTTTAGGACGTCTTCACTAAAACCCTTGAACCATAATTTTATGCTTTCAATATATAGATTCATAGGAGTACGTTTAAATCGTTATAAATTTCTTCGGTTGATAAGTCCTTGCACATATCTAATAAATGATCTGCATTATTGATTATACGACCCAATCTTCTGGAACTCAATTTTCCAGAAGGAAAGGATAGATCGATTAATCGCAGTACACCTTCTGATACAGCAATAATCTTGCTTTGTGTTAGTATTATCATAGCATTTATGAAATATGGGCCAAACGAATCTAATTTACGAGATATTAGTCCTTGATTTTTAATGCGACTGGAAAGCTGCTTGAAATCCATGCAGCCATGCAACCCTGTACTTAGTTGACGGTCTATCAGGATTGTACTAACAAGATACAATAGAGCTATATCCATATCTCTTTCTCTGAGAATTCGGACTATGCATGCCATAATTATTCCTTCATTATTGTAGACTCTGTTCATGACTTCTTAAATTTATCTTCCCAATCACGATGCCAACCAATTAAAGGTAATTCGGGGATTATATTTGTTGGAGAATTTGAGTAGTAATATATACACCCTTCGCTTAAGAATTGCTCTAACGGAGTTTCAGCTAAAGAAAATCGTTCTTTTCTCATTTCATCAACCGTATCACATCCGGCTTCACACAATTCTATCTCGGTACAATTTGGAGATAGTCTTCTATGTTTAGAGTTGTGACAACGTCTCCATGCTGAAGATACATTTTGGGTTAATTGTTTCACATCATCTGGAACGATTACATTATCATCCCAATGTTCATGAAGATTATTATTAAAGCATAACCAACACAACGTGCGTTCAGCAATTTCATCTACATTCTCCTCTCTTGTATCACCTATGACAAATAATTGTTTCATAAATAACAAGTCACGGGGATTGCCATTAAATTCATTAAGGTCGTAGTCCGTTCTGAAATGAATTTTCTGACGTCCAATATCAATTACACTCTGGTATTGCTCTTTAAAAATCGTCCCAGCATAAGATACTGGTTCACCATTCTCAATATTTTTCACTGAGTCGTCCCTTAATTTTGTCATAAGTTGATCATAAACCCATTCTATGCGGTTGTTTCTTAAAGCAAAGCGGGTGGCCATTAAATTCTTTATTTCTTTTTTCAATAAATCCGAGGTTTCAGAAACAGAGATTCGTGCACAAAATTGTGACAGGTACAACTTACCTAACAATTCCGTAATAATCTCTGAAATATCAACGCTTTTCTTCTTGGTGGTATCGGTCTTATCTTTATTGCCTCTTTCGGATTCTTGAATGGAAATAAGAGCTGATTTTAATTCGTCGATAGACTGATTTGCTCCAAATTTTTCAAGAGCTTTCACAAAAGCATTCTCAGAAATTGCTTTATTTGTCACCAACACAAACTTGTGGCTATTTAACATATCCGGTTGCTCGTCAATAAGCTTCATCCAAATAGATATAGTTTTCCATAAGTCTGTATCACGATTACTTAGGTTTATTGTTTCACCATTAGCATTTTTTTGGACGCTATGTTTTATTTGATACAGCGTTATGCTCTCTCCCGTCTGTTTATCAACATCATCAAGACGTTCAAAACTTACGGTAGTCGAATCATCAATTATGCCTAATAGTTGCAGAACAAAGTAATTCCATTGATATTCAAAAGCAGCAAAAACATGTGCTGCAGAACGCTTACTTTGTTCTTTTGATGGTGCTATCATATTCATAAGGATATTTCTATTACGGTTCTGCAACCATAGATGAATAATAGTCAGAATTAACACGATATAAACGTGGAGCAGATTGATGCTCCTTATAGTTTTCTACTTGGTCTAGGACTTCGTTGAAAACTTCGTCGCTGTATGTGGGTGGATAGCCGTTCTTGGCGAGCAGGAAGAATAACTTGCCGTTGAGATCGGCTTTCACATTATCATTGTTCAGCCAATCGGTGAACGATGACTGTGTGTCAATAAGTTCCTTAATCTTCTTGGCGAGTATCTTGCATTTGTCGTTGACAATGAGAGTGCCAACTTTCTTATCCTCTCCATACTCAAAGTTGTGTTTGTCGCGCATCGCCATGAGAATGTCGTAGAAGGCTTTCTCCTGGAATGTAAGGCCGAGCTGTCGGAAACTTTCTTTGTCCTCGCCAAGGCGACCGAGAATTTCAATAGCCTGTTCGGTCGCACTCTTGACTATTTCGTTGACGGTCTCGCTCTGAGTGGCGGTAGCCTCTCCGGCGGTAAGAGCGTCGCGGCGTTTATGGTATTCTTCAAGTGTCTTTTTGAGCATTTCCTCGAATTTCTCAGCGGCAATTTTGTTGGTATCTTTATACTGTGAGATTGCGCGACGAAGCATTTTGATGAGTACTTCGAGGCGAGTGGCGGGTGCTGGTATATTGTTGATATGCTCAATGAACTCCGGGCTAAAGATATTCTCCTCTACATCCGTATCGAGAATGTTTACTACTGAGTTACATTTAAGAGCTTCAGCCACCATGCTTTCCACGGCGCGGTTCATGCTCTCGGTGTCGTGCTTCTCGCTGGAGGTCTTGCGGATATAAGATGCGACAGCCATAAAACATTGGCAGAGCGTATTCTGCTCATTTGTCAGCACATTTGAGGGTTGGCAAATGTCATAGGCGATGCGCAGTCGCTTGACGTGAGCGAGGAAGAATGTCTTGGCATCAACAAGGCGCGGTTTCTTACCCTCGTCGGCTACATTCAGTTTCTCCGTACTACTGAGAATGAAGTCGGCAGCATTAGACAGACACTCGAGACGGTCGATAGGCTTTGCCTCCGGGTCAATGAACGGAGTGATGTCAAAACCGTGGAACAAGGTTTTGAGTATTTCAAGTTCGATGAGCATAGCTTCCAGAGCTTGCTTCACATCGTCTTCACTCGGACCAAATGATGTACCGCCGTACTTGTGCATCGCTTCCATCATGTTGGAACGGATGCCGATATAGTCTATAATGAAACCGAATTCTTTGCCTGGGTATTTGCGGTTGACACGGCTGATTGTCTGCACGAGCGTATGCTTCTGCAACGGCTTGTCGTTGTAGAGATAAGTCAGGCAATCAACATCAAAACCGGTAGTCCACATATCCACAACGATAGCGACGCGCAGATTGGAATGTTCCTGCTTGAAAGCGTCATCAAGTTTTTTGATGCGCTTTTTGTCGCCGAGATAATCGTACATATCTTTTGGGTCGTTCTTACCGCGAGTGGCTACCATGGCGATTGTCGGTATGGGCTTTAGCTTTTCAAGTTCCTCTGTAGTAAGAACAGAATCATCAGGTGACTTACGCTCCTCGAACCATTCGGGACGTATCTTGCGGAATTTCTGCAAGAGGTTGTAGCCAATGTATCGTTTCGAGCAGACAATCATAGCTTTTTGTATCACGTCGGGCTTGTTGGCGCATGCGGCTTCGTAGTGAGCTATGATGTCGGCGGCGAGGCGTTCCAGACGTTCTTCATCGGCAAGTATCACTTCCATTGCGCTCATAGCTTTTTTGGATGCAGCAATGTCGGCATCTGTCGCGCCCTCGTCGGCGCACTTCTTATAGTATTCGTCTATCTCTTTGACCTTGGTGCTATCGAGCGTAACCTGCGCTATACGCGGAATGTATTTGAGCGGCTTGGTGATTTCATCATCTACCGCCTGTTGCATGGTATAGCGGTCTACAATATCACCAAACACCTGTATGGTCTCATCAATAGGCGTGCCAGTAAAGCCTACAAAGGTCGCATGAGGGAATGCTGTGCGCAAATGTTCTGCGTATGGCTTGGTGACAAATGCGCCAATCTTTGATTCGTCTTTCTCCGTAGTAGCGATGGCCTGTGTATCGGTTTCGGGTTCATCGACATCTGTGCGTGTACGGACTTTCAGGGTCGTGCCCGTTCCGAGCTGTGTGCGGTGGGCTTCGTCGGAGAAACAGATGATGTTTCGTCTGGTGTTTAGTTCGCCGATTTCTTCGCAGAATTTCTGAATAGTGCAAATGAAGAAACCGCCGGAGTCGCGTGCTGCGAGTTCCTGTTTTAGGATTGTGCGGTTCGGAATAACCTGTGCCGCTCCGAGGCTCAGATATTCGGTGGAGCGCAGAAATAGTTTGCCCGCCTGAGTCTGAAGGTCATCGCGGTCAACAATCATTACGATTGTAGGCGAGCCAAGTTCTGCGCAACGGAGCGAGAGCTGACGGGCGAGGAACATCATTGTGTAGGTTTTGCCGCATCCTGTGGCACCGAAATAAGTGCCGCCCTTGCGGTCGCCGCGGGCGTATACCTCCCGCACATGCTCACGGAGCATTCGGGTGGCGAAGAACTGCGGGTAGCGGCATACTATTTCCTGCTCCTTGTCGAAGTCCTTGTCAGGGAAATAACAGTAATCGCGGAATATTTCGATAAAGCGGCTCGGTTCATATACTCCTGCCACAATGGTGCGCACTTGGTCAAGTCCCTTAGTTGCCACCGGGTCTTCGTTGTTGACCTTTTTCCATGCGTAGTAATGTTCGTATGGGGTATAAGTCGTACCGATTTTGGTATTGTTTACCGTGGCATCACTGATGCACGATAGCGGGCAATAGCGCAGCAGATGCGGTATGTCGCGTAGGTAGCGTATATGGATTTGGTCGTAGGCATCAGCAATAGTTGCATTTTCATCGGCAGGATTCTTTAACTCGAAAATGCAAAGCGGCATACCATTAACAAACAGAATTACGTCGGGGATGCGGATGTTATCACCGAGACCATAGCCAACCTCAAACTGGTTGACAACGCGATAGGTGTTGTCGCTTCCGTCGTAGTCGATAAAGTCAATGTCGAATGTTTTGCCATCGTCGTGCCGTACATAGCGGAAGCCATCGCGGATAAGATAATAAGTGTTGCGCAGCGTTTCAAAATGAGTCTGACCCGAAACATGGCGCAGCTTATTAGAAATTTCCTCAATATCCTGTGCGGTCAAATCAGGATAACGCCGATTAAGATAGCTTGTAAGATCATCGAGCAACAGCACATCCCTGTTATGCCGATGTATCTTACCGCCATAAGTATATTCCCAACCTTGTTCCACAAGCAAATCTAACAAGGCCAATTCGTATTCGTCTTCGTAGAATTTTCCGTTACTCTGTTTCATGGCACTTCATTTTAGGCGTTGGCTCCTTTTAGCACAAGGGCTGGACAGATAGTTTTTAATTTCTCACGAGCTATTGCAGCGACACCCTTGGCTTCCTCCATACAGTGATAGAGGTTAACGATTGATTGCTGTGCTTCAATGGGCGGAAGGGGAATTTTAGCCCTACAGAGTTCCGACCAATCAAATGTTTCTCTTGCGCTACCCCATGAGTTGAAACGCGAATAGCGGTCAAACTCGCTGCGGCTTAATAGTAAGAACAGATATTCAGGCAATAGCTGTGAGTAATTTTTGCAATCAAAGTTTATATACGATGATGAAACTATAAACGTCTGAGCCATATTATTGATTGCCAAAGAAATTTTACCTCCATTACGAGACGTAACAGAAACATAACAGAAATTTCTTGGCTTTAATAATTTATAAGGCGAAAGAGATACGCCTTTCATGTCGGCTTTAGTATATATCAATTTTTTCTCTATGCTAATACCTCTAACATCATCAAGAGTATACTTCCCAAAAGTATTTCTTTCGTCAACTTGGTTAATATACTCCCCGAGGGAAACACGTGAATATTTCTTACCAGACTCTATGACGAGGGCTTCGCACATTTTGGAGAGGGAGGCCACGAGGACTTCATTCTGCTCGGCGAGAACCTTCAGCCCGTTGTAGGTTTCCACCAACTCACGTTGTACCTCAATCGACGGCAAAGGGATGTCGACACGGCAAAATTCCTCCCAGTCGAATGTCTCGCGAGCACTTCCCCACGAGTTAAACCGCGAGTAGCGGTCAAATTCGGGGCGAGAGAGTAGAAGGAATAAATAGCCCGGGAGAAGAATGGTCTCGTCCTTACAGCAAAAGGTGATATAGGATGAAGATACTATGAACGTATTTGATGTTTCATTCATAGCCAAAGAGATTTTACCGCCATTACGAGAAGTAACAGTGACATAGCAAAAGCTATTTGGCTTAAGCAGTTTATATGGCTTCAATGAAACATCTTTCATATCAGCCTTTGTAAATATCAGTTTCTTTTCAATGCTAATACCTCGAACATCCGATAGCTGATATTTTTCAAAGAAATTGCGCTCGTCTTGCTGAACAATGTAGTCACCGAGACGTACCCATTTCGTTTCACTTGCACTCATATCCAAGTTGTTTTAGGGCGTTACGAAGAGTAATGTTGTTATCGGACTGACGGCGCAGTAGGTCGGAAATTGTTGTCGTGGCTTCGGAGAGGACTTTATGATAGTCGGCTTCAAGGTCTCGGTCGACAAACTTAATGTAACGGCTCGGAACGAGCGAAAAGTCATTCTCTTTCTCGGCTAGTTCTTTGTAGCTGACCGAACGGTACAACTCAGGTTCGGCGTAGGTTGCGCCGTCCGTGCCCTCACTTTGCCATTTGAAGTAAATCTCGGATGCTCGCTTGATTTGTTCGGCATCAAACATGACCTTCTTTTTCTGTTCCCCTTTCACTGGGTTCTGCGTCCACTGGCGCAAATCCATGAAAAGGATTTGACCTGTGCGGTCGCGTAGCTTGCGGCCATGCCACATTCTGGCTTTCTTATTTTGGTTGAGAATCCAAAGTGTTACGGATATGTCTGTATTATAGAAAAGTTCACGAGGCAAAACGATGATGGCTTCAACTTTATCACCGAAGCCTTGTTCGTCGAGTTTAAGAAGCTTCTTACGGATTGTATATGCGTCAGAGTCTCCGAGGGCACCATTGGCGAGCAGGAAACCGGCTACGCCTTTCTTGGGGGTAAGTTTTGAAAGAATATGAAGAATCCAAGCATAGTTGGCATTGCTTTCAGGAGGCGTGGCATAATTGGCCCAACGGGCATCATTGCTAAGCTTATCTTCGTACCATTTTTTCTTGTTGAAAGGTGGGTTGGCCATGATATAATCAAAGGTCAACCCCTTATGAAGGTCATCGGTGAATGTCGAGGCGTTCTTCTCGCCGAGATGATGTGAAATACCTCGAACTGCCAAATTCATTTTGGCGAGACGGTATGTGGCAGGGTCGCTCTCTTGGCCATAGACATTTACGTGGGTAATGTCGCCCTGTTTGGACTCAACATATTTTGCACATTGCACAAACATACCGCCGGAGCCGCAGCAAGGGTCATAGAGAGTGCCGTCAAACGGCTCAATAAAAGCCGCTATAAATTCTACTACATCATGGGGCGTATAATATTCGCCCTCTTCCTTGTCCGCATTTATCGCAAAAGACTTTAGAAAGTACTCATACACTCGACCGAACAAGTCTTTTTCCTCTCCGAAAGCACGATGCGAAACCTTATTTACCTCATCTACGACTTTCTTGATGACATTGGCTTCAAGATTGATAGAGGTAAACAAACCGAGTTTCACACAACCTTTGAAGGCTTCGCCGCTGTCGTTAATAGCTTGCAGGGCATCATCGAGAGCACCATTGAGTTTTGGAGCGGGTATATTGATAAGCATAGACCAACGGGCAGCTTCCGGCACAAAGGCGATGCCCTTGTAACGCGAAGGACTAGCGAGAAATGTTTCAATCATAACTTCATCAGTAATACCGTTGTCGATGCACTCCTGACGCATCTTTGCCTGTGCATCTTCAAACTTTTCACCAATAAAGCGGAGGAAAACAAGAGTAAGCAGCAAATCGCGCTTATCCATCAAAGAGGCATTGCCGCGCAGATAGTCGCGGCAGTTAAATAATATAGATTCAAGATTGAGAGAGTTCCCCTCTTTTTTCTTTGTCGTTTTCTTTGCCATATTCAATCGTTATTACCGCCATTGATGAGTTGGCGAGGGTCCACATTCAAAAGTCCTGCAATCTTCACAAGCATATCAAGGGATGGTTGCATCTTGTTGGAACACCATCGGGAAACAGTTGCTTCATTTTTCCCTACTTGTTCGGCTAACCATTTACCTGTTTTGCCATTCTCAACTAACACGACCTTTAGCCTGTTTATCTTTTGCGATTCCATACGTTTTAATTTGCTTGCTAATTACAATACTTTGATTTGTAACGCAAATATAGTGATAATACTCGGAAATACCGCATTGTGCCTCAAAAAAGTAGCCTGAACGCCCGCAAAATCAAGTATATTAGCTATATTTGCAATCACAGAGAGAAGAAATAGGCCAATGAACGAAGAAAACAAAATAATACTCTATCAGGACGATGATGAGATAACTCGTGTGTCTGTGCGTTTTACCGATGAAGATTTGTGGTTGACACAAAATCAGTTGGCGGAGATATATTGTACGACAAAGCAGAATATCAGTCAGCACATAGACAACATCCTAAATGATGGAGAATTAGACCCAAATCGAACTGTAAAGGATTTCTTGACAGTTCGGCAAGAAGGTAAACGCCAAGTGCAGCGCAGTGTTTTGCACTATAATCTTGATATGGTTATCGCCTTGGGCTATCGTGTGCAGTCGCAGGTGGCTACCCGTTTCCGTCGCTGGGCTACTCAGCGGCTTCATGAGTATATCCAAAAGGGATTTGCGATGGATGATGAGCGGTTGAAGCAAGGAGGTAATCGGTATTTCCGTGAGTTGCTGCAGCGTATCAGAGATATTCGTAGTAGCGAGCGTAACTTCTATCAACAGGTGACGGACATCTATGCCACAGCCACAGATTATGACCCACGGGACGAGATGACAAAGATGTTCTTTGCAACCGTACAGAACAAGCTGCACTACGCCGTCCATGAGAACACGGCAGCGGAGGTTATCTACAATCGTGTGGATAATGAAAAGCCGTTTGTAGGTATGACGAACTTCAAAGGCAACTATGTAACCAAAGACGATGTGAAGATTGCCAAGAACTATCTCTCAGAGATTGAACTGCAACGTCTTAACCTGCTTGTTTCCGGTTTCTTGGACTTTGCCGAGTTCCAAGCATTGGAAATGAATCCTATGACGATGAAAGATTGGATAGAGGCATTGGACAATCAGATTATCGCTCATAAACGGAAGGTCTTGATTGGCAAGGGCAACATTTCGCACAAGCAAGCGATTGAGAAGGCAGAAAAGGAGTTTGAAATCTACCGCAAACGAGAAATGGATCTACTTGAAAGCGATTTTGATAGAGAAATCAAAAGATTGAAAGATAATAACGACTATGGCTCAAAATAATATTATTATCTTTGAACCAGAAGTCATTCTTTGGCAGAGACGGTTCACGGAATACAATCGTTAAAAAGTGGAAGTATAGAAAGACATGACTCTAAACTAATGTTAGGCAGGAATACAATAACCGTCGATTGCGGAAATTAAGTTTCAATAGAATTGCAATGAACATTAAGAGCATATATAATTAAGTATTGCATCTTTTGTTCAAACTGTATTCCACACTTGCTCTGCCTGTTTTAGATGGTATATGAAAATGAAACAGAAATTACAAAGTTAAAAACAATGACGATATCATTTTTACGAGCAAAACATGGTGACTGTATCAACATCCGTCATAATGATAAGAATGTAATTATAGATTCAGGCACGCCAGATTCCGATGCATATTCTTGTTTGATTGATGAAGTAAGAGCACAAGGTCAGCGAGTTGATCTTCTTGTTATAACCCATTATGATTATGACCACATCGGAGGAGTGTTTGCTATGGATTCAGATAATTGGGAAATAGTTGACAACGTGTGGTTCAATTCCGCACAAATGGTAATGCCGACTGTTAATAAAGAAAATTATCTATCTATTCGTCAAGCCAATTCAGTACAGAGCGCTTTGGAAGATTTTCATGTAAAATGGGACAGAGAATTAACACGAGGCAAAGAATTTGAACTAGGGAATAACTGGTTGCTGAAAATCCTATATGGTGGTTGTGACAAAATATTGGATGGGGTGGGAGAATTTCTGTCGTCTCCCAAATGCGACTGGAATGCTACGTTTGAAGAGCTAGAACACTATCTGAATGACAATGTATTAGATACTACAGAAGTCAACGCTTCTTCAATTGTATTGTTACTTACTGATGGCGAGCACAACTATCTATTTCCTGGCGATAGTACGCCCCAAGTCTTATTAGATGCATTATCCGACTATTCTGAGACCAATCCCCTGCGTCTTGATTTGCTAAAGCTCCCTCATCATGGCAGTTACAAGAACATCACACACGAGATTTTGAAAAAAATTATATGCTCGGATTACGTAGTACTCACGAACGGTAAGGTTCATTTTCATCCGAATAAAAAAATGATGCTTAAGGTATTGAACTGGGGACGTCGTACAGATGATAAAATCCGTTTTCATCTTAATTATCACCAAGAGCTAAGTGAAAAGCTAAAAATATCCGAAGCAGAACAGAAAAAGTATAAATTTGAGCTGGATGGACAAACTGAATTTAAAATATAATGCCTGCAAAATAGATGCGAGGGTAGCGGGCCAAGATAGTCATGGGTCAGGATTTTTATACGTCACATCTCCCGGTAGTAAATATAATTATGTTGTCACAGCTAAACACATCCTGTCAGAAGACTCTACTGTAAATCCACAACTATCAGATATCACTGATTTGTCAATTATGGTCGCAGCAGAGGAAGGCTTTGTTACTTTAGAGGTGTATTCTGAAAGTTTGGATGAAAATATATTTTTCCATCCTCGTTGGGATGTTGCCATAATTCGTGTACGAAAATCCTATCTGCCACGAGTTGTCAAGGTCTGGATGAAAAACTATAGCGAGATAAATAAGGAGTGTCTTCTTAAATGTCACGCTTGTCCTAATTTTGGGCGAGATCATTCTATACCTTTTGAGCTAAATTATCATCCTGACGATAAGCATTTGGTACATTGCAATAGCGAGATTAAAAATATCCATCATTATCATGGAATTTCAGGCGGTGGCGTATATCTTGCAGATGCTCCCTATATGGTGAGTGTTATTTCAAAGTATCCCTTTGTTGATTTTGAAATGAACCAGCTTATGCTCGCCCAAGTAGATTGGGACGAGATAAATGAAATGCTTTATGAAAGGCAGTGGCAGAAATTAGGAAGAGGAGCTTCTACTAAAACTCGAATAGCACAGGACAAAACCATCATTGACCTACGAGAGATGAGTGTTAATGGAACGAGATTGAATCTTGATACTGCACTAAAGAATTTGCGCCGCGATATGATTGACGATTGGTTTTTCGACCCATTGCAATATGTGGATTTATGCAATCAAGATTTTGTCCTCGACTATTTTTCGAGCCAAGATGTTCGTGAACATTACAAATTCCAGGAAATGGAAGTGTTATATATTCCTAAGGAATCTTTGGTGCAGCGTAAGGCCATGGTCGGTAATTTTGTTGATCGTTTGCTTTACATTGCTATTGTAGAAAAATTGGCACCGTTGATGGAGGAATATATCTCCTCTCGTGTTTATGCAGCTCGTCTTAATCGTTCTGAGGATAATTCACTTATAGCAAACGGTGTAAATCAGTGGATAAAGATGAATTATCTAATTGACGAATGGCTCGAAAAAGGAGAGGGATGCCTATTCAAGTGCGATGTGGTGAATTATTTTGATAACATATCGCATGCGACGCTTATAGGCTTCTTACGTGAAATTGCAACTGATGCGGATGCTCTCAACGCAATAAAATTGCTTGAGCAAATGTTTTCAGAAATTTCGGACTCCCAAACGAACTGTGGACTTCCACAAAACAGTGACGCATCCTCATTATTGGCGACCTTCTATCTCAGTCATGTTGATATCCAGATTCAGGCACAAGCTATAGAATACTGTCGCTTTATGGATGACATTTATTTTATGGCACCAGATTATTTTAGTGCCCGCAATGTGTTGCAATCGCTCGAAGGTGAGTTGCGTCGTCTTAATCTTTGCCTAAACTCCTCTAAGGTGGTTTGTATAACCTTCGAAAACAAAAAGGAGGTCGACGAATTTCGTGAAGGACTGAGTCTATATAATCACACTAATCAAAAGATAAAACAACTCATCAGGAGCGAAGATCTCGGACGACGCGAAAACGGCATCGCTTTATTAGTAAACACTCTTCACGAAATCATGGATTCGTTAAAAAGAAATTCTAAAGAGCATACAAAAGATATACAACGTAAAAAGAAATTCCTTCTCTACATACTTTGTAACTATCCAATTACGCTTGTGTCATATTGGGATTATTTCTACAAGAATATGCTTTTCTTCCTTGACACCTTAAAGGTTGCACCTGTTGATACACCTTTAATTTGTAGGTTGATTTCTTGTGTAAAGCATGATCGGGATTTAGACGATGCCAAACGCATGATTGCAAACATGCTTATGCGTAAGGAGTGCGACATCTATCCTTGGCAGGCATATCATTTTTGGCTGCTCATGGCTCATCTGAAATACAATGATGAACAGTTGGTGAGATATGCTGCTGTAGAATTAGAGCGAAACGACGCCACGCACCGCATAGAAAATGCAGCGATAATAATTTATTTGTGCTCGGTGCGTCCTGCCTACGTGCGAGTTATCATGAATATGCTTGGCAAGCAAAGATTCCATGGTTATATGCAGATAAGGGCGGCATTGATAGCATGTCGTTCCCTTAATCCGGAATCTGTGTCAGGTATGCTACCCGTGAACCTCAAGCCCCTTGCTTCGATGTCAGTGTTCCTGCATCGGAATAAAGAAAAAGAACTCACTCTGATGGGACAAGTTTCATCCTATCTTTTCAAATCCCCCAATAAGAACCTATACACCGATATGTACTCTGGCTTATGAGAAAAGAAAAAGAATATGTGGTAATCTATCTTGATTGTTGTCTTTATGGCTGTGACGTAGCAGACGATCAGCGCATAGTAATCAATTTGACAAGAAATGGGCTCTTCTATCACGACAGAATCATTACGTGTCAGATAACGGAAGTTATCCATTTGCTTTGTAATAATTATGGTGGTATCAGTAGATTTGATTTGCTTGATTTTGAATGTCTAGACCTGCAAATTCGCCAATCCGTGGAGTATTGTGAAGAACAGAATGAGTGCTGGTCTCCACATGAAATGGTTTTGTATTATACTGGTCGGGAACTGCCGTTGCGACCCGAGGAACAACATGAAGAAGCACTTAGACTTATGATAGACTGTTATCAGGAAATGAAAAGGCGAGGAGAAGAAGAATGGCCACGTATTGAGAAAATAGAAATACCCGTAAATCGTGTGCTGTATGATTTAGTCGCTCGTGGCATAGAGTTTCGGAATGATCAACTTAAGGAGTTTTGTCAGGTGCAGCATAAAAAGCTCTATCGTGCCCTAAATCGAATTCAGCTTGATTTCGGTCAGGTGCAGCCGAATTTGGAGGCTTTGTATAATCAATTGAATCTTCCAATTCATTATCTGAAATATGGGAGATTAAAGGCTTTATGTAAGAAATACCCTAAGCTTCAACCATTTCGTGATGCGGAAAAAGCGGAGCGCAATCTTAGGATACTTACATATTTGAGTGCTATAAGGAAGAATCTGAATATAGTCACGCCTGTAGTAAAACCCGTGGGTAGTCGCACATCGCGTATTATTTTGCGTAATCCGTCATTACAAAATATGAGCAAAGAATTTCGTGAACTATTTAACTGCTCCCATCAGACCTTTGTCAATCATAGATATCTGTATGTGGACTACAGTCAGTTTGAAGCAGGTATACTTGCGGGTCTTACGAATAGGAAAGAATTGATATCCCTTTATGAAAAAAACAGGATTTATTCAGAAATTGAGAGAATCGCTAATTGCGATAGATCAGAGGCTAAGATTCTCTTTTACTGTTTTATCTATGGAGGGGTATGCGCTAAGAAACTTAAAGGATTCTTTAATCGTTATTGCTCTGAAGACGATTTAGAATCACTGGTAAACGCTCCTAAAGTTTCCTCCCTTTTGGGAAACAGCAGAATTCTTAATATGGATACTGATTGCCATAAAATACTTAATCACAGGATTCAAAGCATAGGGTCACTTATATTCAAGCAGGCTTTAATCGATGTCTATAATCGCTATCGTTGGAAAGTAGATCTCGTTCTTCCGCTTCATGATGGAGCTCTGTATAAAATCATAGATGATGAAATTACTGATGAGGATATTTGTCGTATCTATCGTGAGGCATTTCGGAAATATTTTCCCGACTTATCTCCCTTGGTAAAACCTCAACAATTCTTTCCAGAAGGGGAATAATTACATCATCGCTTAATTCTTTTGGTTTTTCAATCAGAATCACTACCTTTGCTGCGTGAAACCACCATGCAGCGATGCGCAGAACGCTGAAGTCCAGCGGTGGAGTAATAGGAGGAGAATACTGTCAAGGCGATTCTGAAAAGTGATGATATAGAGCCACTTGGAGAAAGATTACGATTCCTGGTGGCACCACTCAAATAAATACTCCCATTGAAATGATAATATTTCAATGGGAGTATTTATTTACACCCACTCCCCCTATCCCCAGCAACATGCTTTAAGATAGACTTTACTATTATCCCATGAAAAGGTCTGATAATAAAGAAATATGCCCTTCCCAGCCAATTATTGTACTTCACAACAGTAGTAATCCGAAGTTCTTGTTTTCCTTCGTGATATTCCCCGCACCACATGGACACATGGAAATCAAGATGCTTATCCAGCATTCCGAGAATTTCTTCATGCAGATTTTTATCCAAGACCATATCTGTAAATCTGGTTGCTGTATCCAGTCCTAATGGCTTTACAATCGCATTCCTGAAATTCATGAGCCAACCAATCCATTTAGGAAATCGGCTGAAGGCAAGATTGCGAAAATCTTCCGGTGTCAATGCCTGCCCAGTGACCATCACTTTAGAAAAAGAATCTATATAATTTACAGGAAAATAATTCTTTATTAAGCTGTCTGCCGGTATATCTTTCATCTTATCACATATTGAATTTATTACTCGTTTGCTTTTCATTCACGACGTCCCCAATGACACGGCCTACAAAGGTAGCCACTTAATCCAACCCTACAACATATTCTTAGAAATAATATTATCCCGTAAAAGATAAAGCTCAAAAGAAAATTATCAGTTATCTTTGTTCCATGACTACCAACAAGACAACTCCCAAAGAATTATGGGCAAGACAGCAGATTAGCGGTCCCGATGTAGACTATGATTTGTGGAACAAGAAAAGAATATCCGTGCAAGCGTTCTCACAAATGAGTCAGAACTGTATTTTTACAGTTGACGTATTTAAAGAAAGATACGATTTTGCATCCGACAGTTTTGCCCATCTTTTCGGATACAATCCCACTTGGATAAAGACAATCAGGCAACAAGGCGATTTACTGGAAGAGAGAATACACCCTGATGACAGAATTCAACTCACAGAATGCCAAATCGAGCATGGACAGTTCATCTACTCACTCCCACCGGAAGAAAGAAATGACTACCGGCAAATATTTCAATTCCGTATGTTGAATGCACGGCAACAGTATATCAATGTAAGCAGCCGGCAACAAATCATAGAAACAGACCGGAATGGTAAAGCCTGGATAATCATGGGAGTAATGGACATACTTCCCGACCAGACCCCTATCGAAAGAATCAAACGGACGGTGGTGAACAGAAAAACGGGAGAGATACTTCCAACATGCACTGTTTCTCCCGACAAACAATTATCCAACCGGGAGAAAGAAATATTACGACTCATCCGACAAGGTTTTCTAAGCAAGGAAATCGCTTACCAGCTGGGAGTGAGCATCTATACTGTGAACAATCACCGGAAAAACATCCTAAGCAAGTTAGATGCCAACAATATAATGGAAGCCATCCATATAGTAGAAAATCTTGGTATCTACCTCTAAGATTACGGAAGCCAACCGAGACTGTCCGCCAACTGATTTGTTTTGCGCCACTCTTCAAGCTCCTTATAAGTGCGGACACCTCCCGTAAAGACAGCATGATAAATCTCTATACCTGGAATCGTTACACCATCCGGCACATCGAATTTGATTTGCAATATCGTTTTCCTAATTTCAGGAGTAAGGCGCTCCGCAATAGCGGCAGTCACCTTTTCTACAACACCATCATACCTGGAACCTTTCCGGATGTGAATCATATCAAACTTCCAAGTATTCTGTTCTCTATCCTTATATAAAGCATGCCACTCCATGCACTCTTCCTCCGTATGGATAAGGTTCCTATATTGTATTTCCTGCAAAGGCAACCGTTCCGCAAGTTCCCGGAGGACCGAAAAACTCTCTCCTACATCCAACCTATCGGTATAAATATGGATATCTATATCCCTACTTTTCGCCAACAGCCCGGTACGGAGTGAGCCCACCAAATGAACGGTTGCTCCAATGCGCTCCCATGCTTCAATAATACGGGTATCTTCCAATACTTTCCATGCAGATTGCTGATTCTGCCTTGCAAGCTCATGAATATCCATTTACCTCCACTTTTTTGAATGTGCAAAGATATAAAACTCCCCAATATATAGCTATAAATAGCCATTTCCCTTCCCGATACAATACACTAATTTTGCACACTGTCTTATTTTTAGCAACAACTAATTATGGCATTCAATCAAACAGAGAAACAAGAGAAAGAATATTTAAAGCAAATAATCAGTTTTCTGAAAAAGGTTATCGGTAATACCGACGCATCAGTGAAAGACCACGTCGACACCTTGGCAGAATACAAAGACTATATCTGGTCCAACAAAGACATCGACCCGCACGAGATACGCTCCATGCGCGAAAGCATCCTAAACCATTTTGCCTTGGGGGAAAGTGTAATCAACAAGCGTAAGCGGCTCACCAAGATACTTGCCATTCCTTACTTCGGACGAATTGATTTTTTGGAAAAGAAAGAAAACAGCAAAGTGATGCCTATCTATATAGGCATCCATACCTTCTATGACCCGGAAAGTCGAGCTACCCTTATCCATGACTGGCGAGCACCTGTTTCGAGCATGTTCTATGACCATGAATTAGGAGAAGCAGGCTATCGGTCTCCATCGGGAGAGATTAAAGGAGAAATTTCCCTAAAACGCCAATACAGAATTCGGGGCGGCAAAATGGAATTTATGATTGAAAGTGCCCTGACCGTCCATGACGACATTCTGCAAAAAGAGTTAAGTTCCAATGTAGATGACAAGATGAAAAATATCGTTGCCACCATCCAACGGGAACAGAACCAGATTATCCGCAACAAAGATATCCGCACGCTTATTATTCAAGGAGTGGCCGGCTCTGGAAAAACATCCATAGCCCTGCACCGCATAGCCTACCTGCTCTATACCTTCAGAGACAGCATCTCGTCAAAAGATATTCTGATTGTCTCCCCCAACAAAGTGTTTTCCGATTACATCTCCAACGTCCTCCCCGAACTTGGGGAAGAAACCGTGCCCGAAACCAGTATGGAACCAATACTCTCCGGAGTGTTGGAACACAAATATAAGTACCAAACATACTTCGGGTTAGTGAATGAACTGTTAGAGAAGCCATCCTCAAGCCTCATCGACAGAATAGCCTATAAAGCCTCTTTCGGTTTCATTTCAGAGCTTAACAAGTTTATCCTCCACATAGAGAACACCTACTTCAAGGCAGCAGATGTGAAGCTGACCAAATACATCACCATACCTGCCCCGTTTATCGAAGAACAGTACCTACGTTTCAACCGTTACCCCATACGCCGACGATTTGAAGCTATGGCTGATTATATGCTGGATATGTTGAAAATACAATACGCCTTTACGGTAACCACCGCCGGAAGAAACCTTCTGAAGAAAGAAATCAGACTAATGTTTGCAGGTAATAACGACATTCAAGTCTACAAAGATTTCTTTAAATGGACAAATAATCCCGGAATGTTCAAAATGCGAAAGGGACATACACTCGAATACTCAGACTTGGCACCGCTGGCATACCTACACTTGGCATTGGAGGGAAACGGGAACCAGCCATGCAGAGTCAAACATCTGTTGATAGATGAGATGCAGGACTATTCGCCCATACAGTACAAGGTAATACAGAAACTCTTTCCATGCCGGAAAACCGTGTTGGGCGATGCAGGACAGTCCGTGAATCCTTATGGCTCATCCACAGCAGAAACTATCCAAAAGTCACTTACTGCAAGTGAAATCATGAAATTGTGTAAGAGTTATCGTTCCACCTTCGAGATTACGGATTTTGCGCAAAAGATTCATCCCAACGCAGAGCTGGAACCGGTTGCCCGGCATGGAGAAAAGCCACAAATCCTGCAGTTCGGCAGTGCCGTAGAAGAACTGTCCGGCATTATGGGACTAATCTCCACTTACCGGAAATCCGGATATAAATCTCTTGGCATCATATGCAAGACGGAGCAGCAAGCCAAGGAGATGGCAGACATGCTGAAATCATATGCCAATGATATCAGCTTCCTATCAAGTCAAAGCTCCGCATTTGTGCAAGGCATCGTCATCACCTCTGCCCACATGGCAAAAGGGCTTGAGTTTGACGAAGTCATTATTCCACAGACGGATGAGAGAAATTACCGTTCGGAAATTGACAAGAGTATGCTTTATGTAGCTGTAACCAGAGCTATGCACCGCCTAACCTTGACATTTCACGAGGCAAGACCGGCAACTCACTGATGATGGATTATTAAGGAAATCTATCCCAACAGCCTTGTACAAGATGCGGCAAGTAACGGCGTATCTCATCAATCGACCAATCCCACCATTGCAGCCGCAATAATTTCTTCACCACATCCTCATCAAAACGTTTCCTGATTTCTTTGGCAGGAGTTCCCCCTACAATTGTATAAGGGGGAACATCTTTAGTCACAACAGCACGTGCACCAATAATCGCCCCATCTCCTATATGAACACCAGCCATTATCACCGCTTCATAACCAATCCAAACATCATTACCTATTATAATATCTCCTTTGTCATCCCATGCATCCGTTATGTCCGATTTCTTCAATCCCCACTCTTCGTAAAATAAAGGAAATGTATAAGTAGACAGAGATTTCAACGTATGATTGGCACAGTTGAACAGAAATTTCGTACCGCAAGCAATGGAACAGAATTTACCAATAACCAGCCTCTCCTGATGGATGGGGTAATGATACAGCACATTGTTTTTCTCGAACAACAAAGGGTCAGCTACAAAATCATTATAAATAGTATAGTCACCAACCTCTATTCGAGGATCCTTTACAACAGCATTAAGATATACGGTTTGCTTATCTCCCGTACGCGGATATATTTTAGTCATCATAATTCGATATGTTTCTAATATTGTTTACTTCTTAAATAGAAAACCGATTGCAGTGCCAGCAAAATCACAAAAAGGTATTCTGCCGTTAAGTAAATAGCCAAGGATGCATGAGTGCAAGCGCTTAACCAATAAAGATACCCCAGATACACGACAGTGGTAGTCACTTGGAAAAGAAAAGTAATCCGGGTTTTACCGGTTCCTCCAACTGCGTTGAGATATACATAGCCTGGCAAGGCAAAGGTATAATTCAGCAACGTCACAACAAAAGGGATGAAAGCCTGCTCTGTTAACAGTTCGTTATCTGTATAGATTCCTATTATCAAGCGATTATAACATACAGCTACCCCTATCAGTGGAAATCCAGCAGAATAGCCCAACCTCAGTATCTTACGGCAGATAATGAAAACAGCCCTCCTTTCTCCAGCCCCAATCGCATTACTGACCAGCGAACCCGTAGTGACCGCAAAAGAATTGACTATTACAAAAAAGACAGCAGATACACTTCGCGTAATATTGGAAATGGCTAATTCCGTTTTACCCAAATGTTCCACCGCCACAAAGAACAAGAACCACGGAGCCACGCTGATAAAGGCATGAAGCATGCTCCATACCGACAAGCTCAGCACATCCACCAACAGCTTTCCGTCATATACCGGTTTCAATCCATATTTCCCTTTATCTATTTTCAGCCATACATAGAAAAGAAGCATCACCAAAGAACCCATCTCTGCCAGAGAAGAAGCAATGGCAGCTCCCGATATTCCCAGTCCTCCAACGAATATCAGAATATAATTCAAAGGAATATTAATCACTACTGCAACGGCAGCAGCCCACGATAATGCCCGAGTGCATGTTATTCCCACAAGAAAAGAACGGATAACCAAAAACGGAAACGAAAACAGCAAACCGAAACTGCGCCAGTCCAGATACTGAATTACAGCCCGATAAATCTCCGGTGAGGAAATCAACCTTCCCAATATGAAAGGAGAACTTGCCTGCATCAGCAGACAAAGCAAAATGGCCAATCCCGATAAAAAGAAGAAACCTTGAAAGAATATCTTTCCAGCCTTACCATAGCCACATTCTCCATTCCTTCGAGCAATCATCACCTGCAATCCGATACTAAACCCAAACCCAAGCATGTAGACCGCCAAATAATAAATCCCTGCAATGGCAGATGCTCCCAATTCCACCTCGCCAACGTGACCTAAGAAAACAGCATCGGTTATATTTATCAGCTGCTCCATCAAAATGCTCATCATTACCGGAAAGTTGATAATCCATATCTGTTTATATGTATAATGCATTGCTCAACAATAAAATAGCACAAAACAACACACTGTACAAGTACAGCATGCCATCCTGCAAATTCATGAATAAAAGGATACACAATCTCTGTGGCAAACGGGTCATCGTTTGCCAGATAGCTGAATAGCTTTATCAAGCAGGGCTATTCGTTGAGCGTAGCTATATACAGAGCTTCATAAGAGGTGAATATGTTTGTTCATTCAATATATAGTGCAAAAATATAGAAAAAAAGTGCCAAAGTTCAGTTTAGGGCATAAAAAAAGGAGTACCGCTGTACTCCAACCTTTGTTAACCTTAAATCTAATACTATGAAAAACACATTGCAAATGTACGGACTTTTGGGACATTGACAAACTTTCCAAGAAAAAAAGCATGTTTCATAACACATTTTAATAAGATTAATGCTCGTTTTCACGTCCTTTTTCACTTTTTCTGCTTCAAAGTAGAAAAGAAGGTATAGCATCACGTAAAAAAATGAGCAAGTTCTTTCCATTATACTCCCAGTTTGCATTATCTTTGCACTAACACGAAGATAAGCTGCACCTCAGCATAAAAAATGAACGAGTTCATTTTATTCTGCATTCGGTTTGCACTATCTTTGTAGTGAGATTAACAAGAACTTATATATGCCAGACTATGATTTAATCGCCATATTAGGACCTACCGCCTCAGGAAAGACTCCATTTGCAGCCGCCTTGGCCGCCGAACTCCATACGGAAATCATCAGTGCCGATTCACGGCAAATCTATCGGGGGATGGACCTGGGCACCGGCAAAGACCTTGCCGACTATACCGTCGACGGGAAACAGATTCCCTATCACCTCATCGACATAGCCGACCCGGGCTATAAGTACAATGTTTTCGAGTATCAGCGTGATTTCTTGAATGCTTACGAGACTATTAAACAAAAAGGTTGCCTGCCCGTTGTATGTGGAGGAACCGGAATGTATCTCGAATCAGTGCTGAAAGGCTACCGTCTGCTGCCCGTACCCGAGAATCCCGAGTTGCGCACCCGTCTGGCAGACAAATCGCTGGAAGAACTGACCGACATACTGAAAGGTTACAAAAGCCTGCACAATACTACGGACGTAGACACAGCCAAACGTGCCATACGAGCCATCGAAATCGAAGAGTATTATGCCCATACCCCAGTAGACGAACGCTCCTTCCCCCAGCTGAACAGCCTCATCATTGGTGTGGACATCAACCGGGAACTGCGTCGGGAGAAAATCACCCGCCGCCTGCACCAGCGTCTGGAAGAAGGAATGATAGACGAAGTGCGTCGTCTGATAGAGCAAGGCATCCAACCGGATGACCTCATCTATTACGGACTGGAATACAAGTATCTGACACTTTATGTCATCGGCAAGTTGACCTATGAAGAGATGTTCACGCAACTGGAAACAGCCATCCACCAGTTTGCCAAACGCCAGATGACCTGGTTCCGCGGTATGGAACGGCGTGGATTTACCATCCATTGGATGAATGCCCGGTGGCCGATGGAAGAAAAGATAGCTTTTGTAAAGAAGAAGTTGGAAGGATGATGAAACGATAAAGTGACCGGGTGATTTAAATCGTAAATAGTAAATAGTCAAATTGTAAATAGAATCATGAGTGCAGAACCCGAAAAGTTGGGAGTAATATACAACCCCAAAGCCGGAACACGGAAAGTGCAGAAACGGTGGAAAGAAATCAAAGAATACATGGACAGCAAAGGTGTGCCTTACGACTATGTGCAGTCCGAAGGGTTCGGTTCGGTAGAGCGTCTGGCAGGTATCCTTGCCAACAACGGCTACCGCACCATTGTTGTAGTAGGCGGTGACGGCGCACTGAATGACGTCATTAACGGCATCATGCTTTCCAATGCACCGGACAAGGAGAATATAGCCATCGGCATCATCCCCAATGGTATAGGAAATGACTTTGCCGACTATTGGGAAATGAGTTCGGACTACAAGAAAGCGGTGGATTGCATCATCAACAACCGCCGCCGGAAAATAGACGTGGGTACCTGCTATTATTACGACGGTGAAAAGCATCTGACACGCTACTTTCTCAATGCCATCAACATAGGCCTGGGAGCCCGTATCGTGAAAATCACCGACCAGTGCAAGCGTTTCTGGGGAGTGAAGTTCCTCTCTTACTTCATGGCACTGCTATCTATTATCTTCGAACGGAAGCTGTACCGCATGCATCTCAAGATAAACGGCGAGCACATACGTGGACGCATCATGACTGTCTGCATAGGCAGTGCGTGGGGATACGGACAAGCGCCTAGTGCAGTGCCCTATAATGGCTGGCTGGATGTTTCCGTCATTTACCGTCCCGAATTGCTGCAACTATGGTCGGGATTGTGGATGCTTATCCAAGGGCGGATTCTGAACCATAAGGTAGTGATGCCCTACCGTACGCAAAAAGTAAAAGTGCTGCGTGCGCAAAATGCCTCTGTCGATTTGGACGGACGTATTCTCGACCGTCATTTTCCACTGGACATCAGCGTACTGCATGAAGCAATAACATTGATTATACCCAATTGAAAATACTTAATCAGTAACAACCTATGATTGAATTAAAGAATAATCCTGCCGGAAACTTCTTCCTACTGGCAGGTCCATGTGTCATCGAAGGAGAAGAAATGGCAATGCGCATTGCCGAACGTATCGTGACTATCACCGAAAAACTGCAAATCCCCTATGTATTCAAAGGGTCGTACCGCAAAGCCAACCGCTCCCGCCTGGATTCCTTTATGGGCATCGGCGACGAAAAGGCGCTGAAGATACTGCAAAAGGTACACGACACTTTCGGAGTACCTACCGTGACCGACATTCATGCCGCCGAAGAAGCCACCATGGCTGCCGAATATGTGGATATTCTGCAAATTCCCGCCTTCCTCTGCCGGCAGACAGACCTGCTTGTAGCCGCCGCCAAAACCGGAAAAACCATCAACATCAAGAAAGGGCAGTTCCTCTCTCCGCTTGCCATGCGCTTTGCGGCTGATAAAGTAGTGGAAGCAGGCAATAGGAACGTCATGCTGACGGAACGCGGAACTACTTTCGGTTATCAGGATTTAGTCATCGACTATCGCGGCATCCCCGAAATGCAGACCTTCGGTTTCCCCGTCATCCTGGATGTAACCCACTCCCTGCAACAGCCCAACCAGACCAGTGGCGTCACGGGAGGTATGCCGCAACTTATCGAGACCGTAGCCAAAGCCGGTGTTGCCGTAGGTGTAGACGGACTGTTCATCGAAACCCACGAAAATCCCGCCGTAGCCAAGAGTGACGGCGCCAACATGCTGAAACTCGACCTGCTGGAAGACCTGCTGACCAAATTGGTCCGCATCCGGGAAGCAGTCAGATAAATTCCATTTATCCGGAATGGAATCCGAAAAAAACAACAGAAGTTGTGATTTATCTAAGGGCTGTCCGACAGATAGTTCAAGAACAATTTAAATTCATAATAATATGAAACATCTATTACGTGGTTTATGGATTGTAGCGTTAATTCTTTGCTGCAATTTTCAGCAGGTATTTGCACAGCAAATGCCGCCTATCCCGGTCGACAAAAATGTCCGTATCGGAAAGTTGGACAACGGATTGACCTATTATATCCGCAAGAACAGCCAGCCTGCAAACCGGGCCGACTTTTACATTGCCCAAAAGGTAGGCTCCATTCAGGAAGAAGCCGACCAGCGCGGCCTTGCCCACTTCCTGGAACACATGTGTTTCAATGGAACAACCCACTTCCCCGGTGATGCACTGAAGCAATACCTGGAGCGTATCGGGGTGAAATTCGGTGAAAACTTGAACGCCTATACTTCCGTAGACGAAACCGTATACAACATTTCCAATGTGCCGGTCACTACTCCGGGAGCCATCGACTCCTGCCTGCTGATTCTGCACGACTGGAGTAACGATTTGACCCTGGACCCGAAGGAAATAGACAAGGAACGCGGAGTCATCAACGAAGAATGGCGCACCCGTATGAGCGCCATACAACGCTTCCAGGAGAAGATGCTTCCAGTCATGTTCGAAGGAACGAAGTATGCCACTTGTTTCCCTATCGGAACGATGGAGGTCGTTATGAACTTCAAACCGCAAACTTTGAGAGACTACTATGAAAAGTGGTACCGTCCAGACCTTCAGGGTATTGTGGTAGTTGGCGATATAGATGTGGACGCCATCGAAGCCCAAATCAAGAAAATGTTTTCTGATATTCCCGCCCAGCCCAATGCTGCCAAACGCGAGTACTATCCGGTAAACGACAACAAGGAGCCTATTGTATTGGTTTATCAGGACAAGGAACAGTCCAATGTACAAGCCCTCATCTTCAACAAGCACGAAGCCACTCCTGACGAGCAGAAAGGCGACATGGGCTATCTGGTACAGAATTATGCAACCACGCTCATCAACAATATGCTGAATGCGCGTCTGAACGAATTGGTACAGACCGCCAATCCTCCTTATATATATGCCGCCACTTATGACGATGATTTCTTTGTTGCCAAAACCAAAGATGCCTTCACCGGTGTCGTTGTCTGCAAGGAAGATGCCATAGAAAATGGAATAGCCACTCTCCTGCGCGAAACAGAACGCGCCCGCCAATTCGGCTTTACGGAAACGGAATACAACCGTGCCCGTGCCGAATATCTGCGCCAACTGGAATCTGCTTATAACGAGCGTGACAAACGCAAGAATGAAGAGTACGTGGATGAATATGTCCGTCATTTCCTCGATAACGAACCGATTCCGGGCATCGAAAACGAATACGCCATCATCAATCAGATAGCTCCCGCCATTCCGGTTGCCGCACTGAACCAGATGATGCAAGCCCTCGTGACAGACAGTAACCAGGTAGTCGCAATTCTCGGTCCGGATAAGGAAGGATTGAAAATGCCGACAGAAGATGTAATCAAGAAGATTCTGAAAGACATTAAAGCTGAAAAACTGACTGCCTACGTAGACAAGGTGTCGGATGAACCTTTGATGGCCGAAGCCCCGAAAGGCGGAAAGATTGTATCCGAGCAGACAGATGATACATTCGGCACTACAACGCTGACACTCTCCAACGGAGTCAAGGTCATTATCAAGAAGACAGACTTCAAGGCAGACGAAATCCGCATGAAGGGAGTCAGCCTAGGCGGTAGTTCCCTGTTCCCCGACTCGGAAATCATCAACATCAACGGACTGGATGCAGTGAGTGTCGGTGGTCTGGGTAATTTCAGTGCCGTAGACCTGGAAAAAGTTCTGGCCGGCAAGAAAGCTTCCGTCAGCTATGGTATCGGTGACAAGACAGAAACCGTCAATGGCAGCTGTTCACCGAAAGACTTCGAAACAATGATGCAGCTCACTTACTTGACGTTCACCGCTCCACGCCGTGACGACGATGCCTTCGCATCCTACAAGAACCGCAACAAAGCTGCTTTGCAGAATATGGAAATGAATCCCCAGGTAGCGTTCAGTGACTCTGTCTCGGCCGGTATTTACATGCACCATCCCAGAAGAGCCAGAATAAAGGCGGACATGATTGACAAGATGGATTATGACAAGATTCTGTCCATGTATCAAGACCGCTACAAAGATGCCAGCGATTTTACCTTTATCTTTGTAGGAAATGTGAATGTGGAGGAAATGAAACCACTCATCGCCGAGTACCTGGGTTCACTGCCTGCCATCAACCGCAAGGAAACATTCAAGGACAATAAAGTGGACATGCGCCAGGGAGTTTATAAGAACGAATTCGTACGGAAGCAGGAAACTGCCAAAGCGTCGAACTTTGTCCTGCTGAACGGTGACTGCAAGTACGACCTGAAAAATGACATCCTGCTGAGTATGACCAGCCAGATTCTCGACTTGGTTTATACAGCCAAGGTACGTGAAGACGAAGGGGGCACTTACGGTGTATATGTAGGCGGCCAATTAAGCAAATATCCGAAAGAAAAGGCTCTCTTGCAGATTGTATTCGAAACCGCTCCGGCAAAAAGAGAAAAGCTGATGCAGATTATCTTTGCAGAACTCGACAACATCGCCAAAGCAGGTCCGTCGGAAGGAGACTTGAATAAAGTGAAGGAGTTCATGCTGAAGAAACATGCCGAAGACTTGAAGGAGAACAGCTACTGGCTGGGAAGCATTGACGAATACCTGTTCACCGGTATGAATCCGATAAAGGATTACGAACAGATTGTCAACAGCATCACCGTGAAGGACATCCAGAAGTTCACCGACGACTTGTTCAAGCAGAAGAACGAGATTGAGGTATCAATGATCAGTCCTGAAACTCCTGACAAAGAATAAGAGAGCCATACACACAGAAGGCTGCGTTGTTCGATGAAAGGCAGCGCAGCTTTTTTTATACAAACTCTATATATACAAATACTATGAGTCTTTTCTTAGATTTGCGCAAGCACGGAAAACTGGCAGAAAAACGAAATCCGATGTACGAAAAAAGTAAATTCGGAAAATTCTGGATGTACTTCATGTTTGTCTTCTGGGCCGGTTACCTGATATTCTTCGGTACGACCTTTGCATTCGCCTTTGACGGCGGTGCCACAGAAGCCTATCACGTAATGAACTCCGGATTGATATTTGTCCTTGTGCTGGATTTCCTGATACGCCTGCCTTTCCAAAAAACACCCACCCAGGAAGTGAAGCCCTACCTACTGCTTCCCATCAAACAGAATCGTCTTATAGACTTCCTGCTGATCCGTTCCGGACTGGATGGCTTCAATCTGTTCTGGCTGTTTCTATTTGTTCCGTTTTCCATCATCACCGTCACCAAATTCTATGGAATCAGTGGTGTGCTGACCTATTGCATTGGCATCTGGCTGCTGATGGTATTCAATAACTACTGGTTCTTGTTGTGCCGCACACTGATGGGTGAGCGCATCTGGTGGCTGGCATTACCGGTAGTAGTATATGGTGGCATTGCCGCCGCACTATTCATTCCGGACAACAGTCCGCTTTTCGACTGTTTTGTCAATCTGGGAGAAGGGTTCATCACCGGTAATATACTGTCATTCATCGGTGTACTGGCTGCCATCGCCCTCATGTGGTTCATCAACCGCACCCTGATGCAGAAACTCATCTACAATGAACTGAACAAAGTGGAAGATACACGGATAAAACATGTATCCGAATACAAATTCCTCGACCGCTACGGCGAAATAGGCGAATACATGAGACTGGAACTCAAGTTATTGCTACGCAACAAGATTTGTAAGCGTTCGCTCTATTCCATCACCGGTGTAGTGATAATGTTCAGTAGTATCATTAGCTTTTCCGATGTGTATGACGGAGGTCTGAGAGATTTCTTCGTCCTTTATAATTACATTATCTTCGGCATCATGTTCCTCAGCACACTGATGGGTTACGAAGGCAATTACATTGACGGACTGATGAGCCGCAAGGAATCTATCTACTCGCTGCTGCGTGCCAAATACATACTGTACAGCATTGCATTGCTCATTCCTACGATTCTGATGATTCCCGGTATGGTTACCGGGAAGGTATCCGTACTCGGTTGCATTGCATGGCTGATATTCATTCCGGGAGCCGTATACTGCTGTCTGTTCCAACTGGCAGTCTACAACAACAAGACTACCGACCTGAATTCAAAGATGACCAGCCGGCAGAATATAGGCACCGGTCTGCAGAATCTGATTTCAGGAGGTGCTTTCGGCATACCTTTACTGCTGCTTTTTGCACTGAATGCCATCTTTGGCAAAGAGGTCACCCCCTGGATACTTATCGGCATCGGCGTGGCATTTATCGCCACTTCCAAATTCTGGCTGATGAATGTATATCACCGGCTCATGAAACGCCGCTACAAGAATATGGAAGGCTTCAGGGACAGTAGACAGAAATAGAAATCATTAAACATCAATCACTAACATGATACGCATCAACAATTTACAAAAGAATTTCGGCACAAAAAAAGCCGTAGATATAGAGAACTACACCATCGGGCAAGGCGATATGCTGGGACTGGTAGGCAACAACGGTGCAGGCAAGACCACCCTCTTCCGTCTGATTCTTGACTTGCTGCAGGCAGACCGGGGCAATGTAACCATCAATGACATTGACGTCAGCAAAAGTGAGGACTGGAAGAACTTCACGGGAGCCTTTATAGACGACGGTTTCCTGATAGACTACCTCACCCCCGAAGAATACTTCTACTTCATCGGTAAGATGTATGGTCTGAAGAAAGAGGAAGTAGACGAACGCCTGCTTCCCTTCGAACGCTTCATGAACGGCGAGGTAATGGGCCAGAAGAAATTCATCCGCAACTATTCTGCCGGAAACAAGCAGAAAATCGGCATCATCTCCGCTATGCTACATCACCCGCAACTGTTGATTCTGGATGAACCGTTCAACTTCCTTGACCCCAGTTCACAGTCCGTAATCAAACACTTGCTGAAAAGATACAATGAAGAACACGGAGCCACCGTCATCATTTCCAGCCATAACCTAAATCATACAGTGGACGTTTGCCCGCGTATTGCATTGCTGGAAAACGGTGTTATTATCCGCGATATACGAAATGAGAACAACTCTGCCGAGCAGGAACTGGAAGCTTACTTCAACGTCGGCGTGGAGGAAGAAGCCGTAGTAGAAGAAACGGTAGAAGAAGAAGCCGTAGAAGAAATAACGGAAAAAGAAGAAAAAACGGTAGAAGAAAAAAACGCGGAAGCATGAAAAAATATCTTTCTTATATAGTAGCTCTTACCATCATATTGATAGGTCTAAGTTCCTGCCATACCTCCGCGCCACGCCTGGACTACAAAGCCCTGGCACAGGCATCCGTCCGTTTGGGAGTGGATATTGAACTGCAGGACAACCACAAGCTGTACATCCATGCCTCCGAATGGATAGGCACTCCCTATCGTGCAGGCGGTGACAGCAAGCGTGGAACGGACTGCTCCGGACTGGTATCGCAACTGTATAAGAAAGTTTATCACACCCGTCTGTCGAGAAGCACAGACGGGCAACTGAAAGAGAGCAGCAAAATCTCCCGCCGCAACTTGCGTGAGGGAGATTTGGTGTTCTTCACCAGCCGTGCTTCCCGCAAAAAAGTAGCCCATGTGGGTATTTACCTCAAGGACGGCAAGTTTATCCATGCCAGTACCAGCCAGGGAGTCATAGTCAGCAACCTCCGGGAAAAATATTACACCCAACACTGGCTCTGCGGAGGAAGAATAAAATGATACTAATTTTTCCCCTTCTTGTGATTTTCTTTACTCTTTCCCGACTGATAGTCCAGAAACAATTAAAAGAAGAAAGCAATGAAGAAACTTTTAGGCATCCTCTTATTCATCAGCATTGCGCTGAGTGCCAATGCACAACTTTTATGGAAAGTATCCGGTAAAGGATTAGAGAAACCATCCTATATTTTCGGTACTTACCATCTCTCTCCACTCAGCATCAAGGACAGCATCGCCGCCATGCCGCAGGCCATGAACGAAACCACCCAAGTCTACGGTGAGGTCGTGATGAGCGAAATGGCGACTCCCGCCTTCATGCAAAGCATGCAACAGCAGATGATGATGCCCAAAGACACCACGCTGCAAAACCTCTTTACTCCCGAGCAATACGAAGAAGTGGGTAAAGTTGTAAAAGAGAATATGATGGTAGACATCGCCATGCTTGCTCAACTGAAACCGGCTGCCATCAACCAGCAGCTTGTCGTCCTGCTCTACATGAAACATACTCCGGGCTTCAACCCGCAAGAACAGCTCGACACTTACTTCCAGCAGCAGGCCGGACAGCAAGGCAAGAAAGTTGGCGGTCTGGAAACAGCCCAGTCACAAATAGACATTCTGTTCAACAGCCAGACGCTGCAACGCCAGGCAAACCTCCTCTACTGCGCTATCAGTGACATCGAGAAAGGTATCGAGCAAAGCAAGCGCCTGATTGCCGCTTATGAAAAGCAGGACCTGGATGCCATGCTGCAACTGATGGAAGAGCGCGACGGCAATTCATGCGACCCGCTGCCCGGAGAGATGGAAGCCATGCTGGACAACCGCAACAAGGCATGGGTTGAAAAGATGCCTGCTATCATGACAGAAGCCCCTACCCTTTTCGTAGTCGGCGCCGGACACCTGCCCGGAGACAATGGAGTGTTGAACCTTCTGAAGCAACAAGGATACACTATAGAAGCCATGAAATAAATCCTCTAACAATTCTCTCTAACAATTTTTAATGGCAAGCTATACAAAGCGTGACGGTCAAATACCATCACGCTTTGTTTGCATATACACTTTATTCTCCTCATCATACCGTACATCCCAAAAAATATACTACTTTTGCACCAAAGTCTTGGCAGTTATAGTGATAACGGCCATTTTTGACTTGATTCGATAAGAACGCAAGAAGCGAAAGTTATTATCCCTGCCTATTCGGAATCTGGAAAATTCAATAAACGTCATGGGATGATAGCAACAGTTTCTTCACGTCTATGTTATTATATACTTAGGCGTGGGGACTGTTGTCTATTTATGACGTGGGCATTTTCCAGAGCCTCGAATGCAGATAGGCAATAACAGTCCTCGCGCTTTTTATATAATAACCTTCGTCAACGGGGACAGACGAAATGAAAGACACCGCGTATGCATCTTACATTATTTGGAGAAATACAGTTATTTCTGTTGATTGCCGCTACATCTGCAAGCTTTCTATACTGGATAAATTATAAATACAAAAGTCTGAACAGGCAGATTATCCGGGCAATAGACATTCCGGTATATCTGCTGAACAGACAAGGTTTTGTCGTAAAACTACTTAATACACCTACCGAAAAGGCAAACAGACTTCCGTTCCTGAATCCGGGAGTTCTAAATATCAATAATTTAGTGACAGACGCCGATGAATGCCGGAAATACATGACGTCGCTGTTACGCGTACTGAATACCCGCACTTCGGACAGCCTGACCCTAAAGATAAGAATAGAAAGTGGTGAGAAACTATATATCGCAGTGCGCATGGTCTACCTCAACAGAAATTATGTCATAGCCTTCATACGCGACATTACGGAAGATGAAGTCCAACGCCGGGAAAACGAAAAATACCGTTTCTTCCTTGAAAGTATTCTGGAGAACCTTCCCATCGCCACTACAGTAAAAGATAAAAACGATGAAGGACGTTACCTGATATGGAACAAAAAAGCGGCAGAGATGATGGAAGTCCCCGCTGAGGATATTGTGGGACACTATGAAGAGGAGTTCAAACCCCTAATGCAAGATAATTTCATCCAAGAGACAGACAAAGAAGTTGAAGAGTCGGAAACTCCCCAGTCCTACATCAAACACTTTGTCAATCCCAAAGGCAGAGAGTATATTCTGTCGTTTCACAAAACGCTGGTGTCCTACAACAAAGGGAAAGAGAGGTGGATTGTCAGTTCTGCACTGGACATCACCGAACTGCTGGCAGCCAAAGAGAAAGCAGAAGAAGCCAACCGCCTGAAATCGGCTTTTCTCGCCAACATGAGCCACGAGATACGTACTCCGCTAAACGCCATCGTCGGATTCTCCTCCATACTTTCCGATTATATACAAGACGAAGATACAAAGGAATACATACATATCATCGAAGAAAACACCCAACTGCTGCTGCAACTGATTAATGATATTCTCGACCTGTCACGCATCGAAGCTGGCATTCTCGAATTCACAGAAGGAGATATGGATGTAAACAAGACGCTTGATGAAATGCAGACGATGGCAAAACTGAAACTTCCGTCCGAAGTCAGTATACGTCTCCTGCCCGGTGCGGATTACTGTATTATTCACACAGTCCCCAAACGGGTAAGACAAGTACTGAACAACTATCTGTCAAACGCCCTCAAGCATACGGAAGAAGGTTTCATCGACATTGGTTATCACCTGCCGCAAGAAGACAGGATTCGCTTCTTTGTCCGTGATACCGGTTGCGGCATTCCTCCTGAAAAGCAAAAGGATGTATTCGAACGCTTTGTCAAGCTAAACAGTTTTAAACAAGGCACGGGTCTCGGACTCTCCATCTGCACCATGATTGCCGAGAAAATGAACGGAAAAGTGGGCGTCAGCTCTATTCCGGGGAAAGGTTCCGAATTCTGGTTCGAAATACCCTATCAACCTACCGGAAGCCAACCTGCATAGAAAAGCCCGCCACTGACATGAACTCTGTCAACGACGGGCAACCTAAACCATCACCGATGCTATCCTGACTCACAATACCTATCGAAGACTAAATCGCAGTTTTCCACTCTGCACCAGTTCTTCATGAGTGATACGATATCGGGACAGTTTTTTTCCTCCCAGTTCCATTTCACGGATATAAAGCGACTCTGCCGACGGGCGTTCCGTCTCTATCACCAGTTGGTCGCGTCCCCAATACTTAGGGTCGAGCTTTATGGTCACCTTATCAAATACCGGAGTAGACAGCGTATAAGCCGGTTCTCCGGGACAATCCGGATAAAAGCCCATCATATTGAAGATAGCCCAAGCGGACATCGTTCCGGTATCATCATTGCCGGGAATTCCGTCGGGGGCATTCTTGAAATACTTCTGCAAAAGGCGGTGCAGCTCTTTCTGCGTGCGCCACTCCTCACCCTTGAAATAAGAAAAAAGATGGGCGTATGCAATGTCCGGTTCGTTGGCAGGGTCGTACAGTCCTTCGTCGAACACACGCTGAAGCTTGTCTACGAACGGCTTCTTTCCACCCATGAGCCGGGCAAGCCCTTTCACATCGTGGGGAACATAGAAAGTATAGTTCCAGGCACAACCTTCGTGAAATCCGGGGTTCGGCTCAAAGTTCTCTCCCTGCCTCGGGTCGAAAGGAGCATAGAATTCACCGTTAGGCAGGATAGGACGGAAAGTACCGTACTCCTTACAGTAATAATGCTTGTAGCCCAGCGAACGTTCGTGGAACAGACGGGCATCCTCCTTCTTGCCAAGCGCAGCGGCTATGCGCGACAAGGCATTGTCGGCAATA
This sequence comes from Bacteroides parvus, assembly GCF_017309675.2. Lineage (NCBI taxonomy): Bacteria > Pseudomonadati > Bacteroidota > Bacteroidia > Bacteroidales > Bacteroidaceae > Bacteroides > Bacteroides parvus. Next base: position 2,027,858 of record NZ_CP084680.1, on the reverse strand, counting down.
TAGTATTCCAGGGCATGCGAAACGGAATTGTCATACTGCTCCCGCAGGGGCACATATCCCAATGATACGTAGTCGTCATTGTCCGGACGGAGCAGATTCTCCGCTCCCGGCAGGGTGGCTCCCTTGCACATGGCCTCGTAGGCCAGTTCTATATCAAAGTCGCGCAGACCTTTCAGCCAGGTGTCGACGATGACGGGAATGGAAGGGTCACCTTCCATGGTCAGCGTCTCACGTCCGTAGAGTTCCCATTTGGGAAGCCAGCCGTGTTCGCGGTACATGTCGAGCATGGAACGCACCATCTGCAATTGTCGTTCGGGATATACCAGCGTAAGAAGCTGGTGCACATTGCGGTAAGTGTCCCACAAAGAAAAGACGGTATAACGGTCGCCTTGGGTAGTCAAAATCTTATCACTCTCCATAGCGGGATATTCCCCGTTCACATCTTGCAGGATATTGGGATGTATCAGCGTATGATAGAGTGCCGTATAAAAAACGGTTTTCTGTTCCTCCGTACCTCCTTCTACAAGGATGCGCGAAAGGTCATCGTTCCAGCGGCGACGGGCTTCCTCCAGCACTTGACCGAAGTTCTTTCCCTGCTGCTCGGTATCCAGATTGAGGCGGGCATTCTCCATGCTCACAAAAGAGACTCCCATCTGTACTTCCACCTGCTCGCCTTCTTCGGTATCGAATGTAAGATAGGCGCCGATATCATCTCCCGCCAGTTCCTTCTGGTAGCGGGTGTAAAGTTTGTAGCGTCCGTTATCGGGGTCCCATTCGGCCTCTACACCGGTCATGGGGCGCTGCTTCTTCCAGTAGCCCGAAGCAGCAGGCTGCTTGTTGACACGCATCACAAAGTAGATGGGGAAAACGGCCTGCGGATTATAGCAGAAAGTACCCAGCAGCTTCATACCTTCAAACTCGCACTCACCCGTCCGACGCAGAAAAGCTCCCGATTCATTGGTCAGACCTTCGCCCAGATTCAGCAGTACATGGCTTTGCCCAGCAGGAAAGGTGAAACGCGCCACACCCGTGCGGGGAGTTGCCGTCACTTCCGTCTTCACATTGTAGCGGGTCAGGAAGTTGCTGTAATATCCGGGGGATGCCTGCTCGTCCTTATAGCGGCTTCCATACTCCTTATAATCCACGGACAACTCTCCCGTAGTGGGCATCAGCAGCAAAGAACCCAATTCCGGACAGCCCACACCGCTCAAATTGACATGCGAATATCCGGTGAAGAAACAATTGTGATACTCATAGGGAGTGGACCACCAGCGGGCATCTTTATCGTATTTGTTGTCCTCCGAGCCCATCACGTTGAAGGGCACTACGGACATCATTCCATTGGGACAGACGGCTCCCGGATTTGTAGTGCCGAAGTTGGTGGTACCAATAAAAGGATTCACATAGTCCGTCGGTTGCTTCTCCGCAGCCATAGATGCCGTGAGCATTCCAAAGGAGATGATACAGAAAGTAATCAGTCGTTTCATAATATAGTAGGGATTTGTTCTTTATTAGTTAGTGAGCACGCTACCCATGCCGGTGTCATTGCATGCACTCTGCAGCGTTACTGCAAACGGTCTGCAGTGACACTGCAAACTACTTTGCAGTAGCGCTGCAACAGCTTTGCAGTAACGCTGCATCAGCTTTGCAGTGGCGCTGCAACGGCTTTGCAGTGGCGCTGCAACGGCTCTGCAGTATCACTGCAAAAAGCATGCAGTATCTTTGCAGTGATATTTCACTAAGTATAAGACAGTTACGGCAGACGTTTTTTTCAGCAATACCAAGCGCCTGCCAACTGCTTGGTGCTTACAAAATACTTGTGCGCTTCGTGAACTCCAGAATCTCGCGGATATAGCCAAAGGCAAGCCCCACTACCGTATCGGCTGCACCGTAGTATACAGCTACACGTTCTCCATCCTGCAATGCTGCGCAAGGGAACACCACATTGGGTACATCGCCTGCCAGTTCGTATGGAGCAGCAGGCGCAAGCAGATACTCACGGGTGCGGTAGAGCAACTTGGCAGGATTGTCCTTATCCAGAATAGCCGCCCCCATGGAGTAACGGAAACCGTTGCAAGTGGTTATCACGCCGTGATAGAACATCAGCCAACCTTCGTCCGTGAGGAACGGTACCGAACCCGCCCCTATCTTGGTGCATTGCCAGGCACTTTCGGGGAAAGGTGTGGGAGCCATCACATGGCGGTGTTCGCCCCAGAACTTCATGTCGGGGCTGAAGCTGATGTAGATGTCGCCAAAAGGTGTATGGCCACTGTCGCTGGGACGGCTCAAGAGTGCATATTTGCCATCGAACCTCTGAGGCAACAATACACCGTTGCGATTGAAAGGCAAGAAAGCATTCTCGCACTGGAAGAACTCCTTGAAATCGAAAGTATAGCCGATACCGATGGTGGGACCGTAGTAGCCGTTGCACCACGTAATCCAGTAGCGATCCTCAATCCATGTCACGCGCGGGTCGTATTTATATTCGGACTCTATCATGTCCGTATTCCCGGCCTTGAACTTGATTGGCTCATGCTCTATTTCCCAGTGGATGCCGTCCTTGCTGAAACCGGCAAAAATATTCATCTGCACCGCCCGGTTGTCACAACGGAACACACCGGCAAATCCGTCGCCAAAAGGCACCACTGCACTATTGAAGATACTGTTGGACGTCGGAATATGGTAACGTCCGATAACGGGATTCTGCGAATAACGCCACATCACGTCCGCACAATCTGCCGGACGCTCTTCCCAAGGGATTGAAGTAAATTTATTGTTCATAATATTTTGGATTTTTATCTTTGCACCACAGATTACACAGATGGGCACAGATTATATTCTTTTATTCAATAGTTTTTTATGCAACAAGTCTCATTCATGCTGCAAAGCTTACTTCACCTCATCGTCATGCGTAAAGGGAATGAAGTATGTTATCAGCAACGACGGTACGGCGGCCAACAGCACGTAAGTGAAGAACTTCTCGTACCCCAACAAATCACTAAAGAAACCACTCATCATCCCCGGAAGCATCACTCCCAAATTCATGATGCCGGAAGCAAAGGCGTAGTGTGACATCTGATGCTTGCCGGGAGCAATCTGCTGCATCATGAACAACGTCAGCCCCACGAAGCCGAAGCCGTAACCGAAATACTCCGCCACGATGCCCGCACCTATCAGATAAAGGTTCTCCGGTTGATAAATGGCGAGTAGCGTGTAGGCCACGAACGGAAAGTTGAACACGATGCAGAGCGAAAACAGCGTCTTCTTCAGCCCGCGCTTCGACACGTAGATGCCTGCCAACAAGGATCCCAGCACAAAAGCCGCTGAACCGAAGACACCGTTCAACGTACCGATTTCAGTAAGCGAAAGCCCCAATCCCCCCACCTCACGCGAGGAGCGCAAGAAGAGCGGTGCAATCTTCATCACAAGCCCTTCAGCAAAGCGGTAGAGGATAATGAAGCAAATGTAATAGAAGATGTGGCGCTTTGTGAAGAAATTCCTTATCACCGCCCACAGTTCCCGCATCACCTCCGCGCCCGAACGCTTGGCGTCCTGCCGCTTCTGCGTGCACGGCAACATCCGTGAATGATACCCCCCCAACAGCAACAGCAACACGGCAATGACGATAAAGATAATCATCCACGCTTCCTTATAAGCAGACATGTTCTCCTGCATAGAACGGCCTTCCATCGCCCCGAAACTCTGGGCCAGCATACCCGCCATCGCCACCAGTCCGCCGTTCGCCACCAATTTGGCGATGTTGTAGAAAGCCCCCTGCACACCGATGTACTTGGCTTGGTCGGCAGGTGACAGTTCCGCCATATACACGCCATCGCAGGCTATATCGTGCGTGGCTCCGCTGAAAGCGATGACTGCCATTGTCGAAATACTAATGGCAAAAAAGTAATCGAACTTCAACGAAAAAGCCACCAGTCCGAACAGCAATCCGCTCAACAACTGGGTGATAACCACAAAGAACTTCTTTGTGCGGTACATCTCCAGGAACGGACTCCAAAGGAACTTCAACGTCCAGGGCATCATGATGATAGAAGTCCAGAAGGCAATCTGCGTGTCGGATATGCCCAAATCCTTAAACATGAACGTAGAGACCAGGTTGACTGCAATGAAAGGCAGCCCCATGGCAAAATAAACGGAAGGCACCCAGGAAACCGGGTTACGGTAATTATTGTGATTCATAACTAATCGCACGTTATCAATTGTTTGTCTTTACCGGCTTGTCGCCCATTATCAACTCCAAAGTGCCACCGTCCGTTATGTCCTGATGCGTAAAGAACGGGCGTACCAATTCCTCGCCGTTCAACAACATCTTCTGAACATACTTGTTCGTACGACTGTTGTCCGTGGCCACCACCGTGAATTTCTTTCCATCCTTAAGGTTCACTGTCGCCTTGTCGAACAACGGGCGACCGATGGAATAGAGCGGACGGCCTGGGCAAACTTGGTAGAAGCCCATGGCATTCAGTACATACCATGCCGACATCTGCCCACAGTCTTCATTACCCGAAAGCCCGTTCGGATTGTTGAAATAAAGCGTCTGCAGTACCTCGTCCACCAACTCCTGCGTGCGCCAGGGTTGGCCCACATAGTTGTAGAAGTGAATGATATGGTGACTCGGCTCATTACCATGGGCATACTGCCCTATCAGGCCGGAAATGTCGGCAGACACTAGTTCACCTTCCAGTGAAGAATCGGCCACGAACAGCGAGTCCAACTTACCGATAAAAGCTTCACGGCCTCCCATCAGTTCCACCAGTCCCTCCACATCGTGAGGAACAAACCAGGTCCATTGCCAGGCAGTCCCCTCACAATAGTCATCACTGCGATGGTTGGAAGAGCGGGGATTGAACGGCGTACGCCAATTGCCTTTGCTATCCAGTCCACGCATAAAACGGGTAACTGGATCGAAATAGTTCTGATAGCCCTTGCTGAAATCAGCATACTTCCGTTGGTTCAGCGTGTCGCCCAACTCACCGGCCAGCACAGAGATGCACCAGTCATCGTAGGCATACTCCAAGGCCTTAGCTACTGCTTCATTATCCTTGTCGCAAGGCACGTAACCGACCTTGTTCTTCCAATATTTGGCCTGCGGCATCAAATGAGGCAATACCAAAGGATGGGTGATAATACCAGTAGTGTCATACTCCGCCACACGCAGGCAAGCGCGGTATGCCTTCTGTACATCAAAGTCGCGATAGCCCTTCATATAGGCATCTGCCACAAGGGAGGCAGCATGATAGCCTATCATCGTGCCCGTATAGTTGCCCGCCAATTCCCACATGGGAAATACACCGCCTTCGCGCTCCTTCTGGATGAGCGAGCGGATGAAAGCTTGGTTCAAATCCGGATTGATAATCGTCATCAACGGGTGGTAGGCACGGAACGTGTCCCACAAAGAGAAAATGGTATAGACGGGCTCTTCCACGCTACCCTGATGCACTTTCAAATCCATGCCAAAATAACGCCCGTCGGCATCGGTAAACAGATTGGGCTGCATACCCGTATGATAAAGCGCCGTATAGAACATGGTACGCTGGTCTTCATCCTCCGTCTCGATATCTATCTTGGCAAGGTATTCATTCCATGATTGGCGGGCTGCCCGACGCACTCCGTCAAAATCCCATCCGGGTATCTCCGCTTCCACATTCCGGCGGGCACCGTCCATATCCACAGCTGAAACACCCACCTTCACCATCACCTGCTCATCCTTCTCCGTCTGGAATTGCAATAGCACCTTGGCGGTGGGCAGCAGCGGTTCCCCTTCATCCAATGCCATGGAATCGGTCACCATTGTATAAGTAAACGGTTTGGAGAACTTGGCATAGAAGTTTATGTATTGATCGAAAGCCCAGTAAACGGTTTTCTTATGTCCGCGGATTTCTGTATCACTGATGACTTCCAGCTTCATCTCTTCATTCTTCTGACGCTGGAGGCTGTAGTCAAGGTCAAGGATAAATCCTGCTTTCCCAGACTTGGGAAACGTGTAGCGATGAATGGCGGCGCGCTTGGTAGAGGTCAACTCGGCTTGTACGCCATAACGGTTGAGGAATACGGAATAATATCCCGGTTCTGCCTTCTCCCGCCCGTGCGAGAAAGGCGAGGCGTATGCCATTTGCTGGCTCTTCTTCCCCATCGCATGATAGTCCTGACGGCCCACGGTGGGCATCAGCAGCACATCGCCATAATCACCGCAACCCGTTCCACTGAGGTGCGTGTGCGAGAATCCGTTAATGGTGGAATCGGCATAGTAATAACCGGAACAAGCATCCCACTGAAAGATGCGCGTGTCGGGGCTCGGCTGAATCATCCCGTTGGGTACCACTGCGCCCGGATAGGTATGTCCGTGCCCCCCCGTACCGATAAACGGATTTACGTAAGATGCATAGTCTTCCCCTGAAGAAGCCGGAGTACAGTTGCATACCGCCATGCCCAACCACAAGAGACATCCGGCTTGCCATGCAATAGATTTCATGTTTTTCATCCTAAATTTAAGTTTATTGAGACACATTCTTTTGCCTTTTATTGGTTAATAAAACAATTCACTCGGCAAAAACACTAATACTGCAGATTATTTTTTAATTTTAATTAGCAGAATAGAAGGATAAAGAATAAAGACATGTCGGTAAAAGAAAGAATGCAAGTTCTTGTAATTGGTAGTTGCAAGAACTTGCATTCATATCCAAACCGGAATCCTGCTATTTAATAGTTATCGGTTCATCCAATTCCACGATGCCGAGGGCTTTATCGCCTCCATTCACCAATCCGTCCATTCCATGACCGGAAGCATCTTTCACTTTCCACGTCTCTCCGTCTTGGAACTGGTCGGTTCCGTTCAACTTATAATAAGCAGCAAGGCCTTCCGATTTCGGGTCAACCGTAATCATGTTTTCCTTGATTTGACTCTCCGTGCGCGACACATTCCAAAGTCTGACTTCGCTCATGCGACCATAGAACGGACGTTCGCCCCACATGAATCCGGCCACCTTACCGATAAAGAAGTCGCCCTTACCGAAATCGAAGCTCGGAATATCCCAAACCGCTTCGGAAGCTTTTTCTCCATTGATGAAGATGGCAGTCTTGCCGGTAGGCTGATTGTAAGTGAACGCCACGTGATACCATTTCCCGGTTCCCAAAGCCTGAGAAACGCTGTATTCCGATTTGCCTGCAATCTGCAAATGGTCTTTCTCCAGCAAAGGTGCATCACCGATACGGAAAATCAGAGTTCCCTCGCATCCCATAACAGTATTGTTGTTTCCAAAGAAATCAATATAAATCAATGCTTCGTAAGTAACGGATGTGAATTGGGTACCGGGAAGCAAAGGTATCCTCACATAATTGTTATACACACGAGCCACCTTCATAATCCGCACGGGCTTGTGGAGGATAAAATAAACCACATCTCCCCCTTGGGAAACCGGTAGAGAAGCAGACCGTACACGCACCGGAAGCAGATAAGACTTACCTTCTTCCACCTTATCCAACTTAGAAAATTTCACCGATACCGATCCGGCATACACCTCTCCGGAAGGAACAGTGGCAACAGCATTTCCCAAATCTACGGCAGTAGCATCGAACATCTCATATTCCGTTCCATACTTTTTGTTATAAGCCTCAATTACAGAAGTATCGGCCACTTCATAAGACACCTCTACCTGCGAAGCACACAAGGATGACACACGTGCCCGCAACTCATGGGTCATCGCTTCGCCCTCTTCCACCTCTATCCGGTACTCCCTTTCTTCAAAATAGACCTTAGGTTCCAGCAAATCACTTTCGCTATCATTGCAACTGACCGACAGCATGGCTATGAAGCAAAACACCATATATTTCAACAAATATTTATTCATATCTTTCATATTCTAAAATTTGATTCACTACTTATTTTTTCCTTTGCTTTCTTTCCATTCGTTGAACACACGCTGATTAATCTGTATGGCTTGACGCATCCATTTATAATCGGGTGCATTGTCATAGTCATTATCAAAGCGATAAGCTCCCACACCGCCTTTATACCCTTCTTCCGGCATCCAGGCGGCCTGTTTCAACAATTGCCCTCCATTGGAAGCAAACGATTCGAAGTTCTCCGTGACAATGAGTTTCTCATTGATATTGCCAGGCGAATGCAAATAAGGAGAAGCTTGCCCATACGCCTGAGCTATCCAGTAATCCACATAATCTTCTATCTCAGGCAAGAAATCATTGATATGCCCGTCGATGCATAGCAGTTTATGCCCTTTGTTCTCCGGGTCGCTCTTAGGACCGATGTATTTGCCCAACTCTTTCACCACGAAACCGATGTTACGGCTGCCGATAGTACCGTCGGAATCATTGAAACCGTTACCCGGTTCCCAGTCGATATCATATCCGTCCCACTCGCCGGTCACCAACGAGTCACAGATGGCTTTGGCAAATTTGGAAAGAGCCCGTTCCAGCTCTTCCTTGTTGTTCAAGTCATGCGAAGTAAACCCCCAGAAGTCCCAGCGAGCAAACTTTCTTTCTTCTGTCAGCTTAGCTTCGCTCCAACCCTCTTCTATGGCTTTTTTTTCCACTTCATCGTATACCGAAGTAGGGGTGCGCCCTTTGCCCAAGTGTGAAAGCAGGCAGACTTCCAATAACCTGATGCCTTTCACTTTTTGCACAAACTCCTTGTCTTTCTTCTGCGCCTCAGTGATTTCATAACGTCCTGGGGCACCGCTCCACATAGATATGATATCCATACTATCGGGCACAGAAGTGAGATACCCCCTCCGCATGGCTCCCGTCGGCGCCCAGTTGGAAAACCAGCCGAACGCAACGGGGCGGCCATAATTCTTGGCGGTTTCTTTATACGCGCGCAAGTCGGCATAGTACGCTTCGCTCTCCACGTCATCTTTGGTATTGTTACCACCGATATGATCTATCTCAATGCTCTCAATATCCGTGCAGGCAGTAGCCATCAAACCAAGCAACGGAACAATATATAATAGTTTCTTCAATTTTTTCATATTTTTCTTATTTCTAACGTAAGACATCGTTTATCACTTGCAATCCCACCACAGACGGGTAGAAGATTTGTCTTCACCACCCTTCCCATTATTGAGCAACTTCAGGATGGCCTGATAGTTGGCCTCGTCCTCCGTTGTCTGATGGAAACTGGTCGGATAAATCATTCGGCGCACTCCTTTTTCAATGGTGGCTCCTTGGAACGAACCTCTGTTTGCCATCACCGGATTCAAGTCGGGATAGCCAGTTCTTCTCCACTCCGTCCAAGCCTCTTGACCGTTGGGAAAGAGCGCAAGCCACTTCTGGATAATAATCTTCTCCAATTTTTCTTCCCGGCTGCCTTCAAACTTGACTGTAACGGCACGAGGGGCGGAAAAACTGCAAGAGTAAGAACCACCGAACTCATGCTTGATTGGTACATTGCCGGAGTTCATGTAATCATCGACCGAAGCTGTCACCCCGTTTTCCTGGAACGACATCCCAATACCTTGCTTGTAGAGTTCGTCGGCATTACCGAATTCACCTCCCCACACCAAAGCAGCTTCAGCACGTAAGAAATAGACTTCGGAAGCACGCATCCAATAGGTCGGAGTGTCACCTTTGATATTCGGCTTTGAGAATGTCGTATAGACATCGTTCTGCCCGTAAAGATGCCCGGCAGGAATGGCTTGATATTTCTTGCCATCGAATGCCAACTGTCCCAAAGTACATTTGTCATCCACCGGTTTGAAGTAAGCGCTCAGACGTGGGTCTTCGTAACCCATCAGGTAAGAGAACATGGACGACCCCATGCGCGATTCATTGTACTGCTCGGCCAACCACTCGATGTTGTTGCGGAAAGTGATGCCCGCACCCGAACTCATCTGCGCCTCTTCGTCTTTGGAGGTCATCACTCCGATGGAGTGTTTCACGGCCAAAGCCGCATACCGCTTTGCCAGTTCGGCATCGGCAAAACGTACGCGCATCGCCAGACGAAGCATCAGCGAATTGGCATACTTCACCCATTTCCTAGAGTCACCCGCATAAACCGCATCATAATCTCCCATAATGGTCACCCCGGCATCCGCTTTCTTGGTCAAAACCTCCACAGCATCGGCCAAGTCTTTGAACATGGCAGCATATATGTCCTTCTCCAAGTCGAAAGGAATGTTCATCGTAGCATCGGCTGCATGTGAATAAGGCATCGGCCCGAAACTCTCCAACGCCTTGTGCCAAGCAGAAATCTTCAATACTTGTGCCAAGGCAAAGACTTCGGGAGTGTCGTTCTTTTCAGAAGCGGCTTTCAATTTTTTCCACGGGTCGAGTGCATTGGTATAAGAACGTGCATAAGTACCCTTAATCCATCCGTCAATCAAATAATAACTGGTATTGTTGTTACCACCGTTCCAAGAGTTGTTTTGTGAGAAGAATCCACTCCAGCAGTCGGCAGACAGATGATAGTCGGTCTGGTACATGTTGATGATGTCCGTATCGTCGGCTTGTGTCCCTACCGGGAAGACGGTCTGCTCCATCGTTGTCACCAATCCTCCGACGGCAACACCGTCCATGGCTTCTTCCTTCTCGTTCATTTCAGCCCAATTGGTATTGATTTCCTCGTAATCGCAGGATGCCAACAATGCTAGGGCATATATTCCCGCTAAAAGCTTATATTGATTTATCTTTTTCATATTAAAAGTCGGTCTGTTATAATTTGAATTTAATACCAAAGCCAAAGCTACGCACACTTGGCTGCATAAAGTAATCGTTGCCTTGTCCGTAGGTGGCGGTAGAGGGAGTCAGTTCGGGGTCGAACGGAGCCTCGCAGTACAACATCCAGGGATTGTTGGCAATGAAGGAAACCGTCACGTCCTTCAGTACGTTGCCAAACCAGCGGTTGGGCATGGTGTAGCTGAGTGTCAACTCCTGCAAACGGATGTTGGTAGCGCTGTAGACATAGTAGCCGGAGGTCTCGTAACCTCCTGTACCAATCATCTGGTAGTAGGTCTTTGCATCTACCCTGCCCTGTCCCGGCAATAATGCACCGCCATTGTCACGTGCCTCGGCCGAACGCTTCGACACGCCGAAACGGTCGAGCAATGCTTCGGTAGAGGAGGTAACCACACCTCCGAAACGTCCGTTGAGCAGGAAGCTGAGTCCGAGTCCTTTGTACGACAAGGAGTTGTTCCATCCCATATTGAAGTCGGGGGAAGTCTTGCCCAAATAGACGGGCTTACCGCTATTATCCAGTTCAAACGTACCGTCACTCTTTATCTCTACATAACCCTGATGATCTTTCTTCAAGAAGGTATTGGCGTAAATGTCGTGAATGCTGCCACCTTTCCTCAAAATGATACGTCCGCCATCTTTCACAACTTCAGAAATCTGGATGGGATCGTCCAACAAATCAGTATGGTAACCATCCACCATTTCTTTAATTCTGTTGACGTTACGCGAAAATGTCAATGTGGAGGAGAATGCCAGTCCGTTCTTCAGCTTGTCATTGTAACCCAAAGAGGCTTCCCATCCGCGGTTCTCCACATTACCGGCCTGCAAGTAAATCTGCTTGTAACCGGTAAATTCAGGCAAGTTACCCAAGAAAGTCTGGTTCTTGGTATTGGAATGGTAGTAAGTGACTTCTGCACTCAACTTGTTCCACAAACGCAAACTTAAACCGAATTCATACGAACGGGTACGCTCTGCCTTGAAGTCGGTAAACGGATAGATATAGGTAGGCTTCACCGTACCGCCGTCAATGGGAGTTGTCACCGTACCGGGAGTCAGACCGGAACGGGAAATTGGAGCGCCCACTTCGGTAAAGGAACCACGTACCTTCAAGTAAGAAATGAACCGGGGCAAATCTACCATTTCGGAAATGATGGCCGACAAACCTACGGAAGGATAGAAGAAGGACTCTTCGTCGGTGTTCACCAGACGGGAGTTCCAGTCGTTACGTCCGGTCAGCGTCAAGTAAAGCATACTCTTCCAGCCTAATTCCACATTGGCAAAGACGGCATGGTTGCGCACGCGGCTATCACCGCCCTTTTCGGAGACACGTCCATTGGCCGGGTCGATGTTGACTGCCACGAATTTATTGGGTACCAGGCTCAATGTTCCTTTATATCCTCTCTCCAATAGCCAATAGTTAGAATAGCTCCAGCCCAAGTTAGCAGCAATGCTGAAGTCCCGGATATGCTTGTTGACATTCAGCATGAAGTCGGCGTATTCTTGGCGGTCGTTATAGTTGCTGTAGCCATAATGTCCTTTCTTTCCCTCGGCAAACTTCTGGTCGGAAGTGGCGTAAATCTTGCGTTCGAAGAGCACATGCGTATCGTCCATGCGGAAGCGTGCGGCGGCGTTCAGCCAGTCGGTAATCTTGTAGGTCAGCCCCACGTTGAACATGTAGCGGCTCTTCTCGTTGGTAGCCACATTGCGGTAGGCAGTCCAGTAAGGGTTCTGCGAAGCGTAGGTAGGTTCGGACACCGGCCAGTATTGTACGGGAAACTTACGGCTGTCATCATAACGCTCAAAAGTCTTGATGTCTTCAAAGTTTTCTCCCCGCGGGAAGAGGTAGGCAGCCATCACCGGATTCCAGTACTGTCCTTGCGACACCATGTTGCGGTCTTTCTGCTTCACATACGACGCGCCCAGGTCGAGTTGCAGTTTATCCTTGAAGAAGGTGGCAGTGTTGCGGATAGTGAAGTTCAGACGGTCGTAAGAGTTATTGGGCACAATACCGGCCGAGTTGGTGGATGATACGGACGCGAACGTCTGGTTCTGCTTGGTGCCCGTGGTCAATGTCAACGAGTTGATGAAGTTGGTTCCGGTATTGAAGAAGTCGTCCTTCGGATCGTAGGCAGAAGGGGTAGCCAGCTTTTCTCCCCAGCTTTCGTACATGTCCTTTTTATTGCCGTAGGTGCTCTGGAACTCCGGTGTCATGTAGGCTTTGCTAAACTCCGTGGAAGAAGAGAACTGGACGGAAAGTTTTCCTTCCTTGCCCTTTTTGGTAGTAATCAGAATCACCCCGTTGGCGGCGCTGCTACCGTACAAGGCGGCTGCCGAAGGGCCGCTCAACACGGAGAGGCTTTCGATGTCTTCGGGGTTGAAGTCAGCAATACCTTCCGTTCCGGCCTTGCCCTCACCCATGATACCGCTGTCCGTATTCCCCATATTGGTGTTGAACAAAGGGATACCGTCCACCACGTAGAGTGCATTGTTATCGCCCTCGATGGACTTGGCTCCACGCATCACCACGCGGGTAGCTCCTCCCACGCCGCTAGCACTCTTGTTGATGCTTACACCGGCAATCTTTCCGCTCAGCGAGTTCACGAAGTTAGCATCCTTCACACGGACCAGCTCGTCTTGTTTCACCTGCTGCACGTTGTAGCTCAACGCTTTCTCGGCACGCTTGATACCCAGGGCAGTGACCACTACCTCGTTCAGCTTCTGCGAATCTTCTTCCAACAGCACATTCAGGATTCGATCGTCTATTATCTTGATTTCCTTAGTAGTATATCCCACATAAGAGATTTCGAGAACGTCCCCCTTGTTTACCGCCAAGTTGAACTTGCCGTCCAAATCAGTAATGGTACCGGCAATGGTATTCTTCACCTTCACGTTGACGCCAATCAGCGGTTCGCCGGTAGCATCCTTGACCACGCCGTCCACCTTGATTTTGGGTTCTTGTTGCTTTATCTGTTTCGTGGACAAGATTATCTGATTGTCTACCAATGTATAAGTGACATTTGTTCCACGGAACATGTCATCCAGGATCTCTGTTATCTTTCCCGACCGGCTGTTTACCGAAACAATGCGGTCTGCCTGAATCGTCTTGTTATTATAGAGGAACACATAGTCGGAGTTCTCCTCTATCTTATTCAATACATTTTCTATGGAAACACTCGACATAGAAAAGGAGCCTCGCGTCCGCTGGGCGTACCCGTTACTGGCAGGAAGCTGTAATACAACAGCAAAAAGTAGTATTAGACTTATCCTCATAGGTAAAGGAAGTTTTAATTTTAAGGTATATTTAAGGCATACTGCACTAAATGAATGATTATTTTTCATACATTTGCGGTTAACTAAAGTTTATTACTAAATGAACTAAGGTTTGATTCACGGCTTCTTGTCTGCTAAACCAAAATCCGTGAGTTTTTTAATGAGTAGGGAAGAAAGCTGTGGGGACAGTTTTCTTCCTTTTTTGTTTTTGCTCTTCTTATGCTATATCATAGGCTCTTTATGGTTTTAAGGGTTACTAATATAAGTTTACTATAATCCTAGCCTTCGTAAGGGTATCGTCTGCCTGCTGCGCAGCATCTTCCACCCTCCACTTCAAGGCTGCCGACTTTGCCAGATAATCCAAAATCTGCTGCAAGGTCTCTTTGTGGAAAGTCGCCCGGTACTTGTATTCCTTTCCCAACCTATTGTCAAACTCAATATCCACATTGAAATGCCTTGAAAGCCTTTTGAATATCTCTTCCAACGTCGCATTCCTGAAAATCAGCTTTCCGTCTTTCCAAGCCACCTTCTCGTAGACATCCACTTTATTTTTAATCCATTTCCGACTGTTCCGATTGTAAAGCAACTGCTCTCCGGGTAACAATTCCATTGTCTCCTGATTGGGGGTTATCACATTTACCTTACCTTTCTCCAACACCGTACCAATAAGTTCTTCATCCTCGTAGGCAGCCACGTTGAACTTCGTTCCGTATACATATACACTCAATCCATCCGGTGTGTTCACATAAAAAGGACGTTTCTTGTCGGCCTGCACTTCAAAATACGCTTCCCCTTTCAGTTCCACGCTCCGATTGTCTTTCCTGAAAACTATGGGATAACGCAAGGTACTTCCCGCATTGAGCCACGCCACCGAATGGTCAGGAAGCTCATAACGGATGACCGAACCTTTGGCAGCCGTGACTTCGGCGTAGCAGTCTACCGCTTCCGGTCCACTGAAATATAAGTAGCCCAACGTCAGCGAAATCATCAGCAAAGGTAACGTCAAGAATGCGGCATAGCGCATCAAGCTATCATACATCTGCCTACCCCGCTTTTTCCTTATCAACTGCTGTGTCCGTTCAAAAGCTTTGGCCACATCAATTGATTCCATTTCCCGGATATCATCTCCCAATGCTTGTGCTTTCCGAAACAATAAATCCGAATCTAATTTTTCCATAATCTCTAAACCTTATAACCTATTTATAATTGCAATTACATAGATAATACAATCGGGAAATCAAAAAGGGACAGCTAAAACAAAGTTTTTTCAATTGGGTCCTTAATAGCAAAATACTACTTGCCTATTGCCACAGCTTTGTTCTTTTAAATTTCAAAAAGAACCTTTTATTTGACTTTCTTATTGTATATTTGCCTTCGAAATACTGTAGATATATTATGAAACTATCTCTTAATGAACAAAGCAAGAAACAAGTATTCAAGCAGCTCTACGAGGAGTACTATGCCCCCTTCTGCTTGTATGCCAAGCGTTTTGTTGACAATAAAGAGACTCGCGAAGACATTGTTTCCGAAGTATTCGCCTCCCTATGGAACAACATGGACAACTTCGAGATAGACCCGAAAACGATATTGGGTTACCTCAAGATGTGCGTGAGGAACAATTGCCTGAACTACCTGAAGCATCAGGAATATGAATGGAATTATGCGGAAGTCGTCAAAAAGAAAACCCCTGTCTACGAAACGGAACCGGACAGTGTATATACCTTAGACGAAATGTACCGGATGCTGTACGGTACCCTGAACAAGCTTCCCGAGAGCTACCGCATTGTCTTCATCGAGAGCTTCTTCAAGGGAAAAACGCATACAGAAATAGCGGAAGAGCTGAACCTTAGTGTGAAGTCAGTCAACCGCTATAAACAAAAAACATTGGAATTTCTGCGCAACGAGCTAAAAGAATACATGCCGTTGCTGCTGCTATTCATTTCCCGGTAGGACTCCACCTTATTAAAGGTATTGCTCATCAGGGAATCTTGTGAGCATAATAATCCATTTACTCTTCCGGCTTCAGCGGTTCGCTGCCCATAGTCAGTTCCAGTGTACCGCCGTCCACTATATCCTGATGCGTGAAGAATGGAGTCTCCAGCTTATTGCCGTTCAGCACAATGCTCTGCACATACTTGTTATCGCGGCTATTGTTGTGGGCTATCACCTTGAACGACTTGCCGTCTTTCAGATGAACGGTCGCCTCGTTGAACAGCGGGCGTCCGATGGAATATACCGACTTGCCGGGGCATACCTGATAGAAGCCCATCGCATTCAGAATGTACCATGCAGACATCTGTCCGCAGTCTTCATTGCCCGAAAGTCCGTCGGGGTTGTTGAAGTAAAGCGTATGCAGCACCTCATCCACAATCTCCTGCGTACGCCAGGGCTGGCCTACGTAGTTGTAGAGATGGGCAATGTGATGGCTCGGCTCATTGCCGTGAGCATACTGGCCTATCAGACCGGAAATATCCACCGAAGTCGATTCACCTTCCAGCTTGGAATCGGCAGTGAACAGAGAATCCAACTTGCCGATGAAAGCGTCGCGTCCTCCCATCAGTTCTACCAATCCGTCTACATCGTGGGGAACGAACCAAGTCCACTGCCAGGCAGTGCCTTCGCAATAGTCATCGTTACGGTGATTGGATGCGCGGGGGTTGAAAGGCGTACGCCAGTTGCCCTCACTGTCCAGTCCACGCATGAAACGGGTACTCGGATCGAAATAAACTTTATATCCCTCGGCAAAGGCAGCATACTTGTCGCGGTTGACTTCGTCGTCCAAGGCACCTGCCAGTACAGAGATGCACCAGTCATCGTAAGCATACTCCAGTGCTTTTGCCACGGACTCATTGTCTTTGTCGCAAGGCACGTAGCCAATCTTGTTCTTCCAGTACTTGGCCTGCGGCATCAGATGCGGCACAACCAAAGGATGCGTGATAATGCCCGTCGTATCGTATTCTGCCGTACGGAGGCAAGCCTTATAGGCCTCCTGCACGTCGAAGTTACGGTATCCCTTTACATACGAATCCGCTATGAGGGAAGCTGCATGATAACCAATCATGGTACCCGTATAGTTTCCGGCCAGTTCCCACATAGGCAGGACGCCGCCCTCGCGGGACTTCTGGATGAGCGAACGGATGAAAGCCTCGTTCAGTTCAGGATCAATAATCGTCATCAGCGGATGATAGGCACGGAAAGTGTCCCATAAAGAGAAAATGGTGTAGACAGGCTCGTCCACCCTGCCTTGATGGGGCTTCAAGTCCATACCAAAGTAACGTCCGTCGGCATCGGTAAATAAGTTGGGCTGCATGCCCGTGTGGTAAAGTGCCGTGTAGAACATGGTACGCTGGTCGTTGTCCTTCGTATCGATGTCAATCTTGGAGAGATAAGTGTTCCACTGCTGGCGGGCAGCACGGCGCACACCGTCAAAATCCCATCCGGAGATTTCGGCTTCCACATTCTTGCGGGCACCGTCCATATCCACGGCAGACACACCTACCTTTACCAATACCTCCTCATTGGGCTCCGTCTGGAATTGCAGTAAAGCTTTAGCTGTAGGCAGAAGCGGACCGCCTTCGTCCAATGCCATGGAGTCCGTGACCAGCGTATAGGTAAATGGTTTGGAGAACTTGGCGTAGAAGTTGATATACTGGTCGAAAGCCCAATATACAGTCTTCTTGCGTCCACGGATTTCAGTATCGCTGATTACTTCCAGCTCCATCTGTTCATTCTTCTGGCGCTGAATGCTATAATCCAAGTCGAGGATAAAGCCTGCATCTTCCGCTTTCGGGAAGGTATAGCGATGAATCGCCGCACGTTTGGTAGAGGTCAGTTCGGCTTTCACCCCGTAGCGGTCCAAAAATACGGAATAATATCCCGGTTCGGCTGTTTCATTCTCGTGGGAAAAGGCAGAGGCGTACGCCATCTGCTGGCTCTTCGAGCCCATAGAGTGGTAATCCTGCCGCCCTACAGTGGGCATCAGCAACACATCCCCGTAATCGGCACAACCCGTACCGCTGACGTGAGTATGTGAAAATCCGTTGATAGTAGTATCTGCATAGTAATATCCGGAGCAGGCATCCCACTCGTAGATACGCGTGTCGGGGCTGGGCTGAATCATTCCGTTGGGAACTACCGCTCCGGGATAGGTATGCCCATGTCCGCCCGTACCGATGAACGGATTGACGTAAGACGCATAGTCCGGTGCCGTCTGGGTACAGCTGCAAACCGCCCCCAGCAGAAAAAGTCTGCCCAACAGTATGGAACTAGATTTCATGTTTTTCTTCATATTGTTTATTGTATAAGTAAGTGTATAGCTTCATAATAGAATCTTGTTATATGAGAATGCTTGAGGAGGGCCGCCCCATTACTTTGAGCAAAGCCCTCCTTTGTTTCATGTATGAAAAGGTTCAAGCATCCATTTTTCCGAAACCTCAGTTTACGGAAAACATGGCATCAGCGTACCTTCTTCATCGTATAGTTCTCACTCACGAAGTAAGGAACATCGGGGAAGATGTCGTTCTCAATCTCACCGCCTACATACTTATAAGGGTTGATAGCCCATCTGTTGCCCAAACCATAGATACGCATATCACCGTTAGGAGCAATATCGCCATCCATGGAATAATTATCATACTTAGGATATGCTTTCCACTGGAAGGCATTACTATAAGTACCGAAATGCATCTTGTAGGTAGCAGGGTCTTCAGCATCGCCCTCATGAATGGTTTGCGGATAGATGAGCAGTGCACCGTTATAGTAATCGCAATGCATCGGATACTTACCGGTAATTTCGGGGAAAGTACCCCAGTTGTAAACTACATATCCGGTACCTTCTTCATCTTTCTCTATAATTACATTCTTCTCAAAATCCTGACTGCCTTTCCAATCCCACCAGCGAGGATTGCCTTCTTCATCCACATAGGTAAAGAGGGAGTTACTGGAAGTTACTTTCCATTCACCGACCAAATCTTCATAGCCCATCATCTTTCCTTGATAAGCTTCACCAGTACGGTTCCAGTACTTACCGCTCCACTCCACTTCATCATCAAAAAGTACTTTACTTATTTCCGAAAGCAGCGTATAATACTGATACATCAGCGGTTTGGGATTGTAGAACATCTGAATGCCATAACCTTCATCTTTCACTTTTTGGAATTTGCTCTTGTCAAATCCATTCCAACCTCCGTTCAACTCATCATTAATCTTCCAAGGCAGCGGAGCATACTTGGATTTGGGCAGGTTCTCAAAATGAGACGCTTCACGGCCAAAAGCTCCATTAGGATTCTGATTCTGGTAATAACCATAGGTCATATAGTCCACAATATCACCAACTTTCACACCTTCTACCTCGCCATCGGGAGAATCAAGCGAACCATATTCATACACACCGATCAGTTTATCTCCAAATACCTGGCGGCACTCATAAACCAAACGTGCGAAGTTGGCACGTGAACGTTTTTCGAAGCCGGGACTGGGGTTGGAGTTGTTGTAACTGGTGTACTCATCATCAAAGTCAATGCCATCCAAACCATAGATATCCAAATAAGCCTTCAGTTCCTTGGCAAAGTCTTTGGCGGCAGCTTCAGAAAGGTTACCCATACCGGCCTCATCATGGTTGCCAAGAATAGTCATAGCCACCTTAATGCCCTTAGCCTGCAAAGGACGGATGAACTTATCCGCATTTCTCAGCAAGAAAGAAACCTGGTCATTGCAAAAAACATGTACGCGACCGGTCTTGCTATCCACATTGATATTGGCAGCAAAAATGCTGACTACATCAAAGAAAGGCTTTCCGTCGCTCTTCATGGTATATTCACCCATATTCAAGATGTTCTCGTCATTTACTTCCACAAAGCAATGTGTAAGTATATCACCCTTACTGATACTCTCAGGAATAGCAGCCAAAGGCTTTACCAAGTAAATATATTCCTGATTGTTTGTAGAAACTTCCACACCGTTATTGGCAGATGCAGAAACGGCAACAGCATAAGTTTGTCCGATTGTGCCTCCTGCATTGATATTCAGTTCCACAGAAGCCGACTTCTGTTCGCCCGCCTTGATAATGACAGTTCCACCGTTCGCCAGACTCAACTTATCGGCGGGATACATTTTATAGCTTGTTCCATTCTTCTTATTATAAGCTTCCAAAACGTCTTCGTCCACTTTGAAGGTCACCGTAACATCCTGCTCTGCAGCTTTGCTCAGTTCAAAATAGAGATGTCCGGTAGCAACCTTGTCGCCAAAAACGGAAATCGGAGTAAGTTCACGTGCACCAGCGGCAGACTTTACATAACCATACACGCCATCCACAGTATCCAGCTTGTCGCTGTTGCCGGTGTTGATGACAACATCATCTTCACAACCGGTAAAGCATATTCCTGCACATGCAAAAGCCATTGCCAGCAAGCCTGATTTTACATGATTCATATATTTCATAATCAATATCTTTTTATTTGAATTAAGGTATAACTAAATTATTTGGCGGGCAGTTCCACAGCAGTCCAAGTCAATGGTTCAACTGCAGTAGCATTGTTCTCATTTCCGCTATAGTCATGAATGGCAGTACCGGCACCTTCATCGAACTTCCAGTAAGAAACCAGTCCGTCAGCATCCGGATCTACCTGGTAGAAGTGGTCCTTTGCATTGATTTCTGCTGATGTCAACACCTTGTTCCAGATACGTACCTCTGAGATGTTACCTTCCAACCAGCGGTCACGATTGTATGAATGACCAATCCAGAATCCGTTACCTTCATCAGTCATAGTCTGCCCCCAGTTCACAGCACCGCAGTCCAAAGTAGTCTCCAACATATTCTTACCATTGATGTAAACTATAACAGTTTTTGCATCCGCATCGTAGGTCACAGCTATATGTGTCCATTCATTTGTCGGAATAGCCAGACTCTCATCAGTCACATTGCCACTGCTTGTAGCCACCTGCAATTGGTTCTGAGGAATTCCGGCATCACCGATACGGAGCAGGAACTTGCCTTCGATACCCATAATGGAAGTCAGCATCTTGTCGAACTTGCTTACGCGAATCAACGCTTCTGCCGTCAGTTTATTCATATTATTGGCTACATCCGGATTGGTCCAAGTTACGTAAACCAGATTCTTGGTAATATCAGGAACCGTATTAATCAATGCAGCACCCTTCAGCACGTAGTACATGGTACCGGAGCTCTTCAAGACTCCGATACTTGCCTGGTCTACCGTAACCGGCAATACATATACCTTCTCACGGTCCAGTTCCGTCAAGTTCTTGAAGCTGACAGTGATGTCATCTGAAATGACAGCACCGGCCAAAATGGTAGCCTGCGGAGTTTCTACCGTATAATAATTTTCCGGCAGCGCCTCGGCTGTGTCATAATAGGTGGCGTTATAAGTAGCTACCAAGGAAGGGTCCGCCTTCAAGGAAATAGTTATGTCCCGTGATTCAGGGCGAGCCATTGAAATCCGGAATGAACCTTCCGTATCGGAAACTGTGTTTTTCAACAACACAGTGCTGGTCATCGCCGAGCTGTTGATATACACCTGATTATCGAAATTCTCAACGTCATTATCATTACAAGCAGCAAATACACCTGCCAATAATGCCATCGATACTAAATATATACTTTTCAGTTTCATGATATTCTTTTATTTTTTAGGAGCAGGATTCATAATATTGATAGCTTCTCTCACGTATTGGTAGGTATTGGTTGCATTGTAGTAATCATTCTGCATGTTCTCAATAGCCAAACCAGCTTTTATAAACTCAGCAGACGGCTCTGTCACCCAATAAGCGGCTTCCGACAGAGCTCTCAAAGCATTGTAATATCCGGTAGTCTTATCAGTTGTATCCAGAGAGATGGTAGATGCCGATACAATGAAGCGGTCAGCCGGAACACCGTCTGCCATCAAGGCCTGAAGCGCTTCTATCCCCAGTTGGGCAACATCCGTGACATCATTTGTAATCAAGATGATATGGTCACAAGAAGACAGTACAGACTGACCTATCAGGTTGGCAGGATACCCCTGGAACACCAGCTTCTTACCCGAATTGGCGCTCTTCCAGTTGGCTATCACACTGAAAAAGGTATCTTGATTTGCCTTTGCTTCAGCCTTGTCAGCTTCGGACATGTAGATAGGATTGCTGCCGCGATATTCAGCAACAATGCCGTCGAAAGGAGCTTCCAGAGCAATCAATCTGTTCAACTCAGCAGAAAGATAAGCCGAGAATGTGGACGTTTCCGTTCCTTCCTTCACCTTGTCGGTATGTTCCTTCAAGATATTGTCATAACTGATAGAGTAGAATACTTTTGTTCCTTTCTCGTGTACACTTACAATGTCTTTCAGTTCGAATTCCACTAAATCGGGAGTAGTCACAATAATTACGTCCAGACTGTCAGGCACATCTGACATGTGTTGCCCACGACTGAAAGGAACTTTCTCACTATTATCAAACCAGCCGTACACAATCTTATGGTCAGAATTCTTATATTCCTGCAAGTTCTTCAGATACTTGGCATACAATTCGGGAGACTGTTCGTCGATTCCGGGTTCTGCCAAATTGATGCTTTCTGTATCTGTCCAGTCGGAGCAGGCAGACAATGCCAATACGGAAAAAGCTGCCAGCGCAATTCCTTTAAATGATTTCTTATATAATTTCATAATTATTCAGCATTTATTGTTATTATTTACGTGCCCACCATACATCAGTAGCCATGTTGTCCGGTCCACCCAGATAATTGCTTACTGCATCCTGCACGTTTTCAGTATTATTTGTATATTCTTCAGAAGGATAAGGCATGCGACGTGCACCTTTCTCGCTGTCAACAATTCCATTACTCTTATTGCCTTCGCTGGTTGCAGGCAACAGTTTGGGATAACCCGTACGACGGTAATCAGCCCAAGCCTCGTTGCCTAACGGCCAGTTAGCAATCCATTTCTGAGTAATGATACGCTCCTGCTTTTCCTCTTTGGATGCTCCCTCATTCCATTTGATGGTAATGTTTGAAAGGTTCTTTTCATACGTATTAAGACCAGCAGGATCCTTATAAAGGGCAGGGACACTGCTTTCATCAGCCAGATAACTGTCTACCCCCGTAGCTCCCCATTGTTCAAAAGAAAGGCGGACACCTTGTTCATAAAAATCAGCCGCAGTTCCTTTCATGCTGAAACCATAGACTGCAGTAGCTTCAGCGCGCAAGAAGGCAACTTCCGCTGCATTCATCCAAAGCACAGGGTCTGAAGAGGAAATCTTCACCCGTGAATAATTTATGAAAGATTCCCTCGCTTTGCTGAGATCGATACCACGGCGTAATCCTACATAAGACTCTCCCTCCCATTTGGATTCTTCAAAATAGCTGGCGCGGCGATTGTCATTGTAACCGTTCATGTAACAGATGATGTCAGCAGCAGGATGGGTATCACCGCCTGATGCTTCTTCATTATAACGCACTGCCATAAACAGCGGGTTGCTGATTGTTCCGAAATACTTCCATGTAGCATTGTCTGCATTTGTTTCAATCAAGCCCAGTTCATGATTCACTGCGCTTTCAGCCATCTCTTTGGCTTTGGCAGGACTTACATTGGCAATGCGGATAGCTAGACGCAACTTCAATGAGTTGGCAAATTTCACCCATTTCTGTACATTACCGCTGTATACGAAGTCTGCAGAAGCGACCAACGCCGCGTTTCTGTTCTCGGTCAGCACCTCAATGGACTCGTCCAGTTCCTTGAAGAATGCATTGTAGACTTCTTCCTGCGTATCATAAGGAATAGTTATCTTGCCATCCTGACCAATCTTGGAATAAGGGATGGGACCATATGTATCAGTCACGCGGCTCATGGCAGCAACCTTTATGATTTGTGCAATAGCATAGGGAACCGGATTGTTGGTATTCTCCGATACTTGTTTCACTGTGCTCAAGTTAGCATATAATGTCGAGATGATACGGTCACTCATCAAGAATACGCGTGTCCAGTCATTCGTAGCATTAAAATTGGATATTGTATTGGACCAGCCGGCATTTGAATCGGCAAAATAACCTCCCAACGGTCCGCCCAACAAACAATCGGTAAATTGTGCCGTATTGACGTCTGACGAAATAACCGTACTTGCCAAGTTACTCATGGCAGAACCCAGTGCATAATCATCGGGAGTCAAATCGCCCGGTTGATAAGGATTGGAATTGATATCCATATAATTGCCGGTGCAGGACATAAAGCCCATAAGCAATGGAGCAATAATCAATTTATTTATTATATTTCTCTTTTTCATATCGTTTGGTATTAAAATTTAAAGCTCAAGCTAAAGCCGATGTTACGCAAAGCCGGCATCATGAAATAGTCGATTCCCTGATAGAAGTTATCGGTAGAAGCCACACTTTCTGGATCGAAAGGAGCCTTGCTGTAAATCATCCATAAGTTGCGGCCTACCAACGAAACCTTGATATCACACACATCGTTCAACAACTTTTTGGGAATAGTGTAACCCAAGGAAACTTCCTGCAGGCGAACGTTGGTAGCAGAGTAAGTATAGTATTGGGGAACAGCTGTACCACTACCGACTACACCATACCATGTTTCGGGATTTACCTTGTCCTTGCCATTCACCAATACGTAACCTAAATCACGTGCATCCGCAGAGGCCTCAGACACACCATAGTAATCCAACATGGCTTGTGTACGTGAGTAGACCACACCACCCAAACGGGCTGAAATCAAAAAGCCTGCTGTGAAATTCTTCCAGATGAAGTTGTTACGCCAAGCCAAATTCCCCTTAGGAAGTACACTTCCCAATTTGATGTATTTGTCAGGATCGGTAATGGTTTCCGTAGCAACTGCTCCGTTCTGGTCTACAAAAATCTGTCCATTGGCATCACGCTTCATATCTCTCAGAGAGTAAAGGTCCCCCATGCTTCCTCCCTCTTTCAGCAAGAAGCGGGCATCACCTAAACCACCCATATTCAACGTGCTCAAAGAGAACAACTCACCGGTAACGGGGTTGATGGCTTTGTCTGCCAGTGTCAAAATCTTATTCTTGTTGCTGGAAAAAGTTATACCAGTATCCCATGTAAAGTCCTTCCAAGTATTCTTATAGTTCAGTGACAACTCAATACCGGAGTTACGTACGGCACCGGTCTGGATATACAAAGCCGACCAACCGCTGACAGGCAACTGCGGATTGAATGTCTGATTCATAGTCTTGGCATTGTAATATGTCACATCCAATTCAAAATTTTTGAGGAAACGCATGTTCAAACCGATTTCCCAAGAATTGGTACGCTCAGGCTTCAGATTATACAACGGATATTGAGTCGTGATACTCCATTGACCGGAACTTGAATTCCATTCGTAGTGAGGATTAGCCAAGTATCTGGAGAAAGCACTACCAACAGATGCCCATGAACCACGAACCTTTATAAAAGAAAGATAATCTTTGTTCAAGTTAGGCATCAGTTCAGACAGTACAACAGAACCACCGACTGAAGGATAAAAGAATGATTTACTGTTGGAGTTGGGACCTGCCAACTGTGAAGGCCAGTCGTTACGTCCGGTCAGCGTCAAGAAGTAAGTATTCTTGTAACCAAGCTCAGCCGAAGCGAAGAGAGACTGAGTCTGTTCACGCCATCCCTCCTGCAAGCGCTGTGTCTTGCTGGCACTCAGGTTCTGGATAGCAAAGTAGTTGGTTAGACCTACCGGTTCACCACCGAAAGCATCACCACCGTCAGCAATCGGACCACGTGTTTTCATTGCATCCGAACGTATATCGGAGAATGAACCACCGACGTTGGCCTGGAGTGACCAGTCTTCACCGAAATATTTGTTGATACTCACCAGGAAGTCAGCATACAACTGTTTGTCCTGCGTCTTAGTAATACCATAAAGACCTCGTGAAGAACTCTCGGTGAGCTGAGTATTGGTAGAAGCATAAAACTTTTCTGTATAGTCATTATTGGAGTTATCCAAACGTACACGTCCTGAAACAGTCAGCCAGTCCAGAATCTTATAGCTCAAACCGGCATTCAGCATATAGCGATCCTTCTTGTTCTGGCGCAAATTGCGGTAGTTAATCCAATAAGGATTCTGCATTACCATACCTTCGTCCCCTACCGGCCAATATTGCGTATAAATCTTACGGGCAGCGTCATAGCGCTCATACATGCTGATATCCGACCAGTCGTTGCTGCGCGGGAACAAATAAGCACCCACCAACGGGTTATTGTAGGTACCCTGGTTCGTCATGTTCTGGTCATTCTGCAGAATATAGCTTGCACCGAAGTCCAAAGTCATCTTGTCGTCCAAGAAAGTAGTGGTATTACGTACCGTGAAGTTGTAACGGTTGTATTTGTTGTTGGGAACAATACCCTTAGAGTTTACGGCAGCAGCCGATGCATACGTCTGGTTTTTTTCTGTACCAGTTGACAAAGAGATGCTTTCCGTCCCTACAATACCCGTCTGGAAATAATCATCTTTCGGACTGTAATTGTAATTATTGGCTGCAGACAAAGGAGCTCCCCAGCTCATGGCTCCTGAAGTGCTCATCACACCACCGGTTCCCGTACCATACCGGTTTTGGAAGCTCGGCATCACAAACGGATTGGTGAATTCAGTATTGCTGCTGACAGTAAGACTCACCTTACCTTCTTTACCTTTCTTTGTAGTGATGACAATGGCACCGTTGGCAGCTTCCGAACCGTACAAGGCAGCAGCGGCGGCGCCAGTCAAGACCGACATTGACTCGATGTCTTCCGGGTTGATGTCAGCAATCGGTTCTGAAGATCCCTGGGAGTCGAACTCCTTACCTCCGGCAGTACCACGGCCAGAGAAAATAGGCACACCGTCAATTACATAAAGTGCATTGGAAGACTGCATGATGGATTTCGTACCACGCATCACTACCTTTGACACGCCACCCACACCGGATGAAGAAGCATTGATATTCACACCTGCTACTTTACCACTCAATGAGTTCACAAAGTTGGCGTCTTTATTGGAAGTAATGGCATCTGTATTCACCTGCTGTACATTGTAGGACAATGCCTTTTCCGAACGCTTGATACCTAGGGCAGTAACCACAACTTCTTCAAGCTGTTGGGTATCTCCGGCCATCATCACATTAATCGGTGCATTACCTTTCACGGGAATTTCCTGCGTAGTATAACCGATATAAGAGAATACGATCACCGGATTCGCTTCCGTAGTGGTCAACGTAAAGTTACCGTCGAGGTCGGTAATGCACCCGTTGCTGGTACCTTTTATCAATACATTCACACCAATCAGAGGTCCCATGTCATCTGACACGACTCCGGTAATCGTCCGTTCTTTCCCTTGTTGGTTGCCCTCTTGAGGAGCAGCAGACTTTTCAGAAAGATAAACGATGTTATCCTCCACTTTATAGGAAATGTCTTTCCCTTTGAGAATAACATTCAAAGCATCTTCTATAGACGCATTGTTCACTTTGACGTTTTCTACCGGCAACGCAGCCAGTTTGTCGTCATAAAAAAATTGATACTTGGATTGAGACTTGATTTGTTCAATGACTGTCCTCAATGTGCCGCGAGACACATTCAGGTTTAATTGGGCAAAGCCCCACTGGATAGAAACTGCCATGAACAACAAAACTAATAAAGCCCGCATGAACGTCGAACTCCGAAAAGCATAATTGTCTTTCATAAACACAATTTATAGGTTATACAATAAATTACTTCGAGAGATTCATTCTCTCGCATTCCTATATAAAACAACAGACAATGAAAATACACTTACTGAAAAAGTATCTTTTTTATCATTAATCCTAAAAAAAAAGAGTTACCCCGAAAATAAGTTGATATATCATTTTGCTCAATATTACTAACGAAGTAAATAATTATTTCCACCTGATTCAAGAAAAACACCTATAATACAGATTGTAAATAACAAAATGATATATCAACTTATTTTCGAGGCAACCCTTTTCTTACTATATTATTACTATTCTTTACTTCTTCAGTTCATTCGAGAAAGAATAAGGATAATCTTCCGGCTGCGTACCTCTCTTCATATTAGGCTGGCTGCCCATATCAAACCTCAAGGTACCGCCATTCTGCAAATTGCCATGCGTCAGATAATTCCTGGAATAATCCACGCCGTTCACCTTGAGAGACTCGATATACATGTTCTCCGGTGAGTTATCCGGAGCGTCAATTGTCAGGGACTTACCGTTCTCGAAATGGAGGGTAGCCTTACGGAACAGAGGGGCGCCCAGTACATACTCGTCCGTACCAGGGCAAACCGGATAGAAACCAAGTGCAGAGAAGACATACCACGCGGAAGTCTGACCGTTGTCCTCGTCACCGCAATAACCGTCGGGACCGGCAGTGTACATGCGGTTCATTACCTGACGAAGCCAATATTGGGCCTTCCAAGGCTCCCCGGCATAATTATAAAGGTAAATCATGTGCTGGATGGGCTGGTTGCCATGGGCATAGTTACCCATATTCATCACTGTCATCTCACGGATTTCATGGATTACCTGGCCGTAATAGCTGTCATCGAACAAGGGTGGAACAATAAATACAGAGTCAAGCATCTCCACGAAAGATTCCTTGCCACCCATCAAGTCTATCAGACCTTGAGGGTCGTGGAATACAGACCAGGAATAGTGCCAACTGTTACCTTCAGTAAAGGCATCACCCCACTTCAATGGAGAGAAAGGAGCCTGGAACTGGCCGTCTTGATTACGACCACGCATCAGCTTGCTTTCCTTATCAAACACATTCCTATAGTTCATGGCACGTTCCGCAAAGAGTTTCTGCTCCTTCTTCGGACGGTTCAACTCTTTTGCCATGCGGTAGATGCACCAGTCATTATAAGCATACTCCAAAGTACGGGCAGTGTTCTCGTTGATTTTCACATCGTAGGGAACATAACCAAGCTTATTGTAATACTCATAGCCGAGGCGACCCGTAGAAGAGACCTCGGGATGGACATTCTTTGTACCGTTGATGAGACCTTCGTACAGCGTCTGCACATCCTCCACCTTCACACCTTTCAGATAGGCATCTGCCAGTACGGAAGCAGAGTTGTTGCCAATCATACAGCCACGGTGACCCGGACTTGCCCATTCGGGGAAGAAACCGCTTTCCTTATAGGTGTTGACAAGACCTTCCTGAATCTGCCTGTTCACTGACGGATACATCAGATTAAGGAATGGAAAGAGACAGCGGAAAGTATCCCAGAAACCGGTATCCGTATACATATAACCGGGCAGCACCTGACCATTGTAAGGGCTGTAATGAATAGGACTTCCCGCCTCATCCAGTTCATAGAATGCACGGGGGAATAACAAGGAACGATACAAACATGAGTAGAAAGTACGGTACTGGTCAAGGGTTCCGCCTTCCACATCAATACGGCCCAGCACCTTGTTCCAGGCATCCTGACCTTTCTGAACCAATGTTTCCAAATTGTCATTGCCAAGCTCCTTCAAGTTACGGTCAGCCTGCTCAAAACTGATGAAAGAAGAGGCTACACGGGCATGTACCACTTCACCCTTGCGGGTTTTGAAGCCGATAACAGCACCGGCGTGTCCGGCTTCCTGCTCAACCTTATTCTCGGTCAAGACGCCATCGGCTACAGACGCCTTATAAGTAAAAGGCTTGTCGAACTCTATCACGAAATAGTTCTTGAAGTTCTCGGGAACACCGCCGCTGTTACGGGTAGTATAACCGATAATACGATTCTGTTCCGGAAGTATCTTCACATAAGAGCCCTTGTCAAAGGCATCAACAACAACGTATGAATGATCATTTTCAGGGAAAGTGAAACGGAACAATACGGCACGGTCGGTAGGGGTGAACTCGGTAACCACATCGTGTTCGGCAAGATATACCTTATAATAATGAGGAAGTGCCACTTCGCCCTTGTGGGAGAACCAGCTTGCACGCTTCTCCTCATCAAACTCGGGCTTGCCAACCACCGGCATGATGGAGAACTGCCCGTAGTCGTTAATCCAGGGACTGGGCTGGTGTGTCTGCTTGAAACCACGGATCTTGTTCGCGGTATAGACGTATTGCCAGCCGTCACCCATCTTACCAGTCTGAGGAGTCCAGAAGTTCATACCCCAGGGACGTGCGATCGCAGGATAGGTATTACCGGTGGAAAGCTCGAAAGTAGACTGCGTGCCGACAAGAGGACTGACATACTGGGTAAAGTCCTTGGCATGCAGCCACAAGGAACTGCTCACAAAAAGAAACAATAGGATTAATTTTCGCATAATATTAGAAAGTTGTTAGTATTAAATAAATTCTTCTCGTCATATCTCGGATTTGTGCGGCCTTCCTACTTCATTGAGGAGAGGAAAACACTGTTCCCCACAATTTTATACTCCAATGGAATGGCATTCTTTATCAGATTCAGCACAGCCCCCACACTCTCTTTTTTCTTCAGTGTACCCGAGTAGGTCTTGCTTACATCTATGTTCGGTGCCAGAATTATCCTCACCCCATACGAATTCTCCAATGTACGCGCAATGGTGTATAGGTCAGCCTTCTCAAAGACAAACTCATTATTGTGCCAGTTTTCGATTCCCGTATCCACCTGCTTCACCACCAGACGCCTAGTCATTCCGTTCAGCTCGGCTTTCTGTCCGGGGGCAAGGATAATCATACCCTCGCCATGATTGCCTTTCACCTCTACTTCGCCTTTCAGAAGGGTAGCTACTGCAGACATCTTAGCCTTGTCAGACTTGAGGTTGAAAACAGTTCCCAATACTCTGACCTGCATGGCCTCACTCTGTACGACAAACGGTTTTTCCGGATTCCTCATTACCTCAAAATATCCTTCTCCTTCCAGATAAACCTTTCTTCCCTTCCCTGCAAACTCATACGGATATTTCAAGGTAGTATTTTTATTCAGCCAGACTTTTGTGCCATCCGGCAGTTTCAATTCCTTAATCTTATCATGAGTGGTGACAGCCAGTAATGTTTCCGGCTGGCTATAAGTCTGATAAAAAAGATAGCCGAAAGTACCCAAAAGGAAGAAGCCCACAAATACGGCCGCATACCGCATCCATCCAACCATCCTCCGTACCTTGTATTGTTTCGTCTTCTCTTGTTCCAACCTTTTAAACAATCGCTTTTCGACCTTTTCTATGTCTTGTGCATTCGAAGTATCCCCCAGTCTCCCCAAGTGGTAAATCTCCTCCAGCCTGAACAATTCGCGTGCATTCTCACCCGACCCTTCCAGCCAGGCGTTCACCTCACGAAGTTCATCTTCCGTACATTCACCCATAAGGAACTTGGCCAATATCTCCTCATTCAACTTATTCATTCTTTCCTTCATTATGATAATAAAACAACGCTGCTCGCAAAAACACTTACTTTCCCGATGAAAAACAGAGCCAACATCAGGTTCAGATACCCCAGTTTATCGCGCAGCAACTTCAAAGCTTTGTACATGTGAGCCTCCACCGTACGCAATGACACTCCCATCGTATCAGCTATCTCCTTATTCTTCATATCATGCAGATAGCTGAGTTTGAATACCATCCGGCACTTGTCCGGCAATTCATTGATGGCATCGGACAGCTTCCTTCTGAGTTCGGCATCCTCTATCCGTTTCACCACATCATTGCTGTCGGGTTGATAGAACTCAACCCTCTTTTTATGGATTTCGAGCATGACAGCCTCATAGCCACTTACAATGTCCCGATGCTTCAGAACGTTCAAGGCACGGGTATACACCGCCCTATACAAAAAAGCCTGAATCTGCTCTCCCACCTTCATGGCATCTTTCCGCTTCCACAGCTCCACGAAAACATCCTGCACCACATCTTCCGCATCTTCTTCCCCCACAATGCGTGTGGCGTAGAACAGCAGATTGGTATAATACCTGCGGAAAAGGGATTTATATGTCAAGTCGAAATGTTCATCCATATTTTAGCCGGTTGTCGGGGGCTGTACCATGCATCACCTGGCTTATCCCCCATTTCAAATTCGAAAACACTTCCATCCATTATCTGTTCATGCGTAATATAACTTTTGTCATAGCTCTTACCGTTGAGTTTGACAGATTGAATGTAGCAATTTTCCTTGCTCACCGCCGGTGCCAGTACCTTAAAGGTCTTTCCACCAGGCAGGTGCATCTTCATTTCCGGATATAGGGGGGTACCGATTTCATATTTTCCGCCAACCGGGTCTACCGGATAAAAGCCCATCGCACTGAACACATACCAAGCAGACATCTGTCCGCAATCCTCGTTGCCACACAAACCGGCAGGAGTGTTCAGGTAGAGTTCATGCATCACCCGGGCTGCATATTTCTGGGTTTTCCAAGGTTGATCCACAGCATTGAACAGATAAATGACGTGATGGCTAGGCTCATTTCCATGCGCATACTGGCCAATCATTCCGGTGCTGAAAATAGGCAGCTCATCATCTGCAGAAGGATTATAGGTAAACATACTGTCCAGCTTCTGGGCAAACCGTTCCTTACCTCCGGTCAAAGCTATCAAGCCGTCAATATCCTGCTGTACAGACCAGAAGTACTGCCAGCCGTTGCTCTCGCAGATGTGCGGAGTATAGTCGTCCGGCGAGAAGTTCCGGATAAACTCTCCCTTGTCATCACGGGGCTGCATGAAAGAACTTACCGGATTGTAAACATTCCGGTAATTACGGGAACGCTTATAAAACTCGTCCGCTACCTCCTTATCGCCCAGTTTCTCTGCCATACGGGCTATACAATAGTCATCGTATGCATATTCCAGTGTTTTAGAAAGTGACCAGTTTTCCGAATTATACTGATCCGTCACATTATAAGGAACATAAGCATATTTCTTATATAACCCAATGCCACGATAAGAATCGATATTGGCAGTAGCTACACAAGCCTCCAAGGCCTTTTTCGCATCGAAGTCCCCAATACCTTTCAGATAGGCATCTACAATAACTGGTACAGAGTGGTAACCTATCATCATATCTGTCTCGCTCCCCTGAAAATTCCATACGGGAAGGCGACCGTTCTGTTCGAAGAAGGCGAGGAAGGACTTCACCATATCGTTCACCCGTTCCGGCTCAATAAAGGTATAGAGAGGATGAGCCGCACGGTAAGTGTCCCACAAGGAGAAAGTACTGTAATTTGTCCAGCTCTCCGCACGGTGCACTTGCTTGTCGGGACCGTAATAAGCACCGTCCACATCACTGTAAATGGTAGGAGCAATCATCGAATGATACAAAGCCGTATAGAACTTGACTTTCTCATCACGGTCATCGCATTTTATTTCTATCCGGGACAATTGTTTGTTCCAATCATCCTGCACAGCTGCCAGGTATTTGTCGAAATCATCATCGGGTACTTCGGCTGCCAAATTACGTGCCGCCCCTTCCATACTCACACCGGAGATGGCAGTACTAACAAGAATCTGTTCTCCTTCCTTAGTCTGAAAGTCGAATCGTGCAATGACGGATGTCCCTATCCGCTTGCCATCTTTCTCTATGGCAGCTGTATCGAGCTGCATCACAACAAACGGTTTGGAGAAACGGGTACGGAAGTAGAGGCGCTGGTCGCGTGCCCAACCGTCAGAGTAACGGTAACCTTGCACCGTTACCGAATCGACGACTTCTATGTGAGAATCATTGGTAAAATCCCAATTCATGGCTTTCCGCAAATTCAGGAAAACGGCAGCATCGGCTTTGGGGAAAGTATACCGCTGAATGCCACAACGCTCGGTGGCCGTCAACTCTACATTGATATTATAATCTTTCAGACGCACCTGGTAATATCCGGCGCTTGCCGACTCTTCCGAATGAGAGAACAAAGAGTGAATGCCGAGCGGAGCTTCCGCCTCCTTATAAGGCAATGTCACCGGCATAAAAGAGATATCATACAAGTCACCAGCGCCGGTTCCGGAGAGATGGGTATGGCTGAAGCCTGCAATGGTACTGTCTGGATAAAAATATCCGGAAATACGGTCCCAGCCCGGCAGTCCGTTGTCAGGACTGAGTTGCACCATGCCAAACGGTGCCTGGGCACCCGGATAGGTGTTTCCAGTAAAATCTGTACCGATAAAGGGGTTCACGAACTCTGTATAAGACATACTCTTCACATCCGACACTTGTGGGGTACATGCCAGAAAGGATGAAAAGACCACAAACAAACAACAAGATTTTATCAAATTCATAACATTATAGGGTTAACGTGTATAGTATAACAACCTAACCGGATAAAACACTTACACATCTTGTCACTTTTTCAACAGAATTCATGCAAACAAAAGTAATACAAAATTCCGATTAATCCTCTTTTTTATTTTGTAAAAATATACTTTACACTATCTTTGCCACAAAAAGTCACAATGAATTACACGACCTATCTTTTCGACTTTGACTATACGCTTGCTGATTCTTCCCGCGGAATCGTCACTTGTTTCCGCAACGTACTGACCCATCACGGATATACAGAGGTTACAGATGACGACATCAAACGTACCATCGGCAAGACTCTGGAAAACTCTTTTTCCATCCTCACCGGCGTGACAGATGCCGGACAACTGGCAGGATTCAAGGCAGAATACCGAAAAGAGGCCGATACGCATATGACTGTCAATACGGTGCTTTTCCTGGAAACCAAGTCTGTACTGACTGCACTAAAGGACTCTGGCGCCCGCATCGGAATCATCTCGACCAAATACCGATTCCGCATCAAGGAACTCCTCGACCAGCATTTTCCTGAAGATTTTATAGACATCATCGTGGGTGGTGAAGACGTGAAAACCGCCAAGCCATCTCCCGAAGGGCTACTCCTTGCCATTAAGCGGCTACATGTCAGCAAAACCGATACCCTCTATATAGGCGACAGCACGATAGATGCGGAAACAGCCCAAGCGGCCGGAGTAGACTTTGCCGGGGTCACCCACGGAGTAACCACTGCCAAAGAATTGGAAAAGTACCCACACCGGAAAATAATGAGCACTTTGGAAGAACTGCTGGCAGTTCAGGAGGAGCATCCCTCCATATTCAAGATTGAAAGCCCCATCCGACCGGAAAATATGTATGCCACTTCTCCCCGGAAACAGAAAAGGATAAATGCCTGGCAAATCCTCCTTCTATTGACACTCTTTTGGTTGGCTATTGAAGAGCTGGACATGACCGACGACAGCAACTTCTTCCCGGTTGTCTTCATACTGACATTGTGGGGCATCCTCCAAAAAAGAAGGATACTGCCCAACAAAGCAAGAACTTTCATCGACTCATGGTGGCACCCCTACGCAGTACGCCTGCGTGCATTCCACATCAAGCTGATACAAGGAAGGAAAACTCCTCCTGCGAGTACCGAAACCTG
Source organism: Bacteroides parvus (assembly GCF_017309675.2). Taxonomy (NCBI): domain Bacteria; kingdom Pseudomonadati; phylum Bacteroidota; class Bacteroidia; order Bacteroidales; family Bacteroidaceae; genus Bacteroides; species Bacteroides parvus. The sequence goes on along the minus strand of NZ_CP084680.1, from coordinate 1,992,576 downwards.
CACTTGCCTGAATTGTGGCACCACCTATACCGGCAACTACTGTAACCGTTGCGGACAAAGCCGAAACACTCCACGTTACCGGCTAAGCAACGCCCTTAAAAACATTGCCGGAGGCTTCTTCAATATAGACAATGGTTTTGGACGTACCCTTCTGGAACTCCTCTACCGTCCGGGATACATGATTAGAGACTTCATCGGTGGTAAGCGTATAGAGTATTTTCGCCCGTTCCAGACACTCTTCATTCTTGCAGCTCTTTATATCATGGCTGTGCAACTGGTAGACCCGGAAGCTCTGAGCAAAAAAGCAAAGACGGAAAAGACAGAGCAGACAGACAAAGAAGAAATCATTGCCGCTAAAGAGAAGCTTACCCAAAAGATGGAGAAAACCTATAGCAAAGAGGAAAAGCGAGCCCTCGCCATCACTATAAAAAGCCTGGAGAAAAGCCTGAACAAACTGGAAGAGAAGAACGACTCCACTTCTGCCACACAGGTATCCGAATCGAACAGCGATGATGGCGACCTCATCGATGAGTTTGTAAACGACACCTCGGAGGTGGGAGACAGACTGGAAAAAGTCTTCCAGAACTCTCCTTTCCTAATGAAAGTATGGAATCTGATGAAGAGCTGGGGACACGGAAACAAAGCATTCCGCATCATTGCCACACTGCCTCTGTTTGCACTTGCTACCCAACTTGCCTTCCGATGCCGGAAATATAAGTTAAACTACAATACCACGGAGCATGTATTCATACAAGCCTACATAGCTTGCCAGATACTCCTGCTAAGCATCATCGTGCTGCCTTTCAACGGGTGTGCAAAGGTAGACGATTTGTATGAGCTGCCTTTATGGCTTATTTTCGTCCTATTCTGTTGCGATTACAAACAATTGTACCGCTGCACCTGGTGGAGAAGCTTTTGGCGCACTATCCTCATGCTGACTTACAGTCTTGTGCTACTCGTCATATTTGCATGCCTCGTCATGGCACTAATGCTGGCCGGTATCTATGTACTGAAATTCATCTTGTAACAACAACCATCCCTACATAAATTGTCTCTTCTTGATGAAACAGTTTTTCTCCAATAGGCCAAAAGTACAATCTGCACTAAAAGAATAAAAAAGCAAAAGAACATTTGCCCATTTAGAATAAAAAGAGTACTTTTGTGCCCGATTATTCCGCACCGGGTTCGACCAAGTGCTTTCTAAGTGATTAGAGACCACCCGACGGAGCTAACTTATACATTAATATAAGAAATGTACGCAATTGTAGAAATTAACGGTCAGCAATTCAAAGCAGAAGCTGGCAAAAAACTGTTTGTACACCACATCCAGAATGCAGAAAACGGTGCAACAGTAGAGTTTGACAAGGTTCTTTTGGTAGACAAAGACGGCAACATCACCGTAGGTGCTCCCACTGTAGAGGGTGCAAAGGTTGTTTGCCAGGTCGTATCAAACATGGTAAAAGGCGATAAAGTTCTCGTTTTCCATAAGAAAAGAAGAAAAGGTTATCGTAAGTTGAACGGTCACCGTCAACAATTCACAGAGTTAACAATTACAGAAGTAGTAGCTTAATCAATTAAAACAGTAAGAAAAAATGGCACATAAAAAAGGTGTCGGTAGTTCTAAGAACGGCCGCGAATCACAGAGCAAGAGATTAGGCGTTAAGATATTTGGTGGCGAAGCTTGCAAGGCAGGTAACATCATCGTTCGTCAAAGAGGTACTGAATTCCACCCGGGTGAGAACATCGGCATGGGAAAAGACCACACTCTTTTCGCTTTAGTAGACGGAACTGTAAAGTTCAAAGTAGGCAAGGAAGACAGACGTTCAGTTTCTGTTATCCCCGCAGAAAACGCAGAAGCATAAGTTTCCGAACAAGAAATAAGGAAAAGGGATGTAATCCGAATGGATTGCATCCCTTTCTTTCATGTCAAAAGCAACACTTTATTTGTTTTTTCCATATCTTTGCACTCACAAAACCGAATAACATAAAAACAAGTATAAGATATGCTTACCATCAAACAAATTACAGAAAATACCGACGCGGTTCTCCGCGGACTGGAAAAGAAGCACTTCAAGAATGCGAAAGAAACCATTGCACAAGTGCTGGACTTCAATGACAAAAGAAAAGCCAATCAAACCATCTTAGATAAAAACTTGGCAGAAGCCAACTCACTCTCCAAATCCATCGGACAACTGATGAAGGAGGGTAAGAAAGAAGAAGCAGAAGCCGCCAAAAGCCGCGTGGCCGAGCTGAAAGAAGTCAACAAAGACTTGCAAGCCAATATGGAGCAGGCTGCCAACGATTTGCAGACTTTACTTTACACCATCCCCAACGTTCCCTATGACAGTGTGCCCGAAGGCGTCGGTGCCGACGACAATGTGGTAGAGAAGATGGGCGGCATGGAAACCGAATTGCCCAAAGATGCCCTGCCCCACTGGGAACTGGCCAAGAAATATGACTTGATAGACTTTGACCTGGGCGTTAAGATTACCGGTGCCGGATTCCCCGTATACAAAGGCAAAGGTGCACAACTGCAACGCGCGCTCATCAACTTCTTCCTGGACGAGGCACGCAAATCCGGCTATACAGAAGTAATGCCGCCGACAGTGGTGAACGTCGCTTCTGGCTATGGCACGGGGCAACTTCCCGATAAAGAAGGACAAATGTACCATTGCGAAGTGGACGACTTATATCTGATTCCTACAGCCGAAGTTCCGGTAACAAACATCTACCGCGATGTGATTCTGGACGAAAAACAGTTGCCCATCAAGAATTGCGCCTATACTCAATGTTTCCGTCGCGAAGCCGGCTCATACGGAAAAGATGTACGTGGTCTGAACCGTCTGCACGAATTCTCCAAAGTAGAACTGGTGCGCATCGACAAGCCGGAACACTCCAAACAGTCTCATCAGGAAATGCTGGACCATGTAGAAGGTTTGCTTCAAAAACTGGAACTCCCCTACCGCATCCTGCGCCTTTGCGGTGGCGATATGAGCTTCACGGCTGCCCTCTGTTTTGACTTTGAGGTGTATTCCGAAGCACAGAAACGCTGGCTGGAAGTAAGTTCCGTCTCTAATTTTGACACTTATCAAGCCAACCGTCTGAAATGCCGCTACCGTACGGCAGAAAAGAAAACAGAGCTTTGCCATACGCTGAACGGTTCCGCACTCGCTCTGCCACGCATCGTTGCCGCCTTGCTGGAAAACAACCAGACTCCAGAAGGAATCCGCATACCAAAGGCATTGGTTCCGTATACGGGATTTGAAATAATAGACTAAGGCCATAATAGTCACGTGCAGCAATACGCCTTTGACACTTTCTTTCGGGCACGAATTACATGGATTTCACGTTTTTTGCTAACCGCAACTGTGAAATTCATGTAATTCGTGCCCAGAGTTTTATCATGACAAGCTTCTCCTGCGCAACTACAAAGTATTCTTCAAAATACGTGCAAACACCTCCTCGCGGAAATTACGTGCCACCGGAACAGTATGCCTCCCAACTATAATCCGATTGCCATCTATCATCTCAATCTTTTCCAAATTTATCAGATATGATTTATGGACTTGCTGAAATACTCCACCAGGAAGAGCCTCTATCATACGCTTCATGGTAGAACGTACAAGCAGCTTTGTGCTTTCCGTATAAATACAGACGTAATTTTCCAGCCCCTCTACCACCAGAATATCCTTAAACAACACCTTATGCATCTGACGGTCTGAACGGACAAATATAAAATTATTAGCTTCATCCGGCCATTTCTCCTGCTGCAAAAGACCATGTACTTTATTCACCGCTTTCAGGAACCGGTCAAACGAAATCGGTTTCAACAGATAGTCCGTAACATCAAGTTCATAACCTTTCAATGCATACTGCTCATAAGCGGAAGTGATAATCACATGAGGCGGATGGGCAAGAGATGCCAAGAGTTCAAGCCCCGAAAGATAAGGCATTTCAATATCCAGAAACAACAAGTCCGGCTGCTCAGTCTGCAAAAGAGTGTTCAACTGCATAGCATCTTCACATACACCCATTAAAGAAAGGAAATCCACCTTTTCCACATAGCGTTGCAATCCTTCACATGCAGTAGGCTCGTCATCGGTTATTACACATTTTACCTGTTTCATCCTATAATTCTATCACAAGTTTTACTCTAAACAAAGTATCTCCTCTATTTATGTCCAGCGTATGACGCTCCGGATATAGCAGCTCCAGCCTGCGCCTCAGATTTTCTATGCCGATTCCATGTTTTCCTTTCTGGTGCACTAATGGTTCCGGTATAGAATTTTCAATACTAAAACACAACTTGCCTTCTTTCAGACACATATCCATAGCTATAAAATAGTTCCCTCCCACATATTTGAAAGCATTCTCCACCAACGGTACAAACAACAATGGATAAATCTCAACCTGCGCCTCCATTTCATCGAAATGCACCTGCAACTGCAGCCGCTTCGTAGCACGAAGTTTACATAGGCTGATGTATTGTTTCAGATATTCCAATTCCACACGAACCTGCACTTTCTCCCCATCATTGTATAATTGGTAACGAAGCAAATCGGACAATTGCTCAAGAGTATGCCGTGGAGCCTCATTATTCTCATCTATCTGAAAATAAACCGTATTGAGTACATTAAAAAGAAAATGTGGATGATATTGCGCTTTAAGGAATTTCAGCTCTGTCTGGAGCTGGTCATTTTTTATCTTCTCCAATTGCAGGCGTTGAGCTTCGTTTTCCTTCTGTATCATCTGATTACGCAAGAATATATAGAAGAAGCCGCCAAGCAACATACTGACTATGGCGGGAATAGGCACATCGTATAAATCAAGACTTACCCCCATCAAAAAGCGGATAACCCACATCGTCAGAAGACACCAGACGGGAGCTGTCAGGACAACCACCCCGTATTCCTGCCACCACACCAGCTTCCGCTTCCGGCACAAACAAAGCCAATACTTCAATAGAAAAAAGATAGGGTAAGACATGAAGAGTACCACAAGCATATCCTTCAACATGAAATTCCACTCATTGCTTTCCCAATAGTATTCATGTTTCGGAATATCATTCGCCACACGAATACATAGAAAAAGAATCACGGCAAATAATGCCGGCATCAGCCATTTGTTCCACAGTCTGCCCATAGTAGTTACAAATTTACTCTTTTTGTTTCATCTATTTCTTTTTTTCTTCTGCTTTCTTTTGTATCGCTGCCTTTTTGAAAACGCCAAGAGAAAGCAATACCCAGCACACGTTTGTTGTGCCGTTCGTCAACAAACGCCTGCACACCGGGAGACCGAATATCTACTTTTTGATAATTGGTGTTGAATACATCCTTGGCAAACAAGGTAACGGTGCATCTGTTACGGAACATCTTCTTTTGGATACCGATGTTCACCTCCAGCACCGGATGTACAGTGGCTTGTCCGTAGGCCATTCGCCCATTATAATTTGCCGAAAGTTCGGCCGACCATACTGAAGCGAAAGCAAACTGGTTCATGCAGCCGAGTATCGGGGTAAACATACGGTTTTTCATTTTCTGCCCTTGTTCCGTCCAACCATAATTATTATAAATACCGATAGCGGTCAGATTCACTTTCCAAAAAGAAGCAGGTGAGAGGTTGGCAGCATGTACACGCACACCCGTCTGTACATAGGAAGACAGATTCTGAGGCATTACATAGATACGCCGTTCCTCTTGTTCGCGATAGCTCTTCATGATAGCATCATCTGTATACGAGAAAAAGAGAACCGTCTGAAACCAGTCACGATACACATACCCCAACTCTATATTATCAGAAAAGGAAGGATGCAGTTTTGTATTTCCTCCTTCATGGGTATAGTCATCGAATATGTAGGTAAAAGGATTCAAATCACCATAATTGGGGCGGGTAATACGCCTGCCATACGAAAACTGAAACAAATGTTCCGAAGTCAAACCGTATTGCAAAGCAATGGTAGGAAACAAATGGAAGTAATTCGTTGTAAACGAAGAGTCTTTCTGTTGTGTATTTCCTCCAAAGTCCCCGTGTACATGGGTATGTTCCAACCTTAGACCCGCTGAGATTTTCAAGCGGTCTTTCTCATAGCCGGCTTGCAGATAGGAGGCATTGATATTTTCATCATATACAAATCGGGAACCAAGCGCCCCGTCCGGCAGCCAGCCGGAAGCCGACGGACGCATATAACCTGCCGTATTGTCTATCGTAACAAATGAGGTTTTGACTCCGGCCTGCAACTTCCAAACCTCACTTAATGGATAAACCGCATCTATCTGTCCGACATATAAGTCTGTATTTCCCTTCATGTCCCCTTTCAATGTATCGGGCTTAAAACTATCCATCAACTGGTTTCCAACACGGTAATAATGGAAATAATCAAAAGAAGCGCTGAGTTCTCCCCCTTCTCTTTTAAGCTTATGCACCATACTGGTCCCGGCAGAAAGATTGTTCCGGTTTTGCTCCGCATAGCTATAAGTATTTCCCGCAACTCCGATTTCTTGGATTTCCGTAAACATGCCTGCATTTTCCTTTTGCCGGGAAAAGTTTCCACCCAACGAGACTCCCCAAACTGTCCGTTCATTGAGATAATAATCACATCCGGTACGAAAATAGTGCGAATAATTCCTACGCTTCCGGTAAGAGTCCTGCATCATTCTTCCTCCATCCCGTTCGAACGCACGGTCGATAAACAAGTCTATGACATCCTTTCCCTGATAATACGAATAATTCAAATAAAGATTGAACTTATTCTCCCTGACATTCATGGAAACGCCGCCATAACCGCCACCCGTCCGTCCAAGACTGCCATTGCCGTTCAAGGCCAGATTCACACCGCGCAGCCTTATTTTTCTTGTACGTATATCAATCAACCCGGAGCTTCCCGCCGCATCGTGGCGTGCGGAAGGCTGGGTTATCAAATCTATCTTATCAGCATTAGTTGCAGGAGTAGATTTCAACAGACTCATCAATTCATCTCCCGAAAGATAAGTAGGCTTGCCATCCATCAGAATCGTTGCACCGCTTTGTCCGTTCAACAAAATATTGCCATTGGAATCTATCACGACTCCCGGCAGGGAAGCAAGAACATCATAAAGACTGCCCGTACTTTGAGTGACAGATGCATCCATCCGATAACTTGTTTTACCGGCAGATATTTCTACCAACGGGAGTTTAGCAGTTACCATAATCTCTTCCAAACGCTGGTCGGCAATCGTATCCTGCTGCGACCAAACCACCAAAGGCATACTCAATAAAATTGCCCCTAAAAAAACATTTCGATACATACTCTTCCTCATTTTTTATTTCAAAAGTAGGCAGGCTGTAGAAAGTGAACAAATTATAGTGACAAAGGGATGTTATCCAGTGACAACATGCAGTTTTACCCTATTCTTCTTTTGATATTACCAAATAACCCCTATCTTTGCAAAATCTATCAATCTGACAGTAATTGCGTAATTACACCAACAAAATTATTAGATAATGAATAAAATCATTAGCAAAGAACACTTTTCTGAAAAGGTCTTTAAGTTAGTCATTGAAGCACCATTGATTGCCAAATCACGTAAGGCAGGGCACTTTGTCATTGTACGTGTGGGCGAAAAAGGCGAACGTATGCCGCTTACCATTGCGGAAGCCGACCCGGTAAAGGGAACCATCACACTGGTGGTTCAGGAAGTCGGGCTCTCCTCTACCCGTCTTTGCGAACTGAACGAAGGCGATTACATTACGGATGTTGTCGGCCCGTTGGGACAAGCTACGCACATTGACAACTTCGGTACTGTGGTCTGTGCCGGAGGTGGTGTAGGCGTAGCTCCCATGCTCCCTATCGTGCAAGCGCTGAAAGCTGCCGGCAACCGCGTCATCACCGTACTGGCAGGACGTACCAAAGAACTGATCATCCTTGAAAAGGAGATGCGCGAAAGCTCCGACGAAGTCATTATCATGACCGACGACGGTTCCTACGGACGAAAAGGTCTGGTGACGGAAGGCGTAGAAGAAGTCATCAAGCGCGAGAAGGTGAACAAGTGTTTCGCCATCGGCCCCGCCATCATGATGAAATTTGTTTGTTTGCTGACAAAGAAATACGAAATCCCCACGGATGTATCCCTGAATACGATTATGGTTGACGGTACCGGCATGTGTGGCGCCTGCCGAATCACCATCGGAGGAAAGACCAAATTTGTATGTGTGGACGGCCCTGAGTTCGACGGACATCAAGTGGACTTCGATGAGATGCTGAAGCGTATGGGCGCTTTTAAAAGCATCGAACGCGAGGAGATGCACAAGCTGGAAGAACCTCAGACCTGCCAAGCTACCGGTGAAAACATGGAAGATGAGAAAAGCCGTAATGCTGCATGGCGTCAGGAGTTACGCAAATCCATGAAAGCCAAAGAACGGACTGCCATTCCACGCGTGGAGATGAACGAGCTCGATGCAGAATACCGCTCGCACAGCCGCAAGGAGGAAGTCAACCAAGGGTTAACGAAAGAACAAGCGCTGACAGAGGCCAAACGTTGCTTGGACTGCGCCAACCCCGGATGTACGGAAGGTTGTCCGGTAGGTATCGACATCCCCCGCTTCATCAAGAACATTGAGCGCGGTGAATTCCTCGAAGCGGCCAAGACACTGAAAGAAACCAGTGCGCTGCCTGCCGTCTGCGGTCGCGTCTGTCCGCAAGAGAAACAGTGCGAATCCAAATGTATCCATCTGAAGATGAACGAAAAGCCGGTAGCCATCGGCTATCTGGAACGTTTTGCCGCTGACTACGAACGAGAGAGCGGACAAATCTCCATACCTGAAATCAAGGAAAAGAACAGTATCAAAGTAGCTGTCATCGGTTCAGGTCCCGCCGGTCTGTCATTTGCCGGAGATATGGCGAAGTATGGCTATGACGTGACTGTTTTCGAAGCACTGCACGAGATTGGTGGTGTATTGAAATACGGCATTCCTGAGTTCCGCCTGCCCAACAAAGTGGTGGATGTAGAAATTGACAACCTTGCCAAAATGGGAGTAGAATTCGTCAAGGACTGTATCATCGGCAAGACGCTCAGCGTGGAACAACTGGAAGAGGAAGGCTTCAAAGGCATATTCGTAGCTTCCGGTGCAGGACTGCCCAACTTTATGAACATCCCCGGCGAGAACTCCATCAATATCCTCTCGTCCAATGAATACCTGACCCGTGTCAACCTGATGGATGCGGCAAGTGAAGATTCCGATACACCGGTTCCCTTCGGCAAATGTGTAGCCGTGATAGGCGGCGGTAATACTGCCATGGACTCCGTGCGTACTGCACGCCGCCTCGGTGCAGCGCGCGCCCTAATTATCTACCGTCGTTCGGAAGAAGAAATGCCGGCACGTATCGAGGAGGTGAAACATGCCAAGGAAGAAGGTGTAGAATTCCTGACCCTCCACAACCCAATCGAATACATTGCCGACGAACAAGGAAAAGTGAAACAAGTGGTGCTTCAGAAAATGGAACTGGGTGAACCGGATGCCAGCGGACGCCGCAGTCCCGTACCCATCCCCGGAGCCACGGAAACCATCGACATTGACCTTGCCATCGTCAGCGTAGGTGTATCTCCCAACCCGATTGTCCCAAGCTCCATCAAGGGACTGGAATTGGGCCGGAAAGGAACGATTGCCGTCAACGATAACATGCAGTCGTCCATCCCGACCATCTTTGCCGGAGGAGACATTGTCCGCGGAGGTGCTACCGTAATCCTTGCCATGGGAGACGGACGAAAGGCAGCAGCAGCGATGAACGAACAGCTAAAAAAATAAGAATCTGTCATGAAAGGTGGAGACATACGAACTCCACCTTTTTTATTCTACTACAACCTCTCCTTCTACTTTCCCCTTCTAACATACAACTTAATATTTCAAGAATATGAAACATATTCATCTATCCTTCCTTCTCTGTCTGGCTTCCCTATTGGCAAGCGCCCAAGAGCCCCTAAACGGGGATTCCCTTGCTTCAGACTTTCGGTATCTGGTAAAAGAACTGACAGCAACCCATCCTGACCCTTACAGCGGCTTCGGAGGAAAAGTATTCTTCTACGAACAAGCTTTCCATCTGGAGAACGAGTTACGCCGGACTCCCAGTACGAAACAGACCTTTTTTGACAAGGTAAGCATTTTCCTATCCAATCTGCAAGACGGACACACCTACCTTTTACCTCCCACAGCCAATCAACAAGCAAAGCAGCGTTACCTGGCACTGGAAGTACGCACCATCCCCGACGGCATTATACTTCAAGGAATCCCTGAAACGTACAAAGACTTGTTAGGTAGCCGTATCACAACCATCAACGGAGATTCTTTAGAAGAGGTACTGGCCCGCACTGCCGCTATCCAAGCCAGTGAAAACCTATATGACCGTTATGCCAATCTATGCAAGTCCATGCCTACGGAACATTTCTTGAGACAGCTTTTCCCTGAAATGAAAGACAACCTTCACCTCTCACTTCTTACTCTCCCGACGGCAAATCAAGAGGATTAACCCTTCCCTTATTGTCAAGGCAGGAAGTGCAAAACACACCCATGCAACACAATAACAGTTGGAAAGCTTATACAGACAAACAACTGACCTATCAGTTCGTAGACAACGACAAGCAAATAATGCTCATCAATATCAACAGTATCATGGCACGGGATAATTTTGAGTATATGCAAAAACAAGGGCTGAAAGATTTATACCGGCAAATAGGATTCTATTATCGGGATATCTTGAAACAAGATATGCCCGCCGATACCCTGCAAGCCATTCGGCAACTCCCGTCCCTTTCCGAAGTTTTCGCCCATATGTTGAAAGAGATGAAGAAGGAAGCCTCCTCCACTCTCATCATAGATTTGCGCAACAATAGCGGCGGCTGGACTCCGATTGTCCTACCCACACTTTACCAACTGTTCGGTGACCACTTCCTGCAAACGGATATGGATATAAAATTCTATCGTATCATCTCTCCCCTCTACATGCAAAAACTACAGACAAACTTGCAGGATTTCAACCAAACATACGGAACAGACTATACCTACGGTGACTACACTTTTAGTACGGACGAAGCAGATACCACAAACATAGAACAGCGACGGGCCGACTTCATCGAGAACTGTATGTCCAGTGCACCGGAAGAACTGAGAAAGCAACAAGGAAAGGCGCTCTATACTCCGGAACACATTTACGTCATTACCAACGAACGTACCTTCAGTGCAGCTTTCCACTACACTTTCTATCTGTGGAAAATGGGTGCTACCCTTGTAGGAATACCCAGTGGACAAGCCCCCAATACCTATATGGAACAAACCTTATTCCGGTTACCTTATACCGGCATGCAAGGCTCTATCTCCAACTCCATACAAATATGCTTTCCGGGCAAAGACCGGTGTGCCCACACACTTTATCCGGACTTGATGCCCACCTATCAGGACTACCAAAGATATAATTTCGATGTCCAAACTGAGATTCTGTATTTACTCGATAAGATTAAATCGGCTCCTCATTCTCATACGAACCCTGCGGGGAAGAATCAGAAGTAAAAACAAAGCCCCGTTTACAGAAAAATTGCAAACGGGGCTTTATTTCCATATTTCAATAAAGAGACTACTTCACCACCTTGTTCGTTGCCGGGTCGGGGAAAATCACCGTCGGCTTGAATGACTTGGCTTCTTCAAAGTCCATCAGCGCGTAGGACATGATAATAACGATGTCATCAGGTTGCACCTTGCGGGCTGCCGCACCGTTCAAGCAAATTTTTCCAGAGCCGCGCTCGCCCTTAATAATGTAGGTTTCAAAACGTTCACCGTTATTATTGTCGGCTATATACACCTTCTCGCCGGCAATCATGTTGGCAGCATCCATCAAATCCTCATCAATCGTAATGCTTCCCATATAGTTCAGGTTTGCTTCCGTGACGCGGGCACAATGGATTTTCGACTTCAACACTTCAATCATCATATCTTTATAAATTACGAATTACTAATTATAAATTACAAGGCAGCAGGCTCTTTGTACTTGATATTGTCAATCAGACGGACTTCCCCGCAGAACACCGTGATACAACCCACAGCATAAGAGGTTTCCTCCCAATCGGCAATCTTCTGTAAGGTACTGCCATCCACCAGCTCAAAGTATTCCAAACGCAATCCGGGGGTGGCTGCGATGGTGTCTTCCACAAACTTCTGTGTCTCAGTTACCGTATGCGAGGTTGCAAAGGTACGACTTTCAAATAAAGTCTGCGAAATTCTCAGTGCATTTTTGCGTTCTTCGGCAGATAAACGGGCATTGCGGCTGCTCAGAGCCAACCCGTCTTCCTCACGAACAATGGGACAGCCTACAATTTCCAAAGGATACTTCAGCTGGCGGACCATCTCGCGAATAATTGCCAGCTGCTGGAAATCTTTCTCGCCGAAGTAGGCACGATCCGGCTGCACAGCATCAAACAGTTTGCTCACAATCTGGCAAACACCATTAAAATGTCCCGGACGGAATGCCCCTTCCATCACTGTGTCCAGCGGTGCATAGCTGAAACGGCGGGTATCCGGTTCCGGATACATCTCCTCCACCGAAGGAGCAAAGACAAATGCCGCTCCACACTCCTCCAGCAAACGGCAATCAGCCTCCGGCGTACGGGGATATTTCACTAAATCATTCTTGTCATTAAACTGGGTCGGATTTACAAAAACGCTTACTACGGCAGCGTCATTTTCTGCCACACAACGTTTCACCAATGAGGCATGACCGGCATGCAAGGCACCCATCGTAGGTACCAGACCTATCTTCTTTCCCTGGGCTCTCAAAGCCGAAAGTCCGGCCTGCAAGTCCTTGATAGTATGTACTATTTCCATTTTAATTGGTTATATAATAACTTGGTTGTTCTCAAAAGCGGTGCAAAATAAACCATTATTTAGCATATAAAGAAGAAATATCACAAATTAATGCAAAACTCAGTACACTTTCCGACAATTCCAAAAGAAGATTTCTCACTGAACAACAATCAGTTAACAATTCATAAGGAATTATAGACGGGCTCTGTTTGCTTTATTGCCCGATTTTTTTTATATCTTTGCAGAATAATTGAGAACATTGTTATTATGACAAAGGCGAACAAGGTTTTATTTATAACCCAAGAAATTACCCCTTACGTTTCAGAATCCGAAATGTCCCTCGTAGGCAGAAACCTACCTCAGGCTATTCAAGAAAAAGGCAGAGAAATCAGAACGTTTATGCCAAAATGGGGAAATATCAACGAACGCAGAAACCAGCTGCATGAGGTGATACGACTCTCCGGCATGAACCTCATCATTGACGATACCGATCACCCGCTCATCATCAAGGTTGCCTCTATCCAGTCTGCACGTATGCAAGTATACTTCATCGACAACGATGACTACTTCCAGAACCGCTTGCAGGTAACAGACGAAAATGGTGAAGAGTATGAAGACAATGATGCCCGTGCCATCTTCTATGCCCGCGGCGTACTGGAAACGGTGAAGAAACTGCGTTGGTGTCCCGACATCATCCACTGCCACGGCTGGATGACCGCTTTAGCGCCTCTGTACATCAAGAAAGCCTATAAAGACGAACCTTCTTTCAGAGATGCCAAAGTCATATTTTCCCTTTATGAAGATGACTTCAAACAAGCTTTCCACACAGACTTTTCTAACAAGCTATTGTTGAAAGGCATTGCCAAAAAAGATATTGCAGGATTGAAGGAACCCATTGACTACACAGCACTTTGCAAACTGGCTGCTGACTTCTCCGACGGCATTATACAGCAAAGCGAACACGTCAATGAGGAAGTACTGAACTATGCCCGCGAATCCGGAAAGCCCGTATTGGAATATCAATCTCCCGAAAACTTTGCTGAAGCCTGCAACGACTTCTACGACAAGGTATGGAAAACAGAACAAAAATAAAATCGATTTAGACAGTTAAAACTATGAAAGTAAGATATCTGGGAACATTACTTTTGGCAGTCCTGACTTTCTTTGGATGCGATGACAACACCGGCACATTAGGCCTGGGTATGTTGCCCGATTCTGACGGCATGTCAGCGCATACTGCTACTTTTAATGTAACAACATGTTCATTTCCCGTTGATTCCGTATTTGCCAAAACGAGTACCGGCTATATAGGCAAGTTTTCCGACCCGGAATTCGGTTATTACGAAACAAGTTTCCTTACGGAGCTGAACTGTACGGAGAACTTCTCACTTCCGGAAGTGTATAAAGTGACCGAATGGGACAGTGAAGGAAATCCAATCAAGGCAACAGGTACAATGACTGCCGACTCGGTAGTTTCAGTACAACTAGCAGTCTATTATTCCAGTTGGTTCGGCGATTCCCTGAATGCATGCCGAATGAGTGTCTATGAACTGGACAAGAAGCTGGACAAAAATCGCTATACCAACATCAATCCAGAGGAGTACTACAATAAGTATGACCCCAAGTCCCTGCTCGGACGTAAGGCCTATTCAGCTTTCGACACGTCTGTTCCAGACTCTGTGAGATTTGAAAAGGACAATAACGGTTATTATACTTTCTATCCCAATGTAACGTTCCCATTGGACAAGAAAACCTTCGGCGAAGACAGAATATTGAAGGTTTATCGCGAGCATCCCGAATACTTTAAAGACGCCGCAACTTTCATAGACAAGATTTTCAAAGGAGTATACGTGAAGAGCGATTATGGAGATGGAACCATCCTCTATGTGGATTATGTGGCTCTGCAAATGCAATTCCGTTTCCACCACGTAAATGATACTACCGGTGTAGCACTGAAGAAAAAAGATGGTACAGACTCTTTGTTCTATAGCATGCAAACTGTATTCGCCTCTACCAAAGAGGTTATCCAGGCAAACCAGTTTCTGAATTCTGATTTGATAAAAGCAAAGGCTGCCGAAACTCAACATACCTATATCAAATCTCCTGCCGGTATCTTCACTCAAGCTACCATGCCATACGATTCAATATACAATAAACTGACCAATGACACCTTGAATGCCGTGAAGTTAACTTTCACGAATTATAATATAAACAGTGACTATGAATATAGCATGAGTGCTCCCAATGACGTGCTGTTGATACGTAAACAAGACTTGAAAAGCTTCTTTGAAGAGAACAAAGTCATGGATAATATTACCTCATTTACAACCACCCACAATGCATTTGCCACTAATCAATATGTATTCAGCAACATCGCCCGGTTGGTTACCACTTGCATCAACGAAAAACAAGCTGCCAAGAAAGCCGCCAAAGAAAAGGCCGGCAGTTCTTGGAATGAGACAGAGTGGGAAAAAACTTGGAACAAAGAAAATGAAGACTGGGATAAGGTATTGCTGATTCCGGTTTCCATTACCTATGACAACAGTACAAGCAGTAGCGGCAACAAAACCATAACCGGTATCCAAAACGACCTCAAGCCGGGATATGCCAAACTGAAAGGCGGTCCGAAAGAGAATGCAAAAGGCGAAGTGGAATCGCCTCTGAAGATAGAAGTTACATACACCAGTTTCAACAAGTAACTGACAGATATTCCATAAAAAAGCCTTCCGCTCATCGTAGAGCGGAAGGCTTTTTTATGATTGATGGGAAAGCTGCCGATATTATTCAGCAGCCTTTTTAGTTGTTTTCTTTGCAGCAGGCTTTTTGGCAGAAGCCTTGGCCTTTGCCGTTTTTTCTGCGGCAGATTTAGCTGTAGCCTTGCCCTCTTTCTTTTCCGCAGCCTTTATCTTCTCCAGTTTGGTCTGCGCTTTCGCCAATTCCTTATGAAGTTCCTCTATCTCGGTACCTTGGTTTTGGATAGTGGTCAGCAATGCATTCAGTTCTTCATTATCTATATCTACCGGATAAAGAGAATCGACACGTTTGATAAAGTCACCAAGAATATTCATATAATTGGTGAAAGCATCAAAAGGAGATTCATAAATGCCACGGTTCAAACCGACACCGCTTTGCTTGGTAGTCATGAAACGGAAGTTGTTACTTGCCTGCAGATAATCCCAGTCTTGCTTGATACGACGGTCATCACAGAGATGGACACGTTCGGCAACACTATACAACTTGTTGAATGCTTCACGCTGCATCACGTTACCCAGCCAGCAGCTGGTATCTCTTTCTTCGTCCACCCAAGACATCGGATATGGAACGTCCAACTGGGAAACAGATTTCAGTTTAGTAACGATTTCCGTCGGTGTGGAGAAAGTAATCCCCTTTTCTTTGGCACAGTATGGAAGTGCCTTCAGGAATTCCAGAATATTGGAAGACAACGGCTGTGCCATGCCCAGAGCAGAGAGTTCCATAAAGATGTTGATGACCTGCTCTTCCTGCGGTAAAGCATCAATCCAGTTGATGTACTTGTCGGCAAACAAAGGATACTCGTTCCACTCGGAGTTGGAGAAGCGTAGGCTGATGTCGTCAGACAGCTTAAAGTCACGCAACAGCAACTTCAAGTTAGGATTCATGGAGCAATGGTATACATAGTGCGGACTCTTCCAACCCAAAACATGCTTGGCTCCTTCCGTCAGCATGCCCTTGAATCCCAAAGCTGCCACCATCGCACCAATCTCGTCATTATAAATCAGGCTGGAATTACGAAACACCTTCGGCGCCTTACCGAACATTTGCTTCATCTTAGCGCTCTGACGCATCACCTCTTCCTTGAAGCAATCCTCGTTGGCCAGAGAAGAAAGGCCATGAGAATAAGGCTCGGCAAGGAACTCACAGCAACCAGTATCATTCAGCTGGTGCAACAAGTCGATGACAGCCGGTGCATATATTTCCAACTGCTCCAGCGCAACCCCTGAAATGGAGAAAGCCACTTTAAACGCACCTCCGGAATTCTTCACCATTTCAATCAGAGTGTTCAATGCCGGGATATAAGAGCGTTCGGCTACATCATTGATACTGGTTTCATTGGCATAATCATCGTAGTAATAATGATCGATACCTATATCAAAGAAACGGTAACGTTTCAGATGAATGATTTGATGTATTTCAAAATAAAGACAGATAGTTCTCATTTCTATTATTGTTTTTGTTATTTACCATAGTTTCTTAACACATCCTCATAGAGGGCGCGGATTCTCAAGCCTACTTTTTCCCACGTGATTCCATCCACTTCCTTCTTGCCTTCCTCCTGCAGATATTGGAAGAGAGCGGGATTAGTGCAGAGAGAGTAAATGGCATCGGCCATTGCATGAATGTCCCAATAATCGGTCTTGATGACCTTATCAAGAATTTCACCGCATCCCGACTGCTTTGAAATGATGGAAGGAGTTCCACACTGCATAGCTTCCAGCGGAGCAATACCGAAAGGTTCGGAAACGGAAGGCATAACGAATACATCACTGTTCTTATAAACCTCATATACCTGCTTTCCCTTCATGAAGCCCGGGAAATGGAACCGGTCGGCGATGCCCCGCTCGGCTGCCAGATTAATCATGGCATCCATCATATCTCCCGAACCGGCCATAACAAAGCGGATGTTACGGGCACGCTGCAATACCAGTGAAGCAGCTTCCACAAAGTATTCCGGTCCCTTTTGCATGGTGATGCGGCCAAGGAATGTCACAATCTTCTCTTTGGAATGGTCGGGACGTGGAATGTCCTGGTATTCCTGCGAGAGAGGATAGACGGCATTGTGCATGGCAAACACCTTCTTGGGATTCTGATGGTACTGCTCAATAACCGTGCGACGGGTCAGTTCGGACACGCACATGATGCAGTCGGCATAATCCATACCGTTCTTCTCCATAGAATAGACGGTAGGATTGACTTTTCCACGTGAACGGTCAAAGTCCGTAGCATGCACATGGATGCAGAGCGGCTTTCCGCTCACCATCTTGGCATGCACTCCGGCAGGATACGTCAGCCAGTCGTGGGCATGAATAATATCAAATTCCTGCTGGCGAGCCACTACTCCGGCAATCACCGAGAAGTTGTTTATCTCTTCGTGCAGGTTGCCGGGATAACCGCCGGCAAAGTCCATGCAGCCTATGTCATTGACGTGCATATAAGAGAAATCCGAATAGATATGGTCGCGGAAAGAATAATAATCTTCCGGCGTCATGTTGCGCGTCAGCCTCGACTTCAAATAATTGTAATCGACATCACGCCACACGATAGGCACCTGGTTCATGCCTACTATCTTCAAGAAGTCCTCTTCTTCACCCGTCGGCTTGGGCATGCAGAAAGTAGTTTCCACATCGCCCTGCAAACTTAATCCTTTAGTTATTCCATAAGAAGCAACCGCAAGACCACCATATATTTTGGGAGGAAATTCCCATCCAAACATTAAAACTTTCATCTTCGTTCCTCCTTTTATAAATTATACTTAGACAATAACTTCAAGATACGCAGGATTTCTGCCGTATTCATGGCAAATGACACCGCCCCTCTTCCTACAAACGGAGGATTACCATCGAAGAGTTCGGGCAATGCGCCAATACAATGGGAAGTCATTTCATCTTCCATACCGATGAGGTATCTTTCTACAAACGACACGCCACTCACTTTATAGATACGCAGATATGCTTCCATGTAAAAACCCATCAGCCACGGCCATGCCGTACCCTGATGATAGGCATAATCTCTTTGAATCTGAGGACCTACATAATTCGGATTGTATCCGCCACTCTTGGGGCTCAGTGTACGCAAACCCTTCGGAGTCAACAGTTCTTTCGTCACAATATCGAGTACCTGCTTTTTCTGGGCCCTATCCAACGGAGAATAGTCAAAAGCAACAGTAAATATCATGTTGGGACGTACACTCCAATCCATCATATAACCATCCACATAGTCAAACAGATAGCCATACTCATTGCGGAATACGTCTACGAAAGACTTTCCGGTAACTTCTGCCTGAGCGTCCAGTGTATCAGCAAGAATTTCATTGCCTCCCTCCCGCACCATATCGGCTACAAAACGCAGGGCATTGTACCACAGTGCATTCACTTCCACAATATAGCCCGTACGCGGAATAACCGGACGGCCATTGGCGGTAGAGTTCATCCAGGTAACCGCTTTCTCGGTACCATTGGTATACAACAATCCATTTTCGTGCAGGAAGAGATTGCCATGCCTGCGTTCACGGATATAGTCAACAATCTCTTCAAGGAGATTACCGTACATCTGCCGGCAATTTTCACGCGAAGTCTCCTTAGCATACTGCTGTAAAGCCCAGACAGCCCACAGTAGCACATCCGGATGCTCCATCTCGTATATCTTATAGGAAGAAGGTTCTCCATTGATAAATTCACGGATAGCCTTTTCGGCTGTTTTCATCACGTCTTCAAATTCATCTTGTTCGCCTAAGGCCAAAGTAAGACCCGGCAGGGAGATGAACAAGTCACGGGCACGGCACTTGAACCAAGGATAACCTGCAAGCACATAATGCTCCTCTCCCTGCTTGTTGTGGAACTGGTGCGCCGAGTTTTTCAGACAGTGGTAAAAGCTGTCACGCGGAGTGCGGTCGGCCACCTCGGACTCAAAAGTCTGCTTCAGCTTGCGGGGGGAAATCTCGGAAATACCGGCGGAGAAGACAACGCTTTCCCCTTTCTTTATATCAACTTCAAAATATCCCGGCACATAAAGGTCTTCATTGAAGTCATATCCGCGTTCCTGTTCTTTAGGATACTCAATACCACGATACCAGTCAGGCTGGAAGTGGAACTCATTCTTTTTGTTGAGCTGCATGAACAACTCCGGATAACCAGGATACATGCAGGTTTTAATGCCATTCTCTACCAACTGATAGTCGCGGCTTGCCTGCGCATTTTCGTGCGTGTACTCGCGCACACTGCGGAATGCCAGGAAAGGGCGGAATCTGAGTGTAGTTGCCGAATGGGCATCGACCAAGGTATAACGAATCAGAATCCGATTTTCATGATGTACGAAAATCTTTTCTTTACGAAGGATGACACCTCCTACACGATAGGTAGTTGTGGGGATATTTTCACAGTCGAACTCTCGAATGTACTTGTGTCCGTTAGGACTGAAGTGGTTCCCTTGATACTTATGCAACCCCAGGTTGAACTCCGCACCGTGCTGAATTACAGTTTCATCCAAAGAAGACAGCAGCACATGGTTTTCATCATCAAGGTTGGGGACCGGTATCACCAACAGACCGTGATATTTGCGTGTGTTACAATCTACAATTGTTGTACAATGATAGGCTCCCGACCTATTCGTCCGCAATATCTCCCTTGGCAAAGATTCTTGCAGATTAATCATCAGGGTCTTGTCAAATCGTAAATAACTCATAGTTGTGCATTATTTAAAGGTTAATTATTTCGGTATATGCGCTACAAGCCATGTAGCGATGCCCAAAAATACGAATTAAAGCTTATAGGCAAAATAAAAAGTCAGTTTTTTTTCGGTTTTCGTCAAATATTCCGTAGTATTGTACAAAAATAGCAATCACTGTACGAAATATGAAGCATGATATACGCAGAATGGCATTGGCGGCGGTTATACCCCTATTCCTGCTATTCATTTTATACATTTTGAAGTTTTTGGAGATAGGCATGGACTGGAACTTCACACAACTGGGAGTATATCCGATGGAACAGCGGGGTATGTTCGGAATTTTCGCACATCCACTGGTGCACAGCAGCTTCAAGCATCTGCTCGCCAATACGATTCCACTCTTTTTCCTGATGTGGTGTCTGTTCTATTTCTACCGCCATATAGCCCCCTACATTTTCTTTGCCATTTGGATAGGATGCGGTACACTTACCTTTCTTATAGGGAAACCGGGATGGCATATCGGAGCCAGTGGCATTATATACGGACTGGCTTTCTTTCTGTTCTTCAGCGGCATACTGCGCAAACATGTACCGCTTATCGCCATTTCACTGTTGATAACGTTCCTATATGGCGGCCTGGTATGGAATATGTTCCCACAATTTGCAAAGGCCACCACTTCTTGGGAAGGACACCTTAGCGGAGCCATAGCAGGCACGCTATGCGCCATATGCTTTATGGGATACGGACCACAACGGCCTGATCCGTTTGCCGGAGAGGAGGAAGAGGAAGACACGGAAGAAGAGGATTCAGAAAAAGAGGATTCGGACCACAAGGCAGAAGAGGACAACAGCACGTTTAAGAAACAATAAAAAAAACAAAAAGAGGGGCAAAGAGTTTACAGTACACCTTGATAATGTCTACTTTTGTTTCAAAACAAGAAGAAAAAGCATCATGAATACAATGTTTGATACATTATTGCAACTGCCACTCTTTCAAGGACTCGCACAAGAAGACTTTACCAATATCCTAGGAAAAGTCAAGCTGAACTTTACAAAGCATAAAGCCGGCGAAGTTATCGTGAAAGCCGGTGACACATGCAGTCAACTGATATTCGTATTGAAAGGTGAAATCTCCTCATGTACTTCATCCGCTAATACCTCATACAGCTTCACGGAATATTTTCAAGCGCCTTATGTCATCGAGCCACAATCCCTATTCGGGATGAGCACCTCCTATGTCTCGACCTATACCGCCCAAACTGAGACCCACACTGTTAGCATAAGCAAGGCTTTCGTCATGAGCGAATTGTTTAAATATGATATATTCCGCCTGAATTACATGAATATCATCAGCAACCGCGCGCAAAGTCTGAGCAACCGCCTTTGGGCAGAAAACACCGACAACCTTGAAAGACGTATCGGCAACTTTATCCTAACACACATCGAACGTCCGGCAGGCAGGAAAACGCTGAAAATAAAAATGGAAGAACTGGCCCAGGTGGTCAATGATACCCGCGTGGGAGTATCGAGAGCGCTGAACAGCATGCAGGAGAAAGGTCTGCTCGAACTGCACAGAGGCGAGATGATGATTCCCAACGCAGAAAAACTCTTATAACCACCTGAACCGAGATTTCCTACAACACCTTGTCTATCACTTTCTTTATCAAGGATTCCATCACTTTATACCCTTCCAGAGTGGGGTGTACCCCGTCCTTAGTATACAAGGGGTTCAAGGCGTTATTGCCGTCTTCCGCCTCTACCATCTCACTGTAATAGTCGACATAAGGAATCTTGTTCTCCTTAGCATATGCCCGTATTCTGGCATTCAGCTGCATTATCTTTTGCGGAGCATCCTTCACCGAAGAATTCCAGCCAAAAGCAGCGGCAGGCAACACAGATGTCAAAATCACCTTTATCTTATTAGCCCGTGCCAACTCAACCATAGACACTATATTTCCAAAAGTGTATTCTTCATTATAAGCGCCTGCATTTTCCGCTACGTCATTGGTACCTGCATTTATCACGACCAGCGCCGGAGCAAGCTTGATGACATCCTCACGAAAACGGAGCAGGAAATGGGAAGAAGTCTGCCCACTTATACCACGGCCCACATAGCCATTTTTTTCAAAGAAAGCGGCATCATTTGCCACCCATCCTTCTGTGATTGAGTTGCCCATAAAAACCACCCGGTCCTTTTGCTTTCCCTTCCGTACCAGTTCCTTATTTGCCTCTGCATAACGTTTCAAATTTCCCCAATCCTGCTTCTGCGCGTCAGAGGCTACCCAAGGTATGCACAAAAAGACAGCAATCATACATAAAAGTTTCATTGTTCTATTCTTTGTTGTTTTTGTCATAAAAAAACAGCCCCACCATTTTTAAGGTGAGGCTATCATTATCATTGGCCAGTCTCACTCCCACTCGATTGTCGCATTGGGTTTCGGAGACATATCGTAGCAAACACGGTTGACGGTCTTCACTTCCTTGAGGATACGGTCTGTAATCTTCATCAGGATGGGCCAGTCTACCGGCTCGACGGTAGCGGTCATAGCATCCACCGTATTGACGGCACGGATAATGACGGGCCAGTCGAAAGAGCGCGCATTGTCGCGTACACCTACAGATTTGAAATCGGGCACCACAGTGAAATACTGCCATACCTTCTTATCCAGGCCTGCCAATTGGAATTCCTCACGCAGAATGGCATCCGACTCGCGTACAGCCTCCAAACGGTCGCGGGTAATGGCTCCCAGACAACGCACTCCCAATCCGGGACCGGGGAACGGTTGACGGTAAACCATCTCGTACGGCAATCCAAGCTCTACACCGCATGCACGTACTTCGTCCTTGAACAACTGGCGCAACGGCTCCACCAGTTCAAATTGCAAATCCTCGGGCAGACCGCCTACGTTGTGATGAGACTTCACCATCTTGGCTGTTTTTGTACCACTCTCTACAATGTCGGGATAGATGGTACCCTGTCCAAGGAAGTCGATGCCGTCCAGCTTACGGGCTTCTTCCTCAAAGACGCGGATAAACTCTCCGCCGATAATCTTGCGCTTCTGTTCGGGGTCGGCCACGTTTTCAAGCTTGGAGAGGAAACGGTCTGTGGCATCCACGTATATCAAGTTAGCCTTCAGCTCCTTGCCAAAGATTTCCACCACGGCTTCCGATTCGCCCTTACGCATCAACCCGTGGTTCACGTGTACGCAAACCAGCTTGTCGCCGATAGCTTTCAGCAGCAAAGCAGCCACCACGGAGCTATCCACACCACCGGACAGTGCCAGCAGCACCTTACGGTCGCCTACCTGACGGCGTATCAATTCTATCTGGTCGTTGACGAAATTCGTCATGTTCCAATTAGCCTCAGCCTTACAAGTATCGAATACGAAAGATTTCACAGCATCCTTGATGGCTTCCACATCATCCGTAAACTGCGGCAGCTTCACTTCACACAACGCCTTGTCGTGTCCGGCGGCCATCACGGGGAACCCTGCTTCGTAAATCTCGGGCAATACATCGATAGATACCCCATCAACCACATTATTGGGACCACCGTTGATGATGATACCTTTCACATTCGGCAAAGCCTTCAGTTCGGCAGCGGTAATATCGTGCGGGTATATTTCGCTATATACTCCCAACGCACGAATCGCTCTGGCAAGCACTGTGTTCTCATGGCTTCCCAAATCCAGAATCACAATCATATCCTGCTTCATTCTTCTATATTGTTTTTAAGTTAATAATTTCAGTCGGTCTTATTCCCATTCTATTGTGCTGGGCGGTTTTGAAGAGATGTCATAGGTTACGCGGTTCACACCTTTCACTTTATTAATAATGTCGTTGGACACCTTGCCCAGAAATTCGTAGGGCAGATGCGCCCAGTCGGCCGTCATGGCATCGGTGGAAGTAACAGCACGCAAGGCCACCGCACGTTCATAGGTACGTTCGTCACCCATCACGCCCACACTCTGTACGGGCAGAAGAATGACGCCCGCCTGCCAGACCTGATGGTAGAGCGATGTCTCGTTGCCGGCGGCATCCTTCACTTTCCAATCACGCAAGCCCTGGATGAAAATATCGTCGGCTTCCTGCAAGGTCTGTACTTTCTCTCGTGTTATATCCCCCAGAATGCGGACAGCCAGTCCCGGGCCAGGGAAAGGATGACGAGTAATCAGATGTTCGGGCATTCCCAATTCGCGTCCTACGCGGCGTACTTCGTCCTTGAACAGCCACTGCAACGGCTCGCACAGACGGAGGTTCATCTCCTCGGGCAGACCGCCCACGTTGTGATGGCTTTTGATGGTCTTGCCCGTAATGTTCAAGCTCTCGATGCGGTCGGGATAAATGGTGCCTTGTGCCAACCAACGGGCATCGGTAATTTTGTGCGCCTCGGCATCGAAGACTTCGATGAAATCGCGGCCGATGATTTTACGCTTCTGCTCAGGCTCGGTCACTCCCTTCAAATCCTTGAAGAACTTCTCACTGGCATCCACACCAATCACATTCAACCCCAGACACTCGTAGTCGTGCATCACATTCTTGAACTCATTCTTGCGAAGCAGTCCGTGGTCTACAAAGATGCAGGTCAGGTTCTTACCGATGGCACGATGCAGCAACACGGCGGCTACCGAAGAGTCTACACCGCCACTCAGTCCCAAGATAACGCGATCGTTGCCAAGCTGCTCCTTCAGTTCGGCCACAGTGGTATCTACAAACGATGCGGCGCTCCAGCTTTGACTGCAACCGCAGACGTCTACCACGAAGTTGCGTAGCATCTGCGTACCATCCTCGCTATGAAACACTTCCGGATGGAACTGCACTCCCCATACCTCCTCGCCGGACACCTGGTAAGCAGCAATCGCTACCTTGTCCGTAGAAGCTATAATCTTGAAATTGTCGGGAATGGCTGTAATCGTGTCTCCGTGGCTCATCCATACTTGGGTATTCTTCCTTACCCCTTTGAAAAGGACATTCTCCGAATCGAAAGAACCGAGATGGGCACGTCCGTACTCGCGGGTTCCTGCCGGCTCCACCCGTCCACCGTTGCTGTAGGAGATAAACTGTGCACCGTAGCAGATACCCAGAATGGGATATTTCCCACGAATCCCGCTCAAATCTACCTTGAATGCACTCTTATCATAAACAGAAAAGGGGCTACCCGAAAGGATAACTCCTTTTACACTCTCATCTCCGTATGGAAATTTGTTGTAAGGTACAATCTCGCAATAGACATTCAGTTCGCGCAACCGGCGGCCTATGAGCTGCGTGGTTTGCGAACCGAAATCAAGAATAATAATCTTCTCTTGCATATAAATCCGTATAGACTTTAATAAATGATTTGCAAAAGTAGAAAAAGTAAAGGAATTATTAGGGATAATGTGACAGAAAAACGCTTTTTTACTAAAAACAGCTTTAAATTCAGGCAAACACTATCCACAAATATACGAAAAGCTATTCTCACCACAGCCGTGTTGTTTTCTTACCACAGCTATGCAACTTGCTTACCACAGCAATGTTATTTTCTTACCACAGCTGTGGTAAGATTATTGCTTAGCACAAAAAGGAACAGTTTCCGGCAGTGTCGGGAAGAGTTAAAGGTACCAATGTAATTAATATGCCAACCGGCACATTAACCACATTATGAAGTTCTGCTTCGATATTACTTTTCTTTCAGCAAGTCACGGATTTCGGTCAGCAGCACCTCTTCCTTGCTCGGTACGGGGGGAGCCGGAGGAACGGCAGGCGCCTCTTCTTTCTTCTTTTCAGTCAGTTTGGTCAACAACTTTATAAACATGAAGATAGAGAATGCTATAATCAGAAAGTCGAAAGTGACCTGCAAGAAATTACCGTAATTCAAGGTCACGGCAGCAACCTCTTTCCCATCCACCATTTCGGCAGGTTTCAGCACCCACTTCAAGTCTGTAAAGTTGACACCGCCCACCAGTAACCCGATAGGAGGCATAATCACATCTGCCACGATGGAAGAGACGATTTTTCCAAATGCCCCACCGATAATCACACCGACGGCCATGTCTATCACATTGCCCTTCATGGCAAAAGCCTTAAATTCCTGTAAAAATGAACTTTTTCCCATCTTTTCAATTATTTAATTATGATTTTGGTTACGAATATAAAAACATTTTCTTACTTTTGCACCGCAAATCAGAAAGAAATGCAATTAGTAAGCGAAAGTTTATTTTTAAACATTATAAAACCCTTAAAAGTTTAAACAAAATGATTAAAGTAGGTATTAATGGATTCGGACGTATCGGACGTTTCGTATTCCGCGCTGCAATGAAGAGAAACGATATTCAGATCGTAGGTATCAACGACCTTTGCCCGGTAGACTACTTGGCTTACATGCTGAAGTATGACACTATGCACGGTCAATTCGACGGTACTATCGAAGCTGACGTTGAAAACAGCAAATTGATCGTTAACGGTCAGGCTATCCGCATCACTGCAGAAAAAAATCCGGCTGACTTGAAATGGAACGAAGTAGAGGCAGAATACGTTGTTGAATCTACTGGCTTGTTCCTGAGCAAAGACAAAGCTCAAGCTCACATCGAAGCTGGCGCAAAATATGTTGTAATGTCTGCTCCTTCTAAGGACGACACTCCGATGTTCGTTTGCGGTGTTAACGAAAAGACTTACGTTAAGGGTACTCAATTCGTATCTAACGCTTCTTGTACTACTAACTGCTTGGCTCCTATCGCTAAGGTATTGAACGACAAATGGGGTATCACTGACGGTTTGATGACTACTGTTCACTCTACAACTGCTACTCAGAAGACAGTTGACGGTCCTTCTATGAAAGACTGGAGAGGTGGTCGTGCTGCTTCTGGCAACATTATCCCGTCTTCTACCGGTGCTGCTAAGGCTGTAGGTAAAGTTATCCCGGCATTGAACGGTAAACTGACTGGTATGTCTATGCGTGTTCCGACTTTGGACGTATCTGTAGTTGACTTGACAGTTAACTTGGCTAAGCCCGCTACTTACGCTGAAATCTGCGCTGCCATGAAGGAAGCTTCTGAAGGCGAATTGAAGGGTGTTCTGGGTTACACTGAAGATGCAGTTGTTTCTTCTGACTTCTTGGGTGACACTCGCACTTCTATCTTCGACGCTAAGGCTGGTATCGCTTTGACTGATACTTTCGTTAAGGTTGTATCTTGGTATGATAACGAAATCGGTTATTCTAACAAGGTTCTTGACCTGATTGCTCACATGGCATCAGTTAACTGCTAATATACAGTTAGAAAATAATAAAAAATAGGTGGCTTCTGCAGAAGTCGCCTATTTTTTTTGCAATTTTGCAGCTAGTACGTTTTTTATCAGCTTCTTTAATGATGATGAAGATTATACTAACTCTAATATTGCTTTGCTTTATGAACACTATATCGTCTCAAAATCCTTTTTTTGAAACATACTCCACGCCACACGGCACTGTCCCGTTCGACAAGATTAAGACCGGAGACTATGTACCCGCCATCCACGAAGGCATCCGCCGCCAGAATGCGGAAATAGATGCCATCATCCGCAATCCGGAAGTCCCGACATTTGCCAACACAGTGCTGGCCTATGAGAAGTCCGGCGAAATGCTCCACCGTGTCGGTACCGTATTCGGCAATCTGCTCAGCGCAGAAACGAACGATGACCTGCAGGAACTGGCCAAGGAAATCATGCCTATGATGAGCGAGCATGAAAACGACATCAGCCTGAACGAAGAGCTGTTTGCACGCATCAAAGCGGTTTACGAGCAGCAAGACAAAGAGACGCTGAACCCGGAACAGCACAAGCTGCTGGAAGATATTTACAATGGCTTTGTACGCAATGGAGCCAACCTCCAGGGAGAAGCCAAGGAGAAATACCGGGCTTTATGCAAAGAGCTCAGTCTGCTGACGCTGCAGTTCAGTGAAAACAACCTGAAAGAAACGAACGACTACAAGCTTGTCATCACCGACAAGTCACAACTGGCCGGGCTACCCGAGAGCGCGGTAGAAGCCGCTGCAGAGACAGCCGGGGAAAAAGGCGTCGAAGGCTGGGTATTCACCTTGCAGGCTCCCAGCTATGGCCCTTTCCTGACCTACGCAGACAGCCGTGACCTGCGCCGTGAGCTATATATGGCCTACAATACGAAGTGTACGCATGACAACGCCAGCAATAACCTGGAAATTGTAAAGAAACTGGCCAATGTCCGTATGGAGATTGCCCAACTCCTAGGCTATGACAACTTCGCCGAATACAACCTCCAGGAGCGCATGGCACAAAACAGTGAGTCCGTGTATAAGCTGCTGGACCAACTGCTGGAGGCTTACACGCCTACCGCCAAACAAGAATATGCAGAAGTGCAAGCCCTGGCACGCCAAGCGGAAGGAGAAGACTTCGTCGTGATGCCGTGGGACTGGGCGTACTATTCCCATAAACTGAAAGACCGGAAGTTCAATATCGACGATGAGCTGCTCCGCCCTTACTTTGAGCTGAACAACGTGAAGGAAGGTGTATTCAGCCTGGCAACCAGACTGTATGGCATCACCTTCAAGAAGAACCCAAATATTCCCGTTTATCACAAGGATGTGGACGCCTACGAGGTATTCGACAAAGACGGAAAATTCCTGGCTGTGTTCTATACCGACTTCCACCCCCGGGCAGGCAAGCGCTCGGGAGCCTGGATGACCAGCTACAAGGAGCAGTGGATTGACGAGAAGACCGGCGAGAACAGCCGTCCCCACATATCCATCGTGATGAACTTCACCAAACCGACACAAGACAAACCCGCCCTATTGACCTTCGGTGAAGTAGAAACCTTCCTGCACGAATTCGGACACAGCCTGCATGGTATGTTTGCCAATTCCACCTACGGAAGCCTGAGTGGGACCAATGTGTATTGGGACTTTGTGGAACTCCCCTCCCAATTCATGGAGAACTTCGCTATCGAAAAGGAATTCCTGCATACGTTTGCCCGCCATTACCAAACCGGTGAACTGATACCGGACGAACTGGTACAGCGCATTGTGGATTCCTCCAACTTCAACGCGGCATACGCCTGCCTCCGCCAGGTTAGCTTCGGCCTGCTTGATATGGCTTGGTACACACGTAACACCCCGTTTGAAGGTGACGTGAAAGCCTATGAAAAGAAGGCTTGGGAAAAAGCACAGATTCTGCCTTCTGTGGCAGAAGCCTGCATGAGCACACAATTCTCCCATATCTTTTCCGGAGGATATTCTGCCGGATACTATAGTTATAAGTGGGCAGAGGTGCTGGATGCAGATGCATTCTCGCTATTCAAGCAGACGGGCATCTTCAACCCTGAGACTGCCGCCTCCTTCCGAGAGAATATCCTTTCCAAAGGTGGAACGGAACATCCGATGACGCTCTATAAACGCTTCCGCGGACAAGAGCCTACAATCGACGCATTATTAATCAGAAATGGAATAAAGAAATGAAGAGACTTATAAGGAACATCTGTTGCATACTGCTCATGTTGTCGTTGCTTCCCCTGTTAAGCGGTTGCGACAATGAAGACGATGTTGTCGGGATATTCACCGGGAAGACATGGAAGCTCAGCCGACTCACCAATAAAGGCAGCAATGCCCAATTCTATCCAAACCTTTGGAACAACAATGAGGAAGAG
The DNA here is from genome assembly GCF_017309675.2 of Bacteroides parvus. Classification (NCBI taxonomy): domain Bacteria; kingdom Pseudomonadati; phylum Bacteroidota; class Bacteroidia; order Bacteroidales; family Bacteroidaceae; genus Bacteroides; species Bacteroides parvus. The sequence continues at coordinate 1,962,702 of NZ_CP084680.1, read as the reverse complement.
ATGAAGAAGAGTCTGGACAAGCTATATAATCAGAAAAGTACCTTCACCCTCAATTTTGAAGGTACCGAACTGGATGGAGAACTGATGGGCACCACCGTCAACGGACAAGGCATCAACTCAAGCGTCAACGGCACTTGGAAAGCCGACGGAGCTTCAGGCTCGCTCAGCATCAGCGTAAAGGTTACGGGGTCCGCAGAGAGCGATGCACTGGCCAAGACATTCATCTCCGGACTGCAAAATGTGTACAAGTATGAAGGGGATGCCAATTCACTGACCCTCTATTTTAAAGACGGACCGACAACCAGAGTCATGGGATTCACCCCGCAACGATAAAACATAAATATGATGGACGATTCTACAAAAGACAAACAAGAAGCATTGGACAGGCGTTATATACGTATGGCAAGCATTTGGGCCGAAAATTCGTATTGCCAACGCCGCCAGGTCGGTGCACTGATTGTAAAAGACAAGATGATTATCTCCGACGGCTACAACGGTACTCCTTCCGGTTTTGAGAATGTGTGCGAAGATGAGAACAACGTCACCAAACCATACGTGCTCCATGCCGAAGCAAATGCCATTACCAAAATAGCCCGTTCAAACAACAGCAGTAACGGTGCCACCATGTACGTCACCGCCTCCCCATGCATAGAATGTGCCAAACTGATTATCCAGGCAGGCATCAAACGGGTGGTCTACTCCGAGAAATACCGCCTGGAAGATGGTATCGAACTTTTGAAACGGGCAGGCATCGAGGTGGTATTTATTTCAATGGATAATGGATAATAGAAAGTTGAAAATTGCATGTGCAGCCAAATAGTAAATTGTAAATAGTCTAATAGTAAATAAACATCATGAGTACAAAAAATACTTCCCGCTTTATGCCGCTTATCATCGCAATCAGCGTAGTCGCGGGAATCCTTATCGGAACGTTTTATGCCAGGCATTTTGCCGGTAATAAACTGGGAATCATCAATAGCTCGTCCAACAAGCTGAATGCCTTGCTGCGTGTTATTGACGACCAGTATGTGGATACCGTCAACATGACCGATTTGGTAGAGAAGGCCATGCCACAGATATTGGCGGAACTCGACCCCCACTCCACCTACATCCCCGCACAGAAACTGGAGGAGGTTAATTCCGAACTTGAAGGCAGCTTCAGCGGTATAGGCATCCAGTTCACCATTCAGGAAGACACGATACACGTAAACAGCGTGATTCCCGGCGGACCGTCCGAGAAAGTGGGCCTGATGGCAGGCGACCGCATTGTGATGGTCAACGACAGTCTTTTTGCAGGCAAAGGCCTGACAAACGAAAAGGCTATGCGCAACCTGAAAGGTCCGAAAGGAAGCCAAGTGAAGTTAGGCGTCAAGCGTGCCACGGAAAAGGAGTTGCTCGACTTCACCATCACACGCGGTGACATCCCGCAAAACACCATTGATGCAGCCTATATGCTCGATGATGACTATGGCTATATACAAATCAGCAAATTCGGACGCACCACACACGTGGAGCTGCTGAATGCGATTGCCCAACTGAGCCACGAGAAATGCAAAGGCCTGATTATCGACCTGCGCGACAATACCGGAGGATACATGGAAGCCGCCACGCGCATGGTGAACGAATTCCTGCCGGAAGGAAAGCTGATAGTGTATACCCACGGCCGCAAATATCCCCGTATGGAGGAATATGCCAACGGCACCGGCAGTTGCCAGAAGCTGCCGCTGATAGTATTGGTGAATGAAGGCTCCGCTTCGGCCAGCGAAATCTTTGCGGGCGCCATTCAGGACAATGACCGCGGGACCATTGTAGGACGCCGTTCCTTCGGCAAGGGACTCGTACAGCAACCCATCGACTTCAGCGACGGTTCCGCCATCCGCCTGACCATTGCCCGCTATTACACCCCATCGGGCCGTTGCATCCAGCGTCCCTATGAGAACGGTAAGGACAGCAAATACGAAATGGACTGGATTACCCGTTACGAACACGGCGAGTTCTTCTCCAAAGACAGTATCAAACTGGACGAAAACCTACGTTACTCTACCGGCTTGGGCAGACCCGTATACGGCGGCGGTGGCATTATGCCGGACGTATTCGTTCCGCAAGACACCACCGGAGTATCTTCTTACCTGATAGAAGTAAGCAACAAGGGACTGATTCTGCAATTCAGCTTCCAGTATACCGACCGCAACCGCACGAAATTGAGTGAATACGACAATGAAGAAGACTTGTTGAAGTACCTTCGCCATCAGGGTATTGTGGAACAGTTTGTGCGTTTTGCAGACTCCAAGGGAGTAAAGCGGCGCAACCTGCTTATACACAAGTCTTACAAGCTACTGGAAAGAAGCCTTTACGGCAACATTATCTATAACATACTGGGAAGGGAGCAATACATCCGCTACATCAACCAGAGCGATGCTACCGTCAAGAAGGCATTGGATATTCTGGAACGTGGCGAGGCATTCCCCAAAGCCCCGGAAGCGACACCAATCATAGAGGATACAAAAGATGATGGAAAGGAAAAAAGAACTGCGCAGGCAGGTAGCTTTGTTGAAGACCCGACACAGCTCTTCCACTACGCGTCAGTCTGCTGAAATACTTGCCGCCCTCGAGGCACATCCTGCTTTCAGGGCGGCAACAACCGTACTGCTTTATCACTCTCTCAAAGACGAAGTGGACACACACGAATTTATCCGGAAGTGGAGCCGCGAAAAGCGAATACTGCTTCCGGTAGTTGTAGGCGACGACCTGGAACTGCGGCTGTACACCGGACCGGAAGACCTGAAACCCGGCGCATACGGCATTGAAGAACCAACCGGCGAGCTATTTACCGACTATGCAGACATTGACTTCATAGTAGTTCCCGGTGTCGCATTCGACCGTAACGGCAACCGTCTGGGGCGCGGTAAAGGTTACTACGACCGGCTTCTGCCCCGCATCCCATTAGCCTACAAAGCCGGCATCTGTTTCCCGTTTCAACTCGTAGAAGAAGTTCCTGCGGAACCGTTTGATATACGCATGGATGAAATCATAACGCAATGAAAACTAATTATCACACGCACACCACACGCTGCATGCATGCCACCGGAGATGATGAAGACTATGTGCTCAGTGCCATCAAAGGCGGTTACCGGATACTCGGATTTTCGGACCACACTCCCTGGAAATACCGTACTGACTACGTAGCCGACATGCGGATGCTCCCCGAAGAGCTTCCCGGCTACGTGGAGAGTCTTAAGACGCTCCGTGAGAAATACCACGACCGGATAGACATCAGAATAGGACTTGAATGTGAATACTTCCCCCAATATATCCATTGGCTGAAAGAACAAATCAAGAAGTACCAACTGGACTATATCATCTTCGGAAACCATCACTACCACACTGATGAAAAGTTCCCCTACTTCGGCCATCATACGGACAGCCGCGATATGCTCGACCTTTACGAAGAGAGCGCCATCGAAGGTATGGAAAGCGGATTATTCTCTTGCCTTGCCCATCCGGACTTGTTCATGCGTTCCTATCCGAGATTCGACCACCATTGCACTACCATCAGCCGGCACATCTGCCGCACTGCTGCACGCCTGAATGTCCCGTTGGAATACAATATAGGCTATGTAGCCTACAATGAAGCGCACAGCTTATCCACCTACCCATGCCCGGAATTCTGGCGAATCGCTGCCAATGAAGGCTGTACAGCTATCATCGGACTGGATGCGCATGACAACAAGGATTTGGAAACTCCGATGTATTATGACCGGGCAGTCCAGGAATTGAAAGAACTGAAGATTGAAAGAACTGAAGATTGAAAGAATAGATGAGCTGAGGATGCTCATCTGAATATGATATTCGTTATGACCTGAGCCCCCACATGACGGTTCAAGTTGCGCACCAGCAACTCACGCCCCATCATCAGCTCCTGGCGCAGGGCAGCAGAAGTGAGGTGTACATAAAGTACCTGGTTCTTTATATAAAGTTCACGGGTGTAGGAGGCAATAGTAGGGCCCAGCACTTCGGGCCACGCACTGATAAGCCGCCGTTCATTCAGCGGAGACTCCAGACTTTCCTGCCTGAGGTAATGACGGATAAGCTCACCTATCTGTTCGGCATTATTTCGCTTCATGCCTCTTCCTCCTTCATCTCAGCAACTATTCCCTGCTCCACACGGAACATCTTATAATCACTGCCCACTTTATGCAGAATACGGTCCAGGTGTTCGCGGTTGGTATCGGTTATAAAAATCTGTCCGAAACTGTCGCCTGCCACCAACTTGATGATTTGCTCCACACGCGAGGCATCCAGTTTGTCAAAGATATCGTCCAGCAACAACAAGGGAACAGTGGTCCCGGTACGTTTCAGGAAATCAAACTGTGCCAGCTTCAACGCTACCAGATAAGTCTTGTTCTGTCCCTGCGATCCTTCACGTTTGATGGGGAAATCTCCCAAAAGCATATTCAGCTCGTCCTTGTGCACACCGCGCAATGAATAGCCCATAATCTGGTCGCGTACACGGCTTTCCTTCAGTACTTCCAGCAAAGAGGCATCGCGGGCATGGGAATCATAGCTTAATCCCACCTTCTCCCTATCTTGCGAAATGAATGAATAGAAAGACTGGAAAATAGGAATAAACTCACGGATAAAGGCCTCACGTTTGCGGAACACCACTTCGCCGGCTTGCGCCATCATCTCCTCCCAAACCAGAAAGAGCTCTTCCTCCACCGGCTGTTCACTCTTCAGTAAGGTATTCCGCTGCACCAAAGCTTTATTGTATCGTATCAAAGCATCCAGATACTCTTTGTCGTACTGCGAGATAACCACATCCATAAAACGTCGGCGTTCATCACTGCCTCCTGCTATCAACTCCGAATCGGCAGGCGAAACCATGACCAAAGGCAGGAAGCCGATATGGTCTGACAAACGCGTATACTCCTTCTTGTTTCGCTTGAACTGTTTCTTCTGGCGCCTCTTCATACCACAGTAGATTTCTTCAGGAGTCCCATCGGCAGCCTCATAAAACCCTTGAATAACAAAGAAGTCGGCATCATGGCGGATATTCTGGGAATCAATGGGATTACCGGCACTTTTACAGAAAGACAAGAAATACACCGCATCCAGCAGGTTCGTTTTCCCCATGCCGTTCTGTCCGAAAAAGCAGTTCAACTTGGGCGAGAATGTAAGCTCTACCTGCTCCAAGTTCTTATAATTGAGTATAGATATACGTTTCAGTATCATTATAGTAACGATGAGTTCGGTTACAAAGATAATGCAAAACCAAAAGCAGTACAAAATAAGCCTGCTTATTTTTAACACAGAGGTGAAGCCCGGCTTATTGAAAAGTAGAAATAATTTCAGCGTTTTCTGATACAATACAAAAAAAGATGCTGCTAAATTTCGTTGATAGCTATAAAAAACTTACTTTTGCGGGTCGAAATAGATAAATAAGAATAATAACAAAAAGATTATATAAAAATGGCAGAACAAAAAAAGACGAATGAAGCCTTAAACGTGGAGGATGCACTGACACAATCGGAGGCCTTTTTCATTAAGAACAAAAAAGCAATCATCGGCGCTGTAGTAGCAGTAATCATCATCATTGCCGGTGTAGTGATGTACAAGAACCTTTATGCAGACCCCCGTGAAGAAAAAGCACAAGCTGCCTTATTCAAAGGACAAGAATACTTCGAAGCAGACGCTTATGCACAAGCACTGAACGGTGACAGCATCGGTTTTGCCGGATTTGTAAAAGTGGCAGACGAATACAGCGGCACAAAAGCAGCCAATCTTGCAAAAGCCTATATGGGTCTCTGCTATGCACACCTCGGCAAATATGACGAAGCAGTGAAAGCATTGGACAGCTTTGACGGAGACGACCAAATGGTAGCTCCTGCCATGAAAGGTGCTATGGGTAACTGCTATGCGCAGCTCGGCCAACTGGACAAAGCCGCTTCTATGCTGCTGAAAGCCGCCAACGAAGCCGACAACAACTCCCTCAGCCCCATCTACCTGCTGCAAGCCGGAGAAATCCTGGTAAAGCAAGGTAAATATGACGATGCAATTCAGGCGTATACCACTATCAAGGATAAATACTTCCGTTCATATCAGGCAATGGATATTGACAAGTATATCGAACAAGCCAAACTGTTGAAGAAGTAATATACCTTATTATAAAAACATCTCAGGCACGGATTACACGGAAAACACGGAAAGACACAATAGCCGTGAATCCGTGTAGTCCGTGCCTCTTTTATCTCCCCTCTCCCTTTAATTTTCAATTATTAATTTTTAATTCTTAATTCCTTATTTATGGCAACAGCTTATCACAATCTTTCAGACTACGATTTCAGTTCTGTACCCAGCGCGGAAAAAATGAAATTCGGCATCGTTGTATCTGAGTGGAATTATAATATTACCGGTGCTCTCCTAAAAGGTGCCATAGACACCTTAAAAAAACATGGAGCCAAAGATGAAAATATCCTGGTAAAAACAGTACCCGGCAGTTTTGAACTGACTTTCGGTGCCAACCAACTTATCGAATACAGTGAAGTCGATGCAGTTATTGCAATTGGTTGTGTAGTCAGAGGAGATACTCCACATTTTGACTATGTTTGCATGGGTGCTACCCAAGGAATTACCCAATTAAACGCAAGTGGCGATGTACCAGTAATTTACGGATTAATTACTACCAATACTATGGAGCAAGCAGAAGACCGCGCCGGTGGCAAACTAGGTAATAAAGGAGACGAATGTGCAATTACTGCAATAAAAATGATAGATTTTGCTTGGAGTTTACAAAAATAGTCGTATCTTTGCACCGCAATTGAGAAACAAACCTACTCAATGAGAGAATTGAGATAGAATCTTAAGTGCAAAAGGGGCAAATACCAGAGTGGCCAAATGGGGCAGACTGTAAATCTGCTGGCTTACGCCTTCGGTGGTTCGAATCCATCTTTGCCCACAAAAAATTGCGGAAGTAGCTCAGTTGATAGAGCATTAGCCTTCCAAGCTGAGGGTCGCGGGTTTGAGCCCCGTCTTCCGCTCTTAAGAAAGGATTGATAATCAATAGATTATTAATCCTTTTTCTTTTATACAAACTCTTTGGAGAACCCTTTTATTATACTATAAATTATATCATTGTTGGTCTATTGTTGTTCCCAAAAAAACAATAGATATGATAACAATCAAAGCCGAAGTATTAAAAGGCAAACAAAAGAGTGATGGTACGTATAATGTCAAAATCAGAATGACTTATAAGAGAGAAGTCAAAAGACTGCCTACTTCTATCTATGTAAGGAAGGAAGACCTCACCAAGGCATTCAAAATAAAGAATCCCAAGTTTATTAAGGAAGCAAATAATATTGTTAGGCAATATCAAGAATTATGTGCTTCCCTCCCATTGGAAACAGCTAATTACAGCTTAAATGATATAATAGAGTGCATCAAGGTTAAAAATGAAAGAAAGACTACCATAGATTTCATTCAGTTCTCAAAAGAGTGGTTGGAAACTACTCAATTAAAAGGAAAAGCCAACTACCAGACATCTATTAATGCTTTCATCACTTATCTTGGAAAAGAACACTTGGATACAGACCAAATAACTAAAAAGCTATTAAAAGATTTCATGAACTATCTACAATTAAAAAGAGCCCAAAGAATTGAGGAATTAAAGAAACATGGAAAACGAATACCTTCCAACAGAATGCTCTCTTTATATATTGGATGCCTCAGACATCTATACAATGAAGTCAAAAAAAGATATAATGACTATGATAGAAATATCATCTTAGTGCCCAATTCACCTTTTGATAACTTAGAAATACCTAAGCAAGAGGCTACAAGAAAGAGAGCCATACCAGCAGAAGCCATCAAAAAGATATGGGAATTACCTTATCAATACAACAACACAGGAAAAGAGAAGAAATGCCCATATAATTTAGCCAAAGATTGCTTCATTATATCTTTCTGCCTGATGGGAATGAACTCAATAGACTTATACAGTTGCTCTACACTGGAAGGAAAAGCAATCACCTACTACAGAAGTAAAACCAAAGACAGAAGATTAGATAAAGCCAAAATGAAAGTTATAGTTCCCCCTATTCTTCAACCACTAATGGAAAAATACCAAGACCAAACAAAAAATAGAATATTTAATTTCTATCATACTTATTCAACTGCTGGCAACTTCAATAAGGCTATAAATATAGGACTCAAAGAGATTGGAAAACTTTTGAAAATAGATGATTTGGAGTACTATGCAGCAAGACACTCATGGGCTACTTTAGCAGTCAACAAAGTAGGCATAGACAAATACACAGTCCATTCAGCCCTCAACCATATAGATGAAGCAATGAAAGTCACAGATATATACATTGAAAGAGACTTTAAGATTGAGAATGAAGCTAATTCTAAAGTTCTTAAATATGTGTTTGGCAGTGGTCTCCAGAAGTAAGTAGGTTTAAAAGAATCTCTATGGTTTATTGGATTATGGAGATTCTTTACTATTTTTGCTCACTTTGTTATTTTATTATAAACTTAAACTAAGTGAGATATGGAAAATACTACCCCATTGTATAATACTTATGGAGATTTATATGATGCTCCACAGATTGTATATTCAATAGATGGAAATTCCGAAGAAATCAAAGAAATATCACCAGATACAAGAATTGATAGTCTTGAAGGATTATTATATGGAGATTTTTCAAAGTATGAAGAGGTTCAATGTAACTTTAATCTATCTTTTTACATTGATAAGATGCCACATGGCATAGTAAACAAACAGATTCCTGGAGTAGGTGCTACTACCCTTGAAATAAACTCAAATAGAAATTCAATTATAGTCCTTCCTACAAAAGCACTGGCTTTCTCCAAATGTAAAAAGCACCCCAAAACTTTATATATAGGAAGTGAAATAAAGGATGAAAAGGAAAGGACAACAGACCAAGAGATAATAGAGTATCTCCAGAAGGAAGGATATAAGAAGCTGTTGGTAGTAGCAGATAGTTTAGGTAGGTTACTGAAATTAATAAAAGAAGAGAATTATAAGGACTACTTTCTAATAATTGATGAAATAGATGTCCTTCAATCTGATAGTAACTACAGACCTCATCTGGAAGATGTGATTGATTATTATCTGTTGTTCCCTCCCAAGAATAGGTGCATGGTTACAGCTACTATGAAAGAGTTTACCAATTCCCTTTTAAAGAAGGAATGTCTATTTCCTATTTCATGGCAATGGGAAAAGAAAAGAAATATTAAACTACTTCATACCAATAACATTATCCAAGTAGTGATAAATGAGATTAAATCTCACCCAAATGAGAAAATATTCATTGCATATAACTCCATTCTACAGATTCAAAATATCATATCTTCTCTTGAAGAAGAAGTGAAAAAGGAATGTGCAATACTATGTAGTGAGGCATCTATTAAAGAAGCAGGAGAATATTATGCAGCCAAATTAGATAGTAATGATGTATTGCCAAATAGAATTAATTTTGCCACTTGTTGCTACTTTACTGGAATAGACATATCAGACAATTATCATCTAATAACAGTATCAGACTCCAGAAGAGACTATTCTATGTTAACCTTAGATAGAATGACACAAATATATGGAAGATGTAGAGGTGAGTATAAGATACTAAGTGACACTATTGTTTATAATACCAAAGATTATGCATTGGTAGAAGATATGAGAACCTATCCAAATTCTCTTGTAAGAAAAGCTAATAAAGTTTTAAGGCTTATTACTGCTGCTGATGACATTAGCCAAGGAGACTATACACTTACAAACCTATTCTCTATTGTAAAAGAGGCTATAAAGGATAAAGCACAAGAGAGGATAAGCAATGATGAACCTATAAATTTAATTAGGAGAAACATATGTGGTGAGTATGTGCCTGCCTATCTGAATATAGATTATTTAGTTGAGAGAATGGAGTTATATAGAGGACTATATTTCCTACCTGAGAAGATGAAAGAAGCTTTAGATAAATGTGCCAACATAGCTCAATACAACTCTATAAATTATGATATAAGCCAGCAACAAATGGCTCTTGAAGATGAAAACAAAGCCATGCAAGGAGAACTTGCAGATAGTTACATACAAGAGGCTATTACTGAAATTAATACATTGGCTGCAATAGGTAGTTTAAATGACAATACTTTAAAGACATGTATTAGGCAGAGTAAAAGAAATAAGAGAATATTTCTTGAGAGATTTGGTAGACTATATAAGTATGTTGATTTGGATAGCCTATTAAACCAACTTTGGGAGATTAGAACTGACAATGATGTAGCCTTTAAAAATCTCAATAATGCTGTAATGTATTGGGCTTTAGCAGAAGAACACCCTTTCAAAAAAGCTATAAGGGAGTCTTTTTCTGTAAATCAAACATTATCTTCCCCTGAAATACAAGCTATATTAGTTCCTATAGTCAAATATCATCTGCACAAGGTACTAATGCCCAGAAAGTATATAAGCCTCTTTAAAAGCATGTATAAGACTGATAGACCAAGGAATCAATATGTTATTAGAGGGGAAAATCCTCTACAATTAAAAGAGCATAAGGATAGAATTGCTCCAGAAGAAAATAATTTATTAAGATTTTTTAATCCTTAAATCCTGATTATCAACATAATAAACTGTTAAATAATTTGTGTAAGTCAATATTTTTTCATATCTTTATATATTCCTTAAAGGAGAGATTGTTTTCTTCTCATATTTATCTTTAGCAAAACTGGATTTACAATTGTCTATATTTTATGCGATACTATAATACAAAAGATTAAGGTAGGTATTATAGTATCACATAAAATATGGACTCATGAAAATAAGATATGAAAAATTATACTGTAATACCCAATAGAATTAGTAGTTTGTTTTCTCCAAATGATTTATATACTTTAATAGGCTTATACTTTACAGCCAACTCAAACTATTCAACTGACTCAACCTATCTCCAAATAGCAGATATTACAAAACAATCCTTTAGTTATATAAAAGATAACTTTATGCCAAGGTTAGAAAAAAGTGGTTTCTGCGATAGAATAGAGTTCTTTACTCAAGAAGGACTTAAAAGAAAAAGATATTTTCTGCCACACCCACAAACTAATTTTAGAATAATTCAGAAGGAAGTATTAGAAAATACAGATTTAACTTCAGAAGAGAAAGGATTCATCATTGCACTATATTGTAATACTGTGAATAATTCTTTCAACCTTACTATGTCATGGAAATTTTGGGAGGAAAAAATTAAAGTGAAAAAAAGCACCTTTTATAAAATAAGAAAATCACTCATAAATAAGGATTATTTGAAAAAACTTGAAGATGTTCCTGAGAATCCAGAAAGTGAAGATTATCCTCATGACTATATGTTATGTGTATCTTGGTTAGGACATATAAACTATGAAAATTGGTTAGAAATGGCAGCCATAAGTGAAGATGTTCCTAAAAGTATGTATGTTTACAAAGATAAGCAACAGTATTACTATGTTTATAAGTAGTAATGTATAACTGTTTTTACTGACTTGAAAAAACTATTCAAAATTATTTTTTTATTTTTTTCTCTTCTGGAGCCATGAGTGTTATGCACTCCAACCAATCACCTACCCCATCATTCAGGGTGGGGATGGTCCCCCCCTACAACAATAATAAATTTACAATTATGGAAAGAAACTTGAAGTTCTTAAAAACAATGAGTGTAGCTGAATTTAAAGCACAGCACAATGTGGAAAAGATTGAAGTGAAAAGAAATGAACACACTGGCAAGTGTTTCTTTGTCTATGGCTTTGAAACTGGAGCTTGTTCAAGGAAGGTGGAGACTGGAGAGCTGACAATACCAGTCATTTCAGAAGTATGCTCTGCTGAAACTGGAGATATATTCCTTCTGTTACATCAGAAAGGGGAAGGAGGGGCTACTACATTGGCAACTCTATAGAAACTAATAAAAAAGCTCCAGAAGGGCAGTTGGATTAATAGTCTGACTGCCTTTTTTTCTAAGTAGTTAATCATTAATAGAATATAGTCATGTTAAATTTAAGAGTATCATCAAAGAAGCAGGCTAAGATAAAGCTTGCCCTACAAGGCTGTGCAGGTTCAGGAAAGACCTATTCTGCACTATTATTAGCCTATGGTCTGACAAATGACTGGACCAAAATTGCCATTATTGATAGTGAAAATGGGAGTGCTGATTTGTATGCCAGTTTAGGTAATTACAATGTATTACCCCTTCAAGACAACTTCACACCTGAGACTTATATTGAAGCTATAAAGATATGTGAAGAGGCTAAAATGGAGGTGATAATCATAGACAGCATTTCTCAATGTTGGGATAACCTTCTGGAATACCATGCTAACCTACAAGGCAATTCATTCACTAATTGGCAGAAGATTACACCAAGAATTAATGCCTTCATGCAGAAGATTCTACAATCTCCAAGCCATGTTATTTGTACCATGAGGTGTAAGCAGGATTATGTTCTTAGTGAAAAAAATGGCAAGATAATTCCTGAGAAAGTGGGCTTAAAGGCTGTCATGAGGGATGGAATAGACTATGAATTTACCATAGTCCTTGATATTAATATGAAGCATCAAGCCATTGCATCAAAGGATAGAACAAGTCTATTCATGGGTAAACCAGACTTTACTATTACACCCACTACTGGGCAAATAATACTGGATTGGTGTAATAATGGAGTAAACTTGGATATGATAAGGCAGAAAATAAATCAGGCTAAAACCATTGAAGAACTTACCTCCATTTATCACCAATACCCAGAATGGTATCAACAACTTACATCAGATTTCATGCAGAAGAAGATGCAGTTACAAGAAGAGAGCAATAAACCTATTATCAACTATAATCCTAATTTTATACATTATGGAAGCAATGCAGTTAATGCCAGTACACAGAACTAATATGTTGATGCAAACATTCAATCAACCAAAGTTTGAGATTGAAACCCCAGTTGAAACTATAGAGACTGAAATTATCAGCTCCAGAAGGGAAAACAAAAGATTACCTTTTATAGAAGCCAACACCAAAGAAGTCACTATACAGCATCTAAGGGAAGAATGTGTAGTGCCAGTATTCAGTAAGGATAATGAGATAACTATCAGTCACCCTTCATTTATTGAAACTGTTTGGGAAGCTGCCAATCAGATATTTCCCAATGAGAGGATTGAAGAACCTGCAATCAGAGTAAGCCATGTCATTAAAGGCAGAACACCCGAAGCTATTCATAAACCAGTGAAGGATTTACTTGAATCAGACAAGACCATTTACTATGAGAGGATGATGTTCTGTTTTGAGATTCCCACTATCCATGAAGATATAATGGGCAATAGATTGAATCTTACTATTGGTGGAGTAAGGGCATATAACCATGAGAACCTATACAGCAAGAAAGGAGTAGAAAAATTCAAGGTATTTATAGGCTTTAAGAACTTAGTATGCTGTAATATGTGTGTCTCAACTGATGGTTACAAGTCTGAGTTAAAGGTGATGAGTACTGCTGATTTATTTAGTTCAGTGATGAGGCTATTTCAAGAATATAATATAGCCAAGCACCTATACTACATGAGTGCTTATAAGGATAGTTATATGACTGAAAGCCAATTTGCCCAGTTCTTGGGAAAGAGCAGATTATACCAATATCTCCCAATTGAACAGAAGAAAAGGCTTCCTCAAATGCTGATGACAGATACTCAGATAGGACTTGTAGCCAAATCATATTATAATGATGATAATTTTGCCCTTCCTGAGAATCAGAGTGCCATATCTATGTGGAATGTATATAATTTGCTCACTGGAGCCAATAAAAGCAGCTATATAGATAATTTCTTGGATAGGTCACTCAATGCCACACAGCTTACAGAAGGGCTAAATAAGGCTCTGTATGGAGAAAATGAATATTCATGGTTTATACAATAATCTTATATTTCCTATTTCCTTCTGGAGTATCTGCTCCCATTTATCCATTATGTTAGGAAATTCTGTAGTGTCGAAAAAAACTGTAATGTACCTTATAGGAATAAAAATAAAAATTCGACACTTCACATTTACTTGGTTATATTTATATAAGAAGTAAGTGAGCAAGGGGTATTTTCTGTGGTGGCTGAATGGAGAACTGGAAAATAAGCTCCAAAAGGTAGTTTGGAAGAAAGATTGGATATGAAATGTCCTCCATCTTTTTCTTGTTTTTCCTTCTGGAGTAGCTGGCTGTAGTTGGGTACTAAGGTATTTGAACTGGTTATAACATGGAGATAATGGTAAAAGGCATTTTGAATATCACTATTGGATTGATATTCATGTGTATAATGGCTAAAGAGAGATAAAGGTGAACAGCCTTTGTATTGTGTTTATTATTGTTGTAAGCCTCGGTTCCAGCATGGAATTGGGGCTTTTATTTTGAAAAGACATGAGAATCAGAGATATGTAATAGAATAAATGGTACATTTGCCACTGGTGGATATGAAGGTTATTATTACTTTTCCACTTCAAGAGCCTTAATGATAGATAAGAGAATAAGCTCATGCCTATGGTACTAATATGGATTGAGACCTATTAAAAGTAGCCTTCAAATGATTGTTTATTTGTGGAAAGTCCTAACTTTGCAACAGAAACAATCAAATGATTGCTAATGAAATAGAAGTTTAACAAGACATATTAGAAAAAGAAGTGTTTGCTTCTTACTTGTGAAGTCCTAAAATCACCACTTTGAAGACTAACAATCACAGCAGTAAGGGAGTGAATGCTCATACCATCAGGTGTGGGCTTTCCTTGTTTGTGATTGTAGGTGTTGTGGTGATACCTTGGACTCAGCAGGAAAGTACCACACCTTCTTTTTTGTAGTATGACTACAAAAAAGTAGAACAATGAAAATGATTAAGCTTATTATTACTGTATTTATGTTATTTTTTAGCATTAATATTTTTGCACAAACTAAGCAATTATTAGTAACTGCACATCATCCCAATGACAAAAATACAATAATCCGAATATGGAAAACTACTGATAACAACTATATAATACGAACAAGTTATAGTAATAAAGAAGATGATTTTGACCAAGAACGATTGTATCAGTATCAAAAGAAAGTTGAGTATGATGGTTTTGCTAAGAGAGTTACTTTCAAAACATCATCAGAAGCATTTTATGTCATAGCATATGTTAATGAGCAATATGCTTTTGTATATGGTTTTTATAGTGATGCATTGAAAGATGTGGTATCTATTTATTATGAGATTGATTATATAAATAAAAATCTATTCAAAAATTTATGATGATATATTAGATATATTATTGTGTCATTATCTCATGAAATTCTATAATGAATTAGCAAAATGGAATTTATGGCAATGGTAGTGCATGGATGAATTTTACTAGTAATTTTTGATACATCCTACATTCTATATACAAGAGGACACATTGTTTTGATATACTATCTTTAAATATATTACCATAACAAAATCTTATATAAATAGACCTTGATAAATCATCAAACATATTCAAATAGATAATGTGATAATTATGGAATTTCCACTAACATTTGGTCTGCAAAAAGCAGGTTTACCACTGATACTGACATCTGGAAAAACAAATAACCTTTGTTTCTTGATTGATACTGGTGCTACTCATAACACCCTATTTGACTTTGTATATGAACATTTTAAGAGTGAGTTTAAGCTACTTGAAGGAACATATAGAACAATGGGGATAGAGGGACACTACAAAGAAACCCCTATCATTGAAGCTACATTCAATTTTGAAGGGAGAGATTATACTTCCACTTTTTCAGTTTTGGATGCTTCTGAGGCTATAAAACAAGTGCAGGATGAAACTGGAATACAGATTCATGGAGTACTTGGAGTACAATTCCTTATAGAGAATAAATGGATTATAGATTTTGAAACTTATAATGTAAAATGTAATGATTGAGGGCATAGCAATACTTGCCGTAGGAGCTGCAATACTTCTATATGCAGAAATGAAATCTAATAGGAAAACCATAGAGCAACAAGACTATAAGATAAGACATCTCACTGGTAATCTTAATGAGGAAGATGAGAGGGAAAATCAACAGCTCAGGGATGATTATCACTTTGACAAAATAGTTAGGCAGATAAAATCAGCAGATGAATATGCAGAGTTTATTCCAGATGATATAGTTGAAGAACAAGCAAAGGATAAGTTCAAAAAGCTGTATGGATATGACTACAAGAAAAGATGAAATAGAAGTATTTATTCAAGTAAAAGGCTTAGGCTTTACATTTCTTCTTGACAACAAAATGAAGCATAACCTTATTAACCCTGATTTTTTGAAATTCTTTAAAGAGGAGTATCCTGCAATAGAAGAAGAATATCAAGCTAACCAAATGGCTGTTGAGAAGCTGATGAGGGAAAGTGAAGATGCTTTTCCTATTCTTCCAGAACCTTTGAAACTTTATCATTTCAAAGGTGTATATAGGGAAGTGGGTTGTAAGGTGGTTAAGTGTAGTGATAATAAACTCAGAAGGTGTAAAGCTATAAAGTTCAACTTTGAGCATGAAGGACATCCTTATTCTGAACTATTCTTTGTTGATAAGAGTGTTGAAGAGGACTATGCTATTTTAGGCTCTACCTTCTGGAGCAAATGTGATATTTAAAAATAATAGAAATTGTTATGAGAAAGAAACAAGAAACTTAGCATTACTAAATGCTGCTATTGGTATTGTATAAACCTTACCAATGTTGGTCAATAGTTGTTCTATTGACTTTTAAAGAAGTAATTAACAGACTAACAATCAAATAATTGAATAGTATTATCAAAGAGCCTTCCAAGCTGAGGGTCGCGGGTTTGAGCCCCGTCTTCCGCTCTTAAGAAAATCAGATAGTTATCGCAAGATTTCTATCTGATTTTTGTTTTTAGAGAATGCTGAATTTAGTGTGGTTTAACCGAGTGAGTTAAACCTGGAAGTCAACCGAATGCCGCAAAGCACAAATTCATGGTTATTTAAATAAGATATTTCTGAGAATATCATCTAACCACGGCTCTTTCATCTTTTCCACAAAAACATCATTCTTTAGTTGAAAAGCCTTTTTGTAAACACTCTGCATTTTCAAATTATAGCGCACCGTATCATAGCGGACTACTGACTGGTAAAATCCGGTATCAACAGCGACAATTTCATTTTCTATTCTCAATGTATCCTCAGCTGTATCGGAAATTCTTCCGGTCTCCATCTGTGCGAATGAAATGCAGCTGCCTCCGATTAGAGCCAATAATGTTACCAATATTTTATTCATAGGCTACCGTTTTCTACAAAGATACAATATTCAAAGAACAAACATCTCTTTTACAAGAAAAATTCCATTATACCATAAACGCTTATGAGGCAACGCACACATTTGTATATCAAAGTTCTGTTTTAGTTAATAAAATTATGTAAGTTTGTAAACGAATAAAAAGTTCCCCTCCAATGAACAACATCATTCATAAAATCAGGCAGATTTATCCGGTTTCCGAAGAAGCACTTCAGGCACTTTTGACGAATATGCAGGTAAGATACTATCCTAAAGGAACTTATATAGTACAAGCGGGAGTAACAGACCGTTTGATTTATTTCATTGAGGAAGGGGTCACCCGTTCCGTATTTCATCACGACGGACAAGATACCACCACTTGGTTCAGCCAGGAAGGTGATGTAACCTTCGGAATGGATTCACTGTACTATCAGCAGCCGTCGGTAGAAAGCATTGAAACTCTTTCGGACTGCAAAATCTATACTATCCACATAGACAAGTTAAATGCTCTCTACGAAACATATATTGATATAGCCAACTGGGGCAGAATACTGCATCAGAACGTAAACAAGGAGCTCAGTCATATGTTTGTGGAAAGACTCCAACTGCCTCCCCAAGAGCGGTATGAACAATTTAACCGCCGTTACCCCGGACTGATAAATCGGGTGAAGCTAAAATATGTGGCAGCTTTCCTGGGTATTTCCATCTATACTCTCAGCCGGGTACGCGCAAAAAAATAGAAGATTACCGTTCTTTTTTGCTTTTAAGCAAAAGAACTTCGCTTCGCATGGCGTATCTTTGACATCCGAAAACATTAACCAAACAACAGAAAAAACAGATGTCGTACATTTCATCTTCTGCCTTTTCAGACACCAAAGCACATTATGACCTTCTCGACGGGCTCCGTGGCGTAGCAGCCTTGATGGTTATATGGTATCATATATTCGAAGGCTACGCTTTTGCCGGTGGTGGCATTATCGAAACCTTCAACCACGGCTATTTAGCTGTAGATTTCTTCTTTATACTATCGGGATTCGTTATCGGGTATGCTTATGACGACCGTTGGGGCAGGAGCCTCACCATGAAGAGTTTTTTCAAGCGACGTCTGATACGTCTTCATCCGATGGTAATTATGGGCGCTGTTTTGGGCGCCATCACCTTCTGCATTCAAGGATGCATACAATGGGACGGAACACATATTGCCCTATCAATGATTATGCTGTCCCTTCTCTGCTCCATATTCTTTATTCCCGCAATGCCGGGAGCAGGCTATGAAGTCCGTGGTAATGGCGAAATGTTTCCCTTGAATGGTCCTTGCTGGTCATTGTTCTTTGAGTATATAGGCAACATCCTTTATGCCTTGTTCATCCGACGATTGTCAAACAAAGCACTGACCGTACTGACAATATTGCTGGGAATAGCATTGGCATCATTCGCCATCTTCGATGTCTCCGGATATGGCAATATGGGAGTAGGTTGGACACTGGACGGAATAAACTTTATCGGAGGATTATTGAGGATGCTTTTCCCTTTCTCCATGGGTATGCTTTTATCGCGCAACTTCAAGCCCATTAAGGTGAAAGGCGCTTTCTGGATATGCACCATTGCATTGATTACCTTGTTCTCAGTGCCCTATCTGGAAGGTACGGCGCCGGTCTGTACAAATGGCATTTATGAAGTGTTCTGTGTCATCATAGCTTTTCCGATTCTTGTCTGGTTAGGAGCTTCCGGTACCACAACGGATAAGAAATCGACCCAGATATGCAAGTTCCTGGGAGATATATCCTATCCTGTCTATGTGATACATTATCCATTTATGTACTTGTTCTATGCATGGCTCATCAAGAACCAGCTCTTCACGTTGGAGCAGACTTGGCAGGTTGCCTTATGCGTCTATGCATGGAATATATTGTTAGCCTATCTATGCCTGAAATTCTATGATGAACCGGTACGGAAATATCTGGCTAAACGCTTCTTGAGCAAAAAACAATAAACAGTCCGTCACGGAGATTATGCTGATTCGCACAGATACAAATACGCGATATGAATTCAATCCGTACAAATCAGCATAATCTCCGTGGCGAACTGCTATTCCAGATAAAGTGGCTCCACCACCTCCGTCACATTCTCATGGAACCACTCATCCAATTTAGCTTCAACCTTGTCTTTTATCTGTGGAGTGATGTATTTCTTCACTTTCTTATAAGCATAAACTGCGGCAAATCCCTTCCCTACCATAAAGACTTGTCCCAAAAGGTCTTCTATACTGGTAGGAAATACAATGGCCACCAAAGCAATCATGATATTTGTCCTTTCACTCTCCGGAGTAGAGTCTGCAGTCATCACATAATAAGCCGTCAGTACTGGACGACCAGCTGCCCGGCCACCTTTCTTTATATACTCTTCTACTTTAAGACGAATCTCGTTCATGGAAAAATTCATTTTCATATTCATAATCTCCTCTTTTTATTTATTAGACGCAGAAAGATGAAGTTTGGTTGCAAAAATCTGCATTTTTTTTTCAACATTATATCCCAAATAAGCAGTATCTTTGTCCCCGCATTTTCACAACCACATAAAATTATAATGAAAACAATAGTAAATATTCCCTCCCGACAGAACACTATGCGCGAACTGCGGGATTATCTGATGATTGCCTTAGGCATGGTCTTGTACGGTATCGGCTGGACAGTCTTCCTGCTTCCCAACGATATTACTACCGGTGGCGTACCGGGCATTGCATCCATCGTATATTTTGCCACTGGATTTCCCGTCCAATATACGTACTTCGCCATCAATTTTCTGCTTCTATTGCTTGCCCTACGTGTGTTGGGATGGAAGTTCAGCGTAAAGACAATCTTTGCCGTATTCACCCTGACCTTTTTCCTTTCCATTATCCAGAAACTGACCGAGGGTGTTGTCCTCCTGCACGACCAGCCTTTCATGGCTTGTGTCATCGGTGCCTCCTTCTGCGGTAGCGGCATCGGCATCGCCTTTTCCAACAACGGCAGTACTGGCGGCACGGACATCATTGCCGCCGTAATCAACAAGTACCGCGACATCACGCTGGGCAGAGTCATGTTGATATGTGACCTTATCATCATCTCGTCCAGTTACTTTGTTCTAAAAGATTGGGAAAAGGTGGTGTATGGCTACGTTACTCTATACATATGCAGCTTCGTGCTCGACCAAGTGGTGAACAGTGCCCGCCAGTCCGTACAATTCTTTATTATCAGCGATAAATATGAGGAGATAGCCAAGCACATCCAGGTATATCCTCACAGAGGTGCAACGGTCATCAACGCCTCGGGCTTCTATACGGGAAAAGAGATAAAAATGCTGTTCGTGCTGGCCAAGAAGCGGGAGTCCACCATCATTTTCCGGCTCATAAAAGACATAGACCCCAATGCCTTTGTATCACAAAGTGCAGTCATCGGAGTCTATGGAGAGGGATTCGACAGAATCAAAGTGAAGTAGAGGATTTCTCGAACTTCCCTTGATTCCAAGTATAAACAATAGGACGGCGGACAAACGGTTTCAGTTTCTCCGCCGCTTCTTTACCCATGTAATCGGTCGTGGTAAAAGTGAATGCCAACGTGGCATCCTTCGCAGAAAGGTCCGCTTTCATCAGCAGCATGTCGGCCTGGCGACGGGCATCCTGATACTCATAGACATCCACCGTATCCGCGGCCTCAGCGATAAAATCATCCAGAACGGGCAATGCCGGCAGGTAGGACGAAGCAACCAGCTCCTTCCAGTCTGTCGTATAGAACTTGACATGGCTGTCGCAAGCCGGAGCACAAACCGTAGCAACCACACAAATCACCTTCGTACTGTCGTTAATAGACAAGAGCTTCATCTGCCATGAACTCTGGGGCGTCATCTTCACATGTATATAGTCTGGAGAAAGTTCCGTCATTTCCGATTTACCACCAAAGCTGTTGGTCACCTCAGCTTTCATCTTACTTTCCAGAAAGTCTATAAAATCCGCACGGTTCACGGCGCTAAGCAACGGACATATAGAATCCGGCATATTCTTAAAACACGTCTTGGCTTCCTGGGCCTGCAAATACCCCCATCCGATGAAAGCCAAAATCAAAAAAGCACTCAGTTTTCTTATCATAACATTTTAATCATTTCTTCAAGGAAACGGGCATCTGTTTCATCAAAACCGCCCAAATCGTCACTGTCAATATCCAATACTCCCCACACTTCACCGTCCTCACGCTTCAGCGGAACCACGATCTCCGAACGCGACAGCGAGCTACAGGCTATATGTCCGGGAAATGCATCCACATCGGGCACAACCAACGTCTCGGCTCTATCCCATGCCGCGCCGCAAACACCGCGGCCTTTCCTGATGCGCGTACAAGCTATCGGTCCCTGGAAAGGTCCTAACACCAATTCTTCACCCTTCACCAAATAGAAGCCTACCCAAAAGAAATGGAAAGTCTCTTTCAGCGCCGCCGAAACATTCGCCAGATTGGCTATCAAGTCATCTTCACCTGCCAGCAGATTTTTCAGTTGAGGAAGCAAAGCGCGATATTTCTCTGTCTTGCTACCAGCATTTATATATAGGTCTTCTGCCATATATCTCTTGTTTATTTACTCCCCAAATATAAGAAGAACATTCCAATCAACACCAAAATGAGGTCGACAGCCTTGCTTTTTAAATTCTTTTCACGGAAGAAAAGCGCACCGAAAAGGAAGGAAACAACAACGCTTCCACGACGCACCATCGAAACGATGGAAATCATGGAGTCCTCATAGCTCAGGGCATAAAAATAGACAAAGTCTGCCGCACAAAGGAAAATGGAGATACAGATAATGGTCCAGTCCCAACGAAACGGGGTACTTTCTTTTCGCTTGGGGTACCACAACAGCAGGATGATGGGGCACATGATAAAGACTTGGTAGACATTATACCACGACTGCACCAGCATCGGGTTGAGCTGCTTCATCAGATATTTGTCATACAGCCCGCTGACAGCTCCGGCAACGGCAGCCAGCACGATGAAAAGAATCCATTTGTTATGCTTGAAGTCGATTCCCTCTTTCTTGCCCGAACGGCTCAGCATGAAGAAGGACACTATGGCAAGCAGCACGCCAATCCATTGATAAAGGTTCAAGCGTTCGCCAAACACAAGCATGGCACCTACAAGCACCATTACGGGACGCGTCGCATTAATCGGTCCCACGATGGTCAGCGGCAGATGCTTCATCCCGAAATAACCGAATATCCAGGAAGAAAGCACGATAAACGACTTGACAATAATGAACTTATGTACCTCCCACCCCACCACGGGAACATCAAACATCGTACCTCCCAACACCGACGGCGCAAAGGCAGATACCAGAATGAAAGGAAGAAATATAAGGCTTGAGAACAGCGTGTTCAGGAAAAGCACCGGCAGTACGGCATTGTCACGAAGCGACTTCTTCTTGAAGACATCGTAAAATCCCAATAAGGCAGCAGAGAGGAAAGCAAGTAATAACCACATAGAGTCAATTAAAAATTAAGAATTAAAAATTAAAGGGAGGGGGCTACGTTTTTGTAGTACATCCCTCTTTTATTCTAAAAAAGTAGTTTCCGGATAGGCTACGTCCACCAGAAACAATGCATTTCCGGGAACGGAAGTTCCTGCCTGGCAACGGTCCTTCTGTTCGACGACGCGTCGGAAACCTTCAACGGAAAGTTTTCCACGCCCCACTTCGAGCAGAGTGCCGACAATGGCACGTACCATGTTCCGCAGGAACCGGTCGGCCTGGATGGTGAACACCCAGGTCACATCGTCCACTTGCGTCCAGGCGGCATGCATAATCTTGCAATTATTGGTTTTGACATCGGTATGGAGTTTGCTGAAGCTGGTAAAGTCCGTATAGTCAAACAAGGTTTGGGCAGCCTCATTCATCCGCTCAAAGTCCGGCGTTTGGAACAGACGGCAACGGTATTGACGATTGAAAGGCATCTTGGCAGTAGTGACGTAATACTTATACATCCGCGCCGTAGCATCAAAGCGGGCATGTGCATCGGGCTTCACGGCCCGCAAGCGGTATACGGAAATATCGGGAGGAAGCAGACGATTCAGCTTATCCGTCATAAAAACAGTGTCCAGAGGAGAATCACTGTCAAAGTGAGCTATCATCAGTGAGGCATGCACCCCGGCATCGGTACGCCCCGCTCCCACGACTTCCACCTCGCGACGCAGCAAGGTACTCAGCGCCTTCATCAAACACTCCTGCACACTCGCTCCATTCGGCTGGATTTGCCAGCCGTGATAAGCGGTGCCATCATAAGCCAGGTATATAAAATATCGTTGCACGGTCTTTTTTGTGTGCAAAGATAGTGCAAACTTAAGAAGGTTTGAATTATCTTTGCAAGGTTTTCACCACAGATTACACAGATTAACGCAGATTTTTCACAGACATAGTACATTTATAAGATGAGATATTCTTCCAGAATCCTACCTATACTGATAATTGTCGCAGCTGCCGCAACATTCACCTTTGCCGGCTGCAAGAAGAAGGACATGTCGCTCAAGTTGAACGAACCGCGCAACATTCGGGGTGTTGTCAGCTACAAGCGCTCGTTCGGAGACTTGAATGAGAAACATCTCAATGTAGCCCAAGCCATCGGCATACGTGTACTTTCATCCCGCGAGGAAGCAGAAAAGATGAGAGAGCAACTGCAACCTATCACGACAAACGAGCTCTATGCCGTGGATTCACTGACGCATTCCATCCCTTATCTCATTCCGGGCGCCGCCAGCCTGCTGGACACCATCGGACACAACTTCCTTGATTCACTGACCGCCAAGGGGCTGAATCCAAACAAGATAATTGTGACTTCCGTACTCCGCACCCAAGACGACGTAAAACGCCTGCGCCGCCGTAACGGCAATGCTTCTCCAAACTCGGCACATTTTTACGGAACGACATTCGATGTCAGTTGGAAGCGCTTTCAGAAAATAGAAGACGAGGATGGACGTCCTTTGCAGGATGTCAGCGCAGATACCTTAAAACTGGTTCTTTCGGAAGTGCTCCGTGACCTGCGGAAAGCCGATAAATGCTACATCAAGTACGAGTTGAAGCAAGGATGCTTCCACATTACGACAAGAGAGAAATAAGCGGAAAAGAATTAGCGTTAATAGTATTTTTCAATCCCGCCAAACCCTATTATTATTTTGTTCTCTTTCGTTTTACAGATAAAGTTATTTAATCGCCTTTCAAATTCTTCCGGTCGTTTCCTCGCCGCTTCAATGTATGCGATTCGGATACGTTTATAGGGGTCAGAGAAACTCTGATAATTCTTCCATATTCTTTCATCCTCTTTCAATCTGTCGATTATATCATTTGGAAAAACAAAAGGAACCGACAAGACAGTTCGTATTTTATCCTCAAATTCAAGATGTATCATTTTATGCTCCAGTAACCATTTCAACCTTTCTTTGTTGGCTTGCGAATAGGTACTTTTAGGATTCCTGGGCGTGAAACGCTGAATTTTATGTTCTTTGTCAAGTGACTTTATCGTGCTGTCAATCCACCCGAAACAAAGGGCCTCTTCAACAGCGTCATTATATACAATACTTTTCTCGCTTGAAGATTTAGTAGGAAACACAAACCAGACTCCATCGGCAGTATCGAAATTGTCAGCCAGCCACTTCCGCCAATCTTTTCTGTTTTCAAAATATCTTATTTCTGTTGACATGACAAGCCATCCAAATTACACTTCTCTCCTTATTCTTCCAGCATCTTCCACGCTAGCGGCAGGCAGGCAACTATATCCCCCACCGTCATCCCCACTGCCCCCTGCTTCTTGCAGGCAACATCTCCCGCCAGTCCGTGCACATACGTGGCCAGGCAGGCAGCCTTCTCCGGCTCATAGCCTTGGGCAAGCAAGGCAAGCACCACTCCCGTCAGCACATCACCGCTGCCTCCCGTTGCCATACCCGGATTGCCGGTAGGGTTGAAAAAACATTTCCCGGCAGGAGTGACAATGGCAGAATAAGCGCCTTTCAAGATGATATGCACTCCGGCGCTCTTCGCCAGCTCGCGAGCCTTCATCAAGCGTTCGTACGAATTCTGGCATTTGCCTACAAGACGCTCCAGTTCCTTGGGGTGCGGAGTCAGAATACTCCCTTTGGGCAGACGCCCTATATAGTTACGCTTCTCGCCCAGCAAGTTCAGGGCATCAGCATCCACCACCATCGGAGTCTGGCATATCTCTATCTGCTCCAGCAGAGCCGCCTCGGTCTCTGCCGCCTTTCCCAGTCCCGGACCTATCGCCACGGCCTGATAATCGTCCGTATCAGTAGCGGCGGCAAAGCAGGTGTCGCTGATGTCCAGCTCCGTCATGGCTTCGGGCACGGAAGTCTGCACAATGAAGTTGTTGCAGAACGGCACATGTACCGTCAGCAGCCCCACACCCGAACGCAGGCACGCACGCGCAGCCAGCACCGAAGCTCCCGCCATCCCCTGCGAACCGGCTATCAGCAGTGCGCGGCCAAAATTCCCCTTATGGGCAAACCGGCTGCGCGGCTTCAGCAGGGCAGACACATCTTCATGCTCCAGCAGGCAGAAGTCCGTTTCCATATCATGAATGGCATCCTCACTGAGCCCGATGTCCAGTAACTGCCATTCGCCCACATACGGCTCGTTCTCGGCAAAGAGAAATGCCAGTTTCGGCAATTGCAGGCTCAGTGTCAGATGGGCACGGACGATATTCGTATGTACGTTGTAGGTGTTGTCCTCACCCATCAGTCCCGATGGGATATCGATGGACACCACCGTGGCGGGCGAAGCATTGATGTACTTCACTACGGCTGCAAAACCGCCGCTCAGAGCCTTGTTCAGACCGCTGCCGAAGAGGCCGTCTATCACCACATGGTCCGCCGTCAGCACAGGAGGCACAAACTGAGTGGTCACTTCGTGGAAGTCCACGCCCGGCACGTCGGCCAGCCGCTCCTTGTTCGTCTCGCAGTCCGGCGAAAGCGTCCCTTTCGTATTGAAGAGATACACCTCGAGCCGGTAGCCCTTCCCGGCCAGCAGTCGCGCCAGGGCAAGCGCATCGCCACCGTTGTTCCCCGGTCCGGCAAAAACGGTGAGCGGCGTGTCCGGCTCCCAACGCTCGGCAATGGCACGGGCCAATGCGCGTGAGGCACGTTCCATCAAGTCAATGGAGGCAATCGGTTCATTCTCTATGGTATCTGCATCCAGTTGCTTGATGCTTGTAGTAGGAAATATCTTCATAATAGGATTATCTTAAAATCGTAGAGCAAAGATAGGGCTTTGATTTCAACTGTACAAAGAGAAGACGTTTTTTATCAAGTTGCTTTGTCCCCCGGGAAAAAATATCTGCTCTGTAAGGAAAAGTTGTCTTCAATGCAAAGGATTCTTAGAACAAAGCCTTTATTCTTAGAAACAAAAGCTCTATTTCTATAAACAAAAGCTTTATTTACAGAAACAGAAATTCTGTTTTAAGTTTGCGTAGGCTTACGGATAAGTTTGCACAAGTTGTCGGCAAGTTCCCGCAGGCTTGTCGGCAAGTTTCTAATTATACCCATTAACTTACGCAAAATAATGACTAATTTTGTACCCTCAACATATAATAAAAGCCAAAACAATAAAAGCATATTCAATGAGTACATCCCGACACCCGAAAGGTCTTTACCTTATCTTCGCCACCAGCACGGCAGAGCGTTTCAGCTACTACGGCATGCGTGCCATCTTCATCCTGTTCCTCACCCAGGCGCTCCTTTTCGACAAGGAGCACGCCGCCTCCATCTACGGCAGCTACACCGGACTGGTGTACCTGACGCCCTTAATCGGAGGCTACATCGCCGACAAATACTGGGGCATCCGCCGTTCCGTCTTCTGGGGGGCCATGATGATGGCAGTCGGCCAGTTCCTGATGTTTGCCAGCGCCTCGATGCTGGAGGCGCGTGAGCTTTCGCATTGGCTGATGTACGGCGGACTGACTTTCCTTATATTGGGCAACGGCTGCTTCAAGCCCACCGTCTCCTCCCTGGTGGGGCAACTCTACAAGCCGGGTGACAAACGGCTGGATTCCGCCTACACCATCTTCTATATGGGTGTCAACGTGGGTTCCTTCCTCGCCCCGCTGGTCTGCGGCTACTTTGGCGAGACGGGCAATCCTCACGACTTCCGATGGGGCTTCCTCATCGCAGCCATCGTCACCGTGCTGACGGTCGTCCTCTTCGAAACCCAGAAGAACAAGTACCTCATCGGCCCCGACGGCAAGCCCCTCGGCATTATCCCCGACGCCCGCAAGGAGCGGCCCCAGGCAGACAACACCGCCCGGAAGAGTGCCCACGCCAACGGACGGCCCATGCGCAACTACCTGCTGCTCGCCCTGCTCGCCATCGCGCTTGCCGGTTTCTTCTACCGGTGTTTCGGGAGCGATTGGATAAGCATCGGCATCTTCACCGCCTGCATCGTGTTTCCCGTCAGCATCCTGCTGGAAGGCTCGCTCACCAAGACGGAGCGCGACCGCATCTTCGTCATCTACATCATCGCCTTCTTCGTCATTTTCTTCTGGGCGGCCTACGAGCAGGCAGGCGCCTCGCTCACGCTTTTCGCCTCCGAGCAGACCGACCGCGTCATCCTGGGGTGGGAAATGCCCGCCTCCTGGATTCAGTCCTTCAACCCCTTCTTTGTAGTGATACTTGCCGCCATCATGCCGGGCGTATGGGGCGCCCTGGGCAAACGGGGCATGGAGCCCGCCTCGCCCACCAAGCAAGCCATCGGCCTGCTACTGCTTTCACTGGGCTATCTCGTCATCTGCTTTGGGGTGAAAGATGTTCAGCCGGGCATCAAGGTGAGTCTCATCTGGCTGACGGGGCTCTACTTCATCCATACCATGGGCGAAATCTGCCTCTCGCCCATCGGGCTCTCCATGGTGAACAAGCTCACGCCCATCCGCTTCGCCTCACTAATGATGGGGATATGGTACCTCTCCACCGCCACTGCCAATAAGTTTGCAGGCACGTTGAGCGGGCTCTACCCCGAAGCCGGAAAAGTAAAGACGCTGCTGGGTTATCGCATCGAGACGATGTACGATTTCTTCATGGTGTTCGTCGTCATGTCTGCCACGGCATCGCTTATCCTCTTCCTGCTTTCAAAGAAATTACAGAAGATGATGCATGGAGTGGAATAAAAATCGTATTTTTGCGGCAACTTTCTAAAAACATCCCATCTATGGATACCATACAAATAAAAGACAAGATGTTCACAGTCTCCATCAAGGAGCAGGACATACTGAAAGAAGTAACCCGTGTAGCGAACGAAATCAACCGCGACCTGGCAGGAAAGAATCCTCTATTCCTCAGCGTACTGAACGGTTCGTTCATGTTTACCGCCGATTTGCTGAAACGAATCACGATTCCCTGCGAAATTTCGTTTGTCAAATTAGCATCTTATCAAGGAGTATCCTCTACCGGGGTAATCAAGGAAGTAATAGGCATCAATGAAGACCTCACAGACCGTACAGTGGTCATTGTAGAGGACATAGTAGATACGGGACTCACCATGCAACGCTTACTGGACACCCTCGGCACTCGCGGTCCCAGGGAGATTCATATTGCCTCCCTACTGGTGAAACCTGATAAGCTGAAAGTTGATTTAAACATAGAATATGTGGCCATGAATATTCCGAACGACTTCATTGTGGGCTACGGGTTGGATTATGACGGCTTCGGGCGCAACTATCCCGACATTTATACTGTAGTAGACTGATACAGACATAATATAGTAAATCATTAAATAATAACTAAGCAAATGTTGAACATTGTAATTTTTGGTGCTCCCGGTTCAGGTAAGGGAACACAAAGTGAAAAGATTGTAGAAAAGTATGGCATTAACCACATCTCTACCGGAGACGTGCTCCGTGCTGAAATGAAAAACGGTACAGAACTGGGCAAGACTGCTAAAGGTTATATCGACCAGGGCCAGTTGATTCCCGATGAGTTGATGATTGATATTCTGGCAAGCGTATTCGACAGCTTCAAGGATAGCAAAGGCGTGATTTTCGACGGCTTCCCCAGAACAATCGCCCAGGCTGAAGCATTAAAGAAGATGCTCGCCGAACGCGGACAGGAAGTCAGCGTGATGCTCGACCTCGACGTGCCCGAAGAAGAACTGATGAAGCGCCTCATCAAGCGCGGACAAGAATCAGGACGTGCAGACGACAATGAAGAGACAATCAAGAAGCGTCTGGTGGTTTACCACTCACAGACAGCTCCGCTGATTGACTGGTACAAGCAGGACGGCAAATACCAACACATCCAGGGCTTCGGCGTATTGGAAGAAATCTTTGCCGATGTTTGCAAGGCTATTGACGCAGTGAAATAACAATAAAACAGAATATGGCTGAATCGAATTTTGTTGACTACGTAAAAATATATTGCCGCTCCGGAAAGGGCGGACGAGGTTCTACGCATATGCGGCGTGAGAAATACATACCCAACGGAGGCCCCGACGGAGGTGACGGAGGACGAGGAGGCCATGTCATCCTGCGGGGTAACCGCAACTACTGGACGCTACTCCATCTGAAGTACGATCGCCACATCCTGGCAGGTCACGGAGAATCCGGTTCCAAAAACCGCAGTTTCGGAAAAGACGGAGCGGACAAGGTGATTGAAGTGCCCTGCGGCACGGTGGTGTACAACGCCGAAACGGGTGAATATATCTGCGACGTCACCGAGCACGAACAAGAAGTCATCTTGCTGAAAGGCGGACGCGGAGGTCTGGGTAACTGGCACTTCAAAACCGCCACACGCCAGGCTCCCCGCTTTGCACAACCGGGCGAACCGATGCAGGAGTTGACGGTAATCATGGAACTGAAGCTGCTGGCAGACGTCGGTCTGGTAGGTTTCCCCAATGCAGGAAAATCCACTTTACTGGCATCCGTTTCTGCGGCGAAGCCCAAAATCGCCAATTATCCGTTTACAACGCTGGAACCCAATCTGGGCATCGTGTCCTATCGCGACAGCAAATCGTTTGTGATGGCGGACATTCCCGGCATCATCGAAGGAGCCAGTGCCGGCAAAGGCTTAGGATTGCGTTTCCTGCGCCACATCGAGCGCAACTCATTGTTGCTGTTCATGGTGCCTGCCGACAGTGACGACATCCGTAAGGAATACGAAATCCTATTGAACGAGCTTCGCACTTTCAACCCCGAAATGCTGGACAAACAGAGAGTGCTTGCCGTCACCAAATGCGACATGCTCGACCAGGAACTGATGGACGAGATAGAGCCGACACTGCCCGAAGGGATTCCGCATATATTCATCTCTGCTGTCTCCGGCATGGGCATCTCTACGCTGAAAGACATCCTTTGGGAAGAGCTGAACAAGGAAAGTAATAAGATAGAAGGCAAAGTGGACAGCATTGCCCATCGCGCCAAAGACCTCAACCACCTGCAGGAAGAATTGAAAGAAGAGGGTGAGGACGAGGACCTCAGCTATGAATACGTCAATGACGACAAGGACATAGAGGACCTCGAGGACTTTGAATACGAAGAAGATTGGGAGGAAGATAAAAAATGATTCCTCTTACAGAAGATAGGAAAATGTTGGGATATGAGCTGCTTGCCTCATATCCCGGCATTTCTTGTTTTGTAACCACCCGCCACGGTGGATGCAGCCAAGGTAACTATGCCTCCCTCAACTGTACACCTTACACGGGAGACGAAGCCGAAGCTGTACGCCGCAACCAGGAAATAGTATGTTCTTCCCTGCCCCAACGCCCCCAAGAACTGGTCATCCCGTTTCAGACCCACGGGACAAAGGCACTTGTCATTGACGGAACTTATCTGCATGCAACAGCAGAAGAACGCCACTCCATGTTGCAGGGCATTGATGCACTGATAACCCGTGAACCGGGCTGCTGCATCTGCATCTCTACGGCAGACTGCATTCCCATCCTGCTCTACGACCGGAAGAATGCCGTGATAGCCGCTGTTCATGCCGGATGGCGTGGCACTGTGAATTACATCCTCGGCCACACACTCGACAAGATGAGTGCCTGCTATGGCACAGAGGGTAAAGAAGTGATAGCCTGCATCGGCCCCGGCATCTCCCTTTCTGCCTTCGAGGTAGGCGACGAAGTCTATGAAACATTCCGCAAGAACGGTTTCCAGATGGATTACATCTCCGAATGGAAACCCGACACCCACAAATACCATATCGACCTATGGGCTGCCAACCGACTGCAACTGCTGGACTTCGGAGTACCTTCCGCACAAGTGGAGACGGCAGGCATCTGCACATACACCCGACACGAAGAATTCTTCTCCGCACGCAGGCTGGGTATCAAATCCGGAAGATTACTGTCAGGAATCATGTTAAAATGAAATTGAGATAAAGAACATATTCAAGCATATTATAATGTATCATATCACACTTTCTAAAGAAATCAAACAGAATTGCTCCGAATTCCGTGGTGCGGCCGTATTTGCCGAAGTGACAAATACCGCATATAGCGAAGGGTTGTGGCAGGAAATCGCAACTTTCACCCAAGAGCTAAGAGCCCGTGAAACCACGGACAGCATCAAGTACCAACCTGTCATTGCCGCCACCCGTGAAGCCTACAAACGTTGCGGCAAAGACCCCAGCCGCTACCGTCCCTCGGCCGAAGCACTGAGACGACGACTGCTACGCGGATTGGAACTCTATCAGATAGATACATTGGTAGACCTTATCAACCTTGTTTCCTTACGTACGGGTCACTCTATCGGCGGATTTGATGCCGACGAGATACAAGGAACCGACCTTGAACTGGGCATAGGACGTGCAGAGGAATCGTTCGAGGGTATAGGCCGTGGCATGCTGAACATAGAAGGGCTACCCGTCTACCGCGACCGTATAGGCGGTATCGGTACCCCGACCAGTGACCACGAACGCACCAAGATGAAACTGGAAACCCGCCATATCCTTGCCATTGTCAACGGCTACAACGGGCAGGAAGGCCTGAAAGAAGCAGCCGAAATGATATTGGGACTGTTGGAGAAATATGCTTCCTCTACCGGTGGGACCATACAATATTTTGAATAAATGAGAATACGCGTTCTTGTCCCTCTCCTACTCATAGCCCTTGGTGCCACGGCACAAGGGAAAAAAGCGGTCTTTTCCGCCATGGAAACCAACCATATCCGCGTTGCCACTCCAGGACTGTTTTCGCAAAGAGAACTGATAGAGCTACCTTTGGAGGACATTCCGGACACGGAATACTCCTTTCCTCTGCCCGGAGGAAAAGTCATCTCCCCTTACGGACGGGGGCGGGGACGCCACAGCGGCATAGACATCAAGACCTGCGCCAAAGACACCATACGGAGTGCCTTCAACGGCGTAGTACGGATGTCCAAGCCTTACAGCGCCTACGGCAATGTCGTTGTCGTACGCCATGACTTCGGACTGGAAACGATATACAGCCACAACTTCAAAAACCTTGTACATTGTGGCGACACGGTCAAAGCCGGACAGCCCATCGCACTGACCGGACGTACCGGACGCGCCTCTACCGAGCATCTCCACTTTGAGACACGAGTCAACGGCCAGCACTTCGACCCCAATATCATCTTCAACATGAAGGAGCAGACGCTGAACCGGCAACGCATCGGATGCTCAAAAAAAGGAAACGGCATCGTCGTGCAACAATTGCCGGCAATCTACCCGAAGCCTCTGCAAAAAAAATACCCGATAGAACCATTTAAGTATCCAAACGTTTCACTACATTTGCAAAACGTTTCACTAAAAGAACGAATTGAACTTTAAAGCATATCAATGATAGAAAAACTGATTGTTCTTGAAGATATTGATCCGGTAATATTCTACGGCGTAAACAACGCCAACATGCAACTGATAAAAGCCCTGTATCCCAAGCTTCGTATCATCGCCCGTGGCAATGTCATCAAAGTATTGGGTGATGAGGAGGAAATGTGTGCATTCGAGGAGAACATCACCAAACTGGAAAAACACTGTGCCGAGTACAACTCTTTGAAAGAAGAGGTCATTATAGACATCATCAAAGGCAATGCCCCGCAAGCAGAGAAATCGGGCAATGTCATTGTATTCAGCGTAACCGGAAAGCCGATTATCCCGCGCAGCGAGAACCAGCTGAAACTGGTGGAGGCTTTTGCCAAGAACGACATGCTGTTTGCCATCGGTCCTGCCGGTTCCGGAAAGACTTATACTGCCATCGCGCTTGCTGTGCGGGCACTGAAAAACAAAGAAATCAAGAAAATCATCCTCAGCCGCCCCGCTGTAGAAGCCGGAGAAAAGCTCGGTTTCCTGCCCGGCGACATGAAGGACAAGATAGACCCGTATCTGCAACCGCTCTATGACGCCCTGCAGGACATGATACCTGCTGCCAAGCTGAAAGAGTACATGGAGCTGAACATCATCCAGATTGCCCCCCTCGCCTTTATGCGCGGACGCACACTGAACGATGCCGTCGTCATTCTGGACGAAGCGCAGAACACCACCACCCAGCAAATCAAAATGTTCCTCACCCGCATGGGAATGAACACCAAGATGATTGTCACGGGAGACATGACGCAGATTGACTTGCCTTCCTCCCAGACATCCGGTCTGGTGCAGGCACTCCGTATTCTGAAAGGAGTGAAAGGCATCAGCTTCGTGGAACTGAACAAGAAAGACATCGTAAGGCATAAGCTTGTCACCCAAATTGTGGAGGCCTACGAAAAGTTTGACAAAGAAGCGAAAGCGGAGCGCGAAAGACGCAAGGCCGAACAAGCCAATAGCAAGATTGAACAGAAACAGTAAATTCTCAAATCGTAAATATTACAAAGATGAAAGCATTAACAAAAACAGATTTCAACTTTCCCGGACAGAAAAGTGTCTATCATGGGAAGGTTCGTGATGTGTACAACATCAATGGCGAGAAGTTGGTCATGGTAGCTACCGACCGTATCTCAGCCTTCGACGTAGTATTGCCCAAAGGCATTCCTTTCAAGGGACAAATGCTGAACCAGATTGCAGCCAAGTTTCTGGATGCCACCACCGACATCTGCCCCAACTGGAAAATGGCTACTCCCGACCCGATGGTGACGGTAGGCGTGATGTGTGAAGGATTCCCCGTAGAAATGATTGTACGCGGTTACCTCTGCGGCAGTGCATGGCGCGCTTACAAAAGCGGTGTCCGTGAAATCTGCGGTGTGAAACTGCCCGAAGGAATGAAGGAGAACCAGAAGTTCCCCGAACCCATCATCACCCCGACTACCAAAGCCGAAATTGGCGAACACGATGCCGACATCTCCAAAGAAGAAATCCTAGCACAAGGACTTGCCACGCCCGAAGAATATGCCGTATTGGAAAAATACACAATGGCTCTCTTCAAACGCGGTACAGAGATTGCAGCGGAACGCGGATTGATTCTGGTAGACACCAAATACGAATTCGGCAAGCACGACGGCAAGATTTATCTGATGGACGAAATCCATACCCCGGACTCCAGCCGTTATTTCTACTCCGAAGGCTACGAAGAACGTTTTGCCAAAGGCGAACCGCAGAAACAACTTTCCAAGGAATTTGTACGCGAATGGCTGATGGACAACGGTTTTCAGGGTAAGGAAGGACAGCAGGTACCGGAAATGACAGACGAAATCGTTACTTCAATCAGCGAACGTTACATCGAACTGTACGAACACATCACTGGCGAGAAGTTCGTAAAGGAAGATACCGACAACATTGCCGAACGCATTGAAAAGAATGTAACTAATTACTTAATGTGATAATATGCCAATGTGCTAATGACCTTGCGGCATAATAGCGCAGCCAATTAGCACATTGGCGTATCAGCACATTAGCACATAAAAAAATCATGGATTACCCCCAAGAACACATCAAGCCCTACGGCGCTGACGGTAAGAAGAGCGAACAAGTGGAAGAAATGTTCGACAACATCGCTCCCGCCTACGACAAGCTGAATCACACCCTATCCATGGGTATTGACCGCAGCTGGCGCAGGAAGGCAATCAAATACCTCCTTCCTTTCCACCCCCGACGTATCATGGACGTAGCTACCGGCACCGGTGATTTCGCCATCCTTGCATGCCGCGAACTGCAACCCGATGCTTTGATTGGTACCGACATCTCGGAAGGCATGATGAATGTGGGGCGCGAAAAAGTAAAACGGGCGCACCTCTCGGACAAGATTTCATTTGCCCGGGAGGACTGCACCTCTCTCTCGTTTGCCGATGAGAGTTTCGATGCTGTAACCGTAGCGTTCGGCATCCGCAACTTCGAAGGGCTGGATAAAGGACTGTCCGAAATGTGCCGCGTACTGACGGCCGGCGGACATCTTGTCATACTGGAACTCTCCACGCCGGACCGCTTCCCGATGAAACAACTGTTTACCATTTACTCCAAAGTCGTTATCCCCCTGCTCGGTAAATGTATTTCGAAAGACAACAGCGCCTACACTTATCTGCCGGAAAGCATCCGTGCCTTCCCTCAAGGAGAAGTGATGCAGGAAGTTATCCGCAAGGCCGGTTTCAGTGAAGTACACTTCAAGCGGCTCACTTTCGGAATATGTACGTTGTATACAGCCAGAAAATAATCATTAATTCCCCTTTAACACACCCTCATTATGCAGAAATACGGTTTAATAGGTTACCCGTTGAAACATTCCTTTTCCATCGGATATTTCAATGAGAAATTCACGGCAGAAAACATTGATGCAGAATATGTAAACTTCGAAATTCCACGTATCGAGGATTTCATGGAAGTTATAGAGGAAAACCCTAACCTCTGTGGACTGAATGTGACCATTCCCTACAAGGAGCAAGTCATCCCCTATCTGGACGAACTGGACAAAGACACCGCCAAGATAGGCGCCGTCAATGTCATCAAGATTATCCGCCTTCCCAAAGGCAAGGTAAAGCTGGTTGGCTACAATTCCGACATCATAGGATTCACACAATCCATAGAACCGCTTTTGCAACCACATCACAAGAAAGCCCTGATTCTGGGCACCGGCGGCGCATCGAAAGCCGTATATCGCGGGCTGGAGAACCTGGGTATAAAAAGTACCTTCGTATCGCGCACCAAGAAAGAGGACAAATACCTCACTTACGAAGAGCTGACACCGGAAATCATGCAGGAGTACACGGTGATTGTCAACTGTACCCCCGTAGGCATGTACCCCAAAGTGGACTTCTGTCCCAACATTCCTTACGAGCTACTGACCCCCAACCATTTGCTCTACGATTTGTTATATAATCCAAACGAAACCCTCTTCATGAAGAAAGGCCAGGCACAAGGAGCCGTCACCAAGAACGGACTGGAGATGTTGCTGTTGCAGGCCTTTGCCGCATGGGAAATTTGGAATAAATAATGAAAAAAGCCATAAAATATTCAATTCTCAGTCTGGCCGCCCTCTGCACCCTACTGTTGTGCGGAGGGTACTATATGCTGGGCTATTCCCTGAAACCGGACGACCTCGTTTCACGCAGCCGCAACATAGCCGCATCCTACGATTTCATGTACGAGCGCTACCCCGAACTGCACCCCTGGGTGGATAGCCTGATGACCGCAGGAGCACTGAAGGACTTCTACATCGAGAACGACCGCGGAGAGACGCTGCATGCGCTCTATGTTGCCGCTGCCCGCCCTACCGACAAAACGGCAGTCATCGTACATGGATATACGGACAACGCCGTGCGCATGCTGATGATAGGTTATTTGTACAGCAAGGAGATGGGCTTCAATATCCTGCTGCCCGACCTTTACGGACACGGGATGAGCGAAGGAAACCATGTACAGATGGGCTGGAAAGACCGGCTCGACGTGTTGCAATGGACCGAAACCGCCGATGAGCTTTTCGGACGCAGCCATACGGACAGCATAGCGTCCCGCAGTACAAAGATGGTAGTACACGGCATCTCCATGGGAGCCGCCACCACCATGATGGTATCCGGCGAAGTGGAACACGGACAATACCAACAGCCATTCATCAAGTGTTTTGTGGAAGACTGCGGTTACACAAGCGTATGGGATGAGTTTCGCGGGGAGTTGAAAGAACAGTTCGGACTGCCCTCTTTCCCCCTACTGCATACTGCAAGCTGGCTTTGCCGGCAGGAGTACGGATGGGATTTCCGCGAAGCTTCTGCCCTGGAGCAAGTAAAGAAATGTACTTTGCCGATGCTCTTCATCCACGGTGATGCCGACACCTTTGTACCGACGTGGATGGTTTATCCCCTCTATGAAGCCAAGCCCGAACCCAAAGAATTATGGATTGTACCCGGTGCCACACATGCCATGTCTTACAAGGATTATCCGCAGGAATACACCGAGCATGTAAAGAAATTCGTAGGGAAATACATACATTGACGTGATTTTTCCTATCTTCGCCGCAACAAACATTGGTAATATGAAACGATTTATTTCCATAGCATTCTTCCTGTGCTTGTTCATATCCTTGCAGGCACAAGAAGTCTACACCACTAAGAACATTCCTAAAGTACACCTTCAGGACAAGACGCGTTATGTCTGCAACCCTGCCGACATCTTATCCAAAGAGGCATGTGCCGACATAGACCGCATGCTCTACGCATTGGAGCAGCAGACGGGTATTGAAACGGTAGTTGCCGTTGTTCCCTCCATCGGACAAGAAGACTGTTTTGATTTCTCACACCGGCTGCTCAATGAATGGGGAGTAGGGAAAAAAGAGAAAAACAACGGTCTGGTCATTCTGCTGGTAACCGATCAACGCTGCA
This sequence comes from Bacteroides parvus, assembly GCF_017309675.2. Classification (NCBI taxonomy): domain Bacteria; kingdom Pseudomonadati; phylum Bacteroidota; class Bacteroidia; order Bacteroidales; family Bacteroidaceae; genus Bacteroides; species Bacteroides parvus. Next base: position 1,924,662 of record NZ_CP084680.1, on the reverse strand, counting down.
TCCAGTTTTATACGGGATACGGTTTGGAAGGGGACCTGCCTGACGCCATCTGCAAACGCATACAGACCAAATATATGATTCCCTATCTAAAAGACGGTAATTGGGATGCCGGAATGGTCGCGGGTGTAAAGGCGGTCTGTTCACGTCTTGACGGCACTATGGTGAATGACACGGAAGAGGAGGATGACCTCTCCGTAGGAGGTATCCTACTGGGACTTATCGGTTTCCTCGCAGTGGCATCTATTATAGGCATCCTTGCCCAACGCGCTGCCAACAAATGCCCCAACTGCGGACAACATAAATTGCAACGTAGCAGCAGCATACTCATCTCACGCCGCAATGGAGTGAAAACGGAAGATGTGACCTACACCTGCCGCAATTGCGGACATAAAGTAGTGCGCCGCCAGCAGTCATACGATGAAAACTACCGGGGAGGAGGCGGAGGTGGTCCGGTCATCTTCGGTGGTGGAGGTCTCTTCGGCGGAAGTGGCGGAGGAGGCTTCAGCGGTGGTAGCTTCGGAGGCGGTATGGGAGGTGGCGGTGGAGCCGGTTCCCGGTTCTAACGCCGAGTATGTGTCATCTGTGCGCCATCAACCGTTTTGACACACCTTCGAGGATACTGGAAGAAAATAAAACGTTTACATAGAATATAATTAAATGATTAATAACTGCCTTCCCCTCCTCCCCTCTCTCTATCGGAGAGGAATCGGAGGTGAGGCCTAAAAATGAAAAGTATGAAGAAATCAACCATTATCATTATCGTTGTTATAGCTCTTCTCGCCATTTGGGGTGTAACCGGCTATAACGGACTCGTAACCATGGACGAAAATGTCAGCGGACAATGGTCGAACGTAGAAACCCAATACCAACGCCGTGCCGACCTGATTCCGAACTTGGTGAATACCGTGAAAGGATATGCCACGCACGAGAAGGAAACACTGGAAGGTGTAGTAGAAGCCCGCAGCAAAGCCACTCAAATCAAAGTGGATGCTGCAGACCTTACTCCGGAAAAGCTGGCTGAATATCAGAAAGCACAAGGTGCGGTGACTTCTGCCCTCGGTAAATTGCTTGCCATCACAGAAAACTATCCGGACTTGAAAGCAAATCAGAATTTCTTGGAACTGCAGGCACAGCTGGAAGGTACGGAAAACCGTATCAACGTAGCACGGACCAACTTCAACAATGCAGCCAAGAACTTCAATACAGCCATTCGCCGTTTCCCCAAAAATATCCTTGCCGGTCTCTTCGGTTTTGAGAAACGAGCTTATTTCGAAGCGGCAGAAGGAGCGGAACAAGCTCCCCAGGTACAATTCTGATAAATACACAACTCTATAGCGAGGCACAAAGGCGAGAAACTTTGTGCCTCGCTTTGTGTTGTAGAAGATTAGATGTATCTTTGCACATTCAATTGAACAAACCTATTATCTCATGAGTAATCAACGATACATGATGCGAGGCGTCAGCGCATCTAAGGAAGATGTGCACAACGCCATCAAGAACATCGACAAAGGTATTTTCCCGCAGGCTTTCTGCAAAATTATCCCCGACATTTTGGGCGGTAACCCGGAGTATTGCAACATTATGCATGCCGATGGAGCAGGCACCAAATCCAGTCTTGCCTATATGTACTGGAAGGAAACCGGCGACCTGGGTGTGTGGAAAGGCATTGCACAAGATGCACTGATTATGAACATCGACGACCTGCTTTGTGTGGGTGCGGTAGACAACATTCTGGTATCCTCTACCATCGGACGTAATAAACTTCTCATCCCCGGCGAAGTAATTTCAGCCATCATCAACGGTACGGACGAACTGCTTGCCGAACTCCGCGAGATGGGTGTAGGCGTTTATGCCACCGGTGGCGAAACAGCCGACGTGGGCGACCTTGTACGTACCATTATCGTAGACTCGACAGTGACCTGCCGCATGAAGCGCTCAGATGTTATAGACAATGCCAATATCCGTCCGGGCGATGTGATTGTTGGTCTGGCATCTTACGGAAAGGCTACTTATGAGAAAGAATACAATGGCGGTATGGGCAGTAACGGACTGACCAGCGCACGCCACGATGTATTCTCCAAATACCTGGCAGAGAAATACCCTGAAAGCTATGACAAGGCTGTACCCGAAGAACTGGTATACAGTGGCAAGCTAAAACTGACAGACAGTGTCGAAGACAGTCCGCTGGATGCAGGAAAGCTGGTACTTTCCCCTACCCGCACCTACGCACCGGTAGTAAAGAAACTGCTCGATGCGCTCCGTCCCCAAATCCACGGTATGGTACACTGCTCGGGCGGCGCACAAACCAAGGTACTGCACTTTGTGGGAGACAACTGCCGTGTCATCAAAGACAATCTCTTCCCCGTTCCACCGTTGTTCAAGACCATCAAGGAGCAGAGCGATACGGACTGGAGTGAAATGTACAAGGTGTTCAATATGGGGCATCGCCTGGAAGTGTACCTCTCTCCCGAACATGCAGAAGAGGTGATTGCTATTTCGAAGAGTTTCAACATCGATGCACAGATTGTAGGCCGCGTGGAAGAAAGCGACAAGAAAGAACTGATTATCAAGAGCGAATTCGGAGAGTTCAAGTATTAAATATATGGCAGACAACAATACCATACTCGAAAAGCTGGAAGGGCTTGTCGCCCGCTTCGAAGAAGTGTCGACCTTGATTACAGACCCGGCAGTGATTGCGGACCAGAAGCGTTACGTCAAGCTCACCAAAGAATATAAAGAACTGGGCGACCTGATGAATGCCCGCAAAGAGTACATGCAAGTACTGGGCGGCATAGAAGAAGCCAAAGAAATTATCGCCAACGAAACAGACCAGGAGATGCGGGAAATGGCACGCGAAGAGCTGGATGCCTGCCAAGCCCGCCAACCGGAACTGGAAGAGCAGATAAAGCTGCTGCTCGTCCCCGCCGACCCGCAGGATGGCCGTAATGCCATCCTCGAAATTCGTGGCGGCACGGGTGGTGACGAAGCGGCAATCTTTGCCGGCGACCTCTTCCGCATGTACACCAAGTATTGCGAATCCAAGGGATGGAAAATGGAGATATCCAGCGCCAACGAAGGTGCAGCCGGCGGTTTCAAGGAAATTGTCTGCTCCGTGACGGGCGACAATGTATACGGCACACTGAAATATGAATCGGGCGTGCACCGCGTGCAGCGCGTACCGGCCACAGAAACGCAAGGACGGGTACACACCTCAGCCGCCAGTGTAGCCGTGCTTCCCGAAGCCGAAGAGTTCGACGTAGTTATCAACGAAGGTGAAATCAAGTGGGACACCTTCCGAAGCGGTGGTGCCGGCGGTCAGAACGTGAACAAGGTGGAATCCGGCGTGCGCCTGCGCTACAACTGGAAGAATCCCAACACAGGCATAGTCGAAGAAATCCTCATCGAATGTACCGAGACGCGCGACCAGCCCAAGAACAAGGAACGCGCCCTCTCGCGCCTACGTACCTTCATCTACGACAAGGAACACCAGAAGTACATCGACGATATCGCCTCCAAGCGTAAGACGATGGTCAGTACTGGCGACCGCTCTGCCAAGATACGCACCTACAACTATCCGCAAGGACGCATCACCGACCACCGCATCAACTACACCATTTATAATCTCGCCGCCTTTATGGACGGAGACATCCAAGACTGCATCGACCACCTGATTGTGGCGGAAAATGCAGAAAGGCTGAAAGAGAGCGAGCTGTAAGATAGTTACAAGAAACAAGTGACAAGTAGCTCGTAACTCATAACTAAAAAAACAACCAGCTGCCAGCCCACACGCTATCTCTCGTAGCTCGTAGCTTGTAGCCCGTAACTAAAAAATAATATGAACAAACAGCAATTATTCGAGAACATCAAGCGCAAGAAGTCATTTCTTTGCGTAGGTCTTGACACCGACATCAAGAAAATACCCGAACATCTTCTGAAAGAGGAAGACCCTATATTCGCTTTCAACAAAGCTATCATCGACGCTACTGCCGACCTCTGCATCGCCTACAAGCCCAATCTGGCATTTTATGAGAGTATGGGCGTGAAAGGCTGGATAGCTTTCGAGAAAACCGTAAATTACATCAAGCAGAACTATCCCGACCAATTCATCATTGCCGACGCCAAACGCGGTGACATCGGGAACACCTCTGCCATGTATGCCCGCACCTTCTTCGAAGAGCTGGATATAGATTCCGTAACCGTAGCTCCCTACATGGGCGAAGACAGTGTGACCCCGTTCCTTACGTACGAAGGCAAATGGGTAATCCTGCTTGCGTTGACCAGCAACAAAGGCTCGCACGACTTCCAGCTGACGGAAGACACCAACGGCGAACGCCTCTTCGAAAAAGTGCTCCGCAAATCCCAGGAGTGGGCCAGTGACGAACAGATGATGTACGTAGTAGGCGCCACACAAGGCCGCGCCTTCGAAGATATCCGCAAGATTGTTCCCGAACACTTTCTATTGGTTCCCGGCGTAGGCGCACAAGGCGGCTCCCTGGAAGAAGTCTGCAAGTATGGCATGAACAAGACTTGCGGCCTGATTGTCAACTCCAGCCGTGGCATCATCTACGTGGACAAGACAGAGAACTTCGCCGCCGCCAGCCGAAAAGCAGCCCAAGAAGTGCAGGCACAGATGGCGGAAGAGTTGAAAAAAGTGATTAACGGCTAACGCTTAATGTTCGAAAGAAAGATTATCAACGACCCTGTCTTCGGGTTCATCAACATACCAAAGGGGTTGTTGTACGATGTTGTACGACATCCTCTTTTGCAACGTCTAAACCGTATCAAGCAACTGGGGTTGTCCTCTGTCGTATATCCCGGTGCGCAGCATACACGGTTCCAACACTCTTTGGGAGCCTTCTACCTGATGAGTGAGGCCATCCAGCAACTTGCCACCAAAGGAAACTTTATCTTCGACAGCGAAGCCGAAGCTGTGGAAGCCGCTATCCTGATGCACGACATCGGCCACGGCCCCTTCTCCCACGTACTGGAAAATACTATCGTGCAGGGCGTCTCCCACGAAGACATCTCCTTGATGCTGATGGAACGTATCAACAAGGAAATGAACGGACAGTTGACACTCGCCATTCAAATTTTCAAGGATGAATACCCCAAGCGCTTCCTGCACCAACTGGTAAGCGGGCAACTGGATATGGACCGCCTGGACTACCTGCGCCGCGACAGCTTCTATACCGGAGTGACCGAAGGCAACATTGGCTCCGCCCGCATCATCAAGATGCTGGATGTAAAGGATGACCACCTGGTAGTAGAGTCCAAAGGCATCTATTCTATTGAGAACTTCCTCACCGCCCGCCGCCTGATGTACTGGCAGGTCTACCTGCATAAGACCTCCGTTGCCTACGAGAAAATGCTGATTAGCGCCCTGCTCCGCGCCAAGGAACTGGCAAGCCGCGGCATAGACCTCTTTGCCTCACCCGCCTTGAAATTCTTTCTATACAACGACATCAGCCGGGAGGCATTCTACAACAATCCCGAATGTTTGGAGAATTTCATTCAGTTGGACGATAATGACATCTGGACTGCCCTCAAGGTATGGAGCCGCCATTCGGACAAGGTTTTGTCCACCTTGAGCGCCGGCATGATTAACCGAAACATCTTCAAAGTTGAGATTTCTACCGAACCTATTAGTGAGGAACGGAAAAAAGCACTAACTTTGCAAATCAGTGAACAACTGAACATCCCTCTCTCCGAAGCGAGATATTTCATCTCTACCCCCAGCATCGAGAAGAATATGTACGACGAGGCAGATGACAGTATTGACATCCTCTACAACGACGGCAGCATCAAGAATATTGCCGAAGCATCGGATATGCTCAATATCTCTCTTCTGTCCAAGAAAGTAAAAAAATACTACTTATGCTACCAACGTTTGCATAGATAAGTATAAAATATTCACCTCAGGACAAGGAAATATAAAAAAAAAGTCCGTTATTTGCGTTTTGAAACCATCTAACAAGAATAAGACATGGAGTTCTCTGCTAAACAAATTGCAACATTTATCCAAGGAGAAATTGTTGGAGACGAGAATGCTACCGTTCACACCTTTGCGAAAATCGAAGAGGGAATACCGGGAGCCATCTCCTTCCTATCCAACCCCAAATATACCCCCTACATATACGAAACCCAATCAAGCATTGTTCTGGTAAATAAGGACTTTGTTCCGGAACAAGAAGTGAAAGCTACCTTGATTAAAGTGGACAATGCGTATGAAAGTCTTGCTAAATTGCTAAATCTTTATGAGCAAAGTAAACCAAAGCGAGTGGGAATTGACTCTCTGGCATTTGTTGCCGAAACAGCTAAAATTGGCAAGGATGTTTACATTGCGCCTTTTGCCTGCATTGACGAGCATGCAGAGGTGGGAGACAATACGGTCATTCATCCGCACGTCACGATTGGCAGCGGTGCCAAAGTAGGCAATGACTGTATTATTTACGCCAATTCAACCATCTACCACGATTGCCGGGTAGGAAACCACTGTATCCTGCACTCCGGTTGCGTTATCGGTGCAGACGGTTTCGGCTTCGCCCCCACTTCCGAGGGTTATGAAAAAATCCCGCAAATAGGCATTACCATTCTGGAAGACCATGTGGAAATCGGTGCCAACACGTGTGTGGACCGTGCTACTATGGGAGCTACCATCGTACATAGCGGCGTGAAACTGGATAATTTAATCCAGGTGGCACACAACGATGAAATAGGCTCCCACACCGTAATGGCGGCGCAAGTAGGTATAGCAGGTTCTACCAAGATAGGAGAATGGTGCATGTTCGGCGGTCAGGTAGGCATTGCAGGCCATATTCATATTGGCAATAAAGTAAACCTTGGCGCACAGTCTGGTGTTCCCAGTAGCATAAAAGACGGCAGCCAGCTTATCGGCACCCCTCCTATGGAGCTGAAACAATATTTCAAGGCATCCATCGTACAAAGAAGTTTGCCGGAAATGCAAGTGGAGCTACGCCAGCTCCGCAAAGAATTGAATGAACTTAAACAACAATTAAATAAGTAACCAATGTTAAAACAAAAGACTCTGAAAGATAGCTTTTCGCTTAGTGGAAAAGGTCTTCATACGGGACTTGACCTAACCGTTACTTTCAATCCTGCTCCGGATAACCATGGATACAAAATCCAACGTATCGACCTGGAAGGACAGCCAACCTTCGATGCCGTTGCAGACAACGTATCCGAAACTACCCGTGGAACTGTAATCTCCAAAAACGGAGTAAAGGTGAGCACAGTGGAGCATGGTATGGCAGCCCTCTATGCATTGGGTATCGATAACTGCCTGATACAGGTAAACGGACCGGAATTTCCCATTCTGGACGGAAGCGCCCAATATTATGTCAACGAAATAGAGCGCGTAGGCACTGTAGAACAAAATGCCGTAAAAGATTTCTATATCATCAAGTCCAAAATTGAATTCCGTGACGAAACAACCGGCTCTTCCATCATCGTATTGCCGGACGAGAACTTCAGCTTGAATGTATTGGTATCATACGACTCCAACATCCTCCCCAACCAGTTTGCAACGCTGGAAGACATGACGAAGTTCAAGGATGAAATCGCCGCAAGCCGTACTTTCGTGTTTGTACGCGAAATTGAGCCGTTGCTGCAAGCCGGTCTTATCAAGGGCGGCGACCTTGACAATGCGATTGTTATTTACGAACGCGAAATGTCCCAGGAGAACTATGACAAGCTGGCCGATGTGATGGGTGTTCCTCACATGGACGCCAAACAATTGGGATATATCAACCACAAACCTTTGGTGTGGCCCAATGAATGCGCCCGCCACAAGTTGCTCGACGTCATCGGTGACCTGGCTTTGATAGGCAAGCCCATCAAGGGCCGTATCATCGCTACCCGCCCGGGACACACCATCAACAATAAGTTCGCTCGCCAGATGCGCAAGGAAATCCGCCTGCACGAAATACAGGCTCCTACCTACGACTGCAACCGCGAACCGATTATGGATGTAAACCGCATCCGCGAACTTCTGCCTCACCGTTACCCGATGCAATTGGTGGACAAAGTCATAGAAATAGGTGCCAACTACATTGTAGGTGTCAAGAACGTAACTTCCAACGAACCTTTCTTCCAGGGACACTTCCCGCAGGAACCCGTAATGCCCGGTGTATTGCAGATAGAGGCAATGGCACAGACGGGAGGTTTGCTTGTACTGAATTCGGTGGATGAACCGGAACGTTACTCCACCTACTTCATGAAGATTGACGGTGTGAAATTCCGCCAGAAAGTGGTACCGGGAGACACGCTCATCTTCCGTGTAGAGCTGATGGCCCCCATACGCCGCGGCATCTCCACCATGAAAGGTTATGTGTTCGTAGGCGAAAAGGTGGTCTGCGAAGCAGAGTTTATGGCACAAATAGTTAAGAACAAATAAATAGATTTACGATTAGAAGATTTACGATTTACGATTCATATTACCCATAAGAATTATCACCTTCGGGTAAAATCGTATATACAGTAAATCGCAAGTAATCTCAATCGTAAATTGTAAATAGCTAAATCGTAAATAATATGATAAGTCCCTTAGCGTATATTCATCCCGAAGCTAAAATCGGGGAAAACGTAGAAATTGCTCCTTTTGTTTTCATTGACAAGAATGTGGTAATCGGTGATAACAACAAGATTATGGCAAACGCCAACATTCTGTACGGTGCACGCATCGGCAATGGAAACACCATTTTCCCGGGAGCCGTTATCGGTGCCATTCCCCAGGATTTAAAGTTCAGAGGGGAGGAAAGCACTGCTGAAATCGGAGACAACAATATCATACGTGAAAACGTAACTGTCAACCGCGGTACAGCTGCCAAAGGCAGAACCATTGTCGGCAACAACAATCTCTTGATGGAAAGTGTACACGTGGCGCATGATGCCCTAATAGGCAACGGCTGTATCATTGGCAACTCTACAAAAATGGCGGGTGAAATTGTCATCGACGATTATTCCATCATCAGCGCCAATGTACTGATGCACCAATTCTGCCATGTAGGTGGTTACGGCATGATACAGGGCGGCTGCCGTTTCAGCAAGGACATCCCGCCGTACATCATTGCCGGACGCGAGCCTATCTGCTATGCGGGAATCAATGTGGTAGGGTTACGCCGACGCGGCTTCTCCAACGAGACCATCGAGAAAATCCATGATGCCTATCGCATCATCTATCAAGGCGGCCTGAACAATACGGATGCCTTGAAGAAAATCGAGGATGAAATGGAAATGACACCGGAAATAAGCTATATCGTAAACTTTATACGTGAATCAGCCCGCGGCATTATCCCCGCAGGAAAATGAAAAACGTATGATTTACACAAAATCAGAAGTCAGAAATCATAAATTATAAATCATCATGATCTACAGATTTACAATCATCTCTGATGAGGTGGACGATTTTGTCAGAGAAATACAGATAGACCCGGAAGCTACCTTTTATGACTTCCATGAGGCGATTCTAAAGTCGGCAGGCTACACCAACGACCAGATGACTTCTTTCTTCATTTGCGATGATGACTGGGAAAAAGAAAAGGAAATTACGCTGGAAGAAATGGACGACAATCCGGAAATGGACAGTTGGGTGATGAAAGAGACCCAGCTGAGCGAACTGGTTGAAGACGAGAAGCAGAAACTTCTCTATGTATTCGATTATATGACTGAACGCTGCTTCTTCATCGAGCTTTCTGAAATCATTACCGGAAAAGAAATGAAAGGCGCCAAATGCACCAAGAAAGCGGGTGAAGCTCCCAAGCAGACCGTTGACTTTGAAGAAATGGCAGCTGCCGGCGGTTCCCTGGACTTGGACGAAAACTTTTACGGCGACCAAGACTTCGATATGGAAGATTTCGACAAAGAGGGTTTCGGCGGTTTGGACGAAGCCGGGAACTCCTTCGAAGAAGAGAAATATTAAACAGACATTATTCCCCTTCAGAAAGGCGCGGATTGTTATGGTTCGCGCCTAAATTTTATACCCGCATGCACACCCTAATCGTACTTATCGGCCCCACCGGAGTAGGCAAAACAGAATTAAGCCTCCGATTGGCAGAACATTTCCATACTTGTATCGTCTCGGCCGATTCGAGACAACTCTATGCAGATTTAAAGATAGGCACGGCTGCCCCTACACCGGAGCAGCTGCAACGGGTACAGCATCACTTCGTCGGTACCCTGAAGCTGACAGACTATTACAGTGCCGCCCAATACGAAGCGGAAGTAATGAAGCTGCTGGAAGACTTGTTTACAAAGCATAACACCATACTGCTGACCGGAGGCTCAATGATGTATGTAGATGCAGTCTGTAAAGGCATTGACGACATTCCGACCGTAGATGCCGATACACGCCAACTCATGCTGTACAAATACGAAACAGAAGGTCTGGAAAGACTTTGTGCGGAACTTAAGCTGTTGGACCCGGAATATTACAAAATAGTAGATTTGAAAAACCCAAAACGCGTAGTCCATGCTTTGGAAATCTGCTATATGACGGGCAAGACCTACACTTCCTTCCGCACCCAACAAAAGAAAGAACGCCCCTTCCGTATTATCAAAATAGGATTAACGCGTGACCGGGAAGAGCTTTATGAACGCATCAACTGCCGGGTGGACCAAATGGTGGAAGAGGGTTTGGTGGAAGAAGCGCACATGGTCTATCCGCATAAAAGTCTAAATTCCCTAAATACAGTAGGCTACAAAGAAATATTCAAGTACCTGGACGGCGAATGGACATTACCCTTTGCCATTGAGAAGATAAAGCAGAACTCACGCATCTATTCCCGTAAGCAAATGACCTGGTTCAAACGGGACGAGGAAATCCGCTGGTTCCACCCTGAGCAGGAAAGAGAAATACTGGAATACTGTCATTGCTCCATCAAAGGCGTATAAGCCTTTCGGACAAGTGCTTCCACATCTTGATAAAGCTTCTGCATTTCTTGAGAATCAATGCTTCCTTGCTGTCTCCAACTGTCCAACAATGGGCATGTACGGCGAAACACCTCCGCCTCCACCGGAACAAGCTGTTGCATATAGCCGTTATTCTCCATATTGTACAGTTTTTCCCAATTCAGATAACGATTGGTTCCCATCCCCTGATTGTAACAGAAGACATTATTGGAAAGCCGGAGTGACCAATCACTGAGCGGAGCGGCAGCACACGCCTTGTCCCAACATACCATCGAAGGCAGAAATTTATCCGCATCCTTCACCCAAAGTGGCACGGCAATGCCCGTAGGAGAATATCCCAGCATTGTCCACATCGTAGTAAGTTCCGCCTTCTCACCCGGTTTTACGCCCTGCACCACAATGGAACAAGAAGTGCTGTTACGGGGAATAAAATCCTGGTCGACAAACCAACCGGAACCTTGCGGGCGATTAAACTTCCCGCTCCTCAAATCAATATCGAGCATGCAATTGCGGAACGAACGTGAAAGGTCATTGAAGATACCCTGAGGTGTCACCCCACCCGTTGCAGAAGCCTTCATCAATACCCGGTCTGCCTCCATATAGCGTACATAACCCGCTCCCCGGTTCACCTCACCGGCAAAAGAAAAGTTCGTACGGGCAATGTAACCGTAAGGAGCATCTTTCGGATCATTGGCATCATACATCGTATATTTATAGTAATCCACCTCAAACATGGCGGCACCGCCTTTGGCATCAATCACGCCAAAATTGGCTTCTATCAGGCTGGGCTTGGTGATGGTATCAAGAAAATGGCAGAAGTCCTCCACCGTGGCACAAACCTCCAAAGCACGGTAGATAATCCTCCCGTTGGCGGCACCCCGTTCTTCCCCATCTTTCACTTCCACCAGATTGTAGGATTGGGTGTTCATCAAGGCAAAGCCGGCGGAATTGGTACCGACCCATGCCTCCTTCAAATCAGGGAAATTGTCACTATTCACATCGGCAATGAAGTCATACTTCTCACCTTTCACATAAGCTACATGATTTCGCAGATAGTCCGTATCACGGTTTTTCCATAGCAACGGACGGCCGTCAAGAGTAACCTTTCCGGAAACGACGGCAGATGTACAAGCCAGAACCGGCTCGGCAAAAGTGAGCGCAGCAAGCAGTCCCAATATTAAAAAAAGATGTTTTATCATAACCTTCCCCTTCCTTAGATTTATATTCGCAAAGGTATGATAATCTGTGAAAGAGCAAAAGAAATCCTCTGAAATCCTTATCCCTATTCATCAAGAAAGAATTATTCGCTGACAAGTTTCTGCAACTTATCCTGTATATACCGAAGTTTCGCAGTTCCAGTACCTTGTTCTATATGGCGGATAATACCTTTCTTATCCACCAGTATAGTGACCGGCATACCGCTCACATGAAAGGTCTCGAAGAAAAACAAGTCATCGGCTATCTGGGTAAAGAGAAAAGGACGGCTCTCTACAATTTTCTTTATTTGTGCAGCACTGTCAAAAGTCGTAGCAAGATAGGTTACATCAGGATAGACTTCCATCCATTTGTTCAGCTCCGGCATTTCACGGATACAAGGGCCACAGCCAGTATACCAGAAGTTCAAGACCATAGGACGGCCCACTACATCGGTATTAGTCCACTCCTTCCCTGCGGTATCTTTTACTTTGAATTCTGGAAAGGGTTTACCTATCCATTCCTCTGTCTTCAGAGTCCGTACGACAGAGACTATCGGGAGCTTCTGCCCTATCCCTCCACGATAACTCATCAAAAAGGCTTCCGCACCAGACACCTCTTCAGCAGGAGTAGCGTATTTTCTCACATCTTCAGGCAGCACAAAATCCCTGCACAAACGAAGTTCTGTAACCTCGTGTCCCACGCCGTCCTTATGTATAACGTAGGCTGCTACATTATCCGAATCCACACAAGGTGGCATGCCTTCGAAGAAAAGGCCATCCACTAAATAATATTTCTTACCTGCTGTCTGGGCAGAGCAAAGCCCTGCCCCCACAGCTATCAGAATCAGAAACAAAGAAAGAATTTTACTTGTCATAGTTGTTAGAGACTATTCATTTTTTAGTGTAATCGTAAGCTTGGATTGCGCCTTCACTTTGCTGGTAGCCATGCCTATATACGAAGCAACCAATACAGCATCCTTAGAAGGAACAGAAAGGACAAAATTACCATTGACATCGGTAACGCTTCCCGTAGTGGTACCTTCTATCAGAACAGCCGCACCAATAATAGGCTCGCCCTGCTCATCCACCACTTTGCCTTCCACTTTCATATTACCTTGAACGGAAGTCTTTTCTACAGCTTTAGTTTTTTTAGTAGCAATGTAAATCTCACCTTTTCCACCTGCCTCTTTCTTCACCTCAATGCTCTCAATATTCTCCGCAGGTATTAAATCATCGATAGTTTTAGTACCCAAATCAACCTTTTCTCCATCAATATAAATAGTCTTCGTTAAATCAAGACTACCGTTATGCTGTACTTTAGCGTTCTCTGTCACCTCTTTATCCCGACGGATAACTATACCTGGAGTTCCTTGTTTCAGGGTTATCAAAAGAACACCATTCTTTCCCTTTTCTCCATATAATTCCGTGGCAGATTTATCTTTCAAAACCGTTACACGCTCTATCTTATCAGGATCCAATGCACTCATGACAGATGGTGTCACCTCTTTTCCATCCACAATATACAGTGGTTCTTTCCCATTACCTGCATATCCTTCAACTGTAATACCATTGGCAGAAGAAGTTTTCTCAAGTTTGTCATCATCCAAACTGAACATCACCGGAACCGTATATTTCACCGCCACCGGCTGCCCCTTCTGTCTCCCCGGTTTCCACTTCGGCATATTACTTATCAAACGCAACGCTTCAGCATCCATATCCTTATCTACAGAACGGAGAAGTTTCGGTTCCTTGATACTTCCATCTTTATCCACCACAAATTGGACAGTCACACGCCCTTGCGTACCTTTCTCTTTGGCAGATGCCGGATAGCGCATATTGTCTTTCAGATAACCCATAAGAGCACTCATTCCACCTCCGGGAAATTCCGGCATCTCCTCTACCAGTTCAAAGACCGGAGTTCCCTTCAACTGCTTGCGGACTTCCGTAGGTACATACTTCACATCGGCAGGTTTCGTTGTGTCTCCTACACTTTCCACCACTTTTGTTTCTACAATTGCAGCCAAATCGTTAACTTTGACACTTGAAATCTCCTCAACCTTATCGGAGACTTCTGGACGGGCAAAAGTTGTCACTGCAATGGCAGCTACCGGAAGTACATAAAGATACTTCAAACGTGCCCACGGACTTGATTTTTCTTTTAACATCATAGTGATACGTTTTTTAAGTTTACTGTGATTAAAGCTGTTGGCCATAGAGTAGAGCCTTGTGCCGACAGCTTTTTTTATTAATAATAGTTGATACTGTTTTGCATCCACACCCTCCTTTATCACCGTTTCATCCGCTTCAAACTCATGGATATTCTGCAATTCCTGCTTCAGGAGCCATGATGCCGGATTGAACCACTGAAAGAAAATGCAGACATCAGCCACCAGCAAGTCCCAGGAATGGCGGTTATGGATATGGGCAAGCTCGTGGATAAGGATTTCCCGTCCGTTCTCCTCCAAGTCTTTCCGTGGAATGACAATATATCCCATCCAACTGAACGGAGCGATGTCACAGTTGTGTACAATCAAAGTAACGCGCTCTTTCCTGCCCGGCAAGTAATTGCCGACACTTTCTTTCTTACCCGCTTTCAGCAACATCAGCAACCGCACCAACGAACAAGCATTGCGGAGAGCAAAGAAAATGATTCCTGCCAGATAAACCAACAACGCCACCTGTATCCAGGTGACCGTTGCCGCCTCAGCCGTTATTCCGGTTTCAGTAGCATTCATTGCATCTGCCATCATCAACAACTGTTCCAATGTCAGCATGGTCTGATGCACTTCAGTCTCTTGCCTTACACTTACCTCAACCAAAGGCAGCAGGCACGACAACAACAAAATGCCCAGCAACGCAAACCGGTTGAAACGATGAAATGTATCACGTGCCAGCAGCAAGCGATAAAACAGATAGAATACCGCCAGACAAACGGATGATTTGAGTATATAAACAAAAAACAGACCCATGGAGTTATTTACTATTTAACGATTTACTATTTACAGCTACTTAGTCAGTTCATTCCGTAGCATCTCCACTCCGGGGAATCCGGTTACTTTGTAGGAGACATCTCCTTCACGGTTCACTACGAAATAGGTCGGGATGCCCGGATATTCATACAGCTTTGCCAATGCTGTACTTTGCTCATTACTGATGCGGCAATGGATGCCGTGTATATCCGGTATCCTCAATTTCCATTTCCCTTCAGGAGATGATTCATCCGCAATGTATAAATAGACCACCTCTTTCAACTCTTCCTTCAAAGGTTTCAGACTTTTCATTGCCCGCATACAAGGACCGCACCAGGTGTTCCACATATCGACCAATACCATCTTACCACGATAAGGACGGGTAATAACTTTCAATAAGCTATCTGCCGCTATCTCCTTTCCTACTTCAACAACCGTATATCCGGTCTTGCCCTTAGCAGCTTCCATCCCGGCCTTCAATTCAGCCTCAATCCTCTCGTTTCTCATCAGGAACAATTGCCTGAGGTCGGGAGAAGCAATGCTGTCTACCGTCCGATGCTCTTCCTCAGTCAAAGGCATGTACTTGCTCAGATTACGGGAAGCACGCCTGGCAAGAAGCATGTCCGGCCAAAGGGTGTCCTGCACAAACCTGTCACGAAGTTCTCCGGTAGCAGTCCGCACAAAATCCGTATAAAAGTCATAATACTTCTGCGCGGGAGAATGCAGAATATCTAGTTGCAGTATTTCCTTGAAGTATGAGGTGCTGTCCACCGTCATGTCCGCCCTTTTCACACCCTTCCTGCCCGAAAGCATCGGGGCATAACTAAGGTTGCTCTTGTAATTATAGATAAGGCTGAATAGATTCATATCCAGATTTGACCGGATATAGGTGCGGCAAGCCTGACTCATATCCTTGTTTTTCACAAGTTCCTCCAGCATATCTTCATAATGCCTGAACAGATATTTCTTATATGCCTGCGGAGTCATCCCACAAATATCGGAATAAAAATCATCAGCTTCCGATAAGCTTTTCATTTCACCGAACCGCAACAACTCGGTGTTCAGTCCGGCATAGTCTCCTTCAAACCAGACGCGGTTCTCCACTTCCCCATCGCTTTTCCTGCTTAAAAGACGGCTCTGCGAATAGAATATTTCGGGCAGATTGATTGTAATATCCAGTTCTCCACCCGGCACAAGGAACAATTCTATCTTCGAACGGGATATCCACAACGCAGCACCGCTTGGCAACAGCACCTCCGTCTCATAGCGGAACGTGCCATCCTCCGCAATCTCCAAGTCCTTGCCGGTGAAATACATAAAGAACCAAGGCGAGCCATAGTAGCGTAACGTCACTCCATATTCCGGCTTATACCCTAATATCCGTCCTTTTATGACAGCCTTTCCTGCATTCAGTTCCGGTGCGGGCAAGGGTAAAACTTCATCCGGCTTCTTGTCCAGTAGCCTTTCGGGAATATCCACCTGAGGCTTCTGCCCGTTGAGCTGTATGTCGTAGATTATCCATCCCTCATCACTGCCAGGCATCTCCAGAAAGTCAAAACTCTCGGTGTCCATCGGAAGCGGCCTAAACTTCAAAGTAGCGGTCATTTCACCGGAAGCAGGAATACTTGTCCATTCCCCTCTGGAAAAACCGGTATCCCCCCAATATTCATAATGCTTTCCGGATGCCTGCAATACGGCTGCCGAATCTATCCTGACCTTATCACCCTGCATACCGTATATCTTCACATCCAGCCAAGTCGTGTCTTCTCCAAGTATCACTCGCTCCACTTCGATGCTACGCGTATTACAAGCCATGAAATAGGGAGTCTTTACAATTTTCTTTGCTTGCAATCCGCAGCAAATACTCACCAGCAACCAACAAACCAATCCGATGTTTTTCATAAGCAAGAGTTATTAGATTTTCAATTACCTCAATCCTTTCCCTTTTCCACCTCTTGTATCAACAGTTTCAGTTCTTCCAAAGATATATCTTCTTCCCTCACCAAAGACGACACTGCACTGAGATAGGAATTATTGAAATATTTACTGATAACATTCTTCAGTGTCCGCTTGCGAAAATCCTCCTCGCTGACCACCGCATAATACTGATAGGTGTTACCATATGCATGATGGCTTAGGAATCCCTTATCCTCCAA
Organism: Bacteroides parvus; assembly: GCF_017309675.2. Taxonomy (NCBI): domain Bacteria; kingdom Pseudomonadati; phylum Bacteroidota; class Bacteroidia; order Bacteroidales; family Bacteroidaceae; genus Bacteroides; species Bacteroides parvus. Next base: position 1,907,415 of record NZ_CP084680.1, on the reverse strand, counting down.
TCCCCTCACAATGGTGGACAAAGTATTGAAATGGGGTTTCGGCTCTTCATAGAATGCCAGCATTTCCTTCACAAACAAGGGTCCTTTTCCCCAGAAAAAGCCCATGATTTCTTCTTCTTTTGCAGTCAATCCTTTCATAACATTCTTTGTTTTCCGCAAATAACTAAATTATTTAGTTCAAAAACTAATTTCTCTCGTTAAATAAAACTAAAGCTTTTAGTTTATCCAGCAAACACCACTCTCCAACCATCTCCCGACAAGCAAAATACCTACTAATAGTGATTGCAGTTCTCGGATAAAAGCCGTTACTTTGCGCACGAATTAAAGAATTAAAAACAATAACACACAATGAATGAGCAACATAAGTACCGCTCCACGGACAAAATGAGCGACCTCATCTGTGACAATTACTCCTTATTAATGGTGATGAGCCGCTTCGGACTGTCATTAGGATTCGGAGACAAGAACGTGAAGGACGTCTGCGAAGCGCAAGGCGTAGATTGCCCCACATTCCTCGCCGTAGCCAACTTTATCAGCGAAGAACAATACTCTTACAGCGGCAATGAAAGTGACTTTTCCATTCCCGCCCTTATGGATTATCTGAAGCGTGCCCACACGTATTTCCTCGACTTCAACCTGCCGGCCATCCGCCGCAAACTCATCGAAGCCATCGATTGTTCCAGTACAAACGATGTAGCCTACCTCATCCTGAAGTTCTTCGATGAATATGCCAAGGAGGTACGCCGCCACATGGAATATGAAAACCAGGCCGTATTCACCTACGTAGAGCACTTGCTCCAGGGCAGACTATCGGACGAATACAACATCGCCACTTTTGCCAGCAAACATAATCAGATAGACACCAAACTGAAAGAACTGAAGAACATCATCATCAAATACTACCCGGAAAAGGAGAACAACAATCTCCTGAATGCGGTCTTGTTCGATATATTCAACTGCGAACAAGACCTTGCCACCCACTGCCAGGTAGAAGATTATATGTTTGTTCCCGCCGTAGCGCAAATAGAAAGGAAACTGAAAAATGAACAATAATACTTCTTTGAAGATTGTCATTGCAGAAACTTCGGTCATCATCCGAAGTGGTCTGACGGCTGTTTTGAAGCGTATTCCCAACTTGAATGCACACCCTATTGAAGTTTCTTCTCCGGAATCGCTGCAAAACTACATTCACATGCATCCGGCAGACATTATCATCATCAACCCCACTTTCGGTGGCTGGTTCGACCTGCCCGCCTTCAAGGCAGAACACGGAAAATCCGGCATCAAGTACATTGCTATGGTATGCTCCGTCATCGACAACAACATATTGAAGAAATATGACGAGAACTTCGCCATGTGCGATGACATAGATGTCATCACCTCCAAAATCAACCACTTGCTGCACACCGAGGAGGAAGAGGAAAAAGACAGCGAACAAGAAACCCTGAGCCAGCGCGAAAAAGAAATCATCACCTGCGTTGTGAAGGGCATGACCAACAAAGCCATCGCCGACAAACTCTACCTCTCCATTCATACTGTCATTACCCATCGCCGTAACATTGCACGCAAACTGCAGATACATTCTCCGGCAGGGCTTACCATCTACGCTATTGTGAACAAGCTAGTGGAATTGGGAGACATCAAGGACTCTCTATAAGGTTCTTCCGGCAACTGTTTCCCTACCCACTACGGCCTATAGGGAAAAAACGGATGAATCCCTTGCAAAAGTATTCTCCCCCATACGGGAAAAGGCCTCTGGCTATTGATTAAGGTTTATCTTGTGACTGGCGATATACATCTTTAGCGTAACGATGTATATCTTCAGCATAGAGATGTGCATCTTCAGGCTGAAGACAAAGCTCATCCCCTATGTCAGCCCTCCCCATGCTATGACTCAAGCAGTCTGACAAGTAGCCTTAACCAACCTTGCCCACAGTATCCGCCACGCCATACACAAATCCCCACTTCACGATATCACATCGGAAAGTGGGGATCCTTTTATCTTCATAAAAGTGGTTACGTAATTATGACTAACTAATTCATTCAAATCTGATGTTGCAAAGATAAGGCATCGGCAGACAGTACGCAATCGCTCAAATTAGGTATAATGAAAAAAGCCAGTCATTATAAATAGGTAGAACCACCCGCAAATCAAGCATTGGCATAGCTATGCATTCCTCCAAGGATGTAGTTCACCCCAAAATAGGTCATCAGGACTGTCAGAAAAGCGACAATCATATAGATGTGGAAGAATAACGGCCTGCGGAAAATGCGCAGGCTGCGCGCATGGAACGCCGCTCCATAAACCATAAAGGTAATCAGCGCCCATACTTCCTTCGGGTCCCAAGCCCAATATCGCCCCCAAGAAGCATTGGCCCAAACCGCACCCAGAAAAATACCGGCTCCCAAAAAGAAAACGGCAGGATAAAGCAGCAATCGGCCGAGCAGCATCAACATCCGGGCTGAACGGCGAAGACACAATGCCAGTATGCCGTTCAGCATCATAAAGGCAAACAAAGCATAAGACATCATTATCAACGACACATGCGTACTGAGCCATGGAGAAACAAGCACGGGCATCAAGGGAGTGATTTGGGGATTCATCTGTCCCAAATAAGACACTAGCAAGGCAAAACCGGACAGCAAAAAGCCGAAAGGCACCATAAACGGGAAGCGCCGCCGAAACAGACAAGCCAGGAACAGCGCACACAATGCCATGAACTGCATCGTTTCGTATCCGTTGCCCAACGGTATTCGCCCACCGATGTACCACCTCAGGCCATACCCGAAGAGCTGAAAGAGAAACGCCGCATAAAGAGAAAACGGGAAAAAAGTATCTGCCAAACGCGAAGAGAAAGAGAGCGCTACAATCCTACCGGAAGAGTCTGACAATGCCGACGAACGACGCAGGCCGCGATACAGCAGACGGAAGAAAGCCAGCATCCCCACCGTAAGGTTGAACATGAACAGTAATTTGCTGAAAGGAATACGGTTATACAGCAATTCGGCTTGTATTTTAGTATCGGAAACAGGCTCCACACTCCCGTCTTCCGGCAAAGGATGAATCAATGTACCATTTTGGAGCATCAAAATCAGTCCCACCTTTTCATCCGCCTCTACAATGGCCTTTTCCAGAGAAGTCATTTTCTGATGATGGTCTTGCTTCCCCTTCCAGAACTTCTGCAAGCGATACTTCTCACCGTCGAACAAATCAGCCAGACATGCATAGGGTGTCTCCAAATGAAGCAGGCGACGGAGTGCCTCGTTTTTGATATAAATCATCGGCTCATTCTGCCAAACTTCCGGACGCAGAAGCCATCCACCAATCACCTGCTCCGGCGTCATGCCTCCATAAGACGGTTTTCCCGTCAGTTTCAGTACAAAATCGCGCGCAAGGGTATTGAAAGGAACCACACGGTCATTATAAATCACCTGCTTACGGGCGAGACTATCCGCCTGCTTGCGTGCCAGTGCCGGAAGGCTTCTCTTCTGCGCATGTACCCCACTTCCCAGACACAGCAACAATAGAACAAACATTCCTCCCTTCTTCAACAACGGATGCCTCAGCAGCCTGCGGAACTCTCCACCCCGGCTGACCAGCATCCAGAGCATGGAGACACCTAACAAGAGGTATCCACTATAGGTAACCCCTATCCCCCACGGGTCATAATTCACTGTCAGCCAGCTCCCCTGCATATCCTCATCAAAGGAAGACTGATAAAAGCGGAACCCCTGCCGTGAAAGAATACGGTTCATGGAGACGGGCGTCTCACCGTGAATATAGCTGATATAATCTGCAGGAGCATCCGTACCCGGATAGTACTCAATCCGGAAACTGTCCAGACGTAAGGTGAACGGTAACTCTACAACCTGCCTGCCGTCTTGTTCCAAAAAGCAGTTCACCTCACTGCCGACAGTAAGATGCACATATCCTTTTCGGCCACAAAGAAACGTAGTCATGGCTCCCGCCAAAATCACGAGGAAGGAGCCATGCAACAACAACGTCGGGAGACGCCGCCACAACCGCTGTCTTACAAGCACAACAACAGTCATCGCAGCAAGGGCTCCCCACAAACAACAGAACCAAATCGTATGATAAACATGCTTTTCTACAAAATCCGTACTGTATGTCTGCTCTACAAACGTAGTTGCAGCAAGTAAGAGCAGCAAACAACCATAAACAGCTATGAGAAACTTTTTCAATTAAGAGCTATCAATTAAAAGTAAAAAAATCAATATGGAGCAAACTCCTTGTTTTCTAAAGACTTGACTCCCATACATTCCATCTCTATCAGCCAACCCGGACGACATACGGGAGCATATACAAACACTCTCGGAGTATCCGGAAAACGCTCGTCATACATTCCTTTGACCACGGTATAGTCTGCAACATCCCGCAGATAAACAATCATCTGTCCTAAATCATCAAACGTACAGCCAGCCTCTTTCAACAAAGCCTCCACATTCTCCCACATACGTTCCGTCTGCTTGCGAATGTCTCCGGGACATACCACCTCACCTTTATTATTGATGCTCGCAGTACCCGAAATAAACACCTGGCGACGGTCGCCATAATCCACATACGTACCTCGCTCGAAACTCACACCGTATTCGTATGTGGGATTCAGATGTGTCGGTGCGTAAAGGTAGTGAATTTGTTCAGATTTCAAACCATCTACAGCATAAGTATCCATCTGAACCGTCACTTTTGGGTCGGCATGACGGCCACCGATACCGGTACTGGAAATATAATGAGTCTTCTCCGTCAAGTCCTGGGTAACAAACACCTCATTACGCGCCTTCACCACTCCGGCATAATTCACATCCACGTTCTGTACAAAGAACCAGGTACGTATGCAATTATCAGCCAGCTTACAGCCCTGTTCCATCAGCTGCATCACATAGTCATTCAACAGCAGACGGGTCTGGTATTCCGAATTGGCAGCACGATTGAAAGAGCCGCCTCCCCAAAGGTGACGGTAGGCGCCATGTCTCACTTCGAACAATCCGTTATGAAGCACCTGTGTTTCCACACCTTTCTGCAGATAGACCCACAGTGCAATCTTTGTACCGTTCAACGGCGGCTGCTCTACCACGGAGAGTGCACAATCCGAACATTCTGCCGAAAGCGCCAGTAGCATATCTGCTTGATTGGCGGCGTCACTTAGAAAGTAGCGTTTAAAGATGGCAACAGCACCTTGTAGTTCACTTTCACGCAGTTGGCAGTAAGTGTCGACCACCGCATTCAGCTGTTCTTCATAAGTCGCTTCCGGTCTGGTGGCATGAATCATTACATGATATTCCGAAACACCCGCTTCTACCTCATATTTAAAGATTTCGGTTAAGGTATTCTCCAATTGATTAGTTTGTTGTTGTTTATTTTTCATATTAAATATCAATTAGTCGTTGTTGTTCAAAAAAGTACCGGTATTACCAGTAAGGCCCATCATTATTACGGCTGTGCACCATCGTCAATCCAGTTGCCAATCAAAGACTGCATATCAGATGAGGTTATCATCTGAGAATGGTCTATACGCCAATCCGAGCTGATGTCCGTACCCAATATGAGATGCAAGACACTTTCTGACGCATTACCGGGCATAACCCTCATTTTACCGTCCACCGTCGTTGAAGCCCGGTTGACCAGATCAGCATGGCTATGTCCTTCCAGCAGATTCAAGCCACCACCCGGAGTGGTGCTAAGACCATGGCAAGCCGTACAAGTGGCATTGAATATTTTTTGTTGAATGGCATTGTACATACTTGCATCAACTGTTCCTGCATCCATAAGTATAGTATCAGCGATTTCAGTACATTCCATTGCCACCAAACTGACAATGCGCTTCCTCAACTTATTGATTACACATAGCTCGACAGTTGTCACCTCATCCGTTATGCCGGACATTGTCAACTGGATTTCATCATTATCCGATTCGGATGCCGGAACAACCTTTGAAACAATGGCATAATCGCTTTCATCATCAAATCCTGCCACTACCACACTATAGTCGCCCGACCACTTATCCACACCACTAATCCGGCCTGTCATCTTCACTGTGCGTCCTTCACCCGTGGCCACAACGGCATTCTCATAAATTCTCCCCTCATCGCATGCATGCAGACCTATAAGAAGCACGGGCAGAAAAAAGAAAAGAATGTATTTTTTCATAGACGAATCCTTTCCTGACTTCATTTAGAATGTATATTGAAGCATCACCGTGGCAGAGTGAGTGGCCAGACCTAAATTATCATTATCACGGTCGAGCTGCGTGTCGTGTCCCCAACGGGCTACATACTGATACATTGCCTGCAATTTCAAGTTGCATCCTCTGAAAAAGTAGTTCATACCTACAGCAGGCATATTCAGGAAACCGTCGTCATCCGTACCGTTACGATTGAAGATATCGTAGCGTGCGGCAAGCTGTAGGCGGGGAGCGACAAAGTAACCACCTTGCACATAACCGCCTAAAAAGCTATACGATTCATTTATCTTTTGCCGTTTGGTGAAACCTACATTCATATAATAAGCTTCAGCCGCCAGATAGAGCTTGTTCTTCAACATAGCAAATTCCAACCCCACACGGGTATCATTGGTACTCTCATTTTCACTCTCCACATTGATAGAACCCGAAAGACCGAATAATATCTTATCCTCGTTCAAACGGTTAGGATTACCTTGTGTGGAAGGCATCACCCCCTTGGGCATATAAGTCAGACGTCCGGCATACAGCAATGAAGGGATATGCCAGTCATCACTCATCGTCTTTGAAGCTGTATTCACGGAAGCTCCGGTTCCATTGAACAAGCCGACTTCATAACCGAACTTATCTGCCACCAGACCGTGAACTTCAACACCCAGGTCAAATCCCGTACCGATATTAGGCGTCACGGCATTCAACGAATAAGGCAAAATTACAGAAGACGTCAGAGAAACCGGCAACTGGGGAAGCAGTGTTTCGCCAAGAGTTGTCAGATAGGCATGCGAGAATGGAGTCTTGAACTTTCCGACACGAATCGCAAATTGTTTTTTCAGCTGTACATCGAACCACGCCTGCTGTAACAGCGCTCCTCCACTTGCAGCAGCATTGATGGACAGATTGAAAGCCACTTTTCCAAAAGCCTTGCCAGTAAAGCCAAGTACGGCATAAGGAATGGAAAAACCCGAATTGGCAATATTATCTTGGTTATAAGCCTTATCCAAGCCTTCATCATCATACCAATTGAAATTAGCACTCGTTTGTACCAACAGATAAGGCTTGAAAACAAAGTCACCTTTCTTTGTTTCAATGGTAAAACCTTCTCTTCCGGCCAATGACACTACACCATTCTCCGTATCTTCCTCATGTTGCGCCATAGCGGTCAAAGGCAAAACAGCCAGCATGGCGACATATAAAAATTTCTTCATAATTACTTTTTATATAAAGCTTATTAGTTCTAAAGTGAATTTAAAAATGCAATCAGGGCATCACGGTCATCCTTGCTCATGTTCTTAAAGAGATTTTTCGATGCTTCTCCCTCTCCCCCATGCCACATTATGGCTTCAACAAGATTGCGGGCACGGCCATCGTGCAAGAAGTAGGTATGTCCGTTTACCTTTTCCTGAAGCCCGATACCCCAAAGCGGAGTAGTGCGCCATTCATTGCCACGCGCCAACCCACTTACATAGTTATCATTCAGACCGACTCCCATAATTTCGGAGCCCATATCATGCAGCAAAAAATCCGAATAGGGGTGAATTGTCTGACTTCCCAACCATGGCAAACGGGTACCGTTCAACAGCACGGAGCCCCGAGGCTTGGTATGCAACGTGGTGACATGGCAAAGATGGCACTTGGCTTTATAGAAATTCTGTTCTCCCCTTATCACCTGCGGGTCATTCACATTACGCCGTGCAGGAACACCAAGACTCTGCATATACAAGTCAACATCTTCCATATCTTCTGTAGAAACATCCAACTGGGCATAAGAAAGCCCCATCATGCTGCCTTGATTCACCTGGGCCTGCCCCTCGCATATCTCTTCCGGATAGCGGCTATTGGTAACACCCATATCACTTGAAAAACCAAGTTCAACAGTCAAATCCGCATGTTGAGCCTTATTTCCCGACAGCCCCAAGCTTCTCACACCACGTTCGGTAATGTAATTGCAACGGCCACTTATACCATACTCCGGATAATTACTTTTTGCAGCAAGCGCTTCAATCTCCGTAGGTTCCAAAGCCATCATTTGCCCCATACCGACATGTCTCAACGGGATACGCACCGTACAGAACATATCTTCAGGCTTTATACTGTCAGCATACCATTCGGATATGGAATAAGCCGGTCTGCAAAGTTCATACTTCTCTCCGTCGGGAAAGGTAAAAGTCTCATAAGTATACTCCACAGAAAGCTTTCCCTCCGGTTTCACTCCATAAATGGCCTGGTCATGGAGAACACGGCCATAATCCTGAAAAAACGCACCATTCTTGCGGCTTATATAAACCAGCATCGAGGAAAACCCGTAACTACCCGATCCGCCTTCACTCCACAGCGTCGGTTTGGTACGGCCGGCATTACGATGACAACTGCCACAAGAATACCCCGCATAGACTGGGCCAAGCCCCCCTCCCATGCCATTGCTACTCGTACGCACATCATCGTAAAGCCCGTCACCATCATTAAAGCGACTGTTGTAAACACCCGACACCCAATCTGCCGGTGAATCATAGGCCTTGGATGAATTCATGAAGATTGTGGACGTTCCGGCAGACAGAGCGTATCCTTCAGGAATCTCTATATCCAACACGTCAATCCCATCATCATCACAAGCAGTCAAACCTGCCGACAAACAAAGGAGAAGACATGAATATCTCATTAAATGATTCATCATCTTTATCTACTTTTTAATAATGGCATATCCAAACATGCCAAAGAAGTAAAGGCAGGATTCTCCAAATCCCCCCCTTTACTTCTTGAGTATTGTTTATAAATAATTCTTATTTAACTGTACGAGGCTTGCCATCCTTGAAAAGCAGGAATTCTAAAGTATGGAATCCGCGTACATTTTGGGCAGATTCAACTTTTGCATCATCATCACCCTCGCTCCATTCCAAATCGCCCCATTTCTGGGAATTCAGAATCTGGACAATGGCGTTCTGGTCCAAAGGCCAACTATCCATATTCGGGTCAAGCCCCAGCTCATCCACCGGCCCAAATAGGAACGCCTCACTTTCCTCCCAAGGTTCACGGGCTGTTATCCAAGCATTGCATGCCGTCTCAAAAGCACTGTTAGAGGGATTGTTGGCAAGAGCCACCACAGCGTCATACAGCGTACTATTCTTCTCCTTCAAATCCTTATAGGTAGGCAAAACCACAACATTGACATAATTTTCAACAATCGGGTCAAGTGCTTCATTGCTGTTAATGGTGCTATTGTCCCTGATATAAGGTTTCAACTCCTTATCCAATACACTTTCCAGTTCTTCACAAGCCTTGATAGCCGCTACCGTTTCCTGACTGTTGATATTATTACGGAAAGGTTGGGGAATAGCCTGAATAGCCGATGCTGCCGTAGTGATAGCTGCCGACACTTTCGTATCCAACTCCGCATTGGCTCCAGCCACCAATTTTGAAATTGACTTGTCGCTCACCTTACCGTCCAAAGAGCCGTAATAGGCATTGCGGATTGAGTAAATATTATTGGTATAATCATCACGGGAATGCCAGCTATACCATGACTCAACAGCATAGAGGGCCTCTGTAACATTGTTTGCCATATATTTATTATATGGATCACCAATCTTCGTCTCACCTACCTCATTGGAGATTTCAACACAACCGTCGATAACCTGCTCTATACAGTTCCAGGCACTTGAAAAGTTATAGGCACCATTATGAGCTTTGAAGGAAGTTGCAAAACTTGCCCCACCCTTATAACTCGTATTCCAAGAATCATAAAGATTGGTGGCATCTGTCTTCAACAAAGCCGCCACATTTCTCATGTAGTTGTGCCAACTTGCTGCATTCCCCGAATTATACTCAATGTCAGCAGGATTAACTGTACTGTTGTCATCATCATCGCTACAAGCAGTAGCCGTAAATGCCAGCCCTAATACCAAAGCTGTCGCATAAAAGAAATTTTTCTTCATTTGTATAAAATTAATTGATTACTATTCATCTACTTCTTGACAAACCAACCGATATAGGCAATACCGATCGAAAACTCATTTTCACTATTATACTTACCAGTTCCAAAAACCTTGTTTGTTCCGATTTGGCGGGTGGTGTAATCAGCCTTTACCACCAGATTAGGCAAGGCATACCAATTCAATCCAGCAGTCCACATGCTTACTTGACAACGTTTCTCCATTATCTGGCTGGCCTCTCCCTTTTCTTGCGGATTATAATATTCATAACGTGCAAAGGGGTAGATAACCGGAACTTTCCTGTTTCCTTTGAAGAAAGCGCTGATATTCAAACCGGCCTCGGCTGCATAACTGACTACATTCTTTGCAATGGGGGTTATACGGCTGTAAGGAGATTTATTCGACAATTTGGTATTTGCCTCACTAAGCTTCGCTGAATTACCCAAATTTCCGTATACCATATTGGCACGGGCAACCACATATTTATTACGGTATTGGGCATCTGCCGTATAGATTCTTACCGGAATCTTACCGGTAGACGAATAAGTATCCGCTTTGTCAGAATTGGAACCGGCATCAGCGCAGTAATAAAACGAAGCGCCTATACGCAACCCCGGAACCCCCTTGTAGTCCAGACGAGCCACATAGCCCGGTGAAGTAAAGTTGTCTTCTTCAAAGATGCCTTGTTTGCCACTTGCTATCCAGGTGTTACGGTCAAAACCATTGGCATTCAGACCGGCCACTATCATGGCTTGATAATCAAAGCTGGCATATCCTTTTCCAAAAGAACCAAAAAACTCGAGTCCGTTTTCATGCCACGTAGAAGGAAGGATGGTTGTCTCTCCTTCCGGCCGATAAGTTCCAAAGAAATTGATTGGTTCATGATGGGCGTTGGTCAATCCTACCGGGACAATGATGTGACCGGCACGTATGTTGAATTGTGGAACAATTAAACGGGTAATGTGGAATTGCTCGATAGCCACTTCGCCACCCTTTTCCACCTCCGTTTCATACTCACCGTTTTCCGTATTCTCAAGTTCATAAGCAGTACCCGTACCACCGGATTCAAACTCGATTTCAGCACCGAGTATCCATTTGGAATTGAACTTGTAATCCAGAGCCAACACGAAACGGGGTATAGAAATTGTATTCCTATGTTTGTCTGGATTGCCTTCAGGCGCACCATAGAAACGGTTAATACCATAATCCTTAAAACTTGCAACCATTTCTCCGTATCCACCGAAACGGAATTTCTTGTAGTTGTCGCCATCATTCGCTACTTTTTCCTTTTTCTCTTTGTCTGTTGAAATTTCCGTACTCTCTGCTGCAGAAGTAACTTTTTCAGGTTCAGCAGCCTGCAAAGCATTGGCAGAAAGCAGAAAACATAAAACGAATAAGCCTGTTAATTTTCTCATCTTTTATCTTAAATTTTATTGGGGCAAAGGTAGAGGTAGTTAAAAAGGAGAACAATACCTAAAAATTACAAAAAGAAGAGAAAGAGTAACCATTAGTAGGTAATGGCAGATTTATAACAACAAATAAAGATGAGAAAGGAGGGTAAGTGGTAAAAAGGACTATTAAACAGACTGTAAGGCTACTTATATTTAAACGCCAGTATATAGTACCCTATAAATGCCACCCCCAACAAAACAAACGAGACAAGGAGCAGGAGTTTGCCGAATGCATAATACAAGCCCCAAACACTGCCCAAAAGCACTAACAACAGAATGATGTTCATCACCCGGGTAAGGCGTATGGCAAACAAATATTGAACAGCCGCATTGCGCTCGGTGACCCGAATAGGGAAATTGATGAAACGGACGGGAAGATACGCCAATCCCCCCATCAAAAGGAAACAGAAAATGGAACAGCCACCCATCACCCAGACGGCGGGCAGCAGGGCACCTTCTCTTTGGGTATACAGCCAGTAAATGCTAATCCACGTAACGAGCACGATAAGCAGGGCCGTACCTTCCAGAATACGGTCAATCACAGTGGGTTGAAAACGGACATTAGGGCAATTCTTGCCGGAATAAGGACCAAGATTAATCATACTATCTGCGATTTAGAATCTGTTATTACGAATCCTCCTCTGCTTTCTCTTCAGACGGAGGAGGATTCTTGGACTTCTTCATCCGCCCACTCTTCCGCAATGCTTCAGCGATAATCCACTGAAGCTGTCCATTGGTACTACGGAACTCGTCGGCTGCCCATTTTTCAATGGCATCCATCGTTGCAGCATCCACACGGAGGACAAAGCTTTTGGTTGAAGTTTCTTTTTTAGCCACTATTTATTTACTATTTAACAATTTACGATTTACGATTGAAGTTACTTTGATATAACCAAGTACCAATCAAAGAGTATTCTGCTTGCCCCGCACGAAGGAGGCAATGTCATCCATAACATATGCTGGGACGGGCGAAGCATGGCTATACTCAAACGGAGTCGCCTTGCCGCTGCCTTCCTGCAACAAGTGATTCAATTTCGGATAAGATTTGAAATATGCATTCTTGCAGCGCAACAAACCGGAACGCCATAAACCGAAGTCTTCCATAGTCACCTGATAATCTCTCTCCCCTTGAAGAACAAATATAGGCAGCTTTAGTTTAGCGGCAACTTCCACCGGTTTGTAAGCATTGGCAAACAGCCAATATGAGCGGGGCTGCCCCAATGGCAAGGAAATCGTTTCATCAAACTCTTCCGTACCAAGCTTTTTGACATTAGCCAACTGTTGTTTCAATTCATCAAGTTGAGCCTTTACATTGACTGAAGAATCCGTCAAAGAAGAGGTATAATAAAACTGTTCCTCAAGAGCATCTTCAAGCGGTCTTGCCAGCCCGGCAAGGATAATGATACCTGCCAAACCTTTCGAACGCCCGGCAATACGGGGAGCCAATGTACCTCCCAGGCTGTGCCCCAACACATACACACTGTCAGGAGCCAGCTCGGGCAAAGCCCTTACCTGCTCCACTATGGCAACGGCATCGTCCACGGCCTCAGTATCATAATCGAGTTCGCGACCGGCAGGAACGCAAGCCACACCATATGCTTTTGTCCGTTTTTCATAACGGACGACGGCAATGCCGCGTTCCGCCAATCCCCAGGCCAGGTCACGGAAAGGCTTGTTGGGACCTATCGTCTCGTCACGGTCGTGAGGACCGGAACCATGTACCAAAATAACACAAGGAACCCTGCATGCATCCGGACCGACTGCCCGCTTGGGCAAAGTCAACGTTCCGGGAAGCTTGTAGCCGTCGGCTCCCAGCGTAATATCCCTTTCATCCATTTTTGTCTTATCATAGGCTACCGGTTGGGCAGTGCTAACAGCAGGTGCAGGGACCAGCCGGATTGTATTCAGTGCCCCGTCAGCATCAAAAGCCACTAGAAAGCGGAGATTATAACGTTCAAATTCCACATCGGAATAATAGATAGTAATTCCCTGGGCAGAATCGGTCTTCCATTCTCCTTTTGATATGGATTTACCAAACATTTTCTCTGCTTGCCGGAAAGAATCATTGAAGAGTGCCGGAGCCAGTTTCTCCTGCAACTCCCGGTTCAATGCCGCATGGATACTGTCATCTTGCCCTGCCACAAACAATTCATAAATGTGCTGCGCGCGCGCAGTATTCGCATCTTGTGCAAAGCCCCCATATACATTGCCCAGCAAGAGCAGTATAAGAGCCCATCGTCCTATAACCCCCATCTCTTTCATCCGTATCCTTTATCAATGGTTCAACGTTCCCGTATTGACTACCGGTTGTGCAGCCTCGTCCGCACAAAGCACTACCAACAGATTGCTGACCATTGCTGCTTTCTTGTCTTCGTCCAGTTCAACAATTTCTTCTTCAGAAAGTTTATGGAGCGCCATTTTTACCATAGAGACTGCCCCTTCCACAATCTTCTCGCGTGCCGTAATGATGGCGGATGCTTGCTGGCGACGCAGCATCACAGCAGCAATTTCGGGTGCATACGCCAGATAGTTGATGCGGGCTTCCACCACTTCCATACCCGCCATGGCCAGACGCTCGTTCAACTTCTGTTCCAACTGCTCATTGATTTCCTCGCCACCGGAGCGAAGCGTCAGTTCCTCCGTATCAGCCTCATTATCATCATAGGCATACTGACCGGCAACTTGACGAAGGGCGGCATCACTCTGTATCTTCACAAAGTTCTCGAACGCATTCATACGGTTGGCCACCGCATTACCAAGGCTCACCTGGTTGGCATTGCCTGCTGTGGGAGTGGATGCAGCCATCGTCTGCGAGTCAATCTCAAACATGGCTTTATAAGTATCTTTCAACTTCCACACCAATACCAATCCTATAAGTATGGGATTGCCAATCTTATCATTCACCTTTATCGGCTCCACATCCAGATTGCGTGCACGAAGCGAAAGCTTCTTCTTATTAAGAAAAGGGTTTACCCAGAAAAAGCCGGTCTCCTTGAACGTCCCTTTATATTTACCAAAGAACACCATAGCACGCGCCTCGTTCGGCTCCAGCTCCATATAGCCGGCAAACATAATAAACCATATCAGACACAGACACACCGAAAGGATCAAGGTAGGCACAGAAATGATAAACCCAAAGATTATCACTGCCGTAAGCACTACCAAATGAAGGAACAAGGCCAAAAAGCCATTCATCTTGAAACCACTGAAACCACACTCTTTTGTTTCCATATTCTATAGATTTAATTGATATCATAATGATATCACAAATATATCAATTAAAATTAGATAAGAACAGAGAAGCAAGGAAGTTAACATATTGTATTAAGGATTATTAAGAACATGTATCCCCAGTACACAAAAATTCCGCTTGAGGGTCATGACTTACCTTCAAGCGGAATTTTCTTTTTCGACTTTGTCAGCAATGTATCAAGGCTGAATGACAAAAGACCGGCGCAGCAAACCAGCAGTCTGCGAGCTACCGCCCACCATAAGTTCATAACTGCCTTCGGAAACGCACATGGTATTGCTTTGCGGATTCCACCACACCAACTCTTTATCGCCCAAATCAAACTCTACATCGACCGTCTTTCCTGCCGGGATATGTACCCGTTTGAAAGCACGCAATGCCTTGCTCGGTCCTTCGACATCATCGTTTTTCTTCAAATAGACCTGCACAACCTCTTCACCGTCACATTTGCCGGTATTGGTTACGGGGACATTCAATCTCAATTTCTCACCGGACTTTATATTATCCGAACCAAGCACCACAGCGCCATAGCAGAAAGAGGTATAGCTCAATCCATGACCGAAGGGGAAAAGCGGTTCCTGGGTCATGTAACGGTAAGTCCGGCCGGTCATATTATAATCCTCAAAATCAGGAAGCTGTGACACATTACGGTAGAAGGTTACCGGCAAGCGTCCTGCCGGATTGTAATCACCGAACAAGACTTCAGCTACAGCCGTACCGCCTGCCTGACCGGGATACCATGCCTGCAGGATAGCTCCACACCTCCCGGTTTCCGGCTCCAAGCCGATAGGAGAACCTGAACAGTTCACCAACACCACCTTTTTACCGGCATGGTGCAAAGCGGCAATCAGTTCCCGCTGGACAGCAGGCAACTCAATATCAGTACGGTCGCCTCCTCTGAATCCGGGAAGCTCAACACCCATCTCCTCGCCTTCGAGGTTCGGAGAGACTCCTCCCACAAAGACCACGACATCAGCATCCTTTACACGCTCCACAGATTTCCTCACATCCACTTCATTCTTAAATCCAAGGTCAAAGTTCAGCTGTGCATCGCTACGGAAATATTCAAAATCCAATTCAACGTCATACGTTTTTCCTGCTTGTACCTGCAAAGTATAAGCACTCTTCTGCCCACCGTGCTGATTGGAGAATCCTCTCACTTCCTCCCCATTTATCCGCAATCTCCCTGAGCCATAAGCATAGATGTCAAAGACCACCTCTCCCGACTGGTCGGGAGTGAATACGCTGTTGTAGGTAGCCGAGAAGTCGGTAAGGTTCACACCCGGAGCAAAAACCGTGGCACCGGATGTACAGAAATGGAAAGGAGTGGTCACTTGGGCAGTAGTGACTGGCTCACCGTCACGAGTCACGTTATTCCAGTAGCGTGCAGTAAATCCGGGTTTCCCGTCGGCAGTCTTGCAACGGTTGAAGACGCTCTGTATCTGAGCTCTCTCCACCCATCCGCAGCCTTGTTCATAAATAAGCCGATCATCACTCCCCAAAGCTTTTCTAATTCCGTCCAGAATGGTAACTGTGTGCGGAGGCATACCGTTATAATTTCCCCACTGCATCACAGAATCATTGGCATTCGGACCCATCACGGCTATAGTCAGCCCTCCACGCTTCAACGGCAAGGTATTATCCTTGTTCATAAGCAGTGTCATTGACTTGCGCGCCATGTCGAGCGCCAGAGAATCGTGTCCGGCAGAAGCCACCACAGAAAAAGGAATGCCAGTCCAGGACACCTTCTCCGGCTCGTCCATTTCACCCAAGGCAAAGCGAGCCGTCAAAAGACGCTTGACTGCTACATCCACTGCTTTTTCATCAATCTTTCCCTGCTTCACCGCTTCTACCAGGGCCTCGTAACTCGAACCGCATTCCAAGTCAGTCCCACTCAGCACCGCAGCCGCCGAAGCGGACTCTGCATCAGGATGCGTCTTATGACCATAGTCTCTGTAAAAATCGGCAATAGCTCCACAGTCCGAAAGGACAATACCATCAAATCCCCACTCATCGCGCAAAATCTGCATCAGCAGGCGGTCGCTACCGCAGCAAGGATCGCCCTCAAAACGGTTGTAGGCACACATCACCTCCTTCACTTTTCCTTCTTTCACCAAAGCTTCGAAAGGAGGAAGATAAGTTTCATACAAATCACGGGGCTTGATATTTTCCGCATTAAACTCATGGCGGTTCCATTCCGGACCTGAGTGTACGGCAAAGTGCTTGGCACAAGCATGCAGCTTGTCATATTTTCCATCGTTCGTACCCTGCAACCCCTTTACAACCATCACTCCCATACGGCTGGTCAGATAAGGGTCTTCCCCATAAGTCTCTATACCCCTTCCCCAACGGGGGTCGCGGTAGATGTTCACCGTAGGCGTCCACATCGTCAATCCTTGATAGCGTTCACGACTTCCCTGAGATGCATAGTAGGCATTCTTGGCACGGGCTTCATCGGATACGGCAGTAAATACCTCGTATACAGTCTCCGGCGAGAAAGATGCCGCCATACCAATCGGTTGGGGAAACACTGTGGCCAGCCCGGCACGCGCCACTCCATGCAACGCTTCATTCCACCAGTTATAGGGTTTGATGCCCAGACGTTCCACCGGTTTGGAGCTGTCCATCATCAAGGACACCTTCTCTTCGAGCGTCAGTTCCTTCAGCAAAAGTCCGGCACGCTCTTCTGCCGGCAGAGATGCATTCTTGTAAGTAGCCTGCCCGCATCCCGACAATAGGAAGAGTGGCAATAGGTAAAGAAGTTTCTGTTTCATCATGGTTTTATATTAATCGTTGTTACAATCGCTTGTATCACAAAGATAAATATTTTCTCCCAATTGCCAACACGCAATAAACTTCTTATTATAATCTTCTCTGAATATCCTCGTTACTGTTCCGCTGCCCCTTGCTACGTATATCTCCACCGAAAGTATAGGATACACCGATACGGAAACTGGTAAAGGAGAACTGGTTATCTGCAATTATCTTCAGCCCGTTGGACATGGTTTCCAATTTGGAATGGCTGACAAACAGATTGTTGACATTCAGGCTGAGGTTGAGCTTATTGTCCAACAACCGGTAAAGCATACCTGCACTGACGCTGTAAGTGGGACTCATCAGATAGATGCCCTGATACTGACGGGAAGAATAGGAACCGGACAACGTGGCCAGAAGAGTCTTCTTTTCATTGAAGAAGAAAGTGTTGCGCAGACTGGCGTCATAAGCCCATCCTTTCTCCTCGGGAGAGGTGGTGACAGCGCTGGAGGTAGTCCGGCGATAGCTCACTCCATGCTGGGCGTAAGCTTGCAGCCATTTGGTACGGAAAGTGTACGAATTGTTAAGCCCGAAAGCATGCGTCTTCATGAAATTCTCCCAAAGGAAAGAAGTCACATTCGTTTCGGCATCCAAGTCCACAACCTGGAAGAATACATCGTCCGAATAAGAATAATAAGCGGAAACATTGAAGTTGTTCTTCAACGTATATCCCAGTTCTGCATTGTAAGTGTAGCTGGGTTTCAAGTCCTCACGTCCGCAGGCATACGTATATTTGTTCTGATAGAACGGAAAAGGATTGACCATATTCTGCGACGGACGGGAGATGCGGTTGGAGAAACTGAAGTTCAGCGCATGCCCGTCTGTAGGCGAATAAAGCAGATAGACAGTAGGGAACAAGCGCGTATAGTCGTGCTTGTCCTCCGTATCCTTCGCTTCGGAAATACCGGTAGTGCGGGTGTGCTCCATACGCAAGCCCAACTGCATGGAAAAACGTTCGGAATATTCACGGCTATAATCAGCATATAAGGCATAGATTTGCTCCTTGTAACGGAAATAATCATCCTGCACCAGCGTAGGGTCCGACGTATCGTAATTGATACCGTTGCGAGTGTTGGTAAAGGAGACCTTGGCACCTGCCGTTATCTTGTACTTTTCAAAAGGAAGGATGAAATCAAGAGCGGAGGAGACTACATCCACCTTGCGATGTTGCAGATAGTTGTAGTCGAAGTTTGTACCCGGAATCTCCGTACCGTCAGGCAGGAGGGTTTTCGAGAGAAAGCCCATATTTTCGTCCCGGTTGTCACGCAGGTAATCCACATCCCAAGTCATTTTCTTGCCTTTGTCATCCCAGACCTTATCGGTATGAAAATTCAGATTGAGGCGGTCGGAACCGGTATCCTTGTCACTGTTGGAGTACAGCAGAGAATCCAGTACGGCGGTAGAGGCATCGTAAACTTCCGTCCATGAAAGGGCGTTGCCCGGTTTGGGAGCACTGTGATTATAGATGGCCTGCATACCTGCACTCCAGTCCCGTTCCAACGATACATCCACACCTCCCTGAAGGTAGAAGCTATTCATGTAATTGGTGTAGTCGGCACGGCTGTTCCAGGTGTTCTGCGGAAAATAGCGGTAATTCTTCTCACGCGTCTCATAGTTGCCCTGCGTAGTACCCCCGTTGAGAAAGGATGACACGCGCCCATTGCTGAGGTTCAGGCTTACCCCGCCATATCCGTAATTGTCCTTTTCACCAGCGCTGTAGGAAGCGGAAGCCGTACCACCCACGTAATCTTTGGGACGTGACTTCAAGCGAATATTGATGATGCCTGCATTTCCGGCGGCATCGTACTTGGACGGAGGCGTGGTAATCACCTCCACCTTCAGTATCTGGGAGGCGTCATAGGAACGGAGGTAATCTATCAGTTCATCTCCCGACAGCTTCGTCTCACGGTCGTTGATATAAACCCTGATGCCCCCTTTACCTATAATACCAATGCTGTTTTGTCCAACCTGCAGACCGGGCACTTCACGCAGAAGGTCGAGTGCACTGCCACCGGCAGAGGCTATGGTATTATGTGCATCGAACACTACCCTATCTACCAGACGCTTGATAACAGGACGCGCGGCCGTAACGGTCACTTCGTCCAGCAAGGCGGAAGAAGATTTCAATGTCAATTCGCCAACGTTTTTGTTTCCTCGCAGCACAACGGGAACGTAGAGGTCTTCGCTGCCGATAAGGGTAATGTGCAACAAGTATTCTCCCAGTGGCTGGTCAAAGGAAAAACAACCTTGCGTGTCGGTCAGCATACCGGTAATATAGGCACTGTCTTTTGCCTGCTTCAGCAGCACATTCGCCACCTCTACCGGTTGGCGGTTCTCGTCCTGCACACAACCGGAAAGCCGGTAAGTCTGGGCGGAAAGGAAAGTGGCCATACTTGCCAAGGCCATCCATACCATCACTTTTTTTCTAACGTTGTTCAGTAGATTTTCTTTCATTATGCGTTTGATTTCAATGTTTTACTCTTTGTATTTCGCTGAAACAAAGATAGAGGTAAAACATGCCTCAAACGGTCTATATCGGGGAATAAAAAGTCTATATCCCAAAACTACAAATCACTACATATCAACACTTTAATTTTACAAAAGTCTATATTATGCCTTTTCCGGTCTATATGCTGCCTATAAACTCTACGATGCCTTCCTTCTCCCCCATCCCCAGCTTCTTGCGGATATTCGTCTTTCGCTGGTAAATGGTGGGAATACTTTGTTGTGTCACCACACTAATCTCCTTCGTCGAGAAGTCCGCACAGAGCAGGCAGCAAAGCTGCTTTTCTTTGTCAATGAGCACATCGCCAAAACAGCTGTCCATCTTTGTGTAGAAGTTATCATAAATCCGGTCTATGATAGGATACAAGTCCTCCCATACCAGCAAACTCTCTACCGGCAGTTCATGGCTGGTAATACCCGAAATGCGGCGAAGCAGCTCCTGATTCTGTGAGGTAGGTTGTTTAGCCACCAGCCGTATCATGCCTAATTGCTGCAACAGTATTTTCCGAAAAAACTGCCCGTCTTCCCCTTTCGACTGGTTCCTGGTCACATCTTCCAGCAACCGGGTCAGTGTTTCCGCCCGTTCTTCCGCTTCAATCAGCCTATTACGCCGGTTACGGA
The DNA here is from genome assembly GCF_017309675.2 of Bacteroides parvus. Taxonomy (NCBI): domain Bacteria; kingdom Pseudomonadati; phylum Bacteroidota; class Bacteroidia; order Bacteroidales; family Bacteroidaceae; genus Bacteroides; species Bacteroides parvus. The sequence goes on along the minus strand of NZ_CP084680.1, from coordinate 1,886,648 downwards.
TATAAAGGGACACACCGCCACCTGCAAGCACCAGTACCAACAGTGCCAGCAACAAATTCAACTGTGCCTGCTTCCGTTCCACCGTCAGAATCAAGTTGGCTTGCGAAAGCGTCTCCTTCGACTCGTCCTTACGCCGGACGGTACTCTGCAGCGCAGCAAGAGCATTGGCAACAGAATCATTATAGCGCGCCACGTCCAGCACATCAAACGTACGGTGACGTGTATAATCTATCAGTGCCCTATATACCGCCACCATATTCTCTTCCGTCAGAAACCGGTTCCGACCCTCGCCACGTTTCCTCTCCTTATTCAAATAGTATTCCGCCGAATCAAGCAACCCTTCTTTCAAGAACACTTCCACTTTCACCAGATCTCCCATACGCAGCTGCACCGGGTCGACGACATACTGCTCCATACGACGAATAGTAGCTATTGCACCGGAAGGTTCATCAAAAGAGTAAGCCTGCATCTGGGCATAGTTACGCAAATAATGCACTATCTTACTGGTATCTCCTGCCTCCACTGCCAGTTCTATGCTGCGCTCCATGTAATAGGATGCAGAATCATTCTTGTTCAGCCCCATGGCAATTCCCATAGAGAAGAAGCTTCCGGCTCTTGCGTCCAAAGCTATGGCGGTACGGAAAGTTTCTATCGCTTTCTCATAATCTTTCCAGACATACACATACCAGTATGCCTTATCAATCAGCATATCAGCCATTCTTCCCGTGTCCTGCAGCGCCTTGGCCAAAGCTACGCCGCTGTCAATGGCAGCTATACACCGTTCGTGCTCTTTCAGCCAATACCAGTACCAGGCTTTCAACTGATAGGAAAACAGATTCTTCGCCGTGTCGTTGCGGAAGACGTAATAATCGGAAGCAGGCAATATCAAGGAATCTTCCGCCATCGAGTTGTGCCGCTTATAGTGCACATAAGCATTCAGCCATCCATACAACAGCCTCTCCTCATCCGAAAGTTGCGATGGCCTCTCTATCTGTACCAGCAAGGCATACACGCTGTCCACATTCATATTCACCTGCTTTTCTGCCAGATGTAACAGATGTGCCTCATTCATCTGCCGGCAGGCAACAAGGCACAGCAACGCAAACAATAGTCCAAGGAAAGGTAATCTATTCATAATATAGGAGATATAGTTTTTTCTATCATTTGTCTGCAACCGCAGTTTCCAGTTGCTTCAGCGCCTGCTCCAGCACCGAACGCGGACAGCCGACATTCAGCCGCATAAATCCCTTGCCCGGTTCACCGAACATGGTGCCGTCATTCAGTGCCAGATGTGCCTTGTCTACAAATAGTCCCACCAGTTTCTCCTGAGTCAGTCCCAATCCCCGGCAGTCCAGATAAATCAGGTAAGAAGCCTGCGGATGTATCATGCCGATGCCCGGAATATGCTCGCGCAGGTAGTTCTCCGTGAAATCGATATTGCCCTTTATATAGTCCAGCAGCTGTTCCAACCATTCCTCACCATGCATATAGGCAGCAGCCGCACCGATATAGGCCAGCATATGCCCTTCGCTGAACTCGCCCGCTTCCATGAACTCCTGAAAACGGTGGCGGATGTCCTCATTGAGGATAATGGCGTACGAACTTCCCAATCCCGGCATATTGAATGTTTTGCTGGGTGCCATGAAGGTGAGGGAATTCTGCGCAGCAGCCCCCGAAACAGTAGCAAAAGGATGGTGTTTGTAAGGCGGCAGAGTCAAGTCGGCATGAATTTCATCGGAGATGACAAACGTATGGTTTTCCATACAAATATCAGCAATCCGGCGTAATTCGTCCATCGTCCATACACGCCCGCCCGGGTTATGGGGATTGCAGAGAATCAATACTTTGCATCCTTGTATATCCTTACGGAAACGCTCAAAGTCAATCTGATACTGTCCGTCTTTCAGGTCGAGCGGAGAGTAAACCACTTCGCGCTTCATGCGTTGCGTCACCAGGAAGAAGGGATGATAAACGGGAGTCATCACCATTACCCGGTCGCCGGGATTGGTGAAGCATTGCAATGCGAAGGCTTGACCGCGGACAATGCCGGGTACAAAAGTCAGCATCTCGCGAGTGACGTCCCAACCGTGGCGACGACTGAGCCAGCTACAAATGGAAGTATACCATTCCTCACACGCAGACGTATAGCCCAGCACTTCATGTTCAAGACGCTTCCGCAAGGCTTCCATCACAAACGGGGGCGTGCGGAAATCCATATCCGCCACCCACATGGGGAGGAGATCATCGCGTCCCCATACACTCTTCACACCGTCCCATTTCACGGAGTCGGTACCACGGCGCTCTATTACTTCATCAAAATTGTAAGTCATTTGCTTGTTTTTTTATTGTAGTTTCACTAATTCAACGCATCAATTTGTCTTGTTTTTATACCGCCCGAGAGAGAATTTACAACTATCTGATTATCAACATGTATAAATACATCCTATTTCTGTCGTATACTGAGCCCTATTCAGTCGTATACTGAGATAGGTTCAGTATACGACTGAATAGGGCTCAGTATACAATCCATTACCGCCACCTTATTTTTGTAAATAATAATCATATCGGGAAAAATATAAATACCGCCACATCCCACACTGCATGAGACAAGATAATAGCGGCAAAGCCGTTCGGAAAGAAACGGTAAAGCGCCCCCCATGCCGCCCCCACCACCAGAGCCGCCATGACCAGCATGAAGTTGCAGGAACCGGCATGCACCAGTGCATAAATCAAAGTAGCCACCACAAAACCCGCATTCGGATTCCAGCGTTTGGAAAGCGTGCGTTGCACATAGCCGCGCCAGAAAATCTCTTCCGCCGGCCCTATCAGCAACAGCAGCAATGCTGCCAGCAGCCAAGGAGACTCTCCCTCTTTCATCCCATAAATGGAGTCCACCTGCGGACGGGCAAAATCGAACATCCAAGATGACACCTTGTCTCCCAACCAGAAAACGCCCCACAAAGCAACAGCAATGCCAAGTCCCAGCAAGACATTCGGCAAGCTCCACTTCACCTCCCGCCACCAGCCGGGATTGAACAAGGTGGCAAACACGGACAGTGTGAGCGCAGAACCGGTCATCATCCACCAGAAATTCACGAAAGGAGCCGTCCAAGGCGAAAACATGACCGTCCACAGCACGGCAGCCAGCAGAATGGTAAAAATCAGCTTCTTCATGACAGCAGACCAGCTACAACGAACGACAACGTGAACAGCAGACTGAACAACAACTGGAGTTTTGCAGTCATCTCATCCAGACCGGCTATGGCACTTTCTCCCTTTCCGGGAAAACGGGACACCACCCGTACATTGCCTATGGCAGGAACCAGTGCCGGCATCACCAGCAGGGTCCATAAAGGAAGAGTTCCCGCAGCTATCAAGCCGGCTATCCAGCCAAAAGGAAAAAGGACTTCGGCACAATAAACGTACATCGACGCCTTTCCTCCCAGCTTCATGGCCAGTGTCTGAATCTCTGCACGGGCATCGGTACGCATATCCCGTGTATTATTGGCATGCAGAATGGCCACCGTAATCAGTCCCACCGGCAGAGCTATCCACAAGACATTCCAGTCAACTACTCCCGTAGCCACATAGCAGGTGCCCAACGTCGGCAGCAAGGCATACGCCAAAAAGATGACGACATCGCCCAACGCACGATACTTGAGCGGTGGATAAAGCAACGAGCAAGCTGCACCGCCTATACCTATATACAACAGCGGCAAGCCGGTACGCCACAACAAGCCGATACCCGCAACAAGAGCTACTGCCAGCAATGCCATCGACAAGCGGTATATCTCGCGCGGGGTAAACATCCCATCAGTCAGAGTCTTGGCGCCAAAGGTATCCCTTGCATCGACCTTATGCTTATAGTCAAAATAATCACTCCAGGTATTCCCGGCAGCGTGAAACACAATGATGTTCAACAATGCCCAGATACCGTTCACCCAGTTTATGTCCTGCCGCATCCAATACAGATATGCCAACGTCACCACCACCGGCATCGAAGAGGCGGGGAATGACCACGGACGCACCGCTATCATCCAATCTTTCAAAGAATGTTTCTTCATTTGTTATTTATCATTTATTTGTGCGCAAAAGTACGAAATATCTTCGCTTTTTTAAGTAATTTCGCGCACAAGATAAAAGAACCCCTTATGATAAAAGCTCTGTTTTTTGACATCGACGGAACCTTGGTCAGCTTCAAGACCCACGAAATTCCCGTTTCCACTATTGAAGCGTTGACTGCCGCCAAAGCCAAAGGCATACATATCTTCATTTCTACCGGACGTCCACGCGTCATCATCAACAACTTGTCCGCCTTGCAAGAACGGAATCTGATAGACGGCTACATCACGATGAACGGCGCCTATTGCTTTGTAGAAGACACCGTTATCTACAAAAGCCCCATACCGACAGCGGAAGTGGATGCCTTGACAGCTTTCTGCCACGAACGCAACATCCCATGCATCCTGGTGGGAGAGCACGACATCTGCGTGAACCAGCCCGGCGAAGTAGTGGAGGAAATCTTCCATCGCCAACTGAAAGTGGACCCCATCGAAGCAAAGCCCTATACCGACAGCCATGCCGACAAAGCCTTCTTCCAGCTGACTCCCTTTATCAACGCCGAGGAAGAAGCAATCATCCTGCCCTCCGTCCCTCACTGCGAGATGGGCCGCTGGCATCCTGCCTTCGTAGACGTGACAGCCAAAGGAAACACCAAGCAAAACGGTATCGACCAGATTATCCGCCACTTCGGCATCAAGCTGGAAGAGACCATGGCCTTCGGCGACGGAGGAAATGACATCAGCATGTTGCGCCATGCCGGTATCGGTGTAGCCATGGGCAATGCCAATAACGACGTAAAAGCTGCCAGTAACTACACAACCACTTCTGTTGATGAAGACGGCATCGCCAACGCCCTGAAATATTTCGGCATAGTCGGGAATCCATCATAAATCTGAAATCTTTTGAGCTTCGTTCCCGATACACAAAACAAAGAGTTTCAAGATGCCTTGAACCTCATTCAGTATACCTGTCAGTCCGTATTCCTGACGGGCAAAGCAGGTACGGGCAAATCGACCTTCCTGAAATATATCTGCGCGAATACGAAGAAAAAGCATGTAGTGCTTGCCCCTACCGGCATAGCCGCCATCAATGCCGGAGGCAGTACCCTGCACAGCTTCTTCAAACTGCCTTTCTACCCCCTGCTGCCCGATGACCCGAACTTCAGCCTTCAACGGGGACGCATCCACGAATTTTTCAAATACACCAAACCCCACCGCAAACTACTAGAAGAACTGGAACTGGTCATCATCGACGAGATTTCCATGGTACGCGCCGACATCATCGACGCCGTAGACCGCATCCTGCGCGTCTATTCCCGCAACCTGCGCGAACCCTTCGGCGGCAAACAGATACTATTGGTGGGCGATGTGTTCCAGTTGGAACCCGTCGTCAAAGGAGATGAACGGGAGATACTGAACCGATTCTACCCTACCCCTTATTTCTTCTCTGCCAGGGTATTCGGCCAGATAGACCTTGTCTCCATCGAACTGCAGAAAGTATACCGTCAAACAGACAGCAAGTTCATCCATGTGCTGGACCACATCCGCAACAATACCGTCGGCTCTACCGAACTTCAGCTGCTCAACACCCGCTATGGCACCCAAATAGAGCAATCGGAAGCCGACATGTACATCACCCTCGCCACCCGCCGTGACAATGTGGACTACATCAACGACAAGAAACTGGCGGAACTTCCCGGTGACCCGGTCACCTTCTACGGCGAAATCATGGGAGACTTTCCCGAAAGCAGCCTCCCCACCTCGCAGGAACTGGTACTGAAACCGGGCGCACAAATCATCTTCATCAAGAATGACTTCGACCGCCGCTGGGTGAACGGCACCATCGGCGTCATCAGCGGCTTCGACCCTATTGAAGAGACCCTCTACGTCATCACCGACGACGGCAAGGAATGTGACGTCAAACGAGAGTCGTGGCGAAACATCCGCTACAAATACAACGAAGAAAAGAAACAGATTGAAGAGGAAGAACTGGGAATCTTTACACAATATCCCGTGCGCCTGGCATGGGCCATCACCGTACACAAGAGCCAAGGGCTGACCTTCAGCCGGGTAGTCATCGACTTTACCGGCGGCGTGTTTGCCGGTGGGCAGGCATACGTAGCCCTCAGCCGCTGCACCTCGCTGGAAGGCATCCAGCTGAAAAAGCCCATCAGCCGTGCCGATGTATTCGTGCGTCCGGAGATTGTCAGCTTCTCCGAACGCTTCAACAACCGCACCGCCATCGACCGTGCCTTGAAGCAAGCACAGGCAGACGTTCAATACGTTGCCGCCGCCAAAGCCTTCGACAAAGGGGACTTCGGCACTTTCCTGGATGAGTTTTTCAAAGCCATCCATTCCCGCTACGACATCGAGAAACCGAACGTGCAGCGCCTCATCCGCCGGAAGCTGAACATCATCAACCGTCTGAAAGAGGAAAACCGTGCACTGAAACAAGCAGCATTGGAGAAAGAGAAAGCCCTCGTGAAGTATGCCCGCGAATACATCCTTATGGGTGACGAATGCCTGAAGCATGACATGAAGGAGGCGGCCATGAAAAACTATGAGAAAGCCGTCACCCTCTGTCCCAAATTCAAAGAGGCCTGGAAGAAGATAAAGAAACTGGAGAAAGAGATGCTAAAAAGGTGAATTGCTTGTTTATAAGCCGATTATTATCTATTTTTGCATGTAATATAAAACTCAAATCCATTTCTGCCATGCTTCTGAAACTTTATGAAAAAAATAACAATCCCGCCGACCTGCAGCAGGTGGTCGACCTACTGAATGACGGTGGTATCCTTATCTACCCTACCGACACCATGTATGCCATCGGCTGCCACGGACTGAAGGAGCGCGCCATCGAGCGCATCTGCCGCCTCAAGAATATCGACCCCAAGAAGAACAATCTTTCCATCATCTGCTACGACTTGAGCAAGGTCAGCGAATACGCCAAAGTGGACAACAGCACCTTCAAGTTGATGAAGCGTAATCTGCCCGGAGCTTTCACCTTCATTCTGAACGGCACCACCCGCCTGCCCAAGATATTCCGTAACCGTAAGGAGGTCGGCATCCGTATGCCGGACAATTCCATCATTCAGGAAATAGCCCGCCTGCTGGATGCTCCCATCATGACAACTACATTGCCGCATGATGACAATGAGGACATTGAATACTGCACAGACCCGGAACTGATTGACGAGAAATTCGGTGATATTGTCGATTTGGTAATAGACGGCGGTATCGGCGGTACGGAAGGCTCTACCGTAGTGGATTGCACCAATGGGGAGCCGGAAATCATACGCCAGGGGGTAGGCTGGCTGGACGAAGGATAAATATTGAATTCCGGCCACAATTTCCAAACCTTTTCAACTTCTTTTATGTTTCTTTACTAAGAAATACAGGAACTTTATGAGCACAAAAGAACAATACTGGAAATATTCATTGATAGCTATCATTATCGGGCTGGGAATCATTCTTTTCAGACAAATAGCCCCATTCATGGGCGGTCTGCTGGGAGCCTTGACTATCTATATCCTGGTGAGAAAGCAGATGATGTATCTTTCCGACAAGCGGAAAATGAAGCGCAGCATAGCTGCCACCCTCATTACAGCAGAGGCCATTCTCTGCTTTCTGGTTCCGCTTGGGCTGGTGGTATGGTTGGCTGTGGTCAATCTTCAAAACATCAATCTGGACCCGCAAGCCATTATAGCTCCTTTCGAAGAAGCGGCCAACATCATTAAAGCCAAAACCGGCTACTATATCTTGGGGAAAGACACGGTGGCATACGTCATTTCAATTCTTCCCCGCATCGGGCAAGCCATCATGGGAGGTATCAGCAGTTTTGCCGTCAACATCTTCGTACTGGTCTTTGTACTCTACTTCATGCTGATAGGGGGCAAAAAGATGGAACAGTACGTCAACGACCTACTGCCGTTCAACGATGACAATACACAAAACGTCATCCACGAAATCAACATGATTGTCCGCTCCAATGCCATCGGCATCCCCTTACTCGCCGTCATACAAGGAGGAGTAGCCATGATAGGCTACTGGATTTTCGGTGCTCCCAACATATTGTTCGCCGGTTTCCTGACCTGCTTCGCCAGCATCATCCCAATGGTAGGAACAGCGCTGGTATGGTTTCCGATAGCTGTCTACATGGCATTGATAGGCAACTGGGTTCAAGCTATCGGGCTGGCCATCTATGGCGGTGCAGTCATTTCACAGCTCGACAACCTGATACGCTTCATCATCCAGAAGAAAATGGCAGACATTCATCCGCTTATCACTGTCTTCGGAGTTGTAATCGGCTTGTCCCTTTTCGGATTCATGGGTGTCATCTTCGGGCCACTGCTCTTGTCACTATTCTTTCTGTTCGTGGATATGTTTAAAAGAGGGTATTTGGATACAAGGGGGAAGATGACGGAATAAGTACTTCATTTTTCATATTTCACCATTTTCCTCAACGGAGCCAACAACCTTTCCAATACATTCTTGTCAGCAAGGATAATGTCTGCCGTACCTTTCAACTCACGCGAAACAGGCAGCTGCTTGCCGTAGTTGGTCTGCATGCCGTCAAGCAAAGTTATTTCTACTATATACATTCCCTCTTCCGTTGGAGCAGGAGAGATACTTGCAACCTGCCCTTTTACATAGCCAAACTCCTGGTCAGGATAATTATTCAGACGTATATGCACCCGCTGTCCCACATGTACCTTACCCGAACCCTGCAAAGGAAGTAGAGCCTTACCTAACACCCTTGAACTGTCGGATGGCTGAATCGTGAAAACCGTTTCACCGGCTTTCACATTCTGGTTACGACTCCAAACCGTCATAAAAGTAACCTTCCCCCTGACCGGACTTTTCAATAAATAAGAGTGCTCCCATTCACTCAATTGCGCGGCTAACTGCTCTATGGCATTCTTTAAATCAGTCCGGCGACTCTGTTCCTCATCGTATGCTTGCTTACGTATATCCAACATATTCTCCTCATGTTGCACCAACTGCATTTCTGCCTGAAGCAAACTCATACGTACCTCTTCTTTAGAACGCAAACTTTGCAAATATCTGCTTCCAGACTCCTCAAATTCCGCAGCAATCATAGCCTTACGCACATATAGAATAGAATCACGGGTATACATACTTTCGACAAGCTTTATATCCTTATCAATCAACTCATACTCCCGCTCTGCCAACCGAAGATAGGAGCGTTGTCCACCCAGTTGTTTTTCCTGAAAACGAAGTTTCCGAGCGTAATAGTCCAACTCCATAAAACGTGCATATTCTGTAAGTGAAGTAATGAAAGCTGCAAAAACCGATTGCAGTTCCCCCAACTGCCAGCGCCTACCGGCAAAAAACTCCACCCCTTCCCGCCAGTCATAATCTTGCGCTTCCCAGGCTTTCATCCTCTCCTTAAGAAAACGCACATCTTCAGAAGACGCAGCATTGCCAATCACTCCTAAATCCGCATCCGCACTCACCAGACTCCCATTCTTCACATAAAGTGTATCCAGCTTCCCCGTAGCATGTGACAGCACAAAGGCGGGGGGCTCTTCCGTAGCCAGAGTCACCTCTGCCGCCAAGGTGTCCGGATACCTGAATATCCAACAACCAACCAGTACCATCAACAGAATCACTGCCAAGACAGTAATCCCACACCTCACCACCCAAGGAGAAATGTGGTTCATCACCTCCTGTACTTCTTCACTGCGAAGTTCTATATCCTTATATATCTTCTCTTCCTCCATTCATTAGCTACCCAATTCCAGCTGATTCTTAACCAGCCGATAATACATTCCTTTCCGCTCCGTCAGTTCCCGATGGGTACCTTCTTCCGCAATGCATCCCCTATCCAGCACCACAATCTTGTCGGCATCCTTCACCGTACTGAGCCTATGCGCCACTACCACTACGGTTTTCCCTTTATAGAATTCATGCAGATGTTCCATAATCTCCTTTTCATTATTCGCATCCAAGGCATTGGTAGCTTCGTCGAAGAAAAGAAATTCCGGATTTTTATATACGGCACGCGCTATCAGCAAACGTTGTTTCTGCCCCTGACTGATGCCGTTTCCCTCCATACCGATTTTGGTGTTATACCCCAATGGAAGCGAGTCTATGAAATCACGGATATTGGCCACCGCCACGGCATGGCGCAGCCGCTCCACATCGATCTGCTCCTCTCCCACAGCAATATTCTGCGCAATGGTTTCCGAAAAAATAAAGCCGTCCTGCATCACGGCTCCCGTCTTGGCACGCCACAAATGAGGATTTATGTTCTCCAACGAAGCATCCCCTACCTTCATGCTTCCTTTATTGGGCGAATAGAAACCTAGCATCAGTTTCACCAGAGTGGTCTTTCCACTCCCGCTCGCACCTACAATAGCTGTCACTTTATGTTCGGGAATCACCAAAGAGACATTATCCAGCACATAGTCTCTATCCGCTCCATCGTAACTGAAGCACACATTTTCCATTCTTAGCTCCCGCTTCTCAGGCAAAACAGACAATTTAGAAGCGATATCCTGCTCCTCGTCCGGCTTCCCATGTACCTCATTCAGCCGTTCCAGACTTATCTTGGCATCCTGAAACTGTTGCGCAAATCCTATAAAAGAAGAAACCGGCGCACTGAGCTGGCCGATGATATAAGTCAGAGACATCATCATACCCAGTGTCATCTGACCGTCTACCACTGCTTTTGCCGCTATAAAGGAGATTATAATATTCGTGGTCTGATTGAAAAATACAGAACCTACTTGTTGTACTTGCCCCAAAGCCAACCCTTTTACGCTGATTTTAAACAGTTTCACCTGAATACGCTCCCACTGCCAGCGCTTCTGTGTCTCGCAGTTGTTCAACTTAATCTCCTGCATAGCGGTCACCATCTGTACAAGGTTACTCTCCTCATCCGCAGCTTGTTCAAACCGTTTAAAATCCAATTCGCGACGATATTTCATAAAAAAAAGGATCCAAGCTACATACAATGAGTTCCCAATAAGGAAGATTACCAATATAGTCAAATTATAGTAAGCCAATACACCTGCAAATATAAAAAAAGTCACAAAAGAGAAAGCCGTGGATATGGATGAACCCATTAGGAAAGATCTTATCCGTCCATGATCCCTGATTCGCTGCATGATATCTCCCACAAATTTCACATCGAAAAAGTGTAATGGAAGTTTCATCAGTTTTATCAAAAAATCAGATATTAACGATATAGAAATACGTGCATTTACATGAAGCAATATCCAGCTTCGAATAAATTCGACTGAAAGTAAAGAAGTAGAAAGAACCACTTGTGAAATTAGTATCAAGGTTATGAAATTCAAATTACCGTCCCGAATACCTACATCCACCAAAGTCTGAGTCAAAAAAGGGAAGATAAGCTGTAATAAAGCAACTATCAACATCCCTAATACTAATTGTAACAACTGCTTTTTATAGGAAGTCAGGTATTTTATAAAGAACATCAACTTATGTCCTTGCCCAACTTCAGGCTCATCATCTTTTTCAAAGAAACGTGCTCCCGGCTCTAAAGCCAATACTATTCCGAGTTCTCTTGAGTCAGATTCTGCAGATAACCAATATCGTTTAATTTCCGCTTCCGAGTAAACAAGCAAACTACTGGCTGGATCTGCTATTTGAAAAAGGCATCTGCCTCTCTGCTTTTTTATGCCATAACAAACCACAAAATGATTCTGATTCCAATATAAAATGCAAGGTAAAGGCACATCTTTCTTCAACTGTTCCAATGTAATGCGTAGACCGACAGTACGAAGTCCTATAGACTCAGCCGCATCACTAAGTCCCATCAATGAAACACCTTCCCGCGATAGAAAAGAATATTCACGAAGAGTCTGTAGAGAATAATTTTTCCCATAATATTTTGCAATCATACGTAAGCACGCAGGACCACAATCCATTTTATCCAACTGCTTATAGTATGGAAAAGTTCTCATTCTATTTCGGATTCAATCTGTCTACATCAATAGAAACAACCTCTATCGAAGGAAGCCCCTCCCGATAAGCACCTATGATATACAATTTACCATCGGCATAACAAAATCCCGGTTTCTTTATACCATACGTAAAATAGCATGTATTCACTTCATTGGTCTCAATATTATAAATCTGTAAAACATTCGCATCATAAATATAAATCAAAACTCCGTTAAGAGCCACTTCCGGTGCGTACACCACCTCTTTCAAGTTACATAATGTTTTCCATTCGCCACTCAATAAATTAAAACTTCTTATAGTCCACTTCGAATCCGTGCTATTTCCACCTATCAAATAAACTGTATGTCCCGCCAAAACGCCCTTCAGATTATCCATCCATTCTTTGGGAATTTTTATTCCTGCGTCGTACCAAACACCGGTTTTCAAATCGAGCATATGCACCTTATCGGAATATTTATTCTTTTTAACCGTACCACCCATCACATACAAGCAATCATTATAAATAAACGTAATGGGGTTAACAGCCTGATGTGGAATACGCTTGTCCACATACACCGTATCTTTCTCTATATCATATACTTCAAGCTGAGGAGACGTAAATTCCAATCTACGATTAGTAGAAAAATACTTGCCTCCCAATATGAACAATTTGTTTTTATAACAATGCACAGCATGACCAATACGGGCCTTAAAAGAATGCCTGCACTTTTTCCAAGCATCCCGAGCAATGTCATATATAAACATTTTCTTCACCAAGTTATCATAACGTGTAACTCCTATACCCTTACCGCATATAGCATAAGATTCCTCTCCCGAAACAACATAAATTTTTCCATCACACGCAAGTACGGCAGAAGAATAAAGCCCTTGCGGCAAGTTATTCAAAAATTCATACTCACCGAAAGTACGCCTAGATTCTCCCTTCACTACCACTTCCTGCAGCGACTGGGAATAGCTATACAGCTTAACTATGTATCCAGAAGCCTCTAATTCTTTCAAAGTATATTTCATAGGCATATAGCCAACGTAAGAGAAGACAAGAGTATCATTCAGAATCCCCTGATTCCAATCACCAAGTTTAAATTTGCCCGAATCATCCGTTATGGCAATTCCAGTTGAATCACGTTGCAAATAGATATTGACCCCAGATAGCGGGGATTTATCTCTCCCGTCAACAACACATCCCCTAACCTGAGAATTTAAAGAAGAAGTACAGCAAAGGGAAAAAAGAAAAAGAAATATATATAATTTCATATAGCCAACGTATTCAACAACATATAAACGTTTTCTCTAACTTGTACACATCATGTCGGATCCATACTAAAACAACTATCCATGCCCATATCAAAGCATGCATCAGGGCTATAAAAACAACCTACAAAATCATTATAAGGAGTGCAACCATCCCATTCACAAGCAGGTGCACAATTTCCATCACAACGATTACAATCCGATGAGCATCCCCACATGGACGGACAAACGTAGGTCGGACAATCCATTCTTACACAAGTTTCACCAGCCCTTATAAGTTTCAACTCATTAGACTCCAATCTTTGCAATCTTGCATCTAAATTCAATTCTTCTTCAAATTCTACTTTAGTAGTATTCAAAGAGATAATTTCCATCTTCTCTTTCATAAATCTTCCTATTTTTAATAAACATTATTTATATAATTCTCAAAAAGTTCTTTTAGTTGCCTATATGATTTAAAACTATAAGGTAAGCATCCCTTCAGTTTCTCATATAATATATAATCATCTTGTTTTATTACGTCATATGGATTACAACCTTCTAATTTCTGCACAATTCTATCTGCATGAAACTTCAAATAGAATATAAAAATTATCATATTAATTATGTTACAACTTTTTCTTTTTGCATCAAAACATGAAATTGGCTCTATTTGCAACTGAGTTTCAATACGAGCTTTCAACTCATCAATCAGGACATACTTTAATGCTTTACGTCTCTCTATAGCCTCTCTAATAAAACCTTTCAAATCAGCTATTAGCTTTTTATTATCATATATAACTACCACATTTAGAATAAAAGCAACTGGCATATTGTGATGGTTCATCAGAAATCGCTGCTCGCTCCAACGCAAACCATCTCTACTAAATCCAAAAATACTGACCTTAATTCCTCTATGGGAAAAAGAGACTAAGAAGTTTTTATGACAATCCTCTTGTTGAAATAGGATATCAACATCACTATCAGCTCTATAAGTTCCTATAGCAACAGAACCACCAACCCCAATAGAAGCATCAGGATAGGCTTTATGCAAATAATCTACTACTTCACTCAATACTTTTCTCTGCATTAATTAACCTCCAACAATATTACACCATTATTTGCATACTTTTCAAGATAAAGATTCCGCATACACTTAAATATAACTTCACAGCGACACAATTTTTCAAATGTAAAATCCGATTTTAGCAAATTTTTCAGTTCGCATATATGAGACTCCAAAAAAACATTATCGGCATTCCATGTACAAAATGAAATTATTTCAGCTTCTACAATTCCCAAACGAATATCCATTTCTGCATTTTCTAAACTTTCAAGCAATTTAAAAAAACCAACAGTTACAGAAAAAAATTCTTTAGGAAGATACTTTTCTTCTCTGCATTTATCCGACTGTAAATACTTCAACACTATATCTTCAGTTTTCATCAATACCTTTCTTTATTTTTTCATTATAAATATACTTTATTTCGGCATTGAACAGACGAGGATAATCATTGCATGTACCTGATTGTAAATTTCCGGTTGTTCGTATGGCGTTTGCCAAACATCCTCCACCGCAAAACAACACATATTTACATTTAATACAAGAAAATTTACTAACTCTCGAATCAAACCATTTATCCGCAAACGTATCCTCCAATACAAAATCTGGCATATAGTGTCCCACTCTATATTCCCGTTGTCCCACAACATCCCAGCAAGAATAAATGTCACCCAAAGGATCAAATATAATCATACCAGATTGCGCACCGCAAAAATGACTTTTATAAGGAGTAGATTTCCCCAAAAGCATATTTGTCAACACCGACCTCACGCTATAATCCTGACACATAACTTTACCACATCCTTGTTTTTCCAATCCTTTTTGTAGATAAGTGCAGAAGAAACTACTTTGCGTAAACATCTCTTTCGAATATTCTCCATTTTCTCCTTTTATTGGAACTTCCTTTCTCAAGAGAGCATAATAAGCTTTAAAATTTTGGTATTGAAGCCACCCCTTTTCTTTGAAATAATCCAATAATTCATCAGCCCGTTCCATCGTATAAGGGTCTGTATTTATACGAATTGAAACCGAAATTCCAAGTTTGAGTAAACTATCTACGTTTGAAGTGATTTTAGCAAAAGAATCCTTATTCCTATAATGTGGTTTTCTCTCATTATGTATATCCTCTACTCCATCTATTGTTATTTGAAAAGAAAATATTTTAGAATTTTCTTCTAAATAATCCATATATTTATCCAAGTCATATCCATTAGATGTTACAGAAAACACATATCCCAGTTCTTTACCTTTCTGCACAATATACTCAAGCATTTCATAATTTTCAACCAAGAAAGGTTCTCCACCATACAAATGGATAGTTTTTCTACCAGTTTTATCCTTATCCTTTTCTATTATTATTTCATAGGCCTTATCTACTTGTTCCTTGGTTATCCTGCATTTGGGTAAACACGCGCATCCATTCAATATTGGGTCTTCATAACAATACACGCATCTCAGATTGCAATCATACGAAATTATAAAATGAAAACCGAAATTCTTCAAACGGACTTCATCATAAATTTTATCTAAAAGCCGTTTCACTAATTCCCTTTCATCTTCTTTCGACAAAGAGGTTATATACCCCCGCTTCACAAGCTTCTTCTTTGTTTCATCTGAAATATCACAATCGCTACCTTCATTCTTGAGATACTAGTATACATTCTGATTTACAATATCAAAAGCATGAGTATAACTGTTCAACAAAGCATAACGCCCTGTATCATCATCTACTTTTACTATTATATTATATGACGACGTTCTCATATTTCCATATCTTTACAAGTCAAAGTTACCAAAAGCATAAGCCCCTTCACCATTTCTTATTTCAAGCAAAAAAACACCAGAAGAACCTTGCGGTAATTGGATATTTTTCAATATAGGCGATACAACATTCTCGGAAGAAGAATAGATAACATCTCCATTTTGAGAGATTATAATTTCTATTTCACCGATAGCTTCATAGAAATCCAACTCTATAGAATGGCTTTCACTCAAAAATGCAGAGAAAGGAACGAGCATAGGTATAGAACGAGGCTCCTTTTCCCGACCATTTGGCATTGTAAAAGGTTCATCTGTGACAAACAGCTTTATTTCCACTCGCTCCACAGGCCCCGAATCAGTAGCTATTGCAGTTATTGACAACAAACCGCATAGGCTTAAAAGACACAAAAATCTCTTTAGTTTCATAGCATAAGAATTTCATTGTTATGCCATAAAGATAATGCAAAAAGAAGAAATATAGACAATAAATATATGGACAATCTACATACACAATAAAACACTATATATCAGAATATTGCGCATCATTATTCATCTTTTATAATGGACAAATAGATGGGATTTGAACTGAAGAACGCCTCCAAATCATCTTGTTTACCCAAATGAAGCCTTTCTTTTAGCCTTTGTTTCTTCCTATAAATAGAGTTTTCTTCGCAATCAAAAGCAAGAAGCAGTTCTGTTGTAGAAAAACCTAATTTTATCAAAACAGATAACAAGAGATTATTTTCATTCAAATTATAATCTTTCCGCAGACGAGTAACAAAATTGCCGGACAATAAATCCACATATTCAAAAACATTCAATTTGTCTTGCCGGGTCATATTTTCCACAAGTAACAAGCCTTGTTTCAATTGGCCCAAAATATATGGAGCACTTACAGCAGAATTTTCACGGATTTCTTTATTCTCATTCATCAATATTTGCATTTTCTGATTTAATTTCCCAATCTTTTCTTTTGTATTTTCCACCGACAGCGCTTCCTTTTGTCTCAGTTCCTCTATTTGATGAATATATTGCCTAATTGCCAGTTCATTCTCTCTATACACCTTCAACTCCCTCTCCATACGCACTTTAAGGCGTTTCTTATATATTTTCCTATATTGCTTCTTTATCCCCCAATATAATACTATGCCCAAGCCTATCAATAGCAAGCACATGCATATCCATACATATTGCTGGATTTGTTTTTCTTGCGCAAGCAACCTATTTTCCATCATTAATTTGTCAGCCTCATATTTCCGCTGTAAAGTAAGAATTCTATTCTGCAAATCTATCTCCCGACTAATTCTCAACAATGAATCAGATTTTTCCTTATAGGCAAGTGCCCTAACATAATCAGTACGCTTTTTTTCCAACAAATAGAGATAATTATAAGCGCCAGATTGTGTATAGTCGTCTTTTGAAGCTAAAACCTTTTTCAAATACTTTTCTGCCTTTTCTAATTGACCAAGTTGCAGATAAGTATCTCCCAACGACATACAATAACAATAAGCGAGATGGGGAATTCGTTCATTTTTGACCGCCGAACAAAAATAGGTAATTGCCTCAGAATAGTTTTTTCTCTTTTTCTCCTGCTCACCCATAAAATGTAGCAGAGAAGAAAATACCGGAGACAAACTATCCCCTTTTAATAATGAGATTCCAGTCTTTGCATACCAAGTTGCACTATCACAATTTTGCTTAATCTCATAAATCCAAGCTATATTCCGATAACTATATACTATTTTCAAAGTATCACTCGTTTTCATACTATAAAAAATAGACCTTCGATAATTATTAAGCGCCATATCATACATCTTCCGATCACTATTCAAAGAACCCATATACTGCTGAATTAAAGCCAGCATCTTATACTCTTTGGTCTTCTCCAACGCTGCATAGGCATCCAAATAGGCTTTCATAGCCATCGCTTCATTTTTTTGCAAATCCAGTACCTTACCATAATAGAGAAAAGCCTTTCCTATTTTTACTTTATCATCACCCTCTAAATAGTAATCTACCGCATTTTTTATCAACGAATCCGACTGCAAACTATCCAGATAGTTTTTATCACGTGCTTGTGTCAACAACAATGCATAATCTGCCCGCTGCTTTCCACGAAGCTTCTCTGGATGAGGAATTTGCTCCAACAGCAGCAATGCACTGTCAGGATATACATCCATATACCTCTCTACCTTATCAAAAGCATTGGATACGTTCTTCTCTACGCAAGAACCTAACAGTACGCAAACGGACAAAAGCCCAAGATATAACAGTTTTTTCATATGAACATGTTCTTTACCAGATTATCATTGCGTATACACAGAATCCTTTTGGAGATAAATATTCACACCAGCCAACGGCAATCCTTTTTCCCCATCAGTCACAATGCCATTTGTCTGCGCATTAGAAATAACTGTACAGCAGAATATTATGAACAGCACTATACATCACTTCATAATTCATGTATATATAATTAAACTTTGGATGAGAATAAGCTTTTTTACGGCCCCTCCCTTCAAAGATACAAAAAAACGCTTCAATAATGTACAAAAACAAGATAAATGTGACAAACAAAACAAATAGCTCAGAGCTTGTTTCCCCTTACATAGGCTTCCTTTCCATTTTCTGTACGGAGTTATCAGCGCCTATCGACCGTGATACGCTCTGCCAACGGCCGTCAACCACTCGACTAACGACCGTCAACAAGGTGCCTCATAGCCGTTGAACACCTATTACACTCATGGTTTCCCCATATTGTACACCTATCTTATTCCTATTATGAGCCCAGCTGCAGTCTATCGGTAAACAGTCTTTTACGAAGTTAATACCTTGTTTACACGAAACTCATATCGTGTAAACAAGATATTTGCAAATTGCTGTACATTCTATTAATAAACTAACAAACAAGATATTAACTTACTTTCCGGCGTATTTTCGCTGTGGAAGCAAAAGTTGCTTCCACCTTTTTGAGTTGCTTCCACAGCACTTGTAATGCCGATGAATAAAGGGATGCAGGAAGTGGGTGGAAGTGTGGAAGCAGAAATGATAAAACTAAGCAGAGATAATTTCCCCTTAAAAGCAATAAAACTCCAGAATCTGCTAGAGCAAAGCATCCTGCTTTCCCGGACCTTTTATAAAATTGTGCCAGTAAAGCTGACGACTGCTTCTCGCAAAGACGGGAATCATGTACCTGCTCCATCCAGCAGACGATCTCTCTCCAAACATCTACCGAAAGATGTGACAAGACTTCTGTCGGGGCTCCCCCCTTCTCCACCTTACGGAAGATTTCGACCAAAGCACACAACAAGCTGGACATTATCTGTTTACAACGGGAATGGGAACGGGATTCCCGGTTTCTGAAACGTAGCAGGAAATAGTACCCCAGCCACAAATAAACGGCGGTGACTTCTGCATGGATTTTCTCTATCTCTTCCGATGCACAACCAAGGCAGCATCAATTTCTTCCAGAATCGCATCCGTATCATCTTCTATGTAGTATTTCTGCGCAAGACACTCTATCACGCACCCCCATTTCGCTATATCCACACACTCTTGCGTACGCCCCATCCATACATGGGCTTCCTCCAACATCCGGAATGCTTTTTCTCCACATTCCGGAGCATCATAAAACCGATACTGACGAAACAACAGAAGAGACTGACATAATAGCTCATCCAAAGAGTACTCCGCACTTTCCATATTTAAAATTCAAGTATCCATTCAGGTTACAAAATCGAGCAAAAGTAATCATTTTCCAAGATAATCATGCCGTTCCGAAGTACAAAAAGAAAGCGCAACTTGTTTTTCATAATCAAACAAGCTGCGCTAATCCATATTATACAATAATTATCTGCTTACTTCAGCAAACTTTCCGCATCCAGGTGCTCCGCCTCAATATCCTTGAAGTAGCGGTAAGTACCCACCTTCAATTCTTCGGTAGCCGCATCGTCACAAACGATGATACCCTTTTCGTGCATCTGCAAGGCGCTGATGGTCCACATCTGCATCACGGGACCCTCGACTGCATGATAGAGGGCACGTGCCTTGTTGTGTCCGTTTACGATAATCATTACCTCGCGGGCGCTGAGCACAGTACCCACACCGACGGTCAGGGCAGTCTTGGGAACCTTGTTCACGTCGTTGTCAAAGAAACGGGAGTTGGCAATGATGGTATCGGTAGTCAATGTCTTCTGGCGGGTGCGTGACGCAAGGGAAGAACCTGGCTCGTTGAAAGCAATATGTCCGTCGGGGCCGATACCGCCCATGAAGAGGTCAATGCCGCCGTAGGACTTGATTTTCTCTTCATAGCGTGTACACTCGGCATCCAGGTCGGCAGCGTTGCCGTTCAGGATATTGGTGTTCTCCGGCTTGATGTCTATATGGCTGAAGAAGTTGTTCCACATAAAGGAATAGTAGCTTTCGGGATGTTCCTTGGGCAAACCTACATACTCGTCCATATTGAAAGTCACTACGTTCTGGAAAGACACGATGCCTTTCTTGTTCAGGTCGATAAGTTCCTTGTACATGCCCAACGGAGAAGAACCGGTGGGGCATCCCAATACAAACGGTTTTTCAGGTGTCGGATGAGCGGCCTTGATTTTGGCAGCCACATAATGTGCCGCCCACTTTGATACGGACTGATAATCCGATTGAATGATAAGTCTCATTGTGATTGTTTTTATTAGGTTAATAAATTAGGGGTAATTCAACTTTAATTACTTCTATCCTTCTTCAAACGCTCTGCCATGGCACGTGCCAGGTTTTCGCATTGTTCGTAAGTAATGTCCTTCATGGCCTGCTTCATCTCTACCGGGTCGCCCACAATCTCGAACTTGCTCTTTTCGGCAAACTCGCCCATACGCTTCACGGCAGCACCTGCCCAGCAGAAGGATCCGAAGTATCCCAGATAACGTCCCTTCACTTCGCGTACCAGAATCTTGGAAAGCAAGGATTCTATCTCAGGATAAATCTGGTTGCTGTAGGTGGGGCTGCCGATGATAAGTCCGCGATACTTGAAGATATCGGCAATGATATAAGAAGGATTGCTCTTGCTCACATTGTGCATCACGATGTTCTTGATGCCTTGTGCAGAAAGTTCCGCCGCAATGGCTTCCGCCATCTGCTCCGTGTTGCCGTACATGGAACCGTAAGCAATGACCACACCTTCGTCAGCAGCGTAACGGCTCAACTTGTCGTAGATGCCGATAACCTTGGCTATGTTTTCCGTCCACACCGGTCCGTGCGTGGAGCAGATAGTGGAAACGGGCAGACCGCCCAGCTTAGCCAACGCCTTCTGCACTGGAGAGCCGTACTTGCCTACGATGTTAGAATAGTAGCGAACCATCTCATCCCAGTATCTGTCCAGATTGATGCGGGTATCCAGGAACCCTCCGTCCAACGTGCCGAAACAGCCGAAACCGTCACCGGCGAAAAGAACTCCTTCCGTTTCGTCAAAAGTCATCATCGTCTCGGGCCAGTGCACCATCGGGGTCATATAGAAACGGAGTTTATGATGTCCCAAAGCCAGAAAATCCTCGTCCTTCACCATGTACTGTTCGCCCGTCACGCCATAAAAGCCCTCTATCATGCCGAAAGTCTGCTTGTTGCCCACGATGATGATGTCGGGGTAATGCTGCTTTATCAGACGGATAGAACCCGAATGGTCCGGTTCCATGTGGTTGATGATGAGATATTGGATGGGGCGCTCGCCGATGATACTCTTTATCTTGCGCAGATACACCTCGAAGTAGCAGATGTCTACCGTATCGACCAAAGCGACCATTTCGTCGTCTATCAGGTAAGAGTTGTAGGAAACCCCATACGGCAACGGCCACATACCTTCAAACAAATGCTTATTGCGGTCATTCACTCCCACGTAGTGGATTTTTCCTTTTATCACTGTTTTTGGGTTCATAATTATTCTTTATTTAGATTGATTCCATATTTAAAGTTGCGGCAAAAATAATTCTTTTTTCTCACATTTCATACTTCTTTCCCTGATATGCACCGAGTTCTTTCATTCTTTTTTGAACCCGATGATTAAATTCATAATTTTTCAGTCCCCAGTCAGGTGCAATGAGCAGTTCCTTAGGAGACTGGGAGACGAAACGCTCCAGCACCAAGTCCGGCCGCAGATGCTCGATATAGTCTATCACGAGGTCGATATATTCCTCCACATCAAACAGATGAAAATCTTCAGGATACTGCCGGTACTCCAGAGCCATGCGGGTACCCCTTATCAGTTGCAACTGGTGCATCTTCAAGGTAGTGAGTGGCAGGCGGGACAATACACCGGCTTGTGCTACGATACTTTCGTGCGTCTCGCCCGGCAGTCCGAGGATGACATGCCCACCGGTCAGGATTCCGCGTGAAGCGGTTCTTTCCACCGCATCGGCGGCGGCATGGAAAGTATGCCCGCGGTTGATGCGGCAAAGTGTCTTGTCGTCGGTACTCTCTATGCCGTACTCCACTAAGAGGAATGTATGCCGGTTCATCTCCTCCAGATAGTCCAGCAAGCTGTCGGGCATACAGTCCGGACGGGTGCCGATAACCAGGCCCACCACTCCGTCTGCCGACAAGGCCTCCTCGTATTTCCGCTTCAGGTCTTCCAATTCGCCATACGTATTGGTATAGGCCTGGAAATAGGCGAGATACTTCATCTCCGGATATTTGTGTGCAAAGAACTGCTTGCCCTCTTCCAGCTGGCGGGTAATGGATTTCTCCGTACGGCAATAATCGGGGTTGAAGGTCTGGTTGTTGCAATAGGTGCAACCGCCGACTCCTTTGTTTCCATCCCGGTTGGGGCACGTAAAACCGGCATGCAGCGATATTTTCTGTACCTTATAGGGAAAATATCGCTTCAGAAAAAAAGGGAACTCATTATAGAGCGTAGATTTGGTTTCCATACATATTCCTTATGTAAGTGGCAAATATAGGATTTTTCCGTGGGATGAACCTGCAAAAACAAGAATACTTTCCACTTGATTTGTTAACGAACATAAAACAAAGAATTTCCGCCTGCACTAAAAAATGTTTCATCTACTGATATATAACTAATTAATTGAGAAAGAGTACATCCAAGCTCAATTAAATTAAACACAATTTAGTGATTAGACACTCTTTTTACACACAATTTCCTCAGTTTATACTCCTCAAGAATGAAATAAATTCATAGCTTTGCATACAACCTTAATGAATCAACCTATAAATACTATAACACCATGGCAACAATCGCATTGGACATAGGCGGCACAAAAATAGCCAGCGCCATTTTCTTTCCGGACGGAAGCATGATGTTTAACCGCAAACGGCTCCTGAAAGGAAGAACCGGTCACGAAGTGGGCAAGCTCGCCGCGGATATCCTCGCCAAACTTCTTACCGTAGCACGCAGAAGCCGTATACACATCGACGGAATAGGTGTCTGCATCCCCGGTATCGTTTACTCCCAAACCAACCGGGTATGGGCCCCCAACATACCGGGCTGGGATAACTACCCCCTCTATGAGGAGCTGCGCAGTGTAACGCCTCCGGGCATCGAGATATACATCGACAGCGACCGTACCTGCTATATGTATGGAGAGATGTGGCAAGGTGCCGCCAAAGAATGTCACAGTGCCATATTCATTGCCGTGGGAACCGGTATCGGTGCCGGCATCATCATCGACGGGCACGTGTTGCACGGAGCCAACGACATTATCGGCGCCACCGGCTGGATGGCCCTGCAACCTCCCTACCGGGAAGAGTATGACGCATGCGGATGTTTCGAATATTACGCTTCCGGCAATGGTATCGGGGCACGGGTACGCGATGCCGTACGCGCCAACAAGGCATACAAAGGGAAACTGCGCCAGAAACCCATCTGCCGCATATCGGCCTATGATGTGTTCAGTGCCTATAATGAAAAAGACCCTATCGCCATCTCCGTATTGCACAAAGCCGTCGAGATGTGGGGCATGGCTTCCGCAAATCTGGTCAGCCTGCTCAACCCGCAGAAGATAATTTGGGGCGGAGGCGTCTTCGGCCCTGCCGGTATCTTTATAGATGACATTTATAAGGAAGCCTGCAAATGGGCGCAGCCGCTCAGCATCAAGCAGGTGGAATTTGTACCTTCTCAGTTGTCCGGTAATGCCGGACTGATAGGAGCAGCGTTTCTTGCCATCAAAAATCACTTGTATGAGTAACAGTTATCACAAGAATCTCGTATTCACGGCAGCGTGCATCGGGATGTGTTTCTTCGGAGTCTCCATGATTACATTGGGAGCAGTGTTGCCATCCCTCATAGCCAAGCTGAATCTGAGCGGGTTGCAGACAACCTCACTGGCCACTTTCCTGCCGCTGGGCATGCTGGCCGGTTCCCTGATTTTCGGTCCCATCGTAGACCGGTTCGGACATAAAGCCCTGCTGGTGCCCAGCTGCATCATCGTACTGCTGGGGATGGAAGGACTTGCCTTCTTTGAAAGTGTGCCATTACTGCAAGCTTCCATCGTCGGCATCGGCTTGGGCGGAGGCATCCTCAACGGAGAAACCAATGCATTGGTATCCGATATCTCGGGAGAATCCGAGAAAGGGTCGCGTCTCAGCTTTCTGGGCATGTTCTACGGACTGGGCGCATTGGGCATACCGATGTTGCTGGGCTCCCTTTCCAAGCATTATTCATTCGAAACCATCTTGCTGGGAATTGGTGTAGTGATGCTTGCGGGCATTATATTCTGCATCCCCGTACGCTTCCCCGCCCCTAAGCAGGCACAAGGTTTCCCGGTAAAAGAGGGATTGGGACTGCTGAAAGAAAGCAGCTTACTGCTACTCAGCTTCATTCTTTTTTTCCAAAGCGGCATTGAGGGTGTCTGCAACAATTGGTCCACAAGTTACTTTGGGCAGATGACGGATATTCCGGCCAATCAGGCATTGATTGCACTGACCTGCATGGTAGCGGGACTGACCGTGGCACGTATGGTGCAGGTTGCGATATTCAAGAAGATAAAACCGGAAACCGTACTGCCCTACAGCCTTACGCTCACTGCCATAGGATTCTGTTTCCTTATGTTCTCGCCGGGTTTTGCACGCGCAGCAGTCGGCATGGTGCTGGTAGGTATGGGGCTGTCGGCCACGTATCCCGTGATACTCAGCATTCTTGGAAGCCGGTACCCGTCCTTATCGGGAACAGCATTCAGCGTGGCGCTTGCCATAGCCCTCATTGGCCAGACTGCAATGAATGGCCTGATGGGAATGGTTTCCCAATACACCAATGGCATCGGGCTTTATCCTTATCTGATGATTGCCTCACTTGCCGTCATGCTCCTTTTGTATAAACGCTCACTCAAATAAATTTATTAACTTCTTAAAAAACAAAAAAGTTATGTTAGCACTCGAATGGTTAAAGAATGCCCATGGCATTATGGAAAAGCTGGAAGCTACCCAGTTGGAAAACATCAAAAAAGCAGCCACTGTTATGGCAGACTCCATCGAAGCCGGTCGTTGGGTCCACACGTTTGGTTGCGGCCACGCAACGATTCCCGTAGAAGAAATGTATCCGCGTATCGGCAGCTTTGTAGGATTCCACCCGCTTTGCGAATTGCCTCTGACATTCTTCACGCAGATTATCGGCCAGATGGGTATTCATCAGTTCCTCTTCCTGGAACGGGCAGAAGGCTACGGCCAGGAAATTATGAAGAACTATGATTTTGATTCCAAAGACTGTATGTGGATTTTCTCACATACCGGTATCAATGCCGTCAATATAGACATGGCATTGGAAGCCAAGAAGCGCGGCATGAAAGTTATTGTATACGGTTCGGCCAGCGAAACGGGCGACAAGGCCAGCCGCCACTCCAGCGGAAAGAACCTCTTCCAGTTGGCAGATATCGTAGTGGATTCCTGCGTTCCCCTGGTAGACGCCTCCGTACCTTTGAAGAACCACTTCGACAAGGTAGGTCCGTTGTCTACATTGAGTTTCGTCACCATGGTATGGATGACCATCACTACCGTTGCCGAAATCCTTGCCGACCGTGGCGTACACTTGTACATCCATCCGTCGCACAACGTTCCGGGTGACACAACCGCCCACGAACGACTGGATGCAGCCATTGCAGAATATCAAAGAAAAGTCAAGTGCTTGTAACGAAAGATATTCCAATCATCATCTCATCCAATCATCATCTATGAGTGACGGACGTCCGTCCCTGCTTCGCCCCCAAGGAGCAGGACGGGCTTTTTCTGTTCAAAAAGAATAAAATCGGCCCACTGCTTCGATAAATCTTCCCTTTGTTGTATATTTGTTCCCCAGAAAAAAGATGGAAACAGATAAGCATAAAAGATAGATATGAAACAGATAAGCATCGCACTTCTCCTCTGCCTCTGTACGCTGGCAGGTTTCGCCCAAGGTGGCAAGGCGCTCGATTTGAAAGAAATCATATCGGGCAAGTTCACTCCGAAGAACATTTCCGGCGTTATCCCCATCCCGGGAGACGGAGAACATTATTCGCAAATGAATGCGGACAGGACACAAATCATCAAATACTCCTTCAAAACGGGAAAACCCGTGGAAGTGCTGTTTGATGCCGCTACCGCACGCGAATGCACGTTCAAGACATTTGACAGCTACAGCTTTGCTCCGGACGGCAGCAAACTGCTCATTGCCACCGAAACAACTCCCATCTACCGCCATTCCTATACGGCTGTGCATTACATCTACAGCCTGAAGCGCAATCTGGACGGTAAAATCAACAATATTGTGGAAAAACTTTCGGACGGCGGCCCGCAGCAGGTGCCCGTATTTTCACCGGACGGCAACCAGGTGGCTTTTGTACGCGACAACAATATCTTCCTTGTGAAACTGCTCTATG
This sequence comes from Bacteroides parvus, assembly GCF_017309675.2. Lineage (NCBI taxonomy): Bacteria > Pseudomonadati > Bacteroidota > Bacteroidia > Bacteroidales > Bacteroidaceae > Bacteroides > Bacteroides parvus. Next base: position 1,859,736 of record NZ_CP084680.1, on the reverse strand, counting down.
GCAACAGCGAAAGCCAGGTGACGGAAGACGGAAAACAGAACGAGGTGCTGAACGGCATCCCCGATTGGGTTTACGAAGAGGAGTTCTCCTTCAACCGTGCGCTGGAATTCAGTGCCGACAGCCAGATGCTGGCTTTCATCCGCTTCGACGAGAAAGATGTTCCCTCCTACTCTTTCCCTCTTTTTGCCGGACAAGCCCCCCACTTCACCCCTTTCGAGAAGTATCCGGGAGAGTATACTTACAAATATCCTAAAACGGGAGAAGTAAATTCCAAAGTGTCCGTACACACCTTCGATATCAAGTCGAAAGTGACCCGCAAGATAAACGTGCCGGTAGATGCAGACGGCTATATTCCCCGCATCCGCTTTACCCAAGACCCCAACAAGCTTGCCGTCATGACACTGAACCGCCATCAGAACCGGTTCGACCTATACTTTGCCGACCCTCGCAGCACGGTAGCCAAACTGGCTCTGCGTGATGAAAGCGATACCTATATCCGCGAGAATGTATTCGACAACATCGTCTTCTATCCGGAAAATTTCAGCTTTGTCAGCGAAAAGAGCGGATACAACCATCTGTACTGGTATAGCATAGGTGGCAATCTGCTGAAACAAGTGACAGCCGGACCATATGAAGTGCAGGAGTTCCTGGGTTATGACCCCGAAGAAGGAAGCTTCTACTTCAGCAGCAACGAGGAAAGCCCCATGCGCAGTGCCATCTACAAGATTGACCGGAAAGGCAAAAAGACCAGGCTATCGTCACAAGCCGGAACAAACAGTGCGCAGTTCAGTACGAACATGAAGTACTATATGAACCGTTATTCCAATCTGGATACTCCGACCGTCATTACACTGAACGACAATACGGGCAAGACTCTTGCCACCCTGATGGACAATGCGGCATTGAAGCAGGAAATCAGTGGCTATGACATGCCACGGAAGGAATTCTTCACTTTCCAGACTTCCGACGGAACCACATTGAATGGCTGGATGATGAAACCTGCCGACTTCTCCGCCGGCAAGAAATACCCGGTACTGATGTACCAGTACAGCGGCCCCGGTTCACAGCAAGTGCTTGACAAGTTCAGTGTAAGCTGGGAAACCTACATGGCATCGCAAGGTTATATCGTGGTCTGCGTAGACGGGCGTGGCACCGGAGGACGTGGTGCCGAATTCGCCAAATGCACCTATCTGAACCTGGGTATCAAGGAAGCCAAAGACCAGGTGGAAACCGCCCTCTACATGGGCAACCAGCCTTATGTGGACAAAAACCGCATCGGAATCTGGGGATGGAGTTACGGTGGATACATGACCATTATGAGTATGAGTGAAGGAACACCGGTATTCAAGGCCGGAGTAGCCGTAGCTGCCGTTACCGACTGGAACTACTACGACACCGTTTACGGCGAACGCTTTATGCGCACACCGAAAGAAAACGCCGAAGGCTATAAGGCCAGTTCCGCCTTTACCCGTGCCGACAAGTTGCACGGCAACCTGCTGCTAGTACACGGCATGGCAGACGACAATGTACACTTCCAGAACTGTGCCGAATATGCCGAACAACTGGTACAGCTCGGCAAACAGTTCGATATGCAGGTTTACACCAACCGCAACCACAGTATCTACGGAGGAAATACCCGGTTACACCTATATACGCGGTTGACCAACTTTTTCAACAAAGAATTGAAATAATGCCTGAAAGAGTACGTAAGCCTGAATGGCTCAAAATAAGCATCGGTGCCAACGAGCGCTATACCGAGACCAAACGCATTGTCGAGTCGCATTGCCTCCATACCATCTGCAGCAGCGGCCGTTGCCCCAATATGGGGGAATGTTGGGGGAAAGGCACCGCAACCTTCATGATTGGGGGAAATATCTGCACCCGGTGCTGTAAGTTCTGCAACACAGCAAGCGGGAAGCCCTTGCCGCTGGATGCCGATGAGCCTACACATGTGGCAGAATCCATCGCCTTGATGAAACTCTCCCATGCAGTCGTCACCTCTGTAGACCGTGACGACCTGCCCGACTTAGGCGCATCGCACTGGGTACGTACCATCCGGGAAATCAAGCGGCTCAATCCGGACACCACCGTCGAAGTGCTGATTCCCGACTTCCAGGGAAGAAAGGAGCTCGTGGCACAAGTTATCGATGCACAACCGGAAATCATTTCGCACAACATGGAGACTGTCCGCCGCATCAGCCCCCTCGTGCGCAGTGCCGCCAAGTATGAGACAAGCCTGGAAGTGTTGCGGCAGATTGCAGAAAGCAATACCACCACCAAGTCCGGCATTATGGTGGGATTGGGCGAAACTCCGGAAGAAGTGGAAGAACTGATGGACGACCTTCGCCAAGTGGGCTGTCACATACTGACCATAGGGCAATACCTTCAACCCACACACAAACATTATCCGGTAGCGGCATATATTACTCCCGAACAATTTGCACTCTACAAAGAGAAAGGATTGGAAAAAGGGTTTCAGCAAGTGGAAAGCGCCCCATTGGTACGCTCCTCCTATCATGCAGAAAAACAGATTCATTTTATACAAAAAAGAAGTAAAACAGGAAACATTTAAATCTCCCAGTTGTTATGATGTAAACGACAAAATCATAATACGGATAATGAATCATCAAAGAATTCTATCATCAAGATTCAATATGTCGCTGGGATTCATCCCCGTTATAATATCCATCATATTATGCGAGTTTATAACGCAGGACATGTCCATCTACATCGGTACAGGTGTAGGACTCTTCTTTAGCATCTATTCGGTGAGGCATAGAGGGACTCATGTTCCACAAATCATACTTTACTGCACTACCGGAATGTTACTGCTATTATCGGTAACAACCCTATTCCTCGTAAACTACTGTCCACGTTTTATGCTTCCGTTCACACTGGAAATCAGCGCTATTATTCCCCCATTCGTCATCTACCTCAATAGGAGAAAATTTCTGGACTACCACATGTCTCAGACACAGAAATGCTGCAAGCAGCTTTTTGCACAAGGGGCAGAAGCCGCCATCGTATCCTCACGCGTAATCCTTATCATAAGCCTGCTGCATTTTCTGATTATCTCCTTGGCGATTCTGGTCAGTTACCCTTTGGGAGACACTACCCGCCACATTCTGTTTTATGTGGCGCCTCCCCTCGTCTTTATATTAGGCATTCTGTTCAACCAATTCGGTATCTTCTATTTCAATATAGTGATGAACCACACGGTTTTCGTACCGATAGTCAACACCAAAGGAGATGTCATGGGGAAAGCCATCGCTTCAGAAGCCATCAACCGGAAAAACGACTATATCAATCCGGTCATCCGGATTGCCGTTGCCTCACACGGCATGCTGTTTCTCCTCCCCCGCCCCAAATGCAACGTTTTCGAGAAAGACAAAATCGACTTACTGATGGAGGGTTATCTGATATATGGAGAAACATTGGAACAAGGCGCACACAGAATTTTACGGCAAACGCTTCCCACCGCCCCATTAGACCATTTGCACTTCAACTTCATGTATCATTTTGAGAATGAAGCCACCGACCGCCTGGTCTATCTCTTCACGCTAGACCTGGACGATGACTCCATCTTATGCAATAAGAATTTCAAGGGTGGAAAGCTATGGACGTTCCAGCAAATGGAACACAACCTGGGACGGAACTTCTTCAGCAGTTGCCTGGAATATGAATTCGAGCACCTGGAAGCTATTATTTATACAAGAGAAAAATACAAGGAATCTTAGAAAGGTCGGGAGTCTTTCCCTGCCACTCCCTCACTGTCTTGGTTTTGATATACTCCCCTTCACAAGTAATGTTCGCCGCAATGCAGAGCTTGGTCTGCGGACGGCAGTTATGAAGAATATCCTCTATCATCTTATTATTGCGGTAAGGCGTTTCAATGAAAAGCTGGGTCTGATGTTCATTATAGACGCGTTGTTCCAGCATTTTCAGCTTTTTGGCACGCTCTGCCGGTTCAATGGGAAGATAACCGTGGAAGGCAAAGCTCTGACCGTTGAAACCGGAACCCATAACAGAGAGGATAATAGAAGAGGGTCCCACCAAGGGGACCACTCTCAAGTTTTTCCGTTGTGCAATAGCCACCACGTCCGCTCCCGGATCGGCCACAGCCGGACAACCGGCTTCGGAGATTACGCCCATCGGCTGCCCCTCCACCAGCGGCTTCAGATAGCCGGAGATGTCTTCGGGCGACGTATGCTTGTTCAACGTATAGAATGTCAGCGCATCAATATCTATTCCCTTGTCCACCTTCTTCAGAAACCGGCGTGCCGAACGCACATCCTCCACGATGAAATGGCGGATTCCCAGTATTATCTCCTCATTATAAGGAGGCAACACCGTTTCAATAGGCGTATCGCCCAAGGTGACAGGCAAAAGATAAAGTGCGATTTCCATTAGCCGTAGATGATATTTCCGTTTTCGTCCTTATACTCATCCAAACCCTTCTCATAGGTAGCCATGGCGCGAAGACTCATACCTACGCTAGAAAAACCTCCATCGTGGAACAAGTTCTGCATGGTAACCTTGCGGGTGAGGTCGGAAAACATGACGATACAGTAGTCGGCACATTCATCGGCAGAAGCATTACCAAGCGGAGACATGCGGTTGGCGAAGTCGAACAGCTTGTCCATACCTTTCACACCGGAACCGGCAGTGGTCATCGTAGGAGACTGGGAAATGGTGTTGACACGTACATGGTGTTCGCGTCCGTAGATGTAACCGAAACTGCGGGCGATAGATTCCAGCAGTGCCTTGGCATCTGCCATATCGTTGTAACCGTAAAACGTACGTTGCGCAGCCACATAACTCAGAGCCAGGATTGAACCGTAGTCGGCAATGGCGTTGAGCTTCTTGGCAGCTTGTATCATCTTGTGGAAAGAGACAGCGGAAATATCCAGCGTCTTTTCCAACATATCGTAATCCAAATCATCATATGTACGTTTCTTACGCACATTAGGAGACATACCAATGGAGTGCAGCACGAAGTCGACCGGGCCACCCAATACTTCCATAGAGCGTTTGAATACATTTTCCAAATCTTCTACACTTGTAGCATCTGCGGGAATCACCTCGCAGTTCAGTTTCTCCGAAAGAGCGGACACTTCGCCCATACGTACGGCAACCGGCGTATTCGACAAAGTGATGGTTGCACCTTCTTCTACTGCTTTTTCTGCTACTTTCCAGGCAATGGACTGCTCATTCAGAGCACCGAAAATAATGCCTCTTTTTCCTTTCAACAAATTGTAATTCATACCTATTTTTAGTAAAATTCGGCTGCAAAGATAGGAAGTTTTTGCATAAAAAGCCCGAAAGTGTGCAAAGAAAAGGGAAGAACGGCAAAAAATACAGCAATCACCCACTGCAAAACTACTGCAACACTTGTGCAGTGCCACTGCAATACTGTTGCAGTCACGCTGCACCCCATCTGCAGTACTACTGCAAAGCGCATACAGCAGGAATGCAGTAATAATGCACTGATTATCAGCCCAGGGCTTGCTATTCTGCAAATACCTGATGAAACCCGAGACAGCATTTGAACATGAGCGCAAAAAGCCCTATATTTGCAGCAAACTAAAAAATAGAGAAAGCAATGAAGAAGTTGATTATATTTGACCTGGACGGAACTTTACTGAATACAATAGCCGATTTGGCACAAAGTACAAACCATGCCCTGCAAGCGCTCGGCTATCCCACCCACCCGGAATCGGCCTATAACTTCATGGTTGGCAACGGAATCAACAAACTGTTCGAGCGCGCCCTCCCGGAAGGGGAAAAGAGCGAAGAAAACGTCCTGCGTGTCCGCAAGGAGTTTGTGCCTTATTATGACGTGCACAATGCAGATAAAAGCCGCCCTTACCCCGGCATCCCCGAACTGCTGGAACAGTTACAAAAGAAAGGTATGGTACTGGCAGTGGCTTCCAACAAATATCAATCGGCTACCGTAAAATTGATTTCACATTATTTCCCCAATATACATTTTACCGCCGTCTTCGGACAGCGGGAAGGGGTCAACGTGAAGCCCGACCCAACAGTGGTGCATGACATTCTGGACATCACCCGGATATCCCGTGAAGACGTACTATATGTAGGAGACTCCGGAGTGGATATGCAGACGGCCGCCAATGCCGGAGTCACCGCCTGCGGAGTCACTTGGGGATTCCGTCCCCGTACAGAACTGGAAGAGTTTCATCCGGCACATATCGTAGACAATGCTACGGACATTGCCGTTATCTCCGCTCTTTGAGAGGGCACTCCCTCCCCGAGGTGATAAGGAACAGGAAGTGATGACAACAACTATCACCCAAGATATGTAGGGTCAGAACAATTCCCACATCACACCTTTATCTCCCCCCATCACAAGATAGGCATGCCCGTAAATTTTCAGAATATAACCAATATAACTATCAATCCTCCACATCTTTTCCCCATAAATCAATATCAGATGGAGCTTTCCATAAGCTCCATCCGACCAATAGTCCTATTGCCAATAAAAAAATCAAATATATCATTATAGTCCGGTTTGTTTCAATGTTTTATAATAACACTGCGAACGGTATGAAAGTTCACTCCACCCGAATTTGGAGAAAAAGGCACGTACACGAGGATTAGTTTCCTCCCCCGACTCTCTTAATCGAAATACATGCAGATACAATAAATTTACAAATCGAATCTTTCTTCATGCAATCATTCATTTTTTGTATTAGAACAGTTTTATTTCCCAAAACAAAAGTAATGCTTTCTTTCCAAACGGATATGTAGTTTTCAACGTAGAAGATGTGTTATTTGGTTTTCGTGTACGAAAACGAGCAATTTTGTGCACGATAACGACCAATTTCGTCCAAAATTGTTCCATTTACTAATAATTATGCTTTTCAAGTTTGATTAATTGAGAAAAGGTCTTATTTTTGACCCGGTTTTTAATTCATACTATTGCAAAAACAAGCTCAATTACCTAATTAAATCACAAGAGAATGGAACAAGTTTTCGGCTATATCATCGGCTTAGGAGCAGCAGTGATGATGCCTATAATCTTTACAATTTTGGGAGTATGCATCGGTATTAAATTCAGTAAGGCATTAAAGAGCGGTCTGCTGGTAGGTGTCGGGTTCGTAGGTCTGTCAGTTGTCACTGCATTGTTGACCAGCAGCCTCGGTCCTGCTCTGAGCCAAGTCGTTGAAATTTATGGTCTTCAGCTGAAAGTATTCGACATGGGATGGCCAGCAGCTGCTGCTGTAGCCTATAACACATCGGTAGGTGCATTCATCATTCCGGTATGTTTGGGAGTAAATCTTCTGATGTTATTAACGAAAACGACCCGTACGGTCAATATCGACCTTTGGAACTACTGGCATTTCGCATTTATCGGCGCAGTCGTTTATTTTGCCAGCGACAATATCTGGTGGGGCTTCTTCGCCGCTATCATCTGCTACATCATTACCCTGATTATGGCCGACTATACCGCCGACAAATTCCAAGGATTCTACGACAAGATGGAGGGTATCTCCATTCCCCAGCCTTTCTGCGCAGGTTTCGTACCATTTGCCGTAGTCATCAATAAAGCATTGGACAAAATCCCCGGTTTTGACAAATTGAACATCGATGCGGAAGGCATGAAGAAGAAATTCGGTTTGCTGGGTGAGCCTCTGTTCTTGGGTATTCTGGTTGGTTGCGGTATCGGTGCCTTGTCTTGCAAGAACAGCCAGGAACTGGTAGACAAGATACCTTATATATTAGGTTTGGGTATCAAGATGGGCGCCGTAATGGAACTGATTCCGCGTATCACCGCTTTGTTCATCGAAGGTTTGAAACCTATTTCCGATGCTACCCGCGAGCTGATTGCCAAGAAATTCAAAGGTGCTGTCGGCCTGAATATCGGTATGAGCCCCGCATTGGTTATCGGCCATCCTGCAACGCTGGTGGTTTCCCTGCTGCTGATTCCCGTAACCATACTGCTGGCTGTCATCCTGCCGGGTAACCAGTTCCTGCCTTTGGCGTCGCTGGCCGGAATGTTCTACCTCTTCCCGCTGGTACTGCCCATCACGAAAGGAAATGTAGTAAAGACATTCATCATCGGACTCGTTGTACTGACCATCGGTCTTTATTTCGTAACAGACCTCGCCCCCTATTTCACACAAGCAGCCCACGATGTATACGAGAAGACACAAGACGCTGCCGTGAATATCCCTGCCGGCTTTGAAGGCGGCGCACTGGACTTTGCATCCAGCCCCTTCGCTTGGGTCATTTTCCACCTGACCTACTCGTTGAAATGGATAGGCTCCGGTATCCTTGTATTATGCACATTGTTCCTGATGATTATGAACCGTCGTGCCATTATCAAATACCAGAAATCAATCAAAAATTAAAAGTTAAATAGTAACGGATTATGAAAAAGTTAGTACTTGCATTTATGATGGGAGCAGCTGCCATGGCAGCCAATGCCCAAGTGAATTACAAAGTGCAGACCGCCTGCCATCCGCAGGACGTGAAGCATTATGACACGGAACTTCTACGCAGCAGATTCATGATGGACAAAGTCATGGCTCCGGATGAAATCAACGTAACCTACACCCTCTACGACCGGTTGATTTACGGTGGCGCCATGCCGGTGAACAAGACATTGAAATTGGAAGTGTTCCGTGAACTGGGTCCGGAAATCACTTACTTCCTCGAACGCCGCGAACTGGGTGTCATCAATACCGGCGGTGACGGAGTGGTTACTGTAGACGGCAAGGAATACCCCATGAAGTATAAGGAAGCCCTTTACGTAGGCTGCGGAAATAAGGAAGTAACCTTCAAGAGCAACGACGCTACCAATCCCGCCAAGTTCTACATCAACTCGGCTCCGGCCTACAAGCCCTATGTTACTCAGCTGATTACTACCGATGCCAAGCTTCAGAAAGCCAACCCCAAGAAATATGCACTGGGCATCTCCGACCATTATGGAAAAATGGAGGACAGTAACGACCGCATCGTAAACCAGCTGATTGTGAAAGATGTACTGGAAAGAGTGAAAGACGGTGGTACCAACCAGTTGCAGATGGGACTCACGGAACTGGCTCCCGGTTCTGTATGGAATACCATGCCTGCCCACACACACACTCGCCGCATGGAAGCTTACTACTACTTCAACCTGAAACCCGGCAACGCTATCTGTCACTTGATGGGCGAACCGCAGGAAGAACGTCTGATATGGCTGCACAACGAACAAGCCATCACTTCTCCCGAATGGTCTATCCACGCTGCTGCCGGAACCAGCAACTATACTTTCATTTGGGGTATGGGCGGTGAAAACCTGAAATACAGCGACAAAGACGAAATCAAATACATCGATATGAAATAAAGTTGCCCTGTAGCGCCCGATAGGCATGGACTTAAATAATCCATGCCTATTTTTGTCATTTTCAGCATCCTAATTTACCCAATATTACACCTCGAACAATACACAAACCTACATTTGTATCAAAATATAAATCTATTATCATGAGTACATTTCAAAACACCGCAGGGCGGATGACCAATTACCGTTGGATTATCTGCGCCATGCTATTCTTCGCGACAACCGTCAACTACCTCGACCGCCAGGTTCTTTCATTGACCTGGAAAGATTTTATCTCCCCCGAATTCCACTGGACCGATACACACTACGGCTACATCACGGCCATCTTTTCCATCGTCTATGCCTTAGGCAATCTGTTTGCCGGACGTTTCATCGACTGGATGGGAACGAAGAAAGGATATTTATGGGCCATCGCCGTATGGTCCACCGGCGCCTGTATGCACGCCCTTTGCGGACTTGCCACAGAAGTGACCCTCGGCATTGAAAATGCCGCCAACATGATTAGTGCTACCGGTGCATTGGCCTCTACCATAGCCATCACCAGTGTTTACTACTTCATTGCCGCCCGTATCATACTGGGCATCGGTGAAGCAGGAAACTTTCCTGCCGCCATCAAGGTTACCGCCGAATATTTTCCCAAGAAAGACCGTGCCTTCTCCACTTCCATCTTCAATGCCGGCTCTACCATCGGAGCACTGATAGCCCCATTGTGTATCCCTACCCTGGCCCGCTACTTCCAACGCATGGGCGTGGGCAACGGCTGGGAAATGGCTTTTATCGTTATCGGCGGATTGGGTTTCATCTGGATGGGACTATGGATGTTCATGTACAAGAAACCTGATGAAAATCCACACGTAAACGCAGCTGAGCTGGCATATATAGAACAAGACAAAGAGGAGGATAAAAAGGCGACTACTCCGGCAACCAAGGACGAAAAGAGCATTTCTTTCCTGCAATGTTTCAAATATCCGCAGACTTGGGCTGTATTTTTCGGCAAATTCATGACTGACGGTGTATGGTGGTTCTTCCTCTTCTGGGCACCCGCATACATTTCGGACGTTTACGGATTCTCCTCAGATACTCCCACGGCACAGATGCTTATCTTTGTGCTCTATGCCATCACGATGTTGTCCGTCTATGGCGGAAAATTGCCCACCATCATTATCAACAAGACCGGCAAGAACCCCTACGCCGCACGCATGCAGGCCATGTTCATCTTTGCACTGTTCCCGCTATTGGCATTGTTTGCACAGCCATTGGGCAACAAGGAAGTATTTGGCGAACAAGCCTATTGGTTCCCGATTATCATCATAGGTATTGCAGGCGCTGCCCATCAGTCCTGGTCGGCCAACATCTATTCTGTGGTAGGTGATATGTTTCCCAAGAGCACCATTGCCACCATTGTGGGAATCGGAGGTATGGCGGGCGGTATCAGCTCATTCCTCATCAACATGAGTTCCGGTTTGCTGTTCGACTATGCCGACAAGACACAAATGGTATTTCTCGGATTTCAGGGCAAGCCTGCCGGATATTTCATCATCTTCTGTATATGTGCAGTGTCCTACCTGATAGGCTGGTGCATCATGAAGGCACTGGTTCCGAAGTACAAACCGATTATAGTGGACTAATCAGAAGTCTCTTTATAGATATTCAAAATCATGCGGAGTTTGCAAACTGCATTACATGCCTTGCAAACTCCGCACAAAAAAGCCCTTTCTCACGAAATGGCTTTTCTTTGTTCAATTACAGTCAAAAACAAAAAACTGTAAATGGAACACAATTTAAGATGAAAAAAAGGGAAGTCTCACGACTTCCACAATTCTTCTAACCTTAAATCTAAATCTCTATGAAAAAAACGTAATGCAAAGATAATGGTTTATCCCACACAGCGTTATTAATAAACTCTATAAAGAAGCAGAGAATATTTAAGATTTACTAATAAGACGGTTACGAATGGCAAACTACAGACAAGAGCTCGGCATAAATAGGGTTAAGTTTCAATAGTTGCGGCACTCCTGTCATAAACATCTGCTTGCGGGCACGAGTAAGGGCAACATTCAATTTCCGGTCAATCCGAGTACCGTTTTCCTCCGTCATATTTGCCAGAAACTTCAACTGATAAGCCCGGTTCACACAGAAAGAGTAGATAATGACATCCCGTTCGCTACCTTGGAAGCGCTCCACGGTGTCTACCAATATATCCTCCAAAGGAGCAATACCCAAAGCGGCAATCTCTTTCTTAATCAAGGCTATCTGACTGCGATAAGGAGTGATGACACCTAAAGTGACAGCCGGGTTGAAACCGGAAACAGCCGCATACTGCCGATAGATAGCCGCTGCCAACCGTGCCACAATCCGCGCCTCCGAATGGTTCATCTTGGCCGACTGTGCCGGCGGTTCGACTGCGGAAGGCAGAAAAGCGACACGACGAGTGAGCAAGCCGGCAAACTCACAATCACACAATTCAGGAGCAAGGGTCAGCTCACCCTGCTGGTGCGGCAAGCCAACCGGCTCCAGCAGACCACCGTAAAAAGCACGATTAGGAAACAAAGCTACCTCGATATTCATGCGTCCCTGACGACAGAGCATGTCATAGGAGGGATGAGGGATAAGGGATGAAGGATGAGAGGTTGATGTCTGGCGATTGGCGCTCTCCCTGGAGAGGTTTCTATAAAGGCGTTCGAAAAGGGAATCTTTCAAATTATACAATCCGATGGCCTGCAAAGCTTCGTCACACACTTCCGCCTGCTCGGACGATTGCAAGACCACTGCGGGCAGCTGCTTATGGTCACCTATCAAAATAAATTTGCCGATGGCATCCGCGCCTGCAGGATTACGGGTACAGAGTAATCCCAGCAGTTGTGGTTCCAAAATTTGAGTAGCCTCATCCACAATCGCTACATCAAAAGTCTTCAACCGGAAAAGCTCGGTCTTGGAAGAAAGCGTGGCAACCGTACCGACAAAAACACGGCAACGGGCAATGCGCTCTTGCACCTGCCGCCGAGTGGCACAAGGTTCCAGCACATTCTCAATCAGATACGGGCGGAATGACTCATCACAAGACAACTCACTGCCTAAACGGATAAAGTCTATTTCAGGCTCAATGGAGGTCAGCGCCTTACTGATTTCATCTACGGCACGATTGGTATACGAAAGCAGCAAAATCTGTTTCCCCTCCCGGTAAAAGGCTTCTACCATGCCCCGTAGCGCGCGGGAGGTCTTACCGGTACCCGGAGGACCGATTAAAAGGAAATAGTCGCGGGCAGCCTGCGCTTTCAGAGTAATCCGCGAAAAATCATCCGGAGCGGTCGCAATAGCGGCATCCAAAGAAGCATCGAATTCGGGAGGGCGCTGCCCCAACAACAAGTCACGTCGTCTTTGGGTGGCAGAAAGAAAAGCGGAAAGTCCCAGATACATGCTACGAAAGGAGGTGTCCATATAGTCGTGCTCTATGGCATAAAGGCTAGCAGCAGGCAATACACCCGCATTCTGCTGAGTGGCACGAAGACGGATGCAGACTTCGTCATCGGATATGCGCTCTATATTACCTTTGAATACCATCTTGTTGGTAACGTTGTCGGTATCCGTATTCCGTTCGTAAAGAACCACCGCATCACCCTGACGGAAATTGGGCAAACTCCCCCCTACTCCCGGCTCCGCGGAGTATTCCCTCCCCCTCCCTACCGGGGAGGGGGTACGGGGGGAGAGGCTTAAATACGGTTTATGCGCATCTGCCGCATGATTCTCGCAAATAGCCAAATCGTACAGAATTTCACCTGCCTCACATTTCTCAGCCAGTGTGGAAAGCCAGAGGGCGGCAGCGCCGGTACGTCCTTCATAATCCACATCTCCAGATTTGGAGGTATAGAGTTCCTTGGTTATAAAATTATAGAGCGTATAAAAATAGCTTTGTTCCAACGACGAAAGCGAACGGATGCGTTGCGCTACGGCATCGATGGAAGGGTAAAGGAAACGTTTCCACAAGGTATTGTCCAAACCGCGCTCGTTCAAGGTGTCCGGATGAATGTCTTTCAGGCGCTCTGCCGTATACTGCGGGCTGTTCCGTAACTGGATGCCATATTCATTGGCTACAATCCGGTTACGCACATCCATCACACGGCGCACCATTGCCCACGAAGGACGTGCCGGATAAAGCAACGGATAACGGGTATAGAGCAGGTAGGCCTTTACACGTCGATGGTCCATTCCCATAGAATACTCCAACACAGCCTGATAGAGCAACATCTGTACCTTATTGTTTTCTTTAGGCTCCACCTTACCACGGATGGAATACTCGTCCGCCTTACCGGACTTCATTTCAATGAACGAGGTCATATCCCGCTGCATGTAGTCCAGACGCCCTTGCAAACCCAATGCTTCACAGATGTAAGAGGGTTCCAGCACGGCATCAGTCCTATCGAGTTCATAGCCGGATGCACGGAATGTTTCTGTCACCGTCCGGCGGATATTGTCGAAATGGCACTTGCAATCGGAAAAGAATTCGGCTTCCTTCTCCCGGTCGCGCAGGTCGGCACATGCTGCCAGCTCAATGGGATAAGAACGGAAGGCCTTCTTCATGCATGCCAAATAATCGGGTGCCTCCTTAGCATGAATCCACTCGTCCAGAAAGAGGTTGGCAATATTACCCAGCAGTAACGGACGGGTATTGTCCGGCGACTGGAGCCGTGCCAGGATATAGTTGGCAGGATGATGTCCGTAATCCTTAAAGCATTCGGCAAGCGAACTGATGTCTATCAAGTAATCGGGCTCAAGTATAATAAAGGAGGGAGTAAGTATGCCGGCTTCGTCCACCGTAACATCCAGCAGATTGACCTGGGCATGCCGCCACAGAATCCGGCAGGTTTCTGCAAACTCTTCATTAATCTGAGGTACATTGTAACGGACACGCAATGGTTCATCGGCCACAGTGTCTACGGGCAGTACATATAAGTAAGTATCATCGGCATACTGAAAACAGACGCGCATGCGCTTTATCCGCTCTTTGGCGGGCGGTGCCACTATATAGGTGGCATCCGCACGGGGCAGCAGGCGATAAAGCCCGGCAGGTATCTCCTTCCCCGTCAAGCGCTTGACAAAGAATGCCAGTGTCTTGGCATCACGCAACAACTGTTCACGTTGCGGTTCCGTCTGGCGGTTCAGAATAGCATTGGAGGTCAGCCGGAAGGTATGCAGACGGTTCTGTTCCACGGTGGAAAGTCCGGCCTTCGAAGCCACGAAACTGATACGTGCAGAAAGATCCGTCATCTGCAAGCTTCCGTCGGGCATCTGTGTACGGCACAAACGCTCCAGCAATTCGCGCAATTGCCGATAGGCCACATCCAGGGAGCTTTCCTCAACGTGGCAGGCTTCCTGCAATATACTAAAATATTCTTTTACTTCACAATCCGTCATTCCTCTGTCTCCACTTCTTCCGCTTCATCATCAGTTTTTTTATCCTTTATCATCAGGATACTCAACTCATAGAGCAGATAAAGCGGCACCGCCACTACTGTCAAGGTAAACGGGTCACCGGTCGGAGTAATGATGGCCGAGGCAATAACAATGATGACAACAGCATGACGGCGGTATTTCCGCAAAAAGGTCTTGTGCACCAGTCCCAGCAGGGAAAGCAACCATGTCACCAGCGGCAGTTCGAATGCCAGCCCCATGCAAAGCACCAGCATCATGAAATTGTCAATGTACGAGTTCAGGGAAATTTGATTCTCGATGGCTGCACTCAGTTGATAAGTAGAAAGGAAACGCAAAGTCAGTGGATAGACCATAAAATACCCCAGCGACACACCGATGAAAAACATCACCGTACCTATACCCAGCGCTTTCCTCACCCCTTTACGCTCGTTTGGATAAAGGGCAGGGCTTACAAAGCGCCAGATTTCATAGAATATATAAGGAGCAGCCGTAACCACCGACATCCAGAAAGCGGTAGACATGTGGACAAAGAACGGTGCGGCAAGATTGATATTGATGAGTTTCACATGAAACTCTTGAGTAAAGAATTCATCCTTCAAATCCAATTTCTGCCCTATCCAACGGAGCAGGTCATAGAAAACAAAGTCGTTATGGCAAGGAGCCAGTATCACGTTGTCAAACAGATAAGGCATGGCAATAAAATAACCGATAGCCAATACAAACCACACACCAAGCACACGAAACAGTACCCGGCGCAACTCGTCCAAGTGATCCCAAAAGGTTAGCTCTTTTTCTGCCATAAACACCAATGCATTTACTATTTTACGATTTACTATTTGGGCTACGCAGTGGAATGAAAGATAACAAATCTCCCCATACTTCTGCAATTTACAGAGTATCAAATAGTAAATCGTAAATAGTCAAATAGTAAATCCTTTTATTTCTTTTCAGCCGGTTTATCCAAATCTTCCTGAGCCTTGTTTATCTCTTCTTTGGCTTCATTCACACCATCCTTGAAGCTCTTCACTCCTTTGCCCAAACCACGCATCAATTCGGGAATTTTCTTACCGCCAAACAATAGTAAGATGACCAATGCAATAATTATCCATTCGGAGCCGCTGGGCAGAAAGCCTAATAAAAGTAAGTTTGTCATAGTTATATCTGATTAATTATAATGCAAAGATAGAAAAATTAAGGATTAGGGATTAAGGATTAAGGATTAATTTTATTGTAATCTCCATCCCCTAATCCCTGCCCCCTATCTTCAGTCTTGATAATAAACACGTTTTACCCGCGTAGAAACGCTTGTCAACACCTCATAAGGAATAGTTGCAAGCGCATCGGAAAGAACGGTTATAGGCAGATGATTACCAAAAATTTCCACACTGTCACCCTCCTTGCAATCGATGTCCGTTACATCAATCATACAGACATCCATGCAGATATTCCCTACATAGGCAGCCCGTTGGCCGTTTACAAGACAATAGGCATGTCCGTTTCCAAGATGGCGATTCAGACCGTCGGCATAACCAATGGGAAGAGCCGCTATACGTGACGGACGGGTGAGATGCCCTTTCCGGCTATACCCAACCGTATCCTCTTCAGGAACATCACGTATTTGGAGGATGGTAGTCTTTAACGTGCTCACATTATTCATAATGGAATTGTCTATGGGATTGACACCATAAAGACCGATACCCAGACGCACCATATCGAATTGCGCCCCCGGGAAACGCTCGATACCTGCAGAATTGCAGATATGGCGAAGTATCTTATGCGGAAAAGCTCCCTGCAATTCCATGGACGCTTTTTCGAACATTTCTATCTGCCGGCGTGTAAAACTGTCGAATTGCTGCGAATCGCTCCCTACCAAATGTGAGAAGACGGAACGGGCAATCACGGCATTCTGTCCCTTCAGCCGTTCTATCAGCCGGGGCATATCCTCCGGAGCAAACCCCAGGCGGTGCATACCGGTATCCAGCTTTATGTGGATGGGGAAGTTTGTGATACCTTCCTTTTCCGCTTCTTTAATCAAAGCGTCCAGCAGATGGAAGCTATATACTTCGGGCTCCAGCTTGTAATCGAACATGGTCTTGAAAGCAGTCATCTCAGGATTCATGATAATGATGTTCGCTGTGATACCCGCTTTGCGGAGTTCGGAGCCTTCGTCGGCAACTGCCACAGCAAGATAATCGACATGATGTTCCTGCAAAGTCTTGGCTATCTCATAAGAACCTGCACCGTAAGCGGAGGCTTTCACCATGCAGACCATCTTTGTTTCCGGCTTCAACTTGCCACGATAATAGTTCAGATTGGCAATCATCGCTCCAAGATTAACCTCCAGGATAGTTTCGTGCACCTTCTTCTCCAATACTTCCGTCAAGGAGTCAAAACCGAACTTACGTGCACCCTTAATCAGAATAATTTCGTTTTCAAGGCGCAGTTCCCCACGCTGGATAGTGCGTATCAAAGCTGCCGTATCCGGATAAAAGGTCTTCTCTATATTAAAGCGTGCAGCGCAGGAAGAGATTTCATTTCCTACACCTATGATGCGTTCAATGCCGCGGCTGTTTACCAGCTGTGCCACTTGTCGGTAAAGTGTCGGCGTATTCTGACCGGTCTCCAATATATCCGAAAGAATCAAGGTCCGCCTCAATCCCTTACTTTGCGAACGGCGGTAAAGAAAATCGAGTGCAATATCCAATGAGCCAAGGTCAGAATTATAACTGTCGTTAATCAACAGACAGTTGTTTTTTCCCTCCTTGACTTCCAAACGCATGGCGATGGGTTCCAGCTTTGCCATACGTTCCGTAATCCGTTCGGCAGGAAGCATCAGATAGAGGCATGCGGCCAGACAGTTCAGCGAGTTCTCGATGGAAGCATCATCTATGAACGGCAAGGTAAACGTATTGTCCATATCCAGATAACGATAGGAAATGACAGTACAGTCATCCTGTTTCTCCACTTTACTTATATATAAAGGACGTTCCATATCCTTCCGGCTCCACGCAATCTCACGTGCAGAAAGCATGGACTTCGCCACACAGTTGCTGACGAACTCATCGTCACCATTATAAATCACTACATCACAATTCTTGAAAAGCATCAACTTCTCCATACACTTCTCCTGTAACGAGAAGAAATTTTCCTGGTGAGCCCCTCCTATATTGGTCAGGATGCCTATGGTAGGCTTAATGATGTTCTGCAAAGCGCGCATTTCCCCCGGTTCGGAAATACCGGCTTCAAAAATAGCAAGTTCAGACTGTTCGTTCATCTGCCACACAGACAAAGGTACTCCAATCTGGGAGTTATAACTACGGGGAGAACGGATAATGGCACGTTCCGGACTGAGCAACTGGTGCAGCCATTCCTTCACAACTGTCTTTCCGTTGCTTCCCGTAATACCGATGACTGGTATCTGGAACCGGTTCCTATGCTGTTCTGCCAGTTTTTGCAGGGCTTTCAGCGGATTGGAAACAATAAGGTAGTTGACAGTGGAAGATTGAAAATGGATAGCGGGTTGCTGCGCATCATTATCAATTTTCAATTCTCCATGCTCAATTAATCTAAAGCTTTCTTCGCTAAGCACAAAATTACGTACTCCACGGGCATATAAATCTGCGATATAGCGCGCACCGTCATTTCTCTTGGTGGTCAAGGCAAAGAATAATGTTTCCTCAGGAAAATTCAGGGAACGGCTGTCTGTGAGCAGCCAGTCTATGGTAGCCGGCACGTTTCCCACACGCCGTGCGCCAATACTTTCGGTTATGCTTTCAATCGAATACGACATATTTCTCTCTCTTTTTGGAAATCTAAGTACGGGTATTTTCCGTTAAGTTGGTCTATTTTTAACACAATTTGTCCTAAAAAACGCTTATACTCTTCTGAAGCAGGATAAAATGGCTTATGCGACAACATCTTACGGATATTTTCACTTTCTTCCATAATCCGTAACGCATCGGCAGAGATGCACGACCGAATAAACCTTTCCCAGATATAGCGAATGGCTATTTCAGAAGGATGCACCATGTCTTCTGCATAGAAGCGATAGTCACGAAGCTCGTCGAGCAACAGCTCGTATGCCGGAAAATAGAAAACATGTTTTGGGAAAGTGGCTTGCAACTGATTCACGGCAAGCAGCAAGGTAGCTTTACTGAGCTGGTTGGCATGCATTCCGTCACGCACGTGGCGGATGGGGCTGACGGTAAACAATATTTTCAGCCGGGGAATCCGCGCCAGCAAACCGGAAAGCAAAGAGGTGTAGTCAGACACTATTTCACTGACGGAAAGCATGTGACGAGTAAAGCAAGACTCAGGTTGCTTATGGCAGTTGGCAACTATAGTTCCCGTCTTTTTATTTTCATATACCCAAGCAGAGCCGAAAGTCAGTAGCAGACAATCCAACCGATCCAATCTTTCATGGGCGCTTTTCAAACGTCCGTTAATACCTGCCAATGTTTCCTCTGCAGAGACTGAGGAGAAGCTACCATGATGCATGGCACTGTGCCAAAGTCCATGAAAGAGGAAAATGTCGTTTTCATTGTAGCATTTGCCCGCAATGATTTCACGCAATGCCACAGAAATGGAAAAAGGATTATAAAGCACACCATAAGGATTGACGTCACAACAGAACTTGGCATCCGCCAGCCTTTGTCCCATCTCGGATGCAAAACAAGAACCCATCAGCAACAGATTATTCTCTTGCGAAAGAAGGGGCATACCGGAAACTACTTCTACAGGCGTATAAAGATTCATAAGCTCGGAATAAAAAAACATTCACATTCGGGAAAAAGGATGTACCAACCTACTTGCTACGCCACAAAGATAGTAAATTTCAATATATAACGGTCGAAACATAAAAAAGGCAGGTAATATAACCTTCCATTATATCACCTACCTTAAATACTATATATTCCATTAATACCAATTAACCGTAGGATCAGCCACCCAATTTGCAAAATCTGGATATTTATTATTAATAGCCTGACGCTCAGAAGTCCAGTCATATCTTGTCTCTACACGTATCTTCTGCGGAGCTTTGCCTACCTCCGCTTTCAGTGTATATACTTCAGCATTTTGACCTTCCACTTTGATATTTACGGCACCAGTACCGTTAACTCTATACATCACCGGAGCCTTAGTTGCTCCAGCACCCGTATTTATCATTGTAGTACTAGAAACACTAAAGATCTCATGAACTTCACGACTATCACCGCCTACCTCAATATACAAAGGCAAAGTACCACCCGCAGCCTGCAGGGTAATGATAGTTGTTCCTCCATTGGTCGCTACATCAAACACGACATCGTTGAAATCAAAATCGTCACTGTCTCCAAGGTCTTCCGCTATGATTCTGTACGCATTTGTATATACGGCCGGAGAGATCTTTACAATCCAATCACTATAATACCCATCTGCAGCTACTTGTTGATTTGGGTTCTGGCCGGTAGCTTCAAAGTCAAATCCCACATAATAAGCACCCTCAATATATTGTATAGTATAATTATAGTGCATTTTACTATCCAGAGAAGCCCTATAGCCAAAAGAAGACGTCCCACTATTCTGCATTAGCATTATAGCTCCCTCAGCAGCATTAAAATTATTGATATGATCATCTGATGCCGCAACCAAAAAATCCATATCAGAGCGTGAGCCACTTACATGTTGAACAAAAAAGTCGGTCCAATCCACACCAATGGATTGTGGATTCTGATGTGTTTCAAACCATTTCGTAACCACTTCTTTTTCTATAGCCGTAACACTCCCCGGTACTTCCGCAAAATCTCTCCATTGATTGCTATTAGTGTTAGCAACACGCGTTGTCGGTGTTACCCCAAATCCCCAATCCTGATTAACTGCAATTTTTCCATACTTCCGCACGAAAGCCGATGCATACTGTGCCTCTTTCTTAGCCACCGCCTTTTCCGGGTCGAACAGATCGCTATCAGAACCGCAAGCGGAAAAAAACACTACGCTCACAATAGCCAAAATTCCAAAGTTAAACTTTTTCTTCATATCATTCATTGTTTATTCATTTAGCAATTCGTGGTTACGCCCCATTCCGGCACATATTACAACTAAGAATGCCATCATGTACAATTCATAATCGTATAACATATTGATAAATAGGACATATTCTACTTTGCAAATATAGATAATATTATATTAACAACAGTCCAAGCTCCTAAAAAAGTTGCAATAAACAGTTTGCAAAGTTGCATTTTTCAACAAGTGTTAAGTTTAAAGCATCTCTTATCATAGATGCACACATACGAGAGTACAAGTCAATCTTTGAAAGGATTAATATCTTTGCTTGCCAAAACTAAATCATTCCTATATGGAGAAAAAATCGTTCCACCATGGTGGAACGATTTTTCTACCATGATGGAACAATATTTTCTCCATGGAGGAACGATTTACCATCAGGCATCTTTTTCCTTAATTATAGGCAGAACAAGAAATGCAATTTATACAGAGAAAGTAAAAACAGAAGTGAACAAAAGAGGCTTTTTTTCCTTCTAAAACTTCCCGTCATCCGTTTTCTTTTGCTATTTTTGCATTTTGTAATCTTCAGATTAGAAATGAGAACAGAACCAACAACATATAACTTGCTTAGCACCATTACATTTCCCGAGGATTTACGCCAACTCAGCGTAGAAGAGCTTCCTGAAGTCTGTAAAGAATTGAGGCAAGACATTATAAAGGAGGTTTCGTGTAACCCCGGACATTTCGCAGCCAGTCTGGGCACGGTAGAGCTGACCGTTGCCTTGCACTACGTATTCAATACTCCGTACGACCGCATAGTCTGGGATGTAGGCCATCAGGCATACGGGCACAAGATACTGACCGGACGCCGTGAAGCATTCTCCACCAACCGTAAATTCAAGGGAGTTCGTCCTTTTCCCTCACCAGAGGAAAGCGATTATGACACATTCACCTGCGGACATGCGTCAAATTCAATCTCCGCCGCCCTTGGCATGGCTGTTGCCGCTGCCGAAAAAGGCGAGAAGGACCGCCATGTAGTGGCCATCATCGGCGACGGAAGCATGAGCGGCGGCTTAGCTTTTGAAGGACTGAACAACGCTTCGTCCACCCCAAACAACCTTCTTATCATTCTCAACGACAATGATATGTCGATAGACAGAAGTGTAGGTGGCATGAAGCAGTATCTTTTCAACCTAACTACCAGCAACCGCTATAACCAGCTGCGCTTCAAAACTTCCAGACTGCTATTCAAAATGGGACTTTTGAACGAGGACCGCCGCAAAGCGCTGATTCGCTTTGCCAACAGTCTGAAATCAATGGCCGCCCAGCAGCAGAATATCTTTGAAGGGATGAACATCCGCTACTTCGGTCCTATCAATGGACACGATGTGAAAAACATAGCCCGTGTCCTGCGGGACATCAAAGATATGCAGGGACCGAAAATACTGCATCTGCACACTGTAAAAGGAAAAGGATTCGAACCTGCCGAGAAGAATCCCGATATCTGGCATGCACCGGGCAAGTTCGATCCGAAAACCGGAAAACGCCTCAAGGCAGATACCAGCAACCTGCCTCCGCTTTACCAGGACGTGTTTGGGGAAACACTGGTAGAACTGGCAAAGGAAAATCCGAGAATCGTCGGAGTAACCCCCGCCATGCCCACTGGCTGCTCTATGAACAAGCTGATGGACACCATGCCCGACCGTGCCTTCGATGTGGGTATTGCCGAAGGACATGCAGCCACTTTCTCGGGCGGTATGGCAAAAGAAGGAATGCAACCTTTCTGCAACATCTACTCCTCCTTCATGCAGCGGGCATACGATAATGTCATCCATGACATCGCCCTGCTCCGCCTCCCCGTCGTACTTTGTCTGGACCGCGCCGGACTGGTGGGAGAAGACGGACCGACCCACCACGGAGTTTTCGACCTGGCCTATTTCCGTCCGATTCCCAACCTGACCATATCTTCACCGATGGACGAACATGAATTGCGCCGCCTGATGTACACGGCACAATTGTCAGACAAAGGTCCGTTCGTCATCCGCTATCCCCGCGGACGCGGCGTATTACTGGACTGGAAATGTCCGCTGGAAGAAATCCCCGTAGGTAAAGGGCGTAAACTGAAGGAAGGTAAAGACCTGGCAGTCATCACCCTCGGTCCCATAGGCAACGTAGCCGCACGTGCCATAGAGCGCGCAGAGAAAGACAAAGGGATCTCCATAGCCCATTACGACCTGCGTTTTCTCAAACCGCTCGACGAAGCCTTGCTGCACGAGGTAGGACTCAACTTCCAGCATGTCGTCACCATAGAAGACGGTGTCAAAAAAGGAGGAATGGGCAGTGCCATACTGGAGTTCATGGCAGACAATGACTATATCCCCCATATCAGACGTATCGGTGTACCCGATGCCTTCATAGAGCACGGCACCATACAAGAGTTGCATCATCTTTGCGGAATGGACGAAGAAGGAATCTATAATCAATTGATAATTGATAGTTGAAAATTGACCGTTTAAGTATCTACCCCATATGTCAACTATTAATTATCAACTATCAACTAATTAAAAGTGAAAATAATTATTGCAGGTGCCGGCGCAGTAGGCACACACTTGGCTAAATTGCTGTCCCGCGAGAAGCAGGACATCATTCTGATGGACGACAACGAAGAAAAGTTGAGCACCCTAAACTCCAACTTTGACTTAATGACGGCTACGGCCTCCCCTACATCCATAAAAGGCTTGAAAGAAGTGGGAGTGAGAGAAGCCGACTTGTTCATAGCCGTCACCCCTGATGAAAGCCGGAACATGACCGCATGCATGCTGGCAAACAATCTGGGAGCACAGAAGACCGTAGCCCGCATTGACAACTACGAATACCTGCTGCCCAAAAACAAGGAATTTTTCCAGAAGCTGGGTGTCGATTCACTCATCTACCCGGAAATGCTTGCCGCCAAAGAGATCGTATCCTCCATCCGCATGAGCTGGGTACGCCAATGGTGGGAATTCTGCGGAGGCGCCTTGATACTGATAGGCACCAAAATACGCGAAAAAGCCGAGATACTGGACATCCCTCTCCACAAACTGGGCGGACCGGAGCTGCCCTATCACGTGGTAGCCATCAAACGGGGAAGCGAGACACTGATTCCCCGCGGTGACGATACCATCAAGCTACATGACATCGTATACTTTACCACCATCAGGAAATACGTCCCCTACATCCGCAAAATAGCTGGCAAGGAAGATTATGCTGATGTGCGCAACGTAATGATTATGGGTGGAAGCCGAATTGCCGTACGCACCGCCCAATACGTCCCGGACTACATGCAGGTGAAAATCGTGGACAACGACTTGAACCGCTGCAACCGTCTGACCGAGTTGCTTGACGACCGCACCATGATTATCAATGGCGACGGGCGGGATATGGACTTACTTGTGGAAGAGGGACTGAAAAACACGGAAGCCTTCGTTGCCTTGACCGGCAATTCGGAGACCAATATTCTAGCCTGCCTTGCCGCCAAACGCATGGGAGTCAGCAAAACCGTAGCAGAAGTGGAGAATATAGACTACATAGGCATGGCTGAAAGCCTTGACATCGGCACTGTCATCAACAAAAAGATGATTGCCGCCAGCCACATTTATCAGATGATGCTGGATGCGGACGTCAGCAATGTGAAATGCCTGACCTTTGCCAATGCCGATGTAGCGGAATTTACCGTTAAGGCCGGCTCAAAGATTACCAAACATCCGGTAAAAGACCTCGGCCTCCCGAAAGGAACCACCATCGGCGGACTTATCCGTCAGGGGGAAGGCGTCGTGGTTATGGGTAATACCTTGATACAACCGGGTGACCATGTGGTGGTATTCTGTCTAAACATGATGATTAAGAAAATCGAAAAATACTTTAACTAATAGAGAATGAGTCGTTGGTAAATGATTAACTTCAAGACAATCATACGGATTATCGGTATTCTGCTATTGCTGGAAACAGTCATGTTTCTGGTCTGTTCGAGCGTGTCTTTCTACTACAGAGAAAGCGATATGCTCGATTTCTGGAAAGCAGGAGGTATCACAGCAGGGATAGGCTTATTGCTGGCAGCTCTCGGTAAAGGAGGTGAACGGCAACTGACGCGCCGTGACGGATATGTACTGGTCAGCTTTGCCTGGGTGGCATTCTCTCTTTTCGGAATGCTGCCTTTCTATATAGGCGGATACATACCCGACATTGCCGATGCATTCTTCGAGACCATGTCCGGTTTCAGCAGTACGGGTGCCACTATTTTGGACGACATCGAGTCACTTCCTCATGGAATACTGTTCTGGCGCAGCATGACACAGTGGATTGGCGGCTTGGGAATCATCATGTTCACCATTGCAGTGCTTCCTATCTTCGGAGTCAGTGGTCTGCAGGTATTCGCAGCCGAAGCAAGCGGCCCCACACATGACAAGGTTCATCCGCGTATCGGTATCACCGCCAAGTGGATTTGGAGCATCTATACCGGCATAACCACTTTACTTGTCTGCCTGCTGATGCTTGGAGGCATGGACTGGTTCGACAGCATCTGCCATGCATTTGCCACTACCGGCACCGGTGGATTCTCTACCAAGCAGGCCAGCGTTGCCTACTATAATTCTCCTTATATAGAATATGTCATCTCCATCTTCATGTTTATCTCCGGTATCAACTTCACTTTAGTATTATTGTTCGTCAACCGGAAATTCAAGAAATTCATCAGCAACGCCGAGCTGAAATTCTATTTCAGCTCAGTCGTATTTTTCACTGCAGTCATAGCCATCGCGCTCTATTATACCAGTCCCATGGGGATGGAAGAATCCTTCCGCAAATCCTTGTTCCAGGTAATTTCCCTTCATACGTCCACCGGCTTTGCAACGGATGACTACATGCAATGGTCGCCCGTCCTATGGGGCCTGCTTACCATCATCATGCTGATGGGAGCGTGTGCAGGCAGTACCACCGGAGGCTTGAAATGCATACGTATGGTAATTCTTACCAAAGTATCACGGAACGAATTCAAACACATCCTACACCCCAATGCCATACTTCCGGTACGAATAAACAAGCAAGTCATATCTTCCTCCATTGTCTCCACCGTACTGGCTTTTTGCTTTATTTATATCACCATTATAGTTATCAGCACACTGCTTATGATGACTATGGGAGTCGGAGCTGAAGAGTCAATAGGCTGCGTTATTTCCAGCATCGGTAATATGGGACCCGGATTGGGTGAAACCGGACCTGCCTATTCGTGGAATGCCCTGCCCGATGCAGCTAAATGGCTATTATCCCTTTTAATGCTTCTGGGACGTCTTGAGTTATTCACCGTACTACTGCTTTTCACACCTGATTTCTGGAAACGAAATTGATTTAGGATAAAAAGTGTAAAAATAACCATTTTTGTTATGCGGGGATAGCAAAATGAGCAAGACTTATTATATCTTTGCGCCCTTGAAAGAGAGATTTGTGGTATGAAGCAATGCATCAAATACTGTTTAATCATTATCTTTGCAGCCCTATTGCACGACAGTGCAATAGGAGTTGCGGACATTTTGTGTGTTCCTGCCACCCGACAAGCAGAATGCTGTACGCTGTCACAAGCTCCTACCACCCAACAAGTAGTCCAGAAGTTCTACGACTTGTTTTCACCAAACTCCCTCTGCATAGAGCATGTGGATCATACGCAAGTACCAACCAATAAAAACGTACTCCTGCGCATGTACATCTACAAGATGCAGCAGTATGCTTATGCACCGGAATGCGACCGTTTGTTAAATCTGTCTCCTCATCCCGTACCCGACGCAAACTATTATGTGTTCGGACTAAGAAAGATTATCATTTAGAAGGCCTGCAAGCGCAAATGCTTGCCCCTTGACCTCGCCCCGGACAACATTCAGTTTTTTGTCCTCTGGTACGATGTATCTATTATTATATATCTAAAATCTTATCAGGTTTATGAACTTTACTTTGTTAGTGGTCGTCTTATTGACGGCAATCGCTTTCGTGGGTATCGTCATCGCGCTCTCCAATGCGATAGCACCCCGTTCGTACAATGCACAGAAGATGGAACCGTACGAGTGTGGCATCCCTACCCGCGGTAAATCGTGGATGCAATTCCGGGTAGGTTACTATCTGTTTGCCATCTTGTTCCTGATGTTCGAAGTGGAAACGGTATTTCTGTTCCCTTGGGCAGTCATCACCCGCGAACTTGGCGTGGCAGGACTTTTCAGTGTTTTATTTTTCCTGATTATATTGATTCTGGGTCTTGCTTATGCCTGGAGGAAAGGAGCTTTGGAATGGAAGTAACAAAGAAGCCGAAAATTAAATCTATCCCTTATGAGGAGTTTACAGACAACGAAACGTTGGAGAAACTGGTTCGGGAACTTAATGCCGGAGGCGCCAATGTTGCCCTTGGCGTACTGGACGATTTCGTCAATTGGGGACGCAGCAACTCACTGTGGCCTCTTACGTTTGCAACCAGCTGTTGCGGTATCGAATTCATGGCCCTCGGCGCAGCCCGCTATGATATGGCGCGCTTCGGGTTCGAAGTAGCCCGTGCCAGTCCGCGCCAGGCAGATATGATTATGGTTTGCGGGACAATAACCAACAAGATGGCTCCCGTTCTGAAACGTCTTTACGACCAGATGGCCGATCCAAAATATGTAGTAGCCGTAGGCGGCTGTGCCGTCAGCGGAGGCCCGTTCAAGAAATCCTATCATGTGGTGAACGGTGTGGACAAGATTCTGCCGGTGGATGTCTACATTCCCGGTTGCCCTCCGCGTCCGGAAGCATTCTACTACGGCATGATGCAATTGCAGCGTAAAGTGAAAATAGAAAAATACTTCGGTGGAGTAAACAGAAAAGAAGAAAACCACTAATCAGCACTTAAATATATGGAAATAAAATACATAGAGCCCTCAGCCCTGCACGACGAAATGCTGCGTCTGCGGAAAGAGAAACAGATGGACTTTCTGGAATGCCTCAGCGGTATGGATTGGGGAATACCCGACGAGAAAGACACACCGGACACTCCCCGCGGACTCGGTGTAGTCTATCTGTTGGAATCTACCGTTACCGGCGAACGGATAGCGGTACGTACCGCCACTCTAAACCGGGAACATCCCGAACTCCCTTCCGTCAGCGATATCTGGAAAGCTGCGGATTTCAACGAACGCGAAGTCTACGACTTTTACGGTATCGTTTTCATCGGTCACCCGGATATGCGCCGACTCTATCTGCGCAATGACTGGGTAGGCTATCCCATGCGTAAGGACAATGAACCGGAAAAAGATAATCCGTTACGTATGGACAACGAAGAAACGGTAGACACCACCATGGAGTTGGAGCTGAATCCCGACGGTAGCATCAAAAATAAGGAGATGCAACTTTTTGGTGATGAAGAATATGTGGTGAACATCGGTCCCCAACATCCGGCCACCCACGGCGTAATGCGCTTCCGTGTATCATTGGAGGGTGAAGTCATCGACAAGATTGATGCCAACTGCGGCTACATCCACCGGGGTATCGAGAAGATGTGCGAAAGCCTGACCTATCCGCAGACTTTGGCTCTGACCGACCGTCTGGACTATCTGGGTGCACACCAGAACCGCCATGCCTTGTGCATGTGTATCGAAAAGGCAATGGGCGTGGAAGTTAGTGAACGCGTGCAGTACATACGTACCATTATGGACGAGTTGCAGCGAATAGACTCTCATCTGCTGTTCTACTCTTGTCTTGCTATGGACTTGGGTGCATTAACGGCCTTCTTCTACGGTTTCCGCGACCGCGAAAAGATACTCGACATCTTTGAGGAAACTTGTGGCGGACGCCTCATCATGAACTACAACACCATCGGTGGCGTGCAGGCGGACATTGCTCCCGGCTTCGTAAAGAAAGTGAAGGAGTTCATCCCCTACCTCCGCGGTATCCTACACGAATATCACGACGTATTCACCGGAAACATCATTGCCCAGCAACGTCTGAAAGGTGTGGGTATACTCTCACGGGAAGATACCATCGCCTTTGGAGCTACCGGAGGCACCGGACGCGCCAGCGGATGGGCCTGCGACGTGCGTAAGCGTATGCCGTATGCCGTATATGACAAGGTGGACTTTAAAGAAGTCATCCGCACCGAAGGTGATTCATGGGCACGCTACCTTATCCGTATGGATGAAATTTTGGAGAGCCTGAAGATTATCGAGCAACTGATAGACAACATCCCGGAAGGAGCCTACCAGAAAAAGATGAAACCTATTATCCGCGTACCGGAAGGCACTTATTATGCAGCCGTAGAAGGTAGCCGCGGTGAATTCGGCGTCTTCCTCGAAAGCCACGGTGACAAAACGCCTTACCGCCTGCACTTCCGCAGTACGGGTTTGCCATTGGTATCGACCGTAAACACGATTTGCCGCGGAGCTAAAATCGCCGACCTTATTGCCATTGGCGGAACATTAGATTATGTAGTACCAGATATTGATAGATAAAAGAATTTACGATTTGACAATTCACAATTTACCATGCGGAATTACAGCGCAGCCAAATTGTAAATTGTACATTGTAAATCAAAAAGCGCCTCGTAAATTGTACATTGTAAATAGTAAATAGTAAATGAACAACGTGTTTGACTTTAGTATAGTAACCAACTGGATACACCAGATGCTGACTTCCCTGATGCCGGAAGGTCTGGCAATATTCCTCGAATGCGTGGTGATTGGCGTATGCATCATCTTGATGTATGCCGTGCTTGCCATCATCCTGATTTACATGGAGCGTAAAATATGCGCCTTCTTCCAATGCCGCCTCGGTCCGATGCGCGTGGGGAAATGGGGATTGCTCCAAGTGCCCTGCGACGTCATCAAGATGTTGACGAAG
Organism: Bacteroides parvus; assembly: GCF_017309675.2. Classification (NCBI taxonomy): domain Bacteria; kingdom Pseudomonadati; phylum Bacteroidota; class Bacteroidia; order Bacteroidales; family Bacteroidaceae; genus Bacteroides; species Bacteroides parvus. The sequence continues at coordinate 1,830,089 of NZ_CP084680.1, read as the reverse complement.
GAAATCATTGATTTGAAATTTTCTGACCGGTTCCTCTACAATCTGGCACCGTTCATGGTAATCATCGCTTCTTTCCTGACATTTGCCTGCCTGCCCATCAACAAGGGATTGGAGGTATTGGACTTCAATGTAGGAGTGTTCTTCCTGCTGGCTGCATCGAGTATCGGCGTAGTGGGTATCCTGCTGGCAGGCTGGAGCTCCAACAATAAATTCTCGCTGATTGGAGCCATGCGAAGCGGTGCGCAGATTATCAGCTACGAGTTGTCCTGCGGATTGAGCATACTGACAATGGTAGTGTTGATGGGAACCATGCAGTTCTCCGAAATAGTAGAAGGACAAGCTGACGGCTGGTTCATCTTCAAGGGACATATCCCTGCATTGATAGCCTTCATCATCTACCTCATTGCCGGAAATGCGGAAACCAACCGTGGTCCCTTCGACTTGCCCGAAGCCGAAAGCGAGTTGACTGCCGGATACCATACGGAGTACAGCGGTATGGGCTTCGGATTCTTCTATCTGGCGGAATATTTGAATCTGTTTATCGTAGCCTCCGTGGCAGCCACCATCTTCCTGGGAGGCTGGATGCCGCTACACATCGTAGGTCTGGACGGCTTCAACGCAGTGATGGATTACATTCCGGGCTTTGTATGGTTCTTCGGAAAGGCCTTCTTCGTAGTCTTCCTGCTGATGTGGATAAAGTGGACTTTCCCCCGCCTGCGTATTGACCAGATTCTGAATCTGGAGTGGAAGTACCTGGTACCCATCTCTATGGTGAACTTGATTTTGATGGTATTAATTGTAGTATTTAAATTGCATTTCTAACCGGCGTAGCGCCGGAGCAAGATTTCCTTGCGGATAATTTTAATAAAGGCAAAAGTAATGAAAGAAAAGAACTCTTATATCGGCGGACTCATACACGGCGTCACTTCTCTGCTGACGGGTATGAAGACAACCATGACCGTATTCTGCCGACGAAAGACTACCGAACAATATCCGGAAAACCGCTCGACATTGAAACTCTCCGACCGTTTCCGTGGCACGCTGACCATGCCCCATAATGACAAAAATGAACATCGGTGCGTGGCTTGCGGCTTGTGCCAGATGGCTTGTCCCAACGACACCATCAAGGTGACCGGCGAGATGATTGAAACGGAAGACGGCAAGAAAAAGAAGATATTGGCTAAGTACGAGTACGACCTCGGTTCGTGCATGTTCTGCCAACTCTGTGTGAATGCCTGCCCTCACGATGCCATCACGTTCGACCAGGATTTTGAGCATGCTGTGTTCGACCGCACGAAACTGGTCATGACGCTGAACCGTCCGGGCAGCCATGTAGAAGAAAAAAAGAAACCCGCTGCTCCCAAAGAAGAGACAACAAAGTAATTCGTTAATAGTAACTTGTAATTAAACAACATGGAAATAACTCTTGAAACAGTAGTATTCTACTTCCTTGCGGCCTTTATCACCGTATTTTCCATCTTGACGGTAACGACCCACCGCATGGTGCGCTCGGCCACCTACCTGCTGTTCGTGCTTTTCGGTACGGCAGGCATCTACTTTCTGCTGGGTTACACCTTCCTCGGTTCCGTGCAGATTATGGTCTATGCCGGCGGTATCGTGGTACTCTACGTCTTCTCCATACTGCTTACCAGTGGCGAAGGCGATGTCATCGAGAAGTTAAAGCGTAGCAGATTCCTTGCCGGACTGGGTGCCACCGTGGGCGGTGCCATCATCGTAGTATTCATCACTTTAAAGCATAAGTTCATTGCCACTACCGACGTGGAGCCTTTGGAAGTCAACATCAAGACCATCGGTCACCACATGCTGAGCGGTGACAAGTATGGTTATCTGCTTCCCTTCGAAGCTGTCAGCATTTTATTATTGGCATGTATCGTAGGCGGATTATTAATAGCACGTAAAAGATAAGAATTATGATACACATGGAATATTATCTGATAGTTTCGGCTATCATGTTCTTCGCAGGCATCTATGGGTTCTTTACCCGCCGCAACACACTGGCGATACTTATCAGCATCGAGCTGATTCTGAATGCCACGGACATCAACTTTGCGGTGTTCAACCGTTTCTTATTCCCTGGAGGACTGGAAGGATATTTCTTCTCTTTATTCTCCATTGCCATCTCGGCGGCCGAAACGGCTGTAGCCATTGCCATCATGATCAACATCTACCGTAACATCCGCAGCATCCAGGTGAACAAACTGGATGAGATGAAATGGTAAGAGCCAAAATCGCCAAACGATGTTTCTTGAATAGTAATAATTGATAAACATAGTATATATGGAATATACAATATTAATCCTTCTGCTCCCTTTCCTCTCTTTCCTCGCCCTGGGACTTGGAGGTAAATGGATGTCGCACCGCATTGCCGGCCTTATCGGAACTGCAGTACTGGGCCTGGTCGCAGTGCTTTCCTATCTCACCGCAGGAATGTACTTCAGCGCTCCCCGCCTTGCTGACGGTACGTACGAGACGCTGATGCCCTATAACTTCAAATGGCTGCCCTTCACAGAAAGCCTCAGTATCGACATGGGCATTCTGCTTGACCCGATTTCGGTCATGATGCTCGTAGTCATCAGCACCGTTTCGCTGCTAGTACACATATACTCTTTCGGTTACATGAAGGGCGAACGCGGTTTCCAGCGCTACTACGCCTTCTTGTCGCTCTTCACCATGTCCATGCTCGGACTGGTAGTGGCTACGAATATCTTCCAGATGTATCTTTTCTGGGAGTTGGTGGGCGTGTCCTCCTACCTGCTGATTGGTTTCTACTATACGAAACCCGCAGCTATTGCTGCTTCGAAGAAAGCATTTATCGTTACCCGTTTTGCTGACCTAGGTTTCCTTATAGGTATCCTTGTCTATGGATATTATGCCGGCACATACACCTTCAGCCCCAATGAGATGGCGCTGGCAAAGGGCGGTGCGGCCATGATTCCGCTTGCCTTGGGACTGATGTTCATCGGTGGCGCCGGAAAGAGTGCCATGTTCCCGTTGCACATCTGGCTGCCCGATGCCATGGAAGGTCCTACGCCAGTCAGTGCACTGATTCATGCCGCCACGATGGTGGTTGCAGGGGTCTATCTGGTGGCACGCATGTTCCCGTTGTTCATAGAGTATGCTCCCAGCGTGCTGCACATCGTGGCATACGTAGGAGCTTTCACGGCATTCTATGCCGCCAGTGTGGCATGTGTGCAGAGTGATATCAAACGTGTACTGGCATTCTCCACCATCTCCCAAATCGGTTTCATGATGGTGGCGCTGGGTGTATGTACATCAGCCGACCCGCACGAAGGGGGACTGGGCTACATGGCAGGCATGTTCCACTTGTTCACACATGCCATGTTCAAGGCATTGCTGTTCCTCGGAGCGGGTAGCATCATCCATACCGTACACAGTAACGAGATGTCTGCCATGGGCGGACTGCGGAAGTATATGCCCATTACGCATATCACGTTCCTCATCGCCTGCCTTGCCATTGCAGGTATCCCGCCGTTCTCCGGATTCTTCTCCAAAGATGAAATCCTGACGGCATGCTTCCAGTTCAGCCCCACTATGGGATGGATTATGACAGTGATTGCAGGTATGACAGCATTCTATATGTTCCGTCTTTATTATGGTATCTTTTGGGCCGGCTCAGAGCCGGGACAAAAGTCGGCAAGTGATGGGGGCGACAGCCACGTGCCTCACCCCCACGAGAGTCCACTGGCGATGACCTTGCCCCTGATGCTCCTGGCTGTTGTTACGATAGTTGCCGGTTTCATTCCTTTCGGACACTTCATCAGTTCCAACGGTGAAGCATATAGCATCCATCTTGATTGGAGTGTGGCAGGTACAAGTATCGTCGTAGCAGTGGTTGCCATAGCCATTGCCACCTACATCTATGCAGGTAGCCGGCAGCCCGTTGCCAACGCACTGGCACGCCGTTTCAAAGGCCTATGGACAGCAGCTTACCACCGCTTCTACCTGGATGAAGTTTACCAGTTCATCACCCACCGCATCATCTTCGGCTGCATCTGCCGCCCCATCGCCTGGTGGGACCGCCACGTGGTCGACGGCTTCTTCAACTTCCTTGCCTGGAGTGCCGAGGCTACCAGTGACGAGATACGCGGTCTGCAGAGCGGACGCATCCAGCAATATACATTTGTATTCCTGCTGGGCACGCTGGCATTGATACTGCTACTATTGCTATAACCCGAGATCTTTCAATCGTAAATCGTAAATCGTTAAATCATAAATATAAAGATGAACTTTTTATCATTATTTGTACTCATCCCCTTGCTGATGTTGCTGGGTCTTTGGCTCAGCCGCAACATCGCACAAATACGTGCGGTGATGGTGACCGGTGCATCGGCTCTGCTGGTTCTTTCTGCAGCATTGACCGTAATGTACCTCAATGCACGCCACGCCGGTGCCACGGATGAAATGCTGTTCCGTGCCGACATGGCCTGGTATCCTGCACTCAACATCCACTATTCGGTAGGAGTAGACGGTATTTCGGTAGCCATGCTGCTGCTTTCGGCCATCATTGTCTTTACCGGAACATTCGCCTCCTGGAGGCTGCAACCGCTGACTAAAGAATATTTCCTTTGGTTCACCTTCCTTTCCATCGGTGTGTTCGGGTTCTTCATCTCAATAGACTTGTTCACCATGTTCATGTTCTACGAGGTAGCCCTCATTCCCATGTATCTGCTTATCGGTGTATGGGGGTCGGGACGCAAGGAGTACTCTGCCATGAAGCTGACACTGATGCTGATGGGCGGCTCCGCCTTCCTGCTTATCGGTATCCTGGGTATCTACTACGGTGCCGGAGCCACCTCTATGAATCTATTGGAAATAGCACAGATGCACAATATTCCCATCGAACAGCAACGTATCTGGTTCCCGCTCACTTTCCTCGGTTTCGGTGTGCTGGGCGCTCTGTTCCCGTTCCACACATGGAGCCCCGACGGTCACGCCTCCGCACCGACTGCCGTATCCATGCTCCATGCCGGTGTATTGATGAAGCTGGGAGGTTACGGTTGTTTCCGCATAGCCATGTACCTGATGCCCGAAGCTGCACAGGAACTGGGATGGATATTCCTGATTCTTACCGGAATCTCCGTAGTATACGGCGCATTCTCCGCTTGTGTACAAACCGACTTGAAGTATATCAACGCCTACTCTTCCGTCAGCCATTGCGGTCTGGTGTTGTTCGCCATTCTGATGATGAACCAAACAGCTTGCACGGGTGCTGTTCTGCAGATGCTCTCTCACGGACTGATGACAGCCTTGTTCTTCGCCCTTATCGGTATGATATACGGACGTACCCATACGCGTGACGTCCGCGAACTCTCCGGTCTGATGAAGATTATGCCTTTCCTGGCTGTCTGCTATGTAATCGCCGGTCTTGCCAATCTGGGATTACCCGGACTCAGCGGTTTCATTGCCGAAATGACCATCTTCACCGGTTCGTTCCAGCATCCCGATACGTTCCACCGCGTGTGGACAGTCATTGCATGCAGTTCCATCGTGATTACAGCAGTCTATATCCTGCGACTGGTAGGAAAGATTCTCTATGGCACCTGCACTAACAAACATCACCTCACTTTGAGCGACGCTACCTGGGATGAACGCACAGCGGTCATTATCCTCATAGCATGCGTTGCCGCCCTTGGTATGGCACCATGGTGGATTAGCGGCATGATTGGAGACAGCGTATTGCCGATAGTTAATGCACTGTAAATTGTAAATAGAAAATTGTAAAACAATAAATACATAGTCATGGATTATTCTCAATTCCTCCTGCTCAAAGAAGAGCTTTCGCTGATATTGGTCATCGTCATCCTTTTTGTCGCCGACCTCTTCATGAGTCCGGATGCACACAAGAATGACGGCAAACCGGTGCTGAACACAATGCTGCCAGTTGTTCTGCTGACCATACATACACTTATCACCATCGTTCCCGGTCCTATGGCCGATGCCTTTGGCGGCATGTACCACAACCAGCCTATACAAAGCATCGTGAAATCCATCCTCAGTATAGGTACACTGATTGTATTCCTGATGGCCCACGAATGGATGCGCCGTCCGGACACTGCCATCAAACAAGGTGAGTTCTACATTCTGACACTTTCCACCCTGCTGGGTATGTACTTCATGATTTCCGCCGGCCACTTCCTGATGTTCTTTATCGGCCTGGAAACGGCAAGTATCCCAATGGCAGCATTGGTTGCCTTCGACAAATACCGCCATCACTCTGCCGAGGCAGGTGCCAAATATATTCTCACGGCACTGTTCTCCAGCGGATTGCTGCTATACGGATTATCTTTGATTTACGGTACGGTAGGCACTCTCTACTTTGCCGACATACCGGCACGCCTCACCGGTGACCCGTTGCAGATTATGGCATTCGTATTCTTCTTCTCTGGCATGGGATTCAAAATATCACTGGTGCCTTTCCATCTTTGGACAGCAGACGTTTACGAAGGTGCTCCAAGCACGGTGACAGCCTATCTGAGTGTCATCTCTAAAGGCTCTGCCGCTTTCGTACTGATGACTATCCTCATCAAGGTATTCGCTCCGATGGTGGAGCAATGGCAGGAAGTGCTGTACTGGGTTATCATCGCCTCCATCACAATCGCCAACCTCTTCGCCCTGCGCCAGCAGAACCTGAAGCGGTTGATGGCTTTCTCCAGTATCTCGCAAGCAGGTTACATCATGCTGGGTGTCATCAGCGGAAGCGCACAAGGTATGACGTCGCTGGTATACTACGTGCTGATATATATGTTCGCCAATCTTGCCGTATTTACCGTTATCACGATTGTGGCACTGCGGGCAGGCAAGTTCACACTTGAAGACTATAACGGGCTGTATACCACTAATCCGAAGTTGGCGTTCTTGATGACGCTGGCACTGTTCTCTCTGGCAGGCATCCCGCCGTTTGCGGGCTTCTTCTCGAAGTTCTTCATCTTTGCGGCAGCTTTCGAAGGCGGCTTCCATCTGCTGGTATTCATTGCCCTTATCAATACAATCATCTCGCTTTATTACTATCTGAAGATTGTAAAGGCAATGTACATCAACAAGAGCGACGAACCGATTGCAGCATTCCGCAGCGACAACTATACACGTGCCAGCCTGGCCATTTGCACGCTGGGTATTGTGGTACTGAGCATTGCAAGTGTGGTATATCAATCCATCGATAAGTTCTCATTCGGATTATAACCGGAGGGTATCATCACTCACCACAGATTACGCAGATTGACACAAATTATCTTTAGAAGTTCTGATAATCAAGAGCTTTGAGTTATATTAATCTGCATAATCTGTGGTGAGTGTGTATTTGGGCATATTTTCATACTATACAACCGGCAGCATAAACCAAAAGCATGAGCCTTTCCCCGGCTCACTGTCCACACCGATTGTGCCACCCAACTGTTCTATAATACTCTTGCTGATAGAAAGCCCCAGACCCGTACCATGTACAAACGTATTCAGCTTTATAAAACGACCGAATATCTGATCCTGCATTTCCGGCTCGATGCCAATGCCCGTATCGGCCACATAAAAACGTAAACGAGTTTCATCTACCTTGTCATATCCTACACAGATACTTCCCGCAGTGGTGAACTTGATGGCATTGTTGACAAAGTTGGCTATGACCTGATTCAAACGGTTACGGTCACTGACAATCCGGCATTCCGGCAGATGACGGTCGAAAAGAACTTCCACCCCCGGTTTAGCCTTCATCTTCATGAAGCGCACGATGTCCTCACACAGCACGTTCACGTCCAGCTCTTTTTTCACAAAGTCAAATGTCCCGGCCTCTATCTTGGACAAATCCAGTATATCGGAAATCAGCTGCAACAACAAGTCATTGTTTTCTTCGATAATCGCCATATACCGCCTTTTTTCCTCCATGTCCCCGGTCTCTCCCATCAGACTGGAGAAACCGACAATCGCATTCAGAGGCGTACGTATCTCATGACTCATATTGGCAAGGAAGGCACTCTTCAAACGATCGGCGGTTTCTGCCTTCTCTTTGGCTTCAATCAACATAGCTTCCGTCTCCTTCAATTCCGTAATATCATAGTTGACTCCTATCAGTTCTATTTGTCCGTTCTCCGGTTCAAACAGATTGACGACCACATTGGTACGTACCCAATTCCATTTCCCCTTCTCGCCCGGACGCTCAATACGCATCTCTCCCTGAAAATGTTTGGCTTCACCCACACGGGCCTTACAGAAGAAATCGAGCATCCTTCTGCGGTCGCTGGGGTACATCTTGCTATATATCCCCACAATATCCGCCAACTGGGTATTCTCGTCCTCTCCCATATTCTTATACCATTGCTTGATGGCATAGCCTTTCCGGTCAAGCAAGTTCAGCTTGGCATAACCTACCTTCGCATAATCCGATATAAGCAAGAAGAAATTCTCGAAATCACAGATACGGCTCATGGCATCAATCCGTTCCGTATTGTCAATGTTAATCATGGCATAGCCGGTAAAGTTGCCTTTACTGTCATACACCTTGCTCACTTTCGTATAAAGATGTATCACATCCTTCGGCTGTTTGGAAGTGGAGTAATACCCTTCAGTCCGGTCGAAAGCATAATTCAGGCGGAAGTCGACCATATCCTCGGTCTGTATACGTTCTGCCAATTGGGCGGACACATTCGGGTTCTCGAATAAGTTCACTCCAATGACATCCTGTTTGTCACGGACCCCGAATATCTCCATATCCTTATTGTTAATATCTACCAGGAATCCGTCTTTGTCATAGATTTCCACCCCGGCCGGTATATTGGCAAAGATATTCTTGAACAGTTTTTCGCTATGATCCAAAGCCTGATGAGTCTGTACCGAGTCTGTCGTATCGAGGAATAACGCCACCACTTCATTCTTCTCCGGAGAGTATATCACCACATGGCAGTGCTTGTTGGTGAGCTCAAAACACATGTCCATTTCCTTATGTGTCCCGGTGTTCACTATATCAAGCAGATATTCCAGCCTGGGGGCCGCCTCTCTTGAAAAAGACGAGGCAGTCTTGCCGATAAACGCCGACGCGGTTTTTCCCAGAAAATCGGCAAAGATAGAATTCGCATCTGTCACATAATACCCGTAGGGATTGTCCTTTTCATCACAGACAATAGACATCCGTACATACCCCAAAGGCATATAGCGGAACAAATTGCTGAGGAAAGTACGTTCGCGTACAGCCTCATCCTTCGTTTTACGCAATTCTATGCAAATGCTGATGACATTTGCCAACGAACTAAACCATTGATAATCCTCGTTAGTCCACATTCGGATACGGTCTACCAAATCAATGCCCATATATCCCCATACCTGGTCATTGGCAACCAGCGGAGTTACCATCAAGGACTTTATATTCTGTTTCGCCAGAATTTCATATTCGGCATAGGCGTGCTCCGGCAGTTGCCCCAGTGTTTCCAGCAGAACGGGCTTTTGTGCCATAATCTGTGACGTCCACCACGGCAGGCTGTCGGCTTGGACTCCCTGAAGCATTTCTTTCTCAGGAGCCACTCCTGGAGCCACCACCTCGTATGTGCAGCTCTGGTACCGGCACATCTCATCGTATTGGAATATATAGACACGTCCGCCGCGAAAGAAATCAAGAATATCTTTCAATATGTCGTAAATGCCCGCGCTTATATCCTCGTCTTTCAGGAAGCGGAATAGGGAATGGGATATTGAGGTCTGCCGATAAAGCAAATCGTTCACTCTTTGCAAAGCCTGCTTCGCAGCCTCCTCCTTCGGCATCTCTACGCGCTGCAACACTCCGAAAGCCTTCAACGTACCATCCGGCAAATACTCCTTGTATCCCACGCGCGAATAGACCCAGACCACTCCTTCGGTAGAATAGATGGGAAACGTCTGTTCATAGACCTCCATATTCTGAATGGCAAGGAACTCCCGGCTGATACGCGCCCGATAGTCTTCGCGTATCATTTTACCGAAATCCTCAAAGCTCAGGTATTCCCCTTCCAAGCCTAACAACTTACAGACATATTCGGAACAGAGATACTGCCTTGAAGAAAAATCAGCCTCCCACCAACCTATCCGGCCAAGGATGGAAAGACGCCGGAAACGTTCACTATCGTCACGATGAACAGCCATATATTTATCAATATTGGTTTGAGATACAAAAATAGCCATAAAACTCTAATAAGCAACCATTAGAAACTTTTTTCGTCCCAAGCAGCCTATATATAAGGATAACAAACAATCCGGAAAAATGTGCGGTAACCGAATCGTAATAGATTTGAAAATGAAACGTATGTTCCATGTATCACCGGTGTAACGTCATTGCCTCATCTTTGCAGCGGATTAAAAAAACGTACAAAGAAAAGAGATGAGCATGAAATTAGACTTGGGAAAGATTTTCTTCCTTATTTTATTCCTCACACTTTCCGTCATGGCTGCCACGGCGGGAACCATCAAAGGGACAATCACCGACCGACAAACCAAAGAACCGCTGACGGGAGCCACCGTGCAAGTGAGCGGAACGGTACAAGGCGCCGTCGCCGATTTGGATGGTAACTATACACTGGAGCTGAAAAACGGGACCTATACCCTCACCGTCCGTTACATCGGCTACAAAGACATGACGATAAAAGCCGTAGAGATAAAGGGTGAAACCGTGCTTAACTTCGACATGGAGCCGGACACGCAAACCCTGGGCGAAGTGCAGGTTACCGCCAAGAAGAACCTCGAAGGCGAACGCGCCTTGCAAATGGAACGGCAAAAAGCGACCCTCGCCATCGAAAACCTCGGTTCCAAAGAGATGTCCCTCAAAGGTATCGGCAATGTGGAAGAAGGAGTAAAGAAAATAACGGGTATCTCCATCGCCAGCGCCGGACAGCTTATCGTCCGCGGACTGGGTGACCGCTACAGCACCACCACGCTGAACGGACTGCCCATCGCCTCGCCCAACCCGGACAACAAGCTGGTGCCACTCGACCTGTTCCCCTCGTCCACCGTACAGAACATCACTGTCAGTAAAGTGTATGACGCAGCCGCCTTTGCCGACTACAGCGGTGCGCACATCAACATCAGCACCAAAGAAAACATACCGGAAGATTTCTTCCAACTGAGCCTCAACACGGGTGGGAAGTTCAACACCTTAGGCAAAGACCGCTATCAGATGGACCGCAGCGGCTCGCTCCTGAAGACACCCGGCGTAGACGCGGCCGCCCTCGACATGCCCTTGATGGAGTTTGACAAATACGTGAAGACCCACAATATCTTCGATACCTCCTTTGCCGCCAGCAAGAAGAGTTCGTTGCCCGAACTGGGCGGAAACCTCGGTTTCGGCAAGAACTTCGGTATAGGCAACCAGACACTCAGCCTGCTTGCCTCCTTCAGCGCCAGCAACGGCTACCAGAACATGGAAGATGCCTTCTACAAGACACTCGAAGCCACCGGCACCGTGCAGGACGACTTCTCCTACGACAGCTTTGCGCAGGAACTGAAGCTCGCCGCCCTCGGCTACCTGGGCTATACCCTGCGCCGGAGCGACCGCATAGGCTACACTTTCTTCTACGCCCGCAACGCCATCGACACCTATCAGCGCCGCGAAGGTACTGATGCCGAAGGACACGAGCTGACCGGCAGCAACAACATCATGCACATATACACCCTGCAAAACCATCAACTGAACGGAATCCATAACTTCGGCGAGAGCGACAGGTGGCAACTGACTTGGGGAGGCTCGTACAGCAAGACCGGCAGTGAAGAGCCCGACCGCCGCCAAGTGATGTACGTCAGGGACAACGACGGCAGCCTCAGGCTCTTCAAGCTGAACCGCCAAGAGACCATGCGCTACTTCGGCAGCCTGGACGAAGAAGAGTGGAACGCCAACCTCGCCATGCGCTGGAAGTGGAACGACACCAGCCACCTCAAGCTCGGCTTCAACTACAAGGACAAGAACCGCGACTATAGCGCTACCCGCTTCTACTACAACCTGAACAAACTGAACCCCGTCATCACCGACATCTACAACACCGACGGCTTCCTCAACCAGCAGAACATTGCCGACGGACAAATCGTGGTACAGCGTGTGATGCAGCCCAAAGACAGCTACCGTGCCGGAAACGAAATCTACTCCACCTACCTGCTGACCGATTTCTATCCCACCGAAGCCCTCTTGGTGAACCTCGGCCTGCGCTACGAAATGAGCAAGCAATGGGTGCGCTACGCCAGCGACGGCGGCGACTGGTACTCCCGTCGACGCAATTTAGACAAGAACGACCTCTTCCCCGCCCTGAACCTGAAATATGCGGTGAACCCCGCCAACAGCATCCGCTTCTCTGCCTCGCGCACCGTCACCCGCCCCTCGTTCATCGAGATGGCACCCTTCCTCTACCAAGAGTCCTACGGTTCGGCACAAATCCGCGGTAACGAAGAGTTGCAGAACGGTTACAACTACAACTTCGACCTACGTTACGAACGCTTCGGCAAGGACGGCGACATGCTCTCCGTGACAGGCTACTTCAAATACCTCGACAGCCCCATCGAACGCATCCAAGACCTGCAAGGCGGCGCCACGCTGCACAGTTTCAAGAATGCCGACAACGGCATGGCTGCCGGCGTGGAGCTGGAGATGCGCAAACGGCTCGTCAAAGACCTGCGCCTGGGTGCCAACATCAGTTACATGTACACCAACGTGAAGCTGCCCCAAGGCGGTGCCTACACCAACAAGGAACGTTCGCTGCAAGGCGCATCGCCCATCCTTGCCAATGCCGACCTCACCTACTCTCCACGCTTCGGTGAAGACAGGCAACTCAACCTCGCCCTGCTCTACAACCTGCAAGGCAGCCGCATCCATGCGGTAGGCGTGTCGGGCCTGGGCGATGTCAGGCAACAGACGCTGCACACGTTGAACTTCAGCGCCGGATATAGCCTGAACAAACACTTCAACCTGAAGCTGCAAGTGAACGACCTGCTGAACCGCGATGTCATCTTCAAGCAAGATGTGCCCACCACGGGGCAGGAGATGGAAGTGGAACGCTACCACAAGGGAACGAACTTTGAGGTGGGAATAAGCTACAACCTATAAAGTCTCCCACCCTCCCCCTGAAGAGAACGGAGAACACTCTTTGACAAACAAGCTGATTTAAGAGAATCAATCTGAATGACAGACAGATGAATTGAATATAATAACTAAAACAATTGAATCATGAAAACAATGAAATGGAAATTCTACTCTCTGGCCTTTGTAGCCGGAATGTCTATCCTCACCGCTTGCAGCAGCGACGACAACAACGACAATGACGGCAACGACGGCAACGGAAACGGCAATGAAATCGAAAACGGTACGATACTGAAAGGTACCATCACCTCCGACGTGACCCTGGCTGCCGGAAACACCTACAAGCTGAGCGGCGAATACATCGTAGAAGAAGGCGCCACGCTCCACATAGAGGAAGGCGTGAAGATTATCGCCGTCTACGATGACATCGCAGACTACATCCTCGTGAAACAGGGCGGTAAAATCAACGCCGTAGGCACGCCGGACAAACCCATCGTAATGACCAGCGAAAAAGAAGAACCGGGCGCATGGGGAGGCATCCACATCTGCGGACGCGCCCACACCAATGCCGAAGGCGGCAAGGGAAGTTCTGAAATAGGTGGCGCCGTTTACGGCGGCAACGATGATGCCGACAACTCGGGCACGCTGCAATACATTCGTCTGGAATACACCGGCTTTGCCTTCGATGAAGAGCATGAAGCCAACGGTATCTCTTTCTACGGCGTAGGCAACGGTACCATCGTGGACCACTGCCAAGCCTACAAAGGTTCCGACGACGGCTTTGAGTTCTTCGGCGGCTCGGTAAACGTGAGCAACCTCGTAGCCGTAAGCTGTAGCGACGACTCCTTCGACTGGACCGAAGGCTGGAACGGCAAAGGCACCAACCTCGTGGCTTACCAAGAAGCCGAATCCACACTGGGCTACGACTGCGACTGCCTGATGGAGTGCGACAACAACGGCAGCAACAACGCCGCCACTCCCGTTGCCCACCCCGTATTGAAGAACCTCATCCTCGTCGGCAACGGCGGCAGCAAGCAAGGCATCCGTCTGCGTGCCGGCACGGAAGTGGAAATAGACAACGCCAAGATCTGCGGCAAAGGCCAACCCCTGACCGTGGAAACCGCCCTTACCGAAAACGCCCTAAAGAACGGCACTTCCAAGCTGACCAACATCACCCTCACCGCCGAGCTGAGCAGCAAAGAAGGCATCTACACCCATGCCGACTTCATCGCCGTGACAAGCAACAAGGTGAACGCCAACCTGAGCTACAGCTCTTTCGAGGACATCAGGAAAGAATGCAGCTGGATGAACGGAAGCTGGGTGAAGTAAAAAAAGAAGCACTCGCAAGACTATAAAAAAACACACAACTTCTTCAACAGCGTGCCCCTCGAATGCCTTTCCTGCTTCAAGGGGTACGTGCTGTTTCAAGAAAGAAACTAAAAATACCGTTTACTTCTTCTTCAGCTCCTTCTTCAATTCTTGAACCTGAAAGCTGAACAAGTCCAGACGACGGCAAACGCGCTGCATGAAACTGCCTGCCGCCCTGAAGCAGATACGCGAAATGCGCACTTTATCTGCCGTGCAGTCCTCTATCCGTTCCACCGGTTCGCTGGTGATGGAGGGGAAAAAATTTCCAAGTCCCTTGATGTTCACCGTGCGTCCACTGGCCAGATAGTCCGCTATAATATCCGGCAGTTGCACCAGCACGGACTGGGCATCGCCCACCTGCAGGGAGCTGACAAAAGCCAGTCTCTTGGCAAGTTCATCGTTGCTCACCGGTTCAGGCTGAAGCACTTTTGATGCCGCATAGTAGCGCACCACTTCCTTGTCTCCACTCTTGTCCACCTTCTTGCGGACCACATAATTCATTGACATACCAATCTTTCTTTTAATTAGGTTAGCAAAAAAACGAAAGATATTCCCACCCGGCGTGAAACACATCTACAGCCTACGCACACAAAGCCTATACCTTACGGTAAAGACTCCGTGACCGAATACCTTTCACTATATAACTGAATACCTAAAACACCCGGATGTATTGCCCCAAAACATGGGGATGTTTTCACCCAAAACACCCGGATGTAATACCCCAAAACATGGGGATGTTTTGGGAGAAAAGATAGGGATGTTCTGACCTTTCAGTATAGGGTTCAAAGGTAATGACTCCCTATGAGAAATACAATAGATATAGGTCTTTTTGATGGTCGGAATCAAGCTCCTTTTTCTTCGGAAGCAACAGGCAGTATCCGCTGGAAATCTCTGCCGGACGGAGACTGGAATACCTGCAAATCGAATTCGGGGATAATTGCCAGCACATGGTCGAACACATCCGCCTGCACCCCTTCATAGGGCACCCAATCCTTCAGCGCACAGAAGAAATAAAGCTCTATCGGGATACCGCGGTCGGTAGGCTGGAGTTGGCGCACCATGCAGGTCAGTTCCTGATTTACATCGGGAAGACTTTTCAAATAAGCCGTCAGATACGCCCGGAACACACCCAGATTGGTCTGGCGGCGTCCGTTGACGAGGATGGAGTTATCGATGCCGTTTTCTGCATTGTACTTTTCAATCACTTCCTCCGTCTGCTCCACATAATCTTTCAGCAGTTGTATCTTGCGATATTTTGCCAGCATCTCCGGGGTGCAGAAACGGACGCTGGTCATGTCGATATTGATGCTGCGCTTCACTCGCCGCCCACCGCTCTCGCGCATGCCGCGCCAGTTCTGGAAGGAGTCGCTGACAAGCAGGTAAGGAGGGATGGTGGTAATGGTATTGTCCCAGTTGCGCACTTTTACGGTGTTCAGTGTCACTTCTATCACCGTGCCGTCGGCGCCATACTTGGGCATGGCAATCCAATCGCCCACCTTCAGCATGTCGTTCGCCGAAAGCTGCACCCCGGAGACAAAGCCCATAATGGAATCCTTGAACACCAGCATCAGGATGGCTGCCGAAGCACCCAATCCGGCAAGCAGCGAAAGCGGGTCGCGGCCTATCAGCTCACCCACAACCACAATGCCACCCACCAGCCACAGAATGACCTGCATGGTCTGCAACATCCCCTTTAAAGGGCGGTCGCGGAACTGCTCCCTCTCGCTGTATACGCTATAAACGGCTTTCAGGAAGGAGTTGACGAAGCTCAGGAAAGTAATGATAATGTAAATAAGGCAGATACGCCGGATAAAATCCATTGCCGATGAACCGACTTCGACAAATGCCAATGGGACAAACAGATAGATGATGACGGGAGCCACCATGCGGCTGAGGTGCACCATCACTTTGCGGTCGAATACGATGTCGTCCCATGTAGCTTTGGTCTTCTTCACCAGTTGTGCCACTACTTTCAGCAGAATTTTCCGGCATAGGGCATCCGCCAGAAAAGCAACGGCAAGTATCAGTGCGAAGGCTATGAACTGGTCGAACATGTCGGCACGGGAAGGGGATATGCCCCACCCGATTAAAAGGTCGTCTATCTTCTTCAATATCTCCATAATCATATGTTTATCATAACGGCAATCTTATCTACGCGACTGCTCCTCCCGCTCAAGGAACTCCATGATATCTTCTTTCAACCACTGATAAAGATAAAGGTTCTTGTAGCCGCTGTTTTTTTTCAGCATCACGGATACATTGACCTGACTGTTCTCATACCCCGTCAGTTCGTTGCGGAACTGTTCGTTATGCTCTGCCAGGCGCTTTATCTCCTGCTCGCGCTCGCGACGCAAGACGGTACATACCGGGATAAGGATTTTCAGCACTACACAATCCATGATATGGTGTCCCTGGATATAAAGATAGGTATTGTCCGGAGTCAGTCCCAAACGTTCCAACTCCGTGCCCAGCTGTTCCACCCGGTCGATGTAGTGGGGGAAACGGGCTTGCAGTTCGGACAGCTTTGCCGACACCGTCTTTTGCATCTCGTCCAGACTACGGTAAGGATGACGCAGGCTTATCTCCTGCAAACGCACGCAGGCGTTGAAGTCGTACATCGGGAAAGTGTGTGTGTCGTGCTGGCGGTAGAACCAGACATTCCACAGAAACAGCGGATAGGCAATCTGAGAATAACGCTTCAGAAAAGCAGGGAAGTCCAGGATATGCCGGTCGTTCAGCGTGGCCTGCACACAGACTTCATGCAGACTGTCGGCAAAGCAGTGGAAGTTCTCGATGGCATAGCCATAAGTCTGAAAGATATAGGGATTCTTGTTTATCTTATGCGACACCTTGGTGGCACCTTGCAGCAGGAAGTCGTAGTCGCTGTCTACACAAGCTATCAGGCTGCGGCCCAGCTCTGCCGTATTCAGCGTGTTCATCAGTACCATTTTCTTGCCCTTTGCCAGAGAGGTGGCCGAGGGAAGCATCACTTGAAAATAACGTTCCTCGTTCTCGAACTCGGACAACAGCGTCCGCCAGAAAGCGATGTCATCATAGCTTTCCACATACGCCACTATGCGCCTGCGTGCCCTCTTGGGAGACAACTTGCGGGCGGCATCCAGATAGGAGGAAGTAAGGTTATGTCTTAGGGAAGTAGCCACGCATCCAGGGATTAAGGATTAGGGATTAGGGATGAAATCTCGCTCACTTCGGTCACGGCATCCAGCCAGCCTTCCATGATGACGGCAGGCGAATGGGTGGTGAGAATAAGCTGCACATTGGGATTCAGGTTGCGTATCATGCCGATGAGTTTCTGCTGCCATTCGATGTGCAGGGAGGCTTCCGGCTCATCCATGAAGAGTACGCAGTGGTCATCGTCACGCACCAACACGGTCAGCAGGATGACGAGCATCTGCTTCTCGCCCGAAGACAATTTGTAAGGCAATAGGCGCTCGCCGTTCTGATAGAAAACGATGTCGTTGCTTTTGCGGTCTATCGTCTTATGGGTATAGCTAAAAAGCTCGTCAATCATATCCTGGAACTTCCGCTTCGGGAGGGAAAGGGAGGGAGCTAGGCTGCGCTGCTCTTCATCACCACTGAGCAGCTCTATCATCTTATTGCCGATGTTCACTTGGTAGTCCAGATAACGGCGCTGGAGCAGATAGAGCTGCCAGTCCAGTTCCGACTTCACGTTGGCATCGGCCATGCGTGCCGTAAAGTCGCCCATGATAAGGGGGCGGTCGTAACTACGGATTACATCATAAGGGATAAAGGTGGCTGCGGGGTTGTCGAAGTAGACGTGTACGCCGTTCTTCTCGTCACTCTTCACTTCACCCGATGTCTGTTCCAGATAGTTGACCGAACGGTTCAGGATAGTGGTCTTCCCCACTCCGTTGATGCCGGAAAGTATATTGACGTCAGGACGCAGGTCCCAGGCAATATCGTACCGATGCCACAATTCGTGTATTTCGATACGCTTGATGTAATTGGCTTGTACTTCCATGGTTTCTTGCTTTAATTAAAAGCAAATATACACGATAATCTCTTATTTCTACGCCCACGAACCAGAAAAATCATATAATGAAAGATTTTCTCTTTTCAGAAAATAGTTGTTCTTTTGCACCCGCAAAAAACAAAAGAGTATGAACAAGAACATTCAAGGGCATCTGTTCGCCCTTACCGCAAATATCTTATGGGGCTTGATGGCACCTATAGGCAAGTCGGCTCTGGTGGAGTTTTCCGCGTTGTCAGTAACCACATTCCGCATGGTAGGCGCAGCCGCCTGCTTCTGGCTCCTTTCCTTGTTCTGCAAACGCGAACAGGTGGACCACCGGGACATGCTGAAGATATTCTTCGCCGCACTCTTCGCCCTGGTATTCAATCAGGGTGTCTATATCTTCGGCCTCTCCATGACTTCGCCCATAGACGCCTCCATCGTTACAACCACGCTGCCTATCGTCACCATGATAGTGGCTGCAATCTATCTGAAAGAACCGGTCACCAACAAGAAAGTGCTGGGTATCTTTGTAGGGGCTATGGGAGCATTTATACTCATCATGAGCAGCCAGACCACCGGTGCCGGCAATAGCAACCTTATCGGAGACCTTCTCTGCCTGCTCGCCCAAATCAGCTTCTCCATTTATCTGACCGTATTCAAGGGGTTGTCGCAGAAATACTCTCCCATCACCCTGAACAAATGGATGTTTGTCTATGCCTCCATGTGCTACATCCCGTTCTCTTACCACGACGTGGCTTCCATACAGTGGAGCAGCATCTCCACAGCCGCCCTGCTGCAAGCGGGATATGTGGTTGTGGGTGGAAGCTTCCTTGCCTATATCTTCATAATGAGTGCGCAGAGACTGTTGCGCCCCACTGTGGTGAGCATGTACAACTACATGCAGCCCATCGTGGCCTCAACCGTTGCCATCATCTTAGGCTTGGGAGTGTTCAATTTGGAAAAGGGGATAGCCATAGCCCTGGTATTCCTGGGAGTGTACATCGTGACACAAAGCAAGTCACGCAAGGACTTTGAGAAAGAAGGGAAAGCCGTATAGGACAGCCATTCCGCCGTCACAGCACACCGGCACGTACCCGGCTCAGAGATTCGGGAGTCATTAACAGATAAGATGCTATGTGGTTGACTGAGGCACGCCGGGCTATCTCCGGATAATCCCTGACGAAACGCGCATACCGTTCGCGTGAGGTTTCGAAACGCCAAGAGTCTGCCTTATATTGGGAAAGCATTAAAGACCCCTCCAACAAATGACGAAGCAGACGGGCTATATGCAGATAGCGCTCAGAGAGTTCGACCAGTCCTGCATACGAAATGCTCCAGATGACGCCTTCCTCCAGGGATTCCAACTGAAGGCAATTACGGCGTCCGGTGAAAAGGCTGACGATACACATGGCGCCGTCACCATCGCAGGCAAAGTTCTCTGTAATGTCCCGGCCTTCTTTGAAATAGAACTGGCGAAGCAGTCCTTTCTCTACGAAAACAATATCCCTGGCTATATCTTTCTCACTAATCAACAGTTCTCCTTTGTGCACCTCACGGCGTACAAACAAACCGGCAATGAGCTCCAGCTCCTCAGAAGGGAGTTCATGAAGGCGGCGGGTAAACCGCCGCGCCACTTCCATGTTGTTTTCCTTAGTCATCGATATAGAGAAAGGGATATGCCCTTATTTCTTCAGTTCTGCAAAATAGGTGTCCAGCAAGTTCTTGGCAGCCACAAAAGAAGTCAAGTTGCCTTGTAGCACTTGGTTTTCCTTGCCAGTCAGCATCGCTTCAATCTGCGGATTGTGGTAGAAGCTGTCACGCAGCTGTTCGTTAATGGTCTCGTACATCCAGTATTTGCTTTGCTCGTTGCGGCGGTATTCAAAGTAGCCGTTGTCTTTCACAAAATCAATGTATTTGTAGACCATATCCCACACTTCTTTTACACCAAGATTATAGAACCCGGAATAAGTCAGCACTTGGGGTGTCCAACCGCTCTCCGGAGCCGGGAAGAGGTGCAGCGCATTACGGAACTGCGTTGCTGCCAGCCTGGCCCGCTCCAGATTGTCGCCATCAGCCTTATTAATGACAATGCCATCGGCCATTTCCATGATGCCGCGTTTGATACCTTGCAACTCATCGCCCGTACCCGCCAGCTGTATCAGCAGGAAGAAGTCTACCATGGAATGTACGGCAGTCTCACTCTGCCCCACCCCTACCGTCTCTACAAATATCTTGTCGAAACCGGCAGCCTCACAAAGCACAATCGTCTCACGCGTCTTGCGTGCCACACCACCCAACGAACCGGCAGAGGGACTGGGACGTATGAAGGACTTGGGATGAACGGAGAGCTTCTCCATACGCGTCTTATCACCGAGAATACTGCCTTTGCTGCGTTCGCTGCTCGGGTCAATGGCAAGAACGGCCAACTTGCCTCCGTGTTCCTCCAGTACATGCAAGCCAAATACATCAATAGAGGTACTTTTACCAGCACCGGGCACACCACTGATGCCCACACGAACAGAGTTACCTGAATAGGGCAAACACTTCTCTATCACCTCCTGCGCCACAGTCTGGTGCTCCGGTTTCACACTTTCCACCAGCGTCACAGCCTGGCTGAGTACCGTAACATCACCTTTCACTATGCCCTCCACATAGTCTGATACAGAAAGCTCGCGTTTCTTCCGCCTGGGACGGTTCTTCAAGTAAGGATTGACCGATGAAGGTTGCTCAATGCCTGCATTGACAACCAAGCCTTTATATGCTTCATTATTTTCGGGATGTTCCATGGTTTAATGTGCTAATATGGTTAATATGCTAATGTGCTAATATGAGGAATGTGCTGAATATATTAATAGGCTTTTATGACAATCTCTACTATCTCCATTAGCATATTGGCACATTCCTCACATTAGAACATTACTTGATGTTGATTTCAACTTTCGGCTGCATCGGGTCATTGGTAATCATCAGCAGACGCAGATGACGACGCTTCTTGCCTATATTCTTCTTCACTACCGTTACCCGCAGGCGGGTGCTTTCGCCGGGTTGCAATACGCTCTTCTTGAGGTTAACGCCCACTGCCGGGTGGAATACCTGGAGCTTGTTTATCTGTAAAGGAGAACGCCCGGTATTGGTAATGGTAATATCTTGACGTGCTTTTGACTTCTTGGCCAATATCGCACTCATATCAACTTCTTTAGTAGAAAGGTTGATGGCAGGAGCATTTTCCTTCTCCACTTCCGTCATTCCGGAGAAATCCGGTAAAAGAATGGCAGAAACGGGAATTTCGTTTTCATCGCCCACCTTGTCACCGGAGAAACGAGAAAGATAGACCGACGCTTGAGTCAGTCCGAGGTCAGTCAGTCTTTCCGAATTCAATGTAAGTGTAATCACTCCTTTTTCTCCCTTTTGCAATACATTAGGTTCTACTTTTGTCTGCAAATAAGGGGGTAGATGCATCAGTACCGGTTCATAAGGACGGTCGGAAAGATTGACCACGCCGATATGAATCACCGGCTGCTCACCATGCTGAATATCGGGAAAGTCGAGGCTGTTCTTGTCAATACGTATCTGGCCGATAAGATAAGGGTGCGTCTTGGTAAAGTCCTTGATTTCCTGTACTACTTCACCATTGAACTTCAAATAGACCAGATTGGGTTGCGCATTGCTGTAAATAGCCACGGATTTCTGGAAATGCCCCAATGCCTTGGCGTCAAAAGTCACATTCACCGTTCCTTTTGCCCCCGGAGCAATAGGCGTTTTTGTCCACTGAGCTACGGAGCAGGCACAATCCGGCTCCACTTCTGTAAGCACTAAAGGCCGGTCACCCGTATTGGTGATGGTATATTGCACAGTCACGGGATGCTTCCATTCTATCTGGCCGAAACTGTACATCTCTGTATTCGAGGTAAAACGAGCTTGCGCTACGGCAGCCAATGCCACACTTGCAAGCACATATAAAGTGATCAATATCCTCTTCATCTATTTTTTAATATCAAGATTTCCTAATTCTGCTACTCTTATTCAATATTAGCCGGACAAAAATAGGTGTTTTTAGCGAGAGTACCTAAAATAGAGGAGCGCAATTTGTACAAATTGCGCTCCATACTCTATTGTTACTTTATTACAATTATCCCTCCCGCCGAATGCGAAGCATACTCCGGAGCATACGCACATTGTATAGTGGCCAGCCCCGTTTCGTATGTTCCGCCACGGGCTATGCGATAACTGTGCTCTAAGACATAAACGCCTTTGCCCAAATGGTCGAAGAAGAAATTGGTTGCGGCATCTTCCACTTCTGCATAATAACCGAGGCCATTACTCCAACGATAACCGGAAAGCGAGCCTATAGGTTCAAAGCAGGCACCCCGCAGGTCTTTCAACTGAACAAAATCCATAGCACGATCCAAGCGGATAGTCAAACGGGCCACTATTTTATCACCGACGGATAATACGGTCCCTTCCGCAACCGGTTGCAAGGACTTGCCGCCACTGGCCGATATACGCTCTACATAAAGTTTCTTCTCTACATTCAATTCACCACCCTGCTGCTTTACATCGGATATGGGTGACAGATACTGGGCATAAACAGCTCCCCAGGCAATGCCTGCATCCCGTTTCTCTACTGTAACGGTTTTAGCTTTCAGCTCCGGACTTCCTTGAATGAAAGTTTCCTTGACATAACCTAAATCTGGGATTATGGTCTTTGCAGGCGACAATGTTTCCAGAACTTCGTTGCCTAACGTAATACGTACGTCTCCCCGGCTTTCCAGCAGGTTAGTGCCCTGACAAAGCAATGCATAAACAGCATCAGCCGTTGCAACCGGAGAATTCCAGCTGACAGTCTGCTTCTGTTTCAGCAGCCAGAGTTTCATTTCCTCCACCAAAGCATCGTTGCCACCTGCCATACGCAGGGCTTCCATTACTTCTACATGGGCAGGGATGGGTAGCATACCCCAGTTGTACGGATTTGCCTGGAAAGCAAAGTATGCACCCAGTTCATCCGTCTGTACCAAGTGTTCCTTGAGAGAGGCGATGAATTCATGCGCCTCGGCTGTACGCCCTACCGCTTTCAGAATGATGGCAGACTGCGCCTTGCTGCTCATTGTTCCATCTTTAAGATTGGCCCCAACTTTCGACAAGAAGTAACGGTAAGCATCCTGGTTTGCAGCCGGTACTTTTTCACCGCTGACAGCAATCAGATACAGATACGTCATGGCAGCTTCCGAGTTGACAGTAATTCTAGCGCCATTTTTCTCAGATTTACGGATATTGCGATATTCTTCCAAAGCCTGCCGATTCAAATAGCCGAAAGCTTTCTGCCGCATGGCGGCAACTTCTTCAGGCAGCTCATTTTTCGTCAGCAAAGGAAGACGAACAAGTAATTCTGTAATATAGCCAGTTATATAGCGGCTACCGGGCATTCCTTTATACCAGCTCCATCCACCGTCTTCACCCTGCAATTCTTTCAATTTGGTAAAAGCGGAAAGATTGCGGTTATTCAGTTGGTTGATATCAAACAGCGTGGCAATACGTGCCTGCTGTTCGGCTTCAGTAGTAGCTTCCAGTACCCACGGAGACTCGCTGAGCAGGATATTCTTCACATCCTGATTCTTCTCCAACTGGCTGAGGAAGGTTTCTTTCGTACCACCGGCAGCCTTCCAACTGTCAAATACAGTCTTAATGCGGGGCTGGCTGTTGGCAATGAAGCCTGCCAGACTATTGGCATACCAAGCTGTAGCCCAAGAAATGGCATTATCATTGGCAGGCAGGCTCAATGCCGGCAACGCTTGTACAGCATACCAAGCCGGATTCCCGGTAAATTCTACAGTTAGACGACGGTCTGTCGCTGTACGGCTATTACGATTGAAAAGGCTGTCTAATGAGAACGTACGGGTCTCTTCGCCACGAATAGGCATAGCAAGCGTTTCCGTAATGTACTCCTTATTACTTAATACGGGCAACAGATGCTGCTCGCCATCGCTGAACGCGCCTCCATCAGCGACCATACGGACACCAAGCAAATCATAGCAGTCGGACACATCGAAATGGAAGTTGACGGCAGTATTTCTTCCTGCTTCTACTGAGAATTTCTGACGCTGAGTAGCAATAACTTTCTCCGTCATAGGGTCGAACAGTGTGAATACAGCTGTTCCTTTCACCGCTTTACCCGTCAGATTGGCTATTGTTCCGGCTATCTGTGTTTTATCTCCTACGCGGACAAACCGAGGCATATTCGGAGTCAGCATAAACTCCTTGGCAGTTACAACAGAAGCATCCAACATCCCAGTCAGCATATCCTTAGTATGTGAGTAACCACGGAAATTCCAACGGGTCAAACTCTGCGACATCGTAAAGGAAAATGCAAGCTCCCCTTGTTCGTTGGTACGAAGTTGAGGATAAAAAAAGGCTGTTTCGGCAAAATTGGTGCGAAGTCCCTCAATAGGTTGCAAGGCCTCGCCAACCGGTATCGTTTCCGATTCAAAAACAACATCTTCCACTACTTGTGCAGGAACATATTTCACTTCAACGGCATTCCCAGATTCTGCTTTAGAAGCAAGCATCGGCTGGTTGGCACCACGTATTCTAAGATTACCGGTCAAAGAGCCATTCCGGGTAGTCCCATATCCCACAACACTTACTTCTTCCAAAAGCGCATTGTCTTCTACCATCACTATCCGCATCCTTCCATCCATATAAGGAGAACAGAAGTGGTCAAACGACCACACCGGAACCCTCCAAGCCTTCAACGGGAAATAAATGGAGAAGTAATTGCTATTATAACGGCTCGCACCACGGAATGCTCCATACAGATTATCCGGATAGAAGACCCGTAGTATCTGGTTACTCTTATAAATCTTATCCAGTGAAGCGTCGTACATCGTAGCCAGCATTTCAGCCGCAGCAGGCATACCTTGAGGCGTCTTTATGACGAGCTTCCACTCTTCCTCTTGTCCGGGATGCAAACGGTCACGGAACACTTCCCATTTCATGCCGAGAGCACGTTCAGGCTGCCGCTTCTTCAGTTCAACCTGATGGTTATACATCTCACCATCTTTCACAAAACTGAAAAGAACGGTGATTCCCTTGCCATATGCTTCCTTATAAGGGAATTCCATACGGATAATAGTATCATTCAACTGCAACACACGGCTTTCAATGCGTTTTCTCTCACAAAATACATCCATCAGCACATATGCATCCCGATAAGAAGTCCCCAACAGAAAAGCGGCAGGGTGCTGTACATCAAATTCCTCATTTTCTTTATAATAAAAGAAATCTGTAAACGCAGCCGGACACTTGTCACTCTTTGAAAAGAGCATGAAACTGTCACTGCCATATGCCCCGTTATTCTCTTCACGTCCCAAACTATCACGCACGGAAAGTTTCAAACGATAGTTACCTGAAGGAAGCTTGTTCCAAGCCGAAAAATCCTGGAGCCGATTGGCCATGAAGTCCCCCTCTAATATTACATCAGTCAAAGGGTCAGAGTCTCCTATATTCCTCCCCCGATCCCGTTCTGTTAATGGATACAGATAATAGGAGCCTTTCATATCTTGAGGAACATTCATCATATTATTCACTCTAAAAGTGAACAGCATGCTATCTTCCTTACAAACATATTGAGGCAGGCGGACATC
The DNA here is from genome assembly GCF_017309675.2 of Bacteroides parvus. NCBI lineage: Bacteria > Pseudomonadati > Bacteroidota > Bacteroidia > Bacteroidales > Bacteroidaceae > Bacteroides > Bacteroides parvus. The sequence goes on along the minus strand of NZ_CP084680.1, from coordinate 1,804,030 downwards.
AAAGGAATAAGCCTTAGGGCCTGCCAGCAAGTTATACGAAGCGGACTGCGTTTCACCAGCCTCATCCGTCACCACCGCCTCCACATGATAAGTATACACACTTCCATACCCGTCTGTATCTACAACCGGAACCTCTAAAGTCAAGGGTATGGAAAAATCCCCGTTGGCATCCAATTGTATGGTGTCAGACAGTAATGGTTTATCAGCATTGCTCCAATAGCCAGGTCTCGGATTCCGGCGAGTCACCGTATATGCCAATGGCACATCCTGTACCATCATGCCATTGAAAGCCTTGACATTTCCTTTCAACACTACCTTGCCCCCCAGTCGGTAAGCTTCCGAAACCGGAGTGAAGGCAATCTCAAACGTAGGTCGCTTGTACTCCTCTACCCTAAAAGTGACGGTAGATTGAGGCTCTTTAGTCCGTATACTGAACATGCCATTCAGGCAAGCTGCCGGAAGTACAAACTCCGTAGCAAAAGAGCCGAAATCATTGGTCTGCACCTTCCTAGTGGCAAGTTCCTTTCGGTTGGCATCCAACAAGACAAGCTCATAATCAACTCCTTGTAGCACCTGGGCATTATCACTGTTCTGTTTGTAAGCTATTCCTTTTACATGGACGGTCTGCCCGGGGCGATAAAGCGAACGGTCTGTCAGCAATGCCATCTGCCTCCAATCTGTATCCTTTATACCGTAATAAGAATGATTCATATAAACATTCTGCGGCATCATACCTGTGTCTCTGCCTTTACGCGCCACATAACTTCGGATTCCACTCTGCCAGGGTAATACAGCTTTCCCCCCGGCATCAGTCAGTACCTCTGCCATCACTTTTCTATTCTTCTCATCATAAGAAGAGTAGAAACTCACTTTGGCATCAGCAATCGGCTGTCCGCTACGGGCATCCAATGTAACCACTTCCATACGGTCGTCACCCAAATCCAATGTCAGCACCTTGAAGCGAGTAGATACCAAAAATTTATCATCTGTACGGGCCGTTTCAGCATCAGGTACTATTTGAAGAATATAGACTCCCGTTTCCCGAGGTATCATGAACTTAAATACAGTGTCCGAGGCAAGATAAGGGACATCTTCAGGCAATTTATCCTTGCCTGGCAACGGCTTTAAGCCAAAATGCGTGGAAGAAAACTTCCGGGCATATTTTCTATAAGTATCTTTATTTATACCATGGTCCATCCAAGGCACTTCACTTAAAGTAGTGGCATATAAGTTGAGAGTGAAGCCCCCGACATTACGATAATGCAGTCTCATATTTACCGAATCGCCGGGATAACCGCTTTCATTCATAGTCAGAATGAGTTCAGGCTGCAAAATCTGTTCACGGATATTTTTCAACTCATTGATACGCTTATACGCAGGATAGCGCTTCAAGCCTTCTTCACAGACTTTTAGAGCCTCATCAGCGCGTTTCGGTTCCAAACGGCGCAGGTGGTTGGCTTTATGAATGTAAACCTCGGCACAAACCTCTCGTGAACCGTATTCCTTTATCAATTTATCCAAAACCTCAAGATATTCCCGATTAGCCTTTTCCTGACGCATTCGGAAAGTAGGATAAGGCTGCTGGCTGATACCACCGGTCAGCTTCCAGCTCCAATAATCAAGAGAACAGAGCAACATAGCATCTTCCGAACCGGCACGATGGCGATAAGCATTCATCATATCCAGATAAATCCTTTCGATACGGGCCTGTACCAAAGAATCCACACTGAAACCATCCAGTTGCCGATAGGCATCAACAGCACGGCTTACCAAGAGATGGTACATATCGTGCCCATAGAACCGGCTACCGTCTTCCAACACCACAAAAGGCACATATTTTTCTGCAGATGTATCAAGCAAGCGGATGGAATCCTGCAAGGATGCACGGTTACACCTATCTATTTTATCCACAAACTGGCTGATACTCCACTCACGGATATCTTCCGGGACCTCGTCAACAGCCAGTAGAGTACGTGACAGCAAGACACGGCGATTCTTCCGCATCAAGTCAACATATTCATATGCCAACAAAGAGTGTAGAATAGCCTTGTTCACAGGATTCCTCTCCGATTGTGCCCAAGATTCCATATATTTCAGACTGGAGTAAAGGCTGTCCGGAGTCAGCCCCTCTTGATAAGTCTCCCTACAAATGTAGGCTTTCAACATTTGCGGAGCATTCTGCTCTTGCCGACCTTTCCGATAGATTTCATCAGCCAGTTTTATCACTGTTTGAGGCAGGCTTTTCTTTTGAGCCTGCTCCACCTGCTTCCACAACTTATCGTACGTCTGCGCATACAATGCCGACCCCCCAAATGTAACCAGCAGCAACAATATGCTACAAATTCTTTGAATTACTCTCATGATTATTCGTTTGTTAGTCTTTGTATTAATAACAAAGGAAGTGAATAAAGTTCAAACAAATGTACTTTTAGATATAAAAAATCTTATTCTACTCCTACAAAAAAACAAGGGATATGTTTGCAAACATATCCCTTGTTCTATACTTAAATGTTAGTGTACTCACATTTGGAGGCTATAATATCTCATTGCCTCCATCCAATTCTTACCAGCGGCGGTAAGAATGTGCTTAAATGAATTTGCAATTTTCTTTTTCATAATCTTAAAAAATTAAACCAATACCTGAAAACTAAAATTCGATACTTCACGAAAGGGAAGGAATGCTTAAAGCATTACATATCCCCAAATGTTCTTATCGGCTTCGCCGACATGCTTAAAAAAACTCTTTAACACTTTCATTTTGTTATCCTCCTAAAATCAATCTTGTTATCCTTAAAAAATCTACTAGTTTTCTATTGTTTTCATGTTTTACAACACAAAAATAGAGCCTTTGTTCAAGATAACAAGCAAAAAATGGATAGAAAACATGTTTTATAACACATTTCTTGACTTAAGTCAATTTTCAAGGAGAAAGTGAAAGGATATTGACATGCATTGTAATAAGTCCGAGACATTCTGGCAGAAAGAGGACAAACTGTCACAGATAAAAAAGGCAGGATACTTATAAAGCACCCCGCCCCTATTCATAACATAAAGTATTCTCTACTTTTCAGGAGTCTGCTCCAATGTAGCCACCAAGAAATCATAGAACTTGGAAACAGTAGGAATTAATGCACGCTCGTCCGGTGAATGCGGAGAACGCAAAGTGGGACCGAAAGAAATCATATCGAGTCCTGGACAATTGGCACCAATAATACCGCATTCCAGACCTGCATGAATAACCTTCACGGCAGGTTCCACACCAAACTGCTGCTTATAGGACAGCTTCATGGCATGCAGTATAGGAGAATCCACATTGGGCTGCCATCCGGAATAACCACCACTCAATTCCACCTTCATACCTGCCATAGCGAAACAAGCTGTCAGGCTGTCTGCCAGGAAATCCTTCATTGTATCGCAAGAACTACGCGCCAAAATACGAACTTCGGCCTTACCATCTGCAATGGTTACGATAGCCAAATTAGAGGAGGTTTCTACAGTATCGGGAACAGTAGGAATCATACGCATCACACCATTCTGGCAAGCCATCAACACGTTAATCATATTATCCTGGATTTCTGAGGGAACAACGGCAGCAGGTAGAGTCACCTCTTCTACACTCAGAGTAATACCACTTTCAATCGGAGCATATTCGTCATTCAGTTGTGCCTCGTATTCCTTCATATAATCTTCCAAACCGTCCATATCCTCAGGATTGAACACCAATACCGCATGTGCTTCGCGGGGGATAGCATTACGCATATTGCCACCTTCAAAACTTGCCAGCTGGGAGTCAAACTCAATCAGCAAATCATGTACGACGCGTGCCAGTAATTTATTGGCATTACCGCGCCCTTCATTGATTTCCAAACCGGAGTGACCACCACGCAAACCTTTCAACGTAATTTTACGAGCAACGAAATCGGCCATAGGCGTCTCCTCCTTATATTCCAAAGTAGCAGTAATATCAAGACCACCGGCACAGCCGATATAGAGTTCGCCTTCGTCCTCAGAGTCAAGGTTCAGCAGAATTTCCCCTTGCATAGTTCCGGGTTTCAAGCCGAATGCACCATACATTCCCGTTTCTTCATCCTTGGTAATCAGGGCTTCCAATGGACCATGCTTCAAGTTATTATCTTCAAGTACCGCCATAATGGCAGCCACTCCCAAACCATTATCTGCTCCCAGCGTGGTTCCTTTGGCTTTCACCCAATCACCGTCAACATAGGTTTCAATGGGATCTGTTGTAAAATCGTGGATAGTATCGTTGTTCTTCTGGGGCACCATGTCCATATGCGCCTGAAGGATGACGCCCTTGCGGTTTTCCATACCCGGAGTGGCAGGCTTACGAATAATAACATTGCCGACCTCGTCGACAAATGATTCCAACCCCAAGCCTTTTCCAAAATCAATAAGGAATTTGGTAATCTTCTCCATATGTCCTGACGGACGGGGAATCTGGGTCAGTGAATAAAAGTGCTTCCATACATTCTGTGGAGCTAACTGTAAGATTGTACTCATAATTCTAAAAAGTTAGTTTTCGCAAATATAACGGTTTATTCTCGGAAAGTACAATAAACCGGGATTTTTCTAAAGTACTAAATCATCGGCTATCTTAAATATGGCTTTTACATCATTTAGGAATTTCTCCCGCTTCCATATACAAGCAACAATATCGTTTAAAGAAACCAATCTTCCAACAACCTTTACGACTCCAGTACATATAAGGAAATGCCGAAGTTATTGCAAAGAAGTATTACAGTACTTTTAAAGGAGTACTACAGTGGTTCTCTATAAATAACTGTTTCTGTCCTCTAACATAAGAAATAACAATATAGGAACTCACCACAAGAAACGTCTATTTCTTTGTCCTATTCGCCAACACCAGGTGCAACGACCCGTAGATGCCCAGCACTATCACCAGCAACGTCTGTATGCCATGCACTATCAGCGCAAAGACACCCGCATCCGTAGCATTTACCCCATAAAGCATCATCATAATGATGACAGCAAAGTGCCAGGGACCTGCCCCGTTGGGCGTAGGAACAATGACTGCAAACGTTCCTCCGACAAACATCACCATTCCGGCAAGGAAACTAAGGTGCTCTGTAAACTGGAAGCAATAGAAAGTTATATAGAAATGATAAAAATAGCATAGCCAAATAAGTAAAGTGTAAAGAACAAACAAAGGCACATTCTTCACATTCTTAAGCGACATCACACCTTCCCATATATTCAAGACTACCCCCTTCACCTTTTCAAAAAAAGAGAGCATACGCAACAGAAAATAGAGAAGTACCAGAACACCAATAATAGAAAAAAGAGCCACATAAAACCAAGGAGAAGTCACAAGATGCATCAGTGATGGAATCTTGGTGCCCGTCTCCTCAAAAAAACGGAAAAAAACGGGCATCTGCACCAAAAAAGTAATCCCCGTAATCAGCAGAATGCAAAGCGTATCTACCAACCGCTCTGTCACCACCGTCCCCAAGGACTTCGCAAAGGAAACATTATCATATTTGGCAAGTACTCCACAACGTGAAACCTCTCCCACACGGGGCAGTACCAGATTGGTGGCATAAGATACGAAAATGGCATCGACGCAATCGCTTGTTTTGGGATGAGCATCCAGTGGCTCCAAAGTCTGCTTCCAACGCCAGCCTCGCAACACATGGCTCATCACACCGAAGAACAAGGACAACAACATCCACCACCAGTTCGTCTGATGAAGTAGAACTTCTTCTGCCTTTGAAAAGTCAAAATCACGATATACCCAATAGAGGATAAAACCACCCAATAAAATGGGTAAGATGATTTTCAACGTTTTTTTTAGCAGCTTATTCATACGATATTCCCAAATTCTTCATTCTTCATTCTTCATTCTTCATTGAAAAGAACTACCTTTGCTCCGTGTAAAGATAGGTTGTTGTTCACGCTACAGCCTACGTTTACGGAGCAAAAGTAATGATTTAGTTGATACATGAGAGTAGTTAAACCTAAAAAGTTTCTCGGGCAACACTTCCTGAAAGACCTGAAAGTGGCACAAGACATTGCCGACACGGTAGATGTCTGTCCCGAAATTCCCATCCTCGAAGTTGGTCCGGGAATGGGAGTACTGACCCAGTTTCTTCTGCCCAAAGAACGCAACGTCAAAGTAGTAGAACTGGACTACGAGTCAGTGGCCTACCTACGGGAAGCCTATCCGCAACTGGAAGACAACATCATTGAGGACGATTTCCTCAAAATGAACCTGCAACGGTTGTTTGGCGGGCAACCTTTTGTGCTGACGGGAAACTATCCTTATAATATCTCCAGCCAGATATTCTTCAAAATGCTGGAATATAAGGATCTGATTCCCTGCTGTACGGGTATGATACAAAAGGAAGTAGCCGAGCGCATAGCCGCCGGGCCGGGCAGCAAGACATACGGAATCCTAAGTGTACTGATACAAGCATGGTACAAAGTGGAGTACTTGTTTACGGTACACGAACATGTCTTCAACCCGCCCCCAAAAGTTAAAAGTGCCGTCATCCGCATGATGCGCAATGAAACGCACGATTTAGGCTGCGACGAGAAATTGTTCAAGCAAGTAGTGAAAACCACGTTCAACCAACGACGCAAGACACTGCGGAACTCCATAAAACCGATACTCGGCAAAGACTGTCCACTGACGGAGGACGTATTATTTAATAAACGCCCGGAACAACTGTCCGTAAAGGAATTTATTCAGCTGACCAACCAAGTGGAGCAGGCATTGAGAACAATTAATGATTAATGGTTAGTGATTAAACACGAATAATCATGGAAATAGACGAAGAATATATAGACAAAGTCAAAAGCCTGATAGAACAGAAAGACGCGGAAAACGTCAAGACACTTTTGACCGACCTTCATCCGGCGGATATTGCAGAACTATGCAATGACCTCGGCTTGGAGGAAGCCCGCTTCGTTTACCGCCTCCTTGACAACGAAACGGCAGCGGATGTACTGGTTGAAATGGACGAAGACATCCGGAAAGAATTCCTGGAACTTCTTCCTTCGGAGACCATTGCCAAACGTTTCGTGGATTATATGGACACGGACGATGCCGTAGACCTGATGCGCGAACTCGATGAAGACAAGCAGGAGGAAATACTTTCGCACATCGAAGATATAGAACAAGCCGGTGACATCGTTGACCTGCTGAAATATGATGAAGACACTGCCGGTGGTTTGATGGGTACGGAAATGGTGACTGTCAATGAAAACTGGAGTATGCCGGAGTGTCTGAAGGAAATGCGCCTGCAAGCTGAAAAGCTGGATGAAATTTACTACGTATACGTCATCGACGACGAAGACCGTCTGCAAGGAGTATTCCCATTAAAGAAAATGATAACTTCCCCTTCTGTCTCCAAGGTAAAGCATGTGATGCGAAAAGATCCTATCTCCGTCCATGTAGATACCCCCATTGACGAAGTGGTGCAAATCATCGAAAAGTATGACTTAGTGGCAGTTCCTGTTGTAGACAGCATCGGGCGCCTGGTAGGCCAGATTACCGTAGACGACGTCATGGACGAAGTCCGCGAACAGTCGGAACGTGATTACCAGCTGGCATCCGGTTTGTCCCAAGATGTAGAAACGGACGATAATGTTATGCGCCAAACTTCAGCCCGCCTTCCATGGCTACTCATCGGTATGCTGGGCGGTATAGGCAACTCCATGATATTGGGCAACTTCGACACGACTTTCGCCGCCCACCCGGAAATGGCCCTTTATATTCCGTTGATTGGCGGTACGGGGGGAAACGTGGGAACCCAGTCGTCTGCCATCATCGTACAAGGCCTTGCCAACAGCTCACTGGATGCCAAAGACACCTTCAAACAGGTAGCTAAGGAAGCTGTAGTGGCGGTTATCAATGCAACCATCATTTCCCTGCTAGTATACATTTATAATTTTATCCGGTTCGGAGCTACGGCTACGGTCACTTATTCCGTCTCCATCAGCCTCTTTGCAGTCGTCATGTTTGCCTCCATCTTCGGAACGCTAGTCCCCATGACTTTAGAGAAGCTGAAGGTTGACCCGGCCATTGCCACCGGCCCATTTATCTCCATCACCAATGACATTATAGGCATGATGCTGTACATGGGTATCACAGTCTTACTGTCATAAAAACAAGAAAATAGAAAAAAATCAAGGCAAATTGTATGAAGTAATCATTTTATTTCATTAATTTGTAGCCTAATGTAACCCGAACGGGAGGAACCCGTTTCTAAAAAAGTAAATACAATGACGGACACTCATGACACTAATCTCCCCGAAAAGCCGGTGGAATTAGAAGAAGAAAAGAAGACAGCAGAGGTTTCTGAACCGGCAACAACAGAAACTCCCGCTGAAGAAATCGTTTCTAAAAAGCCGGTAGAGTCAGTTCTGAAGCTCACGAAAGAGGAAATACTTGCCAAACTCAAAGAGGTGGTTGCAGACGTGGAGAACGTGGCAAAACCTGAAATAGACGGTTTGAAGCAATCTTTCTACAAGCTGCACAATGCTGAGCAGGATGCGGCGAGAAAACTGTTCATTGAAAACGGAGGCGCCGCGGAGAACTTTGTTCCACAAACAGACTGTGTGGAGGAAGAGTTCAAGAATATCATGTCCGTCATCAAAGAAAAAAGAAGTGCACTCACAGCCGAACTGGAGAAGCAAAAGGAAATGAACCTGCAGGTAAAGCTTTCCATCATCGAAGAGCTGAAGGAGCTGGTTGAATCTCCAGATGACGCCAACAAGAGCTATACGGAGTTCAAGAAACTACAGCAGCAATGGAACGAAGTTAAACTCGTTCCGCAAGCTAAGGTCAACGAGCTTTGGAAAAACTACCAATTGTATGTTGAGAAATTCTATGACCTTCTGAAACTGAACAATGAATTCCGCGAATACGATTTCAAGAAGAATTTGGAAATCAAGACACATCTCTGTGAAGCTGCCGAAAAGCTGGCGGATGAAGAGGATGTAGTTTCAGCTTTCCATCAGTTACAGAAGCTACATCAAGAATTTCGTGATACAGGGCCGGTAGCCAAGGAACTACGCGACGAAATCTGGGCACGTTTCAAAGCTGCCTCTACAACCGTAAACCGACGTCACCAGCAACATTTCGAAGCATTGAAGGAAGTGGAACAGCACAATCTTGACCAAAAGACTGTAATTTGCGAAATCATAGAAGCCATTGACTACAAAGAACTGACAAGCTTTGCTTCTTGGGAGAGCAAGACGCAAGAAGTCATCGCACTTCAAAACAAATGGAAAACCATTGGTTTCGCTCCGCAAAAAATGAACGTGAAGATTTTCGAACGTTTCCGCAAAGCGTGCGACGAGTTCTTCCGTAAAAAGGGAGAGTTCTTCAAGAGCCTGAAGGAAGGTATGAACGAAAACCTGGAAAAGAAGCGTGCCTTGTGCGAAAAAGCAGAAGCTCTGAAGGACAGTACCGACTGGAAAGCAACCGCCGATGAACTGACCAAACTTCAGAAAGAATGGAAAACCATTGGTCCGGTAGCAAAAAAATATTCGGATGCCGTATGGAAACGTTTCATCTCCACTTGTGACTACTTCTTCGAACAAAAGAACAAAGCCACTTCTTCACAGCGCAGCGTAGAGCAGGAAAATCTGGAAAAGAAAAAAGCCATCATCGAGAAACTGAATGCTATCGATGACCAAATGAATACGGAGGAAGCTACCCAACTGGTACGCGACCTCATGAAAGAGTGGAACGGCGTAGGACATGTACCTTTCAAAGAGAAAGACCGAATCTATAAGCAATACCACAGCCAGGTAGACAAATTGTTTGAACGCTTCAACATCAGCGCCTCCAACAAGAAGCTAAGCAACTTCAAGTCGACTATCAGCTCCATTCAGGAAGGTAGTCCACAAGCCCTTTACCGGGAACGTGAGAAGCTGGTACGTGCCTTCGACAATATGAAGAACGAGCTCCAGACATATGAAAACAATCTCGGCTTCCTGACCACTTCTTCCAAGAAGGGAAATAGTCTGCTGACAGAAATCAACCGCAAGGTGGAAAAGCTGAAAGCAGATATCGAACTTGTAAAAGAAAAGATAAAAGTGGTGGACGAGAATATCAAAAATCAAGGATAACGCAACAAGATAAGACTTAATAAAAAAGTAGACCCGCCCCTACAGCTATACAGCCGTGGGGGCGGGTCTACTTTTTTATTAAGTCTTATCAATGATGGAACAGACGGATACCCGTGAACGTCATGGCAATGCCATATTTATCGCAAGTTTCAATCACATGGTCATCGCGTACAGAACCACCCGCTTGGGCAATGTAATCTACTCCACTCTTATGGGCACGCTCAATATTGTCTCCAAAAGGAAAGAATGCATCCGAACCCAAAGAAACACCTTTCAATGTATCCAACCAAGCCCGTTTTTCTTCACGGGTCAGCACTTCAGGTTTCTCCGTAAAGAACTGCTGCCAAACACCGTTAACCAGCACATCGTCATGGTCTTCACTGATATAGACATCAATCGTATTATCACGGTCGGCACGGCGGATTTTCTCTACCCATGGCAAATTCAACACCCTCGGATGCTGGCGTAAATACCAAATGTCGGCCTTGTTGCCCGCCAAGCGAGTACAGTGGATACGGCTCTGCTGGCCGGCACCAATACCGATAGCCTGACCGTCCTTCACATAGCATACAGAATTCGACTGCGTATATTTCAAAGTGATAAGGGCTATCATCAAATCACGTTTCGCTGCTTCCGGGAAATTCTTATTCCGAGTAGGAATATTCGCAAAGAGTTCATCTCCATTCAGCTTTATCTCATTACGTCCCTGCTCAAACGTGATACCAAAGACATCCTTATGTTCAATCGGGGCAGGCTTATAGCCGGGACTTATCTGAATCACATTGTAAGTTCCTTTACGCTTTTCCCTCAAGATAGCCAGTGCTTCGTCCGTATACCCCGGAGCAATAACGCCATCCGAGACCTCGCGGTTAATAAAACGTGCAGTAGCCTCGTCGCACACATCACTCAAAGCGATAAAGTCACCATAAGAAGACATACGGTCGGCACCGCGGGCACGCACATATGCGCAAGCAAGCGGAGAGAGCGGAAGATTATCCACAAAATAAATCTTCTTCATTATTTCGTCGAGTTCCAAACCGATGGCGGCCCCCGCCGGACTGACGTGCTTGAATGAAGTTGCAGCAGGCATACCGGTCGCCTCTTTCAGTTCCTTTACCAACTGCCATCCATTCAAGGCATCCATAAAATTAATATACCCTGGACGTCCGTTCAGAACCTCAATAGGTAACTCCCCCTCCTGCATGAAAATGCGAGCCGGCTTCTGGTTAGGGTTACAGCCGTACTTCAGTGCTAATTCTTTTGCCATAAAATTCTGCTTTAATGTTGAAATGCTACAAATTTACAGAATATTTCCGGCTTACAGAAGCCTTGTCACTGAATTTGCCACCGAATGCCTACACTGAAATTTTCGTACATGATTGAAAAGTAACGAAAAAACCACTAAAACTTGCGATTTTAGTGGTTTTTTGACTTAAATAAGCTGTTTGATAGTTGGGCTACCTGGATTCGAACCAGGAATGACAGGACCAGAATCTGTAGTGTTACCATTACACCATAGCCCAATTATTGTTATTTCCGTTTTGCGGTTGCAAAGATACAAAGATTTCTATAAATCAAAACAAAAACGAGTATTTTTTTCGCAAAAAACTGATAAGATACCGTAATCCAAAGGATTATATAACTAAAAAAAATCAAAAATTGAAAGAGTTTTCCTCTTTTGCGTGTTTGATATGAGAAATCAACGTATATTTGTCAACAGTTTTAATATAATACTGTATAATGAACGAAACGAAAAAACTGATTCAACAGATAACAGAAGGTATTCAAGATAAAAAAGGAAAAAAAATCGTCATCGCAGATCTGACAAAAATCGACGATACAATATGCAATTATTTCGTCATCTGCCAAGGAAACTCTCCCAGCCAAGTGACAGCCATTGTAGAATCCATCAGGGACTTCACACGCAAGGGTGCCGACACCAAGCCCTTTGCCGTAGACGGGCTGCGCAATGCCGAATGGGTAGCTATGGACTACCCGGACATATTGGTGCATGTCTTCCTGCCTGAAACAAGGGAATTCTACAATCTGGAACACCTCTGGGCAGACGCCAAATTAACTCAAATTCCTGATCTCGATTAATCAAAACGTATGGACAATAATACCAACAAGAAACCCAATAAAGTGAATATGCCCAAGTTCAACCTGAACTGGCTGTATATGATTATAGCAATGATGTTGCTGGGGTTGTACCTGACTAATGAAAGTGGTACGGCAACTAAAAATATTTCTTATGATGAATTCCAGCAATATGTACGAGACGGTTATATAAGCAAAGTCATCGGCTACGACGACAATTCTGTCGAAGCATACGTCAAACCGCAACACGTAGGAAACGTATTTCGTCAGGACTCCAGTCGCGTAGGTAAGAATCCGCTTATTACGACCGAGGCCCCTTCACGCGAGAGCCTGGGCAATTTCCTGCAAAAGGAAAGAGACGACGCCCACTTTGACGGTTCTATTAACTACGAAAAAAAACGGAACTACTTCGGTGCCATTCTGTGGCAGATTCTCCCTTTTGCATTCCTTATCGGTTTCTGGATTTTCATGTCCCGCCGCATGAGCGGTGGTGGAGGCATGGGTGGAGGTGGAGGCATCTTCAGCGTAGGAAAGTCCAAGGCCCAATTGTTTGAAAAAGGTTCCCCCATCAAGATTACATTCAAAGATGTGGCAGGACTTGCCGAAGCCAAGCAAGAGGTAGAAGAAATTGTCGAGTTCTTGAAAGAGCCCCAGAAATATACCGATTTGGGAGGTAAGATACCCAAAGGCGCTTTGCTAGTAGGCCCTCCGGGAACCGGAAAGACCCTGCTTGCAAAGGCTGTGGCCGGAGAAGCCAACGTACCTTTCTTCTCTTTGGCAGGTTCCGACTTTGTGGAAATGTTTGTCGGCGTGGGAGCTTCCCGTGTCCGCGATTTGTTCCGCCAAGCAAAGGAAAAAGCGCCTTGTATCGTGTTTATCGACGAGATTGACGCTGTAGGGCGTGCCCGTGCCAAAGCAGCCGCTATGGGTGGCAACGACGAGCGCGAGAACACATTGAACCAGTTACTGACCGAGATGGACGGTTTCGGCTCCAACAGTGGTGTTATCATCTTAGCCGCCACCAACCGTGTGGACGTTTTGGATAAGGCATTGTTGCGTGCCGGACGTTTTGACCGCCAAATACATGTAGACCTACCCGACCTTAATGAGCGTAAGGAAGTATTCGGTGTACACCTGCGCCCCATCAAGATAGACAATAGTGTGGATGTAGACCTTCTGGCACGCCAGACTCCCGGATTCTCGGGGGCAGACATTGCCAATGTATGTAACGAAGCAGCTTTGATAGCCGCCCGCCACGGCAAAAAGTTTGTCGGAAAGCAAGACTTCCTGGACGCTGTAGACCGTATTGTGGGTGGGTTGGAAAAGAAAACCAAAATCACTACCGAGGCCGAACGCCGTTCCATTGCCATACACGAAGCCGGCCATGCCAGTATCTCCTGGTTACTGGAATACGCCAATCCACTGATTAAAGTAACCATTGTACCCCGTGGACGCGCTTTGGGCGCGGCTTGGTATCTGCCGGAAGAACGGCAAATCACCACCAAGGAACAGATGCTTGATGAGATGTGTGCCACCTTGGGAGGACGTGCTGCCGAAGACCTATTCTTAGGTAGAATATCCACCGGAGCCATGAATGACTTGGAACGCGTGACCAAGCAGGCGTACGGTATGATTGCCTATCTGGGTATGAGCGAAAAACTCCCCAACCTCTGTTACTATAATAATGAGGAATATTCCTTTAACCGCCCGTATAGCGAAAAGACTGCGGAACTGATTGACGAAGAAGTGAAGCAGATGGTCAACGAACAGTACGAACGTGCCAAGAAAATATTGTCCGAAAACCAAGAAGGGCACAACCGGCTGGCACAACTGCTGATTGACAAAGAAGTAATCTTTGCCGAAGACGTTGAACACATCTTTGGGAAACGTCCATGGGCTTCCCGCTCGGAGGAAATCAGTGCAAACAAGACTGCTGCCGAGCTAAAAAAAGCAGAGCAAGAAGAAGAGCAAAAAGCCATAGAAGCAGAAAAGGAAGTCAAGGAAGAAGAAGAAAAGCATGAAAAATAACTTTATCCAACGTGCCGTTACCGGCGTGTTATTCGTCATAGTATTGGTGGGCTGTATTCTTTACAGCCCCCTTTCGTTCGGTATACTGTTCACCATTATCAGCGCACTGAGCGTACATGAGTTTGCCCAATTAGTCAGCAAAAGCGGCGAAGTAAGCATTAACAAAACCATCACTGCATTGGGGGGAGCCTACCTTTTCCTTGCATTAATGAGTTTCTGTACCCAGCAGTCTGTAGGAGCACGGGTATTCCTTCCTTATTTGGGACTATTGCTCTACATGATGATTACGGAACTTTACCTCAAGAAAAAGAATCCGACGGGTAACTGGGCCTACTCCATGCTAAGCCAATTATACGTGGCACTCCCCTTTGCCCTGCTGAACGTACTTGCTTTTCAAAATTCCTCGGAAACGGGCAGTGTAACCTATAACCCTATTCTACCGCTTTCCATTTTCGTATTTATCTGGTTGAGCGATACAGGTGCCTATTGCGTAGGTTCGCTGATAGGCAAAAACCGTCTGTTCGAACGTATCTCACCTAAAAAATCTTGGGAGGGCAGCATCGGCGGCGGAATATTCTCCATCGCTTCCTCTCTTGGCTTTGCACACTTCTTTCCATTTATGTCAGAATGGCAATGGGTAGGTCTGGCAATCGTTGTCGTCATTTTCGGCACTTGGGGCGATCTGACCGAATCACTCATGAAACGCCAATTGGGCATAAAGGATTCCGGTAACATTCTGCCGGGGCATGGAGGGATGCTCGACCGTTTCGACAGTGCACTGATGGCAATTCCTGCAGCAGTTGTTTATCTATATGCCTTGACGATGTTCTAACGACGACTCACATGACCAAACTTACATAAAACAAATATAAAAAGAGCACCCGGGCAAGGTGAATGACATCAAAATCCCGGGTGCTCTTTCTAACTATATACTCTCGCAAACTCTTTCTTACTTCAACTGCATATTGGACAAATCCACATTAGTAGTCAACTTTTCATTAGTACCCACAGTTTTCAAATCAAAGGTTACTTCCACCTCTCCATTCTCCTCTGAATTGAGTTTCAACTTGATACCTTTGGTTTCAAAGGGAATGTCCAGACTGTTCAGATTATAAGAAACAGCACCGGGGCTGCGATAACCCGTCAAGTCATCATAGTCGTTATAGCGGAGTTCCAAGTGGATGGATCCGTCTTCACCATACAAAGCATCATCTTCTTGCGGACGTACCAGACTGATGCGATGTTTATTATCAGCCGAAGACGGCAGGTTCTGCATGAAAAAAATGTTCATATAGCCACCGCTAATGGTAATGTCACCTTTATATATAAGTACGGAATCATTGCCGAACTCCTCTTCTGTTTCGGGAGTCAGCGTCTCCACCTCTTTCGTCAGAACATTCTGCAAGCGTAACAATTTCACAGCATGGTCATACCCTGCATAGTCGTCCCACAAAGGATTGAACATGGTAATCACACGCTGCCCATCCACAGCATCATACCACCCAATGTCCGTATTCACCGGCCAGAGTGTCCCCCAGACATCGCAGTTTAAATAAAAGGCATTTCCCGTAACACGCACAGTAGCCCACAAAGGCGGGGTGAAATCACCCAAAGAATATCCGTCGTTATCATCACATGATTGCAAAGCGGGCATCACTGCCAAACATATTGCCATAAATAACCAATGTAGCTTTTTCATAATCAAAGTCCTTTTCATTTGTTTCTGTATAGAAAATACAAAAGCCGGGCATTTACTGCACCGGCTTTTCCCATTTTAACAAATTCTTAATTTTTCGATTATTCTTCCCTCCTTCTCAGTAATGCCACCATCTCGCGGGCAGTATGTTTGGGTGCTCCTGCCTCTCCCAGACGGGATGCCATATACTCATATCCCTCGAGCATCTGACGGCGGTATTCCTTATCGTACAAAATGCGGTTCAGCTCCGAGCGTACCTGCTCTACCGTCATGGTATCTGCAACCAGCTCTTTCACCACCTCCCGGTTGGCTATGAGATTGACCAGGGAAATGTACTTCACTTTCAGTATATGCCGTTTCAGGAAAGCGATAACCTTTCCTATCGGAGTATGGTAGCACACCGCTTGCGGCACACGGAACAGAGCTGTTTCCAGCGTTGCCGTCCCCGAAGTGACCAGTGCAGCCTCTGCCTGCCTCAACAAAGGGTATGTCTTGTTGAAGATAATCTTCACGTCCGCCCCACCCACATAACGTTTATAATACTCGGGGGAAATACCCGGAGCACCGGCCAGCACCAGTTGATAATCGGGAAAAGAAGCTGCCGCACGAAGCATGTCGGGCAGATTGTCCTTGATTTCCTGTTTGCGGCTACCAGCCAGCAGAGCAATAATGGGTTTGGTAGGAAGTCCGTTTGCCCGGACAAAGTCGTCGAATGTCTCTGAGCTGGAAGCAAGAAAAGCCGTCACTTCATCCACTGTCGGATTGCCGACATAACGTATCGGATACCCGTGCTTCCCTTCAAAAAACTCCACCTCGAACGGTAGGATGGAGAACAGCTCATCTACATCCCGTTTAATATTCTTGATGCGGTATTCCTTCCATGCCCAAATCTTGGGAGAGATATAATAAAAGACAGGAATCCTCGTGTTGGCATGGACAAACTTGGCTATATCCAGATTAAAGCCCGGATAGTCCACCAAAATCAGCACATCCGGCTGCCACGCAACAATATCCTCCTTGCAGCGCTTCATATTGGCAAAAATGGTGCGCAGATGCAGCAATACGGGAATGAACCCCATATATGCCAACTCTTTGTAATGCTTCACCATCACACCACCCACTGCAGCCATGAGATCGCCTCCGAAGAAACGGAACTCCGCTTGCGAGTCCTCCTCCTTCAATGCAGCCATCAGATGGGAAGCATGCAGGTCACCAGAAGCTTCACCGGCAATCAAGTAGTACTTCATATCAATTGATAATTGTCAATTAATTCAGAACCATGTTTTCAGTTCATCAATCAAGCCGTATGCCGTTGCATCCACCGTGGTCGGGGTGATTGCCACATAACCGTTATCAAGCGCCCAATGGTCATTCTTCTCATTTTCGGCATCGTTGTTCTCAAACTCGCCGGTCAGCCAGTAGTAATGGGCATCTCCTCTATGGGCAAAGTTTTCCCATTCATTGGTCCATTGCCCCTTGGTTTGTTCGCAAATCTTCACACCCTTCAATTCTTTGGTATCGGGGAAGTTGACATTGAGGCATGTCAACGGAGGGAGTCCTTTCTCCAATACCAGCCGGGCTATCTCGCGGATGTAAGGACCTGCAGGTTCAAAATCAGCGTTCGGCTCATGGTTGCAAAGGGAGAATCCGATGGAAGGCACTCCTTTCAGGCATCCCTCTATCACAACGCCCATCGTACCGGAATAATGCAGGTTTACGGAAGAATTGTCGCCATGATTGATGCCGCCTACCACCAAGTCGGGCTTGCGGTCGAGCACCGTATGAAAAGCCAGCTTCACACAATCGGTCGGCGTACCGGAACACTTGTATACCGTCAGCCCAACATCCTTACGAACCAGCTGGTAGTGGATAGGTTCCGTTACTGTCAGCGCACAAGCACTTCCAGAGCGGGGTGCATCCGGCGCCATTACCACAATCTCACCCAGCGGACGGAGGAATTTGATTAACTCGCTAATACCTTTCGCAATGATGCCGTCATCATTGGAAATCAATATCAAAGGTCTCTGATTTTCCATAACTTTCTTTTTTATTATCGTGCAAAAGTAGCTAAAAAGGCTTTAAACTGAATACTACAAAGATAATAATTCTTTTGTATTCAAAGATATTTTCAGAAAAGGCTAACTTTGTACCGACAATAATCGGAATATAATCATTCATAAAATCCATGCTATAATGAACACTTTTTGCCATCCTACCATTGCTGCACGCATCGAGACGGCAGCTGCCGCAATAATTCTGTTTCTAACAACCCTGACAAGTTGTGGCAGGAACTGTTCTCTCGAGCCACTTGACCAATGGAATGACGGGACATCTACGCTTCACACGGCAGACCCGGTCATTGCAGAAGGCCGGAAGCTCTTCAACGACAAAGAATACCAAAATTTCCGACTCACCGGAGAAGCCCTCACACAACCCGGCTCCGAAGCAGGCCTCCTCTTTCATACGGACGGCGAGTCCGGTTATGAAGTGATATTCCGTAACGGAGACATCGACGGCACACGCAAGAGCGGCTCACTCGCCTCGGTGCGCAACCTCTATCGCTCACTCGCAAAAGATGGAGAATGGTTTGACTTCGAGATAACCGTACGCGGACAAAACATCATTGTCTGCATTAACGGAACCGAAGTTGTCTGCTATACCGAACCCGAACATCCATATCGCACAGAGGAGCACGCCCGGCAACTGTTGAGTCAAGGTTCCATAGCCTTGCAAGGCATACACGGCGAAGTGTCATTCCGGAATCTCGCCATCGAACAGCTTGCCAAGGAAGCACGCAACGAAGCCGACACGCTTGCTCCGGTAGACGAGCGCACGGATGAGATAATCAGGCTACAGCAGCGCGATTTCCCAGTTATAGACTACCACGTTCACTTGAAAGGAGGGCTGACGAAGGAAACGGCACACGCCATGTCCATGAATTACGGTATCAACTATGGTGTCGCCCCCAATGCCGGAGAAGGAGGCGTAGGACGTATGCTGGCCGATAACAAAGAAGTGTACGACTATTTTAATGAAGTAAAAGGGATGCCATTCCTGTGCGGTGTACAAGGTGAGGGACGCAAATGGACGGCAACTTTCTCGCAGGAAGCCTTGGGGATTTTCGATTACCTGTTTACCGACGCCATGACCATCATAGACCACAAGGGACGTAATTCGCGCATCTACCGGGCCGAAGAAGCACTCTTTGATGACATTACGCTTGAACGGTATATGGACCACCTTGTCGACCAAACAGTCCTGATTCTGACCAACGAGCCTGCCGACATTTATGCCAACCCTACCTTCTTGCCCGACACTATGGCGAATGATTACGACAAGTACTGGACGGACGGACGCATTGAACGCGTATTGGATGTATTGCAACAACATGGAATCGCTCTGGAAATCAATGCACGCTACCGGATTCCCAGTTTCGAGATTATCCGTCGCGCCAAAGCACGTGGAATCAAATTCACATTCGGTACAAACAATGTCGATGCCGACTTCGGACGACTGGAATACTGCGCCGAAGCCATCAAGCAATGCGGCCTCACAGCCGACGATATATGGTTCCCGTCGATGAGCACACGCCGCTCCCGCCCCATTGTCATATACAACCGATTCGAGTAGCAGGGAACAACCGCTGTCATCTTCACCAACAGAAACGATACACCTATGGACATTCTTCTCATCATCTTGGGCATCCTCTGTCTGATTGTCGGATTGGCAGGCTGCATCCTGCCTATGATTCCGGGACCGCCCGTAGCCTATGCAGGCTTGTTGCTTCTACATTTCACGGACAAGGCGCAGTTTTCCACCACGCAGTTACTTCTATGGCTGGCAGCAGTCGTCCTTGTACAGATACTGGATTATTTCGTCCCGATGCTGGGCAGCAAATATAGCGGAGGCAGTCGGTGGGGAACGCGCGGCTGCCTCATAGGCACCATCGTAGGGTTGTTCTTCATGCCTTGGGGCATCATCCTCGGCCCCTTTCTCGGAGCCTTTGCCGGCGAACTGATGGGAGGCAGCAAGACAGACCAGGCCTTGAAATCGGGGCTGGGCTCGCTGCTTGGATTCTTGCTGGGCACAGTAGTGAAATGTGTCATATGTGCATACTTCTGCTGGGAGTTCGTCAAAGCCTTGGTCTGACACCATCTCCTCTCCTTCCGCCTGGGAACAACTTATCTGCCGACCGCCATCCACACAGTAGTCCATCTGCATGAGATGTGCATCTCGAGCAACATGAGATGCCCGTCTCAAACAACACGAGATGTACATCTCATGCAAGTAGAGAGAATAGTCCAAGCCAATGTCTTCCATTGGTTTACAAATCTTAATCTTCTGCAAGCGAGACAAAAAAACAGCTTCATTTCAAGATAAATACGTATATTTGCCCACTAAACAGAGAAAGAACGCTTTACGAGTAATTTACAGGAAGAAAAACAGCGGTAAACGTCTGTGAGTTATTAACAAAACAGCCGACTTATCAACCGTTTTTGCAATCTTTCTCCAAATTTGTAGGCGCTATCCGGAATTATCACTTATTTCGCTGCCAATAAATATTGAGATTATGGGAAAAATAATTGCTATGGCTAACCAAAAGGGTGGTGTAGGCAAGACTACGACGACGATCAACCTCGCAGCCTCACTCGCCACACTTGAAAAGAAAGTGCTCGTTGTGGATGCCGACCCTCAGGCCAATGCCTCCTCAGGATTGGGTGTGGACATCAAGCAGTCGGAATGTACTATCTACGAGTGCATTATTGACCGTGCAGACGTACGCGAAGCCCTTCATGACACGGAGATAGACACACTGAAGGTAATCTCCTCCCACATCAATCTGGTAGGTGCCGAAATAGAGATGCTCAATCTGAAAAACCGCGAAAAGATACTGAAAGAGGTACTCGCTCCGCTGAAGAATGAATTTGACTATATCTTGATAGACTGTTCCCCGTCTTTGGGCCTGATTACGGTCAACGCACTGACTGCCGCCGATTCAGTAATCATCCCCGTACAAGCGGAATATTTTGCACTAGAAGGCATCAGCAAATTGCTGAATACCATTAAAATCATCAAGTCCAAGCTGAACCCTGCCCTCGAAATTGAAGGCTTCCTGCTGACGATGTACGACTCGCGTCTGCGCCAAGCCAACCAGATTTACGATGAAGTGAAACGCCACTTCCAGGAATTGGTGTTCAACACCGTCATCCAGCGTAATGTGAAACTGAGCGAAGCTCCCAGCTACGGCCTGCCCACCATTCTCTATGACGCAGACTCAACCGGAGCCAAGAACCACATGGCACTTGCCAAGGAGCTGATAAGCAGAAACGAAAGAAGGGATTAGCGGTTAGGGATAAGGAATAAGCAGTTAGTGATTAATGATTAGGGGGTAGTGATAAATACCATATTTACAATACACAACAAAATCACCCCGTATGGCTAAATAGTAAATTGTAAATCGTCAACGTACCTATGTGTCAAAGATAAGAAATGTGTCATGACCGTAGGGAATAAATAGTAAATAAATAGATGGCACAAAGAAATGCATTAGGACGCGGGCTGGACGCCCTCTTCTCCATGGATGAAGTAAAGACCGAAGGCTCCTCTTCTATCAATGAAATAGAGTTGTCGAAGATTACGGTCAATCCCAACCAGCCCCGTCATGAATTCGACCCGGTTGCGTTGCAGGAGTTAGCTGATTCCATCTCCGAAATCGGCATCATACAGCCCATCACCCTGCGCAAGCTTAGCGACGACGAATACCAGATTATCGCCGGCGAGCGTCGTTTCCGCGCTTCGCAGCTTGCCGGACTGACCAGCATCCCCGCCTATATCCGCACTGCAGACGATGAGAACGTCATGGAAATGGCGCTCATCGAAAACATACAGCGCGAAGACTTGAACTCCGTAGAAATAGCTCTCGCTTACCAGCATCTATTGGAGCAATACGGGCTGACGCAAGAGCGCCTCAGCGAACGTGTAGGCAAGAAGCGCACCACCATCGCCAATTACCTGCGGCTGCTCAAACTGCCAGCTCCCGTCCAGATGGGGCTGCAGAACAAGCAGATAGACATGGGACATGCCCGCGCGTTGGTAACGCTCGGCGACCCCAAACTGCAAGTAAAGATTTTCGAGGAAATCCTGGAGCACGGGTATTCCGTACGCAAAGTGGAAGAAATAGTAAAGTCACTGAGTGAAGGCGAAACCGTGAAAAGCGGTGGTCGTAAGATTGCTCCCAAGCGCGCCAAACTGCCCGAAGAATTCAATATGTTGAAACAACAACTCTCGGGCTTTTTCAGCACCAAGGTGCAACTCACCTGCTCGGAGAAAGGAAAAGGCAAAATCAGTATCCCGTTCAATAACGAAGAAGAATTGGAACGTATCATCGGCATTCTTGATACGCTGAAGAAATAAATGAGAAAAAAAGGAAGAATATATCAGTTAGCCATTACCCTGCTGCTCTGTTTTTTACAGACGGCAGGGATTGCTATGTATGGTCAGGACCGTCCGCGTGCCGCTTCCAAGCGTGCGCAGCGGCATCAGACCGATACACTCAACACCGTGGTAAACCGGGACAGCCTCGCTGTTGCCGACAGTCTTGCGGCCGAAAACAAACGGAAGATGCTGGAAATGACCGCCAGCCCCGACCTGAAGGAACAGCCCGTACCTACAGACAGCCTGCAAAAGGCCATCGACCCCAAGCGATGGGTGCCCAACCCCACAAAAGCCACCTGGCTTGCCCTCGTCATTCCCGGCGGTGGACAAATCTACAACCGCAAATATTGGAAACTGCCCATCTTCTATGGAGGATTTGCCGGTTGTGCCTATGCCCTCACGTGGAACAGCAAGATGTACAAGGACTATTCGGCCGCCTACAAGGATGCCGTAAATGGTAATTTCAACTCCAGTACCATTACCGACCTGCTGCCTCCCAACTATAACTATACCGAAAGCCAGCTGACGGAGACACTGCGGAAGCGTAAGGACACCTTCCGACGATACCGCGACTTGAGCATCTTCGCCTTTATCGGTGTATATCTATTGTCCGTTGTCGACGCATACGTAGACGCAGAACTGTCCAACTTCGACATCACCCCCGACCTCAGCATGAAAGTGGAACCTGCCATAATCAACAGTCAGATGACCGGTTCCTCTAATAAGAACGTCGGCGTGCAATGCAGTTTCCGATTCTAAAAACGAAAATTAAAGCATAAATTATTACCTAATGATACACAAGGCCATATATATGAAAAGAATTATTCTCGGTTCCTCGCTTCTGTTTTGCGCCCTCTTCGCCGTTCCGGCCATGCATGCGCAAGAAAGCGTGGAAGTACTTATCCGCGAAAACGGTACAGAACGCCAGGAATCCATCGAGCTGCCCAAAAGCATGACCTATCCGCTGGACAGCCTGCTCAATGACTGGAAAGCCAAGAATTACATAGACTTGGGAAAAGACTGCAGCACCTCTACCGTAAACCCGATGTTCAGTGACTCTGTATACATAGACCGGTTGTCGCGCATGCCGACCGTCATGGAAATGCCGTACAACGAGATTGTACGCAAATTCATCGACATGTATACCGGACGCCTGCGCAACCAAGTTGCCTTCATGCTGAGCGCCTGCAACTTCTATATGCCCATCTTCGAAGAAGCGCTGGATGCCTACGGTCTGCCGCTCGAGCTGAAATATCTGCCCATCATAGAATCCGCTCTCAACCCTTCTGCCGTATCCCGCGCTGGAGCTTGCGGACTATGGCAGTTTATGCTCGCCACCGGGAAGATATACGGACTGGAAAGCAATAGCCTCGTAGACGAACGCCGCGACCCGATAAAGGCAACCTGGGCGGCAGCACGCTACCTGAAGGACATGTACGACATTTACAAAGACTGGAACCTGGTGATTGCCGCCTATAACTGCGGTCCGGGCACCATCAACAAAGCCATCCGTCGTTCGGGAGGGAAAACCGATTATTGGGAAATCTACAACTATCTGCCCAAAGAGACACGTGGCTACGTGCCCGCCTTCATTGCCGCCAACTACGTAATGACCTACTACTGCAAGCACAACATCTGCCCCATGGAAACCGACATTCCGGAAGCAACCGATACGGTGCAGGTAAGCCGTAACCTTCATTTCGAACAGATTTCCGACCTATGCGGCATCAGTCTGGATCAGATAAAGAGTCTGAATCCTCAATTCAAGAAAAGTATCATCCCCGGAGAGAGCAAGCCACAGACGCTACGCCTCCCCATCAATTATATCAGTGCCTTCATCGACAAACAAGATACAATCTATGCCCACCGCAGCAATGAGCTGTTCAAGAACCGCAGAGTCGTGGCCGTTTCCAATACACGCCCGACGGCACGCAGCAGCAAAAGCAGTACCACTACGGGGAATGTCACTTACTACAAGATACGCAAGGGTGACAATCTCGGCAGCATTGCACGAAAATACGGCGTCACAGTCAATCAGTTAAAAAGTTGGAATGGATTGCGTAGTACCAGAATCTCCGCAGGAAAGCGTTTGAAGATTTATAAATAAAGACATAAACGCTTGCCCGGTGTTGAAAATTGCTTATTTTTGCAAAAAGTGAAGTGAAGAAAGGAGAAAGCAGTATATGGAAGAAAATATAAGTCAGAAGGAAAAGGAAAAAGCCGAAGAGGAAATGATCGAACAAGCATTCCAAGAACTGTTGAACGACTATTTGGCCACCAAACACCGCAAGCGCATCGAAATAATAACCAAAGCATTCAACTTTGCCAACCAGGCGCATAAGGGCATCAAGCGTCGTTCCGGCGAGCCCTACATCATGCACCCCATTGCTGTGGCAAAGATTGTCTGTAATGAGATAGGACTGGGGTCTACTTCCATATGCTCGGCATTGCTGCACGATGTGGTGGAAGACACTGACTACACCGTAGAGGATATCGAAAACATCTTCGGTCCCAAAATCGCCCAGATTGTAGACGGGCTGACAAAGATTTCCGGCGGTATCTTCGGCGACCGTGCCTCGGCGCAGGCGGAGAACTTCAAGAAGCTGCTGCTCACTATGTCCGACGATATCCGGGTTATCCTCATCAAGATAGCCGACCGTCTGCATAACATGCGTACACTCGGCTCCATGCTGCCCAACAAACAGTTCAAGATTGCAGGCGAAACACTCTACATCTATGCTCCTCTCGCCAACCGCCTCGGCTTGTACAAAATCAAGACAGAACTGGAAAACCTGAGCTTCAAGTACGAACATCCGGAAGAGTACCACGAGATAGAAGAGAAACTGGAAGCCACCGCTGTGGAGCGCGACAAGGTATTCAATGAGTTCACCGCTCCGATACGGGCGCAACTGGACAAAATGGGACTGAAATACCGTATCCTTGCCCGTGTAAAGTCCATCTACTCCATCTGGAACAAAATGCAGACCAAACATGTCCCCTTCGAGGAAATCTATGACCTGCTTGCTGTCCGCATCATCTTCGAGCCTCGCAATATAGAGGAAGAGCTAAACGACTGCTTCGACATCTACGTCTCCATATCCAAGATATACAAGCCCCACCCCGACCGCCTGCGCGACTGGGTGAGCCATCCCAAAGCCAACGGCTACCAAGCCCTGCACGTCACCCTTATGGGTAACAACGGGCAATGGATTGAAGTACAAATCCGCAGTAAGCGTATGAATGACGTTGCCGAACAAGGCTTTGCCGCCCACTGGAAATACAAAGAAGGCGGAGGCAGCGAAGATGAAGGCGAACTGGAGAAATGGCTGCGTACCATCAAAGAAATTCTGGATGACCCGCAACCGGACGCCATCGACTTTCTCGATACCATCAAACTAAACTTGTTCGCGTCGGAAATTTTCGTCTTCACCCCGAAAGGCGACCTCAAGACCATGCCGCAGAACTCTACGGCACTGGACTTTGCCTTCTCCTTGCATACCGACATCGGCAGCCACTGCATCGGCGCCAAGGTAAACCACAAATTGGTCCCCCTAAGCCACAAACTGCAAAGCGGTGACCAGGTAGAGATATTGACCTCCAAATCGCAACGCGTGCAGCCGGAGTGGGAAGTATATGCCACCACTGCCCGTGCCCGTACCAAGATTGCCGCCATCTTGCGTAAAGAAGCAAAAGCCTATCAAAAAGAAGGTGAAACCATACTGAACGAATTCTTCAAAAACGAGGATATACGTATGGATGATGCCGCTCTGGACAAACTGACCAGGCTGCACGGCTTCCACACCCGCGACGAGTTGTTCGTTGCCATTGGTAACAAGCGGGTTGTGCTGGGCGATGCCGACAAGAATGTGTTCAAGGAAAAACAGAACAGCAACTGGAAGAAGTTCCTGACCTTCTCCTTCGGTAACAAGGACAACAAGGATGCCAAAGAACAACCGGAAGAGAAAGCACCGCAAGAGAAAATCAACACCAAGCAGATTCTGAAGCTGACGGAAGAGACCATCTCAAAGAACTATATCATGGCTGACTGTTGCCACCCCATTCCGGGTGACGACGTACTGGGATACATCGACGAACAGAACCGTGTTGTCATCCACAAGCGCCAATGCCCCGTTGCCACCCGCCTTAAAAGTAGCTACGGAAACCGTATCATCGCCACCGAATGGGACACTCACAAGGATTTGTCGTTCCTCGTCACCATATATATAAAAGGTATAGACAGCATGGGATTGCTGAACGAAGTGACCCAAGTCATCTCCCGCCAGCTCAACGTGAATATCCGTAAACTGACCATCGAAACCAACGATGGCATCTTCGAAGGAAAGATACAGCTCTATGTACACGATGTGGACGACGTGCGCACTATCTGCAATAATCTGAAGCAGATACAGAATATAAAACAAGTGACGAGAGTAGAGGAATAAACGGAGTGGTATTCTACTTCAGTCCTTGGATATTTTCCTTCAAGTTCTCCACATCCTCGTAGGTAAACTCATCCAATGCCAGTTTCATGCCTACCAGTTCTTCGCGGATAGCTCTGAGGCGATCTACGATTTCAAAGTTACGTATCGTAGCTTCCTTATTGTCTTTTATCCGTTGGCGGGCGCCGGGCAAGGTCATCCCGCGCTCCTTCACCAGATGATAGATAAGTTTCACTGTCTCAATGTCCTCCTTACGGTACTGGCGTATTCCCCGCCCTCCTTTCTTCGGATTGAGTTGCGGAAACTCCTTTTCCCAGAAACGGAGCAGCGATTCGTTGACGTCGAACATGGCAGCCACCTCACTGATGGAGTAATATAACTTCAAATTCTTATCTGTATTCAACATGATGTAATCCTTTCTTTATCAATCATCCGTCAATCAAGCACCTTACCATTGTTCGCAGCAATCTGTATCATGCGGTCATAATCCTCAGCACTGAGGTCCATAAAGTAGTAGTTGACGGGATTCACAACCTTTCCCTTGACGTGTACTTCGTAGTGCAAATGCGGACCAGTGCTCTTGCCCGTACTGCCTACCCCGCCAATGACCTCACCACGTACCACTTTCTTGCCTAACTTCGTCCGGAAATCGCGCAAGTGTGCATATACTGTCTGGTAACCGAATCCGTGATCTATCACGATTCTATTGCCATAGCCCGATTGCCAGCCCATCTGCACCACAGTACCGTCTCCCGTGGCATAGACGTCTGTACCCTGAGGAGCCGAAAAGTCCATACCCTCATGGAACTTGCTGGTACCATAAATGGGGTCGATACGCGTACCGTAACCGGAAGCAGTCTTACGGAGGTCCTTGTTCGAAACAGGCTGTATGGCAGGAATGCAACGCAGCATTTCATCATGATTCTTGCACATCTCCACCACGTCATCGAAAGAGCATGACTGAATATAGAGCTGCTTCGTCAGCATGTCCATCTTCTGGGTGGTATTGATAACCAGGTCAGAGTTTGCCATATCCATCAGATGCTCATAGCGGTTGGTGCCGCCATATCCAGCCTGACGGATGGCAGAAGGAATAGGGTCGGCCATGAAAATCACCCGGTACAGATTGTCGTCACGCTGCTGTATGTCCTGCAGCACTCCCATCGCCTCGTCCAGCCGACGGGAGAGCACGTTGTACTGCGCCTGCAGTTTGCTGTTCTCCTTCCGCAGCTCCTTCTCCGACGGAGAACCGAAGATAAGCAGCAATACGATGAAACTGCCCGCACCCAGCCCCATACCGATGAACAAACGGCGGAGAATGCTCAACGCCCGCTGCCTCACGGTAGGATAAATACGGTCATACGTCTGCGTCTGGGGATTATAAATGTAGTAAACTTTGCGCATCTTAGGAAATATTTCGCTTGTCAATGCGACAAAAGTAATAAAAACAAGCTATCTTTGCACAGTTTTTTCAAGAATATTAAGACTAAGTAGCAAGTAGTTAGTAGTAAGAAACGGACAAAAAACGACAGAAGAAGATAAATCAAATTAGAATCAGATAAATCAATAGAGAGTATGTTGACTGCAAACGAAATCAGAGACTCTTTCAAGAGTTTCTTCGAAAGTAAAGGTCACCAGATAGTGCCTTCGGCCCCGATGGTGATTAAGGATGACCCCACGTTGATGTTCACCAATGCGGGAATGAACCAGTTTAAAGATATCATTTTGGGCAACCACCCGGCGAAATACAAAAGAGTTGCTGACTCGCAGAAATGCCTTCGCGTAAGCGGAAAACACAACGACCTGGAGGAAGTAGGTCACGATACCTACCACCACACCATGTTCGAGATGCTGGGCAACTGGTCGTTCGGCGACTACTTCAAGAAAGAAGCCATCTCCTGGGCATGGGAGTATCTGGTGGATGTATTGAAACTCGACCCCAAAGACCTCTACGCCACCGTATTCGAAGGTAGCGCCGAAGAAGGACTGGAACGCGACAACGAAGCCGCTTCTTACTGGGAGCAGTTCTTGCCGAAAGACCACATTCTGAATGGCAACAAACACGATAACTTCTGGGAAATGGGTGATACGGGACCGTGCGGTCCGTGTTCGGAAATCCATGTGGACTCCCGTTCGGAAGAAGAGAAGGCCAAAGTACCCGGCAGCCAGCTGGTGAACAAAGACCACCCGCAGGTGATTGAAATCTGGAACCTCGTGTTCATGCAGTTCAACCGCAAGGCAGACGGCAGCCTGGAAGGACTTCCCGCCAAGGTTATCGACACCGGCATGGGCTTCGAGCGACTGGTGCGCACACTGCAAGGAAAGACCTCCAACTACGACACCGACGTGTTCCAACCGATACTGAAAGCCATCGGAGACATAGCAGGCAAGAAGTACGGCGACGATGAGAAGTCGGACATCGCCATGCGTGTGATTGCCGACCACATCCGTACCATCGCCTTCTCTATTACCGACGGACAGCTTCCAAGTAATGCCAAAGCAGGTTATGTCATCCGCCGTATTCTCCGCCGTGCCGTTCGCTACGGCTACACGTTCCTCGGACAGAAGCAGGCATTCATGTACAAGCTCCTCCCCGTACTCATCGAGAACATGGGTGCCGCTTATCCCGAACTGAATGCACAGAAGGAACTGATTGCCAAAGTTATCAAGGAAGAAGAAGATTCCTTCCTCCGCACTTTGGAGACGGGTATCCGCCTGCTGGAAAAGACCATGGCAGACGCCAAAGCCGCCGGCAAGAACAAAATCAGCGGAAAGGACGCCTTCACTTTATATGACACCTTCGGTTTCCCGCTTGACTTGACGGAGCTGATTCTCCGCGAAAACGGCATGACTGCCGACATCAAGGAGTTTGACGCCGAAATGCAACAGCAAAAACAACGTGCCCGCAATGCCGCTGCCATAGAGACCGGTGACTGGATTACGCTGAAAGAAGGTACCACTGAATTCGTGGGATATGACTATACGGAATACGAGACATCCATTCTGCGCTACCGCCAAGTGAAGCAGAAGAACCAGACCTTATATCAGATTGTACTGGACAAGACTCCATTCTACGCCGAAAGCGGCGGTCAGGTAGGCGATACCGGTGTATTGGTAAACGAGTTCGAAACCATCGAAGTAGTAGACACCAAGAAGGAAAACAACTTGCCCATCCACATCACCAAGAAGCTGCCCCAACATTTGGAAGCTCCGATGATGGCATGCGTAGATACCGACAAACGTGCTGCTTGTGCTGCCAACCACTCTGCCACCCACTTGCTGGATGCCGCACTGCGCGAAGTATTGGGCGAACATGTAGAGCAGAAGGGCTCTTTGGTTACACCAGACTCCCTGCGTTTCGACTTCTCACACTTCCAAAAGGTGACGGACGAGGAAATCCGCAAGGTGGAACACATCGTTAATGCAAAGATTCGCGCCAACATACCTTTGAAGGAATACCGCAACATTCCTATCGAAGAAGCCAAAGAACTGGGCGCCATCGCTCTGTTCGGCGAAAAGTACGGCGACCATGTACGCGTTATCCAGTTCGGTTCTTCCGTAGAGTTCTGTGGTGGTACACATGTGGCTGCAACCGGAAACATCGGTATGGTGAAGATTATCTCCGAAAGCTCCGTGGCTGCCGGTGTGCGCCGTATCGAAGCCTACACGGGTGCACGCGTGGAGGAATTGATGAACACCATCGAGGACACGCTGCACGACCTGAAGGCGCTCTTCAACAACGCACCCGACCTTGCCGGAACCATCCGCAAGTATATCGACGAGAACGCCGGACTGAAGAAGCAGGTAGAGGACTTCATGAAAGAGAAAGAAGCACAGCTGAAAGAAAGACTGCTGAAGAACGTGCAGGAAGTCAATGGCGTTAAAGTCATCAAGTTCTGTGCCCCGCTGCCGGCAGAAACAGTGAAGAACATCGCCTTCCAGCTGCGTGGCCAGATTACGGAAAACTTGTTCTTCGTGGCCGGAACAGAAGCCGAAGGCAAGCCGATGCTGACCGTCATGCTGAGCGACAACCTTGTGGCAGGTGGACTGAAAGCCGGTAACCTGGTGAAAGAAGCCGCCAAACTTATCCAAGGCGGTGGCGGTGGCCAGCCCCACTTTGCAACTGCCGGCGGTAAGAATGTTGATGGACTGAACGCTGCCATTGACAAAGTATTGGAATTGGCAGGATTATAATCGAAAATAATTGGCAAAACACTTGACATCGCCTCTGCGATGTTGTATATTTGTAACGTCATTTTTTAGATATTTAAAAATTAAACTACCGGGAAAGGAGGAGCATTGCTTCTCCTTTTCTTTTTACCCTCCAC
This sequence comes from Bacteroides parvus, assembly GCF_017309675.2. Taxonomy (NCBI): domain Bacteria; kingdom Pseudomonadati; phylum Bacteroidota; class Bacteroidia; order Bacteroidales; family Bacteroidaceae; genus Bacteroides; species Bacteroides parvus. The sequence continues at coordinate 1,772,891 of NZ_CP084680.1, read as the reverse complement.
AGTATTCCATTTGAAATGCCACATGCCGGCTCCCCAAACTCCACACCTTACCATCCTAAATGCCACACCTTAGCAAGTGAAATGGCTGGCATTTACCCTCCAAAGCCCTGGGGTTTCCGTGAAAAGCCCTGAGGTTTGGGACAGTGAAGTGGAGGGAACGGATGATTAGTCCAGAACAAACAGACAATACATTCGAAGCAAACGAATGATGCATACAGAACAGACAGATGATGCACAACAGAAACAAAAACGGGAAGCCTAAGCCTCCCGTCTGTTAATCTTTCGTAAATCTACTCTTGACAAGATTTTCACTAAAACCTCATTCCGTCCGAAGTAGAAACATCTCGCGATAAACCACCAGTGCACCTTCGGGCAACAAACCGGAAGGACAGAAAGGAGTTACATTTTCCGCAAGTACACATTTACCATTTCCCGAGACCGTCCGCGTAAAGAGCCTCTTCTCTCCATTATAAGTAAACTGCCACAGTGCATATGTATCTCCGTTCTCATCTTCCACTGGAACTGTCTCGTATATTCCCATTAGCGGTTCCTCCTCTTTCCCCGTCGGATAGATTTCCAATACACCTTTCCACATACTATTGGAGAAATCTTCGGGTACCAGCACATAATACCCGCCATCCTTCACCCAAGGACGCTCGGCAAGCGCCTTAGAGACATCACTCAGCAGTTCCGTCAGTGCACCATTACTGATACCATACTCGGAGCCCATCTTCGTCAACGTATATTGCCTGCGACCTTTCACCGTGATGCGCAGTTGGGTCTCCTCACCGGAACCATCCATCACCTTCACAATCGTCTCTCCCTCTGCCAACGGATGAATTTTGATACGCTGATAACCGTTGACCTCATCGGTAAAAGTCACGGAAGCCACCGACTCATGTTCGTTAATCACATTATAGGAACCGTCACCACCGTCAATGCCCAGCACTGTATCTTCGTTTGTTTCAGAAAGATAATAAGAAAGATTAGACACCAGATTATCACATGTCCCAATCTGATAAATAGGCTCCACGCCTTCGAAAAGTACCATGCTCCGGTAATCGTCCTCGCAACCGGAAGCGGTAAACAGCAGTGCTATCAAGGCAAAGAGAGAATATAGCTTCTTCATACTTGTTCTGTTATAGTTGTTCTATCTACAAAAATACAAAAAATACCGGAATACTGCATCGGTACCCCTCTCTTTTTCAAACGATTTGTTCTTTCGGATAGTTCACCAAGTAGAGCGTTCCCGTGGCACGGGTAAAAGCCGTATAGAGCCAACGAAAGTAATCGGGTGTCAAATATTCGTCCGTCATATAGCCCTGGTCCAGAAATACATTCCTCCACTGCCCGCCCTGCGCCTTGTGGCAAGTCACGGCGTAGGCATACTTCACCTGCAAAGCATTGTAATACGGGTCTGCCTTCATCTTCTTCATCCGCTCACGCTTCACGGTGATGTCGGCATAGTCTTCGAGGACGGAATAGAAAAGCCGGTCGTTCTCTGCCTTAGGCAGCGCAGGCGAGTCGGTATGCAGCGTATCGAGCAGCATGTTCACTTCCAGTTCAAAGTCGTTATAGTCAGGAAAGACCAGCGTCACGTCCGCAAAGCGGAAACCATACAGCTCCCGCGTACGGCGCACGCGGCGCACTACGGCAGTCTCACCGTTGGCAATGAAGTCCATCTCCTTCTCTTTTTCCGTCCAGAAGTAGTTATTTTTCGCCACCATCAACAAATCACCGGTGTTCAATTCATCCTCACGCCAGAGAATCTGCGCACGGATGCCCTTGTTGTAGATGTTCGCCCGCTTATTGGAACGGCACACCACGATGGTTTCATCCAGCCCGTCGCGGTCGTAGCAAGAGCTCAGCGTCTCTATCAGCTCATTACCGGGCAGAACTTTAATATCGGCAAACCCCGAAACCTTTATCTTTGGCAGGCTGTAACAATCGTCTTCCGCTATCAACTGCCTCAGGCGGGTGGCATTCCACAAGATACCCGACTGCTGCTCCTGACGCACTACCTGCGTCAAGTCCACCTCCACCACTTCCAGCCCGTAGCCTTTCAAGGCATCGGCAAAGAGGGCAGGACTCTGCTCCTCCCCCACTGGCGGCAGCTGTGCCGTATCGCCCATCAGCAGCAAACGGCATCCCTGGCCGGAATAGACAAACTGCACCAGGTCGTCCAGCAACCTGCCCGTGCCGAACATGGAACCGGACAGTCCCCCATTGGAAATCATCGAGGCCTCATCCACTATATAGAGAGTGTGAGTTGTCAAATTATCGTTCACAGAAAAATTGCTCAGCTCGTTGGAGAAAGATTGCTGTCTATAGATTTTTTTATGAATTGTAAACGCCGGATGCCCCGCATACGATGAAAAAACTTTTGCCGCCCGCCCGGTCGGTGCCAGCAATACCGACTTCTGTTGCAGCTTATCCAACGTCCGCACCAAGGCACCGACCAACGATGTTTTGCCCGTCCCCGCATAACCACGAAGCATAAAAACCACCTCGCTACGAGGTGATAGAAGGAACTCCGATAAAGATTTTACAGCAATTTCTTGCTCAGGAGTTGGTTGGTAAGGAAAATTTTCCTTAATTTGCCTTTCTAAATAGTTATTTATCATTTTTGTAACAGAAAAAAGTAAAGGGAACTATCGTTTTTAAATTAATTTCTTTTATTTTTGCGGTGCGAATATAACAACTAAAAAACATATTTATCATGAAAACAGTATTTAATGTCATTTTAGGCTTATGTGCTTTGGTGCTAATTTATATTTGTTACGCCAGCATTATGGGTCCTATCAACTTTGAAAAAGCAAAGAAGCACAGAGATGCAGCTGTCATTGCACGTCTGATTGACATCCGTAAAGCACAATTGGAATATCGTACTTTACATGACCAGCAATATACTGCAAGCTTCGACTCTCTGATTGACTTTGTTAAAAACCAGAAACTTCCGTTCATCTTCAAGCAAGGAGAACTGAACGATAAGCAGCTGGAAGACGGTCTGACTGAAAAGAAAGCCATCAACATCATCAATAAAGCCAAGAAGACCGGCAAATATGATGAAGTAAAGAAATGGGGATTGGAAAACTTCAAACGTGATACCTTGTGGGTAGCCGTATTGGACACTATCTTCCCGAAAGGTTTCAACCCCGATTCAATGAGATATGTTCCCTTCGGAAACGGTGCACAATTCGAAATGGCCATCAAGAACGATACAGCCAAATCCGGTGCTCCTTTCTGTTTGCTCGAAGTGAAGACTCCGTATGAAGTTTACTTGAACGGTCTGGATAAGCAGGAAATTGCTAACATCAAGGACGTACAAACCAAACTTGGCAAGTACTGCGGTCTGATGATTGGTAGCTTGGAAACAGCTAACAACAACGCCGGTAACTGGGAATAATCTCACCCCGACAAACGTATGATAGAAACGACTGATTTTAATAAATCGGAACAGTATACATTATCCATCCGTCTCAGCACGGATGGATTTTCTTTTTCTGTGTTCAATCCTCTGGGCGACGGTGAGTTTTCTTACTACGACCGTGAAGTGGATGAGTCCCTCTCCCTCACTGCCAATCTGAAACAGACTTTCCGCGAGCTGGAGTGGCTGAAACGCCCCTTCCGCCGTGTCAATGTGCTCATGGCAGACAAACGCTTCACGTTCATTCCCCTGGAGTTCTTCGAAGACGAACAAACGGAAATCATCTTCTATCACAACCACCCTAAACGGGAAAATGAAACCGTACAATACAACATACTGCATAAGAACAACACTGTCGTACTGTTCGGCATGGATAAGAGTGCCTGTTCCTTCCTTCGCGAACAGTATCCCGGTGTCAAGTTCTATTCCCAAGCCAGCCCCTTCATTGAGTTCTTCTCTTCAAAGAGCCGCTTGGGCAACAGCCGGAAAATGTATGCACACTTGCGAAAAGATGCCGTAGACGTATACGGCTACGAGCGCGGACGCCTGCTTCTAGCCAATTCCTTTGAGTGCAGAAGCACACCCGACCGTGTCTACTACCTATTATATATATGGAAACAACTCGGCTTCGAGCAGGAGCGCGATGAGCTGCACCTAACCGGTGACCTGAACGACAAAGAGCTGCTACTGCCCGAACTGCGAAAATTCATCCGGCAGGTATTCATCATGAATCCCGCCACTAATCTTGACCTGCAAGCCATAACCCTATGCGAGTAATCAGTGGAATATACAAAAGACGACGTTTCGACGTGCCCCACTCCTTCAAGGCACGCCCCACCACAGACTTTGCCAAAGAGAATCTGTTCAATGTACTCTCCAACTACATGGACTTTGAGGACGGCATCCGTGCCCTCGACCTATTTGCCGGTACGGGCAGCATCAGCATCGAGCTTGTGTCCAGAGGCTGCGACCAAGTAATCAGCGTGGAAAAAGACCGCGACCACTATGCCTTCATCTGCAAGATTATGCAGGAATTAAAGACGGACAAGTGCCTGCCCATACGCGGTGACGTATTCAAATACCTCAAAAGCGAACGGGAGCAATTCGACTTTATCTTTGCCGATCCTCCCTACGAACTTGCCGGGCTGGAAACTTTGCCCGACCTTATCTTCGAAAACAACCTGCTGAAAGAAGACGGCCTCTTCGTTCTGGAACACGGGAAGAAAAACAGTTTCGAAGGACATCCGCACTTTGTGGAGAGAAGGGTGTACGGGAGCGTGAACTTCTCATTCTTTAAACGGAAAGGTGAAAATTGAAAATGGGAAATGAATGGTGAGAATGTATCAGGTATTGATTTTTATCTCATTTTCAACTTTCCACTTACAAAAGCGGCGCCATCAGCCGCACCACACTCTCTGCAGCCTTACGATACCAAGGGCGCTTCACCCAGTTCTTCAGGAATACCTGTACGCAGTCGCGCTGATCTTGGAGGAAGATTTCGCGCATCTGAAGCGCTGTTTCTGTGTCATAGATGAAGGCATTCACCTCAAAGTTATGTTCAAAACTGCGAAAATCCACATTCGTGGAGCCTACCGTGGACAACTCATCATCCGAAACCATCAGTTTGGAGTGTAGGAAGCCCTTCTTATAGAAATAGACCTTGACTCCCGAATAGAGCACATCTGCCAGATAAGAGCAGGAGCCCAGATGTGTCAAGCGATTATCAGCACGCATGGGCAGCATCAGACGCACATCCACACCTGATAAGGCAGCTGTCTGCATGGCAACAAGTACGGCTTCGGTTGGCAGGAAGTAGGGAGTCTGGATATAGAAGTATTTCTTTGCGCTGGAAATGGATATGACGAGGCCCTGCATAATGTCTTTCCATGGGCCCACGGGCTCACTCGTTACAATCTGTGCCAAGGAAGTACCGTAGTTTTCTATTTTCGGGAAATAGCGGGTAGACGTAATCAGTGTACGGTCCACAAAGTACCAATCGAGCAGGAAGGCGGTCTGCAATCCGTGAACAGCCTTGCCCTCCAGCAGCAGATGTGTATCCCGCCAGATGCCCCATGAGAATCCGCGCATATAGCGTTCGGCAAGATTCATCCCCCCCACAAAGCCGATGTGCCCGTCAATGACAACTATTTTCCGATGATTACGATAATTCACCTTGCTGGTGAAAAGCGGAAAACGTACCTTCAGGAAGCTGCGTACCTCGATACCGGCCTCGCGCATCTCTTCAAAAAAACGGTTGGGAACATGCCAGCAACCCACATCATCATAAATCACACGTACCTCTACCCCGGCACGCGCCTTTTCCATCAGGACATCACGCACCAAGCGCCCGATGGCATCGTCCTCAAAGATATAGAATTCCATGTGGATATGCTTCGTTGCTTTCCCCAATTCGCGCAGCAGGGATTGCAGCATGGAGAGCCCCAGGGTATAGACTTCCACCCGGTTTCCATCGAAGGGGAAAGCCTGGTTGGTATTACGGAACAAAGATATGAGACGGCTGTAATTGATGGGAAGCGTACATGAATCCTGCGCCAGATATTCCGCCATAGGTTTCTTCAACAAGCGACTGTAACTCTTCTTCCCTATCATGCGCACACGGCGCTGACTACGCCCGAAGAAGAAGTAAAACACCAGCCCCACGATAGGAAGGAACATCAATACCAGTATCCATGCCATGGTTTTCACCGGATTGCGGTTGTCGAGGATAATGACGACAATCGTTCCGATGATGGCACCGAAATAAACAATGTCGAAGGCTATCGTAGCAATCTGGCTGGCAATGAAGTTCCAATCAAGCATGTTCACAGACAATTAAGTGTGAAACAAATGTAGGAAAAAGAAATGAAGTACAAAAAATGAAATGAAAGAAAAAGAAAAGGAAAATCACAAAGACACAGAGATACAGAGAGCTTATATAATATAAAGAATAAGCTCTGTGCCTCTGTGTCTTTTACAAACCTTATACAGAAAAGGATTTTAGAACGGCCTATGCCCTCCGAAACGGCCAGGACCATGCCCCGGACCAAAGCCCGGACCACCGAAGCCACGTCGACCCTGCATCTTGTCGCGTGCGGCCTTGCTGCCGAAAATATTCAGACGATAGATGAAGTGAAGCATGCAATAGCTGTTCACGCCGTTATATTCGTACACCGAGCGACCGCTTGCAGTCAGCGAACGACTGATGTTGCTCTGCCTCTTCAGAATGTCGTACATCTCGAAGCTGACAGTGGCATTTCCTTTCAGAAAAGTCTGCGACAACTGCGCATTCCAGATAAGCTCATTACGGTTCATACTACTGTCCGTATATCCGCGACGGCTCTGATTGGCAATGTTGGTAGAGAGCGTCATGTTCCACGGCATGGAAATCTGCGTATTGGCACCGTAGGAGAAGGTATAGGGCTCCTGGTTATTGTCAGGCGTCAGTTTATCCTTCTCTATTGAATAGGAAATGCTTCCGTTCAAGCCGAATTCAAACCAGTCGTTACGATAGGCGGCATTCAGACGTTCGCCCAGCGTCAGGTTGGTGGTCGTATTCTTCCGTTCCACGGCATCTGCTCCCTTACCGGACGTCAGATAAGCCACATTGTTCTGATATCTGGCATTGGAGAAAGAACTGATGGTGTACTTCTTATTGGGCAGCGCTGTATTGAAGCCGAACAAGCCGAACGCATTCCAATTACCGTTGATATTCTTCGGAGTTGTAGTCCATCCACCGGTTTCCGAATTGTACACACGGCTGTTGCTGATGCTATTCTGCGTTGCCGAGAAATTGACGTGCGACATAATACCGCGTTGCTTTTCGGCATTATACGTATTATAGAAAAATCTCATGCTGTGCGTGAAGGAAGGCTTCAAGCCCGGATTACCGATACGCACATTCTGCGGATTGGAGTTGTCCACAATCGGCAACAGATTCTCCATACTCGGTTGGCTGCTACGCCCGCGGTATGTTATACGCAGCTGGCTCACTTTGGAGAAACGGAGGCGCAAGTCCAGGTTCGGAGCGAAGTTGAACACATTGCGGGTGGTATCAATCATATAGTCGCCACGTTTATAGGACAACACAGAATGTTGCGGCTGAAACGACATACCTGCGCTCAGCTGATACTTCTCGCGGATAAAGCGTAAGGACACGGATGCATCGTGGTTGTAGTAGCGATATTCCGCATACTTACCCAGACTGTCCACCGCATGCTCTTCATATCCCGTGGGAAGCTGGGTTGACAATCCCCAATCCGGAAAGCCCTGCAAATCGTACGTCGTCTTGTCACTCTCACTGTACTTGTACTGGAACTGATAGCTGAATTGCAGGAAAGTGGCACGGGCTATCGGTTCGCTGTAAGTCAGCTGTGCACTGTAATTGTAGTTCTTGGTAGGAGTAGTGATGTACTGGTTACGTACCAAGATGGAGTCTCCTCCCAAAGCATTCAACAACTGGAAGTAGTGCGTTTCCGACTCCGTATACTGGTTGTTGTCAGTATTGGTATAACCGAACCTTCCACGGAACGTGACATTGCGTCCTTTGTCATTCAGCTTTCTGTTCAACTGCAAGGTTGCATCCGTAGACACACTCTTATTGTCACTCAGCGAACCGCTATTGATGGCATTTATACGGATACTTCTCAACGGGTCATCGTCCGGATTGAGAATCTTCTCCAGATTCAGCCAGTTATTGGGGTCGCTCACCAGACTGTAAGGGTCGGAATTGAACGTACCGTTCTCAGAATTGGAGAGATTGTCCGTTTTACCATACGAGAAGTTGGGGCGGAAAATAATATTCGTCATCGAATCCGGCTTCCACTCCATACGGAAATCGGCATTGAAATTCTTGGCTTTGTTACGTTGCTTGCTGTTCGAGTTGGAGTAAGAGTTGCCGTCCGGCAGAAAGTCCTCGGTAGAGCCAATGCTTGCAATGTCCCCATCCTGATAGTTGTAGCGTGCACTACCACCCAGTTCCAGTTTATCGGTCTGGGTAGCGAAGTTTACACCCAGCATTTTCGTTGCAGTAAGTCCGTTGTTCCTGCGCCAGCGCGGAGGACCGCCACCGCCTGAAAAGCCTTGGTCGTTCACGTTATTGGCAGAGCCAATAAGAGTAACTTGAGTATTTTCAACAAGACGGTTCAGCATAACACGTCCCATGTAGCGGTCTTCCGTACCTCCGGCCACATCGGCATTACCGAACCACCCCTGGTTCATGCCTTTCTTTACGGTCAGGTCGAGCACCGTCTCCTCCTCACCGTCGTCAATACCGGTGATACGTGCCAAATCGGACTTCTTGTCGTAGGTTTTCAGCTTCTCTATCATATCTACCGGCAGATTCTTCAAACCGGTCTTTACGTCTCCACCAAAGAACTCCTTCCCGTCGACCATAATCTTCGACAAGTCCTTACCGTTGATTTTCACATTCCCCTCGTCATCAATCTCCGCACCGGGCAACTTCTTCACCAGCTCTTCGAGCATGGCTCCCTCGGGGGTACGATAAGCAGAGGAATTATAGACCAATGTATCTTCCACCACCTGCACTTGCGGCGCTTCTGCCGTAACCACAGCCTCGGCCAGCATCACCGCATCCGTTTCCAGTGTCAGGGTACCCACGTTCTTGGCGGTTGTCGTGGCATAAAGATGTAAAGGGATGTACCGGCTCTTGAACCCGATATAAGAAACCTTTAGCACGTATTTACCCGCACTGACTTTGGGAAGAGTGAAATAACCTTGTGCCGTAGTAGCCGTACCCGATGCCTGGACACTGTCTGGCAACAAAAGCAACTGCACGGTAGCTTGTATCGCGGGCTCCTTGGTGTCCTCCACGACACGGCCCGATACCGTAATGTTTTTGGTCTGTGAGAATGCAGACAGCGTTGTTACCAACAGCAACGCCATCCCCGTGATAATTTTCTTCATGTGTCTATTCTTTGTCTATTCTTAAATGAACAATGCCTTTTATTCACTGTTTCATTTGACAGACTTCCGGGCAAAAGGTTTAATGCCCCACATGACGATTTGCTCCGTTTATCGACTATTCCGCTTAAATAATCTATCAACTGTCGCTTTCTTTATACCAAATTCCAAGCAAAGCACATTCAATATAAGAAATATGAGAAAAGAAGAAGAATCGACCGAAAGGAGGTCACCCTGCGCCACCCGGTAGAGCATACCGCCGAAGATAAAAAGAACGGTCAGAAAGATGGCATTGCGCGTGGCCTTGTTGCGCACCTGCTCTATCTCCTTATTCTCGTTCTTCGTCAAGGCAAAGATTATCATCAGTGCCCCCATCATCATCAGGAGTTTGGAGCATTCCTTGTAAAACAGCAAGTTGGCATCTGTCACTTTTCCCCACAATAGGAATATGAAAGGGAGGAACAACGCCAAAGCTATGATGAAATAACCCAGCGGACGGCAATAAACGGGAAGTAATGCTCTCATTTCTATCAATCAATTACAAATTACTAATTACAAATAGTGGGAGGCAGATGACGGAAACGCCTTGCCACCCATAGAATTTCACGGGACAAAGATAACGTTTTATTGCCAAAAGAGCTATCTTTGTGCCACAATATAATGAAGAAGGCCCCCTTTCCTTCATAATCCGTAACATCAGTAATTGGTAATTCGTAATTTGTAATTAACAAGATGAGTAAACAAGAAGTAATCCTTTGCGAAGGACTGGCAAACAGCCTGACGCATGCCATAGCGAAGTGTCCCCATGACAAGCTTTTCATCCTTACCGACGAGCATACCCACCGCCTCTGCCGCCCGCATCTGGACGGTATCCCCGCCTTGGAAGAAGCGGAAGAAATTATTATCGGTGCAGAAGACGTACACAAGAATCTGGAAACGCTGGCTGCCGTATGGCAAGCCCTGAGTGAGAAAGGGGCCAGCCGCCACTCCCTGCTCATCAACCTGGGCGGTGGCATGGTGACCGACCTTGGCGGTTTTGCCGCTTCCACCTTCAAGCGGGGCATCGCCTACATCAACGTTCCCACTACGCTGCTCGCCATGGTCGACGCTTCCGTGGGAGGCAAGACGGGCATCAACTTCAACGGTCTGAAGAATGAAATCGGCGTCTTTGCTCCTGCCGCCTGCGTGCTGCTGGAAACCGAGTTCCTGCGCAGCCTCGATGCCCATAACTTCTTCTCCGGCTATGCGGAGATGCTGAAGCACGGCCTCATCAGTACCCCGGAACATCTGGCGGAACTGCTGGCCTTCGATACGGAGAAGATAGATTATGCCTTGCTGAAGTCCATGGTAGGACGTTCCGTGCAGGTAAAGGAACACATCGTAGAAGAAGACCCGCAGGAACATGGCATCCGCAAAGCCCTGAACCTGGGGCACACCGTGGGACACGCCTTCGAAAGCCTCGCCCTTGCCGAAAACCGTCCGGTGCTGCACGGCTATGCAGTGGCATGGGGGCTGGTCTGCGAACTATACCTTTCTTATATAAAGACCGGATTCCCGAAGGACAAGATGCGCCAGACCATCCAATTCGTCAAAGAGAATTATGGCAGCTTCTCCTTCAACTGCAAACAGTACGACCAGCTGTACGAACTGATGAAGCATGACAAGAAGAATACCGCCGGAGTCATCAACTTCACCCTATTGAAAGAAGTGGGTAACATCTGTCTCAACCAGACGGCAGACAAGGATACTATCTTCGAGATGTTCGACTTTTATAGGGAGTGCATGGGAGCATAGCACTCCCGGCAAGGAGAGACAGTATTCTCTGAATTCTTCCACATTCATCGCTCACTCCTCCCCCGAAAAGTCCTCCGTATCATTTTCCATCCCAACCGGGTCTTCATCCGGAATTCCCGTCTTTCCCTCGGCCCGCTCCTTTCGCAGCGTTTCCGGCCGCAACATATCGTGAGGGAAATATCGGCTAAGCGGATAACGGTAGAAATCCATCCCGCTGTTCAGCCTCGCCACCAGCGACTTATCCGGACGAAAATAGACACGAGATAAGCGCACCTTGCCCGGCATCACATCGTCGGGATGCTCAAACCCGTCACTCGTCACCGCCACATGGAAGGAACCCAGCCCCTTAATGGTCACCGACTCTCCCTCCATCAGCGCTTCCTCTATAAACTTCGGCAAATCTATCAATACACTCTGCACGTCTCCCGAACTCATCCCTTTTCTGGATGCCATACGCTGCGCCAGCAGCTCTGCCGTCACACCTCCACGCCGCTGTAACACACGCTGCACAGCATAATAGAGTTGCTTCACCCCTTCCGCCGTGCGGAAAACCTTCTTTCGAACCAAATAGACTATACTCATACTCTTTTCACAATGAACATAATGTTTCTTACTGCAACCAGACTGCCGACACCCCACCCGAAGTTTACTTCCCCTCAACAGAAAGCCAGTTTCCATACGGCCGGACAGCTATTCCCCAACATGCACGAGATGCACATCTCATGCAGTTCGAGACATACATCTCAACACACGCGAGATGTGCATCTCATACAGCAAAGATAATCATATTCCACCTGATATACAAATATCTTTCATGTATCGGGGAATAATGTTCCGCACCAGCTTACTCCGGCTCTTATCATTAATTAACAATGCCGCATGCAGGGTTTTCGCAAATATGCTATTTTTATAAAAGTGAAGCCTATTCCGAATGTTTAATTTAAAAGAGTACACTATGAAAATAAAGTCAATCTTTAACAAGAAAATTTTAATCGCTATTGCAACCATCAGTTCCTTAAGCCTCCAATCATGCCTGGACGACGATGATAATTATGCCATGAGATTCCCCAATGCCCTGGTAACGGTAAAGACCGATGCAGACCAGACAGTCTTTCTGCAATTGGATGACAAGACCACTCTGCTGCCTACCAACATGACGAAATCTCCCTATGGCGAAAAGGAAGTCCGCGCTTTGGTAAACTACAAGGAAGTGGACGAGCCCAGCGATATCTACACCCAAGCTGTACATATAAACTGGATAGACAGTATCCTTACCAAACCCATCGCCCCGGATTTGGGTGAAGAGAACGATACCGTATACGGCACCGACCCGGTGGAAATTGTGAACGATTGGGTGACCATTGCAGAAGACGGTTATCTAACCCTTCGCTTTAGAACTCAGCAAGGAGACTATCAAACAAAGCACTTTGTCAATCTGCTGCTGAGCGAGAATCCGGAAAACCCGTATGAAGTAGAATTCCGCCACAATGCCAAGGGCGATATTTACGGCAGGTATGCGGACGGTCTGGTTGCTTTCAAGTTGGATGCCCTGCCTGATACAGAAGGCAAGACCGTTAAATTGAAACTGAAATGGAAATCATTCAGCGGCGAAAAGTCTGCGGAATTCGATTATTGTACCCGGAAATCCGTAACGCCCGAAAGTCCGGCTGTCACTTCCGTAAGAAATAGCCTAAACCTGCAATAACTTCATTCAAAGTATGCCTGCCCGCTCAAAGCCATTGCCTTGCGAAGCAGGCATACAAGTAAAAAGAGAGTAGGGCACGTTGGCCGAAAGCCTTGAAACTGCAAAATATAGGTTCATTCAATAAAAAAAGCACTATAAATATTTGCTATTTTAAAATAAAGCCGTACATTTGCACCCACAATTCGGGATGTAGCTCAGCCCGGTAGAGTACGCGTCTGGGGGGCGTGTGGTCGCAAGTTCGAATCTTGTCATCCCGACTGTTGAGCATTAAGGAGTTAAGTCTAAGACTTAACTCCTTAATTTTTATAGTATTTCTTAATGACAGACTTGCTGCCATGAATATGCTGAATATGTACAAAAAGAAGACGGTGCTATTCGCTTCAGTGGGAATAGCCCATCAAATTACTGGAATTCTCGTAAGAAATCTCTATTTTTGCACTTTAAACAAGAAAAATTATGGGAGCAGCTAAATGGATAGGCGGCATCATCGGTTTCATGGCCGGAGGACCGCTGGGAGCCTTGGCAGGTTTTGTATTCGGTTCACTGTTCGACACCGATTCAAATGACGCAGGCAGTTATTATGGAGAAGAACCAACGCGCGGCACTACCTATACCGGGCAACGGAACAGTTTCCTCTTCTCCATGCTCGTGATGGCTTCGTACATTATCCGTGCAGACGGGCGCATCATGCATAGTGAAATGGAATTCGTCCGCCGCTTTCTGAGAAGCACATTCGGTGAGGCTGCCGTGGGCGAGGGAGAACGAATACTGCTCAACCTCTTCGAACAGCGCAAGCAGATGGACAGACAAAACCCACTGGCATTTAAAAACACCATCCGTGACTGTGGAACGCAGATTGCCGCCAACCTGACATACGAGGAACGCTTGCAACTGCTGGTATTCTTGGTAGAAATTGCCAAAAGCGACGGACACGTCTGCAACGAGGAGATAGAAGCCTTGAAAGAAGTGGCCATGTACATGGGACTATCCGTCAAGGAAGTGGAATCCATGCTCAACCTGGGCGGCAGCTCACTGAACGAGGCCTATAAAGTACTTGAAATTGAACCTACCGCCACCAATGACGAAGTGCGTGCCGCTTACCGCCGCCTAGCCTTGAAACACCATCCCGACCGGGTGGCAACGCTGGGCGAAGACATCAAGAAAGCCGCAGAAGAGAAGTTCCAAAGCATCAACAATGCCAAAGAACAGATATACAAGGCACGAGGTATGAAATGACATACCTCGTGCCTTGCCTTGTGGACAGCATCATGACGTTTATAAACATTCTATATTAACATCAACCCACACATTTATGAAGAAAACCCTTGCAATCCTTGCACTAGGCCTTACTGCCATTGCCGGACATGCCGCCACGCCGCTCTGGATGCGCGATGTGCAAATTTCTCCCGACGGTACGGAAATCGCATTCTGCTACAAAGGAGACATCTACAAGGTGCCTGCCAAAGGTGGAACCGCCACACAGCTTACTACCCAAGAGAGCTACGAATGTACCCCCATATGGTCGCCGGACGGCAAACAGATTGCCTTTGCCAGCGACAGATACGGCAACTTCGACGTATTCGTGATGCCGGCAGACGGCGGAACCGCCCAACGGCTCACTACCCACTCCACCGGTGAGATACCCTCCACATTCACTCCGGACGGAAAGTATATCTTGTTTTCCGCCTCCATCCAGGACCCGGCAAGCAGCGCTCTTTTCCCCACGTCGGCCATGACCGAGCTTTACAAAGTACCTGCAACGGGAGGGCGTACGGAACAAGTGCTGGGCACCCCTGCCGAAGCGGTCTGCTTCGACAAGGCGGGCCAGCAGTTCCTCTACCAAGACCGCAAGGGATTTGAAGATGAATGGAGAAAGCACCACACCTCCTCCATCACCCGCGACATCTGGCTGTATGATGCAAAGACGGGTATCCATACCAACCTCACCGACCGCGCGGGCGAAGACCGCAACCCGGTGTTGTCACCCGATGGAAGAACGGTTTACTTTCTGAGTGAGAGAAACGGCGGCTCATTCAACGTGTATGCCTTCCCGCTGGCACAGCCCCGAGAGGTGAAGCCCATCACCAGCTTCAAGACACATCCCGTGCGCTTTCTCTCCATGAGTGACGGCGGGACGTTGTGCTACGGTTACGACGGCGAAATCTATACCCAGCAGCCGGATGCCACCCCGAAGAAAGTCGCCATAGAAATTGTGCGCGATGACCGGCCGCAATTCGCCAACCTGCAGTCTTCCGACGGAGCCACTTCTGCCGTTGTGTCCCCGGACGGAAAGCAGATTGCCTTCACGCTGCGCGGCGAAGTCTTTGTCACTTCGGCAGACTATGCCACTACCAAGCAGGTGACACACACACCGGCACGCGAAGCGGGCCTCTCCTTTGCGCCAGACAACCGCACCCTGGCCTACGCCAGCGAGCGAGGCGGCAACTGGCAGCTCTACCTTGCCAAGATAGTCCGCAAGGAAGACCCTAACTTCCCGAACGCCACGCTGATTGAAGAAGAAGTGCTGCTGCCCTCCACCACCGTGGAACGTGCCTATCCGCAATTCTCGCCCGACGGTAAGGAACTCGCCTTTATCGAAGACCGCATCCGGCTGATGGTGCTCAATCTGGAAACGAAGAAGGTGCGCCAGATTACGGACGGCTCCACCTGGTACAGCACCGGCGGAGGATTTGACTACGCATGGTCGCCGGACGGCAAGTGGTTTACACTTGAGTTCACCGGCAACAAGCACGACCCCTACTCCGACATCGGCCTGGTCAACGCAGAGGGAGGCAAAGACATCATCAACCTCACCAATAGCGGCTACATGAGCGGCTATCCCCGCTTTGCGCTGGACGGCAACGCCATCCTCTTCACCACCGAACGCTACGGCATGCGTGCCCACGCCTCATGGGGCTCGCTGAACGACGCCATGCTCGTCTTCCTCAACCAAGACGCCTACGACAAATACTGTCTGAGCAAAGAAGACTACGAGCTGCACAAGGAGCTGGAGAAGGAGCAGAAGAAGTCTGCCGGGAAGGACACCCCCCAAGGCAAAAACAAGGATAAAAAGAAGAAAGACGACAAGAAAGACAGCAATGCTGACGAAAAAGATGACCAGCCGAAAGACATCGTCGTAGAGCTGAAAGGCATCGAAGACCGTGTGGTGCGCCTCACCCCGAACTCTTCCGACATGGGCAGCACCATCATCTCCAAGGATGGCGAGACACTCTACTACCTGGCAGCCTTCGAAGGTGGCTACGACCTCTGGAAGATGAACCTCCGCAAGAAGGAAACCAAACTGCTGCACAAGATGGATGCCGGATGGGCAGACATGCAGCTGGACAAGGACGGTAAAAACCTCTTCCTGCTGGGCAGCCGTAAGATGCAGAAAATGGACACTTCATCCGATGCGCTGACCCCCATCACCTTCCAGGTAGATGCCAAGATGGATTTGGCTGCGGAGCGCGAATACATGTTCGACCACGTGTACCGCCAGCAGCAGAAGCGATTCTACAATACCAATATGCACGGAGTGGACTGGGAGAAGATGACCGCCGCCTATCGCCGCTTCCTGCCCCATATCGACAACAATTATGACTTTGCCGAACTGCTGAGCGAATGGCTGGGCGAGCTGAACGTATCTCACACCGGCGGCCGTTTCTATCCCAAAGGGCAGTCCGAGCCTACTGCCAGTCTGGGACTGTTCTTCGACTGGAACTACACGGGCCGGGGCATGCTCATTGCCGAAGTAGTAGAGAAAGGCCCCTTCGACACAGCCAACACCCGGGTGAAAGCCGGCACAGTCATCGAAAAGATAGACGGCGTGGAAATCACCCCCGATGCGGACTATTACACGCTGCTCAACAACAAGGCACGGAAGAAAACACTTGTTTCTCTCTTCGACCCGCAGACCAAGGAGCACTGGGAAGAGGTCATTATCCCCATTACGAACGGTGCGTTCAGCGATTTACTCTACAGCCGCTGGGTGAAACAGCGCGCGGCAGACGTTGACCGATGGTCGGGTGGCCGATTGGGTTACGTGCACATTGAGTCTATGGGAGACGACAGTTTCCGTTCTGTCTACTCGGACATCCTGGGCAAGTACAACAACCGCGAAGGCATCGTCATCGACACCCGTTTCAATGGCGGCGGACGCTTGCACGAGGATATAGAAATACTTTTCAGCGGACAGAAATACTTCACCCAGGTGGTGCGCGGCCGCGAGGCGTGCGACATGCCCAGCCGCCGCTGGAACAAACCCTCCATCATGGTGATGTGCGAGGCCAACTACTCCAATGCGCACGGCACGCCGTGGGTATACAGCCACCGCGGCATCGGCAAGCTGGTAGGTATGCCCGTGCCGGGAACCATGACCAGCGTGTCGTGGGAGCGCCTGCAAGACCCGTCATTGGTATTCGGCATCCCCGTCGTAGGCTACCGCCTACCAGACGGCAGCTATCTGGAGAACTCGCAGCTGGAGCCGGACATCAAGGTAGCCAATTCACCCGAGACCATCGTGAAGGGAGAAGACACACAACTGAAAGCTGCCGTAGAGGAACTGCTGAAGGAACTCGAAAAATAAGTACCGCCCTGCCCCACGCAGGAATACCGGCCATATAGGCCAATATATATTAAGGAGTTAAACCGTGGTTTAACTCCTTAATATATACCACAAGAAAACAATGCCTTTTTCTATCTCACTTTTTTGCACTATCTTTGTGGCATAAACTCCTAACTCTTTAACTGATTATGTTTGCTGACTTGTTAAACTCCTCCTATTTCGCGCTCTTTCTTATTGTGGCTTTAGGCTTCATGTTGGGAAGAATCAAGATTAAAGGGCTTTCACTCGACGTCTCCGCTGTCATCTTCATTGCCCTGCTGTTCGGACACTTCGGCGTCATCATCCCCAAAGAGTTAGGCAACTTCGGACTGGTGCTGTTTATCTTCACCATCGGTATCCAGGCCGGTCCCGGATTCTTCGACTCCTTCCGGAGCAAGGGCAAGACACTTATCGTCATCACCCTGCTCATCATCTGTTCTGCCGCCCTCACAGCCGTAGGATTGAAGTACGCTTTCGATATAGACACACCCAGCGTGGTCGGTCTCATAGCCGGCGCGCTGACCAGTACGCCGGGACTCGCCGTAGCCATCGACAGCACCCACTCTCCGCTAGCCTCCATCGCCTACGGTATCGCCTATCCCTTCGGTGTCATCGGCGTCATCCTCTTCGTCAAGCTGCTGCCCCGCATTATGCGCATCGACCTCGACAAGGAGGCGCGCCGACTGGAGAAGGAACGCCGCAGCCAGTTCCCGGAACTGACAACCTGCCTGTTCCGTGTAACCAACCCCGCCGTCTTCGACCGGAGCCTGATGCAAATCAATGCGCGCGCCATGACCGGAGCTGTCATCTCACGCCATAAGCACAATGAGCAGATAGCCATCCCCACCGCCCAGACCATACTTCACGAGGGAGACTACATACAAGCCGTGGGCAGCGAAGAGGCCTTGAACCAGCTCGCCGTCCTCGTGGGCCAGCGCGAAGAAGGCGAACTGCCACTCGTAGACATGCAGGAGATTGAATCTCTACTGCTCACCAAGAAGGACATGATAAACAAACAACTGGGCGACCTCAACCTGATGAAGAACTTCGGCTGTACCGTCACCCGCGTCCGCCGAAGCGGTATCGACCTCTCCCCCTCGCCAGATCTGGCACTGAAGTTCGGCGACAAGCTGATGGTGGTAGGCGAGAAAGACGGTATTAAAGGCGTGGCACGCCTGCTGGGCAACGACAACAAGCAACTGTCCGACACCGACTTCTTTCCCATCGCCCTGGGTATCGTGCTGGGCGTGCTCTTCGGCAAGCTGAACATCTCCTTCTCGGACAGTCTGTCGTTCTCACCGGGACTGACGGGAGGCATCCTCATGGTGGCCCTCTTCCTCAGTGCCATCGGAAAGACCGGTCCCATTCTGTGGTCTATGTCCGGCCCAGCCAACCAACTGCTGCGCCAGCTGGGACTGCTGCTCTTCCTGGCCGAAGTGGGAACCTCGGCAGGACGGAACCTGGTAGCCACATTCCAGGAAAGCGGCTGGCTCTTGTTCGGCGTAGGTGCCGCCATCACGCTGGTACCCATGCTGGTGGCCGTCATCGTCGGACTGTTCGTATTCAAGATAAACATTCTCGACCTGCTGGGCACCATCACCGGTGGCATGACCAGCACGCCCGGCCTTGCCGCCGCCGACTCCATGACGGACAGCAACATACCGAGCGTAGCCTATGCCACGGTATATCCCATTGCAATGGTATTCCTCATTCTGATAATCCAGGTGATATCCTCTGCAGTCTACTGATATATGAAAACTTACAACCGAACAGAAGCTATCGCCCGCATGAACGCACTGGCCGGGGACAATGTGCCCTTCCTCTTCATCGTAGACTACGCACAAGAGCAGTCGCACGTAGAGCCCCTCGACCAGATAAATCCCGCCACTTGCCTTTTCCAATTCCCGAAGGCAGGCAACGTGGGGGTAGCTGCAACAGCCGCCCGATACGCCGGTCTTATTCAGTGGGACATCACTCCCCCTTCCCCCGCCGCATACAAACACTCGTTTGACCTCGTGAAGCAAAATCTACTGGCGGGCAACAGCTACTTGACAAACCTCACCTGCCGGGTGCCCGTCAGCACCAATCTGACAATGGACGAAATATTCCTCCACTCCGAAGCCTTGTACAAGCTGTGGCTGAAAGACCGATTCGTCTGCTTCTCCCCCGAAATCTTTGTCCGCATAGAGAAGGGCAAGATAAAGTCCTTCCCCATGAAAGGCACCATCGACGCTACCCTGCCTGATGCGGAACAGCTTTTGATGCAGGATGCCAAAGAGGCCGCCGAGCACGCCACCATCGTCGACCTGATACGCAACGACCTAAGTATGGTATCAGAGCACGTAGAGGTAACCTCCTACCGATACATAGACCGCCTGCAAACCAACAAAGGCCCCATCCTCCAGACCAGCTCCGAAATATGCGGGACCCTCCCCGAAGATTATACCGCACACATCGGCGACATCCTCTTCCGCCTGCTTCCCGCCGGTTCCATCACCGGTGCCCCCAAGCCCAAAACCGTGGAAATCATTGCCGAAGCCGAAGATTACGAACGGGGCTTCTACACCGGCATCATGGGGCATTATGCCGATGGACAGCTGGACAGCGCAGTCATGATACGCTTCATCGAGCAGGAAAACGGCCGGCTCCACTTCAAGGCAGGAGGCGGCATCACCGCCAAAAGCCGGTGGGAAAGCGAATACAACGAAGTAATACAGAAAATATATGTGCCTATTTATTGAAACCATACGCATCGACCACGGAAAAGCCTGCAACCTTTCCCGCCACAATCGGAGGCTGAACGATACCCGCGCCCACTTCTGGCCGGAAAGTACACCGCTACAACTGCGTGACCATCTGTCGTCTCTCGGCTGCGAGGCAGGTATCGTCAAGGCACGCGTAGTGTATGGTGAGAAAGGTATTGAAGATGTCAGCTACTCCCCCTACACCATGCGGCACGTGCATTCGCTGGCACTGATACAGGCAGACCACATCGACTACACCTACAAAAGCACCGGACGCGAACCGCTGAACCGCCTCTTTGCCCTGCGCGGCGCATGCGACGACATTCTGATTGTGAAACAAGGCCTGCTGACAGACACCTCCATCGCCAACATCGCCCTTTCCGACGGCACCCACTGGTACACGCCGGCACATCCCCTGCTGAAAGGAACCAAACGGGCAGCCTTGCTGGAAGAAGGAATCTTGCAGGAAAAAGACATCAGACCGGAAGACTTGCCTTCATTCTCTACCGTCAGACTATTCAATGCCATGATTGACTGGGGAGAACTGGAGCTCCCCGTACGGAACATCATCCCATAGAGCCGCTACTCGTGCATATCGTTGAGATGTATCTCCAAAGACTTCACCGATATATATATTTCGTACACTGATATGGCCAGCGAAACAATCAGCAATATCAGCGCTAAACCGAAGATATAGGCCGAAAGCAGATGGAGACGGATATAGACAAAGAACATGCTGACCACGCACAGCAGCAGGCTTCCGATACCCGCCACCTGCATGGCACGCGTCAGGTAGAGCCGCTTCCTCAGGTTGGCAATCTGCGCCGCCTTCACCGAAGACGGGTTCTCCATGTACTGTTCCTTCAAGGTGCGCACCAGTTGGGCATAGGACAAGAAACGGTTAGTATAGGCCAGCATAATCAGCGATATGGCCGAAAACAGCAAAGCGGGGGTGGTTAAATCTATTTCCATAAGAATGATGCTTAATTATATCTATCCGTCCCGATAGCAGGACTTACTTCCGCAAAGATAAACGAAAGATTGAAACCACAGAAACAAGTTTCCTTTTTTCCATTTCCCAAAGATTTATCCTACTTTTGCAGTGACAATAAAAAACGCCTTACCACCGTAACTTAACAAATACGACCATGCGATATACCGTTTCCGCTCCTGCCTCACTGCACGCAGCCATACAGCTCCCGGCATCCAAAAGCATCAGTAACCGGGCACTCATCCTCCACTCCCTTGCCCACGGCAATATCCTGCCCTGCAATCTGAGCGATTGTGACGACACCATAGTGATGACTCGCGCCCTCGACGGAAATCCCGGACATATAGATATCCTTGCCGCCGGCACCGCCATGCGTTTCCTCACCGCCTACCTCAGCGTAACTCCTGGCACCCGAATCATCACCGGTACGCAACGCATGCAGCAACGCCCCATCCGCATACTGGTAGACGCCCTGCGAGAGCTCGGCGCCCGCATAGAATACGTCGGAAACGAAGGGTTCCCTCCCTTGCGCATCACCGGAACAGAACTGACCGGCAGCGAAATATCCCTCGCCGGCAATGTCAGCTCACAATACATATCCGCCCTGCTGATGATTGGTACCGTCCTTCCCAAAGGCCTGCGCCTGCACTTGACGGGTGACATCATCTCCCGCCCCTACATCAACCTGACCCTGCAACTGATGCGCGACTTCGGCGCCCAAGCCGACTGGGTCTCCGAAGATTGCATCACCGTCAGCCCCGGCGGATACACGGATACCCCTTTCACCGTAGAAAGCGATTGGAGCGCCGCCTCTTACTGGTATCAGATGATGGCAATAGAAGGAATTAAAAATGAAAAAATAAAAGGGGGAGACAGAAGTAGCGCAAAAGAAAGTGAAGACAGCACGAAGGAAGAAGCGCACACGGCAGAAATCGAACTGCTCGGTCTCTTCGCCCACAGCTATCAAGGCGACAGCCGCGGCGCGGAAGTCTTTACCCGCCTCGGCGTCCATACCGAATATACAGACCGGGGAGTAAAACTGACCCGGAAGGGTACTCCCGCCACCCGTCTCGACGAAGACATGGTGGACATCCCGGACCTGGCGCAGACCTTTGTTGTCACCTGCTGCTTGATGGACATCCCTTTCCGCTTCACCGGACTGCAAAGCCTCAAAATAAAGGAGACCGACCGTATCACCGCCCTCATTACAGAACTGCGTAAACTGGGTTACGTCGTGCGCTCCGAGCAAGACAGCATCTTGTTGTGGGATGGCGAACGCTGCCCGGCAGACGCTGACCCCGTCATCGCCACCTACGAAGACCACCGTATGGCCATGGCATTTGCCCCCGCCTGCCTTGTACTGCCCCAAATACAGATAGATGAACCACAGGTCGTTACCAAATCTTACCCTGCTTACTGGGAAGACTTGCAAAAGGCGGGATTTAAAGTCTGCCAAAATGCAATGCAATCTTAGAATAAAGCTTTTATTCTTAGAAATACAGCCTTTATTCTTAAGAATATAACCTTTATTCTTAGAAATAAAGGATACATTCTAAGATTAGGATGTATCCAAAGTAGTTTTACAGTACGTTCCAAGCAAGTAATGCCTGCGTCGGGTGGAAGTAATCTACCTACCTGCAATCTGAAGCATTATTTTGTCGTGTACAAAACAATATGTATCTTTGTCCGTTCTATTAATGGAACATGTTTTTCAAGAAAAGGAAGCCCATGTGGATATTGATTATTAGCCTGATTGCCCTTGCCCTCGTGGCAGCCACAGCCGGAATTATACGCAACCGGAAACTGCAGAAGAAGATAGACCGCGGCGAACTGGACGCCATGCCCGAAGTGCAGGAAGTGGATTCCGAATGCTGCGGACAGCATGAAATCTGCGAACGTGACAGCTTACTGGCAGCCGTCAGCAAACAAATTGAATATTACGATGACGAGGAACTGGACAAATACATCGGCACCGCTCCCGATGCCTATACTCCCGAGCAGGAAGACGAGTTCCGCGACGTGTTCTACACCATGCAAGACACGGACGTAGCCGGATGGGTGCGCAGCCTGCAATTACGCGGCATAGCCCTGCCGGAAAATATCAAGGATGAAGTATTCCTCATTATCGGCGAACGTCGTCTCCCCCCCCATTCCTAACACTCCACATCCAACTTTTAATTTGTAATTCTTAATTTTTAATTGAATAAATGGAGCTACTGCAATACACCTTTTTCCAACATGCCCTCATCGGCAGTCTGCTGGCAAGCATTGCTTGCGGGCTGATAGGCACATACATCGTCACCCGGAGACTGGTGTTCATCAGCGGCGGATTGACGCATGCCTCCTTCGGCGGTATCGGTCTGGGATTGTATACCGGCATTTCTCCCATTCTGTCGGCAGCCTTGTTTGCAGTCTTGTCCGCTTTCGGTGTAGAGTGGCTCAGCAAACGAAAGGATATGCGGGAAGACTCCGCTATTGCCGTATTCTGGACATTGGGCATGGCATTGGGCATTATGTTCACTTTCCTTTCGCCGGGATTCGCACCCGACTTGTCCGCCTATCTCTTCGGTAACATTCTCACGATTACCTGGAGCGACATCGCTCTATTGGGTGGGCTTGCCCTGCTGCTGATACTGTTTTTTGCACTGTATCTCCATCCTATCATCTACGTGGCTTTCGACCGGGAGTTTGCCCGCTCGCAAGGCATTCCGGTGCAGGTATTCGAATATGCACTGATGATGTTCATTGCGCTTACCATCGTGGCATGCCTGCGCATGGTGGGCATCGTGCTGGTCATTTCGCTGCTCACCGTTCCGCAGATGACCGCCAACTTGTTCTCGCATCGGTTCCACCGCATCATCTGGCTTTCCATCGGCATCGGTTACCTCAGTTGCCTGGGCGGGCTGATGATTTCTTTCTACTTGAATGTCCCCTCGGGTGCATCCATCATATTCTTTTCCATCATTATCTATGCCATTTGCAAGACGGGAAAAAGTTTTTGGCTATATTTGCAACGCTAAAGAAATCTATAAACACAATGGAAATCAAAATTCAGTCATTAGACCAGATTCATGAAGCCGCCCGCCAGTTCATCGCTGAAATGGGCGACAATACCGTCTTCGCCCTCTATGGAAAAATGGGGGCGGGCAAGACGACTTTCATCAAAGCCGTTTGCGAGGAGTTGGGCGTTTCCGACGTCATCACCTCCCCTACTTTCGCCATTGTCAACGAATACCGTTCCGACACTGCCGGCGAACTGATTTACCATTTTGACTTCTACCGCATCAAGAAACTGGAAGAAGTGTATGACATGGGGTACGAAGATTACTTCTACAGCGGCGCCCTCTGCTTCATAGAATGGCCGGAGCTGGTAGAGGAGCTCTTGCCGGGTAATACCATCAAGGTCACCATCGAAGAAGTGGAGAACGGAGAGCGGAAAGTCACGTTAGAGAACTTTGAATAAGGCATGCTTTTCCCCCACTTTAATTTTTAATTCTTAATTTTTATTTCTGATGAGCCAATACTTCGTTCAAGGAATTTTTGCCGTCGCGGGCATCACCGCCTTGCTGGCAGCCATATTGGACTGGAACTGGTTCTTTACTGCCCGAAACACCCAGTTTATCGTACAAAATGTAGGGCGGCGACAAGCCCGCCTGTTCTACGGCGTATTGGGTGTCATCCTCATCGGCACGTCCATCTTCTTTTTTCTGAATACGCCACCGGCTACATAAAAACAAAAAATCGCGGATGAAGCCATGCTCATCCGCGATTTTCCTATACTTTTGATACAGACTATTCTTCGTCCAAAGATTCCGTATATTCCATCTCACCTTGTACGATGAAAAGGATTTCTTCCGGATCATAGTCACCCATCTCATCCTTATGGGCTTCCTTGACAATATAGTCCACGATTTTCCCCAAATCAATCTCGATGTACCCATCCGCATCCGGCTGCGCATCAAGGATGCCGCTCTCGGAATAGTACTCGTCAATCAAATCGAGAAAATAATAGAACTCGTCGTCAGAGAACTTCTCTTTCAACTCCTGCGGCAAATAATTCTTGATGTACTCGATGGTCTTTTCATCATCGACATCATTCTGCAAAAAATCGTCTTCCATTCCCATACTTACTATTGCTTAAAGGGTTAATGTTATTGACTATTTGACGATTTACGATTTACTATTTGGCTGCGCTATGATACCGAAAGGGTAAATCGTAAATAGTAAATCGTCAAATAGTACCTTATAATATCGCTTCTATCTTGGCCACGTAAGCAGATTTCGGAGCAGAACCTACTTGCTTGTCCACCAGCTCTCCATTCTTGAAGAACAAGACTGTAGGGATGTTGCGTATACCATATTCGGCAGCCACGTCGCCGTTCTCATCCACGTCACATTTGCCAATGATTACCTTTCCTTCATATTCAGTAGCCAATTCATCGATGATTGGTCCCACCATCTTACAAGGGCCGCACCAAGGTGCCCAGAAATCCATAACGACCGGCTTTCCCTCTGCCAGGATTTCTTGAAAATTGCTGTCTGTAATTTCTAAAGCCATTTCTTTTAATATTAAATGTCAACTATAATTATTAATTTACTGTCAATTGCGTTTTATCAACCTTCGCTTTCGAAGCAAAGATAGTGCAAACCGAATGCAAAACAAAATGAACTAGTTCATTTTTTATGCTGAGATGCAGCCTATCTTCGTTTTCCAACAAAGATAACTAATTAATCCTGAACTCAAGATCCGGACGCTCTTTTAAATAAGTAATCAGTTCACGCCCCACGGAAAGCTTCACGGGACGGGAAATCAAATCGACCGTCATCTTGCTATCCTCATCTCTGACTTTGAAATAAAGCTCCGTACTGCCCGGACGTTCCTTGGTCAGTTCCGCCAGTTCAGTTATCAAAGCCTTGTTCAGCACACTCAGCGGAATGAGAATGGTTATCTTCTCAATCAGTTTCTCCTTGACGTCAGGCAACAGTTCCATGGAGGTTATCTTCAGCTCCAACTCATCCTGCCGCCATTGCTTGGGCTGGCAACGGGCTTTGATGAACAAGAAGGTACGCTCACCCAAATACCCCTGATAGGTCACCCAATCATTTCCGAAGAAAGGAAGCTCTGCCGAACCGGAATAGTCTTCAATCTTGGCTATGCCGTAAGGATTTCCATTTTTGCTGATACCGCGACGCACGGCGGTCACGATGCCACCCATTGTTATTTCGCGTCCCACAAGTGCCGTCTTATCTTCCAGCTCTGCCATGTGAGTGTTGCAAACATGCTCCAGAACTACGGAATACTCATCCAACGGGTGTGCGGACAGATAGATACCTACCAAATCGCGCTCCCGGTTCAAACGGTCGAGGTCGCTCCAACGTTCCGCTACCGGTATTTCCGGAGTGGCGATATCCACCACATTCTCACCACCGAACAGGGAGTTTGCAGCCGCAGCCTGATCGGCCTGATAACGGTTACCATAACGCACCAAGGTTTCGAGGAAGACCTCGTTCTTGGAGTTTACGGCAAAATACTGCTCTCGCTTCAGCTCCGGGAAGCTGTCGAACCCGCCTGCCAAAGCAAGACATTCCAGGTTCTTCTTGTTGCAGGCTGTCAGATTGACACGCTGCACAAAATCAAATATACCTTTGAAAGGACCATTCTTCTCGCGTTCCTCCACGATGCTCTGCACAGCACCCTCGCCTACCCCTTTCACCGCACCAAGGCCAAAACGGATATTGCCTTCCTTGTTCACGGTGAACTTCAGGTTACTTTCATTTACATCCGGTCCCAATGTATTGATACCCATTACCTTGCATTCATCCATCAGTTTGGTTATATCGGTAATATTCGCCAAACTTCGGCTCATGACCGCCGCCATGTATTCGGCCGGATAATTGGCCTTGAGGAAAGCCGTCTGATAGGCCACCCACGAATAGCAAGTGGCATGTGACTTATTGAAGGCATAGGATGCAAACTTTTCCCAGTCGGCCCAGATTTTCTCGAGCACCTTCGGGTCGTGGCCGTTCTTTTGTCCACCCGAAATGAATTTCGGCTTCATGTGGTCCAGCTTGTCACGCAGTTTCTTACCCATCGCCTTACGCAAGGCATCGGACTCACCACGGGTGAAGTCTGCCAGCAAACGCGACAGAAGCATGACCTGCTCCTGGTAGACCGTAATGCCGTAGGTATCCTTCAGATACTTCTCCATGATGGGGATGTCATACTCGATGGGCTTGCGTCCCCACTTACGGTCGATGAAGTCGGGGATATAATCCATAGGACCCGGACGGTAGAGGGCATTCATGGCAATCAAATCCTCGAAAGTGCTAGGTTGCAACTCGCGCAGATACTTCTGCATACCGGCCGATTCAAACTGGAACGTACCGATGGTGCGGCCGTCGCAATAGAGTTTATAGGTAGCAGGGTCAGAAATGGATATCTTGTCGATGTCGAGTTCCAAGCCGCGGTGCAGACGTACATTGGCAACGGCTTCCTTAATGATGGACAAGGTTTTCAGTCCGAGGAAGTCCATCTTGATAAGTCCCGTATCTTCGATGACGGAACCTTCGTATTGGGTAACGAGCATCTTCTCGCCCGTCTCCTTATCATCCGCCGTGCTGACGGGTACCCAATCCGTGATGTCGTCACGACAAATAATAGTACCGCAGGCATGCACACCCGTACCGCGCACATTACCTTCCAGCATCTTGGCGTATTTCATCGTATCGCGCACCAGGGGATCGGGTGAAGCTTCCGCAGCCTGCAATTCGGGTACGTACGCGATAGCATTCGGCAGGTTGAGTTTCTTGTCGGGAATCTTATCCGGCACGAGCTTGCACAGACGGTCCGATTCGCTCAAAGGCAGTTTCTGTACGCGCGCCACGTCCTTGATGGCCATCTTGGTCGCCATTGTGCCGTATGTAATGATGTGCGCCACCTTCTCTTGCCCGTATTTCTCCGTCACCCAGCGGAGCACTTCTCCACGTCCGTCATCATCGAAGTCCACATCGATATCAGGCAAAGAGATACGGTCGGGATTCAGGAAACGCTCGAACAGAAGGTCGTATTGAATCGGGTCTATTTTCGTGATGCCCAAGCAATAGGCCACCGCCGAGCCGGCAGCCGAACCACGTCCCGGTCCTACCGAAACGCCCAGCTGTGTGCGGGCGGCATTGATAAAGTCCTGCACAATCAAGAAGTATCCCGGGAAACCCATCGTCTTCATGATGTACAGCTCAAAGACCAGACGTTCCTTCACCTCGTCGGACAAGGGATCACCGTACAGTTTCTTGGCACCGTCGAATGCCAATTTTGCCAGATAGTCGGCTTCCAGCTTGATACGGTACAGCTTGTCGTAGCCCCCCAGACGCTTTATCTTGGCATTGGCGGCATCCTCATCCAGCACCACCTTGCCGTTTTCATCCTGGGTAAACTCATCAAACAAATCCTTTTCGGTATATTTCTGCCGATAGCCCTCTTCCGTTCCGAAATCTTCCGGAATAGCAAACGTAGGCATAATAGGAGCGTGGTCGATGGAATAATATTCCACCTTGTCCAAAATCTCCAAGGTATTGGACAAGGCTTCGGGAACATCCTCAAACAAGGCGTTCATCTCAGCCTTTGTCTTCATCCATTCCTGCTTGGTATAAAGCATTCGGGTAGGGTCATCCAGATCTTTACCCGTGCTCAGACAAATCAGGCGGTCGTGCGCTTCTGCATTCTCTTCATCCACAAAGTGGACGTCATTGGAGCAGATAACCTTAATGTCATATTTCCGGGCAAGCTCCAGCAACTTGGCATTCGCCTTCTGCTGAAGCGGATAGGCTTCGTGGTTGGCACGGGGAACAGTGGCTTTATGGCGCTGAAGCTCCAGATAGTAATCATCGCCAAACAGATTCTTATACCAGCGTACAGCTTCTTCTGCCTCTTCCAGCTGGTCATTGATAATCTTCTTAGGAACCTCGCCACCGATACAAGCCGAGCAGACAATCAGCCCCTCATGGTACTTTTCCAGTTCACTGCGGTCTGTACGCGGACGCATATAGTATCCCCTTGTCCAGGCATGCGATACAAGTTTTATCAGATTGTGATACCCCTTCTCATTCTTTGCCAGCACAATCAGGTGATAGCCACTCTGGTCCGGCTTCCCCTCCTTCTTATCCATGGTTCGGCGGGCCACATACATTTCACAGCCTACAATCGGCTTGAACAGCTTGCTTTCCGCTTCTGCCATCTTGGCACGACAATCGGCAATCTCCGCTTCCTTGTCTTCACACTCTATCTCACCGCTTTCAATACCGGCAATCCTTTTCTTGAGGTCCTTTATCTCCCCCTTTGGCCCGCTGTTCTTCTTGTTGACATAGTTGGTGAACTCCTTGATACCGAACATATTTCCATGGTCGGTCACGGCAATGCCTTTCATACCATCCTTCATGGCCTTGTCAACCAGCCTGCTGACACTTGCCTGACCATCCAGAAGAGAGTATTGGGTATGGACATGTAAATGAACAAAATCTTGCATATATATCCTTTCTATTGAGAGCCTAAAATTACAACCTCTATCACAGCTAACAAAAATATTTCCCAAAAAGTTATCAACATGCACATTTCTCTCTCCAAATCCTTGTTAGATTTTCAAAATAAGCCTATTTTTGCAGATAATTTCTATCTAAATTAGCAAATACGATATACATGGGTCGATTAAAAAGATTAAAAAAGATACGCATACACCGTGAAGGAACACATACATTGGCAGGCAGCCTGGTTCTGATTCTGGCTGTCAACACTGCCCTTTACTTCGGATTGGAATGCAAAGTTCCTTTTTACGTAGTAGCGGTCATCAGCCTCATAGTATATGGCATACTCGTGAACTTCTTCCGCTGCCCCATCCGTTTGTTCGGACAAGAAACGGAGAAAGTCGTGGTAGCTCCTGCCGACGGTAAAATCGTAGTGGTGGAAGAAGTGGAGGAAAACGAATACTTCCACGACCGCCGTATCATGGTATCTATATTCATGAGTCTGGTTAATGTACACGCCAACTGGTATCCGGTAGATGGTACGGTAAAGAAGGTATGGCACAAAAACGGGAAGTTCATGAAAGCCTGGCTGCCCAAAGCCAGCACCGACAACGAGCGTTCCACCGTAGTAATAGAAACTCCGGAAGGCGTGGAGATTATGGCACGACAGATAGCCGGAGCCATGGCGCGCCGCATCGTGACCTATGCCGAACCGGGCGAGGAATGCTATATTGACGAACATATGGGTTTCATCAAATTCGGCTCCCGCGTGGATGTCTTTCTACCGTTGGGCACCGAAGTATTCGTTAAACTAGGACAACTGACTACCGGCAATCAGACTGTGATAGCCAAACTTAAATAATAAAAGAACAACAATGGCAAACTGCATTACCCGCCATATTCCAAATACTCTGACCTGCCTGAACCTATTCTCCGGGTGTATTGCTTGTGTCATGGCATTCGAAGCCAGATATGAATGGGCACTCGCTTTCATTATCTTCAGTGCCGTATTCGATTTCTTCGATGGCATGATGGCACGTGCACTGGACGCACACTCCATTATCGGCAAGGATTTGGATTCTCTGGCAGATGATGTCAGTTTCGGAGTGGCCCCTTCCCTGATTGTATTTTCCTTGTTCAAGGAAATGGACTATTCGGGCGCAATGGAAAGCTTGGCCGGCGTTTTCCCCTATCTCGCATTTCTTTTGTCCGTATTCTCTGCACTGCGGCTTGCCAAGTTCAACAACGATACCCGCCAGACGAGCTCTTTCGTAGGACTTCCCGTCCCGGCAAACGCCTTGTTCTGGGCTTCATTGGTGACGGGCGCTCACGACTGGCTGGTGAGCGGCAGCTTCCATCCGGTTTATCTGTTGCTGCTGGTCTGCCTTTTCTCATGGCTACTTGTATCGGAGATTCCAATGTTCTCACTCAAATTCAAGAATCTGTCATGGAAAGACAATAAAACAAGCTTCATTTTCCTGCTTGTCTGCATTCCGTTCCTCATCTTCTTGGGAATCTGCAGCTTTGCTGCAATTATCGTGTGGTATATACTACTTTCGCTTATTACAAGGAAAAGTAAATAAACAAATCTTTGGCACGGTTGTTGTATTGAAGTTCGCAGAAAACGAACACATAAAAAGACATTAGCCCATGTTTCATATTTTAGGATTTTTATTCATCATCATAATTGCCATTCTGCTCATTGGCCTCAGCATTATCGGTACTGTCATCCGGAACATATTCGGATTGGGCGGACGCCGTACTTCCTCCAACTCCGGTCCCTACCAAAAAGGAAATGGTAACTACCAGCCGGGAGGGTACTCCTACAATGATAATAGACAATCGTCTGAAGAGGTACAAGCTGAAGAAGGTGAAATACGCCCCCGCCACAAGAAACTGTTCTCCAAAGACGAGGGAGAGTATGTGGATTTTGAAGAAATCAAAGAGTAGGGATTAGGGATAAAGGATTAGAGATTATTTGCGCTTGGCGGCAAAGAACTCTTTCATCAGGGCGGCACATTCATCTGCCAGAATTCCTTTTACCACTTGTGTTTTGGGATGCAATGCCTGCGAGGCATAGCGCTGATACCCTCTTTTCTCATCTTCAGCACCAAACACCAGACGTCCCATCTGCGCCCAGGCAATGGCACCGGCACACATCACGCAGGGTTCCACTGTGACATAGAGAGTACATTCATTCAGATATTTGCCGCCAAGGGATGCAGCGGCAGCGGTAATGGCTTGCATCTCGGCATGGGCGGTGACATCTGTCAAGGTCTCCGTCAGATTATGGGCACGAGCTATGATACGGTCCTTGCAAACCACAACCGCACCTACAGGAACTTCTCCCCGTTCACCTGCCTTCTGCGCTTCCTGAAGTGCCTGCTTCATATAATAGCTATCGTCCAACGCCATCCCCTTTTAATTGTTAATTTCTAATTTTTAATGCTCATCTCCTCATGTCGTGCTCACCGAACAAAGTAGGATAATCCTCTTCCATATTCTTATGGATAAACATGAGAATAGTCTCCCGCAGCCAACGCGACTTGTTCGTTATCTTGTATTTCTCCAGATAACGATCCACAATCCGCTGCTCTTCCTCGCTCATCAGGCATACCATGCGCTGCTCGCGCTTCGGTTCTTCGGGCGTTGCTTTCGCACACGTTTTATCTCTCTTTCTCATATTTCCTGCAAAATTACTTTTACTTCTGTAAAAACAAAACGAACCTACGTAATTTTTATATCAGAAACGCTTAAATGGCACTGAAATATTTTTTTGACCGATAAACTTAAAGAATTTCTTAAAAACATTTTAATTTAATAATTAAAAACGTATTTTTGGAGAGTTCTAAATTTAAAAGGTATGAAACATGTAAATTATCTCAGCTTCTTTCTACTCGCGTTGTTCAGTATAAGTTTTATCTCATGTAGTGACGATGACGATAATAAGCTTAATACCGGCATAACCAATCAAAGTTGGACAGAGGGAAAATCCCTGGAGATCAGCCAGGATAATGACTTGTCTGTAAGCTTCAATGCTGCAGCTAAATGGGTAGCTTCCGTCACCTCTGGAGCGGATTGGTGCAAACTGAATACGACCTCGGGCACAAAAGGACAAAGTACCTTGAAATTATCTGTAAGTACAAGTTCCACCACCGACCGGACAGCCAGAATCTCCATTAATATAGACGGCTATTCTCCTGCAAGTTTTGAAGTTACACAAAAAGGGACCAGTGCTCCCCAAACCACTGAAGATATGGAGATTAACGCAAAAGTTGATGAATATCTGAGAGAAATGTATCTCTGGAACGATGAATACAAAACATTGAATCTTGACCATAACAAAGGCTATGAAGACTTCTTCTATGATGCATTGGGAAGTATGACTACTAATACTTTGGATAAAAAGGCCACTGCGGATGGAAAATATACTCTCTTTTCATACATACAGAAAAAAAATCCCATCGGTTCAACCCGTTCCACTCAATGGGTAAAAAAAGAACAAACTTACAGTTTCGGCATTACCGGAGCAGACGTTCGAGCAATTGGAAGCGAAGATAATTACACTATCTACTTCTTTGTACAAGGTGTTTACCCCAATTCACCGGCAGCACGGGCAGGTATTAAACGAGGTTCCTCAATCATGCAAATAAACGGAGAGAAGTTAACCATGAGTAATTATTGGCAACATTACCTAGATTTACTGATACCAGCTTCGGCTTTCAGCCTGAAAATTACAGAGGAAAAGACAGAGGGAGGAACCCAAGAAAAAGACATATCTTCCGAAGCCATGTACTGCAATCCTATTCTTTTCAGTAAAGTGACAGAAGAAGAAGAAACCCCAGGGCACAGAATTGGCTATCTTGTTTATTCTGGATTTGAGGCCGGATTTGACCAAGAATTATTCGATGTATTCAAAGAATTCAAAAGTCAGAATATCACGGACCTAATTTTGGATTTACGTTACAATGGAGGTGGCCACGTTATATCAGCCAACCTAATAGCAACTTGTATAGCCGGCGCAAAATCTGAAGGCAAAGTGTTCACAAGCCTGAGATATAATAAAGAAAGAATGAAAAAACGCAATGATAAACGTGAGGAAGAATTGTTTGCATATTCCAACTATGAGAATCTGGCTACGTCTCTATCAGCAGGTGCCTTAAACCTTCAGCACGTCTATTGTATCGTAGGTAACGGAACAGCATCAGCCAGTGAACTTGTCATCAATTCTCTAAAGGGAATAGATGTAGAAGTAACACTTATAGGTAAAAGAACTACCGGTAAAAATGTAGGTATGGAACCAGTAGAATATACCATAAGAAATAACGTCTACGAAGTGGTTCCCATCACCTTCCAAAGCTATAATGCCAAAGGAGTTGGAGATTATGAAAATGGGTTCACACCTGACATCGAAATAGATGAAAACGACCCTTACGGCAGAGGAGACGGATATTACATATACAGAGACTATGGTTCGGATAAAGAGTTCCTATATGCCCGTGCCATCCAGGAAATCACCGGTCAGGCTCCGGCACCCACAACACGCAGTGCAGAACCCCTGATGAGAGGCAAAGCCTTGAAGGTCCCTGCCATCTACCGACGAGGACATGAAGGCATGATTAAGTTGCCGGAATAATGGCAATACACAATATTCTTGGAAAAGCCGGTGAAGACGCCGCTGCCAAATATTTGGAACAGAACGGTTACACCATACGTGACCGTAACTGGCGGAAGAATCACCTTGAGCTGGATATTGTAGCCGACAAAGATAAGGAACTGATTATTGTGGAAGTGAAAACCCGTAGCAATACGGACTACATCGAGCCGCAGAATGCCGTGAACTGGCAGAAAATACGACGTATTGTCGTAGCGGCCGATGCCTATATCAAGCACTTCTGTTTGGATGCACCCGTCCGCTTCGACATCATAACTGCTGTAGGCGAACCGGGAGCATTCAGGATAGAGCACATGAAGGATGCCTTCTATCCACCCATATTTTGATAATTGACAATTGATAAGTGAGAGTTATTTCAATCGTAAATCGTAGATTATAAATTGTAAACCGTAAATACCATCATGGACATAGAAACCGCCCGCGAATATTGCCTCAGCAAAAAGGCCGTCACGGAATGCCTTCCGTTCGACGAATACTCGCTCGTGATGAAAGTCATGGATAAAATGTTTGCACTTATCGACCTGGAAAGCGCCAACAAGATTTGTCTGAAATGCGACCCCGAATATGCACTCGAACTGCGGGAGCACTATGCTGCCATCGAAGGTGCCTATCACTTCAACAAAAAGTACTGGAACCAGGTGTTCCTTGACGGTGACGTCGACGACAAACTGTTGAAGCAACTGATAGACCACTCTATGGAAGAAGTATTGAAGAAGTTCACCAAAAAAATGCGTACCGAATATGAAGCCCTGCCCTGACACATTCCCGTTCCCGCTGGTAGCATTGGACGAAACGGCATCGACCAACCAATACCTCAGCCAGCTTTGCAACCAGTTGCAAGAATCCGTTGCCGAACTAACAACCGTGACTGCCGAGTTCCAAACCGCCGGTAAAGGCCAGCGCGGCAACACCTGGGAAGCTGAAGAAGGCAAGAACCTGCTTTTCAGCTTTGTACTCTACCCTTCTTTTCTGGAAGCCCGCCGACAGTTCATCCTTTCACAAATCGTTTCCCTCGCCATTAAGGAAGAACTGAGCAGATGGTCTGATGAAATCACCATCAAATGGCCGAACGACATTTATTGGAAAGACAAGAAAATCTGCGGTATACTGATAGAGAACGACCTTTCCGGACATCATATCAGGCGCAGCATTGCCGGAATCGGCATCAACATCAACCAGGAAGTCTTCAACAGTGATGCTCCCAACCCCGTCTCACTGAAACAAATCACCGGAAAGGAGCACGACCGTTATGAAATCCTTGCCCATATCCTGAGACGTGTACAAATCTACTACAACAGCCTCCAAATGGAGGACTTCGCCGTCTACTCCGACGAGATATCCACACGGTATGCCCGCTCCCTTTTCCGTCGCCGGGGATTGCACCCTTATGAAGATGCCAACGGCAAGTTCCTTGCCCGGTTGCTGCGTGTAGAGCAAGACGGACGGTTCGTGCTGGAGGATGAAGGAGGAAGTGAACGGGAATATCTGTTCAAGGAAGTGCAATACATTCTGTAAAGGAGATTCATCCCTATCACAAAGTTTATTTTGAAATTCATCTGTCACGCTATCACGTCACAAGGGAGGAACCATCTATGCCAAACAAGTTGCCTATCGCAAACTTTTGGAACTCACCATCGAACAAGCGACACAGACGGAAACCATCCACCGGATGCACTTCCCTCTACAACTATCAACTGCGTGAAAAAGAGAACAACCGGCTGAAAGCGACAACTTAGAGTTGCTCAACCACATCTTGCAACAAAAAGCGATAGAAAACGAGCAAGAGCAGGAGGGCCAAGAGTATCTGCTTGGTTCCAATATATAGCAGAAACTATAAGAACGGGCAAACTTCGCTCGTGGCGAGGCATACATCACCCCTGAAGAATGGGAAATACTGAAAGAACTGATGTCTCCTGTCTGCCCCAACTTCTTTGAAAAGCTGCATTCACTGCACAATCCCAACGAAAACGAACTGCACGTATGTATGCTTATCAAGCTCCAATTCCGCCAAACAGACATCGCACGGTTGATGCACCCAAGCCGGAAAGCATTTCTTCCATCCGAAGACGACTTTATCAGAAAGTGACCGGAGAAAAAGGGACACCGGAAATGTGAGAATGAAAATTATGAAATTTCTTTAGCTCTACTTTCTTTTGTTTTGATTACAAAAGTAACAAAATATGCTGGCAAAAAGTGAATTTGTTCTTTTTGCCAGCATCACTTAATTGGTATCTAAAATTCTTAAACGATAGAACCTTCTATGTATAACAACCATTAACTAAAGAGTGAAAAGGCTCCAATAGACCCAACGACGAACACAGCGACAATCACCCATATAAATGAGATAATGAAACCTGCAATGGCGCAGCCGCGCGGACTTTTGAATAAGCCGATGAAACTAAAAAGCGCACCGAGGAACCAGATAATCCACCCAAGAATAGGTATCCACCCAAGAAAGATTCCAAGAATGGCGAATACCAGCCCAGTAGTGCCGATACCATTGGATTGCTTACCTGGAACATTTACGTAAACCGACTGTTGCGTAGCATTTGTGTTCTGCTGGAACGGCTGCTGGGCTGTTTGAGGTTGAACCTGAGGTTGTCCTGCTTGCAGGACTGCATTACAATGAGGGCAGGTGGTAGCTTTGTCCGAAACCTGCTTTCCACAATGGGAACAAAAAATGAGTGCCATAATACAAAATATATTAGCGTTAATAAATAAAAAACTATTCTAGGTGAGTATGTTGTTTGGAAACATACAGTACAAGTCCCTTATAATCAACCTTATAAAAGTCTCCTACTTCTCCTAAATAAGGAAACCGTTCACCTTTCTCCGGGTGACGGTTGGTTCCGTCAGCCCACTTGTATGTTTCTGCATCCGACGATGGTGCATACCGTAAACGTAGGTTGACACCATCAATCACTACTTGCCGCGAAGTACCTACGACAGATTTCAATGTGTTGGTCTTATCCTTAAAATAATCGGTCGTATAATAAAATATACCGAAACTTACTAACAGCACCAATACAATACCACCAATAAACCAATATAAAGCCCTACTCCTTGGGGGAAGGGAAAGTTCCTGCTCTTCAACCTCTATAGGAGATGCTGTCTGTGTAATGGATACCGGAGGGATAGATGAAGCGGCAATCGGCGTAGCTGGTACAACGGGACATCCGCATTGCGGACA
The DNA here is from genome assembly GCF_017309675.2 of Bacteroides parvus. NCBI lineage: Bacteria > Pseudomonadati > Bacteroidota > Bacteroidia > Bacteroidales > Bacteroidaceae > Bacteroides > Bacteroides parvus. The sequence continues at coordinate 1,735,326 of NZ_CP084680.1, read as the reverse complement.
AACGTATACGGAATCAGCCAGCTCAGCACCACATTCATGGCAATGGCGATTTTTCGTGGCAGATATGGGGCACCCGCATGTGGGGCACGATGTTACACCGTTAGGGATTTCAGTTCCACATTCACTACAAACAATAAACTGTTCCTCTTCTGCACAACGTTCACTGATGTTACCACACTTCGGACAGAAACATTCCTTTTGATAAGCATCATGTTCAAATATGTGTTGGCATGAAGTACACTTGAATTTCATTTTCGTACTCATAAATAGTTATTTTTAGTTGTTGAAATACTCAAGGGATTGTGTCTCGATACGTTCCGGTTCTGTTTTGGTAGAGAATGACTCACCATTCTCCTTATACTCTTTCACCTGATTGGTGCGGGTAACTTTTCGCTTCAACCAATTCCCATGCTCGTCCACTTCCAGATACTCATATCTATCTGTGGTAAGGTAATCTCCGGTTTCATCGTAATCGTGTACACTTTTACTATCAGGAAGAAGGTTCACACCGGTGTAAGTGAATGTTTCTGTGAGGTAAATCATTCTTACCTGACTTTTACGTTCTATGATTCTGTCCTGCTCGTCAAAAAGATATTCTACAGAACCTTCCATATCGGATTCATTCTTACTCATATCGCTCCGCTTATGGTCGCTGTATGTGATGGTGTAAGAGCCCCAATCGCTTCGGCTGTATTCTGTACGGTTGTCATTGTACTTATAAATCAGGGAATATTCTTCCCCTTTACTGATTTCCAGTATATTCCCAACCTTGTCAAACCGAGTGGTTTCCCCTTCACTATTGGTCAGACTTTCTACGCTCCCATATAGGCCGAGACCTTTACGTGCCGACAAAGGATGAGGAGTTTCAGTTTCTTTATTAACGGGAGCCGCATTCAAAATGCCATCAACATCTGAAGTCTTAAATAGTGCCCCTTCAAAGATGAATCCTCCCTCAACGGGCGAATAATATGCGGTATAAGGCTTTACTTCCTCCATCTCCTCCGGAGTAACGTCTTCCAGCAGTCCCCTAAAGGATTCCAAGTGACGTGTGAAGACCAGCCGATTTCCTTCTATCTTTCCATAATAGACCGTTGCCCCTTGGTAGACCGAATTCCAAAGATTTCCATCCTCTGGCACAGAATTATAACCCCTCGCCATAAATACGTTGTTTCCATCCAGTCTGAAAGATAGGGCACCGTATTGTACTCTCTGCTCTGCCAAAGGACAATACGCTTCAAAAGCCTTCTTCGGAATAGAATCATGGGATAGCACTTTGGAAAATTCGCTGTTGACATAGCCCTCTTCACCTGTACGTAACCGAACTTTATACCATCCGTTGACCGAATCTACCAGTTCGCACATTTCTCCACGTTCAACAACCCCTACCAGTTTGCCTTCCACCGATTCCTTTTTGACGCTAATGTCCGACTTTATTGCAATTACATACGTGTGGTTTGGATTCTTTGAGGCAGAAAGAGACTTTTGCTTGGGAGAGTCTTTGCAGGCCATGAATAACAAAAACGTACCGCATAAAATGAATAGGTGACGTGCATTCATAATATTTAAATAATTAATCTCCCTCAGTCTCTCCCGGGAACCATTCAACATAAAAGCGTGAGACTGCAATGCCACGTTCTGGTTGGAGGTCCTAGGAAAACCTTGTACACGGATATGGTTATAGCAGCCCACGCTATATGCGTGAGAACCACTATGCTATCCTTGTGTACAATTGCGAATTTCCTAGGTTCCCAACCACAAGATAAGCATAACGCTTCTTCAAATTCTAAAATGTCTTGGAGAGAACTCCTCTCTCCAAATGCAAAAATATGAAAAATGTAGGAAGCGCAATAACATTTCCTGCATTTTTTATGTTGGCGCATAAATATCTCAAAGACGGATATGCAACGGTGCTCAATATAAAACTCAAAAAAAGAAGCTAGACTTACCAGCTGCTAAATCTGAACAATGACGTCCATCCGGGAATGTTGACAAATTCTCATAGTGGAAGTTTTGAAACCGGGAACGATAAATTCTCTTTCTACACCATCTTTTCCTGGGCGGGAAACAACCGTAAAAAAGGAACTGAATACGGAGAACAGCACTACTCCGGAACAGAAAAATACTACAATACAGAAACCTGAAACTATTTGCGCAATGTCGCCTTTTACATGGGAGGAGACTTTGTGCCTAACCTTAAGAACAACAACAAAACCTACCAGTTCATCACCGCCATGCAGGGGATAAAGCTGCAAGACTGCGAGCAACACCGCCGCTGGGAGTGGGAAGACGTGCAGGCCGAACTTTTCGAAGCCAACATGAAGAACCTGAAACTGCAACAGACACAAGAAGCAGGCAGCATCTTCATCAACGAAATAAAGAACAGGAAGCGGAAAGACGACCATCATCAAATTGCTGTTGGGCTACTACAAGGCATTGGGCGGAGAAATCTCCATCGGCGACACAGATCTCAACCAGTTCAACCTAAAATAGACAAAGAACGGCTGGCAGAGGCTGCCCGGATTGCCAATATAAACGACTACATCATGCGCCTCCCCCTGAAATACAACACTCTGATAGGGCAAGACGGTGTGGGTCTGAGTCAAGGGCAGAAACAACGGATACTGATTGCCCGAGCCGTCTACAAGAATCCGCAGTACATCTTTCTGGACGAAGCCACCAATGCGCTGGATGCCAACAACGAGCGGATAATTGTAGAGAACCTGACGGAGTTCTACAAAGGGAAAACGGTGATCGTGGTGGCCCATCGCCTAAGCACTGTAAAGAACGCCGACCGGATAGTAGTGATAGACAAAGGGAAAATCATAGAAGCCGGAAAGCATCAGGAACTGATAGCCAGCCGGGGAGCTTATTATAATCTTGTGAAGAATCAATTGGAATTGGGCAGTTAGCATATGGAAAGCAAGGATATAGAACTCAGAAGCAAACAGGTACGGAAAATCATCGGGCAGATTCCTCCGCTGCTGGTACGTAGCGGAATCGGCATCATCGGAATAATTATAGCTTTGCTGCTGGCTGTAGCCGCATTTGTCCCCTATCCCGAAACAACGGAATGCGACATCACCCTGACGGACATTCAGCAAGGAGAAGTGTCAGCTACCGGAGAACTGCCGTATGCCTGCATCACACAAGTAAGTACCGGCATGAAAGCAGAAATTGAACTGGAAGGATATACAAGCAAGGAATACGGCTATCTGCAAGGAACTGTCACAACCGTTTCTACACGGATAATCAGCCGCAACGGGCACAACTATTTCTGTTTTATACTGTCACTGAAAGAAGTCCCTTTCATGCAGAAAGGCATGAAAGGAAAGGCATCCATCATCTTGTCGGAGAAGACGCTGCTCGGAAGAATATGGGAGTGAACAGCTATGCCTCGCCAAGCAAGTCTTCCCGCACGACACCTCGCTTCGCACCCGCGATGAATAAGCGTTAGAAATCTATTACTTGCGCAATCCGTATCTCAAAAAGGAGATTGAGCTACTATTAACGCATCTCCGCCTCCATCTTCTTTATTCTTTCCAGCGTATTGCCCGCCTCCATGGAAGGGAATACCTGGAGTACCCGTTGCAGATAGGTCTTTGCCTTGCTATAGCTATTGGTAAGCACGTCCGACAAACCGTTACGATAACGGGCATACTGCATCCGCGTAGGGGAAGTTATCTTCTTAAAGTCATCATCGAGCTTCTTCCTTTCCTTTTCTGCCTGAAGATAGAAATAATTCCCCAAGAAGATATTTGCCTGCAGGTTATCACCGTCGAGCATCAGCACCTTCTCGTAGGTTTTCAGAGCATCCTTCTCTTTTCCCCGCATCATTTCCATCTCGGCACAAGAAACAAGGGCAGGCACATCTTCGGGATGGCGTTGCAAGAACTCCTTATAGAAGAGATAGGCCTTGTCGTAATTCCGCATTTCCTTGTAATGGGCAGCCAGCTCATTGGCCAAACGGGAAGCTACCACAGTGTTCTTGTCAACATTGGCCCAATAGAACATTTCCGCCTGGTCCACACCGGCATCTGCCGACTGACGGAACAGACTTACGACATAATCGTCCTTGCCTTCGGACAACGCTTCGGAAACTTTCTGCAACAGTTCACCCGCCGACTGAGCGAAAACAGACAGAGGCAACATCAGAAACAAAGAGAAAAATAAAGTTAAGGATTTCATTTTTAAAGTATATAATAGTTTAACAGCCTGAATCATCTCCATAGAAATTCACCTACAAATTTACACACTTTCACTGCAAACATCAACAAAATATAGTTAATCTTTCCCACTATTTTCCCCTTTTCTGCGTAACTTTGCCAATCTTATGAAATAAGCGTTACCAATGAAGCTCAGAGACAAGCAAATCTTGCAAATAGCACTGCCTTCCATCGTATCAAACATCACCGTTCCTTTGCTCGGACTGATTGATGTAGCCATTGTCGGACACTTAGGTTCACCGGCCTATATCGGAGCCATTGCCGTAGGCGGGATGCTGTTCAATATCATCTACTGGATTTTCGGTTTCCTGCGCATGGGGACCAGCGGAATGACTTCACAAGCATACGGAAAACGGGATTTGCCGGAAGTTGTACGCCTATTAGTGCGCTCCGTCGGCATAGGGCTGGCTGTCGCGTCCTGCCTCATAGCATTGCAAGTCCCCATCAGACAAGGCGCATTCCTGCTGATTCATCCTACAGACGAGGTCAAAGAGATGGCAACGCTTTATTTCCACATCTGCATCTGGGGTGCACCCGCCATGCTGGGACTATACGGGCTCACGGGATGGTTCATCGGCATGCAGAATTCACGCATTCCCATGTATATAGCCATCACACAGAATATAGTCAATATCATTGCCAGCCTCTGCCTGGTCTATCTATGCGGAATGAAAGTCGAAGGAGTTGCCCTGGGGACGCTGATAGCCCAGTACGCCGGTTTCCTGATAGGGCTGATGCTCTGGATACGCAATTATGGAAAGTTGCAGAGATACTGGGAAATTAAAAATTATAAATTGGAAATTAAAGGGGAAGAAAGAAAAGGTATCTGGGAGAAGGAGACAATGCTAAAATTCTTCCAAGTGAACAGGGACATTTTTCTGCGCACCCTTTGCCTGGTGGTGGTTACTCTGTTCTTTACTTCAGCAGGAGCCTCGCAGGGCGAAATCATTTTGGCTGTCAACACGCTGCTGATGCAGCTCTTCACTTTGTTCTCGTATGTAATGGATGGTTTTGCCTACGCAGGCGAGGCCCTGAGCGGCAGATACATAGGCGCACACAACCGGGAAGCCTTTACAGACACCGTCCGACATCTCTTTGGATGGGGAGCGGTAATGGCAGTTCTCTTTACGTTGACCTATGCACTGGGAGGTAATGCCTTCCTCGGGCTATTGACGGATGACAAAGAAGTGATAGCGGTTGCCGACACCTATTTCTACTGGGCGCTTGCCGTTCCTGCCGTTGGTATAGCCGCCTTCATTTGGGACGGCATTTTTATAGGTGCCACAGCCACGCGCGGCATGCTGCTGTCCATGACTGCAGCAGCCGTCAGCTTCTTTGTCTTGTATTATGGCCTACATCCCGTCCTGGCAAACCATGCTTTATGGCTTGCCTTCCTCACCTACCTCCTGATGCGGGGAGCGGTGCAGACGGGATTGAGTCGGGGAGTCATTAAAAAAGCATTCCCCAGTGAGAAGTAGCCTATTTATTGCGATTTTAAGCGATGAACATTTCAAGGGGAAAAAGCATTATCTTTGTATCGCTATGACTTATACATAACTCAAGTTTCGCAAGTTCAAGAACTTACGAAACTTAAATACATAATTGTTATGACAGACAAGAATATTGTTCAAGAGACATTTCCCGTATTGGGAATGAGCTGTGCATCATGTGCCGCACGGATAGAAAAGACGCTGAACCGGCAGTCCGGTGTCAAGATAGCAGCCGTAAACTACGCTTCGGCAACGGCAACCGTAGAATATGATCCCAAGAACTGTTCTTCCGAGGCATTGCAGCAAGCCGTGCAGGCCGCTGGATATGACTTGCTGATAAATCGGGACGGCAATACGCTCGAAGAAGCGGAAGAGGCCCACAACAAAAAATTCACTACACTGAAACTCCGCACTGTCTGGGCCGTTATTCTATCCTTACCTGTTATCATAATAGGTATGTTTTTCATGGATATGCCCTATGCCAATCCTATCATGTGGACACTATCCACTCCTATTGTATTTTGGCTGGGACGGGGATTCTTCAGCAGTGCCTGGAAACAGTTGAGACATGGCAGCGCCAATATGGATACACTGGTAGCCATCAGCACCGGAACAGCCTATCTGTTCAGTCTGTTCAACATGTTATTTCCGGACTTCTGGCTGTCCAGGGGCATCCACCCGCATGTGTATTTTGAAGCGGCAAGTGTCATCATAGCTTTTATCCTGCTGGGGCGCCTGCTGGAAGAAAAGGCGAAAGGAAACACTTCAACAGCCATCAAGAAGCTGATGGGACTCCAACCCAAGACCGTGACCGTCGTTGGGAATGAGGAACGCATTGTCCCTATTGAGCAGATTCGCCCCGGCGACATCATACTGGTGAAGCCCGGCGAACGGATTGCAGTGGACGGCATCGTGACGGAAGGTTCTTCGTACGTAGACGAAAGTATGCTGAGCGGCGAACCGGTAGCAGTGTCCAAGCAAAAAGATGCCAAAGTCTTCGCAGGTACCATCAACCAGAAGGGGAGTTTCCGCTTCCGGGCAGAGAAAGTCGGCACAGATACACTGCTGGCAAAGATTATACACATGGTGCAAGACGCACAAGGGAGCAAAGCACCGGTACAGCAACTGGTCGACAAGATAGCAGGGATATTCGTGCCTACCATTATCGGCATTGCAGTGCTCGCCTTCATCGTATGGATGATGCTGGACGGAACCGACGGATTCACCCACGGATTATTGGCATTTGTCACAGTGATTATCATCGCCTGCCCGTGTGCGCTGGGGCTAGCCACTCCTACAGCCATCATGGTAGGCATCGGCAAGGGAGCCGAAAGGGGTATCCTGATAAAAGATGCCGAGAGTCTGGAGATTGCCAAAAAGGTAAATACCGTAGTACTCGACAAAACCGGAACCGTAACCGAAGGAAAACCGGTAGTCAGTAAGCTGGTATGGAATACGCCGACAACTACTCCCAATCCAAGCATTTCCTCAAAAGATGTCTTGCCGGACATTTTCTACAGTCTGGAAAAGTTATCGGAACATCCATTGGCAGACGCCGTAGTGAATCACCTCAAGGAATCGGCTTCCATAGACGACATCCAAGATTTCGAAACCATCACCGGAAAAGGTGTAAAAGGGCGGACACAAGGCCGGATTTACTTTGCCGGAAACCTGAAACTACTGGAAGAGAACCGGATTGCCATCAGCCGGTCTCTTCGGGAAGAAGCCACCCGACTGACAGCGAAAGCACAAACCGTCATCTGGTTTGCCGACGAAGAAAACGCACTGGCAATAGCCGGAATCACGGACCGGATAAAGGAAACTTCCATTCGTGCCGTCGACGAGCTGCGTGCCACCGGTATCGAAGTCCACATGCTGACCGGAGACAATGAAACCACCGCCCGCGAAATTGCCCGCAAAGCAGGTATTGCGCATTATCAAGCGAGCGTACTGCCGCAGGACAAGGCAGCCTTTATCAGCCGGTTACAAGCAGAAGGACGGAAAGTGGCGATGGTGGGCGATGGCATCAACGACAGCGCCGCCCTTGCCCAAGCCGACTTGAGTATCGCTATGGGCGGAGGTAGTGACATCGCCATGGACGTAGCCAAAATGACTATCATCTCCTCCGATTTGACAAAAATTCCGGAAGCCCTCCGGCTGTCCCGTCTGACAGTCCGGACCATCCGGCAGAATCTGTTCTGGGCGTTTATATACAATATAGTAGGTGTGCCCATTGCAGCCGGAATACTCTATCCCATCAACGGCTTCCTGTTGAATCCGATGATAGCCGGCGCAGCCATGGCATTCAGCAGTGTCAGTGTGGTGAGCAACAGCTTGCTGCTAAAACGGAAAAAGATACATGAAAGGGAAGAAAACAAAAAAGTTGAACCATCAACAGAAACAATCATGAAAAAAGAATTCAAGGTAGAAGGTATGATGTGCAACCATTGCCGCATGCACGTAGAGAAAGCATTAAATAGTATGGAGGGTGTACATGCCACCGTAACCCTGAACCCTCCGGTGGCCATCGTAGAGCTTTCAGACGGAGAAAAGACACTCGAAGAATTGCAGAAGGCAGTGACAGAAGAAGCCGGTGACTACACACTGAAGGTATAAGGGTAAAATTCATACGGTTTTCATACAGAAAAGAAAGAGGAAATCAAAGTAAATATCTACCTTTGCACGCTAATCTACAGATAAAGATATGAATGCAAAAGCTAAAGGATATATTTTGGGTTCTATCGCCGCAGCCTCCTACGGTATGAATCCATTGTTTGCCCTCCCGTTGTACAAAGCCGGCATGGATCCGGACTCGGTACTCTTTTTCAGATACCTTTTTGCCATCCCATTGCTGGGTATTATGATAAAAGCGAGAGGGCGGACATTCAAGATACAACGGAAAGAAACATTTCCGCTCATCATCATGGGATTACTCGTAGCCCTCTCCTCACTGACGCTTTTTCTGAGTTATAATTATATGGCCGCCGGCATAGCGTCGACACTGCTGTTCATCTACCCCATTATGGTGGCTCTTATTATGGCTATGGTCTTCAAAGAGAAGCTGGCACTGCAAACCATCGTCTGCATGCTGCTTGCACTGGGAGGCATCGGGCTGCTCTATAAAAGTGAGGACGGCAGTACGCTGAGCCTGATAGGGACATTGCTGGTTTTCGCTTCCTCCCTTTCCTATGCCATATACATTGTGGGCATCAACCAGACGTCATTGAAAAATGTAGCTACACTCAAAGTCACCTTCTATGTCCTTCTCTTCGGCTTATCGCTCTTCGTAGCACGCCTGCTCTATTCCGGAGTACTGAACACACCGGACCAGTGGTATCTGTGGGGCAATTTGCTTGCACTGGCTGTCTTTCCCACCGCCATATCCTTCCTCTGCACTACTGGAGCCATCCAATACATCGGCTCCACCCCGACCGCTATTCTCGGTGCATTGGAACCCGTGACAGCCATCTTCTTCGGAATAGCTGTCTTTGGAGAAAGCTTGACTGTCAGAGAAAGCATCGGACTGGTGATGATTATTGTAGCCGTAACGCTCGTCATCGCAGGGGGAAACATTACAGGCCAACTGGTTCGTTTCAGGAAACTGTTTCCAAGACTCCCGATAAAGAGCAAGAAAAACAACTAATTCTATAAACCATCATCAACCATGAAAAAAAATCTCTACCTGCTTTTAGTTCTGTTATTCCCTATCGGCCTACAAGCTCAGTCCGAGGTGATCGTACTCCGTCCGGATGAAGACAAAGCCGAAGTGAACGAAGCTGAATATACCAAAATTTTCCTGGCTGGGACCATTGACATGGGCAAGAGCATAGACTGGCAAAAGGCAACCTGCGACTGGTTCCGAGCACGTCCCGAAGGCAAATATCTCCTATACAACCCCCGAAGGGACAAGGGGTTGAGCGGTGAAATGTCCGACTTTGAACATCAAGTGAACTGGGAACTGGAACATCTGGAAAAAGCCGACCTGATAATCATGAATATCCTGGCAAGCAGTAAGTCTCCCATCACTCTGCTGGAGATGGGGCTGCACATGCGTTCCGGCAAACTGCACGTCATCTGCGAGCCCGGCTTCTACCGCTACGACAATGTGCGAATTACTTGTAACCATTATGGTATTCCGTTATATCACAGCATGGACGAGTTCCTAAAGACAATACGTTAGGCAACTATCCTACCTCATTCTGCAGCACTTTTCAGTTTTATTCTTTATCTTTGCTGCAAAGAAATATAACAAAACTATATATTATGACAACCTATAAAAGAATCTTATTGAAGCTCAGCGGCGAGAGCCTGATGGGTGAAAAGCAATACGGCATTGACGAAAAACGCCTTGCCGAGTACGCAGCTCAAATCAAAGAAATCCACGAATTGGGAGTACAAATAGGCATCGTGATAGGCGGTGGAAACATTTTTCGCGGATTGAACGGTGCCCACAAAGGATTCGACCGCGTGAAAGGCGACCAGATGGGAATGCTGGCAACCGTCATCAACAGCCTTGCCCTCAGTTCAGCTCTGGCAGCTACCGGCGTGAAGGTCCGCGTGCTGACTGCCGTACGTATGGAACCCATCGGTGAATTCTACAATAAATGGCGTGCCATCGAATGTATGGAAGCAGGCGAAGTAGTCATCATGTCCGCCGGTACAGGCAATCCGTTCTTCACTACCGATACCGGTTCCAGTCTGCGCGGCATCGAGATTGAGGCAGATGTCATGTTGAAAGGTACCCGTGTGGATGGCATCTATACCGCCGATCCGGAGAAGGACCCGACAGCCACGAAATTCCACGACATCACTTACGACGAAGTACTGAAGCGCGGTCTGAAAGTGATGGACCTCACCGCCACCTGCATGTGCAAGGAGAACAACCTACCCATCATCGTTTTTGACATGGATACAGTGGGGAATCTGAAAAGAGTGATGCAAGGAGAAGAAATCGGTACACTGGTACATAATTGAATTAAAAACGGAAAACGAAGAATTGAGAATAAAAAAATGAATGTTATTTAATTCTTAATTCTCAATTCCCGATTTAATAATTATATTTGCAAAGTTTCAAATTAAAGCTATTCCAAAAACGAAAATAATATGAGAGACGTAAAAGACATCTTAGACGAAGCGCAAGAAAGTATGGACATGGCCATCATGTATCTGGACGAGGCATTGGCTCATATCCGCGCCGGAAAAGCTGATATCCGTTTGCTGGATGGTATCCGTGTGGATTCTTACGGAAGTATGGTTCCTATCAACAATGTGGCAGCCGTAACCACTCCGGACGCACGCAGCATTGCCATCAAGCCATGGGATAAGAGCATGTTCCGCGTCATTGAAAAGGCCATCATTGACTCCAGTCTCGGCATCATGCCCGAAAACAACGGTGAAATTATCCGTATCGGCATCCCACCGCTGACGGAAGAACGCCGGAAGCAGCTTGCCAAACAATGCAAGGGAGAAGGAGAAACAGCCAAAGTAAGTGTACGTAATGCACGCCGTGATGCCATCGACGCCTTGAAGAAATCCGTAAAGGACGGACTGGCAGAAGACGCCCAGAAAGGCGGTGAAGAAAAGCTGCAGAAGATTCACGACAAGTTCATCAAGCGGATTGATGACATGCTGGCTGCAAAGGATAAAGAAATCATGACCGTTTAATGAATTGATAATTGATGATTGACAGTTGATAATTATCATGTGTAATAATACCTATAGTTAATTATCCAGCAATCAATTATCAATTATCAATTATCAATTATCAATTATCAATTATCAATTATCAATTATTTTGAGGGGACTCGTTATAAAAAACACCGGAAGCTGGTACTTGGTACGGACTGACGACGGAAGGGAGATTGAATGTAAAATCAAAGGGAACTTCCGGTTGAAAGGCATACGAAGCACCAATCCCGTGGCTGTAGGCGATTACGTGAACATCATACTGAACCAGGAAGGTACGGCCTTTATCAGCGAGATAGAGGACCGGAAGAATTACATCATCCGCCGTGCCTCCAACCTTTCCAAGCAATCACATATTCTTGCCGCCAACCTCGACCAGTGCATGCTCATAGTGACGGTGAACTATCCCGAAACCTCCACCACATTTATAGACCGTTTTCTCGCCTCTGCCGAGGCATACCGTGTTCCCGTCAAGATTATATTCAACAAAGTGGATGCCTACAACGAAGAGGAACTGCACTATCTGAACAGTCTCATCAACCTTTATACCACCATCGGTTATCCATGTTTCAAGGTTTCTGCCAAAAAAGAGGAAGGCATCGATATTATCGAGGAAGAGCTCAAAGGACGTATAACCCTCTTTTCCGGACATTCCGGAGTAGGGAAATCGACACTCATCAAGGCAATACTGCCCGATATAGAGATTAAAACCGGAGAGATATCCACCTATCATAATAAAGGTATGCACACCACTACCTTCTCAGAAATGTTCCCGGTTCCCGGTGACGGATATATCATTGACACTCCGGGCATCAAAGGTTTCGGAACATTCGATATGGAAGAAGAAGAAATAGGCCACTATTTCCCGGAAATATTCAAGGTATCTGCCAACTGCCGTTACGGCAACTGTACCCACCGCCACGAACCCGAATGCGCTGTACGCGAGGCTGTCGAGAAGCACTATATCAGCGAATCCCGTTACGCTTCTTATCTGAATATGCTGGAGGACAAGGAGGAGGGAAAATACCGGGCTGCTTACTGATTTGTCATTTTATCACCTTTCCAATCCATATTCTTACACTTTTTAACTCTTTATCTTTTAAACTATTCTCTTTTCCCGTAGTCTAATCTAAGGCTGATTTTATTACTACTAATACTACAACATGAATAAGAGAGTTAAATGGGGCATCATTATCGTGATTGGTGCCGGACTGATTGGAGGAGGAATCTACTCCCAATTACCTAAAGAGAATGAAGAATTAGCCGCTGCAGACAAGGTGATGACCGGTCAACGTAGCGGTAAGAAAATTCTAAACGTAAACGCAAAAATAATCAAACCGCAACTGCTGAAGGATGAAATACAAATCAGCGGCAGCCTGCTGCCGGATGAGGAAGTGGACCTTTCTTTCGAGACATCCGGCAAAATCATAGAGATAAATTTTGAAGAAGGCAGCTTCGTCAAGAAAGGACAATTACTTGCCAAAGTTAATGACCGGCCGCTGCAAGCACAATTGCAACGCCTCGTCTCCCAATTAAAGTTGGCGGAAGACCGCGTGTTTCGCCAGAACGCCCTGCTGGAAAGGGATGCGGTCAGTAAAGAAGCCTACGAACAAGTAAAGACCGAGCTGGCCACCCTGAATGCCGACATTGACTTGATAGAATCGAACATCGCACAAACCGAGCTGCGTGCTCCTTTCGACGGTGTCATCGGTCTGCGCCAAGTCAGTGTGGGTACTTACGCTTCCCCTACAACCATTGTAGCCAAACTCACCAAGATTTCGCCGTTGAAGGTGGAATTTGCCGTACCCGAGCGGTATGCCAATGACGTAAAGACCGGCGCCGGACTGGACTTCACTCTCGAAGGAAAGCTAAACACCTTCCACGCCACGGTTTATGCACGCGAATCAAAGATAGACCCTACTACCCATACCCTGACAATCCGTGCACTTTATCCCAATGCCAACGGAGCTGTGCTTCCGGGCCGCTATGCCAGCATCAAGCTGAACAAGGATGAAATTCAGGACGCCCTTGCCGTACCGTCCGAAGCCATTGTACCGGAAATGGGAAAAGACAAGATATTCCTCTATAAGTCGGGAAAAGCCCAGCCGGTAGAGATTACTACGGGAATCCGTACGGAAGCGGAAGTACAAGTATTGCAAGGCTTGCAGGCAGGAGATACCATCATCACCTCGGGAACCCTGCAACTCCGTACCGGACTACCGGTAACACTGGACAATATCAATTGACAACTGTCAATTATCAACCGTTAATTATCAATTGTAAAGAATGAATATATCCGAATTAAGTATACGGCGACCGGTACTCTCGACAGTACTTACCCTGATAATCCTGCTGTTTGGCTTCATCGGCTACAATTATCTGGGTGTACGCGAGTACCCGTCTGTAGACAATCCCATCATATCAGTATCCTGCTCCTATCCGGGTGCCAACGCCGATGTCATCGAGAACCAGATAACGGAGCCTCTGGAGCAGAACATCAACGGTATTCCCGGCATACGCTCCCTCTCCAGTGTCAGCCAGCAAGGTTCATCACGCATTACAGTAGAGTTTGAGCTTTCCGTTGACCTGGAAACCGCCGCCAACGACGTACGTGATAAAGTGTCGCGTGCACAGCGCTATCTGCCTCGTGACTGTGACCCGCCTACCGTATCAAAAGCCGATGCGGACGCCACCCCTATCCTGATGGTTGCCCTCCAAAGTGACAAACGTTCCCTACTGGAGCTCAGTGAAATAGCCGACCTGACTGTCAAGGAGCAGCTTCAGACTATTTCAGATGTAAGTAGTGTAAGCATCTGGGGAGAAAAGCGCTATTCCATGCGGCTTTGGCTGGACCCCATCAAGATGTCCGGCTATGGAATCACTCCCCTGGATGTAAAGAATGCGGTGGACAACGAAAACGTAGAGCTCCCTTCCGGAAGTATCGAAGGAAACACTACCGAGCTCACCATCCGTACGTTGGGTCTGATGCATACAGCCGAAGAGTTCAACAATCTTATCCTGAAGGAAGACGGTAACCGTATTGTCCGCTTCAGCGACATTGGACGTGCCGAACTGGGACCAGCCGACATCAAAAGTTATATGAAGATGAACGGTGTGCCCATGGTAGGTGTCGTAGTAATTCCGCAGCCGGGTGCCAACCACATTGAAATAGCCAACGCCGTATATGACCGCATGGAGAAGATGAAGAAAGACCTTCCCGAAGATGTTCATTACAACTACGGTTTTGACAATACCAAGTTTATCCGCGCTTCTATCGACGAGGTGAAGCAGACGGTGTATGAGGCCTTTGTACTGGTTATCATCATCATTTTCCTCTTCTTGCGCGATTGGCGTGTGACGCTTGTGCCATGTATTGTAATCCCCGTTTCGCTGATTGGAGCTTTCTTCGTCATGTATCTGGCCGGTTTCTCCATCAATGTGCTCTCCATGCTTGCCGTGGTGCTTGCCGTGGGCTTGGTGGTGGACGACGCCATCGTGATGACGGAGAACATTTATGTCCGCATCGAGAAAGGGATGCCACCGAAAGAAGCCGGCATAGAAGGAGCCAAGGAGATTTTCTTTGCCGTCATCTCCACTACCATTACGCTGGTGGCGGTATTCTTCCCTATTGTATTCATGGACGGTACGACAGGACGACTGTTCCGCGAATTCAGTATCGTGGTCTCCGGTTCGGTGATTATCTCCTCCTTCGCCGCATTGACTTTTACGCCGATGCTTGCCACCAAACTTTTAATCAAAAGGGAACAGCAGAGCTGGTTCTATCGCAAGACCGAACCTTTCTTCGAAGGGATGAACCGGGTATACAGCCAGTCACTGGCTGCCTTCCTGAAACGGCGCTGGATTGCCTTGCCCTTCACCATCGTCACCATCCTGCTTATCGGAGTCCTTTGGAATACTATCCCGGCTGAAATGGCGCCATTGGAGGACCGTTCGCAAATCAGTATCAATACAATGGGTGCCGAAGGAGTGACTTACGAATATATCCGCGACTATACCGAAGACATCAATCATCTGGTGGACTCCATTATCCCGGATGCAGAAGCGGTCACGGCGCGTGTGTCCAGTGGTAGCGGTAACGTACGTATCACACTGAAAGACATGAAAGACCGTGACTATACCCAGATGGAGGTTGCCGAAAAGTTGTCGAAGGCAGTGCAGAAAAAGACCATGGCACGCTCTTTCGTACAGCAGTCCTCCTCATTCGGAGGACGGCGCGGCGGTATGCCCGTGCAGTATGTATTGCAGGCAACCAATATCGAGAAATTGCAGGAGGTGCTCCCCAAGTTCATGACGAAGGTCTACGAAAATCCGGTATTCCAGATGGCAGACGTAAACCTGAAGTTCAGCAAGCCTGAAGCGCGCATCAACATCAACCGTGACAAGGCGAGCATCATGGGCGTAAGCACCAAGAACATTGCCCAAACCCTGCAATACGGCTTGAGCGGACAGCGCATGGGCTACTTCTACATGAACGGAAAGCAATACGAGATATTAGGCGAAATCAACCGCCAGCAACGCAACAAGCCCGCCGACCTGAAAGGCATCTATATCCGAAGCGACAACGGGAACATGGTACAGCTGGACAACCTGATTGAGCTTACCGGCGGCATCGCACCTCCGAAACTGTACCGTTACAACCGTTTCGTTTCTGCCACCATCTCCGCGGGACTGGCGGACGGCAAGACCATCGGACAAGGTCTGGATGAAATGGACAAGATTGCCAAGGAGACGCTGGACGAGACCTTCCGCACCGCACTGACCGGAGACTCCAAAGAGTATAGGGAGAGTTCCTCCAGTCTGATGTTCGCCTTCATTCTGGCCATCGTGCTGATTTACCTGATTCTGGCCGCCCAGTTCGAAAGCTTCAAGGACCCGCTGATTATCATGTTGACGGTGCCTCTCGCCATTGCCGGCGCACTGGTGTTCATGTATTTCGGGGGGATTACGATGAATATATTCAGCCAGATTGGTATTATCATGCTGATTGGTCTGGTGGCAAAGAACGGTATCCTGATTGTGGAATTTGCCAATCAGAAGCAGGAAGCGGGTGAAGACAAGATGCGAGCCATCAAGGACGCCTCCCTGCAACGTCTGCGCCCCATCCTGATGACGAGTGCTTCCACCATCCTGGGACTGATACCGCTTGCCTACGCCACCGGCGAAGGCTGCAACCAGCGCATCGCCATGGGTACTGCCGTCGTAGGCGGCATGCTCATCTCCACACTACTGACGATGTACATCGTGCCTGCCATATATAGTTATGTATCAACGAACCGAAGTAAACTGAAGACCGAATGAAACGCATTGTTTTAATTTTCATAGCCACTGCCTGCACAGCGCTGGGCCTTTATGCACAGCCTGCGCCTACCTACACCTTGAAGTCCTGCCTGGAGCAGGGATTGCTGAACAACTACTCCCTGCGCATTGTCCGCAATGAAGAGCAGGTCAGCAAGAACAACGCCACACTGGGCAATGCGGGCTACCTGCCCACACTGGACCTCTCCGCCGGCTACAAGGGAACCATAGACAATACCGAGACCAAAGCCCGAGCCACCGGAGAGACAACCAAGGACAACGGAGTGTTTGACCAAACTCTCGATGCAGGCATCAACCTGAACTGGACCATCTTCGACGGTTTCAACATTACCGCCAACTACCAACGGCTCAAGGAGCTGGAACGCCAAGGCGAGACCAATACGCGCATCGCCATCGAGGA
Source organism: Bacteroides parvus (assembly GCF_017309675.2). Lineage (NCBI taxonomy): Bacteria > Pseudomonadati > Bacteroidota > Bacteroidia > Bacteroidales > Bacteroidaceae > Bacteroides > Bacteroides parvus. Next base: position 1,718,191 of record NZ_CP084680.1, on the reverse strand, counting down.
CCTGATAGCCAACATAGCCGCCGAATACTATAACTATGTGCAGCAGAAAATCCGCTTGAAGAACTTCCGTTATGCCGTATCGCTATCCAAAGAGCGCCTGCGCATTGTGGAAGAGCGTTACCACATCGGTAACTTCTCGCGCCTGGACTACCAGCAGGCCAAAGTGGACTTCAATGCCGACAGTGCCCAATACATGAAACAGCAGGAACTGCTGCACACCTCACGTATCCAGCTGAACGAACTCATGGCAAACAAAGATGTAGACCAGCCGTTTATCATACAAGACAGCCTCATCAACGTGACCGCCTCCCTGAACTTCGAGGAGCTGTGGAACGCCACCCTCGCCATCAACGCCTCACTGCTACGTGCCGAACAGAACAATACCCTGGCCCGTCTGGACTACAAGAAAGTCTGCTCGCGCGACTACCCATACGTGAAGATGAACGGCGGATACGGCTACACCCTCAACAAGTATGACATCTCTGCCAACAGCCGCCGCAGCAACCTCGGTCTGAACTTCGGCGTCACGGTCGGCTTCAATCTGTTCGACGGCAACCGGCGCCGCGAACGCAAGAATGCCCGCATTGCCGTGCAGAACGCTCGCCTGGAACGGGAGCAACTGGAGCAAGCCCTGCGCGCCGACCTCAGCAACCTATGGCAGGCCTACCAAAACAACCTGCAAATGCTGAACCTTGAACGCCAGAACCTTGTCGCTGCCAAGGAGAACCACGAGATTGCCATGGAACGATATATGCTGGGCAACCTCTCGGGAATCGAGATGCGCGAAGCCCAAAAGAGTCTGCTGGATGCAGAAGAACGTATTCTCTCCGCAGAATATGATACCAAATTATGTGAAATCTCCCTACTGCAAATCAGTGGAAAAGTAGCGCGCTATATGGAATAAGCAATATAATCCGTACCTTTGCGCCCGATTTATCAGAATTGAAGCATAATGGGATTATTCATCAGAAAGCCATTCGAGGCACTGCAAGCGGAGGCTAATGCCTCCGGAAAGAAAACATTGAAACGTGTACTTGGTCCGTGGAGCCTTGTTGCCCTGGGCGTGGGAGTCATCATCGGAGCGGGTCTATTCTCCATCACCGGAACGGTGGCGGCAGGCTATACGGGACCGGCCATCACACTGTCCTTTGCCATTGCCGCACTGGGATGCTGCTTCGCCGGACTGTGTTATGCGGAATTTGCGTCCATGATACCCGTAGCCGGCAGCGCATACACCTACTCGTATGCCACGATGGGCGAACTCATCGCCTGGATTATCGGGTGGGACCTGGTATTGGAATACACCGTAGCCGCAACCACAGTAAGCATCAGTTGGAGCCGCTATCTGGTCGTCTTTCTCGAGGGACTGGACATACATCTACCGCAAGCCCTCACCGCCTGTCCCTGGGATGGCGGAGTCGTAAATATCCCCGCCTTCCTTATCGTCGTGCTGATGAGCCTCTTCCTGATACGGGGTACGGAAGGCAGCTCCATCTTCAACGGCTTCATTGTATTCCTGAAGGTTTCCGTCATACTGATTTTTGTCATACTCGGCTGGAAATACATCAATACCGACAACTATACACCTTACATCCCTGCCAATACGGGCGTGCTGGGCGAATATGGCTTCTCCGGCATCCTGCGAGGGGCGGCCATCGTATTCTTCGCCTTCCTCGGGTTCGACGCTGTGAGCACAGCCGCCCAAGAGACGAAGAACCCGAAGCGGAACATGCCTATCGGCATTCTGGTCTCCCTGCTGGTATGCACCGTGCTCTATATGGTTTTTGCCCACGTCATGACGGGAGTGGCACACTACACCGCCTTCAGCGGACAGCAAGGCATTGCTCCCGTTGCCATAGCCATAGAGCACATGGGGCAGGCTGATGCTGCAGGTATCATCCAGCCGGACTATCCCTGGCTGAACCGTGCCATCGTGCTGTCCATTCTGTTCGGATATTGCTCCGTCATCATGGTGACACTGCTGGGACAGAGCCGCGTATTCCTAAGCATGAGCCATGACGGGCTGCTGCCTCCTTTCTTCTCGCATATCAACGAAAAGTTCCGTACTCCGGCACGCAGCAACCTGCTCTTCATGGTACTTGTGGGCCTGCTGGCAGCTTTTGCACCCGCACGGCTGGCCGGAGAGATGACAAGCATCGGCACGCTGATGGCCTTCACGCTGGTCTGTGCCGCTGTACTGGTAGTACGCAGAACCATGCCTGACGTGCCCCGTTCCTTTAAAACCCCACTTGTTCCACTTATCCCCATACTGGGTATTCTTACTTGCCTTTGCATGATGTTGTTCCTTCCTGCCGATACATGGATACGCCTGGTGCTGTGGATGCTCATCGGCCTGGACATCTACGTGGGCTACGGCATGAAGCACAGTAAGCTGGAGCATGGAGGCGCCACCCGCCACGGGCAGGTGGCCTTGAACATGATTGGACTTATCCTTGCCGTTCTTTGTGTCATCACCGGACTGTGGCACCAACAGACTGTGGGATGGGGAGAAAGCAAAGTGCTGCTGATTATCTCGTTTGTTTTCGCATTCACGCACTGCGCTTACTATATGTGGAGAATCTGGAGGAAATAATAAGCCCTAAATCTCCTCCTTTAAAGATAAACAATCTTTCATCCAAACTACCCCAGCACCCACTTGGTCCGCTTCCCGAAACAACGGTATGCCATTGCCACCAGAAACCAGGAAGTACAGAAAGCGACGACTGCGGCACAAGGTATCTGAAGATAGATAGGAACATGGATAGCACGCATCAAGACTACGCTCGGTCCGGTAAAGAAATAGTGTATCATATAGACTCCAAAACCACAGAGCGTCAAGTTTGCCAATGCTTTCTTGATGCGCTCCGAACGGAAATTGGCCCGCTTGCAAAGCATAAACACGGGGATGGTCATCATTACTACATTCAGCGAACAGTAGGTGAAGAAGAGTTCGAGCATCTCATCCGTAAAATCCGGCAAGGAGGTCATACGACGGAAACCAAGGAATGTCACGACATAGCCAATGGCAAACATGGGAATGCCGATGCCACAGAGTTGCCGGCCCGTCCAGTTATGGTTCCTCAGATAATGGCCCAACAACAGGTAGCCGTTAAAACCGGCAAAGTAATACAGCATACCGAACGAGTTCCACGAGCAAGTCCCCCAAAGGTACGGAGCGGCAAACTCGGTATAATAAGGCAGCAGCAGTGTCACTCCCCATGCTGCAAGAAACCATAGTTTGGCACGTTCCGAGGCCTTCTCCACCCATGCCGAGAATATCGGAAGATAGAGATAAAGCCCTATCAGCAGATAGATATACCACATGTGTACATCCAATAGAGAGAAATTAAAAGGCATTTCTGCAATATATCCCAGGCTCACTGCCAGAGACTGGCGCATCACTTCCTCACCCGAATAAGGGAAGAAATCCAGAATCACTTTCGGATCCACTCCCAGCAGTCCCGTTATCCAGGGGAACAGATTGTAAATCACAGACCAGATGAGGAAAGGAAAGAATACGCGGGGGATACGTTTCTTGTAGAATGCCGAGGCGTCACCCCGTACCGGCAACAGCAATGCACCGGTAATCATTACAAAAAGCGGTACGCAAGGACGGAGCGCCGCACCGTAGACAGCTCCCCAGAACTTGATGTCAACAATGTCGGGCGATGTGCCCGGATAGAAGTTAAAAGGGTCTGTGCAATGGCAGCAAACTACTGTAAACATTGCAACAAGGCGTACCACATCCAGCCATACGATGTGTTGTGCCGGAGTTTGTCGTGTAAGAGTTGGTTCCATGTTTTATTAAATTGGTTGTTTGGAGGGTTAAAGATAAAGAAGTTAACCGAGAAATGAAAAGGAGAATGTAACAAAAATACGACAACAAACGAGTTTCAGTTTTATTCTCCTATAGAGAACAATCTGTTTTATCAAGGCAGAACAGAGTGTTCCAATAGGGAAGAACAATTTGTTCCAACATAAAAGAACAGTTTGTTTCAATAGGAAGAAACAATTTGTTTCAACATAAAGGAACAGTTTGTTTTGCTTGATGAAACAGAGTGTTCTATGCCGCGAAACACTTTGTTTTCCTCTACAAAACAAAAAAGCCGTAACAAGATTTTCTCCGTTACGGCTTTCCTTATATTATGCCTTTCTAAAAGGCTTCTGTTTTACTTGCTGCAATTCCAGGGCTTCAGTTGCTTGAAGAAGTCGTTGCCCTTATCGTCCACCAGGATAAATGCAGGGAAGTTCTCCACCTCAATCTTCCAGATAGCTTCCATACCGAGCTCGGGATATTCCACGCACTCAATGCTCTTGATGTTGTTCTGTGCCAAGATAGCGGCAGGACCACCGATAGAGCCCAGGTAGAAACCGCCATACTTTTGGCAGGCATCTGTCACTTGCTGGCTGCGGTTACCTTTGGCAAGCATAATCATGCTGCCGCCGTGGCTTTGGAAGAGGTCTACATACGGGTCCATACGTCCGGCAGTAGTCGGGCCCATGGAGCCGCAAGCCATGCCTTGAGGAGTCTTGGCAGGACCGGCGTAGTAGATGGGATGGTCTTTGATGTACTGCGGCAGGTCTTCGCCACGGTCCAGACGTTCTTTCAGCTTGGCGTGTGCGATGTCACGGCCTACGATGATGGTTCCATTCAGAGACAAACGGGTGGAAACCGGATACTTGGTCAGTTCCTTCAGAATATCGGCCATCGGCTGGTTCAAGTCAATCTTCACCACGTCGCCTTCACCGGCCTTACGGAGTTCTTCGGGAATCAGTTCACCCGGGTTGCTGTCGAGCTTTTCAATCCAGATACCTTCTTTATTGATTTTACACTTGATGTTACGGTCGGCAGAGCAGGAAACACCCAGACCCACGGGGCAGGACGCACCGTGACGCGGCAGGCGGATGATGCGGATGTCGTGAGCCAGATACTTGCCGCCGAACTGGGCACCGAGGCCAATCTTATGAGCTTCTTCCAGTACCAGCTTCTCCAGTTCCACATCGCGGAAAGCGCGGCCGAATTCATTGCCGGTAGTGGGTAGGTTATCGTAGAAGTGAGTGGAAGCCAGTTTCACAGTCAGCAAGTTCTTTTCGGCAGAGGTACCGCCAATAACGAATGCGATGTGATAGGGAGGACAAGCTGCCGTACCCAAAGTCTTGATTTTTGAGATAAGGAAGGGAACCAATGTTTCGGGGTTGAGGATAGCCTTTGTCTCCTGGTAGAGATAAGTCTTGTTGGCAGAGCCACCACCCTTGGTTACGCAGAGGAACTCGTACTCCATACCTTCCGTAGCTTCAATGTCAATCTGTGCGGGGAGGTTGCACTTCGTATTCACCTCATCGTACATGGTGAGGGGAGCGTTCTGAGAATAACGCAGATTCTCTTCGGTATAAGTCTTGTAAACACCCAGTGAGAGAGCTTCTTCGTCACAGTAGCCGGTCCATACCTGCTGTCCCTTCTCACCATGGATGATTGCCGTACCCGTATCCTGGCAGAAAGGAAGTACCCCCTTGGATGCTACCTCGGCATTGCGCAGGAAGGTGAGTGCCACGTATTTATCGTTGTCGCTTGCCTCGGGGTCACTCAGAATCTTAGCAACCTGCTCGTTGTGCGAACGACGCAACATGAACGATACATCACGGAAAGCCGCATTGGCCATTGCCGTCAAACCTTCTTTTTCAATCTTCAAGATAGGTTTTCCTTCAAACTCGCTTACTGACACGTAATCTTTCGTAAGCAGATAATACTCAGTAGTATCTTTTCCCTTCTCGAACATGGGTTGATACTTGAACGGAGGTGTTGTTGCCATAATTACTCGTATATTTAATGTTTAAAAGTGATTCGGGTAGCAAAGACAGCACAAAACCGCCTTTACCGAGCAAAGGTAAAAACTATTATTGAAATAATTCTTTAATTAGAGTAAAAACGCAACAAATCATAATTAATTTTCTGATACCCGCTGCATCCGCCCTATCAGTTCATCGCCCAGCGCCGTCTTCACCTCAATGTGTTTCAGTACAGCCATTACAAACGGATTGCTTTCAAAATCGCCGCGTACCTGCTCAAAGTCGAGTTCCTTTTCCAAGCGTGAGCCATCGGCTCCAAAGCCCGTCATGGAAGCCAGTGAAAATTCTTTCTTGGCATCCTCATACACCATGCGGTCGAGGCCAACTACTGCTTCTTTCCATTTTTCGACAATATGTATGACGTCTTCCGCCGTCATACCTTCCGGCCTGATACCATAGAACTCTTCCAGCTTCTCATACGCCCAGGTCCATTCGTAGGTGTAGTAGTTGCTGTGCATCTTCTCAAACTCGGCATTGATAGACTTCAAGCGATTGACTTTGCCGGACTCAATACCGTCTATCAGCGCATCTATCTCACTCTTTGGGGCTATCAATCCGGAAATATCCACCCATTCGCCGCTGCCAATGACCGTATCGGGCTTCAAACGGGCACGTATTTCTTCATTGCTCCGGAAGTCAATGCCTTCCAAGCGCTTGATGACAGAGTTTCCGAGAAACTTATGAATGGCTATTTCATAGAAGCGGATGCCTTTCACCAAAGCCGAGTTACGTATCTTCGCGCTATGGAAAGAATAGATGTCCGAAAGCTCGCCACTGGCATGACGCAGATTCTGCAACGTTTCCCGTCCCTTGAACATTTTCTGCACCGTGTAGGGGCTGAGAAGATTATAGTTGATGTAATCCAGTTTGTTCGGGTCGGTACGCCCGTCACGTTTCGGCCACTTCTGGGCATCGCGGATGGTACCCACACTACGCAGGTTGACACCGGGCACGAGATAAGTCGTATTATTCTGCTCTATCAAGTAAGAGAACGGCAGGTTCGAAGTATCAGAATGGTTGACATGGCGCCCCATTACCAAGGAGAACGCTCCCACCCTTGCAGGCCACAAGATGTACGAATCGGAAGTCGTCTTGGCACCACGCTCCAAAGTGCCTTGATGGATAGGCCCTAACTTATACATATGGTTGCTCTGATTGGACCCCGAACCGGCATTCATAAAGGAAAACATACCGGCAATCAGCAACGTGGATTTATGGTGTGTCACCGTATAAGGTCCGGCAAAAATAGCGCACGCCTCCCCGTTCTCTCCCTGGCAGTTGCTGAAAAACAAAGAATCCGAAGCAGAGTAGTTGTGTCCCAACTTGCATGCCTGCCCCACGAAGCAGCGGCTCAGCATAGCTCCGTCATCTACATGAGACCCGGTAGAGATGATAAAATCATCGCAAATCACCCCATGCCCAATGTGTACCGGCGCCACCTCGTTGCTGTTGATGCTTCCGTTATACAGACGGCATGTACCACAGATGCGGCAATAATCACCGATGCGCACATTCTTTATGGAACCGGTGTTCAATATCATTACATGGTTCCCGATGCTTCCTACAGCAGAAGCATGTTTGTTGGAATAAAAATCCGTGATTTCCTTCATCCGTGTAATCAGTTCCGGACGATGGCGGTAAAGCGCCAGAATATAGGCTTGGTGTGCGGAGAGTTTATCATTAATCAGCACCTCACGGCCTCCCGTCTCATTCAGGACAGACACTTCTACCCCGTTACCGAACTTCGACACACCGTCTACCAGAATAATATCCACATTCTCAATAAAAGTATCATGCCCTATTTCATAATTGGCAATATAGTTCTGGATATTCTCAATGCAACAGTTATCTCCCACCGTTACATTATGCAGCGTCACATGCCGCAAACCGGAATGCTTCCTGATTCCTCCCGGCAACATAAATTCTGAATGGAACACTCCCAAACGCACCTCACCCGAAAAACGGGTATGATGCACAAATTCCGTTGAGAACTCTTCTGCAACAGCTACTTTTCCCCAATCATCAGCCAGACATGACTGGCTCTTCAACCGGAGAATTTCATCTTCGGTCAGTCTTCTGTAATTCATCCTTATAACGAGTTATGAATTATGAGTTATAAGTTATTGCCTTTGCCGGCACTACCGATTCAAACCGCTGCCAGCAAATAACTCATAACTTATCACTCATAACTAAAATTAAACTTCTTCTTCGTAGGTCTGATAAAGAAAGTCATTATAGGGGTACTTCTGCACGTGCAATTCCTTCACACGCTGATAAACCACACTCTTCAGTTCCTCCATATTGATTTTTTCGCGGGCAGAAATAAAGAGGCAGTTATCCTCCATCTTAGCCATCCACGTCTTCATCAGTTCTTCGAGTGTCAAGTTTTCCTTGGTTCTGGGGGTAAGGTCGTCAGCCGCTTTCTCTATATAGGTATAAGCGTCTATCTTATTGAATACAAGAATCATAGGCTTACCGGCGGCACCGATATCTGCCAACGTCTTGTTCACAACTTCTATCTGTTCTTCAAAATCCGGATGAGAGATGTCTACGATATGCAACAGCAAGTCTGCCTCGCGTACCTCGTCCAGAGTAGACTTGAAGGAGTCTACCAAATCCGTCGGCAATTTACGGATAAAGCCCACTGTATCAGAAAGCAGGAACGGCAGGTTCTCAATAATCACCTTACGCACCGTAGTATCCAACGTGGCAAACAACTTGTTCTCGGCAAAGACTTCACTTTTCGAAAGCAAAGTCATCAATGTGGATTTTCCTACATTGGTATATCCCACCAATGCCACACGAATCAAGCGTCCGCGGTTCTTCCGCTGGGTAGACTTCTGCTTGTCAATCTCAGCCAAGCGTTCCTTCAATAATGACATACGGTTCAAAATGATACGGCGGTCCATTTCCAGCTGCGTTTCACCCGGACCGCGAAGTCCCACGGAACCTTTACCTCCACCGGCACCGGAGCCACCACCCTGGCGTTCCAAGTGGGTCCACAAACGTTGCAGACGAGGAAGCATATACTTGTATTGAGCCAGCTCCACCTGCGTTTTTGCATTGGCAGTCTGGGCACGCATGGCAAAAATATCGAGAATGAGCGAAGTACGGTCCAATATCTTAATCTTCAGCTCCGCTTCAATGTTACGTATCTGTTTGGCAGAAAGTTCATCGTCAAAAATCACCATGCCGACTTCACGTTCGGCTTCTTCTTCATTCCGGATATACTCTCTGATTTCTTCCAGCTTGCCCTTGCCGACGTAGGTCACGGAATGCGCCTGGTCCAGCTTTTGGGTAAACCGCTTTACTACTTCCGCCCCGGCTGTCTCAGCCAAGAATGCAAGCTCGTCTAGGTATTCGTTGGTCTTACGCTCATCCTGAGTCTTCGTGACAAGACCTACCAATACCGCTGTTTCTGCCCGCACTTCGGAGATTACAAATTCTTTCATAGTTTCTATACCTTATTATATATATTGTTGGTTCGGGCAGCAAATATATATAATTTTAGCGGAAGCTCCTTAGAAAGAGAGATAAAATAAAGGGAGGATGAATTCTATTATAATTCACCCTCCACATTCATAAGTTCCGTATCACACGGAATACAAACAAAAATCAGTTGTTCAAATACAGCAAAGTTGTACCCTTAAGAGGATAATTTAATTCAGAGCCACTGTCATCTATACAAAAGAAGAGAGCTCCCAAATCAAATACCTTCTCAGCATCGTTGTAGCTTCCCAATGGATAAGTACCAAGGTCTTCGGAAAGATTTCCATAAACAGAACCGAAAGTTCCCCAATCGCTATTGGCCTCAGGACCTACACCATTTACCATTTTCCATCCCAATTTTGTAACAGTGATATAATATCCACCCGGATAAGTATTACCGTCCAACTCAATATAAGGAAGTTTAAAATCATCAGGAAGAAGAGTTCCTATGCCAAACAAAGAGTTAAAATAAGAATTGTCATAAGGACTCTTAAAACGATATTTGTTAAGTTCGGGATGCTTTTCCACCGTAATACCGGTCAGTTTAACACCGGTAGCACCAAATGCCTCAAACATATTGTCTATCAATGTGGCATTAGTACTTACCACTTCCCAAACTAATGGACAAATGGCACTGATCGTCAAGTCAGTAATGCCATACGGAGTGCCGTCCACTGCAGAGAGGGTCAAAGTATAGGGGACATCACGCTTCATATTCTGGTAAGTCACCGTTATTTTTGCCTCTGTCACACCATCAGCAAAGCTTACTTCGGTAGGAACTGTAAAAATGCCAGCAGCATTCTCACCGGGAGTAACAGTTATTTGTGTGGTGGAGGCTCCTGAACTTACTGTACGAAATACACTTACCTCGAAAGAACCAGACGTCTCGGTCAGCGTTATACTGCTTGATTGACTCGAAGGGAAGAAGACCCCTTGTCCATCGGCAGCAGCACCGGGATTCCAGTCAATATCGTCTGAACAAGCCGTCATTGTCAAGCCGCATACAGCCATGACCCAAAACAGTTTATTAAATATCTTATTCATATACAAATTCAATTATAAAGTTAGTTCATTTAATTTAATTGTTACCAGGCGCAAACTCTCCTATCGGAGTAGGACGCTTAGGAATAGCACCGGTCGGGTCCGGATTGTTCATTCCTTGAAGCGCGATATTTGAATCCACCTCGGTCTTGGGGATCATCAGCGTCCAGTTAGGCTTCACACCTTTACAGTTGATCTTGAAGTTATCTTCTTTAAAATTGGTACCCTCATAGTGCTGAATAACATCCGGTTTCAAACGCTTGGCAGTAGGGAATGCAACCCCCTCTCCCCAAAACTCGATACGCATCTGCTTCAAGACCTCAAGTTGGAAACTACGCAAATCGCCTGCGTTAAAACTGTAATCAGACTGACGATTTTGCTTCATAAAGTTATTCAACAGTTGTACACCTGCTGCCACACTCTGGCTGGCACCTACAGCTTCAGCCTCTATGAGATACATCTCTTCCACACGCATCACGGGAATATCAGCAGCCGCACCCACAGAATAAGTGCTATAGTCACCGCCCACGGGACGGAACTTCAATGACATATAATCCGGCTGTTCGTCCAACCACTCATTGCCTCTCACAGACTGGTAAGCGTAAACAGATCTGTCCGGGTCAAGGTAAGAATATTTGCGGAAATCGGTAGTAGGAATCGCGTCATAAAGTGAACGTGCCATTTGGAGTTTAGACAAAGAAGCATATCCCCAATCCGCTTCATTGGAAATGTGACCGATGAAATTAGCAAGGTTACCCATGTTGGAAGCTGTGGGGTGAAGATACCACATCCATGCAGAAGTAGCCGTATTGAAACCTGTAGTGGGGTTATGCCACTGTGCTTCGTTCATAGGAGTTGCACCCGACTTATCAATAGCCTTGCGGGCATACTCGGCAGCTTTATCAAATTGGCCATCCCACATATATACCTTAGCTTTCAGACCATATACTACAGCCAAGTCGGGAAAATTCTTGCTAGTAGGTATATAAGACTCCAAACCTATCTCTGCTTTGTCAAGGTCAGAAAGGATAAAGTTCACCATTTCTTCGTGAGTCGCACGCGGATTGCTCTTCGCAATGTCATTAGTTGTTTCCTCAGTTACAATGGGCACTGTCAGTCCCAACACCTTGCTACAATCAGTATAGATATTCTCTACTGGCTCGAAAAGCACCATCAGCGTATAATAGCTAAACGCACGGAAAGCATGGGATATACTGCCGAGTCCACGTATCTCATCGGTAATCGTGGGATCGGTAACGTCAACAACTGAAATCACGTCATTGGCCGATTTAACGAACTTATATAGGGTAAAGTAAGGCAAATATGAGTAATAACCATTGTCATACATCTGCAAGCTTGCATTGAAGGGCCACCACCAGTCATACCCATAGTCTGTGTCCACTACATCGCCCAACAATTCAGACTGTGCCAACATCAGCGAAGGATAGCCAAGGTCGGTTTCATGGGTCTGGCTACCATACACCAGATAGCCTTGTACCATTTGTGACGGCATGCCACTGACTGCAGCCTCAAGTGCCGTAGCTGACGCACCGATTTGCTCGGAGGTCGCAGTAGAATCTTCGGGAAAAACCTCTTCTATACAGCCGGTTAGTACTGTAGCCGATACCACCATGGCTGAAAACAACTTGAATATATTTTTCTTCATAATCATTGTTATCTATAATATTTAGTTTTAGAACTCGAATGACACACCACCGGAGATGGTACGCATCGGTGAATAGAAAGTAGCGTTGGTCGTCTCGTCATATGATTGACGCGGGTCGAACCCTTTACGTTTAGACCAGTAGAAAACATTTTCTGCCGACATGTACACGCGCAAAGAGCTTATAGCCAGTTTCTTTGTCCACTTGGAAGGCAATGTATAGCCCACATTTATGTTCTGGATATTCAAGAAACTTGCATCAGTCAAGAAACGTGTAGATGATGAAGCCGGATATGAAGGGTCATTCATCATGAAACGCGGAATATCAGTGTTGGTGTTCTCGGGAGTCCATGACTTTAGGATATCCTTGTGATAGTTGTAACCTGCCGTGCCTTTGGGTGATGACATAAAGTATGCATACGTGCCATCATACTGCTTGCCGCCAATCTGGTAAGTGAAGTTAATACCGAAATCTACACCATATACTTTCAGTTTGGTACCGAAACCACCGTATACCTTGGGCATCGTGCTTTCCTCTGTGATGTAATAGTCAGCTTCAGCATGGTTCCAAGTCGTTTCGCGTCCGGTGATGTTGCCGGCCTCATCCTTAACATTCTTATAATACAAGGCTCTTCCCTCTTCGTCCACTCCGGCATATTCCTTCATACGCCATGTAAACATAGACAAATCTTCACCAATGAAGAAGCTTCCGTTAGAATAACCCTTATATCCCTTTCCGTCAGCTGTATACTCAGTAGTAATCAACTTGTCAGGATCAAGCATCGTAATACGGTTCTTCAAAGTTGAGATGTTCAAATTTACGTCCCACGTAAAGTTACGTGTATCGAAGATATTCACATTGAAATCCATTTCTACACCACTATTGACCATGTTACCAACATTGTCCAGATAAGAAGAATAACCCAATGAAGGAGCCACGGAGAATGAGAATAACATATCTGAAGTCTTGCGTCTGTAGTACTCTATGCTACCGGTAACGCGGTCCCACAATTGGAATTCCGCACCGATATTGAAATTGGTATTGGTTTCCCAAGTGATGTCCTTAGTACCTTTAGAGTAGAACGAAGTGCCGAGACTATTATTGGAATTAATAATATTAAATCTATCCGTATAGCGGAAATCACCGATGTTATCGTTACCTTGTGAACCGATTGAAGCCTTCAACTTCAGTTCCTGCACCCAAGAAGCATCAAACCAGCTTTCTTTGTTGATGAGCCATGCACCACCTGCCGACCAGAATGTACCCCAGCGGTGGTCTGGATGGAAACGGCTGGAAGCATCACGACGCAAGGAAGCTGAGCCGAAGATGCGTTCGTCATAGTTGTATTGCAAACGTCCGAAGAAGCCTTCGTTGTTACGACGACTCTTATATGAAGAAGCACTCTGTCCATCTATAATGGCACCATCCAATTCCTGATTGTCCTGAGAGAACATCTGTGACTTACTGGCTCCCAAATAAGAAAGGCGGTAGTCATAATATTCATGTCCTAACAAAATATCGAAATTATTGCTTCCGAATGATTTGGCATATGAGACAAGTTGTTGCAAGTTGTAGTCGTAAGTTCTCTGATGGCTCTTGCTTACTGTACCACCGGTAGAATCGAACTGTCCATAATAAGGATTATAAACATATGTAAAGCGTGTCTCATCCAAGTTGAAAGTACCATTGAATGTCACCTTTAACCCTTCTATAGGAGTTATGTCTACAAAAGCATTACCACTGATAGCATTTCCTTCAGCATTATGGGTGTTAAGTTTGTTGTCCAGAATAGGATTGGCATCAGGAATGAAAGGACGTTGCATACCTGCATTGATACCGCTACCGTAGTCCATCATTCCAATACCATTCTTATCAACCATGATACTGCCATCAGCATTACGTACGTAAGCAGGATAGATGGGAGCCATTTGGGTAATAAATGCCCATACATTACCTTGAGAACTACTGGAACCATTATTACTCAATGAATTGGAATCAAATCGCGCATATGCCATATTACCACCGATCTTCAACCACTTCTTGGCTTGATAGTCGGCTTTTAAACGGCCAGTCAAACGTTTCAGGTCAGAACCTTCAGTGATACCCTCATTTCCAAGATAGCCTAAAGAAACATAGAAAGAAGATTTTTCATTAGCTGCGCTCACTGAGAAGTTATATTCCTGACGTAAACCGGTACGCATACCTACATCGTCCCAATCATCCGGAGTAAGCAGATAGTCGCGTCCTTTATAATTCACAACTCTACCCAATGTGGCATTGGGATTAAGCTTGCCATTCTGACCGATAAGGTATTGTCCTTCGGGAACCGTATAGACATTGTAACCCAAGCCACCGTTAGAGCCAAACAAATTGTTATTTGCCTCAAGCCATGCAGCCTGATCACTCATTCCCCCCTCATATTTATAGTAGTTTTTCATTGCCTCATAGTGCGTCTCATAGTACATGCCAGGATTGTCAATCACGTCATATTTCTGCAACGCACGGGTATTTGCTCCCCACTTGGCATCGAAAGTTACTTTGGCCTCACCCGACATATTGGCTTTCTTGGTAGTGATGATAATTACACCGTTAGCACCACGCGCACCGTAAAGAGCATTGGAAGCCGCATCCTTCAATACCGTCATTGATTCAACGTCGTTGGGATTGATATTATTGATATCACCGCTATAAGGAGCACCATCCACAATAATCAGAGGGTCGTTTCCTGCATTGAGTGAACTGAAACCACGGATCTTGATGGATGACTTTGAACCAGGAGCACCGTCATTGGATGTCAATGTCACACCCGGCACAGCACCAGCCAAAGCATCGGTAACGTTTGTCACCTGCGACTGCTCCAGCTTTTCCGTACCTATCACCTTAGCCGAACCCGTAAATGCAGACTTCTTTGCTGTACCGAAAGCAACTACCATTACCTCATCAAGCATCTCTGTATCAGACTTCATCACCACTTTTACGCTAGGTTTTATTGTCACCTCCTGGGTTTGCATACCAATATAAGAAATTACCAGAGTTTTCGCGGAACTTGGTACGTTTGGTAATGTAAAATCACCATCTACACCGGTAATAGCACCAACTTGTGTACCTTTTACCAATACAGAGGCTCCAATAACTGGCTGCCCGTCTTCTTCAGAAATTACAACACCTGTAACCTTCTGGGTTTGGGCAGTTACTAGGCCTATTCCAACAAAAAGACAGGCCAATAACAGCATTAATTTTCTTTTCATAAATTCTCTCTTAAAGTTTAACTTTACATTAATTGTTTCTTTACTCTAACAAAGTGCAAATATATTAATAAAACTGAAACGAACAACTATTTTATTGAAAAAACCTTGTAAATCTATCAATCTGTTAATTAAATACGCTACTTTATGCTTAATAACAGATTTTTCATACTTAAAAAACCTAAACCGGCTTATGTTTACTATCACTATGATTCCCTCTTTCAAGGTGATTTTTCCAAGAAATACACATATTTTAAAACAAAATGGTTAATAAACAAGCCGCTAAAACAAAAAACATACCTGATTTTGAAACAAAATGAGAATTTCCGGAGATTAAATACCAATTAATAGCTAAACACAAAAAGACACTTTTTAGAGATATTAATTCTTATTCTATTCTCACCGAGCACAGAATATCGTCTTATTTGTTATTAGTATTAATTAAAACCAAACAAAATGAGTAAAATTATTTACAATCTAGTGTACAACAGAAAAAGAAGCCTGAATAAAAAAGGAATGGCGTTAGTGCAAGTAGAAGCCTATTTGGATAGAAAAAAAAAGTATTTCTCCACCAAAGTTTATCTAAAGCCAGAACAATGGGACAATAAAAAGCTTATCGTGAAGAATCATCCTAATGCGGATGCACTGAATAGATTGATATATGAATTTATGGCTATGATAGAAAAAAAAGAGTTGGAATTGTGGCAGCAAGGAAGGCGTATTTCATTAGAATTACTAAAGGACGTTTTGAGCACAAGCGAAAACAAAACCTCTTTTATTTCTTTTTGTAGACAAGAGATAGCAAACTCTGCTCTGAAAGAAAGTACAAAACGAAATCACCTCTCCACTCTTTCATTATTACAACAGTTCAAAAAGGATGTAACCTTTTCTGATTTAACATTCGAATTCATATCCTCCTTTGAATATTTCTTGCAATCAAGAGGCTATCACACAAATACGATAGCCAAACATATGAAGCATCTGAAGCGGCATATAAATGTTGCCATCAACAAGGATTATATAGAGATACAAAAATACGCTTTTCGAAAGTACAAGATTAAAACTATAGAAAACAAGCATACGCACTTATCCCCTGAAGAGCTGGAGAAGTTGGAGAAATTAAGCTTGGCTGGCAGATATACTAAATTGCAGAAGACTTTAGATGCATTCTTGTTTTGTTGCTATGCAGGAATGAGATATTCTGATTTTATCAGTTTATCACCCGATAACATCGTGGAGATCCGTCAAGAAACCTGGCTAATTTATAAATCCATAAAGACGAGTACAGAAGTCAGATTGCCTCTTTATCTCTTATTCGAAGGAAAAGGGCTTGTTATTCTGGACAAATATCGGGATGACTTACAAAGCTTCTTTCATTTAAGGGATAACTCTAATGTGAACAAAAATTTAATTGTGATTTCCCGCCTAGCCGGTTTATCAAAAAAGATTTCATTTCACACCGCTCGCCATACTAATGCAACTCTATTGATTTATAATGGAGTAAACATTACAACGGTGCAAAAATTGTTGGGGCATAAAAGTGTTAAAACCACACAAGTGTATACGAATGTAATGGATATGACTATAGTACATGATTTAGAAAAGAGCCATGCACTCATGCCTTTGCCTAAAAAAACACGAACTTAGCATAGTCAATACTGCACTTTCATATCATTAGTCATATACTTCTCCTTTAAAGTCTATTCACTCACTATTCTGTTTCAACCTGCTCGCTGCAAACTCACTGCATACGTTTTGCAGTATTACTGCATATTGTTTGCAGTACCACTGCATATTGCTTGCAGTACCACTGCAACAGCTTTGCAGTATCACTGCAATAGGTTTGCAAAATCTTGCAGCAAGAAACTATTTATAATCAATTAGATACAGCATAGTGTGAATAGAAGATTAACATTGGTGTTTTATCAATATTTAAACTGATTGGAGGTGTGGAAGCTAAATTTGCTTCCACACTTTTGCATTGCTTCCACAGCATCTGTGATGCCGATGAATAGAGGGATATAAGGAACGGGTGGAAGCGTGGAAGCAAAAATGATGAAAACTGTTATGAGGAAACAATTGTTGTCTTGATTGTTTAGCCAATCAGAAAGTTTTGAATTTGCTGTTTTCTGAAGCTATTGAAATATTCTTTTACATAGACTTTAGTAGTTTCGCTAATAAAGTGACAATGTAGAATAAATACTTCATTGAAAGCAGCTAAGATGATAGATATTGACAAAAGACATGCTTCATATAAGAGGAAGAATCATTTAAAATCTTTAAGCAGTGTATTAACTTTATGGTATACATCTGATAACTTGGTTGTTAATCCAACAAATAGTATCACAGCAGTAAGGTTTTATGCGTTGCCCCCCATACACATACCTTGTAAGAAAGAAAATTTCGCTATAGTTATTTCTATCACACAGTATAATTACCTGATTATTAGCGAAATAAATAACAATATAGTTCCGCGAAAACTTTGGTGATTTCGTACATTGGCATGCAGACTCAAGAGGTTGAGATTAAGCCGAATATAAAAGTATTCATGCGTTCCGATTCTGAGATGCTTGATGAGGTAATGGTGGTAGCTTACGGAACAGCAAAGAAGTCCGCTTTTACTGGTTCAGCCTCTGTGATCAAGTCTGAGACATTGGAGAAGCGTCAAGTCTCCAACTTATCGAACGCACTTTCCGGTACTGTATCTGGTGTGCAGACACAAAGTACAAATGGCCAGCCGGGTACGAGTGCGACAGTTCGTATTCGCGGTATTGGTTCTATGTATGCCAGCAACAATCCTTTGTATGTAGTGGATGGCATTCCTTATGAAGGAGATATCTCCGCTGTCAATTCACAAGATATTGAATCGATGACCGTATTGAAAGATGCTGCAGCTGCTGCTCTGTATGGCGCACGTGGTGCAAACGGTGTTATTTTGGTTACTACAAAAAAAGGTAAGAGCGGTGATACGCAGATTTCTTTAGACGCCCGTTGGGGAGTCAACTCCCGCTTAGTAAAAAACTATGATGTATTGCAGAATGCAAATACCTATATGGAGACTGCATATTCTGCTTTGTACAACGGATACCTATATAATAGCGGATATACAGCAGAACAGGCTTATCAATTGGCCAATGCAGACTTGTTTCCCAAGCTGGGCTATCAAGTTTATACCATACCTGATGGACAATATCTTATTGGTCGGAACGGCAAGTTAAACCCTCATGCAGCTTTGGGATATAGTGACGGTGACTATTATTATACACCGGACAACTGGTCTGATGAGATGTTCCAAAGTAATTTGCGCCAAGAGTATAATCTTAGTGTTTCTGGTGGTTCGGACAAATTAAGTTACTATCTGTCTGCCAGTTATTTGAATGATGAAGGTATTATTGAAAATTCAGGTTTCGAACGTATCTCCACTCGTATGAACGTGGATTATCAGGCTAAAAAGTGGTTGAAACTTGGAGTGAATCTTAGCTATTCGAATGTAACAAGCCGTTCACCGGGCGATCAGGATACCGATGCCGCTACTTCTTCCGGCAATGCGTTCTTTGTTGGTAACTTTATTGCACCAATCTATCCGATGTATGTACGGAATGCAGACGGCAGCTTCCAATATAATGCCAATACCGGCTA
Source organism: Bacteroides parvus (assembly GCF_017309675.2). Classification (NCBI taxonomy): domain Bacteria; kingdom Pseudomonadati; phylum Bacteroidota; class Bacteroidia; order Bacteroidales; family Bacteroidaceae; genus Bacteroides; species Bacteroides parvus. The sequence goes on along the minus strand of NZ_CP084680.1, from coordinate 1,699,266 downwards.
TCATGTATACGACTATGGTGATGGTTCAAGTACAAACTTCACCCGTAATTTTATGAGTATGTCCAATCCTATGAGCGGTTTCCTTTATGATACTGAAAAATATCTGATGGATATCCTGAATGGGAAATGGTATGCAAAGATTGATATCATTGACGGTTTGTCATTGACAGCTTCTTTGGGCTTGCATATTGACAACACACGCCAGCATAGTGTGGGTAACAAGTATTATGGTCAGTCGGCTTCCTATGGCGGTTCTGTTATGCAATACTCCTCACGCGTTTATTCGCTTGACCAACAATATCTGTTGAATTACAAAAAGACATTCGGCAACCATAACTTGGATATTCTTGCCGGCTATGAAAGTATGGACTTCAACACGGAAAGTCACTATATTTTAGGATATAACATGTATAGTGACAAGAACTGGACTGCATCTAATGTTATCGACCGCAAGAATGGTTCTGGCAGTTACAATGAATATGCCACAATCGGTATCATTACACGTGCCAGCTACGATTTCAATGAAAAATATTATGGCAGTGTTTCTTATCGTCGTGATGCTTCTTCACGCTTCCATCCGGATAACCGTTGGGGTAACTTCTGGAGTGTGAGTGCAGCATGGGATATGGCAAAAGAAGACTTTATCAGTCAATACGATTGGATCAACATGCTGAAGCTGAAGGCTTCTTTCGGTCAGCAGGGTAATGACAACCTCTATTATAAAGGATATACAAACTACTATCCGTATCTGGATCAGTTCACGGTTAGCGGGTCTGACGGTGTATTCTCTGATGGTGTGCTCTACTACAAGGGAAGCAAAGATATCACTTGGGAAACATCCAATTCATTCAATGTAGGTGTGGATTTCGCTCTTTTGGGAGGACGTATTGACGGTACAATCGAATACTTCAACCGCCAGACTAAGGATATGTTGTATTATAAACCGGTAGCGATGTCTAACGGTTATACCCAACTTCCTATGAATATCGGTTCGGTACGCAACTCCGGTGTGGAAATTGAATTGAACTATACTCCTATTGAAACTAATGATTTAAAGTGGGTGATCAATTGGAATGGAACATTGATGAAAAATAAGATTCTTGAGCTGCATCCGGATTTGAAAGGAGAGATGATTGATGGTTCCTATATTTATCGTGAAGGTGAATCTTTGTACCAGATGTATTTGACAAAATATGCAGGGGTAGATCCTGATTCCGGCGAAGCTCTGTATTGGGCAAAGGACGAAAACGGTGTAGAGCATAAGGATAAAGATTGGTCTGCTGCCTACAATTCCAATAGACAAGCTTCCGGTGACCTGTTGCCTACTATCTATGGCGGTGTCGGTACAACATTGGAGTTCCGTGGCTTTGATTTCTCCATCCAGTGTGCTTATCAGTTGGGTGGTACGATTTATGATAGTGGCTATCAAGCTTTCATGCATGGCGGTGACTCCCACTACATGGGATATAACTGGCACAAGGATATCTTGAATGCATGGACACCGGAGAATAGAAATACCAATATTCCGCGTGTAGATGCCATTGATAAATACACCAACTCTTCATCAGACCGTTGGTTGACAAGTTCTGATTATTTCTCTATCAACAACATCACCCTGGGCTATACTTTACCTAAGAGATGGTTGAGAAGTCTGGGTATCGGAAGCTTGCGTATTTACGGTGCGGCTGACAATGTGGCTCTTTTCTCTGCCCGTAAAGGGCTTGATCCACGTATGAGCTACACAACAGCTTCTACAGATAGATATACGCCTATACGTACTATTTCCGGCGGTTTGAAAGTAACATTCTGATAATAGTTCAATAATAAAATACAGAAAAAATATGAAGAAATTATATAAGATAACACCGTATGTTATGCTCGGTTTGATGGTAGCTGGATGTACAGATCTGGATACAGAACCGCTGAGTTCGACTATTACATCTGACCAAAAGGAAGAAGTTGTTGAATCTGATCCTTCCAGATTGGAAGCCAGCGTAGCAGCCGTGGCTGCAAATTTCACCCAATATGCCAAAATCTACACAGAAGATGACAATGTGCATAGTGATATAGGTTATCCGACCATTATGCTGGCCACGGAATCAAGAGGTACGGACATGGTGGCAGATATTACTGGTTATAACTGGTATTCCAATTCAGCCGATTACAGTGACTGCTTGAATACAAGTACAGCTACCATTGAATTCTGGGGTACATTGTACAATCAGATTTTTACAGCCAATAACGTAATCGGTACTGTAGATAACGAAACTGAAGATCCTACGTTACAATATTATCTGGCGCAGGCATTAGCTGTCCGTGCTTTTGACTATTTTACGTTGATACAGTTGTATCAGTTCAATTACAAAGGACATGAGAGTGCCATGGGTATGCCTTTGATTACAGAGCAGAATGCAACAGAAGTTGCAGCCAATGGTTGCGCCCGTTCTACGGTGCAGGAAACTTATGATTTTATCTTGGCAGACCTGAATAAAGCTATTGAGTTGCTGACAGCCACTACAAAAGAACGTGCTGACAAGCGCTATGTCAGCTTGGATGTCGCTTACGGTATCCGTGCGCGTGTCTACTTGGCAATGCACAACTATGCAGAAGCTTTAAAGGATGCGGAAGCCGCACTGGCCAAAACTACTGCCACTCCATACTCCCGTGCTGATGTAAGCAAGCCTTCATTCATTAATATCGAAGACAATTCATGGATGTGGGGTATCTTGATTACAGAACAGGACCGTGTAAGTACAACCGGTATTTGTAACTTCCCGTCACACATGGGATCTTTGAATTATGGTTATGCTTCTGTAGGCGGATGGCGTAGAATCAGTCCGAAACTCTATAATGAGATTCCTGCCAGTGATGTCCGCAAGGGATGGTTCCTGAACGGTGAAGGTATATCCGCCAATTTGCCTGCTGCAGCCCAGGCATATATTACTGGGAAAAAGGCACCTGCCTATACACAAGTGAAGTATGGGGTGCTGAATGACCAATGGGGAACTGACAACAATGCTACGGATATAATATTGATGCGTGTTGAGGAAATGTATCTTATCAAGGCTGAGGCACAAGCTATGAGTGGTAATGTCAGTGGCGGTGTATCTACCCTTAACTCGTTTGTTACTGCATATCGTGACCCGTCTTATCAGTGTACAGCCACTACACCGGAAGCTGTGCAGGAAGCTGTTTGGCAACAACGTCGTCTTGAATTCTGGGGAGAAGGTATGGCATATTTTGATATTATGCGTCTGAACAAGGGAGTCAACCGTTTAGGCTGCGGCTTCCCGACTACTGCCGTATTTAATATTACAGCAGGTGATCCGGTTCAAATTTACAGTATTCCTAATAAGGAAGTACAATATAACCCATTATTGGAGAACAATCCGCTGGTTTCGGCACCTACACCAATACCTGATGTAGAATAATGTATATGTTAACTATTAAAAATATGGAATATGAAATATATAAATAAGATACTTAGTCTGTTTGTCATCGCACTGATAGCTACCTCTTGCGATCCTGATGCAGAAAGTTATACTCCGGGTGAACAGGAAGACGGTAATCAAGGCATCTGCTTTGTGGGCAATTACACCCAAACAGTGGAAGTTGAGCCGGGAATAACCTCTTTTGATTTAACCTTGACACGCGCCTTGACAGATGCTGTCGGTACGGTTGATGTTACTGTGATAAATAATGAAGAGAATATATTTATATGCCCTTCTACTGTATCATTCGCTGCTGGAGAGAAAACAGCCAAGTTGACAGTTGAAGCACCATCAGCTGCTGAGGGTATCACTTATAATCTACAGCTGGCTTTGAGCGGCAATGATGTCAGTAACTATTCCTCCGGATACCATGAAATATCAGTGAATTTTGCTATTTTGAAGTGGGAATCTATCGGTACCGGATACTACTTGGATGGTACAGTTTCCAATTTCTTTAAAGTAGATCCGTCTGTTCCGATGGCTGTGGAAATTGAAAAGACTACAACTGCTACCAGTACACGTTTCCGTTTCGACAGCCCGTTTGCCAAAGTTGCGACCGCACAAGATGAGGTTGGTGGTTTCAACGGTTATCCCTTTAATGAAGAGGCTGATATAGTTCCAGGTGAATATACTTTCGTAATTGATGTGACTAAAGAAGGCGCTTCTTTGAAACCAATTCAATATGGTATGGATTGGGGATATGGTATGTTCAGCGGTGGTTCTGTATATGGCAACTTATCTACTAATATAAATTCTTATCCTTTGGGAGTTTATAATGAAAAGGCCGGTAGTATTACCTTCCCAGCCAATTCGTTGTACGTAAGTATGGCTGACTATCAAGACGGTGGTGCATATCCTTGTACCAACCCGTCTTATCTCTACTTGAGTGCGGAAGCATACCTTAACTCTTTGGAGACAGAGTAATTTGAAAATTAAAAAAATTACATAAGAAAAGCCGGTTCACACAAGGGGCCGGCTTTTTACTTTAAATATCGATTCGCAGAGATTGAATCGTTAATTTACAGTTTTTCCTTATCCTCTGCCAACAAAAAGTTTCGCAGTGAAATCTGTTTAATTCCTTTGTAATTTCCCCCGCTTTGCATTTCATCCATTGTTACCACATATTTGGGGTAATTGTCTGCTATTTCCAAAAGATTGCCAAATTCTCGCCTAACAGTTGCATCATCGGGAAGCATATATGCTACTTGAATATAGATTTTATGGTCGTCTTTGGAAGCAATGAAATCAATTTCCTTATTACCACTCTTTCCAACATATACTTCATATCCATATCTTAACAAATCAATGCATACTACATTTTCCATTAACTTGTTGATGTCTTTTCGAAAATCGAAATGCTGTATGGAATTATGTAATCCCAAATCTTCAAAATAATATTTCTCACCAATCTCAAAGATTTTCATCCCTTGGATTTCAGCTCGTTGAATTTTGTAAATAAAGAAACTATTGCACAGTGCCTTTAGATAGTTCAGAATTGTCTGCGTAGGAATGTTGACGTGTTGCGACTTTAAATATTTACTAATATTCTGGGCAGAAAAAAGAGAACCGGTATTATCTATCAGATAAGCTACGAGATTTTCCAAAAAAGATACATTCCGGATTGATTCACGTGCAACCACATCTTTTAGTAGGATAGTGGAATAAACGTTTCTCAAATACTCAAATATGACATTCTTGTCCATTGTTAGATTATGAATGTAGGGCATACCTCCGAATGTAAGATAGAGTTTTAAACTTTCGGTGGAATCTTGACATTGATTGAAAGTTAAGAATTCCCCGTAGCTAAGTGAATGAATGGGAAATTCTATATATCTTCCTGCCAACTGAGTAGCAAGTTCACTGGATAGCATTTTAGCATTACTTCCGGTGCAATAGATATCGCATCTATTTTCATTCAATAAACTCCGCAGACACAATTGGAATTCTTCAATCTCTTGGATTTCATCTACAAAGAGATAGTTATGATTATGCCCAATAACCTTCTTTAAAACATATTGATAAAGATCCATGTAGTTCCTAATTTCCGTGAAGGCAAGTTGCTCTTTATCTACAAAAATGATATTGGCTTCCGGTATGTTTTTCTTTATGATATCTGATATCTGCAAAAGAATGTAGCTTTTACCTATCCTACGTTGGCCGGTTATTACTTTTATTATACTTTTATCAATAAACGGTTCAATTCTCCTTATGTATAAAGGGCGGGAGATATAATTTTTCATATTCAAACACGATTTAGTTTATGCACAAAGATATAAAATCATTCAATTATAATTGAATCTTTCCATACATATTATATATTCATCGATTATAAATAACATATGTAAACCAAATATTTCTCAACAAAAAATATTTTGGAACTTTCATGGATAAAATCTATCTTTCAAAATATATTCCTCTATATAATCTATCGTTATTCTTGAATAAAAAACATTTATTGGGTTAATTAGTACATCACCAATTAAAAGAGTAGAATGAAATGTTACAATAACGTGCTCATTATCAGCTTTTAATTATTCAAAACGGTATGAAATGGGTACTTTGAGATACTTACCTCCCTTTGCCATATACCTTTATAGATAATATACAATAGAATAAACCCTGTTCTACGGCAAACATAAACAGTTGTTTTTCAACAATATACAATTATTATAGTTCCGCGAAAACTCTGGTGATTTCGTACATCGGTATGAAGACTCAAGAAGTAATAATCAAACCGAGCGTAAAAGTGGTTATGACGCCTGATACAGAGATACTTGATGAAGTAACAGTAGTGGCTTATGGCACTAAACGCAAACAAGATTTGGTGGGCTCTATCAGCAGTGTAAAGAATGAGATTATCAGTAATTCACAAGCTACATCCGTGTCCAATGCACTAGAAGGAGCTGTGGCCGGTTTGCAGGTTGTAAGCTCTTCCGGCCAGCCGGGACAAGATGCCAATATCGTATTGCGCGGTATCGGTTCTATTTCGGCCAGCAACAATGCGCTGATTGTAGTAGATGGTGTGCCCTTCAACGGTAAGTTGTCGGACATCAACCCTACGGACATTGCTTCAGTGAACGTGTCGAAAGATGCTGTATCCAACTCTTTGTATGGTTCTCGTGCAGCTGGTGGTGTGGTCATGATTACTACCAAGACCGGACGCAAAGACAAGGTGGCCATCAACTTTAACGGTACCTGGGGTGTGGCACAGCGTGCGTACAAAGATTATGATATGGCTACTGATCCGGAAGAGTTCTACCGTTTGTCTTGGTATGGTCTTCGTAATACTTATTGGGCGGCTGGAAAATCCATTGAAGACTCTAATTTAGCAGCCAGTCAGGATTTACTGGGCGAACTAGGTAATTACAATGCTTATATCATCCCGCAAGGAGAATATTTAGTAACACCTGATGGAAAACTTAATCCCAATGCACGTTTGCGTTATAATGATTCGTTTGCCGATGCCTTGTTCGACAATGCCTTCCGCCAAGAATACAATGTATCTGCATCGGGTGGTAATGACCGTACAGATTTTTATGTATCTATGGGCTTTTTGGATAATGACTCTTATGTGTTAGGTTCTTCTTATGAGCGTTTTACAGCTCGTGCCAACGTTAACTCTCAGTTGAAATCCTGGTTGAAGGTAGGTACCAATGTAGGATATTCCAAAGCAACTCAGAATGGTGTACAAGAGAATGCCGGAGCTGCCTCCAATCCTTTCGAAGTAGCACGATCTTGGGCTCCTATCTTTCCGGTTCATGCCTATGATGCAGAAGGTAACATGAAATATTATGAGGATGGAAGCCCCATGTATGATGCCGGAAATGGTGAAACAGACGGTACATCTAAACGTCCTACGGCTACTAACCAGAATGTGATAGCCAACATGAAAGAAGACATCCGTGAAACTGTGTATAACAACCTGACTTCACGCTCGTATCTGGAAATCTCGTTTTTGAAGCATTTCAAGTTTACAGCAAACTATAGTTATGATTTCACGAACAGTAGCCAGACAGTATTCTACACTCCGCTTATCGGTGACGGACAGTCTTTCGGTGGTCGTGGTACAAAAGGAAGCTACAACACTACGACTACCAACTTCAACCAGATTCTGGCTTACAGCAATGTATTTGGCGATAACCACCACTTGTCGGCCAAGATAGGTCACGAGTACTACAAGTATGAATATCAGTATTTGGCAGGACAGAAGACCAACTTCTTTAATCCGAACAATCCGGAACTAGACAACGGTGGACAAATGCAATACATCAATAGCTACACGGCAAACCATAACATCGAGGGGTATTTCGGTATGGCAGACTACGACTATAGCAATAAATATTACGTTTCTGCCGCTTTCCGTCGCGACGGTACTTCCCGCTTTTTGGACCGTTGGGGTAATTTCTGGTCGGTAGGTGCTGCTTGGCGTATTTCCAACGAAGCATTCATGGAAGGTACAAATTCTTGGTTGAACGACTTGAAACTGCGTGCATCTTATGGTACCCAGGGGAATGAAAGCATCCTTTCAGAGTATGACTATGCCTATGTATACACGCCTTACCAAGACCAATACACAGTTACTTGGAATGGTTCAGAGTTGGGTTATTCACCGGAGTTCTACGGTAATCCGGACCTGACCTGGGAAAAGCAGAAGACTTTTGACGTGGGGGTCGATTTCCGTCTCTTCGATAGAGTATACGGTTCATTCGAATATTTTTATCGTCGTACGGATGATATGCTTTTCAAGCGTCCCGTAGCTTTCTCTACAGCCGGACGGCCGTATAACTGGGAAAATCTGGGTGCGATGAAGAACACTGGTATAGAGTTTGAAGTGAATGTGGATATCTTCAATCAGCCTGACCTGAAGTGGACGGTATCGCTCGTAGGCTCCCACTACAAGAACCGTATTGTGACATTACCCGAAGAAAACCGTAAAGATGGCATCACTTCCGGGCCGTTCAATCTGCGCGAAGGTAAGAGCCGTTTTGAGTACTATACTTATATGTATGCAGGCATAGACGAAAAAGGAAATGCCATGTGGTACATGGATGAGACAAACGAGAAAGGGGAAGTGACAGGCCGTACTACCACCACCACTTATGCAGACGCAACCCGCTACTTCATTGGAAAATCTGCACTGCCCGATTTCAACGGCGGTTTGAGCACTACTTTTTCTTACAAGGGAATTGACCTTTCTATAGCAACGGCTTTCCAAATTGGTGGCTATGCTTATGACTACTCTTATCTGTCCGGCATGAGTTCTTCATTCTACGTAGGTCATAATAAGGATATGTGGAAAACATTCAACCCTGAGACCGGTCAAGGTTCACTTCCTATTTGGAATGCTGACAATGCTTCCAACTCTTTCACTCAGCAGTCAGACCTCAATCTGATAAAGGCCAGCTACTTCAGCATACGTAACATCACTTTGGGCTACACATTGCCGAAGAACCTGATGCAGAAATTGGGTGTTGAGAAACTGCGTATCTATGCTACGGCAGATAATCTCGGCTTGTGGTCCAAACGTCAAGGATTTGACCCTCGTGTGGCAATGGCTGGTTCTGATGATGAATATGGAGGCTATTCTCCGATGCGTGTAATTTCCGGAGGTATCAACCTTACATTCTAAACTAAAAAATAAAATTGTATATGAAGATAATGAAATATATGATGCAGGTGCTCCTTGTCGGGGGCCTGCTTACATCTTGCATTGAAGATGCTGATGTTACCGCTTATTTGACTGAAGACCAACTGGGCAATGTGGCTCAGGAAGATCCTGATAAGGCTTTTTCAGCTGCTGTGGCAGGTATGTATACTGATATGCAACAGTATGTTGACGTCAATATGAGTCACAACTATTTCGGCCAAAAGAGTTTTGATTACTTAACATCGCTGATGGGCAATGATATGATTATGACCGGACGTTTCGCCATGAGTATGTATCATTATTTGCTGGACTATTGGCAACAGAGTTATACTCCAACCAACAACCGTTGGAAAGAGTACTATCGTGTCATAGCCAATGCCAACGATATCCTCAAGCTTATTGACCCCAGCAGTGAAGATCCCGCCAATTTGAAATATCGTGCCATCGCCCTTGGTTTCCGTGGCTACGCCTACTTGCAACTGACTTACTTATATCAGTATTCTTACTATACCGGTGCGGATGGAACAAAATGGGGTCGTGGAGAGAAATATGACTTCTCCCAGTCACCGTGCGTACCGCTTATTACAGAGGATACGGAAGGTGACCAGCCACGTGCTACTGTAGCTCAAATCTATGAACAAATCAAGAGTGACCTTACTACTGCTTTCGACTTGTTCAAGGATTTGGATATGACGCGTACTTCCTCACCCACTGATATGGATGGCTGCGTAGTAGCTATGCATTTGGCTCGTGCGAACATGGTTATCCATGAATGGGATGAGGCGATAAAGTATGCGCAAGTGGTGATTGATAATTTCCCTATATTGCAGAGTGAAGACCAGATACTCCAGGGATTCAGTAATATCAGCTTACCGGATGTAGTATTCGGATGTGATATTACAGCAGATAATAGTACGACTTATATGTCTTTCTTCTCGCAGATGGATGCTTATGGTGATGGGTATGCCGGCATCGGTGTATGGCGTGCTGCATTTAAGCCATTAGTAGACCGTATCGCGGATACTGATATCCGTCTGCAATGGTTCTGCTGCGACCGTTCTACAGGTGTAACAGATGATTCCGGTAATCGTACAACATTGATTCGTGACACTCAGTCTCCAGTTGCCGTGGAATACCAAGCTGTAAAATTTATCGGTACAGGTCGTGATAATATCAAGGCCGGTGTGTTCAGTGGATGGGAACTGGGAGATTATATTTACCTGCGCTCAGAAGAAGCTTACATGATAAAAATGGAAGCTTTGGCTCACAAGGGTTCTGCAGAAGCAGTGACTGAACTGAATAGCTTTATGAAGACTCGCCAGCCCGATTATAATTACACTTTCACGAACAAGGCTGACCTGATAGAGGAAATCATTTATCAGAAACGTGTAGAGTTCTGGGGTGAAGGTTTGGAATATATTGATAATCGTCGTTTGAATATTCCTGTAGATCGTACAGATGAAACTTGGGGCGCAGAAAATAATAATCACTTCTCTGCCGGTAAGTTCCGTTATAACCAAGAAGACAGGCCGTTCCTTTACCAGTTACCTCTCTCTGAAATAGAGAATAATTCTCAGCTTTCTCCGAGCGACCAGAATTAATACTTCAAAGGACATGTTATACGGAAAAATGACACAGAAGCGCTATCTGTGCAGACTAATCAAGCTGCATTACCCCAACAATAATAATGCGGCAATTATGATGATTCATCCGGTTGAACATACCGGAATTTCATAATAAAGTGTTTTTGAGAAGCCACTCATTGCGAAATGGGTGGCTTTCTTCTCTTAATCCAACAAAAGACTTCAGGGGGAAGTGTTATTTCAAGATTACATATCTTCCAAAGAAAGCCCTTTATAAGAAACAGAGCAGTTTTTCCATTCTTTGTTGATTGTGACTTTTTTCTTCAATATCCCCCAACCTATCCGTTCAGGATTGTGTTTAATTTCGACCAATTCATAAAATGAAAAAATACGATGTCGGTCTTTCATCCGTTGATTTCAATAAAAGTGAGGTCTTACCGATGCGCCTTCTTCCTACTAAAACCGGCATTTGCGATTCTTCTTGAAACTGTTCTGCTATATTCTTTAAAACAGCCAACTCTTTTTTGACCATAGAATTTCATAATACACCTATTATTTTACATCAAGTCCACTATTATCCGTAGTGTACATTACGATAATACTAATTAAAGACGATATTTGTATAAAATGAATTTATTTTTGAACTTTTACACAAAAAACTATAAAGTAATTTATTTAAGATCCTTTAGAAATAACCTCATAAGTTCATTAGTTTTTTATCCGACAAACACAGACTTTCTCTATTTGAAATAGGAATAGTTATTCTGTAATTTAAAATAGTATTTACATGAAATGCAATATTCTTATGGATGAAATAAATAATACAAGTAAATATTCAACGAAAAATAAACAAATGATAGATATTGACATAATCACCCATTCTTTTAAAAAGAGGAATGCTAATTTTACAACTGCAGTACATTAATTAACACTCAAATAACTATTAATCAAAATATTACATTTGTTAATGGTATCACATAAGTAAGGTTTTGTTTATTGTAGACCCATATAGGACAGCTTTGAAAAGAGTATTCCTTGTTTTAGCCAATTCTTTGACTTATTGTATATTCTTTATTATCAACAGAATACAGATAGTGTAGTTCCGCGAAAACTCTGGTAATTTCGTACATTGGCATGCAGACTCAAGAGGTCTCGATAAAACCTAATTTAAAAGTGATTTTGAAAAATAATGCAGAACTCCTTGATGAAGTGATAGTAACAGCTTATGGTACTGCTAAGAAGTCGGCATTCACAGGTTCAGCGAGCGTAGTATCATCTGAAGATATTGGCAAAATTCAAAGTAGTAATGTAGCCAATGCTTTGAGTGGAAAAGTGTCTGGTGTTCAACTCAACAACAACTCTGGTCAACCTGGTTCCACAAAGCCGACTATCCGTATCCGAGGTATCAGTTCTATCAATGCAGGGAATGACCCACTTATTATTCTTGATGGTGTTCCTTACGATGGTGACATGAATAATATATCTTCTCAAGATATTGAGTCCATGACCGTGTTGAAAGATGCTGCATCCAACGCATTATATGGCGCTCGTGGTGCTAATGGAGTGATTATTATCACTACTAAAAAAGGAAATTCAGGGCAAGCGCGGGTGACGGTAGATGCCAAATGGGGCTCCAACTCACGTGGTACACAAGACTATAAAACAGTATCCAACCCTGCACAATATTATGAGATGTATTATGGTGCATTAAAAAACTATTTAATAAACTCGAAAGGTTACACTCCTAATGATGCACATATCTTTGCAGCAACAAATATGGCTGCACATGATGCCAACAATGACTACTCATTGGGGTACAACGCTTATAATGTTCCTCAAGGTCAATACCTCATCGGAAGCAATGGCAAATTGAATCCCAATGCAGTACTGGGCAATATTGTTGAATATGGAGGTCAACAATACCTAATTCGTCCAGACAAGTGGCTGGATGAAGTTTACAGCCATGGCTTGCGCCAGGAATATAACGTCAATGTATCTGCTGGAACGGATAAGTCCTCATTTTATACTTCTGTTAGTTACCTAAACAATGAAGGTATTACCGTTAATTCTAACTATGAGCGCCTGACCGGTCGTTTGAAAGCTGACTACCAAGTAAAAGATTGGCTGAAAGTAGGTGCAAATATGGCCTATACTTATTTTAATGCAAATTCTTTGAGTGAAGACGGTTCATCAGCTTCTTCTGGTAATGTGTTTGCCATTTCTACCCGTATTGCTCCTATTTATCCTATGTATATTCGTGATGGAGAAGGCAATATTATGATTGATAAAAATGGCTATAAAATGTATGATTATGGTGATGGTGAGAATGGCGGTCTGGGACGTCCATTCATGTCAGGTTCCAATGCTTATTCTGCCACTATGCTGAATGAAAACAATGCTGAAGGTAATGCAATTAATGCTATGGGATTCGCAGAACTTCGTTTCCTTAAAGATTTCAAATTCACTTGGACCAGTAGTGTAAATGTGGATGAAACTCGCTCTACAGCTTTTACCAACCCTTATTATGGGCAATATGCCAGTCAGAACGGCATGCTCTATAAATACCATACCCGAAATCTGGCCTATAATCATCAACAATTACTGAACTGGAAACGTAGCTTTGGTTCGCATAATCTGGATGTGATGTTGGGACATGAATCTTACCGCTACAAATACTATTATTTATATGCCAGCAAGTCCAACATGTTCGACCCGACTAATCATGAATTAGCTGGTGCCATCACTGAGAACGGTAATAACTCATACACTACGGATTATAATACGGAAGGCTATTTCGGTCGTGTACAATATGACTATAACGAAAAATATTTTCTTTCTGGCTCTTATCGCCGTGATGCTTCTTCACGCTTCCATCCAGATCATCGTTGGGGTAATTTCTGGTCCGCCGGTGCTGCATGGATTATTTCCAAAGAGGACTTCTTCGATGTGCCCTGGATTAACCTATTGAAACTTAAAGCCTCTTATGGTTCACAAGGAAACGACAATATAGGTAACTATCGTTATGTAAATACTTACATTATTGAAAATTCAGCTGGTACTCCTGCTGCCACCCCTGATGCTATGGGAAATAAGGAGATTACTTGGGAAACCAATGGCAACTTTAATGCCGGTATAGAATTCGAATTGTTTAGCCAGCGTCTTACCGGTAATGTGGAATATTTTGTTCGCAAAACAACGGATATGCTGTTTACTTTCCCGCTGGCTCCGTCTTTTGGTTACAGTTACTATTATGCCAATGTAGGTGACATGCGCAATATGGGTGTGGAAATGGAGTTAACAGGTACCCCCATTAAGACTAATGATCTGGAATGGAATCTACGGTTAAACTTGACGCATTATAAAAACAAAATCACTTATCTTCCCGAAAAGCGTAAGACTCTAGATTTGGGAGGACATGGAGGATATAGCAGTGGCAGTTACTTCTATGGCGAAGGATTGCCCCTTTACACTTACCGTCTCCAGAAATATGCAGGTGTCAATGAAAATGGTGAAGCACTCTATTATGTAGATGTAAAGGACCAGAACGGTAAGGTGACGGGACGTACAACCACCACCAACTATTCAAGTGCTACTTATTATGACTGTGGTACAGCCTTACCCGACGTTTATGGTGGTTTTGGTACAACATTGACTTATAAAGGATTTGATTTGACTGTAGACTTCAACTATCAAATTGGCGGACAAGTATATGATGGTGACTATGCCAGCATGATGGGCTCACCCAGCAGCAGTAGCAAAGGAAGCGCTTTCCACGCTGACTTATTGAATGCTTGGACACCGGAACACCATACTAACATTCCTCGTCTACAGTTTGGTGACAACTATACAGCAGCTTCATCAGACCGATTCTTAACTGACGCTTCTTACTTAAACCTGCAAAGTGTAAACTTCGGCTATACACTACCATCAACATTAAGTCGTCGGGCAGGTATTGAAAAAATACGTCTCTACTTCTCTGGTGAAAACTTATGGTTATGGTCTAAGCGTCAAGGACTTGATCCGCGTCAAAGTATCACTGGTGCTGTAACCTCCGCATATTATGCACCGATGCGTACTATTTCAGGCGGTGTTACTTTGACATTCTAATTGTAAAATTAACTTGTAAATGAAATGAATATGAAAAGAAATATATCTAAATTGCTAATTGGAGTTTGTCTCTCTTCGTCCATGCTGATAAACACTGGCTGTATTGAAGAAACATTTCCCACCAATGCTGCGACCGAAGACCAAGTAACCTCCTCTGAGGAAGCTGCTGGAGCTATGCTGTGGTCTATGCATGCTATGCTTAATACCTATGCGATAGATGTTGACCGTAGTAGACATTTTGACTGGGGGTACGGTTCTATCATGCACATTCGTGATGTACAAACTGGCGACATGCCCATTTCTTCTTCAGGTTATGACCACTATTGGCCATGGGAAGAAAACATATATCAAGGTGAAAGCTATATTTATAATCAATTCGTATGGAACTTCTATTGGAGAAATGTACTAGCGGCAAATAAGTTGCTGGCAGCCTTCCCACTGGAAACATCTTCGAATGTAGAAAAAGGTTACGTAGGTGCTGCCCATGCTTTTCGCGCTCTGATGTATTTAGACATGGCACGTATGTATGAATATCTGCCTACAGACGGAACTTCCATGCCAAACGACGCTGGTAATGATGTGACCAATCTTACTGTACCCATTGTTACGGAAAAGACCACCGAAGAAGAATCATACAACAATCCTCGCGTTACCCGCGAAAAAATGGCAGAATTTATTCTCTCTGATTTGCAAGCAGCCGAAGAAAACATTGTTTATCTTACCGAAAGTTCTCGTGCGCTGCCCCATCTGGATGCCGTGTATGGTCTGATGGCTCGCTACTATATGTGGTTGGAAGACTATCCTAATGCTAAAACTTATGCTCGTAAAGCCATCGATGAATCGAAATTGAAGCCTATGACACAAGAAGATTGCCTTAGCACTTCCAAAGGATTCAACACATTAAGCTGTTGGATTTGGGGTTCACAGTTGGTAAAAGAAAATGATGTGGTACAAACCGGTATCGTAAACTGGACTTCATGGATGTCTAATGAGACTTCTTTCGGATATGCAGCACAACGTGTTGGCGGTCCGTACACAATGATAGACGCCAATATGTATAGCCGTATAAACGACAATGATTTTCGTAAGCGCATGTGGAAGGCTCCTCAAGGCACAGCCTTGGATGGTAAGACAAACTTTCTGACTTCTGCCAATCCGAAATATGGAAACTTTGGCACTTGGTTGCCTTCTTATGCTTCTGTCAAGTTCCGTCCTGGTGAAGGTAACCCTGATGATGTAAATTTGGCAGCAGCTATAGCTTACCCATTGATGCGTGTGGAAGAGATGTACTTCATTGAGGCTGAAGCCGCTGAGCATGTGGCTGCAGGTACTGGTAAAGTACTTTTGGAAAATTTCATGAATACATACCGTTTGGCTAATGATGCTCCGGAAGGTACTAAATATGTTTGCTCCGTTACCGATGTTGTAGACGAAATTATTTTCCAAAAACGTGTCGAATTGTGGGGTGAAGGACAGACTTTCTTTGATATTAAACGCTTGGATATGCCTATAGATCGTACTTACAAAGGTAGTAACTTTTATTCCAATACACAATTCAAAACCACACGCCGCCCCGCTTGGATGAACTTCTGCATTGTACAAACTGAGAAAAACAGTAATGCTGCGTTGAGAGGCTATGAAAACCCCGATCCAAGTCAAGTCTATTAATCTAAAGTTCTATTTTTAAAGAAATCAAAATATGAATAAATCAATTAAATATAGTTTTATGGCTTTATCAACGGTATTTGTACTTGGGTTCAGCGCATGTACCGAAGAATGCGACTACGTTCCGGCTCAACAAGTGAACGCTGACTGCATCAAAGCATCATTTGTAAGCGATGGAGAACAAAACATTATAGATGCCAATTCTGAGAAGAAAGTAACCATTACCGTAAATCGCCAAAAAACAGATAGCGAACACACCACGCGATTAAAAGCATTATCTACTAATGATAGTCATTTTATCATACCCGAAAGTGTAACTTTTGCCGCAGGTGCAAACACTGCCACGTTTGATATCATATTCTCTGATGTCGAAGCCGAGGAATATTACACTTACAGCGTAGCATTAGACGAAGCGGACATAGATAGCTATTCGGAAAGTACAATTGCCAATACTACCGGCAGCGTGTTGCAACAAGCTTACTGGGATACGCCAATAGGTGTAGGTGAATTTACACTCTCGGGATTAGGCGCTGTACTTCCTTGTGAAGTACTTCAGACCAGCGAAGCTTCAACCTGGTTCAAAGCAGTAGCTCCTGCTGCTGAAGGAAATGATATTATATTCAAAGTTAATGCTGACAATTCTGTACGAATGAGGGAGACGCCAGTTTGCCTAGTAAACGTAGGATTGCCGGAACCGCAAATGCTTTATATCAATATCAATCCCACTTACGGTGGTTCCTATAATCCTGACACACGCACTATTACTGTGGTTTTAGATTACACATGTTCAGCAGGTCCACTGGGAACTTTCCAAGACACTTTTACGCTTCCTGCAAGTAAATAAGTCATAGAGAAATTAAATAATAAATATTTAAGGGTAGAAAAAGATGGTTTAAAGAATCTTTCTCTACCCTTTTTTTAAATCTGTAGAATGTGCAAATAAAAGCGATAATCAACTTAAAAAAACAATAACTATCAATAACCCATAATCTTATAAAAATATCGTATGTCTGCAATTAGATAAATACATGAATATGAACTCTAAAAAAATAGCTCTATATCATTAGTGAATGTTATGATACTGGTAAGACTACAGTATCATAATGCTATTGGATCGCACAATGAATACATTATACAAGGTTTATCCAATGGAGAATCTAAAAGTGTACTTACATGTATCGTGCTTCGTAGACTTTATGGAAAAGAATTGCGACAATAGGAATATCCTCTCTCCAATAAACAGCAAGCCTGAATAGCCCTACACGATACGGAAGTCGGTGCAGATCACAAAAACAGATTCTTCACCCCGGTGACATAATTCTATGTAAACTACATTTTCTTATAATAACTCTTCCTCACCAGAAAATGTAAATCTGAGGGAAAAATCGTAATATTGTCTATTTATTTAAAATAGGGGAAATTGCATAGTACCCTATGAATAAGATAGGTAGGACAGTATCTACATAACCCTTATAATTTTGAATAGTATTTTACATAAGACTTTATATTCTTATGGATGGTACGAACAACACTAGTAAATAATTGATAAAAAACAACCAAATGATGAATATTGACAAAAGTGTTCCTATTTTTAATAAGGAGAAATCCTGACTTTATAGCTATAACATATTAGCATAGAATCAATATATTATAAATCAGGATATTACCATTACAAATAGTATCATATAAGTAGATTGCCATTTACAGTGGATATGTATAGAGTATCTTCTCTAGAGGATTACTTTATTTCAGGAGCTCTTTTTATTTATTTTATATTGCTTATTATCAACAATATAGACTTATTGTAGTTCCGCGAAAACTTTGGTGATTTCGTACATTGGCATGCAGACTCAAGAAGTAATAATCAAACCGAGCGTAAAAGTGGTTATGACGCCTGATACAGAGATACTTGATGAAGTAACAGTAGTGGCTTATGGCACTAAACGCAAACAAGATTTGGTGGGCTCTATCAGCAGTGTAAAGAATGAGATTATCAGTAATTCACAAGCTACATCCGTGTCCAATGCACTAGAAGGAGCTGTGGCCGGTTTGCAGGTTGTAAGCTCTTCCGGCCAGCCGGGACAAGATGCCAATATCGTATTGCGCGGTATCGGTTCTATTTCGGCCAGCAACAATGCGCTGATTGTAGTAGATGGTGTGCCCTTCAACGGTAAGTTGTCGGACATCAACCCTACGGACATTGCTTCAGTGAACGTGTCGAAAGATGCTGTATCCAACTCTTTGTATGGTTCTCGTGCAGCTGGTGGTGTGGTCATGATTACTACCAAGACCGGACGCAAAGACAAGGTGGCCATCAACTTTAACGGTACCTGGGGTGTGGCACAGCGTGCGTACAAAGATTATGATATGGCTACTGATCCGGAAGAGTTCTACCGTTTGTCTTGGTATGGTCTTCGTAATACTTATTGGGCGGCTGGAAAATCCATTGAAGACTCTAATTTAGCAGCCAGTCAGGATTTACTGGGCGAACTAGGTAATTACAATGCTTATATCATCCCGCAAGGAGAATATTTAGTAACACCTGATGGAAAACTTAATCCCAATGCACGTTTGCGTTATAATGATTCGTTTGCCGATGCCTTGTTCGACAATGCCTTCCGCCAAGAATACAATGTATCTGCATCGGGTGGTAATGACCGTACAGATTTTTATGTATCTATGGGCTTTTTGGATAATGACTCTTATGTGTTAGGTTCTTCTTATGAGCGTTTTACAGCTCGTGCCAACGTTAACTCTCAGTTGAAATCCTGGTTGAAGGTAGGTACCAATGTAGGATATTCCAAAGCAACTCAGAATGGTGTACAAGAGAATGCCGGAGCTGCCTCCAATCCTTTCGAAGTAGCACGATCTTGGGCTCCTATCTTTCCGGTTCATGCCTATGATGCAGAAGGTAACATGAAATATTATGAGGATGGAAGCCCCATGTATGATGCCGGAAATGGTGAAACAGACGGTACATCTAAACGTCCTACGGCTACTAACCAGAATGTGATAGCCAACATGAAAGAAGACATCCGTGAAACTGTGTATAACAACCTGACTTCACGCTCGTATCTGGAAATCTCGTTTTTGAAGCATTTCAAGTTTACAGCAAACTATAGTTATGATTTCACGAACAGTAGCCAGACAGTATTCTACACTCCGCTTATCGGTGACGGACAGTCTTTCGGTGGTCGTGGTACAAAAGGAAGCTACAACACTACGACTACCAACTTCAACCAGATTCTGGCTTACAGCAATGTATTTGGCGATAACCACCACTTGTCGGCCAAGATAGGTCACGAGTACTACAAGTATGAATATCAGTATTTGGCAGGACAGAAGACCAACTTCTTTAATCCGAACAATCCGGAACTAGACAACGGTGGACAAATGCAATACATCAATAGCTACACGGCAAACCATAACATCGAGGGGTATTTCGGTATGGCAGACTACGACTATAGCAATAAATATTACGTTTCTGCCGCTTTCCGTCGCGACGGTACTTCCCGCTTTTTGGACCGTTGGGGTAATTTCTGGTCGGTAGGTGCTGCTTGGCGTATTTCCAACGAAGCATTCATGGAAGGTACAAATTCTTGGTTGAACGACTTGAAACTGCGTGCATCTTATGGTACCCAGGGGAATGAAAGCATCCTTTCAGAGTATGACTATGCCTATGTATACACGCCTTACCAAGACCAATACACAGTTACTTGGAATGGTTCAGAGTTGGGTTATTCACCGGAGTTCTACGGTAATCCGGACCTGACCTGGGAAAAGCAGAAGACTTTTGACGTGGGGGTCGATTTCCGTCTCTTCGATAGAGTATACGGTTCATTCGAATATTTTTATCGTCGTACGGATGATATGCTTTTCAAGCGTCCCGTAGCTTTCTCTACAGCCGGACGGCCGTATAACTGGGAAAATCTGGGTGCGATGAAGAACACTGGTATAGAGTTTGAAGTGAATGTGGATATCTTCAATCAGCCTGACCTGAAGTGGACGGTATCGCTCGTAGGCTCCCACTACAAGAACCGTATTGTGACATTACCCGAAGAAAACCGTAAAGATGGCATCACTTCCGGGCCGTTCAATCTGCGCGAAGGTAAGAGCCGTTTTGAGTACTATACTTATATGTATGCAGGCATAGACGAAAAAGGAAATGCCATGTGGTACATGGATGAGACAAACGAGAAAGGGGAAGTGACAGGCCGTACTACCACCACCACTTATGCAGACGCAACCCGCTACTTCATTGGAAAATCTGCACTGCCCGATTTCAACGGCGGTTTGAGCACTACTTTTTCTTACAAGGGAATTGACCTTTCTATAGCAACGGCTTTCCAAATTGGTGGCTATGCTTATGACTACTCTTATCTGTCCGGCATGAGTTCTTCATTCTACGTAGGTCATAATAAGGATATGTGGAAAACATTCAACCCTGAGACCGGTCAAGGTTCACTTCCTATTTGGAATGCTGACAATGCTTCCAACTCTTTCACTCAGCAGTCAGACCTCAATCTGATAAAGGCCAGCTACTTCAGCATACGTAACATCACTTTGGGCTACACATTGCCGAAGAACCTGATGCAGAAATTGGGTGTTGAGAAACTGCGTATCTATGCTACGGCAGATAATCTCGGCTTGTGGTCCAAACGTCAAGGATTTGACCCTCGTGTGGCAATGGCTGGTTCTGATGATGAATATGGAGGCTATTCTCCGATGCGTGTAATTTCCGGAGGTATCAACCTTACATTCTAAACTAAAAAATAAAATTGTATATGAAGATAATGAAATATATGATGCAGGTGCTCCTTGTCGGGGGCCTGCTTACATCTTGCATTGAAGATGCTGATGTTACCGCTTATTTGACTGAAGACCAACTGGGCAATGTGGCTCAGGAAGATCCTGATAAGGCTTTTTCAGCTGCTGTGGCAGGTATGTATACTGATATGCAACAGTATGTTGACGTCAATATGAGTCACAACTATTTCGGCCAAAAGAGTTTTGATTACTTAACATCGCTGATGGGCAATGATATGATTATGACCGGACGTTTCGCCATGAGTATGTATCATTATTTGCTGGACTATTGGCAACAGAGTTATACTCCAACCAACAACCGTTGGAAAGAGTACTATCGTGTCATAGCCAATGCCAACGATATCCTCAAGCTTATTGACCCCAGCAGTGAAGATCCCGCCAATTTGAAATATCGTGCCATCGCCCTTGGTTTCCGTGGCTACGCCTACTTGCAACTGACTTACTTATATCAGTATTCTTACTATACCGGTGCGGATGGAACAAAATGGGGTCGTGGAGAGAAATATGACTTCTCCCAGTCACCGTGCGTACCGCTTATTACAGAGGATACGGAAGGTGACCAGCCACGTGCTACTGTAGCTCAAATCTATGAACAAATCAAGAGTGACCTTACTACTGCTTTCGACTTGTTCAAGGATTTGGATATGACGCGTACTTCCTCACCCACTGATATGGATGGCTGCGTAGTAGCTATGCATTTGGCTCGTGCGAACATGGTTATCCATGAATGGGATGAGGCGATAAAGTATGCGCAAGTGGTGATTGATAATTTCCCTATATTGCAGAGTGAAGACCAGATACTCCAGGGATTCAGTAATATCAGCTTACCGGATGTAGTATTCGGATGTGATATTACAGCAGATAATAGTACGACTTATATGTCTTTCTTCTCGCAGATGGATGCTTATGGTGATGGGTATGCCGGCATCGGTGTATGGCGTGCTGCATTTAAGCCATTAGTAGACCGTATCGCGGATACTGATATCCGTCTGCAATGGTTCTGCTGCGACCGTTCTACAGGTGTAACAGATGATTCCGGTAATCGTACAACATTGATTCGTGACACTCAGTCTCCAGTTGCCGTGGAATACCAAGCTGTAAAATTTATCGGTACAGGTCGTGATAATATCAAGGCCGGTGTGTTCAGTGGATGGGAACTGGGAGATTATATTTACCTGCGCTCAGAAGAAGCTTACATGATAAAAATGGAAGCTTTGGCTCACAAGGGTTCTGCAGAAGCAGTGACTGAACTGAATAGCTTTATGAAGACTCGCCAGCCCGATTATAATTACACTTTCACGAACAAGGCTGACCTGATAGAGGAAATCATTTATCAGAAACGTGTAGAGTTCTGGGGTGAAGGTTTGGAATATATTGATAATCGTCGTTTGAATATTCCTGTAGATCGTACAGATGAAACTTGGGGCGCAGAAAATAATAATCACTTCTCTGCCGGTAAGTTCCGTTATAACCAAGAAGACAGGCCGTTCCTTTACCAGTTACCTCTCTCTGAAATAGAGAATAATTCTCAGCTTTCTCCGAGCGACCAGAATTAATACTTCAAAGGACATGTTATACGGAAAAATGACACAGAAGCGCTATCTGTGCAGACTAATCAAGCTGCATTACCCCAACAATAATAATGCGGCAATTATGATGATTCATCCGGTTGAACATACCGGAATTTCATAATAAAGTGTTTTTGAGAAGCCACTCATTGCGAAATGGGTGGCTTTCTTCTCTTAATCCAACAAAAGACTTCAGGGGGAAGTGTTATTTCAAGATTACATATCTTCCAAAGAAAGCCCTTTATAAGAAACAGAGCAGTTTTTCCATTCTTTGTTGATTGTGACTTTTTTCTTCAATATCCCCCAACCTATCCGTTCAGGATTGTGTTTAATTTCGACCAATTCATAAAATGAAAAAATACGATGTCGGTCTTTCATCCGTTGATTTCAATAAAAGTGAGGTCTTACCGATGCGCCTTCTTCCTACTAAAACCGGCATTTGCGATTCTTCTTGAAACTGTTCTGCTATATTCTTTAAAACAGCCAACTCTTTTTTGACCATAGAATTTCATAATACACCTATTATTTTACATCAAGTCCACTATTATCCGTAGTGTACATTACGATAATACTAATTAAAGACGATATTTGTATAAAATGAATTTATTTTTGAACTTTTACACAAAAAACTATAAAGTAATTTATTTAAGATCCTTTAGAAATAACCTCATAAGTTCATTAGTTTTTTATCCGACAAACACAGACTTTCTCTATTTGAAATAGGAATAGTTATTCTGTAATTTAAAATAGTATTTACATGAAATGCAATATTCTTATGGATGAAATAAATAATACAAGTAAATATTCAACGAAAAATAAACAAATGATAGATATTGACATAATCACCCATTCTTTTAAAAAGAGGAATGCTAATTTTACAACTGCAGTACATTAATTAACACTCAAATAACTATTAATCAAAATATTACATTTGTTAATGGTATCACATAAGTAAGGTTTTGTTTATTGTAGACCCATATAGGACAGCTTTGAAAAGAGTATTCCTTGTTTTAGCCAATTCTTTGACTTATTGTATATTCTTTATTATCAACAGAATACAGATAGTGTAGTTCCGCGAAAACTCTGGTGATTTCGTTTGTTGGTATGCAAACCCAAGAAGTAACGATTAAACCTCATGTAAAGGTAATTTTGAAATCCGATTCTGAGCTGCTTGAAGAGGTTGTGGTTACCGGTTACGGTACATTTAAAAAAGCATCATTTACCGGAGCTGCTTCTACTGTAAACACTTCCACCTTGGAAGATGTACCTGTTCTTTCTGTTGCCGACAAGCTTTCTGGTAATGTCGCTGGTGTTACTTTTGGTTCAAGTTCAAGTAATCCAGGTTCTGTAAGCAGTATTCGTGTACGTGGTATGGGTTCCATCAATGCCGGAAACAATCCGCTTTATGTTATTGACGGAACACCGGTAACAAGTGGAGACTTATCCGAGTTCACTTATAGTGATGCAGGAACTGATATTCTGTCTTCACTCAATACCAATGACATCGAGTCTATCACAGTTATCAAAGATGCGGCGGCTGCCTCTCTTTACGGCTCGCGTGCTGCTAACGGTGTTGTGGTCATTACGACGAAAAGCGGAAAACAAGGTAAAACAAATGTAAGTTTCCGCTCTGACTGGGGTTTTTCAAACATGGCAATAGATTATCGTCCTATGCTCGACGGTGACTCACGCCGCGAACTCTTATGGACCGGTCTCAAGAATTATGGATTATACAGCGGAAACATGTCCGATGCAGATGCCGCAACTTTTGCAGACCAGAACATCGAGGACTTCGCTTCAAAACCCTCAACCGGATGGACGGATTGGAAAGACCTGCTTTTCCGTAACGGTTCTCATCAGAACTACCAGCTGAGCGTATCTGGCGGCAACGACCGTACCAAATTCTACACCTCAGCCGCTTATACCAATCAGGAAGGCATCATTTACAAACAAGGTCTGGAACGTTTCACTGGTAATGCAAACCTCACTCATAAGTTTGGAGACTTTGAAGTTCAGGTTACAAGCCAATTTTCAAAAGTAAGACAAAACAAAACCAATGAAGCTACCTCCTATGATGGGCCTGTAGCCAATTATGCATTCTTCCAAAGCCCCTCATCAACTCCCTATAATGAAGACGGCACATTAAACAATGGTTGCGGCATATTTGGAGTCAATCCTTTGTATGAAAGAGAGCACAGCTCTGACGTTTATACCCTGATGAAGGCATTTAATACAATCAAGTTGACCTATAATATTTGGGACAAGTTAAATTTAAGTGAAAAGATTGCTTATGATTACGCACAAGGTACCAATGATGTTCTTTGGGACAGACACTCAAACAATGGCGCTCCAGGTGGTGTCATGCAGCGCATTGTCAATCGTAATGACCAGCTGAATACACAAACCCAGCTCTCTTACATCAACTCTTTCGGCCTGCACAATATTGATGCCCTGCTTGGTTTTGAAACACAAGATACGGAATATGCTTTCAACTATATGGCAGGCCAAGACTATCCGGGTGATTTGTACGAATTGACAAATGCCGGTTCAACAAGTGCCGAAACCAACAGACAGAGCTATCGCATGACTTCGTTCCTCGGACGTGCCAATTATAACTACGCAGACAGATATTATCTCGGTCTCAGCTATCGTACCGACGGAAGTTCACGTCTGGCAAGAGAAAACCGTTGGGGAAGTTTCTGGTCGGTTTCCGGAGCATGGAGATTCATAGACGAAAGTTTTCTGAATCCCGTCAAGAGTGTATTGACAGATGGAAAGCTCCGTGTGTCATATGGTGTAAACGGAACGCAACCATCAGACTATTACGCTTATATGAATCTTTATAAATATGGAGTCATATACAATGGACAGTCAGGAATGTCAATCGTCGGAATTGCAAACCCGGACCTGAAATGGGAAAAGAACAAAACATGGAATATCGGTCTCGACTTTTCATTCATTGACCGTATCTCCGTAACATTCGACTACTATCAGCGTAAAACCAGTGACCTTATATACGACCTCCCCGTATCACAAGTCGGAGGATATTATGATGGCGATTACGGATATACCACTCCGCAGAACATCGGTTCACTGAAGAACTCCGGTTTTGAGTTGACCATTACATCAACCAATTTCAGAAACAAGGATTTCACATGGACCACTTCTCTGAACATGGCACATAACAGCAACAAACTGACCAAACTGGATGGCCAGCAGAATGAAATCGTATCAGGACCACTGATTCACCGTGTAGGCGAACCTTACTATTCATACTATGTTTATGAATACGCCGGAGTCGACGCTGAGACCGGTAAAGAAATGTTCTACCTGAATGACGGAACAGAGAATGCCCGCAAGACAACAACCAATATCTCTGAAGCCAACAAAACTATTGTAGGCAAGCATCAGGCTAGTATAGAAGGCGGTCTTACCAACAACCTCAAATGGAAGTTTATTGACTTGGGCTTCACTTTCACTTATTCATTGGGTGGTGATGCTTTTGACTACTCCACTTGGCAGCACTCCAATGGCGGTTCACATCTATACGATGGTGCCGTACCGACATACTACGACATCTCAAAGATGTGGACCGGCCCGGGCGACACGAATGCCACATTGCCTAAATTTGAATATGGAAGCGTAGCTTCACTGTCTTCACGCTGGCTGATGCCTACTGATTATCTACGTCTGAAGAACCTCACATTAGGTGTAAGCATTCCGCAAAACTATATCAGCAAGCTTGGGCTCAGCAAAGCCAGAATCTACTTCTCTGGTTCCAACCTGCTTACATGGAAGTCTAAAGACTTATTTGTAGATCCGGAAATGCGTGTAGACGGACTATGCACATTTGAGACTCCGGCATTGAGAACATATACATTCGGAATAGAATTGAATTTCTAACTAATAAAGATACGAAAATGAAAATATTAAAGACATTATACACAGCAACGCTTTGCGCAGCTATGGCAGTCAGCACTTCATCATGCCTCAACAGTTGGCTGGATCAGTCACCCGCAGACGGAATAGATGCTGAAACCGCAATCAAGAACAGCGATGATTTGGCCAATGTGCGGACGGGACTTTATGCTGCCGTTAAAGGTAACAGTAGCCTAATTAATTATTATGGACGCCTCATGTTCGTATACGGTGACATGAGAGGGGAAGATATCCAATATGAATATAACGGTGGAAGTGGAAGAGCAAACTTCTACTACTATATGGAATATACAACTGCCGACAATTTCACCACCTCAACAGCCGTATGGCAGATGCCTTATGTAGTCATAGCACGCGCCAACCGTCTGATTCAGGCAGCAGAAAGTGGCAACCTGACCGACGCGGCAGAGGCAAAAGCCACTATTGACCAATATGATGCAGAAGCAAAAGTTCTGCGTGCCATGGCACTGTTTGACCTTACACGTATCTACGGTAAACCTTATACGGTAGATCAAGGCAGCTCACTCGGTGTGCCCATCGCTACCTCCCCGCTGGAATCGACAGAAAAGCCAAGCCGCAGCACGGTAGCCCAATGTTATGAGGCTATTGAAAAGGATTTGACAGATGCAATCAACTCAAATGCACTGCCCAAAACCAATGAAGTGGGTTATGTCAACCTTTGGGCTGCCAAAGCCTTGCAGGTACGTGTATATATGACAAAAGGCGAATGGAGCAAGGCTTTATCCGTAGCTGAAGACATCATATCAAACTCGTCTTACAAACTTTGGGAACCGTCAGAATATGTTGCTGCATGGAGCAAAAGTGATGCCAATCATTCAAAAGAAATCATGTTCGAGATTTCCATCAACAACAATACTGACTGGACAGACCGTGAAGGTATTGCCTACTTATATGCAGACAAGGCTGGCGCTTCTCCCGGATATGGAGATGTAATTGTCACAAAAGACTTCTCTGACATGCTTACATCCGACCCGGCAGACATCCGTAACGACATATTATTGGCAGCGGCAGCAGGAGGATTTGACAAACGTAAAGTTTACATCAACAAAATGCCTGCTGTAAACGGAGATGTACGTTACTCCAATGTCCCATTGCTGCGCTTGTCAGAAGTTTACTTGTCAGCAGCAGAAGCAGCTTTCCAAGCCGGAGACAAGAACAAGGCTGCCAACTTGCTGAACGATATCATCTCCAACCGCACAACGGATGAAAGCAAACAAGTAACCAGCGGAAACATCACATTAGACCGCATCTACATCGAACGCCGCAAGGAACTTGTAGGTGAAGGACAGCGCTACTTCGATGTTATGCGCCGAGGTGAAACCGTTACACGCTACACGGACGTTAATGACAGAGGATGGCACGACGTATTGAGCGAAGAAGCGCGTACATTCAACCGCGACTCCAAGAAAGCGCTCCCGTTGATTCCCGTCGGTGAAATCAATGCCAATCCGAACATAGAACAAAATCCAGGCTATTAATCAATAGTAGCCTAAAGAAACTTGGGAATTTTCCCAATGTGTTTTTATAAATAAAGTGTTTAGAGGAGGTGTGCCAGTGATGGTATGCCTCCTTCTTTCAATATATCCACCAATATAGGTTTCACTCCGCTGACAAAACACTCAACGGCAATAACCATCAGGATAAGTCCCATTAGGCGCATCATCACATTGTTTCCCGTCTCACCCAAAATTTTGACCAACCGCGTGGAAGCACGCAATATGAAAAAGGTAATCAGATAAATAAAGGCAATCATTCCTATAAGAACTCCTTTCATCTGAATGGTGTGGGCATCCTGCATCAGCACAATGGCATTGGCTATGGCACCAGGACCACAAAGCATCGGAATTCCAAGAGGAGTAATGGAAATATCATCGGCATAAGTCTTGATTTCCTCGTCTTTCAGCTTCATTGGGGTATAACGGGCTTGCAGCATATCGAAGCCAATCTTAAAGATAATAACTCCACCGGCAATACGGAAACCATTGGTAGAGATACCGAAGAACTTAAAGAGGAACTGTCCCGCAAACGTAAAAACCATAATCGTAATAAAGGCAACCAAAGTGGCGCGCGATACTACCGACTGCCGTTCACGGTCTGTCATTCCATGCGTCATGGTCAAAAACACCGGCATGGTGCCGAGAGGGTTTGTCAACGTAAAGAAGGAGGTAAAACAAAGTAAAGCGAAAGGTAAGATTGTGTCCATAGCTGTATAATATACGTTTCTGCAGACAAAAGTACAACTAAAAATTTCAATGTCACAAAATCTGCATCAATTCTTTCAGATTACTGATATGATAAGTCGGTTGGAAAGGCAGTTCTTCCTTCCCTGTTACATTATAAAACACTTGGTGCATGCCCACTCCTTTGGCTCCTGCCACATCATTCTCCCAACTATCGCCTATCATCAAAGAATCACGCACTTCGGATTGTGTGGCAGAAAGTGCAAAATGAAAGATTTCGGGCCAGGGCTTCAAGACACCGATGTCATCAGAGAGAACAATCTTCTTAAAAAAGCGGTCGATACCCGCCGAACGCATCTTATGACATTGCAGTTCTTGGAAACCATTGGAAAGGATATAGAGGTTATATTTCCCCGCCAAATATTCCAGCACCTCATAAGCATGCGGCATCAGCCGATTTTTTGTGGGAATGACCGAAAAGAAATCATCAGAAAAAGCCTCAGCCAAAGCAACATCCCTCGCCCCTACTGCCTCCAGAGGATATAGGAAACGCTGGCGGTTCAACTCTTCCTTACTGACCTGCCCTCTACCGTATTCTTCCCACAGCTCTGTATTACGATGCTGATAAAGAGTATAGAAATGCAGGAAAGAGCGAAAGAAACGACCATAGTCATACTTGTGATACATTTCTTCGAATGTATCACGTGCATTAAGGGAAAATGCCCAAAGCGTATCGTCCAGATCAAAAAAGAGGTTTTTATATTGAGATGCCATTACTTAAAGGAAAGGTATATATAAAAATAGACGCAGATTATCAATTCCAATAACCTGCGTCCGTTCTGTATCAATCTTATAACAGTGTTATTTTACTTGGATTACCAAATACTTGGACACACTCCAGAAGTCTTTCGGATTTGTAATCTTCAAAGTCAGCTGTCCTTTATCATCTTTCTCCAACGCATAAGAGCCAGCAGGATGAGTGGTCAAGATATCAGCATCTTTGGAGTATAGTTTAATCTCTTTTGTCGTACGGATATCCACTTGTGTAAAGTAGTCCTTGTTGATATCAGAATCTTTCAGCACCTGGCCTTTTTTGAAAAGCCCGGTATTTGTCAATATCTTCTGGTCTTTCAGCTCCTTCTTTGTGCCAAACACAAACCAAGCTGTGTTAAGTGCCTTATCTTGCTCGGCAACGGTTTTGGCCTTCGCCTCATTTTCGGCAGTCAATTCCTCCTTCTCACTAGACAAGCCGGTCACGGCAGCATCCAGTTCCTGGATACGGATATTCTTGGAAGCCAGCTCAGCCTGCAATTCTTCAATACGCTGGGTCTTTGCCACCAACTCCTGAGTCAAAGATTCTACAGCTCTCTTCAACTGAACAGAGTTGTTTTTGCTGTTCTTCAACATAGATTGCAGTTTGGCAATCTGCTCCTTGTTCTCTTCCATCTGTTTACGGATAAATTCAATGTCCGACGCAATCTGCTGCTTGGCATTCAAAGAGCCTTCTGCCACAGCGCCACGTTGCAAATCCACACGGCTCTCCGCCGCATTAATCTGGCGGAATCCCTCTGAAATATCATTGAAAGTACCCATCATCTCGTCTAATTCAGCATTACGCTGAGTCAGTTCCATCAATAAAGAATCATTTTCAGCTTTCAGCTGGTTCTTACTGCCACCAGAGAAACTGTCACACGAAGCCATTACAGCCGCGCATACAATTAAAACTGCTAACTTTTTCATACGCTTTCGTTTTACGTTTGGTTAATGAAGTTATTTAATCGTCTATTCCTGCTACTACAATCACAATTTCACCGCGCGGTTCGTTCGCCGTGAAATGTTCTATTAATTCTGTAAGCGTTCCACGCACCGTTTCTTCGTGCACCTTTGAAATTTCCCGCGAAACAGATGCCTGACGTCCGGCACCGAAATGTTCGGTAAACTGCGCCAAAGCTTTTACCAATCTGTGGGGAGACTCATAGAACACCATGGTACGACGCTCCCCGGCCAATGCCTTCAGGCGAGTCATCCTTCCTTTCTTCTGTGGAAGAAAACCTTCAAAACAGAACTTCTCATTCGGCAATCCGGAAGCCACTAATGCCGGCACAAAAGCTGTCGCTCCCGGCAGGCATTGCACTTCGATGCCGTTGCGCACACACTCTCTGACCACCAGAAAGCCCGGGTCGGATATACCCGGTGTACCTGCATCCGAAATCAAAGCTACAGTTTCTCCCCCCTTTATTCTATTAACAACACTTTCAACCGTTTTATGTTCATTAAATTTATGGTGAGATTGCATCACATTCTTTATTTCGAAGTGTTTCAGCAATATGCCGGAAGTACGTGTATCCTCAGCCAATATTAAATCCACTTCTTTCAGAATCCGGATAGCACGGAATGTCATATCTTCCAAATTCCCTACCGGGGTAGGCACTACATAAAGTTTTCCCATACTTATCGGTTGTTTAGCTGAAATATTTTTTGAGGAGTTCCATAAAATCGACAGCGGCTTCATTCTCTTCATCCGGCTGCACTTCCGAAACGAAAATATCCATAGCCTTGTCCAAAGAAGGGGCCTCACCCAAACGTCGTACCACTTCATTCATCCGTGCAGCATCGCCTGCGAACAGCTCGCGGACAAAACGGAATGAATCGTTCAGACTGATGGCATGTCTCAAATCCTTGGCAGGCTTGATACGTTCTGCCAAAATAGGAGATGCCGAAGTTACAACAGTCTGGAGCGCTTCAGCCGTATGAACTGTTTCCGGTTCCTCACATACCATCTTCATTGTATCAGGGACGACCGGTACAACCGGAGAAACCGGTCCAGCCAAAGGAGTAGTAGCAGTAGGGATGTCCTTCAGGGGCGGCACAACAGCCGTTGGCGCCTCCTCAAGCAGTTCTTGCAACGCCTCCAAGCGTACCTTCATCTGCTGGATATTCCGTTTTGCCACAATCCTCAATGTCGGATTGGTATCACTTGAAATGGCTTGCATCAAACATTTCAATTCCTGAATATCTAATTCTATGTCATTTAATAAGGTTTGCATATCCTTTACACAGTCCGTGTTAACGCTACAAATGTAGAAATAAATAATGAAAAAATATCGGAAAGCAAACAAAAGTGTTACTTTTGCGCTTAAATATAACACTCGAAAGCATGGTATTATTCTCAGAAGATCATATACAGGAAACCAAACGCAGGGGAAGAATTGAGGTCATTTGCGGTTCTATGTTTTCCGGCAAAACCGAAGAGCTGATAAGGAGACTGAAACGGGCAAAATTTGCCAAACAACGCGTAGAGATATTCAAGCCCGCCATAGACACCCGTTATTCCGAAGCCGATGTAGTATCGCATGACAGTCATTCCATAGCCTCCACTCCCATCGACTCGTCTGCCAGCATTCTGCTCTTCACTTCAGAGATAGATGTAGTGGGCATTGACGAAGCCCAGTTCTTTGATAGCGGCCTGATTGATGTATGCAACCAGCTTGCCAACAATGGTATACGCGTCATTGTTGCCGGACTGGACATGGACTTCCGGGGTATTCCATTCGGTCCTATGCCGGGACTGTGTGCCATTGCAGACGAAGTTTCCAAAGTACATGCCATCTGTGTGAAATGCGGCCAACTCGCCTCGTTCTCCCACCGTACCGTCAAGAACGACAAACAAGTACTGCTGGGGGAAACCGAAGAGTACGAACCTCTATGCCGGGAGTGCTATCAGCAAGCCATCCAAGCCGACCAAAAGGAAAGCGGTCATTAACGAATACAAAAAACAGAGCATTATGGAACGCAAAAAGATTACATTCGACAGTTTTATCCGCGGTGTCATACTCGGTGTCATTATTATCGGCATCCTTATGCTCTTCAAGCGTCTAAGCGGCGTATTGCTGCCATTCTTCATCGCATGGCTCATTGCCTATCTGATATACCCCCTGGTCACCTTTTTCCAGTACAGATTAAGGCTCAAGAACCGGGTCATATCCATCTTCTGCGCCTTATTCAGTATTCTGATTGTAGGAGGAACCGCATTTTATCTGCTTGTGCCTCCCATGATGGACGAATTCGTCAGGGTGAAAGATTTGGTAATAGACTACTTTTCCAACGGAACCCACGACGGCAATGTGCCCAAAACACTCTCTGAATTCCTTCGTGAGAACATAGACACCCAGTTTGTCACCCAATTGTTCAAGGAAGAGAATATGCTGAACGCCATCAAGGAAACCGTTCCCCGGCTCTGGTCCTTGCTGTCAGAATCCGTCAATCTACTGTTCAGCTTCTTCACTTTCTTTCTCATTCTTCTCTATATAATCTTCATATTGCTGGACTATGAAAGCATTTCCGAAGGGTGGCCCCACCTGGTACCACAGAAATACCGGCCCTTCGTAATCAATGTAATGAACGATGTGAAAGACGGCATGAACAGATACTTCCGCGGACAAGCATTCGTGGCATTGTGTGTCGGTATTCTGTTCAGTATAGGCTTTCTGATTATTGATTTCCCACTGGCCATTGGGCTCGGCTTGTTCATCGGTGCTTTAAACCTAGTGCCCTATTTACAGATTATTGGCTTTATACCTACCATCGTGCTGGCCATACTGAAAGCAGCGGATACGGGAGGAAACTTCTGGATTATCATTGCATCGGCCCTTGCGGTATTCATCATAGTACAAGCCATTCAAGACGGATTCATCGTACCGCGTGTCATGGGGAAAATTACGGGCCTGAACCCTGCCATCATCCTACTGTCTTTATCAATTTGGGGCTCATTGATGGGTATGCTGGGTATGATTATAGCACTTCCGCTTACCACCCTTATGCTCTCCTACTATCAACGTTTCATCATAAACAGAGAAAAAATTCACAAGTTTGAACAGACTGATAATCAACAAGAAGAGTAAAAGCAGAAGTCGTTATCAAAACTTTTTCCCTTAATCCATTTGTTTTTTAAACAAAAGTATCTATCTTTGCACCCGCTTAACAGCAATAAGGTCTGAATCGCTAGCTCAGCAGGTAGAGCACAACACTTTTAATGTTGGGGTCTTGGGTTCGAGCCCCAAGCGGTTCACCAAAGAAAAGCAGTTATCTGAAATAGATAATTGCTTTTTTCTTTTAAAGGCATCTGCTACGTAATGAGTTGGTTGGAAAGTTTATAATCATACCGATACTTCAGAACACAAAACAGAAGCACAATGAAAATGATTGGTTTTACCCAGTCATCTTATCCGGTATTTTTACGCCCCTCCGATGAGGATTACAAAACTCTTTTGGTTTTCTAATTCGCGTGCAAAAGAGAAACTTATTTTTCAAGTATCCCAATATTCATGATTTCTTTCACTGAAAAACTGTAAGACATGAACATTATCCACTGCCATATCACTCTTTTGAAGGTACATACACAGCCAATGAAAGACTATTTATCAGTTTTTCATCACTCAAATATAGGTTTTTAGTCCACTGAGTAAATGACAGTTAGATATGCGCACTATTGTGGTACTGCTTCTCCACAAGCATGAAGAAGCCGTACCACAATAGTGAAGAAACTGCATCACAACCGTGCACAATAGTCATTAATAAGCTTTTAGTAGAAGAAAGAGCCGTTCTTTGCGGAAAGAAGACCAGCCATTTGCACAAGAAAAAACAGCATGCAAGCAAAGTTTGCCTACATACTTGCATAGCGTCTGCTTACATACCGTAAAACGCGGTATAACAAACAATTAGAAAGCGCCATGCAAGCATGTAAGCAAAATGTGTGGTAAACCTATTGTATATCTTTTCATTTTGCGACGACTCCATAGTAAACCATGTTATCAATACGCTTCTGATAAATCTGGTTATTCTGCAGCAGATACCCCAAGGCCAAACACAAATCCACATCCCTGAACTTCGTCAGTTTCTGTAATTCAAAGATTGTACACTTCTTAAGATTGCACAGAATGGAATATACCATTTTCATATTATTGGTCGCCTTCTCAATATTCTTCATATTATTATCTTATTATTAGTTCCTTTCTTAAAATGATATCCTATATTATCTACTCAAATATAAGATAAAGACAGAGCAATGACAAACATTGCCCATTCTTTTCATTTCAGATAACATTCTTTGAACTACATATACCTAAAATCTGCAAAAAATATAGAACTTTATAAATATCAGCACTTTATAGAAAGGTATATTCACATTATACTATATCCGGAAACGATTATGCTGGTATAATCAAGGTACTATTATATGCTTGCCTTCGGGAGTGACTACTACCGAGCCCATTTTGATGTAATGTTTCCCTTCCGGCGAAACTATTACCTTTGTTTCGCTACTCTTGTCGGAAGATTCTTTTTTCTCGTCCATGAAACTCTTGTCCCGCGAAGTGGTAACTGGATAAGTATCCTCCAGATAGCTCTTCATTTCGTCCACTTTTCCGTCTTTGAACCACACCTTGACAGCCGACCACCCCGCAGGAGTATAAGCACGGAATGTCCAAGCCTCTCCCTCCTTATTCAAATCTCTAAATGCAGGCTCTCCTAAAATGGTACACACCTCTTTAAAGCTCATACCACGTTCAATGCTGCTCAACTGCTTATAATCAAACCCGTAGCTCTCATAAATGCCACAGCCCGTCACCAAGACAGCGAGTAACAAGCCTAAAACAACTGACATCTTTTTCATAATAGAAAGTTTTAGTATTTATCCATACAGCAAATGTAGTATGATAAAAACCTCCTTTTCCGTGATTCTCTCTATTTATACATAGGGATTTCCCTATCTTCGAAGTTTATTCCTATCTTTACAACCTATGTACAAAGAATATCATCCCAGCCCCCTGCTCTCCCCCTATATTGACAAATATTGGGAGTTTAAAGGACAACCCGGATACGGCATGCACATCAATATCCTGCCTGACGGATGCACTGACTTTATATTCACGTTGGGTGAAGCTCCTAAGGCCGTACACGACAGCCTCGTTATGCAGCCCTACCATGCCTACTTCATTGGAGCCATGACCAAATATTCTGAATTGGTGACCCATACGGTAACAATCCATATGCTGGGAATCCGTTTTCTGCCTTGCGGAATACTTCGCTTCATGGACCTCCCTTTGCAGGAGCTCACCAACTTACGGTTAAACGCCGATGAGCTTACAAGCCTCTTTACCCACTCTTTTGCAGAGAGACTGGGCGAACTGGGAACCATTCAAGAGCACCTGGTCTTTATTGAAAACTTCCTGCTTCAAGCCTTATGCCGATACAGTCCAAAAGCAGAACGGAGCATGCTGTTCGCCATACAGCAAATCAATCGATGCAAGGGTGACTTGTCACTCCTCCGGTTAGCGGAGGAGACTTGCCTATGCCAACGCCATTTCGAACGGAAATTCAAGCAGCACACCGGACTTACACCCAAAGAGTACAGTCGGATTATGAAGTTCAAACATGCTGTAGACTTGTTGCGAAGTACCTCTTTCGACAATCTGCTGTCCGTTGCCATCAAAGCAGGATATTATGATGTTTCCCATCTCTCAAAAGAAATCAAAAAGATGTCCGGCAACGCGCCAAGCCAGCTTCTCACTTCCGCTCCATTGGAAGAAGGGACTTTGAGTTATGTGAAAACATAAAAGTCGATTTTTTACAATAGCTCTTCCTATTACCATGCCTATATTTGCAGCAATCAAATCAATAAAAACATCCAATATGGCAACATTAATCGAGAAAGCAGCAGAAATCTTGGCAAGATGCGAAACCGTCGTCATCACTTCCATCAACCAAGAGGGATATCCCCGCCCCGTTCCAATGAGCAACATCAAGTCGGAAGGGGCCACAACCGTATGGTTGGCGACCGGCAAAGACAGTCTTAAAACAAAGGAGTTTGCAGCCAATCCGAAAGCAGGTTTGTGCTTTCAGGAAAAAGGAAACAGCGTAGTGCTCACCGGTGAGGTGGAGATTATAGAAGACGAAGCCACCAAGCAGGAAATGTGGCAAGAGTGGTTCAGCGCACACTTCAGCAAAGGCCCGACAGATCCCAATTATGTATTACTGAAATTCAAAGGACACCATGCCACCATTTGGATTGACGGACATTTTGTACGCAGAAATCTTTAAGAAGAGCATTCTGTTCCTCATCTGATGTCTTGCATGGGGGAATTAGAACTATAACCCCTTCGTTATCACCGGCAATCCGAAAGCTCCTTTCTGCAAAGTCAAGACTTTCGGTTTGTCTTTTCGTGCTTTGTTGTATGTGGCTGTGGAAACATGCAAGGTCTCTATCGCTCCATCCTCGAAAGCCACCTTTAAGTAATACTCCTTACGTACTCCGTCCGACACATAACGATGCTTGCCTACTTTACGTCTCTTTTCATGTTCTTTTATCAGCTTCTCAAGTACGGTGACCGTCACCTCCTTTGTCGAAGCAGGAGCCGCCATCTGATAATTTCCTACCAGAAAAAGCGAACAACTGATGACACCCACGCACACCACATGACACAATATATTCACTGCCTTTTGCTCCATCGTTGTCAGCCATATCCATTTTTTATATAGAGGAAGTGTAACGACTGCCACCACAAGTCCTACCCCTACGGGTATCCACACAGCAGCCAACGTATCTTCATAGATGTTATATCCGATGCAGCCCAAAGCTACGACCAGTACAAACATCAGAAAACGGAGTATTTTTATAAACAGTTCTTTCATTGCCGCGCTTATATTTTTGGCAAATATAAAAAGAAATATCGTTCGGTCGACTGTCAAGTCTGTTCAATCTACATGAACTAACTTGCTTGATAGAATGTTATAACTACAATAACTAAAACAGAAAATATCATGGAAAAGAGCTTAATTCATAGTAATGAACTGCATTTTATCAGTAAGAAACGCATTCATCAAGCAGTAGAGAAAATGGTTGAGTCATTGGATTTGGCTGCGGGTTCCACAACCGGCTTCAACATCTATGCAGTAGTGGAGAGCTATTTCACGGATTTGGAAAAACGAAAAGAAATCAATCAGCTGCTCAACCTGGAACAAGATGTCTGCGAAGAAATAGAGGCAGAATTAAGTTATAAATAAACTACGGAGTTACCGACTACTATTAAGTTACGGGCTACAAGTTGTCCTGCAGTATGATAATGCAGGACAACTTGTAGCCCGTAACTTATAGTGGCTGATAGCTAATAAATTGAAACTTGTAGCCCACTCAGTCTTTCGCCTGATGCACCGTCAACTGCGGGAATGGGAAGTCGATACCTTCCTCGTTGAATACGGAGTAAATCTTCTTGTTCATATCAAAATAAACGCCCCAGTAGTCTCCGCTCTTCACCCAAACACGAATCACCACATTCACACTGCTGGCATCCAGGGCATGAAGAGCCACAAACGGCTCGGGAGTATTCAAGATACGGCTGTCTTCGGAGATGATACGACGCACGGTGCTCTCTACCTTGTCATAGTTCTCACCATATTCTACACCGATCACCCAATCTACACGACGCGTATCCTCACGGCTGTAATTAGTCACTGTACCACTGCTCAACGCACCGTTAGGTATATAGATTACCTTATTGTCGGCTGTGGTCAGAATCGTATGGAAGATTTGAATCTCACGTACCGTTCCGGACACTCCCTGGCTTTCAATCCAGTCGCCTACCTTGAAAGGACGGAACAACAGTACAATCAATCCACCCGCAAAGTTCTGCAAGTTTCCGGAAAGTGCCATACCGATAGCCACACCGGCAGATGCCAACAAAGCTGCAAATGAAGTAGTTTCCACTCCCAATTTGCCGATAACGGCAATAATCAGCAGAATGGTCAGCAAGATATTGACTAAACTTTTCACAAAGCTCTGGATACTGGCATCCACATGTCTTTTTGCCAATAACCTCGCCAGCATTTTCCTAAGAAAGGAAATCAAGAACCGTCCTACCACAAAGATGATGACAGCTCCAATAATACGTCCACCGGCACTTACGCCCCAATCTATCAATTGCTGAAGGAATATCTGCAGTTTGCTGAAACCATCGTCAGCAACTTGGGCAGCAAAGGCTGCCATGAATAAAGATGATAACATAACTATATTCTTTTTTTAAAATTAATGCTACAAAATTAACAAATAACTCTGAGTTTCGTTCACTTAACTTGCCACTTTCGACGAAAACTCCTACCTTTGCCCCGATTTCAACTAAGGGGTGCCCTAATACGACGGGCTGAGATCATACCCATTAACCTGATCCGGGTAATGCCGGCGGAGGGAAAAGAAGAAAAGTTCCCCTTTTCTGTATTCATCTAAACGAAACAATTGCAAATGAAGAGACATGCAATGGCGGTCTGCCTCCTGACGGCAGCACTGGGTGTCTGTGCGCAGGCACAAGAACAAGACAGCCTGCGGGTGATAAACCTGCAGGAAGTGGAAGTCATCTCCACACGTGCCACAAACAGCACACCGGTGGCATTCACCAATATAGGCAAAGAACAACTGAAAAAACAGAATTTCGGACAAGACCTGCCGTATCTGTTGAGTATGACACCCTCCGCCATTACTACCAGCGATGCCGGTGCCGGGGTGGGTTACACCACGCTGAGAGTCCGCGGAACAGACGGCACACGCATCAACGTCACCGCCAACGGTATTCCCATCAACGACGCGGAGAGTCACACGGTATTCTGGGTCAACCTGCCGGACTTCGCCTCCTCCGTCAAGGACATGCAGGTGCAACGCGGAGCTGGTACCTCAACGAACGGTGCAGGAGCTTTCGGTGCCAGCATCAACATGCAGACGGGTGATTTCTCCATGAAACCCTATGCAGAATTCAACGGTTCCTACGGCTCCTTCCATACGCACAAGGAGACGGTGAAAGTGGGAACGGGACTCATCAACAATCATTGGTCGTTCGATGCGCGGCTCTCCAACATCAGTACGGACGGGTATATAGACCGGGCATCTGTGGGACTGAACTCCTATTATCTGCAAGGAGGATACTACAATGACAATACCTCCGTCAAACTGATAACCTTTGCCGGCAAAGAGCGCACTTACCACGCATGGAACTATGCCAGCAAGGAGGAGATGGAACGTTACGGACGGCGTTACAATTCCTGCGGATTCATGTACGCCACCGACCGGGACGGCCATGTATACAGCAAAGAATATTATAAAGACG
This sequence comes from Bacteroides parvus, assembly GCF_017309675.2. NCBI lineage: Bacteria > Pseudomonadati > Bacteroidota > Bacteroidia > Bacteroidales > Bacteroidaceae > Bacteroides > Bacteroides parvus. Next base: position 1,659,091 of record NZ_CP084680.1, on the reverse strand, counting down.
ACAACGGCGAGAAGCATTACCTCACGGACGAAGGAGGTGCACTGCATTTCTATGACGACCAGACCGACAACTATACGCAGAAGAATTACCAGTTGCTGTTCAACCACAATTTCACCTCGCAATGGAATCTGAATATCGGCCTGCATTACACCAAAGGCGACGGGTACTACCAGGAATATAAAGGCGAACGCTCGTTGACAGAGTACGGCATGTCGCCTTTCGAATACAATGGCGGCAAGGTAGAAGTAAGCGACCTTATCCGCAAGAAGGCAATGGACAACTGGTTTGGCGGTGGAATCTTCTCCGTAAGCTACAAAGCCGACCGTCTGCATGCCTCGCTAGGCGGTGCACTGAATCGCTATGACGGCGACCACTTTGGAAAAGTGCTTTGGGTAAAGAACTATATCGGCGAACTGAACCCCGACCACGACTACTACCGCAACAACGCCACAAAGAATGACGGCAATATTTATCTGAAAGCCAATTATGAACTGGTAAGCGGCCTCAGCGCCTACCTCGACCTGCAATACCGCCACATCGACTACAAGATAAACGGACTGAACGACAAGTACAACTGGACTGCCACCACTCCGGGAATGCAGAAGCTGGACATCGACGAAGACTTCGACTTCTTCAACCCGAAAGCCGGACTGTCCTGGCAAATCGACCGCAACCACCGCCTATACGGTTCGTTCAGCGTAGCCCATAAAGAGCCTACGCGCAACAACTACACCGACGGCTACTTCACCGAACATCCCAAGGCTGAGCGCTTGTTCGACTACGAACTGGGATATACCTTCGCCAACTCATGGCTCCATGCGGGTGCCAACTTCTACTATATGGACTATAAAGACCAGCTGGTACTGACGGGAGAGCTGAACGAGATAGGCGAAGCCATGGCCAGCAACGTGCCCGACAGCTACCGTACGGGTATTGAACTGATGGCTGGCATCAAACTGGACTGCGGCTTGCAATGGGACATCAATGCCACACTCAGCAAGAACCGTGTGCAGAACTTTACCGAGACACTTTTTGAAAACGAAGAGGCAGGGTCGGAAGCATGGGTCATCGAACACGGAGATACCCCCATCGCATTCTCTCCCGACTTCATACTGAACAACCGCTTCGGCTATACGTTCAAAGGATTCGAAGCCTCGTTACAGTCACAATATATCAGCAAGCAATACATGAGTAACGCCAAGCAAGAGGAGTGCACGCTGGATGCTTATTTCGTAAGCAACCTGAATCTGTCCTATACCTTCAAGTTGCCTAAAGTAAAGTCGGTAACCATAGGGTGCACCATCTATAATCTGTTCAATGAAGAATACGAGAATAACGGATACGCAGGCAGCGGATACTATCTCGACGATAACGGAGGAAAAGTCCGTTACAACTATGCCGGCTACGCTGCCCAGGCGGGAACGAATGTATTGGGACATATAGCAATCAATTTCTGATGGAACATATTCTTGAGATTACAGGCACTGTGACCGGGATCCTCTACCTCTGGTTGGAGTACCGGGCAAGCATTTATCTTTGGATAGCGGGCATCATTATGCCTGCCGTCTATATTTTTGTCTACTATGATGCGGGGTTGTATGCAGATTTCGGCATCAACATCTATTATCTGGGTGCTGCCATCTACGGCTGGATGATGTGGAAGTACAGAGCTGTACTACGACGTACTATCTTGAAACGGAAAGATGCCCCACAAAGGGGAGAGAACAACAGAACAGAAGAACAAAAGCAGGAGCTTTCCATTACCTATATGCCGACGCGCTACTTGCTGCCGCTTACTGCCGTATTCACCGCCGCCTTCCTCGGCATTGCCTGGATATTGATAAACTTCACGGACAGCAATGTGCCCTGGCTGGACTCCTTCACCACCGCACTGAGCATCGTCGGCATGTGGATGCTGGCACGGAAATATGTAGAACAATGGTGGGCATGGATTGCGGTAGATGCCGTCAGCGCCGGACTGTACATCTACAAAGGACTTGATTTTACAGCCGGACTATATGCCCTTTATACAATTATAGCTATCTTTGGCTACTTCAAATGGAGAAAGATGATGAGCAAAGACGAAGGATTAGAGATTAGGGATTAAGAAAGATATGAAAAACGAACTATCAACGAGCAACGAGCAATTATCAACTATTGATGCCGTAGTTTTAGCGAATGGGGAATATCCTGCCGGTCCCCTGCCTTTGAAGATATTGGCGGAAGCGCCATACGTGGTTTGCTGCGACGGCGGAGCGAACGAATACATCCGCCGGGGTCATACTCCCGACATAATCATCGGCGACGGCGACTCCCTCAGTGATGAAAACCGCCGGAAGTTCGGACATATCCTGCACCGTATCAGCGACCAGGAAACCAACGACCAGACCAAAGCCGTCAACTTCCTGCTGGCGCAAGGCAAACGCCGCATCGCCATCATCGGTGCCACGGGCAAACGTGAAGACCATACACTGGGAAATATCAGCCTGCTCATCGACTATCTCCGTGCCGGAGCCGATGTACGTACCTATACCGATTACGGCATCTTCATCCCCTGCCGGGGTACCCGCACCTTCCCAAGCCATCCCGGACAGCAAGTATCCATCATCAATTTCACTGCACACGGTCTGCATGGCAAAGGACTGGTCTATCCTCTCAGCGACTTCACCAACTGGTGGCAAGGCACACTCAACGAATGCACCGGTACGGAATTCACCATCGAGGCGGAAGGGGAATACCTGGTATTCGTCACTACTTCTTCGCTTCCGCCACTTCAACAAAGTACACGCTGATACAAATCATGGCAATGGCAGCGGCTTGCGTCCAACTGAAACGGTCTTGCCCCAAGGTGAGGGAAACAACGGTAGTCACCACCAATATCAGATAGCTGTACATGGATACAACCGTCGTCTTGAGATACTTCAAGCCCACCGGAACCAGAAAGTAACTGAGGTAAGTAGGGAAAACCAGCACAAACGCCAACACCGCCCACGGTACCCAGTGCCACTTCCCATGCAAGGCATCCGTAAGCAAGGGTGCATCCCAGCCTATAATGGACGACACAATCAATCCCGTTACTGCCGCACCGCCAAAGATGTACTTCATCATCGTCACTACCCCGACCTCTTCCAGCAGTTTCTTGCTCACAATCAGGTAAACGGCAAAGACCAGCGAGCTCACCATGCAGAGCATGTTGCCCGTAAACGCATCGTGCGCCAGGTCATCACTGCCTTGCGTAAGGATGCACAGCAACGCACCGCCAAAACCCAGCGCTATGCCGATTATCTTCATCAGCGTAGCCTTTTCGTGCAGGAAAAAGACAGATATCAGAAAGACCCAAATGGGCTGCATGGAGTTGAAGATGGCACTGGAAACCGGAGTCGTCTTACTGATGCCCAGCAGATAGCAGAACATGAACCCGTAGAGTCCGAAAGCCCCCAGGCAGAACAGCCCTATCCGCTGCCGCCTTGTGGCCGGTGCCTCCTTTACAAACCAGCCTGTTATCCAAAATGCCACGGCAGCAAAGACACAACGCACCGTGACACCCGTCAATGCACCCAGCCACAAAGGGAGCAGAAATTTCAATCCATTCATATTCAACCCCGCCATGACGCGCGATGCAACCATACTGAGATTGGCTTCCAGTTTCTTATCTTTCATCAGCTTCGTATTTTTCCCCTCAAACAATTCATTACTTTGAAATGTTTTAGGAGAAAAAGGAGATAACACTATGGCAAAAGTTAAAGAAGAACAATCGTCTCAGCAAACAAAGCAAGTCCTCGCATTCTCCACCCGGCTACGCCATGACCTTAAGAAAGCCTGCCGGCAACTGGATGAGGGAGAAGGACAAGAGGACGTCACAATCAGTAAGGAGGTGAAGGCATGGCTAAACAAATAATATGGTCGCCCCTCGCCAAAGAGGCGCTGAAGGGCCTGCTGATTTCCTCGCAAGAAAGAGATGGCAACAAACGGTGTGGCGGGGTTCTGTACTCCTTATTCCAAAATGCATTGTACCGCATCACGCTGAATCCGTTTATCGGACAGCCCACCGAAGCAGAGAACATACGGTACATCATCCCGCATCCCGACTATACGCTTCTTTACCGGCACAGTCTCCGGAAGATAGAAGTGCTTGTGCTATGGAACAACCATCATAAGTTGGGCAGCATGATAGACCTCATCCGGGAAGAACCCGATACAGAATAAAGCAGCCAATCTTGTCAAGAGCAGATTTATGGAAGATTAACGGAACAGACGCATTATCGTCCGTTCATATAGCCGGAACAAACCATGTATCCGTCCCGAACATATCATCTGTTTATCCTCGACACACCATCTGTCGGCGCTGAACATATCATCCGAAACATCCGAGCTTTTCGTCAAAACCACTGGGATTTTCCAAGCAAATGCCCGCTATTCCGCTTGCTGAAGTGGAGGATTAAATCTGTAAAGCACTGGTTCAGGAGAGTAAACCCTAAGGTTTAGCAAATGAAGTGACGGAAGAACACAACAAAAAAGGAGAAGCGACGCCTCTCCTTTTATGCTAATTTAAAATTGAATCTGAACTAAGATTGCAGTTACAAAGATACAACATCCGAAAGGCAATGTCAAGCAATCCGGTGTTTTTCTTTACTGACGTCCCATTCTTTATACATGCATCAGATATTGCTTGAAGTCCGCGAAATCCTTCGACATCGGCAGGCTCTTCTTCTCACCGCGCATAAAGGCCTGAAGCTTGGCTGGTATTTCTACGGCTTCACCGATAATCTTCTCGACTGTATCCTTGAACTTCGCCGGATGAGCCGTTTCAAGGAACACGCCCGTTTCACCGAGTTTCAGTCCTTCGACCAAAGCGCGGAAGCCGCAGGCTCCGTGCGGGTCGAGCAGGTAATGGTCCTTCTTCCACACTTCCCGCATAGTTTCGGCAATCTGCTCATCGGTATAAGTGGCACCGCTGATTTCGGCAGAGATGGCGGCATGGCTGCCTCCGTAAAGGTCGAGTATGCGAGCAAAGTTGCTCGGGTCGCCCACATCCATCGCGTTAGCAATGGTAGCGATACTGGGACGCGGTGTATAAATGCCCGTCTGCAAATATTGGAAGAAGATATCATTGCGGTTGTTGGAAGCGATAAAGCGTTCCACGGGTAGTCCCATACGCTTGCCGAAAAGGCCGGCAGTGATATTGCCGAAGTTACCACTGGGTACACAAATGACGGCATTGTCTCCCTTACCGGCACGCTTCAGTTGAGCATAGGCATAAAAGTAATAGAATGCCTGCGGCAAGAAACGCGCCACGTTGATGGAATTGGCGCTGGTCAGTTGCAGGTGCTCGTTTAGTTCCCCGTCCATAAAAGCGGATTTAACCAGAGCCTGGCAATCGTCGAACGTACCGTCAACCTCAATGGCCGTGATATTCTGCCCTAAGGTAGTGAACTGTTTCTCCTGGATTTCACTGACTTTTCCCTTCGGGTAGAGCACATAGACGTGTATGCCTTCCACACCGAGGAAACCATTGGCAACGGCACTCCCCGTATCACCGGAAGTAGCCACAAGCACATTGACTTGCTTCTTGCCCTCTTTCTTGATAAAGTACCCCAGCAAACGCGCCATGAAGCGACCGCCTACATCCTTAAAGGCAAGTGTCGGACCATGGAACAGCTCAAGCGAATAAATATTCTCCGTCACCCGGACCAGAGGGACATCGAAACTGAGTGTGTCATAAACAATCTGTTTCAGCGTATCGGCAGGAACATCCTCACCAAAGAAAGCATCTGCCACGCGATAGGCTATCTCCTGAAAGCTGAGTGTATCGATGCTATCGTAAAACTCTTGTGGCAGAGTTTTGATTGTAAAGGGCATGAAAAGCCCCTTGTCTGCGGCAAGCCCCTTTACCACGGCCTCTTCAAGAGTGACTTCGGAAGCTTGTTTGTTGGTGCTATAATATTTCATATTAAATTAAAAATTAAAGAATTCATTGATAAACTCGTCTTCTTTCATCAGTCCGTAACTGCCTTCACAGGCTGCCACTTCATCAAATGTCCGTACTTTGTCAGCCTCGATACCCGGATGCCAGATGAGGAATGGAACAGGTTCGGCCGTATGCGTACGGAGCTCGCAGGGAGTGGGATGGTCGGGCAATACGGAGATGGCAACGGGTTCCTCCCAATCCTTCACAGCCTCGTAGATAGGACCTACAGCACGGCTGTCCAGATTCTCAATCGTCATAATCTTCAAGGGGACGTTTCCTTCATGACCGGCCTCATCACTGGCTTCGATATGCAGGTAGACAAAATCATCCGTCCGCAATGCATCGAGAGCGGCAGCCACCTTATTCTCATAGTTGGTATCATAAAGCCCCGTCGCACCTTCTACGGTGATACGCCGCAGCCCCGCATAGTAGCCGATGCCGTTAATCAAATCCACGGCAGAAATCACGGCGCCGCGCCTCACCTGCGAAAACTTGTCTGAAAGGCGCTCCATCTGCGGACGATAACCGGGACTCCACGGCCAGATGCTATTGGCAGGGTCCTTACCCTCGGACTTCCGCTTCATGTTGACCGGATGGTTTTCCAGCAACACTTGCGAACGGATAATCAAATCGTTAATCAAATCGGCAGTCTGCTTCGGAGTAAGCTCTGCACCGCCTTCGGGGACCGAAATATTCTCCGTCCCCTCCATCGGCTTCACCATCAACGGACGGAAAGGCCTCAAAGGGACATCGTGGGGCGGCGTACAGTCAATGCGCTTGTCCCCTCCTTTTATTACCAGCAGATGGCGGTATTGCACGCCCGTATGGAAACGCACGCGGTCGTCGCCCAGATGCTCTTGAAGGTATTTCACCAACACATCCGCTTCCTCTGTAGTGATGTGCCCGGCAGAATGATTCTTGATATTGTCTCCCTCGATGCAGATAATATTGCAGCGCATCGCCATCTCACCTGGCTGCAAGTCCACACCGATGCTCGCCGCCTCCAACGGACCGCGGCCTTCGTACACCTTCGGCAGGTTATAGCCCAGAACGGACATATTCGCCACCTCACTGCCGGGATGAAATCCCTCGGCCACCGTCACCAGCCTTCCCACACGTCCCATGCGTGCCAGCTTGTCCATATAGGGAGTTGCAGCCGCCTGCAGCAAGGTTTTGCCTCCCAGAGCCTTCACGGGCCAGTCGACCATACCATCACCCAGGATGATGATGTGCTTCAAGCCTCTCCCCCTAACCCCCTCCCCCGTAGGGAGGGGGAATGAGTTACTATTGTTTTGTACTTCCATATTCTTCTCTGCTATATAATTTATGAATGCCAATCTATCCGCTCCCCCTCCCTACGGGGGAGGGAGAAGGGGGGGAGAGGCTTTAAACATTCGCAATACTCATAATATCCGCAAATACCCCCGCAGCCGTTACACCCGCACCGGCTCCGTATCCTTGTATCATCATCGGATATTCCTTATAACGTGCCGTGGTCAGCAGGATGATGTTATTGCTGCCTTCCAGACCGTAAAACGGATGGTTAGCGCCGACTTCCTGCAAGCCGACAGATGCTTTGCCGTTTTCCAGCTTGGCTACGAAACGCCAATGCTTGTTCTCGGCTTCCAACACCTTGCGACGGGCCTCGAAATCGGCATCGAGGCTCGGCACTTTCTTCCAGAAGTCATCCAGGGAGCCTTCAAAGAAGTCATCGGGCACAAAGAGGTTCTTCTCAACATCGCTCTGTTCCAAACAGTAACCGGCCTCGCGTGCCAGAATCACCAGTTTGCGGATAACATCCTTTCCGCTGAGGTCGATACGCGGATCGGGTTCGGAGTAACGTTCCTCCTGTGCCATCTTAATGGTCTTGCTGAAAGGAATGTCGGCACTGATTTTATTGAAGATATAGTTCAACGTACCGCTCAGCACGGCTTCAATCTTCAATATCTTATCACCGCTATGAATAAGGTCGTTAATGGTATTGATGATGGGGAGTCCGGCACCTACATTTGTTTCAAACAAGTACTTCACACCGCGTTGGCGGGCAATCTGTTTCAGTTCACGATAGTTCTCGTATTCGGAAGAAGCGGCAATCTTGTTGGCAGCCACTACCGAAACATTGTGCAGCAGCAAGTCCTTGTAAAGGGAAGCCACGCCTGCACTTGCCGTACAGTCCACAAAGACAGAGTTAAAGATGTTCATACCGATAATCTCATTACGCAGCGTTTCCAGAGAGCTGTCCTTTCCCTTCTCCTGCAGTTCTTCACGGAAACGTCCCAAATCGAAACCTTCGCGGCTGAACATGGCTTTGTTTGCATCGGCAATACCCACTACATTCAGCTGCAGGCCGTTCTCCTGCATCAGCTTCTGGCGCTGGCTGTGGATTTGCTCTATCAGGCTACCGCCTACGGTTCCTATGCCACAGATAAAGAGATTCAGTACCTGATATTCCGACAAGAAGAAAGAATCATGGATGACATTCAGCGATTTGCGCAATGATTTGCTGTCCACTACAAACGAGATGTTGGTTTCCGAAGCACCCTGAGCACAAGCAATCACATTGATACCGTTACGCCCCAACGTACCGAACAGCTTTCCGGCAATACCCGGCGTATGCTTCATGTTCTCGCCTACGATGGCCACGGTAGCCAAGTTCTTTTCTGCCTGAATAGGAGAAATCTCTCCCATCTCTATCTCTTTGGCAAACTCCTCGTTCAGCACCTCGCAAGCCAGGTCAGCATCCGCATTGCGCACACCGATAGACGTTGAATTCTCCGAAGAAGCCTGGGACACAAGGAACACACTGATGCCATTCTTTGCCAGCGCCTTGAAGATACGGTAGTTCACACCGATAACACCTACCATACCAAGGCCTTGCACTGTAATCAGGCTCGTATCATTGATGGATGAAATACCCTTGATGGCCTTGCTTTGCGGGTCGGAAACCTCTCGCTTGATGACAGTTCCCACACCCTCCGGATTGAAGGTATTCTTCACCAGAATGGGGATATTCTTGTGGCAAACCGGATAGATTGTAGGCGGATAGACCACTTTCGCACCGAAGTTACAAAGCTCCGTAGCTTCCACATAGCTCAATTCATTGATAGTGTATGCCCTGGAAATCACACGCGGGTCAGCTGTCATGAACCCGTCTACATCCGTCCAAATTTCCAGACTGTCGGCATCCAGTGCGGCAGCAATGATTGCCGCTGTATAGTCGGAACCACCTCTACCCAGGTTCGTTACCTCTCCCGTCATTTTGTCTGTGGAGATAAACCCCGGAACCAATACGCGTTTGGGCAGGCTGCTGAATGTTTCGCGCACCAACGAATTTGTCAGCTCCGTATCCAGCACATGCTTGGAATGTTTCTTCTCCGTCTTGATAAACTTACGCGAATCAAACCATTCAGCTCCCGTCAGTTGTGCCACGATGATAGATGAAAGCCGTTCGCCATAGCTCACAATCGTATCGGACGTCTTCTGCGAAAGGTCCTTTATCAGATAAATACCCTGAAAAATATCTTTCAGCTCATTAAGCAGTTCGCCAATCTGACGTTGCAAGGCAACCTGCTCCTCGCCTGCCGGAATCACTTCCTTAATCATTTCCACATGACGGTAGACAATCTCCCGGAACTCATTCTCGTAAGAAGCATCACCGGCTGCCGCCATTCTGGAGGTGTTAATCAACTTGTCCGTGATGCCACCCAATGCGGACACTACCACGATAACCGGTTCATCGACTGCTTCTACAATTCTCTTGACGCTCAAAATACTGTTCACGGAACCTACGGACGTTCCGCCGAATTTCATTACTTTCATTTCTCTTTATATTGTTGAGATGGTTGATACAATGTGTCGGAAACAAGCTGATACGGCTTGCATTGACTTTTATTAAATGGAAAAACTGCTTGAAAATGGTGTAACACGTAGAAACACAAAATACTATCCCTAACCCCTAAGGGTCATGGTCCACATGGATGTGACTATATGCTGATAGTACTTGTTCATTGTCTCTTGTTTCTATCGTTTATGATAAGTGTTGCAAAAGTAACAATAAAAACATTCAATCTATCACTTTTTACGACTTTTTTGCGATAAAAATACAGAAAGCCTTTAAAAAGGCAAGAAATATGCGCAACTTACGGCTTACACTTTCACACTTTCCATACCTTTTTTCTGTATATCCGTTTATTCTTTTCTAACATTTTGCTATCATTCTCAATATATATCATTATATTTGCATGGAAAACATGAAAGAAAAGTGCGCATGAACCCAGAAAACACTTCCGTTTTGCTAATATACACCGGTGGAACTATCGGAATGATAGAGAATGCAGAAACCGGCGCCCTGGAAAGCTTCAACTTCGAGCAGTTGCAGAAACATGTTCCCGAGCTTCAGAGATTTGCGTTCCGTATCGACACTTATCAATTCGACCCGCCCATGGACTCTTCGGACATGGACCCCGATGCCTGGCGCAAACTGGTACGTATCATCAGCGACAACTACGACCAATACACTGGCTTCGTCATTCTGCATGGCACAGACACCATGGCCTACACAGCTTCCGCACTCAGCTTCATGCTTGAAGGTCTGAACAAGCCCGTCATCCTAACCGGCTCGCAACTGCCCATTGGCGTGCTCCGCACAGACGGCAAGGAAAACCTGCTGACCAGCATCGAAATAGCCACCGACCGCCACTCCAACGGACAGCCCATCGTACCCGAAGTCTGCATCTTCTTCGAAAATCACCTGATGCGCGGCAACCGTACCACCAAAATGAACGCGGAGAACTTCAATGCTTTCCGCTCCTTCAATTATCCGGTACTCGCTTCTGCCGGTATACATATTAAATATAATAATGTGCAGATTCATACACACGGCACTCCCCGCGAACTGGAGCCTCATTATCTGCTCGATACCAACATCGCCATACTGAAGTTTTTTCCAGGTATTCAGGAAAATGTCGTGGCAGCCATACTTGCCACTAAAGGACTGAAGGCCGTAGTCCTCGAAACCTACGGTTCCGGCAACGCTCCCCGAAAGGAATGGTTTCTACGCCGCCTGCATGATGCCTGCGAACAAGGCATCATCATTGTCAACGTCACCCAATGCAGTGCCGGCACCGTTGAAATGGAGCGCTATGAAACCGGTTACCACCTGATGCAGGCAGGAGTTGTCTGCGGATATGACAGCACAACGGAATCTGCCGTAACCAAGCTGATGTTCCTTCTGGGGCACGATTATCCACCTGCCGAAATACGCGAACTGATGGGACGACCGCTGGCAGGGGAAATTACCGTGTGAAGCACAACTATCACTGCACCGGGGTCAATTCTCCCGTCACAGAATCTATTATGAAACCGCTGACATTGACATCATCCGGTATCAGCGGATGGTTGACAATGGCTTCCACCGTACCTTTTACCGATTTCTCCGTATCTTCGAACCCATATAGCCAGGACTCGAAATCCACTCCGCAGAAACGAATCATATCAATCGTCTCCTGCTTGATACCCCGGGTCTTCATATGCTCTATCATCTGGGCACTGCTCATATGGCACGCACCACAATCGGAGTGGGCAATAACCATAACTTCCGTCACTCCCAACTCATAGATGGCCACCATCAGACTACGGATGACGCTACCGAACGGATGTGAAATGATTCCACCCGCATTTTTTATCATCTTCACATCACCGTTCTTGATACCTAAGGCCGCCGGCAGTAAAGCGGTCAAACGGGTATCCATACAAGAGAGGATGGCAATCTTCTTATCCGGGTATTTATTCGTGATGTATTTCTCATATCCCTTCTCGGCAACAAAACGCTTGTTGTATGCAAGAATATCTTCTATCATGGCTTTTATAACATGTTATTGTTTTCTACTCACAAAAATAAAAAAACTCTATGGGAGTCTGCAAGCCCTGCATTGAAAAATTGTACCTTTGGGCAATCATTTTAGAAGGAATGCGCAACTATGGCTAAAGAAAAGACGGTTTATGTATGCAGCAACTGCGGACAAGACTCTCCCAAATGGGTAGGCAAGTGTCCGTCGTGCGGAATGTGGAACACGTATGTGGAAGAGGTGGTACGGAAAGAAGTGGTGAACAAGCGTCCCGTATCGGGCATAGAAACCGCCAAAGCCAAACCCGTAACCCTCCATGAGATTGTAGCCGATGACGAACCGCGCATCGACCTCCATGATGCCGAGCTGAACCGGGTACTGGGTGGTGGTCTTGTACAAGGTTCTCTTGTTTTAATTGGCGGCGAACCGGGTATTGGGAAATCCACCCTGGTGCTACAGACCGTACTCCGCATACCGGAAAAACGTATTCTCTATGTATCCGGCGAAGAAAGCACCCGCCAATTGAAACTGCGTGCCGACCGCTTGACAAGCACCTCCAGTGACTGCCTCATCGTGTGCGAAACTTCCCTGGAACAGATTTACGTCCACATCAAAAATATTCGCCCGGATATAGTCATCATCGACTCCATACAGACAATTTCTACCGAAACCCTTGAATCGTCGCCTGGGAGCATCGCCCAGGTACGGGAATGTTCCGCCTCCATCCTGCGCTTTGCCAAGGAAACGCATACGGCGGTCATCCTCATCGGGCATATCAATAAGGAAGGAAGCATAGCCGGCCCCAAGGTACTGGAACATATCGTGGATACCGTACTCCAGTTCGAGGGCGACCAACACTACATGTACCGTATCCTGCGCAGCATCAAGAACCGTTTCGGAAGTACTGCCGAACTGGGGATTTACGAAATGCGGCAAGATGGATTGCGCCAGGTGAGCAACCCATCCGAACTGCTGCTGAACCAGGACCATGAAGGTATGAGCGGCATAGCCATCGCCTCCGCGATAGAAGGCATCAGACCGTTCCTCATCGAAACGCAGGCATTGGTCAGCAGTGCCGTATATGGTAACCCGCAACGCTCTGCCACAGGGTTCGACATCCGCCGCATGAATATGCTGCTGGCCGTATTGGAAAAGCGTGTAGGCTTCAAGCTGGCACAGAAAGACGTCTTTCTCAACATTGCCGGCGGATTGAAAGTGAACGACCCGGCAATAGACCTTGCCGTCATCAGTTCTATCCTCTCCAGCAACATGGACACGGCCATAGAGCCGGAGGTGTGCATGGCGGGAGAAATAGGTCTGTCAGGTGAAATCCGCCCAGTGAACCGCATAGAGCAACGTATCGGAGAAGCAGAGAAACTTGGATTCAAGCGATTCATACTTCCCAAGTATAATATGCAAGGACTGAACACGAAGAAGATTAAAATGGAATTGATACCGGTACGGAAGGTGGAAGAAGCATTCCGTGCCCTATTCGGATAATCATTATGATACAAGAATACCAACTGCGCGTATTGCCCGAAGTAGCGGCAAACGAGCAACGCCTGAAAGAGTACTTAATACATGAGAAAGGACTGAATGCGCGGGAGATAACAGCAACGCGCATCTTGAAGCGCAGTATCGATGCCCGCCAACGGACCATCTATATCAACCTCAACGTACGGGCATATCTGGACGAAATGCCGAAAGAGGACGAATATCAACATACCTTATATAATAATGTAGAAGGAAAACCCCAAGTAGTAGTGGTAGGCGCCGGTCCCGGAGGACTCTTCGCCGCTCTGCGCCTGATAGAACTCGGTCTACGCCCCGTCATTGTGGAACGTGGAAAGGACGTACGGGAACGCAAGAAAGACTTGGCGCAAATCAGCCGCCAGCAACTCGTCAACCCGGAGTCCAATTACAGCTTCGGAGAGGGAGGTGCCGGAGCTTACTCGGATGGCAAGCTGTACACACGCAGCAAGAAGCGCGGCAATGTAGACAAGATTCTGAACGTCTTCTGCCAACATGGAGCCTCCACTTCCATTCTGGTAGATGCACATCCGCACATAGGTACGGACAAACTGCCGCGTGTCATCGAAAACATGCGGAACACTATCATCCAGTGCGGTGGCGAAGTCCACTTTGAAACACGCATGGACGCCCTGCTCATAGAGAAGGATGAAGTCAAAGGCATTGAAACAAATACCGGCAAGACTTTCCTTGGCCCGGTGATACTTGCCACCGGTCACTCTGCCCGGGATGTATACCGCTGGCTTGCCGCCAACAATGTAGAGATTGAAGCTAAAGGCATTGCGGTAGGCGTACGACTGGAACATCCCGCCACCTTAATAGACCAAATACAATATCACAACCGGAACGGACGGGGAAAATATCTGCCTGCCGCCGAATATAGCTTTGTAAACCAGGTAGACGGACGAGGAGTATATAGCTTCTGCATGTGTCCCGGTGGTTTTGTTGTGCCCGCCGCCAGCGGTCCCGAGCAGATTGTAGTCAACGGGATGAGTCCCAGCAACCGCGGTTCCCGTTGGAGCAATTCGGGAATGGTGGTAGAGCTACGCCCGGAAGACATAGAGCAATTTACTATTGACAATCTACAATTTACAATTTCTATGCAGCACGACAGCGCGGCTAATTGTCAATTGCCAACCGTCAATTCCCCATTAAGCATGATGTACTTTCAAGAATATCTGGAGCGCCTCTGCTGGCAACAAGGCAATATGAAGCAGACAGCACCGGCACAGAGAATGGCAGACTTCACTAAGAAAAAACTAAGTTACGACCTGCCGGAAACTTCGTATGCACCGGGATTGGTCTCCTCGCCTCTCCACTTCTGGATGCCTTCTTTCATTGCAGAACGCCTGAGCAAAGGTTTTCAGTTATTCGGGAAATACAGCCGGGGGTTCTTGACGAATGAGGCGGTCATGATTGGAGTGGAAACCCGTACATCGGCTCCGGTACGCATAACAAGAGATAAGGAGACACTACAACATGTACGCGTAAAAGGACTATTCCCCTGCGGAGAAGGCGCTGGATACGCTGGCGGCATTGTTTCTGCCGGAATTGACGGCGAACGATGTGCGGAAGCGGCAAAGGCATTCTTTAATTAAGCTATAATATTTACATTCAAATTTTTATTTTATCGTTTAATTTGTAAACAATTATCACATATACATTGTTTTATTGTATTTATAGAAATATTTATATGAGATTCATCAGAAACATTGTATGCTTTCTATTTTTCTTACCTTTCATTGCCACAGCGCAAACCTATAAATACATCGGAGTGGAAAACGGATTAAGTAACCGCAGAATCTTCGACATTCAAAAGGATTCAATAGGTTACATGTGGTTCCTCACCAACGAAGGCATAGACCGGTACAATGGAAAAGACATCAAACATTACAAATTAATTGAAGAAGATAAAAAGTCAAACTCCCCCATCCATCTTGGCTGGCTATATTTTGAAGACCAAGGGAAATTATGGGTAATAGGCAAATCCGGATGCATTTTTCAATATAACCAAGAACGCGATTCGTTCAACAGGATATATAAACTGCCCAAAGCATCGGTCAATATCAGCTGCAGCTATATGGATCACAATAATAGAATTTGGCTATGTAGCAAATACAGTATCATTCTCTATGACACAAAGACCGGAGAAACCCATCAAATGCCCAATGAATTAAAAAGGAGCATTACAAGTATCGAACAAATAGACAATAACCACTTCTTCATGGGCACCAGCAAGGGAGCGCGATACGTCAAACTCGAAAACAAAACATTGCAGATTGTCCCTCTTGAACCTCTTGACAAAATCCGGGCCCAAATCAGTGCACTCTATTTCCACCAAGAGTCACAAAGACTTTTCATCGGTACTTTTGAAAAAGGAGTCTTTGCCTACGACATACGGCAACAACGAATTATACACTCCAATACAGATTTGAGCGATGTAAACATCGCCCGAATCAGACCTCTGAACCGGACAGAACTATTGATAGCGACAGAAGGTATGGGCATACACAAAATCAATGTGAACTCGTGCATCTCGGAACCGTACATCACCTCCAACTACAAAAGTTACAATGAGATGAACAGCAATAACATCAATGACATTTATATTGATGAAGAAAAGCGGATATGGATAGCCAACTACCCGGAAGGGATTACCATTATAGACAACCGGTACAAAAACTACAACTGGATAAAGCATTCCATCGGAAACAGACAATCGCTGGTCAACGACCAGGTGCACTCTGTCATTGAAGACAGTGACGGAGACCTATGGTTCGGAACAAGCAACGGAATCAGCCTTTATCAATCAAAAACCGGGCAGTGGCATTCATTCCTGAGCTCTTTCGACCATCAACTGAAAGACAAGAACCACATCTTCATTACGCTATGCGAGGTATCACCCGGCATTATTTGGGCAGGAGGATATACTTCGGGAGTATACAAAATAAATAAAAGGACACTCTCGGTAGAATATTTCTCCCCTTACCTGCTCAATCCGGACAACATTCGTCCTGACAAGTATATCCGCGACATTGTAAAAGACTCCAAAGGATATATCTGGTCCGGAGGGTTCTACAATCTGAAGTGCTTCGATTTGTCCCTGAATTCTGTCCGTCTGTATCCCGGAATAAATTCCATCACCGCCATTACAGAAAAGGACGACGGACACATGTGGATTGGGACAAGTACCGGACTATATCTGTTGGACAGAGAGTCAGGCAGATTCCAATATATCGCCTTGCAGGAAGAGGCGACCTATATCAACACACTTTACCAAGCGGAAGACCTCTCTCTATATATAGGAACAAACGGCTCCGGAGTGGTTGTATACAACGCAAAGGACAGTACGTTCAAGCATTATCATAAGGACAATTGTGCCTTGATTTCAAACAACATCTACACCATACTCCCCGAGTCGGACGGGCATATCCTGATGAGCACTGAAAACGGGATCAGCTGTTTCCACCCTGCGGAGAAGATATTCCACAACTGGACCAAAGAGCAAGGGCTGATGTCCTCCTGCTTCAGCGCCTCTTCCGGAACGCTACGCAAGAACAAGGGTTTTGTCTTTGGCAGCACAGACGGAGCCATCGAATTCCCCGAAGGAACCCGTCTTCCCAAGTACATCTACTCCCCCATGATACTCAGCGATTTTCAGATATTCTATCAGACAGTCTTTCCCGGCAGTATGAATTCCCCCTTGAAGGAAAACATCAACCAGACAGACCGGTTAAAGCTGAAATATAACCAGAACACTTTCTCTCTCAACATTTCATCCATTAATTATGACGCACCGGACAATGTCACTTTCTACTGGAAATTGGAAGGATTTTACGATGACTGGAACCGACTGAGTGAAGAAGGGCATCTCCGCTTCACCAATCTTGCCTCGGGCGATTACAAGCTTTGCATACGGGCGGTATCCAAGGAAGAGCCGTATCTCTATTTTGAAGAGCGAAGTATCGACATCAGCATTGCGCGTCCCGTCTGGTTCAGTTTTTGGGCTATAGCTTGCTATGTTTTATTGGCGGCATTGATGTTCATTACCGGTTTTCGTATCATAGCACTGAGAAAACAAAAAAAGATATCCGATGAGAAAACCCGCTTCTTTGTCAATACCGCACATGATATCCGCACGCCATTGACACTGATAAAGGCACCTCTGGAAGAAATGCTTGAAAACAAGACATTGAACGAAGCCGAGACCAACAATATGTACATGGCACTGAGAAATGTCAATTCACTCCTGCACATGACCACCAATCTGATAAACTTCGAACGGGCAGAAGTATATTCCTCCCATCTGTACATAGCAGAATATGAACTGAATACTTATATAAAGGAGATATACAATATTTTCCGTACATACGCTGCCATAAAGCACATTTCTTTCAGATATGAAAGTAACTTCAGTTACATGAATGTGTGGTTCGATAAAGAGAAAATGGACTCCATCCTGAAGAACGTCATATCCAATGCCTTGAAATATACTCCTGAAAAAGGTGACATACTCATTTCCGTATATGACATTGGAAATACGTGGAGACTGGAGATCAAAGACAATGGCATAGGGATTCCAGCCAAAGAACAAAGGAAATTATTCAAGATGCACTTCCGTGGTACAAACGCCATTAACTCCAAGACCACGGGGAGTGGCATCGGTTTAATGCTGGTACGGAAACTGGTAAACCTGCACAATGGCAAAATACACATTGAAAGTACCGAACATCAAGGCACTACTATCAGAATCACCCTGCCCAAAGATAAAGAACAGTTCAAGCACTTCACATTGGCAATCAAAGAGAAGAAGTCTGCCTATGAACTGGACGTTCCCATTACTCCTTCGGAACGTACCGACTCTTTCCTGACCGAAGACAAGGACAAACTGCAACGTATCTTGATTGTAGAGGACAATGACGAGCTACGAAACTATCTGCTCCAGTCATTCTCCCCCAATTACAACGTGCAAGTATGCGGTAACGGCAAAGAAGCGCTTGCTATTGTAAAACAATTCTGGCCAGAACTGATTCTTTCCGACATCATGATGCCGGAAATGCGAGGAGACGAATTATGTACAGCCATCAAGAGCGACATCGAAACTTCCCATATCCCGATACTACTGCTGACGGCACTGGGAGATGAAAAAAACATTCTTGAAGGTCTCCAGATCGGTGCTGACGAATATATTGTAAAACCCTTCAGCATAAACATACTGAAAGCCAGTATAGCCAATCTGCTTGCCAACCGTGCATTGCTACGTAAGAAGTATGCAGATTTGGAAATCAATGCAGCAGAAGAGGAACCTCCTACAGCTACTTGTTCCAATAGCCTTGATTGGATATTCATGTCCAATGTAAAGAAGAACATCGAAGATAACATAGATAATCCCGATTTCACAGTAGACACCTTATGTTCTCTCCTGAACATGAGTCGCACCAGTTTCTACAACAAGCTGAAAGCGCTAACCGCCCAGGCCCCGGCAGATTTCGTACGGAATATTCGTTTGAAACACGCTGCCAATTTACTAAAAGAGGGAAAATATTCTATTACCGAAGTCGCAGAAAGAACCGGTTTCTGCGATGGGAAATACTTTCGGGAAGTCTTTAAGAAATATTTCAATGTCAGCCCCAGCCAATATGCGAAAGGAGACACTCCCTGCTCCCCCAAAGGAGAGGGAGAATAGTTCTGCATAGGAGAATTTTTCATTTTGCAGCCCCACACAGCCAAACCCTAAAAAATTATCCGTATTTTTGCAGAAACAAAAAACGAGAATGACTCCTGAAATAGCAATCGTCGACTCCAACACCCTCTCCTGCCTGGGACTGCAGAACTTGCTGGAGGAAATCATCCCGACAGCCGTCATCCGCTCTTTCCGTTCCTTTGGTGAGCTGATGGATGATACGCCTGACATGTATGTGCATTACTTCATCTCCTCGCAGATTTACTTCGAGCATACCGCTTTCTTTCTGGAGCGCAAACCCAAAACCATTGTGCTGGTCAACGGTGAAACCGTTCCCCAATTGTCGAGCGTGCCGACGTTGAACATCTATCAGGACGAACAGAACCTGGCAAAGAACATTCTGCAGCTGCGTCAATACGGAGACCAATACCACCTGCACCAAGGCAGACCGGAGTCTGCCGGACACGCAAACATGGCACCAGACACCACCAGCCACGACCTTTCCGCCCGAGAAATAGAAGTGCTGGTGCTGATTACCAAAGGCCTCATCAACAAGGAGATTGCCGACAAACTGAACATCAGCCTGACCACCGTCATCTCACACCGCAAGAATATCACCGAGAAGCTGGGCATCAAGTCCGTATCCGGGCTGACTATCTATGCAGTCATGCACGGATATGTGGAAGCCGACAGAATATAATCCTGCAACCGGAACACATCAGAAGCGGAGTTTTTCAGAAAGGCTCCGCCCTAATCAGTGTACTTGTATGCCAAAGTTTACTCCACGATGGAACGATATTTTCCACATGATAGAGCGATTTAAGATTAGCACTCCAAGAACGAAATCCTAATAAATGAGGATTGCCCCTTCCGCAAGAATCCCCTTACTTTGCAGGTACAAAAAAACAGTTTATGAACAGATATAGAATTTTAGCCGGCATCTTCTGCCTTTTGGCAACCGGCAATGTACTTGCCGAAGAGGCAGACACTTTGAAAGTGGTAGACGTAGAGGAAATAACCGTCATTGCTACCCCAAAAGAAAACCGGAAACTGCGCGAGCAGCCCACTGCCGTCACCCTGCTTTCGCAACAGGACATGCAGAACGCACAAGTAAACTCCATCAAGAATCTGACATCCGTAGTGCCCAATATATTTATCCCCGACTACGGATCTCGACTGACTTCGGCTGTCTATATCCGCGGCATAGGTTCACGCATCAACACTCCCTCCGTAGGACTTTATGTAGACAATATACCTTATATAGACAAGTCAGCCTTCGACTTCAGCTATGCCGACGTAGAGCGCATCGACGTGCTACGCGGTCCGCAAGGCACGCTCTACGGGCGCAATGCTATGGGCGGATTGATTAAGGTACACACCAAATCTCCCTTCTCCTACCAGGGAACGGACTTCCGCATGGGGGCAGGTACGCACAATGCCTATAATACCTCGCTGACCCACTATCATCGGCTTTCGGAACGGTTCGCCTTTTCCACCGGAGGGTTTTACGATTATCAAGGAGGATTCTTCCGCAACACGGTGAGGGACGAGAAAGCGGACAAGGGGCAATCGGCAGGCGGACGCATCCGCGCCATTTACCTCCCTTCGGACAACTGGAAGGTGGACCTGAACATCAACTACGAATACAGCGACCAGAGAGGATACCCGTATTTCTATCAAGGTAGCCTGGCCCCCGAAGCACAGAGCGAGGCGATGAAACCCTACATTGGAAAGGTCTCCAACAATGCCCGAAGCAACTATTACCGCAACCTGCTGAACACCGGTCTGAACCTGGAATACCAGGCACAGCACTTCACGTTGAGCATGGTCACCGGCTACCAGTTTCTAAAGGACTGCATGGACATAGACCAAGACTTCACCGCCAACGACATCTATACCTTGCAACAGAAACAATGCTCCCACGCACTGAGCGAGGAAATCATCTTGAAGAGTAAAAGCGGCAACCGCTGGCAATGGACCACCGGTGCCTTCGGCTTCTACCAATGGCTGAATACGGAAGCTCCCGTAACCTTCAAAGAAGCCGGAATGGGGATGCTGAACCAGATGTTGGGTAGTGTCATTCCATCACAAATACAAGTAGAGATGGGTCCGTCCATGAGCATGAATATCCTGCCCTCACTGGGCATCATCAGCCGGGCTATGCCCATCGGAGGCAGTTTCGACACTCCGCTGCTGAATGGGGCGCTCTTTCATCAATCCACCTTCAGAGATTTATTCGGGCTGAAAGGAGTGTCCTTCACCGCCGGGCTACGTTTGGATTATGAACGTATGAACATGGATTACAACTCCGGCACCAGCCTGGAGTACAAGGTGGGCATCAAGGGAGAAATGAAGCGAGGCGATGTCGTCATCCGCGAAATAGAGATGATGCCGGAGACAGCGCTGACCGTAGAGTCTCGCTACCAGGGAAGTATCGACAAAGATTATCTTCAGCTGTTGCCCAAGTTTGCTTTGCAGTATGACTTTGCGCGAAACAGAGGAAACATTTACGCTACGGTCAGCAAAGGTTACCGTTCGGGAGGCTACAACGTGCAGATGTTCTCCGACTTGCTGCAATCCAGTTTGAAAAACGACATGATGCGGCAAAGCAAAGAGGCGATTATGTCCAACGTACCGGATGCCTACAAAGAGTTGGTGAGCAAATACTTCCCCGATGCAGGAGAGAATCCGGATGCAAAATCTGCCACTGTCTATAAACCCGAACAAACCTGGAACTACGAAATAGGAACTCACCTGAATCTGTTTGACGGACGTCTGCATGCCGACGCCTCCATCTTCTGGCTGGAAACCCGCGACCAACAGATTTCACGTTTCGCCCCAAGTGGACTGGGACGTGAAACGGCAAATGCCGGTAAAAGCCGCAGCCAAGGGGCAGAGATTGCCTTGACAGCTGCCGTTACTACGGATTTCACGCTGAATGCAAGTTATGGCTATACTCGTGCCATCTTTAAGGACTACATCACCAACGAAAAAGTAAATGGTGAGCTTCAGGAAATCAGCTACAATGGCAAGTATGTACCTTTTGTTCCCAAGCATACCATGAACGTGGGCGGTCAGTACATCTTCCGCATCCGTCCGGGGTACTGGCTGGACCGCATCCAGCTGAATGCTAACTACACCGGTGCCGGGCGCATCTACTGGACCGAGAAAAATACCGTGAGCCAAGCCTTCTACGGCACGCTGAACGGACGCATCAGCTTCCAGAAAGGACATGGACAAATTGACTTCTGGGTGCGCAATGCCCTCAACAAGGATTACGCCTCCTTCTACTTCGAGAGTATGGGAAACGGATTTATGCAGAAAGGACGTCCCGTGCAAGCAGGGATAGAACTACGATGCAGATTCTGATTTCCTTATTCATTGATAGCTCCGCAATGCGGACAGACTCCCTTCTCCCTTAATTTCTGCCCGCATCTGCCGCAACGATAGCGTGAAGCCAGCAGCGAAATACGAAGCCTTTTGAGGAATACCCATACAAAAGCAGCCAAAAACAAGTATCCGACGTAGATAGATGTAGTAAGGATAAAGAAGAAATAACAGAAGATGCAGCAGGAGGCCAGCCCCAACAGATAGAATACGGCCGCCGCCGGACTTAACTGGCGGAACAAATCGTCGAGTACCGCCAGCAACACCACGATAAACAGCCAGAATCCCATCAGAAAAGCAGAAAGCACAAACGGTACCTTGAACGGCGACAAGGTAGGATTAAAATAGAAGTGTTGCCACGTCTCCGGCGCAAACACTTGTATAGATTCGTAAATAGTGGCACAGAACGCCATCAACAGACATAGCAACAACGGATAGAGACTGTCTATATCATTAAAGTACACCATCCTTAGCTGCTTGCGCCGAAAAGCCCGGAACAGCCAGACTGTCACAAACAAGGCAAAAATAATGATAAAATAAGAGGCATGGGTATCACTGAACAAGTAGATGGCCTGCGAAATGCTGTCTGTAGGAACAAAGGCATGCATCATTTCGGACTCCCGCAACCAGCCCTGCACTTCCTGCGAATGGGCAAGCTTCACCCATACACTATCCACACTGTCGGCAGGATGGATGGCGAACTCGGCAACCACCACGCGGTCTCCCCGATAAAGCATATTATAACAGTCCTTCACGGGCAGACAAGCCAAATTCACAGAATCTGCCAGCACTTCCAGATTGGTATTCCAAGTATAATGCCGTTCAAAAAGATAGGTCAGCGAATCACGCGTCTCCTTAGACAGATGTTCATCTTCAAGATTAGGACGGGAATAATGACAGGAAACTAAAGCAATGAAGCATAAAAAATAAAGAATGCAGAATAGGAGGGAACGCAGTGAACGCAAAGGATGTTTGTCCCTGCCCGCTTCCCGGTACCGGTCATTTGCCAGCCTTTCATTATGTGCCCGTTCCTCACTCCTCATTTTCAAGTCTTTATTAGTAATTCCTCATTCTTCGTCCTTCATTAAAGCGGCTCTTCATGAGCAATGACTTTCATCTGGCAATTCTTACAATCAAACGACAAGCGGAAACGCTTGCCGTCCGTCCCAACCAAATAATAAGGTTCCCTATAGGGAGAATGTCCTTTCTGATAGGTGGGACACCATCCCATACTGAAACGCAGGCAATGTTTGCAGAACATGAGCACAGCCTCTGGAACCGCTTGTGCCTCATAGGCAGGCGCTATAGACGAGAGTCCATGCTCACGGTAAAAACTCCGGGCAGCACTGTTCATCACATTGCCCAGATAGGTCAGCGAAGTAGCTGGGAAAGCATGGCTGGTCGGTTTCCAAACAGCCAGCTCACGACGATAAGTAACACGCCGAGCCTCAATCAGCTTATCTATCACCTGCCGGCGCCAGTCTGCCACCACAGAAGCAGGAATGAACCAATTCGCAGAAAGATTGAGCCTGATACCCGACGCCTCTTCTGATAAATGCCCGGCTACCTCGAAAGGTGTATTTCCCAACTTAGCCAGTTGGCTGCGCAGGTTATCCGCCTGCGGTGTACGTGCCAACTCCTTCGGATAAGGGAAAGAAAGTGTCACGCGGTTATCATCTTCGTCCGCAGCCGTCAGGCTAAATCCGAAAGAATTATCTGCCAACTCCCAACAAACACCGATTTTGCGTTCGGAGGATTTACGGGTAAGGATACGTTCAAATTCCTGGTCGAAGTTACGATAAAGCCGGGTACGTGGTTTAATACGGGGCACTTCCCCTGCCGGATAGAGCTTGTTGCCATCCACCCGGTTGATACGGAAACCTTGCAAACGTCCTTGCTCATCCAAGAAGCAGACACCGTCTCCGTTGTGGAAAGGCTTTATGCCTGCCACCGTGAGATAGCCCCCGCGCTGTTCCTTCAAAGTGCCCATCTCCTCTCCCAAAGATTTGGGCGTATCGAACGAAGTGATCTCCCCTCCCCTTCCTTGCAGGAAGTAATGAGTGAAACCACGACTGAAACTCTTGTCCAACTGTGGCTGAAAATCGAAACGGCAAGTGCCCGAAGAGGCACGGGCATATTCCTTGCGACGGGCAAAAATGGCATCGAGTCGCCTACGGTAAGCCGCCGTCACATTCTTCACGTACGTCACATCCTTCAAGCGGCCTTCTATCTTCAAGGAAGTGGCTCCGGCATCCAGCAGTTCTTCCAACACCTCACTTTGGTTGAGGTCTTTCAAAGAAAGCAAATGCTTATTACGCACAATGGTCTTGCCATCGGCATCTACCAGACTGAAGGGTAAACGGCAGAATTGCGCACATTCCCCCCGGTTGGCACTCCGTCCGAAACAAGCCTGGCTGACATAGCACTGCCCGCTATAACTGACGCAAAGAGCCCCGTGTACAAAGACTTCGAGCGGCACGTCGGGACACGCCTCATGGATACCGCGTATCTCCTGCAAAGAAAGTTCGCGTGCCAACACCACCTGACGGAAACCGGCATCGGCAAGGAAACGTACTTTCTCCGGCGTACGGTTATCCATCTGTGTACTGCCATGCAACGGGATGGGCGGCAAATTCAGCCGCGTAATCCCCATGTCCTGTACAATCAGCGCATCCACACCGATACGGTACAATTCCCAAATCATCCTCTCTGTCTCTTTCAGCTCTTCTTCTTTCAGAATGGTATTGACCGTCACATAGATACGGGCATTATACAGATGGGCATGCTCCACCAAAGCGGCAATATCCTCCAAAGAGTTGACAGCAGCAGCACGCGCACCGAACTTGGGTGCACCGATGTAGACCGCATCCGCTCCATGATTCACAGCTTCTATGCCACACTCCAAATTCTTGGCAGGAGCCAGCAGCTCTATTTTACGTTGTTTTATCATTGTTCAATTACGAGTGACAAGTGACACGCTACTCACTCTATATCATTAATATTATACGGTGTCTCCTGATATACAAAATAATTCAGCCAATTGGAGAACAACAGATTGGCATGGGCACGCCAACGCACCAACACTCCTTTGTCCGGGTCATCGTCCACATAGTAGTTACGGGGTATCTCGATGGGCAGGCCCTTATTCAAGTCACGGCGATACTCTGTGTCCAGCGTCAACGGAGAGTATTCCGAATGGCCGGTCACGAAGAACTCACGCCCTCCACGGGCCACCGCCATATATACACCGGCATCCTCCGACTCGGAAAGCAGCGTCAATTCCGGAACCTTCTGTATATCTTCCCGGCGCACTTCCGTGTGGCGGCTATGCGGCACATAGAACATATCATCAAATCCACGGAAAATGGGATGCAACGGTTGCAAGGTACGATGTTCAAAGATACCGAACATCTTCTTATCCAGTGCATACTTCGGCACTCCATAATGATGATAGAGCCCTGCCTGCGCCGCCCAGCAGATGTAGAGCGTAGAGGTGACATGCGTACGCGCCCAGTCGAAGATTTCAGTAATCTCATCCCAATAAGTCACCTCCTCAAAATCCATCTGCTCTACCGGAGCACCGGTGATAATCATGCCATCGTACTTTTCACCGCGCATCTTGTCGAAATCCGTATAAAATGTTTTCATGTGTTCTATCGGAGTGTTCTTGGAAGTATGGCTTTTTATCTTCATGAACGAGATTTCCACCTGAAGCGGAGTATTGGAAAGCAGACGCACCAGGTCCGTTTCCGTTGTAATCTTTAGCGGCATCAAGTTCAGAATCACGATACGCAGCGGACGGATATCCTGCTGGGTTGCCCGGGAATTGTCAATGACAAATATATTCTCCTCTTTCAGCAACTCGATAGCGGGTAGTTTATCGGGTAAATTTAAAGGCATGAGTTTATATCTATGGTTTAACTTATTACTGTCTACGATTTTAGCGTGTAAAGTTAGGCAAAAAATCAGAGTGTGATAAATAAATTATAAAAGTTTTATCGATTTATCCCTCTTCATTTAACACGTTTAATTACATTTGTACCCGAAACCTATTAAAAGTTATTAAAAAATAAGATTAAAAAGCACTGCGGCATCAAGCGTGATACTGATAATTAGCATCCAAAAGCGTAAAAGACTTTTCCATACCGGTTATAGCTCTGCTAAATCCATATTTTTAAGACAAGGTTCATTGAGTATAATTGGGAAAGCGGAAAAACCGTTGCCCCACAATAATAATATAATGAAAAAACTTATTCTTGCAAGAGGAGTCTTAGCTGCCTCTTTATTCTGCTGCGTGTCCTTAGGGAATACAGCTTGTGTGAACCGGATTGACGAAGAATCAGAAGCGGAAATCGAGGAAGGGACGACGCCTATCACGTTCTCTATCAAAATAGAAAAGGCCAGTACCAAGGTCACAAACACCGCCTTTGAAAAAGGAGACAAAATGGGCTTGTTTGCAACCACTTCCTCCGGCTCTATCAAGGGGAAACGGTATATTGACAATCTGGCTCTGGAATATACGGAAGGCTCTACACTGATTCCCCAAAAGACAGTATTCTATCCGGAAGGAGATGTGCCACTGGACTTTATCAGTTACCACCCTTACCAAACCGAAGGGGTAGTTGCCGGTACACCCGTTCTTCCCGTATCTGTACAGATAGACCAAAGCAATGAGAAAAACCGCGCACAAAGTGACTTCTTGGTAGCTAAAGCGCAAGGAATCACCAATAAAACCAAATCTGTAACCCTGGAGTTCCAACACAAGCTGTCCAAACTGGCAATCTCTCTGACACCCGACACAAGCAACTCTGCCAATGATTTGCTGAAAGCCAATCCGCGTATCATCGCAACCGGGCTCAAGACCTCGGCCGATTATAATCTGGAAGACGGGACTTTCAGTAATCTTACGGGGACACAAGACATCATAGCCTCCGGTGAATGGAGTGTCAAAGACAACAAACTTACCGGCAAGGAATTCATTATCATACCCCAAACGATAAATGATGGCAAGCAATCCTTCATTATGGAGTGGAGCGGACGTATATACAGTTGTGCAATACCCGAAGTGGAAATGAGTAGCAGCACGCAATGTATCATCAACATATCAGCCATGCAGAGCAACAGCAACGTCCTGAGCAGCTTTGCCGGCAAAATCAAGGAATGGAGCAGCCTCCCTCCCATCGACACCGATAATATGGAAGATTACACTGCCATACATATTTCCGCTCTCTCCTTTTCTCTTTCAAATGTATACAGAATTTATCACGAAGGGATACCCATTGCAGAAGTCTGCAAGGAATATCTCAAATCAGCGTCATTGACTTCCAGAGCCGTTATAGCCTATCCCATAGGTAAAAATGAAAAGGCCGACCTGAGCAATGGCGTCATCCTACAGCTTGCGGACCGTAAAGACACCATCTGCGGAGGAAGAATAAGCTGGAATACAGACGACTATGGATTTACCTACACTAAAGGGGAATATACCGGCATAGACAAGCTCTATATAGACAACAGCCATAAACTACTTCTGGAAAAGCCGGAAAACGCCATCAAGGTGAATGTGGCATGCTACACCCTTCGAGACATCAGAAAAGGAGTGTCTACCGAATACCCCATTGTCAAGATTGGAGCCCAATACTGGATGGGGAAAGAGCTCCATGCCACCACCTACCGTGACGGAACTCCCTTGAAAAAACAGATTGATTTGGGAACAGACAAAGCCGGATATTACAAGCCGGATAAGTATGATATTTATTTTTACAATGGAGAAGCCATACTGGCAGGAGAGCTGGTACCCGAAGGCTGGAAAATACCATCGGATGCAGACTGGGAACAGCTGAAAAGCTATACCGGCAACGACAGCTCCATACTAAAAGCCGGAGAATGGCAGACAATGGTATCCGGTGAAGTAGCCCCCGTCAACAACTATACCCGGTTCAATGCTTTTCCCGTAGGAATGTGGTACAACAAGGGGCACAACAGTCCAAACAAAATGACCGCCTTCTGGAGTTGGGATCATACAAAGCATACCCTTTCGGAAAGCACCATTTATTTTCTCGGCGAAAGCGACGAGTTTGTCTCAAGCGCCGCCCATGTCACCGGCAAGCCCTACTATAAAGCTCTTTCCATCCGCTGTATAAAAGAATAGCCGGCAATTTCGACATTTCTCATTTCTTTTTTGTATTTTTGTTCCCAATGTGCAAGATTTTTGCCAATCGGACAAAGATAACGAAAGAGAAATGAGAGTAATCGACCTGATAAACAGTAACGAAAAAACAGCTTTTTCCTTTGAAATATTGCCACCACTGAAAGGTACGGGCATCGAAAAGCTGTATCAGACCATAGATACGTTACGGGAATTCGACCCCAAATACATCAACATCACCACGCACCGCAGCGAGTACGTGTACAAAGACCTCGGCAACGGATTGTTCCAGCGAAACCGCCTGCGCCGCCGCCCCGGCACCGTAGCCGTAGCTGCTGCCATCCAGAACAAGTACAACATCACCATGGTGCCGCACATCCTTTGCAGCGGCTTCACCCGCGAGGAGACGGAGTACGTGCTGCTCGACCTGCAATTCCTCGGCATCACCGACCTGCTGGTGCTTCGTGGCGACAAGGCAAAGCACGAATCTTCGTTTATCCCCGTAGGCAACGGTTACCACCACGCCGTCGAACTACAAGAACAAATCAACAACTTCAATAAAGGCATCTTTGTGGACGGCTCCGAGATGAAAGTTACCAATACCCCGTTTTCGTACGGCGTAGCCTGCTATCCGGAAAAGCATGAAGAAGCCCCCAACATGGATACAGACATCTACTGGCTGAAGAAGAAAATGGAAATGGGTGCAGAGTATGCCGTGACCCAGCTCTTCTACGACAACCGGAAATATTTCGACTTCGTGGAACGCGCCCGCCAAGCCGGTGTCACCATCCCGATTATCCCGGGCATCAAGCCCTTCAAGAAGCTGTCACAACTCAGCATGATACCCAAGACGTTCAAAGTAGATTTGCCCAAGGAACTGACCCAAGAGGTTCTGAAGTGCAACACCGACGCAGAAGCTCAGCAAGTGGGTATCGAATGGTGCGTGCAGCAGTGCAAAGAGCTGATAGCCCATGGCGTCCCAAGCCTCCACTTCTACTCGGTAGGAGCTACAGACAGCATCAAGGAAGTAGCCAAACAAATCTACTAAACAATGGACAATCAACAGTTGACAATTGACAACAGGCAGTGTCACAAGTAATAACTTATAACTAATTACCCCGTGTTCAGTTTCAAGGACATAATAGGCCAAGAGCCAGCCAAGCAAAGGCTGATACAAGAAGTGCAGGAAGGACGTATCCCCCACGCACAACTCTTCTGCGGCCCTGCCGGAGTAGGAAAACTCCCATTGGCACTTGCCTATGCCCGCTACATCTGCTGTCCCAACCGGACGGAAACCGATGCCTGCGGTACTTGTCCCTCCTGCGTGAAATGGAACAAGCTGGTGCACCCGGACGTACACTTCGTATACCCTATCGTCAAGAGTGCCAAAGGGAAAAAGGAAGTCTGCGACGACTATATCACCAACTGGCGGCACCTGCTGCTGAACAGCCCCTACTTCGGACTGAATCATTGGCTGAACGAGATGGATGCCGAAAACGGGCAAGCCATCATTTATGCCAAAGAAAGCGACGAGATAACCCGCAAGCTCAGTCTGAAATCCAGCGAAGGAGGTTACAAAGTCACCATCGTATGGCTGCCCGAAAAAATGCACGAAGTCTGCGCCAACAAGCTGCTGAAGCTGCTGGAAGAGCCGCCCGAGAAAACGATATTCCTCCTCATTTCCGAAGCTCCGGAAATGATACTGCCCACCATCCTCAGCCGCACGCAACGCTTCAACATCCCCAAGATTGAAGAAGTTGACATAGCAGGAGCCTTACAGCAGAAGTACGGAGTGCAGCCCCGCGACAGCGAGACCATAGCCCACCTGGCAAACGGAGACTTTATCAAAGCATTGGAGACCATCCATATGAACGAGGAGAACGAACTGTTCTTCAATCTCTTTGTCAGCCTGATGCGACTCTCCTACCAGCGCAAGATACGGGAAATGAAACAATGGAGCGAGCAGCTTGCCGCCATGGGACGCGAACGGCAGAAGAACTTCCTGGACTACTGCCAGCGTATGACCCGCGAGAACTTCATCTACAACCTGCACCGCAAGGAGATGAACTACATGACGTTGCCCGAACAGAACTTCGCCACCCGCTTCGCCCCCTTTGTCAACGAGCGTAACGTCGTGGGCATCATGGACGAACTGAGTGAAGCGCAGCGCCACATCGAGCAGAACGTGAACGCCCGCATGGTGTTCTTCGACTTCTCCCTCAAAATGATTGTTTTATTGAAACAATGAAAAGTGGCAAGATAATGAAATGCAAAGTATCAAATCGTAAATAGTAAATAGTCAAATAGTAAATAAACAGATGATGGAATTTAAACTACATAACGGAAGCGGAGGTCTCTGCTGCAAGAGTTGCGGCAGGCAGGACAAGCAACTGAACACCTACGACTGGCTGGCCGACATACCGGGCAATGCCGATGAGAGCGAGCTGGTGGAAGTTCAGTTCAAGAACACCCGCAAGGGATATTTCCGCAACAGCAACAAGATACCCCTGGAGAAAGGCGACATCGTAGCCGTAGAAGCCACCCCCGGACATGACATCGGCGTGGTGACCCTGACCGGACGCCTCGTGCCGCTGCAAATGAAGAAAGCCAATATCAAGTCCGAGGCAGACATCAAACGCATCTACCGCAAGGCGAAGCCCGTAGATATGGAGAAGTACAACGAAGCAAAAGCCCGCGAGCACGCCACCATGATACGCTCGCGCCAGATTGCCCTGGACCTCAACCTCAACATGAAGATTGGTGACGTGGAATACCAGGGAGACGGCAACAAAGCCATCTTCTACTACATCGCCGACGAGCGTGTGGACTTCCGCCAGCTCATCAAGGTCCTTGCCGACGCCTTCCGCGTGCGCATCGAGATGAAACAGATTGGCGCCCGCCAGGAAGCCGGACGCATTGGTGGCATCGGTCCCTGCGGACGCGAACTCTGCTGTGCCACCTGGATGACCTCCTTCGTGTCGGTATCTACCAGCGCTGCACGCTTCCAGGACATATCACTGAATCCGCAGAAACTTGCCGGACAATGCGCCAAGCTGAAGTGCTGCCTCAACTACGAAGTGGACTGCTACGTGGAAGCACAGAAACGCCTGCCCTCACGCGAGATTACCCTGGAAACCAAAGACGGCGAGTTCTTCTTCTTCAAAGCCGACATTCTGAGCAACCAGATAACCTACTCAAGCGACAAGAACATCCCTGCCAACCTGGTGACCATCAGCGGCAGACGCGCCTTCGAGATTATCGGTTTGAACAAACGTGGCATCAAGCCCGACAGCTTGATAGAAGAAGCCCATCGCTCCGAACCCAAAAAGCCGGTGGACTTGCTGGAACAAGAGAGCCTCACACGCTTTGACCGCAGCCGGAAAGGCAAGAGTGGCGGTGACGGCAACGGTAACGAGAACAGCAACAACAGCCGTAACAAGAGAAAGAAAAAGAGTGGGAACGGTCGTCCGCAAGGAGGTGAGCAGGGTGCTCCCCAATCCAACAACCAGAGAGAACAATCCAGGCAAGACCGGCAACCGAGACAGAAACAAGACCGGCAAGTACCCAAACAAGGTGAACAGCAACAAGGCGAACGTCAACAACGGAACAATAACAACCGTCGTCCGCCCCGTAACAATAAGCCCAAACCTCAAGGTGAAAGACCTGCCCAAAATGACAAACCGGCTCAAGAATAGGAATCTCTGCCTGAAAGGTATCATACTACTGTTTGTCGCAAGCCTGCTGAGCGCTTGCGACAAACAGACCGTATACCATTCCTTCCAATCCCTCCCCACCGAAGGCTGGCCGCGCGAAGACACGCTCTCTTTCGACGTGAAGGTCACCGACTCACTGACCTACTACAAACTGTCTCTGGAAGTTCGTAACCGAAGCAACTACCCCTATCAGAATCTACCTCTATCCATCTGCTACACCACCGCAGATTCCATCCCTTCCCCCGCAGACACCATACAGCTAATCCTGGCGGACAAAGAAGGGATCTGGAAAGGTGACGGCTGGGGAGGTCTCTATCAGACTGCCGTCTCCGCAGGAAGCGTTCAAATCGGCAAACCCGGCACCTACCTCTTTAAAGTGGCCTATACGCTACCGGACGAAAGGCTGCAAGGAATCAATGACATCGGCATCAAACTGAAGAGATAGAAACTCCCTATTGTTCTTTATCACCTTCTTCTAACAACCATCTCAGTCTCCCACTCACGTCTCCTTGAAGCGGAAACGGGCGGGGTATCATAACTTGCCCTCTTACCTCATAGCGTTACGTCTTTTACGCCAGAATGTATCGGCCGTTACACCAGCATGTAAAGGGCGTTACAATATAGCGCAAAGGACGTTACAATGCGGTGTAACAGCCTTTACATTACGATGTCAACAATGTGTAAATGCAATGTAATGATAATCAAGTCCATTCGTATGTCCCACAAGGAAACGGTCATAACTAAATTCGGCGATTACGTCCTGCATCAATCCGCAGAAAGATAAACAGCAGGATTGTGAATCCCCAGAGAGAAGAACCTCCGTAACTGAAGAAAGGCAAAGGGATACCAATGACGGGGGTCAGTCCCAGCACCATGCCTATATTGATGAATAGATGGAACAAGAATATACTAAGCACAGAGTAGCCATACACCCGGCCAAAGGGGGATTGCTGCCGCTCGGCCACGGCAATCAGCCGTAAAATAAGAATAAGGAACAGTAACAGTACAGCCGTAGACCCTACGAATCCTTCCTCCTCACCCACGGTGCAAAAAATGAAGTCCGTATCTTGCTCCGGCACATACTTCAGCTTTGTCTGCGTACCGTTCAAGAAACCTTTGCCGGTCAGCCCCCCGGAGCCGATGGCTATCTTCGACTGGTTCACGTTATAGCCGGCACCAGCAAGGTCCTCCTCCATACCGAGCACCACCTTGATACGTATCTGCTGATGGGGTTCCAGCACTTTATTGAAGAAGTAGTCGCTGGAGTAGAGGAAACCTATCGAACCCAAAGCAAACAGCCCAATCAGAAAATAAGATAAATGGCGCTCGCTTAAAGAAAGAAAGACAAGATACCCGACAACAAGTGCACAAAGCCCCCACTGCACCCACACCAAGTTGAAGGGTACCACGTATTCCGAAATCAGATAAGCCACGAGCAGCACTCCCAGCGAACCGCCGATAATATTCCGCGTGGGCTCCCAGCGCTTTTTATAAACCCACACCATGCCTCCGGCAAAAAGCAGTACCATCAGCAACACGGCAAATTCTCCGATAGGCGTCGGCGTATCGGCAATCATCACCGCATCAAAACGGATGCCCACCACAAAGTAGACCACTGCACATATACCCGAGAACAGTACCACGCCCGGCATTCCCTCCCGATAAAGCATCAGGAAAAATGCAGAGTACACCAATGCCGAACCCGTCTCCCGCTGCAGGATAATCAGCAACATGGGGAAGAGAATCAGGAAAGCCAGCATAAGGGAGCTTTTCCAGTTCTTCATCGTAAACGAGTAGGCGCTCATATACTTGGCAAGCGCCAGCGCCGTGGCAAACTTGGCAAACTCCGCCGGCTGCAAACTGACCGGCCCCAGGATGAGCCACGACCGCGACCCTTTCGTGTCAGGCGCAATGAATATCGTGACAATCAGCAACAGCATCAGCCCTATATATATAAGGTAGGAGAACATGTCATAGAGGGAATCGTCCAGCATCAGCAGCACAAACCCCAACCCGAAGGAACATATAATCCAGACAAACTGCTTGCCGGCACGCGTAGAGAAGTCCAGAAAGTCACGGTCACCATAATCATAACTTGCTCCACAAACACTGAACCAGCCGAATACAATCAGCAGCAGGTAAACGACAATCGTCACCCAGTCCAATGATTTCCATATGCTATCTCTCCTCGTCACCAATTTATTTACAATTTTACGATTTACTATTTACTATTGAAGCCACCCACAGTTCATCCCTAACCCCTAATCATCATCTCTCCTCATCTCCGTAAAGTATCACCCGGTTACTGAATTCTTCCGCCCGTATCTCATTCTCGGGCGACAGCTTTCCATGCAGATACTGGTCCATCATCATGGCACCGATAGGTACGCCATACGTGGCACCGAAACCACCGTTCTCCACATAGACGGCAATGGCTATCTTAGGGTTGTCCATCGGGGCAAAGCCCATAAAGACAGAATGGTCCTTGCCGCGGTTCTGTGCCGTACCCGTCTTTCCGCAGACCTCCACACCCGGCAGGATGGCTCCCGCCATGCGGCAAGTGGCGCTACCCGTACTTCCGTCTACAGCGGCACGCATACCTTTCACCACCATTTCATAATATTCGCGGTCGATGGTGGGATAACGGGGATTGCGATAGATGCTGTCCAGTTCATTGTCTTCTATCTCCTTCACGATGTGCGGAGTAATGAAATGCCCCCGGTTGGCAATGGTGGCACCCAGATTGGCTATCTGCAAGGGTGTAGCAAGAATCTCTCCCTGCCCGATAGCGATACTGATAACCGTCAGACCGTTCCACGAACCCCGATAGGGCTTGTCGTAGAACTTTGCATTCGGTATCAGTCCACGCTGTTCGCCGGGGAGGTCGGTACCGAGCCGATAGCCGAAGCCCTGCGATACCATGTGGTCTTTCCATACGGTAATGGCATTCTGCGGCGAACCGTATTTTTTATCACCGAACATGCGATACAATCCCCAACAGAAATAGGAATTACAAGAGGTAGCGATGGCAGGAATCAGCGACAGAGGCGAACCATGTCCGTGACATCCCACATGAAGGCCTTTATGATTGAAACCATGCGCACAAGGGAAAGTCGGATAATCTTCGTGGATAATCTCTTCCTGAAGGAAAGTCAGTGCCTGCGCCGTCTTGAAGGTGGAGCCCGGCGGATAAGCTCCCATGATGGCACGGTTCAACAAAGGCTTCCGCTTGTCCATCTGCAGCAGGCGGTGGTTCTTTCCCCGCTGGCGCCCTATCATCAGATGAGGGTCAAAGGTAGGCGAGGAAACCATGCACAGAATCTCACCCGTAGCCGGTTCGATGGCCACAATGGCACCGATTTTGTGTTGAAGCAGCCGTTCGCCCAACATCTGGAGGTCAATGTCGATGCCTAGTGTCAGGTTCTTGCCGGGTACGGAGGAACGGTCCAACTGTCCGTCCATGTAGTGTCCCTGGATGCGCCCGTGAGCGTCACGAAGCAGAATCTCCACCCCCTTCTCTCCACGCAGATACTTTTCATAGGATTTCTCGATGCCTTGCTTGCCTATATAGTCTCCGCGAATATAATAGTCATCGTTCTCAATGTCTTTCTTGGACACTTCGCCGATGTCTCCCAGCAAATGGCCGGCAGAGTTATAGGTATATTGGCGGATAGTACGCCGCTGAATATAGAAACCTGGAAATTTGAACAGCTTCTCCTGAAACACACCGCACTCTTCGGCAGAAAGCTGCGTCATGAACACCTGATGGGTGTATTTGGAATAACCGGGGTTCATCCAGCGGTTCTTGACGTCCTTCATCCGTTTGTCAAACTGCTCACGGGTAATGTTCAAGGCACTGCAAAGGTCGAGTGTATCCAGCTGCGTCACCTCCCGAGGCACAAACGTAATATCATAGGCAGGCTGGTTAAACACGAGCAACTTACCGTTACGGTCGTAGATAGCCCCCCGTGATGGATATTGTATCTTGTTCAGAAAAGCGTTACTGTCCGCGTTCTTCTTGTAGTCATCAGTCATGATTTGCAGGTCGAACAGCCGGAACACGTAAATAAGAACGATGACAATAGCCGCCGCTCCAATTACATATTTCCGCTTTTCCAGTGTATAGTCTTTCATCAATTCCTAATCCTTAATCCCTTTATCCTTTCTTTCTTATTC
The DNA here is from genome assembly GCF_017309675.2 of Bacteroides parvus. Lineage (NCBI taxonomy): Bacteria > Pseudomonadati > Bacteroidota > Bacteroidia > Bacteroidales > Bacteroidaceae > Bacteroides > Bacteroides parvus. The sequence continues at coordinate 1,622,643 of NZ_CP084680.1, read as the reverse complement.
CCTCAACAGCCATAATGCAGGTCACAGTAAGCAGGGTACTTGCCGCAATTCTCAACAACAGCGTACCAATATGGGCAAAAGAGAAGAATTCGAGGGTAAGCAACAAGCCGTGATGTATCAGCACACTCACAACCAGATATTTCAGGAAAGGAAGAATCCCCATTGTACGGATGGCCGGAACCAGTGTATCCAGCGTGTCACGAGGCACGAACAGCCGCAAGAAAGTGGGGCGCAAGAAAGCCAGCAACACCGTAGCGGCAGCGTTCATCCCCGGTGTGTCGGAAAAGACGTCGACAGCCAGCCCTAAAAAGAATGCCCACAACATCAACGCATTGCGGGGAGTGTCCGACTCAAACTTCAGTATCAAGTAGATATACAGAAATGGAGTGGCATATCCTGCAATATGCACATTGTTCAATATCAGCACCTGCAACAGTACCAAGCCTATGAACCATCCTATTTTATGCAGATAATTAATTAACAACGCTAATGAGTTATAAGTTACGAGTTACAAGTTATTGAGTGTATAAGTTATAAGATATAAAAATGATTAATCCTTAACCCCTAATCCCTAATTTCTTAGTCACTTCTCGTCCGCCCTCGACTCCAATGTCTTTTGTTCATCCTGCCCGTTGCGGGAAATGACGCGCACATTACTCACCTTTCCAAAGTCTGTAGCCAGCTTTATCTTCAACAGATACGAAAGCCCGTCGTGCGAGTCGGACATGTCATCCACCGTCCCCACCATAACACCTTCTGGAAACACGGTGGAATAGCCGCTGGTCACTACTGTATCTCCCAGATTGAATTCGGCATGCCGGGGCAAATCCTTCAGATAGGCAAAACGGGAATCACCTCCCTCCCACTTCAAATAACCGAAATAATCACTACCCACAATCTTACAGCTGATGCTCGACTTGCTGTTCAGCAACGGAATGACCAACGAATAATGGGGAGAGGTCTTATACACAATACCCACCACGCCATTGGCATCTACAACTCCCATCTCAGGACGGATACCTTCTGTTGTTCCACGGTCTAAAGTGATATAATTGTCAGCCTTGTTCAAGCTGTTCTTTATGACATTCGCCTTGAATATCTGATACTCCGTAGGAGCAAGCCGTTCCATGCTGTACAACCTGGCGGAGTCCAATCCTTTCTCCTTCAAAACATTTTCCAGAAACGAAAGCCGCTGCTCCAGCCACATGTTGCGGTCGAGCAGGTCTTCGTTGGCCGTCTTCAAGTGGAAATAAGAAGTGATGCCACCCGATATTTCATAAACCTTCCCTGCCACGCCATTGGCAGAGGTGAAATACACACTCTGCTGGTAATGATTGAAGCGAAATAATAAAATAAAACTGGCAACCTCTAACAGTAGAAAGAGGAACCAGTAATTATATTTAATGAGAAAGTTTAATAAATTCCGCATTACCGCATCAAGAATGAGAAGCGGTCAACGTTCTTCAATGCCACGCCCGTACCTTTGGCAACGGCATGCAAGGGGTCTTCCGCAATGTGGAACGGTATGTTTATTTTATCAGTCAAACGCTTATCCAGTCCACGAAGCAATGCACCGCCACCGGCAAGGTAGATGCCGTTGTGAACAATGTCGGCATACAATTCGGGAGGCGTATTTTCCAATGCACTCAAGATGGCTGTCTCAATCTTAGAGATAGACTTCTCCAGGCAGTGCGCCACTTCCTGATAGCATACCGGCACTTCCATGGGCAATGCCGTGATGCGGTTCGGACCATGAACGATATAGTCTTCAGGAGCATCCTCACCGAGTTCCGTCAAGGCAGCACCCACATTAATCTTAATACGCTCAGCCATACGCTCGCTGACCTTCACGTTGTGCTGGCGGCTCATGTATTCCTGAATATCGGCAGTCAAGTCGTCACCGGCAATGCGGATGGAGTTGTTACTTACGATACCTCCCAAAGAGATTACGGCAATTTCCGTAGAACCACCACCTATGTCAACAATCATGTTGCCTTCGGGAGCCTCTACATCGATACCGATACCGATGGCAGCAGCCATCGGCTCGAAAATCAAATAAACGTCGCGCCCGCCGGCATGCTCGGCAGAGTCGCGCACGGCACGCAGTTCCACTTCGGTACTGCCCGAAGGAACACCAATCACCATGCGGAGTGACGGAGAGAAAAGACGGTTACGGTTGTTCACCATCTTGATAAGTCCGCGTATCATCTGCTCGCAAGCATAGAAGTCAGCAATCACACCGTCGCGCAACGGACGGATGGTACGTATGTTTTCGTGGGTCTTTTCGTGCATCATCTTTGCCTTGTCACCCACGGCAATCATCTTATCGGTACGACGATCCAAAGCCACCACCGAAGGCTCATCCACCACAATCTTACCATTCGTGGTGATGATGGTATTGGCTGTGCCAAGGTCCATCGCTATTTCTTGTGTAAAAGAGAATAATCCCATCTATTGATTTACTATTAAATGATTTACTATTTACTATTTGGCAGATCTGCTATCTGACGACCTCCACCTACAATGACACCTCCCGGCAAATAGTAAATAGTAAATCGTCAAATAGTAAATGACCTTAATGTTTAAAGTGACGGAACCCAGTAGTTACCATGGCAATGCCATGCTCGTTGCAATATTCAAACGAGAGTTCATCCTTGATGCTCCCACCCGGCTGGATGACGGCTGTTACACCTTCATTGCCGGCAATTTCCACGCAGTCGGGGAAGGGGAAGAATGCGTCACTTGCCATTACAGCGCCATTCAAGTCGAAACCGAAGTTTTTGGCTTTCTCGATAGCCTGCTTCAAAGCATCCACACGGCTGGTCTGGCCTACACCACTTGCCAACAACTGCTTTCCTTTTGCCAACACAATGGCATTCGACTTACTGTTCTTCACAATCTTGTTTGCAAAGAGCATATCCTCAATTTCCTGTGCAGTGGGAGCCTTCATAGTTACAGTCTTCAATTCTTCAGGAATTTCCACCTTAAGGTCGCGGTCCTGAACCAATACGCCATTCAGCAAAGAACGGAACTGCTTCTTAGGCAGAGCTGCCGGCTTGCGAACCAGGATAATACGGTTCTTCTTCTGACCGAGGATTTCCAACGCATCCACATCATAATCGGGAGCGATAATTACCTCAAAGAAAATTTTATTGATTTCTTCGGCAGCAGCCTTGTCAATCACGGCATTTGTAATGAGCACACCACCAAAAGCGGATACCGGGTCACCGGCAAGCGCATCGTTCCATGCTTCGAGCACAGTGGGACGTGAAGCCAGTCCACAAGCATTATTATGTTTCAGGATAGCGAAAGTAGTATCCTTGAATTCGTCAATCAAATCAACGGCAGCATTGATGTCGAGCAGGTTGTTATAAGAGATTTCCTTACCGTGAATCTGGTCGAACATAGCATCAATATTGCCATAGAAATAACCTTTCTGATGCGGATTCTCGCCATAGCGTAAAGTCTTCTGGCTGTTGGCAGAACAACGGAAAGCGGAACCTTCCTCGCCATCGAAATAGTTGAAGATGGCAGAATCATAGTGTGAAGACACTCCGAAAGCCTCTTTGGCAAACCAACGGCGTTCTTCGATGGTAGTAGTGGCTCCGTGTTCCATCAGCATGTCGCGGAACGGCTGATATTGTGCTTGCGAAGCGATGATAACCACGTCGTTATAGTTCTTGGCTGCGGCACGAATCAGAGAGATACCGCCTATGTCAATCTTTTCGATGATGGCAGGTTCTTCGGCACCACTGGCAACGGTAGCCTCAAACGGATAGAGGTCAACAATGACGAGGTCTATTTCGGGGATTTCATATTTTTCAATCTGTTGCATGTCTTGCTCCAATCCGCGGCGGCAAAGAATACCTCCAAAAACCTTCGGATGCAAAGTCTTCACGCGTCCGCCCAGGATGGAAGGGTATGTAGTGAGGTCTTCCACTGCCTTGCAGGGATAACCCAGGGATTCTATAAACTGACGGGTTCCACCGGTTGAGAGGAACTCTACACCTTCTTCATGCAGTTTGGTAATGATTTCGTCCAAACCTTCCTTATGGTAAACAGATACCAGAGCTGTTTTGATTCTTTTTGTTTCAGACATGGATTTGCGTATTAAAGTATGCGTATATTAGTATTTGATGCGCAAAGTTACAAATTTTGTTTATTCATACATACATTCATACACAATAAATTAGGTATAATTAAAAAAGGCGGCATCTGTTTCCAGTCTGCCGCCTTTTTTTAAGGGTTATTTTGTTGGTTTACCAAATAGATACACGTTTTTCTACCGGCAAGAACATCGGGTCTTTTTCTGTCACGTTGAATGCCTCATACCAAGCACCGATTTGCGGCAATGCACCGTTTACGCGCCATTCGCCCAATGAGTGCACATCACTCTTCGTGCGGTTCAACACTTCTTCGGGACGGATATCATTGGCCCATACACCTGCGTATGCCAGGAAGAAACGTTGTTCGGGAGTAAGACCATCCAGCACCGGCAGCGGATTGGCAGCCGTAGCTTTCTTGAATGCCTGATAAGAAACCTGCAGACCACCGTGGTCGGCAATATTCTCACCCAATGTCATGCGTCCGTTGGCATATACGCCCGGAGCAACCTCGATGCTATCGAAGAAGTTCACCATCACCTGAGCACGCTCGTCAAAGTTCTTGGCATCTTCAGCAGTCCACCAGTCTTTCAGGTTACCGTCCTTGTCGTACTGGCGACCCTGGTCGTCGAATCCGTGAGTCATCTCATGACCGATTACCACACCGATGGCACCATAGTTGAAGGCATCATCCGCATTCATATCGAAGAAAGGATATTGCAGGATACCGGCGGGGAAACAGATTTCGTTCGTAGTCGGGTTATAGTAAGCGTTGACGGTCTGCGGAGTCATCAGCCATTCGTCCTTATCCACCGGCTTGCCGGCCTTGGCTATCATTTCGGCATGGCTCCACTCGTTGGCACGTTCCATGTTTGCCCAGTAAGAGTCGTTTTTGATTTCCAGTGTGGAGTAGTCTTTCCAAGTGTCGGGATAACCAATCTTCACATGGAAGGTAGCCAGTTTCTCCAGAGCTTTCACCTTAGTGGAATCACCCATCCAGGCAAGATTCTGAATACGTTCGCCCAAGCTTTCCTGCAAGTTCTTCACCAAAGTCACCATACGCTCCTTGGCAGCAGCAGGGAAATATTTCTCCACGTACATCTGACCTACAGCTTCGCCCAGCGCGCCGCTTACAGTGCTTACCGCTCTCTTCCAGCGAGGCTGCATTTCTTGTGTACCGCTCATGGTGCGGCTGTAGAAGTCGAAGTTCTGTTCTGCCATAGCATCGTTCAACAAGCTTGCGGCAGAATCAATCAATTTCCATTGCAGATAAAGGCTCTGCTGTTCAATGGGCAGCGTATCCAGAATATCGGCAGCAGCTTTCAGTGAAGCGGGCTGGCCTACGATGATTTCCTTCACATCCTTCAAGCCCATGGCAGACAAATAAGCATCCCAATCGAAAGTAGGATAATTCTTCTTCAACTCTTCCATGCTCATCTTGTTATAATTGGCATGCGGGTCACGCAACTCCGTACGAGAGCGGAAAGCCTTGGCAAGACGTGTTTCCACATCCATCACCACCTCCATACCTTTCTTGGCAGTAGCCTCGTCGAAACCAGCCAACTGATACATCTTCTGTACATGTGTACGGAAAGCATCACGAATTTTGGCAGTAGCCTCATCATTCTCCAGATAGTATTCACGTTCGCCCATGCTCAGCCCGGTCTGATAGGTCTGTACAGCATTCATGCTACTGTTCATTTCGTCAGCGCCAACATACAGCACGTTGTAGACGATGATACCTTTCTTCTGCATATCGCCCAGCAAGGCATAAAGCTCCTTCTTGTCCTTCAAAGCAGCCAGCTGGTCGAGTTCAGCCTTGATGGGGGCCACACCGTCCTTGTTCAGCTTCACGCTGTCCATTACGATTTTGTACAAGTCACCGATTTTTTGTGCCACGCTGCCGGCTTCGTGCTGGGTGGCGGCAAGTTCTTCAATCAGTCCTTGAATCTGCTTGCGGTTGTTTTCTGCAAGGATAGTGAAAGAACCGTACTGTGAGTATTCAGCAGGAATCGGATTGTTCTTCATCCAACCGCCACATGCGTATTGGTAAAAGTCAGTTCCGGGTAGAGCCGTTGTGTCAAGATTGGCGAGCTGGATGCCTGCTGTAAGTTCAGCCTGCTGCTTGCCGGTGTTGCAGGATGCCGTCATCAGACAGAATGCTGCAATGGGTAACAAATGATTTGCTTTCATAAATATATAAAATATAATAGTTAGTGATTCTCCAACTCTACAGTAGCCGCGTCCCACTCTTCCATCACACGGTCAAGCTGCTCTTTCAGTTTTTGGTGCTGCTCATAAAGCGACATGTCCGAAGCACCCTCCGGTGTAGCCATCCTAGCCTCAAGAATGGCAATGGCAGCCTCCGTCTGCTCTATCTCCGCTTCACAATCGGCAACGCGGCGTTCCAGCTTCTTAAGTTTCTTGTTAAGCTCCTTCTGCTCCTCATAGGAGAGTTTGGCAGCCGAGGGCTGAGCCGGTTCTGCACCAGCATTTCCTGATGCCGCCTTACCGGCAGTGGGCGAAGCGGAAAGTGAAGGAGATTTCTGTAACTCATTCAGGCTCTCTATCTGCTTCTTTTGCAGGAAATCATAAATTCCTCCCAAATGTTCCTTCACCAGTCCGCCACCAAACTCGTATACTTTAGTCGCAAGTCCGTCCAGAAAATCACGGTCATGACTGACTATTATCACCGTCCCGTCAAAATCGCGGATAGCTTCCTTCAGTACATCTTTGGAACGCATGTCAAGATGATTCGTAGGTTCGTCGAGAATCAGAAAATTCACCGGCTCCAACAGCAGTTTTATCATGGCAAGCCGGGTACGCTCTCCACCGCTGAGCACCTTCACCCTTTTATCCGAAGCCTCACCGCCGAACATGAAAGCACCCAGAATATCACGAATTTTGAGGCGGATATCCCCTACGGCCACGTGGTCAATCGTATCGAATACAGTTAGGTTCTCATCCAAAAGTTGTGCCTGGTTCTGGGCAAAATATCCAATCTGCACATTATGTCCCAGTGTAAGTTTTCCGGTATAATCCGTAATCTCACCCATAATACACTTTACAAGCGTAGACTTTCCTTCGCCGTTCTTACCGACAAAAGCAACCTTCTCTCCTCGGTTGATGGTCAAATTCACATCATGGAAAACAATGTGCTCACCGTAGGATTTCTCCATATCCTCGCAGATGACGGGATAATTACCGCTACGGCTGCTGCAAACAAACTTCAGGCGCAAAGAGGAGTTGTCTTCCTCATCCACCTCGATACGTTCTATCTTTTCAAGTTGCTTGATGCGACTTTGCACCTGCACAGCCTTGGTAGCTTTGTACCGGAAACGCTCGATAAAGTCTTCCGTATCTTGTATCTGCTTCTGCTGATTCTCGTAAGCACGCAGTTGCTGCTCCCGGCGCTCCTTGCGAAGCACCACGAACTCATCGTATTTCACTTTATAGTCGTAAATGCGTCCACAAGTTATTTCGATGGTACGCGTAGTGACATTGTTCAAAAAGGCGCGGTCGTGGCTGACAAGCACCACCGCATTGGCACGGGTGGAAAGGAAGTTCTCCAACCACTGGATACTCTCGATGTCAAGGTGGTTGGTAGGCTCGTCGAGCAGCAACACATCCGGACGACGAAGCAACAGCTTGGCAAGCTCTATACGCATACGCCAACCACCGGAAAACTCGCTTGTAGAGCGGTCAAAGTCCTCGCGGCTAAAGCCCAGCCCTTGGAGCGTGCGCTCTATTTCGGCACGGTAGTTGGTGCCTCCCATCATAAGGAAACGTTCGTTTTCGTGGGTGAAGCGGTCAATCAGTTTCTGGTAATCCTCACTATCGTAGTCGGTACGTTCGGCAAGTTGCTGATTCATGCGTTCGATGCCCGCCTGCATCTCAAAAATATGCTCGAAGGCAAGTTCAGCCTCCTGCATCACGGTGCGCTTGTCACTGAGTATCATCACTTGGGGCAAATACCCGATAGTACATTCGCGAGGAACGGCAACAATGCCGGCAGTGGGCTGCTGAATGCCAGCCAATATCTTGAGCATGGTGGACTTACCGGCACCATTCTTGCCGACAAGAGCTATACGGTCTTTCTTATTGATAACATAAGAGACGTCTTCGAACAGAGGAGTGGCATTAAATTCTACCTTCAGTCCTTCTACAGATATCATAGTGTCAATGAATTTATCGTTCAAGACTGCAAAGGTAGCGATTTTCAACGTTATACAATATCATACGCTCACATAATTACATCAAATATCCAAGAAAGAGAACACTACTCCCGCATTTCCTGCGGAAGGACAATTGCAAAGCGGCTCCCCTTGCCAAGAGTTGAGGCCACTTCTATTTTTCCATGAAACCTTTCAACGATAGTCCTGCAAATGGCCAATCCCAATCCCGTGCCCTGCACAAAAGCATCTCCCTTATAGAAACGTTCAAAAATGTGCGCCAGAACTTCTTCCGACATGCCAGTTCCCGTATCTTCCACAAAGACTTCCAATGTAGCAAAGTCCTTCAGCCTATACCCTATGGTTATGCGTCCTTCAGCAGTGAACTTCACCGCATTATTGATAAGATTGTTGACAACTTGCCCCAAACGCGTAGGATCTGTATAGATAACTGCCGCCCGGTCCGGAAGGTCTAGCAGTAACTCCACTCCTTTCCGAAGATTCATCTTCTGCGCACTGTAAATGCTTTCCAATATGCCATTTAAAGAAACCTTCTCAAAATGGAACTCCATTGTGTTCGATTCTATCTTGGACAAATCCAGAATATCTGAAATCAACACCATTAACAACTGGCTGTTCTTTTCAATCAAAGACGTGAATTCCATAATCTCCTGCCGTGACAAGTCGGCATCCCCACAAGCCAGTAGTGTAGAGAAGCCCACAATGGCATTTAGCGGCGTACGTATCTCGTGGCTCATATTAGCAAGAAATACGCTCTTCAACTCATCGCTACGTTGCGCTTTCTGCAAAGCCTCGTTCAATTTATTCTCCGTATCCTTGTATTTCTGCGTACTCATGCAAATACCGATGATACGGAACGGCAAATCCGTCAATTGCCCCACATAGGTAGATTGCGCCTCAAACCACTCCCACTTGCCGTCTCCCCGCCGTAAACGGTATTCCACTGGGCATTCGTACAAATTACCATGCAACTGTAAAGCCAAAGCATCAAACACTCCCTTCCGGTCGTCCGGATGAATCAGAAATGCGAATTCCTCAGGCGTCAGCGTATAGTCACGCGTAGGAATCCCCAAATATTCAAAATAACGCGGTTCTATAATCATCAGATTATGTTCCATGTCGAAAGACCATTGAAATATCTGGGTACGACTCAGCGCAATATTCAGCAAATGCTTCTGTGTCCGTTCTTCCAACACATTCCTGAAATAGAGTACAATCCTCACCAATTGTCCATCTTCATGAATTCCCACCATAGCACCTTGTATCAGAAAACTTATACCACTCTTCAATTCACGTATAAAGCAATTGGTATCTAAGGGAATAATCCGCACATCCCTCTCCCGAAGTTGCAGCAAAAGGTCTTCTAACACATTCTTTTTATCACATACCACCTCCAATAAGTCAGTGATACGCCGCCCTATCACATACTCATTCAATTGGAGTTCATTCATCACCTGCTGATTCAGACGCCAGATACAATCTTCCAAATCAATCATAATAATGCTGACGGGCCATGAGTTGAACAACTGCTCGGAGATGGCATTTATTATACGTACTTCTTGAGGAACATTCGGATTCATCAGAATTGGTTTATCATACAAGAAGCAAAGTTCGGGTTAAAATGCTTATACCACAAACAAACCCTTATAAATCAATATTCCATTTTAATATGTATATATTCTATTATTCACAACTTTACCTTATTTAACAGAGATAAGTTGAGCGTAATATTGATTTTAACTGTTACCTCTGTCATTTATACATTATTATCCCCCATTTTTGCGTCTTAAAATCTCCAACATGAATATATCCGAATTCAATATAAATGACGAGTTCATTGCCTGCAATCATATCACAACCAGTGAACTGAATCCGCTAGTGAAAAAGCCATACCACACCAAGGCCAGTATCTTCGTTTTGTGTATCAAAGGAGTTCTGAAAACCATCATAAACCATACCCAATTCAAGGTTGAAGCTAACGTTCTCCTAGCTATTCCTCCTGAGACCTTCGTACAATTACTACACACGTCAGACGATACTGAAATATATGTCGTCATATTTTCCAAACAACTTATCCAAAGTGCAGGAGTCGGTAAGGTCATGATGGATAAGTTTCACATTATAGGTAAACACTATATTTTTCCTCTATCGAAAAAGAACTTCCAGCTTTATGCTGAGTTCATGACCTATTTGTCACACCTCTATCAAAGAACAGAAAGCCCCTCAAGTCTAGTTTCATTGCAAACTCTACTGGCATATCTGTTACAAGGCATATCCGAACTCTGCCCGGAACACCCTAGGATAAAAGAGACTCCGGGCAGCAGGCATTTCAACCAATACCGCATTTTTATCCGATTGGTACACACAGACTATGTCCGGGAGCATCAAGTGTCCTATTATGCATTGAAAATGAATATGAGGCCGGCAGCTCTTTGCCGCCTTGTCAAAAAGGAATCAGGACATACAGCCATGGAAATCATCAACAATACTATCATCATGGATGCCAAAGCACAGCTTTGTACCGCCAACACTCCGATAAAGGATATAGCCGTGAGTCTAGGTTTTAATAATGCGGCCTTCTTCAACAAATTCTTTAAACGTCATACGGGAATACCTCCTCAGAAATTCCGTACATCCTCAAAACAATAAAATCTACTCAAAACCCAAAATGCGGATATTCTGTCCTGAGAATACCCGCATTCCTCAATAAGAGAAGTCCGTCATCAGCCTACCTTCTTGGCAATAAAGAACACATAACCGTAAAATTCCTTATACTTGCCGTACAGTTCATCCTCAATCATTTGGAGTAAGCTGAACTCTTCGGCAATTTTATTACCGGCATATTTCTTACGGAAAATCTCCTGAGCCGCAACCTTTGAAGCAAAGTAATGCTCTGTCCAGCAATTCTCCGGCAAAATGAATGTAGCAACGGGAAGATAACCTGCCTTGTACAACTTGGTCACCTGATTGGGAAGTGTATCCATTTCAGAGTAAGCGTCCATCCAGAAGTCATTGATTTCCGCAGGGCGTTCGTCCGTAAACCATGAACTCTCGGAGACGGCAATATACCCTCCCGGTTTCAGATACTTACGCCACTCCTTCAAGCCACGTTCAAAGCCAATGTTATAGATAGCACCTTCACACCAAATCATATCCAGCTCCTCCTCACCGAAAGGAAGGGCATCCATTGAACCGACAATTCCTTTTACTCTGTCCTGCAAGCCTAACTGCCTTGCATTACGGTTGAAGATATCAATAAAGCCGGGAAAAAGGTCAATTCCTGTAATCCACCCCGGCACATGGCCAGCTACTACCATTGTCTGGCCACCCGTTCCACAGCCGATATCGGCAATAAAGGATTCATCGGTAAGACCGTCTACAAAGCTCAATGCCTTCAACGTCGCTTCAGGACTGCCAGGGCCTTGTCGTTCCATATTGGAGAAAAAGTCACAGATTAAATTAAGTTCGAAATCGTGGATAGTTTTATTTTCGTTACTCATTTTCTTACTATATTTTGCATATACGGAAAGTATCACAATACCTTCAGCATAATATGCGGATTAAACTTGAATTATAACAATAGAAAAACACTCTCGAAAGAAGTTATCCGAGAGTAAACGAAGGGGGGACAATCTGTGCAGGGAACACAGATTGTTTACAAAACCAAATCCGATTTAAATGTCTTTGTCATACTGCAAAGATACGCAATATTTTATTTAATCAAAGATTTTACGGTTAATAAAGATTTTCCCTTGCACCGGGCGCATGCTGAAGAACCGCACCTACCACCTGGCAAGTATCCAGTTCCTTACAGTCGCCGCAAGTATTGAAACCTTTTTCGTACACACATTTGCGGATAGCACAATAATCGCTGCAATAGGCAAACTTCACCCCGTCTGCACGGCACCCCATACAATGGATGGTTTCCGGCGTAATTTCCGGCGTATTGTTCAGCACACTCCACTCTTTGGCAGTTTTCTCTCTCAGCTCATCGTCATTATTGACAGTGGCTATACGGGCGGCGCAATTTTCGCAATCCAACCCGCAACATGCAATTAATTGTTTCATCACTTGGTTATAACGATTTATGTTTGAGGATATAATGCCCTTTTTCCCGCACATCGATTCAGTAAGCCCAAAACTCACCCCATACCTTGGAACAGACACTCATTTACCGACAGTCCTCAGCGTTTTCTTAACGATATACTTGGTCTCTTTCGTTTCACTTTCCCAACGCCTGCAAAGCTTCCTTACAAATCCGGATTGCGTCTTACTTGCATCATTTAACCAATTCCCTACGCTGTTCCGGGCATACTTGGAGTAATCTGATTTCAAAGGTTCCAATATCGGTAAGCCCAATGCAGGGTTCTGTTCCAACATTTCAGTATGCTTGCACCAGACACCTCGTGAACAGAAAACAGAAGAACAAATATAGCTCTGGCAAACGCCTTCCCCATATTTGTCCTTTTGTTCTTTTACCCAATAAATTAATGCGAATCAAGTTATCCTTCCGTCTTACTTTAGAACAGCTTCGCAGGATACTCACCCGCATCCACCAAAGCCTGAATCTTGTCGACTACACTCTGACGGTCTTCGGGATAAGTCACACCGAACCACTTGCTGGTTGTATCGAGCACTTCGCAGGTAGCAGTGCCATTGTTAATCAGCTTATCCACCATCAGCGGGATGAAGAATTCGCTTTTCAGATTCTCCATATTCTTCGGGTCGCTCAGGAAGCTCTTGAAAAACTCTGCACTGTAAGCAAAGTAATCGGGAGTAAAGCCCCAGAAGTTCATGCTGACCGGAGTCGTCTCGGGAGTGGCAGTCCATTCACCGTTATCATCGATGTACTTCACCTCGCCGTCCATACGCTGAATCTTGGTACGCTCTACTACAGAAGTCAACAAGTTGTTTGCATCCGTTCCGCACAAACCACGGGATACGGTACCGCTTTCGCTCAATGTATTACCGATGCGGAAGCCTACCATGGAATATACATTTTTGGAACCTTCGGGAAGGGCTGCAAGAAATTTGCCCATTACCTGGAAGGAATCACGACCGTAGAAATCGTCGCAGTTGATAACAGCAAACGGTTCCTTTATTACATCGGCACCCATCATTACAGCATGGTTGGTTCCCCAAGGTTTGGTACGGCCTTCGGGGCAGGTGAAGCCTTCGGGAAGGTCATCGATGGACTGGAATACCAGTTCGCAGGGGATATGGCCTTCGTATTTGGAAATAATCTTGTCGCGGAAATCCTGCTCAAAATCTTTACGGATTACGAAAACGAGCTTTCCAAAACCGGCATTGATGGCATCGTAAATAGAATAATCCATGATAGTTTCGCCATTCGGGCCCAGTCCGTCCAATTGTTTCAAGCCACCATAACGACTGCCCATGCCGGCTGCCAATAAGAATAAAGTTGGTTTCATATTTAGTTATTATTTAAAAAGGTTAGTATATCACAGTTGATAACGGCTGCAAATGTACAAAAATTTATGGCTGACAGAAGGGAGTTTTAGTTCATTCTTTACCACTATCCGTTCAAAAAGGTACATTTAGAACGGATAACCGATGGCAAAATGCAACGCCATGCTGTCCTTGAACTTGGGAATATTATAATACCCCGACTTCCCGGTATCATACGGATCATGCAGCCCGATACCCAAGTCCAGACGAAAAACAAGAAAGTCCAAATCGTAACGCAAGCCAAATCCCGTGCCCAAAGCAATCTGTTTCGGGAAATTCTTCAACGTAAATTCACCATTCGGGCGGTTTTCATCTTTACGCATCAGCCATACATTGCCGGCATCCAAGAATACGGCTCCATGCAAGTCGGCAATCATACGGAAGCGATACTCGATATTGGCTTCCATGCGAATATCACCCACGTGGTTGATATAGGTATATTTCCTATCCGTCTCGGGAGGATAACCGCCCGGACCTATACTGCGTGCAGAAAAGGCGCGCACACTGTTGGCACCACCGATATAGAACTGTTCCGTATAAGGTGCGGTCGTAGCGTTGCCATACGACCATATTACCCCTCCCGCAATACGCGAAGCAATCATCTGGTTCTTGTCTATCCGGTAATGGTACCTGAATTCCGAGTTCAGCTTCAAGAACTGTGCAAAAGGTACACCGAAAAGCTTCTTCCCTTCCTCACTGAACGGCTTGCCGAAAATACGGTAAACAGCAGAAGTCAGGTTACCGGCCGACGCAACGGTGGTCTGCCACCAGATGGGGTTACGCTTGCCGCGCACGGAAGCGTTGTCATAAGTATAGGTGTACTCCATGGCAGGAATGAACTGGTCGCGCAAACTAACGTAGAGTGCCGGATTCTCGGCACGCAGTGTATCGAAAGCGGCAGTAGGATTGCGCAGTACATTGAATGTCAACCGGAAAGGAGTTATACTGTGCCTGGAAGTCGATTTGGGCTGGAAGTCATAAGTGACATTACCGCCAAAAGCCAACAGCTTATAATACTTGGCACGGTTCATCTGGTCGGCATACAAACGGAAAGTCGTTGTAGCCGGGAAGTCATACTCACGGTCGCCCATCCTGGGAAACACCACGCGCGGAAAGATAAGCGAAGTGGAGATACCCAGTTCATAGCTGTTCATCAGAGAAGAGCTTGCCTTGCCCGTCTGCCATTCGTACGAACCGTTCAACTTCACATTCCAGCTTTCACCGCCACCGAAGACATTATTCTTCGTCACCGTAAAAGCGGCACCCGGTCCCGTCTGATTATTGCTCTTCATAGTGACATTAAAATCCAATTCCGCATCGTAGGGTTTATCGAGCGCGGCAATGACCTTCACATCCAATGTATCAGACACAAATGCCGTATCACGCGGTATATACTGCATCTCCGCATAACGGAAAATACCGACGCTTGCCAGGCGCTCCTGAATACGGGTTTGACGATATAAGCTATACAAACTCTGCATAGAACGCTGGCGGGCAATACCTGCGCTGTCCTGTATCTGACGTTTCCGCCGATAACCTTGATAGTTCAACCAACGGTAAAGCATGTTGGGACGTACCGGTGGTTTGTTGTAGTAATGTATGGTCAAGCCTTTGTAATCCATGCTGTCATTGGGTTCCTGCCCCTGCTTTCCAAGAAGATAGACGGATTTACGCCCCACACGAAACTGCTTCTCGGCTACCTTTGGCATACCGGGAACGGGAATCAAGCGCATCTGGACATGCCCATTGGGAACCATCATGGTATCGGCCTGATAGGTTAGGTAGTCGGGACGGAAATAATAACAGCCCACATTACGCAGCAGGGTACTGATACGGGTACGCTCCCCATCCAGATCAGCCACATTGAATTGTTCTCCCGGACTGATAAGGGAACGTCGGCGCCCCAGCTCCATAATGCGAGTGGTACGTTGGTTGAAACCACGATAGTACACCGTATCTATAAAGTAAGGATTACGCATGTTCACCGTATATTGCAACTTTGCCTTCAGCGAGTCTTTCGGGTCGATAAATGTCTTGTAGCTGACGCTTCCGTTGAAATAGCCGTAATCGCGCAGCAAGTTAACCGCCGCCTTCTGACGTATATCGGGATTCACCGTAGACAGAAGCACCGGAGTGGCGGCAAATTTATTGAATATCCACTTTCCGAGTCCCTTCTCATACTTCTGGAAACCATTGTAAATCCACAGTCCGAAAGGAAAGGGATAGCGGATAGTAGAGCTCCCCAGCAACGAATTGTTCGGTGCCGTAGCAAGGGCGGCTTCCACCTCTTCCATGGCAATCTCGCCAACAGACGTTTCACTGCGGTTCAATACAATCATCGGCTTTTGTCCGGTATAGAGTATCTCCCCCTCGGGCAAGTGCTTCGTGGTGGAGCAACCTGCCAGAAATATCAATCCTGCAATATATAATATCAGTCGTTTCATATCACATTCCTACTTTTTCATATCGCTGTTTTCAGCCTCCGGTTTTATCTTTTTCTTCCTGAAGATGAAGAGTTCACCCAACCGGTCCATCTTCCGGCGCAGCACAAGGCCAACACCCGTTTCGGTTATCTCACCGTCGAGTATGCTTTCGTAGTTCTTATTATGGAATACACGGACATATCGGGTACCCGACGCATCAAGACGGTATTCCAGCGATATATTGTCAATGAATGATTCCGCATCGTTCGTCGCATTGGCCCCGGTGGATACTTTTCCACCGATGACTATCTGTACGCGATCGTTGAAGAAACGCTGGGAATAACGGAAACTGAAGTCTTTCTGCGTGTCGCCCGTTTCAGCAGAGGTACGGTCTTCCACACCTACACTGATATTGGCACCTTTTATACCTCCCGCCAAGGAGTTTATCTGGCTCTGAAGCACTGAGTTCAAGGCGGCTCCCATTGACAAACCTCCTCCTTTGGCGCCGCTATTCAAGTAAATACCCGTAGCAAGCATCGCAATAGCCTGCTTACTACGCTCTTCTGCCCCCATTGCCTGCAGCTCATTCTCTACTGTGCCATCTTCGGGCGCCGAAATATCGAATATAAGATCGGGAGCGTCAAGCCTGTTCTTGATGGAAATGGAAACATCGAAGTTCACCATGCGCGAACCGTCCCCGTCACCGTCGGCCACAGAAGCACGCATACGTTCCGTAGCCTTTAGGCTTAGCGTAGGATTCATAATATTCCCTCGCCAATCCACATAACTGCCGGGATTGAACTGAAACTCCTTCAAGGGGATGATAGGCAGCGAATATTTCATGACGCCACCCGAAAGGGTATAGCGTCCGGTAAGGCTCATATCCCCTTGGGGAGTATACTGCATATTCAAATCACCGCCACCTTCCAGTTCGATGTATTTGCTGCGGTCGGGACTCAAGTCGGC
Organism: Bacteroides parvus; assembly: GCF_017309675.2. Lineage (NCBI taxonomy): Bacteria > Pseudomonadati > Bacteroidota > Bacteroidia > Bacteroidales > Bacteroidaceae > Bacteroides > Bacteroides parvus. Next base: position 1,605,489 of record NZ_CP084680.1, on the reverse strand, counting down.
ACGAAGACGGACAGCATCGTCAATATGGACGGACATATACATTTCCAATCCTCCCAACGACATGGCAGGAACTTCATCCGCCTTTACCGACGTCGTATCGGTGAATGAGGTAAAGGTAACCAGCCCACTGAGACGGTCTTCCACCGTTAAAGGGGAATCGGTCAACACGTAGGTTACGTTGGTATTGCCCAGCAGATTCATGTTTCCACGCATCGTGAGCCCGTCAAGCGGTCCCTTCACCGTGGCATGCAAGTCAACGAACACCTTTCCATATACCAGACTTTCGCGAGTACGCGGTGCATCCAGCAACGTATAGTTCTCTGCCAGCAGATTGAGGTTGGCAGTAGGACGCTCCATATTCCGGAAATCAACCTTACCGTCAATCGTAAACGGATTCTTGCTGGTGGTATAAATGGCAAACTTATCGAATATCAACTGATTGTCCTTTATCTGCACCGGACGGTTGTCGAACCAGTAACGTGCTCCCGCCTGGCGTGCATAGACAGACACACTGTCCAAAACAATATCACCATGCATTTGAGGCTTATCCAGCGAACCGTAAATATAAAGCCCTCCATCAATATCTCCGGTAAAGGCCACCATTTGGTCAGGGATGAATGCATTGGCCATCTTCAATGGGAAATGCTCGAAACGAGTGGACACTTCCAGAGTATCCTTTCCGTTCTTCTGCGTCAAGATACCGTCGGCGGTCATCACTTCTTCGTTATCATGTGTAAAATAGGTATTCAAATAGTGCGTATTCTTGTCGCCCGGCAACCAGGTAGCCCCCAGACCTATATCTCCAACCGGTTGGCGTTCGTAGGTCAGTTTCTCTACATTGGCTTCGGCGGACACCTGCAGGGAAGTGGCAGTCTGTATATAATTTGCTTCGGCGGAGAACAATCCCGTAAGCCGAGGCATATAAGGAAGTACCTCCGTAAGTTCATCCAGGCGCAATCGGCTCAGTTCTACGTTTATATTCTGCAAGGAAAGGGTATCATTCTTGTCGGATTGCATACGGAAACACAGACCATCGTCGCTGTCCATATCAATATTGGCATAGACGCGCATATTCTTATGCAGATAAATCCAGTTACTATTGTCCGCAAAGTGGAATTTACGGAAAGCGATAATCGGCTCGGCAGGAATAAGGTTCAGCAGCACACCATCACCGCGACCATGTCCTTCGGTCAACGGACGGGCGTTAATACCGAACAGCACACCGGTCTGCCCTTTTCCATCCACATAATCCACAGTCAGCTCCGCATCTTCATTACGGACTTCACCCGTCAGTGTACTGCGGAACACAAACTGCGGGTTCTTGGGGCCGTTTATGACACCACCTTGCAACTTCATGCGGGCAGTATCCTGCTTTACTGTAAAAAATATTGTATCGAGCTGCAAGGAGTCCATGCGCAATCCGTGAACAGCTGTACGCCCATTGATGCCGACTTGCGGAGTAAATCCGAAGCTCAGTTTGAAATCATTATAGGAAATACCCTTTGCAGCCAGGAAATAGCTGACGGGATTCTGGTTACCGGCTTCCAGATGCATGCCGGCTGAAGGAAGGACTTGTCGCAAAGCGGCATGGTCCAAACGCCGTTCATCAATCTGCTTTGTCAGGATAGAGACAAATTTATCCGACTGTTCCATCAACTTCTTCAACGTGCTATGAGCGCGGAAACGCAGATTCAAGTCACCGGCATCAAGCCTCAACTCGAGAGAATCATGACGTGCCTCCGCTCCCATTGTAAAGGCAAATGGGTGTTTCAACGGTCGGGGCACCAACCCCAGCTTGTGCAGATTCACCTCTTCCACATTCAAATCCAAAGCGCCATCCAGATAGCTGCGGTCAAGACGCATATCTGCATTTCCCTGCATCTTGAGAAGAACATTATCGCTGGCAAGACGGACAGTAGCAACGGATGACTTGAGTCCGGCATGCACATCCACACCGGAAATGTCCCAATGGCCATACTGTAGTTTTTCCAAGGAGGCATTCAAAGCAGCCACAGTCTTTCGTGATGCCACATCCACCCCTTGTCCCTTAGCGGACATCTTTACCGTAAGAGTATAAATAGAGTCCTTGGGCAGGAAGTGATGCACCTGCAAGTTGTTGATGGCAAGGTCGGCATGGTAGGCTTCCGTAGCAAGATTATAGGCGGCATCCAGATTCAAGGCGCCTTCCTTCTCCTGCAGTTTCAGGGCGGCAGTGCACTGCGCCCCCTCCATACCGACACGTGCCGCAAGGTGCATACTGTCCGGCACGATGACGGAGCCATCGGGAGCAATGTCAGCTAGTCCGGTCAGGAAGTTCAAGTTCTGCGTATGCATCTCGAAGTCCATGTTTCCATTGCGTTTCACACTGTCGGCCAGGTTCCAGAATTCTCCTCCCCCACTCAACGAAAAGGCTCCGGGCAGCTCAGCCGTAAAACGGGAAATCTGCATCTGCTTCAGGTTTCCTTCCGTACCGGCATGAATCACCAACGGACGGAACGGATAGGCTTCCTTGAAAGTTTCCGGCAGGCCACCGGCAAAAAGCAGTACATCCTGTTTGCCGATACGGGCATTGAAACGGGCTGTCAAACGGCCGGTGGTAGGTATATTTATCAGTTCCCAGTAAGTCTGTGCCGTAAGATTCATCTCACTATGAGGTGTCAGCAACTTCAAAGAAGGGATACGGATAACGGTAGAGTCGGCAAACAACCGCCCGGTCAGGGAAGTTACACTCAAACCGGAACGCTCATACATGGAAAATTCCCGGATAACGGCATTCATATCTCTACCGTAGTACATCACAGAATCAATGCCCATACGAATGTCGTGAAGAGCAATGTGCGAGGGGTCGAAACCTATCGCACTCCCCGGGCCGCCGGTATCATAATTGACAGAAGTTCCAGTCAGCAGGAATTTTCTCCAGCCATAGAACTGGTGTTTCAGGTCGGCAGCAGCGTCCGCAATCTCAGCATTTCCGATATGGGCTTTCAGCCCCATGGAGTCCAATGGCATCTGTAAATCGACCGAGACGTTCTTCAACTTCAGGGTATGGAGTGTGACTTTCCAGTTTAACGCAGTGTCAGTAGTGTCCTTGGAAGTCTCAGTGGTATCTGCAAGCATTACCTGCACATGGGTATCGCTCAATTCTATATTATTGAGAATAGCATCTTCTTTTGTAAGGTCTATGCCATGGCTTTCGAAAAAGAAATGCCCCAGTACCCCTTTGATGCACATACCTTCCATTAAATTGGAAGAGTTAACAGCAACTTGTTTCAGGGTAATGTCATCCACCTCCACTTTCCCTTTGAGTAAAGGCCATGCCTGCACCCGCACGTTCAAACTTCCAAGATTCAGCAAAGTATCGGGATGCTGCACCTCAACAGCACTGTCGGCAGGCTGTACCACCAATACACCGCGAACCAACAAATTCAAAGGAAAGCGAAGGTCAATCCGCTCCACAGATATGTCCATACCCGTAGCATCTGATGCAATTGCTGTAGCCTGCTTCCGTATCAAATTCTGTACGGGAGGCACATAGAGCAGTATCATCAATATTATAAACAGTATAATAGGAGTAAGCAGCACCCACAGTGCTATTCTCAACCATTTTCTTCTCATCGGAACGTCAATCTTTCATCGTATTTAAAAGTCCTACAAAGTAAACAATTTCTTTCGACATTTGGTTCCCGATAGAGAAAAATCATGTATTCTTCTCTGTTCCCCCATTACGGAAAAGCTGTTGCCTGAGTAATGACATCCTCTATCAAAACGAGGGCGGCAAGGGCGTGCTCTTTCAACTCTCCGGTAAAAGGCACTCCATGCGAAGTTTCCAACAGTTTCAGCAATGCAACCAGTTCCGTAGCTCCAATCAACGTAAAGAGGGGAATCATTTTGTGGGAGACAGCAGCCATCTCGTCCACATCCTCATTCTCCACAGCCTTCTGCAAACGCTCCGCATTGAGACGGGTTTCAGCCACAAAACTTTCCAGAATGGACTTTGCGGCCTCGGGGTCATCGACCGAAAAAACGGTGAGCGAAGAGAATTTATACCCCGGGCAAGCCGAAGCTTCCGTAACCTCCTTCCCTTTGTCCTCCACATTCAATTCATGCAGCAATTCACTGACGGTAAACGGCTTATGCAGGCATCCGGCAAAGCCATGCGCCGTAAATTCCTCACGCTGCATGTCACTGCGAGCAGTGACAGCAATCACCGGAACAGACTGTGCCTGCGGTATGTTCGAAGCACGCAGCAGTTTCAGTAAATCAAAACCATTAATAGCAGGCATCTGCACATCAGTAAGCAGAACATCAAAGGTTGCAGTGCGCAAGGCATCCAGCAATTCATCCAGTTGTAAACAAGAAACAGAATTTATACCACTCTGCTGAAGCATGGCGGCAGTAAGGGTAAGTTGAATACGGTCATCATCGATAAGGAGGACATTCTTCAATGAAGAACAAGGAACGGAGAATGAAGAATTGCCCTCCGGCGTGACAACACAGCCCAATTCTTCATCCTTCATTCTACGCCTTTCGCTCCTTACGGGATAGATAGGAATATATATCGTGAAAGTGCTTCCCTTACCTGGTACACTGTCTACATCAATCGTACCTTCAAGTAACTGTACCAACATACGGACGATGGAAAGTCCGAGTCCGAACCCTTCTTTACCCTGAGCACCCGGTAATCGGGTGAATTCCTGGAAGATACGCTCACGGTCAGCAGGCTCCATACCTCTACCCGTATCAGCAATGGCAACTACCAGTCGACGGTCCTCGTAACGGGCAGTCATGGTAATACCGCCTTGGTCCGTAAACTTCACGGCATTGGACAGCAAATTGTTGATAATCTGACGCAGACGCAAGGGGTCACAAATATAGGTACCGTCCAGCTCCGGGGCAATGTCGCAATGAAGCTCCAGCCCTTTGGCAGCCGTAAGCGGTTCAAAACTTACGTGTATCTCTTCAAGCAGGCGGGAAGGATGAAAAGTGACCCGGTTGACTTCAGCCTTGTTCAAATCAAGACGATGGAAGTCGAGCAAATCAACGACCAGCTTCAGCAAATGCTCCGATGAGGTTTTCATGTTGTCCAGATAGAACCGCTGGCGCTCATCCACCGTCAGACGGGAAAGCAAATCGGCATAGCCCATGATAGAACCGAGCGGGGCTTTGAAATCATGGGTAATGGCAAGCATCAGTTTTTCACGGACAGCAAGTAAATCTTCGGCACGACGGCGAGCCTCTTCCAACTCACGGCGGTACCGGTTGCTTCGGGTTATGTCGCGGCCGATGATAATAAGGAAAAAAACGGAAAGCAATACCGCACCTACGGCAATGCCACTGATAATCTTGGCCGAACGGCGTCGGACCGCCTGTTGATACTCGGCTTCCGTCCGTGCACGCAGCAGAGTTTCCGTCTCATAATCTTTCAGCAAACTGTCAATACGAGCGGTCAGCATATGGTCCAAGCGTTGCAGATAGCGTTTACGTCGTTGTATAACAGTGTTTACAGCTTTTTTCTGCTGGGCCACAGCACGCAGTTTCTCATGCAAAGAATCGGCCGGATTATAAGGTTCAATCACCGTATCCGTCGCAAATTCGAGGGAGGTCTTTACCTGGATAGCCGTATCTTTCTTTGGGGGGACAAACACTTCACCCAAACGACGGAAAAAACCCTTCTTCCGAGGGCGTGTCACGACGGTATCCCGATGTGTAATGATACGGTGCTGCACACGTTGCTGGGTCACTACTGAGTCCTGCTGGGCAATTATCTGCTCAATGTCACTGGTGGATACCATGCTGTCATTCGCCTCACTCAGCGTACGCAGCATTCTTATCGTATTGGTATCCTTCTCGCGTATCAAAGCTAGTACGCTGTCTGTCCATTGTACATCGCGGTCATCGGTAAGAATAAGGTTCTCCATCTCCCGGTGTACGAAGAACAAGGAAAAAAACAATACCGCCAGCAACAAAGTGTAGCCTACGGCAATCTTTACTTTGGAGACACTGTTCATATTATCAAATCCTTTCCCTGGTCTGTCTACGGAATCTCAGCCACAGCATCACCCCTGCACTGGTCAGTCCAAACGGGAAAGCCATCCAGACCCCCGTCAGTCCCCAGCCGAAGATGAAACCGCAGAGGTACCCTACGGGCAAAGATATAACAAAATAGGATATAAATGCAATAATCATCATCGGTTTCACATCCGAGATACCACGCAGGGCATTGGCAAAATTAATCTGCAATCCGTCACCGAACTGGTAAATCAGGAACGGAAAGAAGAGAGCGGCTACCATACCGGACACTTCCATATTATCTGTAAACCATCCTCCGACCTGACCGCGAAGTGCAAAGACAATACTCAACAGCACCACTTCCATGCATAAGATGACGTGAAGGCCAGCATACGCCGAACGGCGCACATTCTGCCCGTCGCCCTGCCCCTTAAAGTTACTGACACGCACAGCAACTGCAGCACCCATGCCATAATACATCATGAAGGTGAACTGAGAGACAGTGAGCATTATCTGATGTGATGCCAGAGCAAGTGTCCCCAGCCACCCCACCATGACAACACTGAGGCTGAAGGAAGCGGTCTCCATTCCCATCTGCATACCGACAGGCCAGCCCAGAGCATTGAGTTTCCTAAACATCGGTGTCGACCATCCCAGCCTCATGAATCCGAGTCTATAACGGATAAAACGGCGACTACGAAGCACAATCACCGCAAAGACCACGACCATCACAATGCGAGAGAACAAGGTACTTACACCCGCGCCAAGCAATCCCATCTCCGGGAAACCCAATTTTCCATTGATCAGAATATAGTTTCCTACGATGTTAAGCGCATTCCCTCCAAGCAGAATCCACATGGCCGTCTTGGTGTCGGTGATGCCATCCGTAAACTGTTTAAAGCCGTTGAACAACATGACAAAAACCAGTGAAGCAAGCAGCACTAGATAATAAGGCTTAATCAGAGGCAGTAATTCTTCGGGCTGCCCCAGCCGTTCCACATTGAAATACAGAACAGCCATGACAAGAGTCAGCAATAAAGCTACCAGCACATTGGCCACCAGACTGCACCGTAACGCTTGTCCGGCTTCGGCAAAACGGCGGTTACCGTAGAAGCCTCCCACAACCGGGGTCAGCCCGTAGCTGAACCCCGTACTGAAAATAATACAGAGAGTAAACAGATTGTTTACGAAAGAAGCGGCACCCAGCTCTTCCGTGCTATGATGCCCAATCATCAGCGTATCGGCAAACCCCAGCACAATGACTCCCAACTGCCCCACCACAATGGGTAGTCCCAGGAGAAGCAATGCTTTGTAGTGTTGCTTATACGTATCAAATAAATTTCTCATACTAAAGGTTTTCTTTTTGGTAATAAAGCACAATCCCATTTTCATCGCGGAAGGTCTGTTGGGCTACCCTATGAAGCTGTTCTGCCGTCACAGAGCGGTAATTGTCCACTTCACGGTCTATGTCTTCCGCCTGCCCGGTCAGTTCAAACCAGGCAAGGTTCGTGGCAACATTCAGATAATTGATGTTGCCGAATATCTGTGTAGACTCAAACTTGTTCTTTACTTTCTCCAATTCCTGCTCTCCAACAAACCCGGATTTCAACTCTTCCAACTCTTTCCGGACAGCAGCCTCGGCTTGCTCCAAAGATACGCCAGCAGATGGCTTTCCACTGATATGCAGCAGTCCGGCATCCCGTGTACCGGAGATATAGGCATCGAGACTGGAAAAGAGCTTTTGCTCCTGCACCAGCCTGCGGGTCAAGCGACTGGAACGTCCATTGCTCAGAATATCCGACAGAATATCGAAGGCATAATAATCGGCATCTTCACGACTGCACATGTGATAAGCCATGAACAAAGCATCCAGAGGAACATTCCGTTCCACCGTCTGCCGGCGTTCCGCCGTCTGTACAACTTCTTGCGGTAATTGTCTTACAGGCACATTCCTACGGGGAATAGGAGCAAACCATTTTTCAGTCAGCCTAATCGTTTCTTCCCACGAAATATTTCCGGTAACGGCCAGAACTGCATTATTAGGTGCATAAAAACGGAAAAAGAATTCCTTTACCTCATCCAGCGTGGCATTGGCAATGTGAGAGAGGTCTTTCCCGATAGTAGGCCAGCGATAAGGATGCGTTTGATAAGCCAAAGGACGAAGCAGATGCCCCACATCACCATACGGCTGGTTCAGACAACGTTGCTTGAACTCCTCCATCACCACTGCACGCTGCACCTCAAGACTTTGCTCACTGAATGCCAGTTCCAGCATACGGTCGGACTCCAGCCAGAAGCCGATTTCCACATTCGATTTTGGAACCGTCAGGTAGTAATTGGTAATATCATTATTGGTCCATGCATTATTCTCCCCACCTGCCAGTTGCAAAGGAGCGTCATAATCAGGAATATGCACCGAACCTCCAAACATCAGATGCTCAAACAAATGGGCAAAGCCCGTATGCTCGGGATGCTCGTCACGGGCACCTACGTCATAAACAATATTCAAGGCAACCATCTGCGTGCTGGTATCTTCATTGTGCACCAACCGCAGACCGTTGTCAAATATCTTTTTGTTTATCTTCATAAAATAGAATGACAGAATCTATCATCAATCTATCACTGTCACTTTTTTAATAACCACATCCTCTTCAGGACGGTCGTTACGATCAGTCTTGACCTTCTGTATTTTATCAACTATATCCATACCTTCCAGCACTTCACCGAATACGGTATATGCACCGTCCAAATGCGGAGTACCACCCATGGTAGTATAAGCCTTCACCTGCTCGGGAGTAAACTTGAACTCCGGTTCCTTGGCAACCTGAGCCTCTGCCTGCGCAATCAAAGAATCTTGTAAATCCATCAGACCGTCCTGGTCATTATTCTTACGCATCTTGTAGATTTCCTTCATATGCTTCTGGGCCAATGCATTGAAAGCATTGTTCAGGCGCATCTGATTCATCTGCTGTTCCATCCCCAGCAAGGTAGAGTCATTATACACTTTTCCAGTCACAATGTAGAACTGGCAGCCGGATGATGCCTTGTCGGGATTCACCTCATCACCCTGGCGTGCAGCCGACAAAGCACCTTTTTTGTGAAAATACTTCGGATAAACAAATTCGGCAGGAACAGTATAACCTACGTCGCCTGCCCCCAGCATCTTGCCTTTTGGAGCCTTTTTCGATTCCGGGTCACCTGCTTGTATCATAAAGTCCTTGATGACACGGTGGAACAGCGTACCTTCATACGTGCCGTCTTTCACCAGCTTAATAAAGTTATCACGATGTTTCGGGGTTTCATTATACAGTTTCACGGTGATGTCACCCGCACTTGTTTCAATCTTCAGCTTCGTTTCTTTTTCCATATTTTCCTCTTTCTTTTGTCCCGGCTTGCAAGCAGTCAAACCGCAAACCAGTATAGTTAATAATACAATTAGATTCCTTTTCATTTTATTTTTTATTTAATTTAAGTTTGCAAATATACTAAAATCAGACAAAAGCACTTACCTTTGCCTACATAAAAGAGATAAAAGGCAAAAGCAATGACATCCATATTAATTGTAGAAGATGATATTACTTACGGCATGATGCTAAAAACATGGCTCGGCAAAAAAGGTTTCCAAGTAACCTCCACCAGCAGCATTGCCCGTGCTCAAAAACATATTGAGTCGGAAACCGTGGACTTGATTTTGTCTGACCTACGCCTGCCCGACAAGGATGGCATTGACTTATTGAAATGGCTGGGCGAACACGGCCTGCAAATACCGCTTATCATCATGACGGGATACGCTGACATACAGTCGGCCGTCCAAGCCATGAAACTGGGAGCCTGCGATTACATTGCCAAGCCTGTGAATCCGGACGAATTACTGAAAAAAATAGGCGAAGCCTTGAATGCATCATCCTCCGCTTTGAAACAGATGATGCATCCGTCCCGAACAGATGACGCGTTTACCCCAAACAGACCATCCGTCTCGCCCAAACAGACGATGCATTCCGACAAGATGAAAAATCAGTCTCAGAAGAGTGCAGAAGGCTCATTGTCTTCCTCCGACTTCCTCGAAGGAGAGAGCGACGCAGCCAAACAACTCTACAATTATGTGAAACTGGTTTCACCTACCAATATGTCCGTACTCATCAATGGTGCCAGCGGAACGGGCAAAGAATACGTAGCTCATCGCATCCACCAGCTCAGCAAGCGTGCCGACCGGCCGTTTGTAGCCATCGATTGCGGTTCTATCCCCAAAGAATTGGCCGCTTCGGAATTCTTCGGGCATATAAAGGGCGCCTTTACCGGCGCACTGACCGACAAAACGGGCGCTTTCGTCGAAGCCAACGGCGGTACCATCTTCCTGGATGAGATAGGCAATCTGAGCTATGAAGTGCAAATACAACTGCTGCGTGCTTTGCAAGAACGCAAGATACGTCCGGTTGGTTCAAACAAAGAGATAAGCGTGGACATACGTCTGGTATCCGCCACCAACGAAAATCTGGAGCAAGCCATCGAAAAAGGAACGTTCCGTGAGGATTTATATCACCGTATCAATGAATTCACCCTGCGCATGCCGCAACTCAAAGACCGCCGTGAAGACATCTTGCTCTTTGCCAATTTCTTTCTGGACCAGGCCAACCGCGAAATGGACAAGCAACTGACCGGCTTTGATGACAAAGCATCCCGCGCCTTATTGGAATACCCCTGGCCTGGCAATCTGCGACAAATGAAGAATATGGTACGTCGTGCAACCCTGCTGGCACAAGGCAAATTCATTACTATCAACGAACTAAGTGAACTGAAAGAACCTGCATCGGCCATCATCGGCATCCCTCTCCGCAATGAGGAGGCAGAGAAACGTCAAATCATCGAAGCCCTACGGCAGACGGGAAACAACAAGAGCCGCGCTGCACAACTGTTGGGCATTGACCGCAAAACGCTGTACAACAAGTTGAAGCTTTATAACATATCCGACTAAAAGATGTGGAATAATTCCACACTCCTCTCCACACATTCCCCACTTTTCCACATTATACTACACTTTGCATAAAAACATATACATCTAGTTATCAAAGCATTACCCAACAAATAATTCTTTTGGCACACCATTTGACTTGTATTAAGTACAAGCAACAAGCGCTACAACAAACAATTAGACTTAACAATAAGATATAGCAACCTAAAAGCAAATGAATTATGAAAAAATTAGTATTAGTAGCAGCCCTGTTTATGTTTGTTTGTGGCGGAACGTTCTTGGCTCAAGCTAAGGCTCCGGTAGAACAGCCGAGTAAGACAACAACCTTGTCTAACGACACTGTGGTAACGGATACTTTGCAGAAAGCCGAGAACGTCCAAGACACAGCAAAAGTGGCCCAATAACAGTAAGCACACTACAACAAAAAGCCGTTTCCTCCTTGTCTATTCTGGGAAACGGCTTTTTTAATTGATAGTTGATAGTTGTCAACTAAGAAATCACCAATGTCTTTCCGGATAAAGGTCATTCCACCATGCCGGACTATCCTGCAACCAGCGGGCAAACCAAGCCATAATTGAATTGTGCCACAATTCACGTTTTGCATAATCAAGTACAAAATGGTTTTCACCATCCACGGTAATAAATTCCACCGGCTTGCCCAATATCTTCAACGCATTATACAACTGGATACTTTCACCGATAGGCACGTTCGTATCTACCGTGCCATGCAGCAACAACAGAGGGGTATTAATCTTGTCCGCATTGAACAATGCTCCATGCTTCGTAAACAAATCGGGATTATTCCAAGGATAGCTATCGGCTGCCGCAACAGAGTTATAGGAATATCCCCAATAACCCTCGCCCCAATAGCTCGTTACATTGCTGATGCCAGCATGCGAGGCAGCGGCAGCGAACATGTCCGTCTTAGTCTGCAGATACATCGTCATGAATCCTCCATAAGAGGCACCCAGACATCCGATACGTTTATCGTTGACAAACGGATGGGCTGCACAGAATTTCTTCGTACCTTCAATAATCTCATCGGCCGTACGCTCACCCCATGCATTGACATGGCGTGCAGAGAACTCCTGGCCGTACCCGATGGCACCACTGGGCTGGATAACATAAACCACATAGTCACGTGACGCAAACAACTGTGCACAGTACGGGGAAGTTATACCGCGGGTTGTAGGAGTCGTTCCTCCATAATAGTATACGATAAGCGGATACTTCTTGTTCGGGTCAAAAGACGGCGGCAGACAAACCATTCCCTTTATCTCCGTACCGTCCGAAGCTGTAAAGTTCCACTCTTCCATCTGTCCCAGCTCAATCTTATCGAGGATGGGCTTCATGGGGTTGGCAAGCAGGGTAGAAACTTTTTTCTTCGTGTCGTACGTATAGGCTACGCCCGTACTGGTGTTTCCTCCGCCCACATAGGCAGCCACAACCGGATTGTCATTGGCCAGCGTGAAGGAAGTAATCACATCTTCTTCAAGCGGAAGCATTTCAAAGCCGCCCGTCTTCGGAACATAACGGTAGATATGCCTGCAATCCCCATCAGTCGTATCGAAATAGATACATCCGTCCACACGGTTCCACTGCACGAGAGACACCGTAGGATTGAAATCGCGCGTGATAGCCTGCACTTTTTTTGTAGCCAAATCCATAATGAATGCTTGGGTATCAAAGTCATTGGCTATGGGATGTTCACCGCAATTCTTGCCAATACCTCCGAAAGCAGACGGACTACCCGTCACCAGAAGCTGTTTCCCATCCGGAGAGTAAGAAGCACTTCCCAGATAAGCATCCCAGGCGACCAGCGTATCTGCCTGCAAGGTGGCCAAATCAATCTCGAAAAGAGAAGAGAGGGAGAAAGGGCATTGAGTAATGTCCGGCTTGGAAGTGCTGCACAACAGTTTCTTGCCATCCGGGGAAATATCATTCAGATAGACGTTGTGACTACCGTATGTCAGGCGCTCGGAAAGTCCCGTCGCCACATCGTATTTCATGAGATAATAGCGGTCACGAGAATTGGGGATACGGTCGTCCGGATGCAAGAGACGTTTCAACGGGCCACTCACCTTTTCGCCCTCGTCCGTGAGCATATAGATAAGATAGTCTTCTGTAGGAGACCAGCTGAAATATCCTTCGGGAACATTCTTCAGCAGCACTTCCTCACGCATCGTGGCGGGATCGAACACAACCAGGTCATTCTGCTCCTCGCCCATAACCGTATAATAGAGCTTGTTGCTGTTGGGCATCCAGTTCATCTTTTCATTGGCATTGGGCAATATCACCCGGCCAGTCTTTACCTCGGTCAGCTCACAACGGGTCCTGGAACGCTTCACGTCGTAATTGTCCGAATAGCGGGTCAGCAGATACTTGCCGTTGGGCGAAAGAGAAACCCTGCTCGCTCGGGAGCCGAAATTGGTGTTGAACAAAGAGAAACGTCTCTTCATGTCCGGTGCCATCCGGCAGGCTACATCGGCAAAGTCCTTTTCCTTTTCAAATTCGCATTTCAGCATCGGCTGCATCTTGTCGTCCGCGCTTGAAAGCAACTTGATGACAATCTCATAATCTGCTTCGGGGTCCATACGCAGACTGACAGCCGTAGGACGGACCTGCGACAAGCTGTCCTCCGCTGTCTCCTTGACTTGCTTGGACTCACCGTTTACAAACACCTCAAAACGGGCAGGGGAATATACATTCAGCTTGCCCTTCATGAAACGCTCCGCACGCAGATTGGTAGCAAACAGATAGAACAGATTGTCCTTGTCTGCCTTTGCCACAGCTACATATCCAGCCGTATCAGCAGCCATGCGTTCGTACGAACCCTCGTCGAAGTTAAGACTGACCTTCGTCTTCAGAAGATTGCCGATAGTAAACTTATCTCCCTTGAAGTTGACGCTATCACCCTGAAGGGGAGTACGCACCGTAACGGCCGGACGCACGTTATACTCAGCAACTCTTTCCTGAGCTTGGGCAGCCAATCCCGCAAGGAGCAGCAAACCCGACAAAACTGTGATTTTCTTCATTACTGTAAGATTAAATCGTTTCAAAACCATTCCATAAATTTCCGGGAGGGACGGGAGCCTCCACTTCTATCAGTTCTTTGGACACCGGATGCACAAAACGGATATACCGCGCATGCAGACAAATGCTGCCGTCGGGATTGGAGCGGGGCGAACCATACTTCAAATCTCCCTTGATGGGACAGCCCATCTTTGCCAACTGACAGCGTATCTGGTGATGGCGTCCGGTTTTCAAATCTATTTCCAACAGATAATAGTTCTGCGACCGCCCGATGAGCCGATAATGCAAAATCGCTTTCTTGCTGCCCGGCACCTCCTTGTCGTATGCATAACTCTTGTTCTGTTTCTCATTTCGCACCAGATAGTTCACCAATTCCCCCTCTTCCTCACGGGGCAGGTTCTTCACCACTGCCCAGTAAGTCTTCTTCACCTCGCTATTCTTGAACATCTCGTTCAGACGCGACAGTGCCTTACTGGTCTTGGCAAAAACAACAAGACCGCTCACGGGGCGGTCCAGCCGGTGGGTGACACCGATAAAGACATTTCCAGGCTTGCTGTACTTCTCTTTCAGATACTGCTTTACAGTTTCCGAAAGCGGTGTATCACCCGTTTTGTCTCCCTGAACTATCTCGGAAGCGGTCTTGTTGACTATAATGATATGATTGTCTTCGTATACGACAGTCATCGATTGTTAATGTTTAATGATTAGTGATTAATGATTAATGACTAACACCCAACTTCTCATTAAACATTAATCACTAATCATTAATCATTAAATTACATATTCATCCCACCATCTACCTGAATAACCTGACCGGATACATAAGAAGACATATCAGAAGCCAGGAAAGTAGCGATATTTGCCACGTCTTCGGGTGTGCCGCCACGGCGCAAAGGAATCTTCTTGCACCATTCAGCCTTCACCTCTTCAGACAAGGCGTCGGTCATGGCTGTCATGATGAACCCCGGAGCAATGGCATTGGCACGGATGCCGCGAGAGCCCAGCTCCTGAGCGATAGACTTGGCCAAAGCAATCATACCGGCTTTGGAAGCAGAATAGTTGGCCTGGCCGGCATTGCCGTGAACACCTACCACAGATGCCATATTGATAATGCTACCCGCCTTCTGGCGCATCATGATGGGTGTGCAGGCATGGATAAAGTTAAATGCCGATTTCAGGTTGACATTGATAACCATATCCCATTGCTGTTCGCTCATACGCATCATCAGACCGTCACGTGTGATACCGGCATTGTTTACCAGAATATCAATACGTCCAAAGTCCTTATGGATTTCTGCCACTACCTTGGCAGTGTCTTCAAAGTTTGCTGCATTGGAGGCATAAGCCTTTGCCTTTACTCCCAAAGCTTCCAATTCTTTTGCTGTAGCCTCGGCATTTTCATCAATCACCAAGTCAGTGAATGCGATGTTTGCTCCTTCTTGAGCGAACTTCAAAGCGATAGCCTTGCCGATGCCTCGTGCAGCACCTGTCACAATGGCTGTTTTTCCATCTAATAATCCCATATTATTTTAAAATTATTTATAAAATGTATTCTTACTTCTTTCCCAATGCACCAAGTACCAGACGGGTCACGTAAGTATCGCGTACCGCATCGTCCAGATTGGCTCCTATATGGCCGCGGATATAAGGTGTTTCAATACCTTTGACACTGTAATGCACAATCTCAGCAGTCATATCCAAGTCATCTATCTGGAAAACACCCTTCTCCATGCCTTCACGCAGAACCTCCTTGAAAAGCTGGGTCTCTGTAGCATCGAAACGTTTGCGCACTTTCTCCACTCTCCAAATATCCCGAAAGAAATTGGCACGAAGAGTACCATTCCGAAAGACAACCTCTTTTACCGCATCCAGATGAGTGTAAATCATTTCCATCAGTTTCTCGTCCGGCTGAATATCTTTCTCTACCACGTGCTTCATCATATCCGAAAGAATATCCAGCTCCGACTCGACAACAGCCAAGTAGATATCTTCCTTGCTCTTAAAATAGGTATAGAGCGTTCTCCTACCTTTCTTCGAAGCGAGGGCAATATCATTCATCGTGGTATTCTCAACGCCCATCTTTGCAAACAGCTGACGGGCAACGTCCACTAATTTAGCTTTTGTCTTCGATACGGTCATAGATTAATTGCACATTGCTTTATTATTTGAGCAAAAGTAAGACATTTCCGCATATCTTACAAGAAAACATTCATTTTATTAATGAACAGCCCTAAAAAGGAAGAAAAAAAGTAGGCTTATTATCGTTCTATTTATCAACATATTACTCATTAAAATCCACTTAACCTCAAAAATATCATGCATTTTATTTGCATATTAAATAAAAAGCCGTACCTTTGCACCCACAAAACAATAACATCGCGGAGTGGAGCAGTTGGTAGCTCGTTGGGCTCATAACCCAAAGGTCATTCGTTCGAGTCGGATCTCCGCAACTACAATGAGGATAAAAGGTTTAAAGGCCGTTTATCCTCATTTTTTTTAATTCCCATCAAGGACAGAAAAAAATGTTTGCGCAAATAATGTTTGTGCAAATTGCTTCCACACTTCCACCTCCTCTCCACATCCCTTTATTCATCGGCATTACAGATGCGGTGGAAGCAACTCAAAAGTGTGGAAGCAAAATTTGCTTCCACACCGTTTCACAAACAGAAATACTGACACCACAAGAAGATAACATGTAGTAACACAAGTTATTAATTTCTTGCATCACATCTTATTTATATCGTACCTGACGAAATCAATATCCTGCAAATACGGTATTAATTCCATCTCCTCTCCCTTCAAATGTAATCAGAACGAATGCGTACAGCCACACAAAGCCAAGACTTCAATGCTGTTTTCCTCTGTGCTTTATTCAGAGAATGAGGGTATTTATTACGCTGAACATAAGGAATCAACAGCATGCAACGGCCATGATGCAATCGCCTAACGGCCATCAACAACTCGCTTAACAGCCGTCAGCAGATCGCCGCACGACCGTTAGACGCTGATAAGGCAATGAGTAAAAGGGAGCACTCCCCTATACACAAGCAAACAAAGCCCTATATACAACGGATTGAAAGTAGCGGTCTTCCTTAGAATATCCTGATGAAAAGCAATCCCAGCCCGATGGCAACGCCAGTCGAAACAAGTCCGGGAAGCATGAACGAGTGGTTCAGCACATACTTGCCGATACGGGTAGTTCCGGTACGGTCGAAATTAATGGCTGCTACTACGGTGGGATAGTTGGGAATAAAGAAGTAACCGTTTACGGCCGGGAACAGAGCAACCAGTATCATAGGCGAAATGCCCAAAGCGATGCCCAAAGGCATCAGTGCGCGCACAGTGGCGGCCTGGCTATAAAGCAGAATCGACATGGCAAACAAGGCTATCCCGAACAGCCACGGCATTTGCCTCACCGCTCCCTCGATGGACTGGGTCAACTGAAGCATGTTTCCCTGAAGAAAAGTATCTCCCATCCAGGCAATGCCGAATATGGCAATCACCGCCTGCATGCCTGCCGGGAAGACGGAGCCTTGCGTTGCCTTCATGCCGTCGGTGCGAGTCAGCAGCAAGATGAGGGCGGCGGCAGAGAGCATCACGATTTCGATAATGGCGGACATGCCGAGTCTCACCGTCTCGCCGTCTATCACGAAGGCAGGACGCAAACTGTCGAACGAACCAAAGAACACAATAAAAGCAGTGGCAAGGATAAAGATAAGCACGGACAAGACGGCATGCCGTTTATTGTGTATATCCTTTATCTCCACCTTCTTGACATCAAGATAGCCTTCGGTCAACCTCTTTCTGTACTCCGGGTCGTCTGCCAGCTCCTTGCCCACCTTCATGGAGAACAAGGCGCCCACAAGTACCCCGATAATGGTAGCAGGAATCGTTATTTTCAGAATATCGAACAAGGTGACATCAAATCCCGCCAGCAACCCAAGCAGTGCGACGGTGGCAGCCGAAATGGGACTTGCCGTAATAGCCTGCTGCGAAGCAATCACCGCAATGCCCAGTGGCCTCTCGGGACGAATCTTGGTCTCCGTGGCAACCTCGGCAATCACGGGAAGCACCGAATATGCCACATGTCCCGTACCGGCAACAAAAGTAAACAAATAGGTCACAATAGGGCTCAAGATGGTGACCTGCGAAGGATTCTTCCGCAACAACCGTTCTGCCAGCTTTACCATATAATCCAGTCCGCCAGCCGCCTGCATGCAGGATGCGGCGGAAATGACGGCGGCTATCATCAACATAACGTCAATGGGAGGTGATGTAGGCTGCAATCCGAAACCAAACGTCAGAATTGCCAGACCTATCCCTCCCATTACACCCAGTCCAATGCCGCCCAAGCGGGCGCCTATAATGATAGCTACCAATACGAATGCCAATTGCAAGACCATATACTCTACACTTTTTGATTCATGTGCAAAGATAAGTCATTTCGTATTATGGCTACTCACCTACTTCTATTTTAACTACTTGTTTTAACTCCACACTCAAAGAGGCATCATCCTTTAACGGTGTCCAGAACACCCGGCGGCATTCATTCTTCTGTAAAAGACAACGATGATAGCGGCTGCCGGACAGATGCTCCGTATCGATATGGAAGGAACCAGTATTGACATCCCAATCGGCTATCTCGTCCAGATTCAAATAAAGGTTGCGCACTGTGCCGCTGTTGAAATGCAAGCTCTGCGCCTGCGCCGCAAGCGCAGTGACATGGCAATCTTCCAGCCGGGCAAGGTCTCGCGTGCGGAAAGAGAGCGTATCGCAACGGAGTCCGTAGAAATTGGTTTCCATATCCTCCACATCTACCACAACCGCTTGTACCTCCGCAGGCAACCGCAATTCCATCCCTTCCGAACGAACCCTTATCCAAATGTCATTCTGAAGATGCTGTACCAGCTTATCCTCCGGAAAGTCAAAGGTGACGAGCAGGGTATCGCCAACGGAAGTCATCGACATAAAAGTCTCCATATCCCCTGCATAGGAGAAACTGCCCTGCTGCAAAGAGTCTCCGGCAGTTACCTCCAACGGCACTTCCCCGAACGAGAATATACGCTCCGCCTCCACAATACCTTCTTTTTTCTGTTTCCACACCACCGGAGGCTGTGTCAGCTTCAACACCCTGCACGAGGGCAGCTGCACCGTTTTCCGTTCTCCGCCGATTTCCATAAAATTATCTTTCTGAGTGACATTGCGGTCCACCACATAGAACATGAGTCCGCATACCATTGCCACACCGGTAACCAGCATTCCTATCATTATATAAGTCGTTCGTTTCATAACTGTCTTCTTTTATTTTTGTTTCTTGATAAACTCCTGATACATCCCGGACAACTCCTCGGCAGAGATGCCCAGCGTGAAAATCTGCTTGAAGAAATAATCCACTTCCTCCTTCAGAAAATACTCTTTCCTCAACGAGAGAATCAGCTTGCGTGCACCTACCGACACAAAATAGCCGATACCCCGCTTGTTATAAATCACTCCTTGCGTCTGCAAGTAGTCGTACGAACGCATCACCGTATTGGCGTTGACCTCTACCACAGCCGCATATTCCCGTACCGAAGGAATACGTTCTTCCTCCTGATATTGCCCGAGAAGTACCTCGTCGCAAATGCGGTCTGCTATTTGCAGGTAGATGGCCTTACTTTCCTTAAAGTTCATAGTTACCAGCGATTAATGATTTCGGACTCCTTGAAACGGAAATAGGCAAGCACCCAGTTGAAAAGGGAGAAAAACAAAGTTATAAAAATCAGCCAGTCACTCGATGCTTCCCTGTTGATATAAGGCTCGGTCATAAAAAAATTATTGGGTAGAATGGTTTCCAGACACAATACAGCTATCAAGATATATGAAACGAAGATGCAGACACCGGCCGCAAAAGTCTTGATAAGTGCATTTTGGGGCCAGATCGTACTGCCCAGCAGGAAGAAAGACTGTAGGAAAAAGTAGCAGCTCAGGAATATCCCCACCACAGCCGGTCCGCTTCCTATCGTCTCATAGAAACGGTTCGTGTTACAGCAGAATTCCCACAACGGAAAGGAGTGAACGACATGCAGCTCCGGGTAGGCCAGAAGATAGAAGATGACTCTTGTCAAGTCCGCCAGCTTGAAAGCTATCAGAAAGACCAAGATAAAGCCGCAGGTAGCCACCAGCCAGCGGGCAAAGAATTTCTCGAACATGGTGGCAGGTGTCATGAGCACAACGGTACGACTCGTCTTGCTTTTCATCCTTTCCATGGCAAACGAGGCGCTAATGCATCCCCAAATGATAAGTCCCCAAAGAAAGAATCTGGACTCAAACTCCCAGATAGGGTCCATGCCCACAGCTCCCGCTTCCAGATTGTGATACTGATAGTATCCATTCCAGACAAAGACTATGGCCAACATTCCGTAGACCATCACCGAGCGGAGTATATAGGTCTTCCAATTCTCCACCATCTCTTTGCGGCATACGTTCACAAAGCGATGCAAACTAAAAAAGGTATCGCGTATCATTATTCATTTGTTTTAGTGTGAAACATTTCCGCTATCTTCCCAGGCTCTGCAAGCACGGCGCCAAACAGCAGTTCAAGATTAATCTCCGATTCCTCACCTTCCGTATTGGGCAGCATCAAGAAATTGCCTTGTACGGAGGGAAGCGTGTACAAGGCAGTCGCAGCCAACTCCCGGTCGTCACTCTCCAAGAAGAACAGTTTACTGCAAACGCTGGCAGTGGATTCGTCCAGCAATACGCGGCTGTTGTCCATAATCAGAACATGGTCCAGCACTTTGTCAATGTCACGCACCTGATGGGTGGAGATGACAATCGTCTTGTCGTCCGACATACCCGAAGCCAGAAATTTGCGGAACTGGCTCTTTCCCGGAATATCCAGTCCATTGGTAGGCTCATCCATCAGCAGCAGGGAAGTATTGGTGGCCAGCGCAAAGCTCATGAAGATTTTCTTTTTCTGCCCCATGGACAAGGCTCCCAAATCAGCATCCATATCCATCTCGAAGAAATGCAGGTACTTCACCATGTCTTCCTTGCTGAAACGGGGATAGAACTTACTGTTCAGTTCAATATAGCTGACCAGGGAAATAGGAGGCAGCTCGAACTCCTCGGGTACCAGAAACATGTCCTGCAACGTGACGGGCAGCCGACGGCGCATGTCGGTATCATGATACATCACTCTCCCACGTTTGGGAGCCAACAAACCGCTCATCAGATAGAGCAGCGTAGACTTGCCGACTCCGTTCTTACCCAACAGACCGTAAACCCGGCCGGATTCCAGCGAAAGTGAAAAATCACTCAGGACTTCTTTCCGCCCCTTGCGATAACTAAATGAAATGTTTTCTACTTGTAACATACGCTTGGATGAATTAAAGATTTCACTATTTACGTGCATTAGTACAATAGTACACTACAAACATAGGCATTTTTTTTAGAATAACAAGAGATTTGAGAAAAAAGAAAATACGTACGAAGGTTCAAAAAAAGGAGGAGCTAAGAATCACTCTCCACTCCTCCCGACACGACAAACAACTAAAATTATTGCTATTTGATGCCGTCCAATGCCTTGTTTGCTGTGGCATTGGTGGGGTCGATAGCCAGAATTTTATTCCAGTACTCTTTCGAAGTAGCATAGTCACTCTTCAACAGATAGTAGTAGCCCAGATAACTGTAACACTCTATCAATGCAGAGTTGTACCTCGGTTCGTTTTTGGCAAGCAGTACCTCCACCACCTTCTCGTAATAAGGTTTCGCCAATCCCTCTGTAGTTTCGGGGTCCATGGCAGAGTGTGTGCGAGCGCGCCACATATCTCCCAAATAACTGTCGGGAGCTTGTTCGGCAACAAGTGCGAACACAGAGTCGGCAGCCTGCAATGCCGCCATGCGGTCGGCAGGCTGAACGGCGAGAGTGTCGTCCGAGGACGTACCCTCTCCGTAGTACAGACGCCCTAACTGGAATAAGTTTTCGGACATCTTTTTATCTTGTGCCAGCGAGTCATAGTACTTTTTATAAGCAGCAATGGCTTGGGTATAGTCGTTTTTCAGTTCATAAGCATCGGCAATCTCACGCCACAAGTCCACCTGGCTCTCATCCTTCTCCAATGCCTTGCCATATTCCTCAATAGCCTGGTCATATTTCTTCAGAGCACTCAACAGAGCACCGTGATAGCGGTAATCCAAGTATGAATAATCGGCATTATCCGAAGCATTGAAGAAAGCATCGGCAGCCTTCTCTGCCTCGTCATAACGCTTGAGGTCGACATTGTTGTACATCACAAGCCGGTTGAATGCGGCATGGCGGGCATTCTTCTGCAAACCTTTCTGCGCCACCGCCAAGGATTTCTCGAAGTCGTGGTTCAGGAATAGTGCAAAAGCATATTTAAGGATGTCATCTTCCGTAGCCACGGGAGTATCGATGAACTTGGCATAGGTGTCGGCAGCCTTGCCAAAACGGTTGGTGGCGTAATACACTTCCGCCAGCTCCTTGTCTGCTTCCAGGCAATCCGGAGCTATGGCCTTCAGCTGGTTCAGCTTCTCTATGGCCTGCGAAGGACTGGCAGACTTGTATGCCTGCGCATATTTCAGATACGCATCCTTATAATTCGAATCAAAATAGATGGCTTGCTCATAAAGCTGGCATGCCTTTCCGATATCTTTCCGGGCAAAAGCGATGTCACCCTCGAGTACAGAAACTGCCGGAGCCTTGTTGTCGGCCTTTCTTGCCATCTCCAGATAGGTTTCCGCCTCTTTCAGCTGTCCTACATCCAGATAGGCACGGGCCACGGAAGTCACAAGCTCCACATTTTTCTTGTTCTTGCCCTTCAGCAGTTCTCCGGCTGCATCGGAAGCCTGCTCCGGATTCGTCTTTATCAGACTTTTTACTTTATCCACCCCCGCCTGCCATTCGGGCACCGGCGTTTGTGCGGCGAGCGTACCTGCAAACAGCATCGCTCCCAAACAAAATACAAATCTACGTTTCATGTTAGCATTCATTTTAGTTATTCATCCTTGACGTTCACCACGCGCACCGGTTGGGTGGCGGGGACCAATCCCGACTTCAATATAATCCGCTGTCCCCGGTCGGAAGCGAGGAAAGAGGCAAATCCCCACGGAAGTGCGCTCCGCGGATCATTCAACAAGGCATAGATGCTGCGTGCCAACGGATAATCACCGTAATACAAATACGCCTGATAGGGTTTGTAACTGTTGTCCGGCATGGCCTTGTCAGCAGCACTGACGGACATCAGCCGCACCTCTTTACTGAAAGAGAGCCCCGTACTGTCATTCCGGTCGCTCAGCCAGTTCACGCCGATAATACCGATGGCATCAGGCGTGCGGGCCACGTAGTCAATCACCTCCCTATTGGTTTTCAACGCTTTCAACTGACTGGAAAGCGGTACACCCTTACAGATGGAATCGACAGCAAAACGTACGGTACTGGAGTTCTTGTTGTCAAACACAAGACTGATATCCCCCAGACGGGAAGCCGGATAGATATCTTTCCACTGCTTCGCATCACCCGTCAGGATGCGGCGGATGTCCTTCACACTAATCAATGAATCCGGATTGCCAAGATGGGTTATCAATGCCAGCCCGTCCGTAGCAATCTTTATCTCCTGCGGAAAAAACTTCCGGCTATTGAAGGAATTCATCTCTTCGGGAGTCAGTCTGCGACTGGTTATTGCCAACCGCAGACTGTCCTTGAGCAAGAGGTTGACGGCATCGACTTCCGTCACATAACGGGGCACAATTCCTGCCAAGGGGAACAGTCCTTCGAACACGTCAATTTCTTCCTGCACAATAGGCTGGAAACTTTCGTCCGCAGCAATTGCAATCACACCGGAGGTATACGTATCCGTTTGTCCGTCCTTGGGCTTGCTTTGGCAGGCAGACAGCAGAGTCAGCAGCACCAGCAAGCCTGAAAGCTGAAGTTGTTTCACCGTTTTCATAACACACACACTTATTGTAATCTAAACATCACCGGTATCGTATATTTCACCGATACGGCCTTACCATTCTGCTTGCCGGGAATCCATTTGGGCATGGACATAATCACACGGACAGCTTCTTTATCCAGATAGGGGTCTACACCTCTCAGCACTTTCACATCACGCACCTTGCCGTCGGCACCTACCACAAACTGGCAGGTTACACGCCCTTGCGTACCGTTTTCCTGGGCAATGGTCGGATACTTCATATTCTTGCTGATGAACTGCATCATCTCGGCCTGACCACCGGGGAACTGGGGCATCTGCTCTACCATATCGAAAACCTTTTCAGGTTCCGGTTCGGCCTGCGTCACCACTTGTTTCAAGTCGGCGATGTCCTTGCCGTGTTCCTCGTCATTACCTTTCACGTCGGCAATGGAGATGGCAACTTTCGTTTCCGTCAGTTCTGTCTGGCTTTTTATTTCATCCTCGTCCCTCACTTCCTCATCCTTTTTGATGACGGGAGCGGTAAACTTAATGGAGCTTTTCAATGCAGGCGGCGGTGGGGCCACGGGCTCTATCCGCTTCATCTCTTCCTGCTTCACTTCCGGTTCTTCCAGCTGCGAAAGGGTAGTCACTTCGGTCATCACCTCTTTCTGTTTGGGGGTAGCCATCTTTATCAGCGTAGGGATACTGAAACCTATCAATGCAATTACAATTACCAGTATCACGGCAATGTTGTGCCGTCTGGGAGAGGTCTCACGCATCTTATAGGCTCCATATGCTTTGTTCTTACCACTGAACACGAGGTCACACCATGCTTGGGAGCTTAAATCTACTTTAGCCATATTCTTTCCTTTCTTTGGGTGTTACACATCATTCAGCAATGTTCTGGGACAATTCGCCCTTGCTTTCGTAGTTCTTCATCAAGAACTCGTCGGCTTCGGCAATATCCGTTATCACATACTTACCTATATTACATATCTGCATTTCATCGAGAGCATCAATCAGATTCTTGTACGAAGACTTATCGGTAGCCTTGATGATGACTGTCGGCGTATCCTTTCCGCTTTTTATCTCGGAAAGCTGTTTCCGGTAGTCATCCTCTGATATCTTAAGATCCAGTTTCTGCTGCTTCAGTCTGTTCACCTCGTTCACAGCAACTCTATTACGTTGCAGAAGCATTGCCCGCAGACCATCCGCCTGATAGGTAGTTTCCTTCAGTGAAGTATAGTCCTTGTAGTTAGGTTCCCCTTCGTAATAATACAACTTGTTGTCATCCCCCAGCAACAGCGTGATGGCTTGGGAAGCCTTGACTTTGGTCTGCTGCTCCTCGGTGATGGTCTTGTCATTGCTCGGCATGCTTATCTCCATGGTCTGAGGTTTGCTCAGTGAGGTACAAAGCATAAAGAAGGTAATCAGCAACATGTTCATGTCCACCATAGGTGTAAAGTCCACCCTGACAGTCATTTTCTTCTGCTTGCTTTTTCCACCTTTCTTGTTGCCGCTTTCTTGTATTTCAGCCATAATGTTTCCTTTCTTGTTCTACTTGTAACTCGTAGCTTGTCACTCCTCACTTGTGGTCTTTAGAGAAGTAATCAGGTTGTATCGGTTCTCTCTGAGGTCCTGAAGTGAGTTCATCACATTTTTTATTACGGAATAAGGAGTATTGGCATCTGCCTTGATGGCAATGCGCAAATCACTGTTCACTGCACGGGCGTTGCGCACCCAGGCCTTGAACTGATTGTCAATACTGTCTGTCGGTATCCCCTCATTCTTCAATACAGCATCTTGCTGGTCTTGCGGCAAGTCGAGGTATTTCTTCATACTCTTCATCGGCACACCAAAGGTAGACGCCAGCATGAATTTTTTAGTTTCCTCCGGAGTGAAAGTCACTCCATACTCCTGCCCCATAGCTTCCAGCACTTCGCGCAAGTCGGACTGCTTGTCCAGACTCATAAATACTTTTCCGCTCGGATCGACCAATATCTGGAGTACATTTGTCTCCGGGATCTTAATCTCGGAGACAGAGGCGGGAGTCGTTACTTGTACCGGTTCTTTCTTCACGAACGTAGAAGTCAGCATGAAGAAGGTCAGCAACAGTACAGTTACGTCACTCATCGCCGTCATATCGATGAACGTACTTTTCTTTTTTATTTTCGCTCTGCCCATAATCGTTTCATTGAAAATTAAAATTGAGAATTCATTCGTTGAATAGATAATAGAAGCCTACGTCACAGCGCAGCTCCAACTATCAGCAGTCAACTATTTATGGGTAGCTGCAAAAGTCTGCACGATGGAGAAACCAATCTCATCGAGGCTGTAAGTCAACTTGTCAATCTTGTTTGTATAATAGTTGTAGGAGATAACGGCCAATGCACCGGTCAAGATACCGAAGGCTGTATTAATCAAAGCCTCGGAAATACCTTGCGACAGAGCCATGGAGTCGGCTGAACCTCCGGCTGCGAGGGCGGCAAATGAACGGATCATACCAATAACCGTACCGAGCAATCCCATCAATGTACCTAAAGTCGTGATGGTACCAATAATAGGAAGATTCTGCTCCATCATCGGCAGTTCCAGCGCAGTGGCTTCTTCCAATTCCTTCTGGATGGCAAGCAGTTTCTGGTCTTTGGACAACTCTGCGTCATTCTCCATCTCGGCATACTTCTTCAAAGTGGCATTTACCACATTGGCTACAGAACCACGTTGTGAATCGCAGATTTGTTGTGCCTTCTTCATATCACCTTCAGCCAAGGCTGCTTTGATGTTAGCTACGAATTTCACCAATGCCCCCTTACCAAAGGCAGCGCCAATGGCAATATAACGTTCAATACTCAGTGCGATGACAGTCAGCAAAAGCGTTTGAATTACAGGAACAATGAATCCACCTTTATAGATGGTACCGAGGAAGTTACCCGGCAACGGATGGTTGTTCGGGTCGTTGTTCATGAAGTTGGAGGGATTTCCCAACACAAAGTGAAAAATAAGCACGGCGATGATAAAACAGATTACGATTACCCAACCGGCGGATCTGATGCCTTTAAAAGAGGCTGCTTTTTTTTGAGTAGTTTCCATGATGAAAAGTTTAATTGTTGGTATTTAAATAGAGTTTTGAAAATAAAGCATAGGGATACGACTTCCCGCTTACGAACCGATAGGGCGTAATCATCCTTGCAACCTTAGCTAGCATATATGTACACTAAAGGTCACCTGCTTTCAGTCTCTTCAAGACAAGAAGGGAAAAAAGGGGGAAATCAATAAGAAGAAAAGTTGGCTAAATCAAAATCCGCCGAAGCGTATAGATATAGTAATCACTGCCCGTCAATGCATAGTACGGGGCTTTATCTGAGTAGTATAATTTAGAACGACCTTGAACGAGTAGATTCTCGTGGTTGGATAATATCAGAAGAATGTTTCTGAGGAAAAGATTGTCTTCAATCACCCTGCGCAAACGCTGTTGATGAGAAGAGTAAGTTTCGGAAACTGGTTTGTTTCCCAGTTCGACATCCGTAGTCCATGCAAACTTGGTATTCGTGAACAATGAATTCTTCTTGTCAATACTATTGTCGGAAGTAGAAGAACATGAAGATAAAGAAGCGGAAACTTCAGCAGTTCCAGCCATTCTGTCATCCATCTGCACCAGGTCAATGGCTTTACCGCTAATGCTGCAAGTCAACATCAGTAGCATGCATATCCAGAATGTCTTTACAGTTGTTTTCATGTCGTCTAATGATTCTACAATAAATAACAGATGTCTCTCTTATTTGTTTTACAACTATATTACTTTCTTTTGTAAAAAGATTAAATTGTTCACTGATTAAAGGATTTACTATACCTTTTAATACACTGTAAAGGTACGAAGAATATATGAAATACGAAAGTGAAAATAGAATATAAAACACTGATTTTAAGCGTTTTTAATCATTATTTAGCACCTTAATTCGGGAATTAATCTGATGAACATGCGATGAATAATTATATATAATAAGGTATAGTGATTAGCGGTAGAAACGGAATGTTAGAGGAGATATATGTAAACGAACGAAGCCTCCGTATCCTTATCAGACACGGAGGCTTCTTCTGAAAAACGGCGACTACCTACTCTCCCACTGTTACGCAGTACCATCGGCGTGACCGGGCTTAACTTCTCTGTTCGGAATGGGAAGAGGTGGAACCCCGGTGCTGTAGTCACCTGAATAAGGTAGACATGATGCGAAAAAAGCAAAGCATTCATTTATGGCTGAACGTATATACCTCCATACAAGGCAAGGCAAAAAGTGAACGGGCAATTAGTAACGCTCGGCTATGACATCGCTGCCTGTACACCTGCGTCCTATCAACGTTGTAGTCTACAACGACCCTGAGAAATCTAATCTTGTGGCTGGCTTCGTACTTAGATGCTTTCAGCACTTATCCAATCCCGACTTAGATACCCGGCAATGCACCTGGCGGCACAACCGGTAAACCAGAGGTCAGTCCAACACGGTCCTCTCGTACTAGTGTCAGAGCCACGCAAATTTCATGCGCCCACGATAGATAGAGACCGAACTGTCTCACGACGTTCTGAACCCAGCTCGCGTGCCACTTTAATGGGCGAACAGCCCAACCCTTGGGACCTTCTCCAGCCCCAGGATGTGACGAGCCGACATCGAGGTGCCAAACCCCTCCGTCGATATGAGCTCTTGGGAGGGATCAGCCTGTTATCCCCGGAGTACCTTTTATCCTTTGAGCGATGTCCTTTCCATACAGAAACACCGGATCACTATGCTCTAGTTTCCTACCTGATCGACTTGTGAGTCTCCCAGTCAAGCGCCCTTATGCCATTACACTCTGCCGACGGTTACCAATCGTCGTGAGGGCACCTTTAGAAGCCTCCGTTACGCTTTTGGAGGCGACCACCCCAGTCAAACTACCCACCAAACAGTGTCCCCGCAACAGCGGGTTAGAACTCAAATAATCAAAGGGCCGTATTTCAACAGCGGCTCCACGAACACTGGCGTGCCCGCTTCAAAGCCTCCGGCCTATCCTACACATCAATTACCCAAATTCAATGTTAAGCTATAGTAAAGGTTCACGGGGTCTTTTCGTCCCATCGCGGGTAATCGGCATCTTCAC
Organism: Bacteroides parvus; assembly: GCF_017309675.2. Classification (NCBI taxonomy): domain Bacteria; kingdom Pseudomonadati; phylum Bacteroidota; class Bacteroidia; order Bacteroidales; family Bacteroidaceae; genus Bacteroides; species Bacteroides parvus. Next base: position 1,576,434 of record NZ_CP084680.1, on the reverse strand, counting down.
CGATACTACAATTTCACTGAGCTCACGGTTGAGACAGCGTCCAGATCATTACACCATTCGTGCAGGTCGGAACTTACCCGACAAGGAATTTCGCTACCTTAGGACCGTTATAGTTACGGCCGCCGTTTACTGGGGCTTCAATTCAACGCTTCTCTTGCGATGACGTCTCCTCTTAACCTTCCAGCACCGGGCAGGTGTCAGGCTGTATACTTCATCTTTCAATTTTGCACAGCCCTGTGTTTTTGTTAAACAGTTGCCTGGACCTATTCTCTGCGCCTCAATTGCTTGAGGACCCTTTATCCCGAAGTTACAGGGTCAGTTTGCCTAGTTCCTTAACCGTGAATCACTCAAGCGCCTTAGTATATTCAACCCGACTACGTGTGTCCGTTTGCGGTACGGGTACCGTAAGGATTAAGTTTAGCGGATTTTCTTGGAAGTATGATTACACGCACTATTGGATTGTCCAGAAGGACGCTCCATACTGTCAGGTTCGACTCTCATTCCGGATTTGCCTGGAACAATCAACATCTACACCCTTCAACGGACTATTCCGTCAGTCCGCGGCGCTGTCACGACTCCGTCTCCACGTCACTCCTTAAGGTAGTACCGGAATATTAACCGGTTCTGCCATCGGCCTCGCCGTTCGGCTGAGCCTTAGGACCCGACTTACCCTGATCCGATTAGCGTTGATCAGGAAACCTTAGTCTTTCGGCGAGGGGGTTTCTCACCCCCTTTATCGTTACTTATACCTACATTTGCTTTTCCACACGCTCCAGCAAGGCTCACGCCTTACCTTCGACGCTGAGTGGAATGCTCCCCTACCGATGATTTCTCATCCCAAAGCTTCGGTAGAATACTTATGCCCGATTATTATCCACGCCAAACTCCTCGACTAGTGAGCTGTTACGCACTCTTTAAATGAATGGCTGCTTCCAAGCCAACATCCTAGCTGTCTTAGCAATCTGACTTCGTTAGTTCAACTTAGTATTCATTTCGGGACCTTAGCTGTTGGTCCGGATTGTTCTCCTTTAGGACATGGACCTTAGCACCCATGCCCTCACTCCTGACATAGAACTGACACGCATTCGGAGTTTGTCAAGACTTGATAGGCGGTGAAGCCCTCGCATCTTATCAGTCGCTCTACCTCATGTCAGTATAAGTCAAGGCTGCACCTAAATGCATTTCGGGGAGTACGAGCTATCTCCAAGTTTGATTAGCCTTTCACCCCCACCCTCAGGTCATCCAGAAGCTTTTCAACGCTTATTGGTTCGGTCCTCCAGATGGTGTTACCCATCCTTCAACCTGCCCAAGGGTAGATCACTTGGTTTCGCGTCTACTCCTTCCGACTATACGCCCTGTTCAGACTCGCTTTCGCTTCGGCTGCGGATCTGAGATCCTTAACCTCGCCGGAAAAAGTAACTCGTAGGTTCATTATGCAAAAGGCACGCCGTCACACTAAAAGTGCTCCGACCGCTTGTAGGCACATGGTTTCAGGAACTATTTCACTCTTCTGTTCGAAGTGCTTTTCACCTTTCCTTCACAGTACTGGTTCACTATCGGTCTCTCGGGAGTATTTAGCCTTACCGGATGGTCCCGGCAGATTCACGCAGAATTCCTCGTGCTCCGCGCTACTCAGGATACCACTAGGCTTCGGTTGGCTTCGCATACGCAGCTATCATGCTCTATGGCTGTACTTTCCAGAACATTCTGCTCACCAACTTTCTTGCCACAACGTGGTCCTACAACCCCACACATGCCGTAACATGGATGGTTTGGGCTGTTCCCCGTTCGCTCGCCACTACTGGGGGAATCATTATTTATTTTCTTTTCCTGCAGGTACTAAGATGTTTCAGTTCCCTGCGTTAGCCTCCCGCATTGCGGGATGATATCCCTTCAGGATATCGGGTTGTCCCATTCGGAAATCCGCGGATCAAAGGTCATTTGCACCTACCCGCGGCTTATCGCAGCTTATCACGTCCTTCATCGCCTCCGAGAGCCAAGGCATCCGCCATGTGCCCTTACTTACTTTTTGTCTTACCGATCACGTATGGTCGATATATACTTTCAGCTTTCAACTTTACTTTTTTTGGTCACATCATGTCAAAGATCGTTGTCAAGGATTAAGGATTAAAGATAATTCCTAATCTTGAGAAGTGGAGAATAACGGATTCGAACCGTTGACCCCCTGCGTGCAAAGCAGGTGCTCTAGCCAGCTGAGCTAATCCCCCTTCACCATTGATGAAAGACCCGCTAAATCGTAACCGGTCGGTCACCAACTGAGAAGTAGTCCCAGGCAGAGTTGAACTGCCGACCTCTACATTATCAGTGTAGCGCTCTAACCAACTGAGCTATAGGACTGTCAGTCAAACCCTCGCCTTACGGCTCGGCTTCTACTTTTCTCGTATATTTTAATAAACAAGTACGCGCAGTACAAGAGGTTCTTATGGAAGCATAACTTCAAGAACCAACGATCGAGTCGAGACGTCACTCCAGAAAGGAGGTGTTCCAGCCGCACCTTCCGGTACGGCTACCTTGTTACGACTTAGCCCCAATCACCAGTTTTACCCTAGGGCGCTCCTCGCGGTTACGCACTTCAGGTACCCCCGGCTTTCATGGCTTGACGGGCGGTGTGTACAAGGCCCGGGAACGTATTCACCGCGCCGTGGCTGATGCGCGATTACTAGCGAATCCAGCTTCATGGAGTCGGGTTGCAGACTCCAATCCGAACTGAGAGAGGTTTTAGGGATTAGCATCACGTCGCCGTGTAGCTGCCTTCTGTACCCCCCATTGTAACACGTGTGTAGCCCCGGACGTAAGGGCCGTGCTGATTTGACGTCATCCCCACCTTCCTCACATCTTACGACGGCAGTCTCGACAGAGTCCCCAGCATAACCTGATGGTAACTATCGATAAGGGTTGCGCTCGTTATGGCACTTAAGCCGACACCTCACGGCACGAGCTGACGACAACCATGCAGCACCTTCACAAATGCCTTGCGGCTGATCTGTTTCCAGAACATTCATTTGCAATTTAAGCCCGGGTAAGGTTCCTCGCGTATCATCGAATTAAACCACATGTTCCTCCGCTTGTGCGGGCCCCCGTCAATTCCTTTGAGTTTCACCGTTGCCGGCGTACTCCCCAGGTGGAATACTTAACGCTTTCGCTTGGCCGCTTACTGTATATCGCAAACAGCGAGTATTCATCGTTTACTGTGTGGACTACCAGGGTATCTAATCCTGTTTGATACCCACACTTTCGAGCATCAGCGTCAGTTACAGTCCAGCAAGCTGCCTTCGCAATCGGAGTTCTTCGTGATATCTAAGCATTTCACCGCTACACCACGAATTCCGCCTGCCTCTACTGTACTCAAGACACCCAGTATCAACTGCAATTTTACGGTTGAGCCGCAAACTTTCACAACTGACTTAAGCATCCGCCTACGCTCCCTTTAAACCCAATAAATCCGGATAACGCTCGGATCCTCCGTATTACCGCGGCTGCTGGCACGGAGTTAGCCGATCCTTATTCATACGGTACATACAAAAAGGCACACGTGCCTAACTTTATTCCCGTATAAAAGAAGTTTACAACCCATAGGGCAGTCATCCTTCACGCTACTTGGCTGGTTCAGACTCTCGTCCATTGACCAATATTCCTCACTGCTGCCTCCCGTAGGAGTTTGGACCGTGTCTCAGTTCCAATGTGGGGGACCTTCCTCTCAGAACCCCTATCCATCGATGGCTTGGTGGGCCGTTACCCCGCCAACAACCTAATGGAACGCATCCCCATCAATGACCGAAATTCTTTAATAGCTGAAAGATGCCTTTCAGATATACCATCGGGTATTAATCTTTCTTTCGAAAGGCTATCCCCGAGTCATCGGCAGGTTGGATACGTGTTACTCACCCGTGCGCCGGTCGCCAGCAAAGAAAGCAAGCTTTCTTCCTGATGCCCCTCGACTTGCATGTGTTAAGCCTGTAGCTAGCGTTCATCCTGAGCCAGGATCAAACTCTTCATTGTAAAAGTATCGTGACTGCGCAAATTAAAAAATTAATGTGCGACAGCTTGTTATCTGTTCAGGACGCTCGAATTCAAAAGTTTATCTTTACCTATATAAAATAAGTATTGACGGTTCTCTTGTTTTGCCCAAAGCTTTCCCCATTGATAAGGAAAAACCTTGCTCTTGTACTACTTGTATTGTTTATGTAAATCTGTTCAAAGATCGCTCGTTTCACGATTGCTGTTCTTTTCAGAAAGCGGATGCAAAGGTAAGAACTTTTAAGTATATCCTCCAAATATTTTCGGAAGTTTTTTTTCTTTTTTTCTCTCTTTTCTCTTCCCTCGTCGTCTCTCTTGTCGAAAGGGAGGCAAAAAGAAAAAGAAAGAAGAACCAGGCACCGTTTCTTTTAAAAGAATGTCAACTCGCGCTGCTTTCATTTTCAAAAGCGGGTGCAAAGGTAAGAACTTTAAAGCATAACTTCCAAATATTTTCAGAAGTTTTTTTTCATTTTTCTTTTCCAAGGCCGAAGTTCCGGAAGAAACCGATGGCAAAGAAGAGAAAAATGGAAGCTTACCGCTCCGTTTTACTGTCAGAATGTCAAAACATCGCCGCCTTCGTTCCCGAAAGCGGATGCAAAAGTAGGCCTTTTATGGACATCTGCAAAATTTATACACGGTTTTTTTGAGAGATTCCATGAACTTTTTCATAACTCACTGATTGATAGATATGTTTTAAAGCATGTTTTTTAAAGGAAACTGGGATAAGGAAAGGAAGGGACACATTATATATATACGCGCGCGCAATACAAGCTCCAATTCATACCTTGACATAGACCACTGAACGACAGGCACCGCGCTTGCGAATCACGCCGGAATCGATAAATGTCTGCAAATCCCTCGAAGCCCGGCGGGCGGTGACGTGGACAAGGCGGGAATATTCTGCACGAGTGATACAGATATTAGCCTCCAGAAAGTCCATCATGCTTTTTTCACGGGCAGCCATGTCGCCCATTGCTTTCGGTTTATCCGGAAAGAAGCGTTTATCCGCACGTTCCAACTCCATCTTACCTGCCACATAACGTTTGAATTCGATGCTGGGACGGAATTTCACCGTGGACATCTTGACCGACTCCGCACGTACTTCTTTCTTATTCATCACCGGATGGGTACACTTCAGCGTGGTGCTGAAGAAGCCAAGTCCCTCTATCTCCACCGTATAGCCCTTTGCCAGCCAGTCTCCAAGCGTAGTGGTGATAGCTTGCACAATACCCACAACCATGGCGTGGGGCATATGTTCTTCACGAAAAACCCGTTCCATGAACTCTTTACCGGAAATGGTTCCCTTGGAACAGACACGGGCATGTAGCGACTTCGGTTCCTCGCCTTCGGGGACGGGCGTTTCATAAAGGTCATAATAAGCACTCATAAAATAATTTAAATTAATGGTTTATAGAGAATTGAGGGAAACTTGCAGCAAACTTGGGGAAGAAATGTTCTCGAAATCGGCAGAAGCTGGCAGTAAAGGTACTAATTATTTTTCTTGCCACAAGGATTTTACTTTCTTTCCACTGCCGTATTCTTTTCTTTCCACAGCTGTGGAAAGAAAAGAATACGGCAGTGGAAAGATTAGCATCTAGGATAGAAAAGGATAACTCCCAATGGGTCTGTCTTTAGTTCTTGGCAGGCAAAGAAACAGAAGCCTCCAATATCGGGGAGACAGACTCCCAAACCTGAGCATCAATACTCTGCATTCCTTGCACAGAAGGATGCCCCCATTGTTTATCAATGTCGTGCAAACGAATATTCTCGATGCCATAGTGCCGGCAAATTTCATCCATGGAATCAGTTACCTCTTCGGATAATTCAGAATTGGTAATATTATAAATCCTGGCCGCAGGATAGAGCTGCTTGAGAGATGCAAGCAGATAGCAAAAGGCAGGACGGAAGCTATACAAATCGGCTTTCGTCCAGCCATCATATTGGTATGCGCCAATGGGGGCACCTGCCCAGCTGTCATTGGTACCGCCAAAAACAAGGATTATGTCGGGGGTGCCGAGGTTGTGAATACGGGTGATAAAAGAACGGTCGGAGTAATCGGCTTTCTCGTAACCGGTATGACAGACGGTGGAGCCGGAATAGGAATTGTTGCGTTCCAACTGAAAGCCGTGCTCATGGATGAAACGGTACCACCAGGTTTCCTCCACCTTTGTCACATCATTCTCTTTCTTTTCGCCGGGAACTCCATACCAGCAGAGATTGGCGGCAGGAGAGACATGACCGTAAAAAGTGGAATAGGAATCGCCAAGAATAGAAACTTTCTTTTGAGCAAACACCCCTGATATAAGGGGCAGGGAGAAAATAGCCAGAAAAAACAAGGATTTGCAGTTCATAATCAATAGATTTTTATGTCGTATGCCGCAAAGTTATAAAGTTTGTCCCGGTTTGACGGCAGGAGACCGTAGTTTTTTTGCCATAGCCCGCTTATATGAAAGTTCCTCTACCGCCGGATTTCCACAAAAAAGGAAATGCCGGATTGATAGAGGAGCAAGAGAATGAAGATGAGAAAGAGTATATTTTACTCCCGCCCTCCACCGAGGGCTTGATAGAGGTTGATGATACCTTGTATTTCATCAAAGCGGTGGGCTACCTGTGTCAGTTAGGCAGAGAGTAGCCCCTGCTGGGCAGTGAGCACTTCCAGATAGGTGGAGGTGCCGTGCCGCATCAGTAACCGGGTGCTGCGGACGGTAGTTTCCAGTGAAGTTATCTGCCTTGTGCAGAGCTCCGTCTTTCCACGGGCTACCTGCACTTGGGTCAGAGCATTGTTCACTTCGCTGCCGACATTAAGCAAAACTTGCTGAAAAGCGAGCCTGGCTTCTTCCTGCTGTGCTTTGGCATCTTGAGCTGTGCCACGTTCAGCCCTTTGTTGAACAAGGGTTGTGTCAGCGAGTCGATGACAGACAGAAGAAGTTTTCCGGGATTGACAATCATGCTTCCTGCCGAGTTGGTCCAGCCAGCTGTACCGCTCAGGGTGATGGAGGGGTAGAAAGCAGAACGGGCGGCATTTCCCTTACCTGCTGCCGGAGGTCGAGCAGCGAAGCTTCCACCTGGGCGACAGTTGGCTTCGGATTGCGAAACACTCGCCTCGTTCGTCATGCCTGCAGCCATCATGGCTCGCATGGTGCGTGCACTTTCGCGCCAACTGGCGGCTGTTTCTTCGGAAATGCGGTATTGCTCGTCAAGTATCAGCAAGGTAAAGGTTGGCCACATAGCTATCAGCGAAGTGCTGACGGCTTGTTCGTACTCCAAACTTTGAAGGTAGAGCGCTTTGGAGCAGCGCATGGCACTGGTCAAATTAGCCCAAATATCGACTCTCCAACTTGCCGAGGCAATACCGGAATAGGTCCACGAACCTTTGGAATTGTCGAAACTGCTGACGCCACACTGCGGAGTGAGCATAAACGAAGACAGGTACGAAAGTTTGGCCGACATCAGCGTGGCTTCTGCCTCCCTGATGCATTGCTGGGCGGAAAGCAAGTCGGTGTTGCCTTGCAAGATTTGCTCGATGAGCGACTATAATTGCGTGTCCGTAAAAAGCTCGAGCCAGGAAAGGGAGGCGATGGAGACAGTGTCCGATGCCGCAAACAGACTCAGGCTATCCAAACTTTGCCCGTCCAAATCGTGTTCATAAAGTCCATCGGTTGTGATGTCCTCCGGGCGCTGGTATTTGGTATAGATGCCGCAACTGGTCAGTACCAAGCCGGCGACAGCTAATACTGAAAGAGATTGCCGACAAATACCGTTTTCCCGACCAGTTTTTTTTCGGACGATATTTCAAGAAACACACGAGAATGTCACCCAAGGAGTATAGAGCAAAGAGAACTGAAGCATAAGCATACATAAATCCCCCTTATCCTCTACCTCTTTAGTATTTTTTGCGTATATTTGTCAGACACTAATTTAATCAATTCAATGCCATGAGAAAACTTACACACATGCTCCTTGCAGGTACCCTCGTCCTGGCCTGCTCTTCATGCGGGGTAGAAACAACAGCCAACTATCAAGTCATCCCCCTGCCCCAGGAAGTTGCCTTGAGTCAGGAATCTCCCTTCAACCTGAATGCCGGTACCATCATCGCCTACCCCGAAAACAATGAACTTTTGAAACGTAATGCTAAGTTTCTGGCTGAATACATCAGCCAGTCCACCGGCCACACCCTCCAGACAGAAGCCCTTGCCCCGGGGAGCGAAGCGCCCAAAGGCGCCATCACATTAGGACTGGATCCGGCTATCCGCAACCGGGAAGGCTATGTGCTGACCGTCAAAGCCGACCGGGTGACCCTAAACGGCCAGACCGAGAACGGAGTGTTCTACGGTATACAAACCCTGCGTAAATCAATCCCTGCCGAAACCAAAGCCACCTCTATCCTATTGCCTGCCGGCAGCATCCAGGATGAACCCCGCTTCAGCTACCGAGGCATGCACCTCGATGTGGGCCGCCACTTCTTCCCCATTGAGTTCATCAAGAAATACATAGATTTACTGGCACTTCACAATATGAATACCTTTCACTGGCACCTCACCGAAGACCAAGGCTGGAGAATAGAAATAAAGAAATATCCCAAGCTGACGGAAATTGGCGCCTGGCGCGACCGTACCGTCATCGGCCGGAATACCGAAGAGTATGACAATACCCGATATGGCGGTTTCTATACGCAGGAACAAGCCAAGGAAATCGTAAAATATGCCGAGGAGCGCTATATCACGGTCATCCCCGAAGTAGACCTGCCCGGACACATGCTTGCCGCACTGGCCGCCTATCCCGAAATGGGATGCACCGGTGGACCGTATGAAGTGTGTCCACGTTGGGGAGTATTCGAAGATGTGCTGTGCATCGGCAACGAAAAGTCCATGCAGTTCCTCGAAGATGTCATGGCCGAAATCATTGACATATTCCCTTCCAAATACATCCACATCGGCGGTGACGAAGCTCCCCGCACCCGTTGGGAAAAGTGTCCCAAATGCCAGGCGCGTATCAGAACCGAAAAATTGAAATCCGACAAGAACCATACAGCCGAAGACCGTCTGCAGAGTTATTGCATGACACGTATCGAAAAGTTCCTCAATAGTAAAGGACGCCGGATTATCGGCTGGGATGAGATTCTGGAAGGCGACGTCGCTCCTAACGCAACTGTTATGTCATGGCGTGGCTCGGCAGGAGGAATCAAAGCGGCCCAACTGGGACACGACGTGATAATGACACCCAACGACTATTGCTACTTTGATTATTACCAAAGTGAGGATACCCGGCACGAACCATTTGCCATCGGAGGCTTTGTCCCATTGGAAAAAGTATACAGTCTGAATCCTACCGCCTCACTGACCGAAGAACAAGCCAAGCACATACTCGGCGCACAAGCCAACCTTTGGACAGAATACATCCCGACCAGCGAGCAGGTAGAGTATATGGTTCTCCCCCGTATGGCCGCCCTTGCCGAAGTACAATGGACACAACAGGAAAAGAAAGATTATACAAACTTCACTACCCGACTGGCCGGACTCATCAGCCTCTACCGGAGAGACGGGCTCAACTACCGGGAACCCTTCCGACAGCAGGCAGACTCCACTGCTACCGAGAAGAAGTAATCAGAACTGGAAATAAATAAACGGCTGTATCTCCGAACTTTTCATCTGAATGACCAGATAGATTACAGCAAGCACCAGTACCGCCTTTCCCAACAAGGGAAGGCGGATTACTGTTTTTGTGCAGGCACGTTCCCAACTGTCGGGCACAAAATGCAGAAAATATCCCAATGCCATCAATGCGAACACTTCCCAATAGCCTGCCACCAACTGCGGGAAGAGTTGCGGACGGAAAGTAGTGAATATCTGCCTCAGCATATCCATTGATGTGGAAAACTCCGCATTACGGAAGAATATCCAGCAGAAACAAACAAAATGGAAAGTAATAAGCACCCCGAAGAACCGGCGAATGCCACGGCTTTCCGCACCTTTCTTATGTCCGGTGAGCGTCATCCAGCACTTGTGGGCTGCAAGCGCAACACCGTGCGTCATCCCCCAAAGGACAAAATTCCACGAAGCTCCATGCCACAAGCCACCCAGGAACATGGTAATGATGAGATTGGCGTACTGGCGGATTTTCCCCTTCCGGTTGCCTCCCAAAGAGATATAAAGATAGTCGCGCAACCAACTGGAAAGCGAGATGTGCCACCGCCTCCAGAACTCCGTAATGGAAGCGGACTTATAGGGAGAATCGAAGTTGATATTGAAATGGAAACCCAGCAACAAGGCAATGCCAATAGCCATATCACTGTAACCGGAGAAGTCGCAATAAATCTGCAAGGCATAGCCATAGACACCCATCAGATTCTCCACCCCCGAATAAAGAGTAGGATTATCAAAGATACGCTCTACGAAGTTGACGCTGATATAGTCCGATATGACCGCTTTCTTGAAGAGTCCACTCACGATGAGGAAGATTCCACGCCCGAACATCTCCCTGGAGACAAACAGTGGACGGCGGATTTGCGGAATGAAATCACGGGCACGTACAATAGGCCCCGCCACCAACTGGGGAAAGAAGGAAACATAAAAAGCATAATCCAATAAACTGCCCAGAGGCGTTATCTGGCGACGATACACATCTATCGTATAGCTCAACGACTGAAAAGTGAAAAAAGAGATGCCCACCGGAAGGAAAATATCCATTGCCGTGAACGTTCCTCCCGTCAGCGAGGCAAAAGTTTCGCCCAGGAAATTGGTGTACTTGAAGTAACACAACAATCCCAAATTGATGAACAGACTCAACACAACCCATGCCTTACGTAGCCAGGGAATAGCCTCGCGTGCCATCAAACGTGCAATGAAAAAGTCACAGACCGTCACCAGTCCAAGCAGGAAAAAATAAGTGCCACTACTTTTATAATAGAAGTAATAGGAAAACAAGGTGACAAACAGCAAACGCGCCGTCGTCCGGCGTTGCAACAACAGATAAACCAATATAAAAGCGACAAACAGCCAGAGGAAAATACCACTGCTGAATATCATCGGGGCTTGCGGGTCATAAGTGAAGACATCGCGCAAACGGTCCAAGTCTATATTCAATCCGGATAAAAATTCTTCAATATTCCACATAATCGTTATAAGCTTTTAACAAGGCCTGGCAGAACAGCTCGCCTTGCAGGCGGTAACCGTCCGGCAAATAATGTACATGGTCCGGACGCATCAATCCGGCTTCCTGCCAGTTGAGGCAGGCACGGTGGGTACCGCCAAGTATTTCGTACATGTCCCATACCGCCAATCCGTTTTCATCGGCATAGCGGCGAATGGTCTGCACGGCAACGGCAGTACGCGGATTAATCTTATAGGTCCGACGACGGCGACGCTGCCGGAAACTCTCGTAAGAGCCCGGAGGAGTGGTCATCAACATCGGTACATTCGGCAGTTTCTCGCGAAGCATGCGTACAAGGTCATCCATCTGGCGATAGTGCAACATTGTATTGTAACGGCGGTTATGGCTTTCGTTCGTCCCGAAGGAAAGAATAAGCAGGTCGGGATGTAGAGCCGCAATATCAGCAATACGGTCCGGACGGGTGAAAGTAGTACAAAATGCACCGTTGATACCTACATCGGTATAAGAGACTGCCCCGAAAGTGTCCTGCATCAACGCACCGGTGGTACGGGGGAAGATATGGCCGCGTATATGGCTGTCGCCCACATGTACGATGCGAAGCGTATCAGCGGAAGCGCCCAGCCGGGACAGACGCAACTTCTCCCAGAAAGGATTAAGAATACCCAGACTGTCGGTAAGTACATTCTCCTTCATTTGCCGGAATGCGGCGGGAAAAGTTATCAAAGGGACAGACACCGTATCCGTACGTTGGGAATAGAGGCAGAGAGTATCACAATCCGCTCCACCGGTATGACACGAAAGGCTGCCTGGCAGTATGTCTTGTGCATGGAGCGGCCGTATCGCCGCAATCAGTACCAGCACCGCGCAGCAAATCATACATCGTAAATCGTACAATCGTAAATCCTCCTTATGGCTCCTCTTCATAGTAGGCCCTCCTTCTGTCATACTGTTCCTTGCCATAAATCAAAGACTCATAAAGTAATCCCGCAAGATGCTTTCCACCACGGAAGTTGATGTGCGTATAATCATAATTGGCCAGTGACGGCTTGGCATGCACCATGTCTGCCATGCTGCCTTCCCCACCCATGGCCTCGAACATGTTCCAGAAAGCGACAGCCTCATCCGCTGCCAGATTCTGCTGATAACGAACCAGATTCTTGATGCCAGGCATGGTACGCAGCTCTCCTTCTTCGGTCTTATAGTCCCTATCGCCCACGCTGACTATGAGGATGGCTGCTTGCGGAAAGGCCTCCTTGAGATGCTGCACCGTTGTCTGCATGCCGGCAATGTACTTGTCGTAATTCCGTCCGCGCTCTGTAGCCACATTCAGTCCGTACTGCAGGATTATCAAATCGTAAGGACGCTGTTCGTTGAACTCGCGCATCATCCACACGGGAACAGAACGGAGGGAGAGGCCGGAGCTGCCACGCAGTGAGAAGTTATCCAGCACAATGCCGGAAGTACCGTCCATGGCAAGGCCATAAAACAAGGTGGAGTCCGCACTTTCCACCGTCCAACGGACAGAACCGATATTTCCCTCTACCGTCATCTCCTGCAAATCATCAATCGGCTCAAAAGTCTCAGTAGTTGCTTCGCCACGATTGACGCGGACAGAAAGGGTGGTTGTGCCACGGTTATAGAAAAAAATACTGGCACGCTGGCAGGTGTCCAGACGGGAGGCATAGTTCTTCTGCCCCCGCAGTTCCACATAAGCACCGGTATTCGGAATAAAGTAATGTCCGGAGACTCCCAGCTTGCTACGGTCAAAGAACACGGAGTCCATGACAGAATGACTCTCCCATCCGCTGAAGGAATGACGCACTGTAGGGCGGAAGCCACTGGTCATGGACGTAATGGTGACAAAACCTACTCCGCAACCGCCATATTTCTGCTGAAGCATCTCGCGTAAATCAGCCGTCAGAATATCCGCTTCGATAAAGGAGTCGCCGAAGTAGGCGATACGAACCGGACGGGGTGCTTTGGCAAGCTCGTCGAGTGCCTGATAGAACCGCGTCATGCCACGCATGGTAGAATCACTATAATCTTCAATGCACGTCATGCCCGCACGGCAGGTGTCCACAAAGGCGGGCTTCACCTTCGGGGGCGGAGGCAGCAGGCTGTCCGGCTCACTCACCGGCTTGGAAGGACGACGCACGTCCCCCAAGATATCCACACGCCTCAGCACACGGCCACCCATCGTAATACTTGGCAACAGATGCATCAGCAACAATGCACCCCATACGATAAACGCCAACAGACCCGTATATTTCAATGAATTCTTTTCCATACCTAATGTGGACGCAAAGATATAGATATAGGTTGAAAAATCTCTCCGGACAAAAAAGAATTATCCCCGAAGAAACAAGATTTTTTCTCCGGGGATAACGGTTATAGACAGAGCAGACCCGATTAAATGGTCTGTTCGATATTCCAAACAAAAGCACGGAGTCCGAGTTGCTCGGTCTCCTTGTCCATCCGATGGAGCGCTTCGAGCAGCGGAGCCACCTTAGCCTCATCTATGATAGTGATGATGGCGGAACACATACTGGGCCAGGCATGGCTGCCATAGTGCGGTTCTCCCGTCTTACTGCCACGCCCCTGTACTTGCTGCCAATAGCTGAAGCCGCGGCAGTTGTGACGATCAAGCAATGCCATGATACGTTCAAAGAACGCTTGGTCGAATGTTATAAATACTGATTTCACGCTATATAATGTTTAGTGATTAATGTTTAATGATTAACGGATAATGATTAATCATTGTTTACGTGGTTTCGTCATCTTCTCCTTATGCAACTGGTAATAATCATTCAGCTCACGGTCTTTCTTAATCTTCTTACGTGTGCGCCGAATACCAACACCTGCAAACGAGCAATAGAGTACAGGGACAAGAATCAATGTCAGAATGGTAGATACCGTCAGACCGCCAATTACGGCAACCCCCAACGGACGCCACATCTCGGCACCTTCACCCTGCCCTACAGCCATCGGCACCATACCGAGGATAGTGGTCAGTGTAGTCATTAATACCGGACGCAAACGGCTGCGGCCTGCCGTGACTACAGAGTGAAGCACCGCTTGACCACGTTCGCGGCAAAGCGTGATGTAGTCGATGAGTACGATACCGTTCTTCACCACAATACCAATCAACATGATTCCACCCAAAAGCGACATCACATTCAAATTGGTTCCCGTAAAGAATAATGCCATCAACACACCGCTGAATGCAAATGGAATGGAAAACATGATGATGAACGGATAACTCAAAGACTCAAACTGAGCTGCCATCACAATGAATACGAGAATAACAATCAATACAGCCAGCGTTCCCAAGTCGGAGAATGAATCCTGTTGGTCCTCATACGAACCCGAAATCTGGATAGAAACACCACTTGGTAGGTCCATCTTATCAATTATAGCATTACCATCGGCCACCACATCGCCCAAAGGTGCTCCCGAAATAACCGCAGATACAGTAACAATACGCTCACGGTCTTTACGTTCGATGGTAGGAGGAGCAGAACGCTCGACTACTTTGCCGAGGTCTTTCACGCGGATACCCTCACCGGAAGGCGTATAAATAAGGATGTTCTCCAAATCTTCAATCTTTGTACGGAATTCGGGAGCGTAACGCACACGGATGTCGTACTCGTCACCATCTTCGCGATAATAAGATGCCAAAGCACCATTTACACGATTACGCAGATAGTTGGAGGCAGTAGAAAGATTCAAGCCATGCAATGCCAGCTTCTCACGGTCAAAGTCCACCTGATATTCGGGCTGATAATCCTGACGGCTGATATTCACTTCACTCACACCTTTCACCTGCAACAATTTCTCTTTCAGTTCGGCTGACACTTTGTCCGTCGCGGTGAAGTCGTAACCATAAACCTCAAAGTCGGCACTTGCCTGGGCGCTCATGCCGCCTGTGCTACCGCCCAGAATAACCTGCGCCTTGTCCAATTCGGGATACCCCTTCAAGTCCTCACGCATTTCGTCGCAAACGGTTTCCAGTGTCACGTCACGGTCTCCCGGACTCACCAGACTGATATTGAAACTAATGATATGACTACCGTTGTCCTGCATGGAAGCAAACGTATTGTCAGAGTCCGCCTGCCCCACAGTGTAGTTGCAAACTTTCATCATATCTCCGTAGCGCGTCATCCACTTGTTTGTCAGTTCCGAAGCCAACGCTTCCGCACGTTCCACACGGGCCCCGATGGGCAACTGAAGGTTGATACCGATGCGGCTATTGTCTGCTGCCGGGAAGAACTCGGTACCTATGTACTTGGCACAGAACAGACTTGCCACAAAAAATGCGGCACAGCCTGCCATAACCGTCAGACGATGGCGCACAGCCCAGTTCAACCGGTTCTGGTACCACACGTCAAGACCGTCCAGCGCACGCTGAATCGGCGTATAGAGCGTAAGGAACATCTTACTCTGCTTTTTCTGCAAACGCAGAAGCTGCGCACACATCATCGGAGTGAATGACAAGGCTGAAACTGTGGAAACCGTCATAATCACACACATCATCCATCCCAACTGACGGAATAGCACACCGGACATGCCACTTACCATCGTCAATGGGAAGAATACCGCAATCATAGTCAGCGTAGATGCAATTACGGAGATGGCCACCTCGTTCGTGGCATGTATCGCTGCCTGCTTCGGTTCGGAACCCCGTTCAATATGGGTCGTTACATTCTCGAGTACCACAATGGCGTCGTCCACCACGTTACCAATAGCAATGGAGAGACAAGAGAGCGAGATGATATTCAGTGAACCGCCGTCGATGATACCCAGATAGATGAACGAGGCAACCAATGACATCGGTATGGTGATACAAATAATGACCGTGGCACGCCAACGCCCCAAAAAAACGAACACCACCAAGATAACGAACAGCATAGCGTACATAATGGTTTCCTCCAAGCTGTCTATCGTATTCAGAATATTTTCGGAAGTATTGACAATGATCCCCAGCTTCACATCGCTCGGCAGTGACTTCTGCAACTGCGGCAACATATCAATTATCTTCTGCGAAATGGCTACAGAATTGGCACCCGATTGTTTCTGCACCACAATCATGGCGCCCTGCACACCGTTGCTATACGTCTTCTGTGCACGTTCCTCCACAGAGTCCACAACTTTTGCCACATCGCGCAGATAGACGGAAGCACCGTTATGCGTACCTACCACGATGTTCTCCATCTCTTTGGGATCCTTGAACTCACCTTCCACACGCAGCGAATAGGTATTGTTACCCACATCGAACGTACCGCCCGGCGTATTCCGGTTTTCGGCACTGATAATAGAGCTGATAGTTTCTACTGAGAGGCTGTAGGCATCCAATTTATTGGGGTCGCAATATACATTGACCTCACGTTTGGGGGCACCCGAAATAGACACCGTACCCACACCTGGCACACGCGCCAAGGGATTCGCCACGTTGTCATCCAATATTTTATAAAGAGCCGGCTGGCTCTCCTCTGCCTGCACGGAGAGCAGCAGGATAGGAATCATATCCGTACTGAACTTGAAGATGATGGGAGTTTCGACCTCATCGGGCAGCATGGAGCTCACCATGTCCAGTTTATCACGCACGTCGTTCGTCAGCACGTCTATGTCATATCCATACTCAAACTCCAGCGTAATTACAGAAATATTCTCCGACGAACGGGAGGTGATATGCTTCAGATTACTGACCGAGTTCAGCACGTTTTCCAACGGACGAGTCACGTTGTTCTCAATGTCCGAGGCACTGGCACCCTGATAGGTAGTCATCACCATAATGGTGTTGGTCTCGATATCCGGATAAAGGTCTACCGGCAATTTCGACAGAGAGAACAGACCAAATATAGCCACTGCCAGGAAGCAGAGCGAGGTCATAATCGGTTTCTTAACCGCTCCTTCGTATAAACTCATAAGATTAATTCTTTAATTTGTCAATGTGCTAATATGCTAATTGGCTGCGCAATGTAGCTACATTGGCACATTAGCATATTATCACATTATCACATTAGCATATTATCACATTACCACATTACCATATTATTTTTCTACCTCGACTTCCACACCATCGGCTAATTTAGACTGCCCGGCAATAACAACTTGAGAGTTATTGTCTACACCGGAAATCAACTCATACTCCGTATCCATACGACGGCCAAGTTCTACCTTATTATAAGACACCTTGCCGTCCTTGTAGACATAGACATAGCGGTCGCCTGAACCGGCACGCTTCACAATGGCCAGGTCGGGAACGACCACGTGGTCCCGTATTCCGAAATTCAGCGTGGCACGGGCAAACATTCCCGGACGTACACGCTGGTCACGGTTAACAAGCTGTATCTCTACCGGGAAAGTACGGGTAGCCGGGTTGATGGTAGGATAAACAAGGCTGATTTTGCCTTCGAACTCCTCGTCACCATAGACATCCACTTTCACAGATACGGGAGCGCCCTTCTTCACTTTGGTAAAGTAGCCTTCGGATACGTTGATGTATAGTTTTACCGGAGTGATTTGCTCCACTACCAGTACCGGCTCTCCACCGCCATACATATCTCCGTTATCGTAATTACGTGCCGTCACCACTCCATTAATGGGACTGAGCAACGAGGTGTTCTCCAAGAGATTCTTATAGGAAGTCTCACGGATGTCGAGATTCATCTTGGCGGCATCCCACTCCGACTTGGAGGCACCACCTACCTTATACAACTCGTCAATACGCTTGAACTCTATCTGCTGGTTGTCCAGCTGATATTTTATCTGCTTCAGATTGGCAGCATCCATGCTGACCAGCTTCTGGCCTTTCGACACGCGGTCGCCCACCTCCACAAAAATGCGGTCTATACGCACCGGAGAAGAGGGAGCAATATTGTTTTTCACTTCGGCTTCCACCGTAGCGGTGTATTCCTGAATCTGTTCTACGGGACGGGACGACACCTCGGCCAGTTTCACCTTCGGTTTCTCGTCCACCTTCTCAGCAGCAGCTTTATCACTACCTCCGCTACATGCCCCCAGCATGGCAACCACCAGCAGGACCATCCATTGAAAACCTTTTTTCATATCGTTGTTTTTATTTCTATTCTTCATTCTTAGTTCTTCATTCTTCGTTCCCTGCAATATAATCCTTTCCCAGGACTTGGTCAAGGTCAGCCTTCGCAACCAGATAATCATAGATGGACTGATTGTAAGTCAGTTCAGCCTCCGTAAGCTGCACTTGCGAAGTGTTCAGCTCCAACACTGTACCTTTGCCTACCTCATAGCGTTTACCGGCAATCTGCACAGCTTTCTGTGCCTGCATCACATTCTCGCGGTTGCTGACAACCTGCTCTGAACTGGCAGCCATATTGTTCTGATAGCTGGTAATCTGCATGTTCAGCTTGCGCTCTGTGTCCAGACGGTTCTGCTCCAACTGACGTATCTGAATACGGTTGGACTTGAGCTTGGTGAAATTGCTTGCCTTATACAAAGGAATACTCAGCGTAAACATCAGTGCGGAACTTCCGCTCCAATTATAATCGAGGATGTTCCAGTCCTCGTTGTAGAGTGACTGGTATTGGTAAGAATAATTCATACCCAAAGTAGGCATGAAGTTGGTACGGAGTGACTTGATGTTCTGATTGAGCATCTTCCGGTTCAAGTCCAACTGCTTCATCGTCGTATTATTGTTCAGATTAGCAGCGGGCTGATTCAGTTCATTGGCAAACAGCTCCGTCTCATAGTTGCCGAGATTGTCGGCAATCTCTATATCCACATCGGCCGTTACTCCCATCAGTACCTTCAACTGCAACTTGGACAACGTCACGGCATTACCCGCCGAAATCACATTCGGCTTAATGCTGCGCATCTGCACCTCGGCACTGATTTTATCGAACTCACTGACGGCACCCTGCTGATACTTGGCATTGACAATGTTGTAGTTGTCTTCTGCCAGCTTATAGCTCTTCTGCAACACATCGTAGGAGTCTTGCGTCAGCATCAGCTGATAGTAACCCTTAGTTACCTGGTTCACCAAGTCCAGCTTAGAAGCCCGTGACTTTTCCACAGCCAGTTCAATGTCTGTCTTCGTCATCGACATGGCCTTATATACGCTAGGGGCGAATATGGGCAAACAGATATTCAGCACCCCGCTTACCGTATTCGAATTGTCCATACCCATCTTGAACGACTGTCCGCCAAGATTCATCTGTGCCGCACTGATGGTATGATTCCACGTACCGTCAATGCTTGCCTGCGGAAGCAAGTTCTGCCAGGTTTCCTTGTGAGTCACTTTCTTCAAAGCAATTTCTTCCTCCGCCACCTTTATGGTAGGATTGTCGCTTAAAGCAATCTCCAAGGCACGGTCAAGGGTCAGGGTCAGGGTATCCTTTGTCTCTTGTGCGCGCACATAGCCGCCGGCATACAGCACAGCAACTGCCAACAGTAGTGCTCTGCCTACCCAAAATCTCTGCATCTTCATAAATCAAAAATAGATTATTTATTAAAACTACTCCTTCGTTTCATCCGGCTTTACCTGATTCTTGCGATATTCGCAGATAAAGTCCTCCAGGACACGGGCACCCTTCTCCGTAGAGATACCGCGCAAGAAAGTGAACATGATAGATTCGTACACTTCAAGGAAAGAATACTCATTGCAGATGTCCGAATTCATCAGCAAATCGAGCTGGTCGCGCACAAGCAGATTGATAATAGCAAAATTCACATCATCACGGAAAATGCCTTGCTTCACGCCCTCTTTGAAAAAGTTCACGGTATCTTCCGAGCTCCGGTTCCGGTTGTTCTTCATCAACTGATAAGCCTTGGGATATTTCTTGATATCCTCAAAAAACTTCTTGTTCGTGGCATGAAAACGCTCTATGCTCCACTGATAACATCTCAACAAAACTTCCAATACGTTGTTGGAAGTCTCTATGACTTCTTTCACAAAAATATCACCATCCTTCTGGGACTTCAGGATACATTCTTCCAGCAAGGTTTCCTTATCCGGAAAAACTTCGTAAAGAGTGCGCTTAGAGATACCCAAAGATGCTGCAATCTCATCCATCGTGATACTTTTTATTCCATTTGTTGTAAATAATTCTACAGCGGCCAGAATGATACGTTCCCTTAGTTCCACCCGTGATGTTGAATGCTTCGTGTGTTCGCCCATTTTTCTTCCCTTTCTAAACTAAAACTATTTTTATTCATTATCGGAATAAAACGAGACAAATATAGAAAGAAAACTCAATTCGCCAATTAAGTTTCCTTTCTTATTGTTAACAGATTAATAATTATTATGTTTCTGGCAGATTTATTGGGAAGTTCCTAATAATCAAACTTTGTCCGGTTGAGGAAAGCGACTGTCTTATGGATTTCCTTATACATCACGATGTCCTCCTTCACAAAGGGAACTTCCTTGCGGTATTCGTGCAGGAAACGCTCCAAAACGGGAGAAGTCTTTGCCGGACGGCGGAAGTCAATGCCCTGAGCGGCATTCATCAGTTCGATGGCAAGGATATGCTCCAGATTATCCATAATGCGATAAAGCTTAGTAGCTGCATTGGCACCCATGCTGACGTGGTCTTCCTGCCCGTTGGAGGAAACGATGGAGTCGCTGCTGGCGGCATAGCAGTACATTTTGTTCTGGCTCACCATAGATGCGGCGGCATATTGCGGAATCATGAAACCGGAGTTCAGACCTGGATTGGCAACAAGGAATTCCGGAAGTCCGCGCAACCCCATGATAAGCTGGGCGATGCGCCGCTCGGATATATTGCCCAGTTCTGCCAGGGCGATGCCGAGAAAGTCGTAGGAGATGGCAAGCGGCTGGCCGTGGAAGTTACCGCCCGAAATGATACGGTCCTCATCGGGGAAGATAGTGGGATTGTCAGTCACGGAATTGATTTCCGTCAGCAGAACGGAAGACACGTAACGGATGGCGTCTTTCGTTGCCCCATGCACCTGAGGGATGCAACGGAACGAATAAGGGTCTTGCACATGCTGCTTGGGACGAGCTACCAGCTCGCTGCCTTCCAATAGCTTGCGGAAGTTGGCACCCGTTTCTATCTGTCCCTTGTGTGGACGAATCTGCTGGATACAGTCCATGAAGGGATCGATACGTCCGTCGAAAGCTTCCAGGGAAAGGGCGGCAATCAAGTCGGCTTTCTTGGAGAGACGAAAGGCTTTGAGAATGGCAAAGACACCGTTGGCACTCATAAACTGGGTGCCGTTGAGTAATGCCAATCCCTCTTTACTCATCAGCTTCACCGGTTCCCAGCCGAACTCGTCGAGCACGCTGATAGCCTCGCGCTTCTTTCCTTTATAATAAACATCGCCCACACCGATAAGCGGCAGGAAGAGGTTGGCCAGAGGAGCCAGATCGCCGGAGGCGCCCAGTGAACCACGGTCATACACAATAGGCATCACGTCGTTATTGAAAAAGTCGAGGATACGCTGCACGGTAATAACCTGCACACCGCTATGCCCCAAAGAGAGGGCATGCGCCTTGAGCAACATCATCAGCTTGATGATGACGGGACGTATCTCCTCGCCCACACTGCAAGCATGGCTCTTGATGAGATTCTCCTGCAAGGTGCCCAGCTCGTCCGACGAAATGCTCTTGCTGCACAACGAGCCGAAACCGGTGGTAATGCCATACAAGGGTTCTTCCGACTCCGCAATCTTCTTGTCCAGATAATCGCGGCACTTCTGTATCCGCAGCTTGGCTTCCGGAGCCAGCTCCAGTTTCAAGTTTTCATTAATGATGCGTTCGATGAGGTCGAAGGTCAGCTCACCGGAACCTACGTAATAGACATTGTTCATACTTTCAGCTCTTGATTGATTTCGTCCAACAATTCCTTTTCTTTCGCACAAGCCAAGTGTTCCAATTCATCGGCTTCACTTTGGAGCTTGGACACAAACTCCTTGTCCTTCAACGAACCCAGGTTGATGCGTACATTCATCAGTGCGCCCAGCACAGCCGAACGGGCAGACATCATGGCTACACAAGCATCCGTAACGGCATTGCGATTGCCCATGCGGGCTATATCCATGATGACTGTCATCAACTCATACGCATTGCGTGCCACCTGCATAGGAACAAGGGCAGCAAACTTGGTAGCCTCCTGAATGGCAGCACTGCGCGCCGCTTTTTCCTCATCCGTAGCTTTCGGCATCTTGAAGCAGGCAAACACCTTGTTGTAGGCCTCAGAGTCGCGGTCTATATCTTCCACAAAAGCTCCCTTCTGCTGCAAGGCAACTCCGGAGACATGGCGCATCAGCTCTTCGTGAAGTTCATAACCTTTCTTGCCGATGGTGAGGTTGGCAACCATAGCGGCAAGAGCAGAAGCAATGGCACCGTTCAAAGCGGCAATACTACCGCCACCGGGGACGGGATCACTACCCGCCACTTTATTCAAAAATTCCTTTACTGTCAAATCAACTAACATGGTAATAAATTATTAAGGATTAAATATTAATGTTCAAGGAGCTCTAAAGTCCCGGATAAAGAACTCCGTTCTTCACGGTGGTATTGACACAATTCATCCCGACGTAATAGGGCAAAAAATGATAATTGTCCGTATCGAGGACTACAAAATCCCCTTTTTTGCCCACCTCGATACTACCAATGCTGTCCGCACGGTTCAAGGCGGCTGCACCGTTCAAGGTCAGGGCAGTGATGGCCTCTTCAACACTCATTTTCATATAAATGCACGCCAAGGCAAATGTCAGGGGGATGGAACCGGAGAAACAACTGCCCGGATTGAGGTCGGTGGCAAGAGCCACGGCACAACCGGCATCAATCATTTCGCGTCCACGGGCATAGGGTTCCTTCAAAGCAAAGGCTGTCAGCGGAAGAAGGGTCGCCACAACTTCTTTATTGGCCATGGCGCGGATGTCCGCATCCGAAGCATGCAGCAGATGGTCGGCAGAGACGGCAGAAAGTTCAGCAGCCAGTCCAGCACCACCTAATGGTACAATTTCATCGGCATGGAGTTTCAAGGCAAGTCCCATTTCCTTGGCTGCTAGCAAAAGGCGACGAGACTGTTCGATGGAGAAAACACCCTGCTCACAGAAGACATCGCAGAACTCTGCCAAATTATTATGAACCACTACGGGCATCACTTCGCGGATAATGTAGTCCACGTATTCGTCCGTCCGCCCGTTGTATTCTGCAGGCACAGCATGTGCGCCGAGAAAAGTGGAGACAACGTCTACACGCTTGTGCTCGTCATTATTAAGGCTACGCATCACCCGAAGCTGCAGGAGTTCGGTTTCCTTGTCCAGACCGTAGCCGCTCTTTCCCTCTACGGTAGTCACTCCCATAGCACTCATCTGCTTCAGAAAGCCCTCCGCCTTGCTGCGCAGCTGGATGAAATTGCATGCACGGGTAGCCTTCACCGTACTCACGATGCCTCCTCCACGTTCCATGATGGACATGTAACTCTCTCCCTTCAAACGCCAGGAGAACTCCTCGGCACGCTCGCCACCAAACACAAAATGTGTGTGTGAGTCCACAAAGCCGGGCAGCAGACACTTGCCGCGGGCATTGTAATGCCAGTAGTGCTGATAATAGCCGTCACGCTCCTCTCCACGGTTGGGACCGACGTAGGTGATGACACCGTCGGTCACTTCCACCGTAGCATTGTCGATGATGCTCAGTTGCTCCATCTCGCTGCCGCGACGGGCGGAAAAACCGAGGGGGGTCACGACACGGGCATTGAATATAATAAGGTTCTCTGTCATAAAGCCTCTCCCCTAACCCCTCCCCCGTAAGGAGGGGAATTAAGTTAGTACTATTTAATTCGGTTACATTCGTGCTTCTAAAACTTGCTCCATGGAGAAGTTCTCCAATCCCAGATAGTAGGACGCTGTATCTATCAAGGCCTCCATCGGCACCAGACCGATAATCTCACTGCCCACAATGCTGACACCGTAGCGGCGGGCTTCCACACGCACCAGTTCGAAAGCACGGTAGAGGGCGGTGCGGGTATAGTCCGTCATGTTGATGGATACCTGCGTGATGCCGCGATCTTTCAACTCCACTCCCATTGCCTTGCAATAACGCAGTCCGCCGCCGATGAAACGGATTTTCTTAGCGATGTCATGGGCTATCTCCAGACTGGGAGTATTGAGGTTGATGTTATAGGCCACCAAAGGCATGCGGGCACCGATAGCTACTGTGCCTGCGGTGGGATGACGTTCAGCCGATCCAAAGTCGGGATGCCATTCCGGTTGCTTTATCTTCTCGGCCATACCTTCGAACTCCCCTTTACGGACAGCGGCCAGATTCTCCCGATGAGGGGCAGAAGCAGACTTTTCATATAAGAAGACAGGAAGATTGTAACGTTTTGCAACCTCCTCGCCCACCTCTTTGGAGAGGGCAACAGCTTCTTCCATCGTCACATTCCGGATGGGGATAAAAGGTACTACATCTACAGCACCCATACGAGGGTGCTGTCCCTGATGGTGATTGAGATCTATCAGCTCTACCGCTACGCCGATAGCTTCGAGCACAGCATCACGAAGCGGTTCAGGCTCACCCACTACGGTCACCACGAGGCGGTTATGGTCTTCATCGTTGCTGTAATCCAACAGTTTCACACCTTGTTTGCTCCGAAAAGGAGCCACTATCTTATCTATCTTTTGCAAATCGCGCCCTTCACTGAAATTGGGGACGCATTCCATAATTCTGTCCATAATATTCTAATATGCTAATGTGAGTAATATGCTAATGAGAGAATATACACATGCTTCTAATCAAATCCTCATCCGCCACATACGGCATCGTGATATGATAGCCATCTGCATGCGTACGGTTAAACTCTTCACTCGTCTCCATGGCATGAGGGTTACGCGCCCACGAACGGCGTGCCACACCACCCATCACATCCCACAGCATGGCGGAACGCAAGATTTCGTCTACCCGCTCACTACCGTCGCACACCATGCCGAAACCGCCGTTGATGGCTTTTCCGATACCTACGCCACCTCCATTGTGCAAGGCCACCAAGCTCATGCCACGCGCACAGTTTCCGGCAAAACACTGTACCGCCATATCTGCCATGACATTACTGCCGTCCTTGATATTGGATGTTTCACGGAATGGAGAGTCTGTACCGCTGACATCGTGATGGTCGCGTCCCAACATGATGGGGCCGACCTCTCCCTTACGCACCATTTCATTGAAGCGCAAAGCTATATTCATGCGTCCCACGGCATCCTGATAGAGAATACGAGCCTGCGTGCCGACTACCAGATTGTTCTTCTCCGCATCACGAATCCAATTGTAGTTATCCAAATCTTGCCCGCGACGTGTAGGGTCGATACATTCCATCGCCGCACGGTCGGTCTTCACCAAGTCTTCATGTTTTCCACTGAGACACACCCAGCGGAACGGACCATAACCATAATCAAACAATTCCGGTCCCATAATGTCTTCCACATAGCTGGGGAAAATGAAGCCGTTCTTATCGTCCCCGTCTCGCGCAATTTCGCTCACACCGGCATCGTAGACGGCTTTCATGAAGGAGTTCCCATAATCGAAGAAGTATGTACCGTGTTCCACCAGCCTCTTTATAGCCTTGAAATGACGCTCCAAGGAAACATTCACCAGGCACCGGAACTCCGACGGATTTTCATGTAGCATACGGGTACGCTGCTCAAACGTCAGTCCGACGGGACAGTAACCGCCCTCGTAGGTGGCATGGCAGGAAGTCTGGTCAGAAAGTAAATCTATGTGCAACTGCTTCTGCACCGCATATTCCAGCAAATCGACGACATTGCCGTGATAGGCCACAGAAACCGGGCGGCACTCATCCATCGCTTTTTGAGCCAGCGAGAAGGCTTCTTCCAGAGAATCCGTAACGTGTCCCACCCAACCCTGGGTATGGCGGGTTTCGATGCGGGAAGCATCCACCTCGGCAATGATTGCCGCCGCCCCTGCCATCTCGGCAGCTTTGGGCTGCGCACCGCTCATGCCTCCCAGACCGGAAGAAACAAACAAGCGTCCGCGCAAATCACCATCCTGCGGAATGCCCAGCTTCAGACGGCCCGCATTCAGCAGCGTATTAAAGGTGCCGTGCACAATGCCCTGCGGACCGATGTACATCCAGCCTCCGGCAGTCATCTGGCCGTAGTTGGCAACGCCCATCTGCATAGCGGTGTGCCAGTCCTTCTGATTATCATAGAGCCCCACCATCAGCGCATTGGTAATGATGACACGGGGCGCTTCGGGCTTGGATTTGAACAGTCCCAACGGATGCCCGCTTTCGATAACCAGTGTCTGCTCGCGCGTCAACACTTCGAGGTACTGCTTGATGAGCCGGTATTGCATCCAGTTCTGACAGACCTGTCCCGTCTCACCATAGGTAACTAATTCATACGGATAAAGGGCGATGTCGAAACAAAGATTATTGTCAATCATCACCTGGAAGGCCTTGCCTTCAATACAGTTCCCTTTGTACTCATCGATGGGTTTCGCTTTGAGGTCGCCCTGCGGGCGGTAGCGGTAGCCATAGATACGTCCACGTGTACGCAGTTCTTCCATGAACTCCGGAGCGAGGGTTTCGTGCAGCTCTTTGGGGATGTAGCGCAAAGCGTTCTTCAATGCCGTAGCCGTCTGCGCAGGGGTAAGGGTGTAGCCACGGTCGGGTGCCCGCCGGATACCCTCGACAAAGGAAGGATAGGAAGGCAATGTTTTACTTAAGGTTATCTCCATGTCCTATAAAGATTAAGGATTTACAAAGTGTCAGCCCACGAGGGCTATATTTGCCGCAATATAGAAATAAATCCCGACATTCGCAATGGAATGCCGGGATTATTTATCTTTTAGTCAGAAACCAACAAAGAGGATTTCTATTTTAAAGCCATTTTATTGATTTTCATTATCTGATAGACACCTTCATAATCGGCGGCAAATCCGTCATCGGCTTTGCCCATATCGATTACTTCCAACTCTACGTATACCGGTTTTCCGTTTTTAACTCCTTTCGTCATATCATCATATTTTTGCATGAGTTCTCCGGTCTCATCCACAATCCAATAATCGGCAGAATCTCCTTCGGCTTTGAAGGAACGCACCTCATGGCCGATGACCAGCTCGCCTCTTACCGACAGAAGTTTCTTGGCAGGGGTAAGCACCGCAGCAGGTATTGTTTTTTGATTCAGAGCTTCATTGTTCCTGGCATATTTCAAGAGCAACTCTCCTCTTTTGAGAATCAGGCTGTCCTGCGTCAGTTTTTCTATTGTCAGCGTATCCGTGAAAGAAATATTCTGGTGATTGCCGATGCTGGTACCTGAAAGTAACAACCGGTTTCCTACTTTTTTCCATGCCTCATATTTCAAGGTGGCCATGTTAATGGAAGAGGCGCTTCCGTCCCTATCAAGAACGAAACCTTGTTGCATGCCGGGCATTCCCGGAACCGGCTCCACCCAGGAGCCTTCAATGGAGGCATTGTTGCAAGCAGCCAAAGCAACCATGCCAAGAACAGCAGTTAAATCTCTCAATCTTTTCATATCTCTTCTCTTTTTAAAACTATATTTCTAAACAAAGGAGCTCTTGTTTTTCCTCTATTCTCTTGCAAAAATAATGTTTTTACGGGAACTTCCACGCATCAAAGAATCTTTTCACGAAACAAATTATGAATATTTATTTGGAAATTATTCAAACTAGCATTACCTTTGCACCGAAATTCAAAAACGATATGAACCAGTACTTAACTACAAGATACAATACGCGCAATGCTGCATGGGGCAACAAGACCTTATGCGGCCACTTCATAGTGCACGTACATTGGTTCAGCGGATTCATTTAACTATCCTGCAATTTGCATCTTACTATTTTGCACTTCCCTTACCGAGAAAAGGAGGGAGAGATGCCGTGTATGGAGTTTCCGTTCGGAAAAACCGGACTAACCTATGTATTCACCCAAAAAAGAAAAAAACTTATGTTTACAATTATATCCATCATGTTTATAGGAATCGGTATCGGATACCTAATGCGTAATGTACAGATGTTGCAAAAAGTGGAGAAAAGCGCCTCGCTCACCATCTTACTGCTGCTCTTTGTACTCGGTGTATCCATCGGTTCCAACCGTCTGATTGTTGACAATCTGGGAAGATTCGGGTGGCAGGCCGCCGTACTGGCCTCACTGAGCATTACAGGCAGCATGCTAGCCTCACTGATGGTGTTTCACCTATTTTTTAAGAAAGGAGAGAAGAGATGAAGGGAAGTTTGATGGTTGTTGCATTTTTCTGTGCCGGCTGCCTGATGGGAGTAGCCAATGATTTTCAGTTCGACCTGCACGACTTATCCATGTATGTGCTCTATGCATTGATGTTCCAGGTGGGCATCGGCATCGGGAGCAACAAGCAATTGAAGGAGCTGGTCAAGAGTCTGCGGCCCAAAATGCTTTTGGTGCCGATGGCCACCATTGTGGGAACACTGTTGTTCTCCGCCTTCGCCAGTCTGCTGTTGAGCCAATGGAGTGTGTTCGACTGCATGGCGGTGGGTAGCGGATTTGCTTATTATTCGCTTTCCTCCATTCTGATTACGCAATTCAAGGAACCTTCCATAGGTCTGCAACTCGCCACGGAACTGGGCACCATCGCCCTGCTTGCCAATATCTTCCGTGAAATGATGGCTTTGCTGGGTGCACCGCTCATCCGGAAATATTTCGGCAAACTGGCACCTATATCGGCGGCAGGGGTCAATTCGATGGATGTACTTCTACCCTCCATCACCCAATATTCCGGAAAGGATGTGATTCCTATCGCTATATTCCACGGAATATTAATTGATATGAGTGTACCGGTATTCGTATCCTTCTTCTGCAATCTGTAAACAGCGGGCCAAAAAAGGAGGATAAGGCCTCATTGTATTCATACTTTAACAACGTGAACAACAGAGACTTCTCACTGCAAAGTGAGTGCATGCTTTTTGCAGTGCCACTGCATACCTATTTGCAGTGATACTGCAACTGCTTTGCAGCGCGACTGCAACGGGTTTGCAGTGACGCTGCAAAAGGCGTGCAATGACTTTGCAGCCGGTCACCAAGCTACCGCATACTCGTAGCGGTCGAACTTAGGCTTGGTGCTTATGCCTACTGCCTTGAATACCCGGGCTATCCGTTGCTGTTCTTCGGGAGAGATAGGGCGCTCGCCCTTGCGGCAATGATAGTAATAGCGTTCACAAGAGAAGCATCCCATCACGCGATGGCGCACGGTGAAAAGCAGCTTGGTGGGTACTTCGTTGAAAAGGTGCGTCATACCGCGGGCATAGTGCAGCTGCTCGCTGGAGCGGTAACGGGCACAAGTGGAGGACCCGGACAAGCTGCCGACATAAAAAGGATTCACCGCACGAACGGACTGTGGCTGGGGGCCTTCACTCTCGGACAACAGTTGTGCCGCTATCGCCCGCAAGCAGGAAGAGGCTTTGGGGCACTTCCCGTTACCCGCAAAGCAGTATTCGTACCCATCGGGCACGTCTTGCAATAATATCATCTTATTAATGATTAATGGTTAGTGATTAATGGACGGAGTGCACGCAGATACTTGCCGATGACCTCTGCCGACTCGCTTGTTTCTTTCTCGAATTCGGCGTGCAGTGTCGGGTATCCGGCAAGCAGTTGCATCATTCGCTCACGTCCCACGAACTCGGACTTTCCAGTTTCGGGATTCAGTTCGTAATAGACGCGGGCATGCACCAGTCCCGAAGCATTGATGGCGTCTCCCACTTCACCGCCCAATCGTGTGGCATCATCGGGAGTCATGGTACTGGTGGCTGCTTGTCCCACAGGCTGTGCACAGAAGTAAACCTTTCCGCCGAGCCACATGGCAGGTGCATACCACTGCCCGAAGCGATAACGCTTATAGCGCATCTTACGGCAATTGACATAAAGCGAGGTATCTACCCGTACAGCATAACAACGGGACTTCAAATAACGGCAAAGACCGGGATTGTCGTCTACCGTAATACGATAATCGGCACCGCCCATGAGGTAAATCTGGTTCTTTGTACGCTTCTCAATCTTCAGCGTGGTAACCGTATCGCCACGGTTCTCCACCAACTCTTTCAGATTGGAATACATTACCTGTTGCGCCGCCGCCGGCAAAACCGCCAGCAACATCAGAACGCCTGACAACCAACTCTTCTTCATATCCCAACCTCCTCTTTTCTGAAACTTTGTTTTAGTGAGCGAAAGGTACATTTTTTATCGGAAGTAGACAAAAAATCGCGGAAAAAACAATTGAAAATGTATATCTTTGCCTTAAACTTAACATGTATGAAGCAAATAAATACGATAGATAAAATCAGCGCCGTCTACCGCAACACGGCAGAAGAGGCAAGACAAGAACTGAATAAAGTACAACAGAAGATTTACCGCATCGGCAGCCTGCGCCTGCTGCTGTTTGTGGCAGGAGTAGTAGGAATTATCTATTTCTGGAGCGAGAGCTGGGGTATACTGGCCTGCATTGCCCTCATCACCCTACTGCCATTCCTATTTTTAATGAAATACCACAACCGGCTGTTTCGTCGCAAGGACTATCTGGAAAAGAAGATGGAAATCAACGAGCAGGAACTCGCCGCTCTGGATTACGATACGTCTTCTTTCGATGACGGCGAAGCATACATCGACCCCACCCATCTCTACACCTATGATTTGGATGTTTTCGGTCCGCATTCCCTTTTCCAGTACATCAACCGTACCTGCACACAGCCCGGGAAACACCGCCTCGCCCACTGGCTGGGAAAACATCTCGAGAGAAAGGAAGAAATCATCCGCCGCCAGGAAGCCGTCAGCGAACTGGCTCCGGAACTGAAATTCCGTCAGCGCTTCCGTATCCTCGGCCTGCTGTACAAAGGAAAAGCCGCCGATGAAACAGAACTGTGCCAATGGGCGGAAAGTCCGAGCATCTTCCGGAACCGAAAACTACTGCGCCTCCTGCCGGTGCTGGTGACGGGAGCCAACCTCATCTGCCTCGCACTCGTCATGGCAGGAATTCTACCCGCAAGTATCTACGGCATCATCTGGACCAGCTTCGTCATCTCCGGCTTCGGCTTCACTGGCAAAGTCACCAAGATGCAGGCCATCTATGGCAAAAAACTGCAAATCCTCTCCACCTACGCCGCCCTGCTCCACCTCATGGAAAAGCAGCCTGCACAAGTCACCCTGCTCAAAGAGATAAAACAACAGATTGGCGGAGAAAAACGGAAAGCCTCCCACTCCATCAGCAAGCTGAACAAGCTCATGGATGAACTCGACCAACGCAACAATGTCTTTATGTACGTCATTCTGAACGGCCTCTTCTTCTGGGAGCTGCGTCAAATCATGCGCATTGAAGCCTGGAAAGAGCAATATGCCGCTGAACTGCCCGGGTGGCTCGATGCCATCGGACAAATGGATGCGCTCAACTCACTGGCAACATTTGCCTATAATCATCCGGACTATATTTACCCAAAGATAGTTCAAGCGGAAAGAAAGGGGAAAGGAAACCTGAATAAAGAAGAAGAAAGCAATTCTGAAACGGAAGCACCCATCAATGCCCCTTCCTCCTTCCGTCTCCGTGCTGAAGCCCTGGGCCATCCGCTGATGAACCGTGACCGCTGTGTCCGCAATGACATCGACATGGTGAAACGACCGTTTTTCATCATCGTCACCGGCGCCAACATGGCAGGGAAAAGCACCTATCTGCGTACGGTGGGCATCAATTACCTCCTTGCCTGCATCGGCGCCCCCGTCTGTGCCCGCCAAATGGAAATATGCCCGGCCCGGCTCATCACTAGCTTGCGTACCTCGGATTCACTGAACGATAACGAGTCCTACTTCTTTGCCGAACTCAAACGTCTGAAACTCATCATAGACAAGCTGCAGGCAGGTGAGGAACTGTTCATCATCCTCGACGAAATTCTGAAAGGTACCAACTCCATGGACAAGCAGAAAGGCTCCTTTGCCCTTATCAAGCAATTCATGACTTTGCAGGCCAATGGCATCATTGCCACCCACGACCTACTGCTGGGAACACTCATCGACCTCTTCCCCGATGACATCCGCAACTATCGCTTCGAAGCAGACATTACGGACAATGAACTGACATTCTCCTACCGCTTGCGCCCAGGCATCGCCCAGAATATGAACGCCTGCTTCCTGATGAAAAAAATGGGGATTGCCGTTGCCGACTAATCCCCACCACAGTTAAAGTCAAGTCTAACGCTTTGACTGATTATGCTGTTTTACATTTCTCCAGGAAAGTAGACACTGCAACCGCATCGCTACCCGTATAGTAGCGTACGGAAGTTACCGGAGTATACGTGTAAGGCACAAACTGATACAACTGTACAGCCGCAAATTTATTGTCCTGAGAAATCATGACATCCATGCGCACATTTCCACTGCCGCTACTTTTTATTTCAGTCTCGCCATTCAGCTGTTCATTCTCAATCATATCTGTAAGTTTGCCCAAATATTTCAAATCGAAGAAAACACTGCGTTCCTTGGTCACACTGCCCGTCGGCAAATAGACCACTTCCTTCGATTTCCAAAACAGACGGAACACGCCAAGCAAGACGAATGCCGTACCCAGCACCATCAAAGCCATGCTGAGAGTGGAAGATTTATCACTCATCTCAAAAATGGATGCAAAAATAAAAACACCGACCAGCAGCATAGCTACTGAAAAGATAAGTCCTGAAACACTGGTACGCTTTACAATATCGGGATGTGAAGACGCAAAAAGAGTTGCGTCAATAGTTTGAGTTGCCATAATTATAATATGTTTTAATGAATTTATTAGAAATAGAAAATACAGTATTCCCCTGCAAAAACACATAGTCTGACCATACACAAGGGAAAAAGGAAGAT
This sequence comes from Bacteroides parvus, assembly GCF_017309675.2. Taxonomy (NCBI): domain Bacteria; kingdom Pseudomonadati; phylum Bacteroidota; class Bacteroidia; order Bacteroidales; family Bacteroidaceae; genus Bacteroides; species Bacteroides parvus. The sequence goes on along the minus strand of NZ_CP084680.1, from coordinate 1,543,441 downwards.
TCAATAAAACACTAAATGAGAATACGCCTTAGTGTGAAAATGTAATATTCGCACACCGGCTGGCAACGATAATAGGCAGTGGCATCATAGAGTTTCTCACGATGCAGAGACAAAACAGCCGCTCGCTGGGCCAGTTTGTCAATCCAGTCCTTTAAAGAAAATATATATTCCGTGGTAGAAATACGCTGTATACGGGAGTACGTCAGCGAATGTAATTGTCCACCCATGCCCGCCAGCTCTGCATCCGGCAGATAAGGTAATTGAGGCATCGCAATATAGGCATCAGTCTGCTCATGTACGGCAATAGTATTCTCACTCACAACATTCCCCCCACTTGCCGCTTTATTTGCAAATGCATCGCTTGCAGTCTGCCATAAAGCCAATGCAAGCACCATGAATCCTATGAATCTTAAGAATTTAGCCATATCTATGTGCAAATATAACAGTTTCTACCAGGAATTTGTTTTGTGCACACATCTTTTAATGTTTCTTGGATGATTTATAGGAAAAAAAAGCCGTTCCAAACAAATTGGAACGGCTTCTATATATAAAAAGAATAGTTGAATTATTCAGCTTTAGCTTCCTCAGCAGCAGGAGCTTCGGCAACCGGTGCAGATGTTTCTGCAGCAGGAGCAGCTTCAGTAGCAGCGGCTTTCTTTGAACGGCGGGTACGAGTAGCCTTCTTGGCAACCTTTTCCTTAGCCATATTTTCGTTGTAGTCAACGAGTTCAATGAAGCACATTTCTGCGTTGTCACCCAAACGGTTACCAGTCTTGATAATACGAGTGTAACCACCCGGACGATCAGCAATCTTCACAGAGATTTCTTTAAACAGTTCAGTTACAGCATACTTGTCTTGCAAATTGCTAAATACAACACGACGGGAATTAGTCGTATCGTCTTTAGCCTTTGTAATCAAAGGCTCAACAAACTTCTTCAGAGCTTTAGCCTTTGCAACGGTCGTAGTGATTCTTTTGTGCTTAATCAAAGAACACGCCATATTAGCCAACATAGCGTTTCTATGAGAGGCAGTACGACCCAAATGGTTGAATTTCTTATTATGTCTCATTTTTTATTCTTTATCTAATTTATATTTAGAAATATCAGTTCCAAACGACAGATTCAGACTTTCCAGCAAATCATCAAGCTCGGTAAGCGATTTCTTTCCGAAGTTTCTGAATTTCAGCAAATCCGTCTTGTTGAATTGTACCAAGTCACCAAGAGTCTCTACATCTGCAGCCTTCAGACAGTTGAGGGCACGTACAGAGAGATCCATATCAACGAGCTTGGTCTTCAGCAACTGACGCATGTGCAATACTTCTTCATCAAACTCTTCATTGCCGTCAGCATCATTTGTTTCCAGCGTAATCTTCTCGTCAGAGAAAAGCATGAAGTGATAAATCAGAATCTTTGCTGCTTCTTTCAGGGCTTCTTTCGGATGAATGGAACCGTCGGTAGTAATCTCAAGTACCAGTTTCTCGTAGTCGGTCTTCTGCTCTACACGGAAGTTCTCTACCTGATACTTCACATTACGTATCGGAGTATAAATAGAATCGATAGGAATTACGTTCACATCGGTGCAATATTCGCGGTTTTCGTCAGCAGGAACATAACCACGACCTTTGTTGATCGTAATATCTATCTGCATAGTTGACTTTGAATCTAAATGACAAATAACTAATTCAGGATTTAACACTTCAAATCCAGTCAAATACTTACCTATGTCACCTGCTTTAAATTCACTTGAATTCTCGACCGTAATACTTACTTTCTCACTCTCGAATTCTTCAACTACTTGCTTGAATCTCACTTGTTTCAGATTCAAGATAATGTTAGTAACATCCTCTTTTGCCCCCGGAACACTGGAAAATTCATGCTCAACACCGTCTATCTTGATAGTAGTGATAGCAAAACCTTCCAATGAAGAAAGCAGGATGCGGCGCAGTGCATTACCCACGGTAATACCGAAACCGGGCTCCAACGGACGAAATTCGAATTTTCCGAATCTAGAGTCCGCTTCCAACATTAATACTTTATCAGGTTTTTGAAATGCTAATATCGCCATGAAATTAATTATTATTTAGAATACAATTCTACGATCAAATGCTCTTTAATGTTTTCAGGAATGTCTGCTCTTTCAGGTACATGCAGCAATTTGCCAACCTTAGAGTTATCATCCCATTCCAACCAAGGATATTTGCTATGGTTAAAACCAGCCAGTGAGTTAGCGATAACTTCCAATGATTTGGATCTTTCACGAACACCGATCACCTGACCCGGTTTTACTGCATAAGAAGGAATATTCACAACCTCACCGTCTACAGTAATGTGCTTGTGGCTCACCAACTGACGAGCAGCTGCGCGAGTAGGAGCAATACCCAAACGGAATACGATATTGTCAAGGCGACCTTCCAACAATTGGAGAAGGATTTCACCAGTAATACCTTTAGCAGTCTCAGCCTTCTCAAACAAGTTGCGGAATTGTTTTTCCAAAACGCCATAAGTATATTTAGCCTTCTGTTTCTCACGAAGTTGAACACCGTATTCAGAAGTCTTTCTCTTTCTGGAATTACCGTGCTGTCCGGGAGGATAGTTTTTCTTTGACAATACTTTATCTGCTCCAAAGATACCTTCACCGAATTTACGGGCTATTCTTGATTTTGGTCCAGTATATCTAGCCATTTCTTTTAAATATTTAATTGTTTATTCATGAACTTGGGTTTGTTGCAGCCGCGATTGCAGAGAGAAAGTTTACAATCCAATAACAAAATCAAGTCTCACTTCTATTAAAGGTAAATTTTAAACTCTACGTCTTTTCGGAGGACGACAACCATTGTGCGGAAGCGGAGTTACGTCAATGATTTCAGTAACCTCGATACCTGCACCGTGGATAGTTCTAATAGCAGACTCACGTCCGTTACCCGGGCCCTTCACATATGCTTTTACCTTTCTCAAGCCAAGATCGTATGCTATCTTAGCACAATCTTGAGCAGCCATCTGTGCTGCGTAGGGAGTGTTCTTCTTTGAACCTCTAAAACCCATCTTTCCGGCAGAAGACCAAGAAATGATCTGACCTTCGCTGTTTGCCAGAGAAACAATAATGTTGTTAAAAGATGAATGAACATGCAACTGTCCATTAGCATCAACCTTCACATTTCTCTTTTTTGCTGCAACTGTTTTTTTTGCCATATCAACAATTATTATTTAGTAGCTTTTTTCTTATTAGCAACGGTTTTCTTTCTACCCTTACGAGTACGGGCATTGTTCTTTGTGCTCTGACCTCTTACTGGAAGACCAATACGATGACGAACACCACGATAGCAACCGATATCCATTAAACGCTTAATGTTCAATTGAACTTCAGAACGAAGATCACCTTCAACCTTATACTCTGCACCAATGATCTCACGAATCTTGGCAGCCTGATCATCCGTCCAGTCTTTTACTTTCAGGTCTCTGTCAACACCTGCTTTATCCAAAATTTTTGCTGAACTACTACGACCTATACCATATACATAGGTCAACGCAATTTCACCTCTCTTGTTTTGAGGCAAATCGACACCAACTATTCTTATAGCCATATACTAAATTATTTTTTTTGCAAAAATAATAATATTATCCTTGACGTTGTTTATACTTAGGATTTTTCTTGTTAATAACATACAAACGGCCATTACGTCTAACGATCTTACACTCTGGCGTACGTTTCTTTAAGGATGCTCTTACTTTCATATCTTAATTTTATTTATATCTAAATACAATTCTTCCTTTCGATAAATCGTAAGGAGACATTTCGACTCTTACTTTATCCCCTGGCAGGATTTTGATGTAATGCATCCGCATCTTACCGGAAATATGTGCAGTAATCTCATGTCCGTTTTCTAATTCAACACGAAACATTGCATTAGACAATGCTTCAACTATAACTCCATCTTGTTCTATTGCAGATTGCTTTGCCATATTAATTTCTTAAATTGCTTTATCTCCTAATACTTCTTCAATGAACTCGAATGATGACAATATATCAGCTTCACCAGCACCGACTGCTATCGTATGTTCAAAATGAGCTGCACACTTGCGGTCTTTTGTCCTCACCGTCCAGCCATCACGCTCCATGAGTATTTGTCGGTTACCTAAAGTTATCATCGGTTCAATGGCAATGCACAAGCCTTTCTTCAGCATTGTCCCATAACCACGTTTTCCGTAATTGGGGACCTGAGGATCTTCATGCATTTCCTTGCCTATTCCGTGACCCACAAACTCACGCACCACACCATAAGAATTAGATTCGCAGTGCTGCTGTATCGCATAGCCGATATCACCCAACCGCTTGCCGTGAACGGCATTCTGTATCCCTATGTACAATGCTTCTTTAGTAACCTTCAGTAATTTGCGGACCTCTTCGTCAACTTCACCTACACAAAACGTATAAGCTGAGTCGCCACAAAAGCCATTCATGTAAGTACCACAATCAACAGACACGATATCACCGTCTTTCAATACCACATTATCTCCCGGAATACCATGTACCACTTGGTCATTTACAGATGTGCAAATAGAAGCTGGAAACGGATCGCCATATTGATTAGGAAAACCTTTAAAGGTTGGAACAGCACCATTGTCTCTGATGAACTCTTCCGCTACCCTATCCAGCTCTTTTGTTGTCACTCCGGGCCTTATAACCTTAGCTATCTCAGCCAACGTCTTTCCAACAAGCAAATTACTCCTGCGGAGCAGCTCTATTTCATCTTCTGTTTTAAGAAATATCATTCTTCAAAAAAGATTAATATGCAGCTACATTACCACTGCGGCCTTTAATACGTCCGGATTTCAGCAAACCGTCATAGTGTCTCATTAACAAATGACTTTCTACCTGCTGGAGAGTATCAAGCACCACACCCACAAGGATTAACAAAGATGTACCGCCAAAGAATTGAGCAAACTCAGCTTTCACACCGAATATGCCGGCAAATGCAGGCATAATGGCAACCAAGGCCAAGAAGAAAGAACCAGGCAAAGTAATACGTGACATAATCACGTCAATATACTCGGCAGTTTGCTTTCCTGGCTTGATACCCGGAATAAAACCATTGTTTCTCTTCATATCTTCAGCCATCTGAGTCGGATTAATAGTAATTGCAGTATAGAAATACGTAAACAATATAATCAACACTGCAAAAATCAAATTATACCAAAAGCTTGTATGATCAGTCAATGCACGTACGAAACCGCTTGCATCATTTACATTCGAGAACCCAACAAGAGTGATAGGAATAAACATGATAGCCTGAGCAAAAATGATAGGCATCACGTTAGCAGCATTCACCTTCAAAGGAATATACTGTCTAGCACCGCCATATTGCTTGTTACCCACAATCTTCTTCGCATATTGAACAGGAATCTTTCTAGTTCCCTGCACCAAAAGAATAGCGAATGCAATAACAACCAGCAACACAACAAGCTCAATCAGGAACATTACCAGACCACCAGTCTTGTCCGTCATACGGGAAATCAATTCCTGGAATAAGGACTGCGGCAGACGGGCGATGATACCAATCATGATAATCAGCGAAATACCATTACCGATACCCTTATCCGTAATTCTCTCACCAAGCCACAAAATAAACATACTTCCAGCCGCTAAAATAATGGTAGAAGTAAACATAAACAGAGTCCAATCTAATGAAGCATTTAAAGAAGGACCAGCCTGCATCTTAAGATTGAGCAAATAAGAAGGAGCCTGAACCAAAAGAATAAGAATCGTCAGATAACGAGTATATTGATTCATTTTTCTTCTACCACTCTCACCTTCGCGCTGCAATTTTTGGAAATACGGAACCGCAATACCCAGCAGCTGAATCACAATGGAGGCAGAGATGTACGGCATGATACCCAATGCAAAAATAGAAGCATTGGAAAATGCTCCTCCGGAAAACATGTTTAACAAGGCTAAAAGACCTTCGCTTGTCTGTTGATGCAATTGTGTCAGCATTGACGGATTGATCCCCGGCAAAACGACATACGAACCAAAACGGTAGATTGCCACAAACAATATGGTAATGAGGATCCGTTGTCTCAGATCCTCAATTTTCCATATATTCTTTAATGTTTCAATAGCTTTTCTCATTGAATTAGAGTTTTACTACTTGTCCACCAGCAGCTTCGATGGCAGCAACAGCAGTCTTAGAAAATGCATGTGCCTGTACATCCAACTTAGCAGTCAAAGTTCCGTTACCTAATACTTTTACCAACTGGCTTGCAGAAATGAAACCAGCAGCAATGAAGTCACTGATACCTACAGTCTGCAAGTTCTTTGCTTCAGCCAATTTCTGAATTGTATCCAAGTTGATAGCCTTATACTCTACACGATTGATATTTTTAAAGCCAAACTTAGGAACACGACGTTGAAGAGGCATCTGACCACCTTCAAAACCGATTTTCTTAGAGTATCCAGATCTTGATTTAGCTCCTTTATGACCTCTAGTAGAAGTACCTCCCAAGCCAGAACCCGGACCACGTCCAATTCTCTTTCTTGTTTTAGTAGATCCCTCTGCAGGTTTTAAATTACTTAAGTTCATATTGTAATTCGTTTTATATTCAACAAATAATTACTTAACAATGGTAACCAAGTGTTTAACCTTATCCACCATTCCAAGAATTGAAGGAGTACATTCGTGTTCAACCACACGATTCAACTTATGAAGCCCCAGTGCATCGAGAGTTCTCTTCTGATCAGCAGGAGCACCAATTCTACTTTTAACTTGTTTAATCTTTATAGTCGACATATTCTTCCTCCTTATCCTCTAAATACTTTTTCCATACTAACTCCTCTGTTCTGGGCAACCATACGAGCATCGCGCATTTCACTCAATGCCAAGATAGTAGCCTTTACCAAGTTGTGCGGGTTGGAAGAACCTTTTGACTTAGCCAAAACGTCTGTTACACCAACACTTTCCAATACGGCACGCATTGCACCGCCAGCAACAACACCGGTACCGTGAGAAGCCGGTTTAATAAATACTTCAGCGCCACCGAACTTTGCAGACTGTTCGTGAGGAACTGTACCTTTCAGTACAGGCACTCTTGTCAGGTTTTTCTTTGCAGATTCAACACCTTTGGCAATAGCAGCGGTTACTTCACCAGCTTTACCAAGGCCCCAACCGATGATGCCTTCTTCGTTTCCTACTACCACAATAGCAGAGAAACTAAAAGTTCTACCACCTTTGGTTACTTTGGTTACACGATTAATAGCAACCAATCTGTCTTTCAGCTCTATATCGTTTGTAATCTTAACTCTATTATTAAGTCCTGCCATAATGATTAAAATTTAAGTCCACCGTTACGGGCAGCATCAGCCACCTCTTTTACTCTCCCATGATACAAGTAACCATTACGGTCGAAAACAACAGTAGTAATACCTGCTTCCTGAGCTTTTTTCGCAATCAGTTCACCTACTTTAGCAGCTTGTTCCTTCTTAGGCATTTTTTCAGTCATACCCAAAGAAGAAGCGGCAGCCAATGTCTTACCGGACAAGTCGTCGATAATCTGAACATAGATTTGCTTGTTACTTCTAAATACACTCATACGCGGGCATTCAGTAGTACCTGAAATTTTGTTGCGTACTCTATATTTGATCTTAATTCGTCTTTCTATTTTTGTTGTCATAATAATATCAATTTAAATGATTATTTAGCACCAGCTGATTTACCAGACTTTCTACGAATTTCTTCGCCAACAAACTTAATACCCTTACCCTTATACGGTTCAGGCTTACGGAAAGAACGTATTTTAGAGCAAACTTGACCAAGTAACTGCTTGTCGCAAGATTCCAATATAATCAAAGGATTCTTGTTTCTTTCAGACTTAGTCTCAACTTTAACTTCAGGAGGCAACTGTATAAAGATACTGTGAGTATAACCTAAAGCCAGTTCAATGATATTTCCCTGGTTAGAGGCACGGTAACCTACACCGACAAGTTCCAATTCTTTCTTATATCCTTCTGATACACCAACAACCATGTTGTGTACCAATGAACGGTATAATCCATGGAATGCATGCTTTTGCTTAGGATTATCCAGCATTGCATTTTCATTCTCAGCCAAAACAACATGACCGTCTTCGATGGTAACATTGATAGCAGGATTTACATATTGGCTCATTTCGCCTTTGGGTCCCTTAACGGTAACCACGTCATCTTTCAGAGTAACTGTTACTCCAGCGGGAATACTAATGGGTAATTTTCCTATTCTTGACATTGCTAATTCCTCCTATTAATATACATAACACAAAACTTCACCACCAATCTTTAGTTCAGCGGCTTCTTTGTTGGTCATTACACCCTTGGAAGTAGATATTATAGCAATACCCAAACCATTAATAACACGCGGCATGTCTTTATAACCGGTATATTGACGCAAACCCGGAGAAGAGATTCTCTCCAGCTTCTTGATAGCGTTAACCTTGTTTACCGGATCATACTTCAAGGCAACTTTAATTGTACCTTGAGGACCATCTTCTACAAACTTATAATTAAGAATGTAGCCCTTTTCAAAAAGAATCTTAGTGATTTCTTTTTTCAAATTTGAAGCCGGAACTTCCACAACTCTGTGCTTCGCTTGAATAGCGTTCCGCAACCTCGTCAAATAATCTGCTATTGGATCAGTCATATAAAAAATAAATTAAATTAATCAGGCCTACCCTGACAATATTTAAAAAACAAAATTACCAGCTTGCTTTCTTTACACCGGGAATAAGACCGTTAGAAGCCATCTCACGGAACTGGATTCTGGAGATACCAAACTGACGGATATATCCTTTAGGACGACCAGTCAGCTTGCAACGGTTGTGCATACGAATCGGATTAGAATTCTTAGGCAGGTCCTGCAATTTCTGTGCAGCTTCAAAAGCTTCAGCAGGATCACCAGTTCTAACGATTTGCTTCAACGCAGCTCTCTTCTCGGCATATCTGGCTACTAATTTAGCACGCTTTACTTCACGTGCCTTCATTGATTCCTTTGCCATATTATCAATCTTTTTTAGCGTTTTTAAACGGTAAACCGAATTCCTTCAACAAGGCATACCCTTCTTCATCTGTTTGCGCAGAGGTTACAAAGGTAATATTCATTCCGAGAATTCTAGTAATACTATCGATATTAATTTCAGGGAAAATGATTTGTTCCTGAATACCAAGGGTATAGTTACCCTTACCATCGAACTTACTTTCAATACCCTTGAAGTCGCGAATACGAGGCAGAGCTACACGAACCAACTTTTCAAGGAATTCGTACATTCTCTCACGACGCAGAGTTACCATAACACCAATCGGCATTTTCTTACGCAACTTAAAGTTTGCAATATCCTTACGAGAAATGGTTGCCACGGCTTTCTGACCAGTGATAGCAGTCATTTCATTAATTGCCACTTCAATAATCTTCTTGTCAGCAACAGCCATACCCAAACCTTGATTGATAACAATCTTCTTAAGTACGGGTATCTGCATAGAAGAAGAATACTGGAACTGTGATTTCAATGCAGGCGCAATACGGTCTGCATATTCTTTCTTAAGGCTAGCAGTATTACTCATTACTTAATCTCCTCTCCTGATTTTTTAGAATAACGCACTAAAGTGCCTTCAGCACTTACTTTTCTACCAACACGCGTTGCTTTACCAGTCTTTGGATCAACGGGATTCAAATTTGACAAGTGGACAGAAGCTTCCTGCTTCACAATGCCACCTTGTGGGTTTTTAGCATTCGGTTTTGTGCTCTTAGACACCATGTTGATACCTTCAACGATTGCGCGGTTTTTATCAACAAGAACCTTCAATACACGACCAGTCTTACCCTTGTCTTCACCGGAGTTTACATAAACTGTATCGCCTTTTTTAATATGTAATTTACTCATTACTCAAATCTTTTACAATATTAAAGTACTTCAGGAGCGAGTGACACAACTTTCATGTTAGTAGCACGAAGTTCACGAGCTACCGGACCGAAAATACGACTACCTCTAATTTCACCTGCATTGTTCAACAACACGCAAGCATTATCATCAAAACGTATGTAAGAGCCATCAGCACGACGGATTTCTTTCTTAGTACGTACGATCAAAGCTTTAGACACTGCACCTTTTTTAATATCACTTGAAGGGATAACGCTCTTAACAGAAACGACAATCACGTCCCCTACTGAAGCATAGCGACGACCTGTACCACCCAAAACACGGATACAGAGAGCCTCTTTTGCCCCACTATTATCACATACTGTAAGTCTGGATTCTACTTGTATCATAATTACTTAGCTCTTTCAATTATTTCTACCAATCTCCATCTCTTAGTCTTGCTCAAAGGACGAGTTTCCATGATGTGTACAGTATCGCCGATATTGCACTCATTCTTTTCATCATGAGCATGGTACTTCTTCGTCTTGCTAACGAACTTACCATATATGGGGTGTTTCTCCTTAAACTTAGCTGCTACTGTAATGGTCTTATCCATCTTGTTGCTCAGCACAACCCCAGTTCTTTCTTTTCTTAAATTTCTTGCTTCCATCAAGCTCATCATTTATTGTTAAGTTCTCTTTGGCGTAATTCAGTCTTCATACGCGCAATAGTCCTGCGTAATTGTTTGATCTGAGCAGGATTATCCAAAGGAGAAATAGAATGATTTAAAATCATTTGGTTGTAATTAGCTACTTCTGCTTCAACTCTTTCTACCAAGTCGTTGGTAGGCATCTCTTTAATTTCTGCTATTTTCATACTCCTTACGCATTTTGATTTTGAATATCATAATCACGTCTAACCACAAACTTGGTTGTGATAGGAAGCTTCTGTGCAGCTAAGCGCAAAGCCTCTTTAGCGATTTCATAAGATACTCCTTCGGCTTCGATAATAATTCTACCCGGTGTAACTGGGGCAACGAATCCCTCCGGTGCACCCTTACCTTTACCCATACGCACATCAGCTGGCTTTCTGGTAATAGGCTTGTCGGGGAAAATACGAATCCAAATCTGTCCTTGACGTTGCATATATCTTGTCACTGCAATACGCGCAGCTTCAATCTGACGGCCTGTAATCCATTTCGTTTCCAAGGCCTTAATACCAAAAGATCCGAAAGCCAACTGGTTTCCTCTTTGGGCATTACCCTTTTGACGGCCTTTTTGTTGTCTTCTGAATTTTGTTTTTTTCGGTTGTAACATAATTCCTAAAAATCAAATTCGTTAGCGATTATTTTTCTTTCTTTTGAAGTTCTTTCCGCCATTGTTTCCGCTATTGCTTCCACGACCACTTTCCTTGCTTTGCGTAAAGTTCGGAGCCAACTCCTTCTTACCATAAACTTCACCTCTACAAATCCAAACTTTAATACCGAGAAGACCAACCTTAGTCAATGCTTCTGCATGACAATAGTCGATATCTGCTCTGAAAGTGTGCAACGGAGTTCTTCCTTCCTTATACATTTCAGAACGAGCCATTTCTGCACCATTCAAACGTCCTGAAATCTGAATCTTGATACCTTCCGCACCCATACGCATTGTATTGGCAATGGCCATCTTAATGGCACGACGGTAGGCAATTTTGCCTTCAACCTGACGGGCAATGTTGTTAGCCACGATAACAGCGTCCAACTCAGGTCTTTTAACTTCGAAGATATTAATCTGAATATCCTTATCCGTAACCTTCTTCAACTCCTCCTTCAACTTGTCAACTTCTTGGCCACCTTTACCGATAATGATACCCGGACGTGCAGTACAAACGGTAATAGTCACGAGTTTCAGTGTACGTTCAATTACAATTCTTGACACACTAGCCTTTGCCAGACGAGCGTTCAAATATTTACGAATCTTGCTATCTTCCAGCAGAGAGTCGCCGTAATTCTTTCCACCATACCAATTGGAATCCCATCCTCTGATAATTCCTAAACGGTTGCTTATTGGATTAACTTTTTGTCCCATTTACCTTAATTTTGATCTTCGTTATTACTTTTAGAACCAACGAACAACGTTACGTGGTTTGAACGTTTACGAATTCTGTAACCTCTACCCTGCGGAGCCGGTCTCATTCTTTTGAGTGTGGCACCACCATCAACAAAAATCTTGGTTACGAACAGCTCGCCACTTTCAGCTTTACGTTCGTTTTTCTGCTCCCAGTTAGCAATTGCAGAGCGCAGCAACTTTTCCACTCTTGCGGCAGCCTCTTTTGAAGAGAACTTCAAAACGCCGAGTGCTCTGTTCACCTCCATCCCACGAATCATGTCAGCCACGAGACGCATTTTACGGGGGGAAGTAGGAACATTTTGCAATTTCGCAAAATACATGGTCTTAAGGGCTTCTTTTCTTTTTTCAGCCGATATTTTTTTTCTTGCTCCCATTATATTATTACTTTATTATTTCAGATAAATCCTGTTTTATTTTTTCTTGTTACCAGCGTGTCCTCTGAAAGTACGAGTTGGAGCAAATTCTCCCAACTTGTGTCCTACCATATTTTCGGTAACATAAACAGGAATAAATTTATTTCCGTTGTGAACTGCAACAGTATGGCCTACGAAATCAGGCGAAATCATTGAAGCTCTGGCCCAGGTCTTAACTACCACTTTCTTGCCCGATTCATTCATGGCAAGCACTTTCTTCTCAAGCTTAACGTTAATATACGGACCTTTTTTTAATGAACGACTCATAATTTACTCAATTAATCAGATTACTTCTTTCTTCTCTCAATAATATACTTAGACGATTGTTTCTTCGGAGCTCTTGTCTTAAGACCCTTAGCATACAATCCCTTACGAGATCTCGGGTGTCCTCCTGAAGCACGTCCTTCACCACCACCCATCGGGTGATCAACCGGGTTCATAACAACACCACGGTTACGCGGACGACGTCCTAACCAGCGAGAACGTCCAGCTTTACCCGAACTTTCCAATCCATGATCTGAGTTACCTACACTACCGATAGTAGCCTTACAAGTACTGAGGATCTGACGAACCTCCCCTGAAGGCAACTTGATAACGCAGTACTTACCTTCTCTGGAAGTCAACTGAGCGAAGTTACCGGCCGAGCGAACCAAGGCAGCGCCTTGTCCCGGACGTAATTCGATGTTGTGAATTACAGTACCGACCGGAATATTCTGAAGTGGAAGTGCGTTTCCGATTTCCGGAGCAGCAGCCTCACCTGACATCAAAGTCATACCAACTTGCAATCCGTTGGGAGCAATAATATATCTTTTTTCTCCATCTGCATAAAACAACAAAGCAATACGAGCCGAACGATTCGGATCATATTCAATTGTTTTAACCACTGCAGGCACACCGTCTTTATTTCTCTTGAAATCTACGATACGAATAATCTTCTTACTACCGCCACCGATGTAGCGCATAGTCATCTTACCTTCATTGTTACGACCACCTGAAGATTTCTTACCAAATACAAGAGACTTTTCTGGTACCCGTGCAGTAATCTCTTCGTAAGTACCAATAATTTTATGTCTTTGCCCCGGTGTTGTGGGCTTAAATTTACGTACTGCCATTTTTATTAAATATTGCTATAAAAATCAATAGTATCTCCTTCTTTCAACGTAACGATAGCTTTCTTGAACGCATTCGTACGTCCGTTGATGATACCGGCACGAGTATAGCGGCTCTTATTTTTGCCGGCATACTTCATCGTATTCACATCAACTACTGTAACGTTGTAAAGGGCTTCAACTTCCTTCTTAATTTCCAGTTTATTAGCTTCAGGACGCACGATAAAGCCGAAACGATTGTTCGTTTTATCAGTAATTGCAGTCATCTTCTCTGTCACTAACGGTTTAATAATAATTCCCATTATTTAAGCCTCCTTTTTACATTAAGATATTGTCGATAGCAGAAAGTGCACTTTCAGCAAACACAACAACCCCAGCGTCCAATACTCTATAAGTATTCAACCCTGAGATAGTCTGCACATTAGCACCCTTTACATTACGAGCCGACAAATATACGTTTTTATTTGCTTCTGGTAAAATCACAAGCAGCTTTTTGTCAGAAACTTTAAGATTTTTTGTCATTGCAACGAAATCTTTAGTCTTCGGAGCTTCAAAAGAGAAGTCTTCCACCACTACAACCGCGTTGTTCTGAGCCTTGTATGACAAAGCTGACTTACGAGCCAGAGCCTTTACTTTCTTGTTTAATTTGAAGTAGTAATCTCTCGGTTTCGGACCGAATACGCGTCCACCACCAACAAGTACCGGTGAGTTCATGTCACCACGACGTGCACCACCGCCACCTTTCTGGCGACCGATTTTACGAGTAGAACCACTGATTTCGCTTCTTTCCTTTGACTTGTGTGTACCCTGACGCTGGTTAGCCATAAACTGTTTAACATCCAAGTAGATAGCGTGGTCGTTGGGCTCAATTCCGAAGATAGACTCGTTTAACGTAATCTTTCTCCCAGTGTCTTCACCTTTAATGTTATATACGTTAACTTCCATTATTTCTCAATTATTACGATTGAACCTTTGCAACCAGGAACAGACCCCTTAATCAAAAGAAGATTATGCTCCGCGATTACCTTTAATACCTGCAGGTTTTGAACAGTTACTCTGTCGCCACCAAGCTGTCCACCCATGCGCATTCCCTTGAATACTTTTGCGGGGTAAGAACAAGCACCAATAGAACCCGGCTTACGAGCGCGGTTGTGCTGACCGTGAGTAGTCTGGCCTACACCACCGAAACCGTGGCGCTTTACCACGCCCTGAAACCCCTTACCCTTAGAGGTACCTACAACGTCAACAAAAGTTGTGTCATTGAACAGTTCTACAGTAACAGTGTCACCCAGATTCAACTCTGTTTCAAATTCTTTGAACTCAGCCAAGTGTTTCTTGGGAGTTACTCCAGCTTTTTTAAAGTGCCCCATCAAAGGCTTTGTAGTGTGCTTCTCCTTCTTATCTTGGAAGCCCAGCTGAACAGCTTCATAACCGTCCTTTTCTACAGTTTTCACTTGAGTAACAACACAAGGACCTGCTTCGATAACAGTGCATGGTACATTCTTACCCTCGGCACTGAAAACGGATGTCATTCCGATTTTTTTTCCTAATAATCCTGGCATTTCACTTAATTTTTAATACTTACACTTTAATTTCTACTTCCACACCACTCGGCAACTCCAACTTCATCAGAGCGTCTACTGTCTTAGCTGTTGAGCTATAGATGTCAATCAGTCTCTTGTAAGAAGAGAGTTCGAATTGTTCACGCGACTTCTTGTTAACGAAAGTCGAACGGTTCACGGTAAAGATACGCTTGTGCGTAGGAAGAGGAATCGGACCGCTAACGATAGCGCCCGTTGTCTTCACCGTTCTTACAATTTTCTCAGCTGACTTGTCAACCAAGTTGTGGTCGTAAGATTTCAGTTTGATTCTAATTTTTTGACTCATTACTGTTTTTAGTTATTAAATAGTTATATAAGATGAAGTTCCGCAGGCTAAGAGTCATTCGCTAGCCTACGGGACTTCAAGTTTTTTTTAGATTAAGTCAGCACGGCCTTTCACTTCCTCCAATACTGCCTTGGCAATAGAGTTGGAAACCTGGGCATGGTGAGAATATACCATTGAAGAGGTTGCACGACCAGAAGTGATGGTACGCAATGCTGTTACGTAACCAAACATTTCTGCCAGCGGAACCATTGCCTTCACGATACGTGCACCGGAACGGCTAGATTCCATACCTTCCACCTGGCCACGACGCTTGTTCAAGTCACCGATAACATCACCCATGTTTTCTTCCGGAGTAACAACTTCCAGCTTCATGATAGGCTCCATCAATACCGGACCCGCCTTAGCACAAGCGTTCTTATATGCCTGGATAGCACAGATTTCGAAAGACAACTGATCAGAGTCAACCGGGTGGAAAGAACCGTCAATCAAAGTTACTTTCAGTGAATCCAGCGGATAACCAGCCAACACACCGTTCTTCATAGCAGTAGTGAAGCCCTTCTGTACAGACGGAATAAATTCCTTAGGGATGTTACCACCCTTCACTTCGTCAACGAATTGCAATCCACCTTCCTTGAAGTCTTCATCAACCGGGCCGATATTCACGATAATATCAGCGAATTTACCACGACCACCAGACTGCTTCTTGTAAACTTCACGCAAATTAACTGTCTTAGTGATAGCCTCCTTGTAGTTAACCTGAGGCTTACCTTGGTTACATTCAACCTTGAACTCACGTTTCAGACGGTCGATAATAATATCCAAGTGGAGCTCACCCATACCAGAGATAACTGTCTGACCAGTCTGTTCGTCAGTCTTAACTGTGAACGTCGGGTCTTCTTCAGCCAACTTAGCCAAACCATTTGACAGCTTATCCATATCTTTCTGAGTCTTAGGCTCAACAGCGATACCAATTACCGGTTCCGGGAAGTCCATAGATTCCAATACAATCGGTGCAGTTTCGTCACACAATGTATCACCAGTATGTATATCCTTGAAACCTACGCCAGCACCAATATCACCAGCACCGATAACTTCTACCGGATTCTGCTTGTTTGAGTGCATCTGGAACAAACGGGATACGCGTTCTTTCTTACCAGAACGAGAGTTATAGATATAAGAACCAGCCTCTATCTTACCGGAATAAACGCGGAAGAAAGTCAAACGACCTACATACGGGTCAGTTGCAATCTTAAATGCCAAAGCAGAAGTCTTTTCGTCTTCGCTCGGTTTACGATCTTCTTCAGCACCAGTTTCGGGATTTGTACCGACAACATTCTCTGTATCCAGCGGAGAAGGCAAGAATGCACAAACGTAATCAAGCAATGTCTGTACACCTTTGTTCTTGAATGAAGAACCGCAAAGCATCGGAACGACAGCCATTTGCACTGTTGCGTTACGGAGAGCTCTCAAAACCTCTTCTTCTGTAATGGTAGAAGGATCATCGAAATATTTCTCCATCAAAGCATCATCAAACTCAGCCACTTTTTCGAGCATCTTATCTCTCCATTCGTTAGCTTCGTCTACCAGATTTGCAGGGATTTCCTCTACTGTATAGTCAGCGCCCATTGTTTCATCATGCCAATAGATAGCTTTCATTTTGATAAGGTCTACCAGGCCTTTGAAAGATTCCTCAGCACCGATAGGAACGACGATAGGACACGGATTAGCTCCCAAAACATCCTTCATTTGGCGAACTACTTCAAAGAAGTCAGCGCCCGAACGGTCCATCTTATTAACGTAAGCGATACGCGGTACGTTATATTTGTCAGCTTGGCGCCAAACTGTCTCAGATTGCGGTTCAACACCACCTACTGCACAGTAAGCAGCAACGGCGCCATCAAGAATACGCAAAGAACGCTCTACCTCAGCGGTAAAGTCAACGTGTCCCGGAGTGTCAATCAAGTTAATTTTATAAGTATCACCGGCATATTTCCAACGAGTGGTAGTAGCAGCAGAAGTGATAGTGATACCACGTTCCTGTTCTTGCTCCATCCAGTCCATTGTAGCGGCACCATCGTGCACCTCACCGATTTTGTGGGTTAAACCCGTGTAAAACAAAATACGTTCAGAGGTCGTTGTCTTTCCGGCATCGATGTGGGCCATGATACCGATATTACGTGTCAAATGTAAATCATGCTTTGCCATTTTCTAATTCCCTTACTTTAAGTTTTTAATCTTCTAATTGGTTAGTCTCTTATAGTATTAGAATCTGAAATGAGCAAACGCACGGTTAGCTTCTGCCATTCTGTGCATGTCTTCTTTACGTTTGTAAGCACCACCCTGTTCGTTGAAAGCATCCATGATTTCAGCGGCTAACTTGTCAGCCATTGACTTGCCACCACGCTTACGTGCAAAGATAATCAAGTTCTTCATTGAAATTGACTCCTTACGGTCAGCACGGATTTCTGTAGGAACCTGGAAAGTAGCACCACCCACACGGCGAGACTTCACTTCCACCTGAGGAGTCACATTATCCAGAGCTTTTTTCCAAATTTCAAGAGCGGATTTCTCTTCGTTCTGCATTTTATTCTTCACTGTTTCCAACGCAGCATAGAAGATTTCATAAGAAGTGTTCTTCTTTCCATCGTACATCAAATGATTCACGAACTTGGAAACTTTTACATCATTGAACACGGGATCCGGAAGGATAACGCGTTTTTTCGGTTTTGCTTTTCTCATTTGTCTGAAAGAATAATGTTTTTCGTTCTTGGTTGTTTACTTCTGTCTTCTTCAACTCTCCCTCCGGAGAATTTACTCAACCTTTAGCATTTCCAACAAACTAAAACGTAAGTTATTACTTTTAATTTTTCTGTTTTTGGGTATCAGGCCACCAGATTATTTCTTCTTAGCAGGAGCTGCTTGACCCGGTTTCGGACGTTTTGCGCCGTATTTGGAACGTCTTTGTGTACGACCTGCAACACCTGCAGTATCCAAAGTACCACGTACGATATGATAACGCACACCCGGAAGGTCTTTTACACGACCACCACGTACCAATACAATAGAGTGTTCTTGCAAATTGTGACCTTCTCCCGGAATATAAGAGTTCACCTCTTTACCATTGGTCAAACGTACACGAGCTACTTTACGCATAGCTGAATTCGGTTTTTTCGGAGTGGTTGTATACACTCTCACGCAAACGCCACGTCTTTGAGGACAAGAGTCCAAGGCTGGAGACTTTGATTTCTCCACCAGCACTTCGCGTCCTTTTCTTACTAATTGCTGAATTGTAGGCATTTTAATTGTTTTTAGTTATATATTATTGTTTATATTAATTCAGAACTATACACTTTTGGGCTGCAAAGATACTAATAAGTTTTGAATAATCAATGCACTACAAGTTTTTTTTTAATTTTACGCTTCACCCTTGATGTTGGGAAGAGGCGGAAATGTTTGTTCGTCCGGCATGTGAATCGGTCCGAAAGAGCGTTCGTATTTCCCAATATTCTCTTCGAGTGCACGCAGCAAACGCTTGGCATGTTCGGGTGCCAAAACTATGCGCGATTGCACACCAGCCTTTGGCATTCCAGGCATCACGCGAATAAAGTCGAGAATAAATTCCGAACTGGAATGAGTTATAATAGCCAAATTGGCATATGTACCTTGCGCCACTTCTTCCTTCAATTCTATCTGAAGTTGACCGTTGTTGTTTTCTTGATTTTCCATGTTGCACAATTATTTTTAAAATGTTCTTAAAAGATAGACCAAAAGTACTCTTTTTTTTCGGACGATATACATTTAAGTCCCCAAAAGACACATAATAATCCGTCCAGAAAAAGAAGCAAGCCACTACAATCGTTTTGCAGTAGCACTATAACAAACATGCAGAAGCGTTGCAATACAGAAGGAAGAGGCAAAGATAAAACAGAAAGGGAATACTCCTTCTTATAGGATATTCCCTCTCTCTATTTAATAGAATTATATTGACGTTGTAAGGTTATCCCTCTACTTTCTCGTCTACAGCATAATCAAGTACCGTCTTCTTGTTAGCAAGCATACGGTCGTACTCTTCTTTGGAGCCAACAATAATCTTCTCGAACTCGCGCTGTCCGGTACCGGCAGGAATCAGGTGACCGCAGATTACGTTCTCCTTCATACCTTCCAGACGGTCCACCTTTCCGTTGATGGCAGCCTCGTTCAGCACCTTCGTCGTTTCTTGGAAGGAAGCAGCCGACATGAAGCTTGAAGTCTGCAATGCAGCACGGGTGATACCTTGAAGAATCTGAGTAGAAGTCGCAGGTACAGCGTCGCGCACTTCCACGGGTTTCAAGTCGCGGCGTTTCAACATGGAGTTCTCGTCACGCAGCTTGCGGGCCGTCACGATCTGACCAGCCTGCAAACTCTGGGAATCTCCAGCATCCACTACCACCTTCTTTCCCCAGATACGGTCGTTCTCTTCCATGAATTCCATCTTGTCAACAACTTGCTGCTCCAGGAAGCGGGTATCACCCGGCTCGTCAATTTCCACCTTGCGCATCATCTGACGTACAATGATTTCAAAGTGCTTATCGTTAATCTTCACACCCTGCAGACGGTAAACGTCCTGAACCTCGTTCACGATATATTCCTGCACGGCTGTAGGACCTTTGATGGCCAGGATGTCCGCAGGTGTGATAGCACCGTCTGATAACGGAGTACCGGCACGTACATAGTCGTTCTCCTGAACCAAAATCTGCTTGGACAACGGTACGAGGTACTTCTTCACTTCGCCGGTCTTGGAAGTAACGATGATTTCGCGGTTACCGCGTTTCACTTTACCCATGGTAACCTCACCGTCGATTTCTGAAACCACAGCAGGATTAGACGGGTTACGTGCCTCAAACAGCTCAGTGACACGGGGAAGACCACCCGTGATATCACCCGCTTTACCTACGGCACGCGGAATCTTCACGATAACTTCACCGGCCTTTACCTTTTGACCGTCCTCAACCACCACGTGGCCACCTACCGGCAAGTTGTATGTACGGATCAGTTCGCCGTCTTCTGTCATGATGTGTGCGGTAGGCACCTTCGTCTTATCCTTAGACTCAATGATGATGATTTCGCGCAAACCGGTAGATTCATCAGACTCTACCTTATAAGTCACGTTTTCAATAACGCCTTCAAATTCAATCTTACCGGTAGCTTCGGTAATGATAACTGCGTTGAACGGATCCCAACGGGCAATCATCTTGCCCTTCTCTACCATTTCACCGTCAGCAGCATAGAGCGTAGAACCGTAAGGTACGTTGTGGGTAGAAAGAACAATACCCGTGTTGACATCCACGAAACGCACTTCAGCCAGACGGCCTACCACTACCTTTGCAGGTTCGCCTGCTTCGTCAATAACGTCTACCGTACGGAGTTCTTCGAATTCCAAACGGGCAGGGTTCTTAGCCACGATACTTGCGTTGGCAGCGATATTGGCTGCCGTACCACCGGCATGGAATGTACGCAGTGTCAACTGTGTACCCGGCTCACCGATAGACTGTGCAGCAATTACGCCGACTGCCTCACCTTTCTGAACCATGCGGCTGGAAGCCAGATTACGTCCGTAACACTTGGCACAAACACCCTTCTTGGATTCGCAGGTCAATACGGAACGGATTTCAACACTCTCAATCGGGGAATCTTCAATCTTCTGCGCAATGTCTTCGGTAATTTCCTCACCGCCAGCCACAATCAGTTCGCCAGTTGTAGGATGAACAATATCATGTACGGATACACGACCGAGGATGCGTTCATACAGAGTGGCGATGGTTTCGTCATTGTTTTTCAATGCTGTACAAACCAATCCGCGGAGCGTGCCGCAGTCTTCTTCATTAATAATCACATCGTGCGATACGTCAACCAGACGACGGGTCAGGTATCCGGCGTCAGCCGTCTTCAAAGCGGTATCGGCAAGACCCTTACGGGCACCGTGAGTAGAGATAAAGTATTCCAACACGGACAGACCTTCCTTAAAGTTAGAAAGAATCGGATTTTCAATAATCTGACCGCCTTCGGCACCTGCTTTCTGGGGCTTTGCCATCAAACCACGCATACCGGAGAGCTGACGGATCTGTTCCTTAGAACCACGGGCACCGGAATCCAGCATCATGTATACAGAGTTGAAACCCTGGTCGTCGCTTGAAATGGTTTTCATCAAGATGTTGGACAACTCTGAGTTCACGTGTGTCCAGATATCGATTACCTGATTGTAACGCTCGTTGTTGGTGATGAAACCCATGTTATAGTTATTGATTACCTGCTCTACTTCATCATAACCTTTCTGTACTAATGCTTCCTTCTCTTCCGGGATGATGATATCCCCCAAGTTGAACGACAGACCACCCTTGAAGGCCATGTAGTAACCGAGGTTCTTGATCCCGTCGAGGAAGTCGGCTGCCTTGGCAACACCACACACCTTGATTACGTGACTGATGATATCGCGGAGTGACTTCTTGGAGATAATCGTATTGATATATCCTGCTTCTGCCGGAACAATTTCGTTGACAATGACACGGCCCACGGAGGTATCGTGCATCATCTTGTCCACAATGTTGCCATTCTCATCAACGTCTTTCACTATGACGCTTACCGGAGCGTGAATGTCGCACTTACCTTCATTATAGGCAATCAGTGCTTCTTCTGGACCGTAGAATGTCAACCCCTCACCTTTGGCACCTTTGCGCAACTTAGTGATGTAGTACAAACCGAGTACCATATCTTGGGCGGGCACAGTGATAGGAGCACCGTTAGCAGGGTTCAATATATTGTGTGACTGGAGCATCAGCATTTGTGCTTCCAGAATCGCTTCGTTGCTCAGCGGCAAGTGAACGGCCATCTGGTCACCGTCGAAGTCGGCATTAAACGCCGTACATGCCAACGGGTGCAGCTGGATTGCCTTACCTTCGATCATCTTGGGCTGGAATGCCTGAATACCGAGACGGTGAAGTGTCGGAGCACGGTTCAACAGCACCGGATGACCCTTCATCACGTGTTCCAGAATATCCCAGATAACAGGTTCCTTGCGATCTACAATCTTCTTGGCACTCTTTACTGTCTTCACGATACCGCGCTCAATGAGCTTACGGATGATGAACGGCTTATAAAGCTCAGCTGCCATCAGTTTTGGAATACCGCATTCACCCATTTTCAACTCTGGACCTACAACGATTACAGAACGTGCGGAATAGTCGACACGCTTACCCAACAAATTCTGACGGAAACGTCCTTGCTTGCCCTTCAAACTGTCAGAAAGTGACTTCAACGGACGGTTAGCGTCAGTCTTCACAGCACTCGATTTACGAGAGTTGTCGAACAGAGAGTCGACAGCTTCCTGCAACATACGTTTTTCATTACGTAAAATCACCTCAGGAGCCTTGATTTCAATCAATCTCTTCAGACGATTGTTACGGATGATGACACGACGGTAAAGATCGTTCAAGTCAGAAGTTGCGAAACGCCCTCCATCCAACGGAACCAACGGACGAAGTTCGGGTGGAATAACCGGCACAATGCGTACAATCATCCACTCAGGCTTGTTGCGTCCACGTGATGCACGGAACGACTCAACTACCTGAAGACGTTTCAGGGCTTCGGTCTTGCGTTGTTGTGAAGCATCGCTTCCGGCACGATTACGCAGTTCGTAAGACAAAGAGTCAAGATCGAGGTGTGACAGCAAATCGTAGATAGCTTCCGCGCCCATCTTGGCAATGAACTTATTGGGGTCTGAATCTTCGAGGAATTGGTTGTCTTTCGGCAACTTTTCCAGTAAGTCCAGGTATTCTCCTTCTTCCAGCAAGTCGTACTGTGCCACTTCGTCGGACAGTACACCTGGCTGAATGACAACATAACGCTCGTAATAGATAATGGCATCCAGTTTCTTGGTGGGCAGGCCCAACAAGTAACCGATTTTGTTGGGAAGTGAACGGAAATACCAAATGTGAGCCACGGGCACAACGAGCTGGATATGTCCCATACGCTCACGGCGCACTTTCTTTTCAGTCACTTCCACACCACAACGGTCGCAGACGATGCCTTTGTAACGGATACGCTTGTACTTACCGCAATGGCACTCGTAATCCTTGATAGGACCAAAGATGCGCTCGCAGAACAATCCGTCGCGTTCGGGCTTATACGTACGATAGTTGATGGTTTCAGGCTTTAAAACTTCACCACTCGAATTCTCAAGGATTTCCTCAGGAGAAGCCAAACCGATAGAGATTTTCGAGAAATTACTCTTTATCTTGTTATCTTTTCTAAAAGCCATAAATTTATTTAATTGATAATTGACAATGGAAAATTGAAATTGAAAAACTGAAAACCGATAATTGAGAATGGTAACTTGCATTATCCATTCTCAATTATCAATTATCCATTATTCTAAGTTGATGCTCAAGCCCAAACCTCTCAACTCGTGCAGCAATACGTTCAGTGACTCGGGGATACCCGGAGCAGGCATCGGCTCACCCTTCACGATTGCTTCATAAGCCTTGGAACGTCCTACAACGTCATCAGACTTGATAGTCAGGATTTCCTGCAGAATGTGTGCGGCACCGAATGCTTCGAGAGCCCAAACTTCCATTTCTCCAAAACGCTGACCACCGAACTGTGCCTTACCACCCAACGGCTGTTGCGTAATGAGTGAGTACGGACCGATGGAACGTGCGTGCATCTTGTCTTCAACCATGTGACCGAGCTTCAGCATGTAGGTCACACCTACCGTAGCCTGCTGCTCGAATGCTTCACCGGTACCACCATCATACAGCGTTGTCTTGCCGTAACGGGGCAAGCCGGCCTTATCGGTCCATTCGTTCAAATCGTCCAAAGATGCACCGTCAAAGATAGGAGTGGCAAACTTCACGCCCAAGTTCTTTCCGGCACGACCGAGAACGGCCTCGAATATCTGACCGATGTTCATACGTGAAGGCACACCCAACGGATTCAGCACGATGTCTACCGGAGTACCGTCAGCAAGGAACGGCATGTCTTCCTGGCGTACCACGCGGGAAACAATGCCCTTGTTACCATGACGACCAGCCATCTTGTCACCGACACCAATCTTACGTTTCTTGGCAATGTATACCTTGGCCATCTGAATGATACCTGCGGGCAACTCGTCACCGATAGTAATGGCAAACTTCTTGCGCTTCAACTCGGCATCGAGTTCCTTATACTTCTTGATGAAGTTCATCACCAACGCACGAATCAGTCCGTTGGTATGTTCATCCTTCGTCCAGTTGCTCAACTGAACAGCAGTGAAGTCCAAATCACTGAAGTCGGAAGCAGAGAATCTGGCGCCTTTGGAAATTATGTCGGCACCCATGTAATCCTTCACACCTTCCGATGTATAGTTTTCTGTAAGCTTCAACAGTTTGTTTATCAATACTTTCTTGAGATCACCTATCTTGGCATCGAATTCGTCGTCAATCTTCGGCAGCAGAGCCTTGTCGGCCAGCTTGGAGCTGCGAGTCTTAATAACACGAGAGAACAGACGCTTACCGATAACAACACCTTTCAAAGAAGGAGAAGCTTTCAAAGAAGCGTCCTTCACATCACCGGCCTTATCACCGAAGATGGCACGGAGCAGTTTCTCTTCCGGAGAAGGATCTGATTCACCCTTCGGAGTAATCTTACCGATAAGGATATCCCCCGGCTCGATGCGGGCACCCACACGAACAATACCGTTTTCGTCAAGGTCTTTAGTCGCTTCCTCACTTACATTGGGAATGTCAGAAGTCAACTCTTCCATACCACGCTTCGTTTCACGAACTTCCAAAGAATATTCTTCCACGTGTACAGAAGTCAAAAGGTCCTCACGAACCACGCGTTCGTTCAGTACAATAGCATCCTCATAGTTATAGCCCTTCCACGGCATGTAAGCAACCAGCAGGTTCTTACCCAATGCAAGCTCTCCGTCTTCGGTTGAATAACCTTCTGTCAAAATTTGACCTGCAGTAACGCGCTGGCCCTTCTCGCAAATCGGACGGAGGTCAATCGTCATGTTCTGGTTGGTACGGCGCCATTTCGGGATATTATATTCTTTCAATGCAGGCTCGAAGCTTACGAATTCCTCCTCTTCCGTACGGTCGTACAGAATACGGATAGTCGTTGCATCCACGAATTCAACCACACCGTCACCCTCGGCAGTAATCTGCGTACGGGAATCGCGTGCCAGCTGACGTTCGATACCAGTACCTACAATCGGAGCTTCGCTCTTCAACAAAGGAACAGCTTGACGCATCATGTTTGATCCCATCAATGCACGGTTGGCGTCATCATGCTCCAGGAACGGAATCAAAGAAGCTGCAATAGAAGCAATCTGCTGGGGAGATACGTCCATCAATTCCACCTCGGAAGGAGGAACCACCGGATAGTCGGCATCCTGACGGGATTTTACTTTATCACGTACAAAAGTACCGTCATCGTTCAAAGGAGCATTACCCTGCGCAATAATCTTGGCTTCCTCTTCTTCTGCGGTGAGGTAAACCAAACCTTCGTCAGAAAGGTCAACCTTACCATCTGCCACCTTACGGTACGGAGTTTCAATGAAGCCGAGCTCGTTGATTTTCGCAAATACGCAGAGTGAAGAAATCAAACCGATGTTCGGACCTTCAGGAGTCTCGATAGGACAAAGACGCCCGTAGTGAGTATAGTGTACGTCACGAACCTCGAAGCCTGCACGTTCGCGTGACAAACCGCCAGGACCCAGGGCAGACATACGGCGCTTGTGAGTAATCTCGGCCAGCGGGTTGGTCTGGTCCATGAACTGTGACAAAGCATTCGTTCCAAAGAATGAATTGATAACGGAAGAGATTGTCTTGGCGTTAATCAGGTCAATAGGAGTAAAGACTTCATTGTCACGGACGTTCATACGTTCGCGGATAGTACGCGACATACGTGCCAGACCGATGGCAAACTGATTGGACAACTGTTCGCCCACTGTACGCACACGACGGTTGCTCAAGTGGTCGATATCATCCACATCCGCTTTCGAGTTAATCAACTCGATGAGATATTTGATAATTTCGATAATATCTTCCTTGGTAAGGACACGCACGTCCATATCGGTCGTCAAGTTCAACTTTCTGTTGATACGATAACGGCCTACATCACCCAGGTCATATCTCTTTTCTGAGAAGAACAAGTTATTGATAACTTCGCGTGCACTGGCATCATCGGCTGGGTCTGCATTACGCAGCTGGCGGTAGATGTAGAGTACAGCTTCTTTTTCCGAGTTACTCGGATCCTTCTGCAGAGTATTATATATAATAGAATAGTCAGACTGGTTCGGTTCTTCCTTGTGTACGAGGATATTCTGAACACCCGACTCTAATATAATATCAACATGTTCCGGCTCGATTACAGTTTCACGATCGATAACGACTTCGTTACGCTCGATGGAAACAACTTCACCGGTATCTTCGTCTACAAAATCCTCAATCCATGTTTTCAACACACGTGCGGCCAACTTACGTCCCACCATCTTCTTGAGATTCGTCTTGTTTACCTTCACGTCTTCCGCCAAATTAAAGATCTCGAGAATGTCCTTGTCATTCTCAAAACCGATGGCTCTCAGCAAAGTAGTAACCGGCAATTTCTTCTTACGGTCAATGTAAGCATACATGACGTTGTTGATGTCGGTGGCAAACTCAATCCACGAACCCTTGAACGGGATGATACGGGCTGAGTACAACTTGGTACCGTTGGCATGTACGCTCTGTCCGAAAAATACGCCCGGTGAACGGTGAAGTTGGGATACAACCACACGTTCCGCACCGTTGATGACGAATGTCGCCTTATCCGTCATGTAAGGAATGGGACCTAGGAACACGTCCTGAATGACCGTGTCAAAATCTTCGTGGTCGGGGTCGGTACAATATAATTTCAATTTTGCCTTCAAAGGCACGCTATATGTAAGCCCTCGCTCTATACATTCATCAATGGTATAGCGCGGCGGATCAATATAGTAGTCCAAAAACTCAAGAACAAAATTATTTCTTGTATCGGCAATGGGGAAGTTTTCAGCAAATACTTTATACAGTCCCTCGTTCTTACGCTTCTCGGGTGGGGTGTCCAGTTGTAGAAAGTCTTTGAATGACTTCAATTGTACTTCCAGAAAATCCGGATATTCAAGCGGATTCTTAGTCGAAGCAAAATTAACTCTTTGATTTACAGTATTTGAAGACATCTGTTAATGGATTTGTAGAACTTAATTTTAAATATATACACAAAAAGGTTAAGAACCCTTTTCACGAAGGGTTCCTAACCGAATTACCTGATTTACAGGCTAATGTTATTTAAGTTCAACTTCAGCTCCAGCTTCTTCCAATGTTTTCTTCAATGATTCTGCTTCGTCTTTAGCCAAACCTTCTTTTACTACGCTAGGAGCACCGTCTACCATGTCCTTAGCTTCCTTCAAGCCAAGACCGCAAGCTTCCTTAACGGCTTTAACTACCTGAAGTTTAGCTGAGCCAGCGCTCTTCAATACTACGTCGAAAGAAGTCTTTTCTTCTGCGGCAGCAGCACCACCAGCTGCAGGACCAGCAGCAACAGCTACAGCTGCAGCAGCAGGTTCAATACCATATTCTTCTTTCAGGATTGTTGCAAGTTCATTAACTTCTTTTACTGTCAAGTTAACTAATTGTTCTGCAAAAGCTTTCAAATCTGCCATTTTTGTATGATTTTTAATTGTTTAAATACTAAATAAATTGATATAATTCTTTTTCCGAAATTTACGCTTCGGGACGTTCACCAAGAGTCTTGAGAACTCCGTGGAGGGTGTTACCACCTGATTGCAGAGCAGAAATAACATTCTTGGCCGGTGACTGCAGCAATGCAACGATATCGGCAATAACTTCATTCTTACTCTTGATACTTACGAGAGCATCCAACTGGTCAGCACCAACATAGAAGCTTTCTTCTGCATATGCAGCCTTCAGTCCGGGAATACCATTCTTAGCCTTATCTTTGATCAACTTGGCCGGTGCGTTAGCAACGTCGCTGAACATTACGGCAGTTGTACCTTTCAGAGAACCATAAAGCGGAGAAAAGTCTTCTTCCAGGCTTTCCAATGCCTTGTGAAGCAATGTATTCTTAACTACCATCAATTTGATGTCAGCTTTGAAACATTCTCTTCTCAACATGCTGGTTGTAGCAGCATTCATGGCAGTGGTATCCACCAAATAGAAGTGACCGTATTCCTTCACTGTAGCAGCAATCTGCTCAATAATCGTACTTTTATCTTCCTTTCTCATTATTACTCCGTTTTATTAGATTTCTTCTACTGTTTTCGGGTCAATCTTGATGCCCGCACTCATCGTGCTAGAAAGATAAATACTCTTAATATATGTACCCTTGGCTGCAGTCGGTTTCAATTTATTCAAAGTAGAGATGAATTCTTTCGCATTGTCGCGAATTTGCTCAGCGCTAAATGAAACTTTACCGATAGAAGTATGAACAATACCGCTCTTGTCAACCTTGAAGTCGATTTTACCTTGTTTTACTTCTCTTACAGCTTTAGCAACATCCATAGTTACAGTGCCACTCTTGGGGTTAGGCATCAATCCACGAGGACCGAGCACACGACCGAGTGCACCAATCTTACCCATGATGGACGGCATAGTGATAATCACATCAATATCAGTCCATCCACCTTTGATCTTTTCAATATATTCGTCAAGACCAACATAGTCAGCTCCGGCTTCTTTTGCAGCAGCTTCAGCATCTGGTGTACAAAGCACCAAAACGCGTACAACCTTACCAGTACCGTGAGGAAGTGATACAACACCTCTCACCATCTGGTTGGCCTTACGCGGGTCAACGCCCAAACGTACGTCGATATCCAGAGAAGCGTCAAACTTGGTATAAGTGATTTCTTTTACCAACTGAGCAGCTTCCTTGAGAGAGTATGCTTTCCCTGCTTCAATTTTTTCTGCAGCCAACTTTTGATTTTTTGTCAGTTTACCCATTCTAATTGAAGTTTATTAATTATTAACCGGGAACTCCCCTTTTACAGCGATACCCATACTTCTAGCTGTACCGGCAACCATTTTCATGGCAGCTTCTACAGTGAAACAGTTCAAGTCAACCATTTTGTCCTGAGCAATCGTACGAACTTGTTCCCAAGTAATCTCGGCAACCTTCTTACGGTTAGGCTCAGCAGAACCACTCTTTTGCTTCGTCACTTCCAACAACTGGATAGCCACGGGAGGAGTCTTGATTACAAAATCGAAAGACTTGTCTGCGTAGTAAGTGATAATCACAGGAAGAATCTTTCCTGCTTTGTCTTGGGTTCTGGCGTTGAATTGCTTGCAAAACTCCATGATATTGATACCCTTGGAACCCAAAGCAGGTCCTACTGGGGGAGATGGATTTGCCGCGCCTCCTTTAATCTGTAATTTGATTAGTCCAGCAACTTCTTTAGCCATTTTCTAATTGATTTATATATAAACATTAATGAAGAATACTACAGCGTAACACCTGCACTATTCTTTTTCAACTTGCATAAAGCCCAATTCGAGCGGAGTCTTCCGTCCGAATATCTTGACCATGACCTTCAGTTTCTTCTTCTCGGTGTTCACTTCTTCAATGATTCCACTGAATCCACTGAACGGACCGTAATTCACCTTTACAGTCTCGCCGACTACATACGGGATACTCAAGTCTTCACCTGATTCCTGCAATTCGTCAACCGTACCAAGTATACGATTCACTTCCGACTGTCTCAGAGGTACGGGTTTTTCCGAACCACCCAAGAACCCTATCACATTAGGAGTATTTCTCAGATGATGAGCAACCTCACCCACCAGAGCAGCCTCCACCAAAACGTAACCAGGGAGATAACTTCTCTCTTTCACAATTTTCTTACCATTGCGAACCTGATATACCTTTTCGGTAGGAATCAATACCTGAGATACGTAATCACCAAGGTCGCTGTTTTTAATATCAGCTTCAAGGTATTCCTTTACCTTAGCTTCTTTTCCGCTAATAGCACGCAAAACGTACCATTTCTTTTCAATCTCAGACATTTCTTCTTACTTTTAATGTGGATAAACAAATTCCATCAGATGCTGGAAACAGAAGTCCATCGCAAATACTACCACTGCAATTAGTAGGGAAGCATATAAAACAACTACTGCACTGTTAGTAAGTTCAGAATACGTAGGCCACGACACTTTATGAACAAGTTCGTCGTAAGTTTCTTTAAAATAAGCTACAATCTTCTTCATTTCAAAAATATTAGCACGGGAGGAGAGGCTCGAACTCCCGACACCCGGTTTTGGAGACCGGTGCTCTACCAACTGAGCTACTCCCGTTTGTACATAATCAGTTCCCGATGTATACCGGGAACTGATTAAGATTATATTGGTTATTAGTCAAGAATTTCAGTAATCTGACCAGAACCTACCGTACGACCACCTTCACGGATAGCGAAACGCAAACCTACGTTCAATGCTACCGGGTAGATCAGTTCTACAGTGATTTCTACGTTATCACCAGGCATTACCATTTCAGTTCCTTCCGGAAGAGTGATTTCACCTGTACAGTCCATAGTACGCAGATAGAACTGAGGACGGTATTTATTGTGGAACGGAGTGTGACGACCACCTTCTTCTTTCTTCAAAACGTAGATAGAAGCTTTGAACTTAGAGTGAGGTTTAATCTGACCGGGCTTACAAAGAACCATACCACGTTTGATTTCGTTCTTGTCGATACCGCGGAGCAACAGACCTACGTTGTCACCAGCTTCACCCTGATCCAGCAACTTGCGGAACATTTCAACACCAGTTACAACTGACTTCTTGTCTTCACCCAAACCAAGGATTTCAACTTCGTCACCTACATGGATAACACCAGCTTCGATACGACCAGTAGCTACAGTACCACGACCAGTGATTGAGAATACGTCTTCAACCGGCATCAAGAACGGTTTATCAACATCACGCGGAGGCAGAGGAATCCAAGTATCACAAGCTTCCATCAGCTCCATAACCTTCTCTTCCCACTTTTCAACGCCATTCAACGCACCAAGAGCAGAGCCCTGGATAAACGGAGTGTTGTCGCCATCGAATTCGTAAGCTGAAAGCAGTTCACGCATTTCCATTTCAACGAGCTCCAACATTTCAGCGTCGTCTACCATATCACACTTGTTCATGAATACAACCAGTCTCGGTACGTTTACCTGACGAGCCAACAAGATGTGCTCACGAGTCTGAGGCATCGGACCATCAGTAGCAGCAACTACGATGATAGCACCGTCCATCTGAGCAGCACCAGTTACCATGTTCTTTACGTAGTCAGCGTGACCCGGGCAGTCTACGTGAGCGTAGTGACGGTTAGCTGTTTCATACTCTACGTGAGAAGTATTGATAGTGATACCTCTTTCTTTTTCTTCAGGAGCGTTATCGATAGAATCGAAAGAACGCAGTTCAGAAAGACCTTTCTTTGCCAACACTGTAGTGATAGCAGCTGTCAACGTGGTTTTACCGTGGTCAACGTGACCAATTGTACCAATGTTTACGTGCGGTTTGGTACGTTCGAATTTCTCTTTAGCCATAGCTTTACTTGTTATTTATTTGATTAATAATCAGCTTTTACATTTTTGTGAGCTGTTACCGGGACTTGAACCCGGGACCTCTTCCTTACCAAGGAAGTGCTCTACCGCTGAGCTATAACAGCAAGGAGAATAAGAGTTGTGGGCAAAGATGGATTCGAACCACCGAAGGCGTAAGCCAGCAGATTTACAGTCTGCCCCATTTGGCCACTCTGGTATTTGCCCCTACATTATAAAAAGAACTCTTTTCCTTACTAAATCATCGCAGAGTAAACTTTACCCGAACGATTTCCGTTTTCATATCACCTCCACCTCGTGAAGAAAGACTTATTCCACTCATCCTTGAGCGAGCCTCTTGTCGGATTCGAACCAACGACCCCGAGATTACAAATCACGTGCTCTGGCCAACTGAGCTAAAGAGGCAAGCTAAAAAATGCAACCGTAACGTTCATAGCGTGAGCGAAACGGCTGCAAATTTAGACATTTATTTTTTACCCGCAAAATTTTAGCGGAAAATTATTTGCTCCGTTGCTTTTCCTTGTACTTAACCAGCTGTTTTTCCAAAGCTTCCAGACATAAATCTACCGCTTCTTCAAACGTATCACAAACCTTGTTTGCATAAAACTCGCCATTGGGAACCAACACTTTCACTCCGGCTTCTTTATTTTCGGCTGTTTCTGGTTTTACTACCTTTAATGACACCTCTACTTTCTTTATATCGTCGTAAAATTTCTCCAACTTAGCAACTTTCTTTTGAACGAAAGACTGCAATTGCTCTGACGCATCAAAGTGAATCGATTGAATTCTTACTTCCATACTTACCTCCTTTTTACTTTAGGCTCGGGGATGAGCCTGATTATACACTTTTTTAAGCTCTTCAAAAGTAGTATGCGTATAAATTTCCGTTGTCGCCAGACTCTCGTGCCCGAGGAGTTCTTTTATCGAACCTAAATCAGCACCATTGTTCAGCATAGCCGTTGCAAAGGTGTGCCTCAGCACGTGGGGACTTCTTTTTTTTACAGTCACTACCTTCGAAAGGTTTCGTTTCACAAGGCATGCTACGATACCGCGGTAAAGCCTCTTTCCATTCTTCCGGATAAAAAAAGCATCCGAGCGAACCGGAACAGCCTCATTCCGCACATTGACATATTCCCTCATCGAGCGCCCCAGCTCCTCATCAAAAGGTATAAGACGCTGCTTATTCCGCTTTCCTGTCACTTTAACGAGAGAAGCCGAAAAATCAATATCTTTGTCATCCAACCCTATCAATTCTGAAAGTCGCATGCCGGTAGCATAGAACATTTCAACAATCATATGGTCGCGACACCCTTCAAAACCTTCACCAAAATCCATATCATCCAGCAACCTATCCATCTCACCTTCTCTCAGAAATACTGGAAGCGGTTTTTTCTTTTTGGGCCCCGTAACTTTTCGTAACGGATCTACCGCAACCTCACCTCTCCTCAAAAGGAATTTATAATATGTCCGGATAGAGCTCAGCTTTCGGTTTATCGTATTAGAAGCAAGTCCTTTGTCCATCAAGGAAGCAATCCATTCACGAACAAGTTCTGCATCTACATCCGATGGAGTCAAGTCCCCCCACATTTCTTCTCCAAACCTCTGCAGTTCAAGAATATCTGTCCGATAGTACTCAATCGTACCTTTGGAATAGTTCCGCTCGTACAGAAGATAGTCAAGAAAAGAATCTGTCAACAACATATCGCTACATATCTAAAATCATGCAACGAATGTATGAAAAAGAATTCAATAATTCAAAGGAATTTACGAATTATTAATCTTCTACTTGCTGAAGTTGTTGAACGTAAACAGCACGTTCTTTCTTAAGTCTTTTAGTCACAGACGGTTTATCGAACTGTTGTCTGCGTCTCAATTCCTTAACTGTGCCAGTTTTTTCAAACTTTCTTTTGAATTTCTTCAGCGCTTTTTCAATGTTTTCGCCTTCTTTTACAGGTACTACAATCATTTTCTTTTAATTAAATGTTAATGGTTTAAAAATCTCACGATCAAATTGAGCGGCAAAATTACACATACTTTCTTTATTCACAAAACTTTCTGCAAAAAAATTACCCATAATTCCTAATTATCAAACGAATGAGCAGAGGGAAAGATGTTTTTATTGAGCCAATCCGCTAAAATCCGTGAAGCATGGCAATTTTTTAAAAGAGAATGTGTAACTTTGAAAGCAGAGAATGGAGAGATTATAAACTCATTTACACGCCTACTTAATTACATTTATAAAAATATGGCTCAGACAATCAATCAACGTATAGATGCTTTACGGGCATTGTTAAAAAGAGAAGGCATAGACGCTTTCATTATCCCCAGTACCGACCCGCACCTAAGCGAGTACGTAGCACCGTACTGGAAATCAAGAGAATGGATATCAGGTTTTACCGGTTCGGCAGGCACGGTGGTGATTACCACCGACAAGGCGGGGCTGTGGACAGATTCCCGCTATTTTCTCCAAGCCGAGCAGCAGCTGGAAGGCAGCGGCATCGACTTATACAAGGAAATGTTGCCCGAAACGCCCAGCATCCTCGATTTCCTGCGGGAGAACCTTACAGCGAATTCAGTTGTAGGTATAGACGGAAAGGTATTTTCCACCACACAAGCCATAGCCCTGCAAGAGGATTTGGCAAAAAACGACATCACCATAAAGAGCATTGCCGACCCGATGAATGAGATATGGACAGACCGCCCTCCCATGCCCGAAGCACCCGCCTTTATCCACGAGATGAAATACGCCGGGAAAAGCTGCCCGGACAAACTGGCTGATATCCGCCGGGAAATGAAGAAAAGCGAAGCAGACGTATTATTGGTGTCGGCATTGGACGAGATAGCATGGGCACTCAACATACGCGGCAACGATGTGCATTGCAACCCCGTAGTAGTGAGCTATCTGATAATCAACGAACAAGAAACACACTTTTTCATCCAGCCCGAGAAAGTAACGGAAGAGCTTTCAGCCTATCTGGAAGAAGCCGGCGTCACCATCCACGCTTATGAGGACACCGAATCCTTTGTGACAAAAATACCGGACGGCAGCATCATGCTCGACATGGGAAGGACGAATTATGCCGTTTATTCTGCCCTCCCCCCTTCCTGCCGGGTACTTGACGAGCGCTCACCGATAGCCTTGCTGAAAGCAGTCCGCAATGACCGGGAAATAGCCGGCATCCACGCAGCCATGCAACGCGACGGAGTGGCACTGGTGAAATTCCTGAAATGGCTGGAGGAGGCCGTTCCCGCAGGCAACGAGACAGAAATCAGCGTAGACAAGAAACTACACGAATTCCGTGCCGCACAGCCACTCTACATGGGGGAAAGCTTCGACACCATTGCCGGGTACAAGGAGCATGGAGCCATTGTACACTACGAAGCCACTCCGGAAACGGACGTGCCACTGAAACCCGAGGGATTCCTGCTCCTGGACTCGGGTGCGCAATACCTGGACGGCACTACCGACATCACCCGCACCATCGCACTGGGGGAACTGACCGAAGAAGAGAAGACGGACTACACCCTGATACTGAAAGGACATATCAACCTTGCCATGGCTGTCTTCCCGGAAGGTACGCGAGGAGCGCAACTGGATGTACTGGCCCGCATGCCGATATGGCAGCACCACATGAACTTCCTGCATGGTACCGGACACGGCGTAGGTCATTTCCTCAATGTGCACGAAGGTCCGCAAAGCATCCGTATGAACGAGAATCCGGTAACCCTCCGGCCGGGAATGGTCACTTCCAACGAACCGGGCGTCTATAAAGCCGGAAGTCATGGAATACGCACAGAAAACCTGATGCTGACCGTGAAGGACCGTGAAGGCATGTTCGGAAATTACCTGAAATTCGAAACCATTACCCTCTGCCCCATCTGCAAGAAAGGTATCATCAAAGAGATGCTGACGGCAGAGGAAACGGCATGGCTGGACAACTATCACCAGCATGTATACGAGAAACTTTCGCCAAGCCTGAACGAAGAAGAACGGGAATGGCTGAAGGAAGCATGCAGTAACCTAACTACTAATCACTAAAAAATGGCATTAATAAAATCAGTAAGAGGATTCACTCCCGAAATCGGGGAGAATTGTTTTTTGGCGGACAATGCGGTTATCATTGGTGACGTCAAGATGGGACGGGATTGCAGCATCTGGTTCAGCACCGTGCTGCGAGGTGACGTAAATTCAATCCGCATAGGAAACGGAGTAAACATCCAGGATGGAAGCGTACTCCATACCTTGTACGAGAAATCGACCATAGAGATAGGAGACCACGTATCCGTGGGGCACAACGTGACCATCCACGGAGCTGCCATCAAGGACTATGCTTTGGTAGGGATGGGTTCCACCATCCTTGACCACGCAGTAGTGGGCGAAGGGGCCATTGTCGCCGCCGGTTCCCTGGTATTGAGTAATACGGTCATCGAGCCGGGAAGCATTTGGGGAGGAGTCCCCGCCAAGTTCATCAAGAAAGTGGACCCGAAGCAGGCCAAGGAGCTGAACCAGAAGATTGCACACAACTATCTGATGTATTCCGACTGGTACAAATAAAGGGAGGCAAGGCCCCCCTAAAAAACAGGGCGATAAAGGGATGCCATTCCATCACCTTTATCGCCCTATCGTTATCACTCTTTACTCTTCTAAAAGTTTATCATACTCATTATCTTATCCGTCGCACCGGCATTGCTGGTCACATAATTGCTTGCATTCATGCCTGATTCGCGCAAAAAGACTTCATCTGTCAGCATACGGTCGAGCAAAGTTTTCAGCTCCTCATAATCCTTCACCGAGAAAGCGCCTTTTGTCTCCAGCAACTGGATGGCCTCCTGAAATTTCTGATACTTCGGTCCGAAAATCACCGGAATGCCATAAACTGCAGCCTCAAGGGTATTGTGGATTCCCACTCCGAAACCACCTCCGATATAGGCAATCTCGCCATAGCGGTAAATGGAAGAGAGCAGCCCGAAGCAATCAATAATCAGGCAATCGGCCTTACGGACATTCTTCTCGTTGGCACGGGTATAGCGCACATAAGGGCGTTTCAGTTTACGGATAATCTCTACCAGATGGTTCTCGTCGATGACATGCGGAGCGATAATCAACTTCACCTCCGGATGCTGATTGAAGTATTCAATAAATAAATCCTCGTCCGGCTGCCAAGAGCTTCCTGCCACAAAAGTCATCGTATTGTTCTTGAAAAGCTCCACCAAAGGCAGACGCTTAGCTTCCTCACAAATCTGCAGCACACGGTCAAAACGGGTATCCCCCACCACCGTGACACGGCTGATGCCTATCTTCGCCAGATAGCGTTTGGAGCGTTCATTCTGCACAAACAAATGGTCGAAGTCGCGCAGCACATGTCTGTACGTACCGCCATACCACTTGAAAAATACTTGCCCGCGACGGAAAATGGAGGAAATGCTGTACACCGGAATACGACGCTTATGCAGTTCGTCCAGATAGTTCTTCCAGAACTCGTACTTGATGAAGAATGCCATGCAGGGATTCACGATATCCAGGAACTTCTTCACATTTCGAGGCTTGTCGAAAGGCAGGTAGCAGACAACGTCTGCCCCCCTATAATTCTTGCGGACCTCATAGCCCGACGGCGAGAAGAAAGTCAGCAGAATACCGTAATCCGGATATTTGGCACGAATTTTCTCAATCAACGGCCGTCCCTGCTCGAACTCCCCCAAAGAAGCGGCATGGAACCATATATAGCGCACGTCCTTCTCCAACTGCTGCCGGAGAAGTTCATAAACCACCCAGTGTCCCTTCATCATCTTTCGGGGCTTACGGCTAAATGGAGCAGCCAGATGCACCAGAATATCGTAGATGGCTATTGCCAAGTCATATAGCATACTATATGGATTAAGGATGAAGAAGATTTATTCACTTTAAAGCATCAACAGCACGCTGTATACGGACCAACGTCTCTTCCTTGCCAATCAGCTCGGTAATGTCGAACATGTGCGGACCTTTACACTCGCCCACCACTGACAAGCGGAAGGCATTCATCACATTTCCCATGTGATAGCCACGCTCGGTAATCCAGCCAATCACAATATCTTCGGAAGGCTTGGAGGAGAAATCCCCGATACCGCGCAGCACATCCATCAATTCAGCCATGATGCGGGGAGTATCTTCCGACCAACGTTTCTTCACATCCTTTGCCGCATATTCCGTGGGAGCTACGAAGAAGAAACGGGTCTGGTCCCACAGTTCCTTTACGAAGTTGACGCGTCCCTTCACCAGTGAAATCACTTTCGTAAGGAACTCGTCGCTATAGTTGGAGGCATCTATGCCGTTAGACTCCAGCACCGGCCTGAAAAGACAAGCTATCTCCGCATCCGGTTTCATCATGATGTACTCATGGTTGAACCAGATACCTTTCTTATAGTCGAATTTGGCACCCGACTTGCTACAATGGCTCAAATCAAACAATTTCACCAATTCATCCATAGACATCAGTTCCTGGTCATTGCCCGGATTCCAGCCCAGCAGAGCCAGGAAATTAATGACCGCTTCGGGCAGATAACCAGATTCGCGGTAACCTGAAGAGACATCTCCCGACTTGGGGTCATGCCACTCCAACGGGAAAACCGGGAAGCCCAGACGGTCGCCGTCACGCTTACTCAATTTGCCGTTACCCTCGGGCTTCAGCAACAAGGGCAAATGCGCAAAGGCAGGCATGGTATCCTCCCACCCAAAGGCACGGTAGAGCAATACATGCAACGGTGCGGAAGGCAACCATTCCTCACCACGTATCACATGGGACACTTCCATCAAATGGTCGTCCACAATATTGGCCAGATGGTAAGTAGGTAGTTCATCTGCCGATTTATAAAGAACCTTGTCATCAAGAATGGAAGAGTTTATCACCACTTCCCCACGAATCAAGTCGTTCACATGCACATCTTCGTTCGGCTCTATCTTGAAACGCACCACGTACTGCTTACCGGCAGCAATCAGCGCGTCTACCTCTTCTTTAGGAAGGGCCAGTGAATTGCACATCTGCATGCGGGTAGAAGCATCGTACTGGAAATTCGCAATCTCCGCACGCTTTACTTCCAGCTCCTCAGGAGTATCGAAAGCGATGTAGGCTTTTCCGGCCTCCAGCAGAATCTGAACATACTTCTTGTATATTTCCCGACGTTCCGACTGACGGTACGGGCCATGGTCTCCACCGAAACTCACGCCCTCGTCAAACGGGATGCCCAACCACTTGAAAGACTCCAGGATATATTCTTCCGCACCCGGTACAAACCGGTTGGAATCAGTATCTTCAATACGAAATATCAAATCTCCTCCATGCTGACGCGCAAAGAGATAATTGTATAAAGCTGTACGCACACCGCCGATGTGCAACGCCCCCGTAGGACTCGGGGCAAAACGGACTCTGACCTTTCTTTCTGTCATAATCTACCTTACTTATGAATATTTTAGACGGCAAAATTAAACCTTTTTTTCCACACTAATGTTTTTTTTTGTACTTTTCGCAAAAATTTCAGCCGATATGAGTTATTTCAATACCCAAAAAGAGTTCTCACTCAGAGATTTGCTATACAGAGCACTGATATTCATCGGCACTGTGGGGATTATTGTCTATTTTCTGCCACGTGACGGTAAATTCAACTACCAGTTCGACATTGACAAGCCCTGGAAGTACGGACAGCTCATGGCCACCTTCGACTTCCCCATCTATAAGGCCGACGAAGTGGTGAAACGCGAGCAGGACAGTATCCTCGCCGCCTTCCAGCCGTATTTCCAGCTGGACAAAAGCATTGAGAAAAGTGTGCTCGCCAAGTTGAAGGCAGACTATCAGACCCACCTGCGCGGCCTGCTCCCCTCCACCGACTACGTCCGCTTTCTGGAAAGGAAACTCTCTGAAGTATATCGCGCCGGCATCGTTTCCACCGAAGAGTTGAACCAACTGCATAAGGACAGCACAACCGCCATCATGGTCATTAACGACAAACTGGCCAACCAGCAGGACATCAACAAGGTATATTCGGTGAAGGATGCCTATAACTATATACTCACGGCCGATACCGCCCACTACCGCCCGGACATTCTACGGCAATGCTCGCTGAACGAATATCTGTTTCCTAATCTAACCTATGACGAGCAGCGGACAGAGACCGCCAAGAAGGAGATGCTCGACAACTATTCATGGGCCAACGGCATCGTACTGAGCGGACAGAAAATCATCGACCGCGGCGAGATTGTCAGCCAGGAGACATACAACATCCTTGAAAGTCTACGGAAAGAATCCATCAAACGCAGTGAGTCCATCGGGCAAAAACGGTTGATGCTGGCGGGGCAGGTACTGTTTGCCAGTATCTTCATGCTGTGTTTCATGCTCTACCTCGACTTGTTCCGTAAAGATTACTACAAGCGCAAGGGCAGCCTCTCCCTGCTCTTCGCCCTCATCATGTTCTATTGCGTGGTGACGGCCATCATGGTTGCCAACAACATATTCAATGTCTATATCATCCCGTATGCCATGCTGCCGGTCATCATCCGGGTGTTCCTCGACTCACGCACGGCCTTCATCGCACAAGTCACCACCATACTGATATGCTCCATCTGCCTGCGCTATCCGCATGAATTCATTCTTCTGCAACTCTCGGCGGGACTGGTTGCCATCTTCAGTCTGAGGGAGCTTTCACAACGGTCGCAACTGTTCCGAACAGCCTTCCTCGTCATATTGACCTACGCTGCCGTCTACTTTGCTTTTGAGCTGATTACAGAAAACGACTTGACAAAAATCAACGGAAGCATGTACACCTATTTCGTCATCAACGGAGTGTTGCTGCTGTTCACCTATCCCCTGCTCTTCCTGGTGGAAAAGACGTTCGGCTTTACCTCCAATGTCACCCTGGTCGAATTGTCCAACATCAATAACAGCCTGCTGCGCCGCATGTCCGAGACAGTTCCCGGCACCTTCCAGCATTCCATGCAGGTTGCCAACCTTGCGGCAGAAGCGGCCAACCGCATCGGAGCCAAAAGCCAGCTGGTACGTACCGGAGCGCTGTATCATGACATCGGCAAGATGGAGAATCCGGTGTTCTTCACCGAGAATCAGTCGGGCGGAGTCAATCC
The DNA here is from genome assembly GCF_017309675.2 of Bacteroides parvus. Classification (NCBI taxonomy): domain Bacteria; kingdom Pseudomonadati; phylum Bacteroidota; class Bacteroidia; order Bacteroidales; family Bacteroidaceae; genus Bacteroides; species Bacteroides parvus. The sequence goes on along the minus strand of NZ_CP084680.1, from coordinate 1,502,336 downwards.
GCACAAGAATCTGGGCTATGAGCAAAGTGCCCAAGTCGTCATCAGCCATGTGACGGACGGGCTGAAGCTGGCCGAGAAGAACAATCTCCCCAAAGTAATCAAGGATTTCATCACCACTCACCATGGTCGTGGAAAAACGAAGTATTTCTATATCTCCTGGAAAAACGAACACCCCGGTGAAGCCCCCAACGAGGAGGCATTCACTTACCCCGGTCCCAACCCGTTCACCAAAGAGCAGGCTATCCTGATGATGGCCGATTCGGTGGAAGCCGCTTCACGCAGTCTGCCCGAATATACGGAAGAGAGCATCAGCAACCTGGTAGACAAGATTATCGATTCGCAAGTGGCAGAAGGCTATTTCAAGGAATGCCCCATCACCTTCAAGGATATCGCCACCGTGAAGAACGTATTCAAGGAGAAGCTGAAGACTATATACCATACCCGCATCAGTTATCCCGAACTTAAAAAATAAGAACTATGGAAGTGACCAGTAAAGAACAGAAAAGAGCCGAACAACTGCTGCAAAGCCAGCACATCGGACTGCACCAAATCAAGAGTTTCAGTTTCATGAAGCGTTACCACCAGGTTCCCCGCAAAAGCAACCTGGCTGCAAAAGACAAATACGGTCCGGGCATACTGACTTTACATCTAAAGGAAGGGAAAGAAAAAGCAATCTATCTGCCTCCTTTCCGTCACCCTTCCTCGGTCATCCGCTACCTAGTCTCCCAAGAAATCCCCTTCGACAACTACGCACCGAGGGAACGGACAGCCGCAAAGATTCCCACAGAAACATACCAGCGCCCGTCACTCTATATGTTCTGGTTCTTTGTCTTATTCCTAGTGTCCCTTATCTTGGGATATTATTCCGTCAGTGGCAACGTATGGTGGGGCTTCATCCCGGCTATCATTTCGTTTGCATTAAGTCTTTTTTTCATCAGCATGCTGATGACCCGCTTCTGTTACCTGACGCTGGACAATGACGGCCTCATCATACACAGCGTAGGCAGGAACATCCGCTATCCGTACCAAAACCTAAGAAAAGTAAACTTCGACTTTGCCCGCGAACAGAATTTCACGCACGTCATGGAATTGTTGGACAACGATTACCGCTATCGTCTGTTTTATACCGGAAGGGTTTCGAGGAAAAAGCTGAATGAGATTACCGAACGCCTGCAACAAGCCGGAGTGGATGCCACTTGCAGCCTAAACGACAACAAACGGTTCTTCCAGGATACGTATATCAGCCACTAAACAGACGTTAGCCAACAAATAAGCTGCCGGATACGGCATCATTCCCGTTTCGCAGATTTCAGAATGATGCCTTTGCACTTGCTCTCAATTTATTTATAATTGCAGGATAAACCTTTTTATAAATAATTTGAAAATGAGCAGAAATGAAATTACCTTACAAGAGATGTTCTCCTCAGTCATTGGGGAACTCCGGGAAAGCGGCAGGTGGGGAACAGCACACATCTACCAGTCAACGGTGAATGTATTCTCGGTATTCGCCAAATGGCAACCGATGCCCATGCGCAAGCTGAGCCCGACCGTACTGAAGAGATTCGAAAACTACCTCAGACAGAGGAATTGTAGTTGGAACACGGTGTCCACCTATATTAAAGCAATACGCTCGGTTTACAACCGGACAGTGGACAGAAAACTGGTGCGATATGTACCCAGACTGTTTGAACATGTATATACCGGTACACGGACAGATAGGAAGAAAGCGCTCGAAGCTTCCGACATAGGCTCTTTGGTGCGAGAGACAGAGATGAACCTGCAGGCCGGTAATTCTCCCAACACCCGACAGAAAACAAAAATTTTCTTTGTATTGATGTTTATGCTAAGAGGGATTCCTTTTGTAGACCTAGCGTATCTGCACAAAAGGGACTTACAAGGAAACACCTTGTCTTATAGGCGCAGGAAGACGGGACGGGCACTAACCGTGTCACTCACACCCGAAGCCATGCAGATGGTGAGAATAATAGCAAACAAGGACAAGGACTCTCCTTATTTATTCCCCATATTACAAAGTGAGGAAGGCACAGAAGCGGCATACCGGGAATACCAGTCGGCACTCAGGGCATTCAACCAACGTTTGGCAGTGCTCAGGCAGTGTCTGGGAATGCAGTCGGCACTCAGTAGTTATGCCGCGAGACATACTTGGGCCACCATGGCTTACCACTGCGAGATACATCCCGGAATCATATCAGAAGCCATGGGGCACTCCTCCATCACAGTGACGGAAACCTATCTGAAGCCTTTCAGCAACAGAAAGATTGACGAAGCCAATCAGAAGGTAATTTCTTTTGTAAAAAACGAAGGATATCCAGTATAAAAGAGATTACTTCTTTTGAGGAAGTAGAGCAAACTTGTTGTTTCTTTTTTATAATCTTCAAACAAAGTTTTGAGGAACGGATTGATATCGACTTTACAAAAAAATTCCCAACGTAAGCAATAAACTGAAAGATAGAAGCTTTGATTGAAAATTAGGCACTTTTTCACTTCATAATTTCTATTGTAGCTTTTCTATGATGTTGGGGATTAAGACTATATATTATCTTTCCAATATCCTAACGGACTGATTTTTACTATTCTGAACAAAATCAGCCTATTCCCTCCTTATTCCCTGATTATTAACGAAATTAACAAGATTTCATTACCTGCGAAGTAACGGAAAAAATCATGTAATCAACAGCTATGTGAAAGGGAATGAAAATGAGAGATTATTCACTTTTTTATTTTTTAAATTTATAAATTTAAAGTTTTCAATTATGAACAAGAAGTTTCTAAGTGTGATCCTGTTCAGTGCCTTAATGGTTGGTACTGCAGGAACTTTCACGTCTTGTAAGGACTATGATGATGACATCGACAACTTACAAGAACAGATTACCTCTAACAAAGATGCTATTGCTGCTTTAGAGAGTCAAATCAAAAGCGGCGAATGGGTGTCCGGCGTGACATCTACTGACAATGGTATTGTTGTTACTTTGGGTAATGGAACCAGCTACACTATTACCAATGGTGAAGCAGGTAAAGACGGTGTGACTCCGAAAATTGCAGTGAACAATGACAAAATCCAAGTAAGCTATGACAATGGCACTACTTGGATTGACCTTATTTCACTGGAAGACTTGAAGGGTGAAGCAGGTGATGCTGCTGAGACTCCGATTTTCTCTGTAGGAGAAGACGGCCACATCTATGTACAATATGGCAAGGATGGCGAGAAGCAAGACTTGGGTGTTTCTACAGGTGGTATCTACTATGTAGAAGATGGTGCTAAGTTGACTATCCATATCCCGAATAAAGAAGGTGTTTACGAAGATATCGTATTGCCGAGAGCTGCTGCTATTTCCAGCATTAAAGCTGTTACTGTAACAGAAGCAGATGATAATGCTACAATTGCTGAAGGTGCAACTGTTAATTTGGTATACGGTGTAGCTGCAGATAAAGGTGAATACTTTGATGGTACTCCGTTTGCTAAAGGTGACATCTTGTTGCCTACTAAAGAAGCTAATGGCGTACTTAACGCTCAAGTAAATCCAACAATTGCAGATGCAACGGTTTATAAATTCCAATTGGTTGACTCTAAAGGATTCTCTATCTTTAATTTGAACGCAGCTGTTCCCAATATGACAGAAAAACCTTTGTCAAGAGCTGCTACAGCCAATAAGGGTATCTATAATATGGCTATTTCTTTTGCAGCTGGTGTTACTACTGAGCAAATTGATAAGGTTAAGGGGCAAGCTTTTGCTATTGCAACAAAAGATGCTTATGACAACGAAGTACTGTCTGCTTATGATGTAACGGCTACTGCAACAAAGGCTGGTGCCTCTAGTTTGACAGTTAAAAAAGCAACAGTAGAAGCAGAAATCAATCAAGATTTTGACTTGAGTGCCTGCGTTGATATGGAGAATGTCATTGATGTGAAATATTTCATCGATACAGACCAGACAGCCGCTGCTGATGCTGCTAAGGCTAAGATTACAGGAACTAATATTAAGGGCGAAGTTGCTGGTAAGACAGTTGTAGTGAGTGTTAAGTATTTGACTGCTACAGGTAAAGTTGACCCTACTGCTACTAAGAAGATTTCCGTTAAGTTTATCAATCCTGCTATTGAAAATGCCTTTACTCAAGAATTGGTATTGAAAGCCGATAATAGTAAGAATGTATTGGTATTCGATTTAACTAGCTTGTTTGATAATACTACTACTGATCTTAGCTCTTATAAGATTGAGGTTGGTAATGCCAAATTTACTGTAGATGTCAAGGATGCTAATGGCACAGTGGTATTTGCAAAGGGTACTGAAGCGGAAGCTATAACAACAACGGGCAAAATTGTATCTGGCAATGCTACGGAAAAACCAAACGGTTATTACAAGCACACTTTGACTTACTCAGTAGATAATACAAAGGTGGTCCCTGGAACCTACGAAGCCGAAGTAACTTATGGTTCAAGCCCGAAGAATACAGTTAAGCTGACTTTGATTGTAAAAGAAGATGCTACTTCTTATGATTTCAAACCGCTGCCTCTGTACTTCAATGGTAACGCTGCTGTAGCTTATGGTACTCCTGTTGATGATAAGATCAATTACAACTTGAAGGGGCTGTTTGGTGTAGAAGACTGGACAAATGTTACATTCTCAGAAACAGTTCCTGCAGAGTATGAAAAAGACGGTGTTAAATGGACTGCTAATAAGTGGATTGTTGATGCTGAAGCTGCCAACTCCGGTGACATCATTGTAGATAAGGTGGCTGCTAAAACCGACGATAAGACTGGTAACTTCGGTGGTGCTTACGAACCTCGTTCATTGAAGGCTATTTACACTCCGTATGGTAATACTTACTTGACAACTGTAAAATATGAATTTACCTTGACCATCAAGTCTGCTGTATTCGAAGGTACACTTGATTATGTGAAGTATGATACAAAAGCCAAGAAGTATGTGGCAGGTACTCCTAAAGAAATTTCAGTTGCTGACGAAGAAGCAAAAATAACTTTGAAGGGAGATGAAATCCGTGGTGTTACTAAGACTAATGTAGAATATTTCGGAAATAGCGAAGCTGACAAATTTACTAAAGCTGGTGTAGATAATGTTTCTATAGCTTTGGATGACACAGCTAAGAAGTATTTGAACATAAGTGCAGCTAATTTCACAAATGAGATTACACTCACTCCGATTGCCGATGTTACTGCTCCTGCTACTACACTGACTTGCAACATCGTAGTAAGTGTTGTTGATGAATGGGGTAAGACTAAGACTGTCAATGTACCTGTAGTACTGAAATAAGCCGAAACAAGTTACTTCTCTTAATCTGAGAAGTCCTTGATACAATATGAATAGGAGGAAAACAATAAAACGTTTTCCTCCTATTTTGATTTTAACAAATCCACTCTGAAATTTATTTTCCATCACTTTGCTTCCACACTTCCACCCACCTCCTGCATCCCCCTATCCATCGGCATTTGAGCTGCTGTGGAAGCAACAAAAAAAGGTGGAAGCAAATTTTGCTTCCACCTACTCAAAACGCTATTGTTTTACCGTAACCTACTCGTCTCTACCATAATACCCCGTGCAAGGTACATAAATCGGTTGGTTCAGTTTTCCTGCATTCTCGAGTTTGCCTTCGCTGCGAAGCAGGCGAATATGAAGCTGTGCCGTAGAGCGCATCATTCCGCAGAGGCTCTGAAAATCACTGCGCGTAAGGAACTGATGCGTAGAGAAGTAGCTCGTCAGCCGCCTGTCAATCTCCTTGTCACTCAGTTTTTGGGAATGCTCATTCAGCCCCAGTGGTTTAGCTTTGATAGCGCCTATCTCATTCTTCAGTACCTGGTCGGCACGAAACTTGATGCCCTTCAGCTTAATCTTGGTGGTTTTACGTTTGGTCGCAGCGGTCACCGGCTCCGTGCTAGTCAGTACGGGATGGAAATAGCCGATACCGTCCAGATGCACCTGCCGCCCCTCGGCAAGGTCTTCCCCCATGACGTGCGACAAGGCATCCAGCACCGCCGAAACATCAGTCTTCGTCAACGAACAGCGTTCCTGAATCCGACGTCTCAGTTCGGCAGTACTGGTAGAGCCGTTCAAGCGGATGCGCGGATGAAGTATCTTTTCTTCCCGCTGTTTGTCTTTAGGTTCCGGGAGCTCATACCAATCGAATAAAATTGCCATAGTTCAATGTCTTTTAAGTTGTTGTACAATACGTTCGCGCCCTATGCGGAATAGGTGCGGGTTACGTACTTCATCCGTAAAAGCTTTGGGGATAGAAACGCCTAACGACCATAAACAGCTCTGCTTACGGTCGTCAAGCGATTGCTTCATGGCCGTAAGCAGAGCTGTTCATGGTCGTTAGGCGTCATCTATTCCCTATACAAAAGTAGACAAACAAAGGGAGAAAAACAAAGGAATGCCTATGTTTTAAAAAAGAAATCCAAAGGTTTCCGATACCACGCTGTATAGTTTGTGGAAGCAGGGATTTATTTAATAATTATTCTACTGAATACTTGTTTTCCGCCTTCTGATATCGTATCTTTACGAGAATTATATTTACTTAAACAAGCTGACAAACAGAATGAAAATTACCTTGATTAGAGCAGAAAAAGAGAGCGGAAAGGAAGCCCTCAGCACCCTGGAAGCGGATGCACTGATTAAAAAACTGAAAACCGAAACCAAAGCCGGACATGTATCGACCCTCCGGGCCATCCTTCCTCAACTGGAGGGTACTTGCGCCCAATACGAACATATAGACAAACTGCCACGCATCTACCCTGCCGTGGAATATAGCCGTACGCAAGAGGGAGAACGGCAGATGAAGAACTATAACGGACTCGTACAACTGGAAGTAAACCGTCTGTCGGGCATTGCCGAAGCGGAATATGTAAAGCGACAAGCCGCCCTGCTGCCACAGACCTTTGCCGCTTTCTGCGGTTCCAGCGGACGGAGTGCCAAGATATGGGTATTGTTTGCCCTGCCCGACGGCACAACGCCGAAGCGGGAGAGCGATGCCGCCTTGTTTCATGCCCACGCCTACCGTATGGCGGTGAAGTGCTACCAGCCCTTACTGCCGTTTGCCATTACATTGAAAGAACCTTCCCTTACACAGAGTTGCCGCATGACTCTGGATGGATATCCTTACTACAATCCTGCCGCTGTGCCTTTCTGCTTGGAACAACCCCTCGGCATGCCCGAGGAAGAGAACTTCCGGCAACGAAAACTCGCAGAAAAGAACCCGCTGTTGCGGCTGCATCCGGACAGTAAAGCCTCGGACACCTTCGCCATACTCTTCGAATCGGCCCTTGACCGTGCATTTCGCGAATTGGACGGCTGGAAACGGGACGAGGATTTACGGATACTGCTGGTGCCTCTGGCCGAACATTGTTTCAAGGCAGGCATCCCCGAAGAGGAAGTAGTCCGCCAGACATTGATGCACTATTACCGGGAAGCGGATGAATTCATTGTTCGTCAAACGATTCATAACCTATATCAAGAGCTTAAAGGCTTCGGGAAAAAGAGCAGTCTGACGCAAGAGCAGGAGAGCGTTTTCCGGCTGGAAGAGTTTATGGGCCGCCGGTATGAGTTCCGCTACAACACCGTTCTGGATGATTTGGAATACCGTCAGCGCGACTCCGTCCATTTCTATTTCAAGCCTGCTGACCAGCGTGCCCGCAGTACGGTCTCCATGAATGCCCTGAAGGAGGGTATCCGCGTATGGGACCGCGACATCAACCGTTTCCTTACTTCAGACCATGTGCCACTCTATAATCCCGTCGAAGAATACCTTTACGATACCGGCCGCTGGGACGGGAAAGACCGCATCCGGGCGTTGGCCGACCTCGTCCCGTGCCACAATCCTCATTGGCGGGAGTTGTTCTACCGCTGGTTCCTAGGCATGGTGGCACACTGGCGTGGAATGGACCGGCAACACGGAAACAATACTTCTCCTCTGCTTGTCGGTTCCCAAGGGTTCCGGAAATCCACCTTTTGCCGCATTTTGCTGCCACCGGAGCTGCGTTTCGGCTATACGGACAGCATTGACTTCAAGAGCAGGCAGGAAGCGGAACGCAGCCTGGGACGCTTTCTGCTCGTCAACATCGACGAGTTCGACCAAATCAACATCAACCAGCAGGGCTTTCTGAAGCATCTGCTGCAGAAACCGGTTGCCAACCTGCGCAAACCCTACGGCAGCACCATCCGGGAGATGCGGCGGTATGCCTCCTTCATCGGCACCAGCAACCAGAAGGACTTGTTGTCAGACCCCAGTGGCAGCCGCCGTTTCATCTGCATTGAGGTCACCGGCCCCATTGATACGAATGTCACCATCAACTACCGCCAGCTCTATGCACAAGCTCTGAATGCCGTAGCCAAAGGTGAGCGCTACTGGCTGGATGATGCCGATGAAGCCATCTTGAAGCGGACGAACCGGGAATTTGAACAGCGCACCCCACTGGAACAACTCTTCCACAGCCATTTCCGTGCGGCAGAAGAGGATGAGGAGGGGCAATGGATGATGCCCATGCAGATTCTTTCCGCCTTGCAGACAAAGACGCGGGACCGTCTGGCAATCAACAAGGTTGCCGTATTCGGGCGGACGCTCAAGAAGCTTGAAATACCGAACAAGAAGTCACGGCAGGGGACACTGTATCATGTAATGCCGCTGGATTAAATGCTCTGCAGTAACCCGGCACAAGCATCCTCCAGAATGTCCAGCACATACTCAAAACCTTCGGAACCGCCGTAGTAGGGGTCCGGTACATGGTCGGCATGGGTAAACTTTGTACAGTATTCCGTCATGCGGTGTATCTTGCTCCATTCGGCGGTTGAAGGGGCGCGGTCTTTCAGGTCGTCGATGTTGCGGTCGTCCATACCGATAATCAGGTCGAAGTTGTAAAAATCCTCGGTACGTACGGGGCGCGAAAGATGCGTCAGATTGTATCCACGGCGGGCAGCATGGGCACGCATCCGGCTGTCCGGCAGTTCGCCCTGGTGATAAGACAGAATGCCTGCAGAATCGATTAAAAACTCATCCGCACGTCCGGCTTCTTCTACCAGATGCTTCATGACTCCCTCTGCCGAGGAGGAACGGCAAATGTTGCCAAGGCAAACGAAAAGTATCTTCTTCATATTTCTATAGTTACGAGTTATTTACATCGGGTCTACATCATAATACACTATCAGCGACTTGAAGCGGTCTTCCGCTACCATCTCCTTTTGCACCTGGACGAGCAATTCGCGGGCACGGGCCATCGGGGCATTGGTTTCTATCTTCAAGACAATCTTTCGGATGAACAGGGTCTGTACGCGTGCTACGGGCGGCTTGTCCGGTCCCAGTACCCGGTTGCCAAAGACGGTGCGGAGCTTGGCGGCCATAGTCTGTGCCATGAGGTCGAGCAGGGTCTCGTTCCGGTTCTTCAGGTAGACATACACCAGGCGGTAGTAGGGCGGGTAGTGGAACATCTGGCGTTCGGCAAGCTGCCCGCCTACCATGGCTTCGTAGTCGTTGGCAATGACTTGCGGGATGATGGGATGGTCGATGCTTTTGGTTTGTAGCACCACCCTGCCGCGCTTGTTCTTCCGTCCGGCGCGTCCGGCAACCTGCGCCATCAGCTGGAAGGCGCGCTCGTAGGCGCGGAAGTCGGGATAGTTCAGCATGGTGTCGGCATTGAGTATGCCCACAATGCTGACGTGGTCGAAGTCCAGACCCTTGGACACCATTTGTGTGCCTATCAGGATGTCCGTCTTGCCTTGCTGGAAATCGGAGATGATGCGCTCGTAAGCGGTACGGGTGCGGGTGGTGTCCAAATCCATACGGGCTACTCGAGCGTCGGGGAAAAGGGCTTTGATGTCATCTTCTATTTTCTCCGTGCCGAAGCCGCGGTTGCGCAGGTCAGTGCCCTCGCAGGCGGGGCAGATGCGGGGCAGTTGGTAGGTGTAGCCACAGTAGTGGCAGGTCAGTTGGTTCAGCCCCTTGTGGTAGGTGAGGCTGACGTCGCAGTTCTTGCACTTGGGTACCCAGCCGCAGGTGTTGCACTCTATCATGGGGGCGAAGCCGCGGCGGTTCTGGAAGAGGATGACTTGTTCTTTCTGTTCCAGCGCTTCGCGGATGTATTGCAGGAGCAATGGAGAGAACGGACCTTTCATCATCTTCTTGCGGTGCAGCTCCTTAATGTCTACGGGGATAATCTCCGGCAGTTGTATCTCTTTATAGCGTTCTTTCAGTTCCACGAGGCCATACTTACCGGATGTGGCATTGTGCCAAGTCTCTACAGAAGGGGTTGCCGTACCCAACAGAGTTTTGGCGCCGTACATGGAGGCGAGTACAATGGCTGCATTGCGAGCATGATAGCGAGGGGCGGGGTCTTGCTGCTTGTAGGTGTTTTCGTGCTCCTCGTCCACAATCACGAGACCGAGGTTGCGGAAAGGAAGGAAGACGGAGGAGCGGACGCCGAGAATAATGTCATAGTCTGCTTCCGACAGCTGCTTCTGCCAGATTTCCACCCGTTCGGCATCGGGGAACTTGGAGTGATAGATGCCCAGTCGGGAGCCGAATACGCGTTGCAGGCGCTCTGTGATTTGTGCAGTGAGAGCTATTTCGGGCAGGAGATAGAGCACTTGCTTTCCTTGCCGGATGGTTTCTTCTATCAGATGAATATAGACTTCGGTCTTGCCGCTTGCCGTGACGCCATGCAGCAGGCAGACGTTCTTGCTTTGAAAATTCTCTAAGATGGAGTGATAAGCGCGTTGCTGGTGCTCGTTCAGCGGGTTGACGGGGATGACTTCTTTGAGGAGTGTTTTGTCTATGCGGCCTATTTCCTGCTGGTAGACTTCGAATACACCACGGTCCACAAGACCGTTGAATACGGCAGGGGTGGCGGAGGTGCGTTGCAGCAGTTCGGCTTTGGAGACTTCTTTTATATCTCGTCCGCTGAGGTAGCCGGAGAGTTCCAGGTACTTCATCAGCAGGTCCAGTTGCTTGGGGGCACGGCGCTGCAACTCGTCGAAGAAGATGTGCAGGCGGTGTTCGTTGCGGGCGGCAGTGGTAAGGCGCACTCGGTTTTCGGTCTTAGGCTTATAGGTACGGCGCAATTCTTCCTTTACGAAGATGGCCTCTTTGTCGAGCAGTGACTTGATGACAGAAAGTATGTTCTTGATGCCGGTCTCTTTCTCCAGTTTCGTCACGCATTGCTCCGGGTCGGCAGAGAGCATATCCAGTATCTTCTGTTCCTTCTCCGGCAGGCGGACGTCGGACTCGAAATCGGGGTTGTACTCTACGATTGTTTCGCTTTCCAGCTTCAGACCGGAGGGTAGGGCGGCTTTGTAGACGTCTCCTTGTGTGCAGAGGTAGTAGTCGGAGAGCCATTCCCAGAACTTGAACTGCCGCGGGAGCAGTATGGGGCGGGCATCCAGCAAGGCGGACACTTCCTTTACTTCGTATTCGGTGGGGGCACAATAGTGCACGTTGCGCACGATGGCTGTATAGTATTTCTTCCGTCCGAATGGCACTACCACCCGGCAACCGGTCTGCACTTCATCCGCCCACTCGTCGGGCAGGGAGTAGGTGAAGCAGCTGTGCAAAGGCAAAGGCAATATGACGTCGGCAAACTTTTTCATCGCGGGGACAAAGATAGTGGAAAGTGGAGGGAGAATGAAATGAACGGGGGCATTTTTTATGCTGAGGAGGGGGAGGAGGCTGTTGTGGATTTGGGATGAAGATAAGGGGGGATATGGGTATTGCAGATTTTATGGGTAGGATGGGGGGAGAAGTATGGGGAAACTGGTGCAAGTGTTTTATAAACTTTGTTCGATGTATTAAAATAAGAATGAGCTAGTTATGGTAAAACTATGGCGTCTTGAATAGGTGGAAGCAAATTTTGCTTCCACTTTTGGGAGTTACTTCCACAGCGGGGTAAATGCCGATGGACAGGGGGATGCAGGAGGTGGGTGGAAGTGTGGAAGCAAAGTAGGGAGAAAAAAGTAGGAGAAAACAATTTTGTTTTCTCCTACCCTCATAAAGTACGGAAGCTTATTTTTTCAGTTAGGCTTCTCTTTCATCAATTACTAAGAATGAAAAAATTATTTCTTAATAACGAAGTATGGATATTCCTCAGGATTTTCGTGTCCGAAGAAGTCTACCATTGTGAACTTCAAGGTTGCAATAACATCAGAAGTCGGTGGATTTTGTCCCAATCTTGAAACAAATACAAATTCTTGAGTAACCGCATCAAATGTTACAGTAAAGTATTCGTCATCCACATTGTTAGAAGCCAAGTGGCATTCTTTGATATTTGCAGCAACAAAAGTAGGCGTGTAATCTATATCACCTTTCTTGAACTTCAGAATATTAGCAAGAGCAATTCTTGTTTCAGAAACGTTATAGATTAAGGATTCCTTAATTGGATTCTTCTTGTCATCAAAGTTCTTCCATTCAGAAGTGAAACCTTCACCACATACAAGTCTCAGTTTGAAGTTCTGGGCAGCCGGGGCTTTTACAGTGTAAGAGTAGTCTGCCGTTTCTGATGAAACATTGCTGTACTTATAGGATACGGTTACATCGTACATCTTTCCTTCTGGTTTATCTGCAAACAGAGCTGCTGCTTTATCCTTGTCATTGTTTACATCGAGATAGAATCCATATCTAGCAGCACTTGCCTTATCAGAGTAGAATACAATCTGCTTTTCTGCGCAAGTGAATGTATAGTTGAAGTCGATGATTGCGTTGGTAGGATCAGAAACGCCATTGAATGCTGTACCCAGATTATGGATAGTAGTATTCCAGTTAGCTTCTGTTACTTCAACAACCTTTGCGCCTTCTTTGTCAAGTTGGTTGGCCTTAGCAGAGAATGCAGCAGGGAATTCTGGCATCTTCTTGGTTATTTCAATGGCAACTTTCTTAACTATTACATTCTTCTTACTATCGGTAAAGTTGAAATACATCTTATAAGTACCATTATCCTTGAACTTATTCAAATTACCCTTCAATGAAATAACTAACTTGCCTTCCTGTCTGTCGAAGTTTTTGACGAAATTTTCATTGTCATTCGGATTATTCTCTATGTCAAATATCAAATTACCTTCCTCATATTCATTATATTTATCTTCAAACAGTTTCAGAAGTTCTTCGTCCAAATCAATCTCAACATCACGTTCGTAATCACCATCAGGAGCATTCCATACCGGTACGTAATCAGCCTTCAACGTAGTAGTCATAGCATCGATGTCGCCTACTGCTACATAGAATGCCTTACCGTCCGGGTCAACCAAAGAACCGTTATTATTTACTGCATATACGCGGAAACCGATAATGTCACCATCAGCCTTCTCTGCATTGATAGACATTTCAATCTTACGGTTTGTCGTAATTGTATTCAGTCCTTCGATATCTGCCTCATAAGAGTTCCATGCCGTGATTTCAGACGGAGCACTTTCTACGGCACGTTGCGCGTCGAGCACTACATAGAAACCATAGATACCACTGATATCCTCATCACTATAACTCAATTCTACGGTAAACTTTTCACCCACTTTTGTAGAGAAGAAAGATTTGCTAGAACCTTCTTTGTCACGGTTATCGCCACCCCTCCAAAGGTCTTGGTCTCTCCATGTGCCATATTTAGTAGTAGCATCAATAGATACATAAGAGCCGTTTTCCTCTATACGGTTTCCGTTTCTATCAACATTCCATTTATAGTCATAGAACAGCTTTTTGCTTGCATCAGCAGTTAAAGTTCCATCTTCAGCATACTGGAAACGGTTACGCAGATCATTCACATCCTTGTCGTTGACCTTGAAATTCAGTTCATACTGCGGTGTATATACAGAACCCAGTGTCAATTCATAACCGGTTGTCACACTACGTTCCACGTCGCCCGGTTTGTCTGTTACTGCTACTGCGTAGAGAATATCCTTCAGTTTCTTCACCGGTTCGTCTTCAGCGTTGCCGCTCTTATAGTCAAACTTTGCAGCTTTCAGCAAATTCTCTTCTGTATAGTTATCCTTGTTCAACTTGAATACGACTTTCCACAGACCATTAGAAGATACACCTCTGGTGGTTACTGTGCCTTTAAACTGCTCCACTTTCTCAACAGTCACCAGTTCATCTAGATTGCCCAGTGCAGAATTGACAAATGAAATCTGTCCTTCGGTCAAGGTGGCATTAGCCGGTGACACACGAATCAATACAGAGTCGCTGATGAATGCTCTTTCACCTTTTTTGAACTCCTTTTGATTAATGATTTCATAAGAATTTGCCTCTACTTCGTCGGAGCTGCCTTTACCAAACACACGGTCTTCTACAGCTTCAGCAGTACGCAAATCCATTATAGAAGGCTCACCTTCAATAATATTGTCAGTTTTGCTGCCGAATGAATAATTCAACAATTCTACATGAGTAACAGCTTTACTGAATGCAGCAGAAATCAAGTCTAATTTAGCGCCTACAACTTCTGTTACTTGTGCTGCAATTTTTGCAGCCATTTCTTCTGTCAGCTCGCCAGCTTGCAATTTTTCCAAATCAGCTTTTAAAGCAGCAATGGCAGCATCGTTGGTTCCTTTATATTCATCCAAAGCGGCAATTTGTGCTTCAATGGCAGCTTTGTTCTTACCAATCTGTTCTGCATTGGCAGCGACATCAGCTTTCAAGGTAGTGATGCTGCTCTGCAAAGCTACATCTGCTGCTGCCAATTTTTCCAATGTTGCTTCAGTAGTAGTTTTGAACTGTTCCAAAGTCTGGATTCTACCTGAAATTTCAGCCAGTTTTTCTTCTATTGCTGCTATACCGGCTTTGTCGGCCTCTTGCAACTCGGCTTTGACTTTTTCCAATTCAGCCTTTGCTGCAGCAATAGCAGCTTCTTGTGCTGCAAGGGCAGCCTTTGAAGCCTCGTCTTTTGCAGCAGCGATTTCACTCTGCAAACCACTTTGTGCAGACTGCAAATTGCTGATTGAGCTCTCTACAGCAGTAATCTTGGCACTCAGACCATTTTGACCGTCGATTTGTTCCTGCAAGTTGTTGATGTCATCATCGTAGTCCTTACAAGACGTAAACGTTCCTGCAGTACCAACCATTAAGGCACTGAACAGGATCACACTTAGAAACTTCTTGTTCATAATTGAAAACTTTAAATTTATAAATTTAAAAAATAAAAAAGTGAATAATCTCTCATTTTATATTCCATTCCTATATCCGTTTTGTTATATGATTTTCCGTTACTTCGCAGGTAATGAAATCTTGTTAATTTCATTAATAATCAGGGAATAAGGAGAAAATAGACCGGTTTTGTTTGGAATAGTAAAAATCTGTTCGTTGGGATATTGGAAAGAGGATTGGAAGTCCAGAAAAGTGACAATGGGAAAGTAATGAAATGAGGCCTTCAAAAAATGGAAGTGTATATTTTCAGCTCAAAAGGTTGAATAACAGCATATTGATAGAACCGATGTGAGCTCCGTAAAGACAACACCATTCCGTTCCTCAAAACTCTGTTTGAAGATTCCGGAAAATGTGCGACAAATCTATTCTATCCTATCAAAAGAAGTAACGTCTTTTACACCGTACACACTCCACTTCTTACAAAAGAAATTACCCTTTGATTGGCCTCGTCAATTTTTCTGTTGCTGAAAGGCTTCAGATAGGTTTCCGTCACCGTGATGGAGGAGTGCCCCATGGCTTCCGATATGATTCCGGGGTGTATCTCGCAATGGTAAGCCATTGTGGCCCAGGTATGTCTCGCCGCATAGGTGCTGAGTGCCGACTGCATTCCCAGACACTGCCTGAGTACTGCCAAACGCTGGTTGAATGCCCTGAGTGCCGACTGGTATTCCCGGTATGCGGCTTCCGTACCTTCCTCGCTCTGCAGGATGGGAAACAGATAGGGGGAGTCGGGGTTCCTGTCCGCCACCATCCTGACCATCTGCATGGCTTCGGGTGTGAGTGACACGGTCAGTGCCCGTCCCGTCTTCCGCCTTCTGTAAGACAGTACATTCCCCTGCAGGTCCCTTTTGTGCAGGTACGCCAGGTCCACAAAGGGTATGCCCCTGAGCATGAACATGAGTACGAAGAAAATCCTTGTTCTCTGCTGTGCGTTTGGGAGCGTTCCTCCTTGCAGGCTCCTTTCCGTCTCCCTTACCAGGCTGCTGATGTCGGATGCCTTGAGCGCCTTCTTCTTGTCTGCCCGTGTGCCGGTATACACATGCTCGAACAGTCTGGGTACATACCGTATGTACTTTCTGTCCACCGCCCGATGATACACTGAGCGTACCGTCTTGATGTAGGTGGACACGGTGTTCCAACTGCAGTTCCTCTGCCTGAGGTAGTTTTCGAACCTCTTCAGTACGGTCGGGCTCAGCTTGCGCATGGGCATTGGTTGCCATTTGGTGAATGCCGAGAATGCATTCATCGCTGATTGGTAGATGTGTGCTGTCCCCCATCTGCCGCCTTCCCGGAGTTCCCCGATGACTGAGGAGAACATCTCTTGTAAGGTAATTTCATTTCTGCTCATTTCCAATTTATTTATAAAGAGTTTATCTTACAAGTATATACAATAAAATGAAGAAAAACAGAAGCTTATAATGTATTTTTCATTTTAGCCAGTCTTTCAGAATGCCCCCAAATATATTTCTTATATTTGCGAAAAAAGTCGCATTGAAAAAAATCGCAATATGAATAATCCATTTAAATTCAGTACCATTGTAGACGGTGAATACTTTACGGATAGAGTATCGGAATAGGGAAGAGTAAGAGAGATACTTGCAAGTGAAAATCGCCTGATATTTATTAGTCCACGACGTTTCGGCAAGACCAGCCTCGTCCAAAAAGTAACGAAAGGATTGTCACGTCCCGTTTTTCAGTTGAACCTGCAGTTGGTAACAGGCACTGCCGACTTTGCCGCACGATTATTGTGGATTATGCTTCAGCAATATCCTATGGAACGTCTGGAGTATCTCATCACTCACTTTCATTTTATTCCCACCATTTCAACCAATCCATGACGGATGGCATAGAAGTTTCATTTCAGCCGTCAATGGATGAAACAGACAAGAAGGTATTGATAGGCTTAGCTGTAGAGATGAGGGTTCCAGTCTTCCTTTTCTACAAGGTGTCGGCATTGATTCTCCAAGTACTGCCTTTAGCAGTTTAAAGCTGCTTGGGCAACAAGATATGTGATACGCAACGAAGAGTATGAACTGGATGCTCCTTTCTTTCTTGTCGATATATACAAAGATGGCTATTTCCGTTTTCCTAAGAAGGAAAATGGAAATAGCCGTTTCTAGTATGGAATATCTAGCTTATATCATTTTGGGTAATTGATTCTTCTGCCCAATACGTCATTGCGCATTTCCCGTTCACTACGATAGAGCTTTCCGTCTTTCAGGAAATAGTAAGCAGGATATCCGGCAAACTCAATTGTAGCATATTCCAAATTATCTGCACTTTTACAGACTTGCCAAGTACCTTCATAAGTCAGCGAGTCGTTAAACTGGATAAGTGTGGTTGAATCCGCTTTAAGTTCAAAGCGTACTCCTTCTTCCGTAAAAAAAGTGCCGCCAAAGGGATGGCTACTGCTTTTTCCGGTACAGGCTACTAACACACAGATACCCATCAAGAGCATTGAAGAGTAAATAAATCTTTTCATCTTCATCTGTTTTTATTTAATCAATAAAGGGTATCCCATTAAGGAATACCCTTTAATATATCAGTATCTAACGATCTTTACTTATCGTGTACCAGGAGTTCCAGAGTTAGGAGCTACAGTAATCTCATAAACATTGATGAGAGTTTTCCACTTATAACCGTATTCAACCGGGATAAACAGCTTATAAGCTTTGTTAACCGGAGTACCGCTATAGTTGTAATAAGTCAAGACTTTTTCTTTGTCACCGTCACCATCGATATCTTTTTCTTCATATCTGATTTCAATGTTTGCAGGCAACTTACCATTTGTATAACCTTCTTCTGGTTCCAAGTTACCGTCAGTCAGTTTCAAGTTAGTCTTGATCTTAGTAACATCCAGAATATTGTCAGAACCAGCCTTCAACGGCCAAACAGCTTCTCTTACTTGATAGAAGTCATACAATGCTTTTGGCAGACCTGTTGTGTTTTCCACAATCTGCTTGTTGTCATTCCAAGAGTAGTAAGTGAATGCACCAGTTACATCAATTGAGCTACCTTCGTTCTTGGCGTCAACGAAGTTGTCGATTTCGCCCTTCTTAACTTGCAACGGCTCAATAATATTTGCTTCGTATTGCTTAACAATGCCTACATTCTTTGCATTATTGCAGAGATCAGCAACCAAGTTGATGGGAACCATCTTACCAACCAATGCCTTAGCAGCTTCTGTCGGTTGATTAGTGAAATCTGTAACAGCATGATCAGGAACAGCTTCTTGCAACTTGATGTTGTACGTCAGCTCGTCTGCGTTCAAAAGGTTAGCCTTGTGATTTACGATTGTTGCTGCTAATTCTCCCTTAATCCACAATTCTGTATCATTGTTTCTCAACTCAGCCTTCACTTCAGTACCATCGTTCCAAATATAAGTATAGTTGGCGATTCTTGCCTTATCGAATACGAATCTTACGCCTTCTTCTGCATAGTAAATGCCGTTAGCATTTTCAGGCATAGTGTGGTCAGGTTGCATCGGACCAAAAGCAGGATAATAGAACTTCGTATTAGCTACATTCTTATCTGTATAATAGATAGCGCCAGCAGCACCTTCAGTAGGTTTCACACCTCTGTCATCCAAGAAACCGTTCAACAAGTCAGTATAGATGTTACATGTCGGGTTAGTACCGTCAACAACATTCCATGCCGGATTAGATTCTTTGGTTCCATAAACGATCGGGTTGATGTTGAATATCTTATATTCCTTTTCACCTTTCCAGTATGTACCCATGTGGCCCCATACATTCAAAGCAGGCATATAGACAGTTCTTGTCATTACAACGGTAATATCAGCATTGATACCCTTAGGATCTTTGTAGATAACAGTCTTCGTGAACGTCTTCTCTTGCTGACCAGGCCAGAACACACCAAGATCTTCTTCGTTTAATGTCCACAAAATATTGTGAGACTCAACGCCTTCTTCCGGATCTTTCAAATCTTCAGCTGTACCAGCTCCCTCACCTACAATGAATTCAGTATAGATAGCATGGAATTCGTTCTTTGTCATACCACCTTCTTTAGCCTTGTCGTAAATCATGGTATTCATCATTTCTGTATCGACAAGGTTCTTAACTGTACAAGAGAACAATACCGGGTTGAACGGAACTGCCAGTTCTTTTCCTTCCATTGTCCATTTAACCTTCAAGTAACGTTGAGCAACCAATGCATTGCCATTTACAGAGTCGATCAATTCTACGCAAACAATAGGCTCACGACCTACGGCTGTTGCAGATCCAGGGATGTCATATACTTTAGCAGACATTTTACCATTCATCGGAGAATCGATTTCTGCAAATTTTTGTTGGTCAGTCTTGTTGTCATTGTCGTTTTCAGGAATATAAGCGGCTTCTGCCAGACGGAAACGGAATGTCAGACCATAGTCCTTGTAGTCTACCAAATCCTCATGTGCGGCATGATCATTGGCTTTGTCACTAACACAAACTTTTACCAATTTCTTTAAATCAAGAGGTTGGTCATAAGCTTGGTAATAGTCAACTAAAGCATTTGCATTTGATTCATACAGACATACTGAGTCATGATAGTGAACATAGAAATCACCGTTTCCATCATTCTGTATTTCGTCTGCGAATTCACCTGTTATGGTTTTTCCAAAATCAGTTCTGCTGTTAGCCAAATACGGCAATTTGATAAGCTCTTCAATACGAGCATATTCAGAGTTTACATAAACGCCATCAATAGTACCAGCTTCAACATCCTTAGCTTCGTCTTCTGTATAGTTTTCTGCAGAAATAGGAGCTTTCAAAGAAGCCATATAGAATTTCTCCTTATTGCCTTCCTTAGTGGTAGAGAGCTGTTGACCTAAGAAATCAGAATGTTTTTTGAATGTAACTTCCAGTACACCTTCCTTGTCAATATTGTGACCTGTAACTTCGATCGGGCTATTGTTTGTAATTGTTGTACCGTCAGCATTCTTTGTCATTATATTTTCAGACTTGATGCAGTCAAATGACGGAGTCAGGATATCTTGAGTACGAACACCTACACTCGGGCTTACATGGAAATAAGCCTTATTCTTCTCAGTAGCGATGTAACGGGCTGTACCGGCATCTTTGTGGTCTAACACAGGACGGTTAGTGTGGCCCGAAGGATCAGACGTATGTGTAGGCATTGCCTCATACTTCTGAGGAGTATACTGCAAAGTGGTAAAAGTCATAGCAGCAATACCGTTGATATGCTGAGTCGGGATCAGAGCTAGACTAGTCAGACGGTGTCCAATCAATTTAACCACCTCAGCGGTCAGGGCATCAACCTTTGCAGCCAAAGCTTGTAATTTTTCGTCTGTAACGAAGCCTCCTTCAAGCTCTTTCTTTAAATCTGCAATTTTCTTGTCCACAGTCTCCAATGAGGCCATTTTGTCAATTTGCTTCTGCAAGTCTGCCTGCGCTTTCTCCAGAGCGGCTTTTAAGGCTGCAATTTCTTCAGAAGAAGATCCACCTTGTCCTGCTTTGTCCAATGCTTCTTTAGCTTTGTCCAGTGCTTCTTGTGCTGCTGTTTTAGCATTAGAAGCTTCAGTTTTGGCTTCAGCGATAGAAGTCTCCAAAGCACTTACTTTAGAGTTCAATTCATCAAGTGAAGCTTTCTTGTCCAGTTGTCCCTGCAAGTCCTTGATGTCATCATCATAGTCCTTACAAGACGTGAACGTTCCTGCAGTACCAGTCATTAAGGCACTGAACAGGATCACACTTAGAAACTTTTTGTTCATAATTGAAAACTTTAAATTTATAAATTTAAAAAAATAAAAAGTGAATAATCTCGCATATTTGGTATTACTTTCTCTTATTTTTTTGTTAAAATTTTCCGTTACTTCGCAGGTAATGAAATCTTGTTAATTTCATTAATAATCAGGGAATAAGGAGGGAATAGGCTGATTTTGTTCAGAATAGTAAAAATCAGTCCGTTAGGATATTGGAAAGATAATATATAGTCTTAATCCCCAACATCATAGAAAAGCTACAATAGAAATTATGAAGTGAAAAAGTGCCTAATTTTCAATCAAAGCTTCTATCTTTCAGTTTATTGCTTACGTTGGGAATTTTTTTGTAAAGTCGATATCAATCCGTTCCTCAAAACTTTGTTTGAAGATTATAAAAAAGAAACAACAAGTTTGCTCTACTTCCTCAAAAGAAGTAATCTCTTTTATACTGGATATCCTTCGTTTTTTACAAAAGAAATTACCTTCTGATTGGCTTCGTCAATCTTTCTGTTGCTGAAAGGCTTCAGATAGGTTTCCGTCACTGTGATGGAGGAGTGCCCCATGGCTTCTGATATGATTCCGGGATGTATCTCGCAGTGGTAAGCCATGGTGGCCCAAGTATGTCTCGCGGCATAAGTAATATTTAGAAATGCAATAAAAAACAGAATGACGATAATTAAACGTAAAACGTTTATAATTAAGCATTTTGCGAGAATTGCAGAACAGACAGACCTGCAAAAGAAAACAAAATATTGCGACGTTTCAGTTACCAGACTGTTAGCCGCCTGTTTCGGAAACGACGGCAGGTAACCGAATTTTTACCGATAAGAACAAAGCGGATTTGTATTCACTGTTTCTCAATGTTTTGCATGCCAAAGGACGCTTTTCAAAGGAGTATTTTTACAACCTAAAAAAGAGCGTTATGAAAGTGGAAAAATTCAAGGTGCTGCTCTACCTGAAAAAGAGCGAGCCGGACAAGACCGGCAAAGCCCCGATCATGGGACGGATCACCCTCAACCGCACGATGGCGCAGTTCAGCTGCAAGCTCTCCTGCACCCCCGGGCTGTGGAACGCGCGTGAGAGCCGGCTGAACGGCAAGAGCCGGGAAGCGGTGGAGACCAATGAAAAAATAGAAAGACTGCTGCTTGCCGTACACTCGGCCTTCAATTCCCTCATGGAAAGAAAAAGGGATTTTGATGCCGCCGCGGTCAGGGACATGTTCCAGGGCAATGCGGGCATGCAGATGACCCTGCTCAAACTTCTCGACCGGCATAACGGGGAAATGAAGGCCCGTGTCGGTGTGGACCGTGCGCCCACCACACTCTCGACCTACCTCTTCACCTACCGCACGCTTTCCGAATTCATCAAGGCGAAATTCAAGGTTCCGGACCTTGTCTTCGGGCAGCTCAACGAGCAGTTCATCCGCGACTATCAGGATTTCATCCTTCTGGAAAAGGGATATGCCGTGGACACGCTTCGCGGCTACCTGGCCATCTTGAAAAAGATCTGCCGCATCGCCTACAAGGAGGGCCACTCGGAGAAATACCATTTCTGCCACTTCAAGCTGCCCAAGCAGAAGGAGACAACACCGAAAGCACTCAGCCGTGAGAATCTCGAGAAGCTGCGTGATCTGGAGATACCGGAAAAACGCAGGTCACATGTCATCACCCGGGACCTCTTCCTCTTCGCCTGTTACACCGGCACCGCCTATGCCGATGCGGTAAGCATCACCCGGAAGAACCTCTTCCGGGATGACGAGGGCAGCCTCTGGCTGAAATACCAGCGAAAGAAAACCGACTACCTCGGACGTGTCAAGCTGCTTCCGGAAGCCGTCGCGTTGATTGAGAAATACCGGGACGATACCCGCGAAACTCTTTTCCCGCCGCAGGACTACCACACGCTCAGGGCCAATATGAAATCCCTGCGCCTGATGGCAGGGCTGAGCCAGGACCTTGTCTACCACATGGGACGGCATTCTTTCGCCTCGCTGGTCACGCTCGAGGAGGGAGTGCCGATAGAGACCATCTGCAAAATGCTGGGACACTCCAACATAAAGACCACCCAGATATACGCGCGCGTAACCCCGAAGAAGCTGTTCGAGGACATGGACAGGTTCGTCGAGGCAACCCGCGATTTGAAACTTATCCTTTAATCCCTAAACAATCATTATCATGCGCAGTACATTCAAGCTCTTATTCTACATCAACCGTAACAAGGTGAAATCGGACGGCACGACCGCCGTCCTCTGCCGGATCAGCATCGACGGAAAGAAATCGGCAGTCACGACAGGCGTCTATTGCAAACCCGGGGACTGGGACAGCAAGAAGTGTGAAATCAAAACAGCCAGGGAGAACAACCGCCTTGCCGCCTTCCGCAGCCGGTTGGAAGAGGCGTACGGGAACCTGTTGAGGAACCAGGGAGTGGTCACGGCCGAACTGCTCAAGACCACCGTGTCAGGCGCCAATTCCGTACCGGAATACCTCCTGCAGGCCGGAGAGGTGGAACGCGAACGGCTCAGGGTCCGCTCCAAGGAGATCAACTCCACTTCCACCTACCGCCAGTCGAAGACCACCCAGCTCAACCTCAGGCAGTTCATCGAATCCCGCGGGATGAAGGACATCGCCTTTTCGGACATCACCGAGGAGTTCGCCGAATCGTTCAAGGTCTTTCTCAAGAAGGAGCTGGGACACAGGAACGGACACGTGAACCACTGCCTGTGCTGGCTCAACCGGCTCATCTACATCGCCGTGGACCGGGAAATACTAAGAGCCAATCCGATAGAGGACGTGGCATACGAGAGGAAAGAAACACCTAAACTAAGGCATATCAGCCGCAGTGAACTGAAGCGGATGATGGAAACCCCGCTGCCCGACCCGATGATGGAGCTGGCACGCAGGACGTTCATCTTCTCCTCGCTGACCGGTCTGGCCTACGCGGATACGAGGGCTCTCCATCCCCGTCACATCGGAACGACTTCGGAAGGAAGAAGGTATATCCGCATCCGCCGCGCCAAAACGGACGTGGAGGCGTTCATCCCGCTGCATCCCATAGCCGGACAGATACTGGAGCTTTACAACACCACGGATGACGACAGGCCGGTATTCCCGCTGCCGGTCCGCGACGTCCTCTGGTATGAGGTACATGGAATGGGCGTGGCATTAGGCATGAAAGAGAACCTGTCCTACCACATGGCCCGGCATTCGTTCGGGACCCTGACACTGACCGCAGGTATTCCGATAGAGAGCATCGCCAGGATGATGGGCCATACGAACATCGACAGCACGCAGGTCTACGCCCAGGTCACCGACCGGAAGATATCCTCGGACATGAACCGGCTGATGGAAAGAAGAAAGCCCGCGGCCGGCAAGGAAGCCGCAGGCTAAATAAAAACTGCCGCCGGAATCGTAAATGCAATTCCGGCGACAATCCTTAAACTTAAATACGATATTATACCAATGCAGGGTGATAGTTCTCCTCCAGCAGCCTCTCGATGTCCGACTGCCTGTACAGGATCTTCCCGCCAAGCTGGATATAGGGAATCCGTCCTTGGTCCCTGTAATCCTGCAGGCACCTGCGGCTGATCTTCAACATCCCGGAAAGCTCCCTGTCGGTCAGGAACCGTTCCCCGTTGAAGGGAGGACGGTTGTCACGGGCAAGACGTTCCACTTTTTTCTCCATGTCGTCCAGCAGGGCAAAGAACCTGCGGACACGTTCGTTCTCCTTGTCGATAATGCCTTCCATCTCTTCCGCTCTTTAAAGGTTTCCGTTCTTCCTTCTTTCTCTCACCTCCTTCTCCTTGCGTCTGATGCCGACGTAGGCCATCAGCTTCTCCACATCCCCGGGCTTGTAATAGAACTTGCGCTGGAGGCGGGTGAACGCCAGCCGTCCGGTATCGCGGAGAGTCTGCAGGGTACGCGGCGAGATGTCAAGGCGCAGGCAGACATCCTGGCCGTCCAGTCACTCTCCGGGTTCCTTACAGCGGTTTCTCTCATACAATCTGTCCACACGTGCGGACAGGTTCTCGGCGCGCGCCAGCATCCTCTCAAGGACACCGGCCTCGATGTAGCATATTTCCATATTTTCAACTCGTTTAAATATCAGTGCGAATATAAGGGAAGAAACCATGAGAGGCAAGCACGACCGGCACACTGGCAGGAATAGTCATGGATAGTCGGTTTTTGTCATATGGGAAGGAAAAAGAAAGCCGAAGCAGGTCTGGAGCCACTACCCCCTTTGGGTATGTGAAAGGAACGTTGTGGTGAAAGAAAAAACTCCTTTTCACACATGGATGAGGCAATGCCGGAAGTCCGGCAATAAAAAATGTGGCTTCTCTATCCGGGTAAATGCCATGATTACAGACTTCTTCCTGTTCCTATACCATCAGGTCGGTTACCTTCAGGTTAACAACTTATCCAACCTGTGATAGATCCGGATGTGAAAAGATTACTTTGGCTGGCTATTACAATATAATAAGTAGAATCATGTCAAATCTACTGCTGCTATTGTTTGTTGATAATGGCTGGCAGTAGAACAAACTTTCGTTAAACCAATACGTTCATTCTTTATTATCAAGTTTTTAGACTACCTTTGTATTTTATTAACTCATTTACCAAACATTATGGGACTACTCAAACCGAATCAAGTTTTGAACAAAGCATATAGACAGGTTGCGATTGAAACAACAGATTTTGACTTATTCAAAAATGCCCTTCGCACATTGAGAGACAATATTGTGGATGGGCAAAGAGAACACACGCAAAAAGAACATTTACGTAATTTTCTGAGTGAAACGTTCTACAAGCCATACTACATGGCTCCCGAAGAAGATATTGATTTGGCTATCCGATTGGATAAAACTATCAAGTCCAATATAGGGTTATTGATTGAAGTAAAGAGTACCACCAACAAAGGTGAGATGATTTCTAATGACAATCTTAATCGTAAGGCTTTGCAGGAATTATTGCTATACTATCTTAAAGAACGTGTCAATAAGAAGAACAATGATATTAAATATCTCATCGCTACTAATATTCATGAATTCTTTATTTTTGATGCCCATGAGTTTGAACGCAAATTCTATCAGAACAAACAATTACGTCGTGAGTTTCAAGACTTTGTGGATGGACGCAAAACCAGTAACAAAACCGATTTCTTCTATACTGAAATTGCAACAACCTATATTGAGGAGGTGAAAGATAGCCTTGAATACACTTACTTCAACTTACAAGACTATCAACACCTGCTTGATAGAACAGACGGTAGCGCTTCACGCAAACTTATCGAACTTTATAAGATATTCAGCGATACACATCTTTTGAAGCTATCGTTCCAAAATGACAGCAATTCGCTCAACCGTGGATTCTACACTGAGCTGCTACACATTATTGGTATTGAGGAACGCAAAGAGAATAATAAAACCGTGATTGTACGCAAAGCTGTGGAACGGCGTGACGAGGCTTCATTACTAGAGAATACTATTAACCAACTGGATGCAGAAGATTGTTTGCGTCACATAAATGGTAGTTTGTATGGGAATGATTATGAGGAACGGTTATTCAATGTTGCAATGGAATTGTGTATTACTTGGATGAATCGTATCCTTTTCTTGAAACTGTTGGAGGCTCAGATGTTGAAATACCACAATGGAGATGCAATCTATAAATTTCTTTCAATAACTAAGATTCATGACTATGATGATCTCAACACACTCTTTTTCCAAGTGCTTGCACGTGACATGGGCAGCCGCACACACTCCATTATGCGTGATTTTGCTTACGTTCCCTATCTTAACAGTTCTCTTTTCGAGGTGACAGATTTGGAAAGTAAAACAATTAAGATAAACAGCCTTTCACAACGTACGGTACTTCCTGTCTTGGCGAGTAGCGTATTACGAAATAAAAAACGCAATCTACAAGTCAACGCATTACCCACCCTGCAATATTTGTTTGCTTTTCTCGACGCTTATAACTTTGCGAGCGAAGGCAGTGAAGAAGTGCAAGAAGAGGCTAAAACACTCATCAATGCTTCTGTTTTAGGGCTTATATTCGAGAAAATAAATGGTCACAAGGATGGTTCAGTATTCACTCCAGGCTTTATCACTATGTTCATGTGCCGTGAAGCAATCACCAAGACCGTGTTGCAAAAGTTTAATGGTTATTATGGCTGGAATTGTACCACCCGTATAGAACTATACAACCATATTGACAATATAGTCGAAGCTAATGAACTAATTAACAGTTTGCGACTGTGTGATCCAGCTGTTGGTTCGGGTCACTTTCTTGTGTCTGCTCTCAATGAACTGATACTCTTGAAATACGAATTAGGTATTTTGGTAGATGCTACCGGTAAGCGTATCCGCAAAGCGGACTATCAACTTGCCATTGAAAATGACGAGCTGATTGTTACCGATACCGAAGGTAATTTATTTGCTTACAACCCACTCAATGCGGAAAGTCGCCGCATGCAGGAAACTCTTTTCAAGGAGAAGCGTCAAATCATTGAGAACTGTTTATTTGGCGTTGATATTAACCCCAACTCTGTGAAGATTTGCCGCCTACGACTGTGGATTGAATTGTTGAAGAATGCTTACTATACGGCTGAAAGTAATTACACTTATTTAGAAACCTTACCAAATATCGACATTAACATCAAATGTGGAAATTCTTTGCTTCACCGATTCGCTTTGACAGACAGTATTCAGACCGTACTGCGAGAGTCTAGTATCAGCATCAGCCAATATAAGGAGGCTGTAGCTAAATATAAAAATGCCCAAAGTAAAAGCGAAAAGCAGGATTTGGAAACGTTTATAACAGAAATCAAGTCGAAACTGAAAACAGAGATCAACCGCCGGGATGCACGATTGGTTAGATTGAACAAACGCCGCTCTGAGTTGGCAAACTTACAAGCGCCTCAACTGTTTGAACCGACAAAAAAGGAAAAGAAAGCGTCGGACAAGCGCATTGCCGATTTAAAGAAAGAAATTGCGACTTTAGAAAATATATTTGAGGAAATACGCTCCAACAAAATTTATCTTGGTGCATTCGAATGGCGTATAGAGTTTCCAGAAGTACTCGATGCCGAAGGCAACTTCTTGGGATTTGACTGTATCATTGGCAATCCACCTTACATTCAGTTACAATCTATGGGTAAGAGTGCCGATGTATTAGAATGCATGGGTTACATAACTTATGCACGCACTGGTGATATTTACTGCCTCTTCTATGAGTTGGGTATGAACCTGCTTACTCCCAATGGTTTTCTTTGCTATATCACGTCTAATAAATGGATGCGTGCAGGGTATGGTGAAGCCTTGCGAGGTTATTTCGCAAGCAAGACCAATCCTATTATGTTGGTAGATTTTGCAGGTATAAAAATATTCGATGCAATAACGGTAGAAGCAAATATTCTTTTATCTCAAAAAGCAGCAAATATTTTTAACACACAAGCTTGTTTGGTACAAGATTCGAATGGCTTGAATAATTTGAGCGATTTCGTGCAGCAACAAGGCGTGAAGTGTAACTTTGCAGATTCTATCCCGTGGGTGATATTGTCTCCCATTGAACAAAGTATCAGGCGTAAGATTGAATCTATTGGTACACCACTCAAAGATTGGGATATAAACATTTATCGTGGAGTCCTTACCGGGTATAACGATGCGTTTATCATATCTACCGAAAAGCGTGATGAGATATTGGCGAATTGCCAGACAGAAGGCGAGCGTGTTCGGACGGCTGAACTTATACGACCCAATACTTGGCCCCCCAACGTTGCATAGCATACCACTCATATCGAATTCCTGTCTCTGCTTTGTTTCGTTTAGAAAGTGGTTCTTTATATTCCAACATATGGTTATATACAGCAGGATATTGTTCTTTAAACGCTTTTTCTGCCTTTTCAGAAGCACCAGTTATAGATTCATCAAATTGGTATGGGAAATGCCAAGGGATATATATTAGCCATTGCCCTGCCCAGTCATATCCATACCTCTTTATATCTCTGCCACGAAGAATCGGAGGATTTTTCTAAGCCAAAAATCATATGGGGAGAAATATCTGATAAATCAAAATTTGCTTTCGACTTTTTGGGAGAATATATACCAGAAGCAACTTCTTTTTACATGAAAGGCGAGTGTATTGAATACCTTTTGTCTGCTTTAAATTCGTCCGTGTCTGAATGGTTGTTTTCTAAAGTAGGGACAACTACAGGAGTAGGGACTATTAGATGGAAAAAGTATACCATAGAACAGCTTATTGTTGCTAAGCTATCTACTGAACAACTAAATACTCATCTTGCTGCTTTCAATGATTTGAAAGTAGGCAAGATGAGCATTACGGATTTTGAATGTTTTAGCAATAAGTTGATGTATGATGTTTATAAACTTACCTCAGATGAAATTCAATATATTGAAAACCAGCAAATTGTCTAAATAGACTTTCGGAGTGAAGAAACAAATGAATGTAGAAAATTAGTTTCTTCACTCGTGAATCCATATATCATTGAAACCAAACCCTCTATTTTAGAGTCAATAAATGGTAGATTGATATTTTTATTTATTATACTGTTTGCAAGTTCTGCTAATTCAATGAGTTCTATTTTATTGGCATCATAAAAAGGTATAGGGAA
Organism: Bacteroides parvus; assembly: GCF_017309675.2. Lineage (NCBI taxonomy): Bacteria > Pseudomonadati > Bacteroidota > Bacteroidia > Bacteroidales > Bacteroidaceae > Bacteroides > Bacteroides parvus. The sequence continues at coordinate 1,472,851 of NZ_CP084680.1, read as the reverse complement.
AGTCGCTATATTTTGACCTCCAACTTGAACATCTCCAACGCCAGTTTTATTCATATTAGTCACATAGCTATACCATGTTATAGCTTGTGAATTCAATACTGCCAACAGATAATCCAAATGATCGCCTGTCATAATATAACAGGCATTGTTCATTACATAATTGTTGGCATCATATGCAAAAGCCATTTGGTTTCCGATTATTTTCCATACAATTTTTGGCTTAGAAAAATCCTCCCAATAACTGATGCTATCTTGTGTTTCAAACCACTCGTTACTAGTTTTCTTTCGGGCTTTTATTTTTTTGCCATTAACAATATGAGTTTCTCCTGTTTGTTCTAAACGCTCTATGCCAATTGACAGAAGATAATTTTTCACCGCAGGATAACTTTCTATATCATAATGCCGCGAAGGAAATGTGGCTATAATCCACAAGTCCGCCCATTCATATTCATATCTCTTGATATCCCTGCCACGAAGAATCGGTCGTATAAGTTCAGCCGTCCGAACACGTTCATCTTCTGTTTGACAATTCGCTAGTATCTCATCACGCTTTTCGGTAGAAATGATAAAAGCATCATTGAAACCAGTTTTTATCCCATAGTTGATTTGGATGTTCCAATCCTTCAAGGGTATTCCCACAGACTCAATCTTCTGCTTGATGCTCTGTTCAATGGGAGACAATATCACCCATGGGATAGAATCTGCAAAGTTACACTTCACGCCTTGTTGCTGCACGAAATCGCTCCTTATGCTTCTACCATAAAAGTCTTAATAAATCGAGCGAGCGTATTTCTATCCACTTTACAAATTTTAGCGATTTTGCGTTGTGAAACTTCAGCTTTCAATAGTTCTTGTATGAGAATCCTCTTATCGTGGAGTTTGTACTTCTCTGGAGCACTTTTTTTCCCTTTAGGACGTCCTAATATTACCCCTTCTATTTTCTTTCGTGCTAAGGCTTCTTTTGTTCGTTGGCTAATAAGGTTACGTTCAATCTCTGCTGACAGTCCAAAAGCAAAAGCCAACACTTTACTTTGAATGTCCTCTCCTAACTTATAGTTGTCTTTGATAGTCCAAACCCTACATTCCTTGCTCATGCAAATATTCAGAATTTCCATTATCATAAAGAGATTACGACCCAATCTGGACAATTCAGCGCAGATAATCAAATCATCTTTCTGTACCTTATTGAGCAATTTTCCGAGTTCACGTTTGTTATAGGCTTTTGTTCCACTAATGGTTTCCTCTATCCAACCATCAATTTTTATGTTTTGATTGTCGCAGAAATTCTTGATTTCAAAACGTTGGTTTTCTACTGTCTGCTTATCACTGCTTACTCTAATGTATCCGTATATCATATGTCTAATTATAAATGTTTATAGATATATAATATGGATAGTTTTTCTATAGAAACCTAAGAGAGCGTTGATTTTACATTTAATTCTTTGCCATTTCGTTTTTAATGAACTTTCAATTTCCATTAGTCGTAAAGACCGTGAAAAATGTTTAGCCCCCACACTCTTACATCAGAAACCGGATAGTTCAATGGGCTTTTGAGCCCCCGCATTCGTAATGATGGCTCACGATGTAGTGATGTTGTTTAATTAAAGTTTCAGACTATGACCTACGTTGGAATCGATGTCAGCAAGGCGACCTTTGTTGTCGCTTATTCGTCCGCCAAGACCGGCAGGACAAAAACATTCAAGAACCACGGTTAAGGGTGTCCATGAGTTCATCCAAACCATTTCAGTAGCAGAGCACCATTGAGTATTAGAAGCCACAGGCAATTACAGTGCGTTGCTCGTCTATCTGCTTTCCGAAGCAGGGATAACCGTCAGCCTTGAGAATCCGCTGAAGATAAAGAACTTCGCCCGTGCCATGCTCTCCGTCACCAAGACGGACGAGATAGATGCCCGTCTGATAGCCCTGTACGGGGAGAGGATGCAGCCGGATCCTTATAAGCTCCGCAGTGACTCAATCCTCGTACTGAAGCAGAAACGAACGGTACTACGCCAGCTAAAGAAGCAACTTGTGGCAACACGCAACCTTAAAGGCTCGATGGAGTTCTTTCTTCTTTTGACCCTGAATGCAAGAAAACCATCGAAAAGACGATTGCTTTCCTCGAGAAGCAAATCAAGGCAATGGAAGAGAATATCACTTCCTTGGCGTAAGGCGAGTACAGGAAACAGATGGACTTGCTCACCTCCATCAAAGGCATCGGTGTTACACTGGCAGCCGCGCTTATCGTGGCCACAGGCGGGTTCACCTATTTTGATAATGCCAAGCAACTGACCCGTTATCTGGGCCTGTCACCTATTTACCAACAGTTCGGTACGTCAGTCAATGTCAAAGGTCACATCAACCAGAACGGGGATTCAAACCTCAGAAGCCAGCTCTATGTGGCGGCTTTCTCGTCACTCAGGTGTAATGCCGAGTGCAAGGCTTGTTTCGACCGTTTGCGGTCTAACGGCAAGCCAGGCAAGGTGGCGGTCGTTGCTGTCGCCAACAAACTTATAAGGCAAGCCTTCGCTGTGGTCACGCAAGGAAAACCGTATGTCGATGGGTTCAAGTCCGAGAAACCGTAAATACTCATCTGCGGAGGGAACGCCATGCGGCAACCTTAGATTTGCAGCATCAAAATATTTATCTTTGAATTGATATTGAAAGGAAAGCAAAAGGAAAACCATCAGCGGCAATAGAAGTCAAGTCTAAGTCCCTATTCGGTCCTTTTGCTCCTTCCTTGAACTCAAACCCATATAAGAATTTCAGTAAACCTGTTTAAGATTATTAGGTCAAGTTCAGGTCCTTTCTTTTTTGTTTAATGTTCAAAAACAAAAGTATGAAAGTTTTTTATTTAGGAGTTGATGTGAGTAAGAAAAAATTGGATTTATGTTTAAGGAGTAACGGTAAGGACATCCTTTATGATGTTATTCCTAATGATCTATCCTCTATTAAATCTTGGTTAACAAGAACGTTTGAGAAATTTTTCCTCTCTGAGGACAGTTTGGTTGTCTGTGCGGAACATACAGGGCAATATACCTATCCTTTGGTCTGTGCAACAAAAAGTATAGGAGTCTACTTATGTTTGGAAGATGCAGCTAAAATAAAATATTGTCATGGAATACCTCGTGGCAAAAATGATAAAATAGATGCCTGCCGAATAGCAATGTATGCAGAAAGATATAATGATTGCCTACAACCGTATACCGCATCAGAGCTTATAATACAAAAACTCAAAAACTTATCAACAGAACGCAGTATGCTTGTTGCAGATAGGGCTAAATATCAATCCCAGCTAAAAGATCAGGTAGACTATATGGAACACTCAATATATATTGCTAAATGCAATAGAGTTGAAGGGATTATCAATACATTTACGGATTACATAGCACAAATAGACCTTGAAATAAAAGAACTTATAAATCAAGCACCTGTCATTGCTCATCAAATGGATTTACTCATGTCTGTGGATGGAGTTGGGGAACGTGTTGCACTGAAGATGATCATGGAAACAGATGCTTTCACTTCTTTTACTGATCCCAGGAAGTTTTGCTGTCATGCAGGAGTTGTTCCGTTCGTCTATGTGTCAGGAAGTAGCCAACGTTCTAAAAATAGAGTATCTAATAGGGCTGACAAAAGCATCAAGCATTTGCTACATATGGCGGCACTATCTGTTTCACAAGTGAAAAATAGTCCATTGAAGAAATATTATGACAGAAAGGTCGAAGAGGGAAAAAATAAGATGTCGGTTCTGAATGCAGTTAGAGCGAAATTAGTTACGATTATGTTCGCTGTAATTAGGACGGATGCTTTTTTTTCGAGAAATTATCAAAATTCGCTTGCGTAATCCATAAGAATAGGGGCTGAGCAGTCAGCCCCGACGAGCTTTCCATGCACGACAACTGCATAAATATACTAATTATCGTTAACCATATTCAGTTTTCTTATTATAGTCCATTTTTCTTTCCATTTTAAATAGCTTCCTGTCAGAAACTCAAATTATTGAAATACAGTTCAAAATACTTTCCAAAGGCACTTCCGGCTGGGTGTCGTGGTTTCCGACTCCCCCTCCGGAGCTGTTTGAAGAAGGAGTTCAATATATTTTTTACCGTTTCTCCGTTATCGCCTTTTTACTTTCCGACCGGTGATGAAAAGTCCTTGTGGGCGCCACCTCTTTCCGGTCCCCGGAAATGCGGTTCAAATATGAACCTTTAGCAGCAACGTATATCCGGCATCTTCTTCCCGTCGATATGATACGGATTTTGGGGTTCCTTTCAATGCTGTCCATAACCATAACTTCTGATTTATACATTAATTCCATGTGATAACCGGGTGTTTGGTCAGGCGGACGTTCCCGGTGGCGGATTGTCGTCCTACGCCGCAAAGAAAAAAAGAGTAAATGTATGAGGGAATACCTTGTCAGTTATAGTCATATATAGACATAAATAGTCAATGCCGGCAAAAGATATGACAAATGGCAGTCCGGCGAGAGCCCGGGATTCTTCCCGATATTGCCGGGATTGTGTGTAAAAGTACGACAATCCGTTGATAGCAGTATGAAAAGAGAAAAAAATGATTGAGGAAGGAGGTCGTGAAACCAGCCTCCGGAAAACAGGATACGGCGGAGATCAGATACCGTGAAAAAAGAAAAAAATCCCCACCGGAGATGAATGAACCGGCAGGGAACGTAACAATAAAGGAACGGGCCTCTCAGCCCTTGATGTAACCGTACTTTTTCAGGTCGTCCATGAAATGCTCCGGCGTGTCGGTCCTCACCGTCACCCCGTGCAGTTCCCTGTACCGCCCGGAGAAATTCACCATGTACTCCTCGTCGGTGCACTCGCTGTCAAACCAGCTGCCCTCACGCAGGAGGCGTACAAACTCGGAAGGGCCGGAAGCGGCAATCCTGCCGCCGTCCGCCAAAATATACATATGCTTGTTCATGCCGATAATTTTTTAGTCCTCAATTTATAATATAGTTTCTGCTCACTGTCCAGGAAGGGGATGTCACTGAGCGTGGTGGCCGCAGGCACATGTTCCCTTGTGGCAAAGGTAACCAATTTGTGGAGAAACAGCACCCAGTTACGCATTTTTGTGAAGTTGGTCGTTCCCGAATGCTGGCGGAACTCGACCGTCTTGTGCCGTGAGTAGGCCTCGAGGTTCACCTTATGGTAACGGTCGCCGATCCTTCCTTTCAACTCGTCCACAGTCCGGGCGGAACGTATCATCTCATCAGAGACGTGCCCCAGTCCGCGGCAATAGCGGTTGTCCCTACGGGAGGCCGGCATGAACCGGTCGATGACCGGTTCCAGATGCTTGTAGCTCAAAGCCAGGTTACGCCAGGTCTCCATGTTGAAACCGGTGGCATCGATATACACGTGAAGACCGCAGCTCTCGTTCACTTTCACGTCACACAAGTCAAGCACCCAGCAGACCTTCTCCAGTTCCCGCAGTCCGGTTTCACCGACCAGGATCGGACTGAGCAGCTCGAAGGTGTCGTTGCCGCTCAGGCTGCTGTCCGTCACGAGCTTCCAATGCGGACGGGTGGTATGGTTATAACCTTCCACCGTAACCTCGATGCCGGCTTCCTTGAGCTCGCGTGCAAGCCGTTCACGGGAACAGTTGTAGGCCTCGATCTCGATACCGAACTTGCGGTTGAAAGCATAGTCCAACGCAGCTGTCGACGGATGGATATTCGGACCGTCCCCACACTCATTCATCCGGCGCAGGGCATTCACCACAAAACCGTAATTGCCGTTGGTTACCATTCTTGCGATTTCCGCGCGGGGAACACCTAAAAGATACAGCTGCCGGATCTTGCTTGTCTTTGTTGTCTCTTGTGCTAAAATGCTTCTAATTTGCTCGTTCATAACTTGTTACCTCCTTTATTATTACACTACTAAGGTAATGCTTTCATAGGAGAAATCGTAATTATAAGAGCTTTATTATCATGCTATTAGCTTACTTTATCTTAGGCTAAAAGTCCTTATTTAAGGTGTCTATACCCTGACATCCGCTACCGGTCGGTATCGGGTTCCTCCAGGCCGATGGTACGGCATATCTCCTCCACCAGTTCAGGAAGGCCGGAGCCTTTCTCCTGATGGGGATCGGGTGGAAACAGCGTGGAACGGAAGACACCCTTGCAGACAGGGTCCGCCTCCCTGTTGTAGCGGAGGGTGTTCGGAATGTGTGAGGACAGCAGCCGCAGCCCCATCTTGTCGATGACCCGGTTCCAGGCGTCATACAGGTCCTTCCGCCCCCTCCTGTCCACCATGTTCCAGAACAGCCAGGTCCCTTTCAGGTTGCAGTTCTTCCTGGCGACCAGCTCCTCTTCCAGAGCCTTGGTAAACTGCAGGGAACTCTGCATGACGATGTTGTCCGCCTTGAGCGGGACGAAAATGTAGTCCATCGCGGCAACAGTATAGACCACCCCCTCGCTGCGGAGCGTTCCGGGAAGGTCGAAAAGCACGATATCGAAAGTTTCCCCCTTTTCGTCCATATAACGATGCAGGTCCTCCACCGCCTTTTCCGGATCGCTTTTGATGACCGGATAGGCAGGCTTCCGGATTCTCTCGTGCTGCCGGTAAAGGCTCACCTTCAGGTCGTCATTTTTCATGACACTCTCCATGTCCCTCTCACGCATCAGGGCGATGCTGTGCTGCGGGTAGTCACAGTCCACAACCGCCACACGCAGGCCTTTGCGGTAATGCAGCACACTGGCCAGCAGTACCGTAAAGACGGATTTTCCCACGCCACCCTTCTGGCTGGCGACGGCAACCAACAACTCTTTTTCTTTTTTCATCATACTTCTTGCATTAAATGTTAAACACTATTATGACCGGTCGGGCAGGGACTCTTCCAGAATCATCTCCACCGTTTCCCTGTATTCTTCCAGATGCCGCGATACAAGGTGGTTGATGAACCCCTCCAGCGTGACCGTTCCATTTCTCGAGGCTCCCGCCAGGATGGACAGTTTCCGGTGCAGGGCGGCAGGAATATGCAGTGACCGGCGCTGCACGCCCGCAATGCCATGCAGGTATTCCTCCCCATAGACGGACGGCTGCATGGGGCCGCTTTTCCTTGCGGGACGCATTATGTCGTTACCGGACGTTCCACGTCCCTTCCGGGGACAGGCAGGTGCTTCCCCCATGATCTCACGGATGCGGTCCGCGTCCATCCCGCCGGGACCCATCCGGTCTTTTACGTTCTTTCCTGTCATGATATATCTTCTTGGACAATGACAACATTTTATCGGCGGGCCGGTTCTCCCGGCTGCCCGTCCTCATCCCAGGGACGGTAGACCTCACCGAGCAGGGCGGCGATATCCTCCCTATGTTCCTCCATATGGAGCTCCAGCAGCCGGATGATAAACCCGGAGATGCTGCCGCAACCGGCGGCCCTGACCAGCATGGCGATCCGGCGGTGCAGCCTCCCGTCAATATACGCGGTCTTCCACTCCACAGACTTGGGAGCGGGAACCAGAAACCTCCTCTTGTATTCTTCCGGGGCTGTCACTTTCCCTGCACGGACCTGCCTTTCATGACCCGGCATATCCACCGCCGGTTCCGGGGATGGGGAAACGGGAGCTGACAGAAGGTTTCCCGTGAGTCCGACCCTCTCGAGAACGATATCGGAAAGCCGGTTCTTTTCCTTTTCTGAATCCATTGTCTTAAAATCTTAAATTATTAAATTACACAACTGGCATTGTTTCGGAATACAAAATAAAAAAAGAAGAGGACAGGACGGAACCACCTGTCACTTATAGTCATCCAAAGTCGGGGATTGTCATGATACACATGACGGGGGGACGAACATATGGTTCCATCCGGATGGTTCTTCCCATGCAGGAGTGACGTCAGAATCCTACTGTCCGTAGCGGCGTGGAAAAGCGGCGGGATTCCGTTCCTTGTCCACCGCCCCTTTCAAATCCTTATGGGCAGGTGTGGGAGCATGCATCCGTCCTGATACGGATTCTTGAATTATCGGTCTGTGGAAGTGTAAAAATATCAATCCGTTAATGGAGACAAGGAAGAAAAAACATAAGGCGTACACGGCTACATGCACGTTCTCCATTTGCAGAAGTGTAGAAGTGACAATCCATTAATGGAGACAATGAAGGAAAACCATAAGGCATACACGGTTACATGCCCATTCTCCATTTGCAGAAGTGTAGAAGTAACAATCCGTCAAAGGAGACAGTGAAGGAAAGCCATAAAGCATATACGGTTCACTGCCCATTCTCCATTTGTAGAAGTGTAAAAGTAACAATCCGTCAAAGGAGACAGTGAAGGAAAGCCATAAGGCATATACGATTCACTGCCCATTCTCCATTTGCAGAAGTGTAGAAGTGACAATCCATTAATGGAGACAATGAAGGAAAACCATAAGGCATACACGGTTACATGCCCATTCTCCATTTGCAGAAGTGTAGAAGTAACAATCCGTCAAAGGAGACAGTGAAGGAAGGCCATAAAGCATATACGGTTCACTGCCCATTCTCCATTTGTAGAAGTGTAAAAGTAACAATCCGTCAAAGGAGACAGTGAAGGAAAGCCATAAGGCATATACGATTCACTGCCCATTCTCCATTTGCAGAAGTGTAAAAATAACAATCCATTAATGGAGAATAGGGTATGGAAAGGGCAGATTTCCAGTACATACGTCTCCCTTATTCCTGAATTATGGGCGTAAGTCACATGATTCAGGAGAGACAGCCACCTTTTTATGGGGAGAGCAGCCGGCAAATGCCTGATGGAAATGACCCGAAAATCACAGGAGAATAGCCGTACAATGGGCTGATACACAATTCCTATTGGAGAATGTTGTCCCCATTAGGGGACAGCAAGTTGTGTTTTCGTTTAACGAAAACAGGACGGTTTAACGGAGAATACACCGATAAACCGTTACTTATTTCAAGCTCCAGCGTCGCTTTTTACATATCTAACTATAATTCATTTGAAATCACAAAACAGATTGAACCGAATGTGGTTAGTTTGTCTGTTTATTTCATGTCCGAATCATTAGTATGCTATGTTGCAAAGTTCGTATTCATTATGAAAAAATCCGCTTACGAGAACAAGATATTCAGGTAATTTGCCATCCTTTCCCCAAAGAAGTTCGATGTTAAAAAGTTCAGAAAGCGTTTTGGCTATGTCAAATCCGAAGGCTTCGAGTGACGGACGCACTTTTTCCGGGTGTCGGCATGGTGTGCCGCAGTTACGCGTACACTCGTTATCTGAGCAGTGAAGACATTTACCTATATAGGCAAATGAACGCCCTCCATATTTCCGTTCCATATCCAATAATTCGCTCTCGATTCGTATCCGTTCCGGTAAAATGAGTTTTTGTGTATATTCAATCGGAATATCTTTGTCTTCAGGGATTATCTTCGTTGCCATAAGATGTGCATACTTGTATTGTCGGAGAAACGATTCCGTATCAAAATCAAATGGAGGACACCCCCAACTTTTACCGTAATTGGTACATTGTTTGCAAAGTTCAAGAAAATGTGGTTCGTCACGGAATTCGGCGATATATCCTTCAACAGTGATGTCTGAAGTAAAATTTTCTACAGTGTATATACTCATTGTTTCAAAATCATTGTACCGCATAAGGAGTCGAAACGGATGTTTTCATTTTGGAAAAGTCTGTCAATGTATCCGCTTTTCTGCATTTCAGACGCGGTCAAGCAACTTAAATTCGGGGTATCTAACAATGCTATCGAATCGCACATGGACAACGCGATGTCAAGTTCATGTGTCGAGAACATGATACATTTTTTCTCGTCGTGGACAAGCCTACGAAGCAACGCCACAAGTTCGTAGCGATTAGGCATGTCAAGAAAGGAAGTCGGTTCATCAAGGAGAATGATAGGAGTATCCTGTGCCAATGCACGAGCAATCATCACACGCTGGCATTCGCCATCCGACATTTTATCCATCGTGCGGTTTGCATAAGCCTCCATTCCCACCGAAATGAGCGATTGCATGACTATCTCCTTATCTGTTTCTTGCATCCTACCTATCCAGTTGGTATAAGGAGCACGGCCTATGGCTACGACATCCTTGCACCGCAGGTTGGCGATGCGCGTGCGCTCGGTCGTGACGACAGCCAGCGTTTTTGCCATATCTTCGGTTTTCATGCAGGCGATGTCGTGCCCGTCGAGAATGATTTTTCCGGAATAACACCGGTTCAGACCGGCTATGGCGCGGAGCAACGTCGATTTTCCTGTCCCGTTTCTTCCGATAAGGGCTGTCAGTTGACCTTTTTTTATCGTGGCATTTACCTCGTGGAGCAACGAGTTTTCTTTGTAACCTATGGAAAAATGCTGTAATTCTATCATGCGGTGATGGATTTGTTGCGTAAAACCACCCATACGACGATTGGGATTCCCAATAGAGCTGTAATGGCGTTGATCGGCAAGGTGAATATTTTAGAAATGATGTCGCAAAGAAGCAATATCGATGATCCCGAAAGAATTGTTCCGGGCAGAAGGACATGATGATCGCTATTTTGGAAAAGCATTCTTGTGACATGAGGCATAGCGAGACCTATGAAACCTATCGGACCGCAAAAAGCGGTTATCGTTCCGGCGAGCAGCGTTGTCGAGAGAAACAACAGGCTGCGTGAACGCCGAATATTCAGTCCCATTGTTACGGCATATTCCTCTCCGAACAGCAGGAGGTTAAGCGGTTTGATGGTCAGTACCGCCAACAGCAGTCCGGCAAACACCGATGGAACAAGAATCAGAAGTTGTCCGGAGGTGACGTCACCCAAAGCCCCCATCGTCCAAATGACAAAGGCTTTCAGCGATTCCTCTTTGCTGAGGTACTGCAATATCTGCACGACAGCACCTACGCCCGATGAGAACATCATGCCCAGAATCAGGATTACCATGATGTCTTTTATTCGCTGTCCGACGGCAGTTATCACGAGCAACACGACAGCCGCACCCACCCACGCTGCTCCGGCAATGCCTATTGATGAACCGATCCCGGCAAGTACCACAAGTGCCACACCGAGACTTGCACCGGAACTGATGCCAAGGACATAGGGACCGGCAAGAGGATTACGGAAGAGGGTCTGCATCTGAAGACCGCTGACCGATAAGGCAGCCCCGGCCAACAGTGCCACTATAGCTTTTATGAGGCGTATGTTGAGTACGATTTTTTCCGTGGCACGGGAACAATTTCCCCCGGTCAGTGCTGCCCATACATCGCGGATCGGAATGTTGACAGCTCCCACGGCCAAGTCCAGTAAAAAAAGACCGACCGTGAGCGTAATCAATATGGAGAATAATATAGTCGAACGGGAACGCATCTATTTCAGTTGCTTGTAATACACACACTCTTCCTGCACCAGTTCAGGATGGAATATCTTCACGAGGTCGCGGAGCACGATGTCAGGATTCACGACGGCAGACTCGTAATAGTCGTTACCCCCGGCTGTGTTGGTACGGGCGTTGTTGTTATACACCTCTCCATTTTTGAAACATCGGGTATCGGTGAATTTCGGACATGATGCCTTCAAGTCGTCAAGGGAGTTCGCCATTCCCACGTTCAGCCACATGTCCGCATCCGACGCGAGCAGATATGCTTCTTCTAAGTCAATGGGGATAGAAGCGTTTCCCGTGTTCTTCTGGTAGATATAGCGGCCTCCCGCATCAGTAATCAAGCGGGCTACATAACTTTGGGTTGAAGGCATGAACCACGAGTCGCCATAGGGAACATTAAGCATAACCGAAGGAGTGCCGAGGGTACTGTCGGCCACTTTCTTTTTCAAGGCGTTGTATTTGACCGGGATTGCGGCAAAGGCTTTTTCACCCTTCTCACGTTTTCCTGTGACTTCTGAAAGCACTACCATCCATTCGGCCTTGCCGAGAGGCGACTCTTCAAGATAATCGCCGACATACATGAACGGTATGTCGAGTTCTTCGAGTTTGCTTTCCATTGCGCTTGCGCCGTTCACCCCATAGAGCAGAACGAGGTCGGGATCGAGCGAGAGCAGCAACTCGTAGTTGATGTTCCCTTCATAGCCGACATCGCCAATACTGTCGCGGCGGGCTTGGATGTCTGGGTTGGAAATGTAGTCGATTCCCGAAACGCCGGTTATACACCGGACTTCACCGATTGCGTCAAGCATGGCGATATGAGTGGAAGACATCGCCACGATGCGTTTGGCGTCTCCTTTGAGTACCTGTCCTGCAAACCCTTCGGGAACCTCTTCACCGTTGCGGACGATAAACAGCCATGTGGTTACACTGTCCGCTCCCTGCCAGGGATTCCTGACGGTTATCAGTACGCTTTCCTTCCCGCCCGCCCCTTTGATGTCGAAGCCGGAGGCATATTCGGGAGCATAAAGCAGCAGGTTGAAATCATTGATTTTTGAGCTTTTGTTGTGGCAGCCTGTAAATGCCAGAGAAAGCAACAAAATCAGGCTTAAATTCTTTAATGCGTTCATATTGATGCAGATTATCGTTTACTATTTTTGTTTTTTCCGAACTTGGGTGTTATGCCGATGAATATCTCGAAATTGATGCCCGGCATGGGACGGGACAATACGGAAAGGTATTCTTCATCGAACAGGTTGTTGATGCTGCCCTTTAGCGACAGATCGGCCCATCGGAAAGAGAGCTGTTTTTCCAGTGTCACGTTATTCATGAAGTAAGGGGGCAGATAGCCCGTCAGGGTATAGTCATTACTCGACATGGTATAACGCTGGCTGTAATAACACCATTTGTAAAGCAGGCTCCATGTCCGCCATGACAGACGTCCGGTCACCGTTGCGGAAAACTCCGGCACGTATGGCAACTGTTTGCCGACGGATTGGTCTGCCGGACTCATCGGTTCGCTCTCGTTGATCGAGGGAGTCCACGAGAAAGTTCCGTTCATATCCAGTTTCCAGTCCTTTCCGAGCATTATATCAAGGTGGGCGTTGGTCTCTGCCCCGTAAGCATGTACCTTTTTGAGGTTTCTGGGGGAGAAGAATCCCTTGGTTGTGGGTAGCCAGATGATCCAGTCGTCGATGTGCGAATCGAACCAGTTGATACCACCGCTCAAAGCATATACATTTTCTTTCCCCACCGAGAACGACAACCCCACGTCGTATGTGAAGCCGTGCTCGCTTTTCAGGTCGGGATTACCGCCCGGCAGAAAATAGAGGTCGTTCAGCGTGGGAAAACGGTAGTTCCGGGAGATGGATGCTTTCGCCACGATATTGCCTTTTTTCGACAGTACCCCGTCGATGAAGAAAGCCGGGATAACCGGGGCCCATTCCGTACCGAACATATCCTCGCGAAGGACAAGCGAGGCGGCAAAACGATCGACAGGCCGCCATTTCGCAGAAACGGAACCGGAAAACTCGACACGTCCCTTGTCATACCCGACAACAGCCTTGTTACCTTCCTGCGAGATGATATTTTTGTCCGCGCTTTCCACCAAATGCTGGTGTACGGAAACACCGGCCGTGAACAGCCATTTCTCTGAAGGAGCATAATCCCCGTCCGCACTTCCGTAGAACGTGTTAATCTTACTGCGTGAGCGGGTCATCGAAGCCATTTCGCCGTTTCCCTTGTCCCGCTTGTAATCATAGGCCATCCATGTGTGTATATAGCCGCCTTTTACACCGACCTTCCATTTCTCCCGCACGCGATCCCACGAGAGGACGCCGCGAAACGTCTGCTCCCTTTGGCGGTTCTCGAAGTCCATGTCGTTCCCGTAATCCGTGCTGAGCATCGCCAGTTCCCGGTTGGAATTGATATACCAGGCGTTTAGCCCGAACTTGTCGCCTTCGCCCGTGTTATAATAAATTTCCTGCAAGACGTGCAGATCCTTATAAGCCCCGCTGCGGTTGCGTTCCGTCGGGTAATAGGAACCGATGATGTTCTTGTCCTCGTCATAGATGTTTTCCTTCTTGTCCCGGTTTCGGTATTTGTAGTCGTTGGGGGAAGAGGAATACACCACACGGGTGGAGGACTGCCAGTGTTTGTCACCGTAGGTCAGGCGGAGAAACTCGTCGAACGTGCTGAACGACCCCACTCCCTGCACGTACTGCAACCCGAACCCTTCATGGTTGGCCGGAGAAGTGGAGAGCCTGACCAGACCACCCAAGCCGCCGCCCGTTTCGTTTACCGATGACGTTCCGTGCAGCAGCGAGGCATCATCGATAAAGTAAGAAGGGATGGTGGAAAAATCCGTCATGCCCAGCATCGGGTTGTTAATGCGCATACCATTCCACGTCACTTGGGTATGCGAGGGAGAGGTACCCCGGAAAGCCACGGTGGATAACGTGGCGCGTCCGTAGTTCTTGACAAAAACGGATGAGTTGAATGTCAGCACATCGGCCATAGACAAGGCGATGTTCTCTTTCATGGCGATGGAATCGAAACGGGTTCGTTGCACGCCTATATCCTTCATAGGTCGTTTGCCCACCACCGTAACCTCCGGAATACGTAGTACCCTTTTGGTAATGCTGACGGAATTTTTCTGCTGGGCGGCAAGCAGAAAGGGCAGGCTTACCCCCACGAACAATAGAATAAGATGTCTTTTCATTTTTGTCCTCCTTCCTCGTTATTTCCAGCAGAAAGCTCCCGGAATGATTCCCACGTAAAATTCATCGATCAGCTTGCCTTGCGGCGAATAGCGATACACGATACCTTGTTGCTGGTAATCAATAGCGTCGGCCACATATACCTCCCCGTTGTTGGGATTGACCGTAAGGCCGTAGTATTTGGTGTCCCGAAACTCCAGAAAAGGCCGGACGGGAACACGGTCGGCTTCCACCGGCATTCGCCAAATATCGTTGTTGATCCAGTAAAGTGTATCCCGTGTACCGTTGAGCTGGACTTCCGAAGGCCAGTCGCCCAGCTTAAACTTGAACTGTTTCTCTACGGTGAAAGTCTCGGCGTCTATACGATAGAGAGACGGTGCCTCGTAACCGTATGGGCTGCCCTCGTAACCGCCATCCGTGATGGTCCACATCTTGTTGTATTTGTCCATGACCAGCGAAGTAGGTTGTATGCCGATGGTCAGTTCGTCCACGACCTTGTCCGTCTCCGTGTCGATTTTCAGGATGCGGTTCTGGTACGACCAGCAGTTCACATAGACGTACTTGCCGTATTGTACCATTTGTTCGGTGGAACCCGATTCCATGTCCATGTCTGGACATTCGATATAGCCGGTAATCTCGTATGTCTTGGGGTTGATGATGAAGATACGGTAGTCCCATATCTGCGTCACATAGGCTTTCTCATCCGACAGAAAATGGATATACCGGGGTGAGGTGAAACCTGTGATACGGCCCACTTCCTTGAAAGTATTGATGTCGATGGCGAAAATCACATGCGAGTTGTTCACCACGATCCAGCCTATACCGTCCCGGATAACCATAGACTGGGCCACATCGCCCAACTTGAACCCGTTGGCACGGTAAAACACTTCATTCTCCACTTCGCACGTGGCGGGATCGTAGTAGGAAAGCGTGGCATTGCTGTACTGGAAATTCCCCTCGTTGGTAATGAAAAGACCAGAGGCCGATACAGAGAAATCTTCCATCTCTCCGTAATCCCATTTCATGCAACTGCCGAAAACTGGCAGGCAGAAAAGAAAAAGGCAAATCCGTTGTATTGTTCTGCTCATTGTCATTCGGATAAAAAAGAGTACCCGAATCATTACGGGTACTCTGGTTAAGGTATAAGGTTTAATCCTGCTGCGTATATTGTTTGTCCTTCATATTTTGGAAGGTTGGGTTATACCCACATTTCGTCACGCTCCAACTTTCCCCCGTAATCATTCCGTTTTCTATAAACTTGCCGAAGAAAGTGTAGTCGGTAAATTTCGTCAAACCGTCAAAAACAACCCCATGCAAGGTCTCCAACTTCTCCATGGAAAGTGTTTCCTGAGAAAGAGAAGTCGCACTTTTTATCTGTAGCGTACCATCTATAGTCTGTAATTTATCACAAGTAATGCCTGTTGCTTTATTAACGAACAACCCTTCACCTCCTACGTGAAGCAATTCCGGAATATCCAGCGATTTACTTTGTAAAGATATTGCTAACGAACCCTCTCCCTCTTTATAATATACAGGAGAAGCTGAACAACAAACTTTGGATAGTAAGGGCAAGTTACAACTGGTAAAATTTCCAGATAAATAGAACTGTCCTCCCACTTCTTTCAAGACTGGCATTGTGATTGAAGCAAACATGGGTATTTGGATATATCCATATCCATCTATGATTTCCAAGTCGGGAAATTTGGCATTGCTTCGCATTTGGCCTGTCACATTTAGATTTCCATATACATGTTGAATTGTCGATATGGTATAATCGGTATTGTTGGTGGTTGGCTTACAAGTGAAGTCTTTGATATTCTTGAACGTGATTTCAGGGAACTTATTATTCGTGAGACTGGTGATGACAAAATTTACATTTGACAAATCTTCGGCTGTTTCAATTTTGGAGAGCTGCACCTTGTTTATAATTTCAATCTGGGGCGCTGTTTCTCCGAAGGTTTCAAATCGGGCGTTCGGCAACAGCAGTGTTCCGCTCACATCTTCAAGATAATCCAGCGTGATGCTTCCAAGTGTGGTGATCTTGCTCCAGTCGGGAAGTTGTTTGAGTGCCGTGAAATTCTTTATCTTTATCTGTCCCTTTATCGTTGTCAGTTTGTCCATTCCACCGAAAGCCTGAAGCACGTCATTTCGTTGGGGAACAAAACTACCGGTAGGAGGAGCTTCCATATTGGCTTCCATAATAATACTTCCGTTTACTGTTTCGATTTCCGGAAGGTTGATGGTTTCCAACATCACGGGGACGGTATGGAAATCAAGGCCACCGGTCTCTTTCAGCTTAAGGAAGCTCATGGAAGTCAGCTTGGCAAGATTGTTTACGGACAAGACCCCTCCGACACTTGTCAGTTCCGGTATTTCCAAAGACGCAATCGAACCGGCTGCTGTGTTCTCTTCATTGAGTCCTTGAAGATTCAGATCCTGACCTACAGTAGTCAGAACCGGAAACTCAAAACTCTGTAACGACGACGCATTGAACATCACGCTTCCTTCAATAGTTGCCAGTTTCTCGAATAGGACATACGTCACTTGGTCGTTATATACCGATATGTCTCCGGAGAGCGTTTCCAATGCTTTCATGGAAATCATGTGAAGTTCCGTAGCTTTCGAGGCGACATCGGTCGAACCTACCTGTAAACCTCCGGCAGAAACGATATTATCCAACCCTGTCAAGTCTGCACCGTTGTAACTGTTACGAATGACAATGTTGCCAGTAACCTCTTTCAAAGATGCCAATGCAGATATGTCAGTGATTTTTTCTGCCTCTTCCGCATCAGAGCCGATAATCAGGTTCCCTTTGACAACGGTTGTTTTGGTTGCGGCAAAAGAAGCTACCTCCTCGGTGGTCTTCAACTCCACATCTCCGTCAGATTCTATCTCGCTTTTCACGACCTTATAGGTATATTCGCGGGCATCTCCGTTATAGGATGTCACCCGGAAGGTTCGTTCGTTATCCCAGTCCGTTACCGTTTCAGGATCAGGTATGATTGTTGCAGAAGTTGTGTACTTGAATTCCACTTCGGCGTTGTTCAGCGATACCGTATAGGGAACGGTTATTGTTACTGTATTGTCCGTAATGTCGGCCGTGTACGATTTCCCGTCCACGGTCATCACGACCGATGTGATGAAATTTTCATCTGCATCTTCAGGTATAATTTCATCGTTTTTGTCACACGCTCCCAAAAAGAACAAGGATAGGAGCATGGGAAGAAAATAAATTTTCATACTTGTAATTTTTATTATTTGGTTAGATCCTCAAAAGAAAATACCTCCGTAGAAACTTCGCCCAGCCAGCCGCTTTTGGCCAGAACACCGCATTGTATTTTGATAAAGTCAATATATTGCAGATTGGCTTCCGTTCCATCGGCATGGATGGCATTGGAAATTTTGAAACCGTTCCTTTGTCCGCTTCCATCCACCGTACTGCCGCCTTCTATCTGGTCGTTTCCGAAATTATCCACGTACCCCCAGTCATAACTCTGATTATCCCAATAACCGGTTTGAGAATCTTGGGTGTTGCGGGCGGCCAGACAAGTGCCTGTCAGGGTATAACTGTTTTCCGAAATCCAAGCCGGATAATAATAGTCTTGTGTATGATAAGCGGACAGATAGTCTACCCAGCCGTTTCTACCGTCGGAACTGATCCATTGGACATCCATTTTTTTGCCTTCCGGACGGTAATAGGTCACTTCAAAATTCTGTATTGTTTCTTCCTTGCCTGCTTCAGATCCTTTCAGTTCGTACCACTCGTCATCCGGCAATCCGTTTCCGTTTATATCTTGCATGACCCATACGATACCCGGTTCGGAACTGCCGTCAAAGGCGTTCCCCTGAACACAGAAATCATATTGGTTACCCGAATTGGGAATACTGTGGTCGAAGCCGACGATGATATAACCCCCGAAAGAACCTAAAGAGACGTGCAGTTTGTCTTTCAAACGCTGTGTTGCCCATGCGACAGCCGCTTCAGGGGATGTTTCGTTGCCGGTCATACCGCCTATCGTGCTCGTCTCGTTGATAAATTGGCCGGGAGCTGGGGTATATTCATAGACTTTATTCCAGAGCTTGGAACTTCCCGAGGCCCGGAAGCCGTCTTGTTCCTTTTTGTCCACACAAACGACTTTTACGGTGGCAGTGACAGCCGTTTTCCCTTTGTCGATATTCCTGCTTATTTTTTCCGTCGGTGTGTCTTCCGACACAGTACAGGAGACGGTGTATTCTCCGGGTGCGGACGGCGTGAACTTGAACATGCGTTCCACTTCTCCTTCCATGACCTGACCGTCCACACTCCACTCAAAACGGGGATTGTCGAAATACTCCAACAACGGACGCAGGAAAACAGGACGGTCGGCAAAAGTGTACCTGTCCGTGGATGTTTGCAGGTAAGACGGGGTCGGGAATTTGACAACGTAGGGCATCGTTTCCACGACCTCTACGCTTACGTCTTTCGTTGTTGTCCCATCTATATTGGAAGCGTTGATTGTCACCGTATAAACACCGAGTTCTTTTTCATTGAAAGTATAAGTATTCTCGGTGGAAACGATTTTTCCTTCCCGTACCCATTCGATTTTGAACCCTTCGACATCCGAATGCTGAATATCGGGAGTAAATGTGTAATCGGTATTCCGGACGACTTTTAGCCCCTGCGAAGGTAGTGCCAGTGAGATGACCGGAGGGGTGAGTTCTTTCACTTCTACTTTCAGTTCCTCTTCGGCATAGCCTTCCGCATTGTCTACTCTTAGTTTGACATAAAAATCCCCGCATTCATTCCATGTACGTTGAAGAGACGGACCCGAAGAAACCAGCGTACCGTCTATCGTCCAAGCAAAAAGAGCATCTTCAACATTCTGGTATGTCGGGGCGATAGTCAATTCGTGATCGACCTTGACCGTGTAAATACCGGTCTCGCTGTCAAGTTCTATTATAGGTTGTCCTCCTACTTCTTCGGTAATGACTTCATCCTTGTTGCAGGAGGTGAACAGCATACAGGCAGAAATAATAAAATAGTGAAAACGATGCATGATGTGTGGATTTTAGAAAAATAACAGGGATACCCCCGACAGAAGGGATATCCTTGTATTCTTTTTATTGTATGGTGATATCATCAATACAGATATAAGCCGGAGTATTCAAACCGTATGCTCCCGAATCCGAACCCTCGAAGTTGAATTTCACACTTTGCACCCCTTCGGCATTGATTTCCCAATAATCCCATGTCGTGATAGGATCAACCTGTTGTTGGCCGTTACGATAATCGGCTAAAAGACGTTTGTAAGTGCGGATCAGACCGCCATTCGCATCATAACATTCCAGATTCACTTGGAAATACCCTTTCATCTCTTTCAGAGGAGTCGCTACCCCCGTAGAACCGAACTGATTACCATAAGTAATGACACCATAAGTGTATGAGGTGTTGCAGATCCACAGGCCGACCAATTTCCGGGGAACATTGAAATAAAATTCTGGTTTAGCCATCCATGCCTGATTGTAAGCATCCACATATCCGTAAACGACACCGAAATTGGAACCGCTGTGCCCGGCTTCCTTATTCTGTCCTTCCGCTTCCACCGCAGTGTTATAGACAGAACATTGGTTTAGATAAGAATACCACCAGTCTCCGGCATTTCCCGACTGATTGGAGCGGATGTTCCAGTTGGAAAGTGCGATGCCGCCGCTGGAATACTCTGTGCTTCCACCTACAGTATTAAACATTGAAAGGAAGAGATATTCTTCCGGAGTATTGTCGTAAATGGTGGTTACTTGAGGATACCCTTGGTACGAATAAAGATTTTCTCCGGCCGAGGTAGGTCCTGCTAACATGCCGGGATCGAAATCATCGAAAGTGATAGTTAAAGTACCGTCCGGATTTGTCACAGCACGGGTTTGCGAAGTTCCGGAATCAACCGGGTCCATCAAAAAGTCATCGTCCGAGCTACAGCCAGAGAACAAGGCGGTTGCGGTAAATAGACAGGCACCTGCCAGAAAGCGTAATTTTCTTTTCATAGGTCACTCATTTTAATGTAAAACATATTATTAACAAACACAAAAAATTCCCGTTCGTGCGGACTTACACGAACGGGAATATGTCTGTCTTCAAATATTGAATGGCCGATGAGCTATTCCTTATTTGATTACGACCCGTATATCCCGCAGGTGTAAATCTCATTCCGGTCATGGCAGGTCTTCTGACTCGTCCCGGTCATCGTGCCTTCCCGGTATTACACCAGTGGCAAAAGTTCGATGTCCGTTTTTGTGGACTCACAGCAGCGGGTACTGTCCCGGATTTTCACCGGGTTCCCTTTTCATTCGGAAGGCGTAAACCTCCCGAAACCATTTCCCGACTACAAAATTATCTATATTACATATCAATTCCAAATAATTCATAATATTTATAATAAAACACACAAAGCATGACAACCGTACTGTTTTAATTAGAGCATTCAAGTTTACGACAAACGAAGACGGTAATTATCATACACAATATCCATAAACCAACAAAACAGCTTGCCATTTTCCATAACAATGCGTTCTGGAATAGACAACTGTTAGCTGCAATTATGCAAGCAAAAAAAGCAGACAGAATAATGACTATTAATATCATGCACCAGAAATTAATCCTATAAATTTATGGAAAACAAGTAAGGGAATGGAAGTTCCGTTGCCGCATGGATGCAGGTGAAGGACCTTCTCTTTTAACGTTGGATACGCCAATGCACGCCAACGGAAGACTCTGATATTATCTGTTTGGAAAGGATATAGGATGTGCGTTACTTTGTCGCATATTCAGAATCTTAAAAAGAATTTTAGTATGGAACTGACAATTATTGAAACAAGCGCGTATTAGGAGTTGAGAAAGCTGGTCAGCACGCTGGTCGTACAGATGGGCGACTTCCAGAAAAAGATTGCCCCGCCTGCGCCGGACAAGTGAATGGATGCGCAGGACGTATGTGATGGACTTATGCCCAAACACTTTCTGAAGAGTTTCCAGCAGCATCCCCTTGAGTATGGCTAGAACGGCAAATGCGTGGCGTCCGATGTGCGGGGTGACCTCGCCCCGGAGTTGCATTTCCTGCCTATGATTCCAAGACTGAGCCGCATGGCATTGTATTCACCTACCGGAAAGACACATTCGGGGAGTCTTTCTTTTCATCCGTACCCCTATATTTTTCAATCAGTTCGATAGCAATGGGCAATAATTTTACGACATACGCCACTCCCGTTTTTATACGGTTGCCCATCAGCCATGTACCGCCGTTGGAGTCGGTATGGATATTATCGTATGTTATGGCTTTCAAGTCCACATAGGAAAGACCGGTGAAGCACATGAACAGGAACATGTCGCGCATGGCACGCTGGCGTTTGTATCTCGGTTCTATATGGATTATCCTTTGCAGTTCCTCTTCGGAAAGGAAAGAACGCCTCTTGTATTCGGGCATACACTCGAATGATGCGAACGGATGAACCCGTATCCAGCCTTTTTCCTGCGCGATATACATCAGCCACTTCAAGGTATTGACACGCCCGAAGACAGTGGAGTTTGCCAAAGCGCATGTACCGAGCATCCAGTTGTAGTAATCCTCGATGAATGATTTCTCAAGTTCTTCGATGACAATATCCTCTGCATTCTTCTTGCTTTTCATGAAAAGCAGGAGACTCTTGTAATCGGCAACCAGACCGCAGTAGGTGCTTTCGGCTTTCTCTATGCCGATTTTCTTTTTATACGGTTCCAGCTGTTCCCTGAAAAGGTTCATAAGGGTGTGGCATTCCTCTGAGAAGCCGACATAGCGGTTATAGACTTTCTTGGCTGTAACAAAACTGTCGTGGTCGCAGATGTACTGGTAGTGCCTGGTGATTTGCGCCTTGATATTGTCAAGCTCCTGATTGAGTGTACGGGCCTCCTCGGACTTGCCTTTGGCCCGGTTGGTTTTGACGTCCCACAAAGCGAGGGACATTTCTTTCTTACAACTGAAACCGGCTTGGGTTCCATTGATGGTGATACGGCCCATAATCGGTGTCTTTCCGTTTTTTACAGACTGTTTATTCTCAAAACACTTAGCTATACATGGTCTGCGATAAGCTAAGAGAGATTCCCCTTACACAAAAGCATGGCATCTCCTTGTCGTATCTCGCCTTTATACTTTTATGTATAGTAGTCTACCGGATCGAATGAACAAGACCTATCCCATACATAAACCAATTTAGACTGCTATGTTATTTTTGAGGAAGAAGATGGAATGAGACCAGATACCCTCTTTAAGGCTGACTGTAAGTCGATTAAATGTAGAAAAAGATTGCTTTTGTCACAAGTAAAGTGTATATTTGCATTGAAAGAATCGTTCTTTGACAGAGGCAAAAGAAAACAGAATATTGTAATTCGCTCGTTTCTAAATCGTTACCTGATATTAATTAAACAGAAATAACTGTTTAATTTTCAATTAGATAGAGATTGTATGATGTTTCGCGGCATAACTACTGAGTGCCGACTGCATTCCCAGACACTGCCTGAGCACTGCCAAACGTTGGTTGAATGCCCTGAGTGCCGACTGGTATTCCCGGTATGCCGCTTCTGTGCCTTCCTCACTTTGTAATATGGGGAATAAATAAGGAGAGTCCTTGTCCTTGTTTGCTATTATTCTCACCATCTGCATGGCTTCGGGTGTGAGTGACACGGTTAGTGCCCGTCCCGTCTTCCTGCGCCTATAAGACAAGGTGTTTCCTTGTAAGTCCCTTTTGTGCAGATACGCTAGGTCTACAAAAGGAATCCCTCTTAGCATAAACATCAATACAAAGAAAATTTTTGTTTTCTGTCGGGTGTTGGGAGAATTACCGGCCTGCAGGTTCATCTCTGTCTCTCGCACCAAAGAGCCTATGTCGGAAGCTTCGAGCGCTTTCTTCCTATCTGTCCGTGTACCGGTATACACATGTTCAAACAGTCTGGGTACATATCGCACCAGTTTTCTGTCCACTGTCCGGTTGTAAACCGAGCGTATTGCTTTAATATAGGTGGACACCGTATTCCAACTACAATTCCTCTGCCTGAGGAAGTTTTCGAATCTCTTCAGTACGGTCGGGCTCAGCTTGCGCATGGGCACCGGTTGCCATTTGGCGAATACCGAGAATGCATTCACCGTTGACTGGTAGATGTGTGCTGTTCCCCACCTGCCGCTTTCCCGGAGTTCCCCAATGACTGAGGAGAACATCTCTTGTAAGGTAATTTCATTTCTGCTCATTTCTAAATTATTTATAAATGGTTTGCCCTGCAATTACAAATAAATTGAATGAATATAAGATTCAAGAAAGAAACCATTAAAGCTTGTTTCTTTGCAACCAAAGTTGGAAGAACTGATCATATACCTGGTAAATACCTTTATCATACGTAATAAAGTCTTTTTCTAGCAGTCCTTTTACAGCTGAAGAGACAGAACTTGCAGATTGCAACTTGTATTTACGTACAAAGCCACCACTTGAGATAGCCTTAGCTTTTCCCTCTGCTGCTATTGCCATAAATACAATACGCTGTTTTTCGGGCATCTGATATAATAAGGCATCATAGGTGTCGGCAGAAAAGTCTAGAAGGTCGTTAATGGCAGTATCTATCATTGAGGGAATACATATTTCTCCAGTTCCGGTCATGGAAAATAAAATGTTCATAACCTTCTGCATATACGAAGTTATACCATTGAAGCGTTCATATAACTCTGTTACTACCAATGTATCTAAGAGTTTGCTTGCCCGCTCAAAGTGCTTAAGGCAGAACTCCGCGTATTTATCAACAGAAATGGGAGGCAGGTTTATCAATGTAACTGATTGATAGAATGGACGTGTCGGAGAAGTAAACATTGCCCCCATCAGATGCCTATGGGACCCGGAGAAGACAAAGTGGGCATTGGAACAGCGTTGTATATGTGTCCGTAATGCCGCTTCTATGTTGGGATCGTCTGCATATTTGGTTATTTGCTGGAATTCATCGATGGCGATTAGGCATGGTTTTCCGGCATTGTTCAGATAGGAGAATATCTCATCCAATGTTGCAGAGGGATTGGTTATAGCTCCCAGACCGATTCCCCACGTAGGCTGCCCATTCATGTCGAATGTTATTTCGGAGCGAAGAGAGGCCAGGACATTCAGGAAGGTACTCCATACGGATTTACCTTTTGGACGTAATTCATCCAGTACAGCCTTGCCGAAAACATTCACAAAATCGCGTACAGAGCTTGTGGCATAGATGTCGATGATAAAAGTGTGATAATGCTCCTTGATTTCCGGCTGTCCAAAACAATGCCGCAACAAGTCTGTTTTGCCTAATCTGCGTGGGGAAATCAAGGCTATGTTATTCTCATTCGTCAAAAGTGAGACGATTTTAGCCGTTTCTTTCTCTCTGTCACAGAAATATTCTGGTGACACATAGCCGTTCGTAACAAATGGATTTTTCATATGATTATTGAGTTTACACGCAAATATATAGAAAATATCACAATAATCATTAGATGATAATCATAAAATGATTATTAATAGAAGTGTGTGGTTAACTATCATATGAAATGGCTATTCTTTTCCTCATCCAAAGAATAGAGGAATAGCAATAGCCATTTTCTGTTTTAATCTTGATATTCAATTTCTTCACCAAGAACTTGACGTATCATATTATGTTCATTGCGATAGAGTTTACCATTACGCAGATAATAATAGTTAAAGTAACCGGCAAACTCAATAGTGGCATACTTTAGTGTGTCTCCTTGATTATAGGCTCTCCATGTACCCTCGTAAGAGCTGGAATCATCATATTGAATCAAGGTGGTGGAGTCGGATCGAAGGTTGAATTGGATACCGGTTTCAGTGATGAATTTGCCTGGAAAAGGATGTGTAGCTGCTGACTTCTTACATGAAGAAAAGCAGATGAGTGAAACTGACACGGTCAAAATGAATAGTATTTTCTTCATATCTGATATTTATAAATGAAAGATTGAAAAAAAGGACGTCCTGCAAGAGGACGTCCCTTTTATTAAATTATATCAAGAATCTCTTCTTAATTATTTGGCACTCGGTGTACCGGCAGCCTTCTTAACGATGACTTTCAGGTTATCCTTGCTCAATACACCCCACTTGTAGTTGACATTTACTGTCAAGAACATATTGTAGTCAACGTTAACCGGTGTACCATGGTTGTTGAAGTATGCCAAGTGAGTCGGGTCAGCATCGACCGGTTTAGCTGTTGACTTGTCTGTAGACTCATCCCAATTCATCATCTTCAATGAAGCATTGGTCGGCAATTTACCGTCAGTAGTACCCTCCTTGTGCTCATAAGTGTTGGTTGCAGCATTCCAAGCCAAGCTGGTAGTGGTCTTATCAGTCAAGAACTTGACCTCACGTACGGCATAGTAGTCATACAAAGCATGTGCATAAACTTCATCACCAGTGGCCTTGTCAGCTACAGCAGCAGCTACCGGTTTATTATTCCAGTCAGTGAATGTGAAGTTCTTGGCAACGCTCAAGAAGCTACCGTCAATTTCAGCATCAACGAAGTTGTCGCTGATAGAACCGTCAATAGTCAACGGGTTGATGAAGTGTACCTCAAATTCTTGAACTGGAATAACATTGAACTCATTGTATGCAACAACTAGCTGTACAGGAACTTCCTTGCCAATCAACTTGAGGGCGGCATCAGTACCGTTCAAGTCATCTTTTTCGTGGAGACGGATGATACTGGAGCATTCATTTACGCTATTACCTAATTTTTCATCATAATTCCAAGGCAAGTTCTTTTTGTTTTCTGTAGCATCAGCACCCATCAGGTTATTGATAGTGGCAGCCAAATCGTTAGATTGTTTATAATCATTAATTCCTGCATCCGTTCTACCGATGTTGCTGTTGTCACTTACGACTTCGTCTTTTGCTGTACCTTTAGTCTTATACCACAATTGAGTTTGGTCATCGCTTGTGACAAAGTCTTTCAAATGCGGATAAGTAGTCAGGTCTTTCATACGTGTTTCGTCAAAGATAAACTTAACCTCTGCACACTCACGAATATACTGGATGAATTGGGCCAAGTTGGCTGGTTTTTCTTTGGTCGGTTCATATACAAAGCCATTAACCAAGTCAGCTTCGATGTGGCTATAGTCTTTCAGCTCACAACCGTCAGGAGTACCCGGATATACATGCGGGTCTTTCTGTGTTCCACCGTCATTTGCAGTAGTGTAAACAATCGGATTCACATTGAAGACACCTTCGCCCTTACCATTCTTCCAGAAAGTACCTTGGTATGCAAACTTCTGTGCAGGAACAACAATTGTCTGCTTGAATGTCTGCTTGATGTCACCATTCAAACCAGTTCCGTCAACGTACTTAACATCAATTTCAAATGTAGAAGCATAAGTCTTGTTTGCTGCATTGTAAGCCAATGTACCAACAGTCTTCGGATTCATAGCCCAAACCAAGTTGAAAGAAGTATTGTCTTCAGCATCCTGCAAGAAACCGAATACAAGATCTCTAGTATTCTTGATGGCTTCACCACCGTCTTTGCCAACTTTATTTGCTCCTTCTTCCCAGTCACTCAAAGCATCTGTAGATTCTGTCAATGTGCTGAGTTCAATCTTCTTACCATCTTTTCTAAGTTCAAGGATTTCGATGCCCTTGTAGATGCTATGGAACTGAGTCTTACTCATACTCTGTCCACCATCGAACTTAACCATGTGGTAAATCTTCTCATTCATTTCCTTAGAGAACAGCTGCTGGAACATGTCATGACAAGTTACAGTGTCGTTCGGGAATGTGATGGCAGCAATAGTCTGATCCTTTTCACCAGTCCAACGAATCTTGATGTAACGAACTGCAATCATGTTACCGTTATTCTTATCCCACAACTCAGCGCGAATGATAGGCTCACGACCGATAGAAGTCTTAGAATATTCGTTGTCTCCCAACTCTACGTCATAAACTTCAGACTTCAGAGTGTAACCATCAGACAAGATACGGCCGAATTCCTGCTCGTCTGTCTTGCGGTCACCCTGCAGATACTTGGCTTTTGCCAAAGCAAAACGGAACTCCAGACCATAGTCGGGGTAGTTGCTCAATTCCTTGTGGCTACCATGTTCGTCTTCTGCATAAGTATAGCATACTGTTACCAATGTTCTCAAATCAAGCGGTTCGTCATATGCTTGTTTAACATCAACCAATACATCATTACCTGATTTGTACAAGCAGATAGAGTCATGATAGTGTACATACTTACCATCTTGTGTTTCATCAGCAAAGTTACCAGTGATAGCTTTGTTAAAGTCAATCTTCTTGTTAGCCAGATAAGGGAATACTGTAGATTCTTCGATACGGCTGCATTCAGAACTTACATATACTTCTTCACCAGCCTTCTTTTCGTCATCAGTCAGGTTCTTGTCAGCAATAGGAGCTTTCAAGGAAGCCATCCAGAATGTCTCAAGCTTATCTGCTCCGTGTGCTTCACCTGATGTACCGATATTTTCGTTCAGATATTCTTTATTCTTCTTATATTGTACTGTCAAAACACCGCCATCAACAGTATAATCAACAACTTCGAGAGGGGCATTCTCCAGAATTTCCGGAGTAGACTTAGTTACATTTTGAGATTTGATACCTTCGAACAACGGAAGTTTAATATCATCTTTCAACACACCGATGCTTGGACTCATCTTATAGCTTACCTCATTCTTTTCTGTAGAAATATTAAGAGTTTTGGCATTAGCTACAGCTTTATGGTCTACCATAGGCGTACGGGGATGATTTCCCGGTACCACATCATTCTGATGATCTGTTACAGCGGCATAAACCTGCGGAGTATACTGCAATGACAGTAATTCAATAGAAGGGATACCATTGATGTGTGTAGTCGGAATCAGTGTGAGGCTTGTCAAACGATGACCAATCAAGGTCATCACTTCTACGCTCAATTTTTCAACCTTAGTTGCGAGTTCCTTCAAATCTGCATCGGAGATGAAATCTTTCTGTAATTCTGCCTTCAGATCTGCAATCTTTTTGTCTACAGCATCCAGAGAAGCCAACTTGTCGATTTGCTTCTGTAGAGCTGCATCAGCATCCTCCAAAGCTTTCTTCAAGGCTGCAATGTCTTCAGAAGAAGCCCCACCTTGTCCTGCTTTGTCCAATGCTTCTTTAGCTTTGTCCAGTGCTTCTTGTGCTGCTGTTTTAGCATTAGAAGCTTCAGTTTTGGCTTCAGCGATAGAAGTCTCCAAAGTACTTACTTTAGAGTTCAATTCATCAAGTGAAGCTTTCTTGTCCAGTTGTCCCTGCAAGTCCTTGATGTCGTCATCATAGTCCTTACAAGACGTGAACGTTCCTGCAGTGCCAACCATTAAGGCGCTGAACAGGATCACACTTAGAAACTTTTTGTTCATAATTGAAAACTTTAAATTTATAAATTTAAAAAATAAAAAGTGAATAATCTCTCATTTTCATTCCCTTTCACATAGCTGTTGATTACATGATTTTTTCCGTTACTTCGCAGGTAACGGGAATCTATATTTAATCAATTGTATAAAAACATGTTTAATACAGTTTCGATACATCTATAATTGTTTATAATATTTTAAATGAATAAAGATAAGGAGGGGCTTATAGGTGGAATTCTTATAATAGGACTAAGAAATAAGATTGAGGTGAAAGAGACTCAAAAGGTTTGCAAGACAGGGGAAAATATAAAGTCTTATTTTGTAGTACTTTGACATAAGAAAAGGTGGCTGAGAAACAAACAAGGCGATCCTTCCCTTCAAGAGAAGTCTCTTGCGGGAGGAATAAATAAGTACATATTTAGACTATTCTATCAATAAAAAGCAAAAAAACTATGCCGAAATTCCATTGCTTTTCACAAAAGAAATTACCTTCTCATTTGCCTCATCAATCTTCTTGTCGTTGAAGGGTTTGAGATAGGTTTCAGTAACATTTATCGATGAGTGTCCCATCGCTTCAGAAATAATTCCAGGGTGAATCTCGCAATAATATGCCATTGTAGCCCATGTGTGTCTTGCCGAATACGAGCTAAGATGTGAACTCATGTTTAAATGTGTTTTTAAAGTTGATAACTGATAGTTAAAACGTCTCAGAGCTGATTGATACTCTTTATAAGCCGCTTCGGTACCCTCCTTGCTATGTAATATTGGAAATAAATAAGGTGAGTTTTCGTCCTTATTGGACACCATGCGTACCAACTGCAAGGCTTCAGGGGACAGAAGTACCCGCAAGGTGTGACCAGTTTTTCTTCTACGATAGGATAATACGTTACCTTGCAAGTCTTTCTTACGCAAAAAAGCCAAATCGACAAACGGAAGACCACGCATCATAAACATAAACACGAATAGCATTTTTGCTTTTTGAAGTCTCGAGGAGGGAATCCTTTTGGACAAATCCATCTCTGTCTCGCAAACTAAAGCTCCTATATCCGAAGCTTCCAATGCTCTTTTCTTGTCCGCTTTAGTTCCCGTATACACATGTTCAAACAACCTGGGAATATAACGGACATATCGTAAATCTACAGCTCGGTTATAAGCCGAACGGATGACTTTCATATAGGTGGAAACGGTATTCCAACTACAATCCCGTTGGCGCAGGTACATTTCAAAACGTTTTAAAACCACTGAATTCAGTTTGCGCAGATGCAAATTCTGATAGTTGTTGAATACGGAAAACACATTCAATGTGGATTGGTAAATATGGGCTGTTCCCCATCTTCCATTTTTCCGAAGCTCTCCAATAATAGTTGACAGCATTTCTTGTAAGGTAATCTCTTTCATCTTCAATTTTAATTATACATTTCTTATTTATAATATGTATAAGGGTAACTCCTCTGTAATACAGAACACACGTACAAATACGCTAATAGCTGGGGCAACAACAATTCCATTAACAAAAAAGTGCGCTTAAATGCAGATTTTTCGATTAATTATAAAAAAACAGCATTATTATTTGCTCATTTATAGAAAAACGATTATGTTTGCACGGAAAATTCCTCCGTTACCTGCGAAGTAACGGAAAATTTTAACAAAAAAATAAGAGAAAGTAATACCAAATATGCGAGATTATTCACTTTTTATTTTTTAAAATTTATAAATTTAAAGTTTTCAATTATAAACATAAGTATGTTCTTGTTCAGTGTCTTAATGGCCGGTACTGCAGGAACTTTCACGTCTTGTAAGGACTATGATGACGACATCGAAAGCTTGGATAATCGCGTATCAGCAGTAGAAAAGCTGGTAAGTGACCTTCAAGCTAAGATTGACGCGGAGTCGGTCATTACCGGCGTTGACAAAACAGAAGATGGCATTGTCATCAAATTAAGCAATGGCGATTCTTATTTTATCAAGAATGGAACAAACGGCACAAATGCTCCTGTCTGGAGTATTGTAAAAGAGGCTAAAACCATCTATTACTATCCAGGTACTGAAGAGACTGGTAAGTTGCATGGCCAAGCAGAAGCTGACTACTGGGTGAAAGTAACAGAAGAGAAGGGTAAAGATCCTTTATATGAAGTACAAACTACGAAATGGTTACCGGAAGGAACACTTTCAGCAGTTTGGAATACAAAAGATGAAACTCTGACCCTTGGTAACATGAAGGATGAGAACTGTAGCTTATGTAATCAAGAAAGGTACAAGTGCTACCAATTGGATTACTTTGAAAGATGCCACTAAGAAAACTTATTGGATGCCTTCAACCAGCGCAATGTACTATCACTTGAACCCGCTGAATGCCAAGCTGAAAGATATTGAGTGGAAATTCTTGGCAGCTACTCCTGCTGTGGTAACCCCTATCTTCCAAAACGCTGGTAAGACCATTGACGGCGAAAAAATGTATGCTACATACAAACTCTCTGTAGAGGATTTGAAGAAGGGCAATTTGAGCACTCTCGGTGAAAACAACTATATTTCTATCGCAGCTCTGGAAGCAACATTGATTAATGGCGAAAAAGAAGGTGAAGAAAAGTCTACAGTTACTTCTGACTATGCAGCCATCATGCCGATGATTCAAGGCTTTAAAGCCATTGCGTATACCGATGACAGCAAAATCGTAACAAAAAGCACTTGTAAGCCTGAACTGTATAAGACAGCTAAGGAAGCTATCGAAAACGTATATACTGTTCCTGCACAATACAATGGTGGTTCTATTGAATTGGCAGATTTACTGTGTATCCATCATGTAGAAAACTTTGGAGAGAAAAACACTAAAGACTTCACCACCATGGTTCCTGTAAAGGTCACATACACATGGGGTACAGTAAGTGCTAAAGTTGCCATTGCTGTTGATGGTACTATTGCCAACAGATAATTTTGTAAAGAACTCATCGCATCCTAAAATACGGTAATATAATAAAGGTGCGTCATAATAAGGTGACGCACCTTTTTCTTTAACAATGCATGATTAATAAATATATCAACAATGAACAATAAACAAATCCTTTTTATGCTTCTTCTCTCAGCAAGCTTTCTACTCGGAGCATGTTCAACAAAAGGACACGAAGAGAAGATGAAGACACAGAAAGAGGCAGAAGATGAGTTTGTAGCCACTTTGACTGCTACAGACTCAAGCGTTGTTCTTACATTATGTACAGGAGCTTCTAAAAGCTAAAGAGACTGACAAGGCTCTTGATATGCTTTACTCCATTGATGACGCAGGTATAGCCAAACCCTTAACGATACAACAACGGGAAGCACTTACCAAACGTTTCCAGCGTTTCCCGGTAATTCGTTATCGATTGGATTACCTCAGCTTCTCTACACAAGGAAATAATGACGTGAAGTACAAAATAGAATTTACGCCACGTTCAGATTCTGACACTCCAGGTAGTAGTATGGGGTTCATGTTCAACCCCATAAAAGCAAATGGGGAATGGGTACTCGCCATCAAAGACGGCAGACAGCCTAGTCGCGAAGCCGCTACCCCACTCCACAATGATGCACCTGCCCCAGTAGATGTAATTGTAGAAAAGTAATCAAAAACGCAAGAAAGGCCCTCCTTTTGTAGGAGAGCCTTTCTTATATTATATTCCACAAATCGTTTTACTACATTTAGAAAAGATACGCCGCAGACACCTGCCAAGTCTTATTCTTGGCACCGATGGCATCACCCGCATTCTTCCACGTAAATGAGTCGCCCATCGGGAGCTGATAGGTCACTCCAACCTGGAGATGCTTCAGCAGCTTCACACCGGCACCCAAATTAAGTGCCACTTGAGCCTTCTTACGGTCTACGTAGTCTTTCTTCTTAAAATCGAAGAAGAAATCGGGACCGGCTGCCACATAAATACCCAACAAACTACCCAAGCCAATGGTATATTTCAGATTTACGGGTACTTCCAGTCCTGTCTGCTTCACCTCGTCCTTGCCGCGCTGAGAGAACAGCAAAGCCCCATCGATACCCAAACCTACAATGGGAATGGTAAACTCAGCCATCGGACCAATAAAGAAACCGGTAGAATTATCCTTGTTTCCCTTATATCCGCCATCCCAATCTATTTTCGTCATATTCACACCACCCTTAACACCCCACTTCAATAGTTGGGCCTGAACAGGCATAGCCATAAGCATACAGCATACAGCTATCATGAAAGCACTAAAAATCTTTTTCATAATCAATTGTGTTTAATATTACGGGACAAATATATGCAAATTCTTCCTAAAGAAACAACATATGTCAGCATTTGTTCATTTACGAGAACAATGAATCACAAAACACATTACCTTTGCAACATAAATCAAGGAAAATGTCACGCTGACAAAATAAAAACTATGATAGAAATCAGAAAGACACTACCCACAGAACTGGAAGTCCTTATGGACATCTTTGAGCAGGCCAAGCGCATCATGCGGAAAGATGGCAACATGCACCAATGGACGGGCAACTATCCCTCCCGCGAACTCGTCATGGCAGACATCGAACAAGGCAACAGTTACGTATGCACCGACGATACCGGAGAAATCATCGGGACTTTCGCCTTTATCCGTGGAAACGACCCTACATATGCACATATCCACGAAGGAGAATGGCTGGAAAACACACAGCCTTACGGAGTCATCCACCGGCTGGCAAGCACAGAGCACAGCAAAGGAGTGGCCAATGCCTGCCTGCAATGGTGCTACGAACAAATCCCCAACCTACGTGCAGATACCCACCGAGACAACCGCATCCTGCAATACATACTGAAGAAACATGGTTTCCAGTATTGCGGCATCATTTTTCTGGCCAATGGGGACGAACGGCTGGCATTCCAGAAAACAGAACGATAGCTTACGCAAACTTCACCTTCAAGTCGTCCACTCCCATTCCCGTAAAATAATCCTCGATAAAGTCCCAACGCTGTTCATCCGTCAGTTTATCCGTTCCAAAGAAGAAGGAGAATAAATCTATCTGTTCCTGGAATACCTGCTCGTTGGTGTCCAGAATCAGATTGCGGTAATCATCGCCAAGCGCAAGTTCCTGCAGAGTTTCGGGGTCATTGAAACGGACAAATACGCAAGGCGTACCGCCACCCTCCACACTGAACGAAAGGCAGTCGAGCATAGAAAGCAGATTAAGCAGCATATTCAAGTCCGAGAAAGGAGTGCAATAAAACACCAGGCGGTCTCCCTTACTGCCCACTATGCGTTGGCTGAACAGTTTTTGATAGCGCGACAAAAGCAAATCAAAGCCTTTGGTCACCGTAAAAGAGAGTTCATTGGAATCCTTCTTTTTCACGCTGCTGATATAGCTTACACTGCGGCCTTCCTCCGTGCGACTCTCCAGCAGGGAACCGATAAAGCGTTTGGCAGAGCGCACGTCCATGCCATGCTCGGCAAAGACAGCCCGCAGTTCTTCTTCATCAAAACGTCCTTTCGACTTTATCAATGCCGTTTTCAGCATCGTTGTCAAGCTCTTGAACAAGGCATCCATCCGTTCACGGATGACGGAGGCATCTTCCTTCAACAGCACCTCATGCTTGCCTACAGACACGGCACGGGCTCCCTCCCACAACGTTCCATTATTCAGTTTCTGTTTGAACTCCTTGTAGCCAAGCTCCGGGAAACGCTCTTCCCAAAGCGCTTCCAGACGTGCGACGTAAACCCCGTCCTCCCCTTCTACCTTTGTCAGATAGCTCTGGAATTCACGGGCAAAGACATCACCCGTCTTGTCCTGGACATATCCTTCAGTCAACAGATTCTTGGGGCTGATTTCAAGCAGATGCCTTCCATAACGCTGCATCAAATCGTCTTCCAGCCAAAGCAAGGCGGTCTTGATGAGCTGTCCCAACTCTGCTTCATACTCCAACTTGTTCTTTGTACGCGGCAGTTTCACCACAAACTCGAAATCAGACAAAGACACCATGATTTCCGGTTTTTCCCCTTTCATGCGGTACACTTCCATGAGCTTTCTCAGAATAAGCACCAGCTGTTCCTGGGCAATGTTCCCCGTCTGATGCAGACGCTTCATATAATAGAAGTCACGCTCATGGTAGTCGGTAGCGGCAATACCCTGTATCTCCGTATCACGCGCGGCACGCCCTATCTCCTGAATATAGTCGACAAACGTACTGGATGGCGCCACATGATATACACGGTCTATATCACTGATATCTACTCCCATACCAAAGGCTTTCGTAGCCACAATCAGTTTCTTGGTTCCTTCCTTGAACTCCTGCACAATGGCAGCTTTCTGTTCCTTGTCCTTCTTGCCATAATAGGAGGCGACCAGACGCCAGTCTGCCGGCTTCACCCACGTCTTCAAGCGCATGTCGATGCCACCCGCAAAAGGATAATAGAGCAGTGTCTTGTGACCGTCCAGGAAGTTTTCGACCCGCGCAGCAACTACGCGCTGCTTTGCCTTGTCGTATGTCTCCCCGTCCTCCATCTCCATCTGACGGATGTCAAAGCCAATATTCCGGCGCTTCACCGTACCTACATAAAGCACACAAGGCTCCATCTGCAAAGAACGGATAGTCTCGAATATCATGTCATTACCCCCTTTCGGGTTCCAGACAGCCGTAGCAGTCAATGCAAACAACGGGAAACTATAACCGAGAGTCTGTTTCAGCGTATTCAAGTAACGTCCCAAGAACCAATAGTCCACACGGAACTCCTTGCCCCATGTCGTTACCGTATGTGCCTCATCGACCACTACCAGACCGATGCGGCGCTCGCCTACAAAATGCTTGATGTCGTAAGAGAGAAGCAATTCCGGCGAGAGATAGAACAAATCAATCTCCCCCTCACGCACCTGCCGATAAACCTCCATCTTCTGTTCCGGCGATAAATCGGACGAGGCATATGCCACACGCATATACCCCAGTTCTTGCAGACTTTCCACCTGGTCTACAATCAACGCCTTCAAAGGGGAGACCACGATGGTAAGCAGATTATATTCTTTCCCCAGATAGATAGCAGGAAGCTGGAACAACATGGATTTTCCGGAACCGGTAGGGGCAGTCAACAATATATTGTCTATCTTCGTTTCACCTTTCCAAGCCTCTTCAGCCTCCAGTATAACGTTCTCTATCAGCTGTCCCTGCGAAATGCAAAGCTTTTCCTTTCCCTTGAACAAATCATCGTAAATCTCAAGATTACGAAACTGTTCGTAGCCGTAAGTCTCCTTTAAAATCGTGTTCACGGCTTCGCGGCAGTTTTCAGGCAGATGCCTTTCCTTCAAATCCGGCAACCGACATGTTGTTGCTTCTTGTACATCCATTATTATTGTAGGGGGGTATTAAAAGAAAAGAAGTAATTCTTCAACCATAGTTATCGGTCTTGGAATTACTTCTCCCTATGTTTCAAAATATTACCAGACATACCGGTAAGTTTTTTCTTTTAAAGCGTATCAATATTCCTCCTCGTTGAAGAAAAAGTCCTCTTTGCTGGGATAATCGGGCCAAATATCTTCTATGCTTTCATAAATCTCGCCTTCATCTTCCATTTCCTGCAGATTCTCAATCACTTCAAGCGGAGCACCCGAACGCATGGCATAATCTATCAATTCATCCTTAGTTGCCGGCCAAGGAGCATCTTCCAGTTTAGATGCTAATTCCAATGTCCAATACATAGTCTCTAGTATTAAAATTGTGAATATTAAGTCCTATTTCTATTTTTCGGCAAAAGTATAACAATTTATTTCACTTGCAACTATTATTCCAAAATATTTCACCTTTTTTGTCGTCTTGATTCATTTTACGGGAAAGGACGAACAAATAATCAGACAAGCGGTTCACGTAAGCCAGTAATTCCGAAGCGATTTCCACCTGCTCGGCCAAAGCAAGAATCCGACGCTCTGCACGGCGGCAAACCGTACGACAAACGTGACAAACTGCCGCACCGCGACTTCCACCGGGAAGAATAAAAGCCGAAAGAGGGGGCAAAAGAGTATCCAAACGGTCTATCTCCCGCTCCACCATTTCCACTTGCTCCGGGCCGATGATACTGGCTTCTTTCAGCTCCATTTTCTCCCGGTCTGTGGCCAGATGAGAGCCTACGGCAAAAAGTCTGTCTTGTACTTGCTGCAGAAAATCCTTATCCTTCCCGTCAGGCAGGTACGTGATGAGAAGACCCAGATTGGAATTCAGTTCATCCACCGTACCATACGCCTCAAGGCGGATATGGGTTTTGGGTACACGGGTTCCACCTACAAGAGAGGTGGTTCCTTTATCTCCGGTTTTAGTGTATATCTTCATAAGGAATTAATGTTTAGGGGTTAGGGATTAATGTTTAGCAGCCAGTAAGTGGAGCTAAGCACTAATCACTAACCGCTAATCACTATTGAAACGCCTAAAGATAATCAAAAGTTGACAATATAGTCTTGTTTTATCTTTGTTTTATCGAAGAATAGGATACCAAGGTCATAAAGGTCGAACGTAATACCCGCCCGCCCGTCCTGCTTCATACGTTTCCAGAGGGCAGACATCTGCGGAGTGTAACGGATACCCTCAATCACAAAAACAGACTTTCCCCTGGTACGGGCGGAACAGATGCGGAAGACCTCCTCTACAAAACCGGGACGACGATAATCGTGCAAATAAAGAAAATCAACGGGAACGCCACTCTCCAGAAAGAGCTCGGAAAGGTCGGAAGCCGAGGTATAATCCGCCCCCTCCTTCCCCGCTTTCAGATAGAGGGCAGAAGCGGCAAGCGTACCGGCATCTACAATGGTCTCCGGCTGGGTATAGTTTACCAGACGGAACAGAAGACGTTTTACTTTCTTCGATTCGTACTTCCAACGTCTATCTTTCTCCAGCTCCAGTTGCTTCTGTGCCTTGGCCAGCTCTTCATATTTATAATAAGCCGTACTTTCGTAAATTACATGCGTAATTAGGTTAAAGGCAAAAGGAGAATGTACACCGTAGCCGCAACGGTGCCGAAAACGGTACAGCCAGATAAAAGGCCGTTTTAGAGTAAGCAAAATATGATTCATTATTTTAATGTGCTAATGTACCTTCGAAAGTCACCCCTTCACCCGAAGAATAATTCTCCGTAACAGTCAGGAGTACCTTGTTATCCTCAAAGCGGAGCGTAAGCCCAAGGGCGCTTATCCAGCTGACATAATGTACTTTCAGTTGCAAAGCATCAGGTGACGCCCACGCATAACTGCCTGCTACCTGGAAAGGGCCTTCTATACCCTTAAAACGCCCCTTTGCAGCAACCGAATACGGAGGATAGCCATCAATTGCCGCTTTCGACCATTGCTTATAGCCAAACGGAAGACTGTATGTCTTTCCGTCTTTCTCCACCACAGTCATCACCACTTCTTGCTGCTTAAATTGCAGCTCGATGGATTGCCATCCGTATTTGTTCTCTCCGAGCAGGATGCGCTTGCCTGCGTATTTCTGTGAAAGGGAGGAAGCAGCCTTTCCTTGCACTAACGGCAGTTGATAAGAACGCTGTTTCTTCTGCAGGCGCTTGTAGTCCTTACCGGGCACTAATGCCTGGTCACCTGTCTCCGGCAACAAGCGGTTCCAGACCAAACGACGCTGCCGACGACCGTCTATCAATGTACATTCGGTAATGACCACTACCATATCCTTATCCGGAACAATCAGAATGTATTGTCCCAAAGCCCCGTCAGCACGTACAGCACCCGGATATTCGCAAAGCCACATCTGATAGCCATAATCTCCTATCTGTCTGGTCATCATCTGCTCCACCCAGGAAGCCGGAAGCAACTGCCTGCCTTCCCAAACACCCCGGTTCAGCAGCAGCAATCCGAATTTTGCCAATGACTCGCTCTGGATATGCAGCCCCCAGCCACCGGTATTGATGCCTTCGGGGCTTAGTTCCCACGCAACGTCCGTGATATGCATTGGGATGAAAAGCTTCTGCTTCAGATAATCCAGCAAGGTCATGCCCGTCACCTTCTGCACAATGGCAGAAAGCATATAGGTACTAATCGAATCATATTCAAACTTCTTGCCCGGAGTTTTCACCGGTTTGGCAAGGAAGGTACGTATCCAGTCGGGAGTGAGATTGCGCATATTCCAGTCGGGAGTGACACCCGATGTCATGGTAAGCAGGTCGCGGACAGTCATGTCTGCCAGATTAGCGGAAACCGAATCCGGAAGAAGCTCCGGGAAGAAAGCACCGACACGGTCTGTCAAGCGCAAGCGGTTGTCTGCAATGGCCAGCCCTACGGCAGCCCCGACAAAGGTCTTGGAGCAGGAATACATGGTATGGCGATATTCCGGTGCGAACGGAGCCGGATAGATTTCTCCGATGACCTTGCCGTGACGCACCACCACCACGCTGTGGATGTCTGTTTTCGGCAATGCCATCAGTGAATCAAACAAGGCAGTGACAGCCTTGGAAGGGACTCCTTCTGCCTCGGGTATGGAACGTGGCAACTCATTGATTTGTGCATGAACTGCCAACGCTCCCAGCAAGCCGAGAAACAAGAAGAAAAAACGTACTCTATTTTTCATAATTATCTAAGATATTTGTTCTACATGCACTGCAAATGTACAGCATTCGGACGCGAAAGACAAATAACTTGATAATTTTGTCGGAGGGGAACGTTCCTATAAGAAATGTATGGTCACCGCCTCTCCCTTGTTCAAATCCAACGGAAATGCCGGTTCTTTGTAAGTATGCGTACGTCCTCCTATCTTCACTTGGGCACGAACGGCGCCTGCGGGCATCTTTAGGATGAATTTACCCGGAACAAGAGCGGTAACAACAGCCCTCGTTGCCCGTCCATCCTTCCAGTCCAGGTCTATGGAAGCACCGCCGCGTACGCGCATTCCACGGAAGTTGCCGGCAGTCCAGCTATCCGGCAGGGCAGGAAGCAGATGGATAAAGCCCTCATGACTTTGCAGCAGCATTTCGCCGACTCCCGCCGCGCCACCGTAGTTGCCATCAATCTGGAAAGGAGGATGCGAACAGAACAAATTAGGGAAAGTGCCGCTACCATGACCTCCCGTCGCAGCATCGACAGCAGGATGCAGCAAACTCTTGAAGAGTTTCCAAGCACGGTTTCCGTCACCCAAACGAGCCCAGAAGTTTATCTTCCAAGCACGGCTCCAACCGGTACCCTCATCTCCACGACGGTTCAAGGTCATCCGGCAGGCTTCGGCAAGCTCGGGGGTAGCCTCCGGCGAAATCAGGTTTCCCGGATGCAGGCCGTAGAGATGGGAAACGTG
Source organism: Bacteroides parvus (assembly GCF_017309675.2). NCBI lineage: Bacteria > Pseudomonadati > Bacteroidota > Bacteroidia > Bacteroidales > Bacteroidaceae > Bacteroides > Bacteroides parvus. The sequence goes on along the minus strand of NZ_CP084680.1, from coordinate 1,432,668 downwards.
GCGATGGTGCACATCCACTTCCTTATAATCCTCCAGCCATTCCTGCAAATATCCTTCCTTACTGATTTGCATGGGTGGGAATCTCTTCAGGTCTGCCTCAAGCTTCGCCACATAGTCCGCATCACAATCCAGCAGGCGGGCGGCGGCAATGACATTGGTATAAAGCTCGGTGAGCAGTTGCACATCCATAGTGGGACCCATACAGATGCTGACGGGAGTCACGCTGTCACCCGGCACATAGAAACTATTTTCCGGAGAAGAAGTGGGGGCAGTTACTAGCCAGCCATGAGAAGGCTCCTGCACGGTGGTGGAACTAAAGAACCGAGCGGCACCTTTCAAGACAGGATAGATACGACGCAGATAATCCCTGTCTTGCGTATACAGATAGTGTTCCCACAAATGGGCACACAACCAAGCGCCACCGGTATTGGTAGCTCCCCAGGAGGGGTGTTCACCGGGAGCGGTGTAATTCCATACATTGGTCATCATGTGGAGCACCCAGCCATCTGCCTCATCGCCATAGAAAGTACGCGCAGTTGCTTCTCCCGAAGGGACAAGACGCTCCATCAGTGTGGTCAGCGGTTGATAGAGTTCGGAAAGGCCGGCTTGTTCCAAAGGCCAGTGGTTCATCTGTATATTGATGTTCGTATGATAGTCTCCGTTCCAGGGAGTCGATACTCCATTTGCCCAGAGTCCTTGCAGATTGGGCGGCAGACTGCCGGGGCGTGTACTGCTGATGAGCAGATAGCGTCCGTAGTTATAGTACAAAGCAGCCAATGCCGGCGACTCCTGCTGTGTGAAGCGGAGGATGCGCTCGTTCGTCGGGAGCGTATCATCCGGCGTGGCAGGAAGCGTCAAGGAAACACGGTCGTAGAGGAAACGGTGGGCAGTGACATGGTTGGATAATGAAGAATGGAAAATGGAACATGGAGAATTAGCGGGGGTGGTGAAAGGACGGAGCAAGCTGTCGCAGACTTCCGCATAGCGTTCGCCCGGGAAGTCTGTACCGGCAGCGGCATAGGAGGTAGTGGCAGAAAGTATCAACCAGGCTTCCTGCCCGTTCTTCAAGCAGATACCATTTCCCGGGCTGACAGATGATTCACCACCGTTCTGCACGAGTTGCATCGCCACACGGTATTTCATACCGTCCAAACCGGGTTTACCGCTTTCCAACATGCCGTCCATCAAAAGGGTGTTCCCTTGGACAGTCACCAGGCTATGTTCTGCACGGCTCAAACGGGCAGAGAAGTTCAGAGTCCCTTCATGTCCGGCAACCAGATGAATCAGCATGACATCACGGTCACGGGAAACAAAATACTCACGGCGGTAATCGACATCTTCCAGCCTGAAAGCCGTGTATGCCACCGCATCGCGTAAGTTGAGCCAACGGCGATAGTTGTTTAATGGAGAATTGAGAATGGATAATGAAGAATTGTAGGTAAAATCTATATCCAAATCACCCAATACCTGATAGGTTCCATATCTCCCGTCAGTCTCCTGCTTCTTCGGAACAAAACTGCTGTACATCAGTTCCTGTGCCTCTCGGTTCTTTCCCTCAAACAACAGTTGCCGAATGGCAGGCAGACTCTTCGAGGCATCCGGATTGCTATAATCCGCCTCCATTCCGCTCCATAATGAAATTTCATTCAGCACAATGTGCTCACGGAGAATGCCTCCGTCGGGCATCATGCCCAAGCGTCCGTTACCCAAAGGAAGAGTCTCCTCCCAGATAGCGGCGGGCGATGTATAGTATAGCTGATGATTACAACTGTCGGCAGGCGCATCGGCTGCACGAAGCAGCAACGAGGCTGCAAGCAGAAATAGAGTGGCAAGTGTCTTCATATTGTTTTTTGATTCTGATTTCAGGCTGCAAACTTACCGCATACATTTTGCAGCATTACTGCATACACTTTGCAGCATTGCTGCATACCTTTTGCAGTGACGCTGCAAAGCAATTGCAGTAGCGCTGCAAAAGGTATGCAGTACCACTGCAAAATAGTTGCACTGATTTTGCAGTGGTTACGCACTGATTATAAGTTTATTGCATTTCGAACGAAACTACACCACGGACGTCGGCAGACGAAGCGCAAACGTATGCCTTGAACTTACCCGATTCGTACTTCCAAGCTGCGGAAGCCTCATCGTAGAACTTCAAATCATCCGGAGTAAGGGTGAAAGTCACACTCTTCTCCTCGCCCGGTGCCAGAGCGACTTTTGCAAAATGTTTCAGCTCCTTTACAGGACGAAGCACACTGCATTTATCATCGCCTACATAAAGCTGTACAATCTCTTTTCCGGCAATGCTACCCGTATTCTTCACGGCAACTGTCACCGTCAGCGTACCGTCGGCAGCCATGGTCTTGGCAGAAGCCACCGGTTTGCCATATGTAAAAGTAGTATAGCTCAAGCCATGACCGAAGGGGAAGAGTGCCGGAATCTTCTTGGTGTCATGCCAACGATAGCCCACCAGAATATCTTCCTTGTACTCCTGCTTAATGCTGTCGCCCGGATAACTGAGTTCATCGAAAGCATGTGCACCGCAATCCGTCAACTTGGCAGGGAAAGAGAAGGGCAACTTTCCGCTTGGATTTACCGCACCACTCAAGATGTCAGCCAGAGACTTGCCACCCATGGAGCCTAAATACCAACCTTGCACAATGGCAGGGACCCGGGATACCCACGGCATTTCCACCGCATTGCCGCTGAGAAGTACCAAAACGAGATTCTTGTTTACACCCAGCAAAGCTTCAATCAGTTCATCCTGCCCGAAAGGCAAGCCGTATTCCAGACGGTCGCCGCCTTCACAATCCTGGAAGTGGTTCTTGTTCAATCCGCCTACCAATACCACCAAGTCTGCCTTTTTCGCCATTTCCACAGCTTCTGCACGGAGTGAGTCTACCACATTCTGCGGAATTTCATCTGCACGGCCGTACATCGGACGACCGGCGGCATAGCCTTTCGCATAGGCTACCTTATCGCCATAAGCGGCACGCAAGCCATCCAGCGGAGATACCATATCCTTCACTTTCAGTTCGGAAGAGCCTCCTCCCTGATTCAGCAAGCGTACGGCATTATCGCCCACCACCAGGATATTCTGATACTTGGCTGCATCAATCGGCAGCAACGGAGCACCTTTCTTTACCACCGGAACATTCTTCAAGAGCACAATGCCCTCATTGCCTATCTCGCGGGCAGCGGCATAATGCTCTTCCGTAGCTACCGAACCATAGGGTTTCTGACGGTTCATCGCCGTACGGAATATCAGACGAAGAATACGGGAAGCCTTGTCGTCTATTGTAGACATCGGCACTTTGCCATCTTTCAACATCTGGAGGTAAGGGTTGGCAAGGTAATAATCGTTATAGGTAAATACACTCTCGGACGTCAGACCGTTGGTGTAAGAACCCATTTCAATATCCAGACCGTTGACGGCAGCTTCATAGGTGTCGTGGGCACCGCCCCAGTCGGTAATGACACAGCCATCGAACTTCCAGTCATCTTTCAGAATCTTGTTCAGTGTGAAATCGTTATGGCAGGCGTGCTGGCCGCGAATCTTATTGTAAGCGCCCATAATGCTCCAGGCACCTCCTTCTTCTACCGCAGCCTTGAATGCAGGCAGATAGATTTCATGCAAAGCACGGTCGCTAAGATTCACATCAATATGTCCGCGCCACAGTTCCTGGTTGTTCAGCGCATAGTGCTTGACACAAGCTGCCACTCCGTTCTTCTGCAACTCCTGGATGTAAGGTACGCACATCACACTGGCCAGATAAGGGTCCTCGCCCATATATTCAAAATTACGCCCGTTCATCGGAGTGCGGTAGATGTTGACGCCGGGGCCCAGCAACACATCCTTTTCACGATAGCGCGCTTCCTCACCGATGGCCTTGCCATACTTGGCAGACATGTCCGGATTCCAGGTAGCGGCCAGACAAGTCAAGGCCGGGAAAGCGGTAATGCTGTCATTGGTCCAGTTGGCATATCCCCAGTCATTCCAGTTGATTTCGGCACGGACACCGTGAGGGCCGTCGCTCATCCAAAGCTCGGGAATGCCGAGTCGCGGAACACCCGCACTGCTGAATTTACTCTGCGCATGGCAAAGGGCTACCTTCTCTTCCAGCGTCATCCGACTAAGGGCATCCTTTACACGTGCTTCAATAGGTTGTGCATCGTCCATATAGACCGGTGTCTGTGCAGACACGGTACTGATGGAGCATGTCAATAATAGGGTTGCTAAAAATTTATTCTTCATATCTTAATTGGCACATTAAATTATCATTTAATTTTAATCGTTGTCGTCGCCTTCTCCAGTCCATCAGCCGTAGCCGTCACCTTGACACCACCCGGTTCACCGTTGTTCTGCAGTACCACCAGGCACTTCCCGTAGAAAGCCTTGCGGTGGTTGTCCTTGAACTTCTCCATAGAAATAGGGCTTCCGTTGTCCACTCCGGCTATGAAGCCGGCACCTTCTACGGCAAAGGTCACATCGTTTTCGGCATTCGGACACAAATTTCCATCTTTGTCCAGAATCTCAACCGTAATGAAACTCAAGTCTTTGCCATCTGCCTGAATGGTACTGCGGTCAGGGCTGAGACGAATCTGTGCAGGTTCACCCGCTGTCCGGATTTCCTGCTCGGCCACAGTCTTTCCTTCCTTGCGGGAAACAGCCTTTACCGTACCCGGCTCATACTTCACGCGCCACATGACGTGGAAATCGTCTTTTCCCTTGTTGCGCACACCCTGCGACTTTCCATTCACGAAAAGCTCCACTTCGTCGGCATTGTTATAATATGCCCACAAATCTATGTCTTGTCCCTCCGTCCAATTCCAATGTGGGAAAAGATGCAACACCGCCTTGTCCGGACGCCACTCGGACTGATACATATAGTAGACGTCCTTCGGGAAGCCAGCCAAGTCGATAATGCCAAAGTAAGAGCTACGTGCCGGCCAACCGTAAGGAGTAGGCTCACCGATATAATCGAAGCCCGTCCAGACGTATTGTCCACTGATAAAGTCGTTGTTCTTTACATGGCGCATAGTACCTTCGTGACGGTTGCCCCAAGGAACATGACAGTTGTCGTAGGAGGAGCAAGAGAACGAGGCATCATAGAAAGGATTGTCCCAACGTTCGGGCCAGATGAACATCGAATCACTCGGCATCCGGTAGTAACCGCGTGTCATTAGGCCGGAAACACTTTCCGTTACGATGAACGGCTTACCGGGGAAGTTCTCGGGAACACCTGCAAACCAGTCGTCATGGTAATTGAAGCCGATAATATCAAGCGCACCGGAACGGAACAAATGATTGTTCGGATTCGGCTCGTTGCAGCCTGCCGTCACGGGGCGCGTGGCATCGAGCTTTCTCACCATATCCGCCAGTTTCTTTGTCAGCAGTGAGTTGACGGACATTTCTCCGTCCTTTGCCAGCATATCCGCACTATGGCCGAAGTTCAAGACCAGGTTGGCCTCTGCCAGACTCAAGGTGTCGGCTTTGGCATCCGTCCACTGCTCCAGCACTTCGTTGCCGATACTCCACATGAAGATGGAAGGATGATTGCGGTCACGCAGGATAAGGTCAGTCAAATCACGTTCGTGCCATTCGTTGAAATAGCGTGAATAGTCGTGGCGGGTCTTTTTCTTGCGCCACATGTCGAAAGTCTCGTCCATCACGATGAAGCCCATACGGTCGCAAAAGTCGAGCAGCTCCGGTGCAGGAGGGTTATGGGAACAACGGATTCCGTTGCAACCCATTTCTTTCAGAATCTCCAACTGGCGTTCGATGGCGCGCGTATTCACCGCAGCTCCCAGGCAACCCAGGTCATGATGCATGCAGACACCGTTTATCTTCACTTGTTCACCATTCAGGATAAATCCTTTTTGTGCATCGAAGCGGAAAGTACGGATGCCGGTAGGAGTATAATAACGGTCGAGTACCTCGCCGGTCTCTTTATTCTTGAGGATGCTTTCTACCTTATACATATAAGGTGCATCAATACTCCAGAGATTAGGATTCTTCAATTCTATTTCCTGCTCCATTTCTGCCGGAGCGACAGGCATCAGCTGAGCTTCCGACACAGCCTCACCTACCACATGACCGTCGGCATCCACTAACCGGGTTTGCAGGACGACATCAATCAGAGGAATAATTTCCGAATCGAACACAACATATGTACCGTCGGCCTGCTGCACGGAATCTTCCGTCTGCGTCTCTACATCGTACTGTAAACTGGTACGTATCTTCAACCGGGCACTGTTCTTCGACACTTCTTCTGCCGTCACGTAGGTACCCCACTGTGCCACATGCACCGGATTCAGTTTCGTCAACCACACATTACGGTAGATACCGCAACCGGAATACCAACGTGAATTGGGTTGTTCGGCATTGTCCACTCTTACAGCAATCACATTCTTCTCCCCCCATTTAATATAAGGAGTCAAATCATAACTAAACGAGATGTATCCATAGGGGCGTGTTCCCAGTTCATGCCCATTAATATAAACGGTGGAGTTCATATAGACACCATCGAAATCTATGCGATAGCGCTTGCCCTCATCGACCTTATCGGCAATAAAAGTCTTACGATACCAACCTATACCACCAGGCAGAGCACCTCCCCCTGTTCCTGACGGATTGTCCCGACTGAACTCTCCTTCAACAGCCCAATCGTGGGGCAAGTTCAGTTTCCGCCAGTCTGCGTCATTATAATCTGAACGGGATGCCGCTGTATCGTCTCCCAAGCGAAAGGCCCAGTCGGCAGTAAAATCCAAGCTACGGTCATCGCCAGCTACCTCTTTAGGAGCATTGCAACCAACCAGCAGGGACAGCCCGATGGCCAAAGACAATATGATTTTATTCATGGTAATAAATATCTAAAAGATTATCGAGTGCCTATTCCTCTCTTACAGCTATTCAGAAGCAGGGAAGTTTCTGGCACCGGGGAACAACGAGACCGGCACCCGGAAGATTTCTCTCCCTGGCACCGTCGTCTATCATTCTGATTATAATTTTATAGTTTGCGCTTTTCCGGCATACTTCACTGTTGTGCCTTTCGCCTTTAAATCGAACGGTTGCGGCTGATCTTTGCTTACCTTCACTACATTGAAAGTACGTTCCTTCAGCATACCAGGGAAGTCACCCGTACGGTCACCGATAACCAGTGTACCTTCAGCATCGTTATAAGCAAAGGGTATAGTGGCATATTGTCCCTTCTCGTAATTATAGTTCACACCTTCATCTTCATAGAGTGTAAATGCACCGTCCTTACCCGTATAGACATAGAGTGTGATTTCCGAAGCCGGTTTTTCATCACTGTATTGCATATCCGGACCATAAGGTACAATGGCACCTTCGCAAACGTAGAGCGGAATACGTTCATAAGGAGCATCCACTGTCAGCTTCTGGCCACCGTCCACATACTTGCCGGAGTAGAAGTCATACCAACCGCAGCTTGCCGGGAAATAAACCTCGCGGTTGCGTGCACCGTATTCGTAAACCGGAGCCACCATCAGGGCAGAACCGAACATGAACTGGTCACCTATATTGTTGACGTTTGCATCAGCTGTGAAGTCCATTACGAGCGGACGCATGATGGTATAATCATTGAAATAAGTCATACCTGCCAAAGAATAGATATACGGCATCATGTTGTAACGCAACTTCGTATAATAAACGATGGAGTTGTAGCACGGATGTCCTGCCGGAGCGATATTCCAAACCTCACGGTACGGATACTGGCCGTGTGCACGGAACAACGGGCAGAAAGCGCCGAACTGATACCAACGGGTATTCAACTCTCTCCATTCCTTATAATCAGCATTTTCACGTCCAGTCTTGTTGAATTCCATCTGACCAGCCACATAACGGTTCTCTACACAGAATCCGCCGATGTCCATAGTCCAATAAGGGATACCGCTGACAGCAAAGTTTAGGCCGGCAGAGATTTGTGCTTTCATATCTTCCCAACGGGTAGCGATGTCACCACTCCAGGTGGCAGTAGAATAGCGTTGCAATCCTGCAAAGCCGGAACGTGTTAACAAGAAGACGCGTTTATCCGGTTCCACGCCGCGCTGTCCGTCATAGATAGCTTCGGCATTCATCAGCGCGTATGCATTGAAGAACTTGGCAGAGGGGCCGAGTGCTGTCGGACCGCAAAGGTCCTTGCGGTATTGCAAATCCGTACAGTCGCGTATGTTCGGTTCGCTGGCATCCATCCACCAGGCATCTATGCCGAGAGGATAGTAATGGTCTTGCATCTGCTTCCAGAAGAGCTTGCGTGCATCGGCATCGTATGCGTCATAGAAAGAGCCCAGATAGCCGGGACCTACCCAGTCTTTAATACTGTCTTTAATAGCCTGCTGGTATATCCAGCCTTTTTCGTCAAATTCCTTGAAGTGTTCGGTCGTAGCATAGAACTTGGGCCATACGGAAATCATCAAACGTCCATTCATGGCGTGGATGGAGTCGACCATTCCTTTCGGATCGGGGAAACGTTCGGGGTCGAACTCATGGCTTCCCCAAGAATCCTGCTTCCAGTGCAGCCAGTCGATTACGATATTGTCGATAGGAATCTGACGTTCACGGAATTCCTTCAAGGTGGAGAGAACCTCCTCACGCGTATTGTACTTCTCACGGCTCTGCCAGTAACCCATCGCCCATTTCGGCATAATCTGGGATTTACCTGTCAATGTACGGTAGCCGCTAATCACATCGTCCATATCATCACCATAAACGAAATAGTAGTCTATTTCATTCTGCATTTCACCCCACCAGGAGAGTTTGTTCTGTTCTTCATCAGCCACCGGACTCAATGCCCGCAGACCGCAGTAAGAAATTCCGGCGTCAGGCTTCCATTCTATCTTCAACGGAACGCGCTTGCCCGCTTCCAGATTGACAGCAAACTTATAGCTATTAGGATTCCAAGCCGTACGCCAACGTTCGGGAACCACCAACTCATTATCAATATATACTTTCATGTAGCCTGCATAGTAAAGGATGAAGCGGAACAAGCCGCTTTCTGCCGGTTCTATTTCTCCCTCATAAACTACGTCGGACCCTCCGAACGGGAACTCCTCAGGCAAATTAATCACCTTACTCAGATGTGCGGCACGGTCCAGATGTTCAAAATAAAGAGAATCCTCACGACGTACAAGGGTTTCCACGTCTTTCTTGCCCGGAATATATGTACCGGTCAAAGCACCTTCCTTGCCCTCTTTATCATAAAGTTTGAAGACATCACCCAGCTGTGAGTAATCGCGCGGGTCACCGAAACGGCAGAGCGAATAGCTGTCCCAAAGCACACCGTAGTTCTTATTAGACACAATGAAGGGTACAGACACCTTTGTATTATACTGGAACAGTTCCTCATTCTTACCTTTATAGTTGAACTCATCCGCCTGGTGCTGGCCCAAGCCATAGAAAGCCTCATCATTGCCTGCCGACTGGAATACTTGACGTACTGTATATCCTTTCGTACCTTCCACTTCCACCGGAGTAAAGGTCCGCCCGTCAGAGTCTTCAGCCAGAATCTGCTTGCCGTCGGCATCCGTGAAGCGTACCTCACCCGTTGTCTTGGACACAATGACACATAATTCCGATGTCTTGACAGTCACTTCATCGCCCTGCTCTTCGACCTTAAAGTCGGTCTTATTCTGTTGAGGGATCACAATGAGACTCTGCTCCTTTGAAAATTCCTTCTCAGGAGTAGCCGATACATGAATGAGCTTCTCGCCCATTACTTCTAATCTTACTTTACGCACATCCGTCGGTTGCTGCTGCTTGACTTCCACAACAACACCGTTCTCGGTCTTTTGGAATCCGCCTCCGGAACATGCGGCGAGCATCCATCCGGCAAGCAAATAAACTGAAGTGTTTTTCAATTTCATATTACTGTTTTTAAAGTGAATTTTCTCCGATGTAAAAATAGAAAGTTTCCTTCAAAAACGGGTCCCCCCGATGTTGAAACACAAGGGCGCTTTTGATTACCCTAAAAGACAATATGTTTCCGTAAGGGGTATCTTTTGTTATTTACCCTCTCTTTCCTGATAAACAGAGGGCAAAACACCGAATTCATCCTTGAAATATTTGCTGAAATACTTGGGGTTGTTAAAGCCCAACTGATACGCTATCTCCGATACATTTTGCTGACTCTCGCGCAGCATCTGCGCCGCTCTTTTCAGACGGATGACACGGATAAATTCAATGGGTGTCTTACCGGTTATCTGCAAGAGTTTCTTGTAAAGATGTACCCGGCTCATACCCAACTCATGGCTCAGCTCCTCTACGGACAAATCACTACGTGCAATATTCGCTTCCACATATTTGATAGCATTTTCCACCAGCTTTTCATCCAACGAAGTAATGGCTATTTCACTTGGTTCGGGGTCAATCTTTGTACGCAGCCTATTCTTACCGCTAAGGTCTATCAGCTTTCGCATACGCAATATCAGCACTTCCATATTAAACGGCTTCGTCACATAATCATCCGCACCGATAGTCAAGCCCTCTACTTTATTCTCTACCGACTGTTTGGCAGTCAGCAACACAAAAGGTATATTCTCCGTATGCTTGTCCGTCTTTACCCTGCGGCAAAGTTCGTTGCCATCCATTACGGGCATCATCAAGTCACTGACAATAAGGTCGGGCTTCAGCTCCGGGATGACATTCCATGCTTCTTGTCCGTTGGCAGCTACTTGAATGGAGAAATACAGACTCAAGCTGTCTTTCATGAAGGCAACAAAATCTTCGTTATCATCCACAATAAGCACCAAGGGCTTCTTCTTTTCTCCGGCCGATTCTTCCTTTTCCCGATTTGTCCCCCCAATCACTTCCAGCGCAACCGCATCTTCTTCGGCCGCTTCTTCCGACAAAGGCGTAGCAACATTCACCACCGAATGCTTGATAGGAATATCCACTACAAATACGCTGCCCGAACCCACATTGTCGAACACACGCACAGCACCACCATGGAGCGTCACAAAGTCACGCACCAAGCTTAGCCCGATACCGCTTCCGGTGGAATGATTATCCTCCCCTTCGTGCTCCGCTTGATAGAACCGTTCGAATATCCTTTCCTTGTCTTCATCCTTGACTCCTATCCCCGTATCGGATACTTTGATTTCCAGAGTTTCCGGAGAGCCCTTCAGCACTTCCAACGAAACATCCACCCTCCCGCCATTAGGAGTAAACTTAAAGGCATTGGACAGAAGGTTCATCACAATCTTGCCCACCTTGTCTTCGTCAAAGGACATATTCAGCCATTCCACCGCCGAAAAGAAAGTAAGGTGCACATGTTTTTTTTCCGAAAGCATCAGAAAAGAGCTACAGATATTACGTACATACGCCACAATGTCTCCTTCGGAAAGAGTAAGGTGCAAACCCGCCATCTCATTCTTACGGAAATCAAGCAGCTGGTTCACCAAATTCAGCAGACGCAATGCATTGCGGTGAATCATACCCAGTTTGTCTTGCCATTTTTCATCTGCCGTCTCCTTCATCATACTCTCCAACGGCGAGATAATCAGCGTCAACGGAGTGCGCAATTCATGGCTGACATTCGTGAAGAAACGGAATTTCATCTGGTTAACTTCCTCGTTCTTTTTGGCATCCCGCTCCATCTGGCGTATCTTGAATTTGTTACGCTCCCTACGCTGCACCGTATAGAAAGCCAGAAACAAACTACCGAGCAATAACAGCACATAACAAGTGTATGCCCATGGAGTCATCCAAAAAGGCGGAAGAATCACTATCTTCAAGCAAGCCTCTTCAGTACCTGCATATCCGTCGCTATTCGTAGCCTTTACTTTCAGCTCATACGTACCGGGAGCCAGATTCGTATAGGTCACACGGTGCATATCGGACATGCTCGTCAACCAGTCCTCATTGAATCCCTCCAACTTATAAAGATACCTCGTCTTTTCCGGTAACACATAATTGTCCGAAGCGAAAAACACCGTAAATACGTTCTGCTTATAAGTCAGCACCACTTCCTTCGTTTCATTCAGCGCCTCCTTCAATATCACATGGCCTGCATACTCTTCGTTCACCTTTACATCCTCATTGAACAGTTGAAATCCGGTAAACATTACTTTAGGTAGTGTACGGTTGTACTTTATGTTATCAGGTCTGAAACGGTTCAGTCCATACAGTCCTCCTACTACGATTTCACCCGTATGCAGGCGTTTAAGAGAACGCTGATTAAAATCACAAGTCTGCAACCCGTCCTTATCGTTATAAGTATAACAACGAAAAGAAATCTGTCCCGTCTTATTGTCCGACAGCAGAACCACATTTATCAGCTCCCCTCCCGTACTGACCCACATTCCTTTATTATCATCTTCCGTGATACCTAATATCAGTAGTTTCGAGAAATCGGATTTTATGGGGACTTCATGTATTTCATCCCGTTGCGGATCGTATACATTAAGTCCCTCGCGTGTAGCCAGCCAAAGCAGTCCTCTACTGTCTTCATACACCTGATTGATGACCAAATTTGAGAGAGTGGTCTTACCGGACTTTGTACCGGTAAAGTTCGCAATTTTCCTGGTGGACAAATCCATGACAGCTATGCCTGCTGCAGTTCCAATATATAATGTATTGTTGCGCCCTACACAAAGGGATGAGATATAATCCGACACCAGATTGGAATTCCCAGTAGAATAGGTTGTAAAAATTCCCGTTTTAGGGTCCAGGCATTGCAATCCCTGCCCCAAAGTCCCCACCCAGATATTCCGGTCAGCGTCTTCGGCCAGTGCCCATACATTGTCATAAGCCAGTGAGTTCTTGTCATCCTTGTTGGCACGGTAATGGATAAAGCGATTACCGTCATAACAATTCAGTCCGCCCCAAAAAGTTCCTGCCCACAACCGGCCGTCACGACCCTGAAGAAGACAGACAATCACATCGCTTGAAATGGAACGGGGATCTGCCGTATGCGAAAAGGTTTTCCGTTCATCCGTCACCATATTCCAGCGCACCAGTCCACGGTCATTGGTCCCCAACCACACAATATCCCCTTGTCCGTCCTCCACACAATTAATGTCACCCAAATCGACAATGCCAAACTTGAAGCTACTTTCATTGTAAAATGAAACACCTTTCTTATAAGTGCCCACCCACATGGTACCAACATTATCTTCATAGAGAACAGTCACCGTATTGTTGGAAATCGTACGCTCATTATTAGGGTCATTCATCAATCGCACGCTCTCTCCATCCAGACCTATCACTTCAATTCCATCCTGGTCTCTACCAATCCAAATGTTTCCATACTTATCCTGCGAAATGGCCCGTACCATGTTAGAGCGATCGCTCCTGACAGAACGCACCTCCCAGCTTTTCTTCGGCAGATGGTAAACCCACATTCCTTCAACGCTATACATCCAGACACGTTCATGACTGTCAACGAACAAAGTGAAAGTTTCTGATTGATTTTTCCCCCATTGACTGGCAATACCGTCGAAAGTCCATTTTACATTCAACTTCTCCCTATCCAGACAAGCCAGAACTCCATTGCCGAAAGCCAACAAGATTCCCTCACTACATTCCGTCATGTCTGTTATGTTCATCTCTGTCAACAAGGTATCAGTACCAGCCACCATCACCGCATTCTCTTGTCCCGGCTTATAACAGTAAATACCTTTACCCGCCACATAAATCCAGAAAATCTTTTCGCTATCAATATACACAGTGGAAGGATTCCCACTTATCCCAATATGCCACATCCAGCCCTCCACATTGCGGTCGAAAATATCGGATACAGAGTTATAAATGGCATATCCCGCTCCTGTACGTACCCACAAATTTCCAGTAGCATCTTCCTGAATGTCCTCAATATAACTATCCGGCAGCGAATTGCCGTCATCCTTCAGGCTGCGGTATATCCTGGTATCATAGCCGTCATAACGGTTCAGCCCGGAAGCTGTGCCAAACCACATGAATCCATGTGAATCTTTATAAATGGCATTAACCTGGTTATTGGAAAGCCCGTCTTTTACTTCCAAATGTTTAAACATGTAGTTGTGCGAAGCGGCAGTGAAGCAAGCTACCCAAACCCATAAGACAAGTAATAGCAATCTTTTCATTCTATCGGAGATAAGGAACACATATTTTATTGCAAATGAAGCAAAAAGCCGATAAAAAAACAAGAAAAGCCCGTCTTTTTTTATCATTTTATCCCCCTCATTTGTTTCATGGGCAGAAAAAAGAAGGAGAAGTACATTCCTCACGGACAGACTTCTCCATAACCAATCAAAAAAAAACTATATTAACAATTTTGTAACCTAATAAAAACTATCTATATGAAACTTAGAAAACTGTTCTATATTCTATCAAAATGGATACTTACCCTCTTTAGCACCTCTCATAATGCCATCATAGGTATATTTATCACCTATCGTTCCATCAGCACGCTTAATCATAGCGAACGTACCACCATCCCAAAAAAACGGAACCATACCATGATTTTTCGCTTCACGAGTTACTACCTCATTAAATTGTTCGCGAGATTTATTATGAGCCTCTTGATTTTCTCCAAGTCCAGTACGCACCATTGCACCATACTCGCCAAGGATAACGGGAATTCCTTTGTCCACAAACTGAGATTTCATTTTAGCAAATAATCCACTCATCTCAGTCATATCACCAAAAGTAGCATTACGGTTGGAACCTTCGACTTTATAGTCTCCCCAAAAGTAGGCCATCCTCCCCCAATCTTCATCCTTCTCCAAACCACAGAATGTCCAAGGGGTATAGTAATGTACCTCGACCATTAGACGGTCCTTCACCACATCAGTAGGCATGTCGCCAAAGAGATTGTCGGTCTTGCCGATATCTGTAGACGGTCCTTGTACAATAAGATTGCGCACAGCATTGTTACCTCCCGTAGCACGCACAGCATCAATAAAAGTCTGCTCATAAGATTTCAATACAGCCATTTGGGCAGTATTTTCCACATTGGGTTCGTTACATCCGGCAAAAAGCAAATGCTCATCATAAACATTTAATTTATTCGCTATCTGAGTCCATAAAGCTTTTTGCTTCTTGTTATTAGCTTCCTGCTTGTCGGCAGTACAATTGTTTTCAAGCCAACCGCCATCCCAGTGGATATTTACAATGGCATACATATCATTGGATACACAATAGCCTACCACTTCATAAACACGGTTCAGCCATTCATCTTTTACCTTGTATGTCCCTCCGTCTTCTATATACTGATCCCAGGAACAAGGTATGCGTACCGCATTGAAACCAAGCTCTTTCACACTCTTGATAAGTTCCGCCGTAACCTTCGGGTTTCCCCATGCAGTTTCACCTCCAATAGCTTCCAGCGTATTTCCGAGATTCCAGCCTGCATACATCTTTGCCGCCAATGTCATTGCATCACTTTCCATACCCTCATCAGGCAGTTGACCGGCCATTTGACTGACAACAACCGTCTCTGTCAAAGTTCCTAAAGTCAAAGTGATAAGTCCCGAACGAGCAGTTCCATAATTAACTGAAACGATAAAACTCTTAACAGCTTCTGACATTGCAGCACGTGTACTGACCTCTTTTATCCAATCACTATCGACCGCCACTTGTACATCACCGTTTGTTATCAGTGTCACAATATAATTGCCTCCTTCAGCCGGTACCTTTTCCGGGAAAGTAGTCGACTCAACTACCAGTCCATCCGCAGCCGTCTGTTTCACAATAAAATGGCCAACCTCACCACCTCCGGACTTCACCATCACATTTGCTTCCCGGTCACTTGGTTCCGTATTGGCTTCAGTTGTAACCGCATATTTAAGGATAGTGCTCGATGTGGAGTTCTCGGCAGTGACTTTACACCAATCCGGCGCACTGCTGGTTACTTCCAGCGCAACATTCGATTTGATGTTCAATGTACTTGTTCCTCCGACCTTGGAGAAAGTCATTCCATTCATCAGAATTTTTTCAGGAATAGTAATTTCCGGAGTCACTGTTTCGTCATCACTGGAGCACGCACTCACAAAAGAAGAGAGGAAAAGTGCCAATAGCACCAAGCTAATCTGGAATCTTTTAATAATATTCTTCATGTTGTTTTTAGGTATTAAATAATGGTTAAAAGTAATAGCAAAAGTAGCGGAAAAAGTGAGAAATAGCCAAACAGCATGTTATGCCAAACAGTATGATTTGTTACCGAATAGGGTCAGAAAGTAATCAATAGCTGACATCAGGCTTAGCCTGTTTGTCCATCCTGGAATTCACAAGACAAGCAGGGATATCAAAATCCGGTTATTCCGGGCTACCATCCCGACTCAAGCGTTTGCCGCGTAGGCGATGACTTCTACTTGGTCAACAGTAGGGAGGTATCTATGCGCCAACCATCCGCTACAACAACGGAACATTCTACATGATTACCACCAATGTATCGGACAAAGGCAACTTCATCGTCCATACCACCGCCCCGCTTGGTGAATGGTCTGATCCTATCTGGCTGAAACAAGGTGGCATTGACCCCTCCCTCTATTTCGAAGACGGTAAATGTTATCTGGTCAACAACCCCGACATAGGTATCTTTCTATGCGAAATCAACCCGATGACCGGCGAACAGCTCAGTAAATCCAAGCACATCTGGAACGGTACGGGAGGACGCCGTCCGGAGGGTCCGCATATCTATAAGAAAGACGGCTGGTACTATCTGCTGATTTCTGAAGGCGGTACGGAATATGGACATAAGGTGACGATTGCCCGCAGCCGCACGATAGACGGCCCATACGAAAGCACCCCCACCAACCCGATTCTGACACACATTAACAAAAACGCCCAGAACAGCCCCATTCAAGGCACCGGGCATGCTGACCTTGTTCAGGCTCCCGACGGAAGCTGGTGGATGGTCTACTTGGCATTCCGCCCACAAACGGGTTCCCACCATCTATTAGGACGCGAAACCTTCCTCGCTCCCGTGCGCTGGGCCACCAACGCCTGGCCTGAAGTGAATGGAGACGGGACCATTGCCCTGCAAATGGATGTTCCCACCCTGCCGCAACAAACGTTTGCAGAAAAACCTACCCGCACAGAATTCAAAGATGGTAAATTAGGAGCCGAATGGGTGCACATCCGGAACACTACACTTTCTCATCCGGCAAGTTACAGCTGAAAGCGACTCCCGTCAATTTGGATAACAGCAAGGAAAGCCCCATCTTCGTCGGCCGCCGACAAGAACATATCGATTTTACCGCTACTACTTCCATGCGGCTACAGAAAGCCTCTGCAGGAGATGAAACCGGATTGACGGTCTATATGTTTAAACCTGCACACTATGACCTTTTCGTCAAACAGCAGGAAGACGGGAAACAAGCTGTAGTATTACGCTACCGTCTCGGAGCAATGACCCATATAGAAAAGGAGGTGATTTTGCCTCAAGGTAAAGTGCAACTCCGTGTAAAAGGCGACAAAGACATATATTCCTTTGAATATGCTACGGACGGAAAGAATTTCAAGGAGATGGGACGCATGAATGCCTGCTATATCAGTACCGAAACCCCAGGTGACTTTACGGGAATCACGCTGGGCCTATATGCAGCTTCCGGCTCGACTGGATCAGAGGCGTACGCAGATTTTGAATATTTCGACTACGAGAAATAAGCATATACCCGTTTTTCAGAAATTGAACTGATCAATAATCCTCCATTTAAAAGGAAAGGCCACCCTTCACGGGTAGCCTTTCCTTTTATACCTATTACAACAGACGCCACGAAAGCATCGTCCACCATAGGAGATTACAAAATCTCCAAGTTATCTATTGTTACCTTTACAGCATCCGGTTCGGCAATATCACTGAAGATATCAAAGATATCAATCACAAATACGATTGCACCATTAATGGCTGCTTCCGGCTTATAAGTAATAGTATAAGTACCATCTCCTTTAATTTTAACATCGGACTCACCACTGTAAGAAGGCCACCATCCAGGAGCAGTGTACATCAACCCTGCATTATACTCTTTTGTCAGTGCATCTCCACTCAATCCGCTGATACTGAAAGTCAGCTTCATAGAATAATCAAACGTCAGAGCAGAAAGGTCTACCGGACTATCATTTTTAGTACTACCAAAATCATTGTAGATTTCAATACGGAAGTTATTCTTCTCTCCTTCGAGATGTCCGAACACCAGCTTACTGTTATCTACTACCACCGCCTTGGGTTCGGGAGTAGAAGAGCCTCCTGCTGCATTGGGAATAAAATGATAGGCAACATATTCCTCCTTATCACCATTACGTACTCCCAACCACATACTTGTCACATTTCCTGCCATAGTCTCCAGGCGAAGAATACGGAGCTGGTTATCAGAATTGGCAAAGAACATGATGTCTCCACCACCGATATGATAAGAAGGCACACCGCTCTCAAAAGAATAAATACCTTTTTCATCCAGTGTATATGTACCACTTACAGTTGTTCCGTCGGGCATGGAGAATTCATAGGTCATAGCCTTTGAATCCATAGTTAGAGAGAGTTTATCAAGGTCTGCTACTGGAGTTGCCCAGTCAGGATAATTGCCTGCTGTAAAGTTATTCATCAAACTACCATCCAGATTTGCCCAGTCAAAAGGAACATCAGCAGACATATTCCACTGAATAGTGGTACTTACTGTTTGAGATACAGCATCTTTCCATCCGTCGGGCAATGTGGGCTCCGGATCAGGCTGATCCTCGGGTACATAGTTGTCAGCAAACTCTTTAGAGACAAAGTTCCATATCAACCACCAAGCACCCTCACTATTATCACGCATGACAGCCACACGCAGATGGTTTTCATCCAGTTCCAGTATCTTCAGGTCTTTTCTCCAGTTTGTACTTCTATCAGTCCAGCCAGGAGTGTGTAGTAAATCACAATCTGTGAAAGTGATGGTATGGTTCTCTGTGTTCAGCATAAAGGTTCCTTTACTGTCCGTAGTACCTGAAACCGACTCGGAATGTACATTTACATTAGCTCCACCTTTCAAGTCAAAGGTCATTGTACTTGCCCAAATAGCATCATCACCAGTATGTCCCTTGCCCGGATCCCAGTTAGCTTCCCAATTATTCCATTCAGTAGTTTTTGAAGGGTCAGCATAAGTCATCTCACCTGCCGCATAGCCATAGGAACCATCGTCAAATATCCAAACTTTCTCACTGTCTACACCTCCGGTAAGGAATGACCACAATTCATCGTTTACAAAGTCCGCACAAAAAGTACTGATATCAAAAGTTGTAGGTTCACCGTAAATAACACCACCCCGTGTCTCTACACCAAATTTCACAGTATAAGTACCTTCAAAAGGCATCTTTAGTGTCACTTTCTGTTCTTGGCTGCGTCCTTGGGGATGCTCCCACAAAGCAGTGTAATTGGCACCTAACTTACTTTCCAAATAAACAATGTTCGGATTCTTCGAGTCATGAGTAATCGTATAGGCAATACCCTCCACAAGATCATCAGATGTCACTCCTTTGTCACCCAGATCATATTCATCGGGGGAACAAGCGCTGAATATTAGCATCACACTTGCTATAAGCGAATAGATATAATAGTTTAATTTCATACCTTAGATTTTTTTATTTGTTATACATCCATTTACCAACCGGCATTCTGTTTCAGCACACCGTTTGAAAGGTTTATCTGGTTATAAGGTATTTGGCACAAACCTCTTGTTGATACAACCTTACTACTCTGTATAGTCACTACGTCTTCCACGCCACCACTGAGCACAGTACGAGTTTCGGCAATTTCGGAAGCAGCAACTTCCACACCCTGACGAAGCAGATCCCAGTAACGCAATCCTTCAAAAGCAAACTCGTACATGCGTTCTTTCAGGATGTTCTCCTTTGTTGCTGTCACGCGCTTGCTGGTATCACCACCAAAAGCGCGATCACGCACTGCATCCAAATAACTCTGGGCATTAGGACTACCGAGCTCTGCAGCCATCAGTAATACATCCGAATAACGAACTACAATGAAATCCTGATATGGACTAAGTTGATACTCGCCTGCACCTATGTCCTTTCCCATTACTTCATTTATTTCACTCCAAGTACCATCTTCAGCTTGTTGCCAAATAGCAAGTGGCGAATACTTTTTGATAGCATAACCCGTATACTCACGTTGGTCATTATAGAGCAACGAGAAATTATCGTGATCTACAAGGCCCTCAGCCTCGCAGTCAATAATGGACGCCGTACTGCGAGTGTCACCAGATTGAAAACTATTCACCAATTTCGGATTGACTGTACAGCCTCCCCAGCCTTGTCCATAAGGCACCGCAATCAAATTACGGAGTGCAATCATCACCTGCCAAGCATTACCATCAGCATTACCATTATAGTCTGATGTATAGTTGAATTTTTGAGCCAGTACTGTCTCTACATTGCCACGCCCTGCATACGTATTTGTCTTGGTATGGCTACCATCATTATTAGTTGTCCAAGTCACGGAAGCAGCAGGCCAAAGATTCTTGAACTCATCTATCAAACCAAATTCCCCGGAAGCAATCACATCTTCCACTCCTGCTAAAGCTTCAGCTCTAGTAAGCCCAGCAGGTTCTTTACCATAATAACCGGAATAGAACAGATAAACACGTGCCAGAAGAGCCTCAGCAGCATACTTCGTAATATGTCCGTCGTTAGATGCAGCTTGTGCTTTCGGATAGGCATTGGCCGGAATATTCTCGGCAGCATATTTCAAATCACTGATAATGAGCTGGTAAACGTCATCCGGATTTGCTTGCGAAATATTATCAGTAGTAGGAATATCCAACAAAGGGATATTTTCCCATAGACGAACCATATCAAAATAACAAAGTGCACGGATAGCACGTGCCTCTCCTATATAAGTGCCTCTTGTTGCTTCACTCGTCCAGTTAATGTCATCTGCACGGGAAATCAACTCGTTACAACGATAAACAGCGGCATAATAATTTTTCCAATCTGTTTCGTATATGTTCAAATCAGATGTAGACTGTGCCTGATCAAAACGATCGATTACTTGATAATTACGTCCATCAGCAACACCGGTAGCACCAAAACACTCATCCGACATCATCTCTGAAGCCAGATAAAAACCTACTCCCTTATTAGATGTAGTACATTGCCATCCGTCATAACAGCCTACCAAAGCGCGATAAGCGTCACTTTCTGTCTTGTAATAGTTTCCGGTGGAAGATTCCGTCTTCGATTCCACATCCAAGAAGCTGTTTGTGCAGGATGCCAGCCCAAAGCCGAACAATGCCAAAGCCAGTATATTTAATTTGAATTTCATCATTTCTTTCTTGTTTTTGGGTTTATGAGTCATAAGAACTCTTTTCTATTAAAACTTAAGATTAACGCCGAAAAGCACAGTACGCGGACGAGGATAGTAACCGTAGTCAATACCCGATACCCAACTCTTTTTATTGCTGTCTTCCGGACCAAAACCTATTTCAGGATCCATACCATCATATTTGGTGAAAGTAAGTGCATTCTGTACTTGTATATAGGCACGACACTGCGAAATAGCTTTGCCCTTCCAAAGACGGGAGAAATCATAACCCAGCGTAATGGCACTAATACGCAGGAAGTCACCATCCTGAATATAAAGGTCAGAGAATTGCCAGTTGACGTTAGTATCAGTCACACGCGGTATACGGTTACTTGTACCTTCTCCGGTCCAACGGTTGAGGATAGCAGTTGTATAATTTGATTTCTTATTAGTGTGGTTACGATAGCTCTGCACAATCTTATTACCTACAGAACCATTAGCATTCAGCGAGAAGTCAAAACCTTTATAGTCGAAGCCCAAATTGAAACCATAAGTAAAGTCCGGCATACCATTACCTAAGTCCACCTTGTCGTTGTCATCGATAATTCCGTTATGGTCTACATCTACAAACTTCACATCACCCGGCTTCACATCACTTTGCAACACACCGTTCTTGGCAGCAATCCAGTCGTCAATCTCTTGCTGGTTCTGGAAGATACCGGCAGTTTTATACCCCCAAAAGTAACCGATGGCATGGCCGTTGGAAGCGCGATAGAACTCAGGAGAGTTGTCATACAGCTGGTTTGTATTACCATGAATAATGCCATCTTCAGTAGGAATATTTCCTACCTTATTTTTATTGTAAGTACCATTGACACCAATGTTGTAGTGGAAATCCTTACCTATTTCATCATTCCAAGTCAGCGCCAGTTCAATACCGGTATTCTTTACATCACCACCGTTGATGTAAGGAGCACCTGTACCGGCAGTGGCAAGGATAGGAGCCTGTACCAGCCAATCTTTGGTTGTCTTTATATAAAAATCTGCATTCATACCCAAGCATCCATTGAGGAAACGGGCATCGATACCGATATTATATTGCTCGGAAGTTTCCCATTTCACATTCTCGTTGGCTAGACGGCTAGGATAAGCACCCCAGACATGATTGGCAGAGCCAAGGCCCGTACCAAACAAGTAATTGGTAGTAGAGCTCTTGATAGGAGCTGTATATTGGTAGTTATCAATATTCTGATTACCTACTTGTCCCCAGCTGACACGGAGTTTCAGGAAGTCGAGCCACTCGCGGGTACTTTCCATAAATGCCTCGTTCGTCAGTGTCCAACCTGCCGATACAGAAGGGAAGTAGCCAAAGCGGTGACCACTGGCAAATTTGGAAGAACCATCGGCACGCACAGTAGCATTAATCATATAAGTCTCTTTCCAATTCCATCCCAAACGGGCAAAGTAGGAAACGGTACGTGTTTCATCATTCGGTTTACCATCTGCACCCAATCCCTGCTCGGGAGTAGTGGCTGACCCGTTGCTGACAAAAGCGTGGTCCCAATCATCAAATCCTTCTTTCAGGATACCATTTCTCGCCCCTACATAAGTGCCTTCATAGCGGCTGGATTCCATACCAATCAAGGCATTGAAGGAATGTTCACCCAAGGTCCAATCATACTGTGCAGTATTTGTCCAAACCATCGTCAAACCATGAGTCATGTTCTGGTTTACTTTTGTATTCTCCGTATTCTTAGTATAGATGTCAAACTGATAAAGGGGAGTATAACTGCGATACTCACTGGAACCATAAGTAGCACCGAATACAGTACGTATCTTCAAATTCTTAATCGGAGTCAACTCCGCATATACATTACCGGCGAAAGTGGCAGCCTTGTTCTCATTATTAGTGTTGGTCATCATGGAACCATAAGGGTTACCATCAGAATTGTGCCAATCGCTACTACTAGTGTCATTGTAAGGACTATCATACAGATTATTATCACTATATATAGGACTCAGCGGGGAAGTGGCAAATGCGCTGCGCAACGTATTGTTATACAAGTCACCTACATTTGTACCATTATTTTTCTTATATACGAAACTCACTTGTTCACCCACCTTCAAAAGGTTTTTGATGACCTGGTGGTCGGAGTTGATACGGAAGTTATAACGTTCGTAATTGGATACGTCAGCACCACCAACAATACCTTCTTGCTGCATATAACCTAAAGAAAGTGCATACGTAGAAGTGGCAGTTCCCCCTGTCACACCTAATGTATAACTTTGCGTCTTGGCATCATCCTTGAGCATAGCATCAATCCAATCCGTGTCATATATGTTACCATTAGCATCGCGAATTGACTTGAAGCTGTTCCAATCATAAGCGGCATTGCCACTATTCAATGCTTGTTCATCCATGATGGCCATATACTGTTCCGCATTCAGCATATTTGCTTTACGTGCCACATTCTGAATACCATAATAAGCATCCAATGAAACTACAGCCTTACCTTCCTTACCCGATTTTGTAGTAATCAACACTACACCATTGGCCGCCTGCGCACCATAAATAGCTGCAGAGGCAGCATCTTTCAGAATGTCAATACTCTCGATATCGGCAGGATTTAGCGTGGAGATATCGCCACCTACACCATCAATCAAATAAAGAGGAGAAGAATTACCTACAGTTCCCAAACCACGAATGGTCACCTTCATATCAGCACCTGGTTGTCCTGAAGTTGAAGTGATATTCACACCCGGAGTTTGTCCCTGCATAGCCTGCAACGGGTTGTTTGTATTTAGTTTGGCGATGTTATCACCTTTTACCTGAACCGTAGCACCAGTTACCAGTTTCTTCTTTTGGACACCGTAACCTACTACTACTACTTCATCTAGCATTTCCGTATCTTCTTTCAGAACCACGTTGATAACGGATGAAGCACCAATCTGAATTTCCTGGGTTTGATAACCGATATACGAAAAAATCAGCGTCTGCCCTTGTTCTGCATTCACAGAGAATTTACCGTCAATATCGGTAATACCACCTGTAGCAGTTTCTTTCACCTGCACACTGACACCGATCAACGGTTCATTGTCCGTAGCCGATGTCACAACTCCTGTAACGGCCTTGTTTTGAGAAGGATTAGCCTGAAGGCTACTGATTGCAGGTACCAATAGCAACAGTACCCATGCAATGCGGCACAAATGCAAATTTATGCACTTTTCCAAGAATGTTTTTCTCATTGTACATTGTTTAATAGTTAATATCAAAGATTTTATAACGCTCTTTGTCAATGCAAAGAACCTGGATACAAAAGTATGGAGGAACAAGGAAAGAGTGTCGAGAAATTGTTACGAAAAGTATATGATTTCGTTAATCAAGGCTTCTAAAATGTTACTAAAAAAGGTATAATTTGTTTTCCATCCCTTCTCTAAACCTTTTAAAGAGGGGGGAGATTCTTCCCATCCCCCTCAATGCTGGAATTGATTTCATCTCACTTTTCCATCCCCAATATACTTTCTCCGGAATACAAAGAACCATTTCTTTCTAAAAACGTTCTCAGGAAAGTACAACCTAAAACTTAACAGATAATGAAAAAATTAGTAGTATTTGCAGTACTTGCCGC
Source organism: Bacteroides parvus (assembly GCF_017309675.2). Taxonomy (NCBI): domain Bacteria; kingdom Pseudomonadati; phylum Bacteroidota; class Bacteroidia; order Bacteroidales; family Bacteroidaceae; genus Bacteroides; species Bacteroides parvus. Next base: position 1,407,806 of record NZ_CP084680.1, on the reverse strand, counting down.
AATCGTGGCAAGCTGCACCAATGACAATCCGCCCCAGATAGAAAAAAGCAGTGAGTTGGTATCACCACGACTCTTGATGGACGTGTCCACAGAAAGCGGACAAAGCCCGCTGACCGGCATACTGACCATCATGCCCTGTAAGGCGGGCACCTCTATTTATTATGGGAACTATGTAAACCGAAAGCTGACACCTTTTTACGGTTACTACCAAGTTAAAGACGGAACTTTCTATAACGATGGCGTCAATCGGGAATTATCCTTACCCGCAGGTCCCTATAACATGATTTACTGGGGAACCCCTAAATACGAGGAGCCGATTTATGCACATCCTCTTATGAGGGACCCGGCCTACATCTTAGGCGAAGACATGTCCCAGCAACACTTTTCCTTATTCAAAATGGAAGCGGACACAACCTATTATCCGGTATTCGACTTGGTACATACCGTCCAACCTGCCAACATCGGAAGTGAAAACCTGAAAGCATCCCTTAAACGGGTAGTGACCGGACTGAAGGTAATCATCAAGGACAAGAATAACGGCATCCTCAGTTCGAGCATCGACAGCATGGTGGTGCGTATCACTAATATTGCCGGAGAACTAAATTTCTACACCGCCGTTCCTCAGGGAAGCCCGCGCACAGTAGCCTTCCCTCTAGTCCGTTCCATCGACGGTACGCAAATGAGCAATGCCACCGTCATGCTTTTCCCTTCTTTCGGGAAATCAGAATTCCAGATGAGCATCATACTGAAAAACGGAAACGTAAAAAGTTTCAAACAAACATTGAACGAACCTTTGAAAGCAAACTCCAAACTGACTCTGACCCTTACTCTGGGAGACATCTTTTCCGAAGAATCATCCGGAGAATTCACCATTGACAACTGGAACGAGGAAAGCCAGACAATCGATGTCCCTTCATTGGATTGAGCTTACCGCATCAAGGAAAGATAGAACGGTGTGCGTCCATCTTATAAAAAGGCAACGTGAACCAGAAAGTGGAGCCCGTGCCTAACTGCGTCCCCCTATCTCCTCTTTCAGTTCCCTCGCAATGTTTTGCGAAATGGCCACTCCCAGTCCGATACCCTGCTTAAAGGAAGCCAGTTTACAAAGCGATTAAAAATCCCCTGCGCATTATAAGATGATATCCCCGTCCCGGTATCGGTAACATAAAAAAGGATATACCCATTTTCGGGCATCCCGTAAGCAACAGTAATGCTACCGGCAGCAGTAAACTTCAACGCATTGCTGATGAAGTCATTAAATACCTACATAATTCTGCGCAGGTTGGTATACAGCAGCAAACCGGGCAATAGCGTAACCGTGGCCATACGCACGTCTTTATTGGTCAGCCTAATACTTGTAGCCTGCTCTATCTCGAACACCATTTTATTGATATCCACATTGGCATAGACATATTCCAATGTGCTGGCTTCTATCTTCGACAAATCCAGAATGTCATTGATGAGCTGCAACAGCAGTTCATTATTCCGTTCTATAATATTGAGATACTCCACCCGTTCTTCCTCGGACACTTCCGTGGCCAGAATACTCAAAAAACCGACTATTGCATTAAACGGAGTACGGATCTCATGACTTATATTGGCTAGGAAAGTCGATTTTATCTGGTTGGATTCCTCAGCCTCCTCTTCGGCCAGACGCAGCTTGCACTCCATGATTTTCAAATCAGTAATGTCCTAAGCAGTATAAACAATCCACTTGCGACCATCAAAATTATTGTTCTGGAAGGAAAACCACTCCTTGCTCTTCTTGGTAAAAAAACGTCGTATACCCTCTTGCGGAATCCCCGCCTTGACCAGCTACTCTTCATCCTCTTTCCTAATTAAAGCTACAGCCTCTGGCATTGTTTCAAAATCCGTCTAGTCTATAGCCTCTTTGGCCGAATATTCAAAGAGTTCCTCTGCCTTTTTATTCCCAAAAGTATAGCGCATCTCATTATTTACATTCTTCACTTTTGTTGTAATGAGAAGATTATCAAGAATGCCTTCCAATATTGCGGATACCCCTCTCCCGGTTCCTTTCCCTCATTTTTTTCATCCGCCTCTTTTTACGTTGGTCCCATCTACTGGGATTGAAACCCAAAACAAAAATGTTTCAGCTATGTTTCAGTAGAAAAAGACAAAACCCTTGTAAAATTTTGATTTATAATAGATTTGTCTACATCCTTTCATGCCCAGACCAGGTACAAACCATAGAAATCATAGGAAAACGAAAGAAAATCCGAAATTGGAGCAAAATAAACTTTCGGATGGCAGAATCAGCCTTTAGTTGGAGTATTATTTAGGTAGAGAGGAAAAGCCCGTATTAGATGAAAACGGCAATCAGGTATATTACGAAAGTGGCAAGATGCAAGGAAAGCCAAAGTTCGCAGTCAAGCATCACAGGCGAAAAGAAAACCTTAGCCTGTATCTGATAGACAAGCCACATACTCCAGCTGAATGACAACAGAACAAGGAAACTTTGGAACTCGCTTCAAAAATACGCGCAGAGCGTGAGCAGGAGTTTAAGGAGAGTATGCTTGGCTACCGCTTAAAGAAAGACAGGACGGTTAATTTCTTGGATTATTATCAAGCATACATAAACAGTTATACAAAGAAAGACATTCGCATGGTGCAAATTGCACTTAGCCGTTTCAAAGACTTCTTGAAAGAGAAATACCCCATGAATGAGTGTAGCATTAAACCGGAACTCATCACCAAAGAAATGATGGAACAGTTTGTAGCTTATCTGCAATCCCGAAGCATTGGTGAAGGTGCTAAAAGCATTTACCAGCGTTTCAAGAAAGTTATTCGCTATGCAATAGAGCATGATGTAATGCTGGAAGACCCTTGCAAAGATGTTACCTGCAAAGTGGATAGTCAGATGCTTCGGAAAGATGTGCTTTCGCCCGAAGAAATACAAAAGTTGGTGGCTTTTCATTATAACAACGAAAACCCTACAGCCAGACGAGCGTTTATCTTTTGCCTGTATTGCGGTCTGCGCTTCTGCGATGTAAAAGACCTTACTTTTAAAAATGTGGATTATGCTAACTGATTATTGAAGTTCGAGCAAAGCAAGGCCAAGGGACATTCTGCCAGTAGGTGTGGTTATTTCTTTGAATGACGTTCTATTGTCTATCATTGGTGAAGCTCCGGCAGATAAGAACTGTTTGATATTCGATTTGCCTACATACGAAAGCTGCTGCAAATCGGTTAAGCGTTGGGTAAAAAGAGCCGGAATAGACAAGCATATAAGCTGGCATTGCTTCCGGCATTCTTTTGCCGTGAACATTCTGAACAATGGGGCAAATATCAAGATCTTAGCCAATCTTTTAGGACACAGCGGATTGAAGCATACAGAGAAATACACCCGTGTGGTGGATAAATTGAAAGAGGAAGCAATAAACAGCTTGCCTGAACTAAAGTTTTAACCACAAAAGATTATCTTTGCGACTATGAACTTTGAAGCATTAGTAAAACATATCAGCACGATACAGAACACGTTGCAGGCACAAGCCGCACACGCTGTAAACCTTGCCCTTACTTCCCGTAACTGGTTTATGGGTTGCTATATCGTGGAATTCGAACAGAACGGAGAAGACCGTGCCACATACGGTGAACAACTGTTGAAAAAGCAGGAACAACGGCTGAAAACAAAAGGTCTGAATGAACGTAGATTCCGTGAATTTAGACGGTTATACCTTGTTTATCCACATCTGAAAGAACAAGTATTACACTACATCATGGCAGGAAATGAAATTCGGCACTCGGCAAGTGCCGAATTACAACAATCTGATAAAGAGTATAATAAATGGATAAATCCAGCAACAAAGATATTCAATAAAATACCTTATACCCACTTAAAACATATCGCAAAAATAGACAACCCGGTAAAACGTGCTTTCTATGAAATGGAAACAATTCGTAGCTGCTGGTCTGTCAAAGAATTGGAACAACAAATAGCGTCTTTATACTATGAGCGTAGCGGACTATCCAAAAATAAAGAAGCCCTCTCCGCTTTAGTACAGCAACAAGCGACCTTATTACAGCCTAAAGATGTTATCAACACCCCTGTTACCTTAGAGTTCTTAGAATTGAATGAACGTGCCTTAGTAACAGAAAACGATCTGGAGCAATCTATTCTTGATAACTTACAACACTTCCTGCTGGAAATGGGGCATGGATTCTGCTTTGAAGCCCGACAAAAACGTATCTTGATTGATGAAGATTACTTCTTTGCCGACCTTGTATTCTATCATCGCATCTTGAAATGCCATGTCATTGTGGAATTAAAGATAGACAAGTTCTGCCATGAATACGCTTCACAGCTGAATATGTACCTTAATTATTTCAAGGCAGAGATAATGCAGCCGGACGACAATCCACCTATCGGTATTCTGCTTTGTACGGAAAAGGGAGATACATTAGTAAAATATGCCACTGCCGGATTAGACCCGAATATCTTCGTACAGAAATATATGATAGAATTGCCGAGCGAGGAAGAAATCAAGAGGTTTATATTAGGAGTAAATTTTTAATCTTTCATTGAGGACTCCTATTTGTATTTCAATGTTAATTATGTTAAAACATAAAAATAAAACAAACACAAACATTTTAACCATGTATTATTCATATCCGACAAACTCCTGAAATAAATTAAAGAGGTAAACAAAACATTTATCAACCACATATTCATTAAAAGCTATGAGCCACAATATGATTTTGAACTGCTTTAACATCAACTATTTCTTTTTGGATTTTGGAAATGGATATTGTGTAGAAATGCCTTCAGACAAAAAGGATCTTGATAAATTACTGGATTATCTTTTTTCTCAAAAGGTTGAATGGAAATTTTACGCCACACTTACAGGAAGAAAATGGTTTCATGGAATATATATAACTTTCAAAAATAGAAAACACTTAGAAGTTACTTCTATCATGAAAGACATCTGCATGATATTAAAAATAGACTCTTATTGCTTATGTGAGAATTATACACAATCAATTATAGACATCGAGGGAGATGTAATTGCATTTGCTGATTTTTCAGAGAAGCAAGAATAAGTTATCCTCTTATCAGCCAATTAAGAATGTACAAAAGACAAACATCTGAATTTTATAAGTATAAAACTACAGGAGAAAATGAAGAAATTGATACAACTATTCAATGAAATACATCTAATCATTGAAAAACATGAATATATACGGAAAGAGAAAGGAGACAATTATAATCTTTTCAAAGTAATCAATATGACCAGTGACGAAACAAGAGTACATTCAGCCATGATAGCGGATTTGCTGAATCCGAATGGACAGCACCAAATGAAAGATGTGTTTCTCAAATTATTCATTGAGCGTCTGAATGGGCAAACAGACCATATTGTTTCTTTCACTTGCGATAATGCCAAAGTGGAATGTGAAAAATATATCGGTCCTAAAACAGATACAGATGGAGGAAGACTCGACATTTACCTCACGGACGGGATAAACCATATTGTCATTGAAAACAAGATTTATGCGACTGACCAAGAGAATCAACTTCTTCGGTATCATAATTTTCTGAAACGATGTTCAAAAAATAAGAATGATACACTGTTGCTATACTTGTCTTTAGACGGTGAAGTACACGATATTGATAAAACCACAGGTGGCGAAGAAATAACTTTCTTTACCATATCCTATGCCGATTTTATATTAAACTGGCTGACTGATTGTCGCCACAAAGCAATAGACAAGTCTCTGATACGGGAAGGAATAGCACACTATTTGAACTTAATCAAAATATTGACACACCAAATGGATAAAGAAAAGAATGAATTAATCAATTTGATTAAAAGTAACCCGAAGTATATCAGTTGTATATCTCAATACAAGGATGCCATACGAGAAGTAGAAATTAGTCTGCAAATCGATTTTTGGAGTCAACTGGAAGCGGTCATTGAAGAAAAAGGTTATGAAGTAATTAAAGAATCTTTTAGTGACTACAAATATGCTCTCGACAATCATGAAGACTACATACGCAGATATTATGAAAGTAACAATAAATACCAGTCTCTTGAATTTAAGCTAAAGACAATCGGTGATGATTACCAATTGATGTATGCCGTTCAAGTTGACTGGCGTACATATAGCGGTGTTATACTGAGAGATAAAGAGGGGAAAACAGTCAGACTCTCAATCGCCAAAGAAATACAAAACAAAGAAATACAGAAAGTTATAAATGAAATTAATAAGATTATAGAAGATTTTCATAATGACAACAGATATCATTCGAGTGATTCTTGGCTTTTATGGGAATATACCCATCCGACTATCAATTTCCGAAATCTGAATGACGGAGATAGCCAACGACATTTAAGTAGGATGAAGGAAACGATAGAAAGCATAAGCAAAGATATTATTGAAAATATAAACATGATATTAAAAGAATAGCATGAAAAGATCTTATAAATTTATTGTAGCCAGCGCAGGATGTTTAAGCGCTTTTCTGGTAACTCAAAAACTGGATGGTGCAATACAAAGGGAATGGTGGGAGGTATTTATCCCTATATGGTGTGCAATACCTGCATATTTTATAATTACCAGTCTTTTTATATTTATACGTAATGTATTAACTTCAAGAGATACTTCTGTAGATGAAATATTTGATGGTGAAAGTTATATATCTTCCTTGCCGTATTTTCTTACATTTCCCTTAATGTTTCTACGCTATAACAATCTGATTGTCATGCCGTGGAAGTTTATATTAATCCCTTATTTACCGATGCTTTTAGTTATAATAATCATGGGCATTGCCTTTTTGGTCTATATACCATCTGCAATAAAGAGCTCCTGTAGAGAAAAAGCCCTGAAGCGGTTTCCCCCTGAAGACTTAGAGAAACTGGACTGGGAAAGCATGAAACATTGCCTGCTTGACATAAAATCAGAGCTTCCTCAGTTTGAGTTCAGTGAACCCAATTGGGATTACAGCCGCAAATACACCATTGAAGCCCGAAAGAACGGGTACATCGTAGGATCTGGGTTCTATTTCCGCAATAATATATATGCTGTTTGTACGTATATATATGGACGCGATGTAAGCCAACTGGATATAGAAGGATTTACGCTCAATCCTAACAATTCGTGGGACTACTTTTCGTGGCTTATCTGGACAGAAGATGAGTACTCCGAATCGCGTTTCAAAAAAGAAATAATTGTACGATTGAAACAGATTAAACCGTTTTTTATATCAAAACAACAAGAAAATGAGAATACGATACCGTCCCTGGAGCAAACTCCAAACAGCTCTATACCGCATAATTGACCCAAATGTAGGATTTCAGATACATTGCATAACATACCCAATGCGTAGCAAGACTGGATATGCTAACGACGACATGCCACGTTATTGGATTACCATAGGAAAAAAAATCATATGGGACTATCCCCAAATATTCACCAAAGAAGAACTGAGAGAACAGTTTTATCCTTGGATGGGAGATACATCCGATATTTCTTGCTTAATTAGAGAATATATTGATTGTCCTGATTGGGAATTACTCACTCATTCATTTGAAGACCGATGGCACTTAGTACCCATACTGATAGCGTGCGATAAACGCATAGGTAAAAGACGCTTGACTTTACTTTTGAAGCAAGACAATTTTGCCCAAGTACATTGGATTATCCGAAAAAGATTGGGCACCTCCCTACTGATTTTGTAATCTATTTTATTTGTCAAACTCCCGGTTCATTCATTTGCATCGGGATATTTTTTTACTAAAACTATCAATTATAGAAGCATTATTTGTATTGGAAATAAACGTGTTCTACAAAAAGCGCAGAAAATCTCGTGAAGATTATCCTGAAATTGAAATCCAAAGAGAAAGATTCTCATATGACCTTTGTCCGGAAGAAGCCCGCCGGTTGATACCTGCAAATATAACTTTGCTTGAAGATTGCGGCATAGAATATGACGGCATTACCTTCTACGCTATTTCCTGTAGGATGATTCAGCAAATGCAATGGTTGGGAGAAGAATGTGGATTGTCTTATAAAACGGATTTTTTGATTACCCACATTCCCCCGAAAGGTATATTGGATGAAGATACGGGTAGCGAGATATTGAAACAAATAATTTTAGAGCGCCAACCGAAATATCATCTTTTCGGCCATGTGCATTATACAGGAGGACTATGGGAAGAAAAGTGGAGCACAAAGTTTGGCAATGTCTCCACCTTTCAGGCACTTTGCAAAACAAATGATTAATCCGAGTTATAGCGTTTCCCGTTTTGGTCTATAATATGTTGACATACCAGATGGGCTTCTACCCAAAAATCATTTAACCGCAATAAGTCCGGAATGGAGTAAGGTTTGTGAGTGCAAATGTCATGTATGGCATGACACACGATAATATGCTTCAGTTCCGGACGGCGTAAATGTCCTTCTGCCCATGTCACTCCATCATCCCATACATCCACACATTGTAACTGCTCATCTGTCATATCCGATGTGTTTTTGGGTGAATAATTACAAGAACATTCTTCGATTTCGGGAAGTCCCCCATTGTATTCTTCAAGTAAACAACAACAAATTAGTTCTATCATGTAAGCAAAATCGGAGCCATAATAGCTGTCTTCCGGCAATTCCAATATAGACTCCACCCCACAGAACACATACCTCAGTGTACCACAAATGACATAATCGTCATCAAAAGATTCATCTTTGGGGCTATTAATCAATGTACGATAGAGGTTTGCCATGCGATGATACATCTTCTTGGTCAAACTATTCAGCAATTCGTTTACCGCTTCAAAGCGTTTGATTTCCTGCGAAGTGGCTTGAAACATCTGGTTGAGAAGCAAACTTCTTGTACCTATCAGATCTTGTATCTTTTCTATCTGTACTGCACCAATGTGCCTTAAATCAAGGCTACCCTTTTCCTGTTCGCCCATGAGCTTTTTGATTTCCGCTTCCACTTCCAATAACAATGCCCGTTTCTTGTCCACATCATTTTCTTGATAGATGTAATCCGCCAAATTGTCTGCATATAAATCCATAATCGTCTTATTTATTTAATGATTTAGACTTTGAGGTTGGTATATCGCATAAAAAAGGCTTTGAGTATTTCCGTATATCATGGGAAATGAGCAAATTAGATGTGATAAAAAACATTACTCAAAGCCATGAGCAAAATTACAAAAATTCCGTCAGAAATCCGCAATTTTTTCAGTGAGAAACGTCGCAGTGCCGTTATGGACTCATTTACACACCTACTTGAAAATGTCAACTTGGACTGTCGTAGTCTTGGTGGAATGAAGCGTGACAACTGTCAGCTCACAAACCACCAGGTGTTCCCAATATTAGTGTTGCTTCCATTCTTTGCAATAAAAGGGCTCTCACATTACGATGGTTCTGTCCTAAGCCGGATGTTTGGTCGAAAAAAGGATGCACTGTATTCCTATTTGTCACAAGACGACATCAACTGGCGAAAGGTGATATACCGCATAACCAATTGGCTTCTAATGAAAGTGACAATGCGGAACGATCACAAGAAAAGCAAATTGCCGACAGTACTGATAGCAGATGACACAGACCTTCCTAAGGCAGGCTTTCACATGGAAGCCATTAGAAAAATTTTCTCACATGTACACCATACGAAACAAAGTTCTATTTGAGTATTTAGAAGTCGTGACGGTTGTGGCTGAAATCACTGAGGCTGGGGCTGAATCTGAAGATTTGAATATGCAGGTCATTGAAAACGACAAGAGGTTGGCTGCTCTTAAAGCCTACGCTATGACAGCCTAAGTCTAAATCCGAAACTTGAGTTAAGTTATTATATACACCAATGGATTGCTTGAACAGGAAGTTTCCGAAATAGTACGCATACAGCGCACTTATACCAATATGGGACTGTACAACAACGATAAGATGGGTCAATGTAAAAACCTGAGGGGTAAATTTATAAATTATTATCTTTGTCTCCAAATTCATAGCTTATGGAGTTAAACGGTTATCGCCTTCTTCTTCCTGAAGGCACTTTAGAGTACTTTGATCTTGTTGATGTGAAGGAAAACGTGAATGAAGTTGTGATCTACCTTGAGGAAAAAAATATCGTTCCTGAGAAGTATACAGATCAGGATACTGAGAGTAAAGGCTTTTATGATCCTGTTATTGTTCAGGATTTCCCTCTTCGTGGCAAGAAGGTCTTCCTTAATATTCGTCGTCGTCGCTGGCTCTTAAAGAAGCATAATGAGTATATCTCTCGTAACTGGCGTATGGTGGCTGAAGGTACTCGTATGACGCAAGATTTTGCGTCTTTTTTAAAAGAACTATATTGATAGCTATCCGATCAGTTGCAAGCTCTTAGGTGTTTTATATGGAGTTGACGGAGATTTATTGGAGCGTCAATACCGTAACCATCTAAGTGGTTATCTCCATTGGGACCAACTTGTTCATGCAGAGGATTGGCTACTATCCGAAAAGAATATCGGTGCTTATATCTGTATTGATGGGGTAGCCCTCTCGCGTGGAGAACTCTATACTGTACTGATCAATAAAGAAGCTCACGGTGGTAAAGGTAGTATGATTGCTATCATTAAAGGTACGGACGTTCATACGGTCACTTCTGTCCTGCTTAAGCTATCCCGTCGCCGCCGTTACCAAGTGCGCGAGATTACTTTGGATATGGCTCCTAACATGGAGCAGATTGCCCGCATCTGCTTTCCTGCGGCCAAACGTGTTACCGATCGCTTTCACGTACAGAAGTTAGCTTATGAGCGGTGCAGGAGATGCGTGTAAAAGCTCGCTGGGAGGCTTTGGATGAAGAGTCCACTCAGATTGCTTATGCAAAGGCCTGTGGAAAGATGTATCATGCACCTGTTTTCGTTAATGGAGATACAAGAAAGCAGTTGTTAGCGAGAAGCATTTATCTGCTTTACAAGAAGGAAGCCTTATGGACTCAGTCTCAAAAAATACGAGCTGAAATTCTTTTCAAGGAATATCCCGATATAAAGAAAGGATATTATCTGTCTATGCGGTTAGGCTTAATCTATCATCAGTGTAAGTTTAAGGATATTGCTTTGACAAGGCTGGCAAGGTGGTATGATGAGGTAGATAAATCAGGGTTCCTCACCTTTGGAAGGGTCGCACGTTCTATACAAACACATTATCTGAATATAATCAATTTTTTTGAAAGGAGGGCAACCAATGCTGCAACAGAGTCATTCAATGCTAAAATCAAAGCATTTAGAGCACAGTTCAGAGGAGTAAGAGATAGAGCTTTTTTCTTATATAGACTTGCTAAATTATAGGCTTAAATATAAAATCCCTCAGATTGTTACGTTGACCCTTGCCCCCCATCAGCAAACCAACGAGTTACGAGGAGTAGAAAAGAAAAACGGAGAGAGTTTTTCAACTTTCTCCGCTTCAGTACCCAGACCCGGTACAAGCCATAGAAATAATAGGAAAACAAAAGAATTTATTTTCCTTATTATCAGTTATTTGCATATTTCCTATTTTCTCCATTTTTGCCCTATTTTGCCCATTTTCTGTTATTCAGTACACTTTTAGTACACTTTGAAATCTCATTTTCTTTTGTACCTTTGCAATATCGGAAAACAAAAGAAAATCAACTATTTAGTGTAATTACCCGGTTACGGTACCTAAATCGGGATAAAACCTCTAAACAATGGCAAAGTTAGAAAATAAAACGAAAGAGAACCCCAAGTTGGAGCAAAATAAGCTCTCGGACGGTAGAATAAGCCTTTACTTAGAGTATTATTTAGGTAGAGAGGAAAAGCCCGTATTGGATGAAAACGGTAATCAGGTGTATTACGATAGTGGGAAAATGCAAGGCAAGCCCAAGTTTGCAGTAAAGCATAACAGGCGAAAAGAAAACCTTAGCCTGTATCTGATAGACAAACCCCGTACTCCTGCGGAACGGCAACAGAACAAGGAAACTTTGGAACTCGCCATGCGCATACGTGCAGAGCGTGAACAGGAGTTTAAAGAAAGCATGTTGGGTTACCGCTTAAAGAAAGACAGGGCTGTTAATTTCTTGGACTACTTTCAAGCCTATATCAATAGCTATACCAAGAAAGATATTCGCATGGTGCAAATTGCGCTTAGCCGTTTTAAGGACTTCTTAAAAGAGCAATACCCCATGAATGAGTTTAGTATCAAACCGGAACTTATCACCAAAGAAATGATGGAGAAGTTTGTAGCCTATTTGCAATCCCGAAGTGTGGGTGAAGGTGCTAAAAGCATTTACCAGCGTTTCAAGAAAGTTATTCGATATGCGATTGACCATGATGTAATGTTGAAAGACCCATGTAAAAGTGTTACCTGTAAAGTGGATAGCCAAATGCTTCGAAAAGATGTGCTTTCTCCCGAAGAAATACAAAAGCTGATAGCTTGTCATTATGACAACGAAAACCCCACAATCAGACGAGCGTTTATCTTTTGTCTGTATTGCGGTCTGCGCTTCTGTGATGTAAAAGACCTTACTTATAAAAATGTGGATTATGCCAACCGATTATTGAAATTCGAGCAAAGCAAGACCAAGGGACATTCAGCCAGTAGCGGTGTGGTTATCCCCTTGAATGACGGTCTATTATCCATTATTGGCGAAGCTCCGGCAGATAAGAACTGTTTGATATTCGATTTGCCTACATACGAAAGCTGCTGCAAATCAGTAAAACGTTGGGTAAAGAGAGCCGGAATAGACAAGCATATAAGCTGGCATTGCGCCCGCCATTCGTTTGCCGTGAACATTCTGAACAATGGGGCAAATATCAAGACGGTAGCCAGTCTTTTAGGACATAGCGGATTGAAGCATACCGAGAAATACACCCGTGCCGTGGATAAATTGAAAGAGGAAGCAATAAACAGCCTACCCGAACTAAAGTTTTAACCACAAAAGACTTATCTTTGTAACTATGGACTTTGAAGCATTAGTAAAACATATCTGTACGATACAGAACACGTTGCAGGCACAAGCCGCACACGCTGTAAACCTTGCACTTACTTCCCGTAACTGGCTTATGGGGTGCTATATCGTAGAGTTTGAGCAGAACGGAGAAGACCGTGCCGCATACGGTGAACAACTGTTGAAAAAGCTGGAACAACGGCTGAAAACAAAAGGTCTGAATGAACGTAGATTCCGTGAATTTAGGCGGCTGTACCTTGTTTATCCACAACTGAAAGAACAAGTATTACACTACATCATGGCAGGAAATGAAATTCGGCACACGCTGTCCGCCGAATTCACGGAACCAATTCGGCACTCAGTGTGTGCCGAATTACAAACATCAGAAATACAATATAATAAGTGGAGTATTCCTGCTGAAAGGTTGTTCAATAAATTACCTTATTCTCACTTAAAGTTCATCTCCAAAATCGAAAATCCGACAAAGCGTGCTTTCTATGAAATGGAAGCAATACGTGGCTGTTGGTCTGCAAGAGAACTGGAACGGCAAATAGCGTCTTTATACTATGAACGTAGCGGACTATCCAAGAACAAAGAAGCCCTCTCCGCTTTAGTCCAGCAACAAGCAACCCTATTACAACCTAAAGATGTTATCAACACCCCTGTTACTTTAGAGTTCTTAGGATTGAATGAACGAGCCTTAGTAACAGAAAACGACTTGGAGCAATCCATTCTTGACAACCTACAACACTTCCTGCTGGAAATGGGGCATGGATTCTGTTTTGAAGCTCGGCAAAAGCGTATCTTGATTGATGAGGACTATTTCTTTGCCGACCTTGTGTTCTATCACCGCATCTTGAAGTGCCATGTTATTGTGGAATTGAAGATAGACAAGTTCCGCCATGAGTATGCTTCGCAACTGAATATGTATCTGAACTATTTCAAGGCGGAAGTGATGCAGCCGGATGATAATCCGCCTATCGGTATTCTGCTTTGCACAGAAAAGGGAGATACATTGGTTAAGTATGCCACTGCCGGATTAGACCCGAATATCTTCGTACAGAAGTACATGATAGAACTTCCAAGCGAGGAAGAAATAAAGGAGTTCATTGCTTCCTCAAATTACTAACCTATCATAAAAAGTAATACTGGCGAAAAGAAGAATACTGTTTTTCTTTTCGCCAGCAACATATAATCTGCCGACAAAAAATAGGTTTAGTCCGTTTTGGATATATAAACAAAGGTATGAACTAAACTTGTAAATGTACTGATTTTTACTTGAGTATTAAAAGTTAATTTATTCAAATACAGGAAGAAATAAATTATTTAATACGCTATTCTATTACTCATTTACATTATATTTGGATGTTGTTTATATAATTGGTTGAATGAAATATTTTCTATCCATATTATTTATATTTTCTCTCAATCTTGTCAGCCCACTTTTAGCCCAAGACAAGAATTCGGCAGATATGTCTGCTTTATTAGAGAATAAAATATGGAAATTGCAACTTCCCAAAGACAAACACTATGCTATGGAAATGGAATTCCGCAGCGCTGGATGGAAACAGACCTTTCTATATGATGAAAAACAAACTGAAATATGCGATTCTTACTCTTTGCATGGAGATACAATAAAATCTTTTCAAAAGAATTACATTATTCAAGAACTGACAGATAGTACGTTGGTTCTCCAATATCTGCCGGAAAGTTTGACAATCGGAGTTACACCTGTCAGATGTACAACAGATAACAGTGTTCAAGGACAAAGGCAGAACGAAGAACGCTTGGATAGTATTTGGCGTAAAGAGGATATTTGGAATAAAGGTGTTGCTAAAATAACCGGAGAACCAATTAAAGATTTATCCACGATAGAACCTCCCCGATGGGCGGTATGGGATTACGATTTGACAAAATACTATGTTTCCCAAATGAAATACCCAGAAGAGTTGCTAAAAAAGAATGTGGCAGGTTATTCCGTAGTGATGTTTGCTCTTGACACATTAGGGCTACCACGCTGGAATACCATTTTGACGACCATCCATGAAGATTTTGACAAAGAGGTCATCAGACTGACCAAAGAGCTTCCACACTGCCTGCCTTGCAGGAACAAAAACGGCAAACGAATGGAGTGTCTTTATACGGTATATGTCCCTTTCCTGCCCCAACATTATAGGGATAGGGTAAAGGCGGACAGCGTTAGGGAAGAAGAATTGAAACAAAGTTTTGTGGAATGGGAAGCTGTGTCTTATTTTGAAAAAGCAAATCCGTATGCAATTACCAACTACATTAATGAACGCCTAACATACGATTCCAATCTATTAAACGGTAAAAAAGAAATCAAAGGGATTTATACGATACGCATTGATTCTTACGGAGAAATAATAAAGGTAGAGACCTTACGAGGTTGTGGCATACAAGAATGGGACAACCAAGTATTGCAAATCATAAAAGGTATGCCACGGTGGACTCCTACCATCAATTTTCATGGTAAAGGTGAATATCGGAACTCTGTTTGGACTGTACCTGTTTTATTCAAGAATGATAGTCCAACAAAAAATGAAGTTAATAACTATAATTGGCTTATCAAAACTCTAAGCAAATCATGTAAGTATCCACCTAAATTACAGAAAAAGAATCGAGAAGGGATGGTCTATGTTACATATAAATTAGATGGTAACGGATATATTACCAACCCCCAAGTTATTTCGTGTAACAACCGAAAATTCAAAAGAGCTGCACTAAATGCATTCAATGCTGTAACGGGTATTTCTATAACTTTACCAGCCCCAAAGGACACTCTTGTTTTTCAATTTAAATTGGATAGACCGACAACTCCTATCAACCCTCATACTGATGTTTTGATAATCGGCTACAGTTCTTGTGACACTCCAATTCTGATGCGATATGACGCCACACTGACTGCCCATACCACAGAGCCTTATTTGGAGGTGGGTGTTCCGGTCTGTTATCTGAATGAACGGGGCGATACCATTGTGCCATACGGCAAGTACAGATACTGTCAAACAGATACTATCAAAAAAATAGGTTTTGTTTATGAGAACAAGCCAAAGGACGCTCGAATAATCTGCATCAATGATGCGGGCAAAGAACTTTTCTATGTATTCAAATATGATAATGGTCCCGACTACATACAAGAAGGGCTTTTCCGTATAATGGACGAGGATGGATTGGTAGGTTTTGCCGATTCATTGGGTAATGTAATAATTGAACCTCAATTTAAGTTTGCCTACCCATTTAAAGGAGGAAAAGCCAAAGCAACTTTAAAAGGTGAACGAAAGGTAGTTCCTGAATCAGACGGAGAAAAACATTATTGGGAAAGCGAAACTTGGTTTTATATAGATAAGAAAAACAGGCGTTTAACTGATTAAAAACAAATAAATACCTAACCATCATGAAAACAAAACTATTTTTATCCGCTATTGTCTTCTTTATGGTTCTAACTGCGCAAGCGCAAGAAGTTAATGAACACTACATTGAAGTGACAGGTACATCGGAAATAGAAATCATGCCGAACAAAATTCACTACATCATTGAAATTCGTGAATACTTCGAGGAAGAATTTGATGGAAAGTCTAAGCCCGAAGAGTATCACACCAAAGTGCCATTGTCACAAATAGAACAAGGATTGCGAAAGAAACTTTCCGAAGTAGGTATTACGCAAGATGTAATCCGTACACAAGAGATTGGCGATTATTGGCGAAAGCAAGGACAGGATTTTTTAATATCCAAGCAATTTGATATTACACTGACTGATTTCAAACAGATAGATGAAATAATCAAGCACATAGATACGAAAGGCATTAATACGATGCGCATCGGTGAATTGGAAAATAAAGATATGTTGGCATATCACCAAAAAGGAAAGATAGAAGCACTAAAAGCTGCACAGCGAAAAGCTACTTATTTGGTTGAAGCCTTGGGTAAAAGATTAGGCAATGTCATACGCATTGTGGAAAAAGATAGCGGTAATGCTTTTCCGATAGCGCAAAGCAATGTCCTATCATCGAATGTTGCCTCATTCGACAATTTCCGTACCATTAAAAAGGACTATTCCATGCTGGTGCGTTTTGAAATTGTTGATTAGTAAGCTAAGCACAAAATTACATATCAAAAACGAAATAGCTGGAGTAAGAAAGTTTTCATTTCATCACTCCAGCTTTACTTCGTTTATGGTTTACCCAACTTATCGGCTTCTTTCTTTAGCTGTTCGGCTTGCTCGTTCAACAGCCTTGCACGTTCCAATGCTTCCGCCTGTTTCTTGCTGCGATATTCAAAATCTATCACAGAATCGGTCAGAATTTGAATGAAATCATTATCCCTCTGCCAGTTGAATTTGGTTTCCAGTATATCAAGGACTTCTCCGTTTGCCCAACCCTGCATCAGCAAAAAACGGTATTTCATATCATTGTCCTGTAACTGCTGCATCCGTGTAGCCAAACGGATATTTAACCATATGGAAGCGGAACAGAGAACCAGCACTGCCGAAAAAATAAACAATCCCGGACGAATCCAAGAAGTAACCTTGTTGTAAATCCGTTGATAGAACGGCAAGGGGGCAACTTCCTCTTTATCCGTCTTGTAGGAATTCAAGGTATCAACCATTATTTTAAAATTACGATAGATTTCCAATGATATTCTCTTGGTGTCCTCGATGTGCTGCTGCTGACCTTGCATCCTGTTCCGTACATCGTCAAGTTGACTTTGGATAGTCTGCAACTTCTCCACAGGAACAGCCGGATTACTATGCAGCCTCGACAATGCCTGTTCAATCGCTCCAAACCGTTCGAGAGTTTCCTCCCGGCTAGCTGGCGTTACCTGCGCTTCCAACTTCTCTTTCAGTTCTGTTACCATAGAGAGAAGCCCCTCTAAAATCAAGTTGTCTTCCATGTCTTTACAATTTAAGTCGTTTTTTCTTTTTCTTCTTCTTTCTCAAATTCAAGTTCGGCTCTTCATCCACCGGGGACGGTGATGCAAAAAACAGACCGAGCGAACCGCTTATAAACGGACTTTCTGCGTTACTCCGTGTGGGTATTTGTTCCCGAATGGGTGCGAAAGCTGTTTGCCGTTGACTTTCGGCAACATTCAAACCTGTATCTCCGAAATATCTATCCAGTTTGGAAAAACTGAAACTGCGGTCTATCTCCGAGCCTTTGAACGTGTATTCTCCTTTGGAAAAGGATATGCCCTGTATTTCATCGGTCTGTCCCTTTCGTTTGAACTGGATAGTGATACCCTTTTCCGCTAACCTGTGCTGCAACTGCTGCCAGTTGCGGGATTTGCCGATTTCATTTTTCACAGCCGTGTAAATCTCGTATTTCGACTTGTCCGGCTCTTTCAATCGGTGCTGTTTCACCTGCTCTTTCCCCTTGGCGAAATAAAGCCCATGTTTGGCTTTCAGCTTCTTGCATACCTGTTCGTTACGGTACATATCGTTCCTGTCCGAAATAGTCTTGCCGTTGTTGTCTATACGGTTGAACACGATATGCACGTGTGGATGCTCCCGGTCTTGATGGCGCACGATGATGTACTGCGTATCGGTGATTTTCATTTCACGCATATACTCCTGTGCAAGCTGTACCACCTTCTCGTCTGTCAATTTGGGTGCGTCCACTGCCGAATAGCTTAGTGCAATATGTCCAACCGGCTTTTTCAAGTCGGGATTCATCCCGGTCTGCATACAGAAACTGCGGATTATATCGCTCCGGCTCTCGGTCAGAACCCCATCCGCATGAAGCAAAACCGCCTGCTCCTTACCAAGCACATAGTTCACACAGCCCTTAAAACCGCTTCCTTTTTTTATTTTTCCAATCATCCGACAAATGGTTTATGATTTCAACAATCCTATCTTTGAGTTTCACCAATTCCACCGCCACCAATGCGAAACCTCCGGCATTTGCCCTATGCGCCAGCTGGTTGATGTTGTTGGCTTCCCCTACCAGCTTGCGGATAGCATCTGCATCCTGCCTGTTCAGCCGGGGTATGACCTCTGCCGAAATAACTGCTTGCCGGACATATTCACTGATGCGCACCCCGGCTTCCCCGGCTCGCTTCCTGATGGCGTAATACTGCAACTCGGTCAGCTTCGTACTGACTACCTTTTTCTGCTTTTCCGTCCGTTTCTTTGCCGGACGACCGCCCGGCTTATCCTGTATCCTTTTCATGTCTTTTTACTTTTTGATGGTATCTTAGAAATTGCGACCAACGGGAGCGGTTTCCTTTGCGGTGAGCAAAGCAAGGTGGTTTCGGTCTACCGAAACATAACCTTGCTCTCCCTATGAAACCGCCAGCCGCTGGCAATCCTGCCGGATTAAATGCCCCTGCCCTTCTTTTGTCTTGGGGCGGCACGTTGTCCGGTTTTCTGCTTTATTTCCTGCACTTGGCTGGTTGCGTTTTTCTGTTCCTGCTTCCTGCCGCACAAGTAATCGTTCAAGTCCGAATACCCCCTGTAATTGTGCGAGAAGTCACGCACATGGTAGGAGTATTCCAATTCGATAGCCCGTGTCGCCTTATATCCCGTCTCGTCATTGTCAAGCATACAGTGGATACGTTCATACGGGTATAGCACGTCAATGGCTTTTGGCACATTGACAGTCGAGTTAAGAATAACATAGTCCTGCCTGTCAAGGTCGGGCATGGTCGGACAGTTCTTCATCCGGAGCGTGAGGAAAGAAAGATAATCCATAAAGCCCTCAAATACCAAACATTTCTCTCTCGGCTCTCCCTGCTGCCGTATATGGGTAATGTCTTTCGGAGCGATACACCCTTTGAAAAAGGAATTGCGAACCTCATAACCTCCTGCCATATTCGGGAAACCGATAGCAAAGAACGGTCTGCCGTTATTGGTAAAATGGAGTTCCTTACATTCTCTTTTTGCCAGCTCAATATTGATACCCCGTCCCTGCAAATAACGGAGCAATGCCGGATGAGTTAAGTCCCGGACTTCCAAATGTTGGAAACTTGGTTCTGTCCTACACTGGGGAAAAGAAAAACTGACTGGGCGAACATTCGGGGTCTGCTCTTCTATCCTCTTTAAAAGGTAGGGCAGACTGTCGGAAAAGTAAAGTTCCTTTGCCAGGGCGATGATGTTGCCGCCTTTCCCTGCGCGTAGGCTCGGTACAGAACGCCTTACTGCCTTTCGGCAGTAGGTTTTCCCGTACCTGCCCCCAAACCGTACTTGCATGTCTCCACGCATACGGCTCTCCGTTGATAACATGACTTTATTTAGCATGGCTGTGTATTTTGGCATAACACTTTTCACAGACAACCAATGTCTTCCTATGCTTTTCAAGCATCAGCCTGTCACATTCAGTTTTTCCTTTAAGCTGATTTAGCTTTCTGACATGACGCATGACTACAGGTCCGACTTTTCCACATAATTCACATGTTCTCGCATCCAATCGCTCAGTAAGTGTCGGCTGTGGAATTGCGATTGTGTAGGATAAGTCGTTTACCTCCGTATAGTACATTGGTGGTTTACGTTTGAATCCCTCATTATAGAATTTCCTGTACCGTAATTTACCTTTTGCATCCTGATATGGCACTATAATGTCATTCCCAACCTTATATTTGTCAATGACTTTGCTTACAGTGCTATTGGTTTTTCCTGCAATGGTATGGTACATACTGTACTCCATGATGTATCCAAACTTTGAGAGCGCGTATGCCACGTTGTTGGCAATGCAGTAGTAGTTGTAGAACCCTCTGATTTCAGAGTTATATGCCGCCACTATGTCCTCGATTTTCTTCTTCATAAGATTGCCTCTGAACTTTGCAAACCAAACTTGTCGGCCATTTTCTACCTTGTATCTGATGGCGCTGTATTCTTCCAGTTTGTTCCGCACCGTTTCTATGGCGACCTTTAGGACTATCTTACCGTTGTAATAACGGGCTGGCACATTGTTCTTGTCCCGCTTGATAGCATCAGACTTACGGACTGAAACATCGAAGCCAAGAAATTTCGCGGGCTTTTGTGCGTTTGTTATCAATGTCTTTTCCTGTGACAGTTCCAGCTTGAGGTTTTCTTCCATATACTTGGTAATGTCCGACTTGATTTTAACGCACTCTGCCTTGCTTCCGATAACACCAATGAGGAAATCATCTGCGTATCTTACGTATCGAAGCCTTCTGTATGTTTCATCCATACTGTCTCTGCTCTCAATCTTTTGCCTTTCACGTCTCAGTTTCTCATACTCATCCCTAAGCTGTAATCTGACATCTGCATCCTGTATGTTCTTGATGCTTTTAAGGATGCGTTGCATCTTATCGCTAAGTTGCTTGTATTCTTTGGTGATGTGTCTTTCTTTTCCCTTATTGAAGCGTAGGGCGTATTCTTCCATATACTTGTCAAAATTATCAAGATAAATGTTTGCCAGTATAGGACTGATATTACCGCCTTGTGGAGTTCCCTTGTTTGTATTATGAAACTTCCAGTCTTCAATATATCCCGCATTCAACAACTTGCGGATAAGCCTTAGAAATCTATCATCGGCAATCCGTTTCCGCAAAGTTGCAATCAATACATTGTGGTCTATGTTGTCGAAGAATCCTTTAATGTCTCCTTCCACAAACCATTTTGTACCTGTAAATGTCTTTTGGATATGGGTCAATGCGGTATGGCAGCTTCTGTTTGGTCTGAATCCATGTGAGGTGTTTGCAAACACCTCTTCATAGACGGCTTCAAGAATCATGCGCACCACCTCCTGTACAAGTTTGTCCTCAAAGGAAGGAATTCCAAGCGGTCTTTTCTTACCGTTTTTCTTGGGTATGTATATCCTTTTTGCCGGATTAGGCTTGTAAGACTCATCTCTCAAAGATGCAATGACTTTGTTTATTCTTTGAAGACTCATCCGATTGATGGTTTTCCCATCCGTACCGGGTGTCATATTGCCTGGTTTGGCGTAAATACGCTGGTAAGCAACATGAAACATCTCCTCATTGAATAAGATACGGTACAGCCTTTCGAACTTGTAATCCGAAACTTTACCATGCTTGTTTAAAGCTTTTAATACTTGCTCAGGACTTCTCATAATGTCTCACACATTTTCCATTATTTGTATTAAGTTATCTAACTGCTTCCCTTCGCCATGTACAAGGCTTTCCCTTGCTCGGACTACTACGGAAGCTCCGTTCCCATGTCAGATATTCAGGGTCCTATGCCCATAGCCTTACGGCATTCTGATTTAGGGAATCCCCATTTGCTTTCACAATAACTGTTTGGCTCGGCAGACTGTCGGATGCGACTTACGTTCCTATTCCACTTATTGTGGTTGCTCTGAAGCCAGCTCCTGCTCCATTGTAATTTCGGTTTACATGGGGTGCTTCAGCCCGACGTGAATCAAATACCTTTCGTCGGGGCTGGTACGTGTGCAGCAGAACTATCGTTCAACCAATCAGGCTTCATCCTTGTGTCTGTCTTTTCCTCTCGCCATGCAGTCGCAGCTTGGTATTTAGCTGACTAATGACTTTACCGACATGCTTTTGTCACCTTTGGATTTCTCCTCCAGCTAAGTCGTTGAGGATAGGTCTGTTGAACTCTAACCTAATCTCTTGCCATAGAGATATTTATTGTGTAGCCTATATGGGCGCATCAAAATCATACCAAAGATTGCGGTCTGTATTCACCTTAAAGGACGCTTCGTGTTCCTCTCTTAACGGTGATTTGTACCATAAACCGTTACCCTGCCGCTTGACGGGCGAATAACCTAAACTATGCAGATAATCTGCAATGGATATTTGTTTCACATCTTCGATGTTCATAATATTTTCTTTTTGGGGATTAAAAAATCGTTGAAAAGTGCGCCAGTCCTGTTTAGTCCGTCATATATACCCGTACCATACTAAACCTGCCTGCTGTCGATACCGGGAAACAGACAGTCCGTTCCGCTTATATATACACCCGGACTAAACCAAACCGACTTTTAATAATGAAAATCGGGATTGTAGCGATAGCCCTTACCCTCTTTCACAATCATGCGCTTGTTCACAAGGAACTTGTTAAGCGACACAAGGACATTGCGTCCACGCTCGTAACCTATACTTGCGTAACCTTGTTTCAATGCCGCTATCACATTGAAATAGCCTTGTACAACCTGCTTGCCGAAACCGTTCTCCAATGCTTCCCGGTGCTGCTGTTCCGTCAGCTCTGTAAGCGGAAAGTTCCTGTCTTGCTTGGGTTGTTGGAATACATAACCGTCCATGACTTCGGGCAAAGCGTTGTCATTGATGCGAAATGCGAACGGGTCAAACTCACGGTCACGTATATGCATCGCCTTTACTTCGCTTATATTGCCGTCCTGCGTGCTTTTCGTGATTTGCAGGACGGTTTCAGCTTTGTTGTTCAGCTCTGTACCAATATGTCCTCTTGTGTTATCATCCCCCTTGTTCAAATGCAGTACGGTGTGAATATGCAGGTTATACCCACTTGACCAGCGCATCAAAAGGTTGATTAGGTCGGTCGATTCGCTCGGACTGTTGATGTCGTACATCAAATCACGGATTCCGTCAATGATGAGCAACCCCACATCGGGCATATTCTCCAACATATAGCCAATTATCTGCTTACGTTTGTCGGGGGTCTGCTCCCTTAACACAATGAAAACAAAATCATCCACATCCTTATCGGTCGGCAGTCCGGCAAGGCGCAAAATGCGTTCCATGACCTTATGGCAATGGTACTTGCTCTGCTCGGTATCAACATAGAGAATTTTGCGCTTGTTCGGTGGCAGATATGCCGAATACTTTAGAACCTCGTCATTCTTCAATGCAGCCGCAACAATGGCGGAAATGTTGAATGTCTTTTTGCTCTTGGCTTTGCCTGTGGATGCGCTGAAATTGCCCAATGTGCCGATAGTAGAACCGTTCACCCAAAGAATTTCGGGCGGTACTTCATAAGTGTCCGTCACCTTTAGACGAATGGTTTTCCAAAGGGCTGCAAAATCTTCTTTCGTCATGGCTGTGCCTTGTCCGATTTCCTCTTTCTTCTTGTTTTCCATAGCCATTATTTCTTTAGAGGACGGTTAAGGATATACTTCTGCGCTTCCTGCTCTATCTGCGCCTGCGTCTTCACCGGGTTCTGACGCAACCATGCTTCCAGTTCAGTTTTTTCAAAATAAAGCATTTTGCCCTGCGGCTTGTAATGGGGTATCAAGTTACCCGAAGTCAGCTTGTACAGGTAACTTTTAGAAAGGTTCAAGAACCTGCTCGCTTCATCGAAGCTAAGCACGTTCTTTGAAAGGAACAACATCTTTTCGAGTTCGGAAACTCTTAACTCCAAGTCTTTTTCCATATCGTTTGGGAATTTAGGTGAAACAATATGAAGGTGCGCACCCTCGTCTTTTGTGTTAACGGGGGCAAAGTTAAGAGGTTGAAAATGAAGTCTAATTGACCTTTGTTTGAGCGTTCAATCTATGCTCAACCTTTTTGCAGTTGTTTGATGTATTTGTCTATGATTTCATATCCTTTCGGATAGATGTTCTTCGCCTGGTCTGTCGCACTCGACAAGTCAGTACGTGTAAGCGGTTCTCCTTTTATCTTCTTCAATATCAACTTGTTGTTTGCTATAACTGACTGCCACTCATAAACGATGTAGTTATAACAGCTGAGTTGCATCATTAGGTAAGCCAACAGACGGGTATTATTAACTTTCAATACACCGTCCAACTTACAATTAAAAAAATCGGTAAGTATTTTGGTGCTGACAGTAGTAGTAAACATATTCGCTTCGTTCACACATTCAGTCAGAAGTTTGATTTCATTGGCTTTCAAAGTGGATTTGAAGGGATTGCTTTTACCCACAATCTTGGCTGGAGTGGTTTCTACACTTTCATCTTTTTCTTTTGGCAAGGCTTGTTCTTGGGGGGCAATAGAATCTGTATAGTATTTGCTTTCCTGTTCTTGCAGAAAGTACAAATACTTGGAAAGTACCACAAGGCTAACAATGATGGAAAAATAGGGAAGTCTTTCATCATAGCAAGACGGTTCATGCAAATATGCGTCCATATCAAAATCAGAACAGCGGAAAGCGATGTACTTTTTCCTCTCATTAGAGTTCAAGTCCTCAAAATAACCGCTTTCCCACAAAAAATCGGGAACATCCATATCCTGTACAATGTCACGCACGACACGGTATTTTTGCTGAATGGCTACTATATTTTCGGTAACACGGAAAATTTCCTGTCGCAAATAATCCTTTAGCTGAGCCTGTGTCAGATATTCACGCTTTAAAAATAGTGCATCAACCTTAGTTTTATAGCCATGCGATACGCAACTATCTAATATCTTCTGTATCTCTCTGAAATTGGTTTCTATATGATTTTCCATAACTGTACCTTATATAAATTTGTTCTCAGATACAAATATAAGGTGGAAATCGCATTTTCCGAGAAAACATCAGCAAGAATAAGACAGAAAAGAATGCATAAGAGTTAAGAAATCATAAAGATGAAAGGATGAAAACCACAAAAGTACACTCTATTCTTGTTTTTGTCGCTCAGTACACATTTAGTACGCCTTACAGAAAGGAAAAACCCTGATAATCAGTCAATTATCAGGATTTATTAGTACCCAGACCCGCATTTGAAATATATAAATTGGGAACAATCCTATTAAATAGAAAATTGAAGAAAAATAAAGCATTATATACTAATATTCAATATATTACAAACGCGCACATAGTTAATTCTATTTAATCGGATTGAAATAAATTCGGGATGATTGGGAACAATTTGGGAACAATTTATATATTTGTACCGTTACTAAAAATCCCGATTATGAAAGCAACAGCCTTTATCCGAAAATCCGCAAGTAAAAACGACACCAATAGTGTAGCTACAATCTATTTCCGATTAAGAGATGGTAAAAAGGACATTAAAGCTGCCAGTGAGCTGACAATTAACCCAAATCACTGGAGTAGCGAGAAGCAAGGTTATAAAGACAGAGTAGCCCTTGTTCATGAAGAGAAGAAGCTGGCACTGAACAACGAAGTACAGAACATCATCAACCTGATAAGTCAAGAGTATACACCGGAAGCTGACAGCGAATGGCTAAGCACACTCATAGACAAATATCATCATCCAAACAGATATAAAACAGAAGAAGAGATTGCAGCGGAAACCAAACCCACCTTGCTGGATTTGTTTGCTGAATTTCTTGTCAAGCATAAATTATCAGAAGTTCGCATCAAGAACTTTCGAGTAGTACAACGTGCTTTAGCACGTTATGAACTATATGTAAGAACAACAAAGAGAGGACAAAAGGGCTTTATCCTTGACGTGGATTTGGTAACACCTGACACGCTTCGGGATATGTGGGACTTCTTTCAGAACGAATACCAGTACTATGAACTTTACCCGAGCATTTATGAAGCCATTCCCGAAAAGAGGACACCACAGCCTAGAAGCAAGAACACGCTGATAGACTGTTTTTCAAGAATACGCACATTCTTCTTGTGGTGCTTCGATAACAAGCGTACCACAAACAGACCTTTCGACAAATTCCCGATAGAGGAGTGTACATATGGCACACCTTATTATATAACACTCGAAGAAAGGGACAGGATTTTTAATGCTGACCTTTCAGCCACCCCACAACTGGCAATACAGAGAGATATATTCATATTTCAGACACTGATAGGATGCAGGGTGAGCGACCTGTACCGAATGACCAAACTAAATGTGGTCAATGAAGCCATAGAATATATTCCCAAGAAAACCAAAGAGGGGAATCCGGTTACGGTACGTGTTCCACTTAACGGCAAAGCGAAAGAAATCCTTGAACGCTACAAAGAATATGATGGGAAACTGTTGCCGTTCATATCCGAGCAAAAGTACAATGACGCCATAAAAAAGATATTCAAGTTGGCTGGAGTTGACCGCATCGTAACAATCTTAGACCCATTGACGCACAACGAAATCAAACGACCTATTTATGAAGTGGCAAGCAGCCATCTGGCAAGACGTACGTTTATCGGCAATATCTATAAAAAAGTGAAAGACCCGAACCTTGTTTCCGCACTGTCGGGACACAAGGAGGGAAGCAAAGCTTTCAGACGATACAGGGATATTGACGAGGAAATGAAAAAAGACCTTGTAAAACTATTAGACTGATACTTGTATGGGACAACAAGAATATGACAATTTCAAAAGACTGATAAAGGAATGGCTCGACAGCCATCCGGATGAATATGCCGATTTCGTAGAAGAAATGAACGACAAGAAGTTCAAAGGGTTCTTCAATATTTTCAATACGGCTGTAAGGCTTGTTCCGAAATATAAAGAAGCAGCACGCAAGAGAATAGGCGATGATAGAAACCCTGATTTCGAGGAACTGGAAAATGTCCTTTTACAATCAGACCTTGCCGAGAAGATAGTGAATGAGTTTCATACCCCGAACAAGAGAAGCATTGTTCCTGCCATGCTTGCATGGCTCTATTACGGACGAAGCTATGAATGCATGGTGGAACAGGGTGAGGAACTGACCAAAAGAAAGGATATTCCCACCTTATACAAATGGCTTGTTTCCGGCATGGTCAAGTTCATTATCAGAAAAAGCATCGCCAATGGCATGAGAACCAAAGAGGACTGGCAAGTGTTCAGGAAGCAACAGAAAGCCATTGAGGAAAATACTCTTGTGGAATGGGCAATAGAAGAAGATGAAGACATGGACGAGGAAGAAACAGATATGTTGCAGGAAGAACAGCCAAAGACCGCAGGACGCAAAGCCGACACACGCACGTTGCCAGAACTTCTGATAGAAAGGCATGACATACTGATTGAAAGAATTGGCACACGATTGAAAACCCATGCTACGGAAACAGATATAGCACGGCTGTTTATCGCACTGGTGGAATACCGCTTCATGCGGAAGTGCCCCATCAAGACTTTCAGAAACGCACTGCACGAGCAATTCAATGAACAAGAAATCGTCCACGAAAGAGGCATTCAGAAAGCATACAGAAATCTCATTTCACCACTTGGAAACAGCAAGAAACTGGTAAAAGACATTGGTGAAGACCATGAAGCCATCGAGGAATTGAAAGCCTATCTATCCAATTGAAGTTCGTTTAATTCGCTTTTCGTTTTTACGAATTTAACGAATTGAATATCATTGTTTTACGATTGATTTTCATTATATATTTGCGCCACTATCCTAATCGGGGTAGTGGCTTTTCGTTTATAATACTGCCGAAACGGGAAGTCTTACAACCGGCAGTTTCAAGAAGCCTATGACAGACATATTGGCAATTATTCAAAACGGAAACGGCAACATCAAGTTGGAAGTAACAGGAGAAGATTTGCTATTATTCTCCAACCAGTTAATCAGCCGTGCGAAACATGAACTTTCTACCGCCATTGCGGAAGCAAGAAAGGAGAAGTATCTAACCAAAGAGGAAGTGAAAAAGATGTGCGGTGTTTGTGATACCACACTCTGGCACTGGTCTAAGAAAAACTATCTGAAGCCTGTAAAGGTTGGAAACAAGGTCAGATACCGACAATCCGACATTCAGAGAATCTTAGGTGAACACAACCCTTTAATCTAAGCCTATGAAGGAGGAAGAATATATACGCGTAGGAACAACTTTGTACAAGGTAGTCAATCAGCCATGCGCCAATGGCGGTTATGAGAAGAAACGTGTCGTATGGAACAACAGCACATTACGGCAGGACTATGGAAAGAATTATCTTGCCACCGTCCCCAAGTATGACGGCTTTTGCACT
This sequence comes from Bacteroides parvus, assembly GCF_017309675.2. Lineage (NCBI taxonomy): Bacteria > Pseudomonadati > Bacteroidota > Bacteroidia > Bacteroidales > Bacteroidaceae > Bacteroides > Bacteroides parvus. The sequence goes on along the minus strand of NZ_CP084680.1, from coordinate 1,379,168 downwards.
GTTCCCAATCATCTGAACTACCAAAAGGAGATTGAGGGGTTTCTGAACCTTTACGAGCCGATAGAGCATAAACCGCAGCAGGGGGACTTCTCCCACATCCAATCCTTGATGCGGCACATCTTCGGAGAGCAATACGAGCTGGGCATGGATTATATGCAACTTCTGTATCTACAGCCGACACAGAAGCTACCCATTGTCCTGCTTGTTTCAGAAGAACGCAACACAGGCAAAAGCACGTTCTTGAACTTTCTGAAAGCCGTGTTTGAGAATAATGTGACTTTCAACACCAACGAGGATTTCCGCAGCCAGTTCAATTCTGACTGGGCAGGAAAGCTGCTAATCGTTGTGGACGAAGTTTTGCTCAACCGCAGGGAAGACAGCGAACGGTTGAAAAACCTGAGCACCACTTTCACCTACAAGGTGGAAGCCAAAGGCAAAGACCGAACGGAGATTGCTTTCTTTGCCAAGTTCGTGCTATGTTCCAACAACGAATATCTGCCCATACTCATAGACGCAGGAGAAACACGCTACTGGGTGCGGAAGATAATGCCGTTGCAGAGTGATGATACCAACTTTCTGCAAAAGCTAAAAGCGGAAATACCCGCATTTCTTTATTTCCTGACCCAAAGGGAACTATCCACAACACAGGAAAGCCGTATGTGGTTCAACCCAAGACTGACACATACCGCAGCCTTGCAGAAAATAATCCGAAGCAACCGCAACCGACTGGAAATAGAAATGACCGAGTTGTTGCTTGACATCATGTCGAACATGAACGTGGAAAGCGTATCATTCTGCCTGAACGACCTTGTAACCTTGCTACTCTATTCACAGGTCAAGGTTGAAAAGTATCAAGTGAGGAAAGTTGTGCAGGAAGTATGGAAACTTACTTCCGCACACAATTCGCTATCCTACACCGCTTATGAGTTCGCACCCCATCGTGAGTGCCACTATGAGCCGAAAAGGAAAACTGGTCGGTTTTATACGGTAACGAAAGAACAACTGACCGCTATCTAATTATTTTGATGAAATGATGAATAAGGAAAGTAACATATTGCCTTACAGATAGATATGTATTCATCAAACACTCATCAACAACGATTGCTGATGAAAAAAGAAAACATCATTTCTCTTTTGGCAAGCAATCTGATGAGAAAAAGATGAACCGATACAGTTCTGTTTAACAACGTGTTACATTTCAAATTCATCAAATCATCATTTTTTCATTCACCAACAAATCCGTAAGAAAATGACAATAGAAGAAGCTAAGAGCATACGAATAGCCGACTACCTGCACAGCTTGGGTTATTCACCAGTAAAACAACAAGGTATCAACCTTTGGTACAAATCCCCATTTCGGGAAGAGAGTGAAGCATCGTTCAAAGTGAATACCGAACGTGAACAATGGTATGACTTCGGTTTGGGAAAGGGCGGAAACATCATTGCACTGGCTGCACATCTGTATGCTACCGACCATGTACCTTACATTTTGAAACGGATAGCGGAGCAGACGCCGCACGTGCGCCCGGTATCTTTCTCTTTTGGAAAGCAAAACTCTTCCGAGCCGAGCTTCCAACAGTTGGAGATTCTTCCGTTGTCATCTCCTGCCCTGCTTGCCTACTTACAAGGTAGAGGAATTAACATAGAACTGGCGAAAAGAGAATGTAGTGAAGCCCGTTTCACCCACAACGGCAAGCGGTACTTTGCCATCGCCTTTCCCAATGCTTCGAGTGGGTTTGAGGTTCGCAACCGCTATTTCAAGGGCTGCATCGCTCCAAAGGAAATCTCCCACATCAGACAGTCTGGGAAAGCGAGGAATACCTGTTATGTGTTCGAGGGATTTATGGACTACCTCTCCTTTCTGACATTGAGACAGGAGAACTGCCCAAATTATCCGGAATTGGACGGACAGGACTATATCGTATTAAATTCCGTATCGAACGTGAATAAAGCTCTCTATCCGTTGGGCAGCTACGAACGCATCCACTGTTTTTTTGATAACGACCATGCAGGCATGGAAGCCCTCCAACAAATCCGCAAGGAATACGGCAGAGACCGATACATCCGTGACGCTTCACAGACTTACAGCGGATGCAAGGACTTGAACGAATACTTACAGAAACAGGCTGAGAAAAAAGGGCAGCTCCAATCCGTCAAAGAAGTGAGCAGCCAGTCACCGAAAAAGAAAAACGGCTTTCGGTTATAGCCCACTATAACTACACGCTCCGCTTTCGTAGTTGTGGGCTCTCCCGAGGGGATTAGGGCTTTGCCCTAATGACCCACTCAGGACGTTTCACCCCTGAGAACCCCGAGCAAAGAGTGACCCTCTCTTTGCAATCTCCGCTTATGGGTTACCCCTAAGAAATCTCGTGCAAATGAGAGCAGAGGCAAGCTTGCTTGACCTATGCCGAATGCAGCCGAGATTCATAAAATAACCCCTCTGCGAAAGCGAGCAGAATAATCAATTGCAAACAAAGAAAAGAAGCTATGGCAACAAAATCAAGCATACATATCAAACCTTGCAGAATCGCATCGAGCGAGGCGCACAACCGAAGGACTGCCGAATACATGCGCAATATCGGAGAGTCCAGAATCTATGTCGTTCCCGAACTTTCCACCGATAACGAACAGTGGATAAATCCCGACTTCGGCACTCCCGAACTGCGAACTCATTATAACAATATCAAGCAAATGGTCAAGGAAAAGACCGGACGTGCCATGCAGGAAAAGGAAAGGGAACGTAAGGGAAAGAATGGAAAGATTATCAAGGTGGCGGGATGTTCACCCATCCGTGAAGGAGTATTGCTCATCAGACCGGACACCACACTAACTGATGTACGCAAATTCGGTGAAGAGTGTCAAAGACGCTGGGGCATCACTCCGCTACAAATTTTCCTGCACAAAGACGAAGGGCATTGGCTGAACGGTCAGCCGAAAGCGGAAGACAAAGAGAGCTTCCAAGTCGGTAACAGATGGTTCAAACCAAATTATCATGCTCATGTCGTATTCGACTGGATGAACCATGAAACCGGAAAGAGCCGAAAGCTCAATGACGAAGATATGGCAACCATGCAGACCTTGGCTTCCGATATTCTCCTAATGGAACGTGGGCAGTCAAAGGCTGTCACAGGTAAGGAGCATTTGGAGCGAAACGACTTTATCATTGAGAAACAGAAAGCCGAACTGCAACGTATAGAGGAAACCAAGCGACACAAGGAGCAACAGGTAAGTCTTGCCGAGCAGGAACTCAAACAGGTAAAAGCAGAGATACGCACCGACAAACTCAAAAGTGTAGCCACTGATGCAGCCACAGCCATAGCAAGCGGTGTCGGTTCTCTTTTCGGCAGCGGTAAATTGAAAGATTTGGAACAATCTAACGAGAATTTACGTCATGAAATTGCCAAACGTGACAAGGGCATTGATGAATTAAAAGCCAAGATGCAACAAATGCAGGAACAGCATAGTAAGCAGATTCGTAACATACAAGGAATACATAATCAAGAACTTGAAGCCAAAGACAAGGAAATATCACGATTGAATACCATTCTTGAAAAAGCGTTCAACTGGTTCCCATTACTCAAAGAAATGTTGAGAATGGAAAGACTGTGCTATGCCATCGGATTTACCAAAGATATGGTAAACAGTCTTTTGACCAAAAGGGAAGCTATCAGATGCAGCGGAAAACTTTACTCCGAAGAACATAGACGAAAATTTGAAATAAAGAATGACATTTTCAAGGTGGAGAAAAGTCCGGTTGATGAAAATAAATTGGTACTGACCATAAACAGGCAGCCGATAGGCGAATGGTTCAAGGAGCAATGGGAGAAGTTACAGCAGAATCTGCGTAACTCGGTGCAGAGAGAACAAAAAAACAGAGGATTCAAATTATAAATTCGTTCAACATAAAACAAAATCTCGATTAAATGACTAATTTTACATTTGGATAGAATCATCTATCCAAGAATAAGAAATCAAAGAAACGGTATGTTCATCTGGTTGCTTAGGATGCAGCATAATTGGTTCACGTTTCTCATAATCCATTTAGCCACTCGAATGGGACCAATAGAGTATATGATACGAATATGAATAAATTGTTCATGCCTTTTATGATGCTTGTCTACCTGCTCTTAACGGCTTGCGACAAGGATGATGTTTTACCAGCAAGACCCATGGAGTGGTCATATGAAATCATTACGCCTGCAAACGTCCAATTTTTAAAATCAACCACAGACGTTTCTCCGTCCTATTTTTTTGAGACGAATGGCAAGGGAGGTGATATGGTAATGACTTGTGAGAATTATGATGTGCTCAACCCCATATCAGGAGATTCTTACGTATACGATTGTGGATGGGCCACCCTCAAGATAGAAGGCAATCAGGTGAAAATTCACTTCGCTCCATCTACTCCTGATGATGTAGCACTAACACACGAAGAAATTCAGATTTCAGCCAATGACGGGGATAGAAAAGTGTATACGCTTATCGGTTTTTCCAGAGTCATTAACGAGGAGGGTCCCACAGACCCACAGCCGGAGGGGTTGCCCGAAGAAGCGAAGTTCAAGATGATAATGTCCGAATATACTCCCTTTATGAAGATTGAAAGTCCGCTGCCGGCACCTCTCGATTTGATTACCTTCCGAATCACGGATATAAACGGTGAATATTCACCCATAGACATCCCTGAGTTCACACACTATTATGATTCTATTGTGTGGAGCGCAGATGATTTTCCTCACACATTCAAAGTGGCTGAAAACAAAGTTTCTGCAGAAAGCGCTGAAACACATATCACTACACAATGGAGTTCGCACTTCTTCAAGAGCGGTACGGTAAAGAGCCATCTGAAAGGCTACCGCGATGGAAAAGTGGAATATGAAACTTCGCATCGCATCACGCTTTATGACCGCGATTTTTTGGGACTTGAATGGGGCGCAATTAATCTACAGAAGCCTACGAATCTGACGGCCTATTGTCTGTTGGATCGAAATTATGAGTACAAGTTGTATGACATTGTTGCCAAGGGCTATAATCCTTATTCTCGATTTGTCCCAGTAAACCATAAATTGCTGCCGGATGCAGACTTTCTGCCGACAACTAAAAAGGCAGTCATGATACTGATGGAAAACAGTCTTGGTACTGGAGAAAATGCCAACGGCAAAGAAAGTCTATTCAAATGTCTGCCTGAAAAAGGTGTAGTGGCTGAAAGGTATTGGGAAAACGAAACCACCCGCATGCTGATGTTGCATCGGCTTCCTGATGAGGAGGGATTGGCAGAAGAAAGCTATTATTTGCATATCGAACCTAAATAAGTATTTATGAATAGAGTAATTATCACATTCCTATTTTTTATCGGAATAGCCGTATCATCTTGCACAACCTCTAAAAGCGTTGTGTCGCAAAATGCAGATTTGTCTAAATATGAATATGCCTCAATCATCAACAATGACACCTATCACATTCCTGCCCAACTGATGGAATACGAAATACAGTTGTTTGATGCAGTAGAAGGCTCTCGTCTTACGTTGGTCAGTGATATGCGTATAAATGAGCTGACTGCAACACAACAGTCAAAACTGCTTATGGTAAAATATGGGGTAGATATTTTAGAAGAAGAATCCATTGTAACTGTGAATTTCATAGATTTCCTCACGGGTCGCCCGATAGCTTCATGTCGTGGTGCATACAGTACATTAGGATTGAGCGTATCTGCAGACATTAGAGGTGCTATAAAACGTGTTGCCAAACAAATTGAAGCCACATTTCCTAAGTAATGCAATGCCACTTAAAAAACTAAAGGTTGCCTATCTAATGCATTCGCATGTACATAGGCAACCTTTGATGTATCTTTGTATTCTAAGAAAAATAGTATCTTGTTTAATAAACCCCAGCTAAAATTCATTTCTTAAATAATACAAAAACACCCAGTTTTACATTCTTGGGTGTAAAAATGGGTATTTATTTTGTAATCTACTGATTTTCAGCATTTATTACAGAGAGACAGGCTCTAACAAAATTCTGCCATTATCATAGGTACATAAAAAACAATAACCCTGAAGTTTGCTTGTTCAGCAGGGACAACAGGGTCTTACGCTTGCAAATATAGGCATTAATTTCTATATTTGCAAGAGAAGTTCCGCTTTTAAACTTATACCAAATGAAATATGACGAATGTTTGCAGGTACTATCCCCTGCAAGATTAAATAAATACGCACAAGCAAGCGGCAATGAAAAAGCCAAGACCTTGCGTCTATACCAATATAACATCAAGTTAAGCCAACGTTTTTATGGGGTTATCGGTATGTTTGAGATAATGCTACGCAATGCCATAAACACTCACTACAAACAATATTTCAATGATGATAATTGGATAATCAACCAAGCAAGACCCAATGGATTACTTGAACAGGAAGCTTCCGAAATAGTACGCATACAGCGTACTTATACCAATATGGGAGTGTACAACAACGATAAGATGGTAGCTTCCTTTACATTTGGTTTCTGGACTTATCTGTTTACAAGACGCAATTATCGCATAGGAGGAAAAACACTTCTTCAAATATTTCCCAACAAAGCGCATGGCTTAAAACAAACAGACATCTACAAACAATTGACTGCCATCCGTGAATTTCGTAACCGAATAGCACATCATGAACCTATCTGCTTCAACGCTACACGTGCGATAGATACAAAATATGCCAAAGAGCATTATGAGTTAATACGAACCTATATAGAATATATGGGATTTGATTCGGATTCTGTATTGCGAATGGTAGAAAAGCCCGATTCTATACTAAAAGTAATAGATGGCATGAAATAAATGCCCCATCTTTGGTGGAATACATAAGGATGATTGGGAACAATTTGGGAACATCTTCGATAAAAATAAAGAGCTAAGTAATTGATTTTTCAACACTTAGCTCTTATCTTTGTACCCAGACCCGGGGTCGAACCGGGATGGAAGTGAATCCACTGGTGTTTGAGACCAGCGCGTCTACCGATTCCGCCATCTGGGCATGTTTGATTTCTCAAATGCGGTGCAAAGATACAGCTTTTTTCTAAACCTGCAATACTTTTCCTAAAAAAAGGCGAAAAAAACGATAAAACCGACTTGAATCATTCCTTGTTTGTAAAATATGCAGTACATTAGCAGAAACTTTTAAAATCAATAGCATGGTAACCAATAAGGATAATTTCTGTGTAATTATGGGCGGAGGAATCGGCAGCCGTTTCTGGCCATTCAGCCGCAAGACACTTCCAAAACAGTTTCTGGATTTCTTTGGTACGGGACGTTCCTTGCTGCAGCAAACCTTCGATCGCTTCAAGCAGGTAATCCCCATGGAAAATATACTTATCGTAACAAATGACTTATATGCCGACCTTGTAAAAGAACAGCTTCCCGAACTTAAACCCGAACAGATTCTACTGGAGCCGACACGCAGGAATACAGCTCCCTGCATCGCGTGGGCTTCCTATCATATCCGCGCCTTGAATCCGGACGCCAATATAGTGGTAGCTCCTTCGGACCACTTAATTCTGAAGGAAGGCGAATTTCTGGCCGCTATCGAAAAAGGACTGGACTTCGTTTCCCAATCCGATAATCTGCTGACACTCGGTATCAAGCCCAACCGTCCAGAAACTGGATATGGTTATATACAAATAGCCGAAACCGCTGGTGATAACTTCTACAAGGTAAAAACCTTCACTGAAAAGCCCGAACTGGAACTGGCAAAAGTATTCGTGGAAAGCGGAGAATTCTATTGGAACTCCGGTCTGTTCATGTGGAACGTAAATACCATCATTAAGGCAAACGAAGCCCTGCTGCCCGAGCTGACATCCAAACTGGCCCCTGGCAAAGATGTGTACGGAACAGCCCAGGAGAAACAATTCATTGATGAGAACTTCCCGGCTTGCCCCAATGTATCTATAGACTTCGGCATCATGGAAAAGGCTGACAATGTATATGTATCATTAGGCGATTTCGGTTGGTCTGATTTAGGAACCTGGGGGTCTTTGTATGATTTGTCTCCTAAAGATGAGGCAGGCAATGTAGCTCTAAAATGTAAATCACTCATCTATAACAGCAAGGACAATATCGTGGTGCTGCCCGACAACAAACTTGCAGTTATCGACGGTTTGGAAGGTTATCTCATAGCCGAGTCGGACAATGTATTACTGATTTGCAAGAAGGATGAAGAACATACCATCCGCAAATATGTGAATGACGCCCAGATAAAATTGGGAGAAAAATACATTTAAATTAAGAATTAAAGGATAGGTGCCGAAGGTAAAAATAGCGGGAGTTGGAACTCATCCAACTCCCGCTTCCGTTTATTTAGGGGAGGAAAATAAACCGGTTAAAGCGCTGCACGGATGGCTTCCGCCACAGCTTTGAATTCTTCGTCCGTCAGTTTCAGTTTGGGATTGGAAAAAAGCATATCTTTTTCGTTCTGCATAGGAATCAGATGTATGTGCGCATGAGGCACTTCCAGCCCCAATACCGCTTCTCCTACCTTTCTACACGGGAAGGCCTTGCCAATGGCAAGCGCCACTCTCTTGGCGAAAACATGCATCGCCGCCAAATCCTCATCATTCAAATCGAAAATATAATCTACTTCCTGCTTGGGAATGACCAATGTATGACCTTTTACCAACGGATTGATGTCAAGGAACGCAAAGAATCTGTCATCCTCCGCCACCTTGTAGCAAGGTATTTCACCTGCGATAATTCTACTGAATATTGTTGCCATAGCTATAAATTATAAAATAAGGCAAGCCCGTATGCGGACCTGCCTTCCTTTAAAATGATATGTTCACTACTTCCAGGTTAATCATGCCCTGCGGAACTTTGATTTCTGCGATGTCACCTACTTTCTTGCCAAGCAGACCTTGTGCAATCGGAGTATTCACGGAAATCTTTCCTTCCTTCAGATTGGCTTCACTTTCGGAAACGATGGTATAAACCATCTTCATGCCATTCTTCACGTTCTTAAGCTCTACTTTATTAAGAATCTGTACAGAATCGGTTTTCAACTTCGACTCATCAATAATCTTGGCGTCGGCAATGGTCAGCTTCAAATTGTTAATTTTCATCTCAAGCATACCTTGAGCTTCCTTGGCAGCGTCATACTCTGCATTTTCCGACAAATCACCTTTGTCACGCGCTTCGGCAATGGCAGCCGATATTTTGGGACGTTCCACCGTCTCCAGGTGTTTCAATTCGGCCATTAATTTCTTGTAGCCGTCTTCTGACATATAAGCCATACTTTTTCCTCCTTAAATGTTATGTTAGTTTTTAATGGTACTATAAACAAAAAAGAATTCCAACATGGTCAGCATGCTGGAACCCTCTTTCCGATTTTCCTTTGCAAAGATAGCCTTTTATGCAATGCGTGTCAAGCATAAAAGGCTGCTTTGTAACATATTTAAACGAAAACTTCTTATTTATAACATGTTACAGCAATGCTTTCACTGCCGCCTCCAAGTCTTTAACACTCTCTCCACGGGCACTCAACTCATTGTTCTTGTTAACCAGGAACACAGAAGGCACATTCTTCACATTATAAGAAGCCGCTATAGACGAATAAATTCCATTGCCGTCGCGCACACAAATCCAAGGTAGATTGTCGGCAGTTGTTTTCCAATAGTGCTCGTCTGCATCCAGAGAAACCTGATAAATTTCCAATCCCTGGGCAGCATACTTGTCGTACAAGTCACGCAACATATAATTATGTGTAGCAGAAACGGCACTCTGATAAACAGTGAAGTCCACAATAACAGCCTTGCCCTTCAATTCGCTCAACTTACGTGTATTGCCCTTCATGTCACGTAGGTTAATGTCGATGATGCCGGTTTCGGAAATTGCCTCTTCAGGGATTTCCACCACCTTCTGTTGCGGAGTACGGGTATTCTTCATTCCCTTTATTACAATGTTGTAGAGGTTCTTGGAACGGTCTGCATCCGGATAATAATTGTTCAGGCTGGTTGCCACGGCTGCAAAACACTTAACGTCTTCCTTATTGTTCAGAGGGTCGAAAATCAAATAATTATTCAACTTCTGAAACAAGGCGAAATAGGCGGCAGCCGTATTGGGAGCGGCAAAAATATAGCTGATTTTCACTTCATCCTTATAGTTCTTCAATAAAGAGGCGAGACTATCCTCAAAAACATCAGCGCCTATCTTATGTGCCTGCACCGACTGCAGCAATGCATTCACATTGTCCTGAAGCTTCATCTGCTTCAACGTCAAGTCCTTTATCTTCGAGCTGTTCGGAGAACCTTCGACCGTATAGGCAGTGGCAAAATCGGTATAAGGTGCCCTTACCAAAACCGTTTCCGTCGAATCTACCGAGAAATTAATAACCTTGTCATCTACCCGCAAACGATAGAATTCCGGAGACACCGGACGTACCTGCTTGAAGTGGAAAGAACCATCCCCTTTCAGTTTTACAGAATCCAAAGGAACAATACCTTCCAATGCCGAGGCTTCCAAATAAAGCATCTTGCCGTCGGCACCAGACACTTCACCCTCTACTTTGAATTTAGGTTCGGAATTACATGCACCCAATGCTATTGCAGCAAGTGCCATAAAAAAGATTTTCTTCATATCGTATCTTCAGTTTTGTTTTGCAAACGTGCCTGCAAATATACTTCTTTTCAAGTTCAGTCAAAGCATTTTCCCACGTTCTTACATATAGAAAACAGCAAAAAACAACTAAATACAAACTTTTTATCTCATTCCCACCATTTTACATGAATAAATTATGTATCTTTGCACGAATTTTGAAAGAAAATTAGATATAAAACATTTTTTATGATTAACCCAATTGTTAAGACGATCGAGCTTCCTGATGGCAGAACCATCACGCTCGAAACGGGAAAGCTGGCAAAACAGGCAGACGGTTCTGTAATGCTTCGTATGGGCAATACCATGCTTTTAGCTACTGTTTGTGCCGCCAAGGACGCAGTTCCCGGAACAGATTTCATGCCATTACAAGTAGAGTACAAAGAAAAATTCTCCGCATTCGGACGTTTCCCCGGCGGTTTCACAAAACGTGAAGGACGCGCTTCTGACTACGAAATCCTCACTTGCCGCCTCGTTGACCGTGCTCTCCGCCCCTTATTCCCTGATAATTTCCATGCAGAGGTATACGTAAACATCATTCTTTTCTCGGCAGACGGCGTAGATATGCCCGATGCTCTGGCCGGACTCGCTGCTTCTGCCGCACTTGCAGTTTCAGATATCCCCTTCAACGGACCTATTTCCGAAGTACGCGTAGCACGCATCAACGGACAATTTGTCATCAACCCTACCTTTGAGCAACTGGAGCAAGCCGATATGGATTTGATGGTGGGCGCCACTTATGAAAACATCATGATGGTGGAAGGCGAAATGGACGAAGTTTCCGAGCAGGACTTGCTGGAAGCTATGAAGGCCGCACACGAAGCCATTAAGATTCAGTGTAAGGCACAGATGGAACTGGCAGAGGAAGTAGGCTCTACCGTGAAACGCGAATATTGCCACGAAGTGAACGACGAAGAACTTCGTAAAGCCGTTCACGACGCTTGCTACGACAAGGCTTATGCCATCGCCGCTTCCGGAAACAAGAACAAGCACGAACGCATGGATGCTTTCGATGCCATCCGCGAAGAATTCAAGGCACAGTTCTCCGAAGAAGAATTGGAAGAAAAGGCAGCCCTCATCGACCGTTACTATCATGATGTGGAAAAAGAGGCGATGCGCCGTTCCATTCTGGACGAAGGCAAGCGCCTTGATGGACGTAAGACCACCGAAATCCGTCCTATCTGGTGTGAGACCAGCTACCTGCCCGGTCCTCACGGCTCCGCTATTTTCACACGTGGCGAGACACAGTCTTTGTCTACAGTGACTTTAGGTACCAAGTTGGACGAGAAGATTATCGACGACGTATTGGAACACGGAAAAGAACGTTTCCTTCTGCACTATAACTTCCCTCCGTTCTCTACAGGCGAAGCTAAGGCACAACGCGGTGTAGGCCGCCGTGAAATCGGTCATGGGCACTTAGCATGGCGTGCCTTGAAGGGGCAGATTCCCGCAGACTATCCGTACGTAGTACGCGTAGTATCCGACATCCTCGAATCAAACGGTTCTTCTTCCATGGCTACCGTATGTGCCGGAACTCTGGCATTGATGGATGCAGGTGTGAAAATTAAGAAACCGGTATCAGGTATCGCCATGGGATTGATTAAGAATGCAGGCGAAGACAAATATGCCGTATTGTCCGACATCCTCGGTGATGAGGACCACTTGGGCGACATGGACTTCAAAGTGACCGGAACAAAAGACGGTATCACCGCCACTCAGATGGATATCAAAGTGGATGGTCTGTCATACGAAATCCTTGAAAAGGCTTTGCTGCAGGCTAAAGAAGGCCGCGAATATATCTTGGGAAAAATTACCGAGTGCATCGCCGAGCCTCGCGAAGACCTGAAACCTCACGCTCCGCGTATCGAGACAATGACCATTCCTAAAGAATTCATCGGTGCTGTCATCGGTCCTGGTGGAAAGATTATCCAAGGTATGCAGGAAGAAACCGGTGCCACCATCACAATTGAAGAAGTGGACAACATCGGTAGAATCGAAATCGCCGGTACCAACAAGAAGAGCATCGATGATGCTATGCGTATCATCAAAGGCATTGTGGCTGTCCCTGAAGTAGGCGAAGTCTACAAAGGCAAGGTACGCTCCATTATGCCTTACGGCGCATTCGTTGAATTCCTGCCGGGTAAGGACGGTTTGCTCCATATCTCCGAAATCGACTGGAAACGTCTGGAAACAGTGGAAGAAGCCGGTATCAAGGAAGGTGACGAAATCGACGTAAAACTTCTCGACATCGACCCGAAGACCGGAAAATTCAAGCTGTCACGTAAAGTATTGCTTCCAAGACCGGAAAGACAAGAAAGACCGGAAAAGAAATAAGAAATCTCTTATTCTTTAAGCATATAAAGCCTGGTGGAGCTCCATCAGGCTTTCTTTTTGTCCATACAGCCAAAATGGCTCCGAAAAAACAAGGCACAATGCTTGCATATTCCAAAAAGATTATGTTTTTTGCTATATAAAGCCTTATATTCCATAAAGAACCTCAATTAATGTCCGGTTTAAGGAGCCTACATACTATGAATCTTTTCTCACGCTTTTTCCAGGAAAACCAAGAAAAGTTTTTGGCCTTTGCTTATTCTTATCTCAGGGATAAAGCGGAAGCGGAAGACGTTGTGATGGAATCCATGATTGCCCTATGGGAAAATCGAGACCGCTGGGAAGAAAATAGTAACCTGCATGCCCTGCTGCTGACCATCATAAAGAACAAAGCCCTGCACGTACTCGAGCACAAGCAGGTGCGTCTACGGGCGGAAGAAACCATCAGTAGCCACAACCTGCGCGAATTGGACTTACGTATCTCCACCCTGAAAGCCTGCGAACCAGACAAGATATTCAATACGGAAATACAACATATCGTAAATAAGACCTTGCAGGAAATGCCCGAACAAAGCCGGAGGATATTCATGTTGAGCCGATACCAGAACCTGGCAAACAAGCAGATTGCCGATAGCCTGAACATATCACTTAAGACCGTAGAGGCACACATCACCAAAGTGCTGCGAATTCTCCGGCTGAGACTGAAAGATTATCTTATAACTATACTCATTATATTAATATCCTAAAAAGATGCCTCTACGGAATAGGGTTACCGCCCACTTTCCGGTTATATATACAAAAGGTAAAAAGAGCACATTTTAGAAAAGAAACAAATTATTGACAATGAACCAAGAGCTATTATATAAATATTTCAAAGGTATTACTTCCATTGAAGAAGAAAAGATGATACTCGACTGGGTAGACGCCTCGGATGAAAACCGGGACACCTTCCTGAAAGAGCGCATGATATATGACATTTCCTTGTTCTCGGACAAACAGGACAACAATGAAAAGAAAACGGTGCGCATCATGCCGATGCTCCGCTGGACGGCCCGCATAGCCGCCGTCACCATTGTCGCCATAGCCGGTTATTTCATCACCTCCGACTTTCTATATAACAAGGAGGTACAATTGCAAACAGTCACCGTGCCTGCCGGACAACGGGCGCAGATTACCCTTGCCGATGGAACGCGCGTATGGCTGAACTCCAAGTCTACCATGAAATATGCCGCCAACTTCGGACGCAACGAACGGAATGTGGAGCTGGACGGAGAGGCCTACTTTGAAGTAGCCAAAAACAAGAGTATCCCATTCTATGTACATACAGAAACGAACAAGGTAAAAGTTGTAGGAACGAGTTTCAATGTTTGTGCCTATAGTGGGAGCCATGAGTTCGGAACCACATTGGTAGAAGGTGTCGTCGATATCTATCCGGCCAACAGCAGCCAGATAATCACCAGGTTGCAGAAAGACGAGGTATTTCTCAATGAAAATGGAAAATGCAGAAAGACCGTCCTTCCTTCCTATGAATATCTACGCTGGAAAGAGGGACTATACTGTTTTGACGACGCCCCATTCAGCGGCATCCTCAGTAGACTGGAGAAATACTATAACGTAAAAATAACCGTTGCCAGTCCCCAACTGCTGAACTACAGCAGCTTTACCGGCAAGTTCAGAGAGCAGGACGGTATCGAACACATACTGCGGACCATCTCGAAAGACCATCCTTTCAAGTTCCGCATCAACGAAGAAAAGGACTCAATTGTTATATATGAGTAAGAAAAAAGATCGGAAAGTACCCCCATACTTTCCGATCCGAAACAGTCAAAAATCGACCTTAATCAATTTATTAACTTAACACAGTGACAAAGATATGAGAAAAATTTTGTTGATGAGGCTTTTTTATCTAAAAAAATTAGATTTTAAGCAATTATTGCAAACCTATGAAAATCACATTATTCCTTCTCCTGCTTGTTATATTTCAGGTATACAACGGGAACTGCTACTCTCAGAATGCCAGGGTCAGCATTCAAAATGCCCGGCTGAGGGTAGGGCAAGTTCTCGAGCAAATTGAGTCGCAAACAGAATACTTATTTGTATATAACAAACAGAACGTCGATGTACACCGTACCGTCGACATCCATGCAAGTAACCAAACTGTTTCCGAAGTACTTGACCAAATGTTCAAAGGGACAGACATCAAGTATGTGATGGAAGGCAAAAACATCGTTTTAACCAAAAACAGCAGGAGTGCTGAGGATAAGACAGACACTCTGCAGGAAATGTCTACTGTAAGAGGAAAGGTGACGGACTCCAGAGGTGAACCGATTATCGGTGCCAACATTCTTGAAAAAGGGACCGCCAATGGTGTTATCACCAATACCGAAGGAGAATTTAGCATGAATATCCCTCCTTATGCCACTATTGTCGTATCCTACATCAGTTATGAACCGCAAACCATTGCCCTGAACGGTAGAAACAATCTCCACATCCGGATGGAAGAAAAGAACCTCACCCTGGAGCAGGTAGTGGTAACCGCCATGGGTATCCAGAAGAAAATGTCCTCATTGACCTATTCTACCCAACAGATAAGCAGCAGTGAGCTGACCCGTGCCAAAGAACCGAACATGATTAATACACTGGCAGGAAAGACGGCCGGAGTACAAATCAACAAAACCGCCAATTTAGGAGGTTCTGCCAAAGTCGCCATCCGCGGTGCACGCTCTGCATTTGCCAGCGGCAACAACCAGCCCTTGTACGTAATTGACGGTGTTCCTATGCTGAACAGCTCAACAGAATCCACCTCCACCGTAATCGGCGGTAACAACGATGGATTGAACCGTGATGCCGGTGATGGGATTTCCAACCTGAATCCGGACGATATAGAAAGCATAAACATCCTGAAAGGTTCTTCTGCCGCCGCACTTTATGGCTCGCAGGCAGCTAATGGTGTCATTCTGATCACCACTAAAAAGGGAAAAGCCGGACTGCAGCGCGTTACATTCTCCTCCAACCTGACCGTGAGTCACGCCATCAGTACCCCCGAATTCCAAAATACATACGGTCGCAACGAAGATGGCGGTACGGCAAGCTGGGGTACAAAAAGCAATGTAACCGACTATGACAACATAGGCGAGTTCTTCAGCAATGGCATCACGACTTTCAATTCGCTGGCCATCACTACCGGAAATGAAAAAGTACAAACTTATTTCTCATACGCCAACACCACGGCTAAAGGAATTGTAGACAACAACAAGCTACAGAAAAATAACCTGAACCTACACGAAACGGCCAGCCTCTTCAACAACAAGCTGAAACTGGACGGCATTGCAACACTAATGACCCAAACCGTCAAGAACTCCCCTGCTACCGGCGGCTATTATCTGAATCCGCTGGTCAGCTTGTACAGTTTCCCACGTGGCGTAGATATGAGCACTTACAGAGAAAACTTTGAAACGTGGAATGCCGACCGCAATATGATGACACAAAACTGGATTGAAAAGAATGGAGATGGTACCGTCAGTGAATGGGGACAGAATCCCTACTGGTTGAAAAACCGCGTGCTCAGTAGCAACAAGCGATATCGCGCTATCGCATCGGCCAGCGCCAATCTGCACATTACGGATTATTTCAGCCTGCAGGCACGGGGTAATGTGGATTATATCAGTGATAAATTCGACAATAAGATGTATGCCACTACAGCTCCCAACATCGCCGGCAAATACGAGGACAAGGAAAACGGACGTTACATCTGGTCGGACAGCCAAGAAATCCAAGTCTACGGTGACGTAATGGCCTTGTTCAACAAGGAATTTGATGACTTCTCCCTCAACACGGCACTGGGTGCCAGCATCAACATGAGTAAAGTCAACTCCCTGACAATAGACTCAAGGCTTGCTTCCCTCTACAAACCGAATGTATTTACCGTCCCCAATGTAGTGATGGACTCCAAAGCAGCCGTAAACCAGAGCATCGACAGCAAACGCACGCTCCAATCAGTATTTGCCACCATGCAGTGGGGCTGGAAAGGATTACTATACCTGGACATTACCGCACGTAACGACTGGTCATCCACACTGGCCTACACGGACAGCAAGAATACCGGATTCTTCTATCCCTCCATAGGGGCTACCTGGATTCTTAACAAAGCCTGCTCCCTACCCCAATGGATAAGTTTTGCCAAAGTGCGCGCTTCGTGGGCGGAAGTCGGTAATGACCTTCCGATAGGAATCACCAATCCGGTAGACATCATCATGGTAGGCGGCAGTATCAATGTAAATACCGTAGAACAGCGTGGTGACCTAAAACCGGAAATCAGCAGCTCCATCGAATTCGGTACAGAATGGCGTTTCTTCCACCACCGATTCGGGATGGACTTCACTTGGTATCAGACCAATACCAAGAATCAGTTATTGAGAATGGACAACCCCACGGGCTCCACCTACAAATACCGGTATGTCAATGCCGGAAAAATACGCAACCAAGGCTTTGAGCTGACGGTAGACGCCACTCCGCTACTATACAGAAACTTTTCGTGGAAGAGTCTCATCAACATGTCCGCCAACAAAAACAAAGTAGTGACCCTGCATCCTGACTATCCGGAATTTTCCTACTACGAAGAAGGTTTCAACGCTGGCTATCAGATGCGCGTCAAAGAAGGAGGTAGCCTGGGGGATATTTATGGAAATGCTTTCCGCCGTAATGAGGATGGCAGCATCATGGTTGATGAAACCAGCAAAAGGCCTTTGGGAAATACCGGAAACAAGGATTTGCTTGGGAATGCCAATCCTGACTTCACGATGGGATGGAGCAATACACTTACCTACAAAGACCTGGAGCTCTATTTCCTGATAGATTTCCGCTTCGGCGGCGAAGTCATGTCACTGACACAGTCCGAACTGGATGCCAACGGCGTGACCAAAGTCACCGAAGAGGCCCGAACCCGGGGATATGTAGAATACCAAGGACAGAAGTTCAACGACCCGAGAGCATTCTACAGTGCAGTAGGCGGCAGAAATGCCATCTCCGAATATTATATGTACGACGCAACCTGCATCAGACTCCGTGAAGTATCACTGAGCTATTCTTTCCCGAAAACGATACTGGAAAATAGCAGATTCATAAAGGGAATCGACGTATCATTGGCAGCGCGCAACTTGTGCTTTTTCAAGAAGGAAGCACCGTTCGACCCCGATGCAGTGATGTCCGTAGGCAACAACAATCAAGGAGTAGACGTGTTTGGCATGCCTACTACCCGGAATATCGGCTTTAACCTAAGATTTACCTTTTAAAATGAATACCTTATGAAAAACAAGTGCATCATATTCCTTTTCTGCCATAGCATGCTGCTGCTTACAGCTTGTACCGGTGGTTTTGAGAATGACAACGAAATCAAAGGAGGTTTCTCGGATGACAAAAAGGAAATAGACTTCCAGAACTTGACTGCTCCATTCGAACCCATACAGTCGGGTATCTACTTCAATATAGGTTCTGTAGGCTTGAACTGGGTATGGCAGATGACACAATCCCTAAACCACGACATGTTCTCCGGCTACTTCATGGACCCTATTCCTAAATTCATGAAATCCAACGCCTGCTACAACCTGAACTCCGGCTGGACCAATGCTGCATGGCAATGTACTTACGGATATGTCTACACGGAAGTGCAGAAGGCAGAAAAGAACTTTTATGGCAATGACAACCTGAAAGGCTATCTCGGCATTACTGAAATCTTGAAAGTAGAACTGATGCACCGCATTGCCGATACATATGGTCCGCTGGTCTACCACCAATTGGGTGAGGTACCCCGGGTTTACGGACTGCAGGAAGCCTATACACGTTTCTTTGCAGACCTGGACGAAGGGCAGCAATTGATAAGGGAATACCTGGACGAAGGAGGTGACAACAACAAATTCAAAGAGTATGATATGCTGACCAACGGCAAGACCTTGAAGGACTGGTTGAAGTTTGCCAACTCACTGCGTTTGCGCCTTGCCATGCGCATCTCCAATGTGGATGCAACTCTTGCCAAAGACCAAGCAACCAAAGCACTGAATGACAATCAAGGTGTACTGGAAGGTGCAAGGGAAACCATCGCTGTAATGGGCAAGAACTATATCAATCCTTTGTGTGCCGTTGCCGGTTGGGGTGAAGTCTACATGAATGCCTCGATGGAATCCATTGTCAACGGTTATGAGGACCCGCGTGGCAAGAAATGGTATAACACCGCCCTGCTCGAAGGTTGTAGAGAGCAATTGTTAGGCATTCCCATCGGCTTACCCATGAAAGACGGTGACGCCAACATTTACAGTTCCTGCTCTTCCCTCAGCACAAGCACCATCGGCGAAAAGACCGGAGCCGTATTGATGAGTGCGGCAGAAGTCTGGCTACTCAGGGCCGAAGCAGCCCTCCGCGGCTATACCAAAGAAAATCCCCGCACATGCTATGAATACGGTGTAAGTACTTCATTTACACAATGGGACTGTGCCGGTGCTTCCGAATATCTGGAAAGCGACAAAACCCCTGCCGATTATAAAGATGTAGTCTCAGGCGGCAAGGTGGGCAAGGACATGAAAGCCTTGATTACCATCTCCCCAAAATGGGAAGAAGATGCAGACATAGAGACAAAACTCGAAAAGATTATTACCCAGAAGTGGCTGGCATGCTGGCCCGAAAGTTATGAGGCATGGGCCGAGCAACGCCGTACCGGATACCCAAAACTTTTCAAGGTCCAAAGCAACACCGGAAAAGTGATTGATACGGATATCATGATCCGCCGCCTTCCGTTCTCGACGGACGCCGCCACTGCCGACCCGGCACAATACGCTACCCTCACGGAAAAACTGGGTGGCGCAGACAATGGCGCCACCCGCCTTTGGTGGGATACGGGGAAAAACTCTTTTTAGAACAGACTCCACGCAACCGTAAGCCCTGCCATCACAATGGCTACCATGCTCATCAGCTTGATCAGGATATTCAAACTCGGACCGGATGTGTCCTTGAACGGGTCTCCTACGGTGTCACCCACGACTGTAGCTTTGTGGACTTCACTGCCTTTGCCGCCAAAGTTGCCTTCTTCCACATATTTTTTGGCATTATCCCATGCACCACCGGCATTTGCCATGAAGATAGCAAGCACGAAACCGCTACTCAATCCGCCAATCAGCAGGCCGAGCACACCGGGAACACCGAAAATAAGTCCCGTCGCAATCGGAGTAATGATAGCTATCAGTGACGGAACCACCATCTCGCGTTGCGCCCCTTTCGTCGAGATTGCCACACAACGCTCATAATCAGGCTCCGTCTCTCCCGTAAGGATTCCCTTAATTTCGCGAAACTGGCGGCGCACTTCGTCTACCATATGGGCCGCCGCACGACCTACCGCATTCATCGTCAATCCACAGAAAAGAAATGCCATCATCGAACCCAGGAACATACCGGAAAGAACTTTTGGATTCATCAACGTCACATCATAGTGATGCATAAAGTCGAAGAAAGTGGCATCTTGAAGAGCCACGGCATCGCCATGAGGAAGCGACAATTCGGTAGCCCCGAGGCGGGTCAGCCCAATACGGATTTCCTCGACATAAGAGGCCAGCAAAGCCAATCCCGTCAAAGCGGCGGAACCGATGGCAAAGCCTTTGCCCGTAGCAGCTGTAGTATTACCCAAAGAGTCGAGCGCATCGGTACGCTTACGCACCTCCTCACCCAGACCGGACATTTCCGCATTGCCACCCGCGTTGTCGGCTATCGGTCCGTAAGCATCTGTAGCAAGCGTGATGCCCAATGTAGAAAGCATACCTACCGCAGCAATGCCAATACCATAGAGCCCCAGACCCACATTAGAGAAGTCGAAGCCCGAAGCAAAGAGATAAGAAGCAATAATACCCATCACCACGGCAATCACCGGAATAGCCGTAGATAGCATTCCCAAGCCTATACCGGAAATTATAACTGTTGCCGGACCAGTCTTTCCGCTTTCACTCAGCTTTTGGGTAGGACGGTAGGATTGGGAAGTATAGTATTCCGTAGAACGCCCAATAATAATGCCTACTATCAAACCTACTATCACGGAGCAGGAAATCCACAGCCAATTGTCCAGTTTCAGCAACCATAAGATAAAGAAAGTGGCAATGACTATCAGAATAGAGCTGAGATTAGTACCGAAAGCCAGTGAGTTCAGCAAGTCCTTCATCTTCGCATTCTCTTTGGTACGCACGGAGAAGATACCGATAATGGAAAGCAATATACCAACGGCTGCAATCAGCATCGGAGCGATTACGGCCTTGAACTGCATCAGCGTATCACCCGAGTGGATAAAAGCCGCAGCACCGAGGGCAGCCGTAGCAAGGATAGAACCGCAATAACTTTCGTACAAATCAGCCCCCATACCTGCCACGTCGCCTACATTGTCGCCTACATTATCCGCAATCGTGGCAGGATTACGCGGGTCGTCTTCGGGGATACCGGCTTCCACCTTTCCCACAAGGTCGGCACCTACATCGGCAGCTTTTGTATAGATACCGCCACCTACGCGTGCAAACAATGCCTGCGTGGAAGCGCCCATGCCGAAAGTCAGCATGGTAGTGGTAATGATGCAGAGTTTATGGGTGGGAGTCATTACATCTTCCGGAATTACAGCATTCAGCAACAGATACCAAAAAGATATATCAAGCAAGCCAAGGCCAACCACTACCAGTCCCATCACCGCACCGCTACGGAAAGCCACGCGTAGTCCGGCATTCAGCGATGTGCGTGCCGCATTGGCAGTGCGAGCCGATGCGTAAGTGGCCGTCTTCATACCCAGAAAACCGGAAAGTCCGGAAAAGAATCCTCCGGTAAGGAAAGCAACCGGCACCCAAGAGTTCTGCACTCCGAAACCGTATGCCATAATGGAGAAAAGGATAACCAGCCCCAGAAATACCCAGCCCACAATCTTGTATTGTTGGCGGAGGTAAGACATAGCACCTTTGCGCACAGCAGCGGCAATCTTAATCATCTGAGGGGTACCCTCACTTTCTTTCATCATCTGACAATGGAAATACCAGGCAAAGTAAAGTGCCAGAACGGAAGCGGCTGGAACCAGCCAAAATAGGATTTGGTCCATAGCATTTATTCATATTAAAAGGTTGAACGAAAGCCTAAAATTATTGATTTGAAGCGAAATATGCAAACAATTAGGCTATTTTATGCACTAGTTCCATTTCTATAAATAATAAAGACCTCTATCTATAAAAAAATAGATGATGTATCCCCCTAAAATGTATCGTTCATTCTTGGGAAACACATCATCTGTTCAGGTCAAATACATCATCTGTTCGATTAAAATAGATGATGTATTTTATTATTCCACCGTTACAGCCGTACCGCAGGCTGTAACCATCAGCATGCTGCCACTACCTCCTACCGTTTCATAATCCAGATCTACACCAATCACGGCATTGGCACCCATAGCACGGGCATTTTCCTGCATCTCACGCAAAGCTGTCTCCTTAGCTTCGCGTAGCACTTCTTCATAAGAGCCGCTTCTCCCACCTACCACGTCACGGATGCTGGCAAAAAAATCGCGGAATACATTGGCACCGATAATCGTCTCACCGGAAACGATGCCATAATAGCGGGTGATACGTCCACCCTCAATAGTCGGGGTTGTTGTTACTAACATAATTCATTTTTTTTAGTTGTTGATATATTAGACGCAAGGAATGGAAGAAAGGTTGCAAAGCTTTGCTTGGGTCAGAACATCCGGCTGACACGAACTATACCTGCCACCAGCGCATCTATCTCCTCCCGGGTATTGTAAAGTCCGAAAGATGCACGCACCGTTCCTTCGATACCAAGACGCTGCATCAATGGTTGGGCACAATGATGTCCCGTGCGTACGGCAATGCCAAGACGGTCGAGCAATGTACCCATATCAAAATGATGGATATCACCTACCAGAAACGATATGACACTACCCTTGTCTTCTGCCTCGCCGAAGATACGCATACCGGGAATCTCTTTCAGCCGTTGCATGGCATACTGGGTCAATTCGTGTTCATAGGCGGCAATCTTGTCCATCCCAACCAGCGAAACGTAGTCCAAAGCTTTGGCAAGTCCGGTAGTACCGATATAATCCGGCGTACCGGCTTCAAACTTGAACGGCAATTCATTGAAGGTAGTCTTTTCAAAAGAGACATGCTGAATCATCTCTCCACCACCCTGATAGGGAGGTATCCTATCCAGCCACTCCTCTTTACCATAAAGTACGCCTACTCCCGTAGGACCATACACCTTGTGAGCGGAGAAAACGAAGAAGTCGGCATCCAAGTCCTGCACATCCACCGGCATGTGGGGAATGGACTGGGCACCGTCCACAAGCACCGGAACACCCTGCTCATGGGCAAAAGCAATCATCTCCTTGACGGGATTGACCGTGCCCAGCACATTGGAAACATGTGCCACACTGACAATCCTGGTACGTTCGGAGAACAACTGCCTATATTCGTCCAATAAGAGTTCGCCCTTGTCATTCATCGGAATCACTTTGATGGCTATTCCACGCTTGGCGGCAAGCAGCTGCCAGGGAACAATGTTACTATGGTGCTCCATCACAGAAAGAATCACCTCATCCCCCTCCTGCATAAATTCCTCACCAAAGCTGGAGACAAGCAGGTTGATACTCTCCGTCGTACCACGGGTAAAGACAATCTCATTCGTACTACGGGCATTGATGAAACGTCGCACCGTCTCACGCGAGGCCTCGTGCAGCTCTGTAGCCTGCTGCGAAAGGAAGTGCACCCCGCGATGCACATTGGCATTCACCGAATAGTATTCGTCCGTAATGGCATCTACTACCTGGCGGGGTTTCTGCGTAGTCGCGCCGTTGTCCAGATAGACCAACGGCTTGCCATATACCTCACGGGAAAGGATGGGGAAATCAGCTCGAAGCCTCTCCCCCAGCCCCTCCCCCGTAGGGAGGGGAGCCAAGATACTACTCTTATTTATATCGTTGTTCATAATGAATCGAAATTATAAGCTATCACTTGCAGATGGCACATCCCTGGCATTTGTTCAGTTCTCCCCGGAAACGCTTCTCTACCAGCAGATGCAGACGGTCCTTCAAAGCATCCAAACGGATGGTGTCGATGACTTCGTTGACAAAAGCGAACATCAGCAGCAGGCGCGCCTCACGCACCGGGATACCACGCTGCCGCATATAGAAGAGAGCGCTTTCATCGAGCTGCCCCACCGTAGCACCATGACTGCACTTCACGTCATCTGCATAAATCTCCAGCTGAGGTTGGGTGTACATATGCGCATCGCGGGTAGCACAAAGATTGCGGTTGGTCTGTTGCGAACTGGTGTGCTGTGCGTCAGGGCGCACTAAAACAAGACCGGCAAAGGCACCTACAGCCTGCTCGTCAAGGACATACTTATAAAGCTCATTGCTGGTACAGTTGGGCACAGCATGGTCGATAGTCGTATGATTGTCCACATGTTGGTTCTTGTCTGCAATGGCCATACCGCACAGATTCAGTTCCGCATGTTCACCGGCGAGCGTCACACGGGTTGTATTCCGCGTAGTTCCGTTGTGCAGGGTCATACCATTCAGCAGTACATTGCTATTGGCTTCCTGCCTTACATACATATTGCTGATACGCACCGTACTGGTGTGGGTCTCCTCCAGTTCATAAAAATCGAAAACAGCATTTTCACCGGCAAAAATTTCTATTACCTGCGTTGCCAGGAAGTTCACACTGTCCATTGCATGGTCACATACTAGCAAGCGGGCTTGCGCCCCCTCCTCCAGGATAACCAGCACACGACGATTTATCATAAAATTGACGTCACCACGCAGGATATTCACCAACTGAATAGGTTTCTCTACCACCACATTCTTAGGAACATAAAACAGAACGCCGTCTTGTACAAAAGCAGTGTTGAACGCCGTCACACCATCCTCTGCCGTATCAGCCAGCTTACCGTAGTATTTCCTCACCAATTCAGGATTCTGTTCGGCCACTTCCTTCAGGCTACCGAAGATAACCCCCTCAGGCAGATGGGATTTGGGCAAAGCTCTGCCATAGAAAGCATCGTTCACCACAAAATAAAGAGCAGTGCTCATATTGGGAACATCGCACTTGAACACTTCATAAGGATTCACCGGGATTTCCAACCGGTTCAAGTTCAAGCCATAATCCGGCTCAAAGAACTTACTGATATCCGTATATTTATATTTCTCCTCCTTACGGGTAGGAAAGCCCAAGCGCTCAAAGTCGGCAAAAGCAGCTGCACGCGGCGCATTCAGCACCTCGGCACTATGCCGGCATATCATCGCCTCCGTTTGGGAGAAAAGGTCTATATATTGTTGCTCTACACTCATGTTTTCAGATTATGAGTTTATAATTCACTTGCTTCTTTCTTTATCCAATCGAAGCCACGTGTCTCAATCTCCTTCGCCAATTCCGGTCCACCGGTCTTTACGATACGTCCGCCCAGCAATACATGTACCGTATCGGGTTTGATATAGTCCAACAAGCGCTGGTAGTGGGTAATGACCATAGCACTGGTTTCCGCTGTCTTGAGTTTATTGAAACCATCGGCCACAATGCGCAGGGCATCTACATCCAGACCAGAGTCCGTTTCGTCCAGAATGGCGAAAGTCGGTTCCAGCATAGCCATCTGGAATATCTCGTTGCGCTTCTTTTCACCGCCACTGAAACCTTCGTTCACGCTACGGTTAGCAAGCTTATTGTCCAGTTCCACAATGGCACGTTTCTCGCGCATCAGCTTCAGGAACTCGCTGGCCGACAAAGCAGGCAGATGGCGGTACTTGCGTTGCTCATTCACGGCAGCACGCATGAAGTTTACCATCGAAACACCCGGAATCTCTACCGGAGTCTGGAAAGAAAGGAAAATTCCTTCATGCGCACGGTCTTCAGGGCTCATGGCAAGCAAGTCCTTGCCATTAAAGGTGATGGAGCCGCGTGTCACTTCGTAAGCCGGATGGCCTACCAACACATTACTCAACGTACTTTTACCGGCACCGTTCTGTCCCATTAGTGCATGTACTTCTCCATCACGTATGGTCAAGTTGATGCCTTTCAATATTTCTTTGCCATTGATGCTGGCATGTAGGTCTTTTATCTCTAACATCTTTATATTTACTATTTGACTATTTACAATTTACAATTTAATCACCCCACGCTTCCTTCCAGCGAAATGGCAAGCAATTTCTGCGCTTCTACGGCAAACTCCATCGGCAACTTGTTCAGCACTTCCTTGGCATAACCATTCACAATCAGCCCCACGGCATCTTCTGTAGAGATACCGCGTTGGTTGCAGTAGAATATCTGGTCCTCACTAATCTTGCTGGTGGTGGCTTCATGCTCCACGATGGCCGTTTCGTTTCGGATGTCCATGTAAGGGAAAGTGTGCGCACCGCATTTGTCGCCAAGCAGCAAGGAGTCGCACTGGCTGTAATTACGGGCATTATCCGCTTTCTGTGCCACGCGTACCAGACCACGGTAAGAGTTCTCACTCTTACCGGCAGAGATACCTTTGCTCACAATAGTGCTACGGGTATTCTTGCCCAGATGAATCATCTTTGTTCCCGTGTCTGCCTGCTGATGGTTATTGGTTACTGCCACACTATAGAACTCCGCTGTCGAATTGTCACCGGAAAGGATGCAAGACGGATACTTCCAGGTAATGGCCGAACCTGTTTCCACTTGTGTCCAAGACAGTTTACTGTCCACCCCTTTACAATGGCCACGCTTCGTCACAAAGTTATAGACACCACCCCGGCCCTCGGCATCACCGGGATACCAGTTCTGCACGGTGCTGTATTTCACTTCTGCACGGTCGTGCACCACAATCTCCACAATGGCCGCGTGCAACTGGTTCTCGTCACGCATCGGAGCCGTACACCCTTCCAGATAGGAAACGTACGAATCATCATCCGCCACAATCAAGGTTCTTTCGAACTGCCCCGTATTGCGGGCATTGATGCGGAAATAGGTGGACAACTCCATCGGACAACGTACCCCCTTCGGGATATAGACAAAAGAGCCGTCGGAGAACACCGCCGAGTTCAGTGCCGCAAAGAAGTTGTCGCGATAAGGCACCACCGAACCGAGATATTTCTGTACTAAATCGGGATGCTCGCGTACAGCCTCACTGAATGAGCAGAAGATGATTCCTTTCTCCATCAGCGTCTCCTTGAAGGTAGTCTTTACAGACACCGAGTCCATAACGGCATCCACAGCCATACCGCTCAATGCCATCTGCTCTTCCAGCGGAATGCCCAGTTTATTGAAAGTCTTTATCAACTCAGGGGCCACCTCAT
The DNA here is from genome assembly GCF_017309675.2 of Bacteroides parvus. Taxonomy (NCBI): domain Bacteria; kingdom Pseudomonadati; phylum Bacteroidota; class Bacteroidia; order Bacteroidales; family Bacteroidaceae; genus Bacteroides; species Bacteroides parvus. The sequence continues at coordinate 1,351,884 of NZ_CP084680.1, read as the reverse complement.
CCATGCTCTTCGGGCCCTCCTTCTTCTTCGTAGGGTCAGCATAGTAGGATATGGCCTGATAATCTATTTCGGGAATGCGGAGATGTGCCCATGTAGGCATCTCCAACGTCAGCCAGTGGCGATATGCCTTCAGGCGGAACTCCAGCAACCATTCCGGTTCTCCCTTCTTCTCAGAGATAAGCCGCACAACATCTTCATTCAGCCCACGCTCAATGATGTCCGTATGCACGTCGGTCGTGAAACCATACTTATACTTTTCCTGAGTGAGTTCCTTTACATATTTATTGGGTTCTTCTTGTTGCATCACTTCTATAATTACAAATTATGAATTACAAAATCACGGCTCACGGTATCAGTCAAAGTCTCCGTTTACAATCTGCTCCGTAACCGCCTTTGCCGCGGGAAAGAATATCCCGGCAAACTCTTCCATAGGATAATATAACACTGATTCTTTCTTTTTTGTTTTGCCAATCAGCGTATTGTCTCCGTCTATAAATTCGATGACACCAATCAGCAGGCTCGTCAACAGGAGGTACTTCAAAGCCCCCAGACCGGCTCCCAACCAATGATTGAGCCAGCCCAGCGAGACGGCCTCCATTGCCCGGGTCAGCAGAGAAGCCACCAGGGAGAAGAGCAAGGGAACAGCCAGCCAGATGAGGACAAATGCCAGTACTTGCGCCACTGTCATAGAGTCTGTCAATGTGGGGCACAGCTTCGCTGCCAACGAGGCATACAAAGCCTTTGCTGCCAGCAGACCGACAATCAGCCCCAGCAGAGAGGCCAATTGCTTCACAAAACCTTTCATGAAGCCAATGATTGCGCCCAAGCCAAAAGCTACCAATATGATGATATCTATAATTGCCATAGATTAATGTGATAATGTGGTAATGTGCCAATATGCTAATGAGCAAATGGCTGATATGCAAAATGTGCCAATTGCCCTGCGGCATTTTCTTTACGCGCAGCCAATTGGCACATTAGCATATTTGCACATTATTCAATTATAATGTTTGCTTCACTTCTATTTCTTCGTAAGATTCGATAATATCGCCCACCTTGATGTCGTTGCAATTTGTCAGGCTGATACCGCACTCGAAGTTGGTACCTACCTCCTTCACGTCGTCCTTGAAGCGCTTCAAGGCATTGATGGCACCCGTAAAGATTACGATACCGTCGCGTATCAAGCGGGCCTTGTCGCTGCGTTTCACCTTTCCGGTCTTGACCATGGCACCTGCCACCAGTCCCACCTTCGTGATGTTGAACACCTCGCGCACCTCGATGGTTGCTGTAACCTGCTCCTTCAATGTTGGTGCCAGCATACCTTCCATGGCAGCCTTCACCTCTTCGATGGCATCGTAGATGACGGAGTACTTGCGGATATCCACCCCCTCCTGCTCTGCCATCTTGGCGGCAGCACCCGAAGGACGTACCTGGAAACCGACGATAATCGCATCCGAAGCGGCAGCCAGCGAGACATCCGATTCGGAAATCTGACCGACACCCTTGTGAATTACGTTTACCTGCACCTGCTCCGTAGACAGCTTGATTAAAGAGTCGCTCAACGCTTCCACAGAACCGTCCACGTCACCCTTCACAATCACGTTCAGCTCATGGAAGTCACCCAATGCCAGACGGCGGCCCACTTCGTCGAGCGTCAGCATCTTCTGCGTACGCAAACCTTGTTCACGCTGCAACTGTTCGCGCTTGTTGGCAATCTCGCGTGCTTCCTGCTCCGTCTCGATTACGTGGAACGTGTCGCCAGCAGCAGGCGCACCGTTCAAGCCCAATATCAGGGCAGGTGTAGAAGGACCGGCTTCCTTCATGCGCTGGTTACGCTCGTTGAACATAGCCTTTACCTTACCGTAGTTAGTACCTGCCAGCACGATGTCGCCCATCTTCAAAGTACCGTTGGAAACAAGCACCGTAGCCACATAGCCACGCCCCTTATCCAATGAGGACTCAATGATGGAACCGGTAGCACGGCGGTTCGGGTTTGCTTTCAGCTCCAGCATTTCCGCTTCGAGCAACACTTTCTCCATCAGCTCGGGTACACCGATACCCTTTTTGGCAGAGATATCTTGCGACTGATACTTACCGCCCCACTCTTCCACCAGGAAGTTCATGGCAGCCAGCTCTTCCTTAATCTTGTCGGGGTTGGCAGTCGGTTTATCAATCTTATTGATTGCAAATACGATGGGAACACCCGCAGCCATGGCATGGTTGATGGCTTCCTTTGTCTGCGGCATCACGTTGTCGTCAGCAGCCACAATGATAATGGCAATATCCGTAGCTTTGGCACCACGGGCACGCATGGCAGTAAACGCTTCGTGACCCGGAGTATCGAGGAATGTAATCTTACGCCCGTCGTCCAGCGACACGTGGTAGGCACCGATGTGCTGTGTGATACCACCCGCTTCACCGGCAATCACATTCGCCTTACGGATATAGTCGAGCAATGAAGTCTTACCGTGGTCTACGTGCCCCATCACCGTTACAATCGGAGCGCGAGGTTCCAAATCTTCCTCATCATCCTCTTCCTCTACGATGGCCTGCGCCACTTCTGCACTTACATATTCTGTCTTGAAACCGAATTCCTCAGCCACCAGGTTGATGGTCTCGGCATCCAAACGCTGGTTGATGGATACCATCATACCAATGCTCATGCAAGTGGCAATAACCTGAGTAACTGAAACATCCATCATGCTTGCCAACTCATTGGCCGTCACGAATTCCGTAATTTTCAGTACCTTGCTTTCTGCCATCTCCATGTCTTCCAATTCCTGCATACGGCTGGAGGCCATGTCACGTTTCTCCTTACGATACTTGGCACCTTTGTTCTTTCCTTTGGAAGTGAGGCGTGCCAAAGTTTCCTTTACCTGCTTTGCTACATCTTCCTCGCTAACCTCCTGCTTGATGACCGGCTTCTTGAAGCGGTCCTTATTGCGGTTGCGGTTATTATTGGCATTGTTTCCACCAGGCTGGTTTCCACCTTGCGGGCGGCCCCCCTGACCTTGCTGGGCACCTGCGTGTCCACGATCGTTGCCACCACGCTGGAAGTTGGAAGCATTGTTGATGTCCACTTTCTCCTTATTGATACGGACACGTTTCTTTTTGCCATTGGCATCGCCGGCAGCGGTATCCTTCAGCTTGCTATCATCACGGCGGATTTCCTTGATGATAGCTTCCTTCATCTGCTTCTTCTGATCCTGGCGAATCTTTTCCTTCTCTTCACGCTCCTTGCGTTTCTCCTCTTTCGATTTCTTCTTCGGACGTGTGGACTGGTTCAAGGCAGCCAGGTCTATCTGTCCGATGACATTAATCTTCGAAACAAACTCAGGCTGATGTATCTTGAAGATTTCTTCTCCTTCTTCTTTCCCCTCTTTTTCAACCGGTGCTTCTTCAGCCGCCGGTGCGGGAGCAGGCGCTTCTATCATTTCTTCCTTTTTAGATTCTTGTTGAGCCTCTGACACCGGAGCAGGCTCTTCCTTGACAACGGGTTGGGGCTGCGGTTCCGAAACGGACTGCAGTTCGGGTTCAGATGCCGGCTGTATCTCCGGTTGAGGAGCTGGTTCCGGTTTCGGCGTTTCTACAACTGCCGGTTCCTCCACCTTTTTCTCTTCTATTGCTTTTTCCGTTTCTTTCTCTTTTTCTTGAGCAGGAGCAGGTCTACGGTTCAGTTTGTCCAAATCAATCTTGCCTACCGGCTTGAACTTCGGACGTACGTCTTCCGGAACAACCGTCTTAATCTCCTCGGGCTTCGCTTTCTCCTGCGTTTCCTTATAGCCGTCAATAGACACGGACGCCTTGTTGCGGTCCTTGCTCTGACGTTCCTGGCTGAAACGCTCCGACTTTATCTTAAGGTCCTTATCTGTACTAAACTCCTTTTTGAGCAGTTCGAACTGTTCATCCGTAATTTTTGTGTTCGGATTTGCCTCAACGGTAAATCCCTTCTTTTGCAGGAACTCGACAGCCGTCGTAATTCCTACATTTAAATCTCTTGTTACTTTGTTTAACCTTATCGTCATACTAATTTAATGAATTAATGTGCCAATATGCTAATGTGCTAATTGGCTGAGAAAAAAGGAGTGTGCACTTCATCCGATATGCTATCTGCATTGGCACATTAGCATACTACCCACATTACCACATTACTGCTCCTCCTCTTCAAACTCTTGTTTCAAAATGCGCAATACCTCGTCCACCGTCTCTTCTTCGAGGTCCGTCTTCTCAATCAACATCTCACGGGGAGCGTTCAACACAGCCTTTGCCGTATCGATACCGATAGCCTTGATGGCATCGATAACCCAACCGTCTATCTCATCACGGAATTCGTCCAAGTAGATGTCTTCATCCTCTATGGCCTCATCCAACTCACGGAACACGTCGATGGTGTACTCAGTCAACATACTGGCAAGCTTGATATTCAAACCGCCTTTACCGATAGCCAGCGACACCTCTTCGGGTTTCAGGAACACTTCCGCCTTGCGTTCTTCCTCGTTCAAGCGGATAGAAGAAATCTTGGCAGGGCTCAAGGCACGCTGTATAAACAACTGGATATTCGACGTATAGTTGATAACGTCGATATTCTCGTTGCGAAGCTCGCGGACGATACCATGAATACGGCTACCCTTCACGCCCACGCAGGCACCTACCGGGTCGATACGGTCATCGTAGCTCTCAACGGCAATCTTGGCACGCTCGCCAGGGATGCGGGCAATCTTCTTGATGGTAATCAGTCCGTCATTGATTTCGGGTACTTCCATCTCGAACAGACGTTGCAGGAAGACGGGCGACGTACGGCTCAGGATAATCTTCGGATTATTATTCTTGTTGTCCACACGTGCCACTACGGCGCGGGCAGTCTCGCCCTTGCGGTAGAAGTCACTCGGTATCTGTTCGGTCTTGGGCAGCAACAGTTCGTTGCCTTCATCATCGAGCAGCAGCATCTCCTTCTTCCAAATCTGGTAGACTTCCGCATTGATGATGGTACCCACCTTATCAATGTATTTGTTGTAAATACTATCTTTCTCCAGTTCCAATATCTTGGAGGCCAACGTCTGGCGCAAGTTCAAGATGGCACGGCGACCAAAGTTCGCGAAAATAACTTCATCCGTCACTTCCTCGCCCACCTCATAAGAAGCATCAATCTTTTGTGCTTCGGACAATGCAATCTGCAGGTTCGGGTTTTCCAAATCCTCGTCTGCCACTACCTCACGGTTACGCCATATTTCGAAATCACCCTTGTCCGGGTTTACAATTACGTCGTAATTCTCATCGGTACCGAACATTTTCGCAATCACACTACGGAACGACTCCTCGAGTACGCTTACCATCGTGGTTCTGTCGATATTCTTCAGTTCCTTAAATTCCGAAAATGTATCTATCAAGCTGACAGTTTCTACTTTTTTGGCCATAGTCTTATTTAAAACTGATTAAGTATTTAGTGTATTTTATCTCTTCATACGTAAAGGTCAAGTCCTCGTCCACCAGCTTGGGACGCTTGGCACCTTCCTCTTTCACTTTCTTCTGAATGGTCACGACGAAATGCTGTTCGTCGGCTTCCTTCAACACGCCGCTGAGCTTGCGGCCGTCCTTTGTCAGCACTTCCACTTCCTTGCCGATGTGGTTAATGTACTGCTGCAGTACCTTGAAGGGCTGTCCGATGCCGGCCGAACCGACTTCCAACTCATAATCCTCATCCTCACGGTTCAGCTTGGACTCGATGTAGCGGCTCAGCTCTACGCAGTCCTCAATCCAAACACCTTCTTTGTGGTCTATTTCCACCAAAATCTTGTCATCCGGGCTGATTGTCACCTCCACAAGGAAGTAGTCCTTTCCTGCCAGCCACTCGTCAACAATCTGACAAACAGTTTTCTTTTCTATCATAGATTAACCATTAGGAACAAAAAAGAGGAGCTTAATCGCCCCTCCACCTTTCATCCGTTTTCGCTTGCAAAGATATAAATAATCTGTTCGACTACAAAATATTAGAGAAAAAAAGATTGATTTAACGGTTCAAACGGGAATTATATTACAGACACGCCCTTTCAACACTTCAAGATAAGGGGTAAAACATATAATCTTATGAGACAGAAGCTTATACTTTATGAAATGAATTATCACGTTCCATACTGCATGAGATGCACATGTCAAGCACAACGAGATGTGCATCTCGAACAACATGAGATGTACATCTCATGCGTACAATCTCTATTGTTTCAGGAAAAGAAGTAAGGAGGTACAAGCGGAAAAAAGATACTGTTGAAAGACAACGCGGAAAAATAAAAGGCCGATAGCTTGTTTCATGCTATCGGCCCTTTTACTATGGTTCTAAAGGTCTAAAAGACCTTGTCGTATCACTTATTCGGAGTCTCCCACTTCTTGGTATCCGTACAAACCACGTTCACAGTCTGGTCACCCGTCTGGATGCGGAAGTCACCTTTCTCCAGAATCCACTTGCCATCATAGCCTACGAAAGCAAGGTCGGAGCCTTTCAGTTTCAGAGTCACGGTCTTTGTCTCGCCCGGTTTCAGTTCCACTTTCTCGAAAGCGCGAAGACGGCGGGTATCGGGAGTAAGGGAGGCAACGAGGTCACTGCTGAAGAGCAACACGCTCTCCTTGCCGACACGGTCACCGGTATTCTTCACATCTACAGTGAAAGTAAGCACATCATCAGCGGTAAAGTCCGACTTATCCACCTTGAGGTTACTGTATGCAAAAGTAGTATAACTCAATCCATAACCGAACGCCCACTGTACAGATACTTGCGCATCGTAGTTATAAGCGCCTTCCATCTGCTTTCCGATGTGTTCGCACGGTTTGTAGTCGTACGTAATCAGAGAGTTGATTTCCTTCGGATAAGTGAAAGGCATCTTTCCGCTGAAGTTGGCGTCGCCGGCAATGAGGTTTGCCAACGCATCACCGCCGTAATTGCCCGGAAGCATAGTATTGACAACAGCCTTAGCCAAAGGCTCGATGTCAGCAATCAGGCGAGGACGGCCTTCATTCAACACCAGAATGATGGGCTTCCCGGTTTTGGCAAGAGCCTTCACCAAATCGAGCTGGTTCTGGGAGAGGAAGAGGTTCGTCAGGTTACCCGGAGTCTCGCAGTAAGAGTTCTCACCGATGCAGGCAACGATGTAGTCGGCACCGGCAGCGGCTGCTACAGCTTTCTCTATCTCCGGAGTGTTTTCTTCCCACCAGTTGCCACCTTGCTTATAAGTGACACCGGCTTCGTAGATGATATTGTCCGCACCGAATTTATTGGTGAAAGCCTCGAGAATGGTATTATATTGACCTGCATGCTCGTCGGCCTTGTCGCCCTGCCATGAATAAGACCAGCCGCCATTGAGGCAACGCATGGAGTTGGCATTCGGACCGGTAACCAGCAGTTTCTTGCCTTTTGCCAACGGCAATATACCGTCTGTATTCTTCAGGAGTACCAAAGACTCTTCGGCAGCCTGCAATGCAGCAGCGGCATGTTCCGCACTACCGAACAACGGGAAGTCTTTCAAGTCATAATAGGGCTTTTCAAATAGGTTGAGACGGCATTTCAAACGCAGCACACGACGCACAGCATCGTCTATACGGCTCATGGGAACTTCACCTTCTTCCACCAGTTCTTTCAAGAGTGTACAGAACTTCCAGTCGTACGGGTCCATAGACATGTCGATACCGGCATTGATGGCGAGCTTGATGGCTTCCTTCTTGTCCTTGGCAATGTGGTCGCGGCTATAAAGGTTGTTGATGTCCGCCCAGTCGGTCACGATCATACCGTCCCAGTTGAGGTCTTCTTTCAGCCACTTGGTCAGCAGCTCATAGTTGGCATGGAAAGGCAGGCCGTTGTTCATGGCGGAGTTCACCATCACGGAGAGGGCACCTGCCTTCACCATTTCCAGATAAGGAGCAAAATGCTTCTCACGCATATCCTGCTCGGTGATGGAAGACGGCGTACGGTCCTTACCGGAAACGGGGACACCATAACCCATATAATGCTTCATACAAGCGGCAACGTTGTTCCCGCCAATCAGGTTGGGGTTCTCTCCCTGGAAACCGATAATGGCTTCACGTCCCATTTCGGCATTGACGTAGGCGTCTTCACCATAGTTTTCCCACATACGCGGCCAGCGCGGGTCACGTCCGAGGTCGGTCACCGGGGCATACGTCCAGGGGATGCTTCCCGCCTTTGTTTCGTAGGCAGAGATACGTGCACCCTTACGTGTCAGTTCACGATTGAAGGTAGCTCCCATATTGACGCCTTGCGGAAAGAAAGTACCGCCCAGTGTATAGGTAGTTCCGTGTATCTGGTCTACACCGTACACACAAGGAATACCCATCACCTCCATGGATTTCTCCTGAATGCGTTTGATGATTTCCTGCCACTTCTCCACGCTCTGTGCCACACCGTTGGGCACGTTCAAGATGGAGCCTACTTTGTATTTTCCGATGACAGAGTCGAGCATCGCCTCGTCCAACTGGAAACCCTTGGCATTCTCAATGCCTTGGATACGCATATAGAGCTTCATCATCACATCCTGCGAAGGCATCTCCTTGCCCAGCTTGAATTCCTTTTCAAGCTTGTATCTCTTGATGATTTTTTGCAGGTCCTTCACCGTGATGTTCTTCGGGTCGAGACCGGCAAAGGGATTGGCGCGTTTCTGCAGGAGGTCGATAGTGAGTTCGCACATCTGACCGACTTTCTCGTCAAGCGTCATCTTCTTCAGCAAAGTCTCAATCTGCTGTTCTATTTTCTCGTCTCTTGGAATGGCAGGCGCAACAGTGGTCTGCGCCGTAGCAGTAAGTACTAACCCTGATAGGGCTAAAGATAAGATTAACTTTTTACTCATGGTTGTGATATTGGTTTATAATAGTTGCACTATCTGTTTATACGAGGCACAAAGATAAGAACATCCTGCCATACCAAAGGATACAACAGGATGTTTTTTAGGGTATGATTTGTTATCTTTTCAGACAATCCTACTCTCATCTCTTCAAGAGGTTCATCGGTTCCTGAAGTTTCAGGATGTCGTTCGTCTTCTGCGTTGCGGCAGCTACTTCAGCCTCCAGCGTAGCCTTGATGTCGCGTGAGGAAGCCCCGACGAGGAACTTGTAGTTTCCGGGAGTTACCACCCATGCCGATGCAGCCTCATCATAGGAAGCCAGGTCGGCAGCATTCACTTTCAGCGTCACCACAGTAGTTTCGCCCGGTTTCAGTTCCTTAGTCTTGGCAAAAGCTTTCAGTTCCTTTTCGGGTTTGTTGGCGTCTGCAGCATCGGGAGCGGATACATAAAGCTGAACCACTTCCTTACCTGCTACCTTACCGGTGTTCTTCACTTCCACAGATACGGTATAGACGCCGTTGTCTGCCTTAACAGCAGCCTTGTCATAAGCAAAAGTGGTATAGGAAAGACCGTAACCGAAAGGATAGGAAACCTGCTTGCCAAAGGTGTCAAAGTAACGGTAACCTACGTAGATATCCTCCTCATAATTGGTATAATCCACATCCTTCACGTCGTTCTTCTTCCCGCCCTTGTTCACGAGGTCGGTGCTTACGCGCATGTCTATCGGGAAGTTGGCGGAAGAAGCGGCATCTTCAAACTTCACCGGGAAAGTCATTGTCAGCTTGCCCGAAGGAGAAGCCTTGCCACTCAGCACGTCAGCCACACTGTTTCCTCCCTCCTGGCCTGCCTGCCATGCACAAAGGATGGCATCGGGAACAGACTTCCAAGAAGCAGTTTCAATCACACCACCGATATTAAGTACCACCACTACCTTCTTTCCGGCAGCGTGGAAAGCATCGGACACTGCTTTCAACATGCTCTGCTCCTCTTTGGTGAGGTTGAAGTCGGCTACCATACGGTCGAGGAACTCACCAGAGGTACGTCCCAGCGTCACCAGTGCCACATCGGCCTTGGCAACCTGCTCGCGGATAACTTGTGCGGACACAGCCATCTCAGCAGGACGCTCGTCGGGCATAAACCACTCTTTCTTATCTTTGGCCAGACGTTCTTTCTCTGCTTTCAGGTAAGCTTCATAGCTATTCTTCAGCGCTTCATCCACCACATAGCCGGCATTCTTCAAGCCGTCCAATAGCGAAACGGTATAAGCGCGGTTCACGTTGCCCGAGCCCGTACCTCCGGCAATGAAGTCATAGGAAGTACAACCAAAGAGTGCCACGTTCTTCACGTCGGCTGCCAGTGGCAGAGCACCGTTATCGTTCTTCAGCAATACCATACCTTCTGTCGCCGACTGGCGGGTAACGGCAGCATGTGCTTTCAAATCAGGCTTGTTGGAATATTTATATCCCTTGAAATGGGGAGTCTGGAGAATCATTTCCAAAATGCGCTTCACATTCTGATTGAGAATGGCTTCGTCCAACGCTCCGTCCTGCACACCCTTCACGATGGCTTCGTACTGCTTGGGCAGACCGGGCTGCAACATGTCGTTGCCCGCCACCATCTGTGCCACAGCATCTTTACCACCGAACCAGTCGGTCATCACCATACCCTTGAAGCCCCATTCGTCACGCAGCATCGTTGTCTGCAACTCCTTGTTTTCCGAAGTATAGACACCGTTCAGGTAGTTGTATGAGGACATCACGGTCCAAGGAGCGGATTCCTTCACGGCAATCTCGAATCCTTTCAAGTAGATTTCGCGCAAGGCGCGTGGAGATACATGCGCATCCGTAGCCATACGGTTGGTTTCCTGGTTGTTCACAGCAAAGTGCTTGATACTGGTACCCACACCGTTGCTCTGCACACCACGTACGTAGGCGGCGGCAATCTTACCCGACACCAACGGGTCTTCGGAATAATACTCGAAGTTACGTCCGCAAAGCGGGTTACGGTGAATGTTCAGCGCCGGAGCCAACAGCACGTCCGCACCATATTCCAGCACTTCGTTACCGATAGACTGACCTACACTTTCCACCAGTTCCTGGTCCCAGGTAGAGGCGAGCAAAGTTCCGATAGGGAAATGAGTACAATAGTACGTAGCAGAATCTCCCTCACGCTTGGGGTCGATACGCAGTCCAGCGGGACCATCAGCCAGCACCACAGCGGGAATGCCGAGGCGCTCAATCGGATATGTGGTTCCTGCCGCACCCGGCACCAGCTTTCTCGTTGCACCGATTACGGCACTGTCACCCGAGAAACCTGCCATACCGGTACCCACTACCAGATGCGCCTTTTCTTCCAAGGTCATGGCGCCAATCACCTCATCCAGAGAGGACTTTCCAAGCTGCGGCACACCCGGTCCGCAAGCTGACAAAACAGCCATTGCTGCTGCCATGGATATGATATTCTTCTTCATAATCTTATTTAAATATCTTCGGTGCGAATTCAGTCAGGTAAATACGCCAGTTCTTCCAGATATGACCTTCTCCGGTTTCATAATATTCATATTTGTAACCCTTCTCGTCCAACATCTTGCGGTAGTCGTTATTGGCCTGGAACAAGAAGTCTTTATTACCGATAGCGATGTAATAGAGTGCCGGTTTCTTGGCAAACTGGGTTTTCAGTTTGGCTTCAAGGTTGTCATAAATCGGAGACTTCACATCTTTGTTGGGCATGATGGCAGCCGAGAACAGCCCTACATAGTCGAACATGTCCGGATATTGCTTGGAGATGTGCATGGAGTGGAAACCTCCCATAGAGAGACCAGCAATGGCACGCCCCTTCTTGTTGGCCTGTGTACGGTAAGTCTTATCAATGAATTTCACCACGTCGGGGAAAGCCGTTTCGAAAGAACCTTCCATTGTCTTGGGCAGATTCATGCTGGGAGCGGCAAAACCCAGTGACGATTCACCCGGAGCAGCCTCCAACGCAGCGTTACCGTTGGTCATTACTACAATCATCGGCTTGGCCTTGCCTTGGGCGATGAGGTTATCCAGAATCTGTGCCGTACGTCCCAGTTCGCTCCATGCGTTCTCGTCGCCACCCATACCGTGCAGCAGGTAGAAGACAGGATAGCGCTTGCCGCTTGTCTCATATCCGGCAGGCGTATAGACAGTCAGACGGCGGTCCATACCCAGCGTAGGGCTGTTGTACCATACCTTAGACACCGTTCCATGAGGAACTTTATTCACTTTGTAAAGATCGATGCGCTCGTCACCACCGATGATGAATACATTCGTCACGCTTGCCACGTCTCGAATCATATAGACGTTGGCAGGGTCGTTAATCTTCAGTCCGTCTACCAGGAAAGTGTAGCTGTAGAGTTCTGGTTTCAGCGGTTCGGGAGTAGTGAATTCCCACACACCGTCCTTGTTCTCTTTCAAATCTGCCACACCCGGACCATCAAACTCACCAAAAGGAGTCTTGATTTTCTGCGTAGGCAGGAAGTCGCCGGTTACTTGCACCTTTACGGCTTTCGGCGCCTTCAAGCGGAAAGTTACTGTATTGTTGTCGTGTATCTCAGGTGAGACCACAGGAGCGCCTCCCCAGAGAGCTTGTTGCGCGAAAGTCATCGCACACATCAGCAACAGAGCTGACAAAATAGAAATTCTTTTCATGATACGTATGTTATCTTGTTATTAAATTAGTTATACCGAATCCTCTTATTTGAACAACTTCGGCGCGAACTCCGTCAGATAGATGCGCCAGTTCCTCCAGATATGGCCCTCGCCCGTTTCAAGATACTCGTACTTATAACCATTGTCATCAAGCAACTTGCGAAAGTCGGCCACACCTTTATAAACAAAGTCCGTCTTGCCGCATGCGATGAAGTAAAGGGCCGGTTTCTTGGCAAACTGAGTCTTCAGCTTACCTTCAAAGTCGGTATAGACCGGACAAGTTGATTTATCGTTTCCGGTACTTGCACCGGAGAAAAGACCTACATAGTCGAACATGTCCGGGTAATACTTGGAAATATTGCAAGAGTGGAAACTACCCATAGAAAGCCCGGCAATGGCACGGTTCTTCTTATTGGCAAGAGTGCGGAAATTCTTCTCTACGAACTTCACGATTTCGGGGAACGAGAGTTCAAAAGCACCTTCTGCCACTTTCGCTCTTTCGTCGGGACGCATGGATGGGGCAACAAACCCCTTGGGAGACTCACCTGCAGCAGCATCTTGCCAAGCATTGCCGTTGGTCATCACTACAATCATAGGTTGAGCCTTGCCCTGTGCGATAAGATTATCCAATATCTGCGAAGTACGGCCAAGAGCAATCCAAGCTTCCTCATCACCACCTGCACCATGAAGCAGATAGAATACCGGATAACGCTTGCCGCTGGTTTCATAACCAGCCGGAGTGTAAATCGTCAGACGGCGGTCCATTCCCAGCGAAGGACTATTGTACCACATGCGACTTACCGTTCCATGAGGTACCTTATTCACTTTATACAAATCGGCACGGTCCCCACCGATGATAAATACATTGGTCACGGTAGCCACATCCCGAATCATGTAAACATTGCTCGGGTCCATCATTCTCAATCCGTCTACAATAAAGGAGTATCCATAAAGTTCCGGCTTCAACGGTTCGGGAGTAGTAAATTCCCAAACGCCGTCCTTCCCCTCTGTCAAATCGGCAATGCCCGGTGCATCATAATCGCCACGAGGAGTCTTAATAGTTTGTGGAGGCAGAAAATCACCGGTAATCTGCACCCTTACAGCCTTAGGAGCTTTTAAGCGAAAAGTAACCGTGTTGTCTTCATGAATATCAGGAGAGACAACTGCCGCACCTCCCCAAAGAGCTTGCTGTGCAAAAAGGGTGACACAGCAGACCAGCAGCATAGCTGCCAAACTTAATAATCTTTTCATAATTTCTTATATTGAATGAATTAGATTTTTATTATTTAGCAAAGTTACGACTTACAAAAGGCAGGCACATATAAAGCGCCGAATGCCAATATTCGCTGGTATGTCCGCCATCCCGCACACGGAACTGGCAAGGGATACCGGCATTACGCATCGCCTGGAAAAACTCGATATTACGATCCAGCAGAAAGTCATCATCTCCGCAATCCACAAACCACTGTACTGTACGAAGCTGTGCCTTACGCGCATCATCTGCCTCAGCCACATACCTGATGCAACTATGTTCCTGCACAGAACGCGTCAGCACAGCCATCTTGTTCGTGGGATCGGGGTCTTTTCCCGCTTCCTCACCACTGACGGGGATATTCATCAAAGCACTCATGGCATAGGCGGCACAATACATATCCGGATAGCGCTGTGCATAGCTTGCCGTTCCGCCTCCGCCCATAGAAAGTCCGGCAATGGCACGATGCTGCTTATCACCTTTCACCCGGTAGGTCTTCTCTATATAAGGAAGGAACTCCTTATAGAAGAAATCTTCGTAAGCCCATCCCGGCATATTGAAGTAGCCGTTCCAGCAAGTGGCCGGATTTCCTCCGGCATTGGGGCTGACGATAATCATCTCGCAAGCCTCGCCCGATGCCGTCAGCTGGTCCATCACATCCTTGCAGCGCTGGTCGTTGAACCAACTGGTGTTTACTCCCGACATGCCATGTAGTAGATAGAGAATCGGGTATTTTCTCGTAGCATCCACCTCATAACTTTGAGGTAAATAAATTGTAAACTGCCGGTTTGCATCCAATATCTTGCTGTAGATACTGTCCGTCACCACTTTGCTCTGCGGTCCCCAACCGGGGAATTGTGCGTATGCTGTTAGCATGGTGAAAATAGCCAGAAAAGTAAATAAGACTTTCTTCATGGTATTTTAGATTTTAATGTTTCTCATATTTATGATACATCAAGGGTAAGGTATCAGAAACGGTTATGCAAAAATAAAAACTTATGATTTCTTTTGTCATGATATATATCAGTTTCTTTTCCTACCAATTTTCATTCTGCACCATATTCGGATTCAGTTCAAGCTCCTTGCGCGGTATAGGCAACAACTTATGCTTCGGTTTGAAGCCATAAGTGGAATTCCGGTACTGGAATTCCGTACCCTTGGAAGAATAGCTCGGTATTTCTTTACCCTGATTGGCCATTACTGTTTCGGCATCGCCCCAACGCACCAAATCCTGAAAGCGTACACTCTCCAGACAAAGTTCCAGACGTTTTTCTTTCTTCACATCATCCAATGTTACAGAAGTCAGACCATTCAGTTGGGCACGGGAACGTATCTGGTTGACGTATTCCAATGCTTTACCGCTATTGCCATTCTGCACATGTGCTTCAGCAGCCAGCAACAACACTTCAGCATAACGCATCACGCGCAGGTTAATGTACTGCAAGGCTTGAAAGTAGGAAGCATCATATACACAGTCCTCTTTCAGAGCACGGTTCTTCCACATAAAATACCCCTCGTGTCCCACCAGGTTCGCTCCTGCCTGCAAAGAAATACCAAGATTCTCCAATTGGGCAGCCGTACGGATGGAGCTGTTCAAACGATAGCCATTTTCACCTTCCATGGCAACAAAAGCTTCATATAAATCCTTTGTCGGATTCATGAAACCATAAGTACCCGTAGCAATGTAGGAAGAGGCCTCGCTACTCAGTGTCAGTTTTTCCGTACGCCACCCCTGCATAATGAAGGTCATTGTCATCTGGTTCCAGGCCTGCTCAGAGTCATTGCGTTTCTGCACTTCCAACATAGACTCGCAACAGCCATTGGCAGCAACGTGCAGCAGTTTATCATAATCACCCGTATAGAGCGCGTATTTACCAGACTCTATGACTTCATCCAGAATACCGGCAGCATCGCCATACTTCCCTTGAAACAAATAAGCTTTACCCAACATGGCCTGCGCCACCTCTTTCGTAATCCGAATACCCGTCTCACTGTCGTTTACATCCGATTTGGAAGGAAGCGCATTAGAGTTTATAGCCTCCGTCAAATCGCTCTCTATCAATGCCCACATAACCTCCGGCGTACTGTTGCCGAGGCGATATTCTCCCGGAGTCAACAAATGGTCCACCACCGGAGCCGTACCAAACAGAGTGACCAGTTCAAAATTCGACCATGCACGGAAAAACCTGGCTTCGGCAACAGCACGTTTCTTGACTTCCGTATCCGGCTCCAACAAATCAATAATCAGATTCGACTTATAAATTATGCCGTACATACCCGAATACAGCCCCTGTACCATGCCATGGTCCGTGTCAAATGTATATTCATTCAACTGTTCCATTTGAGAGTTGTCACCCCGCGAGCCACCTCCAGCCCAAACATCATCGGCCAACAGATTCTTTGTGAAAAACCAGTTATAGTAATTGCCTCCCCAACTACTATACAGAGAAGCCAAAGCTTGTATGGCATCGTCATCAGTCTTATAAAAATCTTCCTGACTACCCATATTTCCATGTTTTGCTATATCAAGGCGATCTTCACAACCGGTACTGAATACGGAGAGTAACCCCAGCATCAGTATATAAACATATTTAGTTTTCATTATCAGTATCAATTTGAGGTTTATTAAAATTCAATGTTAAAGCCTAACACCACTTTTTTGGAACAAGGATAAGAGCCTTTGTCGATTCCCATACCTGAAGTAGAATTGGCAGCAGCTTCTGGATCAAAGCCCGGGTACTTGGTGAACGTGAAGAAGTCATCCAAAGAACCATAGATGCGAAGATTACCGACACAAAGTTTTTTCATCCAATTCTTTGGGAATGTGTATCCCAGCTGAATCTGCTTGATTTTGAAGAAAGAACCGTCATAGACCAATGCATCAGAAATCTGATATTTATCCATATTGGTGGCACCGGCACAGGGTACCGACCCATTGGGATTGGAAGCTGTCCAACGATTGTCATAAAACACCTCTTTCATTTTATTGGAAGCGGCAAAGTCAGGCCGGTTGATACAATTAAAAATGTCATTACCTTGCGAGCCCGTTCCGAACACAGTCAAGTCAAAGCCTTTCCATCCGGCTGTCAAAGTAATACCATAAGTAAAGTCAGGAATGGCATCACCGATATATGCCAAGTCACCATCATTCAGGTCACCGCTCTCATCCAAGTCATAGAATGTGGGATCACCGGTTGTCGGGTCAACGCCTTTGAACTTGTATCCACGGAAATAGTATACCGGATATCCCTCCTCAAAATAAGTAATGGTACTGGTGTGGAAATTCACGCCCGAAAGACGGGTGATGGATGGGTCTATATAGGTTACTTTGTTTTTCAGAGTTGCAAGATTAGCACGCACACCATAGTTGAAACTACCGATACGGTCCCTCCATCCCAACTCGAACTCCCAGCCTTTATTGCTTACATTACCGGCATTCATCGGAGAGGTTGAACCACCGATAATCAATGATGGAGTAGTGCCGGACACCAGCAGGTCTTTCGTTTTTTTATCGAAATAATCCATACTGAAGGTCAGACGGTCATTCAAAAAACGTGCATCGATACCCACATTTATTTGTTCGGAGGTTTCCCACTTCAACTCATCGTTGCCCATTGTGGAAGGAGCAGCACTGGTAATGTACGAATTCCCCATTACAAAAGGATAAAGGCCTCCCAATGCCATGTCAGTACTATAAGCATATCCGCTCAATGCAGCCAAACTACCATTCTGTCCCCAACTGGCACGCAGTTTCAGACTGCTGACATGATCCTTCAGAGGTGCAAAGAACTTTTCTTCGGAAACCGTCCACCCTACGGATACTGCGGGGAAATACCCCCAACGGTTCGTGGCAGGAAGCAGAGAAAGGTCGGCTGCGTCTGCACGTAGAGATGCCTGCAACAAATAACGTCCTGCAAACTCATAACCTACACGGCCGAAATAAGAGAGCTTGGCTGAACGCGTCTTCTCACCACCCACCCCTTTAATGGCAGAAGCTGAAGCATAATTCAAATAGTAGAACAACGGATCATTTTTTTTCAGTGCATCCTCTTCATTGGGAGAAAGACTGCCGTTTACGTAGTCATAAGTGGATTCCTGATATGACATACCCACCATGGCCGTCACCGTATGCTGTCCGAAGGTCTTCATATAATTGGCAAAGTTCTCCCACTGATAATAAATAGTAGTTGACGAAGTATTACTTTGACCGACATAGTCACGGCTTTGCGTGGCATTGCCATAGAAAGGAAGGTCTGTTGTAGAGCTACGGGTACCAGACAAGCGGTAACCGAAACGGGAAGTAAAAGTGAATCCCTTGAAAGGCTTGAAGTCCGCATACACAGAACCGTTTACGTTAAAACCACTGTTCTTACCAATGTTATTGTCACGCATAATCATAGGATGATATTGCTCACCTGCAAAAAATTTGGAAACAGCATAATAGTTTCCATTGTCATCCTGCAACAAGTGCTTGCCACTATTCAGGGCGGTCAGCATATGGGTGGGCAGGTTTTCGTATGTATAAGTATCCGGAGTCAGCGGGTCGAGCTGCAATATGGAAGTCAGCAAGCTGCCATACTCATTATTGGTGGAGACACTCCGTACGTTGTATTTTTCTATCTGGTTGGTGGTTCCCACTTTCAGCCATGGCTTGATTTCATATTCAGAGTTGATAGTAGCAGTCAAGCGCTTATAAGTATCGGCATTACCTTTCACGATACCATTATCGTCCAGATAGGTCAGGGAGAGATAATAGTTCCCTCTGTCACTGCCATTAGTAAACGCAATGTTATGCTTCTGCATGCGACTGTTTTCAAAAGCTACATCAGTCCAGGCCGTATTGGTCACACCGTCCCAATTCTGTAACAGATAATCTTCCGTGAAGGTATTCGCCTCTACCATGTAGTCTATGTACTGTTCAGCACTCAGCATCTTGGGTACACGTGCCAGTGACTGGGAGGAGAATTGGAAATCGTACGTAATTTTACCTTGGCCGGACTTACCTTTTTTCGTGGTAATAAGTACCACACCATTGCCGGCCTCAGCACCGTAGATGGCAGCAGAAGCGGCGTCTTTCAGCACTTCCATGGAGGCAATATCATTAGGATCAATGCCACTAATGTCGGATAGGCGGACACCATCCACCACATAAAGCGGATTGGAGGACACATTGGACGAGTAGCCGCGCACACGTACCGTAGGCGAGGAGCCCGGTGCGGCAGAGGTCTGGATAACCTGCACACCAGCAGTCTTGCCCTGCAAGGCAGCAGGCGCATTACTAATGGTACGATTCTGCATATCCTCGGTTTTCACCTGGGAAATGGCACCCGTAACGGAGCTCTTCTTCTGTACACCGTAGCCCACTACCACCACTTCGTCCAATGTCTTGGTATCTTCCTTCAATGTGACATTCATCACTCCAGGCACGGCTTTCTTCTCTTGTGTAACGTAGCCGATATAGGAATAAACGATAACAGCACCCTCCTTGACGGACAGCATATAGTTACCATCCAAGTCGGTAATCACACCGTTCGTTGTACCTTTTTCGAATACACTTACACCAATCATAGACTCCTTCAGGTCATCTGTCACTTTACCCGACACCTTTATCTGGTTCTGTGCCAGCAGGAAAGGCATCCCAGCCAAAAGGAAAAGTGCTGACATCGCCAGCCTTTTCACTGCATTGTTTCTCATAATGCTTTTCATTAGTTGTTAATTAGATTTATTAATAAAAGGGTTATATTCATTCTTCATCGGATACCTGCATCAGAAACCGCGTACCGGAAAGGCCATCACCACCTCAAGCAGTTCCTTGTCATGATTGTACTTCATGCCACAATCATTATCGAAAATCATCGTTGCTCCCTTATCAGCTGTATAAGGTTCCCACTCGGGCAAACCTTCAGTATTGGGATTCCCCGTACGGGCAAAGTTCAGCCACGCACTGCTCATCTTGTCCGCCAGCACTTGTGCCGCCTTTCCGCCTCCGGTCATCGAAGCATGACGCACGACATTGTTGAACACAAAAGGAATCTCCATACAATGCGTGCTGCGGAGTATTCCGTCCATCACGGGCGATTCCCAAGCAAACATATACATATAGACCGGTGCACCTTGCTGTGCCGACTTCAGTTTGGCCTGCTCCACTGCGCCAGGGCGGAAAATGAAGTCCACATCCACCAGGTCCTTGGGCTGATAACCGGGGTAGGCCTGCTCAAAAGCTTTCAGAAAATCATCCGTACGTTCACCATATTTCTTTTTAATCTGCTCCACAACCTGCTCCTTCGTCATGCTCCGCAAAGGCGGGAAGTAAGTGCTTGCGGTAAACTCGTGCAGGGTAGTGCCTATCATCACCGGAATGTCCTTGCTTTGCACCGGAGCCTGAGGGTCGAAAGGCTGTGCTGGCAGCACATCGCCATCTACCGTGGGAGCCCAGCCAAAGATAAAAGAAGCCACTCCTTCTTTATCAGCCTCTACACGCATTTTGGCAACGGCCTTTTCGCCTGCGGCAAGCAATTTGTCGTAAGGTACTTTCTGTAATTCATCTATCTGCGAAGCATTCAGTCCCAGCTCCTCCATAACCGCACTGCCAATGCGACGAGAATACTTTTGCTCCATCGTACGAAGCATAGATCCGCTTTGTACAATGGCTTTATGGAACAAGCCTCTCGCCGACGGTGTGGCAAGCAACGTAGAGACCTTGCCTCCCCCACCGGACTGACCGAAAATGGTAACATTCCGGGCATCTCCGCCAAAAGATTCTATATTCTTATTCACCCATTGCAGTGCCGCCACCAAGTCAAGCAGTCCGGCATTGCCCGATTTTGCATATTTATCACCATAGGCGGAAAGGTCGAGAAAACCCAGGACGTTGAGACGATGATTCAGTGTCACAACCACTGCATCCCCTTTCTTTGCCAGATTTGTTCCGTCATACGAAGGAAGCTCCTGACCACTGCCGGCGGAATAACCTCCACCATGCAGCCACACCATGACGGGGCGTTTCTTCCCGTCTTTCAGTCCCGGTGTCCAGATATTCACCCGCAAACAATTCTCGTCAGGATAACCGTCATCCCAGTTGAAGGCAAACGCCTGTTCGTCGCTGTACCATCCCATGCGCTTGCCTTGCGGACAAGTAGGGCCGTAGGCACGACTGCTGCGGACACCTTCCCATTTGTCAACTGCCACGGGCGGCATAAAACGTTCGGCTTTGGCATACGGAATACCTTTATATATATAGATACCGTTCTCCACATATCCGGCTACTTTGCCCGATTCGGTTTCGGCAACAGCAACCGTAGAGGAAGCCGTTATCTCCCCCTTCTGCCCGCAAGCAGGTACTCTCTCCATTTTAGCTGTCCCTCCGCACGAGGAAAGTAGGATGGCGGAGAATGCTAACACTGACAAGAATTGCTTTTTCATATTATGTATTAGTTTTATGTTTTTATGATTGCAATATTAGCACATTCTCCCCAAAAGGATTTTCTACGTTATCCAAACGGCTTTCCCCGATGTTCAAAACAGCTTTCTCCAATGTTCAAATGTTTGCAGATTTGTTCAAAACATGCTCTCCGGCAGTCTCTCTCTCAATTTTTATGAGTATTTTCGCATCGTAATGCCAAAACAAAAAGATGGCACATGCCAATGCTTTTAGTCTACACTATATATTATGAAATACATTAAATATTTACTTCTATTGTGTTTAATCACCGCATGCAATCCGTCGGACACAAAGCCCACACCGGAAGGCAGCATCGAAAGCCCTGTCATCACCAATGACCTCTCCAACCAGAAGGTCACCGCCTTTGCCGAAGATGCACAAGGACACATTTGGATAGGAACTTCACGAGGGGTAAACAAATATAATGTACACGAATATCATCAGTATTACTGTACGGATGACTCACTGGATATACCCGATAATCAAATCAACGACCTCTTCCGCGATTCACAAGGCCGGTTGTGGGTAGTCACCGTAAATGGGACTAGCCTATACACAGACAAGGATAATTTCCAAAATATGCCACTGGACTTCCCTAATAAAAACGGCATCCAAATATTCGAGAACAAAGACGGAAAGATTTTTCTGAACATGATGCACAGCCTTGCCGTATATAATCCACAAACACACAAATTTGACGTACCCATCAAGATATTTGACCCGAACTATACCTTCAACAACCGCTGTTTCATAGACCAGAGCAACAAACTGTGGGCAGTGACCCCGCTGTCTCTGCGCCGCTACAACTCCTCCACACTGGCGCTGGAAGACTCCATCCCAATGCAGGGCTTTTCTCCCACCTACTTCTTCATGCAGGCTAACGGAATCCTATGGCTGGCAGGAAACCGCCAGATAGCACTGTACGACACACATACGCACAAATTCAAGGAAACACCCCAAGCCCTCCGAAGCCATCCGTTGCTGCTGCATGCCAACGTCAACTACATCCATCCCTACGGCAGCAACAGCCTGCTACTGAATACCGACCAACAAGGAATGTTCCTCTACAACTACGTGGAAGAATACATGATACATCAAAGCGAAAACGGTTTTCCCTTCGAAGTACCTCACTTCAAGATAAGCACCATGTTTACCGACTCACAGAAAAACCTATGGATAGGCTCTGTAGACCAAGGGTATGTCGTGCGCTATAACTACAAAGAACGTTTCAACACCAACAACCATCTCAGCTCATACCTGAACCGGAAGTCAGTGCTGTCCGTGGCAGTGGACAAGGAGCGAAATCTCTGGATGGCCACCATGATAGACGGGCTGTACGTTTACAACATGGACAGCCACGAAGTGAAAGAAGTGGACCAGCCTGGACTTCCGGGGAAAAGCGCTACCGACAAACCGGACATCACACGCGTATTCGTAGATGACGAGGGCTACATCTGGCTGGCGGCCCTCTATGCGAGCAAGGTGATGAAATGCAGCTATAAAAACGGCATACTGAAGACAGAGGCTATTCATGACATCTTCCTACCGCTGTCGTTTGCACAAGATAGCCGTGGAACAATTTGGGTGGGTACATACAGCCCTAAACTTTATGCCAAAAGGCGTGAAGAAAAAGAATTTGTCCAAACACAAGTATTTTCCTGGACTGGAACCTTCATACCCGGACTCCTTCCACTCAACAACGGAAAGATGTGGGCCACTGCCTTCATGAACCCAGTTATGCAAATCAATCCCGACAATTGGGAAAGCGCTGAAGTACCATTCGAGAACACCGACTGGCAAGCTTGTATCCAACGTTCAGTATTCATCCCTACCGACATCTTCGAAGACAGTCGTGGAGATGTGTGGATTGGAACCGTCAGCAACGGACTGCTGCACTATTCTGCCGCCACCGGAAAAATCAAGACCATAGAGGGTACACCCTGCCGGGACATCTCTTGCATTGAGGAAGATGCACAAGGCAATATATGGACAGGCACACAATACGGGCTGGGCAAATATGACCGCACCGTAGGGAAATTTACCAACTACTATGCCGCCGACGGCATAGGCGGCAATCAGTTTTACGACCGTTCTTCATGCCGCTTGCCCGACGGGACACTGGTTTTTGGCGGTACGCACGGGCTGACTTTCTTCAACCCTATGGACGTAAGTACCAAACGGGAAATTCCACTGCTCTTCGAGGATTTGAAGATACACAACCGGTTGGCACGCCCACAAGACAGCAAAAGTGTAGACAAGCACCTCTCCTACCGGCCGGACATCTGCCTGGACCACAATCAGAATGGTTTCAGCATCTCCTTTGCCGCACTGGACTACTGCGAATACGAACGCGTACATTATTATTACAAGATGGATGGTTTCGACAAATATTGGATTGATGCCCGCAACAACCGAGAGGCCTACTATGCCAATCTGCCTGCCGGTACCTACACTTTCAAAGTTAAAATAACCAATAACGACAAGAGCATTGTAGAAAGGGAGAATTCCATACGCGTCATCGTAAAGCCCGCCCCTTGGCAAACATGGTGGGCATGGTGCACCTATCTGCTCATTGCCGCCGCCATCATCGGTATCTTCATCCGTGCCTGGCTACGCATTAAGCAGGAAAAAGAAACCGCCCGACGCGCCAAACTTGAGAAGGAGCAGGAACAACGGGTGAACCGCATGAACATGAGTTTCTTTGCCAACATCTCGCACGAGTTCCGCACCCCACTCACCATGATTTCGGGTCCGGTAACACAACTTTGCGAAAGTCCCCAAATAGAGGGAGAAAACAAACAACTGCTTTACATCGTACAACGCAGTGTGGGGCGCATGCTCCGTCTGGTGAACCAGCTGATGGACTTCAACAAGCTGGAGAATGACACCCTAAAACTGCGGGTGAAACGGACCGACATCATCTCGCAACTGCAACGTTTTGTAGACATTTTCCGCATCAACGCCAACGAGAAAGGCATCGCACTGAACACTTATGGCCTGGAGGATACTTTCCTCATGTGGCTGGACGTGGACAAGCTGGACAAGATTGTAGGAAACCTGCTTTCAAACGCCTTGAAGTTCACTCCGAACGGCGGAAAAGTGGAACTGTGCTTCGACGTCATTACCCGCGAAGAGGCTGCACGCCTCTTTACGCTGACGGACAAAGACATCGACACACAGTACGTCAAAGTTGCCGTGGCAGACAGTGGCCACGGAATCCCCGAGGAACAGTTGGAGAAAGTATTCGAACGCTATTACCAACTGGACAATCAATCCAAAGGTACCTATAACTGGGGAACCGGTATCGGTCTGTACTATGCCCGTAGCCTGGCGCTGCTGCATCATGGCTATCTGAAAGCCGGCAACCGTACCGAACGAAACGGAGCCGTCTTCACCCTACTGCTACCGGTGAATGACCTCTCTTATACCCCCGAAGAATGCACTCTCCCCGAAGAGGAACAGAACAAGGCATTTCCGATACAAACGGAAGAACAATATCAACTGGAAAATACAGAGAGCATCCGGCAGCAAAAGCAAACTCTTCTGGTAGTAGACGACGATACGGAAGTGGCTCACTACCTGAAAGCCCTGCTTTCTCCCATCTACAAAATCGTCTGCCGCTTCGATGCCGACAGCGCCTTCAAAGCCATGAACGAAGAAGCGCCCGACCTCGTACTGAGTGATGTAGTGATGCCCGGAAGAAACGGTTACGATCTCTGTCGCCAGATAAAAGAGGACTTGCAACTATGCCACATCCCCGTGATACTGGTAACGGCCAAAGCTACTGTAGAGAATCAAGTGGAAGGTCTGAATACCGGTGCAGATGCCTACGTGACGAAACCTTTCGAGCCCAACTACCTGCTGGCGCTTATCAAATCCCAACTGAAAAACCGCGAGAAAGTGCGCAGCCTCCTGAGCCAGTCCACCCAAACGGATAAGATTGAGGGAAATGTGCTTTCGCCGCAGGACAACACTTTCATGACCGAGCTTTACCACCTGATGGAGAACGAACTCTCCAATCCGGAGCTGGACGTGGCGCGCATGACCGAGCTACTGAAAATCTCCCGTACCAAGTTCTATTATAAGGTAAAGGGGCTGACGGGTGAGAACCCCAGCGTATTCTTCAAGACCTACAAGCTGAACCGTGCCGCCGAATTGCTCAAAGAAGGAAAATACACTATTTCAGAGATAGCGGACATGACGGGATTCAGTACGCTGTCCCATTTCTCGACAAGCTTCAAGAAACAGTTCGGTGTGAGTCCGAGCGAATACAGCAAGTAAAAAGCCGGTCGGTTCAAATTTATTCATTACATTTGTACCATTCTTAAAAAACCTTTTTATCCATGGCACACCGACTGAACACCAACAAACAGTTTATGATAGGCAACGGCATCCTTGCCTTTGCCGTGATTTTTGTAGTTGTCATCTTTGTCTACATGAGCATGAGGCTGCAACAACGAAAAGAAGGAGAACGCAACTTCATTGAGACATACACCATCACACTGACGAAAGGATTTGCCGGAGATTCCACTTCCATATTCATCAACGACAGCCTGCTGGTGAACCGTACCATTGCAGAAGAACCTTTCACCATCGAAGTGAAACGCTTTGCCGAGCAAAACGCACTCATGATTGTAAACAATGCAACTGAAAAGCTTTCCTTATTTGAGCTAAGCGAAAAAGGAGGAGAATACCGGTTCGAGAAGGAAGGGGAAGAGGTAAAGCAGTTAGCAAAAAATTAGGGATAAAAAGTTTGAGGCATTTTGCTCTCATATTTCGGAGTCGACAAGCTGTTTCCTGGCTTACCAACAGCCACTGCAAAGACACCACATAACTTTTGCAGTGGCACTGCAAAAGGAGTGCAGTGACAGTGCAAAAGGAGTGCAGTGACAGTGCAAAAGGTATGCAGTGGTTTTGCAGTATCACTGTCTGCAAAACAAGGAACTACTTACCGTGATACACCCATACTAATCTCTAATCATTTATTTTCGTTTGATATTTCCGAAGCTCCGCTCTCAATGCTTGTGCCTTTCCATCAGTCATCCGATCGAGCAAATCCCAGAAACGCTCCCCGTGATTCATCTCGCGGGTATGTGCCAGTTCGTGCAGTAGCACGTAGTCTATCAGATGCTTGGGAAGAAGTACCAGATAATAGGAAAGGTTGATATTGCCTTGTGCCGAACAGCTTCCCCAACGCCCACTGCTGGAATTTATCTTCACACTCTTGTAAGAAAGGTTGTGCTGCATGGAAAGCATATACAAACGGGGCGGAAGAACAATTTTCGCATTTCGCCGTAAAGCTTCCTCAATTACCTTGCGTAGCCAGGCCTGCAACTTCTCATCCGAGAAATCGGCATCAGGAGGACAGATTATCTGCATTTCCCCCAATTCCGAACGAGACAAAAACCGTTCCCGTTGTCCGCTGACCAATGTCAGTTTAAAGAACTCCGTAT
Organism: Bacteroides parvus; assembly: GCF_017309675.2. NCBI lineage: Bacteria > Pseudomonadati > Bacteroidota > Bacteroidia > Bacteroidales > Bacteroidaceae > Bacteroides > Bacteroides parvus. Next base: position 1,325,227 of record NZ_CP084680.1, on the reverse strand, counting down.
CAATGCGGTAATCCAAATCAATCAGCTTTCTGACCTGCTTCTGTCTGGCAGCCTTCAGACGCGGACGAAGCTGCTCGATGGCATTCTCTATCTCGGCAAGAGAAGTCCGGGGAGGCACAGTCACGTAAATTCCATCTTCCTTTGTACGGAAAGTAAGACGCCGTGCCCGGGCATTGACCCGGACAAACAAAGGGCCAAGCTCTTTATCTTCTATAATGCGGTTTACTGTCATAAATCAAAGCCTCTCCCATAGGAAAGGGGTGGGAAGAGGCTTTGCAAATGAACAAAGAATCATCCAAAAACGCAAGCAAATACCTGACAAAAGCGGACGGAGTGTCCGATAATGAACACTGCACAAAAACGGCTATCCTTTAACAATCACCATTTTACACTTATGGCACAATAATTGATTAAAGTATGCTGAACTGGTTTCTTTTGAAAAAAGCATTTCTACATGCAACTTTTTCAAGGCAGTTCACGTCTAACTGATAAACACTAAATCACAAAAAACAAAAGAATATGAAAGCTCTAACAACATTTATCGCAATCGCCTTATTGGCATTCAGTACAACCGCTTGTTCACAACAACACACATACCGTTCCGGAGGCTTCGGCAGCAAAACAGTCAAGGCAAGCAAGAACTATGTAACCAAAGACATAAAAGTGGACAATTTCACCAAGCTGAGTGTAGCCGGCAGCCCCGACGTGACCTACACACAGAAGTCCGGCAAACCGACAGTGGAAGTATACACCTCGGACAACATTGTAGACTTACTGGATATCCGTGTCAAGGACAATACCCTCTACATCGGCTTCAAGAAGAATGTCAACGTATCCTATAATAAACTGGAAGTACGTGTGTCCACAGAAAAGTTGAACGGCATTGCTGTTGCAGGTTCGGGAGACGTGGAACTGAAAAACGGACTGAAGACAGACAACCTCAAAATCTCTGTGGCAGGTTCGGGTGACATCAATGGGAACAACATCTCTTGCACAGACCTCGATATTTCCATCGCAGGCTCAGGAGACATCAACAGCAGCGACATCACTTGCAATGACCTCCAAGTATCCGTTGCAGGTTCAGGTGACATGAAGCTGAACAACGTAACGGCTAACTTCACCAAAGCATCCGTTGCCGGTTCGGGTACCGCCATCCTGAGCGGCAGCACCCAAGAAGCTGAATACAGCGTGGCAGGTTCGGGTGATTTGTTTGCTTCCGATTTCGTTGCCAAGAAAGCATCCGCCAGTGTTGCCGGTTCAGGCGACATCAAGTGCCATGCCACAGATTTCCTAAAAGTACGCACTAGCGGAAGCGGCAGTGTGGGCTACAAGGGTAATCCTGAACTGGACTATCCGAAAAAAGGACTGTATAAGCTTTAACATTGGAAAATATAGACTTTAAGATTAATGAACCTAAACTAAATTCTCTCTCAAATAATTACCTATAAAGATGACGAAGGACTCCCGCGAGGAAGTTCTTCGTTCTTTGTGCATCCACCCATGCTGGGCGTACAAACAATAAAGGGACGCTGCATCACGCAGCGTCCCTTCTATTTTAGTTAGTTTTTATAAGATTTTGAGAGAATTGAAACTTCACAGCCTCAAGTTGTTTTAATAAAGCACACTAACTATTATGTTTAAAGCAAATGAAAATGTTATTTTAAAAGCAAATGAAAATATCTATTCACTGATTTCCAGACCCTTGTCCACCCGACGCAGGCTATCCATTACCTGCTTTTCATGAGACACGGGCACATCTCCCGAAAGAGCTACCGACGGTGCGGAAATCTGTTTACCGATAGTATCGGCTGCGGCCACCTCCTCTACATCCGAGAAAAATGAATGTTGCATCACATTCCCCATAGAAAGGACCACTGCCACTACTGCAGCGGCTTTGAACAACGGCATGAAACGTGCGGTCAATGTCATGCGCTTTGCCTTGACCACCGGAACTTCTACTTCGGCAAGCACCCGGGCATCAAAATCCTCACCCAAATGCACTTCCTGCTGAAGCTGCTGATATACGAACAAGTCCTTGTAGCGAAGCAAGTGTCCGGGAACATCGTTACCGCTAAAGAAAGCACGCAGGCATGCTTCCTCTTCCAAAGAAGTTTCGCACTGCCAGTAGCGTTCCAAGAGTTGTTCTATATATTTAGAGTCCATAACCTTCTATATCAATAAACGTTTGTTTTACTTTTTGCCGCGCCCTGAAGAGGTTCACTTTTACCTGCTCCTCGGTCAAGTTCAGGACCGCTGCTATTTCTTTATAGCTCTTACCTTCCACATCCCTAAGCTGCATAATCAACCGCTGTTTTTCGGGAAGCTTGCTCATCAACCGATGTATCAACGCCATCCGTTCCTTGTTCACCAGCTTTTCGTAAGGGCTCGATGCATCGGAGACTTGCTCCATTTCGGGGAGTAGCTCCACGGTACGGGAGTCTTTTCGCTCGCTACGGTCTATCGCCAGATTTCTTGCCACAGTCAAGCAATAGGCTTCAATAGAACCAAACTGCGACCACTCGTCACGCTTGTTCCAAACCCTTATCAGCGTTTCCTGCACAACGTCCTCTGCCTCTGCCCTATCAAACGTAATTCTTAAGGCTAACCGAAAAAGCTTATCCTTCAGCGGGAGAATGTCATTGCGAAAGCTGAGTTCTTGCATCTCTAATAAATTGACGGTTAAGTATTCAGAAAGTTACAGCCTATTGCCGTTTTTTTTGAATTATTTTCGGATACGGGTTCCACTGTTCCCGTTGATGGCTGATGCTAAAGTGATTACGACTTCGGACACACCCGCATTCAACGCCTCGAAAGAGTTCTCCAATTTTGGAATCATGCCACCTTGAATCACTCCATCGGCTACATATTGCTTGAATTCCTCCGGTGTTATCTGTGGAATCACGCTATCATCGTCGTTCTCGTCACGCAGCACCCCTTTCTTCTCAAAGCAGAATACCAAAGTAACATCGAACAAGCCCGCCAAAGCCTTGGCAGTCTCTCCGGCAATGGTGTCGGCATTCGTATTCAGCATGTGCCCCTCTCCATCGTGCGTCAGCGGAGCCATCACGGGAACCACACCCTTATGAATGAGGTCTGCCAAAAAAGCAGCATTCACCTGCTTCACATCGCCCACAAACCCATAGTCCACCTCCTTCACGGGACGCTTAACCGAACGGATTACATCCATATCGGCTCCCGTCAAGCCCAGTGCATTGACACCGCGCGCCTGCAAGCCAGCGACGATATTCTTATTCACCAGCCCGCCATACACCATTGTTACCACTTTCAGCGTTTCGGCATCAGTGATACGACGGCCATTCACCATTTTGCTTTCAATCCCCAGTTGGGCGGCGAGCTTCGTAGCTGAGCGTCCGCCTCCATGTACCAAGACCTTGTAGCCTTCGATGGCTGCAAAGTCATCCAATAACTTATAGAGGGTGGCTTCCTCTTCTACAATCTTGCCACCCACCTTTATTACAGTCAGTTTCTCCATTTTATTCCAAATAAGTATATCCGTACAGTCCGGAACGGTAATTAGACAAGAATTCCTTTCCTTCTTCCACAGAGATACGCCCTTCCTTGACGGATTGCGTCACCCAAGTTTCCAGCGTACGTACCAGTTTCTTAGGATTATATTGCACGTAGTCCAGCACCTCTGCCACCGTCTCTCCATCAATCAGTTGGTCAATGGTGTAGCCTTTGGAATTGACAGACACATGCACAGCATTCGTATCACCGAACAGATTGTGCATATCTCCCAGAATCTCCTGATAGGCCCCTACGAGGAAAACCGCCAGATAATAGTGCTCCTTGTCGCGCAACGAGTGCAGCGGCAGGGTCGTCGTATCGGCACGCGAGCTGACGAAATTAGCTATTTTACCGTCAGAGTCGCAAGTCATATCCTGCAAAGTAGCCTCGCGGTCGGGTCTTTCATCCAGCCGCTGTATGGGCATGATGGGGAACATCTGGTCGATGGCCCAGGAATCGGGCAATGACTGGAACAGCGAAAAATTACAGAAATACTTGTCGGCAAGCAGCTTGCTCAACTTGCGGAATTCCTCGGGGCAATGCTTCATGCCGCTGGCAATGGAGTTAATTTCGCGGCAGATACTCCAATAGAGTTTCTCTATCTGCGCGCGCGTATTCAAGTCGACGATGCCATGACTGAAAAGGTCGAGTGCCTCTTCGCGTATCTGCTGTGCATCGTGCCAGGGTTCCAGCATGCTGCGCTGACTCAGGTTGTCCCAGATGTCATACAGTTCCTTCACCAGTTCGTGGGCATCCTCTCCCGGTTCCCAGTCGTCATCCATTTCGGGCAGGGAAGCCGTTTCCAGTACTTCAAAGATAAGCACGGAGTGATGGGCAGTCAAGCTACGTCCCGTTTCGGTAATGATATTGGGATGAGGAAAGCCGTGTTTGTTGGCAGCATCAACAAATGTCGACACCACATCGTTGACATATTCCTGGATGGAATAGTTGACGGAGCTTTCGCTGCTTGAAGAACGTGTACCGTCATAATCAACTCCCATACCGCCACCGGTATCCACGAATTCGATGTTGAATCCCATCTTGTTCAGCTGCACAAAGAATTGCGAAGCTTCACGCAAGGCATTCTTGATGCGGCGTATCTTGGTTATCTGACTGCCGATATGGAAATGTATCAGCTTCAGACAGTCCTTCATGTCCTTTTTCTCCAGGAAGTCCAGCGCTTCAAGCAGTTCACTGGATGTCAGTCCGAACTTGCTGGCATCTCCCCCACTTTCTTCCCATTTGCCACTTCCACTGGAAGCCAATTTTATGCGAATTCCAATGTTGGGTTTCACTTTCAATTGCTTCGCCATCTTGGCAATAAGATTCAACTCATTAAGTTTCTCTACAACAAGAAAAATGCGTTTGCCCATTTTCTGCGCCAACAGTGCCAATTCAATGAAGCTCTCGTCCTTATATCCGTTACAGACCACGAGGGAGTCCGGGTCTGTATTGACCCCTATCACAGCATGCAACTCCGGCTTTGAACCCGCTTCCAGACCTAGATTGAACTTCTTCCCATGGTTAATCATCTCTTCCACCACAGGACGCATCTGATTCACTTTGATGGGATAGATAATAAAGTTCTCTCCTTTATACCCATACTCATCGGCGGCCTGTCTGAAGCAGCAGGACACCTTCTCGATTCGGTTGTCCAGAATATCGGGAAAACGCACCAATACCGGAGCCGCTACATCGCGCAACTGCAACTCGTCCACCAACTCTTTTAAATCGACGGCAACCCCATCCTTACGCGGTGTCACCACAACATGACCTTTGTCATTGATACTAAAGTACGAAGTGCCCCAACCAGTTATGTTGTACAGCTCTTCTGAATCTTCAATACGCCATTTTCTCATCAGTACATTTACTATTAGACTATTTACAATTTACTATTTTCCCACTATAGTGTGTTTTATAAAAGGGGCGACAAAAATACACATAAATCTAATACATCCAGCTCATCGGACTGAAAAATACACATTTACAAGGGATTAAAGTCCTAAAAGTTGGCGTAACCGTTGCACGGATTCGCTAATCTGGCTGCGACTCTCCAGATAACCGGCATCAAAGCGATAACGGGCCTGCGAGTAGAAAGGCGCACGCTTATCCAGCGCCTCCACAATGAAGGTGCGCAAATCTTCGTCCGTCTTGCCTTGCAGGATGGGGCGCTGCTGCTTCGCCACCCGGAGCCGGCGGAACAGAATATCGGGGTGTACATCCAGGAACACCGTCTGCCCGCAACCGTTCATATACTCCATATTGTCAAAAAAACAAGGAGTACCGCCACCGGTAGAAACCACGACATCCTCAAATTCCCCTACTTCATGCAGCATGTTTCGCTCCAATTCACGAAAAGAGGCTTCTCCCCGCTCGGTGAACAATTCACGGATTGATTTGTGAAAACGTTCTTCGATGTACCAGTCCAAATCAATGAACGGCACATTCATTTCGCGGGCAAAAGCCTTTCCTAAAGTAGTTTTACCGGCTCCCATGTAGCCGGTCAAGAAAATACGCATCATATCTGCTACGAGTTACAGGTTTCCTGCAAAGGTAGCAATTCCAAGCTGAAAACGCCTCTGTATCAGAGAAAAATTTTGATACGCTTGCTTAAATCTTCGAATTCCTTTTCTCCTGGTTCACCGGTGGGTGTACCGAAGGGCATCTGTGCAATCATCATCCAGTCGCCGGGCAGGTTCCAGGTGCGGCGTACCTCGTCGTCAATCAAGGGGTTATAGTGTTGCAGGGAGGCGCCCAACCCCATATCTTCCAGCATAGTCCAGATGGCAAACTGGTGCATAGCGGAGGTGTGCTGTGACCAAGTGGGGAAATTATCCTTATAGGAAGGGAATGCTTCCTGCAGCTTCTTGACTACAGAAGTGTCTTCAAAATAGAGCACAGTACCGTGTCCGCTGGCAAAGCAGCCGTCAATCTTGGCTTCCGTCTTGGCAAAAGCCTCGGCAGAGATACGTGCTTTCAGGGTTTCCTTCACAATGTTCCACAATTTCTTATGTTCGTCGCCCAGCAGCAATACAATTCTTGTAGACTGTGAATTGAAAGCTGACGGCACATTCTTTACGGCTTCACGAATAATGTGTACTATTTCTTCATCCAGTACTGGCGAATCGCTGCCGATAGAGTAATAACTACGGCGATGCGCCATGGCCTCTGCAAATGTTCTCTTCATTTTTTGTCCTTTCTTTTTTTATTGAGTCTTCTCTTCTTTATTTTATATCCGCCATACAAAGAAACAAATGAAAGAGTTAAGTTGTTCGGATTTTCTTTTTTACCTTTGTCCGCAGTTATGAAAAAAGAAAAATATTACGTCGTATGGGCGGGAGTCAGCCCGGGTATCTACACTTCCTGGACAGACTGCCAACTGCAGACCAAAGGCTACGAAGGAGCAAAATACAAGTCGTTCGAATCACGCGAGGAAGCGGAAAAAGCCTTTGCCTCTTCGCCGTACGCGTACATCAAGCGGTCGGCCCCTTCTCCTGCCAAGACTATTCCCGGCGCCGACGCTCCCCTTCCTGCCGCCGTCGCAGAAAACAGCCTTGCCGTAGACGCCGCCTGCAGCGGAAATCCCGGTGCCATGGAGTACCGGGGAGTACACGTCGCCAGCCGTCAGGAAATCTTTCACTTCGGGCCGATGTATGGAACCAACAATATCGGCGAATTCCTCGCCATTGTCCACGGACTTGCCTTGTTGAAACAGAAAGGTTTCGACATGCCCATCTACAGTGACAGCGTAAACGCCATCAACTGGATAAAACAGAAAAAATGCAAAACCAAACTGCCGCGTGACGCCAAGACCGAAGAGCTTTTCCACCTAATAGAACGTGCGGAGAAGTGGTTGCGCGAAAACACCTACACCACCCGCATCCTAAAATGGGAGACAAAGCAATGGGGGGAAATTCCGGCCGACTTCGGAAGGAAGTAAAAAAACGCGAGCACCCTGGATTCTTCATCCGGTTGTGCCCGCGTCAAGAAAATGATGCGGCCGAGCTTATGAATGAATAGCCGCCATCATGTTTTATTTGCTATACGATGCCTTCACGAAAGGAGCATCAAGCAAGTAGTCAAGACTCTGCTTCACACTCTCTTCTACGGGGCAGCTGTATTTCTCAATCTCAGCTACGATGTGGCGCACGCCAGCAGTATCCGTATTCTTGAAGATAGCATCATAACCTACCATACCACTCTGCCCAATCTCGCGGTGATCCTTGATATGGAGCATGGTGAAGCGTCCGGGATACTTGTTGAAGTAATCCACCGGGCTGTTCTGGCCGCGCACTACCCAGTAAACGTCCATCTGGAAGAATACATATTCGGGATTGGTGTGTTGCAGCATGTAGTCCAGCATCAGCTCCTTGTCTTCCACTTTCTGGAATTCATGGGCATGATTGTGGTAACCGTATTTCAAACCGGCAGCCTGGCAGCGCTTGCCCACTTCATTGTAATAGTCGCAGTAGGTCTGCAAATCTTTCAATGTCTTGGGAACGGAGAGATACGGAGTCACGATATACTCCATACCGGCCTCCTTATGGGCAGCAATGCACTGATCCCACCATTTCAAGGCTTCCGTAAAGTCGCCCGAAGCCAGTTCCTCGTCCGACAACCCGTGGGTAGTGTGCGAAGAAAGCACGGTCATACCGCTCTTTTCCACCATCTGCTTGAACTCCTGGGGAGTCTTGCCGTAGAACTTACCGTCATTGTAGTTGGCGGCCTCCACACTGGTATAGCCCATATCAGCCAAATCCTTCAGAATCTGGTCGAGGTTACTGCCGTCCTTCACCAAGTCCCTCACAGAGTAGAGCTGTATGGCAACTTCCTTTTTCGTCGTTTCCGGCGTCGTTTCCCTACTCTGGCTGCTACAGCTTGTGGCCATCATGGATAAACACAGTGCTGACAAAATCATCATATGTTTGATTCTCATAGTACTATCTTTTTAGAAGGAATCAGTCGAGAACCTTTACACGGATGTTGCGGTACCAAACATCATCACCATGATCCTGTACACCGATAAAGCCTTCATGGTTTTCGCCACCACAGTTGTTCAACAGTTCAAAAGCCAAAGGCCATTTTTCTTCGCTGAACTTGCTGGCTTGGAGCATATCAGTCCACTGCTTGGTCCACAAGTGATACTCCAGTACATTTTCATCGTTCTGTCCGTGAACTACAGTGCCTTTGTATACCATAATCTTGGCCTTATTCCATTCACCGAAAGGTTTGGCGTTCTGCGGAACAGCAGGAATCATATCATACAAGGAAGCAGCCTGACGGTTGTTGTCCTTACCCAGCTTGGCATCCGGATGATTGGCGTTGTCCAACACCTGGAATTCAGGAGCAGAGATATAGATGGGTTCCAGCACTTCGTTGCCGTCTTTATCCTTTGAAGTAACTTCCTGAGCCAGATAGAAGATACCGGAGTTACCACCTTTCGAAATTTTCCATTCCAGTTCCAACTCAAAATTCTTGAACTTATGGGCGAAAATCAAGTCACCACCTTCACCGGTCTGTCCTTCACCGGTACCGGTTCCACAGAATTTGAGGCAACCATCCTCAATAATCCACCTGGAAGGCACTTTATCCTTACCGTATCCACGCCATCCGTCCAGGCTCTTTCCATCAAAAATAGTAATATAACCGTCCGCATCAATCGGCAGATTCAGACTGTCCGTTTCAGGCGCTTTCAAAGACTTGGAGTAAGACACCGCAGTAGTAGTAGGAGCTGCGGCTTCTTCCGTAGCGTTCGATTTCTTTGCACCGCCACCGCAAGAGGCGAGCATACCTCCGATAAGGCAACAAGCCAAAGGATAATATATTTTCTTCATAATCTGAAAAATTAAATGATTAGTATTCGTTTATGAGCATCAGAAAACAAGTTCTGATGCCCCTTTTAATGTTTATCTAGGCATATCAGGCAATTTCCAGCCTTCGCGGTAGTTATGCTTGATGAGCTCTTCTGCAAAAGCTTTGGCATTTACCGGATCTGTCCATGTCTTGTCGAAGCTTGGATGGCCGTTGTGTATCTTGAAGCCGTCCTTGATGACTGTACGCAATGTCTCGTCGTCGCCAATATTGGTAAAGCGCATGTTGGCTCCGTCCCATTCCAGTGTCTTGTTCAGGCCCTGCAGACGGATGGCCAATACACCCATTGCCACCATTTCGTTCATCGGTCCTGCTTCGGAGAAGTCAGACTTAGGCATTACGCGGCTGGAAGGACTTTCCTTACAAGCACGTACCCAGTCCATCTCATGACCGCCATTCATAGCCTTCGGTACACGGCGGCAAACCTTCGGTGCATTGGGCACGCGGCCAGAAAGTAACCAGGGGTTCTGTCCATAGCAACCGCAAATCAGCGTATCCTTCGTTCCGTGGAAGATAGTCAGACCGCCACCGCTCTGCATCAGTTGCTTTCCTTCGGGGAAGCCTTTCGGACGGTCGGGCATCATGCCACCATCATACCAGTGAACTTCCACTTCGGGCATAGCCACCTTCGGCATATTTTCACGTGCGGGGAAAGTCAGCTTCACGTGCTGTGCTTGCGGAGCGCAGGCATTGAGCAACAATGTAGACGAACCTTCTACCTTGGTAGGATACAACAACTTCAAAGCTCTGAACGGCTGGTGCAGGATGTGACAAGCCATATCGCCCAAAGCACCCGTACCATAATCCCACCATCCGCGCCAGTTCCAGGGATGATAGATTTCGTTATACGGATTCATCTTGGCAGGACCGGTGAACAAATCCCAGTTCAGAGTTTTGGGAATGCGGTCTTCCTTCTCGGGAACATTCAATCCTTGCGGCCAGATGGGCCGGTCGGTAGCACATTCCACCTTTGTCACGTCACCGATTTCGCCGTTCCATATCCACTCGCATACCAAGTCGGTACCTTCGTCCGAAGAACCCTGGTTACCCATCTGAGTAACTACTCCCGTAGAAGCGGCCAGGCGGGTAAGCAGACGGGACTCGTATACAGAGTGCGTCAACGGTTTCTGGCAATATACATGTTTGCCCATCGTCATGGCATCAGCAGTGATGATGGCATGTGTATGGTCGGCCGTAGCGATGATAACGGCATCGATATCCTTGCCCATCTCATCGTACATCTTACGATAATCCCAATACTTCTTCGCATTGGGAAGCTCATCGAACACACCTTTCGCGTAGCGCCAGTCTACGTCACACAGCGCCACGATATTTTCCGTAGCCTTCACATGATTAATGTTAGTGTGTCCCATACCACCGATACCTACGGCAGCAATGTTCAAACGGTCACTGGGAGGTACGTGTCCGTGACTCTTACCCAAAATGCTGCTTGGAGCAATGGTAAGACCCGCCAAAGCTAAACCTCCGGTCTTAAGAAACTCTCTTCTTGTAAATTTCGACATGGTTCTTTAGATTTTAAAATCGGTTAATATAATTAAGTTTTAAAACACTTCTCATTACAGTAGGCATCAGACTACCGTCTTCTTCGGACGGAGCAGTCCATAACCTTCCTTCATATGCCTCCGGCGCTCCCTGATTTCCTCCAGTGTCTGCAAGTCGCCTATGCCGGGCAGGTCGTGACGACGCGCATCTTCCAGGAAAGTCCATCCGTATTGGGAAGCAATGGCTGAGTCGCGCATTTGCGGCAATCTCGGATCGCGTTTCCCGCTCTCGATGGAGTCGGCCATAATATTGCATAGTTTATCTAAGTTCTTCCCACCAAACGGTTTCTCCAGGCGAAGCGTACGGTTCACGCCGTGAAGCTCCACCACGGCAGTCCGGAAATCATGCGTCATGCGCACGATACCTTTTGTACCGATAATGTCCGTATATGCATTATGAGTCTGATTTCTGGAGAGTTGTCCGTAGACGAATCCTTGTGTGACATCGAACACGACGCCGTTCTCGAAAGTACCGTGGCACTGTACCCACCAAGGGTCCTTATAGTCCCACATCCGCATGCCTTGCGCATGCCAGGTCTTGTATTCACTGTCGGCATACCAGCGGGCAATGTCTATGTAGTGCATGCCGCAGTCGTGGTAGGCGGGACCCTCATATTCGTGTCCCTCGCCCGGCGCCAATCCCGGAGTCATGTGGCAGATGCGCAAGATGGCCAGTTCGCCAATTTCGCCTTCATCGATAAACTGCTTCATAGCCTGGTGATACCAGGAGTTGCGCAGATAAAGGTTGACAGCAGCAATGCGGTCATACTTTTCAATCAGGTCCACAATTTCCCATTCCTTGTCAATGGTATCGGCAATGGGTTTCTCCGTCAGGATGTGCTTATGGCTTCGAACAGCTTTCTCTATTTGTTCTTTTCTGGAATTTGCCAATGCAAAAAGACCAACAGCTTCTACACTCTGGTCGTCAAAGATTTCTTGTTCATCGGATATGATTCTGGATGAAGGGGAAAAGTTTCTTGCCAATTCTCGGGAGGCCGGATCGGTATCACAGATATATGCGATGTCCCATCGACCGCTTTTCTGCATTTCCTCCCAATACATTTGCCCCATTCTGCCGAACCCTATCAAACCAACTTTTATTTTCATGGTAGGCGAATATTAAATATTTACAGTTATAGTATTATCGGGGTCAATTGAATTACATGATTAAGAGTACTTGGACTAATAGTCATAGTAGCTGTTGTCGTAGATATTGGGTATAATTTTTTCATGATATTTGCAATGTTTATGTATGTGTTCTTTGCAAAAATAGGATAATTAGTGATAGAATGGAAGCAAGCAGATATTAAAAAAGCGTAAAAGGCAAAAGAACGCCCTTTATTCATCATTGCCTAACAGCCGTGAAACACTCTGCCGGTAGCCATCAACACCCACCTACATCATAAATTCTGCGTAAGAAGTATAGAAGAGAAAGAAGAATTAATATGCTGTTTGCAGGAAATTAACTTCCTATTTACAAAGTATCAACAAGAAGGGATACACGAAATCAATACATTGCCTTACAATGGATTAACTTCCTATTTAGTCATAACAACATAGCACAAGCGGATGGAAGCAAGGTGCGCAGAACTTTATTTCTATGAGAGAGACTGCATATCATTCAGCCTCTTATAATAGCCGTTCTTCTCGAGAAGTTCCTCGTGCTTACCACGTTCCACGATTTCACCTTCATAGAGTACACAAATTTCATCCGCATTCTTGATGGTGGAAAGGCGGTGGGCGATGGCAATCGTGGTACGGGTCTTCATTAGCCGTTCCAGCGCCTCCTGCACCAGGCGTTCGCTTTCGGTGTCGAGTGCGGAAGTAGCCTCATCGAGTATCAGGATGGGTGGATTCTTCAGGATGGCACGGGCAATACTGATGCGCTGGCGCTGTCCGCCGGAAAGCTTGCCGCCACGGTCGCCAATGTTGGTCTGATAACCGAGCTCGGTCTCCATGATGAAATCGTGGGCATTGGCAATCTTTGCAGCTTCAACCACCTGCTCAATTGTTGCATTTTCCACACCGAAAGCAATGTTGTTGAAGAAGGTATCATTGAACAGGATGGCCTCCTGGTTCACGTTTCCTATCAACGCACGCAAGTCGTGGATGCGAAAATTCTTAATATTCACACCGTCAATTGTAATCTCACCCAACTGCACATCGTGATAGCGCGGCAGCAAATCCACCAATGTCGACTTGCCGGAGCCGGACTGACCGACAAGTGCAATGGTCTGTCCTTTGGGCACCATCAGATTGACGTGCTTCAACACTTCGCGCTTGCCGTCGTAACTGAAGGAGAGGTCCTTAAATTCAATCCGGTCATTCATCCCGTGCAGCGGCAACGGGTTTACCGGTTCCTTAATGGGGTTCTCGGCTTTCAGTATTTTGTCCACACGTTCCATGGATGCCAGACCCTTTGGAATGTTGTATCCTGCCTTTGCAAAGTCTTTCAACGGATTGATGATACTGTACAGAATCACCATATAGAAAATGAACGTTGAAGCTTCCATGGAAGTACCATCGCCCAAAATAAGCAGACCACCAAACCACAGAACCAATACAATGAGCAACGTACCGAGGAATTCGCTCATAGGATGTGCCAACGACTGACGGATGGCTACCTTGTTGGTGGCATCACGCAGCTCGTTGCTACATTGTTTGAAACGGTCCACCATCTTGTCTTCGGCTATGAAAGCCTTGATGATGCGCAGTCCGCCCAACGTCTCTTCCAGTTGCGACATCGTGTCGCTCCATTTCCCCTGGGCTTCCAGCGACTTGCGTTTCAGCTTCTTGCCGACCTTTCCCATCAGCCAGCCCATACCCGGCAATACCAGGACAGTAAACAAGGTCAGCTGCCAACTGGTTACAATCAAAGTGGAAAAATAAAGCAGAATCAGGATAGGATTCTTGAGCAGCATATCCAGTGAACTGGTAATGGAGTTTTCAATTTCGCCTACGTCACCGCTCATACGTGCAATGATGTCCCCTTTTCTTTCTTCAGAGAAAAAACCAAGTGGCAAGTGCATCACTTTGGAATAGACCATCACACGGATATCGCGTACTACTCCCGTACGCAAAGGAACCATTATAGCAGAAGAACCGAAGTAGCAGGAGGTCTTCAGCATGGTCATGAAAGCAAGGAAGAGCCCCATGAACAGCAGTGTCATCTGCGGCCCGTGTGTCTCAATCATCTGGGTGACGTAGTAGTAGAAGTTGTTCACCGCCACTTCCTTCAGGCTGCCGCTTCCCCACTCCATGAAGTGATATACCTCGGTATTCGCCCCAGTCTTGAAAAGGATGTTAAGGATAGGGATTAACAATGTAAATGAAAAGACGTTGAATATAGCGGACAGCACATTGAGCACGATTGCCCAACCGATATATCTCTTGTAAGGCGACACAAAGCGCCGCATCAGTTGTAGGAATTCCTTCATTGATTGTAGTTAAGTGAATTATAAGGTTGCAAAGGTACAAGAATAAAATGAAAAACATCTAAGTTCGATGCTTATCTCTAAATATAAAACGACAGCGGACTATTAACTAATCCGCTGTCTACATAAAAAATCACTGACCATCAATAGTCATATATTCCTCACAAAATATATTTATGAAAGTGACTGCATATCATTCAGTTTCTTATAATATCCATTAAGAGCTATAAGCTCATCATGCGTTCCACGTTCCACAATTTCACCTTCATAAAGTACGCATATCTCATCTGCATTTTTGATTGTAGACAAACGGTGGGCAATGGCAATGGTAGTACGTGATTTCATCAAACGTTCCAAAGCTTCTTGCACCAAACGTTCACTCTCTGTATCAAGTGCAGAAGTGGCCTCATCCAAAATCAAAATAGGAGGATTCTTCAAAATCGCACGCGCTATACTGACACGTTGTCTTTGCCCACCAGACAAACGCCCACCACGGTCACCAATCATAGTATCATATCCTTTCTCAGTTTCCATAATAAAATCATGTGCATTAGCTATCTTTGCAGCTTCAACAACCTGCTCCATCGTAGCATTCTCGACACCAAATGTAATATTATTAAAAAAAGTATCATTAAACAGAATAGCTTCCTGATTCACATTGCCTATTAATGACCTTAAACTGCTTATGGAAACATCCTTCACATTCTTACCATCTATCAATAAGGCTCCTTCTGTGACATCATGATAACGAGGAACCAAATCTACTAAAGTGGATTTTCCTGATCCTGACTGTCCTACCAGAGCAATAGTCTTACCTTTATGAACCGTCAAATTAATATGTTTCAAAACTGGTCTTCCCTCTATATAACTGAAACTTACATCACGAAATTCCAATTTATTCTCAAAGCCATTTAATGATAAGGGCTGCATAGGATCTTTTATATGGCTCTCAGCCTTTAATATCATGTCAATACGTTCCATACTGCCAAGCCCTAAAGGTATATTATAAAAAGCCTTAGAGAACTCTTTTAAGGGATTAATGATACTATAAAGAATAACTAAATAGAAAATAAAAGTGGCTGCATCCATGGGAGAATAAGTATTACTCAAAATCAATGAACCACCAAACAGCAATACGATAACGATGATACAAGTACCCAAAAATTCACTCATCGGATGAGCTGAACTCTGACGGATTACCATTTCATTCACAGCATTTCTAAATTCATTATTGGTCTTTGCAAAACGCGCAGACATTTTCTTTTCTGCAAGAAAAGCTTTAATCACACGTAATCCTCCCAAGGTTTCGTCCAATTGAGACATTATATCTCCCCATTGGGCTTGTGCCGCTGATGATTGTCTTTTCAATTTACGGCTGATTATTCCCATGAGCCATCCAGCCAATGGAAGAATTATAAGGACAAACAAAGTCATCTCCCAACTTACAGTAAACAAAGTGACAAAGCAAACCAAAAGAGCTATCGGATTACGAATTAACATGTCAATGGAACTGGTTAAAGAATTCTCAACAACAGTAACATCCGCACTCATACGAGCAATAATATCCCCTTTACGCTCCTCAGAAAAGAAACTAAGAGGCAACTCCAATACTTTATTATATACTTGAATACGGATATCACGAACAATACCTGTACGAAGAGGGACCATAATTGCAGAAGAAGCGAAGTAACCTGCAGTCTTCAATAACGTCATAAAAACCAATATACATCCCATCATAACAAGTGTAAGAAAAGCGCCATGTTCCAAAACAAAATTACTGATCCAATAATAAGCATTATTAATAAGAACATCTTTGTCAAAGTTTCCCCAGTCCATGGGCATATATTCATACACTTTAGTGTCAATCTTAAACAATATGTTTAAAATAGGAATAATAGCCATAAAAGAAAAAACGTTCAGCCATTGAGAAAGGAAATTCAGTATCAATGCCCACGTTAAATACTTGCGATACGGCATGATATATCGCTTCATCAAAGAGAAAAACTGTTTTACCATAAGTTTTGATTATAATTAAATTGCTAAATTACACGAAAATACCTAAATACTCAAAATAAAAATTTTAAAAATTCAGAATATGAGAATAAATAGCTATACGCTGTTCTAACATCTTTTTCCAATCATATAAATCTTCTAATTTACGTTTAGCTTGTAAAACAAGTCTACACTGCATGTTACTATCATTAGCCAACCTAATAATCGCATCTGCAAAATCCATAGCTGTATCCGCCTTTAAACACTCTTCATTATCATTAAAACTAATCCCCTCTACTCCTTTAGAAGTAGTAACAAAAGGAATGCCCAAAGATACAGCATCTAATATTTTCATTCTCAACCCACTACCGATGCGTATAGGAACAAGAGCAATACTACCTTTAAGAAAATCACTCAAATCCTCCACATAACCTACAAATTTTATTTCTGGACAAACAGAAGAAAGTCTTACTATATGAGAGCAATCCCACCGTCCTGCAACCCTAAAATCAAAAGAGAATCCTTGCTTATGCAAATAAGGAGCCACCTCTTTGCAAAACCAAGTAATCGCATCTAAGTTCGGATAATGATCTCCACTTCCAACAAACGTTAATCTATGAGTAATTGCCGGAGTAAATTCTTCAATAGAAGTATCTGACATCTGCACCACCGCTGGAGAAGCATAAATACGTTCTTTACGACCAAGAAAATCAATCAGCAGTTGTCTGTCTACTTCAGTCAAAGCAATTACATGCTTATATTTTAGCAAGGCAGCTCGCTCATAGTCCTTTGCCACAGAGAAAAGCATGCGATCTTCATCTGTCATCTCTTCAAACAAAGACATTTCATTAGCATTACGGACATATCTTAATTCATGATGCACAAAAATCGTTTGTACATTTTCCGGCAATAAATATCCTACAGAAATCAATTCATAAAATTCAACCTGAATAATATCATATCCTTGCTTTATAACCTGACAAATATATTGAGCATATCCAGATTCAAGGGGCTCAAAAACCGATCTTAAAAGAGCAGAATTCTCGCGAACTGGATCTAAACCTGATTCCATATCTACCCCCATATTCACAATCTGCCTTCTCATTTTGCGCTCCACAGAAGCCTTCACTCTTTTCAAAACATTGTAATATAATGGATTACGGACTTCAATATGTACAGATTTCTTTTTAGGCCATTTATATACAAAAAAATCTACATTTGCCCACAATTTTTTCAGGGCCACTATATTTTTATCATGTTCTTCGGATTTTGAGCAAAGCAAAATTGACACCGACATTCGATTACGGATATAATTAACCATATTAAAAAAGGCCTGATTACCTCCTGAATCTAAAGGATATGGAATATAGGGAATTATAAAAAGTATCTTTTTCATATTTTCTCAAAAACTCATTTTTTCAACAAATGGCGATACGCCACGTGTAAAGCGGCAACATAATCTATTTTACCAAGAGCATAACATAAACGGACAAGATCACACAAACTGAAGTTACCACGAACTGAGCAAGACAAAATCGTATGAGTATAAGCTTCTAAAGCTTTTCTCAATCTAGCATCTCTAAGATTGCAAGGATAATGTCTGTTTATCCAATTAAAAAAAAGGCCTGTTGCTCTAAGCTTTTCCTTATCAAAACCTACAGAATTACTAATATTCTCACCTTCTACATTTCGCCAACACACAGCCCTCCCAGGTAGAGAAATAATTCCTTCTGTTAAATCGGCAAAACTTGCCCAAGTAGCATCATCCGAACACCATGCAAACGGAAACTTCACAAAACCTTTTATTTGTTTCCAAACATCACGGCTAAAAACATACTCACAAGCAGCCGAACTAATCTTTCCTGATAACTTATCCAATAAAAACTCATATCCAGAAATCCGTTCCGTTTCAAAAGGAGGATTCTGATATTTCATGTTACCACAAGCATCTATTACCATTAAAGGGAAACGCATACACACCAGCTTATCTCCATATTTCTCAACAGCCTGCATTACTCTTTTAACCCCATCAAACGGCATTATATCATCATCAGAAAAAAGCCAAACCAACGGCTCATTGGATAAAGCAATACATCTATCCCACTGCCCAGGCAAATCTACGCCTCCAAGATTCGTACTAAACCGATGGTAAACAATATCTAACTTCTCATCATAATCATGGACAAGCCCTTCTATATTCTCCGGACTCGCATCATCACCCACATATACAATAAATTCTGAACTATTCTGCTTAAGTATTGAATCCAGAGTTTCTCTCAAAAAACGAGCTTTATAAGCAGGTATAATTATTGCCAGTTTTTTCTCCATCTTTAGTTATAACAATTAATCATATAAAGCAGTCAAAATGCTTCTATCATAGGCTTACTACTACAACTTCATTCCTTTGGCAAAGTATTCAAGGCTTCATTATACACACCAATATACCGTTCTGCAGTATGAGTAATATTCATTTTTTTAGTAACCTCACTAGTCCGCCTCTTCAACTGCATGTACTTTTCATTATCTGTAGCCAAAAGCAAAATAATCTGCGCCAATTCATCAACTGGTATTTCACCCTCCCTAAGTTTAAATAACATACCAGCCATATTACCAGCTTCATCAGCCAACATATTACGAACTTCTCCTATATCACTCGCCACGACTGGAGAACCACTCATCAAACTTTCTATCACAACTAAAGGGAAACTCTCCCCCTTGAACCGAGAAGGTAACAATCCCACATCAGACATAGCAAAATAATTCCTGACATCACTTTTGCGTCCCAGCAAATGAATATAAGAAGGAAGGTTTTTACCTTTTAAAAAGTCATAACATTCTCCTTCCCCAATCAATATCAAATGAATCGGTCGCTCTGACTTCCTCCTTGCTATTTTTACAGCCTCTATCGCTTCTATCCAGCCTTTCTCAAAAATAGCTCTACTAACCAATGTCAAACAAAAAGCATTTTCTTCAATACCCAACTCAAGTCTTTTGTGGGGAACAATAGGTATTTGCGGAAGCCCATTTCCTATTTTCCGAAATTGCAAGTTTTGAAATAGGCCCTTAAACGGAAGCAAGTTTTTATCAGCAATATATACAAAACAAGAACAGCTTGGGATCACAAACTCCAATATTCCATCCAAGTTCTTTTTAGAAATAGCTTCATACATACCATGAAGTGTAATAATATGCTTACAAGCACCTTCCTTATTCCTTATAACGCGAGCTACAAAGTAATCCACAGTCCCTTCATGAGTATGAACGATCTCCGTTCCAAGAGCAGAAATTACACCATTAAAGAATTTAACGTCACTAAGTTCGATTAATGGTATATCTCTATCCAGTTTTTTCCTGATTCCTTCGTCATAATTTGCTCTTCTAAAATCAACAAAAGTTACTGCTATCCCCTGCTTTTTCAATTCATTTGCCAAATAAATGGGAAATACCTCTCCCCCACCTTGAATTAAAGAATAGCCGCAAATAGCAACATTCGGACGCCGACATTTTGCACACTCTTTTATCTGATTAAGATCGTATATTCTCTCAACCTCCTCTACCTTGTTTTCATGTTTTCTATCTATACAATGCCGTACTAAGTTATTCTTAACAGTATCAAAAATCGATAAATCTACTGCATAGTTCTGGGCTACAAAACAAGAAACACGAAAAGTTTCAATATAATAATCCAATGTATCTTGAACTTTCAATGAAGTACTATTCTCATGTATTCTATAATAATTGGTCACTTTATTAGTATAGCTGACAGCTCCTCCTCGAATCAACCATAGATAAAATAACCAATCACCACATAAGGACATATCTTTCCAGATAGCAGTAATCTCATCAGGTATAGTACCCACATTTCTAAAAACCGCACTACTGACATTTGGGACTACATTTTTAATCCCAAAAGCCTTATTCACAAGCATGTGAGCCGACATAACAAAAGGAGCATTCCAAGATATTGACGAATCCTTTAGATATCTCTCTATTGACCATATTTTTTTACCATCTTTCATGAATACACTCCTTGCAAAGGAAAGCATTACCGATTGGTGGCGCAACCCTAAAAGTACTTCTTTTAAAAAACCTTTATCACAATAATCATCACTTTCAGCTATCCATATATACTCTCCTTTGGCCAAACTCAATCCCTTATTCCATTGAGCAAAAACTTTTCCCGAATTCTTCTCATTGACTATTAAACGGGTTTTTTGTGGATATTTCTGAGCATATTCAGTCAATATTTCAACACTATTATCAGAAGATGCATCATCCAATAGAATTACCTCAAACTTTTTATACGTTTGGCTATAAATTGAATCCAAACGTTCTCTTAAATATAGAGCATGATTATAATTTGGAACAATAATACTAACTAAAGGTAAACTATCCTGATCCAAAGGAATATCAAGAACATCAAAACAACGATTATTCACTTTAAACAATAGTTCTTTTTCTGAAACTTTCCTAGTAAAATGAAGGAATTTTAAATATGTAAAATTAACTTCATCATAAGAAATCACCTTTTTAAGCAAAGTTACTTTCAGTATTCTATATTTTTCAATAGTGTATATACCATTTCCACGAATCTTCTTCTCATATATAAATGACAAAAATTTACGTCTCCAAAAGGTAATCTTATTTCCATTCATAACAGTCAAATTTTATATAGTCTATTTATGTCACAATACTTAAATTATACCACAATCCGGTTCCTTAAGTTTCTTCTCAATGCACTTTCCCCAGCCTACCGAATGAAACTTTACATCCTCATGAACAAAAACAGAAAGGGATAATGTGCCCGAGAAGCTCCTCATTATACGCACGTGCTATCGGCCATTGTTTTTCACGATTATCAATAGCAATGATTTCATAATCAACACCAATAGTATCATGAATATTCCGGGTTACTTGCTCCAAACGTTCGGGAGATACCGAACAAATTATGATTGAAAGCATAATCTGATGCTATTAGTTTGTATTATTTTGCAATATCTCATCATAAACAGCCAGTCTTCTCTCCAACATTTCCTGAGGATTATAAAGTTCACGCAAACGCTTCAATGCTTGCGTCGCCAGCCTGACTTGCAATTTTTTATCCGCCTCCAAACGAATGACTGCTGCTGCAAAATCAGTTGCGCTATCAGCAATCAAACACTCTTCATTGTGACGTAGGTCAATTCCCTCAACTCCTTTTGTCGTAGTTACAAAAGAAGCCATAGAGGAAACCGCATCCAATATTTTCATCCTCATACCACTACCAATACGAATTGGCACCAGAACGATGCTTCCATTCAAGTATTCCCGCAAATCCTCCACATAACCCACTAACTCCATTTCCGGACATACTGCCTGAAGACTTTTCACGTAACGGCTCTTCCATGTCCCAATCACTTGAAAAACAAATTTAAAACCCTGAGCACGCAAACAAGGGGCTACTTCATGACAAAACCAATCTACTGCATCCTGGTTCGGGTAATGATTTTCACTTCCAACAAATGTCAGACGAACAGAGGCCGGCTTCACAATTCTGTCATAAACAGACTCTATCTGTACCACTGCCGGAGAAACATAAATATTGCATTCTTGTCCAACCAAGTCTGCCAACAATAAACGGTCAATATCCGTCAATGCAATTACATGCTTATATTGACGTAAAGCGGCTTTCTCCATATCCTTAGCAATACCATAGAGCATCTTGTCTTCATCTGTTACATGAGTAAGGCATTCCATTTCATTTTCATTACGTATATACCTCAGTTCATGATGCACAAACACTGTTTGTACATCTTTTGGCAATAGATACCCCAAGGTTATCAATGGATAGAACTCAACCTGAATAATATCAAATCCACGACGTGAGATGTCAGACACATACTCTACGTATGCCTTGGGAAAAGGTTTAAAACAAGAATTCTTCAACGTCATATTCTTATACGGATGCTCTTGCTGAAAAGAATACAGTTGCCGTTGCATCTTGCGGGAAATGGATTCAGACATCTTTTTTAACCAACGGTAATATCGGGGGCAACGAGTCTTAGGTTCTGCATCTTCTTCCCTAAAAAGATAGAAATCAACATTTGTCCATAAAGCCCTTAAACTTTCGACATCATTCATCTCCTTATTTCCCGGCGAAAGCAACAAAGACACAGACATTTTGTGCCGGATATATTCCACCATATTGAAAAAGGCCTGATTACCTCCAGCAGTCAACGGATAAGGCACACAAGGAAGTATAAAAAGAATTTTCTTCATTATCTCTTTCGATTTCTAAGTTTCAACTTACACATGCGGAATGCCACACTTAATGATACAGAAGGGCAAATATACCATAAACTACGACAAATACCCATAAGATCATGTAATTTATAACGATCTTGCAAACTGTAATGCAATATCGTATGGGCATATTTCTTTATCGCATGCTGTAGTTTTCTATCTTGAAGTCTGTCCGAGTAAAAAACTGAAACCCATTTTATAAATTGCCTTGTAGCTACTATCTTCTCTTCATCATAATTGAAGGAACAACTTATATTCTCGCCCATCACATTTCGCCAACAAACCGGCTTACCCGGCAAAGGAATCATTCCACCTGCATTTTCACCTATGCTTGTCCACGTTGCATCGTCTGAACACCACGCCAATGGAAACTTCACAAAACCGCCTATCCGTTCATATATATCACGAGTAAAAACATATTCACAAGCAGCCGAATAAATTCTTCCTTCCAATTTATCCAACAAAAACTGATAGCCCGAAACCGGATATTCCTGCAATGAAGGATTTTTATGTATTATCTTGCCATTTTCATCTATCACAGCAAGGGGAAAACGGAACATCCCATGCCTCGTACCATAGCATTCTAATGCTTTTATAATACGCTCTACCCCGTCCTGCGGCATCAAATCATCATCTGAAAAGAACCAAATAACCGGTTCTTTTGCAAGTGCTATACAACGGTCCCAATGCCCCGGCAAATCCACTCCACCCAGATTAGTATCAAAACGTCGATAGACAATATTCATTTTATCCGCATAATCAGAAACAATTTCCTTCAGATTCTGAGGACTTGCATCATCACCTATGTAAACAGTAAAACTCCGACAAGTCTGTACGACAATAGAATCCAAAGTCTGCCGGAGGAAGCGGCACTTATATGCCGGAATAACAATTGCTATCTTTTCTTCCATAGAAATCATCCCTCTACAACATTCTTTTTTATCACTTCCAGATAACGTTTTCCATAATGTAAATCCGGTTCCAGATAGTTCCCTTCAGCCCACTCATTCCATGATTTTACAAATGCAAGCCGATGGTCTAAAGGCTTATTCTCAATACGCTTTATTGCTTCTTTCATATGTCGGGCAAAATAAGAAGGTTCAGCGTGATTCAAGACCAACGATTTACCACGGGAACGTGGAGAATGATCCCAGTTAGGAATAATGGTAGGTATAATATTCTCTTCATATTCTTCATCACCCACAAAGAAAGAACTGGCCTTCTTATACTCCACAACCTTAGGAATACGAAATATTTTATGTTTCCATTTCGCATATTTATAAGTCAGAGCAGCTTTCTTCTCAAAGTCAAACAAGCGTACAACATTAATAGCATCAAACCCCATTTTCATAAGTCTCTCTTTTTCTTCTTTCAAATGATAGGTTTGTCCTATGAAATAAACCCCCTTCAAGCCATTCTGCACAGCTAAAGTACGCCAGAGTTCAATGAACTCTTTCATCTCCGGATGATCCAAAGGATGATAAACCATAAACAACGGTTTCTCATCCACTGTAATATAGCGATGGTCTTTAAAAGCAGGTAATACCTCGTGGAAATGAGCTATATAATCTTGTTCTCCCGGATAAAGCTGATTTATCAAAGTATCTTTGCTCTTTATGCCGTGATAAAAGCCCCTCCATGACTCATTAGCCCAAGCCAGACAAAAAGGAAAATCCGGTTCATCAGAAGACAATACTTCATTAAACGGACGCTCTAAGAGTCTCTTTCCATTTCCAAACCAATAATGCCAGTAACAAAAGCCTTCGATACCATATTCTTTTGCCATATCAGCTTGCGCTTTACGTGTTTCCGGCACTCGCAAATCATAATATCCCAAATCTGCCGGCACCTTAGGTTGATAATGTCCAGGAAACAATGGACGTGCCTTTCCTACATTAGTCCATTCCGTAAAACCTTTCATCCACCATCTGTCGTTTTCTGGTATTGGATGAAATTGAGGTAGATAAAAAGCTATAACCCTTGCTTTATTCATTATTGAGATTCAATTAAAGTTATAATGTTTGGAATTTATACCGTTTAGATTTGAAGAATGTCCTCACTAAACGGTAAATACATCTATAAACCTTTAGATGACAATACATCATACGGCGCTTAAATATATGCATAACACCCAATTGCGGCCACGACACATTATCAAACTCCTGCATTCTGGCTAATACATCATTGATAACATCATCTATCAAAGAAGATTGAGGAAGCATCATCAAATGGTCAATCAAATGAATTCCCCGTTCATGTACACAATAAGGAGCTTTATCCCATATTTCTTTTTCTCGCACAAATTTCACTTGTTCATAGACAGTTTGAAAGAGCAGATATTCCTTTTCGTAATTGTACAATTTACCTTGAGTAGTACTTCCTTCACGTTTCAAATAATGATATTTAGGACAGTCTTGCATAACGACTTTCTGCGTTTTATAAAATATCTGATAAGAAACTGCAATATCTTCAAAAACTCTATTTACCGGAAAATATATTCCAGCAAATAATTGACGCTTATACAACTTATCCCACATATAATTTCTTATACGCTTATCTTCTACCAATGTTCGGATAGCTTCTTCACGAGAAAAGCTGGAGAATTGCCCAGAAGAGTGCTTCACTCTGGTCTTTACGGCAGTTTCTATATAATGCGAGCAAATGGATATATCCGCCCCATTCTCTTTCAGTAAGTGATACAAGAATTCGTACATATCCGGTTCAATCCAGTCGTCGCTATCCACGAAACCAAGAAATTCACCTTGAGCTACCGCCAAACCTCTATTCCTAGCTGCACTCTGACCTGCATTTGCCTGATGGATAACCTTTATCCGTCCATCCCTTTGGGCAAATAAATCACAAAGCTCTCCCGAACCATCGGAAGAGCCGTCGTCAATCAATATTATTTCCAGATTCTTATAAGTCTGCCCGCAAATGGATTGCAGGCATTTCTCCAAGTAATTCTTTACATTATAGACCGGTACAATAATACTTATCAGAGGTAGTGTCTCAGTGTTCTCCATAAGCTATGACAATTACCACAACCGCAAAGTGGCCATCAACGGATAGCCCACCCGCCATCGCAATTTAAACTTACGTACCAGATTCCAAGGCTTGGTTCTGGTCTTACCTTGAAAATACCAGATGTAGTTGTTTACGGCATCCAGTACCCGTGAAGAGGACTCACCGTCCAGATGCGCCTCATGCTTGTGCACGTAGGCACGCATCCGCTCCATCAGTTCTGCCGGACGGGAAATGGCCTTTTCTATCGCTCCTTCTACAGCATCCGTCTCAGTGACATTCAGCAAATGATCCCCTGGCATGGTGTTACAATAGGTCACAACCGGTTTGTCCAACATCATCGCCTCAACAATCACAGACGAAGCATCGGACAACAATACATCCGCACTGTTCAGCAGCTTGGCATCAACAAGTCCACTCTCGTGGAAAGTAATATTGGGGCAGGAAGCGGCCAGTTCCTTGTATTTCTTGAGGACTTCCATATCCGAAAATTTCGGATGGAACGAAATAATCCAATCCCAGTTCTTCTCGCGCACCAGTCTCTTGATGGTATCAAACAGATGAGGAGCAGAAGTTATATTTTTGGTAAACGTAGAAGAGTACAAGACTACCGGACGTGCATTATGAGGAGTATGTGCACGTTCCTTCACGAAAGTATCCGCCTTGCACCAGCCAGTTTCATATACCTTAAAGAAGCCGTATTTCCTCTCAAGCTCCTTGAAGGGAAGAGTGCTCGTTTCTCCTTGTGTGCAATAGACATCGAACCATCCGCGAACAGAAAAATGGTCATCCTTTTCATCGCCACGCTTATTGATGGGGTAGCCATGGAAAAGGGAGACTTTCACTCCCGGGAAGAAATCATAAATATAATTGCCCGGTGCAAAAACAGCAATAGGCTGATAATCCATCACTTCCTGGACGGATTGAAGCCACCTCTCATCCTGGGCCAACAGAACCGGGCAGTCTGACTCGATAAACCATGCAACATCATCCCCTCTACGCCTGATTTCGTCCTGAAGCGGGCGAAGTATAGGATAGGAATAGGCTACCGAAACGAAAAATAAATAATGCTTCTTCATACACTCAAAATATCACGGCAACGACACAATCGTCACCTCATTTTACCAATAGAACAATAAAATTCAGCCCTTAGTTTGTAACAGTTTTGCTTTCTTTGCTTTAAACGTCTGCAAAGTAAATACAAGAATTCTGCATATACTGCATCAATCCAGAAAAAAAAATGACTTTTATCAACTTTTCTCCAAAAGTTGCTGTTTATGAAGCTTTTTCTTCTCTAAAATATCTATCTTTGCACCCCACTATTTTAAAAGTACTATTTTATGAGAAGAAATCTTTTTCATTGCTCCAACAGCCAACAAGGAGCAACAGATAAAGTGACTCTTTTATTCGGAATCACCATTTTTTTCAAATTCCTGCTATTCGATTTCATCTGGAGCATACCCACCACATTCGCTTCATTCTCTACCATCGAATTTTATGCGACCAAAATAATAGCCACCCTCGTACTTCTCGTCCCCTATAAGTTCTTCCGGTTCTGGAAAACAGAGATAGTCATCATGCTTTTGCTGGATATACTACTGATTGTCAACCTGATGTATTTCCGCACCTACTATACTGCCATTCCACTTAACAGCTATGGACTTTCTGGAAACCTAGCCGATTTCACCGGAAGCGTTTATGACTCTTTCCGCTGGTACGACATCTTCTTCCCTCTATCTACCATTGCCAGTATCCCCCTTTATTGGCATTACAAAAGAAATACCGCCGGAAGAACATCATACAAGTATTACGGAGGGGCTTTGGGAATCGGTATCCTGCTGTTTGCCATCACCACCCTGGCCAAAGGAGGATTCAAGGAAGCATACAACACCGTCCGCCAGAAAGCCTATCTGTGTGCAAGCACCACTTCCATGTATACCGTCTTCGGAAGCCTATGCTATGACCTCATCAACCAGAAGCAGGAGGCCACCCCACAGATACAGCAAGAGATAAAGGAGTGGCTGAGCCAGAAACCCGGACATCACCCTTTGGCCGGACGTATCGGAATCCGCAACAACTGCATCGTCATCCTGGCAGAATCTCTGGAAAGCTGGGTACTCGAAAGGGAAGTGGAAGGGCAAGAGATTACTCCATATCTCAACAAACTGCTGCAAGACTCCACCACCTTATACGCTCCCCACGTACTAACGCAAGTGAAAGGAGGGCGCTCCATTGATGCACAGCTGTTGCTTTGCGCCGGTATGCTGCCTATCAACAGCGGCACATACAGCAGCCAATATCCTGACCACACCTACGGAACCCTGCAGAAAGCCATGCATCAGCAGAAGAACTCGCGCAACTACCTCCTGACCATTGATAAAGTATCGACCTGGAACCAAGGCGTCATAGCCTACAGTTTCGGGACCGACACCATCATTGCTTATCATGACTTTGAACTGACAGAAGCCTTTGGCACGCACAAACGTACCGGAGACGGCTCCTTCCTGGCGCAATGCCGCCAAAAAATAGAGAAGGGGGAAATCTGGAAGAAGGGGGAGAATGTTTACATGCAGCTGGTGACCTACTCCGGCCATGCTCCCTTCAAATTGCCAGAAGAATTGAAAGAGATTCATTTCTCTCCGGCCATTCCACAGAAAATGAATGACTACATGACCACTGCACGCTATACGGACAAGGCGATAGGAAAATTCGTAGAGTACCTGAAAACACTCCCACAATACGACGAGACCCTTATCGTCATCACTGGTGACCACGAAGGACTGGCTACCTACCGTGAAGAATTGTGCAACGCCCCCGGTGGCAAGGGTATCGTATCCGACAAGACATTCACCCCTTTCATCATAGTAAACTCTCCGGTAGGCATGCGTTATGATAAAGTGATGGGACAAATCGATATGTACCCCACCCTGCTGAACCTGCTCCAACTGGATGATTACTACTGGAGCGGATTGGGCCAAAGCATCCTCGACCCATGCAAGAAAGGATTCGCCATCAGCCCCCAAATGGAGGTGGTAGGTGAAGAGCCCACCCCGGCAGAAGCCGAGTTCGCCCAAAAAGCATACGATATTTCCGACCAGATGATACATTTTGATTATCTTTGCTCAAAAGCGAAGATAAGCGGCACCTCAAAATAAAAAATGAACAAGTTCATTTTGTTCTGCTTTCGGTTTGCACTATCTTTGCACCGTTCAAAAGAAGTAAAATGTAAATAAAAACAATGAAGGTACATATTCATCCGCATTATGCCGCCTACGAGAGTTATATCCGAGCCATCCCATCGGAAGAATATGAACGGGAAGAGGTTTATTGTAACCGAAGAAACACAGTCGAAAGAGTGCGGTTCGGAGACAAGGACTTCGTAATCAAAAAATACAAAAGACCTGCCCTCATAAACTGTCTCATTTACACTTGGTTTCGCAAAAGCAAAGCGCAGCGCGCCTTTGAATATGCAGAACTTTTTCTGCAACGGGGAATAGAGACCGCCCCTCCGGTAGCTTATATAGAAATCAA
Source organism: Bacteroides parvus (assembly GCF_017309675.2). Lineage (NCBI taxonomy): Bacteria > Pseudomonadati > Bacteroidota > Bacteroidia > Bacteroidales > Bacteroidaceae > Bacteroides > Bacteroides parvus. The sequence goes on along the minus strand of NZ_CP084680.1, from coordinate 1,296,006 downwards.
AAAGAATGGTTTCTTCCACACCGGATACTTTATTTCCGAATACCTCCCCTACCCGCTTGTAACGGATATGTTCGGTATGGAAATGGAGGAAGAAGAGAAAAAACGGCTAAGACATGACCTCGTAGACTTCACTCTCCAATTACATCTGAACAAGGTCTTGCCACTAGACTATAATCCCAAGAATATATTTTACCGGAAGACAAACGGCAAATATCACTTCGCCCTCATTGACATCAACCGCCTGAAGCTCGGTAAAGTGCCCGGTATCAGAATGTCCATGAATGCCTTCAGCCAACTGGGTATTCCCGCCGATGACTTCATGAAAATAATACCTCTATATGCCGAGCAAAGAGGATTCGATATTGAAGAATGCATATTCTTCACTCTCTTCAGCAGACTGAAATGGAGAAAGCAAAGACAATTTAAAAATTTCGTCAAAAGCAAGCTTCATTTCTGAAATGTCGTATCTTTGTACCAACGAGATTAGAAAATTATGCAAGATTATATCACCCAGTCCATCCAAGAAGGTATCAGGCTCAAAGAAAATATCCTGAACAACCGGCAAATGCTTGCCGACATTGAAACTGTCGGCAATCTGATAGTACAAGCCCTTCGACAAGGGCACAAAGTCTTGCTTTGCGGTAACGGCGGCAGTGCAGCCGATGCCCAGCATATCGCTGCCGAACTCGTCGGACGTTTCGTGACCGAACGGGAAGGCCTGCCCGCCATCGCCATGACAACCGACACTTCCATCCTGACCGCAGTCAGCAATGATTATGGCTTCGACCGCGTCTTCGAACGGCAGACAGCAGCCTTGGGAACGAAAGGTGATATTCTGATAGGCCTTTCTACCAGCGGCAACTCTCCCAACGTGGAGCATGCCTTGCAGAAGGCACAATCTATGGGCATCACCACCATAGGACTCCTGGGAAGGGATGGAGGAAGGTGCAAGGAACTTTGCAATTACCCGTTGATTATACAGCACGCCGAATCTGCCAGGATTCAAGAAGTGCACATAATTATCGGACATATCTTGTGCGGCATCGTTGACAATAAACTGTTCTCCCATGAATAAAGCGATTTTCCTTGATCGGGACGGTACCATCAATGTTGATTTCGGCTACGTTTACAAGACCCAAGAGCTTGAATTATTGCCCGGTGTAGCCGAAGCACTCCGCATTTTTCAGGAATTGGGTTATCTGCTGATTGTCATCACGAACCAATCCGGTATTGGACGTGGCTACTTTACACTGGAGGACGCCGAACAGTTCAACCAGGCACTCGCCCAAGAGTTGGAAAAACATGGAGTTATACTGAACGATTTCTATACTTGCCCTCACGTTCCGGAAGAACATTGCGAATGCCGTAAGCCTTCTCCTTTCATGGTGACGGAAGCGATGAAGAAATATGAAATCGACCCATCCCAATCCTATATGTTCGGAGATAAGAAATCGGATACGGAATGCGGCGAAAGAAGTGGTGTCAAGTCCTTCCGGGTCACCTCTGAGCATTCACTTCTATATTGGGCCAACCAATTAAAAAACAACCTATTATGAATACAGAATTAAACAGTATAAAGGGAAAGAAGGTACTCGTTATCGGAGACGTGATGCTGGATACTTACCATATAGGGAACGTGAAAAGGATTTCTCCCGAAGCACCCGTACCAGTGGTCCGTGTCACCCGTACCTACAATGTATTGGGAGGAGCGGCCAATGTTGCAAGAAATCTGTTGGGACTGGGTTGCTCGCCGTATGTCGTCAGCCTGCTTGGCAACGACCACAACGGAAACACAATGCAGGAGATGTTCGCTGATTTGGGTATCAGAAACGAACTGTTTCATACAGAACACCCAACCATCACCAAAACCCGCGTAATAGGCAACAGCCAGCAAGTAGTACGGCTGGACTTTGAAACAGAAAATGAATGCCTGAACGAAGAGACTGAGCAGAAATTGCTGGATGCCGTGAAGCGTGCACTCCCCGAAGTGGACATTGTCGTGATTTCGGATTATGGCAAGGGAGTATGCAATGATACAGTATGCCAGCAGGTTATATCCGCCTCTGCCGGGCAAGGGAAGAAGGTCATTATAGACCCCAAAGGGACAAATTGGGAGAAATACCGTTCCGCAACCATCATCACCCCCAATCTGAAAGAACTTTCAGCCGTTTCGGGAATGGATGTGAGAAATGAGGATAAAGAAATACATAACGCGGCAAACCGGATACTGAAGGAGTATAACCTTACTTCTCTATTAGTGACACGTTCCGAAAAAGGTATGTCATATATAGCTCCGGAAGCCTCACAAGACATTCCTACCGAAGCAAGGGAAGTATATGACGTTTCAGGTGCAGGCGATACTGTCGTGGCAACTTTAGCAGCTGCGCTGGCAGCCGGTATCCCTATTGCAGATGCCATTTATCTTGCCAATAAAGCGGCCGGCATTGTAGTCGGGAAAATAGGCACCAGCCCCATTCTGTTCAAAGAGTTGCAGGACGAGCTACAAATCGGGAAACCGGCCAGCAAACTTATTCCTATTCCCCAACTTGCAGATACTATAAAACAACTGCGTGCGCAGGAGCGCAAAATCGTATTCACAAACGGCTGCTTCGACATTCTGCACAAAGGACACGTGTGCTATCTGGAAAAGGCCAAAAGACTGGGGGACGTACTTATCGTAGGATTGAATTCGGACAGCTCGGTAAAACGTCTGAAAGGGGAATCGCGCCCCATCAATGATGAAAACGCCCGCTCCACAGTCCTGGCAGCCTTGGAAGCAGTGGACTACGTAGTGATTTTTACGGAAGACACCCCTCTGAATCTCATCAAGACAGTTGCACCGGACGTGTTGGTAAAAGGTGGCGACTATGCCATAGAAAACATTGTAGGCAGGGAGTACGCCCAAGAAACAGTAACTATCCCTTTCGTAGACGGTTATTCCACTACAAAGACGATAGGCGCCATCAACCAAGAGAAGCAATAATCTTTTCAGCGACTTGTTGGGGGGTAATATCCACCATACACTTCTGATAAACAGCCAGCTTGCATTTACCCCGTCCGTCTTTGGTGCACGGACGGCAAGGCAGGGCTGTTTCGAGTATTTCCACCGTAGGTCCCGTAGGGAAACCGAAGGCTGTAGGCCCCATCAAGGCAAAAGCAGGAACACGGAACAAATCAGCGGCATGCATAAAACCCGTATCAGCGCTGATTACCAGATTGGAACGCAACACTATGTAAGAAGACTCCATCAATGAGGTTTGTCCCGCAAGGTTAACTACCCGTTCCGGTGCAGCACTTCTGATTTCCTCACAGAAAGTATCCTTCGGACCAGCCAGAATAACAAATCTAGACTCAGGAAGAAGGGCAACCAATTCTTTCCAATAGGAAACGGGCCAGCGTTTCATTTCCCAGTTGGCAGACGGCACCAGCGTAATCATATCTTTGGTTACAAAGTTCTCATACTTGCTACGTATTTGCATCGGGAAATGCCAGTCGTGATAGTTGTCCGGAAAATGCGTAATTCCCCATTTCTTCAATGGTTTCTGAAAAGACACCATCCCCCTGAAAGGCTTGTCGAAATGGTTGATTCCCAGTTTGAACAACAAAAAGCGTTTGCCTCTCTCTTTGCTCCGCAGAGCAACGTAAGGTTTCACAAAAGGCAATGGAGACACTATCAGCTTCAATATGTTGGAACGGATATTACTATGAGCGTCATAAATGTAGTCGAAATGCTCTTTTCTCAAATCAGCCGCCATTTTCAACAACCCGGCAAGTCCGGTCTCCTTGTCAAACGCCCAGATTTTATCAATCCTGCCATCCATCGACAAGGTCCCCACCATATCTTTCCGGGTAATCCAATGAATTTCCACATCTGCAAACCGTTCACGTATTCCACCGATAATTCCCATACACTGGATAATATCCCCTATCGAACTGAAACGGATAATTAAGAATTTGGTCATAACAAATTTATTAGAATTGCTGATTCGGCACAAAAGTAATAACTTAATTCAAGTTTCGCAAATAGCGATATAGGCTAATCATACAATATAGAACATCAGCCTACACAAAACACAAACATAAAAATTCAATCCAAGTCCAAACTATTGTCTACAAGAAATCTAGAGGTATTATATATCACTCATAAAACAGTATATTTCACACCAATATTGTTTTTGCATATTATAAAATATAAATGTTTTCAAGTAATTATAATCAAAAACTCCATTTATATAAATATCTTTGTACTTATTTTCTCAATTAGCAAAAGATGACAGCTATAAAATCTCAAAACAGATTATTTTCAATCGTTATACCTACATGGAATAACCTTACTTTCCTAAAACTATGCATACAAAGTATCCAAAGAAACTCTTACTACAATCACCAAATCATTGTACACGTAAACGATGGAAGTGACGGAACCTTAGAGTGGATAAAAAAAGCAGGTATTGATTACACACATTCTGAGCAGAATATCGGAGTATGTTTTGCTATGAATATGATGCGCACTAAAGTCAAAACTGATTATATTCTATTTTTGAATGATGATATGTATGTACTCCCTTTTTGGGACAAGGTTCTCTATGACGAAATAGAAAAACTGTCTGACAATTATTTCTTTCTTTCAGCTACATCAATACAACCACATACACAAAGCGCATCAACCATCTTAGCCAATTATGGAGACAGTATCGAAACTTTTCAAGAAGATAAATTACTGAAAGAATACATGAACTACAAAATAAACGACTGGATGGGAGCTACCATTCCTCCCAATATCGTACACCGGGACATTTGGGATTTAGTAGGCGGTTATAGTATAGAATACTCACCCGGAATGTACAGCGACCCAGATTTCACCGCAAAATTATATATGTGTGGAGTCAGATTCATGAAAGGGCTACAAGCCAGTCGCATCTATCATTTTGAAACAAAATCAACTACCCGCATACGCAAGAATTGTGGTCAAATGCAATTTCTATTAAAATGGGGCATGACTTCATCCACATTCCGCAAAGTTTTCACTTACAAAGGAAAAGATTTCAAATCCCAAAAGATAGGAACTTTCAAAACAGGAAATAGATTCAAAATAAGCCTAATACGCGGCCGCCTAAAAGCCATATTTTATTTATTAACCAAAGATTTCGGTCCCTTATGGAAATTTTGGAAAAAAACATTTGTCTAACATTTCCCTAAAAGAGCAAAATTATAAAATAGAATTGGAACTTTCTTGTGAAGAATAGGGCTTATCCAAATCCAAATAGTGGAAATTATGCTGTCTCTGCCCGCTTTGTTTCGGTATAACCATGTAGTCTCCATATTTTCGGGTCAGATAGGCGTCATAATCTTGTACTCCCCACACTGTTTCGCCCTCAAACGAAACGGGAGTCGGAGCTCCCAGCTCTGCCTTGGGCATAATACCGCGCATACCGTCGTCATAATCACAGACTAAAGAAGACTTGTCAAAGTCATAGGTGGTCATCACATTTCTGATACTCCTCTGTACGCCGGCAGTAGTAAAAAGTCTCCGGCACAGCAGCGGCAACCATGAGCCGGGACCTTTTCCATGTTTATAAGGGTCGCGGTAGATAAAATAGAGCACCCGCTTGTAAAATTCATACCGAGCAAAATGAATCCTCTGTTTCAGGTTGCTTTGCGGTACACCATCCAATGGAAATACGTCCAAGTAGATACCTCCCAAGTATTTCAAATGCATACGCTCGATAAGAGTCGTATCCGCATCTTGTATCTTGGCAAAAGGTAATGGATAATTCGGATCATTTTCTGCGCAGACAGCCTCATAAGGCTTGGGAAGCCATTCCTTGGAATGAGACATCAACAAATCATAATCAGCCCTCGGCATACCGATATCCAAATCATCGTCCCAAGGGATAAATCCCTTATGACGGACTGCACCAAGCATAGTACCGGCCATTATATAATAGCGCAAACCATGTTCTTTACAAACTTTATCCACAGCAAGCAATATCTTCAAAATACGAAGCTGCAAAGGACGTATATCATAATCTGCCATAAAAATCAGCCCATTAATTAATAAAGTTGTGAAGGAATCAACCGCTGTGCTTGTTCAAAGTCATTCACCGTATCAAGCTCCACAGAAAAATATTCGGTAGTGTCAAGCGCATAGAAAGAGTGTCCTTGCGGTATGAGACGCTCAAAAGCACGTTCATAGAAGATATTATCCAAACCTTCTTTGGTAATCATAACCTCCAATTCCCGGAAAAGCGCTTCTGTATAAGCGGCAGACATCTTCTCGATGCCAATAGACTCGCCAATAGCTCGGGATATGGAGCACGTCTTACTGATTTCCAACACCTTGCCATCATTGTCCGCTATTACCTTGATTTCCTCTTCCCCCAATGTATGATGGTTCAGAGCCAACGCATCCGCTTGACCATATCCAAGCAACTTGGCTACAACCTGCGGGTCAAAAAGGATATCGCTGTCCAGCAACAGAATGTCCTCTTTATCTACATAAGGCCGTGTAAGCCATAAAGAGTAGATATTATTGGTAGAAGCATATTTCTCATTATAGATAAACGTAACCTCCAATGCCGGATAATGAGCTTCCAGAAAATCCACAATCTGCTGCTGTCTATAACCGGTGACAATGACAAACTCCCGAAAGCCATTCTGCAGCAATGCATCAAAGGCTCTTTGCAGCAAACAACGCTCTCCAACTTTCAACAGACATTTTGGAGTGGTATCAGTCAACGGACGCAAACGCGAAGCTATCCCTGCAGCCAATATAACCGCTTTCATTGTAATGCAATTTTTTTAATGGTGTCAATGACAATACGGTTCTGTTCAGGGCGCCCCAAGGTAATACGCAAATGGGTATTGATGTCTGGTTCATTCATGAACTTCACCTTATAATCCTCGTCGGCAAAAGCTTTCTGTAAACGTTCTTTCAAGACAATCGGATATTTTATAAGGACAAAGTTCGCCACCGACTCATATACCTTGAAACCAGGCAACGTCCCTATCTCCGCTTCAAAGCAGGCACGACTCTCATTCATCAGCCGTGCTATATTCCGGTAATGCGCATCCGATTTCAGTGCGGCAATAGCAATATCCTCAGAGATACGGTTATAACCCAGATATTTGTTGCTGTATTTGCCAAAGCTGGCCAACTCCTTACTCATAAACCCAAAACCCATGCGCAATCCGGGCAATCCGTAGAACTTGGAAAGCGTGCGTGAAATAATCAGGTTGGGATATTTATCAACCAGCATTTTAATATAGTCCGTATCAGTAGATACGAAAGAGGCATAGGCTTCGTCCACCAAAACGATGGTTGTTACGGGCAACTCAGCCAACAAAGCGTCCAGTTCTGCAGGGGTCAGACCGTTACCGGTGGGATTATTGGGCGAAGCGATTAATAAGACCTTGGGATTCTCACGCTGTACCATCTCTTTCATAGCAGCGAAATCATATTTAAAGGTATTGCCATCCTCATACAACGGATATTGCAGCGTACGCCCGTTCACCTCGTCGGCTATGGATTTATAGTACCACCACGAGAATTTAGGAATGAGCATCGTCTTGTTCCCATCCTCTTGGGTCAGGAAATAGTGGACTGCTTGTTTCAATATATCTTCTCCACCATAACCCAATAGTACCTGCGGTTCATCAATTCCGTAAGATTCAGACAGATAAACAGACAGAATACTCTTCTTGCCTTCGTCGTAGATACGGGTATAGAAACAGAGTTTGTTTATATCAAAATTCTTTAGAGCCTCCACCACCTCTTGTGAAGGTGCGTAGTTAAACTCATTGCGGTCCAAATAATTCATATCTTAGGTTTCTTTTGTTAATACTTTCCGATAACACTCCATCGTCTCACGCGCCATCTGCTCCTCCGTGAAACGCTGTGCCCACTTCAATCCCTCCTCAATCATGGTGGCACGCAAAGAAGGCTCTTGTGTACGGGCAATCGCCGCTGCCAATCCCTCCACATCGTGGGGACTCACATACAATGAATGCTTCCCCCCCGCTTCTTCAAGGCAAGAGCCGGTTGCTGCAACCACCGGAATGCCGGAATGCAAAGCCTCAAGAATAGGGATACCAAAACCTTCGTAAACGGATGGGTATACAAAAGTCTCGGCCGACTGATAAATGGCAGGTAAATCGTCTGAAGGGATACCATGCAGAAAATGTACTCTGTCTTGCAATCCGGCTTTTGTAATAAACTCTTTCAGCTGATGGATATAGGCTGTGGGTCTCCCTACCAGAACAAAATGCAGTTCATCGGGCAGATACTCCAAAGCCTTCACAATGGCCAGCGCATTTTTACGCTCCTCAATGGTGCCCACCGACAAGATATAGCGTTCGGGCAACCGATAACTCCGCATCACCTCCTTGCGCTTATCCTTACCGACACGACAGGCATACAGAGAGCTACACCCTTGGTAAATAACGGAAATTTTATCCGCAGGAATTCCATAATAATGTATGATGTCACGCTTGGTACACTCACTCACGGCAATGATGTGGTCTGCATGCTTGCATGCATAGCGGCATTTGTAGTTATAAATCAAGCGGTCGACCAACGAAAAACAATGTGAAAGTCTCAGGAAAATAAGGTCGTGAACAGTCACCACACTCTTTACTTCCCGTACCCGATGGATGGTCAAGGGAAGTTCGTTACTCAGTCCGTGGAACAGCTGTATGTTGTCCTGTTTCAAAGTCCTGCGTATGCCTCCCACACGCCACAACGAAGTCATTCCTCTCCAGAGCCAATAAGACGGATAATGTACCGATACCGTTCCCCGGCTTTCAGCCACCATCGACGAGAGTTGCTGATTTTCACGGTGTACCGGAGCATACAACCAATACTCGTTTTCCGGAGCAAAGGCTGACAATGACTGCACCACATACCGGCTGTAATTGCCCAATCCCGTAAAATTCTGCACAGCCCGTTTTCCGTCGTATCCTATTCTCATCTCTAAAAAGTTTCAGCTGCAAATGTACAAGATAATCCTCATATAGCAGTCTATTTCGCTTTCCTTTTTTGACAAAAACACAAATTCACCTATAAAACATAAAATAAAGATGAGCAATCACTTGCTGTCTGATACAAAAACCAAGTACGGAGTCGGGCACATCCCCATTGCCCAATCCGTACTGGCTCATTGTTTTATCCTTCAAACACCTTATCTCCTTCCCGAAAACTACTTTATTCATCATCGGCCCACTGTTATGAACCAATTCAACCACACTAGTGAGCTGTTTAGTTCACTCAAGTGAACATCACGGCTCACTAACGTGGGCTGCTGAAGAATCCAAAAGTAAAACGAAAGAATGAAAAGGATGCAACAGAAGAAAGAAGGATGCGGAACGGAAGAAAACACGGGTGAGAGCAAAATTTACCCTCACCCTTTTCGATTGCTCTCACCCACCCCTGCAATGCCGATGAATAGGGAAGTTGAAGAAAAGAGTGAGAGCGGTGAGGGCAGAAATGCAAACTTAAAAACGGAAAGAGCCAAATTATTTTCCGGGCATTACTTAGCCACTTTGACGGATTAGTCGTATCTTCGCACGATGGAAAATCGTCGAAAAGAACAGCAGCATTATGAGAGTCATTGTTGACAACAAAATACCTTTCATTAAAGAAGCCATCGAAAAAATAGCCGACAGCGTGATTTATACTCCCGGCAGAGACTTCACTCCGGAGTTGGTAAAAGATGCCGATGCACTGATTATACGTACCCGCACCCGCTGCAACAAGGAATTGCTGGAAGGCAGTAAAGTCCGCTTCATTGCTACCGCCACCATAGGCTTCGACCATATAGATACGGAATATTGCCGTGAAGCAGGCATCGCTTGGACCAATGCCCCCGGATGCAATTCAGCATCCGTAGCTCAATACGTGCAATCAGCCTTACTATTATTGCAACAACTCAAAGGAGTACAACTGTCCGAATTGACATTAGGCATCATCGGCGTAGGCAATGTGGGTAGCAAAATAGCCCAAGTAGGGCAAGAACTAGGCATGCGTGTCCTGAAGAATGACCTGCCCCGGCAAGACAAGGAAGGAGAGAGCGATTTCAGTTCCTTGCAAGCACTCGCAGCAGAATGTGATATCCTCACCTTCCACGTACCTTTATATAAGGAAGGGCCATACAAAACATTCCATTTGGCAGACCATACTTTCTTCCGGTCATTAAAACGCTGTCCCGTCATTATCAATACCTCACGTGGAGAGGTGATTGAAACCAATGCGCTCCTGAATGCCTTAGAAGACGGACTGATTTCCGATGCCATCATTGATGTATGGGAGAATGAGCCTGATATCAATCTTACCTTATTAAATAGAGTGTTCCTTGGAACTCCCCATATAGCCGGTTATTCAGCCGACGGAAAAGCCAATGCCACCCGTATGTCCCTGGATGCCCTTTGCCGTTTCTTTCACATCAAAGCCGACTACCGCATCGCTCCCCCCCAACCCCGGAACCCGATTATTACCGCCGGCAGCCTGGCAGAAGCATATCTGCAAATGTATGACCCGAGAAGGGACAGCAAAGCACTGAAAACACATCCCGAACAATTTGAAAAATTGCGGGGAGACTACCCGCTACGAAGAGAAAAAGAAGCTTACACTTATATCCCAAAGTAGCACATACATTTAGAGATACAGCCCGATAATACAAAAGACGTCACTATATAAGCTCCTCATGCCTTTACTATCAATGCCGAATCAGAGGGAACTATAGGCAAAACATTACAATATCAATGCAAAAAATACAGTTAGGGAAATCACTCAGTGAAGGATTTATTTTTTATGCAATTTCAACTCTGACGATTGCCATACAGTTTCTGTTTTATCTGATTCACAGTCCCCGGCTCGCCATGATGGACGTGGGAGGCTGGATGTTTTATATAACGGCCGCTTGCTCACATGCCGCCTTGTGGGCACTTATTCCTTATATCATATCCTTAATCGTAGCCATTACCGTCCGGCGCCATCAAGCCGCCGCCATCACACACATTATTCTTGTATCATTACTCAATATACTTGCTTACATAGACGGCAGTGTGTACAGTCTTTACAAGTTCCATATCAATGGTTTTGTACTGAATCTCCTGGTTGGAGAGGGCAACAGTGAAATTTTCACATTCAGTTTCTGGCTTTATCTGAAGATTGCAGGAGTATTAGTGGGTATATTTGCCGCCAATACTCTGCTAAGAATACTTGCAGGCTATTGTTATACCCGCTTTCACCGCTGTGGCTTCCGTCCTGTACTTGCCACTCTGATTTTGTTTGCACTATTCTCTAACTTTTATCATGCCTATGCCGCCGTAGCGCAAAAGACTTCAGTGATTCGCAGCGCCCCCTGCCTGCCCTATTACTTCCCGCTTACGGCAACTCGCCTGATGATGAAGTTAGGAGTGGTCTCATCCAAGGATGTCATTAAAATGAACTTCAACAACAAAAAGCAGTCTGCTGACCTCAACTATCCGATAGATTCTTTGAAATACGAAGTCCATTCCAACCCCAAGAATATAGTGCTGATAGCCATAGACTCATGGAACTACCGCGCCTTTAACCAGGACATTACACCTCATATCAGCCACTTTGCCGACAGTTGCAGCAGATTCACCTCCCATCTAAGCAGCAGCAATGGCACACGTGGAAGTATCTTCGGGCTTTTCTTCAGTCTCTCATCCATCTACTGGACTGATTTTGAGGTGTCGGGCATACAGCCACTGCTCATAGAAGAACTATTGAAGCAGAATTATCAGATAGGTATTTATCCCAGTGCTACAATCATCAACCCGCCATTTGCCAAAATACTTTTCTCAAAGGTACCCGACTTGCGTACCCATACCGAAGGAAAAACCGTTTATGACCGCGACTGCCGTATTACAGCAGATTATCTGCAAGCACTCGATACGCTGGGCAGCGGCACAAAACCTTTCTTTTCCTTTCTCTTCTATGATTTGGCACACGGATATGAAGTGCCGAAGGACAAGCTTTATCGTTTCCAACCGTCCTGGGAGTTCGCCGACTATATGAAACTGAACAACGACATAGACCCTACTCCTTTCCTAAACCTCTACTACAACTGCGTGGCGGAAGCCGACTCACTGGTGGGATGCGTCCTCCACAAACTTGAGGAAAAGAAACAGCTGGACAATACCCTGGTCATCATTACCGGAGACCATGGACAAGAATTCAATGAGAATCATAAAAATTATTGGGGTCACGGCAGTAATTATTCACCGGTACAAACACATATCCCCTTCCTATTATATGAACCGGGAGAACAGCCACATACTTACCATCACCGTACCACGCACTATGATTTTGCACCAACCTTAATGAATAAAGTGCTGGGTGTAACCAATCCGCCTTCCGATTACAGTATGGGGCATTTAATAACCGATACTTGTCCACGGAACTGGCATATCATGGGTGACCATCTCAATTATGCCTTTATCGTAGAAAATCATACTATTCTAGAAAAACACCCTTCCGGATATATAGAGATCAGTGACAGTGCATTGAATCCCCTGGAAAACTACAAGATAGACAACCGCAAGCTGAACGAAGCCATCCTCTCCCTTAACCGATTCTATAAATAACTGGGAGAGAGACCTTCCACCAACTCCTCTATCACCTTCGGATAGTATTCATACTCCAGCCGGTGGATGCGTTGCGCCAGCTCCTCCGGCGTATCGCCTGGCAGTACGGGGCATTTCTGCTGACAGATAATTCCGCCTTCGTCATAATGCTCATTCGTATAATGGATGGTAATACCGCTTTCCTTTTCGCCGGAAGCAATCACTGCCTCGTGCACACGGTCGCCATACATCCCCTTTCCGCCGAACTTGGGCAGCAACGAAGGATGTATATTTATCATTTTATTGGGATAAGCATGCAGAATATTGTCCGGCACACGTGCCAGGAATCCTGCCAATACCACAAAATCAATATCATACTCTCGAAGCGTCGACAAAACAAGCTCTCCACTTTCCCAATCGCTCTTGGCAAACCAGACACAAGGCACTCCCAGCCCCTTGGCACGCTCTAAAACGAACGCATTCTGCCGGTTAGTCAAAACCAGAGCCACACGTGCCGAACCTTTTTCCCGGAAATAACGGATGATATTCTCGGCATTCGTACCACTTCCCGACGCTAAAACTGCGATATTTTTTCCCATAATCCCTCCAATCACTGCACAAAACCGTGAAAAATGTGCAAAAAGGTGCATTTAATTCATCAAATATTTGCGAGGAATGATAAATATTCATTCCTTTGCACCGCAAATTTAAAGAAATAAAACTAATTATTAATTAAAAACTTAAAGTTATGTCTGAAATTGCATCAAGAGTGAAAGCGATTATCGTCGATAAATTAGGCGTAGAAGAATCAGAAGTTACTAACGAAGCTAGCTTCACTAACGACCTGGGAGCTGATTCTCTTGACACTGTAGAACTTATCATGGAATTCGAAAAGGAATTCGGTATCTCTATTCCCGATGACCAGGCTGAAAAGATTGGTACTGTAGGTGATGCTGTATCTTACATCGAAGAACACGCTAAGTAATCTTATCCATTCGTTTATAACATGGAATTAAAAAGAGTTGTAGTAACAGGTCTCGGCGCCATTACTCCCATTGGCAACAGTGTTCCCGAATTCTGGGAAAATCTTGTGAATGGGGTTAGTGGAGCAGGACCTATTACTCATTTCGATGCATCGCTTTTCAAGACTCAGTTTGCATGCGAAGTAAAAGGCTTCGATGCTACCAAATATATGGACCGCAAAGAGGCCCGCAAGATGGACTTGTACACACAATATGCCATTGCAGTAGCCAAAGAAGCGGTAGGTGACTCTGGGCTTGACGTCGAAAATGAGGATTTAAACAGAATCGGTGTCATCTTCGGCGCCGGTATCGGTGGCATCCGTACATTCGAAGAAGAGGCGGGCAACTATGCCCTGACCGGTAAGGAAAACGGCCCCAAATTCAATCCGTTCTTCATCCCCAAGATGATTTCGGACATTGCTGCCGGACAAATTTCCATCATGTATGGTTTCCATGGTCCCAACTACGCAACTTGTTCTGCATGTGCCACTTCCACAAATGCCATTGCCGATGCGTTTAACCTCATCCGTCTGGGTAAGGCCAATGCTATCGTAACCGGTGGTTCGGAAGCTGCCATCGCCGCTTGCGGTGTAGGCGGTTTCAATGCCATGCATGCATTGTCAACCCGCAATGATTCTCCCGAAACTGCATCCCGTCCGTTCAGCGCAAGCCGTGACGGATTCATCATGGGTGAAGGTGGCGGTTGTCTCGTTCTAGAGGAACTGGAACACGCCAAGGCACGCGGTGCCAAAATCTATGCGGAAGTTGCCGGCGTAGGAATGTCTGCCGACGCTCATCACCTGACAGCCTCTCACCCCGAAGGTTTGGGAGCCAAGTTAGTGATGTTGAATGCGTTGGAAGATGCAGAAATGAAACCCGAAGAAGTAGATTATATCAATGTTCACGGTACATCTACTCCCGTAGGTGATATTTCGGAAGCAAAAGCAATCAAAGAGGTATTCGGACAGCATGCGTATGAGTTGAACATCAGTTCAACAAAATCCATGACCGGTCATTTGCTGGGCGCTGCCGGTGCGGTAGAATCCATTGCAAGCATCCTCGCCATCAAGAATGGCATTGTTCCTCCGACCATCAACCACGAAGAGGGTGATAACGACGAAAACATCGACTATGACCTGAACTTCACGTTCAACAAAGCACAAAAGCGCGAAGTGAACGTAGCTTTGTCCAATACTTTTGGATTCGGTGGTCATAATGCGTGTGTCATTTTCAAGAAATACGCAGAATAATAAGGTCGTGTTACGTAACCAAATAGATAAAATAAGGCTCTTGTTCCGCAAGGATAGAGAGTCTTATTTTTGTTTTTACAGAATTCTCGGCTTCTTTCCACGTGACATCAAGGTCTATCAGCAGGCTTTGCTGCATAAATCCATCTCCATGCGCTCCGAAAAAGGACGTCCCATCAACAACGAACGGCTGGAATTCTTGGGCGATGCTATCCTCGACGCCATTGTAGGAGATATTGTCTACCGCCATTTCGAAGGACGCCGCGAAGGTTTCCTCACCAACACCCGTTCCAAAATTGTACAGCGGGAAACACTCAACAAACTGGCCGTGGAAATCGGACTGGACAAACTGGTGAAATACTCCACCCGCTCCTCGTCCCACAACAGCTATATGTACGGCAATGCATTCGAAGCCTTCATTGGAGCCATTTATCTGGACCAGGGCTACGACCGCTGCAAGCAGTTCATGGAAGAGAAGATTTTCAAAAACTATATCGACCTCGACAAGATGTCTCGCAAAGAGGTCAACTTCAAGTCAAAACTCATCGAATGGAGCCAGAAGAACAAAATGGAAGTGTCATTCGAGCTTATCGAACAGTTTCTCGACGAAGAATACAATCCGATGTTCCACACCGAAGTCCGCATCGAAGGGATATCGGCAGGCACCGGCACCGGTTATTCCAAGAAGGAGTCGCAACAAAATGCGGCACAAATGGCATTGAAAAAAATTAAGGATGCCGCTTTCAAGGAGGAAGTCCAGGCAGCCAAAGAGCGAAACCATTCAACAGAAACCGCCACAGAAGATAATCCCATGGCAGAAGCTGTTGAAAAATCCTCACAAGAAAGATTAGCCGAAACAGATTCCCATCCGACGTCCTTGGACAACTAAGTCATTGTCTTCCGTCACCAGCTTTAACTTACCCGCAATCTCCTCCAGCGGTGCAGAAGCTATTTCATTTCCCTTTAAGGTAATCATCCGCCCGAACTGCCCGTTGGCAATCAATTCCGTGGCATGTCCGCCCATACGTGTGGAAAGATTACGGTCGAAAGGTGTGGGTGAGCCGCCACGCTGGATATATCCCAACACAGTCTCGCGGGTCTCAATACCCGTCTCATACTCTATCTCTTGAGCGATGTACTCGGCGGCACGCTTCCGCCCGTCCGTCTGTATGCCTTCGGCCACCACCACGATGGAGTAAGGCTTTCCTTTCTTCAGCCGATTCAGAATCGTCTCTCCGATACGGTGGATATTATAGGGAATCTCCGGAATCAGAATCACGTCACCACCGCCCGCCATACCGGAGTATAAGGCTATCCAACCTGCCTTGTGCCCCATCACCTCAATCACCATCACCCGTTTGTGCGAGCTGGCCGTGCTGTGCAGCCGGTCGATGGCATCCGTAGCAATACTGACGGCAGAATCGAATCCGAAGGAAAAATCGGTTCCCCAAATGTCATTGTCTATTGTTTTTGGCACGGATACGATGTTCAGCCCCATAGCGGAGAGTTTGGCGGCTGTCTTCTGCGTACCGTTTCCACCGATGCAGACCACACAATCAAGTCCCATCTCTTTGATATTCCGCACTATCAGTGCCGGTTTGTCCACGTCGGACATCACGCCGTTCTTCTTAAAGGGCTTCTCACGCGAAGTACCGAGCATCGTACCTCCCAAGTTCAGCAAACCGGATAAGGACTTTTCGGTAAACGACTCCACATCCTTGGTCAGCAGCCCCTGAAAACCGCTGTGAATGCCAATTACTTCCATTCCATAATGGTTGATAGCTGTTTTGCATACACCGCGAATGGTAGCGTTGATGCCAGGACAGTCGCCCCCTGAAGTCAAAATACCTATTCTCATGATATTTTTGTTTGAATTATTGTTCTATAGGTCCGTAAAGATAGAAAAAAAAGAGAAAAAAGATAGAGATGCCGATAAATAAGATTACTTTTGCGGTTTAAAATAAGATTTCACAAAGAACGATGAATATTACAAAGTTTCTGAATAAGGTATATTTTGCTCCCCGTCTGAAAGAAATCGAACAATACACCAGCCATGCAGGTGAATTGCAACAGCTTGTATTGCAGCGTCTCATCCGGACAGCGGCAAATACGGAATGGGGAAAGAAGTATGACTATACCTCTATCCGTACTTATGAAGATTTCAAGAAGCGCCTTCCCATACAAACTTACGAAGAAGTAAAGCCTTATGTAACCCGCCTGCGTGCCGGTGAGCAGAATCTGCTTTGGCCTTCGGAAATACGTTGGTTTGCCAAATCATCGGGTACCACCAACGACAAGAGCAAGTTCCTGCCCGTCAGCCGGGAGTCCTTGCACGACACGCATTACAAGGGAGGCCGGGATGCCGTTGCCATCTATCTGGGACAGAATCCCGAAAGTCGTTTCTTTTCCGGTAAAGGGCTTATCCTTGGAGGCAGCCACGCTCCCAACCTGAACACCAACCACAGTCTTGTAGGCGACCTCTCCGCCATCCTCATAGAAAATATCAACCCGCTGGTAAACTTTGTCCGCGTACCCAGCAAGCAGACGGCCCTAATGGAGCACTTCGAGCCCAAAATGGAGGCCATCGCCCGCGAAACCATCCATGCAAACGTCAGCAACCTTTCCGGTGTACCGTCCTGGATGCTTGTACTCATCAAACATATATTGGAAAAGACAGGAAAGCAGAGCCTTGAGGAGATATGGCCCAATCTGGAGGTGTTCTTCCACGGCGGCGTTGCCTTCACTCCTTACCGCGAGCAATACAAAGACGTGGTCCGCAGCAGCAAGATGCATTATGTAGAGACTTACAATGCATCCGAAGGCTACTTCGGAACTCAGAACGACCCTACCGATCCTGCCATGTTACTGATGATTGACTACGGTATATTTTACGAGTTCATCCCGCTGGAAGATGTAGGCAAGGAGAATCCGCGTACCTTCTGCCTCGAAGAGGTGGAACTGAACAAGAACTACGCCATGGTAATCTCCACTTCTGCCGGTTTATGGCGATATATGATTGGGGATACAGTGAAGTTTACATCGAAGAATCCCTATAAGTTCGTCATCACCGGACGTACCAAGCACTTTATCAACGCATTCGGCGAGGAGCTGATTGTGGACAATGCGGAAAGAGGACTTGCCAGAGCATGTGCCGAAACCGATGCACGGGTCATAGATTATTCTGCCGCCCCAGTCTTTATGGACCGGAATGCTAAATGCCGCCACCAGTGGCTGATAGAATTTGCACAAATGCCGGACAGCCTGGAGAAGTTCGCCAAAGTATTGGACGACACCCTGAAAGAGGTAAACTCCGACTATGAAGCTAAAAGACAGAATAACCTGGCACTGCAACCACTGGAAATCATCGTCGCCCGTCCCAACCTCTTCCACGATTGGCTGGATAGCAAGGGGAAACTCGGTGGACAACATAAAGTACCCCGACTCAGCAACACAAGGGAATACATAGAAGAAATGCTGAAGCTTAATAAATAACAAAATATAAAAGCAGATTTTATCACAAAATAATTCCACCGCCCAGCAGCAGACCGCTTTCATCATAAAAAGCCGCTGCCTGCCCTGGCGCAATAGATTCGAGCGGCTCTATCAAGCGGACATGCAGTAGTCCCTCCACTGTAAGACTTACCTTGCAGTGGTTTGCCTGCTTACGGTAGCGTATCTTCACAATAACCTCGTCTGCACCCAGCACGCGGCTGTTCTCCACCAGGTTCCACTCTCCCAGCCACATTTCCTGCTTGTAGAGGGAAGATAGTGGAGCAAGAACAACTTCATTGCTTTCCACTCTTGTCTCTTTCACAAAAACAGCCTTGTTCAGATGGATACCTAAGCCCCTACGTTGCCCTACGGTATAAAACGGATAACCCTCATGCCATCCCAAGAAATCCCCCTTTTCATCGACGAATCTACCTTTACCGGATAATAGTGTTTCAGGAACCTCACGCTTCAAAAAGGAACGGTAATCCAAAGGGCAAAAGCACACCCCCATACTGTCTTTCTTTGCAGCCACTTGCTCGAAACCACGCTCCGCCGCATACGAGCGCGCCTCATTTTTCGTAATATCTCCCATCGGAAGCAACATACGCTGCAGGATGTCCTGCTTCAATCCCCATAGAAAGAAAGTCTGGTCTTTGTCCTTATCCGCGGCAGGAGCTATATAATACTTTGCTCCGGACAAGACCTTGCGCACATAATGTCCGGTAGAAATCCAATAAATTCCCTTTTCATCGGCTATTTTAGCCAACAGCACCCACTTCAGCTCATTATTGCAGACCGTGCAAGGAACGGGAGTGCGCCCCCTTAGATACTCTTCCACAAAATAGCGGATAATACGCGAACGGAAAAGCTCGCGTGCATCATAGGTAATGTGTTTCATCCCCAGCTTCAGGGCCAAAGCCCGTGCATCTTCCAGATACCCAGTCTCATCTCCTGCCTCATAGAAACGGAAAGTCACGCCAGTCACCTCATAACCGGCTTCCTGCAACCTCATGGCGGCCACGGAGCTATCCGTGCCGCCACTCATGCCAAGCAATACACGTTTATCTGACTTCATGGATACAAAAGTAATAAACGAAGGTGAAATCCGTTGCATTTACTCTTATAAAACAGAATATCATTATAGATTTTCACAGATTTATTATACCTTTGTACTCCTAAAAGAACTAATAATCAACTGTTATGGAACATCAACTGACCATTTACAACACTTTAAATAGAAAAAAAGAGCTGTTCGTACCGCTGCATGCACCGCATGTAGGCATGTATGTCTGCGGACCGACCGTGTACGGTGACCCGCACTTGGGACATGCACGCCCTGCCATCACTTTCGACCTGCTGTTCCGCTACCTGACGCACATCGGCTACAAGGTGCGCTATGTCCGCAACATTACCGACGTGGGCCATCTGGAGCACGATGCCGACGAAGGTGAAGACAAGATTGCGAAAAAAGCCCGTCTGGAACAACTGGAACCAATGGAAGTGGCACAGTACTACATCAACCGCTATCATAAGGCGATGGATGCATTGAATGTGCTGTCTCCCAGTATCGAGCCACATGCCAGCGGCCACATCATCGAACAGATAGAACTTGTAAAGGAGATATTGAAGAACGGATATGCCTATGAAAGTGAAGGTTCCGTTTATTTCGATGTAGAAAAATACAACAAGGACCATCACTACGGCAAGCTCTCCGGACGCAACCTGGATGATGTTCTCAACACCACCCGCGAACTGGACGGACAGAGCGAGAAGCACAATCCCGCAGACTTTGCTCTCTGGAAATGTGCGCAACCGGAACACATCATGCGTTGGCCTTCCCCGTGGAGCGACGGCTTCCCCGGCTGGCACGCCGAATGTACAGCCATGGGAAAGAAATACTTGGGCGAGCACTTCGACATTCATGGTGGCGGTATGGACCTTATCTTCCCGCATCACGAATGCGAGATTGCACAATCCGTAGCTTCCCAAGGAGAAGATATGGTACATTATTGGATGCACAACAACATGCTGACCGTGAATGGACAGAAAATGGGTAAGTCTTACGGTAACTTCATCACATTGGAAGAGCTCTTCAAAGGTACGCACCCCATGCTGGAGCAAGCCTACAGCCCAATGACCATCCGATTCTTCACCCTGCAAGCCCACTACCGCAGTACGGTAGACTTCAGCAACGAAGCGCTGCAAGCCGCCGAAAAGGGATTGGCAAGGCTGATGGATGCTGTACATGGACTGGACAAGATTACCCCTGCTGCAACCTCCACCATAGATGTGAAATCCCTGCGTGCCAAGTGTTACGAAGCCATGAATGATGACTTGAACTCACCGATTGTCATCGCCCACCTCTTCGACGGCGCCAAGATGGTAAACAATATCCTGGCTGGAAACGATTCCATCACAGCCGAAGACCTGAAAGAATTGAAGGAAACCTTCCACCTCTTCTGCTTCGACATCTTAGGATTACAAGAAGACAACGCCTCCAACGAAGAGCGTGAAGCCGCCTTCGGCAAAGTAGTGGACATGCTATTGGAAGAGCGTTCAAAGGCAAAAGCCAACAAAGATTGGGCCACATCCGACAAAATCCGTAATGAACTCACCGCACTCGGTTTCGAGATTAAAGACGGTAAGGACGGAAGCGAATGGAAGCTGAATAAATAATGAAAGTATCATAACTCACCGCAGAATCATACAGATTGGGGTAAGTTTTAGGCAGAAGAACAAAAGAATATATTTTTCTCTTGTTCTTCTGTTCTTTTGTCTGAAAATAAAATCCATGTAATATTTTGATATATCCTCGTTAGAATACGAATCCGAACCCAGCATACCACCCTAGTTTCTTCGTCTGATTAGACCAGTTCAACTGTATCTCCACTGGTCCCAGAAAACTCTTGTACATATAGCCGATGCCTACCCCTGCCATATCAGCCGATTTGGAAGAGTCAAGAATCTGATGAAACTTCCCGGAGTTTCGCCCATAACTGCCCATCACTGATATATACTGGTTTTTCAAGATACGCTGTCTGAGGTTCAGCCCTGCAACCAGCAGTGCGGCTTGTGACAGTTCCGCACGGTTGATGCCCGTAAACGGTATCTGCTGTGGCATATAGCGCCCCGGTATGGTTCCCCCCACCATATTAATGATGGCAAAAGGATAATTACCGCTTCCGGACAATACGCGTCCATAAAACGAAGGAGTGACAGTGAACTTACTCGAGGGAGAGAAACATCCCTGCCAACGGGCATCGAAAACAGAAATAGGATTGTTGTCCTTATACTGAAAGAAGTTATCCGTATAGAGATGATAGGATACCGCCCACGACATGCCTTTTGTAGGGGCGCTCCTCTCATTCAAGTTGTTGAACACAAGTCCGGCAAAGTAACTGAATAAGGACGAATTCTCAAACAGTGCCGAAGCTAACGGATCGAGCGACAGCAAATCATGATAGTGGTAGTAATCAAAGTCAATGCCCAGACTGACCTGGATATTGTTCCAGTCCTTCGCCGCCCCCATACGGACCAGTTGATGTGTAAAAGTCAAATCCAGCGCCCGTTTGCCTTCATTGTAAATATTCATATCTTTATAGTCGAACTGATAGGCAAGTCCCGCCTGCCATCCACCGTCCCACTGGTAACTATATCCGAGTCGTGCCAGTGTACGCTTGCCCAGACGGACAGTAAGGCTGACCAGCGACTCGCGCTGCCGGCCGAAATAGAAGTCCGTATTTGCCTGCAACGCCGCCAGTTCTTCTGTATCAAAGCGAAAACCGACATTCAGCTTGTTCTCCCGCACAGCAGGGACGGCTATTTGGGAATCAACGGGAATCTCCCTATCAACAGCCACGCCGGGCAAGCGGAAAGGTCCCGGACGGCGAGGCTGATAATCGTCTGCAAGTCCCAGCTTCCGTTTCAGGGCAAGCAGTCCGTCCCAACTGTCCATGGCAGCACGTTCTCCCCGCACCATCAAAGTGTCGATGGCCTCTTTGGTGAAACTTGCAGCCGAATAGCCGGTGACATCCACCTTTATCAATACGTCGGTATTACGCAGATTCTCACGGTATTTCTTCTCTCCTTGCAGATTGATGATTTGCCCGAAGATGTCTTTCACCGATTTCAGCTCGGAAGCCTTAAGCAGCGGGCTCTGCACATCCACCCCGATAACGTAGTCGGCCCCCATGGCAAGCGCCACATCTACCGGATAGTTATTCACCATTCCACCGTCCACCAACACCATTCCATCCAGGTCTACCGGAGCAAACACACCGGGAATAGACATGCTGGAACGCATGGCAGTGGCCAGTATTCCCTCACGGAACACGACTTCACTACCATTCACCAGATTTTCCGACACGCAGGCAAACGGAATAGGAAGACGGCTAAAATCCACGGAATCCTGGTAACCTTCTGTCAACGTGGAGAACAAACGTGCCAGGTTCTTCCCTTTTATGATACCCGCATCCGAAACAGCGGCAGATTTCAAAGAAAATGGAATAGAGAGTACATAGCGCTCCGACTTCAACCGGTCGTCCAGCAACACATCCTTAGGATTGGGTGCATCCGAGAGTAGGAATTTCCAGTTCTGGGCATTCACCATACTGTCCAATTGCTGCGGGGTATATCCGATAGAATACAAACCTCCCACAATGGCCCCCATACTGGTACCTACCACATAATCTATAGGGATACCCGCTTCTTCAATTACTTTCAGAGCACCGATATGCGCCGTCCCTTTGGCGCCACCCCCACTGAGTACGACAGCCACTTTCGGACGCCCGGACGCCCAAAGAACCATCGGCAAAAACAACAGACAAGCCCATAGTCTATACTTCATCTCCATCATTTACTTAAATACGTATTGGTAAATTTATTCTATTCTGAATCAAACAACCCGCTCCGACAAATAGTTCACTATCAGTCGAAGCGGGTCGCAAAAAACGTTCAAACAATTTATGGAGGATTATCTATAACCCATTTCCAATCAATAAGGTATCATATCCTTCAAGATGCCTTCCTTATACCAAGGGTCATCAATCTCTTTCAATACTTTGCCCATCTCTGCGCAAAGGTCTTTTACGACTTCTTGGTTTTCTTCCAAAGAAAGGTTATTCATCTGATACGGATCCTTTTCATCGTCAAACAACAAGCTTTTGACCAGCGTATGGTTTTCGCGATCAATGTAGAGCGCCAGCGTATAGCGCGCCGATTTAAAGCCGCGCGATGAAGGGAAATAAGAACGGACCATACCTTCCGCATCCTTCTCACCATCCAAGTTCTGGATGTAAAGAGCACCGGTAGGACGTACAATATCTGCCTTTTCATCGAAGAAAAGCGGTGCATAGTTGCGTCCCTGCACCTCAGCCGGAATAGAGTCGGCAAGGCCGGCAAGGCCCAACAAGGTAGGCATGATGTCCGGCGAGGAAAGCATCAAGTCGTCCACGCGGGGTTTAATCTTATTGGGGAAACGCACCAGGAAAGGAACGTTCATGGACTCGGAGTACGGGGAATTCTTCGGGTCTTCCGTATGCTGGCTACACATGGTCTCTCCATGGTCGGAGGCAAACACGACAATGGTATTCTTGTCCAGCCCGAGTTCCTTCAAGGCATCAAGTATCTGACCGAAAGCACGGTCGACACCCGTCACAGAAGCAAAGTAGTAGCGTGCACTCTCTGCCTTGAGCATCTTGGAGTCGGCATTCGGACGGACGAGCAAGCTGTCCAGAGGCTGGTTTTTATAGAGATTGAAATCTTCCTCCATACAGTCGTCCAAAGAACGGTACGGACTATGGGGAGGATTCATGCCTACCATAATGAAGAAAGGTTTCTTCGGGTCGCGTACATTCCCCTCGTTCTTCAGATAAGACACCACCTTGCCCGATTCGTGTAACGGCGACCACTCGCGCGGGTCGTGGCGACGGCCTTCCGTATCCCAGTAATGCGGATTCTTGTGTTCGTCGAAGGTACCGTAAGAATACCAGTAATTGAACCCATGACGACGTTCTTTCGATGTATAGGCATCCCATGCAGGTACGCGGTCTTCCACATACTGTCCGGGACGTTCGGGGTCGTTGGGGGTAGGAAAGTCGGCATGCAGTTTGCCAAAGTAGGCGCAGTCATATCCGGCATTGCAGAAAACATCACTCACACACACAGCATCCTCACGCAGGGAGCTGATGGGACGGCTCGAATTGCAATTCAATGGAATACCACTCTTATTAGGATACATTCCCGTCAACAGAGAGCCACGGTGGGGACTGCTCAACGGGCAGTTGCTCATGGCAGATGTCAATACCACCGACTCCCGGGCAAAATCATTCAAGCGTGGGGTATGCACCGGGTCATTCCGAAAGTTCACTTTCTCCCGAAAACCTTCCTGGCCCCAGAACTCCATCGCCTGGTTACGGTATTGGTCGGGAAAAACGTAAATGACATTCGGCCGGACGGATTGTTCTGCCTGCGGGGCTTTACAGCCCTGCAAGGCGAACAAACCTAAACCACCTAACAAAATATTTAATTGAGTTTTCATTTTTCCAAGTCTCTTTTACGCATCAATCCTTCCAGGAAGTAATAGTCGGCATAGTTCAACGGTACATCAATCTCCGCACCGTGAGGAATACTGCCCACAGAGTGCATCAGGATGAAGTTGCCGTTGGTACCCACCTTAGCACGATAAGAAGGAGAAGCGAGGCTTTCCATAATCCGGTCAGCGGTTTCCTTGTATCCCTTATCCGGCAGATAAGTGCTCAGCTCGTAAAGGGCGGACGCCGTGCAGGCAGCTGCCGAAGCATCGCGAGGTTCATTCGGGATATTGGGGGCATCGAAATCCCAGTAGGGAACCAAGTCTTCCGGAAGATTCTTGTTGTTGAAGATAAAGTTGTAGACCTTTTCAGCCTGTTCCAGGTATTTGGCATCGTGTGTATAGCGATAGCACATGGTATAGCCATACAAGGCCCACGCTTGTCCACGTGCCCAAGCAGACTCGTCGGCATAGCCTTGTGCAGTCTGTCTCTTACGGACTTCACCGGTTTCGGGGTCATAATCCACCACATGATAGCAGCTGTTGTCCTCACGGAAATGGTTAGCCATAGTCGTATCGGCGTGCTTCCGGGCTATGTTGTAGAAAGTGGAGTCGCCGGACAGCCTGGAAGCTTCGAACAGCAGTTCGAGGTTCATCATATTATCAATGATAACGGGACATTTCCAGCCACGTTCAGCCTGCCATCCCTTATCTGCATCCCATGATTGAAGTACGCCTGCTGCAGGGCGGAAACGGGTAGACAACGATTTGGCCGTCTGTATGATGACCGGCTTGTACTCTTCCTTACCCGCAAAACGGTATCCGTTCAGGTAACTGCAGCCAATCATAAATCCCACATCATGGTGCCAGGTAAGGTATTGTACCGAATCCAAATCCTCGGTATACTTCTCTGCCAGCGGCAGCCACTTCTGGTCACCGGTCAGCTCGTACATATGCCAGATATTACCGGGGAAGAAACCGGAACACCAATCGTCGATAGGTACATAGACAATGTTCCCATCCTTATCAATGGTGCGGGGATTAAGGATTTTACCAGATTTCTCGATAATGTCTGTCTGAATTGTCTCCTGAGCCACAGCATTATCAATGTTTTCTTGGATAAAGTTGCTTTCAGCCTGCTTTTGCCCTGCGCAACCTGCCAATACAAGGAGGGAGATTCCCAATGTAGTGAGGACTGTTTTCATAATAAGGGATTTATTTATTAAGAGTTTATGATTTTTCCTGCTGCAAAAGTAGGGCAAGCGTACAGATTTGACCCGCCTAAATAATTCAATTAATGGCTAAAATCGTTACTTTTGCGTCCGGAAGCACATATTTTCCACCCATTAATCACTAATCACTAAACATTAATCATTACCCCTCATGACCGCACAAGAGTTTTTCAAGAACGACCGCTTCGCCACGAATGCAGGCGTAGAACTGATAGAAATAAAGGAAGGATACAGCAAGGCACGCCTGGTTATCACGGCAGAGCATCTCAATGCGGGAGGCCGTACGCAAGGGGGTGCCATCTTCACCCTTGCCGACCTGGCACTGGCAGCAGCAGCCAACTCCCACGGAACATTGGCCTTCTCTCTTTCGTCCAATATCACCTTCCTGCGCAGCAGCGGACCGGGCGATGTGCTGTATGCCGAAGCGCGCGAACGCTACATCGGCCGCACCACCGGATATTACCAGATCGACGTCACCAACCAGGAGGGAAAACTGATTGCCACTTTCGAATCCAGTGTATTTAGAAAAGGGGATAACATCACTTTTTCCTTACCACAGACGTCATCGGATAGCGGTTGCCCCGGACACTCTTGAAGAATGCCTTGGCCGAACCGAAATTCAAATACATGTCCAGGCGAATGGGAAGGTGGTTCTTATCATCGGATACGAAGAAGGTGATGACCTCCTTCTCCTTACCTTTCTTGTACTCTACAAAAGAGAATACCAAGCAGCGGTAAATGGTGTCGTTATTCGCCTTGACCTCCTCCTTGCCGCGGTAAATCAACGTCTGCTCTTCTACCCTGCGCCCCGTGGCCATGGGAAAGAGTATCTTCTGCCCTACCTTGTAGTCTTTAGGGTCATAGGAGCGTGCCTGCGCCAAAATGCTCAACATATCGAAGATGCAGCGACTATCACTGTATTCCATCTCCTGAGCTTCACGCACGGGATTGTGCCAAGTGCGTCTCTGCTTTACATTCGCCAGTCCGTCCGAGTAGGAGAACCAGGCCTCGTCCACCGTATGGCGGCTTCCCTCCTCTGCCGCTTTGCGGAAATAGAGTGGCTCCAACTTGTCGCTGACATAACAAGTCAGCGTATCGCGCATCTTGAAGAAAAAATCGGTCTTTTTACTGCCTACACAAAGCAAGTTAAAGCGGAATGCAGGCTCGGAATGGTAAGTCGTGACATTGGTAGTGAGGCTTGCCAGCCCCACCTTCTTCCAAATGAACTTCCAATTGAAATATAAATCGTACATGACGTGCTCGCCCGACTGAAAAGCTTCATTCTTTGCAGCACATTGGGCCTGAACAGACTGGGAGGCTCCCAAACAGACTGCTCCCACCATCAATAGAACGAACAATTGCTTCCGCCTAATAGCTATAGCCCCTACCACTATTGCGGCTGCTATTGCCACTGCGGTTATTTTTGTTCCTGTTTTGCTTTTTCTTGTCTTCATCTGGCTTTTGTTTTTTTAGTTCGTCCGGTTTCTGCCTATCCAGAGACTTGGCCTTAATATTCCATTCCTGCGTCAAATCAAAGTTTGCCTTAAGCTCCAAAACCATCGGATAATAGTAAACCATTTCAGGCTGGCGCTTCTCGGCATAATTCCCTGTGTCCCAGACGCCATTCCCATTCGTATCATTTATCAGCCGCGCTCCATATTTGCCCGGATTGAGAAAATAGAAATCGGCTTTCCCATCCACCACCGGCACCGTGCGCAGCACTTTGTCTTGACCGTCCAGCAGTTCCACAAAAGCCAGAGAGTCTGCTCCATGCACATTAAAGAATATCTGCCCGTACTCTTCCAGCTTCTTGGCCTTGAAGTCCTTCTTTATCTTATCGGAAAACAACCCGTACAACCCACGTATGGCAGCAGAATCCACTTCAAATGTATAGCTTTCACCGGGTACCCATTCGGCAAACAGATTATAACGCTTCAAGTCCAAAGAGTCGCGCATAAAGTCGAACGGGATATCCTGCCACAACGAGTCCACTTTCTGTTTCAGATGGAAAGCGGCGGTATCTATGCTTGCCACCGGTTCCGTAAACGACAGAGTAAGATAATCATATACATCAATTGCAGAAGGGGCATACACATCTACAGCCAGGAATTCCGTCGGCTCGGGCTCTTCCACCTCACCTTCTTTCAACTTCTTCTTTTTCTTCTCACGCTCTTTCTGTTCCTTTTCCTTCGCTTCCTGCTTCTGTTTCTGCTGCTTGTCGTATGTCAACTTCGCCAACACATTCAAAGTATCGGTACGGGGCACCAGTTGTTTCAGGCTATCCGTATACAAATAGGTGATACTCATTTTCAGGGAATCCTGCTTATAGAGCAGGGAATCCTTTATCCAATAATGAATCGTATCGTTCCGGCCGGTAGGCTGTTCTATAACAAACGCATCTTCCTCATTAAAGTTCAATCCTTTCAATAAAGGCAACGTGTCTGCCGGAGCAGTGAAATAGAGCGAAAACTTCTCCGGAGTCAACCGTTCGGCCTTCAAGAAACGCTGCGAGAAGGAAAGCTCCTTGAAAGCACGCAACAGGATATCGTCTGGCAGGTAGTGGGTATATTGACGTTCTACAACCGTATCTACTGTCAGCGAGTCTATCCAGGTCGTATCCTGGCGCATGCGTTCTTCCATGGAAGGAATGATGATGGAATCATTGAAAGCTATCACTTCCGTCGGCTGAGAATAGGTAAAATTCTGGTCGGCATCCTGCAAGGCATAGATGCGATACTTGCCGGGAGCCACTCCACGGATAGAGAAGCGTCCGCGACTGTCCGTGCGCCCCACCCGCTCAAAAGGAAGTTTGGTAAAAGCAGAGTCGGTCAGATTGGCATGCAGGCCGACCAGCATCCCTTTCACCGGTTCAAGATTAGCCGCATTCAGCACTGTGCCGGCCACAGCCATAGAGTCGAGGCGGTCGCCCGTAGAGAAAGAATAGAAAAAATTCTCTAAGGGATTCCCCTCATTATTGTCCTGGATGGCATCACCAAAATCGAATGTATAAGTGGTATTGGGTTTCAATGTATCCTGCAGGGTGATGACCACCTTCTTCCCATTAGACTTAACTTCGGGCTGCTGCACCTGCGGAGGGGATATTACAATCTTCTCATTCGGCTTGTCAAGCTTGATAAATTCATCGAACTCAATGGAAAGTTTATTTTTATTGTGATGGAGTGCACCGGGCGTGGGAGTACCGGAAATAAAACGCGGAGGAGTCTCATCATAAGGTCCTCCTTCAATACGGCCCACACTGGCACAAGAATACAGTGCGGCAGCTATGGCAACACCCCCCAACAACCTGCGGAAAAGCGGCCTCATTTTAGTATGGCGTTTACGTTCTAACATGCTGCAAAAATAAAGGTTATCTGCCAATTAGCGGTATGCTTTACAGTATTTTAATCAAAAAATGTCCTTTTGTTCTCATCTATGTATGAAACATAGTTAAAAAAGGAACTGTTTCACACCTTATATACTAAGAAAAGAATATTTTTGCAGACGAAAAACTGAATAGGAGTATTCAGTTTTCTTTTTCCTGCCTTATTTCTAAATTATGAATTGCACACCAAAACGCCTTTCAAGAATCGAAAAAAGAAGAATATAAAATTATACAGAGAACAAAAAGAGTATGAAGAGTAGATTAGTATTATTGGCATGTTGCCTGGCACTGCTCAGCAGTTGCGGACAAGGCGACAAAGGAACGGGTAAAGCTCCCGAATTTGCAGTGATTGAGGCAAAAACCACCACTGCCAACTTGACAAACAGCTACCCTGCTACTATCAAGGGTAAACAAGATGTAGAAATTCGCCCGATGGTGAGCGGTTTCATCACAAAATTGCACGTCGACGAAGGCGCAACAGTACGCAAAGGACAAGTGTTGTTCAGCATCGACCCCGTACAGTATCAGGCAGCCGTAAATTCGGCCAAAGCTGCTGTTGAAACAGCCAAAGCTGCCGTAAACACACAAGAACTGACTGTAAACAACAAACGTGAACTGAACAAGAAAAACATCATCAGTGACTACGATTTGCAAATGGCCGAAAACCAACTGGCACAGACAAAGGCGCAACTAGCACAAGCCAATGCCCAATTGGTCAATGCCAAGAACAACTTGTCATACACTAGTGTAACCAGCCCCAGTGACGGTGTAGTAGGTAGCATTCCCTACCGCGTAGGTAGCCTAGTTAGTCCTTCCGTAGCCAGCCCGCTGACTACCGTTGCCGACATCTCCGAAATGTACGCCTATTTCTCCATGACCGAACGCCAACTTTTGTCACAAATTCGTGAAGGCGGCAGCATCAAGGAAATTCTGGAAAAGATGCCGGATGTACAGTTGCAGCTCATCGACGGAACCATGTATGCCGACAGTGGCCGCGTGGAGACAATCAGCGGAGTCATTGATCAAACTACCGGTTCGGTAACCATGCGTGCCCTCTTCCCCAACAAGCACAACGTGTTGCGTAGCGGAAGCACCGGCAATGTGGTATTCCCCAACCCTTTGCATGATGTCATCATGATTCCACAGGCCGCCACTACCGAAATCCAGGACAAGCAGTTCGTTTTCGTTCTGCAACCGGACAATACGTTGAAAAATACCGAAGTCAAAGTGTTCAGCTTAGACGATGGCAAGTATTATTACGTGACGGAAGGTTTGAAAGCAGGCGATAAAATCGTTATCGAAGGGGTACAGAACCTGAAGGACGGACAATCCATCACACCTATTACGCCTGCTGAAAAGGAAGCCGAATACCAGAAGGCCTTGAAAGACCAGAAAGAAGGTAACATTCAAACGGCATTCAATTAATGTTTAACGGTTAGTGATTAATGATAAGCGGCTGCGCCATTATATCACACGAGCTTATCACTAATCACTAACCCCTAATCACTAAATAAAATGAAACTAGATAGATTTATTAACCGTCCGGTACTATCAACGGTAATTTCCATCCTGATAGTAATCTTAGGAGTTATTGGTCTGGCGACCTTGCCTATCACCCAATACCCGGACATTGCCCCCCCTACCGTATCGGTAAGTGCAACTTACCAAGGTGCCAATGCCCAAACGGTGCTGAACTCCGTTATCGCTCCGTTGGAGGACCAAATTAACGGTGTGGAAAATATGATGTACATGAGTTCGAGCGCCACCAACAGCGGTTCGGGCGACATCTCCATCTACTTCAAGCAAGGTACCGACCCCGATATGGCAGCGGTGAACGTGCAGAACCGCGTTTCCATGGCACAAGGCTTGCTGCCTGCCGAAGTTACCAAAATCGGTGTAACCACCCGTAAACGCCAGACTTCCATGTTGATGGTATTCTCCATCTATGATGAAAAAGACCAGTACAACATCGAGTTCCTGGAAAACTACGCCAACATCAACCTTATCCCTGAGGTGAAACGTGTCAACGGTGTGGGTGATGCCATGGTATTGGGACAGGACTACTCCATGCGTATCTGGCTGAAACCTGATGTAATGGCCCAATACAAACTTATCCCCAACGATGTGGTTGCCGCCTTGAGCGAACAGAACATCGAAGCGGCTCCCGGCCAGTTGGGTGAGCGCGGTAACCAAACTTACCAATATACCCTGCGCTATAAAGGACGTCTGCAACAGACTACAGAGTTCGAGAACATTGTCATCAAAGCTTTGGAAAACGGTGAAATACTCCGTCTGAAGGATGTAGCAAATGTGGAACTGGGTCGTCTGTCATATGGATTCAACAATATGGTTAACGGACATAAAGCCGTATGTTGCATCATTTTCCAGATGGCAGGCAGTAATGCCACACAAACCATCTCGGATATCGAGGCCCTGCTGGACGACTATTCCAGCAAACTGCCTGCCGGCTTGAAGATAAACATTGCACAGAGTGCCAACGACTTCCTCTTCGCCTCTATCCATGAGGTAATCAAGACATTGATCGAAGCCTTTATCCTGGTGTTCATCGTGGTGTATATCTTCCTGCAGGATATGCGTTCTACGTTGATTCCCGCCATCGCCATTCCCGTGGCATTGATTGCCACCTTCTTCGTATTGAAGCTGATCGGTTTCAGTATCAACTTGCTGACCCTTTCGGCCATGGTACTTGCCATTGCCATTGTGGTCGATGATGCCATCGTCGTCGTCGAGGGCGTCCATGCCAAGCTGGACCAGGGTTACAAATCAGCCCGTACAGCTTCCATTGACGCCATGAGTGAGTTGGGCGGCGCTATCGTCTCCATTACGCTGGTCATGATGTCCGTATTCGTCCCTGTGAGCTTCATGGGAGGTACAGCAGGTACTTTCTACCGTCAGTTCGGTTTGACTATGGCTATTGCTATCGGTTTCTCGGCTTTGAACGCCTTGACCCTGAGTCCTGCTCTGTGTGCTATCTTCTTGAAACCTCATAATGGAGGACACGAAAGTCTGAAAGAGCGTGTAGGCGTTGCCGCCAAGGAAGCGCGCAAGATTATGCTTGCTCGTTATGTCGACTCTCTCGGTCGGTTGATGCGCCCAGGTATCACGTTGCTCTTCGTGACGGTAGCTATTCTGGGCATGATTTTCGGTCTGTTCAGCTTCAGCGAACACCCCATTCTGTGCAGCTTGATGATTATCATCAGTGTGCTGGCGTTGGCAGGCATGACTACCGACAAGTTCAAACACTCCTTCAATGACTCATACAACGGTATCTTGGGCAAGTATAAGAAACAAGTGCTGTTCTTCATCCAAAAACGATGGCTATCGGCAGGATTGGTTATCGGTTCCATCGTATTGCTGGGTGTTTTCATGCAGATTACTCCTACCGGTATGGTGCCCAACGAAGATACCGGTACCATTATGGGTGCCGTTACTTTGCCTCCCGGCACTTCACAAGAACGTGCTCAAGAGGTTCTGAATCGCGTAGACAGTCTGGTTGCTGCCGACCCTGCAGTAGAATCGCGTACCGTCATTTCCGGTTATAGTTTTCTGGGTGGACAAGGTCCTTCCTATGGTTCTATCATCATCAAGCTGAAGAACTGGGAAGAACGCTCCACCATGCAGAACTCTACCATTGTCTATGCCACATTATACATGCGTGCCCAGAAGATTATCAAGGAAGCGCAGGTATTGTTCTTCGCTCCACCTATGATTCCGGGTTACTCGGCTTCAAGTGACATCGAGTTGAACATGCAGGACAAGACGGGTGGTGATTTGAACCACTTCTTCGACGTGGTGAACAACTATACCGCAGCCCTGGAAGCACGCCCTGAAATCAACTCTGCCAAGACATCCTTCAACCCCCACTTCCCGCAATACCAGCTGGACATTGATGCTGCCGCTTGTAAGAAAGCAGGCATCAGCCCCAATGACATCTTGACTACCTTGCAGGGATATTACGGTGGTTTGTATGCTTCCAACTTCAATAGCTTCGGTAAGATGTACCGCGTAATGGTACAAGCCGAACCTGACGCTACCAAGAATATGGAAACACTACAGAGCATCAAGGTGCGCAACGGCAACGAAATGGCACCTATCACGCAATTCATCTCCATCAAGAAAGTATATGGTCCTGACGTCATCAGCCGTTTCAACCTTTACACCTCCATGAAAGTGATGGTGGCTCCCGCATCAGGCTACACTTCCGGTCAAGCTCTGCAAGCCATTGCCGAAGTGGCGCAGGAAAACCTGCCTGCCGGTTTCGGTTACGAGCTGGGAGGTATGGCGCGTGAAGAGGCCGAAACGAGTGGAAGCACTACGGGACTCATCTTCATATTGTGCTTCGTATTCGTTTATCTGTTGCTGAGTGCCCAGTACGAAAGTTACATCCTACCTTTATCCGTATTGCTGTCCGTGCCGTTCGGTCTGCTGGGTAGCTTCCTTTTTGTAAGCGGTATAGGTACATTGGGCAGTATCCCGGCACTGAAGATGATTCTGGGCACGATGTCCAATGACATCTATATGCAGATTGCCCTCATCATGTTGATGGGTCTGTTGGCCAAGAATGCCATCTTGATTGTAGAGTTTGCCCTCGAACGCCGCAGAATGGGTATGAGTATCACCTGGGCAGCCGTATTGGGTGCTGCAGCCCGTCTGCGTCCTATCTTGATGACGTCATTGGCAATGATTGTCGGCCTGCTTCCGCTGATGTTTGCTTCCGGTGCGGGTGCCAACGGTAACCGTACGCTGGGTACGTCTGCCATCGGCGGTATGTTAATCGGTATGATTCTGCAAATCTTCATAGTGCCCGCACTGTTCGTGGCATTCCAGTACTTGCAGGAGAAATTCAAACCGATGGAATGGGAAGATGTGGACAACTCGGATGCAGAACCTGAGATTGAACAATATACAAAATAGTGATTAACGATTAGCGATTATGAAGAAAATAATATGCCTGATGTGCGCAACTGCTTTATTGAGCAGTTGCCACATCTACAAATCATACGACAGACCCGAAGACATAACAACTGCCGGACTGTATCGCGACACGGCGTCCGTGAACGATACATTAGCCGCAGATACAGCCAACTTCGGTAATCTGCCTTGGAGAGAAGTGTTCACAGACCCGCAGCTGCAGACACTTATCGAGCAAGCACTCACCAACAACGGTGACCTGCGCAGTGCCGCCTTGAACGTGAAACAAGCACAAGCCGCACTGATGTCTGCCCGTCTTGCCTATGCTCCGACGCTTGCCTTGTCTCCGCAAGGAACCGTCAGCAGCTGGGACAAGGGAAAGGCTACACAAATCTACTCCCTGCCCGTTACCGCAAGCTGGCAAATCGACCTCTTCGGTCAATTGCTGAACCCGAAGCGACAAGCAAAGGTTAGCTTGAAGCAGACGCAATTCTACGAACAAGCCGTTCAGACGCAAGTCATCGCCGGTGTAGCCAACATGTACTACACCCTGCTGATGCTGGACCGCCAACTGCAAATCACCGAAGGCACCGTCGAGATTCTGAAAAAGAACTTGGAGACCGTGCAAGCCATGAAAGATGCAGGCATCTACGGAACCACTTCTGCTGCCGTAGAGCAGAGCCGCACCGCCTACGCTCAAGTCATGGCATCACTGCCCGACATACGCCAGAGCATACGCGAAACCGAAAACGCTCTCTGCCTGATGTTGCACCAACCGGCACAGAGCATCGCACGCGGTGTACTGGAAGATCAACAGCTTCCTACGGAATTTTCAGTAGGTATCCCCTTGCAGTTGCTATCCAACCGTCCGGACGTGAAAGCTGCCGAGATGTCACTGGCTGCCAACTACTATAACACCAATAGCGCCCGTGCCGCCTTCTACCCGCAGATTACATTGAGCGGTTCGGGAGGCTGGACCAATAACTCCGGTGCAGGTATCGTCAACCCGGGCAAACTGCTGGCTTCTGCCATCGGTTCGCTGACGCAACCCTTGTTCTATCGCGGTGCCAACATTGCCCGTCTGAAACAAGCCAAGGCACAAGAGGAGCAGGCTAAGATTCAGTTCCAAACCGCCCTGCTGAATGCCGGAAATGAAGTGAGCAACGCCCTGCACCTGTATCAAATGGAGAAGAACAAAGCCGTTTCACGCACTATTCAAGTAAATTCTGCCCGCCAAGCTGCCTCAGATACAAAAGAATTGTTTAACTTAGGCACGTCGACCTATCTGGAAGTCTTGTCTGCCGAGCAGTCTTACCTCAGCGCACAGCTTGCAGAAGTATCCGACACCTTCAGCAGCATGCAGGCAGTCATCAGCCTGTATCAAGCGCTTGGAGGAGGAAGAGAATAAAATGAGCGATAAGTGATTAGTGATTAGCGATTAATGAAATAGTAAATCCTAATCACTGACCATTTATCACTAATCATTAATCATTAATCGCTAATTACTATGATAAGTCCGTTAGCTTATGTAGATTCTGCCGCAAAAATCGGCAAGAATGTAACCATCCAGCCCTTTGCATTTATCGAAGGGAACGTGGAAATCGGTGATGACTGTATTATTATGTCGGGTGCAAAAATTCTGCACGGTACCCGCATGGGAAAAGGGAACAAGGTACATCACAATGCCGTTCTGGGTGCCGAACCGCAAGACTTCCATTATACGGGAGAGAACAGCATGCTGATTATCGGTGATAATAACGACATCCGCGAGAACGTGGTTGTCAGCCGTGCCACCCATGCAGAAAGCGCTACCCGTATCGGCAATGAAAACTACCTGATGGATGGTGTACACCTCTGCCACGACGTGCAGATAGGCAACCATTGTGTACTGGGTATCAAGACTACCGTAGCCGGAGAATGTCAGATAGACGACTGCACCATTCTGAGCAGCAACGTCATTCTGCACCAATACTGCCACATTGGAAGTTGGGTACTGATTCAAGCTGGCTGCCGCATATCAAAGGATGTGCCGCCCTATATCATCATGAACGGTAATCCGGCGGAATACCACGGTATCAACGCTGCTGTGCTTCAACACAAACACCAGGTGAGTGAACGTGT
The DNA here is from genome assembly GCF_017309675.2 of Bacteroides parvus. Lineage (NCBI taxonomy): Bacteria > Pseudomonadati > Bacteroidota > Bacteroidia > Bacteroidales > Bacteroidaceae > Bacteroides > Bacteroides parvus. The sequence continues at coordinate 1,259,458 of NZ_CP084680.1, read as the reverse complement.
ATTGCGCCATATCGTAAATGCCTACCGTCTGGTATACCAGGGAAACTTCAGCGTGCAGGATGCCTTGCAGAAGATTGAAGACCAAGTACCGATGAGTGACGAGATACACAATATCATCAACTTCATCAAGAATTCCAAAGGAATCGTGAAGTAAACACCCTTCTTCGGGCACGAATCACGCAGACAATCATGGATGGACAGATTCTTTTCTGCAAGTCTGCGTAGTTCGTGCCATTTTCTATATACCTCTACAATAGTTCCTGCATAGTCTTTATCCTTTTTTAATGCACACTCATTCCAAGCAGTATGCTAAGTAAAACAAACTGTTTCCTTTAACTAAACATTTTGTTTCCTTATAGAGAACACTTTGTTTCCCTTAACAAAACAGTTCGTTCCATTATATGAAAACAAAGTGTTTTTCTATACTGAAACAAAGTGTTCTCTATGCTGGAACAAAGTGTTCAGTGTTGTGAACTAACGGATTAAGTATATAAAGGGTATTTATTATACTGTTTCTGTAGACAATGGTTTGTCTTGTCCTATAAAAGACGGGGAAAGAAGCAGGAAGCAACCGGGTACGCCCGGAAGGGTGAGGGTAAAATTTGCCCTCACCCTTTTTATTTGCCCTCACTCACCCCTGGAAGGGCGACGAATAGGGAGTTTCAGGAAAACAGTGATAGTGGTGAGGGCAGGTTGAGTAACTTTTTGTTCTACTACTACTCGAAATGCAGGGTGCCGAAAAACTCCGGACAATGGAAGTTCGGCTTCTCCAGACCTATCGGATTCCATGAAAGGAAATGGGGAGTCTGGAGCTTATCGCCGCATTTATAAAAATTGGCACGGAGCGTCTTTCCATCCAACGAAGTGATGTCATGCAGGAAGAAAGCGGAATAAGGGATGACCAGAGCCACTTCCCAGGCACACTCACCTACTCTTTCGTCGAAAGCCTCACGTCCCAAAGAAGCCCAACGCTGCACTTTATCGAGCACCTCTTGCGGGGCATGCTGGCGGTTTCCACGTCCGGCACCTGCCCCGATAAGCAGCGTTCCGGCACAATTACACTCCATATTGTAGTACACTCCGTCACCGGCAGGCACAGAGAAGAACTCTACACACGCATCTTCCCAGACCGGACCGTTATCGTGTCCTGCCACTGCGCGTACACTCGCTTCCCTTACCTTGAAATGCAGCAGAATGGCATCTTCCGTATGCGCTATGCGGAACTCCACACTGGGAGCATAAGGAAAAGCAGCCCAATTCACTGTATTTACGGGCTGAAACGCCACTTTCTCTTCATCCAGAAGAGCCGGAACCGACTCTACCGGTATATTGGCCACACTTACTTTCTTTACATTCAATTCTTTCATTTTACTATTTTGGGGATTAATTGCAGACAACGGCAGCATGCAAAGAGCTGCTGCTATCGTCATCAGATACTTTTTCAGATACATGAGTCAATGAACTTTTTCATCTCCGATGTATGTTCCTCCACGCTCTGCAACAGTTTGAACTGAGCCTTGGTACGAACAAGATTGTGCTCCGGATACTGGATTTTATAATAAGTATCACCGTTGATATAATCTGCCAGGAAGCGTACGCACTGCATGTATGGGAACAAGGCAGCCGCATAAGGCAGATTCTCAATCTCTATCGGCAACAAGAAGGATTTGCCCGATTCCAGATAACCCTTGGTAAATGCCTGGAATATTTCCATATTGAAGTTCACATTATCCAGATTCTTGTCATCTTCCAACCCCGTGTTGGCACCTGAGCGAAGGAAATCGCCATAATCGGAGAAGATGAAGCTGGGCATCACCGTATCCAGGTCGATGACACAAAGCACCGTACCGTCTTCGTCGAACATCATGTTGTTTACTTTCGTATCACAGTGGCATACCCGTTTGGGCAGTTTGCCTTCACGGTACAAGCGTTCTGCCTTACACATTTCATCAGCACGTTTTTCTATCTCATCCAGAAAATACTGCACCTCCTGCACACGTCCCGCCGCATCGGCAGCCACAGCGTCACGGAGTTGCTTCAAGCGGAACTCCATGTTGTGGAAATCGGGAATTGTCTCGCCCAATGTATCTGGAATGTCGGCAAGCATAGCCTGGAAATTACCGAAGGCAGCTCCCGCATAATAGGAATATTCCGGATTTACCGTCTCGTAAGTCTTGGCACGAGGAATAAAAGTCATGATACGCCAGTAGTTCTCACCGTCATACCAATAGGTTTTCCTTTCGGCCGTGGGGATGAAATGAAGTACTTTGCGCTCGACATCGGCCTCTCTTTTCTCTTCCAGTTTCTTACGGATATGCCTGGTCACAGCCTCGATATTGGACTGTAACATCTCTACATTCTGAAAAATGGCATGATTGATACGTTGCAGAACATAGTCCGGCGCACCGGCCTCAGCGGTGGTCACTTTGTACGTATCGTTAATCAGGCCTGAGCCTAAAGGCTTGATTTCACGAACTGTACCCTGCATTTGAAAATGAGATACAATAGATAAAAGGTCTTTCATGATAATAAATGAATTAATTTGTTTACAAAGATACGCTGATAGCCTTATACCAAAAGGCAAGTATCGTTCGGCGCGCTTCCAAAATTATACATTTATCCAAACATAACCACAAAAACCGCCTAATAAATAAGAAGTCTTGTACAAAATATACCTATATTTGTAACTGAAACCTTAAAAACTACCCGAAAAGTGCGAACGTTTATCATCCGGCTGCTTCTTGTTTCAGTAAGCATGATTGCTGCAACCCTGCAGGCGCAGAACATCACCTTCAACCATCTGACGACCGACGACGGTCTGTCACAATTCTCCGTGAACAGTCTTTACATCGATGAAAACGGTGTTTTATGGATTGGAACCCGAGAAGGCTTGAACCGTTATGACGGAGAAGACATACAAACTTACAAGCTGCAGAAGAACAACCCTTACAGCCTTTTCTGCAACACCGTGCTACGCATGGCCGGCAACCGTAACGGAAAAATCTACCTGCTCTGTACGGAAGGAGTAGCCGAGTTCAATTTCGCCACCCAAAGATTCACCACCCTGCTGCAAGGAAATGTGCACAGCATATATTACAAAGAGGCCCTTTTCATCGGAAAACAGAATGAAATCTACCGCTATAACGAGCAGACCGGAAACTTTGACCTTTATTACCAGCTTCCCGGAAAAAGTCTGGAAATCTGCTGTATGCATCTGGACAAAGGACAAATGTGGATTGGAACGACCACCAACGGAGCATACCGCCTGCAACTGGACAAGAACGAGCTGACCCACCCCATCCTGAAAGGCAACATCACCAGCATATACCAAGACAGCGAAGGCGAGTTATGGATTGGCAGCTGGAAAGAAGGGCTGCACCATGTAAAAACCGACGGAACCATCGAAATCTTTGAATACGACGCAAAGAACCCTTACAGCATCTCTTCCAACTTCGTGCGAGCCTGCTGTGAAGACAATCTGGGAAACATCTGGATTGGAACCTTCAACGGTCTGAACCGGTATGACAAAAGTACGGGACTCTTCCAGAACCACACTGCCAGTGATGCCCAGAGCGACGGACTGACACACTCTTCCATCTGGTGCATCGTAAAGGACAACCAAGGAACGCTGTGGCTGGGGACCTACTTTGGCGGTGTCAACTATTTCAACCCCGAGTACGAGATATACAGCCGCTATATGTATTCGCCCATCGAAAAGAAAGGACTGAGCAATCCGGTTGTAGGCCGCACCATCGAAGACAAGAACGGCAATCTGTGGATTGGCACCGAAGGGGGCGGACTGAACTATTACAACCGCCGTACCCGTGAATTCAAATGGTTCCGCCCGGGAAGCGGTCCCAACAGCATTTCCCATAACAACATCAAGGCTCTCTATTATGATGCCTCCAAAGACATCATCTGGATAGGAACCCATCTGGGCGGACTGAACAGACTGGACATACACTCAGGCCGATTCACACACTACCGCATGGAAGCAGACAATCCGGAAACCCTGCCTTCCGACATCATCCGCGACATCGTGCCTTATCAGCACCAGCTGGTAGTGGCCACCCAAAACGGAATCTGCCTCTTCGACCCTGCCAACGGGAAATGCCAACAACTGTTCCAGGACAGCAAAGAAGGCAAAAGAATCAAGATGGTGGCAGACATCACTTTCGACAGCAACGGTACGCTCTGGATTGCAGCCACGGGCGAAGGTGTGTTCAGCTACCGTTTCGATACCGGCAAACTGACCAACTACCGCCATGATACTGCCAACCCACACAGCATCAGCAACAACAATGTAAACAACATTACCCAAGACAGCAAAGGCAATCTGTGGTTCGCCACTTCGGGCAGCGGACTGGACTTATACCGCCCTGCCAGCAACGACTTCGAGAACTTTGACCAAGCGAAGAACGGTCTTTCCAGCGACTGCATCTACGAGACGCAGGAATCCCCCACCAGCGGCAAACTGCTGCTCATCACCAACGAAGGCTTCTCCATCTTCGACTACCGGCAGAAGGTATTCCTGAACTACAGTGCCGAAAACGGTTTCCCAATGACTGCCGTCAATGAGAATGCCCTTTGCGTGACCCGTGACGGAGAAATATTCCTGGGAGGCACGCAGGGAATGATTTCCTTCCATGAAATGGAGTTGAACTTCACGCCGAAACCCTACAAAATCATCCTCTCCCGCCTCATTGTGAACGGAACGGAAATACAAGTGGGAGATGAGACCGGTATCCTGCAGCAAGCCTTGTACTGCACCCCCGAGATTACGCTCAACGCTGACCAGTCCATGTTCAGCATAGAGTTCGCCACTTCAAACTATGTAGCCGCCAACAAAGACGACATCATCTATAAACTGGAAGGCTTCTCCAACGATTGGAACAGCACTCGTGGACTACACAACATCACTTATACCAACCTAAACGCAGGAACCTATAACTTGATTATAAAGCCCAACGGAAAAGACGAGAGCCTTTGTCCGCAAGTCCACCTGACCATACACGTGTTGCCTCCCTACTACAAGACTCCCCTTGCCTATCTTATCTACCTGATAGTGACGGGAATCCTGCTCTGGTATCTGGTGCGTACCTACAAGTCGAGAATCAAGTTGCGTGAATCACTGAAGTACGAACAGAAGCACATCCGTGACGTAGAGGCCTTGAACCAGTCAAAGCTACGTTTCTTCACCAACATTTCCCATGAATTCCGCACCCCGCTGACGCTCATCGTGGCACAAGTGGAAACGCTGATGCAACTCCAGAACTTCACGCCTGCCATATATAACAAGGTGTTGGGCATCTACAAGAACAGCATACAGCTACGGGAACTCATCACCGAGCTGCTCGACTTCCGCAAGCAGGAACAAGGGCACATGAAGATAAAGGTAAGCCCACACAACATCGTGAACTTCCTATACGAAAACTATCTGCTTTTCCTGGAATATGCCAGCGCCAAACAAATCAGCCTCTACTTCGAAAAGGAAACAGACAGCCTCGAAGTGTGGTATGACCAAAAACAGATGCAGAAAGTGATAAACAACCTGCTGTCCAACGCCGTCAAGCATACCAAGGCGGAAGACAGCATCACCCTCAGCATCAAGACCGAAGGCAGCAATGCCGTCATCCGTGTGACCGATACCGGCAGCGGCATAGATGCCCGGGAAGTGGACAAGATATTCGACCGCTTCTACCAGATAGACCCAATGGACTCTACGGATGCAAGCAAGACGGGTACGGGTATCGGCCTGGCATTGACAAAGGGTATCGTGGAGCTCCATCACGGCACCATCCGTGTGGAAAGCGAACTGGGCAAAGGCAGCAGCTTCATCGTAAACCTGCAATTGGGGAACGCACAGTTTGACGAAGAGCAAATAAATAAGAATGCAGACAGTGTGCAACAAATAGAAATTCCCAAACCGGAAAACGATGCCTTGCTCAAGGCAGAGCTGGAAGAGAATGCTCCCATCAAACGGCTCCCGGATGCAAAAATCCTGATAGTGGAAGACAACGACTCCATCCGCGACATGCTGGCAGGTATCTTCAAGCCGTTCTACGAAGTACTGACTGCGGCCGACGGAGCGGAAGGACTTACACTGGTGCGTAGCGAAATGCCCAATATCGTAGTCAGCGATGTAGTGATGCCCAACATGTCGGGAACGGAACTGTGCAAACAGATAAAGAGTGACTTCAACACCTGCCACATTCCCGTGGTACTGCTCACGGCACGTACTGCCATCGAACAGAATATCGAGGGACTGCGCATCGGTGCGGACGACTATATCACCAAGCCATTCAACACCAATCTATTGATTTCTCGTTGCAACAACCTCGTAAACTCGCGCATCCTTCTGCAGGAGAAATTCAGCAAGCAACCGCAAGCCTTTGTACAGATGCTTGCCACCAACCCCATAGACAAAGAGATTCTGGACCGCGCCATGACAGTCATCGAGCAACATCTGGACGATACGGAGTTCAACGTCAACGTCTTTGCCCGTGAAATGGCAATGGCACGCACCAATCTGTTCACCAAGCTGAAGGCTATCACCGGACAGACTCCGAATGACTTTATCCTGACCATCCGCCTGAAGAAAGGCGCTCTGATGCTGCGCAACAATCCGGAACTGAATATCACTGAAATTGCGGACCGGATAGGTTTCAGTTCTTCACGCTATTTCTCCAAATGCTTCAAGGACATTTACCATGTCAGCCCGCTGGCCTACCGCAAAGGAGAGAATGGAGGAGAGGAAAGTACGGAAGACAGTGAAGAGACATCTTAATATTGTACATCAAGCCATCGCATGATACGGTTTGTACTTTTTCTCCCTTCCCTTGTACTTCCTCATACACCCGATTCCACAAAACCTCTTACCTTTGACCTCAGAATTACAATCTAAAGTCAAAGAACTATGAAGCATTTTTCCCCCTTGTGGTCTCTGATTCCCGGTGCAGCCCTGATAGCGGGATGCGGAAGCCAACCTAAAGACAAGACTTCGGAGCACTCGCCGCAGAAGCCCAATGTAGTATATCTGATTGCTGATGACCTGGGTATCGGCGACCTGAGCTGTTACGGTGCCACCAAAGTAAGCACTCCCAACATCGACCGCCTTGCCGGACAAGGCATGCAGTTTACCAACGCTTATGCCACTTCTTCCACCAGCACCCCTTCCCGCTTCGGCCTGCTGACAGGCATGTATCCCTGGCGACAGAAGAATACCGGCATTGCTCCGGGCAATTCCGAACTCATCATCGATACCGCCTGCGTCACTATGGCCGATATGTTCAAGGAAGAAGGCTACGCCACTGCAGCAGTGGGCAAGTGGCACCTCGGCCTGGGTCCTAAAGGCGGTACAGACTTCAACCACTCCATCAAACCGAACACCCAAGACATCGGCTTTGACTATGAATACATCATCCCCGCTACCGTCGACCGCGTTCCCTGCGTCTTTGTAGAGAACGGACATGTAGTGGGCCTCGACCCCAACGACCCTATCACGGTGAGCTACGACCACAAGGTCGGTGACTGGCCCACCGGTCTCGAAAACCCCGAACTCGTCAAGATGAAACCCAGCCAAGGGCACAATAACACCATCATCAACGGCATCCCCCGCATCGGCTGGATGACCGGCGGTAAATCCGCCCTTTGGACAGACGAAGACATTGCCGACGTGATTACAGACAAGGCCAAGAACTTCATCACAGCCCATAAAGACGAACCTTTCTTCCTTTATATGGGTACGCAAGATGTACATGTTCCCCGCGTGCCACATCCACGTTTCGCCGGCAAGAGCGGTTTGGGCGTACGTGGCGACGTCATCCTCCAGCTGGACTGGACTGTGGGTGAAATCATGCACACCCTGGACAGCCTCGGCATTGCCGACAACACTATTTTTGTATTCTGCAGTGACAACGGTCCCGTCATAGACGACGGCTATCAGGACCAGGCACACGAACTGCTGAATGGCCATACTCCCATGAAGCACTACCGCGGTGGGAAGTACAGCGCTTTCGATGCCGGTACCCGCATTCCCTTCATTGTACGCTGGCCCAATGGCATCAAGCCCGGCAAACAACAAGCCCTCTTCTCCATGATTGATGTATACGCTTCATTCGCCGCCCTGCTGAACCATCCGCTGGAAGCAGGCATCGCTCCCGACAGCCGCGACCAGCTCAGCAACTTCCTGGGAACCGATACTGCCGGATGTGACTATATTGTACAACAGAATCTGGACAATACACTCTCCATTATCCAGGGAGACTGGAAATACATAGAGCCCAGCAACAAACCGGCACTGGAGTACTGGACGAAAACAGAAATGGGAAACGCCCCACAGCCTCAACTGTACAATCTTTCCATCGATCCGTCCGAAAAAGACAATGTGGCAGAAGCTCATCCGGACAAGGTAAAAGCCCTCTCCATCCTACTGAAAGAGGTGAAGGAAGCAAAGAATCAAAGCGAAAGGAGATAAAAGTACAAGAGTGTGGTTGCTCGCAAGTTTTGTACGAATTCGTACTTTTTGCGAACTATTAACTAAGGCATTTGTATATTCCATCTCCTACATTTGCGATGTGATTCAACTCTAAAGTGAGTACAAAACGAAGAAACAGCCTTTATTAATAACTAATTAAATTAATATTTATGAAACAGAAAGTAACCTTTATGCTACTTGCAATGCTCTTTTGCTGTGTACTCGGTATACACGCACAGACTGGAGGCCAAGTAAGCGGTAAAGTTGTTGACGCCATGGGAGAATTACCCGGTGTCAGCGTTGTTGTGAAAGGAACCACCAACGGAACTACTACTGACCTGGAAGGAAAGTTCACATTGGGTAACGTAAAATCCTCCGATATCCTTCAATTTTCTTTTATTGGATACAAGACCCAAGACATCAAAGTAGGTGAGCAGCAGACATTCAATATCACATTGGAAGAAGATGCCCAGGCATTGGATGAGGTGGTTGTTGTGGGATACCAGGAAGTTCGTAAGAAAGACTTGACCGGTTCTGTATCCAAAGTCAACATGAGCGACTTGCTCAAGACTCCTTCTGCGTCTTTCGACCAGACATTGGGCGGCCGTATCGCTGGTGTAAACGTAAGCTCAGGTGAAGGTATGCCTGGCGGTACGATGACCATCACCATCCGCGGTAACAACTCGCTAACACAAGACAATACCCCACTTTATATCATCGATGGTTTCCCAGTGGAAGATGCACGCGTAGCAGCTGCTATCAACCCAAACGACATCGAATCGACTGATGTATTGAAAGATGCATCGGCCACAGCCATCTATGGTGCGCGTGGTGCCAACGGTGTCATTATCATCACCACCAAGCAGGGAAAAGTAGGTAAACCACAACTCAGCTATGACGGCAGCTTCGGTATCTCCACCGTTACTAAAAAGCTGGACATGATGGATGCTTATGATTACGTGAAACTACAACTCGAAGTAGATCCTACCCGTGCCACTGAAAAATACCTTCCGCTATACGAGGGACATCAATGGACGCTGGACGACTACCAAGGCATTGCCCAAAACAACTATCAAGACGAAATTTTCCGCACTGCATGGCAGCAAAACCATAATGTTCGTCTGTCCGGCGGTTCGGAAGGTATACGCTACAATGCATCCCTTTCTTATTACGACCAAGATGGTATCCTGCTCAACTCCAATTACGAGCGTCTGCAAAGCCGTCTGAATACTTTGGTAAAACGCGGTAAGCTGACCATAAACTTCAATTCCAACTTCTCTCGTTCCATCCAGAGTGGCTCATCTCCTTCTTCAAGTTCTTACTCCGGCATGAATAACCTCTTCTATAGTGTATGGGGGTATCGTCCGGTTAACTACCCCGGTAAGTCTCTTGACTCTCTGCTGAATGATCTTGTGGACGATGACATAGATGCATCGAACGACTACCGTTTCAACCCCATCGCCGACCTGAAGAACGCTTACCGCAAGTACTACGTCAACAATCTTCAGCTAAATGGCTACGTAGAATATGAGTTTATCAAGGGGCTGAAACTGAAAGTGTCCGGTGGATGGACTTATGACAACCGCCATTCAGATACCTTCAACAATTCCAAGACCCGTTACGGTGGTCCTACATCTACCGACAAAGTGAATGCAGAAGTAGTGCGCCAGCAACGTTTGACGTGGTTGAATGAAAACATCTTGACCTATCAGACTAACTTCAAAAGCAAGCACTTCCTGAATGCATTGCTCGGTGTGACATTACAGAACTCTGACTATGAATATTACTCATTACGCATGAAGCAGATTCCCAACGAATCACTAGGTATGGCAGGCATGAGCCAAGGTACTTTTGACAAGAGTACTTCCACGTTGTCTTCCTGGTCTATGCTGTCTTATCTGGGACGTGTGAACTACAACTATAAATCCAAATATTATGCCACTGCTTCATTCCGTGCCGACGGTTCCTCTAAATTCAGTAAGAAAAACCGTTACGGCTACTTCCCCTCAGGCTCACTGGCATGGAGCTTCTCCGAAGAAGAATTCATGAAGGACTACAAGAAATGGCTTTCAAGTGGTAAGCTTCGCCTGAGCTGGGGGCTTACGGGTAACAACCGTATCGGTGAATACGACTACCTTGCCTTGCTGGACATGATTAAAAGCCATGCCACTACCAGCATGAATAACACAGTATATCCTTTTGACGGCAATAACGCCAACGTCGGTGTAGCCCCCATCTCTCTACCCAATGAGGACTTAAAATGGGAAACCACCGAACAGTGGAACTTGGGTCTTGACCTGGGATTCTTTGACGAACGTATCAGCTTTACTGCCGACCTCTATCGCAAAACTACGCGCGACTTGTTGCTGGATGCCACTCTTCCTTACTCTTCGGGTTATCTGACAGCCATGAAAAACATCGGTAAGGTGCGCAATGACGGTATTGAATTGACTTTGAACACAGTGAATATAGACAATAAAGACTTCAAATGGAGCAGCAACTTCAATATCTCCTTTAACAAGAACAAAGTGTTGGAACTCGCTGAAAACCAAACCAGTTTATTGAGCACTGCCACTTTTGACCAGAACTTTAACAGCCAGCCCAACTACATTGCCAAGATAGGCCAACCGATGGGTATGATTTACGGCTATATCTACGAAGGCACTTACAAGTACGATGACTTTGACAAAAGCGGTAGCAGTTATACGCTGAAAGGTAACATTCCCCACTACGTGAGCGAAAGCAATACACAGCCCGGTATGCCAAAGTACAAAGACTTGAACGGTGACGGCATCATCGACACTAACGACCGTACCATGATAGGACGCGGTCTGCCCATCCATACCGGAGGTTTCACCAACAACTTCGAATATAAAGGCTTTGACTTAAGCGTATTTTTCCAATGGAGCTATGGCAATGACGTTCTGAATGCCAACCGTCTGTTCTTCGATAGCGGTTTCCAAAAGAAACGTGAGCTGAACCAATATGCCAGCTATACCAACCGCTGGACACCGGAAAACCCGAACAGTGATATTCCGGCAGCCACCAACTCAAGTTCTAACCTCGTGATTTCTTCACGTGTAGTAGAAGATGCCTCATTCCTGCGACTGAAAACCGTAACATTGGGCTATACCGTACCAAAAACTTTCCTGAAGAAGTATAAGATTGATAATGCACGCCTTTATGTAGCTGCACAAAATCTTTGGACCATCACCGGATACTCCGGGTACGACCCTGAAGTATCTATCCGTAGCGGAGGTCTGACTCCGGGACTCGACTTCTCGTCTTACCCACGTGCACTCTCCGTAAGTTTCGGTATCAATTTAGGTTTCTAATCCCATTAAAGCACTGAAATATAATATGAAAACAATAAAAACAATAATACTATCTTTGACTTGTCTGGCTATGGTCTCCTGCGATTTTCTGGACAAAGAACCTACTAAGCTGACTCCCGACAATTACTTTAATAATGCGGATGAAGCTCTCTCATTCCTGACCTCTGTATACGCCCCACTGACCTCACAGAACTTCTACGGAAACGAATACATGTTCATGACGGGTGCTGATGACTTGTCCCATTATGGTGGTGGTCGCAATCCGCAAACCAGCGGTGCGATTGCCTGTAACAATGCCAATTCAAGTTCACCGCAATTCAGCAATCTTTGGCAAACACTCTATACGGGTATCGACCGTGCCAATACGTTTCTTGAGAATATTGACAAAAGCAAAGACATATCCGACAAATTGCTCCTACAGTACACAGCAGAAGCACGTTTCATGCGCGCTTACTACTACTTCACACTGGTACAAGGCTGGGGAGACGTTCCCTTCAAGACAACTTCCACCAGTAGTGTAACGGGACTTGACATTCCCCGTACAGACAAGCAGACTATCTATGATTTCATCACCACCGAAATGTCTGAATGCGCTGAAGGTCTTGCTACAGCCGCAGAACTAGGCTACAAGCCGGGACATGTTTCACGCTCTGCAGCATGGGGTATTCTGGCACGTGTCTATTTATTCCGTGCCGGCGAGCATTTCCGAGACAATGCCAACGGAGACGCTACAGCCATTCAAAATTATTTCAAGCAAGCCAGCACCTATGCACAAAAAGTAATGGGCGAAGGACATGGCTTAGCAGCCAACTACTGGGATGTATTCATCGACCTTTGTTCTAACCAATACAATACTACAGCCAATGAAAGTATCTGGGAGGCAGAGTTTGCCGGAGACTATACTTCCGAAGTCAGAGCAGAAGGACGTATCGGAAACCTGATAGGCATCAAATGTCCTGACGAATCCAACGATCAATCTTTAATAGACGCTAAAGATCCCGGATTTGGCTACGCATACTTCTGGTCAACTCCGAAACTATATGAACTCTACAAGGATAATGGAGACATCAACCGTATGAACTGGAATATTGCGCCATTCGAATACGTGGAGGCCGTAAGCAAGAAAGGCGTTACAGGACGCCAATTCGAGTACGGTAAGCTGGAAGAAGTGAAAAACCAATATTGGGATGTGTCTTACAGCTATGGCGAAGGTGATTCTTCCAAGAAAACGGGAGATTACGAGAAAACCGAAGCCGACTCAGAAAAGAACTACTCACGTGCTTGCGGAAAATACCGCAGAGAATATGAGGCATACGGCACCAAAAAGAACAAGAACTACACTTCACTCAACTTCCCATTGTTACGCTATTCGGACGTATTACTGATGGTGGCCGAAGCAGAGAATGAAATTAGCTCCTCTCCCACTACACTGGCTTACAAATGTTTGAACGACGTGCGTAATCGTGCCGGCATCGCTCCCTATGAAGAAGGAAGCCTCAGCAAAGAAGCCTTCCGTCAGGCAGTGAAAGATGAACGTGCTATGGAACTCTGCTTTGAACATACCCGCCGCTACGACCTTATCCGCTGGGGTGAATATGTGAAAAACATGAATGAATTAGCTCCCCGTGCCCTTCAAGGCGCCAATGCCAACTGGGCTACGGGACCTAGCTACAGCGTCTATACCTTCTTCCAGATAACAGACGCTTACAATTACTTCCCCATACCGGACAGTGAAATGTCAGTAAACAAAGCCATCACCCAGAATAATCCTGGTTGGTAATCGAATGAGTGAAACAAAGATAATCGTTCCAAATAAATGAATCATATCATGAAACTAAATAAACTATTGATAGCTATCAGCATTGCAAGTTTCACTTTTGCCTCCTGCGAAAGCGAATTCACTAAAGATGCAGAACTGGATGTAAATGTGGCAACCGGAAACGGTGTCAGTTTCGACGGTCAGACCATCACCGTAAAAAGCGGAACTCCGGTGGAGTTTCATTTCAAGGGTGACCCGGACTTCCTCACTTTTTACAGCGGTGAAGCCGGAAAAGAATATAAATACAGAGAACGTACTACAGTAGACGAAAGTGAGGTGGAAACTTCAACTTTGAAATTCAAGCTGACCCCACAATATGGAAATCCAGCAAACATACTCACCATGTATGTATCCTCCGACTTTCCCGGCATAGAAAAAGGGAACTTTGAAGCCGACTCCGTACTGGTGGAGCAACACGCTTGGGAAACATTGATCCCGGCTTCCGATTTCCCTACTGCAACCAAAGCACAAGACTTTGCCATAGACATGAAGCCCTATTTGGGCAAACGTATTGCCATAGCCATCTGCTATCGCGGTCAAACCAACAGTGTGGCACAAACGAGATTTACTTTTAGCAACATGCAGATATTGAACCAAATGTCCAAGGGACAAGAGACGACTTTCACCGCCGGATCTTTCGGCTTCACCCCTATCAATATGTTGCACCGTCATAACCTGAGCGACCAGAAGAGTATGACTTCCAACCGTGCCTATGGCACAGTCACCAACAACACTTCCGGTATCTGGAACTTCAAGGACATGAACGCTTTCTTCATTCATAGTTCCAACGCCAATACTGAATTAAAATATAGCTGGCTGGTTTCCAATCTGTTTGTTGTCAACGCATGTTCCCCCGACGCAGGCACCGGATTGAAGAACGTTACCCAGAGTCTTGACTCTTATCAATATACCTACAAGACTCCCGGTACCTACACAGCCACCTTTGTAGCCACCAATGGAAACTACAAACAAGAATCTTCCGTGGTACGTGAATATAAAGTGATGGTAACCGAATAATGAAATAAAAACGTTCTATCAACACAAAACTTCTAACCTTAAGTATTTTTATAGACCTTAATCAATTAACTTTGTCAGGGAGGAACCGCGAGGCTCTTCCCTGATTCATAAATCCCCTAATATAACAAAGAATATCAACATGAAAACCCATAACATCAAACTCATTGCAGCAATTGCCTTGTGCATTACATTGACAGGTATTCGTGCCCATGCCTCCGACTTCAAGACCATCTACAACCGGATGTACGAAAAGTACCTCGACCGGAACACATCGAAAGAAACTATTGGCGGACTGATGAAATCCCTCTCACCAGAAGGAGCATTCGTCACCCTCAACTATCGCGCTACCGACGGTTCCCCACGCAAGCATGTACAAAACCTCATCGCCCTGGCCTGCGCCTACCAACATCCAGAGAACACATTCTACCATGACAAAACGCTGAAAGAGTCTTATCTTAAAGCGCTCCGCTTCTGGATAGACACCAACCATCAAGCCAAAAACTGGTGGTATCGTTATATCCCCTATCCCAAAGAACTATCTACCAGCGTAGTGCTGATGAGCCGCGAAATCAATGAAAATCCAGAACTTTTTGACAAGACCATCAAATACCTACGCTGGAGCTACGAGAATGCCGCCCCCTCACACATGACAGGAGCCAACGGCGCCGACATCATCATGGGGTCATTTGCCGCCAGCATCCTGACCGAGAACGAAAGCCAGATGGAAGACTTCAAAGAACGGATGACGCAACTGCTCACCATACAACCCTCCGAAGGCATACAACCTGACTATCTCTTCGGGCAACATTGCGGTCATGGACGGCAACTTTACTTCACCAGCTACGGCAAAGAATTCGTTAACTCCACCCTCGCTTATCTGGAACTCTGCAAGGATACCCGTTTCCAAAGCCCCGGACTGGAATTATTGCAACGCCTCTTCACCGACGGCGTACAATGGATATTCTACAACAAGCAGCATGACCCCAACAATGCAGGACGCTTTATCAGCAGCAACCAATACTCCTCTGCCATAAAAGTTCTGGCCGAAAGAATCTGCAAGTTGAGCAACTCCGATGCACGCAACAACATGAAGCAAGCACTGCAACACATCGGTGGAGACAACAGCCTGACGGGTAACCGCATGTTCTGGCGTTTCGACTACATGGTACACCGCCGCAACAATTATATGACCAGTTCACGCATGACCTCCACCCGTACCGTAGGCAACGAGGCCGGCAACGGTGATGGTGAGTTCAACTATTATGCCTCCAACGGAGTAAATTATCTTTTTGTCACCGGACACGAGTATGACGGCAATTTCTTTAAGATATTCAACAACCGCCAATATCCCGGCATTACTGCCGAACAAGACAATGCCCCCCTTCCCATTCCCGATTGGGGTGAAGGCGGCAATAACGGAAACTGTTTTGCCGGAGGTGTCAGCGACAGTCTTTATGGAACCTGCGGCATGATTTTAGACCGCCGCGGATTACAAGCTCACAAAGCCTGGTTCTATTTCGATGAAGAATTTGTATGCCTTGGGGCAGGCATCTGCAACGCCAAAGGAAAAGCCGAAGTATTCACCACTCTCAACCAATGTAACCGCAACGGGAAGGTACAGTACATGACAAATGGGAAAAAACAGACTCTGAAGAACGGCTCCATACAGACCGTTGCAGACTGGATACTCCACGGACAGACCGCCTACTTCAATCTGCTGCCCCAAACCGAGTACAAAATAACTTGTGATACGGCACTGTTCAGTTTGAACGCCAATCACGGCATCCGCCCGCAGCAAGGGAAATACGCCTACGTGGTACACCCAAGCATCCCTAGCACATCCGCTGCCGCAAAATATGCTGCAAAGTTGCCGATAAAAGTACTTGCCAATACGGAAAAAACACAAGCTGTACGTCATGAAAAATTAAGAATAACAGAAATCATCTTCTATCAACCAGGGGAACTGAAACTTGAAAATGGTGACATCCTTGCGACAGATACCCCTTGTGCCCTTTTGTGGAAGGAAAAAGAAAAAAGAATACATATCGCAAATCCACGTTGTGAATCGGAAAATCCTGAAAAAGCAACAATAACACTGATTCAAAACGGACAAGCCAAACAAATATTGCTTGAAATGCCGCAAAAAGAAGAAGCCGGAAAAAGTAGCACAGCTTCCTACTAGAAAGAAAAATATGTATCTTTGCAGCCATGAACGAGAACATATTACCTATCCACTTCGCCCCGCTACAAGGCTACACCGATGCCGTCTACCGGCGAGCGCATGCACGCATCTTTGGCGGCATAGAGACCTATTACTCTCCTTTCGTACGCATGGAGCACGGAGAAATCCGGCGGAAAGATGCCCGTGACATTGAGCCGGACCACAATCCGGGCCTGCACCTCATCCCCCAGCTCATTGCTCCGGATGCGGACAAGCTGGAGCACATAATGTCCCTTTTCATCGAAAAAGGATACCGGGAAGCGGACATCAATTTGGGTTGTCCTTTTCCGATGCTGGCCCGGCGCCACAATGGCTCCGGCATGCTGCCCTATCCCGAAGAAGTGAAAGCGCTGCT
The DNA here is from genome assembly GCF_017309675.2 of Bacteroides parvus. Lineage (NCBI taxonomy): Bacteria > Pseudomonadati > Bacteroidota > Bacteroidia > Bacteroidales > Bacteroidaceae > Bacteroides > Bacteroides parvus. The sequence continues at coordinate 1,242,235 of NZ_CP084680.1, read as the reverse complement.
CTCCGAAGCCATCGACCGGCATCCCGACATCCGTTTCTCCGTGAAGCTGCGTCTGGGTTGGGAGCAGGCGGAGGAGTGTCTTGCCCTGCTACCGCTATTCAACGAACTCCCCCTCGCACACATCATCCTGCACCCGCGTCTGGGCAAGCAGCAATACAAAGGAGAGGTAGACCTGAAGGGATTTGAAGCTTTCTACAAAGAGTGCACCCGCCCTCTGTTCTACAACGGCGACCTGCATACCGTGGAAGATATCCGTTCTATCACCACACGGTTCCCCCGATTGGCAGGTATCGTCATCGGCCGCGGGCTGCTAGCCAATCCTGCTCTGGCGCTGGAATACAAGCAAGGAACCCCGATTTCTTCCGATGAAATGGCGAAAAAGGTGGGGCAACTGCACACCGAGGTCTTCAACGCCTATCAAGAGCTACTACAAGGCGGTGAGGCACAGTTATTAATGAAAATGAAAAGTTTCTGGGAGTATCTGTTACCGGACGGAGACCGCAAAGCGAGAAAGACCATTCATAAGACCAGTAAACTGGCAAACTATCAGTCAGCAGTAAGCAATCTGCTCGGAACATATTAAACAACCGTTTCCAGTATCTTTCTCTATAGGAGAGAAAGGCTAAGACTCCTATACCGAATACCCACAACACCCGGATGTATTCACCCAAAACATGGGGATGTATTACCCCAAAACATCCCCATGTTTTATAGTAAAACACCCGGATGTTATGGGGTAAAACATCCGGGTGTTGTGGGTATTCAGTATCAATGTCTAACCTATACTCTCCCTACCTCTTTAACTCTACCTCTAAGCTTGCAGCATCCCGGCAAGTAAAGCGCAACACTGTCTGCTTCTTGTCTGCCGACACCACCTTGCAATAGGGCGTCTCGGTAACCTTCCACTGTCCCTTCAAAGTAACGGTTACGGGAATCTCCTGACTCTCATTGTCAGTCCACGAGCGTGAATAGATACTGCGCTCAATACGTTTTCCGTCTTTGTCGAAAGCCTCGTCACTCGGACCGCGATACAAGGCCAGGTCGGGCTGGGAGACAGTCAGAAGAAGCTTGTCCTTATATTCGCGTATCATGACAAGGCACGATGTATCGGCTTTCTGCAACAATCCACCGTCGGGCAGAGTCTGCGGCGTCTCGAACAAGACGTAAGAAGTAAGACCGTCTGCCGGAGAGCGTACAATATGGGCGTTGCGGTCTTGCCGGAGAATCTTGTAAGTGGGTTTCTTGGCGAATGCCTTCAAAGCGGCAGCATCCGTGTGGGGCAGCACTGCATATTCGTAGGAAGCGCCTTTCGGGGCTTTGCCATGTTGCAATGTCAAGGACACCCAATCACCGGAAGTAGGCTTGGTGCTACGCTCGCCCACGGTCACTTGCGGAAAGTTCTTCTCGTACCGGGCAGCAGGGCGGGAGGCTTTGGAAATGTAATAACCTACGCCGTTAGGGTCTATATAAGTCTGTCCGTCACTCTGATAGGACTCCCAGTATTGACGGGTTTCGGGAGTGGTGGCGGCAAGCTGGAACACGGTAGTTTCCGTAGGATATTCGGTATTCAGGTTTTCGATGTCCGTACCGAGGCATACAATGGTGCCATCGAAGAAGTGGAACGACTTGCGGGCACGGTGAGAACCGTTATACTTATCATGTTCATGCAGCACCATACCGAAGTTACCGTTCAGATGTGCCTGGGACAAACCGCCGGCAAAAGCCTCATCGGAATAGAGCATCTCCTCCATACCGGAGAAGGTATCGACATTCAATACCCGGGCACGCAACTGGTCGAAAGGCAGATGGATGCTCGTGACACCCGGAATACGATTCCAGTCGAAACCGGCTTCCTGCCAGCCACTGGTGGCAAAAGTAACCATTTCATCGGGTTTTCCGGTAAGAATCTGCATGCTGCCATGTGCCAGATAACGGCCATAGAAGTTGGCGGGAAGATAGTGCTCGGCAGCCCAGAGATAACGGGAATGTCCGCGAACTACGGCAGCCCAGTTGTCACGACGCTGTACGGATACACAACCGTAACCCAAAGCCAGATTGCCTTGCGGGTCGGGTTCCGGACGGAAGCCTTGGGCTTCGAGCAACTTCTTCATTTCCAATTCGTGGCGGGTAGAAGCCTTCGGCAGATAGTCGGGCGCATTCTTGTCCGGAGCTTCTGTATAGGCAACCAGGCGCAGATAGGCAGCAGCCATTTCGGGGTCATATTTCTGCTTGCCATCCGGCGTACCGGCAATGGCCATCGTGGCATATTGGATAGGTATCAGGCTTCCTCCCCCGTTGGGATGGCGCCCGGACATGGAGAGAGGCCATTGCTTCAAGTTGCAATAGAAACGCATGGTGAGAAGCACTTTCTTCACCGTCTCGTGTGCCTGCTCGGACAGGCGGAACTCGGTACCACTCAGCAAGTAAATCATATTAGTGGCACCGTCCAGACCGCCCACTGCATAGGCAGGATAATTGTTGCAATGATGGAAGCAGGCACCGTCCTGCTTGAAAGAACCGGCCAGTCCCGGCGCAGGAAGGCAGCCTTTGTCCAGCCAACGGGAGAAGGAACGCAGGTATTGCAGTTTCTCCGGTGTATCTTCCATAATCAAGATGCTGGCTATGCGGCCTTGCAACTTGGTGTTGAACGTATCTATATCAATACCGTTGACGGCAGGTTCGGGATATACCTCATTGGTGATGGCATACCAGTTGAGCGTACGTACCGCCTCTTCCAGCTTACCAGCCTCACGCAACACGTCCTTCATCAAGAAATAAGACACAAACAGACCGCGCATACTATATCCGTAATGGTGAATATTTCCCCAGCAACTGCCGTAGGCAATACCCTGGTCGGTGGCGTTATCGTACATGGCGATGAATTTCTGCTTCAACTCGTGTTTCAGCGCCGCATCCTCCGCATTGTCGTAGGCGATGGCGATGCGTTTCATCAGGTTGAAATAGTCGCTTATCTCTATCCCCAGTCTGGAGAACATATCTTTGTCCCAATCGGGTACCATACGTTCGTATGCCTCGGAGTGACGTACGAAATAGATAGGACGTCCTGCTACCTTGCCGTTCTTGTAGGTAATCCGATAAAAATCATACTTCTTACGGATGGACTGCATCTCCTTCTCCGAAAGTGCGGAAGGCGTGTAGAGCATGTCGCGGAAACGTTTCTCCATAATCCGTATATCCTGCTTCTGCGCCTCGGTCACGTCTGTCAGAGGGATGTCCGGTTTCCACAAGGAGTGTTCGTAGATAATCAGCCAGTGGTTGGTGGTTCCCTTATTTACAAACGGTACCTGTAAGTCGGCAGTCTGCTGGCGGGCATCCACCTTGCTGGCAGTAATCAGATGGTCGAAAAAGAGTTTCCCCTTCACGTCGGGGGCTACAATTCGGATTTCGTCCATCCCTTCTTCCGGGGTACCTTGCATATCGCGTTCATAACATACCCATGCTCCGCGCCAACCGGTGAAGTTGATGCCAAAAGGAAAAGAGGTGCATACCTTGCCATCCTTCAAGAACTCAAACCGAATCTGCTTGTCCTGGGCCTGCTCATTGTACACCCATACGATGAAAGCCGAAAGATAGGTGTCTTTCCCCGTCGGGTCTTTCTTCTCAAACTTCAAGTCTTTCTTGATGGACAGTGCGGCACCCGGCTCGAAAGTCCAGCTCAAACTGTGGTCGCCGTCCCTATAATGTTCGTCGCTAATGCCCAACTGCGAACCGGCTGCCGTAGTGACAAACGCCGGAACCTGTCTCTCCTCAAAAGAAAGCAAACGCTCATTCTTCACGATTTGCGCATGTACACTGCCCGGCAGCAACATGCAAACGAGCGCTGCCGCTCCTATTTTCCATTTACTGAATTGCATCATGGCTGTTTATTTAAGGTTATCGATATTTGCTACTTGGAAATCTGCAAAAGAAGTTGTAACCGCATATTCCAATGCATTAGTACGGCACAAAGAAACCCCTCTTTTTGGAAAAGGGGGGCATAAATCGTACAGAAGAAGGATAAAATAATGATTGAGGCGGATTTCTGCCCCAGCTTCATCAGGGATGAAGTTCTTCGAAAGCCTTGTTTTCCTCTTGTACCGCCTGAATGGTTTCTTCCAGTTCACTGATAGGGAGGTCGAAGTTGTACCAGTCGTTATAGCAGTCGGTGACATACCACTTGCCATCCGTCAGTTCAAAGACCACACGAAGGGAAGGTTCTGATTCATCATAGCCTGCTTCGAACTCTTTATGGGCAGGTTCATCGACAGTGAAATGAGATATATAGGTGCCTCCCTCCTCTTCGGTAATACGTCCTTCCTTCAGCGTTTCCTCGTCCAGCAATGCCCACTTCTCGCGGGTGAAGGGAAAAGTCTGCTCCGTCTCGCCGTCATCCTTCAAGAGGGCGATGGGAGACTTCAAAGGAAACTTGATTCGGGAATACTGGAATGAGGCACTGGACGTGAATTTCCGGAGGAATGTCTTGAAATCCTCCTCTTCGGCAGCCAGACCATTGAAAGTCGTCAGCATGAGTGCCGCAAACAGACAAAAAACAAAGCGGATAGCCTTCATATACTCGGATTATTTTTCAACGCACAAAGATAATATAAAAGTGATAAAATGCTAAGGCCATGGGGCGATAATTATTATCATCTATGCCTCAGATACTCGTAACCGAACCGGCAGCGCAAGCAGTCTTTCTTGTCGCAATATTCCTTTTGAAGTTGAAGCAGAGCCTGCGAGTCAGCAGCGGTAGATACCGGCAGGCCGGCACCATCCCAAAGTCGGGTTACGTGATTGTTTTCGGCCTTCAAGGATTCAAGGAAACGGGTGGCACGGTCACACAAAACGTCATCAGCCTTGTGCAGGCCGTATGCATAAAGAAACGGGATGACCGTATTGATAGCAATCAGATTCAAGGCACCGTCCCCTACCCGCTTTTCCCTCCGGGGTGAAACTTTTCTGAAATTGAAGTGCTCTTCCCAATACACGGAAGTATTGGCAGCCAGTATCTTCTTCACCGCTTCCAGCGTTTCCGCCTCCATGATACGTGAGAAGAGTACCTGCTCCTTATGATACAGACTGGCAAGCTGCGCCAGACGTACATGCGGAAAGTTATCGGGACGAAGACGCAGAAATCGCCACTGCTCAACGGACATGGGAGCTGGCAGCTCGAACTTGCGTTGCAGGTAGCGGAATTCTTTCTGAAGTTTCAAATAATAATCATCCGCCTCCGCTGGGACCTCCTCCAGCAGGCCTGCCTGCCCCAGGAAGAAAGCCTCCACTTGAAACAGACTGTCCCGATGCTTGTCTACGGCGCGGAATGGAAGGCGGTTTGCCCATGCCTCGAAAGCATCCCCATTCAGCCCGAAGCCGAAGTTACGAGCAAGAGTAATGAAGAAAACATCCTCCCAATGATGATTGCAGCGTTCGAGCCGCTGGGATATGACATGTGCTTTCTGCTCAAAACGCTCTACCTGCAAAGCGGACAGCCAGGAGTGAACGGTCAGCTTCGGAAGGGAGGCAAGGATGGAATAACAGGGAGGATAAATCTCTGTCTGCCGAAGCTCTTCATAGCGCAAACGGACAGTGTCGGGGCAGGTGAGCACCATCTGGGGAACCAGCTCACCGTTCGTGCGGTACACATCACAATTCGATTCGCCCACTACATGCAGAATGACAGTATCATACGCCTTGTCACAGTCGTGCCTATGGAGCAGCCACTCTGATGCCTGCGTATGCACTTCGACGTTGCCCACCCAAAGCGTACCGTCTATTTTCAGTTTGGCATTAAAGAAATCGGGGCCTGCATTCATGTTCGGCAAACCGGGATCTATCACTTCTACCGGCCGGCCGGAGGTTGTTTGGAGTGCTGACAAAGGAAATATTTTGTGCTTCCAAACATAATGCAGTAGTTGTTCCATGTTAACAAGACGTTAATGTTGAGTACAAATGTAAGAAAAAGATTATCTTTGCGACCTATAGTTTGTTGATAAACTAAATAAAAACAGATAGAAACAATGAAAATCGCATTAATCGGCTACGGAAAAATGGGCAAGGAAATCGAGAAAATAGCCCTTGGCCGCGGACACGAAATTGTAAGCATCATCGATGTCGACAATCAGGAAGACTTTGAATCGGCAGCCTTCAAGAGCGCCGACGTTGCCATAGAGTTCACCAATCCCATGGTTGCATACAATAACTATATGAAGGCATTCCAGGCCGGAGTCAAATTGGTATCCGGCAGTACGGGATGGATGGCGGAACATGGAGACGAAGTGAAGAAGCTTTGCACCGAAGGTGGCAAAACACTGTTCTGGTCGTCCAACTTCAGCTTGGGAGTAAGCATATTCTCTGCTGTCAACAAGTACCTCGCAAAGATAATGAACCAGTTCCCTGCCTATGATGTGACAATGAGCGAAACGCATCACATCCACAAGATGGACGCTCCGAGCGGTACGGCCATCACGCTTGCCGAAGGTATTCTGGAGAATCTCGACCGTAAGGACAAATGGGTAGAAGGAACTTTCCAGGCTCCCGACGGGACTGTCTCGGGCTCTACGGAATGTGCAGCCAATGAGCTGCCCATAAGTTCTATCCGCGAAGGAGAAGTACCGGGCATCCACAGCATCCGCTACGACTCCGAAGCCGACAGCATCACCATCACCCACGATGCCAAGAATCGCAGGGGATTTGCCTTGGGAGCTGTCCTTGCTGCCGAATATACCGCCAAGCACGAAGGTGCTTTGGGAATGAGTGACTTGTTTCCATTTTTAAAAGACTAAGACATCATGAGAAAAGCAACACGCACCCAATGGATTAAATTCAGTATAGTCACCCTGCTCTACCTTGCCTTTCTGGTTTGGGTAAAAAGCTGGCTGGGGCTGATTGTACTACCTTTCATTTTTGACATCTACATCAGTAAGAAGATACCCTGGGGGTTCTGGAAGAAATCGGAGAATCCTGCCGTACGCAGCATCATGAGTTGGGTGGATGCCATCGTATTTGCGCTGGTAGCCGTCTACTTCGTAAATATCTATGTGTTCCAGAATTATCAGATACCGTCTTCCTCATTGGAGAAATCCTTGTTGGTAGGCGATTTCCTTTACGTCAGCAAGATGAGTTATGGCCCGCGCGTACCGAATACGCCGCTTTCCATGCCGCTGGCACAACATACACTGCCGGTATTCAACACCAAATCGTACATCGAATGGCCCCAATGGAAATATAAACGTGTACCGGGCTTCGGCAAAGTGAAACTGAACGACATTGTGGTGTTCAACTTCCCGGCAGGCGACACGGTAGCCACCAACTTCCAGCAGACAGATTTCTATACCCTTGCTTACGAAGAAGGAAAACGCGTGTATCCCAACAAAGTGAATATGGACAGTCTGACACGCAAACAGCAACGTACCGTCTATGATTTGTACTACAATGCCGGACGTAACCTCATCCGTTCCAATCCGAGAATGTACGGTGACATTGTCATACGTCCCGTCGACCGTCGTGAAAACTATGTAAAACGTTGCGTAGGCCTACCCGGCGATACATTGCAAATCAAGAAGGGACAAGTATACATCGACGGCAAAGCTATCGAGAACCCTACAGAAATGCAGTTCAACTACTTTGTACAAACAACGGGGCCCTATATCACCGATGATATGTTCCGTGAACTGGGCATCAGCAAAGAGGACCAGACACTGATGACCGACGGTCTGGGCTGGGAAGAGAATCTGATTGAAATGGGATTGGACCGCCGGGATGCCCAAGGCAGGCTGGCACCGGTCTATCATCTTCCGCTCACTAAAAAGATGTACGAGACCCTTTCGGGCAACAAGAAACTCATCAGTAGTATTATCATCGAACCGGGAGAATTCTCGGGACAGATGTATCCGCTGAACCTTTACACCCAATGGGACCGCAACAACTACGGCCCAATCTGGATTCCTGCCAAAGGCGCCACCATCAAGCTGACCGAGGATAACCTGCCCATCTACGAACGCTGCATCGTTGCCTATGAAGGCAACAAACTGGAAGTCAAGGAAGACGGCATCTACATCAACGGTGAAAAGACCGACTCCTATACTTTCAATATGGACTACTACTGGATGATGGGCGACAACCGCGACAAGTCCGCCGACTCCCGATACTGGGGTTTTGTGCCGGAAGACCATGTCGTAGGAAAGCCTATCGTAGTATGGTTGTCACTGGACAAAGACCGCAGCTGGTTTGATGGCAAGATACGCTGGAACCGGATATTCAAGTGGGTGGACAACATTAAATGAAAAAAGGGTGGAAGATAGCAATTACAATCGTTGGAGTGGCACTCGTCGTAGTGCTGCTTCGGGGTTGTGTGGCAACTTCCTATCTTATCCCTTCTTCCGGTATGGAGAACTCACTGTATCAGGGTGAACGTATTCTTGTAAACAAGTGGAGCTACGGTCTACGACTTCCTTTTATGAAGTTATGGGGATATCATCGCTGGGCGGACAGTCCGGTGCAGAAAGAGGATATTCTTGTATTCAACAATCCTGCCAATCTTTCAGAACCCGTGATCGACCGACGGGAAGTCTTTATCAGCCGTTGCATCGGTACTCCCGGAGATACCTTGCTGATAGATTCGCTTTTTTCAGTGATTCCTTCCGAAAAGAATGCACCCGACCAGAAGTTTCTTTATTCTTACCCCAGGCAACGGGAACGACAGTTGGATTCATTGCTTTCCATCCTTTCCATCGCTCCCAACCAACTATTGGGACAGGACTCAATAAAGAATATACGTAGTTTCAGCCGCTATGAACACTACTTGCTGGAACAAGCCATGAACGGGAATTGCTGGATAGAACCGATTGTCAAGGAAGACTCCATGGAGATGTTGAAACCTCTGATAATCCCCGGCAAAGGCAAAACCGTACGCGTATATCCGTGGAACAAGACTTTGCTGCGGAATACCCTGGTACTTCACGAAAAGAAACAGGCCGAAATCAAGAACGACACCCTTTATGTGGAAGGCAAGCCCGTGCAGCACTGCCATTTTACCAAAGACTACTACTGGGTAGGTGCCAACAATGCCATCAATCTTTCGGACTCCCGCCTTTTCGGTTTCGTCCCCGAAGACCACATCATAGGCAAGGCGTCTGTCATCTGGTTCTCCAAAGAAAAGGGAACAGGACCTTTCAGCGGTTACCGATGGGGCAGGATATGGAAAAAAGTGGAATGACAAACAAATGAAAGAATAAAAATGAAAATACAAACAATGAACAGTAACTTCAATCGTAAATCGCAAATCATCTAATCGTAAATATACTGATGAAAACAGTTTTTCTTTCTTCCGCCTATTTGGCTCCCATAGAATATTATACCAAACTACTGGCATACGATAAAGTATTCATCGAACAGCATGACCACTATATGAAGCAGACTTACCGGAACCGTTGTACCATTGCTGCACCGGACGGTGAACTGGCCCTTTCCATCCCCACCGTCAAACCGAGCACCCTGAAATGCCCGATGCGCGATATACGTATTTCAGACCACGGTAACTGGAGGCATCTGCACTGGAATGCCATAGAATCTGCCTATAACCACACTCCCTTCTTCGAATACTACAAGGATGACTTCCGTCCCTTCTATGAACAGAAATATGAATTTTTAGCCGATTTCAACGAAGAACTTTGCCACCTCGTCTGTTCCTTGATAGACTTGCAACCGGATATGACACGTACTACCGGATACCGGACTGAGTTTGCTCCGCATGAGACAGATTTCCGCGAACGCATTCATCCGAAAAAGGATTTTGCCCTGGAAGATACAGAATTCTCACCACAACCTTATTATCAGGTGTTTCAAGAGAGACTCGGGTTTCTGCCCAACTTGAGCATCATAGACCTGCTGTTCAATATGGGACCGGAGAGTTTATTGATATTACAGAAGTCCATCACCTAAACAATAAGCACATATTTTCTGTACGATTGTAAATGCAGTGCAACAGATTATTCCGTATTTTTGCAATGTTAATCAAATAAAACACAACGTAATTTTAAATGAATGAATCATGAAAAACTTATTTGACATCAAAGACAAAGTAGTGGTTATAACCGGTGGAACGGGAGTATTGGGGAAAGCCATCGCCTTTCATCTGGCAGAAGAAGGTGCAAAGGTTGTTGTTTTAGGACGCAAGGCAGAAACAGGGGACGCCATTGCCAGAGAAATCAAGGCAAACGGTGGAGAAGCCATGTTCCTGACAACCGACGTGACGAACCGTGAACTGCTGGAACAGAACCTGGCTGATATTCTGAAAACCTATGGACGCATAGATGCCCTGCTGAATGCAGCCGGTGGAAATATGCCGGGTGCCACCATCGCGCCTACGGGTACATTCTTCGATTTGAAGATAGAAGAATTCCAACGGGTGCTGGAATTAAACCTGACCGGTACCGTACTGCCTACACAAGTCTTCCTCAAACCAATGGTGGAGCAGAAGGCAGGCGCTATTGTCAACTTCTCCAGCATGGCTGCTTTCCGCCCCATGACGCGCGTAGCCGGATATGCTGCCGCAAAAGCCGGTATCTCCAATTTCACAGCTTTCATGGCTACAGAAGTTGCCAAAAAGTTTGGCGAAGGTATTCGTGTAAATGCCATCGCACCCGGATTTTTCCTCACAGAGCAGAACCGTGCCCTGCTGACGAACCCGGATGGAAGCTACACGGAACGTGGGCAAGATGTGATCCGCCAAACTCCCTTCGGACGTATGGGCCGTGCAGAAGAGCTTTGCGGAACCATCCAATACCTCATCAGCGATGCTTCCAGCTTTGTCACCGGTACGGTGGCTGTAGTGGACGGAGGGTTCAACGCATTCGCGATGTAAATAGTAAATTGCAAATCATCAAACAATAAATAACATGATTCTTTGTGAACAAACCTGGCGCTGGTACGGTCCCAACGACCCGGTAAGCCTTTGGGACATCAAACAAGCCGGGGCTACCGGCATTGTAAACGCCTTGCATCATATTCCAAACGGGGAAATATGGACAGTAGAGGAAATCAAGAAACGGAAAGAAATGATTGAAGCCGTCGGTCTGCGCTGGTCTGTAGTAGAAAGTGTACCCGTACACGAACATATCAAGACCCAAACCGGAGACTTCCAGAAGTATATCGACAACTATAAAGAGAGCTTGCGTAACCTGGGCAAATGCGGCATTCACATTGTCACCTACAACTTTATGCCCGTACTGGACTGGACACGTACCGACCTCGCCTACGAACTACCTGACGGCAGTCGTGCCCTCCGCTTTGAACGTGCCGCCTTCATCGCCTTCGACCTCTTCCTGCTACATCGCCCCGGTGCAGAAGCCGAATACACTGACGAGGAAAAGACCAAGGCCCGTACCCGCTTCGAACAGATGACGGAGGCAGACAAACAACTGCTTGTACGCAACATGATTGCCGGACTTCCCGGTTCAGAAGAAAGCTTCACCCTGGAACAGTTCCAGCAGGAACTGGACCGCTACAAAGGCATCACTCCGGAACGCCTGCGTGCCAACCTGATCTATTTCCTGCAAGAAATCACTCCGGTAGCCGACGAAGCAGGTGTCATGCTCGTTATCCATCCAGACGACCCACCGTGCTCCATCCTCGGCCTGCCACGCATCATGAGCTGTGCTGCCGATTTCCAGGCACTGATTGACGCTGTTCCCAACAAGAGCAACGGCCTTTGCCTCTGCACCGGCTCACTCGGTGTAAGCAGTGCCAACGACTGTGCAGCCATCATGCAGCAGTTTGCCGACCGCATCAACTTCGTCCACCTGCGCAGTACGCAACGCGACGCCGAAGGCAACTTCTACGAAGCCAACCACCTGGAAGGAGACGTGGACATGTATCACGTGATGAAAGCCTTCCTTGAACTGCAGCAACATCGTGGCGTCTCCATCCCAATGCGCCCTGACCATGGGCACCAGATGGTGGACGACTTGAAGAAGAAAACCAATCCCGGCTATTCCTGTATCGGCCGCCTGCGTGGACTGGCAGAACTTCGTGGACTGGAAATGGGTATAGCCAAATCGCTGTACGAATAAGGCACAAGAAATAGCAAGCATAAGGAAAGAACAGGAAGCCCTCCGTCCGAAACTTTGAAGTTTCGGACGGAGGGCTTCCCTTTATAAGTTTTCTGCCATCAGCCGCCTCTTCTTAAGGCACTGTCTGCCGGCATTTATTTACCTTCTTTTGCAGCAAGCACTTTCCATACAACGGCACTCAGCGCAGCACCCACAAACGGAGCTACAATGAACAGCCACAACTGAGAGAGAGCCTCGCCACCCTGGAACAGTGCCGGACCGATGCTACGGGCAGGATTGACAGAAGTTCCCGTAACAGGAATACAAACAATGTGCACTAATACCAACGTAAGACCAATGGCCAATCCTGCAAGATTACCCGCCCCCTTCTCGGAATCCGTAGAACCTAAGACAACCAGCACAAAGATAAACGTGAACACAGCCTCTGCAATGAATGCCTGCAACATCATTCCGTCAGCAAACCCATTGGAACCGGTAGCCGTAGGACCGCCATGAGCGCCCGTAGACACCAATGCATAAAGAATGGCAGAACCGATAACCGCCCCGATAACCTGAAACACCATATACATGGCTGCATCTTTCCCGCTCATCCTGCCGGACAACAGAACGCCCAGGGTAACGGCAGGATTAATATGACATCCCGAGATTCCTCCGATAGCGTATGCCATCGCCACAACGGACAAGCCGAAAGCAAAAGCCACTCCCAGCGTTCCGACACCTGCACTAACCGCCCCCGCCGCACTTCCGGCAAAGACAGCACTACCACATCCCATCAGGACAAGAACCATTGTCCCGATCATTTCTGCTAAATACTTCTTCATGATAGTTTTATTAAACATTGATTTCTGCAAAAATAAATATAAAAGATGAAAATCTGCCTAAACACGGCGGTAAAAACTCACCCATTACTACAAAACATCACTGCTTTGACTCTAACATCCAGCATATCTGCATCTTCTTTAGCCAACCCGAAGAAACTCAGAAATATAAGAAAACATATTGGCTTGTAAAGAGTACAAAGAAAGGGTGCAACCTCACGGCCACACCCTCCATCTACACTATCTTTGATAATAACCTAAAAGGAAACTTTATTTCCCTACATCATTTCAATTCAAAAGGAACCGTTCCCTTCACATCGGCTGCCGAAGCTGCTATGACAGCCTCGAACTTACCCGGCTCGGCCACCCAAGCGTGCTGGGTGTCATCGAAGAAGCTAAGAGCCTCCTTATCAATGGTAAATGTGACTTCCTTTGTTTCGCCCGGAGCCAGTTTCACCTTTTGGAAACCTTTCAGTTCCTTGACGGGACGAGGCAGAGAGGACTTCTTGTCACTGATGTACAGTTGGACAACTTCCTGCCCTTCGCGCGCTCCGGTATTCTTTACAGAAACCTTCACGGTCAGCGTACCGTCGGCCTGCATGGTCTTGCTGTCGGCTGTGGGCTTGCCATACTCGAAAATGGTATAGCTCAAACCGTGGCCGAAGGGGAACAACGGTTTCACCTTCTTCTGCTTATCGGCCCAACGGTAACCTACAAAAATACTTTCATTGTATTTGATGTCGATGATGTCCTTGCTCCGCTTGCCGGTATATTCACCCAGGCTGTGGGCCGGGCAATCCTCCAACTTCACGGGGAAGGTAAACGGAAGCTTGCCACTGGGATTCACATCCCCCATAAGGATAGCGGCGAGAGCACTACCGGCTTCGGAACCCAGATACCAGTCCTGAACGATAGCAGGCACTTCGTTCACCCACGGCATGGCAATGGCATTGCCGGAAATGTTGACAACAATCAGATTCTTGTTTGCCTTTGCCAGTGCAGAGATAACAGCATCTTGTCCGTAAGACAAACCCAGACCTTCACGGTCTGAATCCTCACAGTCCTGGCCGTTGCTTTTGTTCAAACCGCCGATGAAGATTACATAATCGGCATCCTGGGCTTCTTTCACGGCTTCGGCTATCAGTTCTTCGGGAGTGCGGTCATCCTTCAGGTTCTGTCCAGTCACCACACCATTATACTCACCGCTTGCATCGCCCACGTAGCCACGAGCATACACCACTTCAGCCTTGCCAGCCACACGCTGCTTGATACCGTCCAACGGAGAAAGCTCACGCTGCACCTTCAGCGAAGAACTGCCACCACCTACAGTCATCATCTTGATAGCATTTTCGCCCACTACCAGAATCTTTTTAGTCTGGTCCAAATCTATCGGGAGCACATTGCCTTTGTTCTGCAACAGTACGATGCCCTCCTCGCCGATGCGGCGGGCAGCCTCGTAATGCTCCGGAGAAAGCATACTTCCCCACGGACGGTCGGGATTCATCACCGTACGGAAGATAAGGCGCAGAATGCGGCGTACCTTGTCGTCCAGCTCCTTAGTACCGACCTTGCCTTCGCGTATGAGGTTCAGGTAGGGATTCGCCAGATAATAATTGTCGTATGCATTGCTGGCACCATTTGAAAGTCCGTTAGTCCAACTGCCGAATTCCATATCCAGCCCATTGGTAATGGCTTGCCGAGTATCGTGCGTGCCGCCCCAGTCGGAAATGACTACGCCGTCGAATCCCCATTCGCCCTTCAATATATCGTTTAATGTGTATTGGTTGTGGCAAAGATGTTGGCCTTTGTAAAGGTTGTAGGCACCCATGATGCTCCACGCTCCACCTTCCTGCACAGCCATCTTGAAGGCAGGCAGATAGATTTCATAAAGGGCGCGGTCGTCCACGATGACATTGGTGGTGTGACGGTTCACTTCGTGGTTGTTCAAGGCAAAGTGTTTCACGCAGGCAGCCACACCATTCTGCTGCACGCCCCGGATATAGGGCACTACCATCTTTCCGGCCAGATAAGGGTCCTCACCCATATACTCAAAGTTGCGTCCGTTGAGCGGTGTACGGTAGATATTGATACCAGGGCCCAGCAAGACCGATTTGTTGCGGTAGCGCGCCTCTTCACCGATACTCTGTCCGTAAAGGAGAGACATTTCGGGGTTCCAGGTTGCTGCCAGACAAGTCAAGGCAGGGAAAGCCACACAGGAGTCATTGGTGCATCCGGCTTGTTCCCACTCGTCCCACAACACATCGGGACGTATACCGTGAGGGCCGTCATCCGTCCATACATCGGGAATGCCCAGACGGGGTACACCCGCACTGCTGAACTTGCTTTGCGCATGAGTCAACTTCACTTTCTCTTCCAGGGTCAGACGGCTCAAAGCGTCTTCCACTCTTTCTTCAATAGGTTTGCTTGCGTCCAGATAGACGGGCTTCTGCTGGGCTGAAAGAGGCAGCGCGACAGCAGCCAGAACCAAACCGAATAATACTTTTTTCATTGTTGTACAATTTAAGTTGTTATATAATTTAAGTAAGTACTCATAATCAGTCCGTACTATTGACAATCCCCAGCAGACAAGGGAATATGACTTATCCCCCCACACATAGGAACTGAAATCCTTACAGCCGTATAGTGAGTATCCATAACATCCGGATGTTGTTGTCCAAAACATCCCCATGTTTTACCCCAAAACACCCGGATGTTTTATCCCAATACATCCCCATGTTTTGCCTTAAAACATCCGGATGTTTTGGGTTCTCAGTCCTATGGTGTGTACAGCTCAGTCCCTACCTCTTTCATGCTAAGTCCCGGCATCTCATCCTCTGGGACTTGATACGTACTGTTTGCAGCGAGGCAGTACCCGCTACTTCATTCCCAATGACCGGATATAACCCTCCTGAACCACACAATTCTTCAGTTTGCATGCCTCGATAAAGTCCATCATCGCCTTGCGGGACATGGCCTGCGCGGGACGTGCCTCACGGATTTCCTTGTACGTGGCACGCAGTGCTTCGGAGAAATACACGATGTTTGCCCAGTTCTCCGGCGGAGTGATGCCGACGAAAGAAGAACCGTCCATCTTCTTGTAGGGCCAGAAGGTATAGCCGATGTTGTTCTCGCGCATCGTCTGGCAGAAAGCGGCCTGCCATTCGTCCGTATTGTGGCCTATCTCACCCATGTACATGGGCAGGTTCACACTGTCGCGGAAGTTGATAATCGTCTGGATGGCAGCTTGGGTAGGTTCGCCTCCGTAACGGTGGCAGGTGTACATTATCTTGTCGTCGAACTTGGAGTCCTTGAAAGGCTTGAAATTACCGTTCCATTGCGAACCGCCCAGCAGGATGATGTGGTTGCTGTCCACCTCGCGGATGGCGGCTACACCTTTCTTATATACATCTTCCAGCTTGCCGTTGAGCTCCTCCATGTTCTCGAAGTAAGGGGCAATGGGCTCGTTGAAGAGTTCGTAACCGAGGATGACCGGTTCGTTCTTGTAGTGGTCGGCTATCCGGCGCCAGATGTCACAGTAAAGTTGCTGGCTGACTTCGCTGTCGAACAGCCAGGGATAGCCGTAGCTGTCGTCGATGTTGTCGCCCGTCTGTCCGCCGGGGGCGTCATGCATGTCGAGGATGAGGTACAAGTCCGATTCGCGGCACCACTCTACCAGGCTATCCACGCGGGCAAAGCCGTCTTGGTCGGCAGTCAGCCCCATATAGTCCTCGTCCGTAAACATTTTGTAATGGAAAGGCAGGCGGATGGTGTTGGCACCCTGCTCCTTGATGAAGCGGATGTCCTCGCGCGTTACATAATTGTCCTTGAATGCTTTCCAGAAGTCGGCCGTAAAGTCCGGTCCCACCAGCTGGCAGAACATCTCATTGATGAAACGAGCGGAATTGGTCTTGTTGAACTTGAACATGTATCCTTCCGGATTCAGCCAGTTACCCAGGTTGGTACCCATGATGAAGAGTTTGGTACCGTCGGGCTTTATCAAGTCCTGACCCTGAATGGTTACGAATGCATCCGAAGTTACTTCTTTTGTCGCTTGTTTCTCACCGCATCCCGCAAGGCCCAAAGACAGCAAGGCGATGGAAATGCTTGTCGCTAATAAATGTTTCATGGCAATAATTTTGGTTATGGTATTAGTTGCGATATTCGCTTTTACTTCCCCAAAGTTAGGAAAGATAAGAACACCTCGTACCGGCGAATCGGGAATAGGTGGAAGAAGTAAAGAAGCACAAACAAACAAACAACTAATAATCAGAAATATAAGTAGAAGAAGAGAAAGGCAGAAAGTGGATTCAAAAAGCCGGTTTGACGTATTGTCAGCGTATCTGCATCAGCCGTATTTCAAAGTCCTCGCGCGAAATGCGGGCCTTGTTCTTCACTTTGGCACGGTAATTATAGATGGTGTTTACGGAATAACGGAGGAATTCTGCAATCTGCGAACTGTCGTCGATGCCCAGACGAATCAAGGCGAAAATGCGGAGTTCCGTATTTAGCAACTCGCCTTTACGGAGCACGATGCGTTCTTCGGGCTGCAGCAAGTCATTGAATTTATCGACAAAATCGGGGAAAAGGTGCAAGAAGGCAGTATCAAAGTTATCATAGAGTTCCTTCAGTCCGGTGTCCAGCACCTCACGGGAACGCACCATCTTCAGCAGCTCTTCCATCTGCCCGGCAGAGATTTTCTTGTTGACCATCCGCCGGTAGGTATCCAGCCGGTTGATATAAACGGAGCAGAGATTCATGAAACGGCCCACATACTCCTCCTTGATGTTGTTTGAGAGTTGCAGTTGCTCGTTGGCATGCTCCAGTTTGTTCCGTGCGGCAGAGAGTCGCTGCATCTGCCGGTAGATAAAGCCCACTGCCACCACCAACAGCACAATCAAAGTGCTGATGAGCCAGAGGTACAGCCGGAGCCGGTCATTCTGCTTCTCGCGCATGGCCTGATAAGTGAGGTCTATCAGTGAAAGGATGCCGGCAGTCTGGAGGCTGCGGCTACGGGCGTTGTATCGGTTGGTTTCGTCCCACGAGAAACGGATGTAACGGTAGGCATGCTCCATATCCCCTTCCTCATAAAGAAGTTCCGCCAGGTTCCAGAGTGAGGCATGGTCTGTGATGCTCAGGCGAATATCGGTCAGTGCCGACAAAGCCAGATAGCGCTTCTCCTCCTCCCGGTTCCCGAGCCGGCGGTAGAGCAATGAGCGCTGATAGGTCACCAGCGCATATTCGGGAGTATTGGGCTTGGCATGTGCCAGACGCGTATCATTGATGCTCAAGGCTTCGTCCGGATGGCCTGCAGCGGCCTCCCGCGCCTCTCTTCGTTCCAGGTAGAGGGAGGATGAAGGCAGAAGTACCTGCATCAAAGAATCGTCATAATGGGTAGCCAAAGCCTGATAATGCTTCTTGAAAGAATCGTCCAGCGTATAGAAACTCAGTTCTGTGTAAAGTTTATGACAGGCATTGTAATAGTCCGGCAGCAGATGGGAGGGAAGGGAAGCTTTGTCCGTCTGCCTCAAGAGTTCGGCAGCCTCCTCGTACATACCTGCCGAAGCCATCAGGTGGGCAAGCTCCAGCCTTGTTTCGAGTACCGCATCCTGCCGGCCATAACGCTCTGCCCAATCCAGATTGACACGAAGATAATGGATGGCCGAATCGCAGATATATGTCTTATACTCCTTATAGATTTCCCCATTCCATCGAAAAAAAGAGATATTGGCGGTATCGGTATCCAGCACTTGGCGCTTCAGCCGGGCAATGCGTCCTTCACGCACGGCGACATAGTGCCGGTGCGCCTCGATAGCCTCATCCAAAGAGGACGTCAGCGCAGTAAAAGAGGGCGTGCCGGCAGCAAAAACCACACTTTGCCATACCACGACGGCAAGAAAACAAAAAGTGAACAATCTCCTTTCCATGACCATAAAGTTCATGCAAATATAGCAAGAAATCCTGCAAAGCAGTAGCATCGGAAAAAATAGTTTCCTATATTTGCGTTCTAAACCCCCAAACAAATTATCTATCATGAAAAGCTTAACACCCCAACGGGTTGCCGCGGTAGACGTATTCCGCGCACTCACCATGTTCCTCATGCTCTTTGTCAACGACATTCCCGGACTGAAAAACGTCCCCCACTGGCTGATGCATGCTAGGATGGACGAAGACATGATGGGATTCTCCGACACCATCTTCCCCGCTTTCCTTTTCTGTATGGGCATGTCCGTATCCTTTGCCATACAAAACCGGTACAAAAAGGGAGACAACACCCTGCAAGTCGTGGCCCATATCTTCTGGCGGACAGTGGCGCTGATTGCCATGGGACTGTTTTCACTGAACAGCGGAGGCATCGAAGGCGGTCTATCGCACCAATGGTTTTCCATCCTGATGGTCATCGGTTTCTTCCTCACCTGGGGGGTATATCCCAAAGCGGAAGGAACGAAAAAGACCCTTTTCACCGCAATGAAAACAGCAGGCGTGCTGCTGCTCGCCTTCCTCGTCATCTACAAGGACATGAACGGGAAACCGTTCCAGATAAGCTGGTGGGGCATCCTCGGACTTATCGGCTGGACGTATGCGGTATGTGCAGGCATCTATCTGTTCACCCGGGAAAGCCTGCGGAAGAATGCCATTGCCTGGTTCGTGGTCGTATTGCTTGCCGTAGTCAGCCATTCAGACTTGATACCTGGAGAGTACGGCAGCCGGATTATCCTGCTTCCCTTTACCCCGAGTGACTGGACGCTGCATGCCTTCGGTATGTCCGGCGTATTGACCTCCCTGCTCATGCAGCGTTATGCCGACCGGGAACGGCCGGGACGATTCATCGGCATGCTTTGTGCCCTCGGCGTAGGAATGCTTGTCCTTGCCCTCGTCTCACACCCGTTCTGGATTATATCCAAAATACAAGCCACGCCGACATGGTTGTTCTACTGCCTAGCCATGTTCTTCCCGCTGTTCGGTTTCTTCTACTGGCTGACGGACGTGAAAGGCAAGACCAACTGGTTCGATATCATCAAACCTGCAGGTACGGCAACGCTGACCTGCTATATTATCCCTTACATCTGGTATGCTGTCCAGCAACTGCTGCATCTGCACTATCCCGAGGCATTGGGAAGCGGTGTACCGGGACTGCTCAAGTCCCTCGTGTTCTCGCTTGTCATTGTGGGGCTGACCGGCCTGCTGGTGAAAGGCAAGATTAAACTGAAAGTATAATGTTGAAAGTTCAGACACCCAACGGTGACAACAAGGTGCTGCTGCATTCGTGCTGCGCACCTTGTTCTTCCGCCATCATCGAGTGCATGCTGGCCAACGGCATACGCCCGACCGTATTCTACTGCAATCCCAACATCTATCCGCAGGCAGAATATGAGACAAGGAAAAACGAGGCTATCCGTTTCGTAACCTCCAAAAACATCGATTTCATCGATGCAGACTATGATTATGCACACTGGTTACATACCATGCAGGGCCTGGAGCATGAACCGGAACGCGGCAGCCGCTGCCTGAAGTGCTTCACTCTGCGCCTGACAGAAACAGCCCGCTACGCTTCCGAGCATGGTTTCTCCGTATTCACTACCACCCTTGCCTCTTCGCGCTGGAAAAGCCTGGAACAAATCAATGAAGCAGGACGCCGTGCCGCCGCACTCTATCCGGGCACCCTCTTCTGGGAACAGAATTGGCGGAAGGGCGGGCTCCAGGAGCGACGCAACCAACTGCTGAAAGAGTATGATTTCTATAACCAGCAGTATTGCGGCTGTGAATTCAGCATGCAACGACTGGAAAAGAATAAATAAAAACTAAAGAAAACATGAAGAAACTGACTTTTACATTACTCATCACTCCGACAGCGGTATACCTCTTTTCTGTTCCCTGCAATGCTAAGTGAAGAGCCAAACACGTAGTTTTCATCGGTCTTGATGGCTGGGGTGCCTACAATGAGGCCCTAAGACTCCCGAACTTCAGTCACGTGTATTGAACCATCATAGCATATTTCCTACCATCTTCATCGTTACTGCCAACCACGGAGGCATTGAAAACGGCCATGGCAACAAGACCATGCAGGAAATGCAGGCTCCGGAAAGAACATTAAGAAAGGAGGCGAATTCCACGAAAGCATGATGCAGTATGACGTTGCCTCCACCATTGTCCACATCCTCGGACTGAAACAGCCACAAGTATGGATAAGACGTCCTATGTTGCAGGTTTTCAAATAAAAAAAGCGATCAGCGATAAATGAGCGTCGAAAGATAGTCCTCGGCAAACATCTCGTTTGCCACCTCCAACAGAGCTTCCGAAGTGAGCTGTTCAATGCGATGGAACACGGCTTCGGAAGTTTCACATTTATTATAATGCAGGAAAGTCTTGCCCATGCCCAACGCATTGTTCTCATTATTATCCGAAGCTACACCGATTTGTCCGATAAGTTGCTTCTTGGCAGCCGCAAGCTGCGAGGAAGTCATCCGGACATCACGCAAGCGTTTCAATTCCTTATATACCAGGCGGGTGCAGTAGTCCAAATCTGCAGGGTCGCAACCGAAGTAGATGCAGAAAGTTCCCGTATCGGTATAGGAAGTCAAGTTGGATTCTACGTTATAGACCAGCCCACGACGTTCACGGAGAGAAACGTTCAATCGGCTGTTCATGCCCGGGCCACCCAAAACATTGTTCAGCAGGTAAAGTGCGGTGCGCTTGTCATCGTATGCATTATATCCCCGGCTGCCAATCATGACATGTGCCTGGTGAGTATCCTTATGCACTACAAGATGCTCGGGTACATAGAGGGGCGGTGGCGTACGGCGGTTGTCCACTGCCATGGCAGGTATATCCGCGAGGAGTTTTTCCGCCCAGCGCACCACCTGCCTAAAGTCCAGATTGCCCAGAACAAAAAAGACCATATTGCCGGGATGGTAGAAGCGAGAAGTGAATGCAGCGGCATCCTCACTGCGAAACAGCTTCAGTTGCCCGGGATTGCCCAGAATGTTGCATCCCAGGGGATGCCCTCTGAATATCAAGTCTTCGAAATCATCGAAGATGAGCTCGGAAGGGTTGTCTTCGTAGGATTGTATCTCGTCGATAATCACCTCCGTCTCCTTCTCGATTTCGCGTTGCGGGAAAGTGGAGTGGAATACAATATCCGTTAACAATTCGAAGGCACGGCCGAAATGCTCGGTCAGGAAAGCAGAGTAAATCACCGTCTCTTCCTTGTTGGTGTAGGCGTTAAGGTCTCCGCCCACATTCTCCATACGGTTCAGGATATGCCATGCCTTACGCTTGGCGGTACCTTTAAATATAAGGTGCTCCACAAAATGCGCCATACCTTGCTCGTTTTCAAGCTCATCGCGCGTACCCGCATCTACAGCAAAACCACAATAAGCCACCTTGGAGACTGAAGGTTCATGAATGATGCGCAAGCCGTTGGACAAAATATGTTGGTTGAAAGCCGACGGTAAATTCTCTTTTAACTTCTTCATTCTGACGTTTCAAACTATTTGAGGCGACAAAAATACAATAAAACTTATTGCCGTTTATAGAAAATTGCAGATATTTGCATATTGCTATAATGTGCTAATGTGATTAATGTGCTAATATGCCAATGACCATGCGGCATCACAGCGCAGCCAATTAGCACATTAGCATATTAGCACATTAAATACATTAAGAGTATGATTGCATCCATTCAAGAGCTTTTGCAGAAAGAGGCACAAGCCGTACTGAACATTCCAGTGACGGACGCTTATGAAAGAGCTGTAGAACTCATCGTAGAACAAGTGCACCGCAAAAAAGGGAAACTGGTAACTTCGGGTATGGGCAAGGCCGGACAAATAGCCATGAACATCGCTACTACCTTCTGCTCCACCGGTATTCCGTCCGTTTTCCTGCACCCCAGCGAAGCACAGCACGGTGACCTCGGCATCCTTCAGGGGAATGATCTGTTGCTACTCATCTCCAATTCGGGCAAAACTCGTGAAATCGTGGAGCTGACACAGTTGGCACATAACCTAAGTCCGGAACTGAAGTTTATCGTCATCACCGGAAACCCTGATAGCCCCCTGGCACACGAATCCGATGTATGCCTCAGCACCGGGAACCCCCAAGAAGTATGCGTATTGGGCATGACGCCCACGACTTCAACCACTGCCATGACCGTCATCGGTGACATTTTGGTTGTACAGACCATGAAAGAAACTGGATTCACCATTGAAGACTACTCCAAGCGCCATCACGGTGGTTACCTCGGAGAAAAATCAAGATCGCTATGCGTAAAGTAATAGGTATCGGAGAAACCATACTAGACATCATATTCCGTGGCGAACAGCCCACAGTAGCTGTCCCAGGCGGTTCAGTATTCAACGGCATCGTCTCGCTGGGACGTATCGGCGTTCCCATTTGCTTTATCAGTGAAACAGGCAATGATCACGTGGGCAATATCATACTCAACTTCATGCGCGAGAACAATATCCCCACAGACCATGTTAATGTCTTCCCTGACGGGAAATCCCCCGTATCACTCGCTTTCCTTAACGACCGGAGTGATGCGGAATACATCTTCTATAAAGATTACCCCAAACAACGATTAGATATAGAGTATCCACAAATTCAAGAGGACGACATCGTTATAATAGGGTCTTATTATGCCTTAAACCCCGTATTGCGCGACAAAGTATTAGAACTGCTGGAACGCGCACACGACATGCATGCCATTATCTATTACGACCCCAATTTCCGTTCGTCCCATAAAGAGGAGGCCATCAAGCTGGCTCCCACCATCATCGAAAATCTAGAATACGCCAACATTGTACGCGGCTCGCAAGAGGATTTCTTCTATATGTGGGGCCTGCAGGAGGCTGACAAGATATACAAAGACAAAGTAAAGTTCTACTGCCGTAACTTCCTCTGTACTGCCGGCGCAGAGCAGGTATCATTGCGCACCGACACGATTTCCAAGGAATATTCCATTCCTCCGTTAGAAGCGGTCAGTACCATCGGTGCAGGAGATAATTTCAACGCAGGCATCATCTTCGGGCTGCTGAAACATAATGTACGCTACAAGGACCTCGATACCATGAACGAAGCTACTTGGGACCAAGTTATCCAATGCGGCATTGAGTTTGCCGCTGAGGTATGCAAAAGTTTCAACAACTCCGTTTCAAAGGAATTTGCAGAGAAGCACAGATAATTTTAAAGTTCAAAAAAGAAATATAAAAGCCTGACATTGACGTTACCCTCTGTGGATAAATTACATATATTTGTGATTAACGACATCAGAGAGGTTACGAATTATGTATAGGAATTTATTGAACTTGCTTGTTTTGGCAGTGCTGCTCCCTTCTTGTAGCGGCACTGCCCCTCACATTTCCGTTGTATGCGAAGAAAACAATGTGGGCAACTGCATTGTGAAATGGGAAATGGCCCCTCTTATCAAAGGGAATGTTAAAGTATATGCCTCGACTAACCCGGAGGACATCCCCGAAGACGTTCCTATTGCCATTGCCAACATCTCCGATCTGAAGATGACCGTCATCACTACCGACCCTACACAGCGATACTACTACATGCTTGTATTCGGTGACAAATACCGGGTAAAGATTGCCACCCGCAACATCAATATCCCCGGCATACAGAACTTCCGCGACTTGGGAGGCTATACGTCCTATCCTACCCAAAAGAAAGTACATTGGGGCATGCTATATCGCTCTGCCGAAATAGACAAATTGGAACCGTGCTCGCGCAAGGAGCTCAAGAATATAGGAATAAGGACTATCATCGACCTGCGCTCATTCGATGAAGCACACAGACAAAGCCCCTTGCAGCAAGAATTCAAAGTGGTGCACATCCCTATTCCTACTGGTGATATGGAGCATATCCTGAAAGGTGTGCAGGAGCGGACAATCAAGAGTGATACCGTCCACCGGATAGTGGAGCGAATGAACCGCGAGCTCATCAGCAACTATACTAAAGAATACCGTCAGATTTTCGATATCCTACTGGATAAGAACAATTATCCCCTCATAATCCATTGCTCTTCAGGCAAAGGGCGCACAGGCATTGTATCGGCGCTTGTGCTTGCCTCCCTTGGAGTGGGCGAAGACATCATCATGGAAGACTACCGCCTCAGCAACGACTACTTCAACATCCCGGCTGCCTCTCGGTACGCTTACCAGCTTCCGGCACGTTCGCAAGAGGCTATCACCACCATATTCTCAGCACGCGCAGATTTCCTAAATGCCGCCATCGAAGAAATGGAACGAAGGTATGGAGATACCGACACCTACCTGCAAAGAGGCATCGGCCTGACGAAAGAAGAAAGAAAGAGACTACAAGACATTCTTTTAGTAGATAATTGACAATGCATAATGGATAATCAGTAGTCAATAAAAAACGATTTTATCATGTAATTACATAATTATCAACCATCAATTATCAAATATCCATTGAAAAGCACTATCTTTGCGTCCGAAATATAAAGATATACAAAAGATTTAATGAAGACATTTGAAGAGCTCGGTGTGTCGCCGGAGATACGCCGCGCCATCGAAGAAATGGGTTACGAGCAGCCCATGCCGGTACAAGAGGAAGTAATTCCATACCTTTTAGGAGAAAACAATGATGTAGTAGCACTGGCACAAACTGGAACAGGAAAAACCGCAGCGTTCGGTCTGCCGCTCATACAGAAGATTAACGTCAACAACCGAATTCCCCAATCACTTATTCTCTGCCCTACCCGTGAACTTTGTTTGCAGATAGCCGGCGATTTGAACGATTACTCCAAATACATTGATGGCTTACGGGTATTGCCCGTATATGGCGGTTCGTCCATTGAAAGCCAGATACGTGCCCTGAAACGGGGTGTACACATCATCGTAGCCACACCAGGACGACTGCTGGATCTGATGGAACGCAAAACCGTGTCCCTCGCCACCATACAGAACGTGGTTATGGACGAAGCGGACGAAATGCTGAACATGGGATTCACGGACAGCATCAACGCTATTCTTGCCGACGTTCCGCAAGAGCGCAATACCTTGCTGTTCTCCGCTACCATGAGCCCGGAAATCGCACGCATTTCCAAGAAGTACCTGCGCGATGCCAAAGAAATCACCATCGGGCGCAAAAATGAAAGCACCAGCAACGTGAAACACGTAGTCTTCTGTGTACATGCCAAAGACAAGTATGCTGCCCTGAAGCGTATTGTGGACTACTATCCGCAGATATACGGCATCATCTTCTGCCGTACCCGCAAAGAAACGCAGGAAATAGCTGACAAGTTGATGCAGGAAGGCTATAATGCCGACTCGCTGCACGGCGAACTGAGTCAAGCGCAGCGTGACGCCGTGATGCAGAAGTTCCGCATCCGCAACCTACAACTGCTGGTTGCCACGGACGTTGCCGCACGCGGCCTCGATGTGGACGACCTAACCCACGTCATCAACTACGGATTGCCCGATGACACCGAAAGTTATACCCACCGCAGCGGCCGTACGGGACGTGCTGGAAAAACCGGGACTTCCATCGCCATTATCAACCTGCGCGAGAAAGGCAAGATGCGCGAGATTGAGCGCATCATCGGCAAGAAATTCATTGCAGGCGAAATGCCTACCGGCAAACAGATATGCGAAAAACAACTGCTCAAAGTGATAGACGACCTTGAAAAAGTGAAAGTAAACGAGGAGGAAATCGCTGACTTTATGACTGATATCTACCGCAAGCTGGACTGGCTAAGTAAGGAAGATTTGATTAAGCGGATGGTTTCGCATGAATTCAACCGTTTTCTAGACTACTACCGCGACCGTGAAGAGATAGAGACAGCAACCGGCAGTGAACGCGGAACAAGAAACGGTGAGCGGAGTGAACACCGAAGCAGTGGCAATCATCAAGCCGAACCGGGCTACAAACGCCTATTCATAAATCTGGGCAAAATGGACAACTTTTTTCCCAGTGAGCTTATCAGCCTGCTGAACAAAAACACCCGTGGACGCATTGAGCTAGGACGCATCGACTTGATGCAGAAATTCTCTTTCTTCGAAGTAGAGGAAAAAGAAGCCAACAATGTAATGAAAGCCTTGAACCGTACCAACTGGAACGGTCGCAAAGTATCTGTAGAGATTGCCGAAGACGAAGGTAAGAATGTCCCGAAAGGCAGACGCACGGGTACAGCCGGAAGCTATGGAAAAAAAGATTCCGACGGCAAGAAGCGCAGCAACAAGGAAGACGGCAAACGGAACGATGCTGCCAGCAGACGTAGAGACAGAGCCGAAAACCCTGCAAACGACAAGAAGAAAGGCAAGCCCAGCCGCGAGGAACGCGGTTATACCAAAGCCCGTGGCAAAAAAGACGATTGGAAACAGTTCTTTCAAGGCAGCAATGACTTCAAGAACCCAGAACCTGACTTCAGTGAAGAAGGCTGGGCAAAACGGACACCGAAAAAGACAATGAGATAGAGGTTGTTATACTTAATTTGCATAAAAGATGAGGAGCGCAGTACATAGCCAATAAAAATTTCATCAATGATAGTATTGCGCGTGTTGTATAAACATTAGGCTGGAACTGCGGAGTAATACGTTACGTGTAGATGGTGGCCGTTACTCCCGGTTACCGTTTACTCAATATGAACCTTATCAATGTAGTTGTCAATGCGAACAAAAAACTCTTTAACAAACTTGATCAAACCCGTGGCGAATGTGTAAGAATCGAAAATCTGGACGTTGAAGAAGATACCCTTCAACCAACAGCAACGAGGTACACACAAAGGAATCATTCTTCTTTGAATAATTAGCTACCGTCTGTTCCAATTCTGATAAACGGTGATTGATAGAATATCCATTCTTTTCAAGCATGAATATCTTATTTCCCATATATCCTACACAAAAAGATAGGGAAATAGAGTGCAAGTCTCCTTATCTTCCAAAATACCTTTCTCTTTTAAAATTTTATACAACTGTCCTACGGATTTGGTTCCCATACCAGGAAGTCTGCACAGCGCATCAAACCCATTATATTTTATAAACCGTAAAAGATCCTCAAGTTGGCAGATATTGTATTTTCTAAGTGCACGTAAAGTCCTGAAATTTATATCCAGATTTCCTAAAGGTGTAGCCAGCAGGTGCACATATTCCGATGGAACATCCTGTTCCCTTACAACTATCACTACATTCTTTAAATTCTGTCCAGCATCCTCTTGGGAATGTGCCAGCAAAGCCTCATAATTCCGGCATCTGATATATAAACGGTCCAATTCCTTTTTCCATTCAGAATAGGGCTTCCATTCCAAGCGAACCTGCCTACCCGCTTTCTTATACATATATGCCAGATTTCTGGGAGAAATATTTGTTCTCCTGGAGACAGCCGATACGTCTCCCCCGATAGAAAGGGAGTAAAAAATATCTCGAATCCGAGCATCCTTTATCACTTCTGCCATTTCCTTAACAATCTCCTTGTAGACAGATATACAGATCTTCGGTAATTCCACATAAGAAAGATCTGTTTGCCCAACGGACAGATCTGCATTCGAATATTCCATAATTCCTCCGTTATAATGCAATTATAAAAATCTGTTTATTCTTTATTTTTTTCTCTCAACTTGGAAGGGGATATCCCGTATATTCTCCGGCAGTATGCCGTAAACTGGGAGGGCGAGCTAAAACCTAACTTATCGGATATTTCCTGAAAGGAAAGTTCCGGATCACTAATCATGTCCAACATCTGTTCTGCCTTTTTCCTCTGCATCCATTTATAGGGACTTTCCCCGAAGCTGGAGTGAAATTTTCTGCTGAAGGAACGCTCGGAAACATAATATAAATCAGCGAATTCCTTGACAGAGTTCACCCTCTTATAGTTCTCCATAACAAATTTCTCAAAATGCCGCCGAATACCAGTCGATGCGGAAAAAAACGCCGATAGTTCTTTCTTTGTATAGAAGCCCTTCAGCACCAAGAGCAGCTCCTGCTGTTTCAGCAAATGCATATGTTTGCAAAGCAGCCTTGCCTCCAGATACGTTCCAACAGAATTCAGTACTTTAACAAGAGGTTTCCTGATGGGAAGAATAAAATTATCAGCCGTTTGCTCCTTACCTCTGACAGACAACGAGCCCAAAAACAATTTGTCGCACACACTCACATTCTTGTCCCAAAATAAAAGCATGCATCTCGAACCGATTATAGACTTCATCCGGGTTCCTATGCTTTGCGGAATAAACACCATCTGGTTTTGTAAAATCCGCAAACCTTTATATTTACCCAAATCAAAAATCACCTCCCCTTCAATCATAAAAAGAGTACATGATGACCTGCTGTTATCAATCCGATATACCTCATTCTCCTCCAGCTGCTGACAAGAAAATCCCACGTCCGAATTCATCTGGTAATTCAGGCAAGATAAATGTTCATTCAGATATAGCAATTTCATGTTTTTTGTTTTTTATTACAACAAAAATTAAAGCACGTCTGTTTTTAACAAAATGGACAATTTATTAATTGAAACAGACAAATTTAACATACAAGATGTATGCTGATTAATCAATCAACCTCTGATTTTGACAATCCCTTAGATATAAAGGTTTACATACAGGTCACTAAAATAGGATTCATCATGATATATATTTGAGTCCCTCCCAATACTATATAAAAGTAATACGAAACAAGACTCTCGCAACTTCCACATCATGAATATGTGGCTTATACAAAAAACACCGGAATGTCTCAAAACAAAAGTATATGAGAAACTTTCTTGTCATTTTTTATGTCCCGTGCAAGTTTTCGTCTGCACGGGATATAACTTATTGGGGTAAATATTTCTCATAATCATCCTTTACATCTGGATCGACGACTGGACGTACGGAATAAGTCATGCAACGCCTGTAAACAGCGCTTGTATTAGAAGTAGGCGCCCAACCGGCAGGACCTCCAGTGGAATTAAGCAGATAACGCCCTGCATGAGTATCGCTTCTGGCTTGTGCCACGGCGAAAATGACTTCATTACCCCCAGACTTGCCATCTGTAAAACTGCCGTCATAAATACTTCCAGGCAGCGGTGTGTTAAGGCCGGAACGACTTGCATAATAATATGCAAACCTCAAAGTTACAGCCTCTTTCTGCGACATAATCCGGAATCCGTAAGGAGAAGGGTCAAATACGGTTTTCCCGCCTACATCCTCCGGATTCCCTGTCTGGGAAGGCTGGTTCCATGGATACAGGAATACCCAGCGGTCTTTGAAATAACTAACAAACCCATGCGGGAAACATTCATACAGCCAGAAACTTTGATGAGAGACGATAGCGTTTGGATGTTCGATGCTCTGTTTCATCGTAAGAGCAGCCCCTCTCGCTTGCTGAGCATCTGTTTTTCCATAATCCACATCATTTCCTCTCTGTTCCCAAAGGAAATCAAATAGCTTGCCACTGCCGTCATAAAAGTTTTTATTGACACGAACATCATGTGCCGGGAACGGGTCTTTCCTGCCCCATTGATATTGCATACCAAATTCCCTATATGCATCTGCACTATACTGTGATTGGACCCTTTCGTATGCTCCCAACAGATGCGACATCAATTGAACCGTTTTCGGACCATCACCTCCCTGACTCGCAACATCCAAGACTGTCGGATACTTGTCAACAATCCAGATATGCCAGGACCAGAGTGTCGGATTCCCCTTGATCTTTCCAGATTTAATTTCTATCAACACATTTCCCGGAGTCTGCCCTGGCTTGACATAAATATATGATCCCGGACCGGAACCTCCCTGTTCGGACAATTCACTGAGTCCCGCTTTTTCTATATCATTATGTCCGCCAGCCTCTTTAATGTCCGTCCACACGATATTGACTCTCCAATCATCATCTGCATCCAACTTATTCAACATGAAATCCTCTTTGCTACCGGGAAGTCCCTGCTTATCACTTAAAACAGCGTCATGATCCAGAAGCTTTTTGTAATACTCATAGGCAGTATTTACCCGGGAAACAGGAATAAAGATCCCTTGCTTTGCTCCCGCTTTAAGCATATATGTATTCGCTTCAGGCTGCACAATTCCGGAAACCAGCTCCAACTCAAATTCTCTTTCCGGAAAAAGACCATCAGGGGAATAAATCTTGAATTTCGCCTTACCGGAGTAAAGACGCGGAGACGCCATATCGTCAACAGCTATGAAAGGCACAGGTTTTCCCGAAAGGGAAGGATCCTTCTCATAGAAAAGCATAAAGTCTTCTATCACATTACCAGCATTGTTGTCAGACAAAGCCGAAACCAACTCAATTTTGTATTCGCTGTTGGCTTTGACATAATATTGTTTCTGTTTGCCATCCATCAGATAGATACTGTTACTAGATACCAGCAATGACTGATGCAGGAATTTGTCAAAGAAGGGGATGGCATTATATTCCTTCTGCAGGAGGCTGAGTTTCCCCGACGCACTTTTGCCGGTTCCCACATGTGTGACGGTCAAAGTATAAGTGGTATTGAAATTATCGAAATACTCCGTATTTCCTGTAATGTCGGGAGCCGTCACCGTGTACTTCCATATTCCCCCGGCAAGTTGACCCGCTTTCTCTATCTTGAACGGATTGGCAGCTTCAGCATGGAAAACGGGTTCCAAATCATGCGGTTCTGTCTTTACATAGAAAGTAACCCTGGCACCTGCCTCTTCTGCCGTAAGCGTCTGCCCGTCTTTCGTTATCACCTTATCTGCCTGCCCATAGCTCTCGCCATACTGATTGACCTCAATAAACTCCAGCGGCCGGCTGCAGGCCTCGTCCGCAAAAATCTGTAAGGTGACATTGATATCCTTAGACTGTTCAAAGCCAAGAAACCATTTCATACGCCCCGCCTTCACATAAGCGGCTTTCAGCGCATCCTGGGCATCTTCCGGCTTTTCCGGCCACATTCGGGATGCATCCACATGTTCTGTGACCGTAAAGGTCACGGTTTTCTCATCGGTCGGTGCGGTCTTATCTGGATCCGAAGGTTTTATAGAATAACCGATCCATGCAGGCAGTCCCTCTATCGTGAACCCCTCCGGCCAAGAAGTCTGCACTTTTGCCGTTAGGCTGCCTCCCTCCCTATAAAAAGTGAAATGGTCAGCGCTGACTCCCAGCATATATTGCCCGTCATACAATACATCAGACATCATGGACTCATTCCATACCACAACATTATACATGATGTTGGCGGCCGGTCCTTTCCTAGCATCCTCTTCCGTATCGAATCCCGGACCACCTACAGCCTTGATATTCACCAGATAACGGTGATTACGCAACAAGGGAAGGTACTCGTATGTCGCATCAGCCTCGGCTCCAGTACGTTTCAGGTAGTCTATCCGGAAGAAAGTTTCCTTGTCAGGACGGCTCTTATCTGCACCGGTCAGTCCGACAACGATATAAGGACGTTTCAAGTAATTTTCCGTATTATTCTCAGGAAGAGTTTCTCCGTTGGCTCCTTGCGTGGCAGCCGTCGGCGCATTGACCGCCTCCGGAACATATACCTCACGTAACAAGATTTTCTCATCCACTATGGAAGATGTTCTATCAATCTTTCCTGTCACAGCCGGAGCCGGATCAGGAATAGAAGGCTGTTTCGCCTTTCTATTGGCCTCATCCCAGTAAATCCCGTTCTCGAACGGGGAGACCCGTCCCGTCGTATTGGTATTATAAAAAAACACTTTAGTCAGCGTTATCCCTTCAATCCCCCCGGCTTTCTCGTCGAATGTAGAGGCCCCTTCCGACATGTTGCTCAAGTTAAGCCCCACGTCCACACGTGCTACGGCACGGACCAGATAGACAGTTCCAAGTTTGGGAACAGCACCGGCACTGTGATCCACCCTGACCGGGTCCGAGACACCCCACATCGGCAACTCCCCGTCTTTCCATACCCCCTTGTCCGGCATGGAGAAAGTGAAAAGTTGCATGACTTCCTCCCGTGTCTTTCCAGCCAGTCCGTCTGCGTCTGTATTAGCTGACCGGGTGACATTGGCCAGCATCACGAATGTACTGGTATCGCCTGAAGGAGTATTTTTCGCCAACAAGGTCATGGTACCCTTGCCTTTCTTGTCAGCCGGATTACCGGAAGGAATATAGGAGGTCACTTTGGCCTCATATGAAAACTTGTTGTCCTTGTCAAACACAAGTACCCTAATCCTCTCCGCTGCCGTGGAATTCTCCCCCTCCGGTGTAAGGGACCGTGTCAGGGGATTTCGAAGACCAAGTCCTTCGACAGACATGCTGACAGACGTCCAGCCGTCCCTGACAGGCATTTCTGTCCCGCCGTTTCCATACTCATCGAAGGGATCACTGCACCCTTGCACGAGAGGGATTCCCATAGATATCGCCAGAAAAGCGACTATCAAAGTGTAATGTTTGATTCTCATATGTATCTATTCTTTAAACTGTTTTTCTTCGTGATGGCATGACTGGTCATACCTTGTTACCAAGGAATAGCCACCTCCGTATCCTTCCATTCGTCCACAACTATGTCATATTCCATGTTTCCGGGTCCTTTCAGTGTGGCGAAGACACGGTAAATCGTATTACGCCGGATATTGTAATAACCCTTGTCATTCTCGGAAAGATCCGGATTATAGAGCTCGATCCTATACTGCTTATCGAGGTTTTCCATCAGATAATCGATAGATAAGACCAAGGCCAGCGCCCCCTCTTTTCCTTTACCATAGACCCCCGGAGCCACATAAATATAATTAGGTGCCTCTCCCGTATATGGAAGCAGTCTCTCTTTACATTTGGCCACAAAAGCGGATTCTCCGGGGCCCTCGTTGGCGCCTTCATGGAAACTGGGCCTTTCCGGTAGCAATAGGGGATCTTCCATATAGTTGACTCCTCTGATATCTGGGTCACCATTCCCAGTGGCGGTGTATTCCCCGACGGAAGGAAGGACGGAATAACCGCTGGTCTCATTGTTCAGAGAGAGTTTCGTCACTCTGGAAAACGGCAATAAAGGAGACAAGTAGTTTCCCCCGTTATCAACCGTAGTAAGAATAAACTCGACACGGGCATGCATACGTTCCAGAAGTATGCAGGGTGAAAGGGTTACTCTATTATTACCGCTCGTATTGTACGGAACGCGGAAGTTGCATTGGCCTACCATGGGAAGGTACTTCCGGTTTTCTCCTTTTAGATCGTCAGATGTGAAAATTTCGGTTTTCTCTGTCAGCCGTTTAGGATCAGGAATTGTATGTTCCTCCCGGATCTTTTTCAATCCAGACTCGCAATTGACCAGTAAAACAAAAGTATAATTACCACCAGTCAGCTCCAGATCCAGGACAATATCGAAATCCCCTGCATTCACCCCACCCATCTCTCTCATCTCAAAACGGTCAATTCCAGTTACATCTGCCAGCGGATTGGCCGTTCCTTGGGGATAATAGAAAAGGACTTTTTCCAAGGAGTTCCCGATGTTCTTGTAAGCAAAAAGGAGGATATGCTTGACAGTTTTCTCGTATTCTTCTGCACCAATATAGTCCTCCTTCCATTCTCCAAATAAATGTGCAGAAGCTTCTGCCGCCCGGGAAGTAACGGCCCCCCTATTCATTTCCGCTACAATCCGGATGGGAACATCTGGAATGGCTTTTTCCATCTCTTCCGCATCAGACGAACATCCGGTCAATTGTACAATCGCTACGCAGACCACCGTCAACAGCCTCATCACAATTCCGTATTTCATTATCTATCGTTTTTTGTTAATAATCTCAAATCCTTTCTGATATCACACGGAGCATTTGTCTTAAACCTATCCTGACATGATATCAGTTTTCCAATTCTATAGGACGGGAAATGACATTCCAATCCAGAACAGTAGCTTGTACCAGCATCCATGTATCCTTCTCATATTTGAGTTTCAGGGTTATGGGAAAATCATGGTCACATTCTAGACTATACGGCGGCTCACCCGCATCTCCCTGGAACATAATGATGTCATCCACCAGATTTGCTGTATAAAGAATCTCCCCGGTTGTCTTATCAATCAGGGATACGAGTGCGTTCCTGCCCTCTTCCAGTTTCATCAGCGTGAAATCCGCTTTCAATGCCCCTCCAGTGTCACGTACGGCTTGGGTTACATACTCAAAGCGTTCGCAAAGAGCGATCTGACCGTTGAAATCATACACACCGTTGTCATCTTCTATCCTGATAACAAATTCCTCGTCCATGAGGAAAGAAGAACCTATAAAGCTGATTGTGAAGTGTATCCGGTATGTCAATTCCCGCATATTGAAAGTCACCCGCTCGTACACACTCCCCATATCCTCTCGGTTCTCCAGCGATACAGAGGCGAGACCGACATACAGCGATCCGGGGACTGAAGTAGTCCGTCTGTCTTTCAGCCGCAGTGCGACCCGCATTTCCCCCTTGGTAGTAACGCCTTCTTGAAAATCTGAAAAATCATAAGACTCTAGGTCACTGCCACCCCATGCGACAAATGTAAGTTTTCCAGTATGCTGTAATGTGGCAGACAAGGAATAATCCGCTGAAAGGAGTACTTTCTTGTCGGAAAATTCGCCTACCAGCACGCCATTGGCATCAAAGGCAAATACCCGGACCTGCCTGATATCTGACGGATAATTGGGAAATTGTTCGCAAGGGGTTTGCCTATAAAAATGAAAACTGACACCTTGCGGACAACTGACCAAGTCATCAAATACGGCAAAATCACATCCTATAAGACAGTAAGCCGATAACAAGATAAATGCGACAGCATGTACGCTTCTAAATCTCATTTGATATAGTTTATGTTGGGATTATTTAATAGTTTGAAGTCAAACTTTTAGGTTATTGGAGAGGGAAGGGAAAAAATCCACATCCCTCTCTAAAATTGTGTAAGAAATTGTTTGCTGAATTTATCAACTGTTTAATAGTAATATTACTCAAGAATAACATCACGTGAGACAAGGTTCCACTGGAGCACTTTAGCCTCGACACGCATGTAGGTCTCTTCTTTCTCGATATCCGGATTTTCCGGATTTGTCGGTTCATCCTTATCATCAGGTTTTGGCAAATACGGATCTTTAGGATCAGAAGGATCCCATGGCATACCCAATCCCTGGAAAGACTTGATTGTCAACAGATAGGTATTATTACGGCGTGTGTCAGCGTTCACAATCGACTTTCCATCAGCGGTAATAGTCTGACGGTTCCATAACGCACGATATGCACATTTTCCACTTGTATAGGTATAAGCTTTTTGGTCCGGGCTCCACTTACTTTTCTTTGCGGCTTCTTTGCTGGCATAGATAAGACCGTCATCTTCTCCCCGATAGAACGTTGTTCCTTTTGCATAATTATCCATTTTAACCAATGTTTTTCCATCATCATCAAGCTTCCATACTTCATTAGGGATATAAGTTACATAAACCTTGGCATAAGGTAGACGATAGTAACCGTAATTTTTATTTTCAGCTGTAAGCGCTTCCTTTTTTACAGAATTTTCCAAAAAATAAATACCTGCTACATTTTTAGCAGTATTAACATTTTCTGCAACGCCTTTAGCTGCATACATACCAAGATCATTCCGCTGTGGATTGTCCTTCGACAGAAGATTCCCCAAACGGATCAAATTTTCTTTAGCTGAACCTTCCGGTTCTTTGGCCGCCTTAAAATCGGTATATCCATCAATGGCTGATGCAAAGCCATCGTAAAGGCCATCGGCATCTCCAATTGTACGCTTTCCCGCATGGTTACGGAAAAGGTATGTCTTTGCGGCACCGTTGATGGCAGTATACTTGATGTCGGCAAGATCAACCGTTCCTTTTTTATCTGCGGTTGCTTCTTCCAAAGCAGCATCCTTCGCGACCAATCCTTGTGCCACGATACGCTCCACATCAAAGGAGAATACATTTTGAGCCTCACTTGTACCCGTTTTGGCAGCATCCTCGGTAATGCCGGGAACAATAGTTTTCTGCTCAGCTCTCGAAGTCATGACAAACTTGTTGTCTGTGGCGAGAGCGGCAATATTGTCTACTGCGGCAGCTGTACTACCATATGTCTGATCCGCGGCTGTTGCAATATCAGCGGAAAGGGCACCCTTGTTAAACAACAACGCCATGGCTTGAGGGCCGGAATTCGTTTTCCATGGAGCGACCTTAAATGTACCGGCTGTTTGCGTTTCCCAAAACTTGCCAGTCTCATCAGCTGTCTCTCCTAACGTCCATGCTTGTGGGCTGACATTTGAGAGAAGCTGTAAATCTGTAAGCTTACTCTCTTCCGTTCTTCCTCCGTAATCTTCCTGATTGTCATTCACTGCTCTGGTTGAGACATCCTTCATGGTGGAAATGTACATTCCCACAAATGTTGTTCCCTCACCCAGATTGTTTACCGGAGGGACATCCTCATTATTACAAGCTGTCATGCCCAGACTTAGGGCTACAACCCCTGCTAAAAATAAATTGTTTACTTTCATAACTTAAACTGTTTAGTAAATAAATAATTTAATTATTAATACATTAAATGCTTTTTTCATTCGTTAACCCCATCATACAAGTAAGGAATTTTCATTCCAAAGGTTCCATATCTTTTTTCAGCAATTCCTCCGCCTTCCGCCAGTCACCTTTCATATTGTGGGCAATTGCCATAGGATAAACAGAACGGCTGTCACTCTTTATTGTGTCCAATATCATCAGAGCCTTGTCCGCATCCTTTTCATACTTTAAAAGCGCATTGGCATAGTTAAGTGTCGCCAACGGATCAGGTGCAAACTGCTCATAAGCCTTCCTATATATATTTACCGGATTTTTTCCTTGTTCAGTATACAGTTGTGCCAGTCTACACATCTCGTACAAGCTCAGGCACCCGGGAACGGTAATAAACATTTCCTCCAGTTCGTCATCCATATAGGGACGTACATCGAAGCTCATGCGGAAGACAGTGCGGCGCAGGACAGGATAAACCGTGGATAGCAAATCAGTATAGACTTTTCCCCCATTCAGAGAACGGATAGCCGTTTCACGGGCCACATCCGTATCATGTCTCCCGATGGCAGACAAAACCTCATTCTTATAGTCCAAAGTAGATGCTTTTATGATATTTCTCAAACCTTCCCAGTCTTCGCCAGCTCCTTCTATTCTATATATGGAAGCACTCTTGAGCTGCGGATACTTGCTCAACACATGAGAGGAAAGTGCATGAGTACGGCATTCCGACAAATGTCTATTATAGCTGGATTCGCCTTCGGGAGAGGCGTACCCGGTGATGTGCACCTCACGGAGGCGAGCCCCTTTTATCCGGAGTTCCCTGGACACAAAGCTGTCCAGACGGGCCAGTTCTTCCCGGTTTTTACCGAAGCCTAGAAGAAGTTCGTGCCGTGCAGATTTAAAAGTGACCTTACAGTCAAACTCTTCCTCGTAACATTTTGTCTCCACCTTTTCAGGAATATAAAAATTATATTCGTAGTCTTCCGGTTCGAAAAGATCTATCCCGGTCACCGACATGTTCGTTTGACTCACGCCTCTGCCGCACTCAGCGCATCCGTACATCTCCTCACGGAGAGAGAGATATCCGGATGCCATCCAGCGCTCAAAAGGCAATGCTTCCCGAACAGAAATTCCAGTCCCCTTCAAATCTCCGGCCTTGCGGATATCCTTCACTGGAACTGATGTATCCGGATTACCGCCCAGAGTCTCTCTACGGATAACGGCCTTATATCTTTTCCTTCCAGATATACACAAGGGAAGGAAATCAGTCTTGATTTTGCCGTCAGAGGAGACCAAGGAAGGATAGATATAGACAATCTCCTGGGCACCCAACCGCTTGACAGATCCTGCTATATTGAAAGAGGCAGTAAACACTTTCCCGTCCGTACTACGTCCGACTTTCAGATCTGTATATTCCAGACGGGGATTCCCTCCCCTGACAACTTTATTCCCTGCTTGTCCTGCCAGTGGCAAGCAGTATACATATCCCATAACAGAGAGTATTCCTATATAATAATCTATCGGTCTCATTAATTACGTTTTTTATGTTTATATACGCGACTCGTCATTCATTTGATCATATAGACTATCGAAACTGCAAGCTTTGTAGGTCCCAGATAATCGGCTTTCCCCTTGCCTATCTTTTTCCCGCAAGAAGTACATCTGAATTTGTCATATTTAACACGTGCATAGCCCACTCCCAAAGATGCCTCCACACTGAATCTGCTGGACAGTATCCAATGATAGCCTGCACTGACACCACCACCGTAAAAATATCCCTCGTAACGGTGCCCTTTCATTTCTCTGGAATGGTTCTGAATGATAAAAGGAATATTTATACCCGCCACATTCATTTGGCCTCCGTGGATATGAATGCCCCAAAATAAGCCGTTAAATGTTTCACAAGTCCAATATCTTACCTCCGGTTGTACAAGCCAATGACTCCATTTCCTTGTCTTATAACGATTTGCCGTGGCATCATTCTCATAAAAGAAAAAATTCATACCTACCTGAGCGTCCAGAGTCCATTTCTTTCCTAGGGAGAACTCTACTGAAAGATTGGGTGTTAGCAAGGCGTCATAGGCAAGGTTGTTTTTCAACGCAACCTTTTGTGAGAAGGTCTGCAGGCTGGACAGCAGGAAGAAAAAAAAACATACTTGTTTCATATTGTCACTGATAGTTTTACTAGGAAAAACATACTTGTTTTATGATGTTAACTTTGATAATGCAAAATTATGAATATACAACCATGTTTTTGTTATGAATATTAGACATAGAATTACGCAAAACAGTCTTTTAATCCATACAATGTATGCCATTAAGACAATAATAGGGTATATACTCTTTTTCAAAATATTACCAGAAATATGGCGGGACAGTTAGCACCCACCTTACGAGGAAAAAAGGATTGAAAGTCATCCATTCCAGCGTAATGTTCATCGGTTGTATTTCTCCTTGTCCGGAATCCAGCTGTCTATCAAATCCCTATGCTTATCCATCCACTGGCGTACAGCTCTTGTCTCGGTCTCACGGGTTTCCTCTATGGTCCGCATCAAAGAGCTGATCTCGGTATCGGACAGATGGATGTTTCCCAAAAGGGCGGCAACGAACGGATGCTCCTTACTGAATCCTTTCCTGGCAATGGAATGGATTTGCTCGGCCTCCCCATAAACGTTTTTCGAATCTTCCAGCACTCTCAGACAGAAGAGATCAAACATCCAGTGCGGGGTCCATCCGGTCACAACGATCCATTCCTTCTTGTCGATAGCCTTCTTCAGCAAGGCCGTCATGGCGGGACCGCTGGAGATCATGAGCTTGTAGTCCAGACCGTATTCAGGGATGGCTTTCTCCGTGCATTTCATGATACCGGTACCCACATCAATTCCCACGATCTCTCCGGAAAACCGTCCGGTATGACCGCCCAGCTCCTCTATCATATGGACTGGGACATATTCGGGCACCACAAGACCGATACGGGCACTGTCGTATATCTGCCCGAGGATTTCCAGTTTACCATTGTATTTCCGGAAATAATCGGCATGGGTCACCGGCAGCCAGCTGTCCATGAACACGTCTGTCTTACCTCTTGCCAACGAAGTGAATATGGGAGCTATGTCCGCATTCAAAAGTTCTATTCTGTATCCTTGCTCCGAGAGAATCTCCTTGGCCAGATAGGTGACCGCTATCCCTTCGGCCCAGTTCGCATAGGCTATACGGATTTTCTTGTCAGAAATGTTACCGCATGAGAAGAATATCGTAACAGCCAACAAGACTGTGAAAAATTTCGTTTTGTTTCTCATAATCATTCTGTCTTTCATTATATGTTCTACTCCTTCTATTTTTTTCGTGCTATTCCCTGTGTGATCCGATCAAGCACGATAGCCAGTATTACAACGGCAATCCCTCCTTCGAATCCCATGCCAATCTTCATCTGCGTGATACCTTTCAATACTATTTCCCCCAAACCTCCAGCTGATATCATAGCAGCTACCACTACCATAGAGAGAGACATCATGATGGTCTGGTTGACACCGGCAAGAATAGTCGGCAACGCCAGCGGTAATTGTACCTTGTAGAGCAGCTGCCAAGAAGTGGCTCCAAAAGACCGGGCGGCCTCCACCACATTTTTCGGCACCTGGCAGATACCCAATGCGGTGAGCCTTGCTACCGGAGGCATGGCGAAAATGATCGTGGCAAAGGCTCCCGGCACCGTTCCCAGCCCGAAAAAGAGCACTGCCGGTATCAGATAGACAAAGGCCGGCATAGTCTGCATACAATCAAGTACCGGCTGCAGGACTTTGTTGCAGCGTCCGCTGCTCGCCATCCAGATCCCCAGAGGGATTCCCAGCAGCAATGCCATACCGGTGGAGGAAAGTACCAGAGCCAGGGTCTGCATGGTCTCCTCCCAGAGTCCCATCCCGTAGACGAGCGACAGCCCTAGGAGGGTGAAGCCCCCCGTCTCCCTGCCACTCTTGTATAACGCCAGGAAAGTGAGTGTTACGATGGTTATGTAAAAAGGTATCTCGAGCAGGATGCACAGTATCCCGTCAATAACGCCTTCCACTCCCAGACTCAGCAGGTCAAAAAATGATGCGCCGTGCTCGGTCAACCATTCCACGGCCATTTCTATATATTCTCCTATCTTTATCATAATTTTATTGCGTTTTGAATGATTTCATTGATTTCTTTCTTGTCTTTTCCCGTCACCTCAATAATGAGTGACGAGAGCGGTACCATCCCTTCAAACTCACGTCGCTCATTAACTACCCAGATGGGCGAGTTGGTCTTCGTCATCAAGGGAAGTATATCCTCCACCACAGTGTCACTTAATACGGAATGTACCTCTTTCTTTATCACAGAGTCTATATTCAGGATATGCTCCTTACGCAACCAGAGAAGATCTTCCAGGCGAACCTCACCTACCAGTATACCATCCGGGTCCACTACAGGCAACACGGTTGTCTTCCGTTCTCTCATCTTTCGAGTCAGAACCTCTGGCCCTTCTTTTCCCAACCTTGCCACCATAGGCTTGTCCACCATAATGGAGGCGGCAGTGACAATCCTACTGCGGTCCACATTCTCTACAAAACACCTCACATACTCATTGGCGGGGGTGGTCAGAATCTCCTCGGAAGTGCCGGTTTGCTGTATCTCCCCATCACGCATGATGGCGATACGGTCACCCAACTTGACAGCCTCCTCCAAGTCGTGTGTGATAAATACGATGGTCTTTTTCATCTTTGACTGCAAGGCCAGCAGCTCGTCCTGCATCTGTACCCGTATCAGCGGGTCCAGCGCTGAGAAGGCCTCGTCCATCAGCAGGACTTCCGGATCGTTGGCCAGAGCACGTGCCAGTCCCACTCGTTGCTGCATGCCTCCAGACAGCTCACTGACCATCAGGTCGGCATATCCGTCTAGCCCGACCAAACGCATGCTTTCTGCTGCCTTTAATTCACATTCCCTCTTCTCCACCCCTTGCAACTCAAGTCCGAAAGCGATATTTTGCAATACAGTATAATGGGGCAGCAGTCCGAAATGCTGGAATACCATCGCCAATTCCTTCCGGCGCAGGGAACGCAACCGCTCCATCGGTATTCCAGCGATGTCCTCACCGTTGATCAGAATCTCGCCGGAGGTAGGCCTATTCAACCGGTTGATACATCTGAGCAGACTTGACTTTCCGCTTCCCGAAAGTCCCATGATTACAAATATCTCACCCTCCCGGACAGAGAGGCTGGCATTGTTCACGGCAATCGTACATCCAGTCTCCTTCAATATCTCATTTTTACTCTTTCCTTTTTTCAGCATTCTGAAAGCCTTGTTTTTTTCAGAACCGAAAATCAAATACAAATTCCTGATCTCAACTTTGTTCTTATCCATAATTCTTTAAAAATAATATCCTATATTTATATTGAATTTGACACTCCAATTGTCTTCCGTCCCCCGGACAAAAGCTTCATCCTATACATCCCCCAGCCATGCGTGATTCCTTCCCACAGCATAGTCAATGTAGGAGAACACCTTTCCCATCGTCAGCGAACATCCCGTCACGTTCTCCAAGCTGTCATTGAACCCAGCAATGCGTTTGTTCAGCAAGCTAAAATCATTGTACAAGCAGATACTGTCCAAAAACAACTTGTGTATTTTAAGGTTCCACCATTGATAGTCGACGACGTAGTGTAGGGCGAAATCGGAACGGAACCCCGTCTTCCGTGTGTCCATATTATATAGCCCACCCACCAGTACCGAACCTCCGAGTTGCTGTCTTCACAAGTTTCCGAAATGATATACCACCCGGACATTGCCCTGATGCACCTCCTTATCACGTCCAGCGATGTCATAGGCATAACGGCTAGCGGACAGTTCTGTGTCTCCACCAGTTCCGGAAAAGTCAGCATTCTGGAAATAGGCGAGAGACAACTCCCACCGATTCTTGCGGAAAAAGTATTTTATCCCCCATGTCCGCATCGTTCTCGAGACCGGCATAATAGCTCAGATTAAAAAAGTAATTGTTGCCTGTATAAGGCAGGATGCCGAAAGGTACTGTTGTCAACCCCATCTGTAGCTAGTGTGATTTGTTGAAGCTATAACCTATCCAGCCCTCCCTGAGCATCCCGTCTCCCAAAGAGGCGGGATAGAAGCGGTAATCTACGGCTAAATCGAATTTCTTGTAAGAAGCGTTCACATTCAAGAGGAACACGTCGAAATCGAACTCTTCACCATGTTTCCGGTTTTCGGATTTCCAATCCGAGTAATTGCAGTTGAAACGGAGTGTGCCTCCTATCTTTAATATCGTTTTTTCCTGTGCCGCCAAAGGTGAAACGGCTATTATTGCCCCAAAGAATGGCAATAGCAAACTTTCTTTATATCGCATAAAGTTACGTTTTGACAGGGATATTTGTCCGATACCCCACAATGGTTTATAAAATGATTTCTATAAGCAGGACCTGTGTGATTTTTAAGAAGGGATGAAATTTATCCGATGCGCAAAAAAGAATTTATGTGCTAAAAAACAGTAGATTGGAGCCTGCTATTTTTGCAAATATACGAAAAACAAACGGATATACCAAATTTCATTCAAATTACTGTAAGTTCTCGAACTTAGGGCAAAACGGTCTATCCTGACAAGGTTTGCACCATACCACTTGCATCTATATTCAAGCATCACGAGGAACATCCCGAAAGATGTCCCCCCCCGACCGCTTGTGCAAGGCCATGGCTACGTTGCTTTCACATTCACGTCCTCCATGCAGACAGTGCGCACTTGGCTATCGTACGTGAGTGCATGGATGATCTTGCGAAGGTTATCTTTGCGGCAGTTGACGATATGCTCCTGCAAACGTGCCACTCTGATAAGGGTCTTATTATGGTTCGCAGAATCTTTGAATCTAAGGTACAGAACGATAGAAATTAATTATACTCTACAAATAAAACCGGCAGCATCCACTACCGGTTTTATCACTCTATTATCTTTTTACGACTTTTTATTTCGTGCAACTTTTCGTGCTGAATGCAACAAGCATCCAGACCATCTTCTCCTGCTCTTTCAAGTAGCTAGTCATCAAATCTGCTGTCACGTCATCGCCAGCTTCATTTGCCAATTCAATCACTTTTCTTTCTTCGCCAATCAGGTAGCCATATGTCCCGAGGATATGATCTACAGCTTCACTGCCACAAGAGATGTCTGACACTTCCTTCACGTTGGCAACCTTCAGGTATTCACTGAACTTATTTTCGGGCACGCCACCCAG
The DNA here is from genome assembly GCF_017309675.2 of Bacteroides parvus. NCBI lineage: Bacteria > Pseudomonadati > Bacteroidota > Bacteroidia > Bacteroidales > Bacteroidaceae > Bacteroides > Bacteroides parvus. The sequence goes on along the minus strand of NZ_CP084680.1, from coordinate 1,197,690 downwards.
CATCAGGATGCGCTCTGCAATTTCGTCAATCTTCTCGGCGGTATCGTCATACATACTCTCGAACTTCTCGTGCAGCACAAAGAAACTGTGTCCCTTGATGTTCCAGTGCATACCGCGCAGATTGGTGTAATGTACCTGGAAATCGGCCAACAATTGGTGCAATGCTGATGCTACACCAGCCACTTTCTTTTCATTCAAATACAAGTAATCTAAAGTTTTCATAATTCTATTGTTTTAAATATTTATACTATTTTTCTTTGGGGTATTACAAAGATAAGGGGTAAATCAAAACTTGTCAAACAGATAATTTCTATCTTTGCATAGACGAATTCTATACATAACCTTCAAATGCCTTGTTCATCATGACTTTACAACAATTGGAATACATCCTTGCCGTCAACCAGTTCCGCCACTTTGCCAAAGCAGCCGAATATTGCCGCGTAACACAGCCCACCCTCAGTGCCATGATTCAGAAACTGGAAGAGGAACTGGATACCCGGATTTTTGACCGCAGCCAGCAACCGGTATGCCCCACTCCCGTCGGTATCCTCATCATAGAACAAGCACAGAAGATATTGGTTCAAGCCAACCGTATAAAGAATATTATAGAAGAAGAAAAACATTCACTGACCGGTACCTTCAAGTTGGGCATACTTCCTACCGTGGCTCCTTACCTCCTGCCTCGCTTCTTTCCTCAACTGATGAAGAAATACCCCGACCTCGACATCCGGGTAATCGAAATGAAAACAAACGACATCAAGAAAGCCCTGCAGACGGGAGAAATAGACGCAGGTATCGTAGCGAGTCTGGCAGGTATGGAAGAGCTGCAGCAGACACCGCTGTTCTATGAACAATTCTTTGTCTACGTGTCGCGCAAAGACATCCTCTTCAACAGCGAGGTAATCCGTACTTCGGACCTGAACGGCGAACAGCTTTGGTTGCTCGACGAGGGTCATTGCTTCCGCGATCAGCTGGTGCGTTTCTGCCAGATGAAGTCGGCACGCGCCAGCCAGCTTGCCTATCACTTGGGCAGCATGGAGACTTTCATGCGCATGGTAGAAAGCGGTAAAGGTGTGACTTTCATCCCCGAACTGGCCGTTCTGCAACTGGGGGATATCCAGAAAGAACTGGTACGCCCCTTCGCCATTCCCTGCCCTACCCGGCAAATCGTGATGCTCACTAACAAGAACTTTATCCGCCATACTCTGCTGGAAGCACTGACTAAAGAGATTAAGTCCTCTATACCTAAGGAAATGCTCTCTCTGAAGGCAACCCAAGCCATTGTATAGATTTTATCTATCGGTCCATAAAACCTTTCAATCAGATTTCTTGTTCTATCGGGAAAAAATGCTATATTTTTGCAACGAGAAAAACAAAGAACTAAACCTATAAAAAAAAGAAAAATTATGGAACCGATTATCAATTCCCAACTTCCTGAATTCAAAGTTCAGGCTTTCCAAAACGGAAATTTCAAAACAGTATCCCACGAAGACGTAAAAGGCAAATGGGCCATTTTCTTCTTCTATCCGGCAGACTTTACCTTCGTATGCCCTACCGAACTGGTGGACATCGCCGAGAAATATGACCAATTCCAGGCAATGGGCGTAGAAGTATATTCTGTAAGTACAGACTCGCACTTCGTGCACAAAGCATGGCACGATGCTTCCGAAAGCATCCGCAAAATCAAGTATCCGATGCTGGCCGACCCGACCGGCGTACTGAGCCGCGCGTTCGGTGTGATGATTGAAGAAGAAGGTATGGCCTATCGCGGTACATTCCTCGTGAATCCCGAAGGTAAAATCAAGATTGCCGAAATACAAGACAACAACATCGGACGCAATGCAGACGAGTTGCTGCGCAAGGTGGAAGCTGCGCAGTTCGTAGCCACACATGACGGTGAAGTCTGCCCGGCCAAGTGGAAAAAGGGAGCCGCAACCTTGAAACCGAGCATTGACCTCGTAGGAAAGATTTAATTCCTAAACGGTGCCAAATGTGTTTCCCACTTTGGCACCGTTAGTTCCAATACGAGAAACCGACGGTACCCTCTCGTCCAACCTTAACAGCCCATATTAATCATGTTAGAAACAAGTATTTTAGATCAAGTGCGGAGCGTATTCCAGCATTTGGAAGCCCGCTATATCTTCCATATCACCTATAATCCGGAACACGAGCAAGCCCAAGAGTTCATCGGGTTCTTGAATAATGTGGCAAGTTGTTCCGAGAAGCTGTCCTGCCTATTGACCGAGACCGACAACCCAGGACTGGAATTCACGTTACTGAAAGAAGGTGTGGAGACCGGCATAAAGTTTCGGGGCATACCCAGTGGACACGAGTTCACCTCTCTCCTGCTTGCCGTACTGAATGCCGATGGAAAGGGGAAAAATCTACCGGACGAAGCCATCAGCCGCCGCATCAAGGCCCTGCAAGGCCCCGTCCGCCTGCAAACGTATGTATCACTGACCTGCACCAACTGCCCGGACGTGGTACAAGCCCTGAACATCATCACACTCCTGAATCCGCAAATCACTCATGAGATGGTGGACGGCGCCCTCTATCAGGAGGAAGTGGATGCACTGAAGATTCAAGGCGTGCCGTCTGTCTACGCCAACGGCAAACTGTTGCACGTGGGTCGGGGTTCGCTCGGCGAATTGCTGCAAAAGCTGGAACAGACCTTCGGTAGCGCTCCGCAAACGGACGAAACACCCATACAAAGAGAATTCGACGTATTGGTGCTCGGAGGCGGTCCTGCCGGAGCTTCCGCTGCCATCTACTCAGCCCGTAAAGGACTGCGGGTTGCCATCGTTGCCGAGCGTATCGGTGGGCAGGTGAAAGAGACTGTGGACATCGAAAACCTTATTTCTGTTCCACAAACTACCGGAACAGAGCTTGCCAATGCACTCCGTACCCATATAGAGCACTACCCGATAGAGATTTTCGAGGAGCGGAAGATAGAGAAGGTGGAATTGCAAGGCCGGGAGAAGAGTATCTCCGTTATAGGCGGCGAAGTGTTCACCGCACCGGCAGTGATCATTTCAACGGGTGCCAGCTGGCGCAAACTGAATGTGGAAGGCGAAGCAGAGTACATCGGACGCGGCGTAGCTTTCTGTCCGCATTGCGACGGACCATTCTATCAAGGCAAGCACGTAGCCGTCATCGGTGGAGGCAACTCAGGTATCGAGGCTGCCATCGACTTGGCAGGCATCTGCAAGAAAGTAACCATATTCGAGTTTGCCGATACGCTGAAAGCCGACCAAGTGTTGCAGGAGAAAGCCCGAAATCTGCCAAATGTGGAAATCTTCACCTCGTCGCAGACCACAAAAGTCGATGGAAACGGGGAAAATGTAACTTCCATCCGCATCAAAGACCGTCTTACCGGCGAGGAACGCGACTATCCCTTGGATGGTATCTTCGTGCAAATCGGTCTGGCAGCCAACAGTGCCCCATTCCGCGACAGCTTGGAAACGACTCCGGCAGGGGAAATCAAAATCGATACTTTCTGCCGTACGACACTTCGGGGAGTATATGCCGCAGGAGATGTGTCAAATGTTCCTTATAAGCAGATAGTCATCGCTATGGGCGAAGGGGCTAAAGCGGCGCTTTCAGCATTCGATGACCGTATCCGCGGAGTTATTTAGGAAATATCACCCATAAAGAAGCATAGGCAGGGAAGCACACGTTAAGGATTGGCAATCTTCAGCTCTTGAATCAGATTACCTGCCTTTCCATATTTCTCAATCATGAACAACATGTAACGCACATCCACCCCGATGGTGCGCTGCATCTTCGGTTCATAAAGGATGTCGCTGCTCATAGCTTCCCAGTTACCATCGAAGGCAAGTCCCAGAAGCTCTCCTCTGGCATTGAACATGGCACTGCCGGAATTGCCTCCCGTAATGTCGTTGTTGGAAATGAAGCAAACGCTCATTTCACCCTTTTCATCGGCATATCTGCCAAAGTCACCGGAGGAAAGGAGGGATACCAATTCGGGCTGTACTTCAAAATCCACATCGCCTGCATGGGCTCTGACTTTCTCCAGAATGCCCATCGTGGTGGTATAATAATCATATTTCACTCCGTCGGACGGAGCATAGCCGCACACAGTGCCAAAACTCAAGCGCATGGTGGAGTTGGCATCGGGATAGAAGTTACGGGATGCGTACATCCGCCGCACGGCAGCATTGAACAAGCGCTCATTCCGCTCGATTTCACCGGAGGCCTGCTGGACCTCCATGTTCATCTCGAATAGTTTTGTAATCAGATCAATACCCAGACTGATGGCAGGGTCGTTATATATCTGATAGGTGGTGTCCTGCTCCAAGAAGCGCTTCAATCCACGGGGCGTGGTCAGCTCCGAACGGGCATAAAGGCTGTCTACGTAGGTACGCTCGTTGCCTCCGTATTCTGTTGCAATTGTCTGGTAGAGCTCGGGAAGGTAGGTCGAATCCACTTGGGAACGGTATTCTTTCAGCAGTGCCGCGAACACTTCCTTGTCAATGCCCAAGTCCAGATTGGCATACTTCTCAACGATGGCTTTCAGATTGGCAACCACCGTTTTCTCTTCGCCCTCAAAGTCGAAATTAAGGATGGACAAAGCAAGCTGTATCAGCTCCGGGCCGTTCAGGAAAGACTCGGCAAAGTAAGCCCTGGCGCGATAAGCTTCGCGGCGGCTCTTGTAGTTCAACTCCAAATCAGTGAAAAGGTGCAGCAAGTGTTCCCGTTCCTTTGGGGTCTGCTGTATCCATCGGCGGAGTTCGGTTTCCAAGGCACGCTTTTTATCCAGCACATGCAACTTTTTAATGGTACGGTTCACCCCTATGCTGTTCTTCCAGTAATTGGAGCTTTCGTCATATTTGGAAGCATACTTGATACGGATGCTGTCGCGGCTATCCATTTCACGCTTCCAGATGGCCTGCTTCACACCACGGACATCTATCTGCGCCTGGTTGGTGGTAGTCATCATCTCTTCGATGCCGAAAGAGGAGAGGTAGCGTTCCGTGCTGCCCGGATAGCCCAGCGTCATACAGAAGGAACCTTCACGGTAGCCGTCAAGGGAAATCGGGGCTACATATTCGGGACGGTAGGGAACATTGTCGGGAGAATAATCGGCAGGGCGGTTATGCTTATCGGCATAGATACGGAATACGGAGAAATCACCGGTATGGCGCGGCCATTCCCAGTTGTCAGTGTCCCAGCCGAACTTGCCTACCGAGGAAGGCGGTGCAAACACCAGACGCACGTCATTGTAATCGCGATAAACGGAAAGCCAGAACTCGTTGCCTCCATAGTAAGCATCCACAATGCCTACCAACGTGGAGTCCTTGCGGGAAACTTCTTCGCCGATAACCAGCATCACCGAATCGACCGCACTCGTACGCCCCGCCTCATCCATATCCGGCTTTACCGCCCCAAGCACGCGGCGGGTCACGTCTTCCTGACGTAAAAGGAAACGTACATAAAGTTCCGGATTAGGAAGCTCCTCACTAAGATTATGTGCCACAAAACCATCCTTCAGATAGTCGTGCTCCACAGACGAATGCTGCTGTATGCTGCTGAAACCGCAATGATGATTGGTAAACACCAGCCCGTCCCCGGACACCACCACCCCGGAACAAAAGCCTCCGAAGCTGACTACCGCATCCTTCAGCGACGGGCGTTTCGTATTGTATAGCTTATTAACAGGCATCTGCAAACCCAGCTCTTTCATGGTCCGGCGTGTCTGCTTGTTCAGGTTTCCCAGCATCCACATCCCTTCATCCGCTTGTCCCGGCAGAGAGAGGAGGAAGCAGACGGCTATCAGTATAAATCTTAATTTCATGCCAAATAAGTATATTTCTACCCCCTCGGGGGATGTTGTCATTCCGTAATCAGCCTCAATTGCTTGGCTCCCGTACGTGCCTTGAGCCATTCGGCAATCTTTTCCTTCTCGTGAGCAGCCGGGTGTTTGCCGAACTTCAATACGGCAAGGGTCACTGTATCCACCCGTACCGAATCTACCGTCAGTTCAATCGCATGAGATATTGAGACTGTCTTCACCGATGGATAGAGCACCTTCAACTCGGGAATAATCTTTTTGCCCAATTCATCGAAGGTTTTATATCTTTCCAGATTCTGTTCAAGAGTTTCAATCTGCTGTTTCTGCTCCACCAAGCGCTGCTCGCTGTTCTTGTAGAAATCTTCCATCACCATGGCACGGATGGAAGAAATATCCACCGCTTCGTTGTTCATGCCCTGAAGCACAATCAGCTTGGTGTTATCGAGCTTATAGTCCTTCATCTTACTGCGGGCAATGGCAATGGAAGCTTCGGGCACCTCCTGCCCTATCAACACTACACGTATTTCATGACCCTTGCCGTCATGGTGAATCTTCTTGTCCAATACCTGCGTATTCTCAAAGGAGAGTTGCTCGTTGACAAAGCGGTTGGCGGCACTTTCAAAGAAGGTATCCTGAATGATTCCTACCGTCAGATACACAGCAGGGCACATGGTCAGCACTGCAATCAGGATGATGTATTTGCGCACTTTCTTCTCCCTATTCTTGTCTACAAACTCCTTACGCTGGAAGTGCATCACACGCACCCCTACAAAAGTGGCGAGACTGATAAACACGGAATTGATAAAATAAAGGTAGAATGCGCCGAGGAAGTAAATCAGATTGCCCGTTGCCAGCCCGTAACCTGCCGTACAGAGAGGTGGCATCAGCGCCGTGGCAATGGCAACGCCGGGAATCACATTTCCTTTCTCTTTGGTAGAAAGCGCAGTCACACCTGCCAAGCCGCCCATCAAGGCGATGAATACATCATAAATAGTGGGCGATGTACGTGCCAGCAATTCCGACTGCCCTTCGGCAACGGGGCTGACCAGAAAAAATATGGTAGCCGTAGTCACACTGAACAAAGTGGTTATCAGGAAGCTCTTCAATGAACGTTTCATCAGTTCAAAGTCATTCAGTCCCACGGAAAGCCCCACACCCATAATAGGTCCCATCAGCGGTGAGATGAGCATGGCACCGATAATCACAGCGGTGGAGTTCACATTCAGCCCCAACGAAGCCATGAATATGGCGAATATCAGAATCCAAAGATTGGCTCCCTTGAATTCCACTCCCTTACGGATGGAGTCTACAGTTTCCAGTTCATTGTCCTTGTCTTTACGCAAATCAAGATACTCTTTCAGAAAGGTCTTGACGGCAAAGGAGTTTCTTTTATCAGAATCCATAATATTTACGATTTGACGATTTACGATTGAATTTACTGTTTCCTTATCAGTTTGTTGATGACGGGGATACTGCCGAGAGGCATATCACGCCACACGATGTAGACCACAAAGACCAGCAACAATATAGTTCGGTATGCCATACGCAGGTAGATATTATCTATCGGGACATACTCTGCTGCCAGGTAGAGAACTGCCGCAAGTAATACATAGCCGCCAATGGCTTTCAGGTCATACTGAATGGGATACTTCTTCTGCCCCACGAAGTAAGACAGCAGCATGGCGATGCCGTAACCGCAGAAGCCTGCCCAGGCACAAGCCATATAGCTGTATCGGGGAATCAGAAGTATGTTCATCACTACCAGTACCGTGCAACCTATCAGGGAGAAATAAGCGCCCCAACGCGTCTCGTCAATCAGCTTGTACCAGAAAGAAAGATTGAAGTAGATACCCATAAAGATTTCGGCAGCCATCACGATGGGCACTACCCGCAACCCCGGCCAGTAGTCGCGACCTATAATATGGCGCAGGATGTCCAGATAGAACATGACAGCGAGGAATGCCAGCAGTGTGAAGATGATGAAGAACTTCATGGCTTGCGCATACATCTGCTTGTTGTCCTTGTCCCGGCTCTTCCCGAAGACAAAAGGCTCGTATGCATAGCGGAAGGCTTGTGTAAGCATCGCCATCACCATGGCAATCTTGCTGGCAGCCCCATAAATGCCCAACTGTACGGAAGCTTCCGCCTCATCCGGATAGACAAAAGGAAAAATAATCTTATCCGCCACCTGATTCAGGATACCTGCCAAGCCGAGTACCAGCAACGGCAGACAATAAGCAAGCATCCGCTTCAGCAGTTTTCTGTCCAGCACGTAGGAAAACCCACGCAACTCCGGAATCATGCAAAGCATGATGGTAGAGGTACATATCAGATTGAAAAGGAAGGCATAGCCCACGTCATCCCCTTTCATCCCTACATAATAGAGCAGATTCAGTGCAATGTTCAGGAAGATGAACAGCAGTTTGAGTGCCGCAAACTTAATGGGACGCTTCTTGTAGCGCAAATAAGCGAAAGGAATGCTTTGAATAGCATCCATCGCCACCACAATCATCATCATGCCCACGTACCAGGGATGGTCACCATACTCCAGCCATCCGGCAATGGGGTTGAGGAACAGCAATCCCAATGCAAGAAAGGTAAGCGCCCCCACACTCACACTGAGCAATGTCGTGGAGTACACCCGCATCGGGTCATCCTCTCCTTTATTGGCAAAGCGGAAGAAACCGGTCTCCATGCCGCACGTCAACAACACCAGCATGAGCGCCACCCACGCATATACATTCGTCACTACGCCATAGCCTCCGCTCTGTGCGGACATCGCCATGGTATATACGGGCACCAGCAGGTAATTGAGGAAACGCCCCACAATGCTGCTCAACCCATAAATGGCAGTTTCTTTTGCCAATGATTTTAATCCGGCCACTTCTTTAATGGTTGTTATGAACACAAAGGCACGGAGGCACAGAGTTTTTTAGGATAAGAGGAAAGAGAGACTTTATGTCTCCGCATCTCTGTATTCGTTTTCTTAAAATGAATCACTCGTCGCCAAACAAGGTACGCTGGCTACTATAGAGGCTTCGCCCCAGATGCTTGTAGGCAAGCTCCGTCACTTCACGCCCACGGGGAGTGCGTTTCAGGAAACCTTCTTTTATCAGGAACGGTTCATAGACTTCCTCTATCGTACCTGCATCTTCGCCCAAAGCAGTGGCGATGGTAGTCAATCCCACCGGACCGCCTTTGAACTTGTCGATGATGGTACAGAGTATCTTATTGTCTATCTCGTCCAGACCATACTTGTCGATATTCAGAGCCTCAAGGGCAAACTGTGCGATTTCCGTGTCAATGCTCCCCGAACCTTTCACCTGGGCAAAATCGCGTACACGCCGCAGCAATGCATTGGCAATACGCGGTGTGCCACGGCTGCGGCTCGCAATCTCGGCGGCAGCCCTTACGGAGCAAGGCACATCGAGAATGCCGGACGAACGACGTATAATGCCGCTCAACACATCATCATCGTAATATTCCAGATGCAGGTTGATGCCGAAACGGGCACGCAACGGAGCTGTCAGCAGACCGCTGCGAGTGGTGGCTCCCACCAGCGTGAAAGGATTCAAGTCAATCTGTATGCTTCGGGCAGAAGGACCTTTGTCTATCATGATATCAATGCGGTAGTCCTCCATGGCCGAGTACAGATACTCCTCCACTACGGGGCTCAACCGGTGTATTTCGTCGATGAAAAGTACATCGTTCGGCTCCAGGCTGGTAAGCACTCCCGCCAAATCTCCCGGCTTGTCGAGTACCGGACCGGAAGTTATCTTGAAACCTACGCCCAGTTCGTTGGCTATGATATTGCTAAGTGTCGTTTTTCCCAATCCGGGAGGGCCGTGAAGCAACACATGGTCCAGCGCCTCGCCACGCAGGCGGGCAGCTTTCACAAATATGCGCAGATTGTCCACCACCTTGTCCTGCCCGCTGAAATCCTCAAAATTCAACGGACGGAGAGCGTTCTCGAAATCACGTTCTCGGCTGGTGACGGGCTGCTGGTTGCGTATATCAAAATCTTCTTGTTCCATTCCAGATTCCTTTGTTTTCTGCAAAATAACTAATTTATTTTGAGATAAGCGATAGAAGGAATGATAAAACACTGCCTCTCGTCCATCAACGCTTCATGAACTCCTTCCGCTCCTCGTCCGAAAACTTCTCTATCGCATAGCGCAACATGGTACGGGGCATCGTCCTGCAATGCTTCTCCAAGAATTGCACCAGCAAGTCCTTGTCCCGCTTACCCATCTCCCGGAGCATCCATCCTACCGCCTTTTGCATCAAGTCATGCTTATGATGGAGCAGCCGTTCCGAAAGGGCTAATATATCGATGAAATCACCATTTTTGATAAGAGTATAGGTAGATACCACGGCAATGCGCTGGTCCCAAAGCAGCGGACTATCCGCCAGCCGGTAGAGGTCCTTGCGAGGTTTGTCTTTCAGATATTCGCCCACAATGCCGGGGGCAGACAAATCGACCAAATCCCAATTATTGATACGGCCCGTTTGCGAAAGGTAAAAGTCATAAATCTCCTTTTTCCCCTTTTCATCGCTCTTTTTGAACCGCTCCACCAACATCAGCAAGGCACAAAGGCGACACTCGTGCCATTCACTCTGAAGCAAGGCTGCCATCACCCCGAAAGGTTCGTGCTTGTGCTGTTTTGCCACCTGCCGAGTGTTCGGCACAACTACTCCCAGAAACTTATCCCCCTCGCCATACTGCCCCTTTCCGGTCTTGAAGAAACGGGGAAGATACTCCCTTTTCACCGGGTCGATATACGCCTCCAATTCCTGCTGAATCTGTGCCGAGATGCACGCCACTTCTTCTGCCGAAAGCACACGTTCGCACAAAACGGTTTCCACTGCTTCATTCTTCTTTTTCATCCTTCTCTCATTTGATTTACACGGATTTGAATTCATCCGCCAACGGACAAAAATACGACATTTATATCGGAACTATGGAAAGTTATCTTTAATTTTGCCACCGGTATGTCCAATCCTTAAAACCGTACGACATGTATAAAGCTGTTTTGGGAGCAATCTGCTGCCTTTCTTTCGCACTATCCTTACATGCACAATCTCCACAAGAAAAGGGATTGCAAAGCATCAGCCGCACTTCGGCCGAGGCTATTGTCGGTTTTCTGGCCGACGATGAGCTGCAAGGACGCGAAGCAGGCATGCACGGTTCACGACTGGCTGCCCGCTATCTGGCATCCTGCCTGAAAGAAGCCGGCATTGCCCCGCTGGAAAAGGACAATTATTATCAACCCTTCGAGGCATACAACAAGGAACGCCAGCAACGGGGACGGTGGCAAGTGCATCCCGACTCCATCACCATCCTCGAACAAGGCACCCACCGCATCCTGCAGATGAGCAATGTATTGGGAACCATCCCGGGAGAACGACCGGATGAATATGTCATCGTAGGTGCCCACTTCGACCACCTGGGTACGGACGAGACGCTGGCAAACGACCGGATATACAACGGTGCGGACGACAATGCCTCCGGTGTCTCTGCCGTCCTGCAGATAGCCCGTGCATTTCTTGCCACCGGGCAGAAGCCTCTGCGCACGGTCATCTTTGCCTTTTGGGACGGAGAAGAAAAGGGATTGCTCGGCTCCAAATACTTTGTACAAAGCTGTCCTTTCATCAGCCAGGTGAAAGGTTATCTTAATTTCGACATGATAGGCCGTAACAATAAGCCCGAGCAGCCTCAACACGTTGTCTACTTCTACACCGCCGCCCACCCCGTATTCGGCGACTGGCTGAAGCAGGACATTGCACGCTACAGCTTGCGCCTGCAACCGGACTACCGCGCCTGGGACCGCCCCACGGGAGGAAGTGACAATGCTTCTTTTGCCCTGTGCAACATCCCCATCATCTGGTACCACACAGACGGACATCCCGATTATCACCAGCCTTCGGACCACACCGACTGGCTGAACTGGGAAAAAATGATAGAAATAACCAAAGCAGCTTTCCTCAACGCCTGGAATCTTGCTAACGAAAACAAATATTAATCCACTAGAAACAAAGTAACGATACATGGTTTTAAATTACATCTGGGTAGCTTTCTTCGTCATCGCATTCATCGTAGCCCTCTGCAAACTCATCTTTATGGGTGATGTGGAGATATTCACAGAACTCGTCAACTCCACCTTCTCCTCTTCCAAAACAGCTTTTGAAATATCCCTGGGACTGACAGGAATACTCGCCCTCTGGCTCGGCGTGATGAAAATAGGCGAAAACAGCGGCATGATCAATGCCCTCTCCCGTTGGCTGAGTCCGGTATTCTGCCGTCTCTTTCCCGAAATACCGAAAGGACATCCTGCCATGGGCTCCATTTTCATGAATCTCTCTGCCAACATGCTGGGGCTGGACAATGCCGCTACTCCGATGGGACTGAAAGCCATGAAGGAACTCCAGGAACTGAACCCTAAAAAGGACACCGCCACCAATCCGATGGTCATGTTCCTTGTACTCAACACTTCAGGACTGATACTTATCCCCGTCAGCATCATGATGTACCGCTCGCAGATGGGTGCCGCCCAACCCACGGACATCTTTATCCCCACACTGATAACGACCGCCATCTCGACCATTGTCGGTGTCATTGCCGTCAGCATTGCACAACGCATCAACCTGTTGAACAAGCCCATACTTATCCTGATTGGCTGCATCAGCCTTTTCTTTGCCGCGCTCATTTATCTGTTCACACAGATTAGCCGTGATGAAATGGGTGTATATTCCACTTTAATTGCCAACATACTGCTGTTCTCCATCATCCTGCTGTTCATCCTCTGGGGGCTATGGAAAAAAATCAATGTATACGATGCCTTCATCGAAGGGGCCAAAGAAGGCTTCACCACTGCCATACGCATTATCCCTTATCTGGTTGCTTTTCTCGTTGGAATCGCCGTTTTCCGCACTTCCGGCGCCATGGATATACTGGTGAACGGTATCGGTTATGTAGTAGGACTATTCAGTGTAGATACCAGCTTTGTAGGTGCCCTACCCACTGCCCTGATGAAGTCACTGAGCGGCAGCGGTGCCAACGGACTGATGATTGACACCATGAAACAGTATGGCGCCGATTCATTTGTAGGACGCATGAGTTGCGTGGCACGTGGCGCTTCGGACACCACATTCTATATTCTTGCTGTGTATTTCGGCAGCGTAGGTATCACCAAAACGAGGAATGCCGTGACGTGTGGGCTGATTGCCGATTTCTCCGGCATCATTGCAGCGATTATTATCAGTTATATGTTCTTCTTCTAAAGAAACTGTCTTAATCACAGGAATGTAATTTCAATCGTAAATCGTAAAATTGTAAATAAAATGATTAGTTATCAGACAGACGGCGTTGAAATGCCCTCCATCAAGAAACGTGAAACAACGGAATGGATAAAATCCGTAGCCGCCACTTACGGAAAAAGAGTCGGTGAAATAGCCTATATCTTCTGCTCGGACGAGAAGATACTCGAAGTGAACCGCCAATATCTGCAACACGATTATTACACAGATATCATCACTTTCGACTACTGTGAAGGCAACCGCCTTAGCGGTGACCTCTTCATCAGCCTCGATACCGTACGCACCAATGCGGAACAGTTCGCCGATAACAACTACGAACGTGAACTGTACCGGGTCATCATCCACGGCATCCTCCACCTTTGCGGAATCAATGACAAAGGGCCGGGAGAACGGGAGATTATGGAGGAGGCGGAGAATAAGGCGCTGGCGATGCGGTAATTCCAAAGAATAAAAACTCTGTCTTGATAAAGTGCTGATTTTACCAAGACAGAGTATTTAAGAAAAACAAGTTACTTTGCCAACACAACGACAACTAACGGGTGATATTTGTCTGTTCCTGATTCGATGCGGGCATCCACACCATCTATAGTTACTCTAATAAGTTCAACACTGCCATAACCATCATTATACTTCCAATGGGAAATGATGGAATGTTCCTCTCCGTCACCAAAGATATAGGGACAAACAAACGTACGCCTCAATACTTCAGGCTTCTTGTCATATTTATATCCATCCCATAAAGGCAGGCTATGCCTGCCTTATATTTATTTCTTCACCGAGAAGCGATAAATGCAATGGCTGTCATACTTCTCTCCCGGCTTCAGCAATGCAGAAGGCCATTCCGGCTTGTTGGGCGTATCGGGATACTTTTGAGTCTCCAGACAGACAGAAGCACGATGACCGTACACAATACCTTTCTTTCCGGTCAGTGTGCCATCCAGGAAGTTACCGGCATAAATCTGAATGCCCGGTTCGTTGGTATAGACATCAAGCACAATACCCGTTGAGGGAGATTCGAGGGTGGCACACGGGCGGGTGACATCGCCCTTCGTATTGAGTACCCAGTTGTGGTCATAGCCCTTGCCGTTCTTCAACTGCTCAAAGTCATTGTCGATACGGGCGCCAACAGCAGTAGGAGTGCGGAAATCCATATCCGTACCTTCTACGGAAACAATCTCACCGGTAGTCATGAAGGTACTGTCCACGGGGGTATAAGCATCTGCATCAATAGTGAGCAGATAATCCGAATTGGACTTGGAGGGGTCACCGTCCAGGTTAAAGTAAGAATGGTTCGTCATATTGACAACAGTGGTACGGTCCGTTTCGGCACTGTAACGAATGTCGATGGCATCGTCATCTGTCAGCGAGAAAGTGACCTTGCAGGTCAGGTTACCCGGGAAGCCCTCCTCTCCGTCTTTCGACAGATAAGTCAACTCCAGAACCTGACTGCTCAACTGGCGGGCATCGAACACTTGATATTGGTATCCCTTGGGACCTCCATGCAGGCAATGACCGTAATTGTTGCGCGGCAGCTGATACTCTACCCCATCCACTGTAATCTTACCCTGGTTGATACGGTTGGCATAACGTCCGATGGTAGCGCCGAAATCCGAAGGGAACTTGATGTAGTCCTGAATGGAATCGAAGCCCAGCACCACATCACGCATAACGCCATCCTTGTCCGGCACCATTACTGATACAATACGTCCACCGAAATTCGTAATACAAACTTCCATACCATTCTTATTCTCCAAAACAAACAAGTCTGTCTGCTTGCCATCCACTTCCGTACGGAAGTTCGCAGGTTCCAGTCCAGAAGCAGTCTTTTCACTCGCCTGTTTGCCCGTGCAAGCCGATGCCAATAGCATCACGCTTGCCAACAAAGTCATCATCTTATTCATAAATACAATATTGGTTACTGTTTAGACTATCATTTTTTCAACAAGAACTGCTCCGCACGTCCCGGAGTGAACAACTCCCACAAAGAAGCAACCGTCCAGCCCGGAGCGAAGATATTGTTGTAATATCCCTTTCCGTTACGTCCGTAATCCCAATTGGTATGCTGCACCACTTCCGGGTAATAGCCTACTTTGGTAATGCCACACATGTGTCCTTCATACGGCAGTAACTGGCGCATGGAAGTGGATATCACCTCGGCAAAGTCAGAGAAGCGCGGCTCGTTGTACTCTTTGGAGAGCCAATGCAGCACATCGGCAAATTCGAAGATAAATACATCGATATGGTTATTCTCTACCGACACATTTCCCCAACCACGGGTTTTCAAGCCGATATCTCCCAGCATCTGACCTTCGGCAAAAGGAACATCCCAGGTATAATACCACGACAACGCAAAATAAGCGGCTTTCTTTGCCAGACCGGCATAGTGTGCACGCTCTTCTCCTTTGGTAACCAAAGCCAGGTAATAAGCAGCCGTAGCAGCATACAAGGAGGCTTCCTTGTCCTCGCAGTTGGCATCCAGCGTAGAAGAGAAATAATCGGCTTTGGATATCAGTTCCTTCTCCAGATAGTCTACCGTACGCTTGGCGCTTGCCAGATAACGCTTGTCTTTGAAATACTTGGACGCCATCACCAAAGGCAATGTTGCCGAAGGCGTGCTACCACCGCTGGCATCCACGATAGAGAAATCATCCTTGAACTTGCGCGGGAAGCTGCCGTCCTCGTTCTGCAACTTGAGGAAGCTGTCCAGCATGCCCTTGATGCGTTTCTCCCATTCGGGGTGTTTACGCTTCTGCTGTTTCTCGTAGTTCAAATAGTTCAAGATGGCATACACTCCCTCGGACTGACGGCGGATGCTATGTCTGGTTTCCTTGAAGCCGCGGTTGTAGTGTACCACTTCGTTGAAGAAACCGGCAGGCGAAAAACCATTCTGGAGATAAGTGTCAAAGATATGGTTGGCATTATCCACCAGGTCTTGGCGATTCTGCTGTTTGCCATACTCCAAAGCATTGAAAGCGTTCAGCAACGTACGTCCCACAAAGCCCACTTCGGCAACATCGGTATTGGCACAAGTAGCAGTCTCCAACTCTACACCGGAGTAATAATGAGTGGGGGTATTGCTGACATAGCTTTCCACAAAGAAGTTGCTCATCACCTCCTTCATGCGGTCTACCGTGTAAGGTGTGTCAACCGGTTTCGGGCGGTTAGTGTCATAACAATACTCCCAGGTGCGCTGTACGCATTCCGAGAAATCGGCAGCATTCCTTTCGGACACCTCCCAAGTCATGGAGATGCTGTCGCCCTTACGCAGCAACTGGAAAGCCTCAACGGCAGGAGCCAACGTCAATTTGCGGATATATGTCTTCGGTGCTTCCTTATAGGGGAAACCGTATGCCAAGACAGTCATACCATCCACATTGCAGAAACCGGTATATCCGATGGAAGTCTCGCCGGACAAGATTACCTCTCCTTCCTTATGAGTGGTCAAAGCTTCCTTGTCGAACTTGTCAATACGGATAACCGACATGGACGTACCGCTTGCCGGATTGAAAGCTGCCGTCAGCGGAGTGCTCAAACGGTCCTCACGCACCAGCCAACTGTCCGATGTGTGGAAAGAAGGAGCCTCCTTCGGCGAACGCAGGTTGCGGCGATACCAGAAGCCCGGCATGTAGAACTGGCAGTCCGAATGCTTGTAACCGGTCTTTATCTGTTCCCCGTAGTTGAAATACACATTTTCCAGCGCCTTGAGTGTGACGGTAATGCGCTGTTTGCCATCCTTGTCCACCACCTGGCGGATGATGTCCAACGGCAACGTTTCCGAAGCCCGGCAGCTGTACATACCATCCTGCATCTTCTGCAAGGCCAGCGGATATTGCTTGGCATCATTCCCCGGCACTTTCAAGGAAATAGAAGCAGAGATGTCTTCCGGAGCAGCATTTGCCGCTCCGGCACCCGTAATGCTCGCCAAAAGCATTACCCCCAAAAACAATCTTTTTAGTCTCATAGTTACATCTGTTTTATTGTTGTTAGAAAAATATCATTCAGACATGAATACATATTTGCCGGAGCCCAATTCGACTACCAGCTTACCGTCAGCCTCCTCCACGGAATGAATCCCCGCCTGACCGGCATCTACCTGTACATGGAAGTCAAGCGGCAGCTTGACCGTAGCGGTTGTATTGGCAGGAATCTCAACGTTCCACTCCAGCTTATTGCCATCACGTTTCCAGGAACTTCCTATTCTGCCATAAGGCGATACATGCGAAGCATTCACATAATTCAGTTTTTCCGGGAATACCGGTTCCATCAGAATCTGCTTGAACCCGACGGAAGCGGGAGTATTCTTTATGCCGGCAAGATCCTCATAGAACCATATCAGCAGATCTCCCAAAAGCATCACATGGTTTCTTGAATTCATCGCCGGATTTGCCGTGTCACCATTCCATAATTCCCAAATGGTGGTTGCACCCTTCTTAATCATGTAGCCCCATGAGGGATAAGTGTCATTGGTCACTATCTTATAGGCAAGTTCCAGTCCACCGTACTCGGTAAGTCCGCGCATCAGATGCTGGATGCCAAGCACACCGGCACTGACATGTCCCTTACAGTCTTTTTCCGTCTTCTCCACGACATTGGCAAATACTTTATCTTCATATCCGTCGGGAACCAGGCCCAGTCTGAGGGAAAGCAGGTTTGCCGTCACCGTATTGTTGTCATACTGTGCAGTCCCGGGATTGAAGAATTTCTTGTTATAAGCGTCCTTGACCTTAATGGCAAGTGCTGCATACTCTTCAGCATCTGCCGGAAGTCCGTTCATTTGCGCGAACTTCTCCATCAGTTGCAGAATGCTGTAAAACACCGTTGTACTCAGCACTTCGCCGTTCGTCTTCCGGGCAGGGTCCTCCGAATGAATCAGCTCCGGCGACTCGGGAGGCATGCACCAATCCCCGTATTCATCCTTCACCAGAATATAGTCCTTCATTTTGGTCTCCGTCATGTGGTTTACCCAGCGCTTCATGGACGGATAGCGCTCTTTGATGGAGCTATCATCGCCAAACTGGCGGTAAAGCATGTCGGCTACGTAAAAATAGGCAGCCGGCCAAGTCACGTCATCATGGAAGATGGTCCAGTAACGGGGAGATACCACAGAGATACTTCCATTTTCATTCATGGACTCTTCTATATCCACCAGCCACTTCTTATACATCAAGGCATTGCCGAAAATGAAACTTTCACCATAGGCACCAGTAGTGCGGTCGCCCAGCCATCCAAGACGTTCATCACGCTGGGGGCAGTCGGTAGGCATACCGCGATAGTTTCCACGGATTCCCCAATAGGCATTCTTGTGAAGTCTGTTAATCAACTCCTCGGAAGTCTCGAACGTACCGTTCGTTGCCATTTCATCATACACCACCTTACCGGTGAAATCATCCGCTGCCGGTTCATAGTCCAAACCGGATATTTCCATAAAACGGAAACCATGGTAAACAAACAACGGTTCCCAAACAAACTCACCGTCAGCGGCAGGAGTATAAATATCCGTGACAAGGGCACTGCGCAGGTTGTCAAGATACAGTTCCGTACCATTGTCCTTCAGCACTTCGGCAAAACGCATAGTAATGGGCTTGTCCTTCTTGCCACGCAGTTTCACCTGCTGTATTCCTACCATATTCTGCCCCATATCCACGATATATCTTCCATCACCTACCGATTTAACGGATATTGGCTTTATCTCCTCCATCACCTTCAGACTCGGAGAGAGCTGTGCCACAAGTTTTCCTTTGGGAGCCTCCATCCGTTCGGCCAACTGCCATCCGGAATCATCATAGCCGCTTTCCGTCCATTTACCCAATTCCAAGCGGGCATCGTAATGTTCACCGTCAAATTCGTTGTTCGCAGTTATAGGACCGTGGTTCGTCGCTTTCCAGGAATCATCGCTGACTACCGACACCGTCTCACCATTGTCGCACTCTATATTCAACTGCGCCATGAGACGGGGCAAACCAAAACCTACCATCCCATTGGCGCGCATGGAAAGATAGCGGCCGTTGCCCAGAGCCACGCCTATCGCATTGGTACCGGACTTCAACAAGGGGGTGACATCATAAGTCAGGTAAGATACAGAAGCATCGTACCAGGTAGGCAAAGGACCGAATACATCATTTCCAATCCTCTCGCCATTCATATAGCATACGGAAGAGCCTACTCCCGAAACATAAAGGACTGCACGCTTCGGCTGTGACGGCAAATCAAACTCCTTCCGCAGATAACGTGCCGGAAGGATGGTCCGCTCACCGTCCAGTTTCAAGTTTGTACTGTCGTTCAGTCCAATCCAGCCGGCTTTCCAGTCCGAACTGTCCAGCAAGGACATTGACCAGTGCCGGACATTGCTTTGCGCTTTGTCACCGGTATTTGTCCATACCGTGACACGCCAATAATATTTCTGTCCCGACTCCAAAGGCGCCCCTGCATATTTCACCAGCACCGACTGGTCGGACTCCACACGACCACTGTTCCATACCAGCCCGGCCCCGGTCTGCAAACTCTTTTCCGAATCTGCCACTTCAATCTGATAAGCAGTCTGCATCACATCCTGCTTGCCGGTTGCCAACTGCCATGAGAAACGGGGAGCAAACGAAGCTACTCCTTCGGGATTATCCCGCATTTCAACGGTAGGTTCCACTATTTCCAAGGCACCTCCATTCGATGTTTTACAGCCCATCATAAGCAAGGCCAACAAGGATACTAAAATAAAATTCTTCATACTCGTCAGAATTCAGGTTTCTCCGATTCTGTAGATGCAACGGAGCCTTCTACTGTCGGCCATCCGTCTTCCCAGCTAATCTTATCCAGCATCAATACGCGGCCTTCAGGATTCTTCGTGCTCACCGCATGATAGAAGAACCAGTCATTACCGGCATTGTCCGTCACAATCTCGGAGTTATGGCCGGTGCCCACAAAGGTATTGCTTTTCTGAATCAGCACTTCGTGCTTGTTGTCCATCATGCTACCGCCTTTCTTGTCGACGTAGGGGCCGAAAAGATTGTCCGAACGCCCTACAACGGTAGTGTAGGTACTGTTCAACCCCTCACAGCAACTTCCTATGGAAGCAAAGAAATAGTAATGTCCGTCTTTCTTATGGATATAAGTACCCTCGTAAGCGGTTCCCGCCACTTGCTGCGGTGTGGCACCTTCCTTCAAAGACAAGCCGTCATCGGACAGTTCAATCGCATAGATTCCACGGAAGCTGCCCCAGAAAAGATATTTCTTTCCTCCCTCCTCTATGTAGAAAGGGTCGATGGAATTCTGCACATTGATTTCATTGCTGCGGAACATCTTCCCGTGGTCCTTGAAAGGTCCCTCCGGTTTATCAGCAGTGGCACAACCGATGCCGCAATTCCACTCGCCTCCCCAAACGGACATGGAATAGTAGAGTACGTATTTATCACCTATCTTGTTGATGTCCGGTGCCCACAAACCGCCGTTCGGCTCAAAATCAGGTCGGGTACGGTCGGTAAAGGCAGTACCTACATATTCCCAATCCACCAGATTCCTGGAACGGTGAATCGGCAGATTACGTATGTCCTCGGTGGCATACAGATAGTAGTAGCCGTCACCGCCCTTTATCACAGAAGGGTCGGGCAAACTGTAGTTTATCACCGGATTGCGATAGACATTCTTCGGCTGTTCTTCCGGCTCGTTTTCTTTTGTCGCCGACGACGAAGAGCATGCCGTCAGGCAACATAATGCAAACATCAGAATTTGTTTCTTCATATTATCCTTAATTATTGTATTATTAAATAATCCATGCCCAACAATGAATTCGCAGAACGGCTATCAGCTTTTTTTTGTATAATCAGCAGTTCATTAGAGCCGTCTTGCAAAGTAACTGTCCCCAAATCCAATACATTCGTTGCCAGCCCGGTACTATACAGATTCAGGTTTTCTTTCAGTTTATGGTTGTTCAGGTACAAATCTATACAACCATAATCCGGTGCTACCGTAAAAGCTATTTTCAACCGATAATTGCCTCCCTTGTCGACTTTAAAGCCTAAGGAAGCTTTATCGCCTTCCTTTGCTTCAGCCCAAAAGAACTGGGCACCGTTACTCCAGTTCATGGCAGGTATACTTTGCGATCTTTCAATTCCTCCGGTCAGCCGAATATCCAAATATTCGCCTTCCACCTTCCTTCCGGCAACGGCTACATTGCTCACCAGATCATTCTTATGCTTTGCAATATCCGCAGATGCTTTAGCAGCTTCCGCCTTGCGGTTGGATTCTCCACCGGGCAGCATATACCAGAAAGTAGTAGGAGCATAGTTGATGACCGTACTGCCCCAATGCCATATCTCCATGTCAAACGTCAATGACTTGCTGAAAGGAATGGCATCCAAACCACGATAGCGCACATTGGAGACGTGCCCACACTGAGTGGAGCCTGTTCCATCCGGCTCGGCAATAAACGGATGGCTGAAAGCATTGTGCATGCACCAGGCATAACCGTAATAGTCTTCCGTACCGGTGCCGAAGTGCGAAGGAAATTCCTCACCGTTCACATACACTTTTTCATCACCTTCGCCCCACCAGTCGGCCAAGGAGTTGAACAAGGTTACCCCATCGCCCACATATACTCCTCTGCCGGTCAGTTTCACGAAATTTACTTCAAAGTGGTCGTCTGTCGTAGGCTTATCCGGATTTGTACGGGTATGCAGATGAGAGAACTCCGTCCACCCCGCACCGAAGTACATACTTCTTTCATCCCATTTCCAAGCCGAGGTGTATGCAGTCAGAGAAGCCTCAACCTCGTCCGTCCCCACATTCTGCAATGCAATCCTGCAATCTTTCTGATAGGGCATTACCCAAAAGCAAGAAAACAGTGAATCGGATGTTACTTCGGTATAAAAAGTCTGAAACGGAGAAAGACGGTTCCCGCTTCCGAAAAAGTCTCCTACCGGTACCCATACAGTTTCGTTTCCATCAAAAGAAATACGCAGAACCGTAGAACGCAATGCCTGGTCAAAGTCTCCGGCATGCAGCTTTACGTCCAGACGGCGAACAGCACCCGGACCGGAAAGGGTCATATCCCGCTCTTCACCGGCAGCCAGCACACTCCGAAGCATCGGTTCTTTCTGCAATCCTCCTATTTCCCTCCGGGATACAGTCAGTTTTCGTTGTACATCTGCCAGTAATTTCGCATTCTGCTTGATGTCCTCCTTAGAGAAAGTGGCTACAGACGTTCCTTCTGCATAAGTACGGTAATTGATGTTGTAATAGAAGCATTCTTCGGAAAACTCGCCGGGTTCCTTGATGGAAGGACTTTCATAGGTAATCTTGCAATGCTTGGCATAAGGTATGGGCAGATACAGATTATGTCCCCTCTGCTTATAGTCCGTCAGTTCCGATACAGAAGCCGAAAGAGGCGCATCTACCAGAGCATGTCCGCTCAATATGCCCAGAACCTCCCCTTCTATTTCGGGAACCTCCTGATTATCAAGATAAAAACGCAGGGTTCCTTTATCCGAATATGCGGCTACAGTCACCCAAAAGCGAGTGATAGCTCCCGGACCGTCCGTATCAACCAGAACAAACTCTCTCCGTCCGTCAATGGAATCAACGCGCAGAAACTGGCTTCGGTCACAATTGGCATACCAAGAGACACTATCTTTTTTGACAGACGCCCGGTCGTAACTACTGAACTGCCTGGTTTCATAATAAGGTTCAGGATACTTTGCCAATGCTTCACAATCCACCATTTCTTTCAATAAAGAAGCAGTAGAGATTGTTTCTGCCTTCTTTTGACAAGCACAGAGGCATGCTATCAGCATATAATAAAACAGTCCTTTTTTCATTTTGATGTCAGATTATCAGTTAATACCTGCGGACGGATAAGAGGGCCACCGATAGAAACCGTTCTCTGGTCGGAAATGGCAAAATCCTTGATGTACGAAGTACGCGGCTGTACCTTCGTGGAATCCCAGTGTGCATGGAAAATATATTTCCAACTGCCGTCTTTGCAACGGAAGGGCGCTCCGTGTCCGGTACCCATCAAACCGTCGGCACGTTGCAAAATCGGGTTTTCCTCGTATTTCTTCCACGGTCCCATAGGACTGTCTGAAGTTGCGTAGCCCACTCCGTAATTTTTGCTTTCAAAGTGATTGGCTGAATAAATCAGGTAATAAATGCCCTCTTTTTTCAGGACGGAAGGGCCTTCGGCCACCTTGGCAGGCTTGTCCTGCGAAAGTTCCCAAGGCTCTCCCACTTTAATGCACTCCGTCAACGTTTCCTGCTTGATGCCGGTCAAATCATCATTCATTTCTGCCACCCAAATGACATTGCCATCTGTGAAACGCACGAAATAAAGGTAAGGCGTGCCGTCATCGTCGATGAAGAGAGAAGTATCAATGCTCTTCTCATCCCATATAGGCTGCTTCACCTCCTGACGGAACGGGCCTTGGGGAGTATCTGCCGTTGCCACACAAATATGCTCTTCGGTGGAGTAGAACAAGTAAAACTTTTTCTTCGACTCGATATAGCAGACTTCCGGAGCCCAGAATCCCCACGTACCGTAGGAGTCGGCGGCCGACAACGCCTGGCCTTCACGCGTCCAGTTCTTCAGGTCATCGGAAGAGAAGCAGGCAAAGCCCTCCCCTTCTACCGTACCTCCGGTGCCGTAAGCATAGTACTTGCCTTCGTAAAGCATCACGTAAGGGTCGGCAATCGGCAGATAGTCTGATTCTACAACCGTCTTCTCCTTGCATCCGGCAAAACAAAGACAAAGCAACAGCAACCATATACAATTTTTCTCCATATCCATCTTTTATTTTACTACTTTGGGGGTCATATAGTCCTTGCTGATTCTCATACGGTCCACACCGTCCACTTTCTCGAAAGAAACATCAGTGATATACATGGCGCGCGGATGGATATTGTTCTTGTCCTTATGAGCATGGAAAACAAGACGAAGCTTGCCAGCCTTGTCTGTGAAGGTGGCACTGTGTCCCACCCCGACCAGTTCTCCGGGTTTCTGCAACAAGGGGTTCTCCTCGTATTTGGTCCAAGTACCCATCAAATCGGTAGCCGTGGCGCAACCTATGCCGTAGAAGGGACTTTCATAACTGTTGGCGGAATAAGTCATATAATAAATTCCGTTGTGCTTGACGACAAACGGACCTTCATTCACACGAGGCCACACTTCCTCCCATGCCTGAGAAACGTGAATGCAAGGATGCATGGTCTCCTTCTTGATAGTCATGAGGTCTTTCTCCAATTCGGCCACCCAAATGTTGAGTCCGTCGTTGAAACGGTCGAAAAAGAGATAAGGTGTGCCGTCGTCATCAATGAACAGGGAGTTATCAATGCATTTCTCATCGGCAATCTGGGGCTCCTTCTTGCTCTGAGTGAACGGACCTGCGGGCGAATCGGCTGTTGCCACACAGATATGCTCGTCTGCCGAATAGTACATATAGAACTTCCCGTTCACTTCGTAGACCTCCGGCGCCCAGAACCAACGGTCGGCCCAGACATCCTTCTTTTGGAGCGCCATGCCCTTATACTTCCAAGTCTGCAAATCATCGGAGGTATAGACTTCAATGCCGTCATCCGCATGGGTGCCGTATGCATAGTAAGTACCCTCGTACAACATGATGAACGGGTCGCCCAAAGGTACCGGTGTTTCAACTCCTTCGACAACAATATCGTCCACATCCTTATAGTCTGAAGAGCAGGACTGACAGGAAGCCAGCGTAGCCGACAGAAACAAATACATACATATAAAATTCTTTTTCATGATTCTCATGGTTTCTATTTCAAAATAAATATTTACATCAAACTCATTTCGTCATCTCCTCGTATAGTGAAGAGGTCTCAGTCATATACTTAGGTTCCCTCAGTCGTATACTTAGATAAGAGTAATTTAAGCACACTGATTACCAACATATTACAGTTTTATCATTCGATGTGCAAATTTCAAGACAAAATGCGGTTCCAACATCCAATCAAGGCTTCACCTGATTGGGAACCTGCCCTATGTGATAATACAGCACTCCCTTATAGGCAGGAGATTCGCCCTCCGAACAGAATCCGATGCGGGACGCAGGGTAGCGGATGTCTAACGTACCCAATTCCCTGCCGTCCACAAACAGATACAGTTTGTCTGCCCGGCGTACTGCACGAAAATTATAGGAGTCTTTCCACAACTCGTGTACGCCTATCTTATAGATATGGCGTTCCAAATCTTCCGCCTCCTTGTTAATGAACCGGATACCTTCTGCCTTCACCGGAGTAAAGGTACAATAATTATACGCAGGATGTTCTGCTACTCCCCCACTTTTGCTCTCTATCGGATACCATTCGCTGCCATTCAGGTACTCTATGTCGAATTTGCCGAACATGTCATCTACAAATTCGGACTTGTTACCTGCTTCATGACGGTTCAGGTAAAGGGTATCCAGCCACGTAGGTACAGCAAAACGATAATCTTTCTCAATGAAGTCGGTATACTTCACATCCGGATAGAATGTTTGCAGGCATCCTAGTGAAAACTCCTTTTTCCAAGCGTTTTTCCCCTTCTTCACAGCTGTCACCTCAAGCATACGGGTAGCACCATTAAACTGAGCCTTCACATAGTTATCCTTATCCACATAAACCGGATAGCTTCCTGCCTTGTCTTGTCCGGACAAGCCGGATAACTGGAAGCTGAATTCATAATCGTTCAGGAAATCGCCTTTCAACAACTCCTCATTCTCCGAAAGCTGAAAATGCACATCATCGAAACCGATGGTATAGGTAGTCCCTTCGAACAAAGCAGACTTTGTCTCATCAAATACTCCGGGAACACCCGCTTCTTCTGCCGGAACAGCCTCTGCAAAGACATGTTTTCCCGGTACGGGAATCTCATCCAGCCAAATCTTCAGACAGCCACCATTACGCTCAATGCGCAGATGATGATACACCCCCCAACGGAAATCTTCCGGCAGGGCATAAGATTCCTTATTTTCTTTACCGCCGACAAGTGTACGCAGGTACCAGCTCCGGTTCTCGGCATCCAAACCTACATAGGCACAGTTATCTGCATCCTTCCACCAAGCAATGACACCGGCTCCACCCTCGGTCTTGACTCCTGTCTCGAACAAGTAAGCCACGGACGGCTGTACTTGCTTCAGCACACCGAACGAAGCAGTTTCGCCTTTACCCGCAAACGTGGGCATCGAAGGTTCGGGATGATAACCCGCCGTACGTGGACCAGTGATACCGTCCACAAACAAAGTCTTGTCGAAGAACTGGACACGGTTGATATATTGTCCCCGATGCTCATCGTTCTTGTTTGCCATATAAATCAGCCACCATTCAAATCCGTTGGGACCTCTCAAAATATTGGGCTGACCGGGAGTCATCAGAATATCATCGGCAATGCCGTCTTTCATATCGAACAGAGAAACGTCGAAGAATTGCGAACGTCCCTTGTTTGTTTCTACGGCAAGCAGATTCGTGCCTTCCTTCAAAGCAGCACGCAGCTTCTTGTCCAGGTTTACGATGCAATAATCACGCCCCTGCTTCTCGTAGATAATTGTTCCGTTCAGATAAATCCGGGTATCTCCATCGTGAGCGACACGCAATGCCAGATTGCCGGTTTCGCTACTGGCAAAGAAAGTCTTTCGCAACCATAAGGAGTGCGTATTCCACAAGGTACCCAGATGCCGGATTGTGGAACCTTTCACTTCACGGGACGAAAAGCCGGTCTCCCCCCTCGCCCAGCCGGAGTCATCGTAGGTCGCTTTTATCCAATCGCTTCCCGGCTTGCTCTCCGTATAAGCAAACAACGGCTCATACGTGCGGCCATACCGCAATAAATCCACTTGCTTCTCCTCCAGTTGTGTCTGATTGCAACCTACAACCGGATAGCTATATTTATTACCATTTTGAAAACCTAAAGGAGAGTCTGCCTCAGCAACTCCCAACTGATAATTGCCCCACTCTGTAGAGGTGTGGTTGGCATTATACATCATATAGTAGCGGTCTCTATACTTCATGACCCACGGTCCCTCCGCTACTCTGTTATCCATCGTTTCCCATGTATCCGGCAATGAGGCGAACTGGCACACCGGTTCGCCGGCAAATTCTGCCGGGTTCTTCATTTTACGTCCCCATATGGTATTTCCATCAGTAAAACGTACCATATACATGTATAGTTGTCCATCATCATCTCTGAATATTTTGGGGTCGATACGGTTATCCATCCATGTCTTCTTGTTCGGTTCTGTATAAGCGCCCAAGACATCTTTGCTCTGCGCATGTACAATGTGAACGGCATGCTTGTCCTTCCCCCAATAATTGACTGACCAGTACAAATGAAAATCTCCATTCAGATAGAACATGTCATTGGCATGAATCTGGTCATCTCCGGCTCCGCTGCCTCTGGTCCAGTCATTGTCCATGGATACAACATGGATAGGTTTCCCCCAATGAACCAGGTCATCAGACACATAGAAATCCCCGTTTGTACGGACCCCGCCAATATAATATTTGCCATTATATTTCATTACGCCGGCATCCGCCACTCCCGGAAGTACCGGATTCTGGATGTTCTGCGCAAACAAGCTACCGCAGCAAGCAAAAGCGAATGATAATAGTAGTTTTTTACAGACAAGCATATGGTATAAGATTTAAGAAAGAAAAGGCTATGCCGGAAGCATCCTGAATAAGAACAGGCTTCCAGGCATAGCCTTCTTTAGTTATTAATAGTTAGGATTCTGAGTAAGATGTACAACACCACCTACTGTGCTGTTTTCCACCTCATCCCTTGGAATAGGCAGACGTCTGTGCTTGCCGACAATAAAGTTGTCAAAGTCCTTATCACGAGCTTTCAGTTCATCAATTCCAGCCTGGGAATCAAGTAACCCCCAACGCTTCAAGTCAGCCCAACGCCAACCTTCGAAACAGAGTTCCAAAGTACGTTCCATCTGCAGACGCTTGATAAAGGCATCTTTAGAGCTCAAACAGTCTTTCCACTGACTGTCTTTCAACTTGGCCAGACCAGCACGTTCTCTTACCTTGTCTACATAAACAGCAGCATCGGCAGGATTAGTACCCGTTTCAACAAGACACTCTGCATAGTTCATCAGGATATCTGCATAACGCATAATACGATAATTATTACGGGCAAAATAATCTTCTGCAGTACGATAGTACGAAGTATTGTATTTACGGATATAACAGTCTTCCGGATCAGTTCCCCAATTATCATTCCAATCTGCATTCTCAACACCATAATATTTCTTCGGTTGGTCTGGGAAGTCCTGCGAGAATCCACGATAAAGAATACTACTATACAAGCGCAAGTCATTCTTTCCATCCACACGTTTCTCTTTCAAGAACTCGTCTACCAACCAACGGCGTGCCTTGCCATCTCCCCAACCTATACCACTTGGAGCATAGAACTGAGTACGCTGGAAACCGAATGCCATACTGGCATCATTACCCGTACCACCCTTGTTCTGGTCATCGAACTGAATTTCAAAGATACCCTCCTTGTTGTTCTCGTCCAAGTCAGTGAAATTATCTTCACGATTGGCGATAAGACCGTATAAAGAGCCCTCTTTATCAATCAACCATTGCAATTGTTCCTTTGCTTTGTCATACTTATGTTGTTGCATATAAGCCTTGCCCAACAATGCCTTGGCAGCACCTTTGGTAGCACGTCCCAGATTGGCAGCATCCCAAGATTCCGGCAGATACTGCATGGCAAAAGTCAAATCTTTCTCTACCTGGTCCCATATTTCCTGCTCGGAAGCATCTTCCGGTATATAAGAAGCATCTTTAGGCTCCAACGGCATAGTTCCTTTGTCCCACAACAGATTTACCTGAAAATACCACAATGCACGCAAGAAAGAAGCTTGTGCCAGTACCTGGTTTTTCGTAGTCTCGTCCATTTCAATAGAAGGAACATGAGCCAACACCTGATTACAACGGAAAATACCTACATAGAAATGTTCCCAATGTATGTTGTTGCCTTCATAAAAATTATAGTTGTTGTAAAGGAAACGAGTCCAGTCGCCCAATTCAATCCAAGGAGAAGAGCTCCATCCTTCGTCCGAAGTTAAATCATAGCGGAAAGAGAGCCAACGCATCCAAGTGCCTTCCTTATAGAAGAAGCTGTAGCAGGCATTAACACCGGCTGTCGCATCTTCCGGCTTATTCCAATAAGTATCATTGGTTACTTCATTGGGATTATCAATATCCAATAAACTCGAACTGCATCCGGTGCACAACGTCAAGGCACCTGCAAGCATTAATCCATAATATATCTTTTTCATAATTTATAAGCTGATTTATAAGTTAAAAGGTCAAATCCAATCCAAACATTACCGAACGGGTATTAGGATATGCAAAGCTGTCCGTGCCACTGTTCCAAACAGAATTCGCACCCTTGAAGTCAGGATCCAAGCCGGAATATCCAGTAATAGTAATTAAATTGCTACCAGTAGCAAACAGACGGAGTTTTTCAACTCCCAAATTCTTCAACCAATCTTGTCTGAAGTTATATCCAATGGAAATGTTTTTCATACGGAAATAAGAGCCATTCTCCAAGAAACGGTCAGCATCACGGGAGTTACGGAAATCACCGTAAATGATACGCGGGGTATTGGAGTTAGGATTTACCTGGTAAGGTTCTTCACCCTTTTCAAAGCGAATATAGTTGGAGTTGTCTGCAAACAGACGTCCTTGCCAGCGGGATACGTTGTATATCTTATTGCCGAACTGACCATTCCACATCATACTGAAATCGAAGTTCTTCCACTCTGCATTGAATACCAATGACATTTGCATCTTGGCCCAAGGACTACCGCAATAATCACGGTCGGCATCAGTAATCTCTCCATCATCATTCAAATCGAGATACTTAACATCTCCCAATTGAGGACGTTTTCCCTCAATCATAATAGGGGTACCCGTAGACGTCACATAATTATCAATCTGTTCTTGTGTCTTGAATATACCGTCTGTCTTTCTCAAATAAAATTCTGCCAAAGATCTACCCGGTTGAGTTCTCGCTTGACCAGAATCAATATAATCTCTGTTAGTACCATCACGGCCCAAGCTCAATACTTCGTTATCCATAGTAGTCACATTCAGCAAAGCGCTATACTTAAAGTCCGAAATTTGATCTTTCCAACCAAGTGTAAATTCGAAGCCCTTATTGCGCAAGCTGGCAGCATTTTTCCATGGAGAACCTCCTTGGTTACCAGTAGAAATGGCAATCGGAGTCTCTGCCAACACATCACTGGTCTTTGAGTTATAATACTCTGCGCTAACAGTTAAGCGCTGGTTAAGAAAGCTGGCATCAAAGCCTACATTCACTGTTTCTTTCGTTTCCCAAACAAGACCTGCATTCACCAATTTCACCTGAGTAGCCCCCGGAACAATAGCACCGCCGAATACAGTTACAATACTCTGATTGATAGTTCCAATATAATCCCAATCTCCAATGGAAGAGTTACCAAGACGACCCCAGTTACCTCTAATCTTCAAATCATTAATCCAAGGCACATCAAAGAATTCTTCTTTTGAAATTCTCCAGGCACCAGAGAATGAGGGGAAATTACCCCAACGATTTTCCTTAGCCAGACGGGAAGTACCGTCACGACGGAAAGTAGCTGTCAAATAGTATTTATCATCATAAATGTAGTTTGCACGTCCCAAATAAGAAATCATTGCATTTTCACTGATGCTGTTTGTATTCTGCTGGTTGCTCTGTCCGGCATTCAATACAGTCAGGTAATCACCGTTACCCAACATCGGGAAGTTCAGACGAGACCCCCACAAACCTTCCCATTCATGATGTTGGTAAGTAGTACCGACTACAGCATCCACATGATGCTTACCAAAATCCTTATTGAAGTTCAAAGTATGTTCAACCAGCATATTGTAAGTATTATCACGTGCCTTCTGGCTTTCTGGATCACGGTGTTCCTGGTTTTGAGTCCAGTTACCTTCTCCACGGAACCATGAATTTTCATAAAAGTAAAGGTCAATACCACCATTGAATTTATAGGAAAGGAATTCAAAAGGCTTGAATTCCAGCCACAGCGAACCATTCAAACGATTCTGGCGGAAATGACGGTATTCCAAATCTTCACGCGCAATCGGGTTTACACCGAACGTATTGTACTTGGCTGCATCACCATAGCCATATCCACCCGGATTATTTTCATCATAGATAGGAATGGTAGGCATCATACGCAAAAAGTCATTGTAAGTATTGGTCTGGTTCGGGTCTGTGTTTGTGAGTGAATAAGCCAAGTTTTCACCAAAAGAGAACCAGCCTTTTTTACCTTGTGTATTGACACGGAAGCTATAACGGTCGAAAGTATTTCCATAAGAAACGCCGTCATTGTTATAGTAACCGGCTGATACAAAATAACTACCGGAATCGCCACCACCGGAAAGCGATACGTTGTAGTCCTGCACCAATGCAGTCTTCAATACTTCATCCTGCCAGTTGGTATCATACTGTGAATGTTTCTGAGTGCTGTTTACAGTGGCAATACCGTCTTTGATGGCTTCATTATAGGCAATATCATTATACTTGATATATTCTGCCGCATTCATCAAATCAAATTTCGGACTCCATTCTAATGTTTCCTTTACGCTTACATTCACTTTCATGGGACCTTTCGTACCTTTCTTAGTAGTAACGATAATCACACCGTTAGCAGCACGCGAACCGTAGATGGCAGCAGCAGAAGCGTCCTTCAGAATCTGGATGGACTCTGCATCCGCAGGATTGAAATCAACACCCGGGTCTGTAATCATACCATCAATAACCCACAACGGAGAGTTATTACTCAAGGAACCGACACCACGAATTTCAATAGAGGCATCTTCGCCTGCCCTACCGCTACTGCGTACGTTAATGCCGGTTGCCAAACCCTGCATTTGGCTAACCAGTGTCCCTGCAGCGCTTTTCTTCATTTCCTTGGTATCAACAACGGCAACCGCTCCGGTCAAGTCGGACTTCTTCACGGTCTGATAACCGATGACAACCACTTCTTCCAGTGCTTTTGAATCATCTTTCATCACCACGCGCAAGGCAGTTCCCTTATAGACAACTTCCTGCGTAAGCATACCGATATAAGAGAAAACGAGTGTACTTCCTTTCTTTCCACTCACTGAGAAATTACCGTCAATATCGGTAATGGCACCCGTAGTAGTACCCTTCACCAATACATTCACGCCCACCAAAGGCTCACTATTTGCATCCGTCACTGTTCCCGTTATGGTCACATCTTGTGAATAAGCAGTAACTGCAAACACAACAAAGAATAAGAATAAGATTTTCTTGATCATTTTTTATAGAATTAGATTTTAAAACTATGCGGAAACTAACGCCCGCTTTTTAAATACACCGCAGAAAGTGAATAGTCACTTCTGCCAATCATAGAACATTGATTAGGATTTGTTACGTCATAAGCATAGGGGTCATAGTATTATAAATTGTTGGCTTTCGGATGCAAATATATCCGCATAAAGCTAAAATTAATGCAAATATTGCTTCAATCTATGCAATTATAAATCCAAAAAATACCCCTGAAATATCTCTCAGGGGCATTTGGTTGGATTGTTGTATTTAGCAAGCATTCCATGCTATCATTTCACGAAGTCTTTGGGCAAAATACCGAATTGCTTCTGAAAGCACTTGGTAAAATAGGAAGGAGTATTGAAACCGGTCATGTAGCAAACCTCATTGATTTTACACTCCCCTTCCTTCAAAAGCTGCGCCGCTTTCTTCAGTCGTTCCAAGCGGATGTAGTCATTGGGAGTCATATCCAATATGCCCTTTATCTTCCGATTCAGGCTCGAACGGCTCATGTTCAGCAGGCTTGCCATATCATCCAGACAGAAATCCGGATTCTGCATATTGGCAACCACCACTTCCTTCAATGTTTTAAGGAAAGATTCATCTGCCTTTGTCATTGCCATACTGCCCGTCTGCACAAAAGGAGAATTGACAAAAGAAGCCCGTAGCTTCTCACGATTGTTCAGCAGATTGGCTACACACACTTTCAGATATTCCACAGAGAAAGGTTTCTCTATATATACGTCAGCCCCCAATTTCATTCCCTCTATTTTGGCTTGAAGGGTTGTCTTCGCTGTAAGCAGAATAATCGGTATATGGCTATAGTCAAGCTTGGACTTCAGGTGTTCGCACAATTCTAATCCATCCATCTCGGGCATCATTATGTCTGAAATGACAAGATTTACAGTATGCTCTTTCAGCACTTTCAAAGCCTCCACTCCGTTCACGGCAGTCAGCACACGATATTCCGAAGAGAGCTGTTTCACAATAAATGCCTGCATTTCCGGACTGTCTTCCACCACCAAAAGGGTATACCGGTGCTGTTCCAAGGCAGTACCTGCACCACTTTCCTCGGAGGATTCCCCGACCATTACCGGTTCTTTATGCTCTACGACCACCGTCTGCTCGTGCCTTAGTGGAAGTGACAGCAGGAAACAGTTGTTCTCCATCGAATCTTCCATGCACAACGTACCCTCATGGAGTTCGGCCAATGAACGGGCAAGCGCAAGCCCGATACCGGTGCCGGGCACAGAGCGCAACGTACCGGTTTTATACTGGATGAACGGCTTGAAAATCTCCTCGCGCATCTCTACCGGAATGACAAGGCCGTCATTGCATACAGAAAGCAGCAGTCTTTCACCTTCCGAATATAACCTGATGCGTATATAGGTCTCCGAATACTTTATCGCATTGGTCAGCAGATTGCTGATAATCTTGGTAAGCCCTTCCCTATCAACCGAAGCATACAAGCTTTCGGGAGTCTCTATACTCAATGCCAGCCCCCTTTCACGTGCTAAAGGCTTGAAACGCTTATACGTCTTCTGTAAGAGCTCAGATACGTCACATTCCACAAAATTCAATCGGAAGCCTTGTGTCTCTGTCTTCCGGAAGTCCAGCAACTGGTTTACCAAATCGAGCAGTCGGTTGGTGTTCAGTTCCATGGTCTCCAAATCATCCCTGATGTCATCCGAAACAGATTGGGAAGCCAGTACATTCTCAAGCGGGCTCTTTATCAGTGTAAGTGGTGTACGTATCTCATGCGCCACATTTGTAAAGAAGTCTATCTTTGCAGTATACAACTCACGTTCCTTTTCCCGCTCAAACTTGTCCATAGCCTGCTGATGCTTATGCCAGGTCCGTTTTCTGAAATAGATGATTACAGCAGCCAGTGAGCATAACGCCAATATCGTATAACCGGCATATGCCCAGGTGGAGAGATAGAAAGGAGGATGAATATGGATGTCGAGCACACGTTCCGTAGCATTCCACTTGCCATCGCTGTTGGAACCTTTTATACGCAATGTATAGCTTCCATAAGGAAGGTTTGAATAGTTGATGATGGAATTCCGCCCTACCGTATACCAGTCGCGGTCAAAACCTTCCAACTTATATTCAAGTCCATTCATTTCGGGTGCTTGATAACTTAAAGCCGCAACCTGGAAAGAGAAGGAGTTTTGGTCGGCATCCAGTTCTATTTCATCCGCATAGGTAATGCTCTTCTCTAAAGGAGAATCCGGACTATCCACCGAAAGCCGTTTATTGAACAGAAAGAAGTCTGTAATCACCACGGGAGGGAGGAAAGTATTCTCCACAAAAGTTTCCGGATCAAAGGCAATGAATCCGTTGATACTTCCTAAATAGATGCGTCCTTTCTTGTCAATGTAACCGGACTGGAAATTAAACTGGTTGCTCAGCAACCCATTAGCCGTGGTATAAACATGCTTGCTCTCCGTATCGGGATTGAAGCAGACCAGACCATAATTAGAAGTAATCCATAAGTTTCCCCGCTTATCCTCGACCATCTTGTAAATGGTATTGCTCGGAAATCCTTTCGACATGTCATAACGGGTAAAATTATCTGTTTCCGGATTGTAGCGGCAGAAGCCCTCACCCAGCGTCATGAACCACAGACGCTTCTTGCTGTCCTCGTAAATACTGATTACTTTATTGTAGGGAAGAGAGGTCGAATCGTTCTCATTAGGCAGATAATTCCTCCACTGCCGGCTTCTTACATTGTAGCAGAACACTCCATTGGAGAAAGTGGCAAACCACAAATTTCCGTTGAAGTCCTCCAGAATGTCATAAGTAAACATATTCTTCAGCTGAGGAATCCGGGTAAAGTCATCCGTGGGACGATTATACTTCAACAGACCGGACGTGGTGCCTATCCACACGTCTCCCGTAGTGGTCCTGCAAATGGTAAAGGCGTCATTGGCGACCATGGAATTCTCACTCTCACCCTTGGCATAATGTTTCACCCGCCTGGTCCGAAGATTCACCCGGTTCAGACCACCGGAAAACGTACCTACCCACAAATCATCCCCATCCAGACAAAGGCCATGAACATTCTGATAAATGGCCGGATGTTCAAAGGGCACTATCTTTCCGTTTTCCGGATTGTAATTGAACAAGCCTTTGTCTTCGGTACCTATCCACAAAGTGCCGTCATTACTTTCACAGATTTCCCGTACACGACGGCCAAAATGCCTGAGATTGTCTCTCGGATAGAACTTCTCGAAATAAGTCCACTGATAAGGATAATAGTTCACTCCACCGAAATAGGAACCTATCCACATGCCGTTCTCCTTGTCACAGCAGAGCGAATAAATGGCTTTGTCCGACAATGCATACGAATCATCCTGGTCGGGAACGGTCAGATGGGTAATCTTGTCATTCGTCAGATTGTAAATATACAAACCAGACTCTGCACCCACCCACAGCTCGTTGTCAGATTTGAACTGCAAGGCCCTCACATAGGTGTTCAGCAGCTTCCGCGTCTTGCCTGTAGTCTGATTTATCTCTGTCAAACCGTTCAGCGAAGCGATATACACGCAGTTATGGGGTCCGTTGACCTGCCAGTTAATAATATCATTTTTGAAAATTTCATTTCCTTCCGCATCCTTGAAAGGCTGCAGAGGAGTTTCAAAGTCAGCTTTCGCATAGTAAAGATTATCCGCATACAAAGCCAGCCAACACGTATTCCCATTCAGCCAGAAGCGGGTGACATTGGGCAGTCCCGAATCGTGCAGATAGTTCAGCAGGCTCCCTTCATCCGGTTTATAACAGAACAACCCCTGGTTTTCTACCGATATCCAGATATTATCGTCCTCGTCACTTCCAATCATAGTGACGAAATCCCTGATGATACTGCCGTTATCACTGGCCTCATCGAAAGCGGTAAAGGAATCCAACACGGGGTCGTAAATAAAGACTCCTCCATCGGTTCCAATCCAGATATTACCCCGGCGGTCTTCATAGAGTGCGGTTATGAAATTCCTGCCTAAACTGGAATTCTCCTTCTTGTAGACACGGAAAGACAATCCGTCATAACGGTTCAGACCGTCCTTGGTTCCGAACCACATAAAGCCTTTCCTATCCTGCAAAATCTGATACACGGTGTTCTGCGAAAGACCGTTCCGGATATCCATCGTTCTGAAATAGTAATGAACAGCATCCTGTGCACAGACCGGCAATACCGCCCATAGGCACAGACTAAGGAAAAGCTTTATAATCAATCGTTTCATAACAACATTTTTATGTACAATTTACCATTTACAAAGTACAATTTAACTATGCAGATAACAGCGCAGCCAAATTGTACTTTGTAAATGGTAAATTGTAAATGCCCTTATTTCTTAAGTGAATTGCAGATACGCGTATTTATCTCCTTCACGCGTTTCTCATCCAGCTTTATCACCTTGCGGTCGTAAGTCATCAGACCGTTCACTTCCACCTCCACATCCGTGGTCTGTGTATAGACGGCCGCCGAGAAACCTCTTTTTATCATCTGATACAGCATATCGGCATATTTCACGTACTCATCAGTCACTTCTTTGGAAGAGTTAAACTGAACATATCCCCAGTTGCGATTCGGTTCCCAAAGATGGTCTTTCAAGACAAGGCCAATGCCGCCATACTCACCCAAAACCGTAGCGCGCTGTGCATCATACAGATACATTTCCGGTTGGGGATAGTTGTGAAGGTCGAGCATGTCACCGCAAGTATAATGGTTACCGCCGCTTGCCGGATTCACCAGGCGGGTCGGGTCATACTGTTTCGTCCATTCGGCTATCTCTACCGTCTTGAACTGCCCCCAAGCTTCGTTGAACGGTACCCATGTACCGATACACGGATAAGAGTAGAGGCAATCCATTATTTCTTTCCATTCCTTTCGATAATAAGCTTCGGATTCGGCAGAACGTTTCATTTCTGTCCCGTCGAAATAGCGACGGTTCTGCCATTCCGGATTACGGTCACCGCTCGGCATATCCTGCCATACGATGATACCCAAACGATCACAATGTGTGTACCAACGTGCCGGTTCCACCTTGATATGCTTGCGAATCATATTGAAACCGAAATCTTTCGTCTTCTGTACATCGTACAGCAAAGCCTCGTCTGTGGGAGCTGTATACAGTCCGTCGGGCCACCAGCCCTGGTCCAGCGGTCCAAACTGGAACAAAGCTTCGTTATTCAGTTCCAGACGTACGATACCATCCGCGTCACGACGGGTGGAGTACTTACGCATGGCAGCATAGCTGTCCACCTTATCCACTACCTTTCCTCCGCTTTTCAGCGTCACTTTCAGCGTATAAAGGAAGGGGGAATCCGGACTCCACAACTTGGCATTCCGGGGCATGGACACCTCCACCGGCTCTGCATTGATACTTTTGCCGGTAGCTACCAGTTGATTGCCGTCATACACATTCACTTCCACAAAGTCAGAAGGGTATGCACTATTCAATTCAGCCCTCACTGTCAACAGATTACGGTCAATATCGGGAGTGATACGGAGATTCTCGATATGTTTTCCGGCAACCGGCTCCATCCATACCGTCTGCCAGATACCGCTTACGGGAGTGTACCAGATACCTTCCGGATTGCTGACCTGCTTTCCACGGGGTTGAGGTCCTTTATCCGTTGGGTCCCAAACCTTTACGACCAACTGATTGTTGCCTTTGCCAGAAAGGGCGGCAGTAATATCGAAGGAGAACGGAGTAAATCCCCCCGTATGGCTGCCTACTTTCACATCATTCACCCATACATCCGTTTTCCAGTCGACAGCACCAAAGTGCAACAGCACTTGTTTTCCCTTCCAGGCAGAAGGAATTTCAAAACTGCGCTGGTAGACCAGTTCCTGGTTTTCATTGATTCTTTTTCCAACTCCGGACAAGGAGGATTCAATAGCAAAGGGAACAAGTATCTGCCCTTCGAACTCTGCCGGAAGATGCTCACCTTTATTTATAACGGCATAATTCCACAGTCCGTTCAAGTTCTTCCAGTCACTCCGTTCCATGATGGGACGAGGATATTCGGGCAACACATTCGCGGGATTAATCTGGGATGCCCAGTCCGTTTTGATTTTATCACCTGCCGGCTTCCATTGCGCCGAGCTTCCGATTGCAAACAACGTCAAGAATGACGATATGAGGAAAAGTCTTCTCATAGTATTATAACTTTTTTATTGATTTCTACGAAAGCAAAGATAAGCCGATTCAGAAAAAAAGAATAGAAATTTCGAGCCAATAAATAGTATTTTTGTGAAATATCAAGGTATTATCGTCTCATTTTATCAAAGGAATCCATCAAAGGCATCTTTCTGACAGTTTTGCCAACCTGCTGACAGAAATACCGTACTCAGTACATTCAAGATTGTAAAGTTACCTTCGATATCGGTCACTGCCCCCATAACCAGACAGACAATGATTAACAAGAAGAATTTCTTTCTCATGCTTCTCTTCCTTAAAATTAATCAATCAAAACGCTTTTTAATATTCAATCACTGCAAAGATATGTCTCTTTTTCAAAAAGAAAAGTAATCACACTAAAAAGTTTTATTTTGATTACATTACAGACCAAATACAAGCAATATGTCTCCAGTTAAAGAAATCCAGAAAATAAGTATGATACCGAATGCAGAAATATAAGCAATGCCAAAGAAGATATATCCGGATTTTAAGATATGACACGTCCCGGCATACAACTTTTTTCGTAACTTTGCACAGTTTTAAAATACACTGAACGAATGGAGTTTAAGTATGACGTTATTGTAATAGGTGCCGGACACGCAGGATGCGAGGCCGCTGCCGCTGCCGCAAACCTGGGCTCGAAGACTTGTCTTATCACAATGGATATGAACAAAATCGGACAGATGAGTTGTAACCCGGCAGTGGGAGGCATCGCCAAAGGACAGATAGTACGCGAAATAGACGCCTTGGGAGGATATATGGGATTGGTGACAGACCAGACAGCCATACAGTTCCGTATACTGAACCGTTCCAAAGGTCCCGCTATGTGGAGCCCACGCGCACAGTGCGATCGCAACAAATTCATCTGGGCATGGAGAGAAATCCTGGAAAATATCCCCAACCTGCATATCTGGCAAGATACCGTGCAGGAAATCCTCGTTGAAAACGGTGAGATTACAGGAGTAGTAACACTATGGGGAGTAACGTTCCATGCCAAATGTGTAGTACTCACCGCAGGAACTTTCCTCAACGGACTGATGCACGTGGGACGTACCATGCTTCCGGGTGGACGTATGGCAGAACCTGCATCCTACCAATTAACCGAGTCCATCGCCAAACATGGCATCACATTCGGACGCATGAAGACAGGAACCCCCGTACGCATAGACGGACGCAGCGTGCATTATGAGGATATGGAAATTCAAGACGGAGAATGTGACTTCCACAAGTTCTCGTTCATGGATACTCATGTACGCCATTTGAAACAGCTCCCTTGCTGGACTTGTTTCACCAATGAAGAGGTACACCGGATTCTGCAGGAAGGTCTGCCAGATTCTCCCCTTTTCAACGGACAAATCCAAAGTATTGGCCCACGTTATTGCCCCAGTATAGAGACCAAGATTGTAACTTTCCCCGACAAGCCGCAGCACCAGCTTTTCCTGGAGCCCGAAGGGGAAACAACCCAGGAGCTCTACTTGAATGGATTCTCTTCTTCATTGCCCATGAACATCCAGATTACAGCATTGAAAAAGATACCGGCATTCAGAGATTTGGTCATCTACCGCCCGGGCTATGCCATCGAATACGACTTCTTTGACCCCACCCAACTGAAACATACGCTGGAAACGAAGAATATAAAGAATCTGTTCTTTGCCGGACAAGTAAACGGAACAACCGGTTACGAGGAAGCTGCCGGACAAGGAATCATGGCAGGCATCAACGCCCACATCAATTGCCACGGCGGAGAACCATTCACCCTTGCAAGAGATGAAGCATATATCGGCGTTTTAATCGATGACTTGGTAACAAAAGGTGTGGACGAGCCTTACCGTATGTTTACTTCCCGTGCCGAATATCGCATCCTGCTCCGTATGGATGATGCGGACATGCGACTCACGGAAAAAGCCTGGAAGCTAGGACTCGCCAAGGAAGAGCGGTACAAGCTGCTGACAGAAAAACGTGAAGCCGTGAACCGGATTATAGACTTCACGCGGAATTACTCGATGAAACCGGCATTAATCAATCCGATATTGGAGCAGCTCGGCACTACTCCACTGCGCCAAGGATGCAAATTGATAGATTTGATAAACCGACCGCAAGTAACAATTGAGAACATTGCCGAACATGTCAGCGCCTTTAAACGAGAACTGGATAAAATATCCGATAGAAAAGAAGAAATTGTAGAAGCTGCAGAAATACTCATCAAATACGAAGGATACATCGGACGCGAACGGATTATTGCGGATAAGTTGGCAAGATTGGAAAGCATCAAGATAAAAGGAAAGTTTGACTATAATTCCATCCAATCCCTTTCCACCGAAGCCAGACAGAAGCTGGTAAAGATAGATCCGGAAACAATAGCCCAAGCGAGTCGGATTCCGGGAGTATCTCCGAGCGACATCAACGTACTACTGGTACTTTGCGGACGATAGAGCGCAAAGTTCCACGTGAAACAAAGAATTCAACAAACCTATTAAATAAACTGATTATGAGCAAAGAAACGCTTGCTAAAAGCATTCGGGAAATACCCAACTTCCCCATTCCGGGAATTCTATTCTACGATGTAACTACCTTGTTCAAGGAACCTGCCGCCTTGCAGGAGCTCTCGGACACACTGTACGAGATGTATAAGGACAAAGGAATAACCAAAGTAGTGGGTATAGAATCAAGAGGTTTCATTATGGGCCCC
The DNA here is from genome assembly GCF_017309675.2 of Bacteroides parvus. Taxonomy (NCBI): domain Bacteria; kingdom Pseudomonadati; phylum Bacteroidota; class Bacteroidia; order Bacteroidales; family Bacteroidaceae; genus Bacteroides; species Bacteroides parvus. The sequence goes on along the minus strand of NZ_CP084680.1, from coordinate 1,156,372 downwards.
ATTCTCGCCACCAGACTGGGAGCAGGCTTCGTACCTATCCGCAAGCCGGGAAAACTTCCTGCAGAAACCATTGAAGAAAGCTATGATAAAGAATATGGCAAAGATACCGTACAGATGCACAAGGATGCCATTAATGAAGACGATGTAGTTTTGCTGCACGACGACTTACTGGCAACCGGTGGAACAATGGAAGCTGCCTGCAAATTGGTGAAGCAGATGAGCCCCAAGAAAGTGTATGTAAACTTCATCATCGAGCTGAAAGAGCTTCATGGCAAGGATGTGTTTGGGGATGATGTAGAAGTGGAATCGGTGCTATCGCTATAAATTTGTCAAACGAAACGACACAGAGGCACAGAGTACTCTTACCTGAGAGTTGATGTTATCCATCATTTTACTCCTCTTATCCTCCACCTTTTCATCATACCATTATGGAAGAACTCAGAACTAACGACTACCTCAAAGGGATTGTATCCAACCTTCCCGAAAGTCCTGGTATTTACCAATATCTGAATACCGAAGGGACCATTATATATGTAGGAAAGGCAAAGAATCTGAAGCGAAGAGTGTCTTCCTACTTCAACCGGGAGCACGAACCGGGAAAGACGAAAGTGCTGGTCAGCAAGATTGCAGATATCCGATATATCGTGGTGAATACGGAAGAAGACGCGCTATTGTTGGAAAACAATCTTATCAAGAAATACAAGCCACGCTACAACGTACTGTTGAAAGACGACAAAACATATCCTAGCATCTGCGTGCAGAACGAATACTTTCCACGCGTATTCAGAACCCGGAAGATAATCCGTAACGGTTCCTCCTATTATGGCCCTTACAGCCATATACCTTCCATGTACGCATTACTCGACCTCATCAAGCATCTGTACCCCTTACGTACATGCCACCTGAACCTCTCTCCAGAGAACATACGTGCCGGAAAGTTCAATGTTTGCCTGGAATATCACATCAAGAACTGTGCAGGGCCTTGCATCGGCAAGCAAAGTCAGGAAGATTACCTGAAAAACATCGCTGAAATCAAGGAAATCCTCAAAGGGAATACCCAAGAGATAGAAAGGATGCTCTTCCAACAAATGCAGGAGTTGGCAGCCGAAATGAAGTTTGAAGAAGCACAGAAGATAAAGGAAAAATACCTGCTGCTGGAAAACTACCGGGCAAAATCGGAAGTGGTAAGCAACGTGCTGCACAATATCGACGTATTCTCCATTGAAGAAGACAGCGATGAAAAGTCCGCTTTCGTCAACTACCTACACATTACGAACGGCGCCATCAACCAGGCTTTCACCTTCGAGTACAAAAAGCGGCTGAACGAAACCAAGGAAGAGCTGCTCTCCCTCGGCATCATCGAAATGCGGGAAAGATACAAAAGTCTTTCACGTGAAATCATCGTACCTTTTGAGCTAGATATGAAGCTGAAAGATGTCGTTTTCACCATCCCGCAACGGGGAGACAAAAAGAAGCTGCTGGAACTCTCCATCCTCAACGTGAAGCAGTACAAAGCCGACCGCCTGAAACAAGCCGAAAAGCTGAATCCGGAGCAACGGACTGTGCGCCTGCTGAAAGAGATACAACAAGAGCTGCACCTGGATCGCCTGCCCATGCAGATAGAATGTTTCGATAACTCCAACATCCAAGGTTCCGACCCCGTGGCCGGGTGCGTAGTCTTCGTCAAGGGGAAACCTTCCAAGAAGGATTACCGCAAGTACAATATCAAGACCGTAGAGGGACCGGATGACTATGCCTCCATGAAAGAAGTCGTAAAACGGCGCTATCAGCGCGCCATGGAAGAGAAAACGCCCTTGCCCGATCTTCTTATCACCGACGGTGGGAAAGGGCAAATGAGCGCCGTAAAAGAGGTGATAGACGAACTTGGCCTGAACATCCCCATCGCCGGGCTTGCCAAGGATGGCAAACACCGCACTTCCGAACTGCTGTACGGTTTCCCTCCCCAGACCATCGGATTGAAACAGAACACCCCCCTCTTCCGATTGCTGACGCAGATTCAAGATGAAGTGCACCGCTTCGCCATTACCTTCCACCGCGACAAGCGCAGCAAACGGCAGATTGCCTCCGCACTGGACGAGATAAAAGGCATCGGTGAAAAGACGAAAAGTGCGTTGCTCAAGGAGTTCAAAAGCGTGAAGCGTATCCGCGAAGCATCTGCCGAGGAGCTTGCCACCGTGGTGGGAGAAGCGAAAGCCAAAATCATCCAGACCTATTTCTCAGAGAAATAATGACTGATAAATCAGCCTGCAAAGCCATGCACACAACGAATTAATTCGTAACTTTGTTCCCTCAAAAAGACAAGAATAACATGAGAGTAGTGATACAACGTGCCGGATACGCTTCCGTCACCATCAACGGAACCTGCAAAGCCTCCATTGGAAAAGGCCTCATGATACTCGTAGGCATCGAAGAATCCGATGGAAAAGAAGATATTGACTGGCTTTGCAAGAAGATAGTCAACCTGCGCATTTTCGACGACGAAAACGGCGTGATGAACAAATCCATTCTTGAGGCAGGCGGCGAAATACTGGTTATCAGCCAGTTCACCCTACATGCCTCCACCAAGAAAGGCAACCGCCCTTCCTACATACGGGCAGCACGACCGGAAATATCCGTCCCGCTGTACGAACAATTCTGCCGGGAAATGAGTTTAGCATTAGGTAAAGAAATAGGTACCGGCGAATTTGGCGCCGATATGAAAGTAGAACTGATGAACGATGGTCCCGTAACCATCTGTATGGATACAAAAAACAAGGAATAATGACGTTAGAAGAAGCACAGAAACAAGTGGATTCCTGGATAAAGGAATACGGAGTACGCTATTTCAGCGAACTCACCAACATGGCCATACTGACCGAAGAAGTGGGCGAAATGGCCCGCGTCATGGCCCGCAAGTACGGAGACCAGTCCTTCAAAGAAGGAGAAAAAGACAACCTCGACGATGAAATGGCAGATATTCTCTGGGTACTTCTCTGTATTGCAAACCAGACCGGAGTGAACCTGACAGAGGCTTTCCGCCGTAACTTCGAGAAGAAAACCAGACGTGACCAGACAAGACATATCAATAATCCTAAATTGAAAGACCATGGAGAAGAATGAGCCTACCCAGAGTAAGTATGACGCCGCCCTGGCAAAGTACAACACCCAACTGGATGATGCAGAAATAGCTGCACAAGTTGCCAGAATCATTGCAGAGAAAGTACCGGCAAACAATACACCGGAGGTAAAGAAATTCCTGTTCAACTGCATTGACCTTACCACCCTGAAGAGTGAAGACAGCGATGAAAGCGTCATGAAATTCACCCAGAAAGTGAATAAATTCGACGAAGAGTTCCCCGACCTGAAGAATGTGGCAGCCATCTGTGTATACCCCAATTTTGCAGAAGTCGTAAAAGATACGCTGGAAGTGGAGGATGTAAAAATAGCTTGTGTATCAGCAGGTTTCCCCTCCTCCCAGACTTTCATTGAAGTGAAAGTGGCAGAAACTGCCATGGCACTGATGGAAGGCGCCGATGAAATAGACATCGTTATTTCGGTGGGCAAGTTCCTGGCTGGAGACTATGAAAGCATGTGCGAGGAGATACAAGAACTCAAAGCAACCTGTAAAGAGCACCACATGAAGGTAATCCTCGAAACCGGAGCTTTGAAGACGGCTTCGAACATCAAAAAAGCATCCATCCTTTCCATGTATTCGGGTGCCGATTTCATCAAGACTTCCACCGGCAAGCAACAGCCTGCCGCCACACCGGAGGCCGCTCTGGTTATGTGCCAGGCCATCAAGGAATATCACGAGCTGACGGGTATCAAGGTAGGCTTTAAGCCCGCAGGAGGAATCAACTGCGTGAACGACGCACTGATTTACTACACCATCGTCAAGGAAGTGCTCGGCGAAGAATGGCTGAACAACGAACTGTTCCGCTTGGGAACCAGCCGTCTTGCTAACCTGCTGCTTTCGGAAATCAAGGGCGAGGAAATGAAATTCTTTTAAGAGGAAGTTGCATTTACCTATAAATAAAGCCTGATGGAATGGATTCCATCAGGCTTTTTCATATTATCAACCGGAAATAGTTCCGTTATTTTTCCCGTTCCACCACATAGTCCAGATACCCGGTAAGCGCTGCTTTTACCTCCGTATCGGGCAAAGAAGCCAGCAAAGAAAGGGCCTTTCTCTTATAATCATGCATCACTTGCGAAGCATACTCTATGCCACCATGCTGCTTGGTAAACTCGATTAAATGGGCTATTTCACTAGGCGTTGCCTCTCCGTTCTTTATCTTCACGGCAATCTCTTCCGCTGTTTTATCCTTCACGGTATTGAGTACATGGAGCACGGGCAGGGTCAACTTCCCTTCCACCATATCATTTCCGGTAGGTTTGCCTATCTCCTTGCTCTCGGAGTAATCGAAAATATCATCCTTTATCTGAAAACAAAGCCCGATATATTCACCGAACAGACGCGCAGATTCCGCCATTTCATCGCTGGCTCCCACCGAGAGCGCGCCCGCCTTCGTACAAGCAGCAAAGAGCACGGCCGTCTTCTTGCGGATGACGTCGAAATACACTTCCTCAGAAAAATGAAGATTACTGACGTTGGAAAGCTGCAGAAGTTCACCATCTGCCAAATCCTGCCCCAGGCAGGAGACAATGTCAATGATGTCATGATTACGGGTCATGCCCACTTGCACCAACGCTGTCGCAAGCAGATAATCGCCTGCCAGCACGGCTACCTTATTATTGAAAATGGCATTAACGGAGAGTTGTCCACGGCGTTCAGTACTTTCATCCACTACATCATCGTGTACAAGGCTTGCATTATGGAGAAGTTCCAGTGCAACCGCAGCATGCAGGGTTGCAGGACATACTTTACCGAAAAGCTTCGCAGCCAGAAGCACCAGAATGGGGCGCATCATCTTCCCGTTCTTCTGCCGGATATGCGCAATCACGCTGTTCAGCAAAAGGTTGGAACTGGAAAGGGTACTTTCAAAAAGTTTCTTGAAGTCCTCCAGTTCCTCAGAAATCGGAGATTTTATCAATGATGAGTTGTCCATGCATCGCTATTTGCCTACAAAAATAGTAATAAAACGGTTAATACGGTATTTTTTTGTACTTTTACCATGAAAAAAAGGATTAAATGTATGAATTCAATCGATAAACTGTTTTTGCTCGATGCCTACGCACTGATATATCGGGCCTATTACGCGTTCATCAAGAACCCGAGAACCAACTCAAAAGGATTCAACACCTCGGCCATTCTGGGCTTTGTAAACACCCTGGAAGAAGTGCTTAAAAAAGAGAATCCCACACACATAGGAGTAGCCTTCGACCCGTCAGGCCCTACCTTCCGCCACGAGGCCTACGAGCAATACAAGGCACAGCGCGAGGAGACACCCGAGACCATCCGCCTTTCCGTACCTATTATAAAGGATATCATCCGCGCCTACCGCATCCCCATCCTTGAGGTGGCCGGCTATGAAGCGGACGACGTGATAGGCACGCTTGCCACCGAAGCAGGGCGGCAGGGCATCACCACCTATATGATGACACCCGACAAGGACTACGGCCAGCTGGTATCGGACCGCATCTTTATGTACCGCCCCAAGCACACCGGCGGATTCGAAGTGATGGGTACCGAAGAAGTAAAAGCCAAATTCAACATACAAACCACCGAGCAAGTCATCGATATGCTGGGACTGATGGGCGATGCTTCCGACAACATCCCCGGCTGTCCAGGTGTGGGCGAGAAAACCGCACAGAAGCTGATTGCCGAATTCGGCAGCATCGAGAACCTGCTGGAACACACCGACCAACTGAAAGGCGCACTGAAAACGAAGGTGGAGACAAACCGGGAGATGATTACCTTCTCCAAATTCCTTGCTACCATCAAAACAGATGTCCCCATCCGGCTCGATATGAATTCGCTCGTCCGGGAAGAACCGAACGAAGAAGAACTCCGCAAGATTTTCGAAGAGTTGGAATTCCGCACACTCATCGACCGGATACTCAAAAAAGGAAACGGCAACTCTTCCTCCCCCACCCCAACCTCTCCGACACCCGACCTCTTTGCCGGCACTCTGTTTGCCCAGCCGCAAACCTCCAATCCCGAAAACAGCGCCCCCGTTCAAGGCGATTTGTTTGCAAATTTTGCGGGCGAGGGGACGGGAGCTTCTGAAAATTCAAATCTGAAGCGGTTAGAAATGCTCGATGTAGACTATCAACTCATTGATACAGAAGAGAAAAGAAAGGGAATTATTCAAAAGTTGCTTACAAGCGAAATTCTCTCAATAGATACAGAGACTACCGGAACCGAGCCAATGGATGCCGAACTCGTGGGAATGAGCTTCAGTGACGCCGAAAATCGGGCATACTACGTACCCGTACCTGCTGAACGAGAGGAAGCCTTAAAAATTGTAAACGAGTTCCGCCCCCTCTTCGAAAACGAGAAATCCATGAAGGTGGGACAAAATATCAAGTACGATATGATTATCCTCCAGAATTACGGAGTCCGGGTGAAAGGCAAGCTTTTCGACACCATGCTCGCCCATTACGTGCTTCAACCCGAACTGCGACACAACATGGACTATCTGGCGGAAATCTACCTGCACTACCAGACCATCCACATCGATGAGCTGATTGGAGCGCGAGGCAAAAACCAAAAGAACATGCGCGACCTTCCACCCGAAGATGTCTACCGTTATGCCTGCGAGGATGCGGACGTCACCCTCAAACTGAAAAACGTGCTGGAAAAGGAACTGAAGGAGCAAGGTGCCGAACATCTGTTCTACGAAATAGAGATGCCGCTCGTCCCCGTACTTGTCAATATAGAGAGCAACGGAGTGCTGCTCGATACGGAAGCATTGAAGCAGTCGTCCCAGCACTTCACTGTCCGCCTGCAGGAGATTGAAAAGGAAATCTACGAGATGGCTGGCGAGACATTCAATATCAGCTCCGCCAAGCAGGTAGGCGAAGTGCTGTTCGACAAGCTGAAAATCGTGGAGAAAGCGAAAAAGACCAAAACCGGACAATACGTCACCTCCGAAGAGGTGCTGCAAAGCTACCGCAGCAAGCACGACATCATCGGGAAGATACTGGAATACCGCGGACTGAAGAAACTGCTGAGCACCTATATAGATGCCCTGCCCCAGCTCATCAACCCACGTACGGGCCGCATACACACCTCCTTCAACCAGGCGGTAACCGCTACCGGACGCCTCAGCTCCAGCAATCCCAACCTGCAGAACATCCCCATCCGCGACGAAGACGGAAAGGAAATCCGCAAGGCGTTCATCCCCGACACCGACTGCGAGTTCTTCTCTGCCGACTACTCGCAGATAGAGCTGCGCATCATGGCACACCTCAGCGAAGATAAGAACATGATAGACGCCTTCCTCAGCGGACACGACATCCACGCCGCTACCGCTGCCAAGATATATAAGATAGATATAAACGACGTAACCGCCGACATGCGCCGCAAGGCAAAAACGGCAAACTTCGGCATCATCTACGGCATCTCCGTCTTCGGGCTTGCCGAACGCATGGGCGTTTCCCGCCAGGAAGCCAAAGAGCTGATAGACGGCTACTTTGAAACCTACCCACAAGTGAAGGAGTATATGGACAAAAGCATCCAAGTGGCACGCGAGAACGGCTATGTGGAAACCATCTTCCACCGCAAGCGCTTCTTGCCGGACATCAACTCAAGAAACGGGGTGGTACGGGGCTATGCCGAACGGAATGCCATCAACGCTCCCATCCAGGGAAGTGCCGCCGACATCATAAAAGTAGCCATGGCACACATCTATCAGCGCTTCCAAGCTTACAATCTGAAAGCAAAGATGATTTTACAGGTCCATGACGAACTAAATTTCAGCGTTCCAGAGGCAGAAAAAGAGCTTGTACAGAAAATCGTAATCGAAGAGATGGAGCAGGCATATCGCATGTACGTACCCCTGAAAGCCGATTGTGGGTGGGGAAACAACTGGTTGCAGGCACACTAAACAGCCCAATAACTTTATTTAACTTACAATCAGAAAGCAACAGAAGCAATCCTTTCCAAATACAGTTTGCTCATCAGAATATCCGGCAACCTCGCTGCCGGATATTTTTTATTCACCAATCTTGCCAAAAGGAAAGCATACCGGAACCCTCACTACTGACATATTGATAAAATTTAATCCGATATTTATATTTATGTCAATTTAATACGTACCTTTGCAGCGAAATCAATGACATATTGATAGAAAATAGAAAGTTAAACTAAAAAAGACATAAAACCATGAAAGCAAAAGTATCTTTAAAAACAGTGATTGTTTCAGCACTTCTCTTAGTTTGCGGATTAAATGCCTCAGCCGACAATAAGAGCAACCTCATTTACAATTCGGAAGAAGTAAATGGCATGAAGGTGGCAGAGACCGTATACAAGATGGACGGAAACACGCTTGCCAACTATATGAAGTACAATTATAAGTACGACGACCAGAACCGCATGACGGAAAGCGAAGCCCTGAAATGGAACAGCACCAAGAATACATGGGGCAAGGACATGTGCATCCGCTATGCATACCAAGGCAAGACGATGACTACCACATACTACAAATGGAACAACAAGAAAGGCGAATACATACTGGTTCCCGAGATGACAGTAATCATGGACAACCCTAACATGTAATTGACAAACTCTCTCTTAAAGTAAGAAATCTTATTCCTAACAACAATAACCGAAACCTTTCATAAAAGAGCCGGAATGATTCGCACATTCCGGCTCTTTTATTATATCTTCGCCTCCTAAAAAGGAATGCCACATGATACCCGAGACCCTCATTACCTATATCGAGACAGCAATCATTCCCCGGTACAAGGAGTTTGATAAGGCACACAACCTCTCACACGTCCGCACCGTCATCGAAGAAAGCCTTGCCCTCGCCCGGCAATATCCCGAAGCGGACGAACGCCTGGCATACGTCATTGCCGCCTACCATGACACGGGACTGTGCCGCGACCGCGCCACCCACCACCTTGTCTCCGGCGAGATACTGATGGCGGACTCCACCCTGCGGCAATGGTTCTCCGACACGGAAATCCTCCTCATGAAAGAAGCCGTAGAGGACCACCGGGCCTCCACAGACCACGAACCTCGTAGCATCTACGGCAAGATTGTTGCCGAAGCGGACCGTATCATCGACCCGGACATCACCCTGCGCCGCACCGTCCAATACGGCTTGAAACAGAATCCTGCCGCCGACAAGGAGTGGCACTACCAGCGATTCCATCAGCATCTCATGGCAAAATATGCACCCGGCGGTTATCTGAAGCTTTGGTTTCCCGAGGGGAAGAATGCGGAACAGCTGAAGAAGCTCCAAGCCATTATCGCAGACGAAGGACGACTGCGGCAAGTTTTCAACCGAATATTCGAGGAGGAAAAGCAATAGCGGTATCAATGAAGCATATACCCCATTTCATTTCCGACTATGGAAACGGTTTGTTTCCTATAATGGAACAGAGTGTTCTCTATAAGGAAACAAAGTGTTTCCTATAACGGAACAAATCGTTTTATCCCGTCGAAACAAGTCGTTTCATACAAGAGAAACAATCTGTTCCGACGGGGTGTAACAAAGTGTTCTGTACTGTGAACTAATACAATAGCTCTATTTAGAAGGTCTCACAAGATAAGTATCCGCCTCCATAAGTATAAAGACTTATGGGCGTGGCAACATGAGGAAATCATAAAACTCACAGATGGACTGGCCTTCGGTCTCTGATTCGAAGACAAAGAAGAGCGGCTGCTTTCCCTTATGCAGCTTTGCCGGAATAGAGAGCGGAGCATAAAACTCCCTGCAAGTGCTGCCAGCCTTCACATCCACAAGTCCTATCTCTACACCACCTTTTGTTGTCCAAGGGCTACCCAGCATGATGCGGATGCGTCCGTCGGTATCTTCAGCCTTCAACCTTAACTGCATCTGCAAAGGCTTATCTTGCGGAACGGCATTCATATTCAAGTATTTATATCCTACAATCGACCCGCTTGTATTATTCACCACCGGAGCGAACGGGATTTTGTGGTTGTTATCGCCGGCATAGGGATTATTATCCCGGTACACAGGCCGGATGTAAGACCCCGTGTAGACATAATGGGGATAAACCTCTTTGATACCTCCGGGATTGGTGTGCCAACAAGCCAGTCCGGCCGAGATGCGTTGCATAGGATTGAGCCCTTCAAGAAGGAAACCCTCAGAGTTGAATTCCCCGCGTGAAATCACAACTTTCCCGCCTTTTCCTTTTTCCACCTTTACATCAATGGCCGACACCATAGCCTGGCGTGCATAGCAATCAGTACCTATCTGGCGATGATAGAACACGTACCATTGCTTGCCTATCTTACAGATACTGCCATGCGTATTTCCACCGGGCATGGCAGAAGCTATCACATTGCCTTTTTCATCATATTCGCGCGCCCGCGCATCGATGATTGTTCCGCCATAGGTCCAGGGGCCCAAAGGATGCTCGCTGTAGGCATAGGCCAACGTATAATTGCTGGCGTTTGGCAAGCCATCTTCACCCTCAGCGGTAGTACGGCTATAGATAAACACATACTTATCCTCAATCTTGCGGATGGAGGATGCCTCAAAGAAGCGGAATATACCTTCCTGCCGATAGCCTGAAACCATGTTCTCCACCACTTCGGTACCCGGCTTTACCGTGCACATGGTAGCAGGGTCCAACTCCGCGCCATGCGAAATGCCAAATCCCCAATAACCATACACACGTCCATCATCATCGACAAACACTGCGGGGTCGAATCCCAAACAACCGAAAGTCTCGCGAGGACGCTCCTTATGCCAGTTGCATACCGTAAACGGGCCATCGGGACGGTCGCTTTTGGCAATCATGGAATTGCGTCCGCCACCTTGATTGTTCGGAAAAAGGTAATAAGTTTTCTTACCATCGGCATCGGTAGTTACTGTCACGTCAGGAGCAAAAAGCACGTCGTCGGTTCCATCAGCATTCAGTTTATACAGTTCGGGCGACTCATTGACTTTAAATATCACGCCGTCATATCTCCAACGGGTCAAGTCTTCTACGGGTGCCGACCACACCACTTGGTCACGTCCGCAATACATCCACTTGAGATTATCGTGCGAACCATAAATATAAAGACGGTACTTGCCGGGACAGTCAGGATCCTCAAACACATAGGGCTCACCATCAGGAATAAATTCCCAAAGCGGCAGATAAGGATTCTGTGCAGATAATGTAAAAGACAGACCGATGAGACAAGAGAAAATCATCAGAATTTTTCTTACTTTGTTTTTCATAATCGCATTGATTTATAGAATGATACTTAAATTTATAATTGCAACAAAACTATCAATTTATCATTTTACTCTCGTGCTTTTAATGCAAATTAACACACCCACTTTCCCCGGTAAGTACTATCTTTGCTTAAAAAAGTGAAGATAGGCCGCACCTCAGCATAAAAAATGAACGCGTTCATTTCATTCTGCCTTCGGTTTGCACTATCTTTGCATCCAATTAACTGAACAATAACTAAAAAACGAGATAACACTATGGCATTAAAAGCTGGTATCGTGGGCCTTCCCAACGTAGGAAAATCCACTCTTTTCAACTGCTTGAGCAGCGCAAAGGCACAAGCGGCAAACTTCCCGTTCTGTACAATCGACGCCCAAATGGGGCAAGTGTCCGTACCCGACGAACGACTGACGAAGCTCGCCGAGCTGGTTCACCCGGGGCGTATCGTACCCGCCGTGTGCGACATCGTAGACATTGCCGGACTGGTGAAGGGCGCCAGCAAAGGTGAAGGACTCGGCAACCAATTCCTGGGCAACATCCGCGAGTGTGACGCCATCATCCACGTGCTGCGCTGCTTCGACAATGGCAACATCGTCCACGTGGACGGCTCGGTGAACCCCGTACGCGACAAGGAAATCATCGACACAGAGCTGCAACTGAAAGACCTCGAAACCGTGGAAAACCGCATCAAGCGCGTAGAGAAAATAGCCAAGGTGGGTGGCGACAAGGCGGCAAAGATAGAGTACGAACTCCTGCTCCGCTACAAGGATGCCTTGGAACAAGGGCAAAGCGCCCGCACCGTCATCCCGCAGAACGACGACGAGGAACAATGTGGCAAGCAGATGTTCCTGCTCACCACCAAACCCGTGCTGTACGTCTGCAACGTGGATGATGTCAGCGCCGCCGGCGGCAATCAGTACGTAGAACAGGTGCGCGAAGCCATCAAGGGCGAGGATGCGGAACTCATCATCATCTCCGCACAGACCGAAGCCGATATTGCCGAACTGGAGACATACGAGGAAAAACAGATGTTCCTCGAAGACCTGGGACTGAAAGAAAGCGGTTGTAACCGCTTGATTAAAGCTATCTACAGCCTGCTGAATCTCGAAACCTTCATCACTGCCGGAGAGATGGAAGTAAAGGCATGGACCTATCGCAAGGGATGGAAAGCGCCGCAATGCGCCGGCGTTATCCATACGGATTTCGAGAAAGGGTTTATCCGGGCAGAGGTCATCAAGTATGAGGATTATATCAAGTATGGCAGCGAAGCAGCCGTGCGCGAAGCCGGAAAGTTGGGTGTGGAAGGCAAGGAGTATGTGGTGCAGGATGGGGACATCATGCACTTCAGGTTCAATGTGTAATGATATTCATTCCAGATGGCAATGTACTTTCTTTGTACATTGCCATTTTCTAATAAACTCCATACAATAACAATACTGTGAAACAGATTATCTTCCTTTTATTCTTATTGTCCTGTACTGCCGTTTATGCACAACAGCAAGACTCAGTAACCATTCACGGACGGGTGACTGATTACAACGGACAGCCGATAGACAGTGCCAGCATCTGGTGGCAAAACCCGCAGTTCAATGACATCATAGAAGCCATAACCGACAAAGACGGGCATTACACGGCCCGTATACCCAAAGGGAAATATCAAAGTGCAGCCTCTATTTATCTGCCCTCCTATGCACACATTGCCATGAAAAGCGGGCTGCCCGAGACTGAACACCGCCTGGAATTCTGGGCCTGGGATTTCATCGCCGACCGCGACACTACACTCGACATACGTTATCATCGTATGGAAGCTTATGGCCTGCGTGCTTTCCGCATCCCCGGAGCCATGCCTACTTATCAGATATACGTCCGTCCCATGAGCTTGACACGTACCTACCAATGGATGAAAGAAACAAAGCCCGAGTCATTGGTACACGGTGAAAACCTGAGTGACATTGAGCAACAAGAACAAAACAAAGAAACCAGAGAATGCCAGATGGCTCCCCGCCCCGGGCAACTGAAAGTCACTGTCTGGATAGACGGCGAGAAAGTCCCCGTGCTGATGAAGCAGGAAATAAAAGAATATTTCGACAGCAACGAATATGGTAACGCCTATCTATTGACAGTAGACATGCCCAAGCATCCCAGAAAAGACCTTCCCTACCGTATTTTCAAAGTAGAGCTGGAAGACATGGAGAACGGTGACCGGGGCGAAGGGCTTTACTATATGGAAAAGGAAAACTACGTTCAATAAACCATACACAACAAATGGCAAACAGTAATCTGAAATACCTCATAGCAGGTACCGGCGGCGTAGGCGGAAGCATCGCCGCCTTTCTTTCATTATCCGGCAAAGACGTCACTTGCATTGCACGTGGCGAACACCTTGCCGCCATACGCGGGAACGGATTGCAACTGCACTCCGATTTGAAAGGTGAACATTCTCTGAAAGTGGCGGCATTTACCGCAGAAGAATTCCAAGGCAAAGCGGATGTTATCTTTGTCTGCGTCAAAGGTTATTCCGTAGACTCCATTACGGAACTCATCAAACGTGCCTCACACGAGCGTACAGTGGTAATCCCCATCCTAAATGTTTACGGAACCGGTCCCCGTATCCAACGGTTGGTCCCCGGCGTCACGGTGCTCGACGGCTGCATCTACATCGTAGGATTCGTATCCGGACGGGGAGAAATCACGCAGATGGGAAAGATTTTCCGGCTCGTCTACGGAGCACACCGCGGCACGATTGTTTCCCGTGAAACATTGGAAGCCGTGCAACGCGATTTGCAGGAAAGCGGCATCAAAGCCGAAATCTCCGACGACATCAACCGGGACACATTCGTCAAGTGGTCCTTCATTTCTGCTATGGCCGTCACCGGAGCCTATTACGACGTACCTATGGGCGAAGTCCAGAAACCGGGCAAAGTGCGCGACACCTTTATCGGACTGTCACAAGAGAGTACAGCTTTGGGCAGGAAGTTGGGTATAGAATTCAAGGAAGACATCGTGCAGTATAACCTCAAAGTAATAGACAAACTCGCCCCCGAAAGTACCGCCTCCATGCAGAAAGATATGGCCAAAGGGCATCAGAGCGAAGTACAAGGCTTGTTGTTCGACATGATTACGGCTGCAGAGGAACAAGGGATTGAGGTGCCGACGTATAGGATGGTGGCGGAGAAATTCAAATAAACTGCCACAATGAACTGCCAAACGAGATAATTTCATACCTTTGTCCCGAACAACCCCGTAATTCAGTAATTTAATTCTTCATAAATATGCTATCACTACTCACCATCAACTGGAACCCCGACCCCGAACTATTCAACTTCTTCGGCATATCCATCCGCTACTACGGTTTGTTATGGATTATCGGCCTCGCTTTTGCCTACCTTATCGTGCAACACCAGTACCGCGACCGCAAAATAGACGAAAAGAAATTCGAACCTCTTTTCTTCTATTGCTTCTTCGGCATACTGATAGGCGCACGACTGGGCCACTGCATATTTTACGACTGGGCCTACTACCAAGACCACTTCGTTGAAATGATTCTCCCCATCAAGCAGACCGCCGCAGGATGGAAAATGACGGGCTACACCGGCCTTGCCAGCCACGGCGGCACGCTGGGCCTGATTATCGCCCTCTGGATGTACTGCCGCAAGACGAAGATGCACTACATGGACGTGCTCGACATGATAGCCGTTGCCACTCCCATCACCGCCTGCTGCATCCGCCTTGCCAACCTAATGAACTCCGAAATCATCGGCAAACCGACCGACGTGCCCTGGGCATTCATCTTCGAGCGGGAAGACATGTTGCCCCGCCATCCGGCACAGCTCTACGAAGCCATTGCCTACTTCATTTTCTTCTTGGGAATGGTCTGGCTATACAAACGCGGGCAGAAGAAACAAGAGAGCAAACTTGAAACAGATTTCAGCACCACCAAGCGGAAATCAACCACCGTGCAGGCCGAAGCCTCCCTGCCCTATCACCGCGGTTTCTTCTTCGGACTCTGCCTGACGGAGATTTTCACCTTCCGTTTCTTCATCGAGTTCCTGAAAGAAAACCAGGTGAACTTTGAGGACAACATGACGCTGAACATGGGCCAGTGGCTCAGTATCCCGTTTGTGATTATCGGGGTGTATTTCATGTGTTTCTACGGGAAGAAGAAATGAAACACGGCCCCTTCTTCTATGCGCTCTACACCGGAGTGGCATGCATCATTATCATGGTGCTGCTACAGCCCTTCGGCATAGACCGGGTGGAGCACTACAAGTACCCCATCATCGTGGGCTATGCCGTATTGTCTGCCATCGCCTATCTGCTGGCGAGCTTGCTGACAACCTACGCGCTGCGAATGCCGCGACGGGAAGAATGGGACTTCAAACGCAACATTGCCGTCGGACTGCTTATCTGCCCCATTATGGGAGCTTTCATCTGTTGCTATTCTGCATGGGCCTACGCCGGAGACATCCGGCAAGGCTGGTTTTATCCCGACGGACGTTTCACGCTGAAAGCGTTCTGGATAAACAGCGGATATACACTCATCATCTCTTTCTTCCTCACTTTGTTCAGCTACTATATGGAACACAGCCGCCAGCTTGCCAAGCGCCTGCAGGAGGTAATGGAGCTGAACGAGGCACTGGCCAAGGAAAAGAAGAAACAGAACCTGCAGATGCCGGAAGAAGCCTCCTCCGAAGCCTGCAGAATTTCCGGTAACCCCACTGCTTCCGGTTCCGCGGAAAGCGCCGCTTCCCCCGAACACATTAAAACAGCCGACAGCCCTCTGCATTTGGAAGGCAACAGCCGGGAGACAGTGGAACTGAAATCGCCTGCAGAACTACTCTTCGTGGAGTCGGACGGGAACTATGCCCTCGTGCACTATCTATATGAGGGAAAAGAAGTACACAAAGCCTTGCGCTGCACCCTGAAGCAGATGGAAGAACAACTGCAAGGAGTGCAAGGCATCATGCGCTGCCACCGAGCCTACATTGTGAATATAGCCCACGTAGAGCATGTATCGGGTAACGGACAAGGTTATCGGCTGACCCTGAAAGCCACCAAAGAGCAAGTCCCCGTATCGCGCCAATACGCCGCAGCCATCTACCGGAGCATCCGTATTTAAGTCCATTCATCCCTCCATTCGTCCCAAACAGCCGTCACACATCACCTTCAGCCGTCGTCTGTCCCACATTCTTGCCCCTACCGGGATTCATCCATAGCTTTGCCAACGGATTTCAAAACGAAAAACTAAAAAGCAAAGTTATATGAACAGAAGAATCGTACTTATCCTCCTCGCACTGGCAGCAACCATCGCTGCCGCACACGCACAGAAAATGACAGAAACCTATCATCAGGACAGTCTGCTGATAGACGTAGAAACCCAAGAAGTCGTAGTGCAAGCCTCTCCCTGCCTCCGGCGCGGCGACCGGAACATCTATTTCCCTACCGCACAGCAGAAGCAGCTTTCCACCAACGCACTGGGACTGTTGGAGAAGATGCAGCTCAACGGCCTGCAAGTGAACAGTCTATTCAACACTGTAGAAGTATCGGGCGGCGGCACTCCCGTCTTCTGCATCAACGGCCGTCCTGTGGAACTGAAGGACATCCTTGCCCTGAAGCCCGATGAAGTGGCGCGTGTGGAGCACAACGACAATCCCGGCGCACGCTTCAAGGATGCAGCCGTCGTCATCAACTACAAGCTGAAACAGAGCATGCAGGGAGGCGGATTCATGGCAGACCTGATGGAGGCCGTGAACACAGTATATGGCGTGAACCGCGTTTCCGGGAAATACAACCACAAGGCATCGGAGTGGAGCGTAAACTACGACATGCAACATGCCGCTTTCAAAGAGTTCTACAACGAGAACCGCGAAGAATACCTCTTCGACGACAACCGCCACGTGCTGCAGCAAGAAGAAGGAATCCCCGGCCGCCTGCGCTATAACCACCACTGGCTCACCCTGAACTACAATTACCTAAAAGCGGACAACCGGATGCTGAACGTGGCTTTGCGCGGCAAGTACCTCAACACGCCCAAGTCCGAACTGGACAGCCGCCTCTACAACCCCGAACTCTCCACTTCCCCCTTGGAATTGCTCAACCACAGCCGCGACCACTCCGCCACAACCGCCCTCGACCTCTACTATCAACACAACCTGCCCCGCCGACAGACGCTCATCCTCGACTTCACCGGCAGCTACACCGACACCGACAGCCGCCTGGACTATCTGATAAGCCAAGGCAATGCCTCTTCTCCCCTGAGTCGCCTCAGCAACAACGTGGACGGCAAGAAGTACGCCCTCATCGCTGAAGCCCTCTACGAGAAGTCCGCCTCCCCCACCGACACGTGGAGCATCGGCCTGAAGCAGACCTACGGCTACGCCAACAACCGCTACTTCGGCACCGAGAACACGGAGAACCGCCTGCACAACTCAGAACTCTACCTCTACACCGAATGGAACCGCAAGATGGAAAAATGGAACCTGTCCGTAGGTATGGGCGGCAGCTACCTCCGGGCAAGCCAAGAAGAGCAGTCTTACCATCGCCTGCTGCTGCGCCCCATCCTCCGTGCCGGATTCACCCCCTCGGACCGCTTCACCATCCGATATCGGGGCAGCGTGGAGAGCATCGCCCCCACCCTGGCCGAGCTGAGCTGCGTGGAGCAGCAACTGGACTACTACCAGCTGCGCCGCGGCAATGCCCTGCTCACCCCTTCCACCGAATACCGCAACCGGCTGACCCTAGACTACCACCGCACCGACTGGAGCACCGCCCTCAACCTCAGCTTCCACTACCGCAACAACCCCATCATGGAGCAGACCCGGCAGGAGCAGAACCTCTTTGTACGCGAGATGGCCAACCAGGACAGCTGGCAGAAATGGAACGCCGAATACGAATTCCGCTACCAGCTGATGCACGGACTGATTTCGCTGCGTGCCGCCCTCGGCATGGACTACTTTGACAGCCGCGCCGCCGACTACCACCACACGCACTGCAACCTCTACGCCGTGGTCAACGCCCAAGCTGCCTACAAGTGCATGGCTCTCACCTTCAACCTGCGCACCCACCGTCCCACCCTCTACGGCGAAACGCTGGCCTTGGGCGAAGACCTGCACGACATCGCTCTGACCTACTTCAAGAAGCGTTTCAGCCTTACCCTTGCCATGAACAATCCCTTCATGGACAACTACCGCATAGGCAGCGAAAACTGGAACCGCCGGGCCGGGAATACCAGCTACCAATACGTCAACGAAACCTCGCGTATGCTGCTGGTGAAAGTGACCTACGGCATGGACTTCGGACGAAAACGCAAGACTGCCGCCAAGCGCATACAGAACGAAGATACGGACACCGGCATCCTTAAAGGAAACAAATAGAAGCAAAATAAACATTTCAGCCCCACATAAGCAACATACCTGCCCCTTTCATCTGTGTGGATTTCTCTACTTTTACGGCATCGAAACAGTAACCGTAAATCATATATTTATCATGAAAGAGAGACAACTGATGAAAGGGGCAGCTTTTATGCTGCTGGCAGCAACTGCCACCCCGCCCGCGCATGCCCAACTGAAAACAAATGCCGGCGTGCAATACCTGCTTTCCCAGTCGAAAGACATGAGCCAGGATTTTCTGGACCTCAGCAACACCTATTTCTTCGCCGACAGTCTGGTATCGTTCGACACCTCCACCGGTAAAGGAACTGTCCAGTGGAAACGCCAGCAACTGATGCCCCGCCAGGCATTCAATGCAAACACTTACCTGCACCAGCCCCTCCAGTCGCTGGACTTCCCGGAGACCGCCTACGACAATAACCCGCAACTGACGTTCACCGTCGAGCCGGTCAGCGAACGTACCCTCCGCATCCGTATGCTCACCTCGCCCATCGTGCCGAAAGAAGATGCTGACGACCCCATGCTCATAGGAAAGCCCGCCGACGGACGCTCCTTCTGGAAAGCCGAGAAGACGGACAAAGGTACGCTGTACACCTCCCGATACGGCAGCCTGCTCATCCAGAACTATCCCTGGCGTCTGGTACTGAAAGACGCCGACGGACGCCTGCTGACACAGACCCGTTGCTGGAGCGACAACGACTCTACGCAGGTCAAGGTACCTCCATTCAGCTTCATCAAGCGCGGCTCGGACAACTCACGCAGCATCAATCCCGTATTCAGCCTCGCGCCGAACGAGAAAATCTACGGTTGCGGCGAGTCCGCCACCGCACTGAACAAGGCCGGGCAGAAGGTCAACCTCTTTGTCACCGACCCGCAGGGCCCCGAAACCCCGGACATGTACAAGCCCATCCCCTTCTTCTTCAGCAACCGTGGCTACGGCATGTTCATGCACACTTCCGCCCCCGTGACCTGCGACTTCGGCTGTTCCTACATCGGAGCCACCAAACTCTTCATGGCAGACGAAGCGATGGACATCTTCATCTTCCTAGGTTCGCCGAAGGAGATGCTGAGCGAATACACCGCACTGGTAGGACGGCCCGAAATGCCCCCCTTGTGGAGCTTCGGCACCTGGATGAGCCGCATCACCTACTTCAGCGAAGCAGAGGGCCGCGACGTAGCCCGGAAACTGCGTGAGAACAAGATACCGAGCGATGTCATCCACTTCGATACCGGCTGGTTCAGCGTGGACTGGCAATGCGACTACGCCTTTGCCGCCGACCGCTTCGACAATCCCCGGCAGATGCTCACCGACCTGAGGTCACAAGGTTTCCGCACCTGCCTCTGGCAACTTCCCTACTTCACTCCGAAAAACAAGTTCTTCCCTGAGTTGGTAGAACGCGGTCTGTACGTGCGCAACGGCAAGGGACAGCTCCCCTACGAGGACGTGGTGCTGGACTTCACCAACCCCGAAACCGTGCAGTGGTATCAAAAGAAGCTCGGCAACCTGATTGAAATGGGTGTAGGCGCCATCAAAGTAGACTTCGGCGAAGGTGCCCCACTGGATGCCATCTATGCCAACGGCCGTAGCGGACTATACGAACACAACCTCTATCCCCTGCGCTACAACAAGACCGTGGCCGAGGTAATCAAGAAGATACACGGCGAAAACATTATCTGGGCACGTTCCGCATGGGCAGGCTCACAACGCTACCCGCTGCACTGGGGCGGTGACGCCGCCACTACCGAAACCGGTTTCGAGGGAACCATCCGCAGCGGCCTCTCCATCGGACTGAGCGGATTCTGCTTCTGGAGCAATGACATAGGCGGCTTCGTGACCCAAAGCCCCGAAAGCCTCTACCGCCGCTGGCTGCCCTTCGGCTTCCTCACCAGCCACAGCCGCGTGCACGGAGCACCTCCCACCGAGCCGTGGTACTACGGGAAAGAGTTCACAGACTATTTCCGCCGTTGTGCCGAACTGAAGTACAAACTGATGCCCTACGTATATGCACAATCCAAAGAGTGCACCGAAAACGGCTGGCCGATGCTCCGCGCCCTGCTGCTGGAGTATCCCGACGACCCGGGTGCATGGCTGGTAGAGGACGAGTACATGTTCGGTTCCAATCTCCTCGTGGCACCCATGCTCGAAGAGGGCAGCGGACGGGATGTCTACCTCCCCGGACGGCAGAAATGGATAGACTACCAGACCGGAAAGGTGTATGCTCCGGGATGGAACCATATCGAGTGCGGCACCCTGCCCATCATCATTCTTGTAAAGGACGGTTCGGCCATCCCCCATATCCCCGTGGCACAATGCACAGACCAAATGAAGTGGGACAAGATTACGTGGAAGAAGTATCTGGCAGACGAAAAGAAAGCCGAAGGGTTGCTCTGTCTGCCGCAGGACGGACGGTTGCAACGAATGTCCATCCCATAATCCCCTATCCTTTCATGTACGAGATGCGCATCTCAAGTTGCATGAGATATACATCTCGTACATCATGAGATGCACATCTCGTGCAGACAAAAGGTATAGATTGAGATAACAACCAAGAATGTTTGCTATGACAACTCACTACATTGAATCCATTAAACCCTAATGAACCATGAGAAACAAGTCACTACTCCTCATTTTCTCTCTGCTGCTTTGCCTGCAGACAAGCGCACAACAAACACAAGCCTTCCAAGATACCACGCTCACCGACGAACAGCGCGTAGACCATCTTCTTTCCATCCTGACATTGGATGAAAAGATAAACCTTCTTTCCACCGACCTCGGTGTCCCCCGCCTCAACATTCCCCGTTGCGGACACTACGAAGGACTGCACGGGCTGACCCTCGGCGGGCCTGCCATGTGGGGCGGACGCCAAAGAACGGAAGATGGGAAAGTAGTCCCCACAGACTGCCCCACCACCATATTCCCCCAATCCTACGGTCTGGGCTCCACATGGGACACCGATTTGGTGCAGAAAGTAGCGGAACAAGCCGCTGAAGAAGCCCGCTACTACATGCAGACCACCGGTAACAAGCGTCATGCCCTCGTGATGCGCGCTCCGAATGCCGACCTTGCCCGCGACCCGCGCTGGGGACGTACCGAGGAGAGTTTCGGAGAAGATGCTTTCCTCACCGCCCAACTCACCATTGCCAGCGTACGCGGCCTGCAAGGCAATCATCCCCGCTACTGGAAAACTGCCTCTCTGATGAAACACTTCCTTGCTAATAGTAACGAGGACGGACGGGACAGCACTTCCTCCGACTTCGACACGCGGCTGTTCCATGAATACTACGCTTATCCTTTCTATAAAGGCATCACCGAGGGAGGCAGCCGCGCCTTCATGGCCGCCTACAACAGTTGGAACGGCATCCCCATGTCCATCCATCCCTGCCTCAAAGAGATTACCCGCAAGCAATGGGGCAACAACGGTATCATCTGTACGGACGGCGGTGCCCTGAAACTGCTGATTGAAGCGCACAAGAGTTTTCCAAGCTTTGCGGAGGGTGCCGCTGCCGTAGTAAAAGCCACCACAGGACAGTTTCTCGACGTATACGTTCCTTACGTCAAGGAAGCGCTGGAAAAGGGATTGCTGACCGAAGCCGACATTGACAAAGCCATCCGCGGGAACATCTTCGTCGCCCTCAAGCTTGGCTTGCTGGACGGGGACCACTCCCGTAACCCTTATCTCTCCATCGGAAAGGACAGTACGCAGGCACCGCCTTTCATGACAGCAGAAGCCCGCAGGCTGGCACGGGAAGTCACCGCCAAGTCCGTGGTATTATTGAAAAACAAGAATCTCCTGCCACTCGATGCCGGAAAGCTGCGTAAAAT
Organism: Bacteroides parvus; assembly: GCF_017309675.2. Classification (NCBI taxonomy): domain Bacteria; kingdom Pseudomonadati; phylum Bacteroidota; class Bacteroidia; order Bacteroidales; family Bacteroidaceae; genus Bacteroides; species Bacteroides parvus. The sequence goes on along the minus strand of NZ_CP084680.1, from coordinate 1,133,839 downwards.
AGCCGTTATAGGCCCGTATTCGGACAAAATCGTACAAGACTGGTATAGTGGTACCCCGCCTTACGAAACAACGATTCTGAGTGGCATACGCAATGCTGTGAAAGAAGGAACCGAAATCATCCACGCCGAAGACAACCGCATGGGCCAGGCGGAAAAGGCTGCCGCAGCCGCCGACATCGCCATTGTATGTGTAGGAAACCATCCTTACGGCACACGTGCGGACTGGAAGTTCTCTCCCGTCCCCAGTGACGGCCGCGAAGCCGTGGACCGCAAATCGCTGATGCTGCCCGATGAAGACTTGGTGAAGCTGGTGCTCAAAGCCAATCCCAATACCATACTGGTGCTCGTCAGCAGTTTCCCCTACACCATCAACTGGAGCCAGGAGCACGTGCCTGCCATCGTTCACATCACCCACTGCAGCCAGGAGCAGGGCAACGGACTGGCCGACGTACTCTTCGGCAAGGTAAATCCAGCCGGACGTACCGTACAGACGTGGGTGAAAGACATCATCGACCTGCCCGACATGATGGACTACGACATCCGCAACGGACGTACGTATATGTACCACCAAGGCCCTGTGCTCTATCCTTTCGGCTATGGTCTGAGCTATTCCGACTTTACGTACGAGAAGATTGAATCCGTCAAGCAAGACAAGAAGAACATCCGCGTGACGGTATCAGTGAAGAATACCAGCGGACGCGACGGAGAAGAAGTCGTACAGCTCTATGCCAGCTATCCGGACTCCAAAGTGGAACGTCCTTCCAAGCAGTTGCGCGCCTTCAAGCGTATCCCCATCAAGGCCGGCGAAACCCGGGAAGTGACGCTTACCGTTCCCAAAGAGGAGCTCGGCTATTGGAACGAAGGAAAGCAGATGTTCGTTGTAGAACCCGGAACGGTGAAGCTGCTGATAGGGGCTTCGTCGGAAGATATACGGTTGGAGGGAAAGATCAGGCTATAAGAATGAAAAAGCCATCCCTTAACATACCGACTATAAAAATTAGCGAGTTATGCCACAACAACGTGGCAAACCCGCTAATTACATATTTGCAAGCATAAATGAAGTACAAGGTCACTTTACAATAAACTCATATCTTCCTGCCGCCAGTTCCACCACCCGTACATTCTCGGCCTTGTCAGGTAAAGTGAGTGTAGCTGTACTGTTAGCGGGCACTGTAACTTCATAATGCACACATTTCCCTTTCCATTCCCAGCGAGAAACAATTTCACCGTAAGGCGACCGATGACGAGCTTCAAACCGTTTCAATCCCTTTATGAAATGGGGACGGAGCAGAATGTTTTGAAAACCAGGTTGCGCGGGATCAGGGAAAATACCTCCCAGCCCCTTGTAGAACCAAGCACCTATTTCACCGAACATCATATGATTGTCCGAGATGTCACGAGTAGCCTGCAAATCCCAGTTCTCGAGCAGCGTAGTGGCACCGTTCACCATCCACCAACCCCATGAAGGATAAGTGTCCTGTACAGCCACCTTATAAGCTGTTTCAGCATAACCATTTTCGCTGAGTGCATTCAGAATAGCTTTAGCTCCTAATACACCCACATCCAAGTGAAAACCGTCCTCCTCTACCTTATGTGCCAAGTTAGCTGCCACTTTTCCTATCAACTTTTCGGGCACAATCTTCCATTGCAAGGGAACACTCAATTCGGTTTGTGAACCTTCGGCATAGATGCCTGTTTCTCGATTCAGGAACTTATCATTGACAGCTTGCTTTATCTCCTCCGACAAGGCATTATAATATTCGTAATCGGCCTGTTTGCCGAAGAGTTTGGCAGCAGCGGCCAAAATCTTGGTATCTACATAAAAGTAGACCGAGGAAGTCAGCTCTTTATTGGATTTTGACTTCACCGGCACCCAGTCTCCGCGCCCCCACGTAGTGAGATGATTGTTAGAGATACGCTCCACATAATCCACATAACGTTTGATGCTCTCGTAACAATCGCTCAAGGGCTTGCTATCACCGTAGAAGAGGTAGATATTCCAAGGGATGATGGCAATAGTACTAGTCCAGTCCAGCCCGTTGTCTGTACCATATCCCCATCCACCAGTTGGAATAATATCGGGCAGCACTCCGTTGGGCTGCTGTTCGTCACGATGGTCGGCCAACCATTTTTCGTAAACGGTAATTCCATCAAAGTTATAAAATGCTGCCTCAATGGCAAAATGACCGTCACCAGTCCAACCGTTCTTCTCGCGCTGAGGGCAATCGGTGGGGTAGCCCATCAGATTGGAAAGGTAAGAGTGATTGGCAGCATGGAGCAGCTTGCCTATCAGTGGACTCGAAGATTCCAAGCTACCTACTGCCGGCACATCACTGTGCATGAAGTAAGCAATCAAGCTGTTTTGGTCAAGCTCAATAGGCTTATCTGCCACTACCTCCACATAACGAAATCCCTTGTAATTAAATCGGGGCATGAACTCATCCTCTTCTCCACTCAGAATGAGAATGTCCGTCTGAAAAGGGTCTTTCTCCTTATCGCCTCGAAAGTAGACATCAATGTTCGAGAGATCGAGGCGGCCATTTGGATGTAAGCGTTCGCCATGTTTGATTCTGACCTCCGTTCCCCGTTCACCCGAAACATGAATACAAGTCACACCGGACATATTTTGCCCGAAATCATAGATGTATGTTTTCTCGTCCACTTTGCGGAAAGAGACGGCGGGGAAAATCTTTACATTACGGATGGGATGTACTTGCTGGGCAGTGACATTGGAAGAAGGTACACTCCGATAGGCTACTCCGCGCCACTTGGAATCATCGAATTCCGGAGTGCTCCATCCTTTCTGCTCCAGACGTGCATCGTAGTGCTCGCCAGTATAGATACTATTAAAAGTGATTGCACCCGACGCTGTCCGCCAACTGAGATCGGTGGGAATAGTCTCCACGCTTCCATCGGTGTAAGTAATGCGCAAGTCCAGACAGAAAGCGGGACGGTTGCGCCAAGGGGCACGGTCGAAGTCCCACACTGCTTTGGATTGATGGTTATACCAGCCGTTACCCAAAAGTACGCCAATAGCGTTGTCACCATTCTGTAATTGTGAAGTCACATCATAAGCCACATACAAGTTGCGGCGATCAAAGCGGGTATAGAGAGGGGCAAGGCAGTGGTCTCCTACCTTCTCGCCATTGATGTAAAGCTCATATAGTCCAGCAGCGGCAATATAAGCACGCGCTGACTTTACCTTTTTGCCGGTCTTGAACTCTTTTCGGAAGTAAGGGGCAGGCCCATAATGAATATCCTTGCCATCGCCAATCCAAGCACCTTGCCAATGTTGCATCCCCATCATGCCCGTTTCAAAGTAAGAGACAGGAGAAGCTGTCTCCTTATATTCCATGTCGCTGCAGATTACTTTCCAATAATATCTAGTGAAAGGCTGCAGTTTTTTGCCCGCATAGGCCACAAGCTGATTACGGGAATCGTTCTTTCCACTATCCCACATCCTGCCACAGCCATTGACCACATTCAACGAGTCTTCGTCTACCACAATCCGCCAGGAAGTCTGCACAGCTCCCTGCCTACCATCTTCCATCCGCCAAGAAAGGCGTGGAACGGGATTATCCAAACCTATAGGTCTGTCAAGATGTTCGCTCCTCAGATCAACCAAACGAACCGGAGTCTGCCCTTGTACAGTAATGCAAGCAAAGAATGTGAATAGAAGCAGTATATTTCTTTTCATAACTCCATTGTTTATCTATTCCGTAGTAATCACCAGTTCCTTGCCCTCCCTCAGTTGGTCATGGGTGATAAAGTAACCGTCAATCTTTTTACCGTCATAAGTAATGTCAATAATCTTCTTGCCGCTTCCTTTCTTCACAATCGTAAAGGGACGACCATTCAGATTGAACGTCACTTTATCGAACAAGGGAACAGTAACAATATATTCAGGATCGGCAGGCGAATAAGTGTAAAGTCCAATAGCATTGAGCACATACCACGAAGACATCTCGCCGGCATCATCCATCCCTGCATAAGCCAGCTTGTCGGCACCCATGTCATAGTAGTGGTTCATCAGACTGTCAAGAATGCATTGGGCTTTCTCTTGTTTGTCTATGAAATAATAGGTGTAAGGAATGCTGTGTCCCGGCTGGTTTCCGTGGCAATAGTTTCCGATGAATCCGGTCAGGTTGTGGGCCTCGTAACCTCTCCACGGTTCGCTGAATAAGGAATCCAGTTTAGCCTCCACCGCCTCTTTACTGGGATAGAGCTTAATCATGCCTTCGGGGTCGTGGGGGGCGAAGAAGAGGGCGTTCCATGCATTGGCCTCACGGTACATGTACTGGTAATAGGGATAATACGGATCGAAATCCTGAATCCAGCTACCATCGTCAATCTTACCTCTCCAAAAGCCGGTAGAGGGGTCGAATAGCGTCTTGTAGTTGTTGGAGCGTTCCATCATCAGTTTGTAGTTGGCTTCATCTCCCAGCTCCTTGGCTACCAAGGCTACGGCATAGTCATCGTAAGCATATTCCTGGGTCTTGGTCACAGCCCCTTTGTATTCGTCCCATGTGGGTACATTCACTGTGTCTTTTTCAGCAATCCAACCTCGCTCCATATACTCATCCAAATAGCGACGTCCTCCTTTACCGGGCACCGTAGCATTTTTCAGAATCAACTTATAAGCACGCTCCAGATCGAAATCATGCAAACCACGCAACCAAGAACCAGAAATAAAAGTGGAAGCGTGATCACCATGGAAGAAGGTGGGCATGTAGCCGTCACGCTTCTCACCTTTGTCAATAATAGACCTAATGATGTCAGTAGTCACATCGGGAGAAATCATACCTATGAGTACCAGTTTGTTGCGATAATCGTCCCAAAAAGAAGGGTCAGTGTAATAGTGGAAGCCGTTATTCACTACTTCGCCACGGACATCAGTATATTCATGATTCACATCGCTACGCAAAGCCGGCCATTTAAAAGCATGGAAGAAAGTAGAATAAAACAATCTCTTTTCACGTTCCGTGCCACCTGCAACTTGAATCTTGGAGAGGAGTGCTTCCCAAGCCGCATCAGCTTCTTCTGCCACTTGTGCAAAACTTTTGTTCAACATTTCGGCCTTCAAATTCATTTGAGCATTCTCTATACTCACAAACGAGAAACCAGCCTTCACTTCCAAAGGTTCAACACCTTTGCTGTCGATAAAACGCAGCACAGCCACCTCATGTTTGTCGTCTTTTACCATTTCCACTTGGCCTATTTTATAGTTGGTCTTAGCGTAAAAGTAGATTTTACCATCGCCATCTTGATAACCCGTGAACGTATTATCGTCAACCTTCTCAATCTTCCAATCACGGACATCATTATTAGAACGGCGGATGTCTACCAATAATGACTTATCGTCGCCCTTGCCGAAAGTATATTTATGGTAGGCACAACGCAAGGTACTGGTCAACTCGGCGTTCACTTTATAGCGTTCCAGATAAACTTGGTAATACCCCGGATGCGCAGATTCCTTCTCGTGACTAAACCCGGAGCAATAATTACCCGGAGCGATAGTTCCCACCACTGGCAACATGGGGACATGCAACAAGTTCCAATGCCCTTTAGCAGTATGTGAAAAACCATAAATCACAGTGTCCTCATATTGATAGCCCGCACCGCTACGAAACTGTGTAACGGGGCTGAGCTGCACCATTGCGTTGGGCAAGGTAGCACCCGGATAAGTTTCCGCACCCCATGTACGTGACTTTATTTTGCGCGTATACCCTAAGTCCTCAGGCTCCCACAAAGTAGCCGTACCCAAGAAAGGATTGACATATTCGGTTAATTTCTTCTGCGTACCGCCACAGCCCGTCAGAACAATCAGGGCGAACAGTAGAAATAAATATTGATTCTGTTTCATCTTTTGTGTTTATTTTATATAAAAAACTGTTGTCTCTAAAAACATTATTTCCAAAATAACTGCCAATTAAAACTGGCTCTAAAAAAAAATGTGCCGAAACCCAATAACCAGATTGAGTTTCGACACACTTTTAATTGCTAACTTATTTCAGGCTCTTTTCAAAGAGAGCTTTGGCTTCAATCAAAGTACAACCACTTGTCTGCGTAGTCAGATGGTTGTTGCCGCTATTGTTCATTGCCCAGTTAGTATTATACAGCAAATCAAGTTTATTGATTCCCTTTCGCCACAAGATTTCAGCATTATTGTTAAAGAAAGTGATGAATTTCTTCTTATATATGGGGTCCAAATTCGGTTCCATAATCAACTGCACATAATAACGCATGAAAATACCCTTAAACAAACCTCCGTCACCATCGCCTTCATCACGAAGTAAATTATTTCCAGTATCTATCATGCTGCTATTACTGATAGCGAAATTGGCAGCCTTACGAGCATCTTTCAAATAGGACTCTTCTCCTGTGATCTTATACAGTTCGTAAGCAGCACCCAAGAATGTACCTTGGTTATAAGAAAGAGAAAGTGTACTCAACTCACCCGTCTCACCGTTCACATTATCATAGATGGCGCCGGTAGCAGGGTTAAATAAATTTTCACGCTCCCATTTATAAATATTGACAGCCCAATCCAAATCCTCCTGATTCCCGTTAATACGGTAAAGACGAGCAGCAATCAAAGCAGCAGGGCCGTTGGAACAAGCATTTTTGCTCCATAGCTGGTCGTGAGTCCAAGCAATGCCACCACCTGCGTAATCGTTCCAACCGGTCTTGATTTCATTCCACATCTCTTGAGAAGTTTCCAGATACTTGTTTTCATCAGTAACTTCGTACAAGCGAATCATGGTGAGAGCAATCCACTCCATATCATCATAAAAGTTGTTCCAATAACTGCCACCGTTCTTTGCCTTGATACCGACATACCATTTGTCAAACAAGTCGCTGTACTTGCTATCTCCGGTACGATTGTAAGCATCTATCATCACATCCATAGCATGAGCCTGCGGCCAATAATGGAAATCCTTGATTGAACCGTCATTCCCGTAGTTGAAATAATTCTCTTCCGTATTCCAGAAACGATCTATCAGGGTCACAGAACTGCTGTCGGCAGCCGCATCCCAATCTATGGTGTAAAGCCCCTTATCATACATATACTCATCTTCTATCTCGCACGATTGAAGTGCCAAAAGAAGCAGGGGCAGACAAAATAATATTTTTTTCATAATCTCTCCTTAAATTAGTTGGCCAATTCCACTTTATGAGTATAGTTCTCCACATTGAATATCACACTAATCTTGGTGATGGCACCCGGATTGTGGCCATCGGCCGCACCATCGAATTCATTGTTCAGTTTCCACTTCTGATCCCATTGGTTATCAGGAGTCTCCATAATGTAGAAATAAGGATCTTCGGGAGTAGCCGCACCAGGATTAGAGTCTGTAGTATTCTTGGTTCCCCAATACTGTATACTACCATCAGCATAAGTCATCAAGAACTTATAGCGTTGGTCGCGCCCCCATCCTTCTTGCTTGAACTCAATTTTATCCTGACCGCAGAACACACCGTTTCCAACATAAGGCAATTCAAAAGTTGCGGCACCACTCGGGCAGAAGTAGAATTCCATCTTACTTACTTCCCTGACGGTTACAGATGCAATGGAGAAATCCATCTCAATGCGATAAACTCCCGTCTTTTCTACGGTTGTCTCGCCTTCGCCTTCCATAATCTTATTGCCATTGATATAAAACACCTTGGCACCTTCGGCTGCTCTATCTACCAGTTTGTAAGTCTTTCCGCCTTCCAACTTCGTAAAGACTTCGAACTTATCCTTTTCGGGTGAAGCACACGCCACGGCCTTAGAAGCATCCATACCACCTTCAGTAGCACTTCCGGTCAAGTAAAGCTGTGCTGGAATCTCTTCAAATCCCACCAAGCGAGTGATGGTGAGCTTCTTGCTTTCCTTTGCCATTACAGAATTCAAACCTCTGGAAGCCATTACTGTCCAAACAAGTGTACCCGTCTCACCACTGTTCAATCCGGCAGCCGCACCAACCTTGTTCAATGTCTTGTGGCTGATGGTAGCATAGCTCAAAGAACCGCCATTGTCAGAAAGCACTTTGTAAATAGGCTTAGAAAAATCTCCACCTTCTTTATCGAATACCACTTCATAAAGAGGGGCACCGCTATCTTCAGCCTTGGCCGACTCCCATTCAAAGAACAGGCTGGCGCTGGCCGACGATTGCAAGACTACTTCCTTGCCGTCAGTGGGTTCATACAACTGATTTACTGAGGAAACTTTGGAATCCTTGTATTCCATGTCTTCCGTACAAGACGTAGCAAAGAGGACTACCGAAAAAAGAGCTATTGTTGAGAATATTGTTTTCATTGTTCTATTGTTTTTAATGAGTTTAGATACACGTTAATTTCCATATCCCGGATTGTTAGGTGCCAGATTGGGATTCAAATTGATTTCACTGATAGGAACTGCCCAAAGGTAATCTCTTGCCTCTTCGAACTTGCGAGTGTCAAGCTTATTCTCGTCCACGAAGCTTGCACCGCGCACCTTGCCCGACAAGTATTCGTTGCCAGCCTTCCAACGCTTAATATCATACCAGCGCAAACCTTCCATCGCCATTTCTACACGACGTTCGTCGCGAATAATCTGCCTCATCTCTTCCTTGCTCTTTCCGGCAGGAAAGTTCAAGGCTGCATCGGCAGTGAATCCGGCACGTTCGCGGATGGGACGGATGGTCTTGTTCCATACCGCTTCAGTCATACCGCTTGTTTCGTGAACAGCCTCAGCATACATCAGCAAGATGTCAGCATAACGCATAGTGATGATGTTCATACCGGAATTCTGATCACCGGAAGCCTGCGGATTATAATACTTACGAGTGAAATAACCGGTAGAAGTGCCGTTTCCACCACCATCGTAGGCATCGGTTCCCGAACCCGGACGAATGTTGATGACTACGTCTTTACTGCCATCGTCCACATTGCCACTCCAATCATAGCCATCATAAATGATAGTAGCGGTGAGACGTGGGTCACGGTTATCGTAAGGATAAGCAGGGTTATAATCTGTCCCGGCTTCACTGATAGTCTTTCCACTAAGCATCAGATAAGTGTCTACCAACGATTGCTGCGGCACACGGTTCACGGCACGTCCGCCTCTTGACAAAGGAATCATGTCTACCATCTCACCCCAAGTAATCAAATTGGGTACATAAGAACGATCCATGATAATCTCTTCATTATACTCATTGGCTTCATCAAAAAGCCCGGCATAATCAGGAAATAAAGCATAAGTACCATATTCGCCTTGTTTGTTCATCAGATTGTCGCAATAAAGCATCACATTGTTCCAGTCGCTATCCATCAAGTAGACACGAGCCTGCAAAGCACAAACGGCACCTTTAGTAATTTTGCCCTTGTCTTCTTCGGGCAATTGGTCGCGAGTGGGAAGCGCATCCTTGATGTCTTCCAATTCTTGGTGAATGAAGCTGATAATGGTTTCGCGGTCTGTACGACTTACACTCCGCGATTCTTCCAGCGTGATGTCCTCCGTAAAGAAAGGTACTGCACCATAAAGGTTAGTCAGACGGAAGTAGAGGCTTGCACGGATATAGCGTATCTCGGCAATCATACGTGCTTTAACAGATGCGTCCATGTTGGGTACCAGATCCACCTTTTCAAGGAACACGTGGCAGGTCTTTATACCTCCGTAAAGGTCTTTCCATTCATTCTTGAAGATGTCGAGCGAGGGAGTGGCCATACCTTTGCGAATGGCACGTTGGTCGTCCACACTGCGACCGTCGTAAGCATTGTCACTCAAACTTTCATCGCTCCACATACGGCCTGCATTGTACATCTGGCTGTAAGCCATATTCACCACATACTGGGCTTTGGTGGTGGAAGTCCAATAAGAGTTATCCGTAAATTTGTTTGTCGGTGCGTTCTCCATCTCGTTGCAACTGCAAAGCATCAGAACAGCCATTCCGGCAAAAGCTATATATTTTTTTAGTTTCATAGTTATCTGTTGTTTTTAGAATTCAATGTCTATACCGAAACCATAGTAACGGAGCGTCGGATAGTTTCTACCAGAATTGGCGCCACTATTACCCATCTTAGAGTCGAACTCAGAAGATTCAGGGTCAATAAACGAGTTATTACTGAAAGTCAGCAAGTTTTGTCCGTTGACATAGATACGTGCCTTTTCCATGCCCACCTTGCGGCTCCATGTTTTGGGGAATGTGTAACCAATCTGCAAGTTCTTCAGACGCAGGTATTTTCCATCCATCAAGAATAGGTCGGAACCTTGTCCGCTTCCGTAGTTGTTTCTGTTGGAAGTAGAACCCGGGGCAGTAAGTCTCGGCCAACGTGCATCGGTGTTGGTAGGAGTCCAGAAATCCAGTTGATGCTTATAGATATTATAAGAGTAATTGGCGTGGAACGGTTCAATCAATTCACCACGAAGCATCATGTCACGCTTGCCCACACCCTGCCAGAACATACCGAAATCGAATCCTTTCCATTCTACATTGTAGTTGAAACCGAAAGTAAGACGAGGGAAGGCATTACCCAAGATAAACTTATCCTTCGAGTCGATGACACCATCTTCGTTACGGTCTACAAACTTCACGTCACCCGGCTGTACCTTTCCACCTACAGGAATAGCCGATGCCTCAATCTCCTCGTAGCTTTGGAAAAAGCCGTCCATCTTGTAACCGTAGTAAGACTCCAACGGACATCCTTCACGGGTGATACGGCTCAACTCCTCTATTTGTGAGATTCTTTCGTGACCAGGGTACTTCAGCACTTCATTCCAAGAGTCACCAAGATTGAAGTTGAAGTTATGATTTGCGGCTCCCGTTTTCAAACGATAGTTGATAGAGAGGTCCCAACCTTGATTCTGCATCTCACCAATGTTGTCCATCGCCATATCCGTACCAAATACCGAAGGCACAAGGGGCTTCATTAAAATGTCGCTCGTACGCTTGTAGAAATAGTCGAACGTCACATTCAAAGCGTTATTGAAGAACGAAGCGTCTACACCCACGTTGAAGGTTTTGGTCTTTTCCCAAGTCAAATTATCCTTACCTAACTTAAAACCTGCGCCCGATACTGTCTGGTTGTTGTATGCGTAAGAGTTGTTGTACAGTTCGTAAACAGTAAAACGGTCATAAGTACCAATAGACTGGTTACCCAAAATACCAAAAGAAGTACGCAGTTTCAAGTCACCCACACGTTCCTTGTAAGCCTGCATAAAGTTCTCCTCGCTCAAACGCCAGCCTAATGAAACAGAAGGGAAGAAACCCCATCGGTAGTCTTTATGAAACTTGGAAGAAGCGTCATAACGGAAGCTGAATTCTGTATAATATCTGTCAGCGTAAGAATACCCCACACGTCCCAACAGAGAAGTCAGACTGGTACGGTTGGATTCATCTACAAATGTTTTTCCTGTGATGTTTCCCACAGTACTATTGGTAATGTCTGTACCAATACCCAAGTCGGGATCTACCCCCTTCTTCTCAATCTCATTGCTAGACGAAGTAAACGATTCATTGGTTACTCCAAAAAGCCCGCTGACATTGTGTTTACCGAATGTCTTGTTGTAATCCAACAAAAGTTGGCTATTAATAAGGTAAGCCGTATGATTCCAGTTACTGGTCCGATAGTCAGTATCTTTCACTGGACGTGGTTCGGTAGCCTCTTCATTCAAGTAATAGGATACGCCCAAATTGCGGGTAGAACGCATGTCGTTTATCACATCCGCACCCAACACTCCACGCAACTTCAATCCGTCAATAAGCCGGAATTCAGCATTGACATTAGCGTTCAGATAATTGTTACGATACTTGTTACGGCCACCAGCTTCCAATGCTCCCAATGGGTTAAATTCAGTCAATACATCATTTAACAAATATCTTCCATCTTCCGATTTCATTTTGTAATAATAATAAGTAGGTACACGGGCGGCATCCACTTCCAAACTCCCACCGGTGGTACTTACACTATTATTACGTGTATAAGCCAAAATAGCATTCAGTTTCAAACGTCCCACTTCCGTGCTAACATTGGTACGAAAATTATAACGCTGCACGCCAAAATCACTGTTGCCCACATAATTACTTTCCTGGTCATAATAACCCATGGACACCATGTAAGTAGTTTTATCACTACCTCCAGATACGCTTAGATTGTAATTCTGCTGTAAGGCTGTGCGGACTATCTGATCAAAAAACCAGCTTTCTTCATTTTGATGGGCAGCCAGGTCACGGATTTGATCGGGTGTATACAAAGGAGCCTCTCCAGCATTGGTGGCAGCTAAATTGCGCAAAGTAGCGTTCTGATAGCCTTTCACCGGAGAAAACAAGATATCCGGATTCTGCCATCCCATCATACCACTTAACCGAACTGTCGCACGCTGGTTCTTCTTACCTTTCTTAGTAGTAACCAAAACTACACCATTGGAAGAACGTGAACCATAAATAGCAGCTGTACCGGCATCTTTCAAGATGGAAATGTTCTCAATATCATTGGGATTCAATTTATCGAAACTACCGCCATCAGCTACCAATCCGTCTATGACAAAAAGCGGACTATTGTCATTCACAGTGCTGATACCACGAATATTAAAGTTAGTCTTACGATCATTAGGATTGCTACTGCGCTGCTGGATAACCACGTTGGGCGCAGCCCCTTGCAAAGCATCTGTCATGTTAGCCACGGGACGGTCTTCGATCATGGAAGCCTTTACCTGGTCTACAGCACCTACGGCACTCTTGCGGGTAGTAGTACCATAACCGATGACAATAACTTCATCCAGCACCTTGGTATCCTCCTTTAAGACAACATTCAATTGTTTTTGATTTTTCACAGCAATTTCCTGAGTGGCATATCCCACATAGGAAAAGACGAGAACATCTTGGGCACTACAAACAATGGAATAGTTTCCGTCCACATCTGTAATGGTACCCACACCTTCTTTACCCTTAACAGTAACACTCACTCCAATCAGGCTTTCACCTGTGGCATCCTTAACGGAACCTCTCACCGTGGCATTGTTTTGCTGCACCACAGTAATAGTCTCCGCATGTGCATAAACCGCAGGAGCCTGCGCCAGCATAGTCACAGCAGGCAAGGCAATAAGCCAGAACTTATAGTTCCCACCTATCCGAGCCAGCAATGAATTTACTGTGTACACTCGATTCTTTTTCATATTCTTTAAGATTAAACATTATAATAAATCACGATAAAAAAAGGAAAAGAACACAAATAATACCAACGAACAACCAATTCATGCAATTTGTATCCTAATCCTCCTTCCAGCGCACTTTATTGATTTTAAATAATTCCTGTTTTTACAAGCTGTTCAGCAAATCCACTTTACCCTCGTTCACTAATTTCAAAATCAATTCTCCAAACAGCGTATTCTGCCAAGCAAACCATGCACGGGTAAAGTTAGTGGGGTCATCCTTGTGGAAAGACTCGTGCATGAATCCCGTACCGGCATCCGTATCCATCAGCATTTTGATACAAATCTTTATCTCCTCATCATTCTGGCTGGTGAATGCCTTCATCATGATACTCATAGGCCATACCATATCATAACCAATGTGCGGACCTCCGATACCTTCACCGGCTTTACCTTTAAAAAAGTAAGGGTTGCTGCCACTCCACACAAAGCGGCGTGTATTCTGATAGATAGGATCGTTTACGTCCACATCACCCAAATAAGGCATAGCAAGAAGGCTGGGTACATTGGCATCGTCCATTAACAGATGATTGCCGAATCCATCTACTTCAAATGCATAGATTGTCCCAAACTCAGGATGATTGTAAGTGGCATATTTCTTCAGGGCTGCCTCCACTTCGGCTGCCAAATCGGTGCATTCTTTGGCCAAGGATGTTTCCTTGTTTACTTCCGTCAGAATTTCAGCAGCCTTTCTCAGAGAAGAGACAGCGAAAAAGTTGGAAGGGACCAGGTACTGAAGCGTAGTGGCATCGTCCGATGGGCGGAAAGCGGAAACAATCAGTCCCACCGGTTTGACCGGAGCACCCAAGCCGTCGTTATTCAGCGTATCCAGAGCACGTTCCGTCTTACGTTGGAAACGGTAAGGGCCTACACCGTCCTTACGCTGCTGTTCCTTGAAAGTCTTCAGGATAGCAGTAATTGCCTTCATCCATTCACCGTCGAAGATACTGCTGTCACCAGTTACTTTCCAATACTGGTAAGCCAGACGAAGCGGGTAACAAAGAGAGTCTATCTCCCATTTGCGCTCGTGCAGTTCGGGCTTCATATCTGTCAAGTCAGTCATCCAGTTGCCACCCGTAGGTCCGTCGTTGAAAGCATTGGCGTACGGATCAATGTTGATGCAAAGGAACTGACGGCGAATGACACCTTCGAGCATCTCTTTCAATTGCGCATCATTGTTGGCTAACTGCACATATGGCCACACCTGCGCACCGGAGTCACGCAGCCACATAGCATGGATGTCACCGGTATAAACAAAAGTATCGGGTTTACCGTCCAGCATGCGAAAGTGTACAGTAGTGTCAAGCGTATTAGGAAAGCAATTCTCAAACATCCACGCCAACTTAGGATTGGTAAGCAGTTTCTTCACGCGAACAATCTCAGCTTCCACCGCTTTTGAGGTGAAAAGGCGTTTCTTCATTTTTGGACGATTGCTCTTGTAAGCAGCAGTCATCTGAGCATAGTTCTCCACACAAGTGTTGTCACCTTTCAGGATAAAAGTGTCTGCCTTAGCATAGCCTTGCATACAGAGCATGGCAACAGCGCACAAGGTAATGTTTCTCTTTTTCATTTGGTCTGATTCGTTTTAATTATAAAGACTGATTAGCGAACACGGCCAAACGCGCGTACATCTCTACCATGGCGGCTTGTGTCAGCAGCCATTTACGATTGTCGCGGCTCTTGCCGGTGAAATCAGTATTGAAAAGGCCGTTATCTTCACGGGCATGCGTCCAAGCATAGTCCAGACTGCGGGCAAAGGAATCAAGATAAACCTTGTTACCGTCCACCTGATAGAGTTCCATAAAACCACGCAACATAACGGCGGTGAACCACACATCACCCTTCTTCAGCATATGGAACGGTTCTCCCTGTCCGGGGGTGAATTCCATGAAGAAATAATTATGACAAGCAGCAGCAATCGCTTGCGCATCCTTCAGATACTGCCCATTACCGGTAAGCTGATAGAGCAAAGCAGCCGACTGCATCATCTGACCGCTGTTATAGGCAAATTTGGCACGTCCTATCTCACCGTCCAAACGCATGTTGTCGAAGTAAAGGCAGTCTGTTGTGTCCTGCAATGTTGCTTTAGTCCACTCGTACAAACTCTTCCCTTTCTCAAAATAGGAGCTGTCTTGCGTAGCCTTGAAAAGTTTCAGGGCAAAGACGGAACCAGGGGCGTTGGAACAAGTGTTCTTTGATTCCTTCTTCTGTTCGCACCAATAGATACCTCCTCCCAAACAATCGTCCATACCGCTTTCTATAAACTTCCAGATAAGCTTGGCGCTCTGCAGATAGTTCTCTTGGCTAGTCATCAGATAGACGTCTGTGAAGTCAATGCCGAGCCACACGTTGTCATCGTAAAAGCGGTCGGACAACGGAGCGTCCTTGATGTAAGAAGCATACGCTTCGGGCATACGACGAGTATCGAAATATTCAGCAAGTCCCGGAAGCACTTTCTCATCAAGCAACTTCTGATAGTTCCCGAAATCTTTCTTGTTATCTTTAGTGGCCTCCATCAACGCATTCACTGCGGAGAAGGTACCGGAATAAGGCCACAAATAAGAGTAGAGATTGGGACGGTTCTTTTGTTCCTCGGAAGCCAGATAAGTAGCGGTATAGCCTTCCACGTCCGAAGGATAATTCTCACGCAACAGACAAGTGCCCGGTGCGGAATAGTGAGCATATAAGGAATCAAGTGTTTGTGTAGATCTGACCAGCATTGCGTTATCTGCCACAGCCGGTTCTTTCTGTGTCTTGCATCCGGTTACTGCCAAGGCGCATGCCAATAGGCAGAGGAGTGCTTTCTTGGAATTTTTCATCTTTTTTCTACGGCATTAAATTGTTCGACTTGTTTTTCACTCCGTTGCAGGAGTCTTCTTTTATATAATATATAAACCCTATTAAAAACGATTGCAAAAATAGACAGTAAGGTTAAAAGCCAACTATAAATCCGTGACATAACCGTCCACATTCCGGACATGGCAGAATTCTAAAACAAGTTTGTCACAAAACAGACACACCGTTTCCCCCATACTTCGGAAACATCATTTCCCAACAACTGGAAATTCTGAAATACGCAGGGTTGTACAACCGTAGGGTATCAGCGTGATTTCTTGCTCTCCTCCTTCGGCACTGCCACAGAAAGAGAAAGGCTGGGGCCCTGCCATTTCATTATATACTGTCCAAGTAGGGATAAGACGAGCCTTCATCTTTATTTCAACCGGTGCATTTTCCTGATTCCAAGGAAAGTCCAATTGCTGTTTTTGGCTATTGATACTTACTTGGGCCACCTCGTTCATTCTGTTACGGTCAAAATCCACCAATCCGTAGTTCCATGGATCCGAAGAAGTCACCTGATAATAATAAGAACCATACCAACTATCCTTAAACTCTTTCTTTTCCCAATTTTCTTCCATTTTCAGGGCATATACCAACGGACCTCTTTCAATAGATACTGCGTTTTCATACCAAGTGCTAGTAAAGACCTCCATGGGCAGATACAGTTCAATCTTATCATTCCGCTTCCATATACGGTCTACGATAGCTATTTTCCCACCTTTGACAGTTTGCTCCATCTTTCCATTTACCCGTATTTCAGCTTGCTTGCACCACTTCGGAACACGCAGGTGAAATGGAAATTTCACTTGTTTCACCTTATTTCTCACCTCTTTAATGGTAAAAGTTATCTGATGATCCATCGGATAGTAAGTATCTTCACTGATAACCACCGGTACATTATCACCCACATTGGCTGTTACTTCCGACGGAGAATAGACAATGGCTGCAATGCCGTTATCAGGTGTGGCATACCATAGGTGCTGTGTAAATTTTGGCCAACCTTGGTGCATATTCGAAAAACAACATGGGTATCCAGTCAGAGTGCCAAAAGCAAGGTCTGTTCCTTCATGATCCTGGTCGAAGTTGCGACGATGGCGTGTTACCATCACCTGATTCGGTTGCTGGAAATATTGCTTAGTCATAAAGTCATCGGATATTTGGGCTGGTAAAGCATTAAAAGCAATGCGTTCCAAATGGTCGGCAAAGTCTATGTCTCCTGTAATCTCCACCATTTTTTCCAGCGAGTACATCAACTCTACGGCCGAACACAACTCCGAGCCTTGTGTAGGATTGTTTCCATGCAAAGCCTCATCGCCTCCATACATGCCTTGCGGCTGTCCGTGGAACCGGCGAATATCTCGAAAGCCTTCCTTGACAGCATCAATATATTTCCGGTCGGTATCTTGCTGATAATAAATAATCGGTTCTTTGATGCCTTGTGCCAAATTAACACAGTGTATAGTGCAGGGTCTGCGCAAGTCTCCCCTATCTACCATATCTATGAAACTGAAACTCTGCCGGTGCAGCAAATGCCCCAATTCAAGCAAAAAATCCTCCCCCGTAAGATTATAAAGCCAATATACAGCTTGCAAATTGTCACAAGCACGGAATTCTGCCCAACTGCTCCAGTGTCCTAAAGGTTTTTGCGGCAAGGTATTCAGTTGATAACGGAAATATTTTGTCATAAAAGCGACGACTCTCTTATCGTTCGTTGCCGAATAATACTGCTGTAGGATTTTCAGCACGACCATACGCGGCCACCAGTCTTGCGAGTTATCACGTTGCAGTCCAGGCTCTCCCGGATAATCTTTTTCAGGACCGAAGAATCCGTCCTCACGCTGGCTCTGCAAAGCCCATTCTATCCAAGGTTGCACTTTGGCTTTCAAGACATCATCATCCAGTATATACGCCAAAGGAAGTAGACCGTCTATCCAGTATGGACCGCGTTCCCACTGGTCTCCATCACCACCTAACCAACCATTGCGTTTGCCCATAACCGAAGGGTAAAGAACATCCATCTGACCACTGGCGCCATTTTTCTGACGAACCAGCATTTCGTGCAACCAGCCTTTAGGTTTGATACTGCCTAAAGGAAGTTCCATTAAGGGCTTACGGAGTAGAGGATAGCGATTATTCTTGTAGTTTCCTTCTACTACCTGGCTCAAAAGAGCATCCACTTGTTTCTCCGCCTCAGGCGTAAACCACTTTTGAGCAGATATTGTAAAGAGATTAGCAGCTAATAAACATACAACAGCAAATATTTTAATTTTCATTTTTCAAGGTATTTGTTATTTCCAATAAATTTACTTCAATAGAGTTGTTAACTTACTCACATTAAGCACTTACACCTGAGAATCATCAGATCCTTGTGTCTGTGGTGACAGACACAAGGATCTGAAAAATGGGAATATAATAACTGTTTATTCGTATACTTCCATTTCATAAATGCGCACATCTTTACCAGAAGCCGATTGCATGGGCTGTGTCACTAAAAGACGCAGGTAGCGAACACTTTCAGACTTATTTAGCGTGCGATTCAGTACATTCTTACCATTACCAGAAACATAGTCCAGTGTGCGCCATTCACCATTCTTGTCGCTCTTACCTTGCAGAAAGCAGGAGGAAGTGACGTAGGAATGGTTTTCGCCGGCAGCGTTCAGTAACTTCCAGCCATTAATGCTTCTTTCACCGCCCAAATCAAAGTCTACGTAGTGGGGCATTTCAGCAATAGCACACCACTTTGTGTTTTCGTCGCCATCTACCATGAAAGCCGGCTTCTCTTTCTCGTTCACATAGCTTGAATAGCCCATTACCATGTCCTGCTTCAGAATGTTCACTCTCTCTGTGGAGCTTTCCGTCTGATAGCGATTGCACTTGTTTGCCGTACGGAACAGTTCGGAAGCGGGACAAACAGAAGTAGCAGCAACATCAGTCAAAGTGGCGGCAAAAATAACAATATCCTTATTATCGGGCAATACCACCTCAGTAGCCTTTTCTGGCAGGTCTATTGCGAACTTAAACATGTAAGTGAACTCATACGGCTGATCGCCTTCACCGGAATGGCGGTGCGTACCCACATAGGCAACTTCAGCATCTTTCAGATAACCTTCCGTATGTCCGGTGTGCCCCCACTGACCGATGAAGCCAGTATAAGAAGGAACAATGACTTCCTGCACATACTTGCCTACGCGGAATATCCCCTTCACATCTTTATCAGAAGCGGCAGCAGCAAGGATATAGAGTCTGTTATAAGTACAGTCGGCGGGCAGTTTCAGTACATTGCCCTTGCAAGCCATACCATTCAGCTCTTCACGTGTCTCCAATTTGAAAGGCACTCCATGCACATTCATCTCGGCAGGTATCAATTCAGCAGCATAAGAATAACCAGACTCAAAGTTGGCAGCAGCCTTGAACTCGTTCCAACTGAAGCACTTCTTATCATAAACAAGGGGCAATGGTTCGGCCACCGTCTGCACCTTTTTATTGGAAGCAAAACGTACCTTGTAGGTCTTAATGCTGTTTGGATTGACTGACACTTCCAAGCGATTTCCACTGAATGTAGCCTTACCGATGGTCTTTTCCGTACCATCTGCTTCTACAGCAGCCACAAGGTTGTCGGCAAAGACAATCGAGGCTTTCTGCGCCTGCTTGCCTGCGGCTTCATACACGCGTACCACATATTCATCTGAACTTTCGGCTTTCTTTAAGGCTTTAATAAGTACATTCCGGTTATCGGAAAAAGCCAATGAATAGCTCTTACCTAATTCGCCGCGATGCTTTCCAACAACGAACGCCTTGATGCGCTGGTTCAGCAACTCAGCATTCTCGCGGGTTTGAACTACGTCCAAAGCGCCCACATGACCTACCAAGCTGTAAGTAAAGGTATGGTGACCGAAGTCCTGACGATCTTGATAAGCATAGTTCTTTTTTGTCTTCGGAGTGTGCAGCAAAGTGAGACGCAAGGTATTGTTATCAGGCTTGTCCCAGCCATATTTGCTGTCGTTCATGATGGAAACGCCATAAGAGCCGTTAGCGTCCGTCAAATCTGCCCAATATTGAGCGTATACTTCGTAAGCGGTCAAGATGTTGTTTCCTCTCTGCACGCTGCCTACGCCCAAGTCGTAAGTGGCCACCTCATTATTCAAATTGAGGGGAAACTCAGCCTTCAACAGAGCGTTGGTAGACTGCCAGTCCACTTCGTTAGTAAAGTCAATGCGGTGGGCCAATACACCTTCATACAAATGGATGTACTGGCGGAAAAAAGAATCATCGTGACGTTTCTCCACGCAGAGAGTCTTACGTAATGCACCGTTTTCGCAAAGAGTCACTTTCACATCCTCGGTGATGGAAATAGGAGTAGCGTCCACAGTCTCTTTCAATATCTCCCATGCCGGCCATTCGAATGACTTGTTTTCAGTGAAGAGGGCTAAACGAATAGCCTTACCAGCCTTTACCAATTCCTTGTTGTTTCTCTTGTCGAACAGTGAAGTAATGTCACCGTTCTCATTCAATGTCAGTTTGTAGAACGAATTTTCAACACTTGCAGCTTCAACAGCAGACATCTCTTTTCCTTCGCCGGAGAGGCGGACATCGTAAACTGCGTATCCATTGGCGGGTACAGTGGCTTCTACTAACAAGCGGACCTTTCCATCAGTATATGAAACCAACTGAGAAACCACCAACTTGCCTTGTTCGTTATATACAGCTACACTTTTGGGAAAACGGGAAGCCTCCACTTCGATGGTCACCACATCTGCAGCCTTGAAGCCCGAAGCGTTATAGAGCACTACGGGAATCCCCTTGACACGAGTATCAAGCTTGCCTGCCACACTTCCCACAGAATGAGTCAGGATACCGGAGAACTGTTTCAGAGAGAGAAGTTCATCGTTCCAAGAAAATTCATAGGCACGGGGAATGCTGGTACCAGTCAAATCATCGTGGAATTGGTGGAATATGAAGCGCTGCCAAGACTCCGTCAGGCTCTTACCAGGATATTCGGCAACCCCCAAAAGGGCAGCAGCCACAGAAGCACGTTCAGCGGCATCACCCAAAAGTTCATTTTGACGATTATAGAGTTTCATAGCAGCCTGTGAAGTGTAGCAGCCGGTTCCATGAACGTCCATCAGCAATTCACCGTCAAATACGGGGAGCTCGGGATGGCTGCCATAAGGCTGGTAATCCTTGAACAACTGGTCACTGGCTGCACTGATAATCTTCAACGGACCGTCTCCCTTGATACCTTTCTCCACGGAAGCCACAGAAGCGATGGTAGGTGAACCGCCCACATCACCTGTTCCATAGTAGCGGTAAACGGTATTCAGGGGAGTGCATTTGGAGAGTTCCATCAAATATTCATTTTCTGAAAGGTCTTCATTATCCCAACGACGACCGTAATCATATCCGTGAGCCAGCATGACGGACGCTCCATCCACTCCTTTCCACAGTCCGATGGTAAAGGGATGCTTGCTCTTACCGTAGAAAGGATTGTTACGCCAATCCAGCTTCTGTGAAGAGAAACCTATCAGTCCACAATGGGCAGCAACAGTAGGCAATGTCCAACCGAATCCGAAGCAATCGGGAAGGAAGATGTCGGTACTTTCTACCCCCAGCTCCTTACGATAGAACTCCTGCCCCAGCATAATGTTGCGAATAAACGATTCAACAGACGGCACCAAAGTGTCGGTAGCATCCCAACTGGCCCCACTCACATGCCATCGACCTGCCTTTACAAAAGCCTTCATCAGTTCGTATTCACGAGGATAATATTCCTTCATCCAAGCATATTTCACTCCACCTTCAAAATTAAAGATATAGTCGGGGTACTGGTTCAAAAGGAAAAGGTTCTGATTCAAGGTATTCCAAACATAATCCTTAATAGTAGTCTGAATGTCCCAGTTCCACTGCGTGTCCAAGTGGGCATCTGCCACCATGTACGCTTTTGCTTTCTTCGGTGCAACGGTCTGAGCCGATAATTGTCCTCCTGCAACGGCCAACATCACGGCTCCCGCTATCAGATGGGTCTTCCCCATCAGTATTCGTCTCTTTTTCATGGTTTTGTTATTATTGTTTTTTCGTAAAAGATAATGTCAATTCGATATAAACCACCGCATTCTTTGTTATAAATGTGCTGCCTCCTCTAGCCGCAAACCGCTCTTTCACCTTCTCTCTTTAGCCTCCATCCGGCAACAATAGTTTTCTGACATGTGGAATGTTGGTAACAAAAATAGCCCATCCTTCACTCTCATACTGTACAGATTCGCGACATAGATATGTAAAAAGTCGTCTGTGGCATGATTTTATATATTTATGTCATAAATAGCATACATTTCCTACAGAATACAAACTACTTTTGTATATTGTAAAAATCCAAAAGCTAAGAACATGAAAAAACAATTCCTACTCTCGGCAGTTCTCTGCCTCTCACTGACCGCTTTCGGACAGAAAGTACATCAACTGGCCTCACCCAGCGGAAACATCCGCATCTCAGTGGAGCTGACCGATCAAATCCAATATGATGTAACCCAAGGAAATCAAACACTGATGGACAACTGTGTCATTGGTCTGGAAACTGCCAACCACCAGCTGGGCATCCATCCTAAACTAAACAAAGTAGTACGCCAAAATGTAAACGAGGAACTGACTCCCATCGTACCCCTGAAATTCTCTACTATAACCAACCGCTACAACCAATTGCTACTGAAGTTTAAAGGAGGCTATTCAGTAGAGTTCCGTGCCTTTGATGACGGATTCGCCTACCGCTTCCTTACTGACCTGAAAGGCGAGCAAGAAATAATGAATGAAATCCTCCGCCTGAACTTTGTGGATGATTGCCTGCTACATCTTCAGCAACCTGACGGCTTTAAGACTTCCTATGAAGAAGAATATCGCCACCAAACAAGCAGCGAGTGGAAAAACTCCAATCGCATGGCTCTGCTTCCCCTTTTAGCCAGCACACCCAAAGGTGACAAAATCCTCATGAGTGAAACCAATCTGACAGACTATCCCGCCATGTTTCTGAAAAACGATGGACAAGGCGGCATTACCGCCGTCTTCCCCCGTCTGCCTCTTGAATTCGGAGAAGACGGTGACCGCAGTCTCAAGATTCTGAAAGAAGCCAACTGCATAGCCCGTACCGCAGGCAAGCGCAGTTATCCATGGCGTTACTTCGTCATTACCGACGATGACCGCAAACTTATAGAAAACACTCTATCCTATCGCCTCGCTGAAAAGAATGTCATAGAAAACACCTCTTGGATTAAACCAGGACTAGCCAGCTGGGAATGGTGGAACGGAGCCACACCCTACGGCCCCGACGTGGACTTCAAAGCAGGTTGCAACCTTGACACCTACAAATACTTCATCGACTTCGCATCCCACTACGGCGTAGAATATATAGTAATGGACGAAGGCTGGGCCATGAACACCCGCAACCCCTATAAACCCAATCCCTCGGTAGACATACACGAACTCATCCGCTACGGCAAAGAAAAAAACGTAGGCATTGTGTTATGGCTCACTTGGCTTACGGTAGAAAACCACTTTGACCTATTCGAAACTTTCGAAAAGTGGGGTGTGAAAGGCGTAAAGATAGATTTCATGGATCGTAGCGACCAATGGATGGTAAACTTCTATGAACGCGTAGCACATGAAGCCGCCAAACACCATCTCTTCGTTGACTTTCACGGTGCTTTCAAACCTGCCGGATTAGAATACAAATACCCAAACGTACTCTCCTACGAAGGCGTAAGAGGTATGGAGCAAATGGGCGGATGCCGTCCCGACAACAGTGTCTATTTCCCCTTCATACGCAACGCAGTAGGAGCCATGGACTATACTCCCGGCGCCATGCTTAGCATGCAGCCTGAAGTCTACCATTCCGAACGTCCCAATTCTGCCAGCATCGGCACACGTGCCTATCAGATGGCACTCTTTGTTCTTTTTGAAACCGGCCTGCAGATGATGGCAGACAATCCTACCCTCTATTATCGCAACGACGAGTGTACACGTTTCATCACCCAAGTACCCCAAACATGGGACGAAACCATCGCTCTCGAAGCCAAAGCAGGAGAATATGCCATCGTGGCCAAACGCAAAGGAGAACAATGGTATATAGGAGGCATGACCAACAACCGCGAACGTGAACGGGTCTTTAACATCTCCCTTGATTTCCTGCAAGAAGGAAAAAATTATCTCATGACCTCTTTTGAAGACGGCATCAACGCTGACCACCAAGCCATGGACTACCGCAAGCAAGAACAATCCTTGAAGAAAGGCGACCATATCACAGTCCGTTTGGCACGCAACGGTGGATTCGCTGCGGTCATTCGCTAATCATATCCATACCTATCTGCTCCGTACAAATACATTTCTAAGGATACGGAGCAGATACAAAGCAAACTGTAAGCCTACAACTAAAGAAATATATTGCAAATATTGACTGTTTCCACCTTAAAATATATCTTTGCAACTCAAAATCAATACAACAAGCCACATGAAAGACATATGCTGGAAAGGCCATACGATTTTATTGCTTATCAGCCTCTTATGCTGTTTTCCGGATTTTGTGTACGCTTACAGCCTACGGCAATTCTCCAATAAAAACGGTCTTTCCAATAGTGCCATCCAATCCCTTTACCAAGATAGCCAAGGTGTACTATGGATAGGAACATGCGACGGACTGAACGTGTTTGACGGCAACAATATCCACCTATATACGCCCGTTGATGTGTCACGCAACCTATTGTCAGGCAACATTATCAGCCAGATCGTAGAATCAGAGCCAGGCATACTGTGGTTACAAACCAACTACGGGTTAGACAGATTGGATACATACCGACAGACCTGCCGGACCTTTACCGAATTCAAGGACAACATCTTCTTGGCACGAAGCAACAACAAGTGCATGTTAGTGCTGAAAGATGACGGAAATCTGTATCACTACCAACAAGAGAACCAGAAATTTCTCCAGTTAAACATCTCTTCCATGGATTTTAATAAAGTACTGTCCATGACCATTGATTCCAACAACCTGCTTTGGATATTCGCAACTGGAAACAACACTCGTTGCTATCGTCTGAACCACACGGGAAAAAGCGTGACACTGATTCCGGAAAAGCCATTTGGACATCACGGCTTGAAGCATGCCTTCATCGGAGAAGATTCAGCCTACTTCATTGATGAAACCTATGCCCTCTACGAATATAGTTTCAGCAACCGACAGTGTTACTACATTGCCGACCTGAAAGACGAAATAGAAAAACGAGGTGAAGTATCTTCCATCATCAAACGAGAAAATGACTTCTGTATCGGTTTCAAAAGCAGCGGCTTGATAGTACTGAAATATGAAGCAAACCAAAAGATTAAATACCGTATAGAATACACTGAAATACAGTCGGGCATCTTCTGTCTGATGAAAGACAAATTTCAAGATATCGTATGGGTAGCTACCGACGGAGAAGGGTTATACATGCTTTACAATGACACATTCACCATGACCAACACCCTGCTCAACACTCCCGCATATCAGGTGAACAACCCGGTACGCAGCCTTTACCTCGACCCACAGCAAACCTTATGGATAGGAACCAAAGGCAGTGGCATATTGCGTATACCGAATTATCTTGTCAACAATACACCCGAAAAACATGATCGTCTCATCACCGGTAACAGCACATTGACCGACAACTCCGTCTACTGTTTTGCACCCGGTGGAAAAGACCGACTTTGGATAGGTACGGAAAACGGAATCAATTATTATTCCTACTCTACCCACCAATTGAAAGAACTGGCGGTACAAGCCAATGGAACCAAAGTGAAATATGTGCACTCCATTGATCAAACCAATGACAGTACACTTTGGATTTCCACCGTGGGCGAAGGAATCGTAAAGGTGACACTAGAAAATCAGAGAAAAGATCCTATTGTGAAGCATGCTACACGGACTTTGGTGAGTAACGGACATATGGCATCAAACTATTTTTTCACCTCCTACCGTGAAAGCAGCTCTACGCTGTGGTTCGGGAACAGAGGGCTCGGAGCCTACCGCATTGATGTACGTACTGGAGAAATGGCACAGTTCCGCTTCAACAACTTGGTAAACAGCCAAACCGCCAACGATGTGTTCGCCATACACAAAAACGAGCAAGGCTACTGGCTGGGCACTGGATCAGGGCTTCTCCGCTTCTACTCAAACGAAGACGGAAACCCAGACAGCATCAGTGCAAAGCTCTACACCAACAGCACCGTACATGGTATCTTGGAGGACAACCGAGGCAATCTCTGGGTGAGTACCAATCAAGGATTAATGAGACTCAATCCCCAAGAACAGACCAAGCAGACCTACAACAACGGAAACGGACTGGCCGTGACCGAATTTAGTGATGGAGCCTTCTACAAAGACAATGCTACGGGAATCCTTTTCTTTGGAGGTGTAAACGGCTTCGTCACCGTGAAGCCCGATTCTTACATCACCACGGACTATATGCCCGAAATCAGCCTGAAAGGACTTTCCATCTTCGGTAAGGAATACAACCTGCATGACTTTTTACATTACAAAGACGGGAAGCCCGTGCTACAACTGGACTACAAACACAACTTCTTCCAGCTCAACTTCCGGATAACAGACTACATTAACGGAAACGACTATTTCTACTCCTATAAACTAAAGGAAGCAAGCGACCAATGGATAGAAAACGGAGTTTCACCCAATGCCATCTTCTCCAACCTTTCCCCCGGAGAATATACTCTGTTTGTGAAATACCGCAACAACATCAACGGTAAAGAAAGCCATCCGCAAGCCTTCACCATTTACATCGCTCCTCCCTGGTATCTCAGTACCTGGGCCTATGTGGGCTACTTTTTGTTAGGGTTACTATTATGTACAGGCATAGTCGCCTATGCATTCTATACCTACCGCCTGAAGCGGCAGCACATGATGAAGAAAATGGAACGACAGAAAAAAGAGGAAGTCTATGAATCAAAACTACGCTTCTTCACCAACATCACCCACGAGTTTTGCACCCCCCTCACCCTGATTCAGGGACCGTGCGAGAAGATACTCACCCACAAGGAGACAGATATCTACACGCACCGCTACGCCAAGATGATTCAGCAAAATGTGGAAAAGCTGAATGGTCTCATTGTGGAATTGCTGGAGTTCAGAAGACTGGAAACGGAAAACAAAATGCTCTCCATACAGCCGCAACCTGTTTCCGAAAAGTTAAGGGACATCGCCGAATCCTTCGGTGACATGGCGGAAAACAGAGAAATGAACTACTGCCTTGACATAGCCCCCGAACTGACATGGAACACCGACCTGAGCTGCTTCAACAAAATAGCCGGAAACCTCATATCCAACGCTTTCAAGTACACACCCGACAAGGGGAACATCAGCGTAACATTGTACACGAAAAACGAACGTCTTATTTTGAAGATAGCCAATACCGGCAAAGGCATCACACCGGAAAATCTCGGAAAGATATTCGACCGCTATAAGATTCTCGACTCCGTGGAGATGAACGGCAAAAACTCAAGAAACGGACTGGGGTTGGCCATCTGCAAAAACATGGTGACCCTGTTGGAAGGAGACATAAACATCGAAAGCACACCGGGCGAACTGACCACCTTCACTGTAAGCCTTCCCTCGCTCCCCCCAAACGGACAAGAAGTACCGCAAACTGCATACGAAGCGGCTTCTCCAAGCATTCCCACCGAAGAAGTGCAAGAATTGCCCGAAAAATACACCCAAGAATTCGACGCAAACAAGCAGACGGTCATGGTGATAGATGATGACCCTTCCATGCTGTGGTTCGTATCCGAAATATTCACAGAGAAATACAACGTACTCTCTTTCAATAATGCCCAAAAGGCATTAGACAGCCTGGAGCAACGACAGCCAGATCTCATCATCTCAGACGTGATGATGCCCGATATAGATGGGTTATCCTTCACCTTCACCATCAAGCAACACAAGCTGTGGAGCCATATTCCCCTAATCCTGCTCTCAGCACTGCATCACGAAGACGACCAAGTAAAAGGACTGGAATCGGGGGCGGATGCCTATGTCACCAAGCCTTTCAATGTGAAATATTTGGAAAAGATGGTCTATCATCTCATCCGCCGCGAAGAAAACCTGAAGGAATATTATAGTTCGGCACTCAGCACCTTTACCTGGAAAGAAGGAAGCTGCTTGCACAAAGAAGAACAAGAATTCTTAGAGAAAATGACAGAAGTCATTGAAAAGAACTTAGCCAATCCAGACCTGCAAGTAGAACTTTTGAGTAAGGAAATGGGCTACAGCAGCCGGCAGTTCTACCGCAAACTGAAACCACTTACTGACAAATCGCCTGCCGACATCATCAAAGAATACCGCCTCTCCACGGCGGAACGCTTGTTAGTCTCCAGCAACTTCACCATCGAAGAGCTGATGGACCGCACGGGATTCACCAACCGAAGCACTTTCTATAAAGCTTTTTCACAACGTTACGGAATGCCACCCCGTCAATACTGCGAACAGCAAAAGAAGAACGTGAAGGAAGGACAGGAAATCACTAATACTTAATCATCTTATACCATCTGTATTTATGAAAAGAAGCTCTTTTTTGAGTATCGCATTCACCGGGCTGCTTGCTACCGCAACAGCACAAACTCACGAACAACCCGAATGGAATGACCTGAACATTTCGGGAGTGAACAAAGAAACGGCATGCCAAACCGCTATTCCCTTTGCCGACGAAGGACAAGCCCTACGCCTGAGCATCGAGGAATCCCCCTATTATCAAACTCTGAACGGTACATGGAAATTCCATTGGGTGGCCGATCCCGAAAAACGGCCGAAGGATTTCTTCAAGCCCGACTACGACGTAAGTGGCTGGGATAACATCAAAGTGCCCGCCACATGGCAGATAGAGGCTGTACGCCATAATAAGCCCTGGGACAAGCCTTTGTATTGTAATACCATTTACCCTTTCTGTGATTACAGTAAAGGAGTACAATGGCCCAACGTCATCCAACCTCGCCCGGCAGACTATACTTTTGCCAACATGCCCAATCCCGTAGGCAGTTACCGACGTGAATTCACTTTGCCCACATCTTGGAAGGGCAGAGATGTATTTATTCGCTTCAATGGAGTGGAAGCAGGTTTCTATCTTTGGTTGAACGGTAAAAAAGTGGGCTATTCAGAAGACAGCTACTTACCTGCCGAGTTCAATCTGACTCCCTATTTACAAGAAGGAAAAAACACATTGGCAGTTGAAGTGTACCGTTTCACCGATGGAAGTTTTCTTGAATGTCAAGATTTCTGGCGGTTCAGCGGTATCTTCCGCGATGTATTCCTATGGTCAGCACCACGCACGCAAATTAGGGACTTCTTCTTCCGAACCGACTTGGACGGAGATTATCGTAATGCTACAGTTTTTTTGGACGTGGAAATCACCGGTAAGAAAAGTTCTGCCGAACTCATAGTGAAGCTCTCCGACACAGAAGGAAAGGAAGTGCTATCACGCACTATCCACGCCACAAAAATAGGTAGTACCCATCTGGAATTCGATGTGAAGAACCCACTGAAATGGACAGCCGAAACACCCAGCCTCTACAACCTGACCCTGACCCTAAAACAGAAAGGAAAAGTGACAGACCTACGTAGTGTAAAGGTAGGCTTCCGCGAAATAGAGTTTGCCAAAAACGGACAACTGCTGATTAACGGCAAACCCACTCTTTTCAAAGGTGTCAACCGCCACGATCACAGCCCATTGAATGGCCGTACCGTCTCCAAAGAAGAGATGGAAAAGGACGTACAACTAATGAAAGCGCTGAACGTAAATGCTGTCCGTACCTCCCATTACCCCAACAACCCTTACTTTTACGACCTATGCGACCGCTATGGCATCTATGTATTGGCAGAAGCCAATGTAGAGTGCCACGGCGAAATGCGTCTCTCACACGAGCCACAGTGGGAAAAATCATTCACCGAGCGCAACGAGAACCAAGTGAAACGTTTCCGTAACCACGCTTCCATCGTAATGTGGTCCATGGGCAACGAATCGGGAAACGGAAACAACTTCTCCACTGCTGAAAAGGCCATCAAACGTTTGGATACTACCCGCCCCACCCACTACGAGGGAAACAGTTCCTTCTGCGACGTGACCAGTTGCATGTACCCAAGTGTGGACTGGCTGGAAAACGTAGGCCGTGAACGATTGGAGAAAATACAAAAGGGCGAGATCGTGAAACCTCACGTAGTATGCGAGTATGCCCATGCCATGGGAAATTCCATAGGAAACTTCAAGGAATACTGGGAAACCTACGAACGCTATCCGGCACTCATCGGAGGTTTCATTTGGGATTGGGTGGACCAAAGCCTGCGTATGCCCACTCCCGACGGCAAAGGCTTCTACATGGCCGTAGGCGGTGACTTTGGTGACAAGCCCAACGACGGTAACTTCTGTACCAACGGCGTCATCTTCTCCGACCGTACATTATCTGCCAAATCCTATGAAATGAAGAAGATACATCAACCCATCCGCATAGAAGCATTAGGGAATGGCAAATATAGAATCAGCAACAAGCGATTCCATGCCAATATGGAAGACCTCTACGGGAGATACGAAATAACGGAAGATGGAAGGACCGTCTGCTCAGGCAATCTGGAAGATTTGAAGCTGGAAGCACAGGCAAGCAAAGTCATCACCCTGCCAGACATACCCGCAACGAAGGTACCCGGAGCAGAATACTTTATCAATTTCAGTTTCTGCCAAAAAAGAGATACCGAATGGGCAAAAGCCGACTACGAGGTAGCCACCGAACAATTCAAGCTATCAAGCAGCGAGAAACCTATATTCGTACCCGAAAAAGGAAACATCAATCTAAACGAAACTGCCGACGCATTGGTGGTGAAAGGTGAACGTTTTGAAGCTGTCTTCTCCAAGGAAGAAGGAACTTTATCGGCATATACATTGAATAATATCCCCCTGATAAGTAAAGGACTCGAACTGAACCTCTTCCGTGCTCCCACCGACAACGATAAACAGGTAAGTGGCGATTGGCAACGCAAAGGCCTTTACCAGCTGCAAGCGGAAACCGGCAAATGGGAAACCCACCAAGAAGAGGACAGAATAACCCTGCACATCCGGAACTGCCACAAAGGTAAACTCGGTTTTGAGTATCGCACAGAAATAGAATACACCGTAAATGCCGATGGTTCCATCATGGTGAACAGTGTCATCATCCCGGTATCCGACAGCGAAATCATTCCGCGTGTGGGCTATCGAATGGAACTGCCCGAAGGCTTCGAGCGTATGCGTTGGTATGGACGTGGCCCATGGGAAAACTACGTAGACCGCAAGGATGCCACCCCAATAGGCGTATACGAAAGTACAGTATCCGACCAATGGGTGAACTATGTAAAGCCTCAGGAGATGGGTAACCATGAAGAGGTACGCTGGATTTCCATCACCAACGCCGACGGTATGGGCTTCGTTTTCGTGGCAGGCGACCAAATGGCGGCTTCTGCCCTGCATGTCAGAGCACAAGACATGGCAGACCCCGACCATCTGCAAAAACTGATTCACAAATACGACATCCCGATGCGCAAGGAGACAGTTCTTTGTCTTGATGCCCACAATCGTCCTCTGGGCAACGCAAGCTGCGGTCCAGGCCCGATGAAAAAATACGAACTGCAAGCAACTCCCGTAGCATTCAGCTTCATCATGATGCCTTTGGAAAGAAGCTACACGCAAAGTGAGCTTACCAAGAAAGCACGCGTACAGATGCCTGCATGCATGCCCGTAATGGTAGAACGCGATAACAACGGTTACCTGCAAATGAGTACCGGAACTCCGGACGCGACCATCTTCTACAGCCTTAACGGTAACGAATACCGGGAATACACAGCTCCATTCGAGTTCATTGACGGTGGAAAGATACAAACATACGCTGTTTCTGGAAAATTAGGCAAGAGCCTGGTCACTACTATGGAACTACCCATATTCGTAGACCACTCGGCATGGAAGGTGGTCTCCTCCAGCAGCGACAGCCAAGGAGAAGAGGCGCAAAACGCCATCGATGGAGACCCTTCCACGTATTGGCACACCCGTTGGCACGAACCCATTCCAGAGTTTCCACACAGCATTGTGGTAGACATGGCTTCCCTACTGGTAGTGGACAAATTCATCTACACAGCACGACATTCCAATGATAACGGACACGTCAAAGACTACGAGCTAAGCTTCAGCAAAGACGGAAAAAATTGGGAAAGCACCGTCAAAGGTACATTCTCCAATCTGACGTCTGCCCAAACCATAACATTGGAAACACCCGTCACTGCCCGTTACTTCAAATTCGTTCCCTTGTCCGAAATGCACGGCAGGAAATGGGCTTCGGCAGCCGAACTGAATGTGAGCATCCTGAAAAACATCAGCGGAGCATCCCAGAGACAAATAGTGGTCTCCGTAGACAGCGATGCAGACAACAGCATGAAGCTGGCGGCAGACGGTAACATAAACACCTATTGGCACACGGTACACAACCAATTCTACATAGCTCCCTACCCTCATGAGATACATCTTTCCCTATCCAAAGAGGCCACTATAAAGGGTATCCGCTACACTCCGCGACAAGATAGCGAAGAAGGACGGATAGCTTCCTATGAAGTATATGCAAGCAAAGATGGAAAAAATTGGGGGCAGCCCATTATCTATGGCACCTTCCATATAGGTACAGCAACGCAAACTATAGAATTTACTCCTTGCCGGGCACGTTATGTGAAACTATTGGGATTATCGGCCCATGACAAAGGAAAGAAAGCTGCCATAGCAGAATTAGAGATAATCTTGGAAGAATAATTTTAGAGGAAAAACTATTAACCATGGAGTTTCAGGGCTTGTGCAAAAACTTGTACAAGTCCTGAAATTCCACGTTTTCTCCTATAAGTAAAAATCACTTTCCCTTCACTATCCGCTTAATATCATTCAGCTTGTTCAGCGCCTCCAGCGGCGTCAAGTTATTCACATCCAGATTCAGTATCTCATCGCGTATCTGGCACAGCACCGGGTCGTCGAGCTGAAAGAAGCTGAGCTGCATACCACCGCGTGTCTCTCCCACTTCCACCATCGGTTTGCTGGAAATCCCCTGCTGGCGGTTGTCTGTTTCCAGTTGTTTCAGAATGTCATTGGCACGCTTCACGATGCTTTTGGGCATACCCGCCATTTTGGCTACATGAATACCGAAGGAGTGTTCGCTGCCACCGCGCTCCAATTTGCGCAGGAAGATGACTTTGTTATCTATCTCCTTCACCGAAACGTTGTAGTTCTTAATACGCTTGAAGCTTTTCTCCATCTCGTTCAACTCATGGTAGTGCGTGGCAAACAAGGTGCGTGCCTTCGCCTTTGGATGCTCATGGATATGCTCCACAATCGCCCAGGCGATGGAAATACCGTCGTACGTAGAAGTACCGCGTCCCAGCTCGTCGAACAGCACCAGGCTGCGGGGAGAAAGGTTGTTCAAGATATCCGCCGCCTCGTTCATCTCCACCATAAAGGTAGACTCGCCCACGGAAATATTATCGCTGGCACCCACACGGGTGAATATCTTATCCACCAAACCGATATGGGCACTCTCCGCAGGCACGAAACTGCCGATTTGAGCCAGCAGCGTAATCAGCGCCGTCTGCCTCAGCAAAGCGGACTTACCCGCCATGTTGGGACCCGTAATGATGATAATCTGCTGCGTCTGGCTGTCCAGCATCACATCGTTGGCAATATACTTCTCGCCGATGGGGAGCTGCTTCTCAATGACCGGATGCCGTCCCTGATGGATTTCCAGCACGTCGTCGTCGGCAATGACGGGGCGTATATAGTTGTTCTCGCGCGCCGCTGTGGCAAAGGAGAGCAGGCAGTCCAACCGTGCTATCTGGTTCGCATTGATTTGAATGGCAGGAATGAACTCGCTCAAAGATTGTACCAGCTCTGCATAGAGTTGTGTTTCCAGTACCAGTATCTTGTCCTCCGCGCCGAGAATCTTCTCTTCGTACTCCTTCAACTCCTGGGTAATATAGCGCTCGGCATTGGCAAGGGTCTGCTTGCGTATCCACTCTGCCGGCACCTTGTCCTTATGCGTGTTGCGCACCTCGATGTAGTAGCCGAAGACATTGTTGTAGCCTATCTTCAAACTGGGAATCTCTGTCAGTTCGCTCTCTCGCTGCTGTATCTGCAACAGATAATCCTTACCGGAATAGGCAATCTGGCGCAGCTCGTCCAGCTCGGCACTGACACCGGATTTGATGACACCTCCCTTATTAATCAATAACGGCGGGTCATTGTCTATCTCCCGGTCAATGCGGTCGCGGATAAACTGGCAGATATTCAACTGCTCGCCTATATGGTTCAAGCTGGCATTATCGGCATCCATGCAAGCCGCCTTGATGGGTTCTATCGCCTGCAAAGCCACCTTCAGCGCCACCACCTCACGCGGAGAGACACGCCCTACCGCCACTTTGGAGATGATGCGTTCCAAGTCGCCAATCAAATGCAACTGCTCTTCTATCAACTCTTTGAAATCAGGCTGGCGGAAAAAGTATTCCACCACATTCAGCCGCTCGTTAATCGGCTGCACGTCCTTCAACGGGAATACCAGCCAGCGTTTCAGCAGGCGGGCACCCATCGGGCTGATGGTCTTGTCTATCACATTCAGCAGACTGCTGCCACCGTCGTTCATCGACCCCATCAACTCCAGGCTGCGCACCGTGAACTTATCCAGGCGGACATACTTATCCTCCTCGATGCGTGCCAGCGAAGTGACATGCCCTATCTGCGTATGCTGCGTCATGATGAGGTATTGCAGGATGGCTCCCGAAGCGATGATACCGTTCTTGAGATGCTCCACACCGAAGCCTTTCAAGTTCTTCACCTCGAAATGCTTCAGCAGCTTTTCGCGGGCAGATGTCTCGGTAAACACCCAGTCGTCCAACTCGAAGGTGAAGAACTTGCTGCCGAAGTTTCCTTCGAACATCAGCCGCTTGCCACGCTCGAAAAGCACCTCTTTGGGGGCAAAGTTGTTCAGCAGCTTGTCCACATAGTCGAAAGGTCCTTCCGCCGTCAGAAATTCGCCCGTAGATATGTCCAGGAAAGCCACACCGCAGGCACCCTTACCGAAATGCACGGCAGCCAGGAAGTTGTTCTCCCGGTAGTTCAGCACATTGTCGTTGATGGA
The DNA here is from genome assembly GCF_017309675.2 of Bacteroides parvus. Taxonomy (NCBI): domain Bacteria; kingdom Pseudomonadati; phylum Bacteroidota; class Bacteroidia; order Bacteroidales; family Bacteroidaceae; genus Bacteroides; species Bacteroides parvus. The sequence goes on along the minus strand of NZ_CP084680.1, from coordinate 1,098,624 downwards.
AACTCCCGGCGTCACCAGCTCCGTGATGCCGCGCTTCACCAGTTTCTTCGTCAGCTTCGGGTCCTCCAACTGGTCGCAGATGGCCACACGCTTGCCGGCACGTATCAGCTTGGGCAGATAGGTGTCGAGCGCATGATGCGGGAAACCCGCCATTTCGATGGTTTTCCCCTTGCCATTGGCACGTTTGGTCAAGGTAATACCGAGGATTTCGGACGCAACGACGGCATCGGTGGAATAGGTTTCATAGAAGTCACCACAACGAAACAGCATGACAGCATCGGGATGCTTTGCCTTCAAGTCGAGGAACTGCTTCATCATCGGGGTAAGGACAATATCTTCGTGCATACAAGTCTTTAATTTTTAATTTCCAAAGCTTTGAGCCAAGAGAGCAGGAAATCGTCAAGTAAGACCCAAAACTTAATGTGACAAAGATAATTCTTTTTTAGAAAACAGCCACGGAGAGGCTTCAAAACCTTAGCAAGCCTTAACAAAGAGACGCATTTTCCTAAAACATGTTATAAAACAGTCTTTTTTATTTGCTTTATTTGGAGATAAGCAAAAAGTTCGTACCTTTGCAATGTGTTTTTCATAGTATTAGATTTAAGGTTAACAAAGGTTGGAGTACAGCGGTACTCCTTTTTTTATGCCCATACCTTTCGTATCTTTCCCCTTTTCCCTTACAAAAGTACATATTCACTCGGCGAAACGCCCTTTATCTTCTTGAAAACCTTGTTCATGCGATCCCAACAAGGATGAGCAACAGTTGTCTCCCATTTACTACATTCCCTATTTAAGCAACAATTCCTGCAATACTGCATTTTAAATTCTTGCTTACTAAAACTTATTCGTCCGACAGCCGTTGAATTATCGTCCGACAATTGTCGGACGATAATTCAACGGCTGTCGGACGATAATTCAACAAGTATCGGACGAATAAATCTTAGCAAATAGAGAGATAGATGGCTTACCGCTTGATTTATTTGTGATTATCCGCGCACACAATCAGTACCTCCCCAAAAGAATCAAGTTGCCAATGGGGTCTCATAGAGATTGTCATTGCAACTTCAGGAATGGCAACGTATTTCCACCGGTAGACAACGGCAATTTCCCGTCCCATTTCTCCACAGCCTTTAGTTGAATCAATTCCGGCGTGATGCTTTGTTGAAGGATACGGTTGGCATCTGCCTTACCCTTGGCGGCAGCTACTACCTTTTCCGCCTCGGCTATAGCGGCTTTCTTTTCATTCTCCACCTTCAAGGCATTCTGCACAGCAGTATTCTTTTCGTCAATGGCAGCTTGCAGTACATCGTTGGGTTTCACGGACGACTGTATGTTGGTAAACGTAAAGCCACGGGTACTGAGACGCTCCTTCAGTAATGCCTCCACCTCCTTCTCGAAAGCCGGACGGTTGTTGATGAGCGAATCCGTCTCATAGAGTCCTGCCACGTCCTTATAAGCGTTCTTCACTTCCGTCAGGATAACACTCTGTTCCAATTCTTCGGTAGTCTTGCGATAGCGTAGAAAAACTACTTTGGCATCCTCCCGCTCAATGAAGTATTCTATAGTAGGGTCTGTCTTGAAGATGGTTCCCTTCTTGTCCTGAATGTCGAAAGGTTCGTAGTCTACAATCTGCGCAAATGCAGGATATTCGAATAGCTGCTTGGCAAAACGGTTGTAAACCACCCATCCGGTTTCCACCTTGGCATCATCTACTCCACGCTCACTACCGGCCAGATTGACGATGATGCCCGTCTGTCCCGAATCAATACGCTCCACGGCAAACATGACCAAGAACAATACTATAATTCCAATGACTGCGACTCCTGCCGCGCCTACTCTCACTGTTGATTTGTTTGTGACTTTCATGGTGTTTTCTGTTAGTTTAATGAGTGAATAATGCTCCAAAGATATTTATAATTGTTTGTTCAAGAAAGGCAATCCGGTTATTTTTGGAGAGAACATTACCTAAAGACAAGGCCTCCCTCCACGGCTTTCTCATTTAAGGGAGTTATAGGGGTTATCACTTCGCTCCGCTCCGTTAGAAGTAAAGGAGTTAAAGCCGATACTCTTGTCTATGTAGTCACAGAAGTATTGGCTTTAACTCCTCTAACTCCCTTAAATGAAAGAGCCGTGGTCTCCCCCCCGCACATAGTACGGAAAGGAGACCTACAGTCTCTATATCATCGGAACTTTTTCAGCCCTACAGACTACTATCCCAAAGGGTTCTCACCCTGGTCGCCGCCACCATCGGAACCGTCACTGCCATCACTCCCGTTAATACGGTCTACATCCTTCAGCACAAGACCATCCGAACGCGTGGCACCGGATGCAATGATACGGATATCGCTGTTTGCACGGAAGCGGTTCTTTCTTCATACCATCTTACGAAATCTTAAGCAATGTACTCAAGGCAATTTCTCCGACACCGGGAAGCTCTACCTTCCCCGGTGCCGAAGAAACAAGAAACCCGCATTGCCTGTATAACACTGTAAATATCCTATGCAAAGACAGAGAGAGCCTCCCTTACTTCACCACACCGTCCGCCATCGTAAATCCCTCTAGCGAACCGGCTTTCACCTGAATACAAATCACACTGATGGCACTGTCCGCAGCGGCAGACAACTGACGTTCTCCTGCCGGAGCCACACGAAGCCAGTCACCAGCCTGCAACTCTACGGTTTCTCCGTCAATCACCATGGTGCCACGTCCGGAAAGGACGGCATAAATTTCTTCATTCTGCTTGTGCGAATGCACAAAGGGCACTCCTCCGCCTGCCGGCAGATTACTGATGGATACTTCCGCACCGGTCAGATTCAATGAATCGTGCAGCTCGACACGTGCCTCGCCTGCGGGCACATTTACCTTCTGATAGTTCTTCATAATGATTTCTCCTATATGTTTTGATTTACAGCCGCAAAGTTAGGCGACTGCCACATGTCACACAATAAGGCACTTAGAACTCAGTCTGTTACCTCCATGTAACCGTTATTGAAAGCCAAAGGATTGAAGTTTTCACTTTAACGTGAATTAACCTCTTTCGGGTTGCCCTCCCTCCCCCACCGAAACAGCCACGCCCGCAGAAACCGCCTCATGAACAAAAAGCAAACAAACAGGAAGATTATTTGACTCCAAAAGAAGAATTTTCTACATTTGTATTTTAAACGCCAAAAGAATACTACTAATATATATGAAAAAATACTTCCTACTAATAATTGTCCTGCTCCTTCAGGCAGTGCCGTCTCCAGCCGGCAACACTGTTCCGGACAATACTTATTTCCTCAGCAGGATAGACCATCAGCAAGGATTGTCACACAGCGCCGTATTCTGTTTCTACCAAGACTCAGCAGGACTGATGTGGCTGGGTACCTACGATGGGGTGAACTGCTATGACGGACGAAACATGGAAATCTTCCGCTCTGAGTTCTCGCCCGAAAAGACACTGAACAACAACATCATCCACGCCATCAACCAGGCAGACAACGGATGCCTCTGGATCAGCACACACCTGGGCGTGAACCGTCTGTCGCCGACAGCCCGCAAGGTAGTGGGCAGCTACGAGTTCAAGGACTACTATTTGCACTCCAACCAGCACGGAGACACATGGATCATTGCACAAGATACACTCTACTTCTACAACCCGCGCCTTGAACGGTTCGTCAAACTGCAAGCACCTACCGTATCGACCGAGGACATGGACCGCCGCTCGTTCGTCACCCCCAACGGTATCTTCTGGCTCTTCCCACAAGATACGGGCACGCTGATACAAGTGTCCATCGACAACTTCGAGAAGGACTCGCTCTCCGTGAAACCAACCGCTGTGACGAGCGCCTTCCATCCCAAAGCCATCCGACACATCTTCTACCAGAACAACTGTTTCTGCTTTATCGACTCGGACCATGACCTCTACCTCTATGACCTCTCGCGCAAGACGAAAATCTACATCCGCAACCTCGCCTCACTGCTGGCGTATGGAGACGACATAGAGGGCATCGTACCCTTCCACGAGGACATCATCATCGCCTTCCGCACACATGGGCTGATACGCCTCTGCACCTCCCACAAGTTTGAGATAGAGATGATAGAGCGCAACGTGCGCATCTACGACATCTTCCACGACCCGCAGCAAGGCATCCTCTGGGTGGGCACCGATGGACAAGGGGCACTGATGTACTCGCGCAAGCAGGACATTGCCACCAACTTGCTGCTCGGCAGCCTTTCACCCAACCTCAACCGACAGGTGCGCTCCATCATGACCGACACGCAGGGCGACCTCTGGTTCGGCACCAAGGGCGACGGACTACTGCACATATCGCGCTACGACGAGGGCATCAAGCCCGAGAAAACGGAAGTGATTGCCCCCGAAGGCCGGCAGAAGGCCACCGACTACCGGAAGTGGGAACGGGAATTCCACGTCTACATACTGAAACAGAGTCGCTATTACAACGGTTTCTGGCTGGGCACGGGCACGCCGGGGCTCTACTTCTACTCTTACGACGACCACACCCTGCAGCAAGTGGAAGGCCATCTCTCCGATACTACCGTCGAGGTGCACGACCTGCACGAGGAGAACGACAGCACGCTCTACATATCCACCTCGGGCAGCGGTTTCCGCAAAATCACGTTCGAAGGAGACGGGAAGCTGTTCCGCACCAAACGGGTCGTGCCCTACGAATTCTTCCACAAACAGAAAGAAATTACCATGTTCTTCCCCATGACAGCCGGAGGCGACTCGCTCCTATGGCTAGGAAGCCGGGGCCAGGGCATCGTAAAGTTCAACAAGACAACGGACGAGTATACCGTCATCTCCCTGAAGTCCCTGCTCCACAAACCGACAGACGATATACTGAGCCTACACGCCGACAGCCTGGGCAACCTCTACGTGGGCAGCACCTCGGGATTCATCATCCTGCCCGCCCCCACCACGCACGCCACCCCACGCTGCATAGACCGCAGCCAAGGCATGCTGAACGACATGATTCACGGCATACTGGAGAACAACCACGGCTTCCTTTGGCTCTCCACCAACCGGGGACTGGTGAAGTACAATCCGGAAAACCAATCGTTTCACACCTACTATTACAACTCGGGCATGCAGGTAGGCGAGTTCAGCGACGATGCCTACTACCGTTGCCCCTACTCCGGACGGCTCTTCTTCGGTGGCATCGACGGACTGCTCTATCTGAAGAAGGAGAAAGACAAAAGCACGCCCGACCGCTACCCCGACCTACTGCTGCGCAAGCTCAGCCTGGGACGCCGCCAAGTGGCGTTGTCCGACTATTATACCGACAACGGAAAGGCCCTGCAACTGCCGGCCGGCGAAAACTCCTTCTCGCTGACCTTTGCCGTACCCGACTTCCTCTCGGCCAACGACATCGAATACTCCTACCGGCTGGAAGGATACGACCGGGAATGGTCGCCCTTCAGCAATGCCAACGAAACGTTCTACACACACATACCCACAGGTAACTATATCCTCCATATAAAATATAAGAAGGACGTCTTCGACAATGAATTCAAATACTATTCGCTGCCCATCCGCATCCTGCCGCCCTGGTACCTGAGCAAGACAGCTTGTGCAGTATATGTATTGCTGTTCCTGCTCGTGGCAGGGATATCCGGCTACGCATTCCACCGCAAACGGTCGTACCGCCGCCTTACCACACGCTTCCAGCGCCCCGATGAACCGGATGCCACCAACATGGCGGACTACAGCCGCAGCATGCTGGACCGCCTTACACTGCTCTACCAGGCTTGCGACCGCCTCCGTGCCGACAACCTCACGCCTGCCGAGCAGCGTGAAACCGTAGAAACCATGCGCGAAACCCTCATGACCGCCCTCCTGCATCCCGATACGCTGCGGGGTGAAGAATTCCACCTCTTCTTCCCCAACCGCTTCATCGTGACGGCCGAGGTCAACGTGAAGGAAACTCTGGAACGTGTGCTGCACACCCTAGACAAGCAAGTGATCGCAACCACCGGCATCCGCCTCTCCACCCCTTCCAGTCTCACCTTTCCGGTCTACGAGAATGCGCTCTACAGCATCCTCTACTACTGTTTCCTGCGGATAACCAAAGAAACCGGAGCCCAACCTACCCAAGTGGAAGCCTCGCTCCACGGAGATCGGCTGTACCTGACCTTCACCGGCGAGGGCAAAAGCATGAAATATTTGCATGACGCCCTCACCAATCAAACCCAACCACCCAAGCAGAAAAGTGCCGACTCCACCTTCGGCATACAGCTACTGGCACATTTCGTACAATCTACCCTCGAAGTGACCCACACCGAACTGCACTGCGAAGAGCCGTGGCAGAGCCTCACCCTGAGCCTTGCCCCCGTCACTCACGAAGCATCTGCCGAAGGAGAGAAGAAAAGTGTCCTTCTGCTCGAAGAACGTGCCGAAATGACGTGGCTTGTCAGCAACCTGCTGGCCGACGATTATCACGTCATGCCCGTGCGCACCATCGAAGAAGCCTTCGAAGAGATGCGCCGCTCGCTTCCTTCGGTATTCATAGCCGACCTTTCGGTATACGCAGGAGCCGAAGAGCGCTTCATGGAACATATTCGGCGCAACCGTACGCTGCTGTCGCACATCCCCTTCATCCCGCTGCTGACGTGGCAGGTCAGCTCGTCGGTGCAACGCGAACTGGTGCTGTGGGCTGATTCCTATCTGACACTGCCCTACGACATCCTTTTCCTGCGCGAGCTGGTGTACGTGGCCATCTATGGCAAGCACGAGGCCAAGCAAATCTACATGGACGAGCTGGGCGAACTGGCACACCACATCTGCTGCACTACCCACGAGCAGACGGAATTCATACGCCGGCTGCTGCAAGTCATCGCCCACAACCTGAAGCAGGAAGAACTGGGCTCGGCTTTCATTGCCGAACGCATGAACATGAGCCCGCGCAACTTCTATCGCCGTCTGAAGGATGTCTCCACGCTGTCGCTCAGCGACCTCATCCGCAACTACCGCATGGAGAAGGCCAGCCGCCTGCTGCAAGAAGAGGAGCTCTCCATTCAGGACGTGATAACCGAAGTAGGCATCTCCAGCCGTTCTTATTTCTACAAAGAGTTCACACGCATGTTCGGCATGACACCGAAAGAGTATCGGGAGAAGAACAGGCCAAAGGAAGAAGCGACACTTTAGTTCCCTGTTCACGCCTGCACATCTTTCACCTTTTTCCGCATCACCCTGTCCATCGGGGATTCCGGTGAAACTTCTTTTCACGATGAGCATCGTGAAGTGAAGGCCTGAATACGCCAAGTTGAGGTTTACGACCGCCAACCTTTACGCTGACAAACATAAGTGCCCGTCGTCTTGAACACCAGTGTCTGTTATAACAAACACCAGTGTCTGTCGCGTCAAGCACCGGACTCTGTCAAAACAAGTATTGCCATCCATCCGCCCGGAATCTCCAATAACGTAATATAAAACTTTTGTTCATTTTCCATCAGATATGAATCAAATGAAGATAGTACCACTTAATCAATTTGACTCATAAGTATACCATTATAAGCAAAATCACATCCGATTCAGGCTTAACACGACTTTAAAAAGAGGCACAACCTTGTTCTCTCCTTGTGCTCTATATAGACACACACACATATAAAACTCTTATTTACAATTACTTTAAACTGTACTCTACAGAACATCCTTGTACTCAACAGCGACCACCCGCTTTTGCCAAAAATCTGTCACCCACACGGACTGTTCCTTATCGGCAAACTCCTTATTTTGCCGCCGAAGCAAAAAAACGCGAGTATTTTTTGTAACCTTAATATTCACTTTTAAACCAAAGTAACATGAACTTATTTGGGATGAAAAAACATCACTTGAAAGCGCTATGGATATGGGCGCTTTTGGCAACGTTCTGTCTGGAGGTTCACGCGCAAAGCGGAACAGTGACAGGACGCGTTTCCGATGAAAAAGGAGAACTCCTCATCGGAGTAAGCGTACAGGAAAAAGATACGGGCAACGGTACCATTACCGACATCAACGGCCAGTACACCCTGAAGCTGACTACTGCCAATCCTACCCTTGTCATTTCCTACGTAGGATACAAACCGCAGGAAATCGCCGTGAACAAGAAAACCCTGATTGACGTGATTCTTGCCGAAGACGTATCGGCACTGGACGAAGTAGTGGTAGTGGCCTATGGACACCAACGTAAAGTGTCCGTGGTAGGTGCACAGTCGTCCATGAAGATGGATGACATCAAGATGCCCACCGCCAACCTCTCCTCCTCCATCGCAGGCCGTCTGGCAGGTGTGGTAGCCGTGCAACGCACGGGTGAGCCGGGACACGACGATTCCGACATCTGGATTCGCGGTATCTCCACCTTCACCAACCAGAACACCAAACCGCTGGTACTGGTAGACGGTGTGGAACGTAGCTTCAGCAACATCGACCCCGAAGACATCGAATCGTTCACCGTACTGAAAGACGCCTCTGCCACGGCCGTTTACGGTGTGCGTGGCGCCAACGGTGTAGTTATCATCAAGACCAAGCCGGGAAAGGTGGGCAAACCGCAGTTCAACCTCGACTACTACGAAGGATTCGTCACCCTGACCAAGCGTCCCCAACTGGCCGATGCCTATACCTATATGGATGCCGCCAACGAAGCGAACATGAACACCAACGGACGTCTGCTCTATACCTCGCAGTACATCGAGGCCACGAAGAAGGCCAACGGTCTGCTGCCGAACGACAACCCCACGATGTTCAACCAATACCTCTATCCGGCCGTCAACTGGATGGACGAGCTCTTCAACGACCTGGGCCACAACCGTCGTGTGAACATGAGCGTGCGCGGCGGTGTGCCCAATGCCACTTACTACGTCTCACTGAGCTACTACAACGAACGAGGCCTGACACGTACCGCACAAATGGAGAACTATGATGCCAACATGCGCTACGACCGCTACAATTACACCGCCAACCTCAACCTGAAACCCACCGAGACCACCACCATCGACCTGGGCTTCAGCGGCTACCTCGCACAAGGAAACTACCCGCAGCAGTCCACCTCCAGCCTTTTCTCGGCAGCTATGGACATCAACCCGGTCTATTTCCCCAAGTTGATGCCCGACGGTTCTGTCCCCGGCATATCGTCCAACGGTGACTTCCGTAATCCATACGCCGACCTGACACGCCGCGGATATACCAACGAAGCACGCAATCAGCTCAACTCCAACATCCGCGTGACACAAGACCTCGGCTTCTGGAAGTGGAGCAAGGGACTGAGCGCCACAGCCATGATAGCTTTCGACGTGAACAACTCACGCAATCTCTACTATAAGAAACGCGAAGACACCTACTACTTTGCCGGCTCCAAAGACAGCGAAACCGGCTTGTGGAACGAAGATGTATTCGACGCCAACGGCGAATACCGCTTGAACCGTACCTATCAAGGAAACCACGAACTGAGTTTCGAGCAGTCTTCTTCGGATAACCGCAGCACTTATTTCGAGGCTTCGCTCAACTACGACCGCTCCTTCGGCCTGCATCGCGTAGGCGGGCTTTTCCTTTATAGCCAGAAGAACTACCGTACCAGCCAGAACCTCTCCAAAGACGACAATGGTACCCTGGTAGGTTCACTACCCTACAAGCAACAAGGCATCGCCCTTCGCGGAACCTACTCCTGGAACGACCGCTACTTCTTTGAAGTGAACATGGGTTACAACGGTTCTGAGAACTTCAGCCCGCAGAAACGTTTCGGTCTGTTCCCTGCATTCGGTGTGGGCTGGGCCATCTCCAACGAAGATTTCTGGCAACCGTTGCAGAAATACGTCTCTTACTTCAAAGTACGCTATACCGACGGTCTTGTAGGTACGGACGCCGTTACCAACCGCCGCTTCATGTACCTCGACCAGATGGGAAGCACAGGCGGCTACCGCTTCGGTGTGAACAACGACGGTGTAGGCGGATGGGGCTTCTCCAAGTACGGAGCCAACGTAGGATGGTCTACCTCACGCAAGCAAGACCTAGGTATCGACCTGAAATTCCTGAACGACAACCTCTCCGTGTCGGTAGACCTCTTCAAGGAGCACCGCAAGGACATCTTCCTGCAGCGTGCCACCATCCCCGACTATGCAGGATTCATTGAAATGCCTTACGGCAACCTGGGTATCGTGGATAACAAAGGTATCGAAGCCACGCTGGAATACATGCAGCAACTGGGCAAGAGTACCTTCCTGACCGTACGCGGAAACATCTCCTGGAATGAAGACGAAATCATCGAGAATGACGACCCCGCAGCCGTATATCCTTGGCTGGAACGCCGCGGCACCAACGTGAACGGCCGCTGGGGATGGATTGCCGAAGGCCTTTTCACCAGCGAAGAAGAAATCATGGACCATGCCAAGCAGTTCGGTGAAGAATATCCGGGACAAGTATCCCGTCCGGGCGACGTGAAATACAAAGACCTGAACGGTGACGGCGTCATCGACGACTACGACCGCTGCCTCATCGGCCAAGGCGACGTGCCCAAAATCTACTACGGCTTCGGTGCCGACCTGCAGATGGGTAACTTCTCCATCGGCGCCCTCTTCTCGGGTACCGCAAAGGCCGACCGCTGCCTCTCGGGCAACGCCATCCACCCCTTTGCCGATACATCGGGCTACTCTAACCTCTACGACAACATCGGTGACCGCTGGTCGGCCGACGACCCCACCAACCAGGATGTGTTCTATCCGCGCCTGCAATACGGTGCCACGGCCAATGAGAACAACACCAAGACCAGTACCTGGTGGCAGAAGGACGTCAGCTTCCTGCGCCTCAAGCAGATGACCGTTGCCTACAACTTGCCCAAGGCATGGCTTAACAAGACGTTCATCAAGAACGCACGAATCTACGTGATGGGTACCAACCTGCTCACCTTCTCGAAGTTCAAGCTGTGGGATCCAGAGTTGAACACCAACAACGGTACGTCGTACCCCAACTCGCGCACCTATTCCATAGGAGTGAACGTGAATTTCTAATCCACCCGTCAAAACAAACAAGAAAACTCATGAAAAATATATTCAAGATAGGAGCTCTGGGACTGCTGATGTCCGTAGGATTGAGCTCATGCAACGACTTCTTCGATGCCATACCCGGCGAACAGTATGACATGGAAGACACCTTCACCAACCGTCAGAAAACCGAACAGTTTCTGAACAACGTATACAGCTACGTGCCCGACGAAACCAGAGAACGCTACAGCACCAACTACTCCGACCAGCCGGGTACCATTGTTACCGGTGCCTCGCTCGAAGCCAACATCACCTGGAGCTGGCATTCCAGCAACGAGTGGACCATGGGTATGACCTACGCTTCGTCCAGCTGGATCAACTTCTGGTTCATCAATTACTACAAAGGCATCTCCAAGGCAAGCTCCTTCATTGCCAACGTGGACCGCTGTGCCGAAGCCAGCGCCAACGACCGCCTGGTGTGGAAAGCACAGGCCCGTGCCCTGCGCGCCCTCTACTACTTCTACCTCTTCCGCATGTACGGGCCGGTAGTGCTCTTAGGCGAAGATGCCCTGGCACTGGACACCCCGCTCGAAGAACTGCTGAAAGAGCGTAACTCCGTAGACGAATGCATCGACTACATCACTGCCGAGCTCGACCTCGCAGCTCAAGACCTGCCCGACCGCTACAACGGCTCCAACCTGGGACGCATCGACAAAGGCGCCTGCAAGGCTTTCAAAGCGAAAGTACTTCTTTACGCCGCCAGCCCGCTCTTCAACGGCAACAGCGATTATGCCGAAATACGCAACAAAGACGGCAAGCAGCTCTTCCCGCAAGAATACTCACAAGCCAAGTGGGAAGCCGCACGGCAGGCATACGCCGACTTCTTCAACCAATTCGGCAGCCAGTACAAGCTCTACACCGTATCAGGCAGCAATGGCCCAGTAGACTTCTATGAATCGTACCGCCAAGTTACAGACGGCGTACACTACGGCGATGACAACAAAGAGCAGATTTTCATCCGTCTGGCAGACCACAGCGACCATACTTACGAAGTGACCCCCTACCACGCACACCTATCGAGCGAAAGCTCCATCCGCGGCGGTCTGGGATTCGGCACCACGCAAGAGATGGTAGACCTCTTCTTTACGGACAAGGGTGTGCGCATTGTGGACGACCCCGACTACAAGGAATACGACGGCATCCCCTCGGCCGACATGTACACCGTGACCGAGGACTACAATAACCCGATGAATCCCGCACGCAACTACTTCCTGGCACGCAACGAGAAAGAAAACGAACCCAACTACGTACTGAAACAATGGAAAAACCGCGAGGCGCGCTTCTATGCCAACATCACCTTCAACGGCTCCACCTGGGTGAAAGACGACACCAACCAGGGCAAGATTACCTCCGTGTTCAGCCTGAACGGCAACTCAGGCTTCAACAAAGCCGGACACGACGCCCCGGTAGAGGGATATGGCGTACGCAAGATGGCTCCCATCAACGGCGTATGGAGCGGCAAGCACTGCGCCAACCTGTTGCGCCTGGCCGACATGTATCTGGGCTATGCCGAGGCATTGAGTGCCTGCGGCGACTATGAAGGAGCCATGCAGCAAGTGAATCTGGTACGTGCACGCGCCGGTGTGCCGGGCTACGGCAACAAGGGCGGCAAGGATGCCAACGGTTACGACTTCCTCACCTATCCTGCCGACCGCGACAACGTGGACAAGCGCATCCGTCGCGAGCGCCTCATCGAGCTGGCCTACGAATGGAACTACTACTACGACGTGCGCCGCTGGAAGGTGGCCGACATGGCCGTGGGTGACGACTGGATTTATCCCTCTTACCACCGTGGCGGTGAAGGCGGAGACATCCACGGCATGAATTCCAAGGCAGACTTCCCCGCCTTCTTCGAGAAAGTAGTGACCGAGACACGTGTCTTCAACAAACGCCACTACCTCTTCCCCATCCCCGACCAGGAGATCCGTCGTAACCCGAAGATGGTACAGAACCTGGGCTGGAACGCAGAGACGGGAGAGAGCCAGGAATAAGAACGAGAAACGAACAACTAAAATCATAACAGATGATAAGACTGAAATCCATACGATTGTTCACTTTCTCTATCCTGAGCGCGGCGGCATTGCTTACGGGCATGCCGGCGTGCTCCTCGGACAGCGGAGATGGACCGGGCGGAGAAAACAAGGGCGACAACTCGTCGCCTTACCACTCGCTGCCCGCGGAAAACCGCAACATGCCCTGCGGCGGAACTGTAGTGGCACAATACTCGGACGCACCCGAGGCCTGCTCCATAGCCAAGCTAGTGGACGGAGATGCGGGCACGAAATACTGCACGCGCCACAACAGCTTCAGCATCACCTGGAACGGCAACAGCAACGTGGCCGTACTCTCCTACTCGCTCACCTCTGCCGACGACGCTCCGGAAATGGACCCCAAGGCATGGACGCTGGAAGGCTCCACCGACAGCAAGACGTGGAAGACGATAGACTCGCGCAGCGACCAGACCTTCGGCTCGCGCAAGGAGAAGAAGGAGTATGAAGTGGAAAACAACGTGACCTACCGTTACTACCGTCTCAACGTGAAGCAAAATGCCGGAAGCGAAAGCACCCAGATAGCCGAATGGACTCTGTCTGCCGCCGCAAGCACGGGCGAGAACATAGACGACCTGCTCCGCTTGGCAGGCGGGAAGACCGCCTCGCAAATCACTCCCATGGGCACCATCCACGAGAGCGACCGCAAGGCATCCGCCCAAGATTTGGAATGGCTGAAAAACGCTACCGCACAGCCGGAGACATTCGACGGACTGGCATGGAAAACGTTTGACGTGGCAGGCTCCATCTACCCCTTCGGCGACCCACTGCCTGCCGACATCAACCAGCATAGCATAGGAGACTGTTGCGCATTGGCTGTTATGGCCGACCTGGCATACACCTATCCCAAATACATCCGGAGCATGCTGAAGGAAAAGGAAGGCAACACGTATGCCGTCAGCCTCTTCGACCCCATGGGGAAACCGGTGGAAGTGTGCGTAGACAACTACTTCGTGGCCGACGGCAACAAACTGGGCGCCTGCTCGGGCAAGACGAACAACGTGACCTGGGCCACCATCATAGAGAAAGCACTCATCAAGTGGCTGCAAGTCTATAAAGGCTCGTCGAGCATCAACGGCATCGCCACGGAATACGTAGCTGCCATCCTCACCGGAAGCGGTAACACCTATTCGTTTGCCCCCGGCGTACTGTCAGGCAAGGATATGAAACGCGCCGTAGTGTCACTCGTGATGCAGCGCCAGCTGGTGATAGGCGGATTTAAGGACGGAGACAAGCCCATCGACGGAAAATACAAGTCGGTGAACTTCCACGCCTACAACTTCCTGCTGCCGCCCTCGAACAAGTACCTCTTCGTGATGCGCAACCCCTGGGGACTACTCCCGCTCATCTCGGGCGGCTACAGCGACGGCAAAGAAGACGGACTGCTGCAGATTGAGGACGATGGTGTGATACCGCCCATCATCGACCTGCGCATCTGCTCGCCCGGAGCCGCCAAAGGATACGCCTCACAAGGCACGATGATGCCTTATACGCCACCCTCGTATGCACCGGTACCCATGCGCATCCCGCGCGCCGTGCTTGCACCGCGGGCTTTCTGAATAAACTACCGAAAAACAACATTCTAAAACGAAAAACAATGAAAAAGATAAGATACACACTACTCGCCTCGTGCCTCTTCGCCCTTTGCGGCTGCGGCACCACCGACGTATGGAAAGACTGGGAAGACCAGGGAACCATGAACGAAGAAACCCGCCTCCGCCCCTCGGAAGTGAAGAAACTACTCTGCGCCGCCGACGGCTGGAAACTCTCCTACGAAGGCGTGGACTTCTACCTGCAGTTCGACGAAAACGGAAACGTCATCACCAACACAAACGAAAAGATACTCCGCCCCGAACTGGAGGCACAATACCACCTCGACTTCAAGGGCGAACAGACCGTGCTGCTGACCTTGGCAGGAAACACCTCGCTGCAATACCTCAAGAACAACCAGGAATCCACATTCCTTATCAGCAGCTATGCCTCCGACCTCATTGCAGCCACAGGACAGGCCCACGGACTCACCATGAACCTCTCGCCCGTCACCACGGCCGACCTTGCCGCGAACCGTGAGACCAAGGCTGCCATCCTCCACCGCGTGGAGGCCCTCGAGAACATCAGCTGCGGAGCCATCCGTGAGAAGGGAGGCGATATACTGGCCTATTATACACTGAGCTCGGACAACGACAACAACTGGTCCATGCAACTCACCGACATCGCGGACGGCAAGGTGGTGCACACCAACCATGCCCTCGTGCTCAACGTGGAGGATGACCGCCTCGGCGTAGTCACCGCCCCGGGTCTGGACATCAAGGGACACGCTCTGAAAAGCATCACTTACGACTACGACGGTGCCACACAGCCCGTCATCGGCAACGCCAGCCTCGTCTTCGATTTCAACGCAGGCGCCTCCTGGACAGATGCCTACATGGGCAACTGGAACACCCACATCATCGATGCCAAGGCAAGCAGCCTCGACCTCTCGCTGATGCCCGAGTCGCAACTCGAGATGGACAACCGCTCGCCGCGCAACCTCGTCATCTGCCCGGGCAGCATCAGCGATGAAGATGCAGGCAAGTGGCACTATGTCTTCTTCGAGCTGAACGCAGCCGCCAATAACGGAAACTCGTGCGTGCTTTTCAGAAACACCGCCATCACTACTCCCTTCGGCGGCTATGGCAACGACGTGAATCTCGCAAAAGAACAATTCAAGCCCCTCATCGACCTGCTCTTCTGCGAAAGTGGGCTCTGGGTATGGGAGAAGGACGGAAATACGTACTTCATCCAGCCGGCAGGAAACGGATGGTTTAAGTTCCAATAAAAAAGCAAATATGTAAATGCTGATTAAGCGGATAAATGAAACAAAATCCACTTAATCAGTACTCAAACATCTCTCCCCAAAGTATTCACATTATCAACCTCATTCCTATGAACTACAAGAAAATAATCCTTGCACTTACCGTAGCGACTTCCATCCTTGCAGGGCATGCACAGCAGAAAGAGCCGGTGGACTACGTCAACCCGCTGATGGGCACCGACTCCAAGATATCACTCTCCAACGGAAACACCTACCCCGCCATCGCCCGCCCCTGGGGCATGAACTTCTGGATGCCCCAGACCGGAAAGATGGGCGACGGATGGGCTTATACCTACACCTCGGACAAAATCCGCGGCTTCAAGCAGACCCATCAACCCAGTCCGTGGATCAATGACTACGGACAATTCTCCATCATGCCCATGACCGGCCGGCTGAAGATAGACCAGGAGCAGCGCGCCTCGTGGTTCTCGCACAAGGCGGAAAAAGCGATGCCCCACTACTACAGCGTCTATCTGTCCGAATACAACCTCACTACCGAAATCACCCCTACGGAGCGTTGCGCCTACTTCCGCTTCACCTTTCCCCAGGCAGACAAGGCATACGTGGTGGTGGACGCCTTCGACCGAGGCTCGTACATCAAGGTCATCCCCGAAGAGCAGAAAATCGTAGGCTACACCACACGCAACAGCGGAGGCGTGCCCCAGAATTTCCGCAACTACTTCGTCATCGTCTTCGACAAGCCTTTCACCTTCAACAAAGTGTGGGCTGACTATCATACCGTGGAGAAACACCTCGAACTGCAATCCAACCACGTAGGTGCCGCCATCGGCTTCTCCACCAAGAAAGGCGAACAGGTACATGCCCGCGTGGCCTCCTCGTTCATCAGCCCCGAACAAGCGGAACTGAACCTGAAGGAGATAGGCGTCAAGAGCTTCGACCAGACCAAGGAAGAAGGCCGCCGCGCATGGAACGACATCCTTGGGCGCATCCGCGTGGAGGATGACAACACCGACCGCCTGCGCACGTTCTACTCTTGCATGTATCGCTCGGTGCTCTTCCCACGCATGTTTCACGAAGTAAACGCCCAAGGCGAAACCGTGCACTACAGCCCCTACAACGGACAGGTGCTGCCGGGACACCTCTTTACCGACACCGGCTTCTGGGACACGTTCCGCTGCCTCTTCCCCTTCGTCAACCTCGTCTTCCCCTCCATGGGCGAGAAGATGCAGGAAGGACTGCTGAACACCTATCTTGAAAGCGGATTCTTCCCCGAATGGGCCAGCCCCGGGCACCGAGGCTGCATGGTGGGCAACAACTCTGCCTCCGTGGTGGCCGACGCCTTCATAAAGAACATCACCAAGGCCGATGCACAAAAGATGTACGAAGGACTGCTGCACGGAGCCAACAGCGTACACCCCCGCATTGCCAGCACGGGCCGATACGGCTACGAACACTACAACAAGCTGGGCTATGTGCCCTACGATGTGAAGATAAACGAAAACGTGGCACGTACGCTGGAGTATGCCTACGACGACTGGTGCATCTACCGCATGGGACAGCTCCTGGGCCGACCCGCCCAGGAGCTGGAACTCTACAAGCAACGCAGCCGCAACTACCGCAACGTGTTCGACCCCGAAACCCGCCTGATGCGCGGACGCAACGCCGATGGCACCTTCCAGGCACCGTTCAACCCCTTCAAGTGGGGCGACGCCTTCACCGAAGGCAACTCTTGGCACTACACCTGGTCCGTCTTCCACGACGTACAGGGACTCATCGACCTGATGGGCGGCAAGCAGACGTTCACCGCCATGCTCGACTCCGTGTTCAGCCTGCCCCCCGTCTTCGACGACAGCTACTACGGCGGTGTCATCCACGAAATACGCGAGATGGAGATAGCCGGCATGGGAAACTATGCCCACGGCAACCAGCCCATACAGCACATGATTTACCTTTACAACTACGCCGGACAGCCCTGGAAAGCCCAATACTGGCTGCGCGAAACCATGAACCGCCTCTACCTGCCCACACCGGACGGCTACTGCGGCGACGAGGACAACGGACAGACCTCGGCCTGGTATGTGTTCACCGCACTGGGATTCTACCCCGTCTGCCCCGGAAGCGACCAGTACGTGCTCGGTGCCCCCTACTTCAAGAAGGTGACGCTGCAACTGGAAAACGGCAAAAAACTTGAAATCTCCGCCCCGAAAAACAGTGATGAAAACCGCTATATCCGTTCCCTCAACTACAACGGGAAGAACTATACCAAAAACTACCTCGACCACTTCGAGTTGCTGCGCGGTGGCAAGCTGACCTTCAACATGGACAGCCGTCCGAACAAGACGCGCGGCGTGAAGGAGAGCGATTTTCCGTATTCACTCAGCAATGAGTAACAAGTCATAAATGACAAAAACATTCTTAACCACATCATCATGAAGATTAAAACATTCATCATCCTGCTGACAGCCGCGACCCTGCAAGTAGCGGCCCAGCAGCCTGCCGACTATGTCAACCCCATCATCGGCACCAATGGCATGGGACACACCTTCCCCGGGGCCTGCACTCCCTTCGGGCTGATACAGCTCAGCCCGGACACCGATACCATCCCGCACAACGTGGACGGACGGTATCAGGGCAAGGCCTACGAGTATTGTGCCGGCTATCAGTACAGCGACTCCACCATCGTCGGCTTCAGCCACACGCACCTGAGCGGCACGGGCCACTCCGACCTGGGCGACATCCTGCTGATGCCCGCCACCGGCAGCCCGAAACTCACTCCCGGACGTGCCGCCACTCCCAACGAGGGCTACCGCTCGCGCTACGACCACGCCACCGAGAAGTCTACGCCCGGATACTACGAAGTGACCTTGGCCGACCATGGCATACGTGTCCAGCTCACCGCCACGCAACGGGTAGGCATACACAAATACACCTTCCCTTGGGGCGAAGCCGGGCACCTCGTACTGGACCTAACGCACGGCATCTACAACTACAACGGCAAAGTGCTCTGGGCCAACCTGCGCGTGGAGAACGACACCCTGCTGACTGGCTACCGCATTACCAACGGATGGGCGCGCACCAATTACACCTACTTCGCCATCTCCCTCTCGCAGCCCATACGAGACTACGGCTACCGTGACTTGGAACCCGTGAAGTACAACGGCTTCTGGCGCCGCTTCAAGCTGGAGAAGAACTTCCCCGAAATCACCGGCAGGAAAATCGTCTCCTACTTCCATTTCGACACCCGGCAGAACAGCGAGCTCGTAGTCAAAGTGGCCCTCTCTGCTGTCAGCACCGAAGGCGCCCTGAAGAACCTGCGCGCCGAAGCCGCCGGCAAGAGCTTCGAACAGCTGGCCGACGAAGCCCGCGAAAGCTGGAACCGCGAACTGCGCCACTTCACCGTGGAAGGCACAGCAGATCAGAAAGCGATGTTCTATACCTCGCTCTACCACACCATGATTAATCCTTCGGTCTACATGGACGTGGACGGCCAGTACCGCGGACTCGACCACAACATCCACCGTGCCGACAGATTCACCAACTATACCATCTTCTCCCTTTGGGACACGTACCGCGCCCTGCATCCCTTCCTCAACCTGGTGAAGCCCGACCGCAATGCGGACATGGTGAAGTCGATGATTGCCCACGCCCGGCAGAGTGTACACGGCATGTTGCCCGTGTGGAGCCTGATGGGCAACGAGAACTGGTGCATGAGCGGCTATCACGGAGTGTCGGCCGTATCGGACGCCTTGGTAAAGGACGTCTTGAAAGGCGAAACCGACGAAGCCCTCAAGGCGATGGTCAGTACCTCTACCGTGCCCTACTATGAAGGGGTGGCCGACTACATAAAACTGGGCTACATCCCCTTGGAAAAGAGCGGTACGGCTGCCTCCAGTACGCTGGAGTATGCCTACGATGACTTCACCATCTACCGGGCAGCCCTGAAAGCAGGCCACCGCGAACTGGCGGACGTGTATCGCAAGCGCGCCCTCAACTACCGCAACCTGTACGATCCTTCCATCGGCTTCGCCCGCCCGCGCCTGGCAGACGGCTCCTTCAAGCAGGAGTTCGACGTATTGCAAACCTACGGCGAAGGCTTCATCGAAGGAAACTCCTGGAACTTCTCCTTCCACGTGCCCCACGACGTGCTGGGACTGATGCAAGTGATGGGAGGTGAAAAGCAGTTCATGGAGAAGCTGGACAAACTCTTCGCCATGCACCTGCCCGAGAAGTACTATGAGCACAATGAAGACATCACTGCCGAATGCCTTGTAGGCGGCTACGTCCACGGCAACGAGCCGAGCCACCACGTGCCCTACCTCTACGCCTGGACCTCGCAACCCTGGAAGACGCAGTACTGGCTGCGCGAAATCCTAAACAAGATGTATCGGAACGACATCAACGGCTTGGGCGGCAACGATGACTGCGGGCAGATGTCGGCCTGGTATCTCTTCTCGGTGATGGGATTCTATCCCGTATGCCCGGGTACGAATCAATATGTGCTGGGCGCTCCCTACCTGCCCTACCTGAAACTAGAACTTCCCAACGGCAAGACACTGGAAATCAAAGCACCCGGTGTAAGTGACAAGAAGCGCTACGTGCAGTCGCTGCGCATCAACGGCAAGGAATACGGCAACATGTACATCAGCCACAGCGACCTATTGGAGGGTGGCGTATGGGAATTCAAGATGGCCGCTTCGCCCAACAAGCGCCGAGGCACCGCCACCAACGCGAAGCCTTACTCACTGACGGACGGAAAGGAGGAGAATTGAGAAGCCACTGCTTATCAACAGTATAAGAACTTGCGAAACTTCAACCGACAACTTAAAAACTCAAAAGATATGAAAACAAGAAATCTGCTCTACACTGCCTGCCTGGCAGCCGCCTTCGGCACCTACGCGTGCCAGCAACATACACAAACTGCAGCCAAACCGACCGACTGGAACGATTACAACGTCGGCACTATCCTCTTCGAAGACAAAGCACCCGAATCGGCCGGTTCGGACATCTATCACCGCATCATTCCCGATGCCGAATCGTACATCAAGGAACAGGCACGCACCGTGCTGGCCACGCTCTATGCCTCGCCCGAAGACAGCATCGCACCGGTGCACAACATCCACTATACGCTGGAAGACATCGACGGCATCTCCGCCAAGGGAGGCAGTAACGGTGACGTGACCATCTTCTACAGCACGCGCCACATCGAAAAATCATTTGCCGAAGCCGATACCGCAAAACTCTTCTTCGAGACCCGCGGCGTGCTGCTGCACGAACTGACCCACGCCTACCAGCTGGAACCGCAAGGCATCGGCTCGTATGGTACCAACCGCGTGGTCTGGGCATTCATCGAGGGCATGGCCGATGCTGTGCGCGTGGCCAACGGCGGCTTTGGTCCTGATGGACGCCCCAAAGGCGGCAACTACATGGACGGTTACCGGAAAGCGGGCTACTTCTTCGTATGGCTGCGCGACAACAAGGACCCCGAGTTCCTGCGCAAGTTCAACCGCAGCACGCTCGAGGTGGTGCCCTGGTCGTTCGACGGTGCCATCAAGCACGTCTTGGGCGAAAAATACAATATTGACGACCTGTGGCATGAGTACCAGGTGGCCATAGGAGACATCGAAGCATAACACATACAAACAGACTATGAACAATGGACAAGAAAGGTAAAAAACAGTTTTTAGGATTCACACTGGCATGCCTGGCGCTCTCCGCGCCGGGCATCGCCCAATCTGAGAAGCTCATCGATTACGTGAATCCTTTCGTGGGTACCGACGGCTACGGCAACGTCTATCCCGGTGCCCAGATTCCCTTCGGAGGTATCCAGATAAGCCCGGACACGAACCACCGCTTCTACGATGCGGCCTCGGGCTATAAGTATAACCACACCTCGCTGATGGGCTTCAGTCTGACCCACCTGAGCGGTACGGGCATCCCCGACCTGGGCGACTTTCTCTTCATGCCCGGCACGGGCGAGGCGAAGCTCACTCCCGGCACACCCGAGAATCCCGACGAAGGCTACCGCTCGCGCTACTCGCACGAACGCGAACAGGCCACGCCCAATTACTACACCGTACACTTGGACGACTACGGGGTGAAGGCCGAAATGACCTCGGGCCTGCGTAGCGGCATGTTCCGCTTCACCTATCCCAAAGCGGAGAAAGCGTTTATCCTCATCGACTTGAACCATACGCTGTGGCAGTCGTGCGAATGGGCCAATCTGCGCATGGTGAACGACTCCACACTGACCGGCTACAAGCTGGTGAAAGGCTGGGGCCCCGAACGCCATGTCTACTTCACCGCCACCTTCTCGAAGAAACTGGACGGACTGCGCATCATGCAGGATGGAAAACCGGTAATCTACAACACCTCGCGCTTCCGCAGCGACCGCGAGGCATGGGGCAAGAACCTGGTGGCCTGCATCTCCTTCGCCACCCGAGAGGGAGAGGAAGTGACCGTGAAGACCGCCATCTCTGCCGTCAGCACCGACGGAGCCGCACGCAACCTCCGCGAACTGGACGGCCTGACCTTCAATGCCCTGAAAACCCGGGGCGAAGAGTTGTGGGAAGAGGAACTGAGCAAATATACCCTCACTGCCGACCGCAAGACCAAGGAAACGTTCTATACCTCGGCCTACCACGCCGCCCTGCACCCGTTCATCTTCCAGGATGCCGACGGCAGCTTTCGCGGGCTGGACAAGAACATCGAGAAGGCCGAAGGATTTACGAACTATACCGTCTTCTCGCTGTGGGATACGTACCGCGCCCTGCATCCCTGGTTCAACCTGGTGCATCAGGACGTGAACGCCGACATTGCCAACTCCATGCTGGCACACTATGACAAAAGCGTGGAGCGGATGCTGCCCGTCTGGTCGTTCTACGGCAACGAGACGTGGTGCATGATAGGCTATCACGCCGTATCGGTGCTGGCGGACATGATTGTGAAGGAAGTGCCGGGCTTCAACTACGAGCGCGCCTACGAAGCCATGAAGACTACGGCGATGAATCCCCACTACGACTGTCTACCGGAGTATCGCGAACTGGGCTATGTACCCTTCGACAAGGAGGCAGAATCGGTATCGAAGACCTTGGAGTATGCCTACGACGACTATTGCATCGCACAGGCAGCCCGCAAGCTGGGCAAGGAAGAGGATTATCGCTACTTCCTGAACCGTGCCCTCTCCTACCAGACACTGATTGACCCCGAGACCAAATACATGCGCGGACGCGACAGCCGGGGCCAGTGGCGCACACCGTTCACTCCCGTAGCCTATCAAGGTCCCGGCTCGGTGCACGGCTGGGGCGATATCACGGAAGGATTCACAGTGCAATACACTTGGTATGTACCCCAAGACGTGCAAGGGTACATCAATCTGGCAGGAAAGGAGTTGTTCAAGAAGCGCCTCGACGAGCTGTTCACCGTGGAGTTGCCTGAGGATATTCCCGGAGCACACGACATTCAAGGCCGTATCGGAGCTTACTGGCACGGCAACGAGCCTTGTCACCATGTGGCTTATCTCTACAATTACTTAAGAGAGCCTTGGAAATGCCAGCAGTGGGTGCGTGCCATCGTAGACCGCTTCTATGGCAACACACCCGATGCGCTGAGCGGGAATGACGACTGCGGACAAATGTCGGCATGGTATTTGTTCAACTGTCTGGGATTCTATCCGGTAGCGCCCTCAAGCAATGTCTACAACATCGGCTCGCCTTGCCTGGAGGCCGCCAGCGTGAAGATGAGCAACGGCAAGCTGATAGAGATGCAGGCCGACAACTGGTCTCCACGGAATGTATATGTGAAAGAGCTGTACGTAAACGGCAAGAAGCATGACAAATCCTACCTGACGTATGAGGATATCCGCAACGGAGTGAAGCTGCGGTTCGTGATGAGCAGCAAACCCAATTATCGCCGGGGAGTATCGAAAGGAGCAGTGCCGCCTTCCTTGTCGAAAGAGGGGAAGACAATGAAGTATGGTTCCGGCGAATCCGTATCCGAGGAATAAGTATAATCAACCATTATTTTGCTACATAAAAAAATACATTTTCTATCTGTTGGCTCTTGTCCTCGCCGGGTGCACGCACAGCGGCGGGATAAAGCCCGCAAATACAGGCATCCAGGTGCTGCAAATAGACTGGAAACACATCAGCGACAAGCTGGATTATGCGCCGATGGTGGAAGACAGCATCCTGATGTTTCAGCTCGAAGCAACGAATGAGTGCCTGATTGGCGAAGTCACGAAACTAATCTATCAGAACGACCTGATTTATATAGCGGACAATCTTGGCAAGCGCGTGTTCGTGTTCGACACCACCAGCAAGCTGCAAGCCGACATCCACCGGGTGGGCAACGGACCGGGCGAGTACACCCATATCTCCTGCTTCGCCGTACATGGGACGGAAATGGTGATATTCGACCATTTCCTGGGCAAGTTTTTCTTCTTCGATGCAGAAGGGCGGTTCCTGCGCGAAAAACCAGCCGACGGTATATGGACGGAAGATTTGTTCTGCATAGGCGACAAGCTCTATCTGCCCAACAGCAACCGGACACACGAAGGCTGTTATCATCTGTTCGCACTGGACCTGAAGGAGGGTGACAAGCTGGAAAAGCATCTTCCCTTCTAAGAGGAGGCGGACGACGGCAACGGGAATGGAGCCTGGATACCTACTGATGAAGAAGCGCTGTTGTGGTTCTATCCTTACGACGAAGTGTACAAGCTGAAAGACGACAGCATCTCCCTACGGTACAAGGTAGATTTCGGAAACCGGTGACTGCCCCAGCAGTATATCGATGGTGACGGAACCACTGCCCTACAAACCGTCTTCCAGGATAATTATGTGACAGGGATAGACCGTATCCAGCAGTCGAAAAGGTATCTGTTGATGCAATTCGAAGATGCGGAAAACGAGTATTTCACCCTATATGACAAAGAAACGGACGATATGCGGACAACAAAGTCACTATACAACTCCCTATTGGGCAGACTACCCTTGCAGCAGGAGGGAGAGCACTTCACCATCCAGCACGATCACATCGTCCAATGCCATGATGCCTACTTCTTCCAGCTTTGGAACACGAACGGGCACTTGGAATCGGGAGATACACGGTTCTATACGGAAGAACTCAGAAAAAGATTTGTGGAACTGGCACGGACAGAGGTCCATGGATAAAAGATATACATTAAGGATGTCATAATACCTCCAACTAGAAAAGTTCGAGTATGTATCAGAACTCTCTCTTTATGGAATTTACTCCTGCTACAGCTATTTGTAGCAGGGGTATTTCTCTATTTCATGAACCAACGATTCAAATGATTATGAGGAGCAACTACTACGAATTTATAGAATTTCGAGTGGGGAAGTTCTTTCAGATTTACCGTATAGGAAGTGGTGCCGGCGGGCAACTTGGCAAGCTCGATGTAATTGTCCTTGCTTCCGGTCTTGAAATGATTAGTCGTAGCAGCGTAGACGGTGACCGGCACTTACTCCGCGTAAGTGCGCCATGACAAGGTCACGGTGTCGTCATAAGGCATGGTCTTCAAGTCGCAGATGTCTGTCCGACCGATGAAAGGAATGCCATCCTGCTCCCAAAGGACATCCGAAGGCACCTCGAAACCAAGGTAGCGGCTGAGAGACGGAGCTATGTCGGTTATGGCCAGATTACGGTCTGCGAAATGCGCATTGACCGGCACGTTGGTCGAAATCCAGGTGGTGTGCTCGCGCTCGGACTGGCTCCCATGTCCGTAGCCGTTTTCAGTGCGACCGTGGTCGGTGGTGACCACTACCATCCACTCTTCATCGAAATGCTCTTCGCGATACTTCACAATTTCCCATACGCGTGCCACCTGCTCGTCGGCTTTGCGCACATACGCATCGAAGAATTCGCCGTTGCCCTCTATATGGCCTGCATCATCGGTGTACCACAGATAAAACCAACTGAGGTCGGGTGCATCCCGGCGGATGCTCTCGGCAGCATCCTTGGATACTTGTTCGTCGTAGTCGAATACATGCAAATCCTTCTCCTTGTGCGGAAAGCGGACTTTATCGAGATCGTAACCGTCACTGACGTAGTCTATCTTCAAGCGGCCTGTCTCCTCCTTGCTCTCTCCTATGAGCACAGTACGGTTGTCGATCCAGCTCGAGTAGAGTCCGGTCTTCACCGGACGCGACTGCTCCTTGGCGATGCGGAAAATGGTCCAATAGTTGTAATTGGGCTGTAGGTTGTCATTGCCTCCCACATTATGCTTGTTCAGCCAGGTGGCTGTCAGCAGATTGGTGTAACCGATGGCCGATATAATGGGCGTTTGCGAGTAAGTGCCTATTTCTCCACCGGTATATGCCCGGGCATATGCGCCTCTTGAAGCGATGTCGAAGACAGCGGGTGTGTGCAAGCGCTCTATCTGGTCGGCAGGAACTCCGTCTATGACGATATAGACTGCTTTTTGGGTACGGGCACACAAGCTGATACACCACAGTGCCACAAGTAAGGTAGTGATGGTGTAACGTTTCGTCGTCGAATTATTTGAGTTTGAGCACAAATTTAATGAGAATCTCTGGAAAAGGCTAATAAAAAGGAGGAAAAGTCTTCGTAATACCACGGTTCTTTCATTCAAAAAACTCTGCCCATTTCTCCGGCACCGGGGAAGGCAGGGTTCCCCGGTGCTGGAGAAATAAGTGGATTGATACTTGCTTTATCGTAACGGTGGCATCTGAAAACGTGGTGGGGCAAGTGTCGGCCCACCGGAGTTCATTTTATCAGGAAAAACGACATTACGCAGAATCTCATACAAAATTCCGCCCATGTCCAGACTTAATTTAAACTTGTCTAATTTATAATAAGGAATCACCACGGGCACCGTCTCCCAACGACCGCGATAAGCATCGTAATAACGTTGTACCCCGACTTCCATCCCAAAACGTTCGGACATATCTAGCGATATGGTGGCACCATAATGGTGGGTATCCATCCCATAAGGATTTCCTATGGCATACGAACCGAAAACTTTAAAAGTTACACGGTCCGAAGCCTGATACCGCAAAACTCCCGAAGTACTGAAAGCCTGCCCGGTGGAATGAATCATATTTATCTTCATGGCATCTACGCCAAGCTGAAGCGTCAGCCTTTGGTTAAAGGCGTGCTGATATCCCAGGGAAGCATTGTTGAAACGTCCGATACCCGGTACGCTGGTCTGCCCACCAGAACCGAATAACATACCGTGAGGGAACTGTCTTAATACACCACTTGCGCTGTAATCTCCCCGAAATAGCAGAGAAGGATTGGTCTGATAAGGCAGACGAAGAGACTCTTTCAGTGAAAAATCGGGCAGAGAATAGGAGTGTTCCGGATGAAACATAGAAGAAGGGGCAAAGTTTCCAGAGGGAAGCTCAAAAGGAGAGAATAGAGATTCATTGAATTCTGGCTGTATCTGTATACTGTCACGAATGAAACGTACACTGTCTTCCTGCGCAAAAAGCAACTGCGGCACAAAAGCCAACAGCAGGCAGATTCCCAAACGGACATCAAGACAAGAAATATTGACTTTCCGTTTTATACACATATACCCTCCTTATTTATATTCATAATACTGCTATACAAAAATAACGAAAATAAATCAGAAGAGCAGTACATATACTGCTAAATTATTACAATATAGAAGAATACATTATTAATTTTCTATCAATATCAACCCTACTCCTTTCACTGTTTTAATGGTTACCGACTCGTCTTCCGAAAGAAGTTTCGTCTTGCCTATTATTTTGAAGACAAAGATAGAATTTTATCATAGAAAAGGAGAATTTTACTTTTTTTCCGCCCAATATACTCCTCCCAATATCAGCACCGCCCCCATCAAAGCAACTATAGTAAGCTGTTCGCCAAGCAGAAAAGCAGAACCTACCAGAGTGAAGAGAGGATTCAGATAAATATAGTTGGAAGCTCTTATCGTTCCCAGCTGTTTTAAGACTACGTTCCAGACTACAAAACAAATCAAAGAAGCCAATACACCCAGGAAAAGTAAATTGAACAAAATAGCCGGCTCGAGAAGACGGACAATGTCGAAGTTCCAGGGATGAATCAGAAATGCAGGAAGAATAGTCAATACCCCATAAAAAAATATCTTACGGGTAATAAAAATTATACTGTAACAGTTGGACATTTTTCTCATTATTAAACTATAGAATGCCCAGGAAAAAGCTGCAAGTAAAGTAAGGAAATCACCTAAAGGAGAAATCTTTAATACAAAACTACCATTATAAACCACCAATGCCACACCAACCAACGCCAGCAAAGAACCAGCCATCAATCCACGGGTAGCCTTTTCCTTTTTATAAATCCACAAAGAAAGAATGGTCGTGAGCAATGGTGCCGTACAGACAATAAATGCCACATTCGTCGCCAATGTAATCTCCAAAGCTGTATTTTCCGTAAAAAAGTAAAATGAACCGCCTGCTATACCTCCTAAAAACAGCCAAGATTCATCTTTCCAATTATCAGCAAACAGTTTTCGGGGAGAAATAAACCAGATGCCCAGATAAGCTATCAGGAAACGAAGCAAGAATATTTCCTGCGGGGAAAGGCTATGCCCAATCAATACTTTCGTTGAAATAAAAGTCAGACCCCAAATACCTACCGTAAGGACGGCGACAATATGATAAGTATAATTTTTCATTGCGTTCATACACTTCCGATAAGTTGCGCAAAGATACGACTTTCTTCTTCAACACAATAACGCGAAGGATGAAATCTTCCCAGACTTCATCCTTCGCTATATCCTAAAAATCTTTTAGTAAATATCCTATTGAATTAATTTAGCTATTATTTGTATTACAAACAAAAAATTAGTTTTAAAAGCACATCACAAATGTAAGTAATAAAAAGTGAATTATCAAGCCTTTGCCATTGTTTTTTATGTTACTTAGCTACAAATCTGAAAATAAACCCGTAACTTTGCACCGATATTAACCGGATACTAACCGGTTTTAACCATGGAATAAACAATGTTTTCAACAAAATATTAATAAATACCACTATGGAATACAATTTCAGGGAGATTGAAAAGAAATGGCAGAAAAGGTGGGTGGAAAACAAAACCTACCAAGTAACGGAAGACGAAACGAAAAAGAAATTCTATGTGCTGAACATGTTCCCCTACCCCTCCGGTGCGGGATTGCACGTAGGTCATCCGCTGGGATATATCGCTTCGGATATTTACGCCCGCTACAAACGACTGCAAGGTTTCAATGTACTGAATCCCATGGGATATGACGCTTACGGTCTTCCAGCAGAGCAATATGCCATACAAACGGGACAGCACCCTGCAATTACGACCGTCAACAATATCAACCGATACCGTGAACAGTTAGATAAGATAGGTTTCTCTTTCGATTGGAACCGCGAAATTCGTACCTGCGAACCGGAATATTACCATTGGACCCAATGGGCGTTCCTCAAAATGTTCAACAGTTACTACTGCAACGATAAAAAGCAGGCACGTCCTATCCAGGAACTGATTGAAGCATTCAGCCAAACCGGTACTGAAGGAATGAATGTGGCTTGTGGCGAGGAATTGAGTTTTACCGCCACAGAATGGAATGCCAAGAGTGAAAAAGAACAGCAGGAAATCCTGATGAACTACCGTATTGCCTATCTAGGCGAAACAATGGTTAACTGGTGTCCGCAACTTGGTACCGTACTTGCCAATGACGAAGTAATAGACGGTGTCAGTGAACGCGGCGGTTTCCCTGTCATCCAGAAGAAAATGCGCCAATGGTGTCTCCGTGTATCTGCCTATGCACAACGCTTATTGGATGGACTCGATACCATTGATTGGACCGAATCCTTGAAAGAAACCCAAAAAAACTGGATAGGACGCAGTGAAGGTGCGGAGATACAATTCAAAGTGAAAGACAGTGATTTGGAATTCACTATTTTCACTACCCGTGCAGATACCATGTTCGGTGTCACCTTCATGGTATTGGCTCCCGAAAGCGAACTGGTACCACAACTTACCACCGACATACAAAAAGATGAAGTAAACGCTTATCTGGAACGCACCAAAAAACGTACTGAACGCGAACGTATTACCGACCGTAGCGTTACCGGTGTATTCTCCGGAAGCTATGCCCTCAACCCCTTTACCGGTGAGGCAGTACCCATCTGGATAAGCGACTATGTGCTTGCCGGATATGGTACGGGTGCCATCATGGCTGTGCCTGCACACGACAGCCGTGACTATGCTTTTGCCAAGCACTTCGGCCTCGAAATCCGCCCGCTGGTAGAAGGTTGCGATGTAAGCGAAGAAAGCTTCGATGCCAAGGAAGGTATTGTATGCAACTCTCCACGAGAAGGTGTTACTCCCTATTGTGACCTTTCATTGAACGGACTGACCATCAAAGAAGCGATTGCTGCTACCAAGAAATATGTGAAAGAGCACAATCTGGGACGTGTAAAGGTGAACTTCCGTCTGCGTGATGCCATTTTCTCACGTCAGCGCTATTGGGGCGAGCCGTTCCCGGTTTACTACAAGGATAACATGCCTTATATGATTGATGAAAGTGCCCTACCCCTGGAATTACCCGAAGTTGCCAAATTCCTGCCTACCGAAACCGGTGAACCTCCATTGGGACATGCCACAAAATGGGCTTGGGATATTGTGAACAAATGTGTTGTGGAAAACGAAAAGATAGACAACACCACCGTCTTCCCACTGGAACTCAATACTATGCCCGGATTTGCCGGTTCAAGCGCCTATTATCTGCGCTACATGGACCCACACAACAACCAGGCACTTGTGGATAAGAAAGTAGATGAATACTGGCACAATGTAGACCTTTACGTAGGCGGTACCGAACATGCAACTGGTCACTTGATATACTCCCGTTTCTGGAACAAATTCCTATACGACCTCGGCATCTCCGTAGCCGAAGAACCGTTCCAAAAGTTGGTGAATCAGGGCATGATTCAAGGACGAAGCAATTTTGTCTATCGCATCAAAGATACCAATACATTCGTGTCCCTAAATCTGAAAGACCAGTACGATACTACCCCACTCCACGTCGATGTGAATATCGTATCCAATGATGTTCTGGACCTTGAAGCTTTCAAAGCATGGCGTCCCGAATACGCAACTGCCGAGTTTATTCTGGAAGACGGCAAGTACATCTGTGGATGGGCTGTGGAAAAGATGAGTAAGTCCATGTTCAACGTTGTCAATCCCGATATGATTGTCGACAAATACGGTGCCGACACTCTCCGCATGTACGAAATGTTCCTCGGCCCGGTAGAACAATCAAAGCCATGGGATACAAACGGAATAGACGGTGTACACCGCTTCATCAAGAAGTTCTGGTCACTGTTCTACGACCGCAACGACAATTATCTGGTAACAGATGAACCTGCCACCAAGGAAGAACTGAAATCCCTCCACAAACTGATTAAGAAAGTGACGGGAGACATTGAGCAATTCTCTTACAACACAAGTATCAGTGCTTTCATGATTTGTGTAAACGAGTTGTTCGGGATGAAATGCAGCAAGAAGGAAATTCTGAACCAGTTCATCATCGTTCTGGCTCCCTTTGCTCCGCATGTATGCGAAGAATTGTGGGAGACTCTGGACAATGCAGGTTCTGTATGCGATGCCAAGTGGCCAGTATGCAACGAAGAATACCTGGTGGAAGATACGGTCAACTACACCATTTCCTTCAATGGAAAGGCACGGTTCAACATGGAATTCCCCGCAGATGCGGCATCGGATGCCATCCAGACTGCTGTATTGGCCGAAGAACGCTCTGAAAAATGGATAGAAGGCAAGACCATTGCCAAAGTAATCGTAGTACCAAAGAAGATTGTGAACATCGTTGTTAAATAACAGATATGCAAATTACAAAACCAACCAAAGCGGAAGTGACGAGGGAACTGAAGGATTATATCTTCATCACTTTGGGGCTCATCAGCTATGCATTGGGATGGGCAGCTTTCCTCATCCCTTACCAGATTACGACCGGAGGTACTACCGGTATTGGTGCCATCATCTATTATGCCACTGGATTTCCCATCCAGTGGTCATACTTCATCATCAATGCCGTACTGATGACTTTTGCCATCAAGATACTCGGACCGAAGTTCAGTATCAAGACCACGTTTGCCATCTTCGGACTGACCTTTTTTCTATGGTTTTTCCAGCTGTTGGTGAATGGTCCCGATGGTGTCCCTCCCCAACTGCTGGGCGAAGGACAAGACTTCATGGCTTGTCTGATAGGTGCTGCAATGTGCGGTGCCGGCCTGGGCATCGTATTCAACTGCAACGGTAGCACGGGAGGTACGGATATTATTGCAGCCATCATCCACAAATACAAGGATGTCACACTGGGACGCATGATAATGGCCTGTGACTTCATCATCATCAGTTCCTGCTACGTGGTATTTCATGACTGGAGACGTGTGATATTTGGTTTTGTAACTTTGTTTGTCATCGGGTTTGTACTGGATTACATTGTCAATAGCACCCGGCAATCTGTTCAATTCTTTATTTTCTCCAAAGAATATGAAAGGATTGCCGATCGCATCACCAAAGAAACCCATCGCGGTGTAACGGTACTCGACGGTATCGGCTGGTACAGTAAACACAACGTGAAGGTACTGGTCGTACTTGCCTACAAACGCCAATCGGTAGAAATATTCCGGATGGTGAAAGATATAGACCCGAACGCTTTCATTTCCCAAAGTTCCGTCATCGGTGTATACGGAGAAGGTTTCGACCGGTTGAAAGTGAAATAGGGACTTGTATAAGCCACAAGTATAAGGAGAACATAATATGAGAAAGAAATTTGTATTTGCCACCAACAATTCACACAAACTGGAAGAAGTGACTGCCATTTTGGGAGAAAAGGTCGAACTTCTCAGCATGAAGGATATCAAATGCGATACTGACATTCCGGAAACTGCAGACACACTTGAAGGAAATGCTTTGCTGAAAGCAAAATATATCTTCGATAACTATCATCTGGACTGTTTTGCCGACGATACCGGTTTGGAAGTGGAGGCCCTTGGTGGGGCACCGGGTGTATATTCCGCCCGTTATGCCGGCGATGCACACAATTCGGAAGCAAACATGAAGAAGTTGCTGAAAGATATGGAGGGCATCGAGAACCGTAAGGCACAATTCCGTACCGTATTTGTACTTATCATCGACGGAAAGGAACATCTGTTTGAGGGCATCGTGAAAGGAGAAATCACAAAAAACAGAAAAGGTACTTCAGGTTTCGGTTACGATCCCATATTCATTCCCGAAGGATATACGCAGACTTTTGCAGAAATGGGGAATGAACTGAAGAATAAAATCAGTCACCGGGCATTGGCCACTAACAAGTTGTGTAAGTTTTTAATGAGATAATGTTTTTAATGTGCTGATATGCTAATGTGCCAATGTGCTAATTAGCTGCGCTGTCACGCCAAAAGGTCATTAGCACATTGGCACATTAGCATATCAGCACATTATAACCCCAGTTGAGCCGATATTTCCAACATCCTCTTAATCGGTTTCACTGCTTTTTCTGCAATCTCAGCATCCACCTTTATTTCCGGTGATTCATTTTTCAAACAATCATAAAGCTTTTCCAGTGTATTCAGCCGCATGTAACTGCATTCATTGCAGGCACAAGTGCTGTCGTTGGGAGGAGCCGGAATAAATGTTGTCTGCGGGCATTGTTTCTGCATCTCGTGCAGGATACCGCTTTCGGTAGCTACAATGTAGCTCTTTTCGGGATGTGCCACTGCATACTTCAGCAAAGCTGCCGTAGAGCCTACCACATCGGCCAGTTTCAAGACTGTACTCTTGCATTCGGGATGTGCCAGTACCACCGCATCGGGATGCTGCCGTTTTATTTCAACAATCTTTTCAACCGAGAATTCCTCGTGTACATGGCATGCGCCATCCCATAATAACATATTTCTTCCGGTAATGGAGTTGATATAATTACCCAAGTTCCGGTCTGGGCCAAAGATTATTTTCTCATCTTTGGGGAAGCTTTCCACAATCTGCTTTGCATTGGTAGAAGTTACCACCACATCGGTCACCGCCTTTACGGCAGCCGTTGTGTTCACATAGGATATCACCGTATATCCGGGATGCTCTTTGACAAACTGACTGAATTTGTCTGCCGGACAACTGTCTGCCAACGAACAGCCTGCTGCCATATCGGGCACCAGTACCTTCTTGTCGGGACAAAGTACCTTCGCCGTTTCTCCCATGAAGTGCACACCGCACATCACGATGATGTCTGCCTCCGTCCGGGCCGCCCATTGCGCCAAAGCCAGACTGTCGCCCACGTAATCGGCTATATCTTGTATTTCACCTTTCTGGTAGTAGTGTCCCAGAATGATTGCGTTCTTCTCCTTCTTCAGCTGCTTGATAGCTTCTATAAGATTATCCATAATTATATTTTTTAATTTCTCTTTCTTCTTTAAAAATCCTTTGATAGTAATGATAGGCTGTTAACAGTGTGGACAAATAAATACGATTTTTCTTGCCTATGAAGTTATTAGTATCAAGCTGAATTTTACTCTTATGCTTATAAACCGGGGTTTTTAAGTTTATCCGTTGATAATAAGACTTCTGCTAAACAGCATTAACATGTTGTTAATAATATGCAAAGTTAATAACTTTAGAGTTATAAACCGATGAAACCAGGCTGAAAAATATGTTGAATGAAGCCTGGAAAATTCTCCTTAACTTTTTTGGTTTGTTCGTTTCACTGCTGTAATATGCAGACCTTTGAATAATGCAAGGATTATTTTTAAAATTGTTTCCCTATTGTATTGACACCTTTTCAACGGTTATTAACCGGGATATAAACGGAAAAAAGTATCTTTGCGGGGAGATTTAAAAGTATATTGTCATGCGTAAACTGAAGATAACTGAACTGAATCGTATTAGTGTAGAGGAATTTAAGGAAGCCGAAAAACTGCCTTTGGTAGTGGTATTGGATAATATCCGCAGTCTCCATAATATAGGTTCCGTTTTCCGTACTTCGGATGCTTTCCGCATCGAGTGCATTTATCTTTGTGGCATTACAGCTATCCCACCCCATCCGGAGATGCACAAAACAGCTTTGGGAGCGGAATTTACCGTAGATTGGAAATATGTTGATAACTCTGTTGAAGCTGTTGATAACCTAAAAGCCGAGGGATACATTGTTTATTCTGTAGAGCAGGCGGAAGGTAGTGTGATGCTGGACGAACTGGTGCTGGACAAGACTAAAAAGTATGCTGTGGTAATGGGAAATGAAGTGAAGGGTGTTCAACAAGAAGTGATTGACCATTCGCACGGTTGCATTGAAATTCCTCAATACGGCACAAAGCATTCGTTGAATGTATCGGTTACGGCGGGTATTGTTATTTGGGATTTATTCAAGAAACTGAGATAATAACAGGGCTGTTAATAAGCTGTCAATATATCGGGTTTGTTGGAGCTATATAGGTATGATGAGAGATTTTATGAACAGTGGTTGATTATAAAAATCAACCACTTTATTCATTGTAAATTAATGCTTTATCTCCTAATCTATCCTTTTTGTTAACCATGTATTCAACACATATCGGTTGTATGTGGAAAACTTGCTGTACAGTTGGTGTCTTTTCTTATTTTTTGTATATTTGCTGAATATATATAAATCATATCGATATGAAAAAGATAATATCTTCATGGATAGGCATTTTTGTAGGTTGTACTATTCTGGCAGCAGGTTTTGTTTACTTTATCAATCCTTATAATCTTGTTCCTGGCGGGGTGTATGGAGCCAGTATTGTGCTTCATAATCTGTTCCCTTCTATTCAAGTAGGTACTTTCGGTTATATGTTTGATATTCCTTTGCTTATCATTTCCGTGCTGGTACTGGGAGCAAAATTGGGAGCACGTACTATCGTGGCGGCACTATTCACTCCGCTTGCCATGAATGTGCTGTCTCTCCTCTCCTATCCTTCTGAAGAAGCGCTCCATCAGTTGGACCCTACACAGTTGCTGGGTGGCAGTCTGAATATGTCCGACCATTTGATGCTGACTTCTGTGATTGGTGCGGTAGTTATCGGTATAGGCTGTGGTATTGTAGTGCGTAGCCGGGCTACTACAGGAGGTACGGATATTGTGGCGATGATATTGCAGAAATATTGCCATATACGTTTTTCAAAGGCGATACTGCTGGTAGATGGCATCGTGGTGGGATTCGGCCTATTGGTTATCGGTTTCGGTATTGGAAATCCGGATGATGCTACACAACCTTCGTGGCATTTGTCTTTCTATTCACTGATAGCTATTTTTGTCACTTCGAGGGTATTGGCCTATGTGATAAATGGGGAGAAGAATGACAAGATACTGTTTGTCATCAGTGATATGCGCCTTACCGCTTTGCACGACTATATTCTTAAAGATTTGGACCGTACAGCCACTTGCATCAAGAGTAGTGGTCTTTATACCAATGTAGACAAGGAAATGCTGTTTCTTGTGGTGAGTTACAAGGAAGTGGTAGGTATCAAGCAGAAGATAAGGGAAGTAGACCCAAAGGCTTTTGTAGTGGTTACCGATGCTTATGATGCATTTGGTGAAGGTTGGAAAGAGCTTCCGATGGCAGGAGAGGTACAACCCGAATAAGTAGTAATAAACAATTGTTCATTCTGTTATTAACTGAATATATAGCTTAATATCAATTGTTTAATAACTAATTATTTGTGTTGCTAACATAGTTTTCAACATGGTGTTAACTATAAGTTTTTTGTTTGAATGAACGGTATTGTTGCGAAGTCGATGATGTGGAACTTATGGCATGGTTGCCATAAATTGAGTGCAGGTTGTAAGTATTGTTATGTTTATCGTGGTGATGCTCGGCGAGAGGTGGACAGTTCGGTGGTGGTGCGGACAAAAAACTTTGACCTGCCTTTGCGTAAAAAGCGTAACGGAGAATTCAAGATACCACCTGGAACATTTGTCTACACCTGCTTTACTTCCGATTTCTTTGTGGAAGATGCTGACAAATGGCGGGCCGAAGCATGGGAGATGATTCGTTACCGCAGTGATCTGCATTTTATGATGATTACCAAGCGTATAGACCGTTTTTCTGACTGTCTGCCCGATGATTGGGGAGACGGATATGATAATGTAACCATCTGTTGTACGGTTGAAAACCAGACTTGCGCCGATTATCGCTTGCCCATCTATAGGATGGCTCCCATAAAGCATAAGATAATAATCTGTGAACCGCTGCTGGAAAGGATAGATTTAAGTACTTATGCTGTTGGCGAATGGATTGAACAGATAGTTGCAGGGGGAGAATCCGGTTACGAAGCCCGCCCTTGTGATTTTGAATGGGTGATGGACCTTCGCAGAATTTGTGTGGAAAATAAAGTGGAGTTCTGGTTCAAGCAGACCGGCTCTAAGTTCGTCAAAGACGGAAAGACATATGATGTGAAACGCCAGTTTCAACATTTGCAGGCACGCAAGGCGGGAATAAACATCAGTTTATAATTGTCCGCTTTCCACCATCAATATCACCCGTTCGGTCAATGCATCGTCTCCCATAGGGTCGTATTGCTTCTTTAGACTGGCGCCGAAGAGTGCGGCAAAAGTCTGGTAGAAACCGGCTTTGAAAGGGCCCATAAAAGCTTTTACCAGTTCATATCCGGTGGAGTTGGTCTGTCGGTCTACCAGTTTTATTAACAGTTTGCCTTGGGCAAAGGTAAGTTTCTTCATGCGGGGAGTGTATTGCTCCTTCAAGCTTTTCTCTACTGCTTTCATGTGTTTCTGGCGGGCTTTCTCGGTGGGCAGGGTCATCATGTATTCGTAGGTTTCAATGATGGCACGGTTAATCTCCTTGGAGATGGGAAGTACCTTCTTTACGTCACGAATGAGTTTGTAGTACTTGTTCATGTCGCGCTTGTTCTTGAATTTAAGCGGCTTGAAGATGTAGACAGTGGGGAGCTTGACATAAGGGATGGTATCTCCTTCGTAAACGCACATGGGAGTAAGATAGACACTCTTTTGCGCAGCAGACTGTGGTTGCTGCTGTGCAAAACATTTCAGGCTTCCGAGAGAAAGAAACATGATGAGTATTACTATGTTAAGCCTTGCGTTCATGTTGCAAAAGTACACCATTCTGTGTAATGTTGTTGCATCATGTTGATTTTTCCTTGCTCAATTAACTTATTTAAGGTAACTTCGCTTCCCAAAACATGAAAGTGACCTACTATTAATGGAATTACTCAAGATAGGAGTTTTTGTAAGTATGCTGTCAATGACTCCTATGCTTGAAGCTCAAAATATATCCGGCCTTCAGAAAGAACAGCCTTTACTTCTTTTGGAAGAAAATTTGGAACAACTTTCCATCGGGAATGAGGAAGAATACGGTTGGGAAGATGAATTGGAGGAGTTGTCCCGACGTCTGCAAGAGCCTGTCAACCTCAATGCCGCCACTAAACAGCAATTGGAGCAGTTTCCTTTTCTTACGGATATACAGATAGAGAATCTTCTGGCTTATGTCTATATATACGGACAGATGCAGACCATTTATGAATTGCAACTGGTGGAGGAGATGGATAAACGTACCATCGACCTACTGCTGCCCTTTGTCTGTGTGCGGGCAGTGAAAGCGGGTAGGGGGTATCCTGCTTTAAAATCTATACTGAAATACGGGAAACACGAAACATTGGCACGTTTGGATGTACCGTTCTATATCCGTAAAGGATATGAGAAGAATTACCTGGGACCTTCCCTTTACCATTCTTTGCGCTATAATTTTCATTATGGAGATTATCTCCAAATAGGCGTGACGGGAGAGAAGGATGCCGGAGAACCATTCTTTGCCCTGCACAACAGAAAAGGCTATGATTACTATTCTTTCTATTTTCTGATAAAGAATCTGGGGCGGCTGAAGGCTTTGGCATTGGGCAATTACCGTCTGAGCTTCGGGCAGGGACTGGTACTTAGTACGGATTTTCGTTTAGGAAAAACATTCTCTATGTCTACAACAGAATATCGTACCGGAGGCATCCGTAAGCATAGTTCTACTGATGAGTACAATTATTTCCGGGGAGTGGCGGCAACGGTGGGAGTATTGCCTTACTTGGATATTTCGGCTTTCTATTCGCATCGCTCCATGGACGGTGTGGTGGAGGATGGCGAGATAACTTCCATTTACAAGACAGGGTTGCATCGCACGCAGAAGGAGGCAGATAAAATGAATGCCTTTGCCTTGCAGGTAATAGGTGGAAACATGACCTATGAAAAGAACTCTCTGAAGGTGGGAGTAACGGGGATTTACTATTTTTTCAACCGTCCTTACAAGCCTCGGTTGAACAAGTATGCAAAGTATAATCTTCATGGAAGTGATTTCTATAACGTGGGTATGGATTATAGGTATCGTCTGGGCCGTTTTGTCTGGGTGGGGGAAGCGGCAACCGGCAGTAAAGGCTATGCGTTGCTGAACCGGCTGAAGTATAATCTTTCTTCCGATTATCATCTGCTACTTGTTCACCGGTATTATTCATATGATTATTGGACTTTGTTTGGGCGTTCCTTTGGCGAAAGCAGTATGCCGCAGAATGAGAATGGATGGTATTTGGCAGCAGAGGCCACACCTTTCGCTCATTGGAAGTTTTTCACTTCACTGGATGTGTTTTCTTTTCCTTGGTGGAAATACCGTATAAGTAAGCCCTCAAAGGGAGTGGATGCCATGTTTCAGGTTACTTATACTCCTCGAAAGAGCCTTTCGATGTATTTTAATTATCGGTACAAACAGAAAGAAAGAGACGTGACGGGTACAAGCGGTGCAGTTATCGAACCTATCTATCACCATAAACTCCGTTATCGGCTGACCTATATGCCGGGAAGATATATCTTTCGTACTACAATAGATTATAACCACTTCCGTCAGCAGGATGGGGAAGGGTATCGCTTTGATAGACGGCAAGGTTATCAGTGTACTCAATTTTGCTCGTACACTTTCCCCTTCCCTCTGTCAGTTTCCGTGCAGGGAACCTGGTTTCATACGGACGATTACGATTCGCGTGTTTACGCCTCCGAGCGTGGATTGTTATATACTTTCTATACCCCTTCCTTCTATGGCAAAGGGTTCCGTTACTCCGCTCATCTGCGATATGATTTGAGTAAGAACTTCATGTTTCTTGCCAAATTCGGACAGACGGTTTATCAGGATAGGGAGACGATTGGTTCGGGCAATGATGAGATACCGGGAAATAGGAAAGCGGACTTGCAGATGCAACTGCGTATCAAGTTTTAGAAACTGTTTTAATTTTATTTTTCAGGTTGCCTCAGAAGAAAACTGAAATAAAATTAAAACAGTTTTTTAGAGTCTTCTCTTTATCTGTCACTTTCTTCCAACATGAAAATTTCATTTACAGTCTTTCCGAATATCTCTGATATTTTCAATGACAGCAAGGTGGAAGGGACATACTTTCCCGATTCTATGGCATTGATGGTTTGCCGGCTCACTCCTATGGCTTCAGCCAATTGCTGTTGGGTCATATGCTTGATGGCTCTTTCTACCCTTAATGTATTAGTCATTGTTGCTCCTCCTAAATTTATAAAGTTCAATGTTGTACTTTATGATGAACAGAAACAATATCATGAACAAGTCTATAAATACAAAATTAAGATATTGCATGTCATAAATCAGCATAGTGCATACTATCAGTAGGGAATACGCTGTTATGGTAGCCCAGATAAGAGAGTTTGAACGAATATTGGCAATGCATTCATCTTCGTCCTTTTCTTTTGAGAAAGCTATGAACAAGAGTGAAACCGTAAGCCCTATCATACTCAACTCGTCGAATAAAGAGTTCTTGATAATACCCCAGGGAATTACTGACAACGCGTTTACCTTCAACCAATCTTCATTGCTGCCGTCGAAAAGGCAGATGAAGGACGTGATGGCGAATGGGACAAATAAACACCAACCTATCTTTCTGAAAGTGGTTGGAAATAAATAGTTCTTTCTCATAATACTATGCATTTAGATGTTATCTGCAAATGTAATGTATACTTTACATATAAACAAGTAAAATAGATAAAATGTAATGTATGATTTACTTTTTTAACATGAAATGTATGCTTTATAAAGGGAATATTTTCTTTTATGGGTAAACTTTTGCAAGCCGAACATTGCCAGATACCATAGTTTTCACTTAACTTTGGAGCGGTAAGATTGTTTAAGCATTAATCAAACCGTAAATCGTCAAATCATAAATAGTATGACTGTCATTTATCCATCTCCCATATTCGGTCCCGTTCATTCTCGCCGTCTGGGAGTATCTTTGGGAATAAATTTATTGCCGGCAGACGGCAAAGTATGCACTTTCGACTGCATTTACTGTGAATGTGGCTTCAATGCCGACCATCGTCCCAAACAGCCGTTGCCTACGCGCGAAGAAGTCCGTTCGGCCCTTGAAGCCCGTCTGCGGGACATGCAGCAAAACGGACCTACACCGGATGTACTGACTTTTGCCGGTAATGGAGAACCGACGGCACATCCCCGTTTCCCCGAAATCATAGAAGATACACTTGCCTTGCGCGACAAGTATTTTCCGAATGCAAAGGTGAGCGTACTGAGCAATTCTACCTTTATTCATCGTCCTGCCGTATTCGAGGCTTTGAACAAGATTGACAACAACATCCTTAAACTGGATACGGTAGATGAAGAGTATATCCGTGTACTTGACCGTCCTACCGGACATTACTCCATCCGGGAGATTATAGAAGGGATGAAAGCGTTCAAAGGGAACTGCATTATCCAGACCATGTTTCTCAAAGGAAGTTATAAAGGACAAGATATGGATAATACATCCGATAAATTTGTTCTTCCCTGGCTGGAAGCTGTCAAGGAGATTGCTCCCCGCCAAGTGATGATTTATACCATCGACCGCGAAACGCCCGACCATGATTTGCAGAAGGCCACCCGCGAGGAACTGGATCGCATTGCGGAACGGATACGGGAAACGGGTATACCGGTAAGTGTTTCTTATTAATAATATACTTATGAAATCAATAGCAATTAAAGATTTAAGCGAGAACTTCTTCGAAGTGATAGGCAAAGAGTGGATGCTGGTTACGGCAGGCAGTAAAGAACATTTCAACACCATGACTGCCAGTTGGGGAGGTATTGGCTGGCTTTGGAACAAGCCGGTGGTGTTTGTCTTTATTCGTTCCGAGCGCTATACGTATGAGTTTATGGAGGAGAACGAATATTTCACTCTTTCTTTTTTAGGAAAGGAAAATCGGAGCATTTACAACCTTTGTGGCAGTAAATCGGGTAGGGAAGTGGATAAGGTAAAGGAAACTGGTCTGAATCCTATCGTTACCGAGCGGGGAAACATTCTCTTTGAGCAGGACCGCCTGGGATTGGAGTGCCGCAAGCTTTTCATTACCGATATGAAAGAAGAACTCTTTCTCGACCATTCCGTCTACGAGCGTTGGTATGGCGGTGACCACGGTGGATTGCACCGGGTTTATGTAGCCGAGATTGTAGATGCCTGGGTAAAGGAATAGCTCCTTTACCACAGTTTCAAGTCATATTCGGCTTCCACCTTCTCTTCTATTTCATCCGGAAGGGCGGGGAAGAAGTCGATACCTGTAATACGTTCCACTTCGTCCACTGTATTGACGTAGCTGTCCAATGGATGATTGCCTGATGCATTCTTATAAATGAAGCCGATGGCTTTGGGGGGATTGCTGTCTGCACACAGAACGACCTTGAAGAATGCTTCGGGCACTGTAATTTTGTGCTTCTTACCAATGGTACGGTGACGTTGGTCATAGAGAATAGGACCGCATACAATGTATATCTTGCCTTCTTCTTGTGCCCAACGGCGGCATGACTCTTCCAGTTCTTTCCAGTCGCCACGGTTTAGATTGTGGTTCTGCGGGCAAATGTTTGTCATGTAGAAGCTCTCTTGCATGGCTTTCCAGTGCCAGCGGTTGTCACCGGCCGGACACATATGTCCGCGGTCCATGCCGGCTCCTTTGTAGTCATCGGTGGTTACTGCCTCGTGCTCAGGCAGGTCGGGGTCGGGCAAGAACTTGTCTGTACGGCTTTCACGCTCCACCAGTTTTTCGGGAGTGAGTTCCCAGGCTACCCAATTGGGTATCTTTAAATCCTTGTTGTAGGATACTGTGTAGCCTTTCCGCTGGAGAATCTGTTCGGAGACGTTCTTCAGCTTTGCCGGTATTTCAAGGCGTGTGCCTGCTGTGAGTTCTATCTTGGCAGGCGTAGAATTCTTTTGCCTGGCATCCGAAAGTATCTTTGCAACGGGTTCATAGGCAAGGCAGACTGCACATATAAACAATATAAGATAATAGACGCCCTGCGATTGTTTCTTTTTTTTTCGTGCCATGCCGGGATTAGTGTTGGATAATCATTTTGGCCCTTTCCAGTGCCACATTTATGTTCGGACAGATATTTTCTTCGCCCAACAGCTCATAGAAGCCCGATTTTT
Organism: Bacteroides parvus; assembly: GCF_017309675.2. Lineage (NCBI taxonomy): Bacteria > Pseudomonadati > Bacteroidota > Bacteroidia > Bacteroidales > Bacteroidaceae > Bacteroides > Bacteroides parvus. The sequence goes on along the minus strand of NZ_CP084680.1, from coordinate 1,055,259 downwards.
CCAGTACCTTATGTACCTTTTCATTGACACCGGAGAGCACAATGGTTATTTTTTCCTTTTGGGACATCTCACAAAGGCTTGTCAAGTTATGGATACCGGTAGAATCGATGAACGGAACTTTACGCATGCGGATGATGCGCACTTTGGGGCGGTCGCCCAGCCGCGCCATGATTTCTTCGAATTTGGTGGCGATGCCGAAGAAGTAAGGACCGTTTATTTCGTATACTTCCACATCCTCGGGGATTATCAGGTGCTCGTCATTGCTTGCAATGTCCGATTCTGCATTCGGGTCTATTTCATCTTTGATGACGGATATTTCGGTAGTCTCCATGACGCGGCGCATAAACAGCACGCAGGCAATCACCAGACCTACTTCAATGGCAATAGTCAGGTCGAAGATGACGGTCAGGAAGAAAGTAATCAGCAGTACCGTGACATCCGATTTAGGATTCTTCAATAATGCCTTGAACGTACGCCAACCGCTCATGTTATAGGATACTATGACCAGTACACCCGCCAGGCAGGCCATTGGTATATACTGTGCCAGTGGCATGAGAAACAGTAGGATAAGCAGCAACACCACTGCATGAACCATACCTGCTACGGGAGTTTTTCCTCCGTTGTTGATGTTTGCCATGGTACGCGCGATGGCTCCGGTGGCAGGGATACCGCCAAACAGCGGGGTAGCCATGTTGGCAGCACCTTGTGCTATCAGTTCCGTGTTGGAATCGTGTTTGTCGCCTATCACACCATCAGCTACGGTGGCAGACAGCAAAGATTCGATGGCACCCAGTACAGCGATTGTAATGGCTACGGGGAACAAGTTCTTTATCGCTTCCCAATCCAAGGCAGGCATCACGGCATCCGGCAGTTCGGCACGGATGCTGAAACGGTCGCCGATGGTATCGATACAATCAATGCCTCCATATACTTTCATCAGCCAGACTGCCACTGTCACCACGATGATGGCAATAAGTGACCCCGGAATCTTCTTCGAGAACCGCGGTGTAATGGCAATGATGAAGATGCTGACAATACTTACAATCGTGTTCCACCAGTTTACGGTATCGAAATGTCGGAAATAAATCATCCATTTTCCTACAAAGTCTCCCGGAACTTTCTCTCCTCCGAACGTCAGCCCGAAAATGTCGGCAATCTGCGTGGTGAAGATGGTGACGGCAATACCGCTTGTAAAACCTACGATGATGGGATAGGGGATAAACTTAATGACAGCTCCCAGCTTGAACACTCCCAGCAGGATGAGCAGTACGCCTGCCATCAGTGTGGCGACAATAAGCCCCGATTCACCGTATTGCTGGATGATGCCATAGATAATGACGATGAACGCACCGGTCGGTCCTCCAATCTGTACCTTGCTCCCACCCATCAGGGAGATGATGAAACCGGCTATGATAGCCGTAATGATACCTTTCTCCGGTGATACGCCGGAGGCGATACCGAATGCAATGGCAAGCGGGAGGGCAACGATACCTACAATGATACCTGCCATCAGGTCTGCCATAAACAGTTCTTTAGAGTAATTTTTTAAAGCCGTGTATAGCTTTGGTCTGAATCCGAACGCTTTCATTATAATCTACTTTTTTATACGTTTTTTTATACAGAATGTAATGTATATATTGCAAATTGCCTGCAAAAGTAGATAAAATAATGGATATTAGTGAACACAACTGTGATGTATTTTGTTTTCCTTATCAGATATGTGCTATTAATTATGTCTGAAATACCTCTTCGGGTTATCGGTGAAGATAGATTCTTTCTATAAGACGATAAATAAATCCGATGGGGCAGAGGTGTGATTATTCCAAACTAAATTCGTAATTTTGTGTTGTTTATAAACAGTACGAACGACATTTATACGTAATTATATTAACTAATAAAAAAAGAGACTATGGCTAAAAGTGTTAAAGGAACTCAGACTGAGAAGAATCTGCTGACTTCATTCGCTGGTGAATCACAAGCAAGAATGCGTTACACTTATTTTGCAAGTGTAGCCAAGAAAGAAGGTTACGAACAAATCGCCGCTATTTTCACAGAAACGGCTGACCAGGAAAAGGAACACGCTAAACGTATGTTCAAGTGGTTGGAAGGCGGTATGGTAGAAATCACCGCTTCTTATCCTGCAGGTGTTATTGGCACTACCCTGGAAAATCTTCAGGAAGCTGCTGCCGGCGAACACGAAGAGTGGTCATTGGATTATCCTAAGTTTGCTGATATTGCAGACGAAGAAGGTTTCCCCGAAATTGCTCTTATGTACCGTAACATCGCCATTGCCGAAAAGGGACACGAAGAACGTTATCGCGCTTTTATCCAGAATATAGAGACTGCCAGCGTATTTGCCAAGGAAGGTGAAGTGGTATGGCAGTGCCGCAACTGTGGTTTCATCTACACCGGTAAGGAAGCTCCTCAGGTATGTCCGGCTTGCTTGCATCCGCAGGCTTACTTCGAAGTAAAGAAGTCAAACTATTGATAATGTCTCCTGCTTGTGCAGGTATGGATAACGGGAAACGCCCGGATGCTTTCTTCAGAGCATCCGGGCGCTTTGTTTAAATGACCATGTTCGTTTTCCGTGCCAGTATAGTGGTGCGAGTTTTACTTTAGTTACTTCCCGACGTGCGGATAGTCTATCGTATAGTGCAGTCCGCGGCTTTCCTTGCGTTCCATGGCTTGCTTGGTTATCAGGTATCCTACGTTTATCATGTTGCGCAGTTCGCACAGCTCCCGGGTAGCCTTGCTACGCTTGAAGAGTGCTTCTGTCTCCTCGTAAAGTATGTCCAGTCGGTTCCAGGCACGTGTCAACCGGGTATTGCTGCGGACAATACCTACGTATGCCTCCATAATCTGGTTTACTTCCTTCATGCTTTGTGTGATGAGGACACGTTCTTCGGTGGAGATGGTACCTTCGTCGTTCCATTCGGGGATGTCTTCGTTGAAGTCATAACGTTCCAGTACGCTCAGTGCGTGTTTGGCTGCCGCGTCGGCATAAACCACGGCTTCAATCAGTGAGTTGCTTGCCAGACGGTTGCCGCCATGCAGTCCAGTGCACGAACATTCGCCGATGGCGTACAGACGGCGGATGCTGCTCTGTCCGTCCAAGTCCACCTTGATACCACCGCAGAGATAATGGGCGGCGGGGGCTACCGGTATGTATTCCTTTGTAATGTCTATACCGATGCTGAGGCATTTCTTGTATATGTTCGGGAAATGCTTCTTGGTTTCTTCGGGGTCTTTGTGTGTGACGTCCAGATACACATGGTCTTCACCGCGCTGTTTCATTTCGTTGTCGATGGCACGCGCCACGATGTCACGCGGGGCCAGTGAGAGTCGCGGGTCGTACTTCTGCATGAATTCTTTTCCGTCTTTGGTGCGCAGCACGCCGCCATAACCACGCATGGCTTCGGTGATGAGGAACGAGGGGCGGTCTCCCGGATGGAAAAGGGCTGTGGGATGGAACTGGATGAATTCCATGTCTTTCACTGCTCCCTTGGCACGGTAGACCATGGCAATGCCGTCTCCCGTGGCTACCAGCGGGTTGGTGGTATGGCGGTAAACGGCTTCGCAACCGCCCGTTGCCATGATGGTGACTTTGGAAAGGAAGGTATCCACCTCGCCCGTCGCTTCGTTCAGCACGTAGGCACCGTAGCACTTGATGCCGGGGGTATGGCGGGTAACGATGATTCCCTGGTGATGCTGGGTAATGATTTCCACAGCATAGTGGTCGGTCAGTACGGTGATGTTGGGGTGTTGCTTCACAGCTTCGATGAGGCTGGTCTGTATCTCTGCACCCGTATTGTCCTTATGGTGGAGGATGCGGAATTCGGAGTGGCCGCCTTCTTTGTGCAGGTCAAACTCTCCGTCCTCCTTTTTGTCGAAGTTCACTCCCCATTTAATGAGCTCCTTGATTTGTTCGGGAGCATTGCGCACCACCTTCTCTACGGCTTCGCGGTCGCTTATCCAGTCACCTGCAATCATGGTGTCCTCGATGTGCTTCTCGAAGTTGTCCACAGCCAGATTGGTGACGGAAGCGATACCTCCTTGTGCAAAATAGGTATTTGCTTCTTCCAGACCTGCCTTGCAGATAAGGGCTACTGTCCCCTTGTGCGCCACTTTCAGCGCAAAACTCATACCGGCAAGCCCGGAGCCGATAACGAGGAAATTGAACTTTCTTACCATAGGATTTAGTGTTTATCGCTGCAAAACTACAAAATAAGTACATTCCTTGTTCATTCCGTAGGGATTTATTCGTAAAAAGACCTACCTTAGCGGCAAAAATCCGATAGAATGAATAGAATCTTTCATGCCCGTATTGCTGTAGGGCAGTTTTTGTTTCTGGCTCTGATAAGTGGTCTTGCCATTTATATGTTGTGGGATAAATACGTGCTGCCTGCGGCGCTTTTCATGCTTTGGCTGATAGTTGTCATCGAGAAGCTGATTCATACTACCTATACGGTGACTCCGGACGGGAAGCTGAAATTGTATTTCGGCCGCTTCTCGCGCAGCAAGGAGATTCTGCTGAAGGATGTCATTTCCGTGGAGCGTGCCTCTTCCATGCAGATAGGACGGTTTGCAGTAATGCGCTACGTACTGGTGAAGTATGGAGCGGGTAAGTGCGAGGTATTGTTTCCGGTCAAAGAGGAGGAATTCATCCGGTTGATGGAGGAACGGAGAGGATGAGCAATATGGTGTGCCCACGTATGTGATTCCGTTTTAATCTGCCGTTATCGGTTTCATGGTAATGTCTCCTGTGTAGCTTTCCGGAGTTGTTTGTATGAACTTTCCCTTTATCTGTTTTTCCGTTTTTGTATATTCACCTACGAATGTCAGCGTATAGGTAGCTACAAGCTTGCTGTAGTGTAGTGTTCCTTTTATGATGAGCCGACAGTGAGGTGGTATGCTGATGGTGGAAGTACTGCTGTTTGGACCTTTGGCTTTTGTTGTTTCGCTGCCATATTTTATTGTTGTCCCGCTTAACGATAGTTCATCTCCAAACATGTAAGGGGCATTGACGAATATGTCTTCTTCCCCCATCCATGCAAATGCTCCGGGGTCGTTGCTTTGGAAGGTGGTTTCCTGCCATGTGTCTTCAAAGGGGGAGTTTGTGGTGGTAATACTGCTGTTCAAATTGTTTTCCATGATGAAAGGCAGGAGTTCTACATCATAGGTACTGAATCCATCCCCTTCTTCTTCAAAAGAGTATTGAATATCTTTGAACAGATATTTTTCAGCATCTTTAATTTCGTCTTTATCATAACAGCCGGTCGTGCAGACAATCAATATGGCGGACAATACGAGGTGGAATAGTTTCTGTTGTTTCATAGCCTTTACTTTTTTGTGAGGATGTACGTACAAAGATAAGTTTATTTTTTTGAAACTATTCATAGTGAGCACTTTATTTTCCTGATAATTTAGTCTTTCTGTAAATGCAGGTAATCTTTGAATCATAAATAAAGCTTAATTTTAGCTCTTCTGTTTGCAGTTTTTCGGATATGGCAGCGTCCATCATGTAAAAAAGAAACGAACATGAATTTGAATTGTGCCATTTTACATGCAGACCCGGAGATTGCCGGAAGGTTGGAAGAGTATATCGACAAGGTTCCTTTTCTCTCTTTGCACGGAAAGTACGGCAATCCTCTTGAAGCGCTGAAGGATTATTATGAGACAAAAGTGGAAGTTTATTTTGTCGGCATCTATCCGGTGGAAGAAGGTGAAATCAACGGAATGGATTTTTGCAGGCTCTTGTCCTCGTCCACTCGTGTCATTTTCATTACAGATACCGACAAGTATGCTGCCGAGTGTTTCCGCCTGGATGCGTTGGACTATCTGATGGACGGGCTCAATTTCTCCACGTTTTTCCAGTCTGTCAGCAAGGCGGCACGCTGGTTCTCTTTGCAAGATGCAGGTACGTCCGACTCCAAGCACAGGCAAGGTCTGGAAGAGACTCCGAAGGTGATTTACATGCGGTGTGACAACCGCATCATGCGGCTCGACCTGGAGCGGATAAACTACATAGAGGGTTTGGGGGATTACGTCAAGATTTTCTGCAAGGGTGCCTCCAAACCTGTCTTGAGCCTATGCAGTATGAAGTACATGGAGGAAAAACTTCCGGCGGACGAATTTATCCGCGTGCACCGTTCTTTTATTGTCCGCATGGACTGCATCAGCGCCATCGGGCGCAGCACACTGCTCATCGAGCAGAAGGATGTCCCCATTGGCGATGCTTACCGCGAAAGGGTAAAAGGGTATGTGTCCAGGCTGGCAGTGTTGTAATACCCCGTTTTCAGATACTATATACTTTGTTTGTTGGATCTATAGTTCCAGCGTGCTGCATCTATATATGCAACGCGTTGCATATATAGATCCAACAAATGATAATCATTCGGTGTAAAATCCGTGTAATCTGTGGTGAACCGGAACCTTGTATTACTTTAGTTTTGCTCTCGAAATTCTTTCCCCGAACGTCAAGTTCAGATTCAGACTGAACCGGCTTTCCTGCATCAGATTGCTGCGTGAGTTCAGTTGTTTCCGCCACGTGGCGCCCAGCGAGAGATAGGAGTACCGGATGGGGAAGCTCGCCCCTACGCTGGCTTCCAGATACTGCATCTTCCCGCCTTTCAGATTGATATAGGAGTTGCCGAAACCTATTCCGCCCATCAGCTCGGTGGAACGTGCCAGGCGTGGCTTGGTAATGTAGCTGCCGCCTATGTTCACTTTGTGCTGGTTCTCGTATTTCATGGAGGTATAGGAAGAGGAGTTGCGGCTCCAGTCCAGGTAGTTGTAGTCGGCGGTCAGCACCCAGCGTTCGGTGGCCATGCTGAGGCCGGTGCCGAGGTGCATGGGCAGATATTGTGTACGGCTGTGGTATCCTTTATTGAGGTTCTCGCTGGTAGATGAGTTGCTGTAGGTCAGTGTATTGTCGTGGCTGATGGGAAGGGAGGGAGCAAATACCAGCCCTGCTGCCCACTTCCGTTGTCCGGTCGCACCCCATTCGTAATGTATGCCGAAGTCCGCATAAAAGGCCCGTTTGGAGGATTCGTACTTTACGACGGCGCTTTCCTGCGTTTCGCTCTGTGTCACTGTGCCCACTATCATCCCCAGGTTGATGCCGACCGACAGTTGCCTGCTCAGTGCAAAGGCATTGGTGACGTAGCACCGGTATAGTCCGCCCGTACCCTCAAAGAGCGAGTAGGTGTAGTTGCCGGGCATTCCCTCTATCTCTTCTTCGGTCTGGATGACATAGCCCACACTGCTGTATGGTGCTGCACCTACAAGGGCATACCAGCGCGGCAGGACACGGAAGCCCATGCTGATGCGGTTGGGGTTGCCGGTGAAGTTGGAGCTGTGTTCGCTCAGGAAGGAGTAGCGGGCATATGAGGCAGATACACCCACATCGAACGTGAAGCAGGCGGTGTCCATGCGGGTGATGGCTGCGGGGTTCAGCGTGTTCAGAAATCCGGTACGGTTCAGGGCGATGCCCGTGTTGCCCATGCCGGCATAACGTCCGCCGTCACCGGCACTCAGTTCGCCCACTCCGTACATGGAGGTGGGCAGGTTGGTGGTGTTTTGTGCCACGGCGGTGAGGCTTGCCGTACACAGACTGCACAGCAGAAGGGGAATCCAGTAATGGCGTTTCATTGCTCGTTGTATATTTTGAATCTTACGTCTAATCTGCATTGGTTTTCTTGTTCGGGGTCGTTGGTGAAGATGACCTGGTTGAAGGTGGTGGTGCTTTCTTCGTCTGTCAGACTCATCAGCAGTTTCTGCCGCTTGATGCCCGAAGTGCCGTAGTTGTTGCGGATGAATTCGGTGAGGTCGAAGGAGTAGTAGGTCTCTTTCCCGTACATCTCGTCGATGGTCAGGTCGCCGGTCTGTACGGTTACGCCGTCACTGCCGTATACGTAGTCCTCCAGCACATTGTTCTCGTCCGTGATATAAAGGCGGATGTCATTGGGAAGCTGGCTCACTTCGTTGTAGCTCCGGGCCAGAGGATAGAGGTAGAGTGTGGCGCGCAAGATAAGTAATATTTAGAAATGCAATAAAAAACAGAATGACGAGAATTAAACGTAAAACGTTTATAATTAAGCATTTTGCAAGAATTGCAGAACAGACATACCTGCAAAAGACAACAAAATATTGCGACGTTTCAGTTACCAGACTGTTAGCCGCCTGTTTCGGAAACAACGGCAGGTAACCGAATTTTTACCGATAGGAACAAAGCGGATTTGTATTCACTGTTTATCAATGTTTTGCATGCCAAAGGACGCTTTTCAAAGGAGTATTTTTACAACCTAAAAAAGAGCGTTATGAAAGTGGAAAAATTCAAGGTGCTGCTCTACCTGAAAAAGAGCGAGCCGGACAAGACCGGCAAGGCCCCGATCATGGGACGGATCACCCTCAACCGCACGATGGCGCAGTTCAGCTGCAAGCTCTCCTGTACCCCCGGGCTATGGAACGCGCGTGAGAGCCGATTGAATGGCAAGAGCCGGGAAGCGGTGGAGACCAATGAAAAGATAGAGAGGCTGCTGCTTGCCGTACACTCGGCCTTCAATTCCCTCATGGAAAGGAAAAAGGATTTCGATGCCGCCGCGGTCAGGGACATGTTCCAGGGTAATGCGGGCATGCAGATGACCCTGCTCAAACTTCTCGACCGGCACAATGAGGAGATGAAGGCCCGTGTCGGCGTGGACCGTGCACCGACGACAATGTCGACCTACGTGTACACCCGGCGCACCCTTGCCGAATTCATCAAAACGGAATTCAAGGTCTCGGACCTCGCCTTCGGACAGCTCAACGAGCAGTTCATCCGTGACTATCAGGATTTCTGCCTGGAAAAGAAGAAACTGGCAATGGAGACGGTGCGCCATTACCTGTCCATCCTGAAAAAGATCTGCCGCATCGCCTACAAGGAGGGGCACTCGGAGAAATACCATTTCTGCCACTTCAAGCTGCCCAAGCAGAAGGAGACAACACCGAAAGCACTCAGCCGGGAGAATTTCGAGAAGCTACGCGATCTGGAGATACCGGAAAAACGCAGGTCACATGTCATCACCCGGGACCTCTTCCTCTTCGCCTGTTACACCGGCACCGCCTATGCCGATGCGGTAAGCATCACCCGGGAGAACCTCTTCCAGGATGACGAGGGCAGCCTCTGGCTGAAATACCGGCGGAAGAAGACCGACTACCTCGGACGCGTCAAGTTGCTGCCGGAAGCACTCGCGTTGATCGGGAAGTATCGTGACGATACCCGCATCACCCTCTTCCCGCCGCAGGACTACCACACGCTCAGGGCCAACATGAAATCCCTGCGCCTGATGGCGGGGCTGAGCCAGGACCTTGTCTACCACATGGGAAGGCATTCTTTCGCCTCATTGGTCACGCTCGAGGAGGGAGTGCCGATCGAGACCATCAGCAAAATGCTGGGACACTCCAACATAAAGACCACCCAGATATATGCCCGTGTAACTCCGAAGCGACTGTTCGAGGACATGGACAGGTTCGTCGAGGCAACCCGCGATTTGAAACTTATTCTTTAATCCTTAAACAATTAAACAATCATTATCATGCGCAGTACATTCAAGCTTTTATTCTACATCAACCGTAACAAGGTAAAATCGGACGGCACGACCGCCGTCCTCTGCCGGATCAGCATCGACGGAAAGAAATCGGCTGTCACGACAGGCATCTATTGCAAACCCGGAGACTGGGACAGCAAGAAGTGTGAAATCAAAACAGCCAGGGAGAACAACCGCCTTACCGCCTTCCGAGGCCGGCTGGAAGAGGCGTACGGGAACCTGCTGAGGAACCAGGGAGTGGTCACGGCCGAGCTGCTCAAGACCACCGTATCCGGTGCCAATTCCGTGCCGGAATACCTCCTGCAGGCCGGAGAGGTGGAACGCGAACGGCTCAGGGTCCGCTCCAAGGAGATCAATTCCACCTCCACCTACCGCCAGTCGAAGACCACGCAGCTTAACCTCAGGCAGTTCATCGAATCCCGCGGGATGAAGGACATCGCCTTTTCGGACATCACCGAAGAATTCGCCGAATCGTTCAAGGTCTTTCTCAAGAAGGAGCTGGGACACAGGAACGGACACGTGAACCACTGCCTGTGCTGGCTCAACCGGCTCATCTACATCGCCGTGGACCGGGAAGTATTGCGTGCCAACCCGATAGAGGACGTGGCATACGAGAGGAAAGAAGCGCCTAAACTAAGGCATATCAGCCGCAGTGAACTGAAGCGGATGATGGAAACCCCGCTGCCCGACCCGATGATGGAGCTGGCGCGCAGGACGTTCATCTTCTCCTCGCTGACCGGTCTGGCCTACGCGGATACGAGGGCTCTCCATCCCCGTCACATCGGAACGACCTCGGAAGGAAGAAGGTATATCCGCATCCGCCGCGCCAAAACGGACGTGGAGGCGTTCATCCCGCTGCATCCCATAGCCGGACAGATACTGGATCTTTACAACACCACGGATGAAGACAGGCCGGTATTCCCGCTGCCGGTCCGCGATGTCCTCTGGTACGAGGTACATGGAATGGGTGTGGCATTAGGCATGAAAGAGAACCTGTCCTACCACATGGCCCGGCATTCGTTCGGGACCCTGACACTGACCGCGGGCATTCCGATAGAGAGCATCGCCAGGATGATGGGCCATACGAATATCGACAGCACGCAGGTCTACGCCCAGGTCACCGACCGGAAGATATCCTCGGACATGGACCGGCTGATGGAAAGAAGAAAGCCTGCGGCCGGCAAGGAAGCCGCAGGCTAAATAAAAATTGCCGTCGGAATCGTAAATGCAATTCCGGCGGCAATCCTTAAACTTGAATACGATATTATACCAATGCAGCGTGATAGTTCTCCTCCAGCAGCTTCTCGATGTCCGATTGCCTGTACAGGATCTTCCCGCCAAGCTGGATATAGGGAATCCGTCCTTGGTCCCTGTAATCCTGCAGGCACCTGCGGCTGATCTTCAACGTCCCGGAAAGCTCCCTGTCGGTCAGGAACCGTTCCCCGTTGAAGGGAGGACGGTTGTCACGGGCAAGACGTTCCACTTTTTTCTCCATGTTGTCCAGCAGGGCAAAGAACCTGCGGGCACGTTCGTTCTCCTTGTCGATAATGCCTTCCATCTCTTCCGCTCTTTAAAGGTTTCCGTTCTTTCTTCCCTCTCTCACAGCCTTCTCCTTGCGTCTGATGCCGACGTAGGTCATCAGCCTCTCCACGTCTTCGGGCTTGTAATAGAACTTGCGCTGGAGGCGGGTGAACGCCAGCCGTCCGGTATCGCGGAGGGTCTGCAGGGTACGCGGCGAGATGTCAAGGCGCAGGCAGACATCCTGGCCGTCCAGTCACTCTCCGGGTTCCTTACGGCGGTTTCTCTCATACAATCTGTCCACATGTGCGGACAGGTTCTCGGCGCGTGCCAGCATCCTCTCAAGGACACCGGCCTCGATGTAGCATATTTCCATAATTTCAACATGTTTAAATGTCAGTGCGAATATAAGGGAAGAAACCATGAGAGGCAAGCGCGACCGGTACACTGGCAGGAATAGTCATGGATAGTCGGTTTTTGTCATATGGCGCGGGAAAAATACTCCGTAGCCGGTCGGTTTTCACGACCCCCTTTGGAAAACCTGAAGGACGGGTGCGTCATGGCGATGAAAAAAGAAAAATCCCCACCGGAAGTGAAGCGACCCCAAACCGGCAGGGAGTGTAATAATAAAGGAACGGACTGTTCAGCCCTTGATGTAACCGTACTTTTTCAGGTCGTCCATGAAATGCTCCGGCGTATCGGTCCTCACCGTCACCCCGTGCAGTTCCCTGTACCGCCCGGAGAAATTCACCATGTACTCCCCGTCGGTGCACCCGCTGTCAAACCAGCTGCCCTCACGCAGGACGCGTACAAACTCGGAAGAGCCGGAGGCGGCAATCCTGCCGCCATCCGCCAAAATACTTGATCTCGTTTTTTTTATTATCGGTATTTCAAATGTCTCAAAAGCCTCTTTGACAGGTTACCATCCGGGATGATCGCCTGAATTCGCATGTACCGGATTTTCTATTTACCAGATTCCATAATGGTTCTTGCCATCCGTTTTTTCTCTGCGGCTGTCGCTTTTTTCCTCGTGGCATCATGGTCTGTTACCGGATGGGAAAAGCCATCTCCATCACAACCATGAATTATAGTGTAGCCATATTTGTATATAGCCGTATGATACGCTATCCGGATAATGCTATCACAGAATTGCGATATAGCCGGATATCAAAATAGGGATAGCCGGGAGCGAAGGGAGCACGCATCCTTCCGGATATAGATATCTCAAAATCTCCATTTGCAGAAGTGTATAAATATCAATCCATTAATGGAGACGATGAAGAAAAACAATAAGGCGTATACGGCTACCTGTTATTCTCCATTTACAGATGTGTAGAAGTTTCAATCCATTAATGGAGACGATGAAAAAACAATAAGGCGTATACGGCTACCTGTTATTCTCCATTTGCAGAAGTGTAGAAGTAGCAATCCGTTAATGGAGACGATGAAGAAAAACAATAAGGCGTATACGGCTACCTGTTATTCTCCATTTGCAGAAGTGTAGAAGTAGCAATCCGTTAATGGAGACGATGAAAAAACAATAAGGCGTATACGGTTACACGTCATTCTCCATTTGCAGAAGTGTAGAAGTAGCAATCCGTTAATGGAGACAATGAAGAAAAAACATAAGTCGTACACGGCTACATGCCCATTCTCCATTTGCAGAAGTGTAGAAGTAGCAATCCATTAATGGACAATAGGGCATGTAAAGGGCAGATTTTCCGTATATTCGCCTCCTTATCCCCGAATTATGGGCGTAAGTCACATGGTCATGGAGATATATCTATCCTTTAATGGGGAGAACAGCCGGCAAATATCTGATGGAAAAGCCCCACAAACCACAGGAAAATAGCCACACAATGGTCTGATACACAATAATTATTGGAGAAACGAGGTCCGCTCCTGCGGACAGCAAGTTGTGTTTTCGTTAAACGAAAACAGGACGGTTTAACAGCGGAAACACAGCCAAACCGTACTCCCCCAAAAAGCTCCGGAGTCGCTTTTCCGTACCGGTATCAGAAAAGCAACCGACAAATCACATAAAGAAGGAAAGTGAACAGCTTTCCGATATTTTAGTCAGAAATCACATCGGAAATTTTGAACGGTACATGTATTTTTACTTAATAAACAGTACCCCTTGCTGCTTATTCGAGAATATTGCCTATCTTTGTAAAGTCGTGCAAACGACTGACATATATAGTTGATGTGTTTCGCTAACACCTTGTATTAGAAATCTAGTAAATCAGTTATCAAAAGAAGAAGTAAAGTATATAGTCCTTTGTGCAAGGATATAACAAAAAAGAGAGCCTACCGTTTCTCAGCGGCAGACTCTCACGGACAGAGTTCTTTAAAAGTGGCTTAGAATTTGTATCCCAAAGTAATACCGATACTGGCATTATGTGGAGCGTTTCCGTCCATCACTTTGCAGAAACCGAGCTGGGTATCGAGACCGACCAAAATTTTGCCGAATTCTACCCCTAATCCGATGTTCCATCCGGCATCAAAACGGTTGTAGTCAAGGCCGTCGCTGCCAAAAGTATTGACTTTGTCTCCCCCATTGACTGTAATGCCACCAATAGAAGCTCCTCCGTCAAATTTTGTCTTACCACCTACACCGCAAGCAAGGTAAGGACCGGTCGCGATGACCAGATTGGTGTTATCTGCAAGGTTAAAGCGGAATTGTACATTGATAGGAAGTTCCAGATAGAGTTGGTTGATCTTTACGTCTGCATCGGCATCAACGACGGTTCCTTCATAGCCGCTAGAGTATTTGGTCCCTTTTTGTGAGAAGAAGAGAGAAGGCTGTAGAGAAATAAGGTCTGTAAACTGGTATTCCATACCTACTCCGATGCGTGCTCCGGGCTTGAATTTGGAATGGTCGGAATTTTCACCGATATAGCTGCTCAGATTCAGACCGGCTTTTACCTGAAAGGAGACTTGTGCGAATCCAATGGTGCTGCATAACGCAAACAAGACAGTTAAAATACTTTTTTTCATGATTATGTTCATTTTAAGTTTCAATCAAAAAGAAGTCGGACACTTGGTATGTCCGAACTTTCACACACAATGTAGCTTCCAAGCGGATTAGTTTTCATGGATGGTGCAGATGCTTACCCGATTCCAATCCGGTTCTTCAAACATGTTTCCTACACCTTGTCCTTCGGCTGTAATCCGGTTCTCGGCTATTTTATACCGTTTCACTAACAAACTCTTGACGGCATCCGCACGTTGTTGGGCGATACGGGCATTTACTTCGACCTTTCCTTCCGGAGAAGCATATCCTTTGATGGATACAGTAGCCTTTTCATGATTTTTCAAGTAAGTCGCAATACGTTCCACATTAGGGGTCTGAGAAGCTACTACACTGACACCTCCTTGGCGGAAGGTTACCACAGATTCCAATGTTTTCTTGTGGTTGGTGATGGTATCTGTTACGATAACCGGACCCTGATTCTTGCAGTCGGCTAACTGTTGTTCCAATTCAGCATTTCGTTGGTTGGCAGCAGTCAGTTTAGCTTCTTGATCTACGTTGGTTTGTCTCAGGTTATTTATCTGCCCGTTCAGCGCATCCACTTCTGCCTGGTCATACAGTTTGGCAAAAGAGATATGGTGTTTGCCATTGCTGCAACGGAAGTGGTATTTCAGACCGGCTGTAATTTCCCAGGCTGCCCGGTTGGCGTTAAATCCTACGTTTCGTTCACCACATGCGTTCAGGTCATATACCAAGGCTGGTTTGATACCAATGGTCCAAGCTTTGGCTTCACCTAAATTGAAATTGAAGTTGAGTCCCAGTTTGCTGGAGATGCTGTTACGGTCTCCGTCACCGTTTTGGGCATAATGTAGCCAACCGAGTCCGGCTACGGTTTCTATTTCGAATAATCGGGGTGTTCCCCAATATCCTGCAAATAGGTTGCTCAGATTGACGGAAGTCAATAAACTTACATTGGTGTTGTCAAATGCCGTTTTACTGGCAGTCGTATTGATGCTGGTCATGGCTTCCACACCCATACCGAAAAAGGGTGTGAGCTGTTTGCCTATTCCAAGTCCCCATGTGGCTCGCATGTTCGGGAAAAATGCACTGTGGGTCAATGGAGTGGTAACACCGGCATGGATGCCAATAGACCAGTTATCTCCCAAGTTGGCTCCTTCATAAGCTCTTTGAGCATAGATGCCACTACAAGTAAGGCAAGCTACGGTTACTGCAATAAATTTCTTCATAAGAATGAGTTGTTAAAAGTTTAGGGTTGCAATATTAGCATCAATTATAATCCGTTATTATCGACAGGTCTTCTAATTAACAAATATTAAGCACAAACTGTGTTTTGAGTCAATTTTGCATATTTAATAATAAAGTGATCCGAAGGAAAGTATTACATAGGTTATGTTGAGTCAGTACAATGATTCTATGATTTCGTGTTGTATATTTTATCCGGGTGGTTTTCTTTGACGTTTCTGCCTTTATTGATATCTTTGTTGGGGATAATTGGCAAGGAAGAAAGACGATTTCCACACTATAGTAATAAAGACGATAAATATGTGTATACAGAGATTGATTCGGTTTATTTTGAATGTGTTGTTGCTGATGGTAGCTATCACCGCTATGTTGGCATGCATCACCAAAGCGGATATATATTCAAAGATGGTGCATGTAGCCTTGGCTGTAGCTTGTGTGAGTGCGGCCTTTTCCAAAAGATACAGATATGTGTGGTGTAGCATGGCTTTGCTGATTATGTTCATAAGCTTTCTTTGCCATAAAGATATGCTGTAGGACATGGAATCAGATGAATTTCAGAATGTCTGTCTCCTTTTTTATAAGCTATGACCATATTTCCCAAGAAAAAAGTTTGAACCTTTATTTTTATTTATACATTTGTAAGTTACATAGGTTAAACAGCCTGTTTTTAAACCTTGTAGTATAATAGTATAGTTTAATCAAAATATTAAGAAAACATGAAAAAGTACATTGCTGAAATGTTGGGAACGATGGTTCTCGTTCTTATGGGATGTGGCACGGCGGTCAGTTTGTCGTGTACGTCAGCTAACCCTGATTTAGCTTCTACTGTTGTTGGTACGGCTCTTGCCTTCGGACTGTCTGTTGTGGCTATGGCTTACGCTATTGGCGGTATTTCCGGCTGTCATATCAATCCGGCTATTACACTGGGTTGTTTGTTGTCGGGACGTATCAGTGGAAAGGATGCCGGTATGTATATGCTGTTTCAAGTAATCGGTGCCTTTATCGGTTCAGCTATTTTGTGGGTGCTGACTTCCAATTCCGGACTGGTCGGTACAGGAGCCAATGCTTGTCAGGAAGGAGTTTCCGTAATCGGAGCTTTACTGGCGGAAATAGTCTTTACCTTTGTTTTTGTATTGGTGGTATTGGGTACAACAGATGCAAAGAAAGGAGCAGGCAACTTTGCAGGACTTGCTATCGGTCTTTCTTTGGTGCTGGTTCATCTCGCCTGCATTCGCTATACGGGAACTTCGGTTAATCCGGCCCGTAGTATAGCTCCTGCTATTTTCCAAGGTGGGGAAGCTTTAAGTCAGCTGTGGATATTCATCATCGGACCTTTCATCGGTGCTGCATTAAGTGCCGGAGTGTGGAAAGTGTTTGCCGACAAACAAGCCTGATAGAATTGAGTATTTAAAAATAGAATGAACGGATTAGTTACATTTAAAATTGAACGATTATGAAATTGAAAATGTATTTTAGATTTTTGTCAGTTAGACTTAACTGATTGAGAAATAAACTTTTAGCAAAGTATTTGAGAAGTGGCGGTAACGAGTTAGCAACCGTGCGAATTTCAGCGTTTTGCGTTGCTATGCTGTCAAACAACTCTTTAACGAAGCAAAAATAAGAAGTTTTTCTGAGAAAAACAAAATTCGGATGTATCTTTTTCCATATTCTTTTGCTTGAATGATAGAACTTAAGTATATTTGCATTATGTCGTCCACGCCGTGGAATTAACAACGATGGGTGGGCGAGATATTACATAATATAAAAGCGTCATTGATGCTTTGTCTTGTGGCTTTCTGAAACCTGAGAAATTTCGAATTGTTGGTCATGGACAATGTCTGAAGTGAATGCTACGGGTATGTTAAATTGTATCCCGGAGTGTGCAGTGAGAGTATATAATGCTCTCCGCACACTTTTATGGGAACGTGCAACATATTGGCGTGGGCAGACACTCCATTCGTTCACCAACAAGGTTTTCTCAGGACCTCAGAAGCGGACAAGTGGATGTGGAAGCCCACGTTTTTTATTATGTAATCAAAATTTTTAAGCAAAAAAATCGCCTTATCGGGTTTCTAAAGGCACAATAGTTATTTTTATGAAAAAATATGTATTAATGCTCATGTCTCTTTTCATGATGGTATGCTCCGCCAACGCTCAAATCAAGGACGACATTCAGAAAAGTAAGGAACGCGCTGCAAAATTGCAAGCATTGTGTAATGATTACAAGACATCAGGAAGTGCAAATGTGGATGGCTATGGGGATGCAGTGAAGAATGCCGCAGTTTTGGCGATTGCCAACAGTGTACAATTGGAAAATATGTACAAACGAGAAATTGGTGAAACTCAAGATGGTGTAACAGATGTTACAATTACTAAACCTACTCTTGATGAATGGGTAACATTTGCAGCGACTGTAGCAGGAGAAGCCGCAAGCATAAAAGCTGCAACGGATAAAGTTCAAGCGGCTGCTGACGAGGCAAAGAAAATGATAGAAGAGGCATCCAAGCAAAAGAATCCCATGAAAGCTGCAAAAGCTGCAAAAACAGCCAAGGCTGCAACAGCCGTAGTAGAATTTGGAAATACCGCAACTCCAATTTTAGTGGAAGAAAGTGCAGCTCAAGTAAAGGCTGTTAATACAATTATCGAAACTCTGAAATCGGGTAAAAATCTATAATCCCTAACTGATTATGAGATTTGTTATTATTACAATCATTATGACTGCGTGTATCTTTAAAGGGTATGCGCAGTCAAATGATGATGACCGCCAAGTAGTCGGTGTCGCAGAATTTTCTTGTAAAGAAAATAGCCCTTATACTGGATTGGTGACAGAAAAGGTTGTGGAAATGCTTACCAATAGTAAACGTTTCAGAGTAGTTGACCGTACCAGTCGGGAAAAAATAACACAAGAATTGGAATTACAAAAAAGCGAGGCGTTTATTGATAGTGATAATCTTGTAGAGCAAGATGTTGCTGTTGCTGCGGAAAAAATGATTACCGGAGAGATTGTCAAGATACCCGTTTACCGTATGAAAAATGGAGATGGAACAATAAGAGGTTATAAGGCAAGTGTCGCTTTTCAAATGAAGATTGTGGATGTGGCAACGGGGTTGAGTACGGAAGCAACCAGTTTTGAAGGAAAAGCAAGCGATGAGTGCCTTTCTCCGGAAAGTGCCGTTACAATGGCTATGATGTCTTTACAAGATAGAATGGCTGAATATTTTAGGATAAACTTCCCCATTACAGCTAAACTTATGAAGATTGTGAAAGAAAAAAATGGTGTGGCAGAAATTATCCTGATAAAAGCGGGTAAAAAGCATGGGATAAAAGTAGGGGATAAATTCAATGTTGAGGTGCTTGAAATTCTTGATGGAGAAATTCTACCTACTACTTTGGGAATTGTTACTGTGACAGCATTAAAAGGAGAAGCCTATTCAGAATGTAAGGTTAGTAAAAAAGAAGGTAAGGCAATCTACGAAAACTTTAATGCAAATAAGCAAATCAAATGTTTTCTTATTATAAAATAACGGTTTAGATGAAGAAAATACTGATAATATGCCTAATAATGTTGACCGCTATACTTGAAGTTTCAGCACAATATCAAGTAAGCGTATTAAACGCAACAAAAGATGCTGTTTCAATGCGTTGTGTCGGTTATGGGAAAAAGGCTACTATTGCCTCAATGGATGCAGAGTTATCCGCAATAAAGACTTTACTTTTTGTAGGAACGCAGAAAACTCAACACAGTATGCCTCTTGTACAAGAAGATAAAGCCGTAGTCGAAAACAAATACAAGAAGTTCTTTGATGCTTTTTACAGTAAAGAATATCAAAACTTTGTAGAATCATCTATCATAGTTACTCCCTACGGGAAAAACGCATTAAAACAAAAATGTATAACATTAGATGTCTGCATAAGAGTGAACCAATTGAGAACTTATCTTGAAAACAATGGAATTATAAGAAAATTCGGTTTATAAAAACAGAGCGTATGAAAAAAATTATGATACTACTACTGGCAGTATTTCTCAGTAGTATGGCATGGGCGCAGACAGCTACAGTCCAACCCAAAATAATGGTTATCCCATATACCAAACAAGGAGAAGACATTTCTCAAGTAATAGAAAATGATGTCAATAAAAGAATTGTATTAGCTAAAATACGTGAAGCTTTTGATAGTAGAGGATTTACGACCGTTGACTTTGCAGCAAAACTTAAATCTTTATCACGTACATCGGGATTGTCTCAAGAAAGTCAATCAGATTTAAAATCAATGATTATCCAGCAATCGGGTGCGGATATATATGTAGAAGCGGAAATGGATATAGTTCTTTCATCTACTGGGAATAGTGTTAAAACAATACTTACAGCGTATGATATTTCAACTGGTGGCTCTCTCTCAAATAAGGTGGGAGAAAGTGGCAAATTCTACACTGAAGATATTGGTAAACTTGGAGCAAAGGCTGTTGAAAAAGTTGCTGATGAATTCCTTGATATTATTCAAGTAAAATTCACCGATATAGTTAACAACGGACGTTCAATTAATGTGGATTTTAGTTTTGAACAAACCGCTTCCATTTCCATGTCAACAGAAATTGGCAATGATGGTTTAACCTTGTCAGACCAGTTGGAACTTTGGATGAGTGAACACGCTTATAAAAACAATTATCATATACAAGGTACAACTGATAAAAGAATGATATTTGATGATGTGCGTATTCCATTAAAAGATGACAATGGAAATAATTATAATATCAATAAATTCGGACTCGAATTTTTGAAATTTGCAAGAAGCATCGGGCTACAAATTACTCGAAGTACTGCCAATAATACACTTGTTATAACATTTAAATAGTGTCTTACGATGAAAAAAATATTTTTTCTTTTATTGTTATTAGGATATTCTTGCCTTGTTCAAGCTCAAACTGATAATGTCTATATATCTGTAGCAATGCCAAGTGACTGTACCCTTGACGGTAATACAAAATCAATTCTTAAAAACAAACTTTTACAAATTCTTTCTACGGAAGGTGTCGCAGGTACTGAATGTGGTGCTATCATTATAGTTCCGGAAATCAATATAATCAACTCCAATTCTGTATATGGTGGAATGAGACAAATTTTGTCTGTAGAGCTTGGTATAACTGTGACTGTTAGGAACATGATAACAAATACTGTATTCAATACCATGCAAATTGCCTCTAAAGGTGAAGGCTATTCTGATAATGAAGCTAAACGTTCGGCTATCAATAAAATAGATGCACTTAATACTGATTATTCAAGATTTGTAGAAGCAACTAAAATGAAAATATCTGATTATTATAGAAATAATACAGTCTCTTTAATAACCAAAGCCAATACTTTGGCTTCTCAACAACTGTTTGACGAGGCTCTTGCTTTACTTTCTACTTATCCCGAATCATTGCCCGGATATACAAAAGTTTCAAATGCAATGGTATCCATATTCAAAAAATGCCAGACACAATATTGCAGTCAGATTTTACTATCGGCTCAAGCTGCTTATTCTAAGCATGATTATACAGAAGCGGCAGAACTTGTTTCTATGATTGATGCACAAAGTAGCTGTGCCGCACAAGCTAAAGCTTTACTTAATTCTATAAAAAAAGGAATGGATAAGCAGTATAATGATATAATCGCAATGGAAAAAGAGAAAATCCGTTCAGATGAACGTATCAAGTCTGCACAAATAAAAGCTATCAAAGACATTGCTACCGCATATTTCAAACGTCAAACAGAGTATATATTCTTTTGGTAACTGTAAATTCAAATAAAGCAACTCCTAACGGTAAATAAATGTATCGGTCATTCTTACTTAGCATTCAGCAATAAAAGATACGGAACAGAAAAAGCTGCTCCGTATCTCTTAGTTATTTATAATTTCATCCCCTTGCTTTTCCGTTGCGATTGTATGGGCTGTCGCATGCTTTGTTTTAGCCTCTCGAACTGCTCCTTGAACCATTCGCCAACGGGAGTTTGATTGATATACAGCACAAGTCGTTTCGATACGGATTCCTGCCTTATTTTTGCAGTGACGTTTCTTGCCGTGAAACTTCGCCCGTGTTCTTCGGAATAGAGCGTGCCATCGTGCGTTACTTCCCTGCCGGCTATCAGTGTACGGGTCTGTTCCGTGGAAAAGCCCACGATGGCGCATAACTTCTCAACCCGCAGGACTTCTTTCGCCAACGGAAACCATGCGCAGAGCTTCTCCACAAGGCGTGTAAGCCTTGATACCTCTCTCTTGTGTTCGGCTTCTTTCATCTGTATTTCCGTCATGTGCCGTTGCTGCATTTCCAGCACTTGACGGTTGTGGTCTGCCCGTATGGTCTGTATCTCGGCTTGCAGTGCTTCGATGGTTTCCTCGTGTGTGGCTACCTCCCTATGCAGGGCGGTGTTCTCCCTCTCCAGCGTCTTGACCTTGTTGCTCCCGAAAAGAGAACCGACACTCTCGGCGATGTTGGCGGCTGCGGTCGTGGCTGCCCCTTTCAGCCGTTCGGTCTGTATCTCTTTTTTCGCCCGTTCAAGCTCTTCCCGTGCCGTTTCTTTCCGTTCCTGCAATTCCACCACTTCCGTTTTCAGCTCCTCCGTCTGTCGCTTTATGTCACGGTAATATTGCTGCGTGGAAACGTGCCTCGCCTCCGAACCGTCCACGCCCCGTTGTAAACCGTATTTTTTCATCGCAACGGCGTAGCTGTCCTGATAGGCTTTCAGTTTCAAGCGGCTCATGATGTCATCTGCGCACAGCCTCACGGTGTCGGTCGGCTTCTTGCGGTAGCGTTTCTTCGCCTGCTCCTCCCTTTTCTTCCGCTTGCGTTCCCCCTTGACTATCGGCACAAGTGTGACGTGCATGTGCGGCGTTTTCTCGTCCAAGTGCAGGTGAGCCGCCACGATGTTCTCCCTCCCGAACGTGTCGGCAAAATATTTGAGGTTGTCGGCGCACCACTCGTCCAGCCGTCCCTCCCGTTCGATGCGTTCCATGTCTTCGGGTGTTGCTGACACGTTGATGCGGATTGCCCGCACTTGGTTACTTCCGATTTTGCGTGTCAGTCCCGCTTCTTCCAGCCTCCTTTGGATAGCCGCCGAACGGTCTTTCACTCCTTCGGGATATTCGATGAGTTTTCGGTTTAGATGCGTGCGTGTGGGGTCGGCGTTCTTGGGTATGATGAAACGCTCTATGTGGGCGGTCGTCCCGCTGTCGGAACCGTGCGCCTTTTCCATGTGTAAAACTACGAAACCCATATATTCTTCCTTTCTTTTTTGGCTTGTGAAACAATGATTTTTTGTATCTTCAGGGGCGGCAAATGCCGTCCCCGATGGGGTGTGCAGAGGGGCTTGCCCCTTGCCTTATTGGGGAATTTTCAGCGATACGTAGTATTGCGGCTCGGAAAATTCCCTAATAAGCTACGGTATTTTCTCCGTAAATACCCTGCGGCGTGCCGTCCGTCTGCCTTTCGGCGGTGGCTGTCCCTGCCGCCTGCTTACCCGTATAACCCCACCTTATTATTTTTCCCTTTCGGTCGGTGGTGGGCGGCGGGGCGGTCGTTTCCGTTTTTAAAGGCTCTTTTGCACGGGGCGGTCGGATACAAGGTTTTCCCAATAAATACGCTCGCAGCGAAGCGAGAGGAAGATTTATCGGGAAACGGCGCAGCCGCCTGACCTTTAAGCCGACATAAAGCCCCGTGCTTGCTTTGCCTTTGTAAACGGAAATGATTGCTCCGCTTTCCTCTGAAAAGAGAAATAGAACCTGCAATATATATCACCATAGTGATAGGTTTGCATGTTGGTATGCTGATATATTGGTATGTTTGCATGTTGATATGTTGATATGTCATCATGCTTTCCAACGGCTGTTGGGCTTGCCGTCCGAAACAACCGACACGAATACCGTCGTTTTCTCTTTTCGCCCGTGTATAATCCTCTCTAATAATGCCCTGCGGACTTTCGCCGCCCCGAACGATTCGATACGGAAAGCGAGGGCGGCTATCGTTTCGAGGTTGTAAACCTCCGCGCTGTATCTGTCCGATATGCGGATAATGCGCTTTATGTCATATATACTCAAAACTCCGCTTTTGCAGAGTGCCTTTATCCCTGCCCGAACCGTCGGGGCGATAACCCCGAACAGTTCGCAGATTTCTCGCTCGGTCATGGCGGTTGCGCCTATATCGCTCGGCAGGGAGATATTGCCCTGCCCGTCCATCGTGATAATGTTCCTTTCTTCTTTCATCGGTATTCTGTTCTTAATTAAATGGCTCGGCAGATATTCTTCTCCATATCCTCCAACTTGTGCGACAAGGTTTCCATGTCTTGGCTTATCTTCTGGGCGGTGATTTTGGCGTAAATTTGGGTGGTCTTTATGTTCGTGTGTCCCAAAAGGCGGCTCACCGTTTCGATGGGTACGCCGTGCGACAGAAGCACGGTCGTGGCGTTCGTGTGGCGTGCGACATGGTAGGTCAAACGCACCTTGAAGCCGCATTGTCTGCCTATATCTTTGAGTATCTTGTTACAACTGCCGTTGCTCGGAACGGGGAAAACATGACCGTCCCTTGCCAGCCCCTTGTATTTCTCGATGATACGCTTGGGAACGTCCAAAAGGCGGATGTTCGATTCGGTGTTGGTCTTCTTTCTTCGGGTGATTATCCACAGGTTGCCGTCGAAGAATGTTTGCAGGCGGTCGGCGGTGAGGTTCTTCACGTCCGAATACGCCAAACCCGTGAAAACAGAAAAGACGAACAAGTCCCGTACAAGCTCGTGGGTGGCGTTCTTCATCGGTGCGTCCATGAGCGTCTGTATCTCCGTTTGGGTGAGGTAGCCCCTGTCCACGCTTTCGGGAGAGTTGATATATCCCGCAAAGGGATTAAAGGGCAAACGCCCGTCGTTCCTCGCTATGGAAACGATGTGTTTCAACACAATCATGTAGCCCCACACGGTATTGGTGCGGCATTTCTTCTCCGTGCGCAGAAAATACTCGAAGTCGTTGATGAACGTGAGGTTTAGTTCCTTTAATGGAATATCCTCACGCTTGTAGGTATGGGGCAGGAACTCCCGAATATGGTTGCAGACCGTCCGATAACGGGTAAATGTACCCTGCGCCCTGCTGTGCCCGACTTTCTTCTCGAACTCGGCGTTGTGCTGCTCGAACAGCTTCAGCAAAGTTTCCTGCTTGACGCCGATACCGAGATAGGCGTCTTTGAGTTTGGCGGCGGTAACATAACCGTCCGTCTGCATTAACTCTTGATAGCGGCGGTTTACCTCCACACGGATTTTATCTACTGCAAGGTTGATTCTCTGCGCTTCGACGCTCTTGCCCGAAGCACGGCTGTTCTTCACATCCCACAAGCGTGGGGGAACGTCCATCTTGCAACTGAACTGTTTAATCTCGCCGTCCACCGTGATACGGCACATCAGAGGCAGGTTGCCGTTCGGCTTCTCGCTGCCTTTCTTCACGTAAAATAATACCTTGAATGTACTTCGCATAACTCACTCCTTTTTTTGGTTACAAAATTAGTTCTTAGTGAGTTACCGACAGCTATGTAAATCAACGCAAAACGCAGAAAAAGAACCTTTTAGCAAGAAATTTGCACCCGTTACGGGAGTAACGAGGTGGTAACTGAACTTCTGCGCCGTTTGGCTTCGAGGTGGTATTTCGTTGGCTCTGTCCCATAGAAAAACAAAGCGTAACGAACGCTCTATCAGCTAATTCGCTACGCTTTGCCCAAATTTACTTTTTCGCTATGTGTTTATTTTATAATGTTGGCCTTGGGCCTGTTCAGCTTCGCAATGCAAAGTTGTGATGATGACGATGAGGATGCTCCTGTTTCAGAACAACTGGAGAAAGCCTTTATCAATGAATTTGGCAATGTAGCCCATAACTGGTCTACGCGGGGGACTAATCATGTTGCATCTTTCAATCAAGACAATACAGAAAAAGAAGCCTGGTTTGATGCAAATGGAGTCTGGCTGATGACAGAAACGGACATTGTTTATGATGATCTTCCTTTAATAGTAAAACAAGGATTTGAAGGGCTTACTCAATATGAGGGATGGAAGCGTGACGATGTGGATATGCTTGAGCGTAAGGGCATGGAGAAAGTATATGTGATTGAAATCGAAAAAGGCAAGGAGGAATTGGACCTCTATTTTGATGTCAATGGAAATCTGTTGAAGGAAGTGGCTGATAAAGACGATGATTCGTTCAACTATTTACCTTCTGAACTTCCTACTGCTGTAGCTCAGTTACTGAATGAGAAGTATGCCGGTTATAAGTTGTTGGAGGTTGAAGTGGATCCTGTTTCCAAACTTCTGGAAGTGGATGTCCTTTTGCAGTCTGCCCAGTTGGAGGTTTGCTTTGATGTTACAGCATCCTATGCGTGGGTTTCCACTTCAAAGGATGTGCTGTATACGTCTCTGCCTGATGCCGTGAAAACTGCTGCTAAGAATGCAGAAAAAGAACATGCCGGCTATGAGCTGGATGATGAGGAAGCTGAAAAGGTGGTTACTCCTACAGGCACCTATTATATCGTAGAATTGGAAATGGATGGAAAACCTGACATTCAAGTTGAAATTAAAGAAGACGGTACACTAAAACAATAAGATTCATGTAAATACTCAATTCCAATAAAAGAAGAGAGCCTTTTGCTGCATTTCAGTAAAAGGCTCTTTCTTGATTATACAAGTACGGCAAATTTAAAAACGATAAGCAAATCCGAGATTGAATACAGCCTGATCAAAATCACTGACCAGTTGATAACGGAACTCAAAGTTCATCATCCAGTTTCTGGCTATTGCGAAATCAACTCCACCACCAATATTCATGCCAAACCGGCATTCATTGTCGCTGTCGTCATCGCCATCTATATGGACATGATTTCCATGTATGTCCACATCCCAGTCATCATTCCAGTCAAACATCCAATTGGAAAATGTCAGACCAAGCAATGGGTAAAGCTTTACTTTACTTGCCACAGGAAACAAATAGTGGAAATTCAGGTTTACGTCTAACATGCTGACGTTGTCATTCTCAAAGAAATAGTTCAATGAGGGTTCCAGACGTATGGGGTTGGTGATATTGTACTGATATTTCAGTCCCAGACCAACACTCTCAATTTCTGTTCCATAACTTAAACCGAATCCGATTGCTTGTTTTCCCTTTTGTGCATAAGTGTTGCCAACAAGCATCAAAAAGCAAACTGCTAAAAATAAAATCTTTTTCATTTTGGTATGTATTTTGTGTTAAATTAGTCATCGTCATCATCCCAGTCGTCATCATCATCGTCATCATCATCCCATTTATGACGCTTGTATTTTTTAGGATGGTGATACCTGTCGTGATGGTCACAATAGGAACAATAATGTTTGTGCCAATATCTGCTATGGAAATCAATCCTGTCATAAAAAGGATTGTAGTAATCGCTTCCCGGTCTGATACCAATTTCAATCAAAACACGATTCCATTTCCGATAACGTTTATAATAATGGCAGATGTCACGCATGTGTTTGCCGGAAGTCCTTGCTATTTCAAGGGCTAAACCGACATTACCCCAGTCGCGTCCACATTGCCTGTAATAGTCATCCAGAAGACTGCCGCGTGTGTTATACTCCACGCACAATCGTTTCCGGTAGTCGGACAGTTCTACAGAGGCATATTTGTTTGCTCTGCTGATGAACAAGGATAGCCTGTCTTGCGCAAAGATGGAACAAGAAACGGCCATGAGCAATAGTAAAGTATAAAATTTCCTCATAAAACAAATGATTGGTATAATCGTGGACAAAGGTACTATAAAATCATGAGATAATGCAGTGCATCTGAAAAAATACAATCATTTGTTGTTTTTTTTATTAGGACGGATGCTTCAAAGCAAGTCTTAGACAGAGGTGGATGGGTTAAATTAACCAAACGGAAGTCTTTTTATAAAAACAGATAGCTGATTTCTAATTCTATTTGTTACCTTTGAGAATCATTGTAAAATATGGCTTATGGGAACCTTAGGATGCATCAATGACATGTTGCAACGTGATAAGGAAAATCGGGAGTTGCGCAAACGAAACCGGGAGAGGCTAACAGCCACCTACCACCGGTTATTAGATACAGGAAAAGAGACTGACCTCTCTCAGATAACGGTGGAAAAGATGGAAGATATCCGCCGGAAAACTTTGGAAAAAGAAGAGCTGGATAAGGCTGCCAATTTTAAGGCGATGCTTTATTTAGCCTTGGGAATGGCATTAATTTTTCTCTTAGTATGGTTACTTGTGGGATGTAGCGGTAAACCGTCCGGAAACAATCTGTCTGCGGTAAAGAGTGATTCAGCTTCGATTACACAAGGTGCTCAAACAGTCTCCGTTCATACCCAAGACACGATCTGCCATCTTCCAGTAGCTACTCAGAATGTAAAGGATTCTGTGTTTACAGAGCAAGAATTGCAAAAGATACAGAACGAACTGCGAGAACGATATGTGCGTTCAGAAATAAAGGGCACTCGATTAGACGGCAATATATGGGGATGGGGCGTATATGGGAATCATCTTATCGTAAATTTATGTCTAAACTCTCCGGAAGCCAGAGCCATTTTTCGTGAGAAGATTATGGATTCACCCGCTATCCGTTTGGAAGGACCTACAGAACCGTCACCCAACAATCAACGATACACTTCCGACACTTTGGGCATCCATTTATATCCTGAATTCTCTGCATACCCATACACGGCTCATGCCGCCACTTTTGTACTATTCAATCAGAGCGAGTACGAGATAGAGAGTGGAGACCCATACTGGATTACTTATGAAGACCAGCATGGAGTCTGGCGAACTCTTCCCATACATACGGTATTCAATAGTATAGCCTATAGTATTCAGCCTGGTAAGCAATTTCTGTTTAAAGCTAACCTCAACCCAAATGTCTTGCCTAACCGACCGGGCAGATACCGATTTTTCTATGAGGTAGAACTAATGGATAAGAAACAGAAAATCACACTTATGACCGAATTCCGGTTGGCAGACATCAAAGAAGCTGTTCGCGATTCCTCCGATGTAATCAGCGTGGAATATGTAAATTACCATAGAAAGAGTTGATTTAAAGCCTCTTGCGGATATTGTGCGTTTTCGAAAGAACTTTGTTTTTATATATTGTTTTGCCTATGAGAAGCTGTATTGTATTTTTGATAGCTTTTTGCCTTCTTTCAACCGGTTGCGTCCAGCAACGACAGAAAACAGAGACGAAAAAATGTTCTGCCATCCCAATGGATACTTCTCTTGTGGTGGTGGATTCAACCATATTGTTATATTCCAATTTGAAGACTTCCGATAAAGAAATCCATGCTATATTGGAAGAACGGCCTAAATATCCAGGCGGTATGGATGAAGTTGTAAAATACATACAGACTCACATTCAGTATCCTCCAACTGCCGTATACAAAAAAATGGAAGGAAAAGTTTGGATAGAGAGTGTAATTGATCGCGACGGAAAAGTTGTACAGCCTAAAGTAGCATACAGCGTCCATCCCCTGTTAGACCAGGAAGCCCTCCGCATTATAAAAATGATGCCAGACTGGAGGCCGGGGAAACTGAACGGAGAGACCGTGAAAGTAAAATACGTTTTTCCTGTAACCTTCCGTATTGAGGATCTCATTGTGCTTGTTGATGATGGTCCCAAGCGTAATCCGAATGATACGGGAGCTGTAGAAATTGAGTATATTCCTCCCGTAAATTTCGATTCAGTTATCAAGAAATCACCCTCAGTAAAATGGGGTTTCTTAGAGGATGATACAGAAGGAGTGCCCAAGGTTCATTTGGACGATCGGACGCATCAGGAAATTAAAAGCAAAAGTGAAGACGTTAAAATCATTTCAAACTCCTTATCAAACGATAAGGTTTATGTGTCCATTTTCTGTACAAGCCATCGTCTTACGTATAAAGGTGAATACATTTTTTATCGGGAGGATAAGCAAGGAAAATTACATGAAATACACAGTAAAAACATAGACAAAGAGTCTGTGGCCCTTCAGGTGGTAAGAGGGAAGGAAGCCGAAATCGGGATTGATTTACCTAAGAATGCTCAGCCGGGTGATTACCTCTTGAAAATTAGAGTTTATGATGAAGATGAGACTTGCTTTTACAACATATATCAATGGTTTGAAGCTTACACTTCACAGCAGGTTTCAACCAGAGAAAGACCTATTCCTATAGGACCTGCCAATGATTCCGGTAATGAGTTTCTCCCAGACGAAGAAGATGTGTTTGATGTTGTGCAGCATATGCCTGAGTTTCCGGGTGGTATGCCCAAATTGATGGAATTTATCAGACAAAACATACAGTACCCACAGACTGCCAAGCGTAGCAAACTGGAAGGCAGGGTAATCATGCAGGTGGTGATTGATAAAGATGGAACGGTGACCCAGCCTCGAATTCTTCGCAGTGTCAACCCTGTTTTAAGTGCGGATGCTGCATTATGCGAAGAAGCATTTCGCATTGTTTCGATTATGCCCAAGTGGAAGCCGGGTCGTCAGCATGGAGTGAACCTCAAAGTGAGATATGCATTTCCAATCAAATTTGAATTACCGGTTAATTAATTGAACTAAAGTAAAGTATACTATGAGATCAATTACTTTTTATCTATTTAGTCTCAGTATCCTACTGATGGGATGCACCGAGAAAACAGCAAAGGATACTAAAAACATAGCTGATGCTGACACGACTGTAATTTGTAGTTCAGAATCGGTACTCGCCGGCTTCTATAATTTGGGTACAACCACTCAAATGAAAGTGATACAAGGACATTATACACCGGACAGTAAACTAATTTTTGCCGTAGTCCTAAACCCGCAGCATTTTCGATTAAGCTACGGCTATGATTGGACTTTGGAAAAATGGGAAAAGAACAAGTGGATTAGACCCAAAATGAAAGTAACAGAATTTGTATATAGCGACGAATTAATAGGTCCTATATCAGACTTTCTTTGCCTCCAATTTCCTATTGAACATTATGAGATAGCTCCCGGTAGGTATCGTATATTAACATCCGTAGATAATGACAGGGAAGAAATAAAATTAAGTGCTGAATTTGAAATAAAATGAATGTCATGAGAATACTATTCATAACTATACTCTGTGTTTTGCTGGTGGGATGCGCTAACAAATCCAGACAACAGGCAGCGGGGAATGCTCCGATTCCCGCAAAGGATTCTATTTATCACCTACCAGACCAGTATCCAGAGTATCCTGGAGGTATGAAGAAATTAATGGAGCAGATAGAAAACAGCATTCAATATCCGGAAGGAGCACGAAAGAAAGGAGTTGAGGGAAGAGTCATCGTTCAGTTTTTCGTAGATGAAAAAGGGAAGGTAATAGAGCCTCAAGTGTTGAAGAGCGTGGAGCCTTCTTTGAATAAAGAGGCTTTACGTATTGTCAGCATGCTTCCAACATGGAAACCGGGAACATGGGAAGGGAAAGCCCGTAAAGGTGAAATATACAATGCCGGTTCTTTTTAAACTTGAAGAAACGGAGCCGAAGAAAAAGGAAGACAGCACAGTATCTGAACCAGCCATTTTGGGCTTGCAGCCGATGCCGAAGGATATTCCATCCGGAAAACGCATGAATCCGGATTCACTGTCCATGACCACGGAATTTGCCTATTATCCGCTGTCTGCTACCCAGGTGAACGTTTTTATCCATAACCATTCCCATAGAATGTATACGTGTGGAGATGAATACAGTCTCGCTTTCTATAATGAAAGCCTGCAGAAATGGGAACCTTTACCCACCAATCCTATTATCGAGGATATACTTTGGATGCTACATCCCGATTACCATCCATATCGTTTGCAAACTATTGAACTGTATACTTCTGAAATACCCAACCGCCCCGGTAACTATCGGATTTATAAGACCTTTAATGGCGGCGAAGTAGCGTATGCGGAATTTGAACTGGTGGACCGAAAAGGAGTGAAAAGATTGAGGAAACTGATTGATGATTATTGGGACAAGAACTCTGCTAATCCGTGCGACACGGTTGCCCATAATATCAGTACTACTTGGATAGTACATGATGACGGGGATACCATATTTGTGGGCTTGATGAACAACACCCCTCGTTATCAGGAAATGTTTCGGCGAAAAGTGGTCAGCTATTCAGCGGTCAGTCACGGAAAGGTTGTAGAGAACGTAGTATTTGACAAGCCTTCTTTTTCTGACACCCTGCAAGTAACCATGCAGACCGAAAAAGCGGTCTATCCCGTAGGAACAGAAACTATTACGGTTCAACTTACAAACGAAAATCCCAAAGGTCTGTTCTTTGGAGAGGATTATTGGATTGTCCGCAAAGAAGGGCAGCAATGGATTTATCTGCACGATAATGGTTCGTGGACTGATATAGGATATGGTTTGGAGAAAGGGCATACCCTTACCTTTACCGCAAGGCTCCGTCCATTGATCAATGACAACCGTCCCGGGACTTACAGAGTCATCAAGGAAATCGGTTTTTTCGATTCGCGGCAAGATTGGTATATGGCGGCTGAATTCAGAATCGAATAGCAGACGGAAAATGACGCATGGAAAAATGGTCTATCCGACATTCATCTTTCAGCGAGTCAGCTATCCTTGCTGACAAGCATTCCGAAGGTAGCCCTATGGCATAAGTTGAATCTCAAAACATACAAGTCATGAAAGCATTTCGACATATTCCGTTTCAATCACACCCTAACAGCAATGGATTTTCCGTGTGTCTGTTTTTGTTATGCGCCCTGTTTACGGGATGCCAATCGACTTCAACCGTTCTATCTGATAAAGCTGAACAACCGGCTATCACTCAAAAGAAGGCAGGTGAGCAAGTGATTGAAGCATTAAACAGAGCCTATGGTGTGGATACCATAGGGCTTTTCTTGGACAGTCCCCGATGCCCTGACTTCGTAGAAGGAATGTTTTACGAAGATTCTCTTCCCGTCTTTCAGATACGAGGAGACACTGCCAAAGCCAGACGCATTCTGGAAGCGTCCGCCGGGAGCGGAGCCTTCCGGCTGGAAGCCGACACAGAGCATACCTTTACCCAAAAAGAACTAAGGAGCATCCTGGACACCATCAGCAACCGGTTTCATAAGCTACCCGATGGTGCTCTGAAATCCAACATGGACTTTTGGGGAATGGACAATCATACCGCTTTAGTGTTTTTCAAATTGAATACTCCTGCTGCCAGACAAGCTTTCAGGGAACACATCATCGATTCACCGGCAGTATCTTTTGAAGGACCTGAATCACCAATGCCTCATTCTGAAACGGGTGTTCCTGATACTTTAGGCATTTCACTAAGACCGGAATACCCGGTTTATTCCACACAAACCTCAAAAGCATCCTTTGTGCTTATCAACCAGAGCAATAGCAATATCATGTGTGGAGAAGAATATTGCATTACTTACGAGGATGAACAAGGCATATGGCGAAAACTGCCTACCGACCATTTTTTCTTTAGTGTGGGATACCTTGTTCAGCCAGGCGAATATCGTATCCGTACAGCCTCCCTTTATCCAGAGGTGCATCCGAACAAGCCGGGACGCTATCGTTTCCTTTATCACCTTACCCTATTGGACACCCGCACAAGAATACAAATGATGACCGAATTCCGCCTGAGTAATGATGAGAAAGAGTGGAAACAGACCAAGACATTAGAAATACCCATCCATCTTACCATCACACAAAACTCGGACAATTCAGCAACCTCTGAAACCTCAGCTGATGAAAAAATGTCCGGTCAATAACCCTAAAAAATATCCATTGATGAAAACACTATTTACATTTCGACGATTTGACAGGCTGAAAGATTATCTTCAGGATAAATACAGTATTGTACAACCATTAAAATTAGAACGTGATATAAAAAACTTTTTACTATTTGCTACCGGAATAAGTTTGTGCATCCTTGTCAGCTGCCAACAGACTTCATCCCACAAACCTTTTGTAGAGTTATCTTCCTTGGAGCTTTCGGAAGAGGAGATGCCTATGGTATCCATCAGTAATGACTTTGCTTGCAGTTTTTTTCAGAAGATGAATGAACAGGAGAAAGGACAAAGTTTTTTCATTTCTCCTCTGAGTGCCCAATTCAATTTAGGGATGCTTGCCAATGGTGCTGCAGGAAAAACATTAGAAGAAATAGCTTCGGTACTTTCCGTTTCTAAGAGTAAGCCTTCATTGGCCAATAACTACTTTTTAAAACTGATAAGCAATCTGCCTCGATTGGATTCTACGACTGTCTTTCAGTCAGCCAATTCCATCTGGATTCATGACAAGTCACCTGTGAAGGATTCCTTTCAACAAATAAACCGGCAGTATTTTCTTGCAGAAATACAGAACCTGGATTTTTCTGAGCCGAAATCAACAGGCATTATCAACCGATGGGCAAAGGAACAAACGCAAGGGCGTATTCCTCACATCTTGGATCAGGCACAAGGTAACTGTATTCTCATCAATACGTTGTTCTTCAAAGGTGGATGGATTTTCCCTTTTGAACCGGCTGAAACCCGGCAGGAAAACTTTTATCCTGTGAGTGGAAAGAAGCATCCGGTCAGCATGATGCACCTGTCTGATCAATGGTTTGCCTTTTATAAAGCGGAATTGTTTGAAATGGCTACCCTCCCTTACGGAAACGATTCGTATGCCATGACAGTAATTCTTCCCAAGAAAGGTGTATCCATTGACTCCTGCATAGCCACATTTAGTGAAGCCAATTGGAAAGCATGGCTGTCCGCATCAGATAGTATAAGTTGTATGCTGGACCTCAAATTACCTTCTATCAAGTTGGATTACAAATCCGACATCATTCCTACTTTCCAGAAAATGGGCATCCATGATGCTTTTAATGAAAATTGTGCAGATTTTTCACGTATGACAGATATACCTGCCCACATTTCTGAAATCGAACAATTTACCCGATTGGAAGTAACGGAAACAGGCACAGTTGCAGCAGCAGCGACTATTACAAATGTTGTTTTTGAATCAGAAATAGTGCCAGAGATTACACCTTATCCATTCCATGTCAATCGTCCATTCTTATTAGTTATCCATGAAAATAAAACAGGTTTAATTTTGTTTATGGGAAAGATGATGGATATTCTGTAATCTGAAATACTGAGCATTGCAAGGGAGAAAAAATAACTTTAGCAAGCAGAAAGCTTATCTATAGCATCCGTATTGTATAATCCTCAACATTAGAACGTGACATGAAGATACCTACATTTTTCAAAAGTCTGATGACAGCTATCATTTTCCTTCTTATTCCTTGGGAAGGAAAGGCTACCGGACTGTCCGGTGATTTCATCTATCTGCAGGGAGAAGAATGGGAATTGTTGGCCAAGCCCATCAATAGGGATTCTGTTCTGTTTCATCGGTTGATGGAATTTTTGCCGGACAACCATTGCATTACTACCGCCAATTGGGAAGGCTATACCGCCTATTGGGAAGTGCAGCAATCCCATCTGTATCTGCATCATTTGGAAGTCTGTGTCTATGATAAACAGAAAAAAGAAGAGTATTCCCTCACTTATCAGCCAGACCAGTTGAAAGAAGTGTTTCAGCCTTACTACCAAGACGAAAAAATTGGTGCCCGCTGGTTTAGTGGGGAACTGCGTGCCGGGAAAGGTGAACTGGTGCGTTACGTACACAGCGGCTTCGACCGCAATCTAGAAACGGAGCAAGTGATGATGCTTCAACACGGTCGTATAAAAAGTTGCCGGACTTACCATAATACCCTACGGGCTGGCATGAAAATGCAGCATGCTCAGGATAAAATCATCCGACGTTTCCCCTGGCATCGCTTTCCGGAATACAAAGGTCAACGTATAACCTTTTTTGTTGAGAATGTACAATGCAGTTCAGACGGCCATCTGGTGGATGTGGATGTAAGAACTATATTCGTTCGTCCCCAACGGGAAAACATCGAAGACGGAAATCATCCTTTAGCAAAGGCATTTGAAGAAGTACTGAAGAGCATTTATCCTTGGGAGGTGTTGTTTATCAACGGAAAGTACACGATTGAATTTAAGGATTTTGTACTTTCCAT
Source organism: Bacteroides parvus (assembly GCF_017309675.2). Classification (NCBI taxonomy): domain Bacteria; kingdom Pseudomonadati; phylum Bacteroidota; class Bacteroidia; order Bacteroidales; family Bacteroidaceae; genus Bacteroides; species Bacteroides parvus. The sequence goes on along the minus strand of NZ_CP084680.1, from coordinate 1,019,871 downwards.
TTGGAAAGATAAGCTAAAGCCTTCTCAAACAAACGATACTACGAAATACACCTTTGTAGGCAAGGTTTATGGCGAAGAAGTGCGGCAGATTCCTCCTTACGATGTGGTCAAATTCCCAGCAGGCGGTGCCTATCTGACTTTGGCTGGAAAGCCTTTTCAGGGTTGGCTGGCCGATTCTACGGGAACATTCAGCATAGAGCATTTGGAAAAAGGTGAATACCGTTTGAAAGTACAGTTTATAGGCTTGACATCCTGTGATACCCTTATCCATGTGCCCATGAAGGATGATACTTTGCAGCTCAGGCTTTCTTTGCCTTACGACTATTTGGAAAAATACGATTGTTCACCGGCTCTGTCTCGCGAATACATTGAGCAGGGGAAACCCAATCTGAGGCTCATCATTCCGATTGGGCAGGAAGAGGAGATCCAAAAGCATCCCTTTTGGAAGAAATATGGGGTTACGTATTTCAGGTACTCCCCCTTGAAGGAGGACGGTAAGCTAGATTGTTATTTAGGTACTCCCAACCATCTGCTGACTGCTTACAACGAAGAAGTTTTCCGGTATTTGGATAAAAAGTTCGGCCAGAAATGGCGTAAGGAAGTACCTACCGGCATCTTCGGATTGGACCAGTCTCTGAACGAACTGCATGATTATAACTGGCTCATCAAAACACTGAGCAGAGAGTGTAAATATCCCGTTGCCCAGCAAAGAAGGAACAAGGGTTGTGTTTTACAGGTGGAATATACTGTGACCCCGGAAGGTTATATCAGCCATGCTACGGTACTCAACCAAGCACCCCGTGTATTCCGAAAGTCGGTGATGCAAGTTTTTCAATCGCTACGGAATGTACCCACTGTCTTGCGCCCCGGGAAAAGTACTCTCAGCATCCAATTCTGGCTGGATAACATGGCGAAAAGCCCTCACGCAGATGTTTTGATAATCGGCTACAGTTCTTGTGATACCCCTGTCTTGATGAAATAGATGGATAGGCTGTCGTTTATCTAAAATAAAATCAGCCCATCCATTATCCGTCTTTCGTCAAAATACGTATCTTTACCGAAAAACCATTCCTATGCAGCCTATGAGAACGCGAATATCTTTTTATCGTACAGTCTTATCAGCACTTCCGTCAGTCGTGTTGATGCTTGCCATCAGACTTTTATGGGTCGGATGTCAGCATAAGTCAATTGCAATCCACCGTGAAAATGGTTGGTATCCTGTAACGGGCGACTCCAATGACAGTCTTTCTTTGGAGCCTATCGTTACGACGAAAGATTTCAGTGTTTTACGATTAGATTCGGATGCCTTTGGCAAATACGTAATTTTTGGACAGATACATCCGTATTATATGAACCTATGGGCGGAAGAAACAGAAAAAGCCATTGGAAAACAGATTGCTTTTGTGTTTAATGATTCAGTGATAAGCACCCCCACTGTAAATATGAGAATTGAGAGTGGAAATTTTGCCATAACCTCTTATTGTGACACTTTGCTGCCGGAAATTTATGAGGAACTGAACAAGGAAATCAATCCTTCTTACTCGGACAGTTTGACAAGACTTGCTACTGCCCGATTATGGAAGGAAGCGAAAGAATTTAAAAAGACACTGACGGACACGACCTTTTTGAAAACCAAGGGGATGATGTCTTATGCCGCTATAGATGTAATGAATGCCAACGGATTTAATCCGCATTATGCCTATAATCAAGTCGTTTATCTCAAAGCCTTGGATAGAGCCAGAAAGAAAATATCCATAAAGAACGGACATGTGATTTTCCCCTGTCAACGTGGTAAAGACCTGAATATATCAGATAACTTATTTCTGTTTATACAATCCTTATTTAAAGAGTGGAATCAATGGTTGGATACCGGCAAGTATCAGCTAGTCAAAGATGAAGATGGTTTGTATACTGTTGAGCCACTTTCTGAAAAGAAGGATAAGCAGGTCTCTGTTTCTCTTTCTTCCGCCAAATTTGAGAAACAACCTATAACGGAAGAATCAATTGACCAAAGAGCTGGTCAGCAAGTAATAGATGCTTTGAGTAAAGCATATGGCACGGACTCAACAGTTATCGGCGATTTCTTGGACAGTCCGCGCTGTCCTGCATTCTTGGAAGGAATGTTTTTTGATGGTTCTACACTGGTCTTTCAAGTAAGAGGAGATACCACAGTAGCACGGCGCACACTGGAAGCAACAGCCCAAAGCGGTGCTTTCCGGCTGGAGCCTGCTACAGCTAAAAATTTTACCCAAAAGCAGCTGAAAGAGATTTTGAATGTTATCGATAGTAAAAGAGAGAAACTTACAGATGAATGCTTGAAATCCAATTTGATGTCTTGGGGTATGGGTAGCCATCATATTCACGTAACTTTTATCATGAACACTCCGGAAGCCCGAAAAGCTTTCCGGAAAAAGATTATTGATTCACCGGCTGTGTTATTTGATGGAACAGCAGATAACACACCTAACGATTACATCGGTGTCAGCGATACCTTGGGCATCTTGCTACAATCTGACTATCCGGTCTATTCCACTCAAAGTAAACGAGCCACTTTTGTTTTAGTCAATCACAGCCAAGTAACATTAGAATCCGGTGAATCTTATTACATCACTTACGAAGATAAGCAAGGCGTATGGCGAAATCTGCCCATTCATACCATATTTAATTGTGTAGCCCATATCATTGGCCCGGGAAAAAATAAGCATTTATCCGGTTCTTTGTATCCGGAAATACATCACAACAAGCCTGGAAGATACCGCTTCTTCTATCCCGTTACTTTTACGGACACCGGAAGAGACGTTACTCTGATGGCGGAATTCAGGCTGACAGACAATCCACAAGAATTGGCAGAAGGACAGAAGGAAAAGAGATCTGCCATACCCTCTACCCAAGATAACCGACCAGTTGGAACTATAACAACGTCTGTACCGGAAGTTCCGACAGAAGACAACAGCCTTTTCAAAATAGTAGAATGTATGCCCGAATTTCCCGGAGGGATGAAAGGTTGTCTGGATTTTATACAGACCGAAATGTGCTATCCTGAAGAAGCCAAGAAAGCAGGCATTCAAGGGCGGGTAATCCTGCAATTCATCATCGAGAAAGACGGCACGCCCGCCCAGCCTCGGATTGTACGTAGCGTTCACCCCTTGTTGGATAAAGAAGCCTTACGAATTATCCGACAAATGCCGAAGTGGACACCGGGAAAACAAGATGGGAAGCCCCAACGGGTACTTTATACCATTCCGATTTCATTTCGGTTGCCTAAGCCATAAACATACCATTGTCTGATTTTAATTCCATATACATATGAAACGATTTTTTCTATCCTTCATACTGCTTGGATGCATCTTTCAACTTGAAGCACAAGAAAGAACAGTCAACGATACTATTCTGATGTTGGAAAACAAAATATGGAGAACAGAACTTCCTTCTGAAAAATCCTATACGCAAGAGATGGAGTTCAGAGAGGGTGGATGGTGGACTACCTTCACGTATAATGGGGAAAAAACAGTACTAGAAGACTCTTACCGCATTAGTGAAGATACCATCAAAACATACGGCTGCAAGCAGTATTTAATTCTGGAATTGAATGATAGTACACTTGTTATCCGTTATCTACCCAAAGAATTGGTCATAGGCAATGGTCCTGTAAAATACATCAACACGATTAACTCACCCGCCAAAATGCTTGCAAACGAGCAACGGTTAGACAGTATCTGGAGGAAAGAAGATATTTGGAATAAGGGAGTTGCTGATATTTCTGGGAAGCCTATCAAAGATTTGTCAACCATTGAACCTCCCCGATGGGCGGTATGGGATTACGATTTGACAAAATACTATGTTTCCCAAATGAAATACCCTGAAGAGTTGCTAAAAAAGAATGTGGCAGGCTATTCTGTAGTGATGTTTGCTCTTGACACATTAGGCTTGCCACGCTGGAATACCATTTTGACGACCATCCATGAAGATTTTGATAAAGAAGTTATCAGACTGACCAAAGAGCTTCCACACTGCCTGCCTTGCAGGGACAAAAACGGCAAACGAATGGAGTGTCTTTATACGGTATATGTCCCTTTCCTGCCCCAACATTATAGGGATAGGGTAAAGGCGGACAGCGTTAGGAAAGAAGAATTGAAACAAAGTTTTGTGGAATGGGAAGCTGTGTCTTATTTTGAAAAAGCAAATCCGTATGCAATTACCGACTACATTAATGAACGCCTAACATACGATTCCAATCTATTAAACGGTAAAAAAGAAATCAAAGGGATTTATACGATACGCATTGATTCTTACGGAGAAATAATAAAGGTAGAGACCTTACGAGGTTGTGGCATACAAGAATGGGACAACCAAGTATTGCAAATCATAAAAGGTATGCCACGGTGGACTCCTACCATCAATTTTCATGGTAAAGGTGAATATCGGAACTCTGTTTGGACTGTACCTGTTTTATTCAAGAATGATAGTCCAACAAAAAATGAACTGCATGATTATAACTAACTGGCTCAACAAGACTTTGAGCAGGAAATGTAAATATCCCGTTGCCCAGCAAAAAAGGAACAAGGGGTGTGTTTTACAGGTGGAATATACTGTGCCCCCGGAAGGCTATATCAGCCATGCTACGGTACTCAACCAAGCACCCCGTGCATTCCGAAAGTCAGTGATGCAAGTTTTTCAATCGCTACGGAATGTACCCACTGTCTTACGCCCCGAGAAAAGCACTCTCAGCATCCAATTCTGGCTGGATAACATGAAAAAATCCCCTAAAGCAGATGTAGTCATTATCGGGTATACCTGGGATGATAAGCCGGTCTTGATGATGTAGATGAGTAGAATATCGTTTGTATGAAATAATCATCTTGTCATTTGTTCCAAGGCAAACATTCGATCGTCATTTCTGTAACGAAGATATGGTTTAGCAAATATTCTCCCATACTTGACATACTAAAGGAATTGTCGGCACGAGGTGTGGAGGTTTTCGCTTTGGTCAAAAACAATACAGCGAAGGAAGAAAAATTGAAAGAGACAGGAATCCGAACCAAGGTTAATGATTCATTGTCAATGGATGTTGTTATCATTGACAAGTCTTTGATATGGTATGGAAGCGTCAACTATCTTGGTTACAATACAGATGAAAACAATGCCATACGCATTTATGATTCAAAAGTGGCTGATCAAATTTTGGAAGCTCTATATACATAACATCTGTCGGTCCTTTATCCAACTTGTGCAGAAGAAGTACATAGAGATGGAATATCGATTTTTCATTAAACAGCTATTGGAAAAGAACGTAAAAAATCGTATCTTTGCAAACAAGAAAAGCGTTCTTTTGGTTGATGCAGGACGTTGCAGAATATAGAAGCTCGCTCGTTTCTAAATCGTTACCTGTTTAAGATAATGTCTGTTTTAAATGTTTGATTTTTAATAAGAAAAGAAAATTTAAATGTCTTTCTCTATGGAGACTATCTGTCCGGCACTTCCGAGGCTGTTGAGGTAGGGGAATTCCAGTTGGTTGTAGTAGCCCGTCAATCCCTGCATATAGGCCAGGCAACCCATGTCGCCGGAGTGGACGAGGTTCTCTATTCCGCTTTTCAGGGAGGCAAGGTGGGTGCCGGTGGGGTCGTGCCGGATACCGGTATAGGCATAGTCGGTGTTTACGCTGAAAGTCAGCACTTGTCCGGTACGTTGGTTGGAGACTTCCTGGTAGTGGAGGTTGATGCTCATGGCAGAGTCGTTCACCATGAATCCGGTGATACACTGCCCGTCGTTTTCGGGCACAAAGACCAGTCCGGGGAATTTTTTCTTGAACTTGTCTTGGGTATCGAAGTAGTCTTCCTGAGCCACGAGGTCATTCAGCAGTTGTTGTCCCCATGAGTCGGGCAGGCGGACGCTTACTTCCTTCTTCCGCCCCGGGCGGGGGGTGAAGGTAAAGCTGAAGAGTGGGGCATCTTCCGTCGGGAGTACGGTGCTGTTGTAAAGGTCCTCGTCGTTGTCCAGCACGATGGGGTTTTTCAGCCGGTAGATGGAGATGCGCTGTTGCGTCAAGGTATCTCCCCAGAAATGGCCCGAAGGTATCATCTGCAGTACGAGGGAGTCGAGGGTATAGGTGTGGTCTGTGTTGGGGGTGAAGTCGGACGTGGAGTATTCGGCATAGTAGGTGGCGGATACATCTCCCCAAGAGCTGCTCCGGTAATGTCCCAGCTGGCAGATGCTGTCGCCCCGGGTCTCTATGGAGTCCAGCAGGATGGTGCTGATGTCTACCGAGCATGTGTCTACGTATACATTATAGAAGGAGCTTTCCACGAGGCTCTTTCCAAGCTGCGAGTTCTCGTCCTGGCAGGCGCAGAGGATAGCGAGGACTGCGAATAAGCTGTACAATGATTTCTTCATTTCTGTTCTTTTAGTTGGCGGCAAAGGAAGGGCAAAACTTTTATATCTTTCTACAAAAATCGGCGTTCGGACGGTTTTTATCGGTAAAGGCGTTTAACGGGAATTTCGGACTGTTCGTCGGTTATTTTTGCCGGTGTGGTTGCGGCGGTTTACTTTTGCGGGCAGAACTTCCGCCCTTCTGAAAGAGGAGGGGAATAGTTTCGGCATCCCGATACTAAAACTATTCTCCTTCCTCTTCAGGGGAACGAGGGGTATGAAAAATTAATCTTTAAAACAATAAACAATGAACAGACTATTGGTAGGAATAATGTTGCTGGCCATCGTGTGCATTGCCGGCAGTTGTACGGACGAGGATGAATACACTCAGGGGCAGTGGATGAAGAAAGCCAGCTATAACGGTGTGTACCGCGCTTATGCCTCCGGCTTCACCATCGGCAATTATGGGTATTTGTGTGGTGGCTTCTACGGAGCGAACAAGGATTACCTGAACGACCTTTGGGAGTATGACATGAGCCGGAACAGCTGGACGCAGTGTGCCGACATGCCCGTTGCCGGGCGCAAGGCTGCCGTGGGCTTTGCCGTGAATGGCAAGGGATACATTACGACCGGTTCCGTGAAGGACGGCTCCTCGTCCTACTGTGTGGCAGATACCTGGGAGTATGACCCTGCCACGGATGCCTGGACACGGAAAGACGACTTCAAAGGCGGGGTGCGCGACGGTGCCCTGGCTTTCAGTATAGGCGGATATGGCTATGTCGGTACGGGCTGCAACAGCGACGCTACCGGCAGCGAGAGTGCCTACAAGATGGACTTTTACCGTTTCAATCCCAATGGCGCCGAAGGTTCGCAATGGGAAGCGGTGAGCGGGTATGGAGGCGAGAAGCGCTACTTCGGTACGGCATTCGTCATCGATGAGGTGGCCTACATCTGTTGCGGGCGAAACAACAGTACCGATCTGGTGGATTTCTGGAAGTTCGACGGAAGCAACTGGACCCAGTTGCGTGACATTGCCGATACGGACTCCGACAATGACTATGACGATGACTACGCCATCACACGGTCCGAAGCCGTATCCTTCGTCATCGGTGGAAGGGGATTTGTGGCTACGGGAATACGTAACAGCACTTCCTTGAGCAGCGACTACTGGCTGTACGACCCTGACAAGGACTTATGGTACGGCGATTCCGATGACGACTTTACCCCCATTACAGATGTACATAATTATCCTTCCGGTGCTTCTTCGCGCAGGGCTGCCGTTGGTTTCTCTACCGGCGAACGTGGTTTTGTGCTGACGGGAACAAGTGGTACCAGCTACTTTGATGATGTGTACGAACTTCTACCCGATGAGGAAGAGGAAGTCTGATTCGCCCCATAACTGAACGGAACTTATGAAGCTGATGTTTATGATGATAAAGATAGGTGTACCGGCTGTGATGGCGGTATGCCTTTCTTGCTGTTCGGGTCATACTGCCGGCGGTGGCAATGAGTTGAAATGCCGGGTGATGGAGGTGGAAGGCGGTTACGGCTACGTGGTGCTGCATGGAGCCGATACCCTGATATATCAACCTTTTATACCTGCTTTGAGCGGTCGCCTGCCATTTGCAACAAAGGTGGAAGCGCTGGCGGCCGGTCGGTTGGTATGCCGCAAGCTTGCCGATGGGCAAGCTCCGGCATTGAGCAGGGAGGAGGTGGAGTCTTGTCTGACAGACACCGGACTCTAATCTTCTAAAGAATCCTTTACTTCGTGATGTATTTCCGAGCAGTCATAAGGGTATCTCTGCATGAATTTACCCTTGAGTACCTTCTTTGTATCGCTACCGGGACGTGAAAGAGTGGCGGTGAATGTCACTTGAAGCCGTTTGTAGTAGATGGTTGAAGTGTATATGTTCCATTTCATGCCCACTATATCCATTTCAAAATGTTTATATCTCAATTCGTCTTCTTTGTAGTACTTGCCTTGGGCAAGGAAGAATAGCTGTTGTTGCCCCATCACCACCTTTCCGTCTTCTATACGGTCGGGCAGGTAGATGCTGCGTTTCTTCGGGTCTATCCAGTTGAAGACATCGTTGGAGTGGTCGTTGAGCAAGAATGCGTATTCTGTCCATTTGTTGATGAACGGATAATGGTCATGCTTTCCGGTTGTGTTGCCCATAGTTTCATCTTTATAGGTACTCTTGTCGGGTTCCGTCCCGGCTTCTTCCACCCCGTCATTATTTTCCACGCTGTATTCAATGGATTCTATCTGATAGAAATTCTCGCATGGCGCTTGCCGTATGGTGATTTGTTCTTTGTAGAAGCCCGTCTTCATCTCAAGGTTGAGGATAAGCCCGCGTTCTTCTCCGTCGAAATTATCTTCAGTCTTTAGTGTGAGCCGGGTTTCGTTCTCGCGGGTGAGGTCAAACCAGCGGAAGTGAAGGCTTCCCAAGCCTTCCAACTGTAAGGGGCGGTTGTTGGTGTCTACCATTGTGGTTCCGCCAAGGGTGGTGATGGAGGCAATGCGCCAGTCACTACGTGTCAGGTCTATCTGCAGGGTAGAGGCATCTCCATCCAGAGTAGTTTCCTGCATGGGCGAGAGGCGAAGGTCATCGTCGTTGCTACAAGCTGTCAAGCCGCAAAGAAAAAGAGCGAACAGAAGGATGGGTTGGAATAAGTCAGTCGTTTTCATGTTGGTTATTATTTGATTTATGTCCATTGGACGTGGCATTCTTTGTAAATGCTGCACGACAAAGATAATTATTTCCTCTTTACGGTGTATTCTCCGAAAGAAAGAAGTACTCTTTTTTGCCGGATAATACGGGTTTTATTAACTTGCGCACAAATTAACCACTAATCACTAACCATTAATCATTGATTCCATGAAATACCAAGTTGCCATTATCGGTGGAGGTCCTGCGGGATATACTGCTGCCGAAGCTGCCGGAAAAGCAGGATTGAGTGTCGTACTATTTGAGAAGCAGAGTCTCGGTGGAGTGTGCCTGAATGAAGGGTGTATCCCTACCAAGACCTTGTTGTATTCGGCCAAGACCTATGACGGAGCCCGCCATGCTTCGAAGTATGCGGTCAGTGTGCCCGAAGTATCGTTTGATTTGCCCAAGATTATTGCCCGCAAGCAGAAGGTAGTGCGCAAGCTGGTATTGGGAGTCAAAGGAAAGCTGACTGCCCATGGTGTGACGATTGTCAGTGGAGAGGCCACAGTGACGGACAAGAATCATGTGGAGTGCGGCGGAGAAACCTACGAATGCGAGAACCTGCTGCTCTGCACCGGTTCCGAAACCTTTGTCCCTGCCATTCCCGGCATAGACAAAGTGTCCTATTGGACTCATCGTGATGCGCTGGATAACAAGGAACTGCCCGCTTCGCTTGCCATCATCGGCGGCGGTGTCATCGGTATGGAGTTCGCTTCTTTCTTCAACAGCCTGGGAGTGCAGGTAACTGTCGTCGAGATGCTGGACGAGATACTGGGAGGCGGTATGGACCGAGAGCTGGCGGGTATGCTCCGTGCAGAGTACGCCAAGCGGGGAATCAAGTTCATGCTGAGTGCAAAAGTAGTGTCTGTCATGCCGGATACTGCCGAAGCTTCTTCCCTTATCCAGGTGAATTATGAAACAGCCGACGGTCCCGGTTCCGTCGTTGCCGAACGGCTTCTGATGAGTGTCGGGCGCCGTCCGGTAATGAAAGGCTTCGGATTGGAGAATCTGGGCTTGGAAAGAACGGAGCGCGGAAATGTCTTTGTCAACGGACAGATGCAGACCTCCGTTCCCGGAGTATATGCTTGCGGTGACTTGACGGGATATTCCTTGCTGGCGCATACAGCCGTTCGCGAGGCGGAAGTAGCCATACATTCCATCATTGGCAAGAAGGATGCCATGAGCTACCGTGCCATCCCCGGCGTGGTATATACCAATCCCGAAATAGCCGGTGTGGGCGAGACGGAAGAATCCCTTCAGAAGAAAGGCGTAGCCTACCGTGCAGTGAAGCTGCCGATGGCGTACAGCGGTCGTTTCGTCGCCGAGAACGAAGGTGTGAACGGTGTCTGCAAGTTACTGTTGGGTGGCGACGATACCGTATTGGGGGCACATGTTTTGGGTAATCCCGCTTCGGAAATCATCACGTTGGCAGGCATGGCCATTGAGCTGAAACTTACTGCCGATGAATGGAAGAAGATTGTCTTTCCGCACCCCACGGTGGGAGAGATATTCAAGGAGGCATTGTAGAACCCATGACTATTGTTTCATATAAACATAAAAGATGAAAACCGTAAAGCTAATCACCTGCGACGATGCCTTTCAGGCACATGTTATTCAGGGTGCCTTGAAGAATGAGGGCATTGCGTCTGTTTTGCATAATGAAAACATGTCTTCCGTGATGCGCGGATATGTCCGTGATGTCACGGGAGTGGATATATTTGTCTATGAGGACGAATATGACAATGCCCTCCGTCTGCTTGAACGGAACCAGATGATTCCGGAACAGTTGAGGTACTGCCCCCATTGCGGTTCGGATGAGATTAAGTTTGTGCTGAAGAAGAGCCATCGGGTGCGTGCTGTGGTGGCTGCTGTTATTGCGGCATTGTCGGCCGCACCTCCGGGCACTGAGCATTGGGAGTATGTATGCAGGAAGTGCGGCACTCATTTTGAGAAGCCGGTGGCGAAAGGAACAATTGAAGAATAATCAGGTGTTTATTCTTTTAACCGCTTTTCAATCCAGTCCCGGTTTTTACGTCCCAATCGGCTTTCCGCAAAATCCAGGAAAGCCGATGTGTCTGTTATATGGGCTTGGATGACACCTGCCAGAAAGTTGAAGAAAGGTTCTTCACCCACCCGGACAAGCAGGTCGGCGAGTAGTACTGACCCTTTCCTATAGAGGGCAAGATGCGCTTCGCGGTCGTTGCGGTCAATACCCCAGATAGGACGGATATGGCGTGTTTCCTTACGATAGGCGTCGATGTAAGCGGCATAGGCTTTCTCGCCGCGGGCGTGGCGTATGTATTGCAAAGCACTGAATTCGGCAAAAGATTCGTTCAGCCAGTCGTGCCAGGATTCCACCGGAGCCTTGTTCCACCAGAAGTGGCCGATTTCGTGGGCGGTGTTCTTGAGTACATATTCATTGAATGTTCGTGAACTGAGCATAATGAAATTTTTACGGCTGTACCCTCCTGAGGTGCCGGAAGCTGAAAGCAGGAATTTCATGTAAATATCCTCATCTCCCGCAATTTTATAAAGGCGTCGGAAGAATTTCAAGGCATTGTGGCAACATTGAAGTGCCGAGTCTGCACCGGCATCCGGGAAGTCTGTATAGATAAGTTCAATGGTAGTTCCGTTATCATTGATGCGGCGGCTTTTCAGCATGGGTGAAGCCAGGATAACATTGTCGAAATTCTCCCAAGGTTGCTCCATTTCCCACATCCCTTCTTCTGTATGGGAAATAATACCTGAGCCGCTCACCGTATAACCGTCAGTGATGCCGATTCGTAAGTGCGAATAATCTGCCCGGTTACCGTTGCAGACAGGATACCATCCCGTATAGTAACCAAGTTCAATCCAATGGTCATTGAATGATTTTGCAGGGCCCTGCACTTCCTGCATGTAGAGTGTGTAACGGGTATTTATGCGGCAGCGGTCATCGGCTCCTGCCGGCCGGTAGAGGGTCAAGGTCCGTCCGTCGGGAATGAATTGGGCAGGTGCTGGGGCAAGCGTATCGAAACGGTAGGTTATCTCCCGGCTGTTGTGGCGTAGTGTGTCGATACGGGCATGGCGCCATAGTACCAACGAGATTGAGTCACTGTCCTGGAAATCAACTTCAAACGAACCGCCTACTTCGACCTGTCGGTTCGGTACATCAATCTGTACGGTTAAGTCATAACTGACAATGCGCGGAGATTCTTGTGCCCGAAGCATGGGGGAGAAAAGGAGGCATATTGTAAAGCTGGCAATTGTAAGTTGTAGTTTCATGGTACATCAATTTTAGAGTGATAGTAACTGGGAGATTTTGCCTATGTAAAAGTAGTATTTTTAAAGGAATATTAAGATGGATGGCTGGATATAATTTATGAAAAGACTACCTGGTTATTGTTCATTTGTAAGATTGTCGTACTTTTGCCTTTAAAGATAAATATATTTATGAAAAGGATATTGTTGCTGTTAATTTTATCCGTCTGCCTGCTCCCATTGTGGTCCCAAGAGACGGTAACTCCGGTGAAGCCGCTCTCTGCGCGGATTGATGCGTTGATAGAACACAAACTTCCCGCAGGCTCTAATGTGGCCATTTCGGTCTATGACCTGACTGCCGGCAAGCCCTTGTACGGCTATCAGGCGGACAAGCTTTCCCGTCCCGCTTCCACCATGAAGCTGCTGACCACCATTACCGCCCTTTCCCGTCCCGAAGCCGACGAGCCGTTCCGTACGGAAGTGTGGTATCAGGGAACCATTGAGCGCGATACCTTGCAGGGGAATATGTATGTGATAGGCGGTTACGACCCGGAGTTTGATGAAGAGGCATTGGATTCCCTGGTGGCTGCCGTGGCCCGTTTCCCCTTCTCTGTCATCAAAGGCAAGGTGTATGGAGATGTCTCCATGAAAGACTCCTTGTACTGGGGCAGCGGCTGGTTGTGGGATGATACTCCCTATTCCTTCCAGCCCTACCTCTCACCGCTGATGCTGAATAAAGGAGTGGTGAAGGTTACCGCCACACCCGGCGAACGGGGCGACAGCGCACGCCTTGAATGCACTCCCGCCTCTTCCTATTATACACTGACGAACAAGACCCAAAGCCGTACCCCTTCTGCCGGACGTTTCCGTGTGTCGCGCGACTGGCTGGTGAACGGGAACAACATCACCGTGACGGGCAACGTCGATGCCCGCCGTGCAGGTACGGTCAATATATTTTCTTCGCAGGACTTCTTCATGCATACCTTTATGGAACGGTTGCAGGCACGAGGCATCCGGTGCATTCCGGCGGCAGAAGCGGAAGTCTCTTACCTCTTCGGCGAGTTCCGGCAAGACAGTCTTTCCGTGCGGATGGCTTCCTATGAAACTTCCGTGCAGGATGTGGTGAAACAGATAATGAAGGAGAGCGATAATCTCAATGCCGAAGCCATGCTCTGCCGGTTGGGTGTGCAGAGCAGCAGAAAGAAGCGTGTCTCTGCCGAGGACGGGCTTTCTGCCATCCGCATGCTGATAAAAGAGATGGGATATAACCCCGATAGGTATAATCTGGCAGATGGTTGCGGCCTTTCCAATTACAACTACATTTCACCGGAACTCTTGGTTTCTTTCCTGCGATATGCCTACTCGCGTACGGATGTTTTCCAGAAACTTTATAAGGCTTTGCCCATTGGCGGCGTGGACGGTACACTGGAGTTCCGCATGAAGAAAGGCACCCTTTCCCACAGAAATGTACATGCCAAGACGGGTTCCTTTACCGCCATCAACTGCCTGGCCGGCTACCTTAAAGCCCGCAACGGACACGAGATAGCCTTTGCCATCATGAACCAGAATGCACTGTCGGGCAGGGAAGCACGCGCTTTCCAGGATGCGGTGTGTGATGAAGTGATACGTTGAGGTTTAGCCATCGTAAAGTTGACCTTTAGCGTCGTAAAGTTAAGGTTTAGCTTCCTAATGCAGACCTTTACGGAGTGAGCCCCAAGAGTAGGGGAAATCATTCCTCTTTCGTATTGCGGTAGCGTGCCGGAGACATACCCAGATAAGACTTCACATACTTCCCGAAGAAAGACTGGTTGGGGAAATTAAATTCTTCTGCAATCTCCTTGATGGACTTGTCCGAATGCTTCAGCCGGTACTTGATGTGCTCGATGGCACTTTCGTTAATCAAGTCAAGCGGTGTACGTCCGCACGCTTGTTTGATAACCTTCGAAAAGTGTTTGGGGCTGTAGCAGAGTGCATCGGCATAATATCCTACAGAACGGTGTATGCCGTTGTCTTTGGACAACATCTCTATAAATTTACACAGGATATAGTCGGACTGTTTGATGCTTTCTTTTGTATCGGCTGTCATTGCTGAAGGGTTCACTTCTTTGTTGAGGTGTCCCAACATCTCACAGAAAATGGCAGAAAACAAGTGTTGCATCACTTCCCTATGATAGGGATGAGGCTCGTCGTTTATCTTTGCCATAAGCAGTTCCCGGTAGAATTTGAAGATTTCCTTGTCTCCTTCCTCCCCGACAGATTTTATGGGATTGTTGTGGATATGCATAACGGTATTCCATGTATCCTTCTCCATCTTGACCACGCGTTGTAGGAACTGTGTGGAGAATGCGGCAAGCCTTATCTTGTGCTTTGGGCTTACCATCGCGTGGCTGATAATGGTATTGGGAAGGCCGAGCAGTAAGTCGCCTGCTTCCAGTTGGTAGGTTTTGTAGTTGACGTCCAACTGGATACAGCCTTCTAGACAGATAGCGATAAGGAAGCATCCTAATCTTATTGTATCTTCATTGTAGGGGCTTCCCTCCAGACTGTTGATTATGACAAAGTCATTGTCTACATAGTCAAGGACATGTTCGCTGTTCTTAAAGTCCGCGATTTCTACGATTTTTATGTTCCCTTTCTCCATATTCTTCCTTTTTCGTTTTGCAAAGTTGGTGAATAATGGGAAATATGGAATGTTCCATTATGCGGCTTTCTTGTTCTATATGTCATTTATAGACAATTCATTAGCCTTAAAAAAGATGAATGTCGAAAAAGGGATATCCTTGGAGTGTAATTGGTCATTATGGCGTTGTTCCTTTCTCCTACTTTTGCCACCAGTTTTAACAAAAATACAATGAGAAAGAGTATGATTACATTAAACAGGAAATGGATACGGCTGATAGGGATTGTCGGTTGTACAATGTGTTTGGCATCTTGCAAGCAGGCAACGGATGCTTCCGGAATGAAACCTTCTTACGCTACCATGAAAGTGGAGGCGACAGACAAAGAGCTTTCCACTTCGTATTCGGCAACGATACGCGGACGGCAGGACATAGATATCTATCCGCAAGTGTCGGGTACCATTGAGAAGCTTTGTGTGACTGAGGGGCAGAAGGTGCGCCGCGGACAGTCGCTTTTCATTATCGACCAAGTGCCCTACAAGGCTGCCCTCAAAACGGCCGTGGCCAATGTGGAGGCTGCACGCGCTGCACTGGCTACTGCTGCACTGACTTACAATAGCAACAAGGAACTGTATGCGCAGAAAGTGGTTTCGGAATTTAGTCTGAAGACTGCCGAGAACGCCTATCTTACCGCCAAGGCACAGCTCTCGCAGGCCGAAGCCCAGGAGATAAGTGCGCGCAACAACCTCTCCTATACGGAAGTGAAGAGTCCCAGCGACGGTGTGGTGGGGGCATTGCCCTACCGTGCAGGAGCATTGGTCAGCCCCAGCCTGCCGCAGCCGTTGACAACGGTCAGTGACAACAGCGACATGTACGTTTACTTTTCCATGACCGAAAACCAGTTGCTTGCCCTGACCCGCCAATACGGAAGCATGGACGAGGCGTTGAAGAACATGCCTCAAGCGGAACTGAGACTGAACGACAATTCCGTCTATGACAAGAAAGGAACCATCGAGTCCATCAGTGGCGTCATTGACCGTCAGACGGGTACGGTAGTGGCACGTGTGGTATTTCCCAATGAATCGCGCCTGCTCCACAGTGGGGCGTCGGGCACGGTGGTGGTGCCTACCACTTATAAGAACTGTATTGTGATTCCGCAAGAGGCCACCGTGCAGTTGCAGGACAAGACAGTGGTATATAAGGTAGTGGATGGCAAGGCCGTTTCTGCCTTGATTACCGTGGCCGGAATAAATGACGGACGCGAATACGTAGTGCTGGACGGACTGGAAGTCGGCGACGAGATTGTTTCCACCGGTGCCGGACTGCTGCGCGAAGGGACACAGGTGAAATAATGAACTGCTATTTATCAACTATCAATGACCCATTAAGATGAAAGGAAATATATTTATAAAGCGGCCGGTGATGGCTATCTCCATCTCCGTACTGATTCTGGTGATAGGGCTTATCTCGCTCTTTACGCTGCCGGTGGAACAGTATCCTGATATTGCACCTCCCACGGTGTACGTCAGCGCCAACTACACCGGTGCCGACGCCGAAGCCGTATTGAACAGTGTCATCATGCCGTTGGAAGAGAGTATCAACGGTGTGGAGAACATGATGTACATCAGCTCTACCGCCACCAATGCCGGTTCTGCCACCATACAGGTCTACTTCAAGCAGGGCACGGACCCCGACATGGCTGCGGTGAACGTACAGAACCGCGTATCCAAGGCGCAGGGACTGCTGCCTGCCGAAGTGACGAAAATCGGTGTGACTACCCAGAAGCGCCAGACCAGCTTCCTGCAAATCGGTGCTTTGGTAAGCACCGACGGACGCTACGACCAGACTTTCCTAGCCAATTACCTCGATATCAACGTGATTCCGCAGATTAAGCGTATCGAAGGTGTGGGTGATGTAATGGAGCTGGGCGATACATACAGCATGCGTATCTGGCTGAAACCGGAACGGATGGCGCAGTATGGACTGGTTCCTTCGGATGTGACCGCCGTATTGGGCGAGCAGAACATCGAGGCGCCTACCGGTTCGCTGGGCGAGAGTTCTAAGAACGTATTCCAGTTTACGATGAAATATCGCGGACGCCTGAAAAGTGTGGAGGAATTCCAGAATACGGTGGTACGCTCGCAGAGCGACGGTTCCGTGCTTCGTCTGAAAGATGTGGCGGATGTGGAGCTGGGTACGTTGACTTACAGTTTCCGCAGTGAGATGGACAGCAAGCCGGCTGTACTTTTCATGATGTTCCAGACGGCAGGCTCCAACGCAACCGCCGTCAACAAGCAGATTACTGCACAGATAGACGAGATGAGGAAGAGCCTGCCCGAAGGGACGGAGTTTGTGACGATGATGAGCTCCAACGACTTCCTCTTCGCTTCCATACACAATGTGGTGGAGACGCTGGTGATTGCCATTATCCTGGTAATCCTGGTGGTGTACTTCTTCTTGCAGGACCTCAAGAGTACGCTCATACCGTCCATCTCCATTATCGTGTCGCTGGTCGGTACGTTTGCCTGCCTGGTGGCTGCGGGGTTCAGTCTCAATATCCTGACGCTGTTTGCACTGGTGCTTGCCATCGGTACGGTGGTGGACGATGCCATCGTGGTGGTGGAGGCGGTGCAGTCCAAGTTCGACGCCGGATATAAGTCTCCCTACCTTGCCACGAAGGATGCGATGGGCGATGTGACGATGGCTATCATCTCTTGTACCTGCGTGTTCATGGCGGTGTTTATCCCCGTGACGTTTATGGGTGGTACTTCGGGTGTGTTCTATACGCAGTTCGGCATTACGATGGCAACGGCAGTGGGCATCTCCATGATTTCGGCATTGACGCTTTGCCCCGCCTTGTGCGCCATCATGATGCGTCCGTCGGACGGCACGAAGAGTGCGAAGAGCATCAACGGACGGGTGCGCGTGGCATACAATGCTTCGTTCAACGCCGTGCTGGGAAAATATAAGAAAGGTGTGATGTTCTTTATCCACCGCCGCTGGATGGTGTGGACTTCATTGGCGGCTACCGTCGTATTGCTGGTTTACTTGATGAGCACCACCAAGACAGGGCTTGTGCCGCAGGAGGACCAGGGTGTCATCATGGTGAACGTCAGCACCTCACCGGGAAGCACGCTGGAAGAAACTACGAAGGTGATGAACAAGTTGGAGGATATTCTGAAGAGCACACCAGAGATAGAGCACTATGCCAAGGTGGCAGGCTACGGGCTGATGTCCGGTCAGGGAACTTCCTACGGCACCATCATCATCCGTCTGAAGGACTGGGGTGAGCGAAAGGGGAGCGAACACACGTCCGATGCTGTGGTGGCACGCCTCAATGCCCAGTTCTACGGTGTGAAGGAGGCGCAGATATTCAGCTTCCAGCCGGGTATGATTCCGGGCTACGGTATGGGTAACTCCTTAGAGCTGAACCTCCAGGACAGAACGGGCGGTGACATGGCAACGTTCTACGAGGCAGTGATACAGTTCCTGGGTGCGCTGAACCAGCGTCCTGAGGTGGCTATGGCGTATACCTCTTATGCTATGAACTTCCCGCAGGTATCGGTAGATGTAGATGCGGCCAAGTGTAAGCGTGCGGGCATTTCGCCGAGTGTGGTGCTCGACGCGTTGGGCAGTTATTGCGGTGGAGCTTATATCTCCAATTACAACCAGTTCGGTAAGGTATACCGCGTCATGATGCAGGCATCGCCCGAATATCGTCTGGACGAACAGGCACTGGGTAATATGTTTGTGCGCAACGGTACGGAGATGGCTCCGGTCAGCCAGTTTGTGACATTGAATCGGGTGCTTGGTCCGGAGACGGCCAACCGCTTCAATCTGTATAGCGCCATCTCTGCCAACGTGAATCCGGCAGAAGGATATTCGTCCGGTGAAGTGCAGAAAGTGATTGCGGAAGTGGCGGAACAGACATTGCCGCTGGGCTACGGTTACGAGTACGGAGGTATGGCACGTGAGGAAGCCAATACCGGTGGTGCGCAGACTGTCTTTATTTATGCCATCTGTATCTTCCTTATCTATCTCATTCTGGCATGTCTCTACGAGAGCTTCCTGGTGCCGTTTGCGGTCATCTTCTCCGTACCGTTCGGGCTGATGGGTTCGTTCCTCTTTGCCAAAGTCCTTGGCTTGGAGAACAACATCTATTTGCAGACGGGTGTAATTATGTTGATTGGTCTGCTTGCCAAGACAGCTATTCTGATTACGGAGTATGCCATTGAGCGGCGCCGCAAGGGAATGGGCATTGTGGAATCGGCCTACTCGGCCGCCCAGGTCCGCCTGCGTCCTATCCTGATGACGGTGCTGACGATGATATTCGGTATGCTTCCGTTGATGTTCTCGAGAGGTGCGGGTGCCAACGGCAACTCTTCGCTGGGTACGGGTGTAGTAGGCGGTATGCTTGTAGGAACATTGGCATTGCTATTTGTGGTTCCCGTATTCTATATCATCTTTGAGTACTTGCAGGAGAAGGTTCGTCCGCCAATGGAGGAAGAAGCCGATATGCAGGTATTGCTTGAAAAGCAGAAGAGTGAGGCAGAACGGGCGAAAGATTGAGGAAAATAAAATAAAAACAGATTGGAACAATGAAGAAACATATCATCCTATTGTCCGCCGCCGGTTTGCTGTTCAGCAGTTGCGGCGTGTACACCAAATACAAACCCGCTACCGAGGTCCCCGACGGCCTCTACGGGGAAGAAATAGCCACTTTTACGGAGAGCACCGACGGTTCTCCGGTGGCTCCCGAAGACAGCCTGGACCTTGGCCTGGGCGGCATGGACTGGCACGAGCTTTTCACCGACCCGCATCTGCAGGCACTCATCGGGCAAGGGCTACAGAACAATACCGACTACCAGTTGGCACAACTCCGTGTGGAGGAAGCCGAAGCCACCTTGCTGTCCGCAAAGCTTGCTTTTCTGCCCTCCTTTGCCCTTGCACCGCAGGGCACGGTGAGCAGCTTTGACACTCACAAGGCTACGCAGACCTATTCGTTGCCCGTCACTGCCAGTTGGGAACTGGATATTTTCGGTCGTATGCGTAATGCCAAGAAACAGTCGAAGGCACTCTATGCGCAGAGCCGGGACTACCGTCAGGCCGTGCGCACCCAACTCATTGCCGGGATAGCCAATACTTACTATACCTTACTGATGTTGGACGAGCAGCTTGCCATCTCCAGGCAGACCGAAGAGACGTGGCGGGAAACCGTTGCTTCCACCCGTGCCCTGATGAATGCGGGCATGGCTAATGAGTCTGCCGTGTCGCAGATGGAGGCCACATACTATCAGGTGCAGACTTCCGTGCTTGATTTGGAAGAACAGATAAACCAGGTGGAGAACAGCCTTGCGCTGTTGCTGGCAGAGACGCCCCGTCATTACGAGCGCGGTGTGCTGGCAGAGCAGCAGTTCCCCGCGGACTTTTCCATAGGGATTCCTGTCCGGCTGCTTTCCTGCCGTCCTGATGTCCGCTCAGCCGAGCGGACACTGGAAGCGGCGTTCTACGGTACCAATGCGGCGCGTTCCGCCTTCTATCCCTCCATTACGCTGGGTGGGAGTGCGGGCTGGACCAATTCCGCCGGTTCAATGATTGTGAATCCCGGCAAGTTCCTGGCTTCGGCAGTGGGTTCGCTGACGCAGCCGCTCTTTGCCCGCGGGCAGGTCATTGCACAGTACCGCATAGCCCGTGCCCAGCAGGAGGAGGCTTCCCTTGCCTTCCAGCAGACATTGCTGAATGCAGGCAGCGAGGTGAACGATGCCTTGACTGCTTGGCAGACAAGCCTATCCAAAAGCGAACTGCTGGACAAGCAGGTAGCTTCCTTGCAGACAGCTGCCCGCAGCACTTCCCTGCTGATGGAGCATGGCAACACCACCTATCTGGAGGTGCTTACCGCCCGGCAGACATTGCTCAACGCACAACTGGCACAGACGGCAAATCGATTTTCTGAAATACAAAGCCTGATTAACCTCTACAAGGCGTTAGGAGGAGGTCAGGAATAGAGTGTCATCATACTACTCTCTCTGCATCTTCATTTTAAATGTGAAGGAAGGGCTGTCCGGGAAGTGATTCCAGGACAGCCCGTTTTCAATGAATAGGAGGGATCAAATGGAGGCAAGTATTTCTCTGGACAAATTATTGCAGTTTTTCACTCAATGCGAACGATAAGTGTTGGCTCGGTGAGAGATCGATTGAAGAAACTGAAAAGGAAACTGAAGCAAAAGATAGTGAGTTTACCGGTAAGAAGGAGGTTTTGCCAGGAATTGATGCAGGGATGTAGTAGGTACTGAAATAGCTTGTTGTTGGATCTATAGATGCAGCGTGTTCCATCTATATATGCAACGCGTTGCATATATAGATCCAGCAAACCGGAAATATACATGCAACGCGGCATATCTTTCGGGCGGTTTCTCTCCGCCTTTGAGGGAGCGGTTTATTTATACTGTGCCCAGTCTACATTCTTCATGTCTCCACTTTTGGCCAGCTCAGCGTGCATAGCCAGTGCGGCGCGCAGAGCGTGGGGAGTTTGTGATTTGCCGTCGGTCAGCTTCAGGTAATCCCACAGTATGTTCTTGTAGTCCGGATGGACACAGTTTTCGATGATGGCTTGTGCACGCTCTTTCGGACTCTTGCCGCGGAGGTCGGCCACACCTTGTTCGGTGATGATGATATTGACATCGTGTTCCGTGTGGTCTATGTGCGAAACCATCGGCACGATAGCCGAGATTTTACCTTCCTTGGCAACGGACGGACAAGTGAAGATGGAGATATAGGCATTGCGGGTGAAGTCACCGCTTCCGCCGATGCCGTTCATCATCTTGGTTCCGCCGATGTGCGTGGAGTTCACGTTGCCGTAGATGTCGGCTTCGATGGCAGTGTTGATGGAGATGATACCGAGTCGGCGCACCACTTCCGGGCTGTTAGAGATTTCCGACGGACGGAGCACCAGTTTGTCGCGGAAGAAGTCCATATCCTGGTAGATACCTTCCAGACAGTCGTTCGTTACGGTCAGTGAGCAGGCGCTGCCGAATTTCACGCGGCCTTCGCGGATAAGTCCGATAACGGAGTTCTGGATAACTTCTGTGTACATTTCAAAAGCAGGGATGGTCTTGTCACGTCCCAAAGCGCCCAGTACGGCATTGGCAATGTTGCCCACACCGGATTGCAACGGCAGGAAGGTAGGCGGAATGATTCCGCGTTTCATGTCGGCGGCAAGGAAGTCGGCCACGTTCTGCCCGATTTTGTCGGTCAGCGGGTCGGCGGCGGCAAACGAACGTGCCTCGTCCGGCCAGTTGGTCTCCACTACGCCGACAATCTTTTTCGGGTCTACCTGGATGTAGGGCAGGCCGATACGGTCGCTCGGCTTGTAAATGGGGATTTCGCGGCGGTAAGGAGGGTCTAGGGGTTCGTAGACGTCGTGCAGACCCATGGCACTCTTGCTGTGGGCGGCATTCAGTTCCACGATAATCTGGTCGGCTAGGCGGCAGACAGTCGGAGCGATACCGCCGGCTGCCGTCAGGTAGATTTTACCGTCGGGAGTAACCTCGCATGCCTCGATGATGGCAACATTCACTTTTCCCATGAAACCGTAACGGACTTCCTGAGCCATCTGTGAAAGGTGGATGTCGTTGTAGGCTATTTCACCGTTGTTCACGGCTTTGCGGAAATCAGCGTTGGTGGTGTAAGGAGCACGGTAGCGGATAGCTTTAGCGCGTGAAAGGATACCGTCGCAGGAATCTCCGGTAGAAGCACCGGTGAAGATACCTATCTGGAACGGGTTTCCTTTTGCATGTTCTGCTTCCGCGATTTTTGCTAATTCAGCCGTAACGGCTTTGGCTGTTCCTGCGGGGGTAAATCCGCTCAAGCCGATGTTGTAGCCATGTTTGATGAGGCTCGCAGCTTCTGCTGCCGAAATGTAATTGAGTGCCATAATATAAATAGTTATTTTTTCGTGTAAAGATTCTGAAGGGGCTCGTAATTGGTTCTGCAATTATCGACTGTAAACTATCCGTTCTTTAATATTTTCGTTGAAGTATTTCTGACCAGATAATGGCTTTCCTCGCTTCTTCTGCCGAGTGGATGCCGTATTCGGACATTGCTTCATCAGATTCCTGCGGACGGGATGCCGGGGAGGGAGGGGAAGCCTTTATGGAAGTGTGCTTGGATTTGGCAGACGGTTTGGATACCGGCTTGGGCTTTTCTGTCGGTTTGGGGCCTTCGGGAATAAAGCCTCCGTAAGTGTCTTCGCCCCAGTATTCGGGCAGTGGGTTGTCGACGTCGGGCATAGGTATGTCGGGACTCTTGTCAGCGTTTTTATCTGCTTCTTTCTTAAACTGCTTGACGAGTCCGATTACTATGACAGCCGCAACTAACAGAAACTTGAAGACATCTTCCATATTCTTTTTGATTTTCCACCCAAAGATAGTGCAATTATCTCTTATCTTTGCTTTTGGGCAAAGTTATTATTTAATCTGATTACAGCCAAGGAATTGGTAATAAAAAAGGGCAGCTTCACAGCTCCCCTTAATTTTTTTAACCTAAACCTTAACTATGAAAAAATCTAATGTTTCTTTCATTCCACAAATTTGTGAATTAATTTGCTCTATGCCAAATTAACACTCGGAAAATGTTTATTCTCTTAACATTAATTAGCTGATAAGGCGCAGATTGACAACTTGTAATGGCATTTTTCTTTCATTTCATCCGTTTATTGGGAGGGAAGAAGTATCTTTGCGCTCCGAATGACAGATACCAACTTATGATATAAACTGATTTTAAACGAATTGATTATGGAAAAAGTAACGGGAGCAGACTTTAAATCTGCAACTGCTGATGACAACAAGAAGTTGTTTATCGAGACTTACGGCTGCCAGATGAATGTGGCCGACAGTGAAGTGATTGCATCCGTCATGCAGATGGCGGGATATTCGGTGGCCGACACCCTGGAGGAAGCCGATGCGGTGTTTATGAATACCTGCTCTATCCGCGACAATGCGGAGCAGAAGATTCTGAACCGTCTGGAATTCTTCCATTCGCTTAAGAAGAAGAAACGCGGCTTGATAGTGGGTGTGCTGGGCTGTATGGCAGAGCGTGTGAAGGACGACTTAATCACCAACCATCATGTGGACTTGGTGGTGGGACCGGATGCCTATCTTACTCTGCCCGAACTGATTGCCTCGGTAGAGGCCGGTGAGAAAGCCATCAACGTGGAGCTTTCCACTACAGAGACCTATCGGGATGTCATTCCCTCGCGCATCTGCGGAAACCACATCTCCGGCTTCGTGTCCATTATGCGTGGTTGCAACAATTTCTGTACCTACTGCATCGTTCCCTACACCCGTGGCCGCGAGCGCAGCCGTGATGTGGAAAGCATCCTCAATGAAGTGGCCGACCTCGTGGCAAAGGGTTACAAGGAAGTTACCCTGCTGGGACAGAACGTCAATTCCTACCGCTTCGAGAAGCCGGACGGAGAGACGGTTACCTTCCCAATGCTGCTGCGCACCGTGGCAGAGGCAGCGCCGGGCGTACGTATCCGTTTCACCACCTCGCACCCTAAAGACATGAGCGACGAAACTCTCCAGGTCATCGCCGACATGCCCAACGTATGCAAGCACATCCACCTGCCGGTGCAGAGTGGGAGCAGCCGCATCCTGAAGCTGATGAACCGCAAGTACGACCGCGAGTGGTATATGGACCGCGTGGCAGCCATCCGCCGCATCATCCCCGATTGTGGCTTGTCTACGGATATATTCTCCGGTTTCCATAGTGAGACGGAGGAGGACCACCAGCTTTCCCTCTCGCTGATGGAGGAGTGCGGATACGATTCCGCCTTCATGTTCAAGTACAGCGAACGCCCCGGTACGCATGCTTCCAAGCACCTGCCGGACGATGTGCCCGAGGAGGTGAAGATTCGCCGTTTGAATGAAATCATCGCCTTGCAAAACCGTCTCTCTGCCGAGGCGAATGCCCGTTGCGTGGGCAAGACGTACGAGGTGCTGGTGGAAGGTGTTTCCAAACGCAGCCGCGACCAGTTGTTCGGCCGTACAGAACAGAACCGTGTGGTGGTGTTTGACCGTGGCACGCACCGTGTGGGCGATTTTGTGATGGTGAAGGTTACCGAATCCAGTTCGGCTACGCTGAAAGGAGAAGAGGTAGCCGGCTGACGGGATAGAAAAGTCTCGATGACATCAGTATGATGACACCGGTATATAGAATAAAAGCACGAGCCTCACGGCCCGTGCTTTTCATATTATAAACTTTAAATTTTATTCTGCCATGGCCAGAATATTCGCTACGTAGTCGGTCTTGTTGTAGCTTACCAGGGTCAATTCGGACTTTGGAACGTCCTGGTTGTAGAGTTTGTAAGCTACCGGCATGTTTTCATCGTTCAATTCATACACACTTTTCTTCATGTCTTTGTCATAAGCCTTGTGAGACTCGTTCCAACGTGCGTAGGACATGGTGATTTCATCATTGCCATATTGGTATGTCATTTTAAAGTAAGGTATCCATTCATCTTTTGCACCGTCCCACTTGGAGGCTTCCTTGCAGGTCAGGCGTTTCTGGTCGTCATAAGAGTATTCATAACGGATGTGCCGGTAAAGTTGTGCGCCGTCTTGCTTAAAGATGGTCTTGGCAACTACTAATTCGTTTTTCACTTCTTCATTGGTGATGAAGTTGTTTTCCTGAGCTTTCACTTCTGTATTCATAACGCTTACGATAGTCATTGCTACGAATGCGACTGCCTTGAATAAATTTGTAGTTTTCATAATCTTTATTTTTAATTGTTGTTACTTACTCTGTTTCTTTTAGACGTTGTTCCCGATTAAAAGGTTGCATTCCAACTAATCTTTTTCTCAAACGCCTTCGCCTAATTATAGTCAATTCCCATGCCAAATATTTAAGTTGTTGATAATCAATGAATAAATGCTTTCGAAAACTGTTCATTATCGGACAGTTGTCCGCTTAATATCGAACAGTCGGTCATTCGTTCCGCCGGCTGGCCGGAGTAAGCGTTTGTTTTCTTAAATCTCCTTAATGGAAGCCCTATAAATCACTTTTTATTTGTTATTTTGCACCAAATTTAGGTATAGTGTGGTCTGTTTCATTTGGGCTGCACTTCCTTATTGGCAGAACGTTCGATGAATAAACTCACTATAAAAGCTTGTCCGTTATGTGGTGGAACGCATTTGGAGCGTGCCCTGACATGTGTAGACCATTATGCCTCGGGCGAAATGTTCCACTTGTGTCGCTGCCGGGATTGCGGTTTCCTTTTCACGCAAGACTTTCCCGTGGAGGCTGAAATCGGTCGTTACTACGAAACTCCTGATTACATTTCACATACCGATACCCGCAAGGGGGCGATGAACTCCGTGTACCACTGGGTGCGCAACTATATGCTGGGACGCAAGGCACGTCTTGTGGTCCGTGAAGCACACCGCAAGGAGGGCCGTCTGCTGGATTTGGGTACGGGGACCGGTTACTTTGCCGATGCCATGCAGCGTCGCGGCTGGCAGGTGGAAGCTGTGGAAAAGAGTGCGCAGGCGCGTGCCTTTGCCAAAGAACACTTCAATCTGGATGTGAAACCCCATACGGCATTGAAAGATTTTGCACCGGGCAGTTTCGACGTCATCACCCTATGGCATGTCATGGAACATCTGGAACCCCTTAACGAAACGTGGGAAACCCTGCACTCCCTGCTGACTGAAAAGGGGGTGCTGATTGTAGCTGTGCCCAACTGCTCTTCCTTCGATGCAAAGAAATACGGGGCTTACTGGGCTGCCTACGATGTGCCCCGCCATTTGTGGCACTTCACACCGGGCACCATCCAGCAATTCGGTTCCAAGCATGGCTTCATCATGGCAGAGCGGCATCCCATGCCGTTCGATGCTTTCTACGTGTCCATGCTGACGGAAAAGCACATGAGGCACTCGTGTACTTTCCTGCGGGGAATGGTGACCGGTACACTGGCCTGGTTCAGCGCGTTGGTGAAGAAGGAACGCAGCAGTTCCATGATTTACGTGTTCAGGAAGAAAGGGTGAGAAAAGGGATTAGGGATTAATGATTAATAGCGACTGATTTACATAACTTGTAGCTTGTAACTCGTAACTTATAATTGATATAATGAAAGGAAAGAATAACTCGGTATCCTATTTTGACATGCAGTTCATTACGTCCAGCATCAGTACGACGCTGGTGTTGCTGCTGTTGGGGCTGGTCGTATTCTTTGTGCTCGCGGCTCATAATCTTTCCGTGTACGTCAAGGAGAACATCAGTTTCTCCGTGCTTGTCAGTGACGACATGAAGGAGAGCGACATCCTGAAGCTGCAGAAGAGGCTGGACAAGGAGGCTTTTGTGAAGCAGACGGAGTACATTTCCAAGAAGCAGGCACTCCGCGAGCAGACTGAGGCGATGGGTACGGACCCGCAAGAGTTCCTTGGCTACAATCCTTTCACTGCCTCCATCGAAATCAAGCTGCATTCCGACTATGCCAATTCGGACAGCATCGCCAAAATAGAGAAACTGATTAAAAAGAATACCAACATCCAGGAAGTGCTCTACCAGAAAGACTTGATAGATGCCGTGAACGATAATATAAGGAACATCAGCCTGATGCTTCTGGGGCTGGCTGTGATACTGACGTTTATCTCCTTTGCGCTGATAAACAACACCATCCGTCTGGCTATATATTCCAAGCGTTTCCTTATCCACACCATGAAGCTGGTGGGGGCAAGCTGGGCATTCATCCGTCGTCCGTTTCTGCGGCGCAATTTCTGGATAGGTGTGCTGGCCGCTTTCATAGCCGACAGTATTCTGTGGGGAACCGCCTATTGGCTGGTGTCCTACGAACCGGAGCTGGTCAAGGTGATTACGCCCGAGGTGATGGTGCTGGTGTCGGGTGCCGTGCTGGTGTTCGGCATACTTATTACGTGGCTGTGCGCTTTACTCTCCATCAACAAATATCTGAGGATGAAGGCAAGCACGCTGTATTATATTTGACGCCTTAAAGTGCATAGAGAGAAAGTACTGTTAGTACGGTACGTTAGATTGTAAATTGTAAATAGTTAAATTGTAAATGTATAGATGAGTAAAGAGAAATTTGCTTTTGATAAGACCAATTTTATCCTGCTTGGCATCGGAATGGCGGTGGTTATCATTGGTTTTCTTCTGATGACCGGTCCCGCGTCTACCCCGACGACCTTTGAGCCGGACATTTTTAGTGTGAGACGCATCAAGGTGGCTCCGGTGGTTTGCCTGCTGGGGTTTGTGTTCATGATATATGCCGTGCTGCGCAAGCCTAAAGGCAGCGGCGCGGGGGAGCAGTAACCCAACCCCTTACACCCTAATAACTTATAACTTATAATTCATAACAGTGGAATGGTTTGAAGCGCTTATCCTTGGGCTTATTCAAGGACTGACCGAATATCTGCCGGTGAGCAGTAGCGGACATCTTGCCATCGGTTCGGCATTGTTCGGCATTGAGGGAGAGGAGAATCTTGCTTTTACGATAGTGGTACATGTGGCTACGGTGTTCAGTACGCTGGTGATACTCTGGAAAGAGATTGACTGGATTTTCAAGGGACTGTTCAAGTGGCAGATGAACGAGGAGACACGTTACGTCATCAATATACTGGTATCCATGATACCTATCGGCATTGTGGGGGTATTTTTCAAGGACGAAGTAGAGGCCATTTTCGGTTCGGGACTGGTCGTTGTGGGCTGCTGCCTGCTGCTGACAGCTCTGCTGCTGTCTTTCTCCTATTATTATAAGCCGAAGCAGAAGGAGAACATCAGCATGAAGGATGCCTTTATCATCGGTCTGGCACAAGCATGCGCGGTGCTTCCGGGGCTTTCCCGTTCGGGCAGCACCATTGCAACCGGTCTGTTGCTGGGCGACAACAAGGCGAAGCTGGCACAGTTCTCTTTCCTGATGGTGATGCCTCCCATCCTGGGCGAGGCACTGCTGGATGGAATGAAGATGATGAAAGGTGAGGCGGTTGCAGGGGATATTCCGACGCTTTCGCTGGTGGTAGGTTTCCTGGCTGCTTTTGTTTCGGGCTGCCTGGCCTGCAAGTGGATGATAAATATTGTGAAGAAGGGCAAGCTGATTTATTTTGCCATCTATTGCGCGATAGCCGGTGTCATAACGCTCATATTAAGCTAAAGCCCCTCCTTGTGTGGGGGAAAGACTGATTACTCCGGAAATCAATAAGAGAAAAATATTAAGTTGTACCATTTTATCCCCCTCCCTACCGAGGAGGGGTTAGGGGAGAGGCCAATGAATTTTAAAGAAGGAGAAGTCCTCTATTTCAATAAACCGCTGGGATGGACATCGTTCAAGGTTGTGGGACATGCGCGTTACCACATCTGCCGGCGGATAAAGGAGAAGAAGTTGAAAGTAGGCCATGCCGGTACCCTCGACCCGCTTGCTACGGGGGTTATGATAGTCTGTACGGGCAAGGCCACGAAACGGATTGAGGAATTCCAGTATCACACGAAGGAGTACGTTGCCACCATCCGGTTGGGTGCCACCACTCCCTCTTACGACCTGGAACATGAGATAGATGCCACCTATCCCACGGAGCACATCACCCGCGGACTGGTGGAGGAGACGCTGAAGAAGTTCATCGGCGAGATACAGCAAGTGCCTCCCGCCTTCTCGGCATGTATGGTGAACGGGAAACGTGCCTACGACCTTGCCCGCAAGGGAGAGGAGGTAGAGCTGAAACCCAAGTTGCTCGTCATCGACGAGATAGAGCTGCTGGACGACGGGCTGGATATTGCCGAACCGTGGATAAAGGTACGCGTAGTATGCAGCAAAGGAACCTATATCCGCGCCCTGGCACGTGACATCGGCGAAGCCCTGCAGAGCGGCGCCCACCTCACCGCCTTGGAGCGTACCCGTGTAGGCGACGTCCGGCTGGCAGACTGCCTCAATCCCCTCGATTTCAAAGAGTGGATAGAGGCGCAGGAGATAGATATTTAGTTATAAGTTATGAGTTATAAGTTATTTGCTATGAAGTGTAGCATACTGCCGGATAACTCATACCCTCTTATGACTAAAACAGACTGATATAAATAATAAATAACTCATAACTTATAACTCATAACTAATTATGAAACTGTCGCAATTCAAATTCAAGCTTCCCGAAGAGAAGATAGCTTTGCACCCCACGAAGTACAGAGACGAGTCACGTCTGCTGGTGTTGCACCGTAAGACGGGTGAGATTGAGCACAAGATGTTCAAGGATGTTCTGGACTATTTTGATGACAAAGATGTGTTTATCTTCAACGACACCAAGGTTTTCCCTGCCCGCTTGTACGGTAACAAGGAAAAGACCGGTGCGCGTATTGAAGTGTTCTTGTTGCGTGAGTTGAACGAAGAGCTCCGGTTGTGGGATGTACTGGTGGACCCTGCCCGTAAAATACGTATCGGCAATAAGCTCTACTTCGGTGACGACGACTCCATGGTGGCTGAGGTTATCGACAACACCACTTCGCGCGGGCGTACGCTTCGTTTCCTTTACGACGGTCCGCACGATGAGTTCAAGAAGGCGCTCTATGCGCTGGGCGAAACGCCGCTGCCCCACAGCATCATCAACCGTCCCGTAGAGCCGGACGATGCCGAACGTTTCCAGTCTATTTTTGCACGCAACGAAGGAGCTGTTACGGCGCCTACCGCCAGCCTGCACTTCAGCCGCGAGCTGATGAAGCGTATGGAAATCAAGGGTATTGACTTTGCCTACATCACCCTGCATGCTGGCTTGGGTAACTTCCGAGACATTGATGTGGAAGACCTTACCAAGCACAAGACAGACTCCGAGCAGATGATTGTGAACGAGGAAGCCGTACGGATTGTGAACCATGCCAAAGACCTGAACCGCCAAGTCTGTGCCGTAGGTACCACCGTGATGCGTGCCATCGAGAGCACCGTCAGCACCGACGGACATTTGAAGGAATACGAGGGTTGGACCAACAAGTTCATCTTCCCGCCGTACGACTTTACCGTGGCCAATGCCATGATATCCAACTTCCACATGCCGCTCAGTACCCTGCTGATGATTGTTGCCGCTTTCGGCGGTTACGAGCAGGTGATGGAGGCATACAATGTGGCATTGAAGGAAGAGTACCGCTTTGGTACGTATGGAGATGCGATGCTGATTACAGACCGGTAATTATGGTTGTTTATTTCAGTCTTGGTACCAATCTCGGCGATAAGGAGCAGAACCTCCGCATGGCCGTCCAAAAGATAAGAAAGCAGATAGGTGAAGTGATTTCCCTATCTGCTTTTTATGCTACTGCTCCGTGGGGCTTTTCTTCCGATAATACTTTTCTGAATGCCGCACTCTGCGTAGACACTGCTTTGGCGCCTTTGGAGGTGTTGCAAACGACGCAGGAAATCGAGCGGGAGATGGGGCGTACGCATAAGTCTGTCAATGCAGTGTATAGCGACCGTGTGATAGACATCGACCTGTTGCTCTGTTTTGCCGATGACGGTACTCCCGTTTTGCTGGATACTCCCGAACTGAAACTTCCTCATCCGCTGATGCAGGAACGCCGTTTCGTGATGGAGCCGTTGGCGGAGATTGCTTCAGGCGTGGTGCACCCGGTATTGGGAAAGACAATCGGGGAATTGTTGCAAAATCAGTGTTAATCTCTGCTATCTGTAGCGCAGATACAAGATTTCTTTTTTATCTTTGCCTCCGGAAAGCGAAGATAGGCTGCACCTCAGCATAAAAAATGAACAAGTTCATTTTGTTCTGCGTTCGGTTTGCACTATCTTTGCGCCCGAAAACGATATGTGGAGAGATTTGAGTAGCTTGCAACCACAGAAAAAAATGCTAAAACACATCCTTTTCTGACGGCACGTTTGTGTGCCGGATGCATCTACTCCACACACCTCCTTCCGCCATTCGTTGAATTATCAATTATCAACTATCAATTCTCAACTGAAATGGGATATTTATTCACATCCGAATCGGTGTCTGAAGGACACCCCGACAAAGTGGCCGACCAAATATCGGACGCTGTGCTTGACAAACTGTTGGCCTACGACCCCAGTTCGAAAGTAGCTTGCGAAACTCTGGTTACTACCGGTCAGGTAGTGCTGGCTGGAGAAGTGAAAACCAAAGCGTACGTTGACATGCCTCTCATCGCACGCGAAGTAATCAAGAAAATCGGCTATACCAAAGGCGAGTATATGTTCGAGAGCAATTCGTGCGGCGTGCTGAGCGCCATCCACGAGCAGAGCCCCGACATCAACCGCGGCGTGGAGCGACAGGACCCCATGGAACAAGGTGCCGGAGACCAGGGAATGATGTTCGGCTACGCCACCAACGAAACGGAGAATTACATGCCGCTTTCACTGGACCTTGCACACCGCATCCTGCAAGTGCTGGCAGATGTCCGTCGCGAAGGCAAGGTGATGACCTACCTCCGTCCCGACGCCAAGAGCCAGGTTACCATCGAATATGATGACAACGGCACGCCGGTACGCATCGACACCATCGTAGTCTCCACCCAGCACGACGACTTCGTCCAGCCTGCCGACGACAGTGATGCCGCCCAGCTGAAGGCCGACGAGGAAATGCTCGCCCAAATCCGCCGGGATGTAATCGAGATTCTGATGCCGCGTGTCATTGCTTCCATCCATCATGAAAAGGTGCTGGCACTGTTCAACGACCATATCACATACCACGTCAACCCCACGGGCAAGTTCGTAATCGGTGGTCCTCACGGTGACACCGGGCTGACGGGACGCAAGATTATCGTAGATACCTACGGTGGCAAGGGTGCCCACGGCGGCGGCGCTTTCTCCGGAAAGGACCCCTCTAAGGTAGACCGCAGCGCAGCTTATGCAGCCCGCCACATTGCCAAGAATCTGGTAGCTGCCGGCGTTGCCGACGAAATGCTGGTGCAGGTAAGTTACGCCATCGGTGTGGCACGCCCCATCAATATTTTCGTAGATACTTATGGCCGCAGCCACGTCAATATGAGCGACGGTGAGATTGCCCGTAAGATTGACGAGCTGTTCGACCTTCGCCCCAAGGCAATAGAAGACCGCCTGAAACTGCGCAACCCCATCTATCAGGAGACTGCCGCCTACGGACACATGGGCCGCGAGCCGCAGACCATCGTCAAGCATTTCAAGAGCCGCTACGA
Organism: Bacteroides parvus; assembly: GCF_017309675.2. Taxonomy (NCBI): domain Bacteria; kingdom Pseudomonadati; phylum Bacteroidota; class Bacteroidia; order Bacteroidales; family Bacteroidaceae; genus Bacteroides; species Bacteroides parvus. The sequence continues at coordinate 986,771 of NZ_CP084680.1, read as the reverse complement.
AGGCAACAAGGACATTGAAGTGGAACTCTTCACCTGGGAGAAGCTGGACTATGTGGACAAGGTGAAAGCCGCATTCGGTTTATAATCAGCATAGCTTTACGGCTATTTATATAGAAGGCTGCCCTTCTGCATCTCCGGAATATCGGTATATGCAGAAGAGGTGGCTTTCGTGTTTTTGCTCGTCACGGGGGCATGGTGGTTTATCAACAAGCGATTCTTCTTCTCTCTTTTCCTTATTTTACAAGCAATTTTGCCATTGCATTCGTAGCTTACCTGCAAAATGTGCATGGAATGTGTACAGTAATCTCCTCTAAATAGTGTACCTTTGTGAACAACAACGAATATAGGGCTGCCTATGAGATACCTTTTGCTTGCTTTTTCCTTCTTTTTAGTAACTTCTGTGCTGTGCCAGTCGTGCAAGGAGGAAGTCACTTCTGCACGTTCCATGCTCGTGGCAGCAGATTCCATGATGTGGAGCAATCCCGACAGTGCTTTGCTGGTGTTGGAACAGATACCGGATTCCCGCGAGTTGCGGGGAGAAGAACGCGCCTTGTATGCGTTGCTGCTGACGCAAGCCCGATACAAGAGTTGTGTGCTGCTGGAGAACGATTCGCTGATACAGATAGCGGTAGACTATTACGAAGGAGGCGGAAAGCAGGAACGGCTGGCGCAAGCATATTTCTATTGGGGATGTGTCTATATGGAAAATAAAGAGTTTCCGAAGGCGATAAGCCTCTATCTGAAGTCGCTGGAACTGATGCCAAAGAAAGACTCTATATTCGTGGCGATGCTGTACAGCCATTTGGGGAACTGTTATAATGAGCAAGATTTACATTCTACGGCAAGGGAAATGTATCGGAAGGGATATAATTTATGTGCAGTGAAGGATTCTGCACGTTCTTTTTATGCATTAAGAGATATTGGAAATACCTTTTTGTTGGAATATCAATTGGATAGTGCGCTTTGTTACTATCAACAAGCTTTAAAAATTGCATCCTCGCTGCAAGACAATGAGTGTTTATCCCTTATTTATAAAAACATAGCGGGGCTTTATAATGAGTTGGGGCGGTATATGGAGGCGGAATCGGCTCTTTCAAAAGCTTTACCCTATTTGACCGTTGAGGAAGATTATACATCGGCTTGTTCTATAAAGGGGGATATTCTAAATTCCTTAAATCGGAATGATTCTGCTGTTTATTATTGGAAAATTGGAGCAAGGTCTTCTAATATATATGTAAAGACATCGTCTTATAATCATTTGTTTGAAGGATATAAAAAAATGAAGGATTGGGAAAATGCTACTGTATATGTTGACTCTTTCATTCTTTTCTATGACTCCATTCAAATGATGAATTATCGTGCAGAACTTGATGAACTGATGGATAATCATTTAATAGAACTTCATAAACGTGAATTGTCTGTCAGAAATCAACGGATAGTTGCAGGCTTGGCGGTTCTTTTTTTGTTATTCATGTTTGTATTGGTCATTGTTTATCTGTGGCGTGATGCCCGTAGGAAAAAGGAGTATATGGCTTTGCAGCAGCGCTTGATGGAAAACCGTGCGGAGGTGATGCTTTTGAATGAAATTCCTGAATCAGCTTCTAATACGAAAGTAGCAGAATTACACAAATTGGAGGAGGAACGATTCAGTATCTGTGTTTCTATATTTAGAACCACCGAGGGAAGTAGAAAACTTGATGAATTGAAGAAAGCAACTGCTAAAATGCAGGTTTCGATTGCAGATACTTATAGGCAAGTGATGGTGAGTGATATAAGAAAGACTTTTGCCGATGTCATGAAAGATTTGAAGGAACACTATCCCGGTTTGACTAATGATGATTTGCTTTATTGTATATTGTCTTTGCTCCGTTGTTCCAAATTTATTGTTTTATGTATACTGGATGTCTCTTCGGACGCTATAAAAACGAGAAAGAGCCGTATCAAGAATAAAATTGATGAAGAACTGTTCAATCGTATGTTTGACTATTGATAAATAGCGTATTATAATGGATTTGTTACTTCTGTTACATTGCTCTGTTACCACTGTTACCTCTTTTTTGTAGGCTTTCTTATAAAAGATTAAGTTATTTGCAGTATTAAACTTTTAATAACTTAATTAATAATGAGAACAAGAAAACTACTATTGTGTCTATTTGCATTTACTTGTATGAATATAAATGCAATGTCTCAGAAACGACCGAAAAAGATAGATCTTGAAAAAATTGTAGCTTCTTCTACTACAAATAGTAAAGGAACACGTTCTGCTATCTTAGAGGCTTCTGCATTATTCGATTCTAATTCAGAATCAATTATGATAACTTCTTAGAATGGCTTTGCTGATGTCAAGGTTTCAGTTACCAACCTTTTTACTAATGAAACCATCTTTTCTGATTCATACTCTACTTTTGAGATAATACTAAATTTAGCAGGCTTATTAAATGAAGGAGAAGAGTATCGTTTAGAAATTACTATCGGAGATACCGTTTTATACGGGGATTTTATTTACTAACATTATATTTAAGAAAAAATGAAGAAACATTTGCTGTTCGCCTTTTTAGGTGCGCTGGCTTGTTACTCATGCAGTAACAGCTACGATTTGTTGGAAAATGATGCGGAGCTTGCTAAAGCTGCTGAAGATTATGAGCTATCAACCAGAGCAATTAATGAGGAGGGGGATACGGCAAAAATTGAGACTGTAGCCGATGAACAAGTTATTCAGGCTTTGATGGATGAGTACGAGCAGGAATTAATGAATAGACAGTCTGTTGCTAAAGAAAGAGTAATGAGAACTGCTTACACTGGAACTACTGATGTAGTAGGGGTGTTCAAAGTAGAGTCATGTGGGACTTATAAAGAACTGACACTTTATCTTGATGCAGAAGATACAAGACAGAATTCTAAGATTGAAGGTTATGTAGGAGATACGTTTGTAGATAATAATGGCAATGTCCGTTTCAAATTCTGCTTGACGGAAGCAACTCAATATTATCCTGGAGGAGTTTTTCTTGTTGACCATATAAATTACAGTCAGTTTGGTGGTACAATGGATATACTTGTTCGTTATCATGATTGTGATGATAAGCATACTGATAATAAAATAATTGATAGCACACATCCTGAATACCAAAGAATTGATCAGCTTGGAGGGTATACTGTCGTGAATTCTAATGCAGCATTAGCCTGGGCTTACCCTCCTTATCCTCGCAATCAATGGGGCTATATTCCTGGAGTTGGTCCTCGAAATTCTATTAAGTATGGAGTTTTAGCTTATGCCTATACTATTGAGGACTTAGGCATGATTTATGTTGATGACGAAGATTCCAGCAATAAAAACTGGCTTAAATCCTATAAGGGATATACATACAAAGATAAATTGTCTGGTGACCAAGGCATGTATGGAATTAATGCTACAGACAACACAAGATATTATGTTTTATTAAACACAAACAAAGGTTTTGCATTGAATAATATATTCCATCCTAATTTTGGAACCCCTATACCAAGACCGTAATAATATGAAATATCAAATATTTTGCTGTTTACTTCTTTTATGCTCTTGTTCCAACTGGGACAAGAGCATTGTGGCAGAAGTGAATGGACATAAAGTTTATTCTTCCGAGCTGTCTCAATTAACTACCCAAGAGACTTTTGATTTGCTTAATACAGCTTATGAGATAAAGATGAAGGCTTTGGAAGACTTGATTAAACAAAAGTTGATAGAGCAAGAAGCCACCGTTGCAGGAAAAACTTTCGAGACTTTTTTGAATGACTATATAGAAAAGGTGATGAGCATTAAAGAAGACAGCCTGCTTGCAGTGTATGGTTCTGTAAATGAGCGAATTCTCCATTCAAGGGAGAGATTAAACAAGATTTCTTCAGAAAGTATTGAAGGAACTATTTCTGTGAAGAATGATATTCGTGCAGCTATCATTCAGCATTTGGCAGATTCATTGTATAATAAGGCGCAAGTTAAAAGATACCTTTATCCTCCTAAACAGCCCAAATGTGTTGTTGGTGATTTGAACGTGCGCTATAGGGGCAATCTGAATGCTGCTACAACTTTCATTGTTGCTTCCGACTTTGACTGCAAACGTTGTGTTGATTTTGAAAAGACATTGAGGCGGATTTATGATAAATACAAGGAGCGGGTAAAGTTTGGATTCATCAATTTTGCTGATGAGCCTACCCTTGCATCCTTATCGTGCGAGGCTGCTTCCAGGTATGGTAAATTCTGGGAGTTCCACGATGCTATTTTTGAACACGAAGCTTTGGTAGATTCATCTTTTATTTTTAATATAGCCACAAATTTGGGTTTAGACTTAGAAGCATATAAACAAGAGTTGTTGTCTGCTCCAAATTATGATAAGGTAAACCATGCTATCAATAAGTTGATGGAACGGGGGCTTTTTGCCACTCCTACCATTATCATTAATAACAGACTAGTATACATCACAAATTCGTATGAGGAACTGACTAGACTCTTAGACCAAGAATTACAAAACAGATAAACTCTGATGCCGATGGTAAGATACCTTACAATTACATTTCTGGCCGGCCTTTCTCTCCTGCTTGCAAGTTGTGAGGAAGTGTTTGATGTCAATATCCCCGATTCTATGCTTGAGGGAATTGTATTTAATGGAGTAATTACAAACGAAAATCCCCCTTATTTCTTTCTTTTGAGGGAACCGGCATTGATGTCGGCTGAAGATTATGCCTATGAGGGTATAGAAGATGCTGTGATGATTGTTACGGACCTTACTGAAGGTATCAGAGATACTATGCAGGTGCTTTATCCGTATGGTGATTACGGTGGAGTGTTTTATGATTTTTATGATTATCATTTAAAGAAGAATACTCGCGAAAGAGTGAACCTCATGTATGATAATGGTTCTGGCAGGGGTATGTATGTCACTACCAAAATTTATGGCATAGAAGGTCATTCTTATCAATTGGATATTTATCACGATGGTAAGCATTATCAGTCCGATGTCCAGAAGATGGAGCCTGCACTTGTCATTACTGATTTGAAGCTGAAATATTTCGACTTTAATGAAAAAGGAGGCAGGTGGGCGCCATGTATAAGTTTCACTAATCCGTCTGAGGTAGATAACTATTATTTGTTCCGGTTATATTCGCGTACTTACAAGCATTTTTCTTTTTCGCGCCCTCACTCTTTGTTGGGCTCCAATACCTTTTGGGAGTATTCTATCTTGAGCGATGAGTATCTTGAAGAGAATGTGGTTGATTTTCTGATTGACGACGGAGAAAATCCTCTGGGTTATCCTCCGGGTTGGGATTATCCCATGGGAGATTCTGTATATGTATGGGCTCAGACCATATCCAAGAGTTGTTATGACGTTTTCGACCAGATGATACGCCAGTTCCGGTCGGATGGTGGCGCTTATACACCTGCACCGTCATCGGTGGGCAGCAATATAAGCGGCGGGGCGTATGGCTGCTTCCGTGTGAGTGCGGTTTCCGAAAAAGGTATTGCAACGGGGGAAAGATGATGCGTTCTTTTTTGTAATCGTAAGAAGATAAAATTAATGAAACTGTTGCTGATTTATTTCTGTATTTTGTTTTTGAGTTGTCAGGCAGTGGTTGCTCAAAAGGCCGTTGTACGAGGATGTGTGACGGATGCCAAAACGGGTGAGATTCTTTCGGATGCCAATGTGCTGGAACGAAGGTCGGGAACGGGGATGGCAACCAATGCTTACGGACTTTATTCCATATCACTTCCCAAAAGGGAATGTATATTGCAATGTTCCATGTTGGGGTATGTTACTTGGAGAGATACCTTGACTTTATCAGGAAATACGGTGGTGAATATCGCATTGACTCCCGATGATTATTGGCTGAAAGGTATCGAGATAGTGGGAAGCCGCAAGCATAGCGGACAATTTGCTTTGGAAGCAAAGGAAATACAAGCATTGCCATCTGTGGGAGGGGAACCGGATTTGATGAAGTCATTGCAGTTTCTGCCCGGAGTGCAGAGTGGCAATGAAGGGACAAACAATATTTCTGTACGGGGTAGTAACCAATGGGGAAATCTGGTCTTGCTGGATGAGGCTGTAGTTTATAACCCCAGTCATGTATTGTCCTTCTTTTCGGTGTTCAACAACGATGCCATCCGTGAGGTGAACTTGTACAAATCGTTCTTCCCGCTGAAGTATGGCGGTCGTTCTTCATCCGTCATAGACGTGCGTATGCGCGAAGGTAACAGCAAGGAACGTGAACGGAGTGCCAGCTTGGGGCTGATAGCCTCGAAAGTGTTGTTGGAGGGACCTTTGAAGAAGAAAGAGGGGTCTTATCTGGTTTCCGGCCGGTTTGGATATCCGGGTGTAGTAGCCGGACTGTTGGGAAGTAACCTGACGTCGAAACCGCAGATGTGGTTTTATGATGTCAATGCCAAAGTGAACAGAACGCTGGATGCTCGAAATCGTATGTTCTTTTCCTTGTATAGCGGAGGCGACCATACCGTGTTCAACAAGCTGGTGAAAGGCTATGGGATGGATTGGGGAAATGCTACGGCTACGATACGTTGGAATCATATACTGAATGATAAGACAAATGTGAATACAAGCGCTGTCTTCAGCAACTATTATTATAAGTACAAATCGTTGTCGGACGGATTGAGATATGTGTGGAAGTCGAACATGCAGTCGTATCAGTTGAAGTCGGATTGGGAGAGGTATCAGAACAATCTGCTGACCTTGAAGGGAGGGGTGAACCTGCATTATTTCACTACGATGCCCGGTGAGGTGGGCAAGTCCGGTAAGGATTCTAACATCACTCCTTCGGAAATGTCGCGCAAGAGTTTGTGGGATGCGGCATTGTATGCCGAGGCAAATTATAAATTCCTGCCCCGTTTTCTTCTGAATGCCGGGGTTAGGCTGTCCGTATTGCATGCACCGGCCTCTACCTATTATGCAGCCAAGACATTTGTGATGCCCGAACCCCGTGCCGAACTCTCTTTTATTCCGAATGCCTCGCACCGGTTTTCCGCATCGTATACACAGGCGGCACAGAGCATACACATGCTTACCACCTCTTCAGTAGGTATCCCCTCGGACATGTGGATGCCTGCCAATGCACTGTTGAAGCCCTCCGTCATGCGCCAACTGGCATTGGGATATGAATACAATTTCCCTGATAAGGAATATACATTGTCACTGGAGGCATATATGCGCCGAACAAACCATGTGGTAGATTATAGGAAAAATGCCGATATTTTTCAGAACGACCGGATAGAGGATGAAGTCGAAACCGGTTCTGCCAGAGGGTGTGGATTGGAATTCTATTTGTCAAAGAATAAAGGAGCCGTGACCGGATGGATTAGTTATACTCTCTCGCGTGCGCGTAACCGTATAGGAGGAGAGGAGTACCGACCGGTGTACGACCGTCCCCATAACCTGAAATTGTTCGTAAACTGGGAAATGAACAGACATTGGTCTCTGTCTTCCACTTTCTCCTATGCATCGGGGATGAATCTTACGCTTCCCGTTGGAAAGTATGAATCGGAACATGTACTGGTCTATATTTATTCTGACCGGAATGGTTATCGTGCCCCGGCTTTCCACCAGTTGGACTTTTCGGCAACGTGGCGTATCAGGCAAGACCGTAGCTTGAGCCTTTCCATCATCAATGCTTATAGCCGGAAAAATGTGTTCTCTATTTATGCAGGGAGGCAGGGGCACTTTTCTGTAGGAAACGGGCGTATCTATAAACTGTATCTTTATGGCATCGTCCCTTCGCTGACCTATTCTTTCAAGTTTTGAGATAACTCTTATTTTTTTCCTCCACCGGCAGTACAAACACGAACCTTGCCCCCTCCTTGTACTCCTTGTCCAGCAGCACTTTCCCTTTCAGTCGTTCGGCGATGAGGCGGCAGATATTGAGTCCCAGGCCGGTGCCTTGCTCGAAGTTGTCGGCCTTTTCAAAGCGTTCGAAGATGGTTTCCGAGTATTCCGGGGGAATGCCGGTACCGGTATCGGTGACGGAGAAGGTGACGTATCCGGGATGCTCTGTGAGGGAGCAGTGCAGGCGGATTTCGCCTTGTGTGGTGTGTTTCTCGGCATTGGTAAGGAAGTTGATGAGTATCTGGCACACACGTTGCCCGTCGGTGCTCAGTTCGTAGCAGTCGTCCACTTCGGAGGTGTAGTAGAGCTTCACGCCTTCGGGCGTGCGGTGTTCAACGGTGGTTATGGCTTCCCGGCAGAGTTTGTTGCAACTGTGCGGCGCTATCTTCATGGTGTATCTGTTGCTTTCCAACTCGGCTGCGCTGAGGATGTCCTCCACCAGTGTGAGGAGGAGGTCGGAATTGTGCTGTATGAGATGGCAGAAATCCTGCCTTTCCTCTTGGGAAAGGTTCGTGTCGGGGGAAGTGATGAGTTGTGAGAAGCCCACGATAGAGTTGAGCGGTGTCCGTATTTCGTGACTCATGTTCTGCAGGAAGATGCTCTTTGCCTTGTTGGCTGCTTCGGCTTGGTCGCGCGCTTCGGAAAGTTCCTCGTTCTTGTGGCATAGTTCGAGGTTGACTTTACGTTTGCGGTGGAGGTAGAGCATTAGGAAAAGCAGAGATAACAGTAAAAAGCCGGTGACAATGCTGAAAAGAGTGATGCGGTAGCGCGAGGTGGCCTGTATGTTTTCTATTTTCAGGCGTTCGGCGCCTATCTGGGTGTTCAGTTCGGCGATGTCCGACAGTTGCAGCAGATTGTTTGTCGAATCCAACTGCTGGTAATATTTTTTCAGATATTTGATGGCATTGGGATAGTCTTTGGCGCATTCGTAAATGTAGGCATGTTGTTGCAAGCCTTTCTCGGACAATTGGTCAGCGTGGGCATGGGCCTGCTCATACTGTTTGTCCAGTATGTTCTTGCTGATGTGGGCTATCAGTAGGGAAACGTTGGCAGAGAGCTTGCAGCGGTCTGCCATTTGTACGGCTTCTTTATAACAGTCGTTGAATTCATCTATACGTTTCTGCTTGAACAGTATCAAGCATTTCTCTATCATGGCTTGGGCTATGTTCCGTTCTGTTTTAGCGCTCTTCAAGGCTTTTTCGCAATAGTCCAGTGCGGTGGCGTAATCTTTTTGGGTGTTACGGTAATATTCGGCAAGGTTTGAGTATAGTTGGCTGGGATCCTGGTCGGGCATATTCTTCAGCATATAGTCCAAGGCTTCCTGATAGTATTGGGCGGAGAGGTCGAAGTTTCCGCGTGATTTGTAGATATGGCCCATGGTTCGGATACAGCTGAAGATACCGTAAGGGTATCTGTCGGCAAAAGCTTGCTTTTTCATTTTTTCCGCTTTCTGCAAGGCGAGCAATGAGCGTTGTTGGTTCAGGAAGTAGATGATTTCGCTGCTCCAAGCGTGATAATAATATTGCAGATAGTTATTGGCACGTGAAATCTCTTTCAGGTCAGTGGATGCCTTTTCTATTTTGCTATCATCTTTTTGGGATATATAGAACTGCAGGGGGATGATGTATGCCAGGCATTGTGCTTTTTTGTCACCGAGCTTCAGAGCCTGTTGATACAAAGTGTCGGCCACCAGCAGCCCCTCCTGCTGGCGTGCCTGCTTGGAAGCCCGCTGGTAGATGGGGTAGAGTGCATCGTCTATCTTGTAGGGATTGTTCTGTGCTGCGGAAGGTAGGGACACCCATACTGAAAGCACTAGAAAACATAACCTTGAAAGAATGCACTCCCTCTTTGTTCTATTGGATGGAATAAGCATGTTTTTTCCGGATACTTATTATTATGCCTATGGCATCGCAAAAATAAGATAAAAGAATAAATTACAAGTTTTTTATTTGCATAATTTCTCTATTTACTTGTTAAATAGTTCTTGTCAGGAGTGTTCTTACGAAATTTCCGGTGATAATGCCGCCCTCTACATCATCATATTCTTCCTTATTGAGAACTTCACGATGGCCATCGCTTCGACCTTCAGGACACGGCAGGTTCGGGCGGCAACGACGGCGACCAGGGCGAAAATCCTTTGGGATAAAATTATTTACGATTTGACGATGTACGATTGGAGTTAGTACTGCTAAATAGCCGCGCCTGTGTAGGCATTTATGATACGAGGAGTAATCCCAATCGTACATCGTCAAATCGTACATCTCTTAATCATTAACTCTTAATCCCTATTCATCATTCATGCGAAAAATCAACAACATCGTGGTGCATTGCAGCGCCACGCGGGAGGGCCATGCGCTCACTCCCGAAGCTTTGGAGGCAGAGCACCGCCGTCGCGGCTTCCGCACGACGGGCTATCACTACTATATCCGGCGCGACGGCACTGTGCTCGGGGCCCGCTCTCTGGAACTGCGGCCACAACAAGTATTCGGTCGGCATCTGCTACGAAGGCGGACTGGATGCCATGGGGAATCCGAAAGATACCCGCACCCCGGAGCAGCGTTCGGCACTCCGGCTGCTGGTACACCAGCTGCTGAAGCAGTTCCGGAATGCCCGTGTCTGCGGCCACCGCGACCTGAGTCCGGATTTGGACGGGGACGGAACGGTGCAGCCACGGGAGTGGGTGAAGCAGTGCCCGTGCTTCGAGGTTAGTAAAGAACTTTAATCCCCCCCTAGGACTCCCTGAAGGGGGAGGGGGATAGTCCTGAAGATTGAGCGCGCGCAGGATTGGCGGGAGTATTCTCCTTCCCCTTTAGGGGAACGAGGGGTCTAAAAACACAGAACATCATGAAAATAAGTAAAGAAACTTGGAAAGACATCCTGAAAATTGTGGGTACTATCATCGCTACCATAGCCAGTGTGCTGGGGGTGCAGGCGATGCCGCTCTGATTTCCCGGATGACAACTACCCCGCTTACAGCTTGGTATACAAAGCTACCAAGTGGGGCAGTTTTATGAAAAAAAACAGAAAGCATTCGTTCAAGTTTCGCAAGTCCTCTGTTGAAAGTCAATTATTGGATTTACGAAACTTAAGACTTTTACTCATCAGGAAATACAAAAAAACATGAAGCGAACAATTTATATCCTATTTTGCTGCCTATGGTGTGCAATTGCTACGTTTGCGCAGTCAGACAATATTCTTATCTCTAATGTGACTCCACCTTCCCCTCATGCACAAAGCATGCTGAAGGCAGGACATTTTCCGGTGTCCGGCTATACAGGGGTACCGGATATTACCATCCCCCTCTATACCGTCCAGTTGAAAGATTTTTCCTTTCCCGTCTCTCTTTCCTACAATGCCTCGGGCATCAAGGTAAATGAGGAGGCCACTCGGGTAGGGCTGGGCTGGACATTGAATGCCGGCGGAGTTGTGACCCATACCGTGAGAGGACGTTATCAGGACTTCTGCGAGTGGGCCTATTTCAATGACTCCCCGGATAACCAGCTCCAGGACATTGCGGGCATCTATCATATCGACACTTATCTTACGCAGGGAGCCGGCACTTCCTTGCCGTTCGCTCTACCCCAAGGTATGACCCATGAAATGCTGTACAGAGCTTTGACGAGCGATACTTATGCCAGTTGTGGCGGTACGGAACTGGCTCCTGATGTCTTCCACTATCACTTCTTGGGATATTCGGGAAAGTTCATATTTTCTCACTCGGGCCACATAGTGAAGGAAAGAGAAGACAATGTGCGGATTACGCCTCTTACGGAAAACGATGCTATGGGCCATCCCAAACTGGCCGGCTGGGTCATGACCACCCCCGATGGCACTGAATACCGTTTTGAACAGACTGAACAGACGTTTTTCACAGACAGTCCGCGTGCAGAAAGCTATTCCAGTGCTTTCTACCTGACGCGGATAAAGACAACGGCCGAAGCAGTGGTTACATTCGGCTATAAAACCAGGGATTTCCATTTGGCTTCTTTTGCCAATATTCAGGACAGTCGGATGGAACAATATATCACCGCGGATATGGCTTATTACAAGGTGCCCTATCTGGATAGAATCAGTTATCCCGGTGGCAGCATTAGTTTTGAGTATGCCACAGACCGGTTGGACTACAGTTCGGAAGTGCGCTTGTCGGCTGTTCGCATCAACGACGCTGCGGGCAACAATCTGAGCAAGTGGGAGTTGATTCAGGGATATTTTGTTTCCAATGCCAACACTGGCTTCGATGTGCCTACCCTTGACGAACTGAATCGCAGGCTGCCTAACAGCGCTTATTACAACTCCACATGGAACAACAAGATGTTTACGAAAGATTGGAATACCAAAAGACTGAAACTGACCGGACTCAAACATACGGCAAGCAATGTGGCTTCACCGGAAGTCTATTCCTTTTCCTACAACGAAGCCGCTCTACCCACCAAGTTGTCGGAAGCTCGTGATCATTGGGGATATTATAATGGTGCGGCCAACAAAAGTCTGATTCCTGCCTATTGCTGTAACAGCAATCAAAAGTCTGATTCGGTCATTTTGGAACATGGAGGCAGTGCCGATCGCGAACCCACTCCGGCATTCGCACAAGCATTCCAGTTGAGGTGGGTGACATATCCGACGGGGGGAACGGCGGAATTCACCTATGAATCGAATGTATACAAGACAAATGATTTTGAACAAGACCCCTATAAAAAAGATTTGATGTACCGCGTACAAGAGGTGGTATTGTCTGCCAGCCAGCGCCACAAATACGACAGCTACGGCAATCCTCTGTATGTCTCTGCCGATGGAACCGGAAACATGGTTTTCCTATGGAGCTACCAAGGCATGTACCCGGTGGCAAAAATCGTGAATGCCACGTATGAAGAGGTAAAGGCAGCCCTGGGCACCGCTCCCGAATCACTGTCCTCCTCTTCCAGTCCCGATACGGCACTGATAGACGGACTGAGGACGAAATTGGGCAAGGCGCATGTCACCACCTATACCTATAAACCCCAGGTGGGGTTGCTGACAGAAACTTCTCCGGCAGGAACAACCACTTACTACGGATACGACAACTTCGGCCGCCTGTCAGAAGTCTGGATGCTGGAAGGACTGTCCAGAAAAGTGCTTCAATCCTATGAATATAATTATGTCAATCCCTAAAACAACATGGCTATGAATAAGATTTTAAGATATATACTATTGATATTCGCTTTGGGCATCTCTTTGGAAATGCAGTCTCAAAGCTCCGGTCCGGCAACGGTCTCGTTCAGCAAGGACAAGAATTATGTGGCTACGCTCACTCCCCGCAACGGGGTTTCCTCCGTGGCTTGCAACAACGGGACAATCAGCAATTACGAAAGCGGCAACGTGCAGGTTTCCATCTGTTACATGGATGGATTGGGACGCCCGGCGCAGCAGGTGGAATACCGCACTTCGCCTGCGGGAAAGGATCTGATAAGCATGCAGGAGTACGCTTCCCTTGATGTGCCGGAAAAGCACTGGCTGCCGGTGGCTTTCAGTGCGGGCGGGGCATATACCGCCCCCTCCTCTGTCACGGCACAGGCACGGACGAACTACGGCGACACCGCTCCTTATGGCATGTCTTCCTATGAGGAACCCATACACCGACGCGTCTGTGAGGAGTATGGTGCCGGCCAGCTGTGGCACGACAACCGGAAGCGTGTGCAGACAAGCTACCTGACCAACAGGACGGGCGACAACCGGCTTGACTGCATCCGCTACAAGGTAGGGGGTGTCGGGAGCGGCACTGCATTGGTGCAATCCGGCAGCTATGCTTCGGGAGAGCTCAGTGTGGTATGCACCACGGACGAGGACGGGAACGTTTCCTACCTGTTTACCGACAAGCTGGGACGTATGGTATTGCAGCGCTGGGTCATTGGAAGCGACAACCACGACACCTACTACGTCTACGACAACCGGGGCAATCTCCGCTTCGTCCTTCCCCCGCGCATCCGGGACGAGGGAATCTCACAAGACAAGCTGGATGCACTGGCCTATTGCTATCGGTACGACAGCCGTGACCGGTGCGTGTGGAGGAAGCTGCCCGGCTGTGATGCCGTGCGCTATGTCTACGACAAGGCCGACCGTCTGATTTTCGTGCAGGACGGCAACCTGAAGGGACAAGGCAGATGGCGCTTCACCATTCCCGACGCTCTGGGCCGTACAGTGCTTTCCGGGCTCTGCTCGGACACCCTGCCGGTGGTTGGAAGTCCGGTGGAAGCGGAGTTCACGGGCAGCGGAAGTTATAAGGGATATGCCGTGAAAGTGGGTGGAACCGTCCGTGAACTTTCCGGAAGCAGGCTGCTCACTGTGAACTACTACGACAACTATGACTTTCTTGGCAAGAACGGTTTTCCTGCCTATGCCTACGACAGTTCCATGGAGTCCTCCGGATACGGCACCAAATCCGATGCCCGGGGAATGCTTACGGGCAGCGTGACGGGCTTGGCCGGGGACGGCGCCGGACAGCTTTACAGTGTGGTGTATTATGACCGCCGTTCACGGCCCGTCCAGCGGCAAGGTTCCAATTCCCTGGGAGGCAAGGAAACGGAATACACGGCCTATAACTTTACCGGCCAGCCTACCAGGTTGCGCCATGTTCATACTGCCCAAGGCAAGGCTGTCCGTACGGAGGTCCGTACATATTCCTATGACCATGCAGGCCGGTTATTGACGGTGAAGCACAAGCTGGATGCTTTGGGAGAGGTTACGCTCGTGAACAATGTCTATGACGACCTGGGGCGTCTACAGTCGAAGTCGCTGCATGGCAGTGCCGTCAACAAGCAGACCTATGCTTACAACATCCGCAACTGGCTGACGGGGGTCAGCGGAAGCAAGTTCACGCAGAATCTGTATTATAACACCGGAAACGGAGTAGCGAAGTACAACGGCAGCATCAGCAGCATGACTTGGAAGGCAGGCAATGAAAGCACCGTCCGCGGCTATAAGTTCACCTACGACGGTCTGGATAGGATGCTGAATGCTATTTATGGGGAAACGGCAGGCATCAATACGAATGCCAACCGTTTCAGCGAGAATGTGACGGGCTATGACAAGAACGGTAACATCAAGGGATTGCAACGTTACGGGCAGACCGGAGCTTCTGCCTACGGCCTGATAGACAACCTGACTTTTACGCTGAACGGTAATCGGTTGAACCGCGTGGACGATGCGGTAGCGGTTTCCACTTACAACGGCGGCTTTGGTTTTAAGGACGGCGTGAAGCAGGCGAATGAATACACTTACGACGCTAACGGGAATTTAACTAAAGATTTAAACAAGGGAATCACCGGAATATCGTATAATTGTTTAAATTTGCCGAATGCAGTAACCTTCAGTGACGGAAGTACAATTACCTATACCTATGGAGCTGACGGCACAAAGCTAAGAACAGTCCATAAGATAGGCAGCGCTACCACCACTACCGATTACTGCGGAAATGTGGTCTATGAAAACGGAGTGCAGAAGATGCTTCTTACCGAAGAGGGCTATGTCAACCTGACCGGAACTCAGCAGTATCACTACTATCTGAAAGACCATCAGGGGAACAACCGGGTAGTTGTCAACCAGTCAGGCACTGTAGAGGAAACGAACCATTACTATCCCTTCGGAGGGGTATTTGCAAGTACTACGAATGTCCAGCCTTATAAGTATAACGGCAAGAAATATGACACGAAGAAAGGACTGAATTGGTATGACTATGGAGCAAGGCATTATGATGCGGTACTGGGACGGTTTACGACTGTTGACCCTCTGGCGGAGAAGTATTATTCGATAGGGATGTATGCATATTGTAGTAATAATTCCGTACGCTATATTGATCCGACAGGTATGTCCATAAGTCCGATTTATGACGAAGAAGGTAAGTTGATTGGTACAGATGATGAAGGTCTGCAAGGAGAGGCCATTATTATGAACAAGTCAAACTTTAAACAAGACATGTCTCATGAAGAGGCACTAAGCCATAGTTTAGGGTATAATGGATTGGCAGATGAAGAAGCGCGCTCTAACTACTTGGAGAGTTATACAAGTCTTAAAGACAGACCGGATTATGATGGATATTTGACCTTGGAGGAAGCTAATAAATGGTATAGGGAAGGGAAAGGACAACCTCTATTCACATCTTTAGCAAAAATAGATTTATCAGGGATATACTCTTTAGGAGAAAAATATGTGAGAGAAATAAAAAGTTTTAATTTATTGTTGCATAGTGGCTCCTTAAATGATGGATTAGTATACGGAAACGTTACTTTAAAACGATATCCGAATCATTCAGTAAGAGCTTTTTCTGATAAATATGATTTTGAAATGCACAATGGTCGGAATCCATTGAATTGGGGAAGAAATATAGAAACTATTATAGGAAATAGGGTTGCAGGAAGGGGACAACCATATGAAATAAATATTTATGGAAGTGCTAAACTGACACCATTTTTACCTTGGATAAAATAATATGAAGAGATATGAAAAAGGGATGTATTGTTCTACATTTGCTTTGTAGTTTATTTATTCAAAGTTGCATTTCTGATTCTATTAAGAACTTAGGAAATGGATATTTTTATAGAGATGAAGGAGAGAATATAAAAGATATTCTTTGTCAAAATTCCAATGGTGGAGAAATACCGGCAACTGTACTTGACTATATCTATAACGATGAATATATTATTGCAAAACAGAAGCCTAAATATCCTCAAGAACCTTTATACAAAAGAAAATATGAATATGGAACAAACGATAGTTTATTCTATTGGATAATTTTAAAAACAAACGATGTTGTATTGGGACCTTTGAGTTGGCAAGAGTATTTGGATATGAGATTAAAATACCAAATACCAATTGAGCTATCTTTGTACTGATTTTTTGTCGCAGCGGATGTTCTTCATCCGCTGCTTCTGAATATTAGAATCTCCTGCTTCGATAAGCCAAATGATTCCCTGCTTATATTGCCCCATCTCTATAAGCAGGGAATTTTATTTCATACCTGACGAACGTTCCGGGCGGAGCTTTATTGAACCGCATAGCCTATAAAGTGAACGGGACAGGTAGGAACGCCACGCTTTCCAAATCAGGGAACTGCTCTTCGGGCAATCTTTACATTGTGCGCACCACGGACGAGGACAGGAACGTTTCCTGCCTATTCACCGACAAGCTGGGACGTATGGTATTGCAGCGCCGGGTCATCGGAAGCGACAACCACGACACCTACTATGTCTACGACAACCGGGACAATCTCCGTTTCGTCCTTCCCTCGCGCCTGCGGGACGAGGGAATCTCACAGGAAAGGATGCACTGGCCTATTGCTATCAGTACGACAGCCGCGACCGCTGCGTGTGGAGGAAGCTGCCCGGATGTGATGCCGTGCGCTATGTCTACGACAAGGCCGACCGTCTGATTTTCGTGCAGGACGGCAACTTGAAGGGACAAGGCAGATGGCGCTTCACCATTCCCGACGCTTTGGGCCGTACAGTGCTTTCCGGCCTCTGCTCCGAGCCCCTGCCGGTGGACGGAAGTGCGGTGGAAGCGGAATTCACGGGCAGCGGAAGCTATAAGGGATATGCCGTGAAAGTGGGTGGAACCGTCCGTGCACTTTCGGGAAGCAGGCTGCTCACAGTGAACTACTACGACAACTATGACTTTCTTGGCAAGAACGGTTTCCCCGCCTATGCCTACGACAGTTCCATGGAGTCCTCCGGATACGGCACCAAATCCGATGCCCGGGGAATGCTTACGGGCAGCGTGACGGGCTTGGCCGGGGACGGCGCCGGACAGCTTTACAGTGTGGTGTATTATGACCGCCGTTCACGGCCCGTCCAACGGCAAAGTTCCAATTCCCTGGGAGGCAAGGAAACGGAATACACGGCCTATAACTTTACCGGCCAGCCTACCAGGTTGCGCCATGTTCATACTGCCCAAGGCAAGGCTGCCCGTACGGAAGTCCGTACATACTCCTATGACCATGCAGGCAGGTTGTTGACGGTGAAGCACAAGTTGGATGCTTTGGGAGAGGTTACGCTCGTGAACAATGTCTATGACGACCTGGGCCGTCTACAGTCGAAGTCGCTGCATGGCAGTGCCGTAAACAAGCAGACCTATACTTACAACATCCGCGGCTGGCTGACGGGGGTCAGCGGAAGCAAGTTCACGCAGAATCTGTATTATAACACCGGAAACGGAGTAGTGAAGTACAACGGCAGCATCAGCAGCATGACCTGGAAGTCCGGGAACGAAAGTACAGTCCGCGGTTACAAATTCACTTATGACGGTCTTGACAGAGTACTGAACGCTACCTATGGCGAGACAGCAAGTATCAGCACGAATGCGAACCGCTTCTCGGAGAACGTTACGGGGTATGACAAGAACGGCAATATCAAGGGATTGCAGCGTTACGGGCAACTCTCTTCAACCTCCTACGGCCTGATAGACAACCTGACTCTCACCCTGAACGGCAATCAGTTGAGCTGTGTGGAGGATGCGGTGAGTACCGCTGCATACGGTACAAACACTGCCTTTGTGAACGGTGCAAGCGTCGCAGGGGAGTATGCCTACGATGCCAATGGTAATTTAACAAAAGATTTGAATAAGGGAATTACCGATATTCAATATAATGTATTAAATTTGCCCAGTACGGTATCGTTCAGTGATGGTAGCACAATCACCTATACTTATGGTGCTGACGGCACGAAACTGAGAACAGTCCATAAGATAGGTAGTACAACCACAACGACTGACTACTGCGGTAATGTGATCTATGAAAACGGTACTCAGAAGTTGTTGCTCACCGAAGAGGGTTACATCAACCTGACCGGTACCCAGCAGTATCATTACTATCTGAAGGACCATCAAGGTAACAACCGTGTAGTAATCAACCAGTCAGGTACTGTGGAGGAAACGAACCATTACTACCCTTTCGGTGGTGTGTTTGGCACTGCAGGCAATACCCAGCCTTACAAGTATAACGGTAAGGAGCTTGATACGAAGAAGGGTTTGAACTGGTATGATTATGGGGCGAGACATTATGATGCTGCGTTGGGAAGGTTTACGACGAATGACCCGTTGGCGGAGAAATATTATTCGATGAGTCCGTATACTTATTGTGCCGATAATCCGGTAAAGTTCATAGACCCAAATGGTATGGAATATGCTCCTGGTGATCTGTTTAAGACTAAAAGAGCAGCAGCTAAAGATTGGGGTATGTATTATAATGGTGCATCTATTATACGTAAACGTGAAATGGGCTCTTCTATTTATGAAGTTAAGCAAAAGGGAAAGCTAAAGGGATATTCTTATAGTGCAGCCAATGAAGGAGAGCACAGCGTATCTATAAGCTTACCTCCTAACGGTGAGAGATTTGTAGGATCGATTCATTCGCATGGAGACGCGGACGCAGAGCATATAAATAATAAATTCTCAAAAGCTGATATAAAATATATTGAGAAAACAAAAGAAAATGGTTATTTGGCTACGCCGAGTGGCGATTTGTTAGAATATAATCCTTATAGTAAGAAAACATCAATAGTGACTAGTGATCTTCCTAGTGATCCCAAAGATCCTAAACGAAAGAATAATATTAATCCGAAAGATATTCCTGCTGAAAAGGGTAAACAAAGAATGAAAGAATTGCTACAAAAGCCAGATTTAAACATTCCTGTTAGCCAGAGAGAACATATTCATTGGGTATTTTAAAAAGATAGCAATATGTATAGGACTTATTTTTTTGCTTTAATGCTATTTGCGATGTCATGTACAAACAGTACATCGAAGGTCGGAGAAGATCAACAATCATCTCAACAGATTGAGTATGTAATGAATGATAGTCTCTCAACAGATTTTTATACTGATATGAAAAGCTATGTTCCTGCAGAGGGATTTATACCTACAGCGGATATTGCAGTAAAGATAGCGGAATGCGTACTATTGGAAATTTATGGAAAGGAAAGTATAGAGAAAGAAAAACCTTTTTCTGTTAACTTGGTAAATGGAATATGGGTAATAGAAGGGCATATTCCTAATGGAAATGATAGTGCGCTGACTTTCTGTGGACAATCTTATGTGGAAATAAGAAAAAGTAATGGTGAGATTATAAAGCTTTTGCATACTAAATAAAAAATATTACTCTAATATAAGTTGCCTTTTTTCAATGAGATTTATTTAATTACTATCCTAACATCAGATATGCTATATCTTGTATGTTAGGATAGTTTTTTAGGTCTATCAAATGATGTAGGTCATGCAGGACTACATCCGTACTCTCCGGATGCTTAACAGCACGGGCACTTCCTATCTGGATAACATTTCCTATATGTATTATTTGTACGACAGTCTGGGACGGCTGACCCTGCAGGGGGGAATCCTTCTTCCAGTCCTACCGTGCTTGTGCAGAACAACTTGCTCAGTGGCTACGACATCACAAGTACGGTTTATACTTTCTCCAACAAGCCGTCTGGTGTGACACATACACATACTGCCAGCGGAAAGACCACGCGCACGGAAGTATATACCTATACCTACGACCATGCGGACAGAATAAGCAAAGTGCAGCATAGTCTTGGCAGCACTGCGATTACTCTGTACGATGCGACTTATGACAACTTCGGTCGTTTACTGACCAAGCAGTATCACGGTACGAGCACCAACAAGCTGACTTATACCTACAACCTGCGTAGCTGGCTGACGGGAATCAGCGGCACACGCTTCACGCAGAACCTGTACTACAACACGGGTGTGGGTACTGCGAAGTACAACGGCAGCATCAGCAGCATGACCTGGAAGTCCGGGAACGAAAGTACAGTCCGTGGTTACAAATTCACTTATGACGGTCTTGACCGGATGCTGAACGCTACCTATGGCGAGACAGCAAGTATCAGCACGAATGCGAACCGCTTCTCGGAGAACGTTACGGGTTATGACAAGAACGGTAACATCAAGAGTTTGCAACGTTATGGCCAGACTGGTGCCAGTGCCTACGGCCTGCTTGATAACCTGACTTACACATTGACCGGTAATCAGTTGAGCTGTGTGGAGGATGCGGTGAGTACCGCTGCATACGGTACAAACACTGCCTTTGTGAACGGTGCAAGCGCCGCAGGGGAGTATGCCTACGATGTCAATGGTAATTTAACGAAAGATTTGAATAAGGGAATTGCCGATATTCAATATAATGTATTAAATTTGCCCAGTACGGTATCGTTCAGTGATGGTAGCACGATTACCTATACTTATGGTGCTGACGGCACGAAACTGAGAACAGTCCATAAGATAGGCAGTACAACCACAACGACTGACTATTGCGGTAATGTGATCTATGAAAACGGTACTCAGAAGTTGTTACTCACAGAAGAGGGTTACATCAACCTGGCCGGTACCCAGCAGTATCATTACTATCTGAAGGACTATTAGGGTAACAACCGTGTAGTGATCAACCAGTCTGGCACTGTGGAGGAAACTAACCATTACTACCCTTTCGGTGGTGTATTTGCCACTGCAGGCAATACCCAGCCTTACAAGTATAACGGTAAGGAGTTTGATACGAAGAAGGGTTTGAATTGGTATGATTATGGGGCGAGACATTATGATACGGCGTTAGGAAGGTTTACGACTAATGACAGATTTGCCGAGAAGTATTATTCGATGTCTCCGTATCAGTACGGGGCGAATAGTCCGGTTGTTAATATTGATGTGAATGGAGATAGTATTAGAATTTGCACTGAAACTCAGTCCTTTGGTCACACATGGATTAGTGTTGGTGAAGGATCTAATATGACTGTTTATAGCTACGGACGATACAATGGAACTAATAAAGGGCCAGATAGAAGCTCTAATTCTTTAGGAAATGGTTCCGGTGTTCTTTTAAAGTTAATGGGGGATGAAGCAAAAGCTTACAATGACAAAAAAAGCAGCTGGTGGAATGTCTGTATTTGTAGTAACAGATGTGGCAGATGAAAAAGTTGCTAATATTTTAGACGAAAAGTTTAATTAATATGTCAACTACAATGCCAGATAATCCTAAAAGTGATTATTATAACAGTTCTTCTGCTCGTATTATTGATGAATATAAGCTGACAAGTAATAATTGTACAACAATGGTATCTGACGTGTTGAATAAAAGTGGGTCAAATGCTCTGAAAGGGACAAGGCTACAACAAACAAGTAATTTGGGAACATGGACTACTATTCCTATTGTCAACAGATTTGTTCTTCCAATATCAATGCAGAATCATTTAGTGAGAATATCCAAACCAGGAGGTGTAGTTTATAAAACAAGATAGATTATGAAATGGCTTAGAATTGTGTTTGTTGCCACATCAATAATTCTTTCATTATTAATTATATACGCAATTATTAATTGTGAAATTAGTTATAAATATGAGATTGAAAATCGATGTGGGGATAAGATTGATATCTTATGGGTTGAGGAGTGGCTAAAAGAAACGATTAAAGTGTGGAAGTTTTTTCTATGCTATGTAATCATTAATATCTTTTATTTAGTAGCTTCTCTTGTCAATAGCCGTAAATCTTCAAAAGAAAAATGCAGTTTATCATAAACAAACGCAGTCTCTTTTGTATTGATAATTAGGCCGTCTTGCCTTGATATGAATTGACTATTTTTATCGTTATCCTAACATCAGATATCCCATATCTTGCATGTTAGGATATTTTTTTGTCATATAACAGTCATACCATTTCTAATGTTGTAACTATCCTCCGTGCCGGGCTACACCCTTTTTTGCAGATGGCTATACCATCGCATAGAAAGGGTGTAGCCATCCGGAGTAAAAGGTGTAGCCTCGTGAAATGTGTCCTACGAATGCTTTTGGCGGGGATAATAGCGGCTTGCATAGAATCTGTGTTCCTTTGTCCGCGTCTTGTTTTTATACTGCTTCATCCGAAGAAGAAAAGGAAGCGCAAGAATCTACGGTGGCAGATAACATTACCCCGACAGTATAACATATCATATCCGACCATAAAAATCCATGCCCGAAGACCAATGCTCCGAGCGTGGTGTTTCGTATGGCATTCGCCCAATCGACCTGGTATAATTGGCTGATTTCTACGCAATAAGAAAACAGTAAGGAGATTGCGGCCACTTTGAGTATGGATGCCGAAGGGAAGAGAAAGCGTAATCCCCAATAGACCATAGCTGCCCAAAGTGTATCGCCAATATACTCTGCAATAAATTTAGGCAATGCATTGCCATATTTCCGGGAAGCAAGTCCTGCCAATATGATGACGAAAGTGACGGTTAAGTAAATCCAACGTTTGTATTTCACATCATGATGTTTTAGGTCCATTGCAAATTTATGGAAAATTGACAGATATGAGTGAGAAGGAAGAGCTTTTTCGTATTTTTTCCTATCGAACGGTCTGTGTAAGGCTATAAACAGAAAAGCAAATGAAGGGCAATACTATGACACGTATATGGCCAAAAATAACTATTGGTACAGCATGCATGAACTGAGCCGCATGGACGATGAAACAGGCGACCCCTTGCCGGGTGACCGGAGACTTGCACCTATTCCCGTCGGATTTACCGTTCGGAGCGGTGGCACCCAATGGCTGTTCGAGAACAGCGTCCGCACCACAAATCCGGAAGAACTTTGGAAATAAGACTCTCTTGTTTCAAATCTCCCCGAAATCATGTACCTTTGTGGCGATACCTAAAAAAGGGTGTGGCAAGATGATGAACAAGATAAATTCCGTATGCGTATATTGTGCTTCGAGCACAAAGATAGATTCCGTTTATTTCGATGCAGCCCGTGAGTTGGGCACTCTGCTGGGGCAGCGGCAAATTCGCTTGATTAATGGTGCGGGAAATATGGGACTGATGTCCGCTGTGTCCGATGCGGCACTCCGGGCAGGGGGAGAGGTGACGGGCGTCATTCCCCGCTTCATGGTGGAGCAGGGATGGCATCACACCGGACTTACCCAACTCGTGGAAGTGGAAAGCATGCACGAACGGAAAAAGACAATGGCCGACTTGAGCGATGCCGTCATCGCCCTGCCCGGTGGTTGCGGCACCCTGGAAGAACTGCTGGAAATCATCACTTGGAAGCAACTCGGACTGTATCTGAACCCGATTGTGATACTGAATGTCAAGAACTATTTCGACCCTCTGCTCGATATGCTCCGGCAGGCGGTGGACGAAAACTTCATGCGCGTGCAGCACGGTGCCATCTGGCATGTGGCGCAGACACCGCAGGAAGCCGTGGAACTGATATATACCACTCCCTTGTGGGACGCCTCCATCCGTAAATTCGCTGCAATATGATAGGGCTGTTGATGGCTTGGGCAGTAGTGGGGACGGAGGGGATTCCTATTCCATATTCTCCGAGAATGGACGATGGCATCACCGTGGTCCTTTTGTGCTGTTTCTTTCTGTCGGCCTATGTCTTGTCACGCAGCCGCAAGTTCCTGCTGCAACTGGTGAAGGATTTCCTGCTTCATCGCGAACGTACCAGCATATTTGCCACTTCCACAGCCGCCGATATGCGCTATCTGCTGCTGCTCATCCTGCAGACCTGCATCCTAGCAGGCGTCTGTATCTTCAACTACTTCAATGATATACAGCCGGAACTGGTACACCATGTGCCGCCGGGACTTCTATTGGGGATTTACATCGGTATGTGTCTTCTCTATTTGTGCTTGAAGTGGATGCTTTACTCTTTTCTGGGTTGGATTTTTTTTGACGAAAGTGTTACAACGCTATGGCTTGAGTCCTATTCTACGCTACTTTATTACTTGGGATTCGCCCTTTTCCCGTTTGCTCTGTTCATAGTCTATTTTGATTTGAGTTTGCAGCTGACGATAATAATCGGATTGATTTTAGCCTTTTTTGCTAAAATATTGATGTTATACAAGTGGTTAAAGCTTTTTTGTAACAATTTATATGGCGGTTTACTTTTAATTTTGTACTTTTGTGCCCTTGAAATCATGCCTTGTTTTGTGTTATATCAAGGTGTGATGCAGCTAAACAGTTATTTGATAATAAAATTTTAGGACGTTGAAAATTAAGAAAGTACTTGTGTCGCAGCCGAAACCGGCATCAGAGAAATCTCCTTACTACGACATCGCCGAGAAGTATGGTGTGAAAATAGATTTTCGCCCATTTATCAAAGTGGAGAGCCTTTCAGCGAAAGAGTTCAGACAACAGAAAATTTCGGTCTTGGATCATACTGCCGTTATTTTTACTTCGCGTCATGCTATTGATCATTTCTTCCACTTGTGTACAGAATTGCGTGTGACAATTCCCGAAACAATGAAGTATTTCTGCGTGACGGAGGCCGTTGCTCTGTATATCCAAAAGTATGTGCAGTATCGTAAGCGTAAGATTTTCTTCGGAAACACCGGGAAGATTGACGATTTGATACCTTCCATTGTTAAGCATAAGACTGAAAAGTACTTGGTACCAATGTCGGATGTACACAATGATGACGTGAAGAATCTGCTGGATAAGAATAAGATTCAGCACACGGAAGCTGTCATGTACCGTACTGTCAGCAATGACTTTGCTGCAGATGAGGCTTTTGATTATGACATGCTGGTGTTCTTCAGTCCGGCAGGCATCAGTGCCTTGAAGAAGAATTTCCCTGATTTTGACCAGAAGGAAATCAAGATCGGAACATTCGGCTCTACCACTGCCCAGGCAGTCCGTGATGCCGGACTTCGTCTTGACCTGGAAGCTCCCAGCGTGCAGGCACCCTCAATGACGGCGGCGCTTGACATGTTTATCAAGGAGAATAATAAAGGAAAGTAAAAAGAGAGAAATAAAGAGAGAAATAAGGATTAGGGATTAAGGATAAAGGATGAAAGAACCTATTCACCTCCACCTCCTTTATTCTTTATCCCTAATCCTTTATCCCTAATCCCTAATCCCTAATCCTTGTTTCTCATGCCAAATACCTTGCGTAAGTCCGAACGGTTGGACAAGAAGAAAGTGATAGAGAAGATGTTTGCGGGCGGCTCACGCTCGTTTTCGGTTTTCCCTTTGCGTGTGGTGTATCTGCCGGTGGAGGAGCTGGAGGCACCCGTTTCCATTCTTGTAAGTGTTTCGAAACGCCGTTTCAAGCGGGCGGTGAAGCGCAACCGCGTGAAACGCCAGATACGTGAAGCCTACCGCATGAACAAACACGGACTGCTGGCCGTGCTGACGGAAAAAAAGTGCCGTCTGGCCGTGGCCTTTATCTATCTTTCGGACCAGTTGGTAGACTCTTCTGTCATTGAGGACCGTATGAAGACAGCTTTGGCACGCATTGTCGAGAAGGTAGCGGCAAATGCTGAAGCCGAGCAAACTCCGCAGGTGTCATGAAGCGTCTGCTTTCATATCTGCTGCTGCTTCCCATCTATTTCTATCAGAAGTGCATATCGCCCATGATAGGGCCTTCATGCCGTTTTACCCCCACTTGTTCGCAATATGCGGTGGAGGCCATCAAGAAACACGGACCTTTCAAGGGGTTTTGTCTGGCAGTAAGGCGCATTCTGCGCTGCCATCCCTGGGGAGGTTCCGGATATGATCCCGTTCCATGAATATTCCAGTAGACATACATACACACCGGTTTCCGCAAGTACCCGGAACTGCCATTGCAAATTGCTATCCCGAAACGTTCTCTCCACAGAGCGGCGGATGGTATTCGGTGGGGATACATCCCTGGCATATAGGTCGGAGTGGAGGTGAACACTCTGGAGTTGAAGGTGCTGTGGCTAGCAGGGTGTGCGGCCTGGAGGAGTTAGTGCGTCATCCCCAAGTACTTGCCGTGGGCGAAGCCGGGCTGGACAAGCTGGCAGATGCTCCGATGGATTTGCAGGTGGAAGTGTTCAGACACCAGGCATGTTTGGCAGAGGAAGTGGGAAAGCCGCTGGTGATTCATCTGGTGAAGGCGGTTGATGAACTGCTGAAGGTGAAGCGGGACTTGCGCCCGTCGAATCCGTGGATAATACATGGTTTCCGTGGCAAGGCGGCGCTGGCGGAGGAATATCTGAAACATGGCTTTTATCTTTCATTCGGGGAGAAATACCAGGAAGCAGCCTTGTGCCGGGTACCTGCCGACCGGCTGTTCATCGAAACGGATGAAAGTGAAGTTTCCATCGGGGAATTGTATGCACGCGCTGCCGAAGTGCGCGGCATCTCTCCCGAGGAGCTTGGAGAAACACTCCGGAGAAATGTCTGCAAAGTCTTTTTTAAACCCTAAGAGTTGTTTCTTCGAATAAAGAGTCGTATTTTTGCGCAGATTAAAATAGGAATCAAACAATTCATAGATAATCACTTAAATAATTAATCAGATAACTTAATCATTCGATGAATTTTGTAGAAGAATTAAGATGGCGTGGCATGCTCCACGATATGATGCCGGGTACGGAAGAACTTCTGGCTAAGGAACAAGTGACTGCATACATTGGTTTCGACCCTACTGCGGACTCTTTGCACATCGGGCACCTTTGCAGTGTGATGATTTTGCGTCACTTCCAGCGTTGCGGACACAAGCCGTTGGCACTGATTGGCGGTGCTACGGGTATGATTGGTGACCCTTCCGGAAAGTCTGCAGAACGCAATCTGCTTACGGAAGAGACGTTGCAGCGCAATCTGGCCGGTATGAAGGCCCAGCTCTCCAAGTTCCTGGATTTTGATTCGGATGCCCCCAACCGTGCCGAGTTGGTGAACAACTACGATTGGATGAAGAACTTCACTTTCCTCGATTTTGCCCGTGAAGTGGGTAAGCACATCACCGTGAACTATATGATGGCGAAAGATTCTGTAAAGAAGCGTCTGAACGGTGAGGCACGTGACGGTCTTTCCTTCACGGAATTCACCTACCAACTGTTGCAGGGATACGACTTCCTTCATCTGTATGAAACCAAAGGCTGCAAGCTCCAGATGGGTGGCAGCGATCAGTGGGGTAACATCACTACCGGTGCCGAGCTGATTCGCCGTACGAACGGCGGGGAGGTGTTTGCACTGACCAGCCCGCTGATTACGAAGGCCGACGGTGGCAAGTTCGGCAAGACAGAGTCCGGAAACATCTGGCTCGACCCGCGCTACACTTCTCCATATAAGTTCTACCAGTTCTGGCTGAACGTGAGCGACGAGGATGCCAAACGCTACATAAAGATATTCACTGCACTGTCCAAGGAGGAGATTGACGCTCTAACGGCCGAGCACGAGGCTGCTCCCCATTTGCGCGTCCTTCAGAAGTGTCTGGCCAAGGAAGTGACTATCATGGTTCACTCCGAAGAGGACTATAATGCTGCTGTGGATGCATCCAACATCTTGTTTGGCAATGCAACTTCTGATGCACTGAAGAAGTTGGACGAAGATACGCTGCTGGCTGTGTTCGAGGGTGTTCCCCAGTTCGAAATATCCCGTGATGCACTGGCTGCCGGTGTGAAGGCGGTGGATTTGTTCGTGGATAATGCTGCTGTATTCGCTTCCAAGGGCGAGATGCGTAAGCTGGTGCAAGGCGGTGGCGTTTCTCTGAATAAGGAGAAACTGGCTGCTTTCGACCAGGTGATTACGACAGCCGACCTGCTGGACGAAAAATACCTGCTGGTACAGCGCGGCAAGAAGAATTACTATCTGATTATCGCCAAATAGCGGTATCCTAAAGAGAAGTAATTAAGGAAATAATGCTTCGGCAGTAAAAATAGCCCCGAAATATTTGGATATTTCGGGGCTTCCTTTTATCTTTGCACCGCTTTTTAACAGAAAGCCCTATGTTTGGACTATGGTGTAATGGTAGCACAACAGGTTTTGGTTCTGTTTGTCCAGGTTCGAATCCTGGTAGTCCAACTACGATGCAGCTAATTGCAGCTAAAAACCCACTAAAATCGCAAGTTTTAGTGGGTTTTTTTGTTATTCTTTCCCCCTCTTGTTGGCACTATAGGTATAGATTTTTTCTTTTTACGAATCTTTGAACGATATTGCTATATAATTGACACAAATTTATACGGTTTCTCCATTTTCTTTTGTTACATTTGCATCGTGTACGCAAACGATGTGTATTTGATGGCTGAAGTTATAACCTATTAAATGTAGTGCAATCATGAAAACGAACTATGAAATTCGCTATGCTGAGCATCCCGATGATGTGAAAAGCTACGATACGAAAAGCATTCGCTGCGATTTCCTTATAGGGAAGGCATTCTCCCAAAATAAAGTTTCCATTGAGTATAAACTACTTGCAAATCGTACATAAATAGAATATCACTTATTTAAACTTAATAATTTAACGTTATGAATCCGTATTTGAATTTTTCTTTGGAAGGTAAAGTAGCCCTTGTTACAGGTGCTTCTTATGGTATCGGTTTTGCTATCGCTTCAGCTTTTGCAGAGCAAGGAGCAACTATCTGTTTCAACGATATCAACCAGGAGTTGGTAGACAAAGGCTTGGCTGCCTATACTGAAAAGGGTATCAAGGCACGCGGTTATGTATGTGATGTGACAGATGAACCTGCTGTTCAGGCCATGGTAGCCCAGATTGAAAAGGAAGTAGGCTCTGTTGATATCCTCGTAAACAATGCCGGCATCATCCGCCGTGTTCCTATGCACGAGATGGAGGCTGCTGACTTCCGTCGTGTAATCGATATCGACCTCAATGCTCCGTTCATCGTATCAAAGGCTGTTCTGCCTGCCATGATGAAGAAGGGCCACGGTAAAATTATCAATATCTGCTCTATGATGTCCGAACTGGGGCGTGAGACTGTGTCGGCCTATGCCGCTGCCAAGGGTGGCTTGAAGATGCTGACTCGCAACATCTGCTCTGAATATGGTGAATATAACATCCAATGTAACGGTATCGGTCCGGGTTACATCGCTACCCCGCAGACTGCTCCGCTGCGTGAAAAGCAGGCCGACGGTAGCCGTCACCCGTTCGACTCGTTCATCTGCGCCAAGACTCCGGCAGGCCGCTGGCTGGCTCCGGAAGAACTTACCGGTCCGGCAGTGTTCCTGGCATCGGAAGCCTCTAATGCGGTAAACGGTCACATCCTCTATGTAGACGGAGGTATCTTGGCTTATATCGGAAAGCAACCGAAATAAATTTGAAGGATAATTGAGAAGGTGATAAAGTGGCAGGATAATGTCACTGTCACCTTTTTCTTTTGGGCACGGATTACGCGGAAAAGATAAGGAAAATCCGTATAATCCGCGAAATCCGTGCCTAAAAGAAAGTTATACAACTGATTAGGAAAAAGCAATGATTATATGAGAAACTTTCTTTTATTGTATATGGCGACCCTCTGCTGTCTTGCTTGCAACGATAGCAAGACAGTGACCGTTACGGTAACCAATCCGCTGATGATGGACCGTTCCGATGAGATGGTAGAGGTGTCTATGACCGAAATCTCGAACCGTCTGAATCTGGCAGATACCGCACAGATTGTGGTTCTGAATGTCGAAGGGGAGCAGGTTCCCTACCAAGTGACCTACGATGACAAATTAATCTTCCCTGCTACGGTAGCCGCCAATGCATCGGCTGCATATACCGTCCAGGCCGGTACTCCCGTCGATGTGGAGGTAAGGGCTTGTGGGCGGCAGTATCCCGAACGTCTGGACGACATGGCCTGGGAGAACGACTTGGTAGGCTTCCGTGCCTACGGTCCTGCATTGCAGGAAAGGGGTGAACGCGGTTTCGGCTACGACTTGTTCACGAAGCGAGGCACTGCTGCACCGGTATTGGAAGACATGTATGCCAAGGAACTGGATGCAGACTCCTGGAAGCAGGTTAATGAATTGCGCAAGACAGACCCGAAGGCAGCCGATGAGCTGGTACGCACATTCTCCTATCATATAGACCACGGTTATGGCATGGACTGCTATGCAGTAGGCCCAACATTGGGAGCCGGAGTGTCTGCATTGATGGTGAATGATACCATTATCTATCCGTGGTGCTACAAGACGCAGGAGGTGCTGGACAACGGTCCGTTGCGCTTCACGGTGAAGCTGGAGTTCAATCCGTTGGCTGTGAAAGGGGATACTGCGGTGGTGGAAACGCGTCTGATTACGCTGGATGCCGGTTCTCATCTGAACCGTACTGCCGTTTCGTATAGCAATCTAAAGGAATCTTTGCCCATTGTTACCGGTATTGTGCTGCACGAACCGGACGGTGCTGTGGTGGCTGATGCCGCCGGTGGCTATATGACGTATGTAGACCCCACTACCGGACCGGATAATGGCAAGATATTTATGGGTGCCGCTTTCCCTGCCGTTGTGAAGGAAGCCAAAACCGTGCTTTTCCCCGTAGAGGAGAAGAAGATGCGTAACAATGCAGACGGCCACGTACTGGCTGTCAGCGACTATGAGCCGGGTGCCGACTACGTGTATTACTGGGGTTTTGCCTGGGACCGTGCGGACATCAAGACGGCTGAAGCCTGGAATAGCTATATGGCGGCATTTGCACAGAAGGTACGCAATCCGATGACGGTGAGTATCCGTTAAGTTGATTTTCCTCCTTTTCCGAAAGCGAAGCTTGAGAAGCTGGAGGCTTGTAACTGTCCGGGCGAATGACAAGTGTTCTCAGAATAAGCTCTTCCCCTTGTAGACAAGTTCTGCAACGTTTTTGGCCTCCAGTTTTTCCATCAGGCGCTTCCGGTAAGTCTGTATTGTATTGATGCTGAGAAATAGTAATTGGGATATTTCAGAAGTGCTCAGTCCTTGCGAGAGATAGGCGAGCACTTCTTTTTCACGTCTCGACAATTCGGGAAGTGCATGTGGTAGGGTGTTTTGTTTTTCCTTGTCCAGTTCGCTGAAAACATTGCTGAAGTATCTGGTTCCGTTTTTCAGTGTACTGATGGCGTCTCTCAATTCGCTGGTGCTGGCATTTTTTGAAACAGCTCCGTTGATGTTTAGGGTGGATAATTTGGCTATGATCCAAGGTTCTTCATGCATGGTATAGATTAAAATGCCGCATTCGGGTATCTGGCTGTGAAGGTGGGATATGAGTTGGAATCCATTCATATCCGGTAGTTCAAGGTCAATGATGCAAAGGTCGAATCTCTCTTTGAGGGTCAGTTGTTCCACGTCTTTTGCACAAGTGGCTCCTTTGCACGTCACTCCTTCGAGTTGCGAGGCCAATGCGATGATGCCTTCAGCAACAATCGGGTGGTCATCTATTACCAGTATTCTGTATGTTTCTTTGTTTGGTTTCATTCGTTTATGTTAAGCAGTAGGGTGAAAACGTTGTTTTCTGTTGACGAGCATACATTGGCGGTAGCGTTGATGGCTCTGATACGGTCGTTTACGGTGCGCAATCCTATGCCGTCATTGTTGTTTGTTGCTGTTTGTTGCTTGTTTGCATTCTTACCGTTGTCTGTAATTTGCAGGGTATATTTATTTTCATTGTCGGCACGGAGACTGATGACTATATGACTGGCTGAGGCATGTTTCACGATGTTCATGGTGAGCTCTTGTACGATGCGGTACAGCTCATAAGCGGTTTCATTGGGAAGATGGCGTGATGCGTTGTTCTCCGTTGGATGATAGCTGACCTCTATGCCGGTGTTCTCGGTCAGTTTGGCAGCATAACGGTCGAGTATCTGGTCTAGACTGAGATGCTCGAATTCGGGAGGCATCAGTTCGTGTGAGATATTCCGCACGTTGTTTCTCAGTTTGCTGACGAGTGAGGCCAGTTCCTGCTCATTCCCTTTGCTGGCAGAAGTTTCTATCTTCATTTGCAGCCCCAGCAGGTCGTTGGCTATGCCGTCATGCAGTTCCTTGGCAAAATATTTGCATTCCTCTTCCAACCCTTCAATGTAACGGCGTGCCGAGTTCAGTTCGTTTTCTTGCTTTAGCAGTTCAATCTTCTTTTCGGCTATTCGTTTCTTGTGGCGGAGCGTCAACAAAGTAATGAGAGCAAGACCGGACAGAAGGGCTACAGCAATGGAGGCTTTTAGCAGGAAGGCTTGGTGTTCCAGTTGTTCTTGTTGCAGGTGGGCTATCTCCAATTCCTTTTCTTGTGTGTGATATTTCACGTTGAATTCTGCCATTTGTTGCGTCAGATTGTGCTGTGCCAGCGTATCAGTCCACATGCGGGCACTATCCATATAGGTGTAGGCCAGTTTGGGGTTTCCCAAGGCATCGTAGCATCGTGCCATTTGTGTAAATAATGTTTTGGGCTCGGTACCGGTTTTCCGGTTACGCAGCCAGTGGAAGTCCTTCAAGGCGCGGGCATAGTTTTTGCGGTTTGTTTCGGTGGCTGCCCTCGATTGTATGAATCCTATGGCAGCGATGGAGTTGGATGGTACCCGTTGTAGTAGTTTGTTCCCCAATTTCAAGTAGTGGTCTATGGAATCGGGTTGTTCTTTTCGTTCAAAGAGTCTCAGCATGCCGGGCAGGCAGCGTATCTTCCATAGGTCTTCGTTTCCCTCTCCGTGGCAGGCAATGTTCCAGGCTTTGCGGTTGGATTTTTCAGCATCATCCAGCTTGTTCAGTTCAGCCTTTATGGTTGCCCTGATTTGCCAGGTGGTGAAGGCTACGAATGGGTCTTCGGTTCTGGCGGCATGTTCGGCGGCCATGTCGGTATACTTTTCGGCTTCGTCCAGCTGCCTGATATTGAAGTATAGGATGGACACATTGTTGCAGATGTGGGCTATCCAGCTTTCGTCTCCGTATTGCAAGGCAGTGTCCAGTGCTTTATTGTAATAGTAGAGTGTAGAGTCATTCATTTGGTGCTGACGGTAGAGGAGGCCCAAATCGTTGTATACGCTGATGTGCTTTTCCAAATCATCTATCTGCGGCAGGTAGGGGAGCACATTTTTTTTCATGGCAAAGGCTTCTTCT
The DNA here is from genome assembly GCF_017309675.2 of Bacteroides parvus. Classification (NCBI taxonomy): domain Bacteria; kingdom Pseudomonadati; phylum Bacteroidota; class Bacteroidia; order Bacteroidales; family Bacteroidaceae; genus Bacteroides; species Bacteroides parvus. Next base: position 953,141 of record NZ_CP084680.1, on the reverse strand, counting down.
GTCTTTCCCACATAGACCAGCAGTGTGGCTTGTTCGTTCAGCAAGATGGGATACATGAAGGAGTGCTTTACGTTCCGGGTGGCAAAGGCGCTGTCGAAGCTACGTTGCGCTTCATCGTAGTGTCCTTCTTCCATGAGATTGGCTGCCCGGTTGTAGAAGTGTGCCAACAGAGTGTCTGTTGGTATTTCTCCGGCGTGAAGCAGGATAGTGGTTAAAGAAAAGAGGAGTGATAATAGCTTAGTATGACGTACCCTCATATCGGTATATTTTAGTGGAATTCAATCTGTGCTTAGTTGTTGCAAATATACGTCTTATTCATTTTGCTTTTTATTGGAGATGCTGAATTTTTTCTGTATGTGGCTGAAAAATCACCTTTTTCAGTGACAAGGAGTGAAAGGAAAAGTTTATTACTTTGCAAAAAATATTAAGCTTTGTCTGGGAATGATAAATGGCCAAAAGTATCTGTCCGGGTTTGAATGGCAGAGTCTTGTTGTCGTGAGATACGGACGGCATTCCTTATACTTTTGTTATTATGGATTTTCCTTAGAGGGATGGGGATAAAACAAGATTTGTAACTTATGAAAATGTTTAAAATGATGGCTGCCTCCATGTTGGGTGTGGCGTTGTGCTTGGGATTCACTGCTTGCAGTGACGATGACGAAAATGAGAATGGTGAGGGTGGCGAAAACACCGCCACTGTGGTCAATCCTTCGCAAGTGTTTACGGGAGGGCTTCCGAAGTCGGTTTCGGGCATGGCGATTTCTCACAATGAAGAAGGGCTGGTGACGAACATTACAACTGAGGATGGGGATAAAGCCGTCTTTGAGTACTTTCCCGCTACTACAAAGGCAGATGTTGCAAAGGACCGAGCAAGAATCACCGTGACGGATGAAGAGGGCGATGTTACAGAACTGAACTTGCAGCTCAACAGCGATGGTTATGTGGAATTTTGCAACTCAATAGACCACGCTGGTACTCCCGATGCCGATGAGTTTACTTGGGAGATGGAATACGACACTGAAGGCCATCTGGTTGTAATGAAACGCTCTGAAAGCGATGGTGAAATAACGAACATCACCTATAAGGATGGAGATGTGGTGAAGACTTCCACACGTTATGTAGCTAGTGGGGATCTCAATGGTGACGGAATTATCGACAGCAATGACGAGTGGGAGTATAGTGCTGCCATAGACTATACGACGGATAATATAACAGCTCCTATCGAGAATAAGGGCTGCCTGATGTTGTTTGATGAAATACTGGATGTGGATATGGACGAGATGATATATGCCTATTATGGAGGCATGCTTGGTAAGGCTACGAAACATCTGCCGCTTGTAGGGCATTATACATACAATGGCGAGGACTCTGTGTCCGATATGTATTTTACATGGACATTGAATTCCGACAGTTATCCTACGGAACTGGTTGTAAAAGACCAGTGGGATGAATACAGATGTACATTTACTTGGTAATTATAAAACATCTGTTTATTCTTGTGGAACAGGACATGAGCCTATAAAATGTAAGGGGTTGCCTTTTGCCGAGACAACCCCTTCTTATTTTATGTGGAATTTATTGTGACAGCAGATGTTGGTAACTTTCTGCTGTTTCAAGTTTATAATACTTTGAATTCATATCCCTCTTCCTTCAGGAAGTCAATGGCGCGCGGCAATGCGTACTGCAGGTTTCCGTTGCACCAGGATTTCAGGGAATCGTGGAAGGTGATGATGGAGCCGTTGCGGGCGTAGCGCATCACGTTGGCAAGCACTTGCGGACCGCGCAGCTTCTTGCTGTAGTCGCGGGTCACGAGGTCCCACATCACAATCTTGTAGGTTCGTTTCAGCGTGAGATACTGGTTGGCGAACATATGGCCGTGGGGAGGGCGGAACAAGAGAGGGTAGAGAACCTTCTCCACATTGCAATTGATGTCCCCACCCATTTCCATGAAAATCTTCGCCTGTTCGGTATTTCCCAGATAATTCTTGGCCGTGTATTCAAATCCACGGATATGGTTGAAGGTGTGGTTACCGATGCGGTGCCCACGCTCAACGACCATCCGGAATTCGTCCGGATGCTTCCGTATGTTGTCACCTACCATGAAGAAGGTGGCTTTGATGTTGTGCTTATCCAGCAGGTCGAGCACCCAGGGAGTTACTTCGGGGATAGGGCCATCGTCGAAAGTCAGATAAACGGCTTTTTCATTGGGGTCCATCCTCCAGACTGCACCGGGATATAGTTTGCGAAAAAACTCAGGAGGTTGTTCTATAAACACGTGATTAATGATTAATTAGGGATTAAGGATTAGGGATTAGGGGTTAAGGATTAGGGGTTAAGGATTAGTTATTAATGATTAGTGATGAACTGCACAGGCTAATCCCTAATCCTTTAATCCTTAATCCCTAATCCTTATTCTCACTCCTTCATTCTGTCCACATACATATTATACAGTTCTTCCACCTTCGGCTCGTAGATTTCGGCGAGCTTGGAGTTGTACTTCTTCATGGCCTTCACCTCGGCATCGAGTACAGCCCAGTGGTATTCAAATTCACGGGTAGAAATCATGAAGCGGTTGTCGTCCAGGCTCAGATACCAGGTCAGGTACTCTACAGCCTTGTCAGCAAGGGCTTTCATCATCTCGTCCGCCTTGGCGGTTTCGCCCAGTTGGTAGTAGGCTTCCGCCATCTGTACGGCACCGTTCTGCCAGTCGTAAGGCACGTTGTAGGCGGGAATCATCTTTTCGGCATAGTCCAGGGCGGCTTTTGCCTTGTCTTTCTTGCCCTCACGCATCAGCTGCTGCACGAGTTGGGAGAAGATGCGACGGTGAGAGTGACACATGCGCATGGCGTTCTCGTCGATATAGATGCCCGGCTTGTCGATGCCACCGAACTTGAACTTGTTCATCAGGTTGTCGTACATCTTTTCGGAGTCTATTGTCACGCCCGTCTTACTGGTGTCGAACGGAGTGAAACGATAGGCAAGACCTTCCTGAACGAAGTGGTTCTCCATGTTCAGCTGGTTCTCCCTGCCTACGCTGACAGCGATATAGATGGGGCGTTCCCAGTTGGCCTCGCTCAGCATTTCGAGCATCATCAACTCGCTCTTGTAGAGGGCGCGTTTGCCTTTCAGCGAAATGTGCATGTAGTCGGGGATTGAGTCGCCCGGTATCATCATGCCGCTGCGGCGCACGGCTTCCTTGTCTACCTTGATGACAATGCTGTCGGTAGGAATCACCTTCAAGTCCTGATTCTTGTTGCGCACCCAGTTCTTGAGGATATTCTTTAGCTCATACGGGTTGTCACCGAATTCTTTCTTTACATTGACCAGTGCTTCGGGATTACCGTCCAGTGCCTGCTTCTCGGCTTCGGCATAGAGCTGGTCGATGCTTTTCTTGTACTCAGGCTGGATGGGGACGTATTCGTTGGTGCCTTCTACGTACTCCATTCGGTCCCACGTGATGGGGAGAGAAGGACTGTCGTAGGCGGGGCGCTTCATCTGGTCGATGTACCAATCGGTCTGCAGGTACGAGAGGTTGCAGGTGCGGGCGTCGGTACGGAAACCTTCGGTCTCCTGGTTGTACCAGAGGGGGAAGGTATCGTTGTCACCGTTGGTATAGATAATCGGGTTGCCGCTTTCTTGTAGGGACATCAGGTAGTTCTGGCCGAAGTCGCGTGCCATGTAGCGGTCGCTGCGGTCGTGGTCGTCCCAAGTCTGGCTTGCCATCTGCACGGGGACAAAGAGGCAGGCTACGGAAACGATGGCGGCAGCAGGCAGTTCCTTCATCTTGGCATAGTCTTGAAGCAGACGGACGAGTCCTGCCACACCCATACCAATCCAGATGGCGAAGGCGTAGAACGAACCGGCGTAGGCATAGTCACGTTCGCGCGGTTGGCTCGGAGTCTGGTTCAGGTAGAGCACGATGGCAATACCGGTCATGAAGAAGAGGAAGAAGACCACCCAGAATTGCTGGATGCCTTTCTGCCCACGGTAGGCTTGCCATAGCAGGCCGATGATACCCAGCAGCAGGGGCAGGCAGTAGAATACGTTGTGTCCCTTGTTGTCTTTCAGTTCCTGAGGCAAGAGGCTCTGGTCGCCCACCAGCCAGTTGTCAATGAACGGGATACCGGTAATCCAGTTGCCGTGTTCAATTTCTCCGCTGCCTTGTATGTCGTTCTGGCGTCCGGCGAAGTTCCACATGAAGTAGCGCCAGTACATCCAGTTGAGCTGGTAGGAGAAGAAGAACTTGATGTTTTCCCACTGTGTGGGCATGTTTACCATAATCATGTTGCCGCATTTGTCATAGGGCACATCGTAACCCTTGATGTCCTGCCAGGCATGGTATTGTTGTGTATGGGCACTGCTGTACATACGCGGGAACAGCATGTTCTGGGCGTATTCGTACTCAATGCGTCCGGGGATTTCGATGTACGAATCCTTTTCGTCGGGCGTAGCTTTCTCCTTGCGGATGAACTTCGTGCCGTTGTACTTGATGCGCGGTTCGCAGTAACCGTCTTTCACGTCCAGCGCCACTTGCGAGGAAAAGGCAGGGCCATAGAACAACGGGCGTGTGCCATACTGCTCGCGTCCCAGGTATTCGCCCAGTGTGAAGATGTCCTCCGGAGAGTTCTGGTCCATCGGCGTGTTGGCGGTGGAGCGGATGACGATAAGTGCATACGAGGAATATCCGATGACAATCATCATGGTGCAGAGCAGCGAGGTGTTCAGCGTGCGTGCCGATACGCGGAATTTCTCTTTGACGGCTGCCTGCGTCTTCGGACGGAGGTAGAGCCACAATGCGGCAATGACGATGATACCGATAACCACCGAGCTGGTGCCGTGTCCGTAGAACGGGATACCCAGCATGGCGATGGTGAGTATGAACGAGAGTGCCATACGTGCCTTGTTGCGTTCGGTATAGCTTTCGTAGATACCCCAGATGAGGCAGGCTGCCAACAGGATGATATATACGATGACACCCGTGTTGAAGGACATGCCCAGCGTGTTGACGAAGAGCAGTTCGAACCAGCCGCCCACTTTCACGATACCCGGCACGATGCCGTAGAGTACGGCTGCTACCAGTATGCCCGAAGCGAGCAATGCCAGCAGGGAACCTCGGGCATTGGCGTTGGGTACTTTCTTGTAGTAGTATACCAGTACGATGGCGGGCAGGCAGAGCAGGTTCAGCAAGTGCACGCCGATGGAAAGTCCCGTCAGGTAGGCGATAAGAATCAGCCAGCGGTCACTGTGAGGCTCGTTGGCAACGTCCTCCCATTTCAGTATGAGCCAGAATACGACGGCAGTGAACAGTGAGGAGAAGGCATACACCTCGCCTTCCACAGCGCTGAACCAGAAGGTATCGCTGAACGTGTAGGCAAGTGCGCCCACCAGACCGCTACCCATGATGGTAACCATCTGGCCGCGTGTGATATTGTTTTCGTCTGTCACCACAAGTTTGCGTACCAGGTGCGTGATGCTCCAGAAAAGGAACAGGATACATGCGCCGCTCATCAGCGCGCTCATGTAGTTCACCATCTTGGCAACGGTGGAGGCATCGGAAGCAAATTGTGAGAATAGGTTGGCTACCAGCATGAAGAACGGTGCGCCGGGCGGGTGTCCTACTTCCAGCTTATAGCCGGTGGTGATGAACTCCGGGCAGTCCCAAAAGCTTGCAGTAGGTTCGATGGTCATGCAGTAGACCGTCGCTGCAATGAGGAAGGTAATCCAGCCTACAAGGTTGTTTACGGTTTTGTACTGTTTCATTCGGATGAAATTCGTTATTATTCAGTTTTGTTTTTTACAAGCTGTTTTGCCATCGCTTAGTCAACGTATTGGCATATATGGGCGCAAATATAATGATTTCGCTTCTAAATAGGTGACAATAAGCAGCATTATTAGGATAGGTTAAGGGATTTGCTGCATCTATAGATGCAGCACGGTGGAAGTATAGATGCAGCGCGGTGGAAGTATAGATGCAACAATGATGATTCTATAGAGGGAATATCCGGCCGATAAAGGGGGATGCGGAAAGGAAATATCCTCCTTGCTTGTCTAAATGAATCTTTCGTTTATAACCGAAAATCTAGCCTTTTTCGCAAATTTTTTAGGTTATGAACGAAAGAGTTGATAGAAATATTCGTTTATAACCGAAAATTGTTATCTTTGCAACTAAAGTTTAGGTTATGGACGAAAGAATGGATATACTTAGGAAGTACAATCTCTGGACAGAAGGAGATTTTGACTTTGGTTTCATGCGGGTAGCTTATACCGGCAGAATCATGGACTACGTAGGTAATCGTCTTGTAAAGGTGCTTATCGGTCAGCGGCGTACCGGAAAAAGTTATGTGTTGAGACAGATAGCAAGGGAACTGATAAGAAACGGTGTCCCTCCGCAGAACACCTTGTTCATCAACCGGGAACTGAGCGACTTTGCTTTCTTGAAGACTCACAAGGATTTGGAAGAGTTGGTGGCGCTTTATAAAAGCGAACTGCACCCTCAGGAAAGGATGTATATTTTCATCGACGAAGTGCAGCTCATCCAAGAATGGGAAAAGTCGGTCAATTCTTATTCGCAGGACTATACCGAGGAGTACGAGCTCTTTATCAGCGGCTCCAACTCACGGATGCTGTCCGGTGAGCTTGCCACGCTGCTTTCCGGGCGATACGTCCAATTTCCGATATATCCCTTCAGCTATCAGGAGTATACAGAGATAAGGCATCTGGAACAGAACCGTGAGAGCTATATGGGCTATATGAATACGGGCGGAATCCCGGAACTTTTTGTCTTGCCCGAAAAGCAGGAGGTGCAGCGCAATTACTTGTCTGCCTTGAAGGACACCATCTTGCTGAAGGACATCATCCAACGCTACAGCATACGTGACCCCCGACTGCTTGAGGACCTTTTTGCGTTTCTTGTAGGCAATGCCTCTAATTTAGTGTCCATCGGCAACATCGTGAACTATTTCAAGAGCCAGGGCCGGAAGACGAGCTATGATGCCGTGGCTGCCTACATAGGCTATATCGAAGACTCGTTCTTGGCGTATCGTTGTGAACGCTTTGACTTGCGCGGAAAGGAAATACTGTCCGGTACGGCGAAATATTACATCAACGACCTTGCCTTTAAGAATTTCCTCTATCCCGGAACAGCCTATGATGTGGGTTATAAACTGGAGACTCTTGTCTATCTGGAGTTGCTTCGGGCGGGCTATGATGTCTATACCGGATGTGCTAAAGAAAAAGAGGTGGACTTCATCGCTCGGAAAGGTGACCGTACGATATATCTGCAATCCACCTACATGCTGGTAGATGAACAGACGGTGCGCCGTGAGTATGCTTCGTTGGAGGCGATACAAGATAATTATGAGAAACTGGTTGTCTCGCTTGATGACTTCTGCCTGCCGTCCAATGAAGGAATACGGCATGTGCGGGCGTGGGAACTGGGTGGATTGCTTGAAAGATAGGGATATTTCTGTAAATGTGACAAAAAGCATTGCTTTTGTCTTTGCTTTCTCGGCGTATCAAGGCTTTCGGAGATATATTTTCAATTTATTAGGAGGAGGAATGTTTTGATATATTCCTTATAATCTGTATTTTATATGTTTTTGTTCTCGAATTTCCTTTCGTATAGACAGAGAGATGGAAATACGGGGGATCCTCATACGATAGAAAATACAAAGTGTCAGAATGGTAAAAGTAGAATACCCACCATTGATGTGAATAACATTAATGATGGGCATTCTACAATGTGTTGAGTTATATCGACGTTACGTTACTTCATTCGTTATCAAGCTTGCCACTTCGGAAGTTCCGATGGTGCGGACACTCACCACGCGGTGTGCTCCGTTTTCATCTTGCTCAAAGCATAGTTTCTGGTTGTGGGTATCGTTCTCATAGACATAAAGTACGCCGGCTGAGTATGTTCCCGTCAGGGTGAACTGCGGTTCCACTTTGGCTGTAAAGGTGAACGGCTTCGTGTTGTCTATCTCTGTAAAGATAACAGGTGAGTTGTTGATGGCAGTTCCATCCGGCGAACGGAAATAGTCTGTCTGCGGACCGGCAACAAACTTCAGTGTGTCGTTGAATACGGTGACATTGTTCTCCGCCCCGTTCTTGGCTTGGGTAAATTGTATGTTACTGAGTTTGACGTTGCAGGATGAAAGTGTTTCTTTCTCTGGCACTATAAAATATTTTGTGTAAATGGAAAATACGGGATTCAAAATCGAGTTCCGTATTTTTTATTTTATACATTTACCAAATGAAAAAGATTATGAAAGAAAAGAATCAAGTAGTGCCTGATGAGGTATTAAGCAAGGAGTTCCTTAGCCAGTTCAAGACAGAAGCGGATGTGAGCAGGTTTCTGAATCAGTTGCATGCGCAGGTATTGGAAAAGATGCTTGAAGGTGAGATGGATGCCCATTTGGGGTATGAGAAGAATTCCGTGGCAGGGAACAACACCGGCAACTCCCGGAATGGCAGTTATCCGAAGAAAATTCAGACCGGACATGGAGAGTCTGTCATCTCCATTCCGCGTGACCGCAACGGGCAGTTTGAACCGATAGCAGTCCCCAAGCATGAAAGCCGGGGACTTTCTATAGAGAAGCTTGTTATCTCCCTGTATGCCAAAGGAATGAGTGTTTCCGATATAGAGGAGGAGATGCGTGAGATTTATGAAATAGAGCTCTCTACATCAGCCATTTCCATTATTACAAACAAGGTAAGCCAGGCTGCGCAGGAATGGCAGAACCGTCCTCTGGATCCGGTCTATCTGATAGTCTGGATGGATGGTATCGTCTTCAAGGTACGGGATAACGGCAAGATTATAAACAAGACCGTCTATCTTTGTGTCGGTCTGAAACAGAACGGCCTGAAGGAAGTCCTTGGCATGTGGGTCGGCAAATCGGAAAGTTCCTCTTTCTGGATGGGTGTCCTGACCGACTTGAAGGCTCGTGGAGTGCAGGATATACTGATTACCTGTACTGACAATCTGAATGGATTTACAGATACCATCCGTACCGTATTCCCCCAGTCATCCACTCAGATCTGTGTGGAACATCAGATCAGGAACTCCTGTAAATATGTCGTTTATAAGGATAAGAAAGAGTTTACGGCGGATATGAAGAATATCTACAATGCACCTAATAAGGAAGTTGCTGCCGCAGAACTTGACAATCTGGAAAAGAAATGGGGAGGAAAGTATCCATACGCCATACTTTCATGGAGAAACAACTGGGATGATCTGACTGTTTTCTTCCAGTTCCCATTGGAAATCAGGAAAATAATCTATACCACAAATCTTATTGAGAATCTGAACGGAAAAATCAGAAAGTACACCAAATCAAAGCTTTCATTCCCGTCGGACGATGCCGTAAAAAAGACCGTGTATCTTTCACTTATGGAGATTGAAAAGAAATGGACAATGCCTATTTCAAACTGGGGATTGATTATGAACCAGTTTATGCTTATATTTGAAAACAGAATCCAGATATAAGAACAAACTTACAACTGAATCCTGTTTCCATTTACACAAAATTTTGGACAGTACCCTTTCTCTACTGCCGCATCCGGTTTACTCTCGGCGCAACCGGTCATTAAGATGCTCATAAGCAATCCAAAGTATGAATGTTTATTCATTGTGTAATTGTTTTTTGTTTATGTTGCAAAGTTAGTGAATTTAGAGTCTTTCAGTAATACTCCCTCTTGAACCACAACTCAAATACCGGGTTGGAGAATATGTACTGCTCCCCTTTATCGACCAATGTGCCGTATTGAAAAGGTGATTTTATGGGCTGCTTGTTCTTGATTTAATGACAAATATACAGATTATACATTCATGTATAATTTCTTTTCTTTTATTTCTATTCAGCCTTGTCGTTTTCCAATCCCCGCCCTAATTCTGCTCAAACTCACCGGAGTAATCCCCAGATACGTAGCAAGGCATTCCAGCGGGATTCTTTGCAGCAGTTCCGGGTTATTCTTCAGCAGTACTTCGTACCGTTCGGCTGCGGAAGTAAACAGCAAGGGGATGAATTTCTCTTCAGTCTGCAGGAATTCTGTCTCTGCAAACTTGCGTTCCCAATTGGCGATGTGGATGTCTTCTTGGAACAATCTTGCCAGGACACTCTGTTTCAAGACGTAAAGAATGACGTCCTCCATGCATTCCACGGTTTCATAACCGGGTGCGTTGCCGATGTAGCTTTTCAGTGAAACGACTGTGGCTCCCTCGGCACCAATCCAGAAGGTGATTTCTTTGCCTTTTGCTTCCACGTAGGCGCGGACAATACCTTTCCCGACGAAGAAAATGTTTCTCTCCGTCTTTCCGGCTTCCAGTATGAGGGAACCTTTGGGGTAAGCTACTTCCGCAATGTTCTCCACCAGCTTGTCGACAGATGCCTTTGGCATTGGATATATGGTATGGATAATATCGTATTTGTTCATTATCAAGCAAGTATTGGTTCTTAGTGTGGCAAAAATACGATTTTCGACCTTATCCGGTGCTTCTTATCAAATGTAAAGTGGCAGGAGTACGGGAAAGGTTATCTTTGCTCCCTCTTTAAATGTATAATGAAACAGAAGAATTGAGTATGAACTGGATTATTTTGGTTGTAGCCGGACTGTTTGAGTCAGGCTTTGCCTTTTGTCTGGGAAAGATGAAAGGCGTTACGGGTACGGAATATTATCTTTGGGGTGCAGGTTTTCTTGTCTGTCTGGCCATCAGTATGTTGCTGCTTGCCAAGGCGGTGCATACGTTACCTATCGGGACGGCCTATCCCGTGTGGACGGGGATAGGTGCGGTAAGTACGGTAATATTGGGGATTGTATTCTTTGATGAGTCGGTTTCCTTCATCCGTTTGTTCTTTATTACTACGTTGATAGCTTCTATTGTAGGTTTAAAGATGACTTGATTCCTACGATTGCTGCGGAACAATGCGATGTAAACTTTTGACTTGAAAAAGGATGAACGTGAGCAAAAAAGCCCTATTTTTGCTCACGTTATTGAATTCTGAATAAGTAGTAAACATAAATATGCCATGAAAAGTAAAACTCTTGCATTGATTCTATTATGCTGCACCGCTTCATTGGGCGCCAAGGTAAAACTGCCTGCACTGGTAAGTGACAATATGGTTCTTCAGCAACAGACGGAAGTAAAACTGTGGGGAACGGCTGCACCGAAAGCCGAAGTACGCGTCACGCCTTCGTGGAATGGACAGACAACGACTTGCCGTGCCGATAAGGACGGACGTTGGCTGCTTGCCGTGAAAACTCCGGCAGCAGGATACACGCCTTATGAGATAACCTTTGATGATGGAGAAAAAACTACGTTGACGAATGTCCTAATCGGTGAAGTATGGCTTGCTTCCGGTCAGAGTAATATGGAAATGCCCTTGAAAGGTTTTGCCGGCTGTTGCATCATGAATGGGGTGGATGATATCATAGCTTCTGCCGAAAATAAGGGTGTGCGCATGTTCACCGTTCCCAAGCATCAAACGTATGAACCGCAAACAGACTGCGAAGGTAGTTGGAACCTCTCCTCCATCGAGACCGCACCCGATTTCAGTGCAACAGCTTACTATTTCGCAACTTCACTGAGCCGTGCCCTCCGTATTCCCGTGGGTATCATCAGCAGTGCCTACGGTGGAGCCACTGTGGAAGGTTGGATAAGCCGGGAGTTGCTGGAAAACTATCCGGACATTTCCCTCAACCCCGATTCCATCGAACGCCTGCACCCCATGCACCGCCCCATGCTGATGTACAATGCCATGCTGAAGCCGCTTCAGAACTATACCATAAAGGGATTCATCTGGTATCAAGGCGAGTCTAACGTAGGCCGCCATGAAACATATGCCGAGCGCCTGGCCGACATGGTGCAGCTGTGGCGCAAGGAATGGGGACTGGGCGAATTGCCTTTTTACTTTGCAGAAATAGCTCCTTATGCCTATGGAGGCACTCAGCAAGAGAAAGCTGCCTACCTGCGCGAAGCGCAATTTCGTGTCCAAAGCCAGATTCCGAACAGTGCCATGATTTCTACCAACGACCTTGTGGAACCTTACGAGATATACAACATCCATCCCCGCAACAAGAGGAAGGTGGGCCAACGTTTGAGTTATCTGGCATTGAACCTCACCTATGGATTGAAGCAGATACACTGTTTCGGCCCACAATATAAGTCATGGACTGCTAAAGGCAATGAAGCCTGGGTTTCTTTCGACCACCTGGAAATGGGTATCTGCCGTAACTATGACCTTCGTGGCTTCGAAGTGGCAGGCGAGGACCGTGTATTTCATCCTGCCGATAAAGTATGGCTGCACTGGCAGACGAATGAAGTGGTAATCTCTTCAGAAAAGGTATCCCATCCCGTCAGCGTGCGCTACTGTTTCCATGATTTCCAGATTGGTACGATGATTGGCGGAAATGAATTGCCTACCATTCCGTTCCGTACGGATAATTGGTGAAAGAACGGAAAGTAGATAAACACTTTCATTATACTATAATATTAGGCGCGGGTTACGCGGAATCCATGGATGCAGTAAACTAAATCCGTGTAATCCGCGCCTAAAAGAAAATATCCAGAGGGTTTTGTTCCCCCCTCTGTCTTTCTTATTGTTTCAGCAACTGTTCTGCTGCAAGTACCAGGAACATATAGTGGGACGAACCTCCTCCCAACACATACTCAGTCTGTTGCCAGAGGAACGGGAACGTCAGGAGTTCCGGGAAGTCGGGACGGATAAGCGCTGTACCGGAAATGACTCCACCGGGAATGTACGACCAGTCTGCGCGGTTCAGTCCGTAGCCTACAGTGGCTGATTGTGCGCCAACACCCGAGGCGAAGGAAGCCTGGTTGGAGCCCGGGTGGCATCCGAGAATGAAGTTGAGGGCATTGAATACCGGTGCTTTCGGGAATATTTCCGGATAGGCGGTTGTCAGGAAGTAGTGCTGGAAGCCGAAACGCTGTATATCCCAGCCTGCACCCCAGATATTCGGACGGTAGGGAACGCCATAAGGAGTTTCATGCACTTGCTTGTCCAGTTCTTGTTTGTATCCGGCCAGAGCTTTGCGGAAAGCGGTAGAGAAGGCTTTGGCTTTCTTGTTCTTCATCTGTGCAAACTGTTGTTCTACGCGTGCCGTGTACCAGCCGATTCGGCCTATCTGCTTGATGATGAGCTCCTGGTTGTCCAGGATGAAGTCCATATAGGGTTGTTCGCCCGTGGTGAGGTACAACTCTACGGCTGCCTGCACTTTGGGGAACAAGGCTCTGTTGTTGCCGCTTTCGGTAGAAGCATATACTTTGCGGGCAATGTCGAGACAATGTACACTCAATGTATCATTGAAGCCTTTCAATACGCGTGATACGGCAGCAAGTTGGGCGGCTGTCGACAGTTCTCGTCCGGGGTTGTCCTCTGTAAATATCCAACGGTCGTCTTCATTACCGATTTTTCCGTCCGTCATGGCGGCGGCATCACCCAGAAGTACGTATTGGCGAAGGTCGTTGCAGATGATTCCCCGGTAGAGACGTCCCAGTGCCAGGTAGCCGTTGACTACCGTAAGGGCGCCGTTCTCTACTTGTTGCAGCAGGTCATTCTTACCGTCGGGCTGGTGGATTTCCGTCACACGGTTTATCTGGTCGATGGAAGTCACGTCGAGATTCGGGCGGAAAGCTTCGTAGGCCAGTGCCAGGATATAGGATTCTCCGGCTTGGGATTCGATGCGGAGGTCAAAGTCTCCGGCATCGTGCCAGCCGCCTATGTTCACTCCGGGAACCACTTCACCCGGTTTGAATTTGGACAGGCCCTCTTTCTGGTCGTAGCCGTCGATATGATTGTGTGCCGGTGCCATCCGGGCATCGTCCATGTGGCAGCAGTCGTGCCATACGCGGTATTTCTCGTTGACGCGCATGTGGCACATCTGTACGGGAAGGAAGTATTCCAGTACGGGTTGCCATACGCCACGGGCATATACGTCATTGTCGATGCGGAAGATAGGAGATACGGAGGTATCGTATTTAATCTTGTAGAGTCCCGGTTCCTTCACATCCGTGAAGTCCACCTTCAGATAGTTGTATCTTAGGAACTTGCCCCAATTGGCAGGAGTGACGTTCTTGACCACTTTCTCGCCGTCTGCGTCAATGCGGATGATTTGTGCCGTTTCCTTTCTATTGTCACGTATATCCATTTCGATGACGGCTTCCTTGTCCTGGGCGGGATGATAACCTATCTGTGAAGTCTGGATAACCGGCTGATACATCCAGTCGGCCACTACGTTCGGAGTGATAATCCATTTGACGACCCCTTTGGTGACACCCGGTTTTATGTTGCTGCGCAGTACGAACCAGCCGTTATTGTGGTTCATACGCCCGTCAAACAGTTGTAGGTCACCACTCAATGATTCGATGGTTACTTTGTTGTAAGGGTCGTCGGGGCGGGAGGTAAACTTACGGCCTTTGGCATAAGGTTCGCTGATGATGTCGTCGGCCACAATCGGGCTGTAACCTTTTCCTATCAGTTTGTCCATGTCTGCCAGCGATTGCTTGCCGTCATGATAATTTCCCGTATGCAGATAGTTGGGTTGGGTTGTCATTAGGGGGGAGTTGGGTTGTTGCGGGAAGATGCCGCTCTGACCGTCCATAATCCAGGGCTTGCCGAAGAGGGAACCCGGGAAGAATTCAAGGTTGAAGCCCACTTTTCCGATGAATTCCTGGGGAATGGGGCGGTCCAGGTCTACGGTCACCTCTATGTGTTTACCTTTGCTTTCCACTTGTACCGTATATATAAGGTGGAGATCCGGGTAAATCATCGGGTTGAATCCGGTGAGGTGGCGTGAGGAGTCGGGATAGCAGAGCGTAGCGGTGATGCTGTTGTCGCTGAGCTTCCGGTCGAGTTGTTTCGGTACGGGCTGCCATTGTCCGGGGGTGGCTTCCAGTCGGATGTCTCCATTCGTTGCTACGCGGTGTCCATTCATGATGATACATACTCCTCCTTGGTGTCCCTCGGGATAGATGTCATCAAAAGCCATGACGTCTACTCCCTGGTTCTTGAAATAACCGGAAGATGTCAGCTTGAAATCTTGTGCATGCAGTGCACCGCTACTGCAGAGCAGTGCCAGGGCGGATGCGAATAGAAAATGTCTCTTTCTCATAGTATCTATTTTTGAGTTACAGAATTCTCCACTAATATACGGACTAAAAAGGAAACGGATGGTTTTTGTTTGTAGCCAATAACGTTATAAAATGTATCTTTTTCCGGTGTTTGCCTATGTTTCTGGGGCAGATATTGTAGCACTTGACGAACACTGGTGTTTGACAAAACAAGGATTCAGTACCCAAAAATGACCTTTATCGGAACCAATTGTATCCCTTGAAAAAGGATGGCAATGAGTAATGACAACTTGTTTTTTTGTAAATTTGCAGTGTAACTATGGCCAATTTCTTAAATCGCTACATTATGAGACACCTATTTCCCGTTTTTCTGCTGATTGTAGTAGGGCTGCTGATTGCACCTTTCCTAAAAGCGCAATCACACGCGGATAAGATTTTAAAAGATGAGATAACCTCAGACTTGAAAGAGAATATCCTCTCTTTTTGGGAAAAATACAGTGTAGACCCTTCCGGAGGTTTTTACGGTTCATTGGGACGTGACGGTGCCCCGATAGCGGATGCTCCCAAAGGAGGCGTACTGAATGCCCGCATCCTCTGGACTTTTTCAACCGCTTATCGGATGTATGGCGATGCTGCCTACCGCAAACTGGCTGACAGGGCGCAACGCTATTTCATAGACCACTTCATCGACCCGCAGTATGGAGGCGTATATTGGCTGATAAAAGCAGACGGTACTCCACTGGATACGGACAAGCAGACTTACGGCTGCTCTTATGCCATCTACGGTTTGTCCGAACATTTCAGAGCAACAGGCAACAATGAAAGCCTGCAAAAAGCCATAGAGCTTTACCGGACCGTGGAGAGCAGAATCAAAGACCCCGTAAACGATGGTTATATAGAATCTTTCACCCGCGAATGGGAAGTTCCCAAAAAGCTGGGATATGATGGAGATGGTGTTGCCACCAAAACAATGAATACCCATATCCATGTATTGGAGGCATACACAGCGTTATATAAAGTATGGAAAGATGACGGCCTTCGCGAGCGCCTTGCAAAAGTGATAAACTTGATAACAACCAAACTGTATAACTCACAAACACATCACCTGATATTATACTGTGATTCGAACTGGAACAATCTGGATGACATTGACTCTTACGGGCATGACATCGAAACTTCCTGGCTGCTGACGGAAGCTGCAGAAGCTCTGGGTGACCCGGAGGTCATCGGGAAATGCAGGGAAGTGGCTTTGGAACTTGCAGACGCCTCCTTGAAAGAGGGCATCAACCCGATGGGTGCCATGATGTACGAACGGCATAAGGACAAAATCAGGAAGGATGCTTCCTGGTGGTGCCAGGCGGAAACTGTGGTAGGATGCATCAATGCCTGGCAGCTGACCGGTGAACAATCTTATCTGGACAGTGCCGTCCGTACCTGGAACTTCATCAAATCACGGATGATAGACAAGGAGTATGGCGAATGGTTCAGAACTGTGCTGGAAGATGGGACTCCCCGCTACAAGGAACCTAAAGCAAGTATGTGGAATTGTCCTTATCATAACAGCCGTATGGGGTTTGAGATTGATACAAGACTGAAATGACAACCTTTTATATATTTGATATAATGAAGAATTTACGAATTTTCCAGTTGGGAATGGCTGCATTGCTGTGTGGCATATTGTCTCTGCCGCTTTCTGCCCAGACGGAAGTGATGGCATGGAGCAATATCACGGGTGTCCGTGTAGACGGTGAATTGATAGACTTTGAGTCGTCCCTGCGTGTCGGAACCTTGAAAGGGGATATGGAGATTACCGGAAAGGAGAAGCAGGTCCGTCCCGTTTTCCATCGTGAGGGGGATATGCAGGAAGTGACGACTACTCTGCGAGGTGTAAAGTTCCATCAGAAAGTGACTGATAAGGGAAAAGGCTTGGTGGAGATTTCTATTGATGCGCTGTCGGACACTACTTTGAACCAGACAGCCTATTACTGTATTGCTTTAAGTCCGGAAAACTACGCTGATGCCAAAGTAAGGACAAGTGGCAGGAAGCTGACCGTTACTTCGGCTAATAGGAAGTTGGAATTCAAGTTCAATAAGTCTGTAAAGGCCACGGTTGAAAAAGAATCCACCGGTACCGTAGTTTATATCTCGCTGATGCCGACTCTGAAAAAGGCTGAGAGAACTGCATTGTCCATGGCACTGCATGCTTCCGGAGTGATAGATCATAGTGACGCGGAAATTATATTGGATATGCAGAATCCGGGCAGTCTGTTTACAGGCTTTGGAGGGAATTTCCGCCTGCAGAATCCTGCTGCCGACCCTAAAGTGATAGATTACTGTCTGGAAAATTTGCGTGTAGCCTATGGACGTGTGGAATTTCCGTGGAGATTGTGGCAACCGGAAGAGGAAGCCGACCCTATTGCCACCGCACAGAATGGGGGACTGAACAAGCGGGTGGAGGAAAGTCTCCTCATGGCAAAGCGCTTGAAGGCGATGGGAATGCCGGTAATACTAAGCTGCTGGTTTCCACCTGCGTGGGCCATTGACGGAGGTCCTGCAAGTTATGCTCGTCAAGGCGGTGTCATTGCTTATCGTCTGGATAACCGGAAAAAGGAGAAGATTTATAAATCCATGGCAGATTATCTGTTGTATGCCAAACAGTATTATGGTATTGAGTTCTCCATGTTCTCGTTCAATGAATCGGATTTGGGTATTGATGTCCTCCACACTCCGCAGGAACATGCAGATTTCATTAAGGAGTTCGGTGCTTATCTGGCAGGGTTGAATCTTCCTACCCGCATGCTGCTTGGCGACAATTCGGATGCCACGACTTTCGATTTCATCCTTCCTGCTTTGAACAATCTTGAGACTCATAAGTATATTGGTGCAGTTTCTTTCCATTCATGGCGTGGTTGTGATGATGTTACGTTAAAGAAGTGGGCGGATGCTGCCAAAGCGATCAATGTACCACTCTTGGTTGGTGAGGGTAGTACGGATGCCGCTGCTCATGGTTATGCCGAGATATTCAATGAGTCGACGTTTGCACTTTATGAAATCAATCTGTATACGCGTATTTGTGCCATTTGCCAGCCATTGTCCATCTTGCAGTGGCAGCTTACTTCAGACTATTCGTTGTTGTGGGGAGACGGCATTTATGGTTCCAAAGGTCCTTTGCGTCCTACGCAACGTTTCTGGAATATCAAGCAACTGGCCTCCACTCCGGCCGATGCCTTGGCCATTCCGGTCAGTAGCAGCAAGAAAAACGTAAACTGTGCGGCTTTCGGAAATATGGTGCGTGGGGAATATGCCGTCCATATGGTCAATAATGGGGCGGATTGCGAGGCGGTCATCTCCGGTATCCCTGCAGAAGTGAAGGAACTGAAAGTCTATGTGACCAATACAAAAGACTGCATGAAGGAAACTGCAGTGAAAGTGGAGAATGGGCAGGTACGGGTACACTTGCCGGCCATCAGTTTCATTACCTTATTGTCTGATAAATAGTTTTGAAATAGAATAATATAAATGATTACTAAAGAATAGTGATATGAATATAACTACATGTCTGTTTACAGTTCTGGGAGGGATGGCCACTTTAGGGCATCCTTCAGAAACTATACGTTTGAATCAGTTAGGGTACTATCCCCAGCAGGAAAAAGTAGCTGTGGTGAATACCGGTGAGGTCCGTGAATTTACCATAGTAGATGCAGCCACGGGTAATCGGGTATTTTCCGGTAAGCCCGGATATATTGCTTCATCTGCTTGGTCGGATAAGAGCAGGACGATATTGGATTTCAGTGACATCACGGCACCGGGAAACTATTTTCTGATGGT
Organism: Bacteroides parvus; assembly: GCF_017309675.2. Taxonomy (NCBI): domain Bacteria; kingdom Pseudomonadati; phylum Bacteroidota; class Bacteroidia; order Bacteroidales; family Bacteroidaceae; genus Bacteroides; species Bacteroides parvus. The sequence goes on along the minus strand of NZ_CP084680.1, from coordinate 934,228 downwards.
TAACGGAGATTCAGTGGCATTCGAAATAAAAGAAAGAGTACTGTCCCCTTTGGCCGATGCAGCTTTGAAATCTTTCTATTACCAACGTACGGGCATGCCCATCGAAGCGACTTATGCGGGTCGGTGGAGCCGTCCGGCAGGCCATCCCGATGACAAGGTACTGATACATCCCAATGCTGCCGGGCCGGAACGTAAGGCGGGAACGGTGATTTCTTCTCCGGGAGGATGGTATGATGCCGGAGACTATAACAAGTATATTGTGAACTCCGCCTATTCCATTGGACTGATGCAGGCGATTTATGCCCGCTTTCCTGATTATTTTATCCGTCAACAGGTGAACATCCCGGAAAGCGGAAACCACACGCCCGATTTGCTGGACGAGATGTACTATAACCTGAGATGGATGCTGACTATGCAAGACCCTGCCGACGGAGGAGTCTACCACAAGCTGACTACCCCTTCGTTCGAGGGATTCATCAAGCCTACGGAGTGTAAGCAGCCTCGTTATGTGGTTCAGAAATCAGTAACGGCGGCATTGGACTATGCTGCGGCTTTGGCGCAGGCTTCTGCCTTGTTTACTCCTTACGAAGAGGATTATCCGGGCTTTTCGACAGTGGCTTTACAGGCTGCCGAACGTGCTTACGCCTGGGCAGAAGCGCATCCGCAAGCGCTCTATCATCAGGACCTCCTCAACAAGCAATATCAACCTGCCGTGGTTACGGGAGCTTACGGTGATCGTAGTGCCGATGACGAATTCTTCTGGGCGGCTTCCGAGCTCTATCTTGCTACGGGAAAGCCCGTTTACCGGGAACAAGTGAAGAAGCATCTGCCGACTGCATATAAGACTCCTTCTTGGGGCAATACCACTGCGTTGGGCGTGTTTGCCTGGCTGCAACCGGGCAGGGAATATCAGGGTGAAGACGTGGAATTGGCAAATGCCATGAAAGACCTGTTACTGGACTATGCTGTCGAGGCTGTGCGGGGTGCTGACCGCTCTCCTTTCCATGCTCCTTACGGCAACGATGCCAAAGATTTCTTCTGGGGATGCCTTGCCGAAGGGTGTGCTAACCAAGCCACTTCACTGGTTTGCGCCTATTTGCTTACGGGCGAGAAGTCGTACCTGACGAACGCCTACCGCAATATGGACTACATTTTAGGAAAGAATGCTACGGGATATTGTTATGTTACCGGTTTCGGGATGAAGAGTCCTCTGTATCCGCACCATCGTCTTTCTACATCGGATGATATAGAGGCACCTCTTCCCGGTTTCCTGGTTGGCGGTCCCAATCCTGGGCAGCAGGATGGCATTGCTTATGCTTCCAACCTGCCGGATGAGTCTTATGCAGATGTGGAGGGTTCGTATGCTTCCAATGAGATAGCCATTAATTGGAGTGCCGCTTTGGTGGCGTTGGTGTCTTCGTTGGATGCTTTGATGTCAAAATAATGTTGCTATTCAGCCTGCTGCCTTATAAATTCGGATGGGCTGATGTTGAACTCTTCTTTAAAATGTTTGGAGAATACCTTGGGGGAGTTATACCCCAAGGTATATGCAATTTCCGAAACTTGCATCTGGCTTTCTGTCAAGAGTTGTTGTGCACGTTTCATACGGATGGTCCTGATGAATTCGATGGGTTTCTTTCCCGTTATCTTAATCATTTTCTTGTAGAAATAGCTGCGTGATATATTCAGGCTGCTGGCCAGCTCCTCGACGGAAAACTCGGTTTCGCTGATATTGTCCTCTACAATCTGGATGGCTTTTTCCACCAGCTGCCGGTCAAGGGGAGTGATGGTGATACGGCTTGGCTCGATTTTAATGTCCTGATTGAATATTTCCTGACGTTTGACGTTCATCTCGATAATCTTGTTGATGCGCAGCTTGAGGACTTCCATATTGAAAGGCTTGGTGATATAGTCGTCTGCACCAACGCTAAGCCCTTCCAATTGGTGTTCTTCACTTGTCTTAGCTGTCAGGAGGATAATGGGGATATGGGAGTAGCGTATGTCATTCTTGATGGTTGAACATAGTTCCAGACCATCCATCTCGGGCATCATGATGTCACTGACCACTAAATCAATATCTTCCTTTTCCAGTACATTTAGTGCATGTTTTCCGTTTGTGGCTTTTAATACATGATACTGCCTGGCAAGACTTTCAGAGAGAAATTTCAAGAAGTCGTAGTTGTCATCTACGAGTAGTATGGTGAATGGATGGGATTCTTCCTTTATTTCCGGTTCTTCGACCGGTTCTCCGTTTTTGGTTTCATTACTGTTCTGGTGCAGGGGTAGGGTAATCAGGAATACAGAACCACAAGGCTGGTTATCCCTGACACAGACAGTACCCTGATGCATCTTTACGTATTCGGAAACAATGTGCAGTCCAATGCCGCTGCCTCCGTTGCTCGACTGGTTTTTGCTCGACTGATAGAATCTTTGGAATATTTTCTCCTTGGATTTATCTTCTATGCCGCAACCGGTGTCGGTAAAGGTCAGCTCAAGATTTGTGCCTCTTACGGCAATATCCAGTGAGATGCTTCCTTTATTGGGAGTGAACTTGAATGCATTTGACAGGATATTTGTGCATATCTTGCGTATCTTGCCATAGTCAAAATCCATGAATACAGAATGTTGTGGAGCGGTAAGGCTATAGCTGATGTTCCGTTTCTGTGCTATCGGATCGAAAGAGTGGAATATTTCACTCAGAATGATAAGGATGTTGTCATGTTTGCATTTCAGGGTTTCAGCCTTGGCATCCAGCTTTCTGAAATCCAGCAGTTGGTTAATCAATTCCAGCAGATAGTCGGCATTTTGTTTGACTATATCCAGAATGCCTTTACGATATTCGGGATGGTCTACGAAAAACTCTTCAAGCGGATTGATGATAAGTGACAAGGGAGTCCGCAGTTCGTGGCTTATGTTGGCAAAGAACTGCAGTTTCATATTGTTGATTTTCTGCTGCCTTTCATTTTCCACCTCGATGGCCTGCATGATTTGTTTCTGCTTTTGGCGTAAGCGCAGATTGCGGATAATGGACAGAAGGATACACAAAATGATACCGGTATATATGGTATAGGCCCACCAGGTGCGCCACTAAGGAGGGAGTATCTTTATTTTCAGTTCCTTGACGTTGGGGCTCCATATGCCTTGTGAGTTGCATGCCTTAACGGATAAAGTATAGTTTCCGGCAGTCAGCATGGATAGGTTTACTTTGTTGTTTTCAACATAAATCCAGTTGGAATGAATCTTATAGGCATATTTTATCTTATCCGTTTCCACCAGGTCGAGGGCAGAGAAGGACAGAGTGAATGAATTTTCCTTTTCAGTGAAGGAAAGATGTTGTGCACATTCAAGTGAGCTGCCGTTCAGGATGTCCGGATGGGGCATTCCGGATTTGAATTCAATGTCGGTAAGGTAAATGTTGGCATCATAACTTGTGGTCAGGATGTCTTGTGGAATGATAGTCTGGTAACCTTGAGGAGTACCTATCAGTATATTGCCGTTCTGCAGTTTGAGGATGGCGTGGACATTGGTATCGTTGCATATCAGTCCGTCGCTTACGGAGTAGTTCACGATGGTGTATGTATCGTTTGTTATTTTGATTCGTGAGATGCCGTTGCCGGTGCCAATCCACATTTGGTTGTTGTTGTCTTCCGTGATGGCTCTGACGAGATTGGCGGCAAGCCCGTTTTTCTGGTCAAGGAAGTAGATGGAGTCGTTCTTCTGGTTCCATATGCTCAGTCCGTGTGGATGTCCTATCCAAAGAAGGTCCCGGCTGTCCTTATAGACAGTGAGCATATTGTTCTCCTTGAAACGGCTGGCTTCGGCGTATATATTATAGGCTTGGGTTTCCGTATCGATAATAATGAGTCCTCCTCTGGTTGCTACGTAAAGGGTGCTGTCTTTGTCATAGTACATATCACGGACAAAGAATTCTCCCGGACGGTACAAGATGGTGTCAAACTGCCCGGTTTCCGGATTTAACCTCTGTATATATCCTTTCATGGTACCTATCCAGATGTATCCGTGTTTGTCCACCTCTACTGTATACACATTGTTTTCGAGAAGCTGGCTGTTGCTTACCGTGTATTGTTTGATTTGCCCTTTCGAGTAGCATAGCAGTCCTTTCTGGAAGGTGCCTATCCATAGGCGGTTTTTGGAGTCGATGGATAAGTCGACTACAATATTGGCGGGAGTTGCTATCTTTTCGTATGAATCGGTCACCAGTGAACGTCGGATTAGTCCCGTACCGTCTGTTCCGTAGTAAATGGATTCCTGGCTTGTGTCTTCGCAGAAGGTTAGGATATCATCATATTCCAGGGATTTGTTGCATAGTATGATTTGAGACATGGGGCTATAATAGGAAATACCGTGTTTGAAATTCCCTATGTATATGGTTCCGTCTTTGTCCCGGTAAATGGTATTCAGATTGTTGCTGGCAATGGTGTGCGGTTTCAATGGATTGTGCACCAAGTTGGTAAGAGATTTGGTCAGGGCGTTGTAAACGAACAACCCCATATGGCTGGTAAGTATCCATACGTTGCCGTCTCCCAGGTCGAGGATGCGTTGCACGCGATTGTACTGTATGTGAGTGTTATTGTTCAGGCTGATGTTCTCCCATTGCTGTGTAAAACTGTTCTTGTGCAAAAGCAGGCTGTTTTGGAAGGTGTATACCCATAGGTTTTCGTTTTGGTCTATGTAAATGTGTGGCTCATGATTCTCCAGCAAAGGTCTATAGATGGCGGGAATGGCTATTTCCTTGACTTCGGAAGTCTGCTTGCTGATACTGTATAGGATACCGTTGGAGTACATTATATAAATGAACTGGACACCTATATAGAGGCTTGAAATCTTTTCAACTGCCAGTGGATAGGCTTTGATGGAGCTGTTGTCCATGCTTCGTATGTAAAGTTTGGAATAGTCGTAGGCCCAAAATTCATTCTTGGAGGTTTTTCCCATCCTCAGAATGTTTTTACTGGGGATTTGCAGCCCATCGAGTATGGGTTTATAGTCATTGTCGAATTTACCGGTCTTATAATTATAGATACTGTAGCCGCTGGAAGTCCTTATCCATACATTGTCGTCCGGTCCTTCGAAAATTTCGCTGATGGCATCGTCCGGCAGGTTGGAGTTGTTCTGGTAATACTGCTGGAAGGAGTAGCCGTCGTATTTGTTGAGTCCTGATTCTGTCCCCACCCAGAGGAATCCCCTATTGTCTCTGTAGATGCTTCGGATACTGTTGTTGGAGAGTCCTTCTGTTGTAGAGAGCTGCTTGAACATGACAGCCGGCGGGATTTCCGTTGAGTTACCTTGAACAGTAAGGAGAAAGGTCAGGTTGCATATAAGGAATAGGAGCAGTTGTTTCATGTATTTTCTTTATTAGAAGGATTAACAATATTGTAACTGCAAACTTAAATATAATCCTCCGAACGAGCAAGGGAAGATTTGCGTATTCGCGTGGGATGATATCCTCCGTTTGGTGAAAAATAGTATGCATTTTGTTTCCAATGATCCTATATGGGTTCTATGAAACAAAACCGGATATTAAAAGACATTTTTAAGGCATCTGTGTTTCCTTTAAGAAAAATACATTTGCAGGCAAGATCATTTAAATCCTAATAGTATGAAGAAAGAACTTTTAGCAGTGGCGATGCTGTTGTTTGCCGGCGGCAATCTGTTGGCACAGCCACATGTCAATGACGGTACCTCGTATCTGATGAACCAACCTCTGGACATGAGTACCGATTTCCGTGACTTGAGTAATACTTTGTTTTTTGCAGATCACCTGGAGTCATTCGATGCCAAGTCGGGTGAAGGGCTGGTGAACTGGAAACGCGGGCATCTGATGCCCCGTCAAGCCTTCAATACCAACGGTGCACAGCCCCGGAAAATGAGAATGCTCGATTTTCCTTTCACTGCCTATGAAAATGACCCTAACCTCAAATTCAAGATTGACTTTGTAACTCCGCGTACGGTACGTATCCGTATGCTAACGACCCCGGTGGAACCTAAACCTGCCGCTTCCATCATGTTGGTAAAGGAACCGGGCAGGGATGGAAGCTGGAAAGTTACCGAGACGAATGACAAGATTGTCTATTCCAGTGACTATGGAACCATTCAGATTAACAAGAATCCCTGGAGAATCGTCTTGAAGGATAAAGCCGGACGTATCTTGAGCCAGACTGCCGCTTTGAGTGATGCGGACTCTACGCAGGTAAAATATACACCGTTCTGTTTTGTGAAGCGGGGAAGTGACAATGCCCGCCGCATCAATCCGGTATTTACCTTGACTGCGGATGAAATGATTTTTGGTTGCGGAGAGTCTGCCACTGGGCTGAACAAGGCCGGACAGAAGGTGAACTTGTTTGTTACAGACCCACAAGGGCCTGAGACGGACCAGATGTACAAACCGATTCCTTTCTTTATGAGTAACCGGGGATATGGCATGTTTATGCATACATCCGCTCCCGTGACTTGTGATTTTGGTGCTACCTATATTGGGCTGAACAAAATGTTCATGGGTGACGAGAACCTGGATTTGTTCGTTTTCTTCGGCGAGCCGAAAGATATTCTGGACGAGTACACCGATTTGGTAGGAAAGCCGGGCATGCCCCCCTTGTGGTCTTTCGGTACGTGGATGAGCCGTATTACCTATTTCAGTGAAAAGGAAGGTTATGATGTAGCGGCCAATATCCGTAAGAACAAGTATCCGTGCGATGTTATCCATTTCGATACCGGCTGGTTTGATGTGGACTGGCAGTGTGACTATAAATTCTCCGAGAACCGTTTCCAGAATCCACAGCAGATGTTGAAGGATTTGAGGTCACAAGGTTTCCATGTATGTTTGTGGCAGTTGCCTTATTTCACTCCTAAAAATCGTTATTTCTCTGAACTGATAGAGAAAGACATGTATGTGAAAAATGGAAATGGTGAACTTCCCTACGAAGATGTGGTGCTCGATTTTTCCAATCCGGAAACCGTAAAGTGGTATCAGGACAAACTGGCGGGATTGCTGAATATCGGTGTCAGTGCCATTAAAGTAGACTTCGGCGAGGCTGCTCCACTGAACGGTATTTACGCTTCCGGCAAGAGCGGATGGTATGAGCATAACCTCTATCCGGTGCGTTATGATATGGCAGTGTCCGAGATAACCAAGAAGTTGCACAACGAGAATATAATGTGGGCACGTGCCGCATGGGCCGGTTCCCAGCGTTATCCATTGCATTGGGGCGGTGATGCTGCAACTACGAACACGGGACTGCTAGGTACGCTTCGTGCAGGCTTGTCCTTCGGCTTGTCCGGTTTCTCCTTTTGGAGCCATGATATGGGTGGCTTTGTAAAAGCCACTCCGGAGGACTTGTATTGCCGCTGGATACCGTTCGGTTTTCTTACTTCCCATACCCGCGCGCATGGGGCACCTCCGACAGAGCCGTGGTTGTACGACAGCAAGCGTGTGCAGGATGTCTTCCGCAAGAGTGCAGAGATGAAGTACCGTCTGATGCCTTATGTGTATGCTCAGGCTAAGGAATGTACAGAAAAGGGCTTACCGATGCTAAGAGCCTTGTTTGTAGAATTTCCCGATGATCCGGGAGCATGGAAAGTGGATGACGAGTATCTCTTCGGTTCGCAGATTCTGGTTGCCCCCTTGCTTGAATCCGGTATGACGGGCCGCACAGTTTACCTTCCCGAAGGAAAATGGATAGACTACCAGACAGAGAAAGTCTACGAAGGTGGATGGCACCAAATTGAAGCAGGCAGTCTGCCGATAATCATGCTGGTACGTGACGGTTCGGTACTTCCTCATCTGAAGTTGGCGCAGTCCACTGTTGAGATGGATTGGAGCAAAATGAACCTGAAGGTATACAGTGCTGACAAGAAGCAGGCGGAAGGATTGGTTTGTCTACCTGCCGACAACCGTATTCAGGTTGTGAAAGTGGATTGTGGAAAGGCCAAACCGCAACTGTTGAACCAGGTTGAAGGCACTTCCCTGAGTTTCTGAACTTAATCTTTGAAAATCTATATTGAATTCACCCCTGCCGGTATGGAAGAGAAAGGGATATAGTTACCGAAATCTGTGTTACTATGGTGGCACAGATGTGCCTTCCCAATGGCACGGCAGTGCCTCTATAGTGGCACAAAATTGTGTCGCATATCTTTTTCCCGATGTGCTTATGACCGGGGTATTTGTTAAACCTAAGTATTTAGTATTTATGAGAAATGTGATGAAGTATTTGGGTATCATGTCAGTATCGCTGGCATGTGCCGGACCTCTCTTTGCAACAAGCGTACAGCCGTTTGCAGGTGTCACTGTCGTACAGCAGAGTGTAGTTACTGTGAAGGGCCAAGTGGTGGATGAGAAAGGCGAGCCCATCATCGGTGCCAATGTCATTGTGGAAGGTACGACAAACGGTATGATTACCGATTTGGACGGTAACTTCTCCTTGCAGTGTCCCGTAGGTTCTACGCTGAAGACCAGTTACATCGGTTATCTGGCGCGAACGGTCAAAGTAACCGGGAATATGAATGCTCTGAAAATTATTTTAAAGGAGGATACCGAAACCTTGGATGAGGTAGTTGTTGTGGGCTACGGTACGATGAAGAAATCCGACCTCACCGGTTCTGTGGCTTCCGTGAATGCGGAGGAAATGATGAAGCGGAATCCGGTGAACTTGGGACAAGGTTTGCAGGGAGCTGCGGCAGGTGTATCTGTCATCCGTTCTTCCGGTGACCCGGAAGGAGGTTTCTCCATCCGTATCCGCGGTGTGGCAACCGTGAATGGCTCTGCCGACCCACTCTATGTAGTGGACGGTGTGCAGGTGGGAACTTCCATCGATTTCTTGAATCCTAATGATGTAGAGTCCATCGAAATTCTGAAGGATGCTTCGGCTACGGCAATCTATGGTACTCGCGGTGCCAATGGCGTCATTATGATTACTACCAAGAACGGTGGTAAGGGGAAGGCAAAGGTGAACTTTTCGGCCAACTATGCCCTCCAGTTCAATTCGAATAAGATTGATGTGGCTGATGCGGGCTTGTTTGCAAGTGCTGTACGTTCCGCCGTCAAGAATGACGGTATTGCCATGACCAATCTGGCATATGGCGAGGATTACATAGGCAGACTGAACAGCATTGACTGGCAGGATGAAATGTCACGCACGGCATTACAGCAGAACTATAACCTTTCTGCTTCGGGAGGCAGCGAAAATACCCAAGCCAACTTATCTCTGGGTTATTTGAACAACCAGGGTATCGTGATTGAGTCGAATTTTAAACGCTTGACGGCACGCGCTAATATCACTCACAAAGTGAAAGACTTTCTGCATGTAGGCTTGAACTTGAACTATGCACATTCGGAAAAGATGGGAGGAGGCAACCTGAGAAACTATGCACAAGCCATTCCAACCATGGATTATGTAGAGGACGGTGTTTTCTATTCCATGCCTATTGTGTTGCCCGACGGTACTTGGGGACATTACAAGAAAGAAGGCAATGGAGACGTGAACAAGGGAGCTGACAATCTGGTTGCTGCTGCCAAGACTGCCGACAGTATTAATAAATGGGACCGTATGCTTGCTAGTGCTTTCCTACAACTCGATTTGTACAAAGGATTGACTTTCAAGACTATTGCCAGTTATAATTATTATACAAAAGGTTATAATGGCTATACAGCCTATAATGATAGAACCTTTGGAACTCAAGACCGTAAGGACTCGTTCTCGCTGAACCAGAGCCAGTCCACTTCACTCGGTCTGGAAGCGTTCTTGAACTATGACTGGTCCAATGAGCATCACCGCGTAAGTGCAATGGCCGGTTTCTCTACCAGCGATACGAACGGTGCCTGGCTGAATTCCAGTGCCAACGATTTCCCGGCAGACAACATCCGCAAAATTTCATTGACCAATGACCCATCGTCTAAACAAACGGATGGTGGGCTGGATTTGAAGACAAGATTCCTTTCTTACTTCGGCCGTCTGACTTATACTTTGAACGACCGCTATATTGTGACTGCAACGGTACGCCGCGACGGTTCTTCGAACTTTGGTGCCGGCAATCGTTATGGTACATTCCCTTCCGCTTCTGTAGCTTGGCGTCTTTCCGAGGAAAAGTTCATTAAGGATTTAGAACTGTTCAGTAACTTGAAGTTGCGTGCCGGATGGGGACAGACCGGTAATGCGGGCAATGGTACCAACTTGTCCATAGCACAGTTGTCTTCGGCAAATGCAATGTACTGGTTCTTTAATGGTTCGAGTGTGATTAACGGTGCCGGTATTGCCCAGCAGAAAGAAATTGATACCAACCTGAAATGGGAAACCAATGAGCAGACAAATATCGGTATTGACTTTGCCTTTATGAACAATGAGCTTTCTTTCTCTGCCGATTACTTTATCCGTGACGCAAAGGATCTGCTTCTGTATCGCCAGATTCGTCCTTCTACCGGTTTCTCCAATGTCTATACTAACGCGGGACATATCCGTAACTCAGGTTTCGAGTTTACTGCTGCGTGGAACAAGAGCTTCAGCGATTGGAATATCGGCATAAGACTGAATGGGTCTACCCTGAAGAACGAGGCTATTGAAGTCGGCGATCCGATATTCAGCAAGTCAGGTTCAGCACAAGATGGCGACAACTGGGACAACCACTCCATTACACAGAACGGCTATCCTGTAGGTTCCTACTATGGCTGGAAGGTAGAAGGCATTTTCAGAACCCAGGCCGAAATTGATGAAATGAATAGGCTGGCGGTTGAAAAGGGAGTTGAAAGTGGTGTATATCAGGACAAGACTACCCAGCCCGGCGACTATAAGTTTGTTGATTTGAATGGTGACGGGCAGATTACCGATGCCGACCGTACTGTTATAGGCAATGGATATCCCAAGTTCACTTACGGAATGAACCTTACCGCTTCCTGGAAAAACTTTGATTTCTCGATGAACTTGTACGGTGTAGCCGGTATGGATATCCTTTCTTATTCTTCGGCCCGCTTGACCTCAGTCTATGCACCCGACGGCGGTTATCAGAATGTACTGAAGGAATATATCAATAATGCATGGTCATCTTCGAATACCGGCGCCAAATATCCGCGTATCACCAAGACAGACTATAATAAGAACATGCGTGTGTCCGACGCCTACATCCAGAAGGGGGATTATCTGAAGATTTCAAATATTCAGATAGGATATACATTCCCGAAGAATGTGCTGAAACCGGTGAAAATGGAAAATGCACGCGTATTTGCCAGTGTCGACAATGTATGTACCATCTCTTCGTACAATAAGTTCGGCGATCCGGAAGTCGGTGACTCCAATGTATTGTATTCGGGATTTGACGGAGGACGTTATCCGTTCCCGATGTCGGTTACTTTCGGTCTGAGTGTACAGTTCTAATACTAACGGATAAAAAATATGATTATGAAAAACTTATATAAACTGTTGATCGGTGTGCTGGCCTTAAGCACCGTAACGTCTTGTGACGATTATTTGGAAGTGGATCATTACGATATTCTTCCGGCAGATTTCATGTTTAAAACGGAGGAGAATGTCCTTTCCGGATTGAACGGACTTTATGATACCTTTTATACGGACCAGCACGGTTCCGGTGATGACGAAACATGGGGATTCAAGCCTCAGGTATTTGCTGCCAACCATTCTACGATGGACTGTCAGGCTTCCGGTTGGGATGCGGAATGGCAGCGTCATGCCTGGAAACCCGATAAGGGTTCCCTAGAGACTGCATGGCGGATGAGTTATCGTGCAGTGGACCGTGCAAACCGTTTCCTGGCTGGCCTGGAGACGGCGGATGCCTCTATATTTGCGGACAGCAATTCCAAGACCGTTTATGAAGCGCAAGCACGTGCCATCCGCGGTTATAACTACCTTTACCTGACGAAACTTTTCGGAAGGGTACCGATGTTGCTTACCGGTGAAACCTATACTACTTCGGTAGGAAAGGCACGTCCGGAATCCGTGGATGAGACTTATGCGGCTATCGAGGAAGATTTGTCTTTTGGACGCGACCATCTGGACTGGTTACCCATGAATGGTGAATACGGACGTATAACCAAGGGGTTCTGCAAAGCTTATTTGGCCGAGCTGTATATGTTGAAGAAAGACTTTACGAAAGCCAAGACGGAACTAAAGGATATAGTGGACAGTGGAACCTATTCATTGGAGCCCTGCTTCGGTAACCTGCATGCCTGGGATACACATTGGACCAAAGAATCTGTATTTGAGGTGATGTATCATGAACAAGGATATATGGGCTGGGGAGCCGATTCGTCTTCAGATGCCATGATGTGGTACGGATATATGTGTGCGGCACCCGAATGGGGAGGCTGGGGGTCTCTCTGTCTTTCTTGGGAGTTTGTACGTTCCTTTGAACCGGGTGACAAACGCCGCCAATACTCTGCTGTTGCCAAAGGGGATACGCATCCCATTACCGGGCAGACTGTAGGGGTGACAAGTGGTTTTGACGGTCTTTTCCAAGGTTCCGAAAATATGCCTACTGTTTATTCCTTGAAATACTGGAGATGCAAGCCAGGTGAGAACAACAAAGTATTCAACCCTATTTCGTTGACTTTGAAGCGTTATGCAGGCATCATGCTCGACTATGCAGAATGTTGTTTCGAGACAGGTGACAACGCTACCGGATGGAACATGATACGTCAGATACGTAACCGTGCTTGGGGTAATTTGGAGATGGGAGCGACGATGATTGACCTACCCGCCGACATGTTGAATACCCAGACGGTGGAAGTGCCGGATGCAGAGACCTATTATACAAGCTATAAAGCAGCCAAAGGCTATACTTCTCCGGTATGGAAGGTGGCGCTGATTATAGAGCGTCGCCATGAATTCAATGCCGAGTTCTCGCTTTACCATGATTTGTGTCGTATGGGTATGTGCAAAGAATGGTTTGCCGCCGAATATCCGAAGACAGTAGCCAACTCTTCACAAGAGGCTTGTCTGCAGACTGGTGACTCATTCCGTTTCTTTGAGCACGAGGCTTATCAGGAAATCTTCCCGATTCCGACGAATGAGATTCTGACCAACCCGCTCATCAATCAGGCTGACCAGAATCCGGGATATTGATAAATTATAAATAAACACTTAATAATAAAATATTTGTGAGTGAAATGTCAGGCACCAGTAGTTGTTGTGATAGACGTCAGCGTCTGTCGTGATGAAAGCCGGTGTCTGACATGACAAACACCAGTACTTGAGACGACGAACACCAGTTTCTGATAAACGGGGAATTATACAAGGAAAAGTTTGATGGTTTTAGAGAATAATTATGGAAAGGAAGATGTTTTATTGGATAGCACTGCTGGTTGCGTCTTGTCTGGCAGGCTGCCGGTCGTATTCAGGGGAGACAGATATGCAGACACGCATGCGTACAGAGATTGTCACGAATGTCAGAGACAGCGTGTTGCCGTTTTGGATGGATTATGCAGTGGCTCCCGACGGCGGTTTTTATGGAACTGTATTGCGGAATGGTACTCCGGTAGTGGATGCTCCGAGAGGAGGGGTTCTGAATGCCCGGATTCTGTGGAGTTTTTCTGCCGCATACCGTACATTTAAGGATGAGGCTTATCTGAAGCTTGCGGATAAATCGCAACGCTACTTCATTGATACATTTATAGATAAAGAACATGGTGGGGTATATTGGCTGGTCAATCCTGACGGTGAGGTGCTGAATGCTTCCAAATATACGTATGCCATGACCTACGCCATCTATGGGTTGGCTGAACACTATCTGGCAACGGGTAACAGCGAGAGTCTGGATATGGCTGTCGGTTTATATCATACCTTGGAGGAGAAAGGCCGCGAACCGCAATATGACGGTTATGTGGAATCTTTTACTGAAGATTGGAAACAACTGGATAATTATGATAACAATGCACCCAAGACTATGAATGCGCATTTGCACGTGCTGGAGGCTTATACCCTTTTATATCAGTGCTGGAAAGACGACGGACTGAGGAAAAGACTCGAATTCTGCACCGAGTTGTTTATGGACCGCATTTATGACTCTTCAAGGAGACATTTTAATTTGTTCTTTGATAATGCATGGAACAGTCTGGTTGAGATGGACTCTTATGGACATGATGTAGAGGCGGGATGGCTGCTTTGTGAGGCTGCCCGTGTGTTAGAAGATCGGCAACTGATGGATAGGGCGAATCGGCTTGCGCTGGATGTGACGGATGCTTGCTTGGCGGAAGGACTGAGTGACAAAGGGTATATGATGTATGAAAAGAAGGGCGGAAGAACAACCGGGCATGCCTCATGGTGGGGCCAGATTGAAACGATGATAGCTTGTGTCAATGCCTGGCAAATCAGCGGGAATGACGTTTATCTGCAATCGGCCGATACGGTTTGGACTTTCGTAAAGGACTGTATGATAGACCGGGAATACGGTGAATGGTACAGTGATTGTTTTGATGGAGAACCCAAGAAGGATACTCCCAAAGTGAGTATGTGGCGTTGCCCGTATCATACGGTACGCTTGGGAGTAGAAATACATAATCGTTTAAAATAGTATTTATGAAGAAATTTATAGCAGGTGCAGCATCACTGATGCTTTGTATGGGGCTGCACGCCCAGGATTTCAGAATCAATCCATCGGGATATTTTGAGAATGGCGGGGCCAATGTGATGGTGTTCAGTGACGTCTACCCTGAAGGACACCAGGGAGGACTGACCCTTGTTTTGAATGGAGACCGCAGGGCTGCCAATGGAGATGTGCGCTTTGAAATCTCGCAAGGGCAGTGGCAGGGATTGCCCAAGATGAGAAGCCGGGTGGTGGATGAGGCTGACAATGAAATCCGTGTCACATTGAGTTATCCGGATTCGGCCAAACACATGGCAGGCTTTAATCCGATGCTTTATCCGGATTTTGTTTTTGGCTATACCATTAAGGTCAAAGGCGAGAAGGATTATCTGGTATTGACCGTTGATTTAGACCAACCAGTGCCCGAGCGGTTTGCCGGCAAGTTGGGCTTTAATCTGGAATTGGTACCTTCCACTTTGCTGGGCAAGCCGTGGATTATGGACAACCGGACGGGAGTCTTTCCCCACCAGGCGATGGGGCCCACCATGAAACAGTCTTCCAATATGGAGTATATCGGAGATTTCAATCCTGACGGGAAAGCTGATTTGGACCAGTTGCTGTTGGATAGAAAGACTTATAACCCGATGATTGCCGATGATATCGTCTCTGCTCCTTTGGCCGCAGGGAAAAAGTTTGTACTCAATCCTCAGGATGATTTGGCAAAGATTACGATTGAAAGTGAGAAAGGAGACTTGTTGCTGTATGATGGAAGGATAAATCATAACAACGGTTGGTTTGTGCTCCGTTCGGAGTTCCCGGCAGGGACAAAGGAAGGTGCGGTGAAATGGATAATCCGTCCGACAGTCACTAAAGACTGGCGTTATGCACCGGTGGTGCAAGCCTCTCAAGTAGGTTACCATCCTGGACAGAAGAAAGTGGCTGTCATAGAGTTGGATAAACGGGATACAGACTTCAAGCAACCTGCCCTTTATCGCATTGCTGCCGATGGCAGGAAACTGGTAAAGCAGCAGGCTGCCAAGGATTGGGGAGATTTCCAACGCTACCACTATCTGCAGTTCGACTTCACGGAAGTGACGGAAGAAGGGCTCTATCAGGTAATGTACGGCGATGCTGCTTCTCCGGTGTTCCGCATTGCCAAAGATGTGTGGGACAAGGGTATCTGGCAGGCAGAGGTGGAATACTTCTTGCCGGTACAGATGTGCCACATGCGTGTGAACGAAAAATACCGTGTATGGCATGACTTCTGTCATCATGACGATGCACGTATGGCCAAAACCGATATCAACCATATAGACGGATATACTCAGGGAACCTCTACTCTTTGTAAGTACCAGCCGGGTGATTTGGTTCCAGGGCTGAATGTGGGTGGATGGCACGATGCAGGGGACTATGACTTGCGTGTGGAATCCCAGGCAGGCGAGGCCTATATACTTGCCATGGCTTGTGAGAACTTTGGTGCCTATTGGGACGAGACTTCCATAGATTTTGAAAAGAAGATAGTCGAGATTCACCAGCCGGATGGAAAGAATGACTTGTTGCAGCAGGTGGAAAACGGTGCTTTGACGATAGTGGCGGGTTGGAAGGCTCTGGGGCGTCTCTACAGAGGGATTCTGTGTCCTACCGTACGCCAGTATGCACACTTGGGTGATGCGTCGGCCCATACAGACCATGTCAGTGGGACTGCCGACGACCGCTGGGTGTTTACGGAGGACAACCCTGGTAGGGAACTTCAGGTGGCTGCCTGGCTGGCAGGTATTTCACGTGTCTTGAAGGGACATAACGATGCATTGAGAGCGGATTGTCTGGAGATAGCCCGTGAATTGTTCAGGATTACCCGCTGCGACAACAACCGGGTGCTGACAGCCAAGGTACATGCTGCCGTAGAACTTTATTTGGCGACAAAGGAAGTGGAGTACCGTGATTTCGTTTTGCAGCAGCAGGATTTCATCTGCAAGAATATCCGTCAGACGGGTTGGTTCATCGGACGTTTCGACAAAGCTGTGGGAAATGCACGTTTCAGCAAGGCTGTTCGCAAAGCACTGCCGGAGTTGCAGGCTATGTATCAGGAGTATAGCAGTAAAACTCCGTATGGGGTGCCGCATGACAGAGGTAACCGTTCTTCCGGTTCATGGGAACCCCAGCATCTGGGCTACAATTACTGTTACCTGCATGCTGCCTATCCTGACTTGTTTGCACCGGACTATATTTTCAATGCTGTCCAATACCTGCTCGGTATGCATCCGGGACGTAATCAGGCAGCGTTTGTAACGGGAGTCGGTGCCGAAACGATGAAAGCTGCCTATGGTGTCAACCGTGCCGACTGGTCTTATATTCCGGGTGGAGTGTCTCCGGGTACAAATCTGATTCGTCCCGACTTGCCCGAATTACTTCATTTCCCGTTCTTATGGCAGGAAGGTGAATACTGTTTGGGCGGACATGCTACGTGGTTTATGTATATGGTATTGGCATCTCAGAAAATATTGAATGGTAATGAACAGTAAAATAAAGGTAGATAAGTTTGTAATTGTAGCTTTTCTGCTCTGCATGGTCTGCACTATGGCCATGCAGGCAAAAGCTTATGACAATTTTAAGGTATCGGTCTATGTACGTGCCTACGAGGTAGACAAGATGAAGGACATCCATTGGCTGGATTCGACTTGGAATGTGATTTCACAACAGTTGGAAGTGGACAAGATTTATCTGGAAACACATCGTGATTTACTGATTGTGGATGACGCCACCCTGGAGCAAGCTAAGAAATTTTTCCATGACCGGGGAATAGAGACTGCCGGAGGAATTACCTACACCATCAACGAGGCAAACAGTTTCGAGACGTTCTGCTATTCCAATCCCGAGCATCGTGAGATGGTGCGAAAGATTGCAGAACATACGGCAAAGCACTTTGACGAGTTTATTCTGGATGACTTTTTCTTCACCAGTTGCAAGTCGGACATAGAGATAAAAGCCAAAGGTGCGCAGAGCTGGACGGAATACCGTTTGAAGCTGATGACTGAAGCCGGGCGCGACCTTGTGCTGAAACCTGCCAAGAAGGTGAATCCTCGTGTAAAGGTAATCATCAAGTATCCCAACTGGTACGACCATTTCCAAGGTTTGGGCTTTAATCTGGAGGAAGGTCCCCAACTCTTTGACGGTGTCTGGACGGGTACCGAAACAAGGGACCCTGCCGGCAACCAGCATCTGCAGAATTATCTAAGCTATAATATTATCCGCTATTTCGATAATCTGCGTCCGGGCTACAACGGTGGAGGATGGGTGGACTCCGGTGGACTGAATCTAGGCATGGACCGCTATGCTGAGCAGCTGCATCTGACCATGCTTGCCAAGGCTCCCGAAATCATTCTCTTTGCCTATAACCAGCTTCTGGGCGTGAAGTTGTCTCCCAGGTTCCGTACCCCTTGGCAGGGCATGGGCACCAGCTTTAATTATGATGAGATGACTGCCCCTATCCGGCAGAAGGACGGAACTTCCATAGAGCCTACCACCATGGCACGCATTGCGGATGTTGTATTGAAACAGACTGATAAACTGATAGGTAAGTTGGGTAACCCCATTGGCATCAAGTCCTACAAGCCTTTTCATGTGGCGGGTGATGATTTCTTGCAGAATTATCTGGGCATGATAGGTTTGCCGATGGATATACGTCCCGTTTTTCCGAAAGACCAACAAGTGGTGCTGCTGACTGCCCAGGCGGCTCAAGCTCCGGAGCTCATGACCGACATTAGGAAGCAATTGCAAAGCGGACGGGATGTGGTGATTACAAGCGGCTTGCTGAAAGCCATTCCTGAAAAAATTGCCGAAATAGCGGAATTGCGTTGTACCGATTTGAAAGCTCTTGTCAATGATTTTGGCCGATACGGACAAGCCGGACGCGATTTATTGATACCGCAGGTTCAGTATTATACGAATGATGCTTGGGAAGTAGTCAGTGCGGGCCGTCCGTTGACGGGAGGAGTATCGGGGTATCCTATTTTGTTGAGAGCTCCCTATGCCGCCGGCAATCTATATGTATTGACCATTCCCGATGATATGGGAAATTTATATGATTTTCCGGCAAAAGCCTTGAATGAGATTCGCCGCATTATGAGTAGGGATATGGATATCTATTTGGAGGCTCCCTCCAAAGTCGGATTGTTTGTGTATGACAATAAAACACTGGTGGTGGAGAACTTCAATGATGAACCGGTGGAAGTGCGTATTGTTACCGATGATGAGGTGACGAGGTTGGAAAATCTGGAGAATGGGGATATTCTGGCTCCCCTTCCTGCCGAACCCGTACAGAGCAGGCGTCCGGTGACACCAAAGAACTCTTTCCGTTTGTCATTACTGCCCCATTCGTATAAGGCTTTCCAATATAAATGACGGGTAAGAAGATTGTCGGATAGTTATTCGGAAGGGTAACGGGAGGTCGGTTCTACAATGGGCCGGCCTCCTTTGCTTCCAGTCATCCGTGAGAATGCTTGTGTTCTTTCAATATCCTGTGTGGCAGCGTCCCGTGCCCCAGCAACTCTATCGGGCAGTTGAAGTTGCGTTCCAGCCATTCTTCCGTAACGCCGGTATCGGGATGGTAGTCCAGGGTTTCGTTGACGCAGGCAATGGACTTGACTTGCTGCAACACCGTGCCGATGTCGTGGCTGACGAGAATAATGGCGCAATCCTTGTTTATCTCTGCCAGCAGTTCGTAGAGGCGGGCTTCGAAACGCTTGTCGATGTATGTGCTGGGTTCGTCGAGAATCACCACCTGCGGGTCGGAGATGATGGCACGGCCCAGGAGGGCACGTTGCAACTGTCCGCCGCTTAGGGCGCCGATGGCACGCTGCTCCATGCCTTCCAGCCCCATGCGGGCTATCACGGCAGAGGCTTTCTCGCGGTGCCGGGCGGTGAAGCGTGAAGCCAGCGGCTTCTTGCTGCTGAGTCCTGAAAGGATGACCTCCTCTACGGTGATGGGAAATTTCCGGTCGATGCTGCTGTATTGGGGCAAGTAACCCATGGATAATTGACAATTGACAGTTGATAATTGGCAATTGGCAATTTCGGAGGGGGATGGGGGGCAGGAGTGGTATAGAATCTCCCCGGCAGTGGGTTTCAGCAGTCCCAGTATACATTTGATAAGGGTAGTCTTTCCACCGCCGTTGGGGCCGATGATGCCCAGAAAATCACGTTCGTAGATAATAAGGTTTATATCATGCAGTACGGTCCGGTTATCGTATCCGGCGCTGAGGTTCTTTATCTCTATAATGGGGGATGCAGGCATAGCTTCTTCTTCGTTAAATGGACAGAATCATCGTTTACTCTTTTACAAGCGCTCTGGCGGTATTCATCATCTCCTCCTTCCAGTCGTATGAGAGGGGATTGATAGCCACCACCCGGGTTCCGGTCTGCTGGGCGATAAGGTCGGCATTGCGGCGGTCGAATTCCGGCTGTACAAAGATGATGCGTACCTTCTCCTTCTTGCAGGAGTTTATCAGGTTCTTCAGATGGGTGGGAGAGGGTTCCTTTCCACCGGCTTCGATAGGAATCTGGTGCAGGTTGTAGTCGCGGGCAAAGTAGGAAAGTGCCGGATGATAAATCATGAAGGCACGGTCGGCATTCGGACTGGAAAGCATCTGGCAGATGAGGCTGTCCGTATGCTCTATCCGCCGGATGAGTGCGTTGTAACGTTCCATGTAGGCGTTTTCATTGGCTTTGTCTATGGTGCAGAGTGCATTCAGAATGTTCCCGGCAATGATTTGGGCGTTGATGGTGGAGTTCCAGATGTGGGGTTCCACACCACCGGCGTGCGTATGGCCTTCGTGTACATGTCCGTCTTTATGGTGATGCGCATGGGTCTCGTCCAGAATAAGTTCCACATTCTCGGACATGTCGAAGAATTGCAGGTGGGGAGCATTGTCCGTCAGTTTTTCCGTCCATGTCTGTTCGAAACCGATGTAGCCGATGCGGAAATAGGCCTTACTTTGCGCGAGGTCGACGAGCTGCTGGGGCGTGGGGTCGTAGGTTTCCGGACTTGAACCTTTGGGCACCATGCTGACGACGGTGAATTCATCGCCGGCAATGGCTTCGGTGAAATACCGCAGCGGCTCGATGGTGACGGTAATCACGGGTTTATCGTCATTCTTCTTGTTCTGTTGGCCTCCTTGCTTGCACGAGAAGAGCAAGGTGGCTATGAGGAGTAAAAAACAAAACTTTTTCATTTACAATTTACTATTTACAATTTACAATTTGGCTGCGCTGTGGCAGGGGGCATCAACTATTCATTATCAACTATTCCTTATCCATTATCACTTCCTCTTTCCTTCCCCTCAGTATCTCCCGTTTCCCTCCGGGGGGACCTGGGAGACGCTCTACCTTGAATCCTATGGCTTGCAGCATGCGACGTACTACTCCTTTGGCGCAGTAGGTGGTCAGCACGCCATCAGTGCTCATGGCGGCATGGATATTCCGGAAGACTTTTTCCTCCCACATTCCCGGTTGCTTTTCGGGTGCAAAGGCATCGAAGTAGACAACATCAAACGGAGATTTGTTAATCATTAACAAACTGTCAATGTTTATTGTTTCGACATCTGCCTGCACTTTTCTCAGTGTGAAATAAGGAGTTATGGCAACTTCTTCTTCCCACGCAGCCCGATGCAGTTCCTCGAACAGAGGATTGTCGCTATATTTTAGCGCATCCACCTCCGGCCATGCAAGCGGATAGAGTTCAATACCGATATAGTGCACAGGTCTCTTTTCCTTTTCGGCAGTTTCCAGTGTAAGCAGGGCATTCAGTCCGGTGCCGAAACCGATTTCAAGGATATGCGGGCGGGCAGTAGCGGATGCTTTCAGTCCCATGTCGATGAAGATGTGCTGTGACTCTGTACGTGCCCCCTTTACCGAATGATAATGTTCATTCAGTTCCGGTACAAACAGTGTCGCACTTCCGTCTTCCGTCTTCTCTATGATTCGTTGCATCACTTCTGCTTTTGTTGAATGTTTTTATTTAGTTTAATTCTCTGTGATTCAGCGTGTTGTTGCGCCTATATATCCAGCGTGCTGCATCTATACATCCAGCACGTTGCATCTATACATCCAACGCGTTGTATCTATACATCTATTGCTCAAACTCACTACATGTCAATAATTCATCATCGAAATGGCTCCTTGTAGTGCCCACAGCATAGCTATGTAGCGCACCAGTTTCCCTGCAAACATGGACGTGGTGGTCAGCATCAGATTACTGCGCATGAAGCCCAGTGCAATGGCTATAGCCTCTCCCACAAAAGGCAGAAAGGCGAAGAAAGCCATCAGTGCCCCTTTCCCTTGGAGGAAATGCTGCATCCGTTCTATCTTTTCCCTTTTTACCTTGAAATATTTCTCAATCCAGTCTATACGTCCCAGACGTCCCATGTAGTAGCACGTCATGCCTCCCAGCGTATTTCCCAAGGTGGCGGAGAGTACGCACAGTGCCGGGCTCAGACCGACCTTGACCAGTGCTACCATCACTATCTCGGAACTGAACGGAATGATGCTTCCTGCCAATAGGGCAGAGATGAACAGACCGACATATCCCCAGTCAATCAGCAGCTGTACGAGTGTATCTACAAAAGCGTCCATATATTGAATCCTAATAGAATGAATAATCCGATAAATGCACAAATGAAGAATATATTGGAACTGCGGCTATTTGTCAGTACAAACAAGTGTCCCGCCAGGATGCTGACACCGATGAGCAGGAAGGACATCAGGTGGACACTCAATGCCGGTTGCAGTCCGATATAGACAAAGATGCAGAAATTCAGCAGGATGAGGAAGTGTAGATAGCTCCGGGTGCGTATCTTGTCTTCATAGCCGGCAATGAGACAGTGTGCCGCGCTGACGATGAACAGAACAAGGAGATACCCAAGGGTGGCGAGTTTCCACGGCTGATAGTCGAACCGGATGGGAGCGAAGGTCACCAGCTCGCGGAAGGGCTGGCAGAAGAGTTCCATTTGCCCGTAGTAGAGGGCGTGTCCCAGCAACAGCCAGTAGGGTACGCTCCATCCTACCAAGGAAGCAAAGAAACTTTTGGGTTGGAGAGACTGGAAGTTGTAGGCGCCTATCCAGAAGATAGGGACAAACAGCATGAGCTGCGGAAAAAGCAGGCTGCCCAGTCCGATGAAGACAAAGGCGTGGAAGAGACTGCCCGTGGGCCGTGCCTGCTGGTAGCTCCTGAAGAGGAAAAACAGTGCCACCAGGAAGGAGGCGGATGCCAAGTCTCCCGCATACAGCATGTGCAGGCCGGGGCAGACGGATATCAGCAGGAAGTAGACAGAAGTCTGTACCGATGCCCGCATCCGGATGATGGCGAACGTATTGTTGAGCTGTATCAGGAAATACCCGATGACGGCATACAGAATAAAGCTGAAGAGACGGTTTGCCCAGGTGGGGATGCAGAAGTCGCAGAATGTTTCCCAAAGGGAATATCCGCTTTGCTGTGTCTCCGTCTCGGGCAACAGAACGGCAGTCAGTATCCAGCAGGATACTGAAATCAAGATAGCGGCGGGTAGTGTGAACCGCCCTGCCGTTATCCGGTTCTGGAATCTCTTCGTTCTCATTTATAAATCAAATCCTATATCTCTTCTGAAATATTTCTTCTCGAAGTCTATCATGTCGGCCACGCGGTAGCTCTTCTGCAAGGCTTCTTCCTTCGTTTCACCATAGGAGCAGACGGCGATGACACGGCCACCGGCGGTTACGGTCTGTCCGTCTTTGGTGGCTGTTCCGGCATGGAAGAGGATGCTGTCTGTTTCGGCAGCCTTCTCGAATCCGGTCATCACCTTGCCCTTTTCGTAGGCTTCCGGATATCCTCCGCTCACCAGCATGACGCAAGCGGCTGTGCGTGGGTCGAATTCCAGTGTACGCTGGTCGAGGTCGCCCTGGGCAACGCCTTCGAGCAGGTCTACCAGGTCGCTCTTGATGCGCAGCATCACACTTTCGGTTTCGGGGTCGCCCATGCGGACGTTGTATTCAATGACCATCGGTTCGCCCTTCACGTTGATAAGTCCCAGGAAGATGAAGCCTTGATAGCCGATTTCTTCTTCCAGCAGCCCGTTTACGGTAGGTTCGATGATGCGGGTGCGTACTTTTTCCATAAATGTTTCGTCGGCAAAAGGTACGGGAGTAACACTGCCCATACCGCCGGTGTTGAGGCCTTTGTCGCCTTCGCCGATACGCTTGTAATCTTTGGCTACGGGCAATACCTTATAGTGGCGGCCGTCTGTCATCACGAATACGGAACACTCGATGCCGCTGAGGAACTCTTCAATGACTACCGTGGCGCTGGCATCGCCGAACATGCCGCCCAGCATTTCCTTCAGCTCTTTCTGAGCTTCTTCCAGTGTGGGGAGAATCAGCACGCCCTTGCCTGCACAGAGTCCGTCGGCCTTCAGTACGTAAGGCGCTTCGAGGGTTGCGAGGAAATCGAGTCCTTCTTGTAAGTTGTCGGCGGTGATGCTCTTGTAGCGGGCAGTGGGGATGTTGTGGCGCATCATGAAACCTTTGGCAAATTCCTTGCTACCTTCCAGTGTGGCACCTTTGGCGGTGGGGCCGATGATGTCGATATGGCAAGTGGCAGGGTCTTCCTTGAAACTGTCGAAGATGCCTTGTACCAGCGGGTCTTCTGGGCCCACAACAATCATGTCGATTTCTTTCTCAAGGGCAAAAGCCTTGAGTGCGGGAAAGTCTGTCGCCTTCAGGTTCACATTCTCGCCTGCTTCGCTTGTACCTGCATTGCCGGGAGCAATATATAGTTTCTCTACTTTCGGGCTTTGGGCAATCTTCCATGCCAGAGCGTGTTCGCGGCCACCGGAGCCTAATAATAATATTTTCATGGAGTTATAAATTATGAGTTATAAGTTATAAGTGATTAGTGCTTAGGGATTGGCGGTTAGTGAACTCTTAATGTTTCCCGTCGTATAGCATGATGTGCAAATCCTTAATCCCTAATCCTTTCTATAAATAATCTTCAAAGTACCTGGTTATCTTCTCGTGCAGATGCACACGGTCGCGTCCCAGGACGTTGTGCTTGTGCGTGGGATAGATAAACAAATCGGGATAGGTACGGGCATCCACGCACGCCTTCATGAATGAAAGGGTGTGCTGCGGCACGCAGGTGTCGTCGTGGTCGTCGTGTATGATGAGCAGATGTCCTTTCAAGTTACCGGCAAGGTTTTTCAGGTTCGTCTGCTTGTAGCCTTCCGGGTTCGTCTGCGGAGTGTCCATATAACGTTCACCGTACATTATCTCATAGTATGCCCAGTCGATGACGGGTCCGCCGGCAACACCTACCTTGAAAATTTCGGGATAGCGCAGCATCAGCGCCGTAGTCATGTGTCCTCCGAAGCTCCAGCCGTGCACGCCGATACGCTCTCCGTCCACATAAGGCTGGCTTTTCAGGAATTCTACGCCCTTCACCTGGTCTTTGCCCTCTTCGATGCCCAGCTGGCGGAAGGTGGCGTTTTCAAACTCCAGTCCACGGTTGCTGCTGCCACGGTTGTCGAGGCTGAAAATGATGTAGCCTTTGTTTGCCATGTAGATGTCCCAGCCGCGGGCATCGTTCATCCAGCCGTTCGTTATCATCTGGGCGTGCGGGCCGCCGTATACGTAGACGATGGCGGGATACTTCTTTGCCGGGTCGAAGTCGGCAGGCTTTATCAGGCGGTAGTACAAGTCTGTCTTGCCGTCTGCGGCTTTGATGGTGCCTACTTCTATGCTGGGCATTTCAAAGCCTTCGTAGGGGTTCTTGGCTGTCAGCAGTGTGTGTTCCCGTTGTTTCTTCGGGTTGGTGGACATCAGTTTTATGATACGGGGGCAAGTGGGCGAAGAGGCATTGTCGATGAGGTAAGTTCCCATGAAACCGGAGATTTGTGCCGAGTGCACGCCGGTTGGGTCTCCTATCAGGCTGCGTTTGCCATTCTTCAGGTTGACAGCGTAAAGGTTGCTCTGCAAAGGAGAGATTTCCGTACTCTTGATGATGAGCTCTTTCGTGTTCCGGTTAAAACCTACGATGTCTTGTACAAGCCAGGGGCCGGAGGTGAGTTGCTTCAACAGTTCCCCTTCCGTATTGTATAGGTACAGATGGTTGAAGCCGTCACGCTGGCTTTGATAGATGAACTTGTAGCTGTCCCATGGCAGGAATAGAATGGGAGATTGCGGCTCCACATATTTGGGATGTCTCTCTTCGATGAGCACTTGTTGCAGCTTTCCGCTTTCAGCATCGTACTGGCACAGTTTGGAGTGGTTCTGGTCTCGGTTTAGCTCTATCAGATAGAGGCTTTTGCCATCCGGTGCCCAGGTGATGTTGGTGAAGTAGCGGTCTTTTGGGTCGCCCATGTCCAGGTAGATGGTCTTTTGAGTAGCCGGATTGTAGATACCTACCTTTACCTGATGGCTGAGCATGCCGGCCATGGGGTAGCGTATTTTATCCACCAGTGCTATTCTTGTCGTGATGTCAACCAATGGATAGGGGGTGACCATGCTTTCGTTCATTCGATAAAAGGCCAGCAGGTCCCCGGCAGGATTCCAGAAAGTGCCTTTTGAAATGCCGAATTCATTGCGGTGCACACTTTGTCCGCAGACGATACCTTCCGGTTCGTTGGTGACTTTCAGGGTTTGCCCGTCACTGGTCATCACATAGAGATTATTGCCGATAGTATAAGCCAAATGGCGGCTTACCTCGTTCCAATCCTCATTTGCGGCTTGGGCGGGGCAAGGCTGGCTCCAGATGACTTTTTTCTTCTTCCAGTCGACGAGGGCACGGTACTTGCCGGTGTTCAGCAGCAGGAGTGGGTCTATTTGGACTTGAATACCCTGATTGACGCCTCGGGGTACGTTGACAGCCTTTGCAGCATGAAAGTGACGCAGTTTTCCAAGTCCTTTTTCTTCCAGCAGCGCGTTGGCTTCTTCCAATGTGATGGCAGTGAATTTCTCTCCGGGCTTGGCACCTAATCCTTTGACAGCCCATGTACCTTCTATATTGTCGATGCCAAGTTCCAGACAAGCGGCATCGCCCCACCACTGGTACCACTTGTTTTCGGCAGTATGGTAGGTTTCACCTCCGGGAATAAGGTCTTCCAGGGTCGGCTTTTTCAGTTCTTGTGCCATGACGTTTGTTGTAAACAGAGCAGGCACTGCCATCAGCAGTGCAAGAATGCTCTTACTTATTTTCTTTGCATTCATTCTCCTTGTCATTGTTCGTGTTATTCTTCTTCCTTCTTTCCCGCCTCTCTTCTTTTTCTTTCCGGGTAAGACTCACCCGACTTTGTTCTGCGTTCTCCACCGAATTCGCGTCTTTCCCTCGGTCTGAATTCCCGTTTTTCCCCGTCTTTGAACTCTCTTCTTTCACGCGGACGGAATTCTCGCTTTTCGCCGTCCTTGAATTCTCTTGGTCTGCGTTCACCGTTGAATTCGCGTCTTTCGCCACTGAATTCACGTCTCTCTCCACTGAATCGGGGACGGAATTCGCGTCTTTCTCCGGGTTTGAACTCTTTCCTTTCTCCTGAAGCCGGACGAAATTCTTTGCGCTCCTTGCTCAACTCCTCGCCTTCGGCACGGAATTCCTTGTACTTTCCGTCGAAGATTTCGTACTGGCGGAATTCACATTCCAGTGCACCGTTGAATAAAGGTATCTTGGAGGTGGCTTTTAGCCCGATTTGGTCGAAGCACTCTTCGCGGTAAGATAGAACCCATGCAGTGTTGCCCGTAAAGGCGTGTTTCAGACGCTCGCCAATCATGGAGTAAAGTCCCAGCAGGTCGTTGGTAGAGATACGCTCCCCGTAGGGTGGGTTGGTGATGATGATGGATTTCTCCGCAGGTTGCTCGAATTGCTGGAAGGGTTGCAGCTTCAATACTACATCCTTGCTTACGCCGGCAGCCTTTATATTGTGTGTGGCAATTTCGTTTGCCTTCGGGCTGTTGTCGTAACCGTAAATCTTATGTGTGAATTCGCGTTCCTGACTGTCGTCATTGTATATCGTGTCGAACAGCTCTTGGTCAAAATCCACCCACTTCTCGAAAGCGAACTCCTTGCGGAATACGCCCGGAGCGATGTTGCGTGCAATCAGCGCCGCTTCGATGGGAATGGTTCCCGAACCACACATCGGGTCTATCAGGTCGCATTCGCCACGCCAGCCAGTCATCAATATCATGCCGGCGGCCAGCACCTCGTTCAGCGGGGCCTCTACTGCTTCCTGGCGATAACCGCGGCGGTGCAGCGATTCGCCGCTGGAGTCGAGAGACAGCGTACATTTGGTTTCGGCAATGTGTATGTTCAGCAGCACGTCCGGTTTGTTGACACGCACGCCGGGACGTTCGCCGGTCTTCTCGCGGAAATAGTCTACGATGGCATCCTTCACCTTGTAGGAAACGAACTTGGAATGACGGAACTCTTCACTGAATACAACCGCGTCCACGGCAAAGGTCTTGTCCGTATCCAGATAGTCTTCCCATCGGATGGCTTTAATCTGTTCGTAAACCTCGTCGGCATCCTTGGCTGTAAAGTGTTTGATGGGTTTCAGTATCCGGATGGCTGTACGCAGGCAGAAGTTGGCTTTGTACATCATTTCCTTATCACCACTGAAAGATACCATGCGGCGGCCTATTTCTATTTCGTTGGCGCCCAGTGCAGTCAGCTCTTGTGCCAGTACCTCTTCCAGTCCTTGGAAGGTTTTGGCAATCATTTCAAAAGATTGTTCGCTCATCTATTTATTTACTATTTTACTGTTTTTATTCTATTGTTTATCAGTAATTTGCCTCCCGTTTGTTAGGCACTGGCGTCTGTTGGCTCAGACACCGGTGTTTGTTGTGTTGGACACTTGTGTCTGACGTGACAGACACAAGTGCCTGACAAATGCAGCAATATTGCCTTTTAAACGAGGTTTGAGGCTTCTCATTTCTTCGCCTTTGTCTGTACAATTCTCGCTCCTGCCGGAACATCCTCCGTCACCCAGATATTGCCGCCCACAGTGGCTCCTTGTCCGATGGTGATGCGTCCCAATATGGTGGCGTTGGAATAGACTATCACATTGTCTTCCAGAATGGGATGGCGGGGAATACCCTTGATGGGCTTGCCGTCTTCGTCCAGCGGGAAGCTCTTGGCACCGAGGGTCACACCCTGGTACAGCTTTACGTTGTTGCCGATGATGCAGGTCTCGCCGATTACCACACCCGTACCATGGTCGATGGTAAAATAACCGCCTATTTCCGCTCCCGGATGGATATCGATTCCTGTTTCACTATGCGCCATCTCGGTGATGATGCGGGGAATGAGGGGGACACCCAACTTGAGCAGTTCGTGTGCAATGCGGTAGTTGCTGATGGCTCGGATGGCCGGATAACAGCTGATGACTTCGCCGAACGACTGTGCGGCGGGGTCACCATTGTAGGCAGCCTCCACATCTGTGGCAAGCACCCGTCTCATGGCCGGCAGGTTGCTGATGAATTTGGCAGCCAATAAAGCGGCTTCTTCCCGTTGGAGCTCGGTACAACAATTGCATTCGCCATCGCCTGCAAAGCAGAGTCCGGCAAGGATTTGTTCGGTCAGCAGGTCGAACAAGCGCTCCACGTTGACACCGATATGGTAAGTCACCGTGCGGCTGTTGACCGTGGAATTTCCGAAATATCCGGGGAAGATGATGGCCCGCGCCAGTTCGATGATGTCGCGCAGCGCTTTTGCCGAAGGCAGCGGATTGCCGTCCGTATGCTGGTGAAACAATCCCTTGTATGATTCGCTTTCCGATAGCTCATCGACTGCTTGTGTCAAAATGTGGGTAAAGTTGAGTGGACTCATTATGATATCCTTAAGTTTAAAAGTGGAGGCAAAGATAGGAAATACTCGTCAAATATCCTACATATCCCTCATTTATAGTACATATTTACCATATTTGTGGTATTTCCCACGAACCGATTTTGCGCTACTTTTGTCTTGTAAGAAATAACGTACCTCATTCCACTCCGGATTGTTAGTCTTTTCCCTTAGGGGGAATGAGGGTTTTTAAAACAGTTGGATTATGAAGAAGATAGCAGAACGCCTTACCGACCTGGTAGGCAACACTCCCTTGTTGGAGTTGAATAATTATAACAAGAATAAAAGTTTGAAAGCCCGTGTTATCGCCAAATTGGAATATTTTAACCCTGCCGGTAGCGTGAAGGACCGCGTGGCGCTTGCCATGATAGAAGATGCCGAGGCAAAAGGGCTGTTGAAGCCCGGTGCCACCCTCATCGAACCTACCAGTGGCAATACGGGCATAGGGCTGGCTTTTGTAGCCGCCGCCAAAGGTTACAAGCTGATACTGACAATGCCCGACACAATGAGTCTGGAGCGCCGCAACCTCTTGAAAGCTCTCGGTGCGGAACTGGTGCTGACTCCGGGTGTTGACGGTATGAAAGGCGCCATAGCCCGTGCCGAGGAACTGAAGGCCGCCAACCCCGGTTCGTTGATTTTGCAGCAATTCGATAATCCTGCCAATCCGGCAATGCACGAGCGTACTACGGGACAGGAAATCTGGCGTGATACGGACGGTCGGGTGGATATTTTTGTGGCAGGTGTAGGTACGGGAGGCACGGTGAGCGGAGTGGGCGCAGCCTTGAAAGCCAATAACCCGAAGGTAAGGATTGTGGCTGTGGAGCCCGAAGATTCTCCCGTACTTTCCGGCGGAAAGCCCGGTCCCCATAAAATACAAGGTATCGGTGCGGGATTTGTGCCGAAGAACTATAACAGTGCCGTGATAGACGAAGTGCTGCAGGTATCCAATGATGATGCCATCCGTACGGGTCGCGAACTGGCGAAGTATGAGGGATTGCTGGTCGGCATCTCTTCGGGGGCTGCCGTTGCTGCGGTTGCCCGCCTGGCAAGGTTGCCCGAAAATGAGGGCAAGACGATTGTCGCGCTGCTGCCCGATACGGGAGAACGGTATCTTTCGACGCTGTTGTATGCGTTTGAGGAATACCCATTGTAAGAGCAAACATTTCTGCCGGTTATCCGCTCCATCAATGTGGAGCAGGTAGCTGGCAGATGGTATTTATAGTTCGCTTGGTCTTAACCCGAACGACCGGCAGCTCATTTTCTCTACTTTCACTTCCCATATCTTGACATTGCGTACGGCAGGTTCGGCATATTTGCATTCATTCTCCGTGTATTGCTTCATCAGCATGTCGAGTACGCGTCGCTTCTCTTCCATGTCTTCCACGAAGTGTACTTTTCCATGGCAGATGACACTGCGCGACTTCATGCTATAGCTGCATGCCACTTGCCGGTGCATATAGACCAGTTCGTGTCCTTCGCAGAAGGTGATGCAAACTTGC
The DNA here is from genome assembly GCF_017309675.2 of Bacteroides parvus. Lineage (NCBI taxonomy): Bacteria > Pseudomonadati > Bacteroidota > Bacteroidia > Bacteroidales > Bacteroidaceae > Bacteroides > Bacteroides parvus. The sequence goes on along the minus strand of NZ_CP084680.1, from coordinate 903,334 downwards.
GGGTGCTTTGTTATCATCTCCACTTTACTACCTTCCGGGCCGGAATGCAAGTATATCACTCCGTCTTGATAGGCAAAGTTCATGGGAACCGCATATGGGTTTCCTTCAAGGTCTGTGATGCCCACTATGCAATATGGACATTTGCGGATAATTTCCTCAATCTGTGTAGGGTCCGTAATAGTAATCGTCTTCATCGTGCAGGTCTCATCCCCGGTCTCTCTCTGAAAGAAAGGGATCGGGGATGATTTTAAATTATAGGGTTATTCTATACCAGTGCAAAATCCAGTTGTTTCTTCTCCAGATTGGCGCGTGCCACTTTGACGGTGATGGCGTCTCCCAAGCTGTATATCCGGTTTTTACGGCGCCCGCGTAGGCAGTAGTTCTTTTCGTCGAATTCGTAATAGTCATCGTCGAGGTCACGGATGGGAATCATGCCTTCGCATTTGTTTTCGTTCAGCTCCACGTAGAGGCCCCATTCCGTTACACCGGAGATGACACCGTCGAAGGTCTGTCCCAGGCGTTCGGTCATGAACTCTACTTGCTTGTACTTGATGGAGGCGCGTTCCGCGTTGGAGGCTATCTGCTCCATGTTACTGCTGTGCTCGCAGAGGGCTTCGTATTTCTGTTCGGACACGGTGCGGCCTCCCTGGTCCAAGTACTTGGTGAGCAGACGGTGCACCATCATATCCGGATAGCGGCGGATGGGCGAGGTGAAATGGGTGTAGTAATCGAAAGCCAGACCATAGTGCCCCACGTTATGTACGGAGTAGCGTGCCTTCTGCATGGCGCGGATGGAGACGGTTTCAATCAAGTTCTCCTCCTTCTTGCCCTGGATGTCATCCAGCAGGTGGTTGATGGATTTGGAAATGTCGGTCTTTGTGCCACTGGTGCGCAGCTTGTAGCCGAAACGGGCGATGAACTGTGCCAGGTTGTCCAGCTTCTCCGGGTCGGGGAGGTCGTGAATACGGTATGGCAACACTTTGGCTTTCTTGCCTTTGGGCACACGGCCTATCTTTTCGGCTACGGTACGGTTGGCAAGCAGCATGAACTCCTCTATCAGCTTGTTGGCATCTTTCGACTCCTTGAAGTAGACGCTGACGGGTTTGCCCTTCTCGTCAATTTCGAACTTCACTTCGTAGCGGTCGAAGTTGATGGCTCCTGCCTTAAAGCGGTTCTCACGCAGTATTTTGGCAAGCTTATCCAGTTGGAGCACCTCTTCCTTGAAGTCTCCTTTGCCGGTTTCGATAATCTCCTGGGCTTCTTCGTAGGTGAAGCGGCGGTCGCTTTTGATGACGGTATGCACTACGCGCGAGTTCTTCACTTCTCCCTTTTCCGTCATTTCGAAGATGACGGAATAGGCCAACTTCTCTTCGTCGGGGCGGAGGGAGCAGATGAAGTTGCACAATCGTTCGGGGAGCATCGGGATGGTGCGGTCTACGAGGTAGATGGATGTGGCACGCTTCTCGGCTTCCTTGTCTATGATGCCGCCCTCTTTCACGTAATGGGTCACGTCGGCGATATGTACGCCCACTTCCCAAAGTCCCTCTTTCAGTTTGCGGATGGAGAGGGCGTCGTCGAAGTCCTTGGCATCTTTGGGGTCGATGGTGAAGGTGGTTACGCCCCGGAAGTCCTCGCGTCGGGCTATTTCCTCGGCGGAGATTTCGGCGGGTATCTTGTCAGCGGCTTTCTCTACGGCGGCTGGATAGACATAAGGCAGCCCGAATTCCGCGAGGATGGCATGCATCTCGGTGGTGTTGTCTCCGGCGCGTCCCAGGATGTCGATTACCTGACCGATGGGGTTTTTGGCTTTGTCGGGCCATTCCACCACCTTTACGATGGCTTTGTCGCCCGTTTTGCCGCCTTTCAGTTTCTCTTTGGGGATGAAGATGTCGTTGGCAAGCGTACGGTTTTCCGTTACAAGGAAAGCGTATGACTTGGCAACTTCCAGGGTACCCACGAAGGTGTCGTTGGCACGTTCCAGTATCTCGATGACTTCTCCTTCGGCTTCGCGTCCGCGGCGCTTGGCATAGAAGGCGATACGCACTTTATCATTGTTCATGGCATGTGCCGAGTTGCGTTCGGCTATGAATATCGGTTCACCTCCATCTTCGGGGATGAAGGAGTTCTTGCCATTGCTTTTGCGCTGGAAGGTTCCGGTCATTTCCACACCGTGGTTGTTCAGCTTGTACTTGTGTTTGTCCACTTCTGTGATATAGTCGTCCATTGACAGTTCGGACAAGATATCCATACACAGCATCTTCAGCGGATGTGTGGTGAGGTGAAGTTGTTCAAAGATGTATTTCAAGGATAATACTTCGTCTTGCTTTGTGTGGAAGAATTCAAGCAACACTTTGACGAGTTCTTTCTTCTTCATGCGTTTGCCGGCTTTCTTTTCTTTCTTTTTGGCCATAATGATAATGAATTAATGTGCACATTGTTCTCTCTTGCAAAGTAAACAAATAAATACGTTCCTTCGTTCACTCAGACTTCAAAATATTATCATTCTATTGAAAATAATGAAGAGACGACAGATTGTAATGGATTTATGTACTATATTTGCACAAAAAGCGAGATAGGCTGTACCTTAGACGAAAAGCAGATGGAAATGCAAACTCTGAACAAAAAAGCAGATGCCACACGGGAAAAAGACATTTACCGGGTGACGGTTGTGGGAAGTGTGGTAAACTTTCTCTTGCTTGTCTTCAAGTTCTTTGCAGGTATTGTGGGGCACAGTGCCGCCATGCTGGCGGATGCGGTGCATTCTTTGTCGGATTTCATTACAGATATTATTGTCATTGTATTTGTGCGCATCTCAGCAAAGCCCGAGGATGAGGGGCACGATTACGGTCATGGCAAGTACGAGACGCTGGCAACTGCCATTATCGGTGTCTTTCTGTTGTTTGTGGGATTCGGCATTTTCTGGAACGGGGCTTCCTCCATTTACCGTTTCCTGCAAGGCGGTTCTTTGCAGGAGCCCGGTATGCTGGCGCTGGTGGCTGCATTGGTATCCATCGTTTTCAAGGAAGTGCTTTATCAATATACCGTTTTCAAGGGTAGGAAGTTGAATTCGCAGGCGGTTGTTGCCAATGCCTGGCATCACCGGAGTGATGCGCTTTCATCCATAGGCACGGCAGTGGGGATAGGTGGAGCCATTCTTTTGGGTGACCATTGGCGGGTGCTGGACCCGGTGGCGGCGGTTATTGTCAGCTTCTTCATTATGAAGGTGGCTGTGCAATTGTTGATACCGTGTGTGGACGAACTGTTGGAGAAATCATTGCCTGCCGAGGTAGAGGATGAGATAATAAAGACAATTCTCTCTTTTCCCGGTATCAGCTCGCCGCATCACCTTCGTACGCGTCGCATCGGCAGTTATTGTGCCATCGAGGTGCATGTGCGTATGGATGGCAGCATCTCGCTGGAGGAAGCTCACGAGACGGCAACGGCGGTGGAGAACAAGTTGAAAAGGCAGTTCGGCAAAGGAACACTGGTCAGCATCCATGTGGAGCCGGTGAAGAAGAGTAACGAGGCGACAAAGTAATAAAGGAGCGCCAAGGTGACGGATTGGATGAAAAGTAATCGGATGAAAAGTAATTAGTAATTTGTAACTGAAGAAGTGGAATCGATTTTAATTACAGGAGCAAGCGGATTTATCGGAAGTTTCATCGTGGAGGAAGCGTTGAAGCGCAAGTTCGGTGTGTGGGCGGGTGTACGCTCGTCCAGCAGCCGCGAGTATCTGCGTGACCGCAAGATACATTTTCTCGAACTGGACTTTGCGCATCCCAATGAACTGAGGGCGCAGCTTTCGGGACATAAAGGGACCTACAATAAGTTTGATTATATTGTTCATTGTGCCGGTGTGACGAAGTGCGTGGACAAGAACGAATTCGATTTGGTGAATTACCTGCAGACCAAATACTTCATCGATACGCTGAGGGAGCTGAACATGATTCCCAAGCAGTTTATTTTCATCAGTACGCTGAGTGTGTTCGGTCCGGTACGCGAGAGGACCTACGACCCGATTATGGAGAGTGACCCCCCTTCACCCAATACCGCCTACGGGCTCAGTAAACTGAAAACAGAACTTTATTTGCAGAGTATTCCGGGTTTCCCCTACGTCATCTACCGGCCGACGGGTGTATACGGGCCGCGTGAGAAGGATTATTATCTTATGGCAAAGTCCATCCGGCAGCATACGGACTTTTCTGTGGGCTTCCGCCGCCAGGACTTGACGTTTGTATATGTAAAGGACATCGTGCAGGCCGTCTTCCTCGGGATAGAGAAGCAGGTGTCCCGCCGCGCCTATTTTCTGGCTGACGGGAAGGTGTATAGTAGCCGTGCTTTTTCCGATTTGATAAGGAAAGAATTGGGCAACCCGTTTGTTATTCGCCTGAGATGTCCGTTAATTGTATTGAAAGTCGTATCTTTGCTCGCTGAATTTTGGGCGAAGCGGCAGAACAAGACCAGTACGCTCAATTCGGACAAGTATAGAATAATGAAACAACGCAACTGGCAGTGTGACATCACACCGGCCGTCGAGGAACTGGGCTTCAGTCCTGAGTACGACCTGGAACGGGGTGTAAAGGAAACCATTGCCTGGTATAAGGATAAGGGATGGCTTTAGATTTATTTAAAAGGGTAGAAACCCGTAAGGGGCTTTTTGCGGTAGAGAAGATTACGCTGATATACAATTTGCTGACTTCCATTCTCATTCTGTTTCTTTTTCAGGAAATGGATCATCCGGTGCAGATGCTTGCAGACCGTGTTGTCATTGCGGGTATGACGTTCCTGCTGATGTATCTTTACCGGCTGGCACCCTGCAAGTTCTCTGCCTTTGTGCGCATAGCCATCCAGATGTCACTGCTTTCCTATTGGTATCCCGACACCTTTGAGTTCAACCGGATATTCCCCAATCTCGACCACGTGTTCGCGTCGGTGGAGCAGTGGATGTTTGGCGGACAGCCTGCTGTATGGTTCTGTGAAAGGTTTCCGCAGATGTGGGTGAGCGAGCCGTTCAATATGGGATACTTCTTCTATTATCCGATGATTCTGCTGGTGGTGGTGTGGTATTTCCTTTATCGTTTCGACCTTTTCGAGAAGGTTTCGTTCGTCATCGTCACCGCTTTCTTCATCTATTACCTTATTTATATCTTCGTCCCCGTTGCCGGGCCGCAGTTCTACTTCCCCGCCATTGGAAGCGACCATGTGGCGCAAGGTATCTTCCCGTCCATCGGTGACTATTTCCATCACCATCAGGAACTTCTTCCCGGTCCGGGCTATGAGCACGGCTTCTTCTACAACCTGGTGGAGAGTTCCCAGCAGGTGGGTGAGCGCCCCACGGCTGCTTTTCCCAGTTCGCACGTCGGAATGTCTACGGTACTGATGATTATGGCATGGCGTGGCAGCAAGCGTCTGTTTGCCTGCTTGTTTCCTTTCTATCTGCTGTTGTGTGGGGCTACGGTCTATATCCAGGCACATTACCTGATAGACTCTATCGTGGGTTTCGTATCGGCTTTCGGCATTTATATCCTGGCCACGTGGATGTTCAAGCGATGGTTTGCGCAGCCGATGTTCCGCTAGTCGGGCACGGTGATTATCTTTCCACTGTCTGTGGGCAATACCAATGTACGCGGATAAACTTCTGCCGGAAGTGAATGCTGGAAGTTTACGATGAGCTGTTTGAGTAGTTTTTTCTTTTTCATAAAGACATATTTATGGGATTCTTTCTTGGGAAGACGAATATAGGGACTTGTTTCTTTCTGCCAAAGAAACAATGTTTTTTTTCTTGCCTCCTTGTTGGCAAGGTTTTGCCTTCCCATTGGCAAGGCTTTGCCATAGGCATGGCAAAAGTTTGCCAAGGGCAAGGCAAGTGGTTGGCAAAATTTCTTGCTGACAGACAGTGAGTTATGCGGATGGCAACAAAGCGTGTCATCTGTGTCTGAATACTCCCCCCCCTCTCAGAAGCTATTCAAGAAGGGGCGTGAGGATGATTGCTCAAGTATCGGACTCGATGGTAAAAATCGTATGCGGTTTTCTCCTATGGCAGCAACGGTTCTATCTCTTCGAAGATGCGGTACAGTTCCTCCTTCGTCTCTGTCCGCAGCATGGCTATCCGGGTGTCGCGGAAATTGGGAATCCCTTTGAAGAGCGGGCTTGCTGCCAGGTGGCGGCGCACGTGCAGTATGCCCCGTCGTTCATCCAGCAGGTTGACGCTGTCTTCCACTTCCTGGCGGAGTACGTTCAGCCGCCATTCGGAACTCAGCGGAGGGAGTTCTTCGCCCGTCTCCAAATAATGCTTCACTTCCTTAAAGAACCACGGGCGGCCGAAGCTGGCACGGCCTATCATGATGGCGTCCACACCGTAGAGGTCGAAGCATTCTTTGGCCCGTTGGGGAGTGGTGATATCACCGTTGCCGATGATGGGAATGTGCATGCGTGGGTTATTTTTCACCTCGCCGATAAGTGTCCAGTCCGCCTCACCGGTATACATTTGGGCGCGGGTACGGCCGTGGATGGTGAGGGCGGCAATGCCGCAGTCCTGCAACTGCTCGGCAAGGTCTACGATGATTTTACTGTTGGCATCCCAGCCCAGGCGGGTCTTCACGGTGACGGGAATCTTCACGGCATCTACCACGGCACGAGTGATTTCCAGCATCAGCGGAATGTTCTGTAGCATACCGGCACCGGCACCCTTGCCGGCAACGCGCTTCACGGGGCAGCCGAAGTTGATGTCCAGCGTGTCCGGGTGTGCCTGCTCCACGATGCGGGCGGCTTCTACCATGGTGACGGTGTCCCGTCCGTATATCTGTATGGCTACGGGCCGCTCTTCATCACTGATATTCAGTTTCTGCTGGGTCTTGCCTACGGAGCGTATCAAGGCATCGGCAGAAACGAACTCGGTATATACCATGTCTGCTCCGAAGTGCTTGCACATCAGGCGGAAAGCAGGGTCGGTGACGTCCTCCATCGGGGCGAGGAATACGGGGCGTGGGCCCAGGTCTATATCTTTAATCTTCATAATCTAAGCGGATTTGTCCGCAAAAGTACAGAAAAAAGCCTACCTTTGCATACTCTAATTCAAAAAGAAATGATGAAACACTCAATCAGTGACTTCGAAATCATGGCACCGGTAGGCTCGCGCGAATCTCTCGCAGCAGCCATACAAGCAGATGCCGACTCCATCTATTTCGGTATCGAGAACCTGAACATGCGTGCCCGTTCGGCCAATACCTTCACTATCGACGATTTGCGGGAGATAGCCCGGATGTGCGATGAACATGGTATGAAAAGCTATCTTACCGTCAATACCATCATATACGACCATGACATTCCGCTGATGCGTACCATTGTAGATGCGGCAAAGGCGGCAGGTATCTCGGCTGTCATTGCCGCCGATGTGGCAGTGATGAGCTATGCCCGTCAGATAGGGCAGGAGGTACACCTCAGCACACAGCTCAACATCAGCAATGTGGAAGCCCTGCGCTTCTATGCGCAGTTTGCCGATGTGGTGGTGCTGGCGCGTGAGCTGAATCTGGAGCAGGTGGCAGAAATCTACCGACATATCCGTGAGGAGAATATCTGCGGTCCCAGCGGAGAGCAGATACGTATAGAGATGTTCTGCCACGGTGCCCTTTGCATGGCAGTCAGCGGAAAGTGTTATCTCTCATTGCATGAAATGAACCACTCCGCCAACCGCGGTGCCTGCATGCAGGTATGCCGCCGCAGCTACACGGTGCGCGACAAGGAGACGGATGTGGAATTGGAGGTGGACAACCAGTACATCATGTCCCCCAAAGACTTAAAAACTATCCACTTCATGAACAAGATGCTGGATGCAGGTGTTCGTGTTTTCAAAATTGAAGGACGTGCCCGCGGACCCGAGTACGTGCGCACGGTAGTGGAGTGTTACAAAGAAGCCATCCGTTCCTATCTGGACGATACATTCACCGATGAGAAGATTGCCCGGTGGGATGAACGTTTGAAGACGGTCTTCAATCGTGGTTTCTGGGACGGCTACTACCTGGGACAACGCTTGGGCGAATGGACCAAGAACTACGGCTCTGCCGCTACGGAACGTAAAATCTATGTGGGTAAGGGCATCCGCTACTTCTCAAACATCGGTGTGGCGGAGTTCCTGGTAGAAGCAGCCGAAGTGAGCGTAGGCGACAAGTTGCTGATTACGGGTCCCACAACGGGTGCCGAATTCGTCACTTTGGACGAGGCACGCGTCGATTTGAAACCCGTGCAGACTGTAAAGAAAGGCCAGCATTTCTCGATGAAATCGGTGAAAATACGTCCCAGTGACAAACTCTACAAGCTGGTCAGCGTAGAGGAACTGAAGAAGTTCAAAGGCTTGGATGTGGAGAAACAACGTGGCTAAGTATCAAATAGTAAATAGTCCAATACTAAATATGAATTATATCTATGAACTTCCCATGAAGGTGCGCGACTATGAATGCGACCTGCAAGGCATCGTCAATAATGCCAATTATCAGCATTATCTGGAGCATACGCGCCATGAGTTTCTGTTGAGTGCCGGCGTCAGCTTTGCCGGACTGCACGAGCAGGGGGTAGACCCGGTAGTGGCACGTATCAATATGGCTTTCAAGACTCCCCTGAGGAGTGGTGACGAGTTTGTTTCCAAACTTTATATGAAGAAGGAAGGTATCAAGTACGTCTTCTATCAAGATATCTTCCGTGTTTCCGACGGTAAGGTCTGCCTCAAAGGCGTGGTAGAGACCGTGTGTGTAGTCAATGGCCGGTTGAGCGACAGCGAACTGTTCGACCGCCTTTTTGCCCCTTATCTCAACCCGTGTAAGTCCGTGTAATTTTTGGTGGAATGAACAGTGACGAACGGATTTGCAGTATAGCTCTCACACTTTGCCCCGGTATAGGACATATCGGGGCAAAGCGTTTAATAGAGGGTATGGGCAGTGCTGCCGAAGTATTCAGTCGGCGGAAGGAGCTTCCCGAAATCATGCCCGGTGTGAATCCGGGGGTAGTGACGGCTCTTGATTGTCCCGCTGCCTTTCTGCGTGCCGAGCAGGAGATGGAGTTTGTAGAGAAGAATCGTCTTTCCTGCCTGACGTTGAAGGATGAGGCTTACCCTTCGCGCTTGCGTGAATGTGAAGATGCGCCGATTGTACTTTTCTTTAAAGGAAACACCGATTTCAACCGCCTGCATGTCATCGATATGGTAGGTACACGTCGTGCCACCGATTACGGCAAGCAATTCTGTATCGACTTCCTGCGCGATTTGGCCGTTCTTTGTCCCGATGTGCTGGTAGTAAGCGGACTGGCCTACGGGATAGATATCCATGCCCATCGGGCCGCTTTGGCAAATCATCTCCCTACCGTTGCTGTCCTTGCTCACGGACTGGACCGCATCTATCCGTATGTCCACCGGAAAACAGCCATCGACATGCTGGCACAAGGCGGACTGCTGACCGAATTCCTTACCGGGACGAATCCGGACAAGCATAATTTCGTCAGCCGCAACCGTATTGTGGCGGGTATGAGTGATGCTACCATTGTGGTGGAGTCTGCCGCAAAGGGAGGTTCCCTTATCACTGCAGAGTTGGCGGAGGGATATCATCGTGACTGTTTTGCTGTTCCGGGACGTGTTACGGACGAATCTTCCATCGGTTGCAACCGGTTGATACGCGACAACAAGGCTGCCCTTATCCAGAATGCGGAAGAGTTTGTGCAGATTATGGGCTGGTCCGTAGCGGAGCAGCCTGCCCGGACAGAAGGTATTCAGCGTAATCTCTTCCCGGAACTGACGGAAGAGGAGGAGCTTGTTGTACGCATCCTTATGCGGCAAGGAGACCTCCATATCAATGCGATGGTGGTGGAAGCGGATATACCCGTCAACCGGATGAGTGCCTTGCTTTTTGAATTGGAGATGAAAGGAGTGGTCAAGGCAATGGTGGGCGGTGTCTATCATTTGCTGACCTGAGCGCGGCAGGTCTCTTGCCTTATATGGACGGTTGCCCGTATTTCATGATGAACTTTTCCGGATGGTCCGTCGCTATGATGTCTACCCCCAGGTCGACCGCCTTCTGGTTCTCTTCCGTCTTGTCGTCCAGCCCCAGGACAAGTGCCAGTACCTGCAGGTTGTGCTCACGGCATTTCTTTACGAATTGCGGGGTAAGGGAGTCAATCCAGACGACAGCGATGTCGGGATGCAGTTCCTTTACGACATGCTCTATGTCCTTTTCACTTTTGATGTAGGCTTGCAGGGTTCTTACCTCGGGTGCCATTTTTCTGAAGCATTTGGCATGATACTCCTTGCTGAAGGTGAAGTTGCTGTTTTCCAGCATGCCTTCGTCCTTTATCAGATTCAGTAATTGGTGCAGACCGCCGTTGCGGTAGTCGATGGTGATTCTTAAACCGTGCTCTTTGGCCTTGCGTAGCAGGTCGGTAAGGCGTAGTACCCGTTGTCCGGCAAATCGGGGCGCAAACCAAGAGCCGGCATCCAGTGTGTCGATGTCGGCGGACAGCCATTGGGAGATGGCGCCGGTACCGTTGGTGGTACGGTCGAGGGTGGAATCGTGCAGTACGTAGAAGACACTGTCCTTACTGATGCAGACATCGCATTCTATATTGCCTACACCGTATTTGATGCACGAATCTACGGATGCCATTGTGTTTTCGGGAGCAATGGTGGCCGCACCACGGTGTGCGCTGGTCAGGGGTATCTTGGTGGTGGCAGGCCGTTGGGAACATCCTGCGGTAAGTAGGATTATGGAAAGCAATGCGAGTACCGGTTTTTTCATAATGGGCTCAAGTGGTGATGTTTTCTTCTTTAACAGTTATAAAAGCCATCGAAGATAGCTATTTTTTGTCATTCGGAGAAACGTATGGGTATAAAAAAAGGAGTACCGCCGTACTCCAACCTTTGTTAACCTTAAATCTAATACTATGAAAAAAATCACATTGCAAATGTAAGGTTTCCATTGTTATCTTCCAAATTTCAGAATGATTCTGCTACTTCTTTTGTATTTCTTTCACTGAATTTTACTGTTTTCGCACACGGATTGACTTTTTGAGAGAGTATGGAAAGAATCTATTCACAGCGTCCCGGATAAGGCAAAAGTTGCAAATCTGTTTCAATCGTTTCACAGAACCTTTCAGCCTTTGAAAAGAGTGATGGAAAGTGGATTTTATTCGGTAATTATCTTCTACTTTTGTTTGTATACAACGCGAAATTATGGGAAAACGCATTCTTATATATGTTCTTTGGCTACTCCTTTTTTGCATGATGTCGGGGCAGGTAATAGGGCAGAATAAGTCGGCGGAATCTCATAGCCATACTTGTAAAACGGTGCTGGCGTTAAAAAATAATTTGCTTTACGACCTGGCCTTGGCTCCGAACATAGAAGTGGAGCTGCCATTGAGAAAGAGGTGGTCTTTGAATGTTGAGTACAAATGCCCTTGGTGGTCTGACAGCGGATGTGGTTTCTGTTATCAGTTCCTTTCGGGAGGGACAGAGGTACGTTACTGGTTGGGAAACCGCTATACGCATGGAATATTGTTCGGACATTTCCTGGGAGCATATGCCGAAGGAGGTACCTATGATTTTCAGTTGAAAGAGGAGAAGGGATACCGGGGGAAGTATTACGCAGCTGCAGGAATAACTTATGGATACGTGCGTCCACTGGCTCGGCATCTGGCGATTGAATTCAGTGTGGGCATTGGATACTTGGATACGGAGTACAGGAAATATACTTCTTATGGAAATGACTTGGTTTGGGTCAGCAGTGGAAAGTATCACTTTATCGGGCCGACAAAAGCAAAAGTTTCTTTGGTGTGGCTTCTAACGTCGGGGAGATGAGTGGTATGAAAGATGCACGGCATATGATTCTCTGGCTGTTCTTCGGACTGTTGCCAATGCTGGGAAGCTGTGACTTCCGCGATATGCTGGATGATTATCCCGTTAGCGGAGTACAGATTAAATTGGATTGGAAAGGGGTGACGGATAAGCTGCCGCAGACCATGCGGATTATCTTCTATCCGAAAGATACTCAGAGGAGAAAGGTTGAAAGTTATCTGCCTGCCGAAGGGGGTGAGGTGAAGGTACCGCCGGGGAGGTATGCGGTGGTGGCCTATAACTTCAATACGGAGAGTATACAGATACGGGGCGACGAGAGTTATGAGACGATTGAGGCTTTTACGGGACACTGTACGGGGCTGGATATACACGAAGATATGGTTTGGTCGCCCGACCCTTTGTATGTGGTGGCTTTGGACGAGGTGGAAATAAGGCAGAGTGATGTGGCGCTTCCGTTGGACTGGAAGCCGGAAGCGGTAGTGGACCATTATTCCTTTGATATAAAGGTGGAAGGATGGGATAGAATATTGAGCATCATCTGCCATGTGGACGGCTTGAACGGAAGTTACTTTATAGGCAACCGTGCTTGCCATTTGAGCGAGGTACCTATATGTGTGAATACAAAGCGTGAAAACGGGCTTTTATGGGGGTATTTCTCCAGTTTTGTATTACTGAAAGATGCCAAGACCCGTGCGGATAGTCCTATGTTGCTGACATTGAAGATTGTGAAACGAGATAAAACGGTTCAAGAGGTGAAGGTGGATATCACGGAAGTGATTGAAACAGCTCCTCCCTCGGGAGGAGGCGAAGAAGAACCTGATGTGGGCGTTCCTGGGTCGGAAATCCATATCGAGGTTCCCGTACCGGAGGACAAGGTTGTGGTGGATGATTTGGAACCGGGAACCGATGAAGGAGATGGAGGGATTGGTGGCGATGTGGATGATTGGGATGATGAGACGGATGTGGAGCTACCGGTGAATTGATAGCAAACAGACAAATAAATATATTAACTTTAATAACAGACAATTATGAAGAAGGTTTTATTTTTGGCTTTGGCTGCAGCAGCAGTAATGAGTTGCTCGGAAAGTGAGGAGATAGAGAATGCCGGACAAAAGGCGGAGATTAAATTGGGAACAGTAGTGGGTAACACTACGAGAGCCGCAGTGACTGATTTGCCGGAATTGCAGAAGGTAGGGTTCACTGTGTATGCTTATAATACGGGAGCAACAACAATGGCCTCTGTTGCGACTTTTGATGCAATGAAGGAATTCATGGCAGATGTTAAGGTAACTTATAGTGCTCCCGACTGGAGTTTGACTGGGGGAACATATTATTGGCCAATGACGGATAACTTGCAGTTCTTTGCTTACGGGGATCCGGGTACCGGGGCCTTGACGTACAATCAACCGGCTGCTGGTGCTATATATCCTTCCATTACTTATACGGTAGCGGATGTAGTTACCCAAACGGACTTGGTAGCCGCGAAAGCGACGGATGCAACCAAGGCATCAAATGCCAGTGGGGTATCTTTGAAATTCGGCCATATACTGACGCAAATAAATTTCACTGTCAAGGCAGCCGACGCTTTGACTTATAAACTGAAAACACTTACAATATCCGGTGTGCACAATAAGGGAACTTATGGTTTTGATGATTCAACATGGAAGTCACAGGAAGGAACGGCTACTTATGCACATACGATTGACGGTGGTGCATTGGAAGTGAATACAACGGGTGTGGAAGTGAATACAGCCTGGATGTTGATGCCCCAGACGTTGGATACGAACGCCAAAATCAATGTTGTCTATGACATCTATGAGAAAGACGTTCTTCTTGATACTGTAACTTCCGCCATTGACTTGGATGGTACACAAGCCTGGGGTGAAGGCAAAAAGATACGTTATACGCTGACGCTGGCCAATAAGGCGGCAAAAGTAACCTTTGTACCTGAAGTTGGTCCGTGGAGTACGGCTGATGATACGAATGTGGAAAAATAAAAGGCAGTATCCATAATTTTGTGTAAATAGAAACGGGTACTGTCCGCAAAACTGAATTGCTTCTATTTTATTCATTCCCCGAGACTTCTTTATGAAAGTTTTCGGGGAATGTTTCTTTTATGAGTATTATTTATCTATTTTTGTCACTGCAACAAACAAACAAATCTACTTGCCGATGCCCAACTCTTCTGCTTGCGGAGGTAAAAAACAATGCGCTCAATGTCCCAAGGCTGTGGACAATGCAATAATATATGCTTCTCACCCCAGAGGATTCCATCTGCCGGCACGGAAGTGTGAGGAAAATATTGTAATTTTTCTGCTGCAAGGAGAAGTGCTTGTTAACAGTAAGGAGTATGCGGGAACTGTGTTGCATGCAGGTGAGTTCATCCTTCAAGCCATTGGTTCAAAGTACGAAATACTTGCCATGACGGATGTGGAATGTGTTTGTTACCGGTTCAGTAAGCCTGAATTCTTCTGTGAGGACCGGTATAACCATATCATGAAAGAGATTACCCCTCCATTGATATTCTGTCCTTTGACCATTACTCCCGAATTGCAGCTCTTTCTGGAAAGTTCCAAGGCCTATTTGTCCGAGGAGAAAATTTGCCGGGAAATGCTTTGTTTCAAACGGAAAGAACTTGCTTTCATTCTTGGAAATTATTACTCCGACTATGAGCTTTCCATGCTGATACATCCTCTTGCCCAGTATACTAATTCCTTCCATTACTTTGTCTTGCAGAATCATGCCAAAGTCAAGACAGTAGAGGAATTTGCCCAGCTGGGAGGATATACAGTGGCTACTTTCCGGCGTATATTCAATTCTGTTTTTCATCAACCGGTGTACGAGTGGATGATGGAACGGAGGAAGGAAAGTGTGGTTTATGAACTTCGTTATACGGATGCTTCCATATCAGAGATTTGCTATAAATATGGCTTTGAATCGCTGCCTCATTTTTCCAATTTCTGCAAAAAGAATTTCGGGGCTTCTCCCCGTAGCTTGCGTGCCGGCAATTTATCTGAAGTAAGCGGCATGTCATAAAAAAACTCCTCCGGCGGTTTCCCGGCAGAGGAGTCTCTTGTGATATTAATCAAATATAGTGAAAGCTGAGTGATAAATCTGAGCTTGCTCAAAAGGTTTATCCGAAGCGCATCCTATATTATTTGCAGAAAGACCGGATTAGTCTTTCAGTTTCGCAATGATAAAGTCGCGGTTCAAACGAGCAATGTTGCTGATGGAAACATTCTTCGGGCATTCAGCTTCGCACGCACGGGTATTGGTACAGTTACCGAAACCGAGTTCGTCCATCTTGCTCAACATAGCCTTGGCACGGCGCAATGCTTCCGGTTTGCCTTGGGGCAACAGGTTCAGCTGGCTCACTTTGGCAGAAACGAACAGCATAGCAGAACCGTTCTTACAAGCAGCCACACAAGCACCACAACCGATACAGCTGGCAGCATCCATAGCCTCGTCAGCGATGGGCTTCGGAATCAGGATAGCGTTGGCATCCTGGGGAGCACCGGTACGTACGCTGACGTAGCCGCCTGCCTGCATAATCTTGTCGTAGGCCGTACGGTCGACCATCAAGTCCTTGATAACCGGGAAACCGGCAGAGCGCCACGGTTCAACAGTGATGGTATCGCCGTCGTTGAAACGACGCATATAAATCTGGCAAGTCGTAGCGCCGGTTGCAGGACCGTGGGGGTGTCCGTTGATGTAGAGCGAACACATACCGCAGATACCTTCGCGGCAGTCGTGGTCGAATACAACCGGTTCTTTACCTTCAGAAATCAGCTGTTCGTTCAGGATATCCAGCATTTCGAGGAATGAAGTATCGCCCGGGATATCTTTCATTTGGTATGTTTCAAAAGCGCCTTTTGCTTTCGGACCCTTCTGGCGCCATACCTTGAGCGTAAATGATATATTTTTATCCATTTTCTTTAATTCTTTAAATGTTCAACTTCCCGATTAGCTCTTGTAGTTACGAGTCTGTACCTTGATTGCTTCGTAAACCAGCGGCTCTTTCAGCAATACCGGTTCCTTTTCGTCAGAACCCTGATATTCCCAGCAAGCCACGTAGAAGTAGTTTTCATCGTCACGCTTGGCTTCGCCTTCTTCAGTCTGATATTCTTCACGGAAGTGACCACCGCAGCTTTCGTTACGGTTCAGTGCATCGTAAGCAACCAGCTCGCCCATAGTGATGAAGTCGTACAGACGGATAGCCTTGTCGAGTTCTACATTCATACCTTCCTTGTCGCCCGGGATGAACAGTTCTTTCTCGAACTCCTTGCGGACTTCTTTCAGCTTCTTCAGACCTTCCTTCAAGCCTTCGGCCGTACGTCCCATACCTACATATTCCCACATAATGTGGCCCAGTTCCTTGTGGATAGAGTCTACAGACTTCTTACCCTTGATGTTCATCATCCAGTCAATCTTCTCCTGAACGGCCTTTTCTGCAGCTGCAAATTCGGGCAGGTCGGTAGAGAAACGGGGAACTGTAATCTGGTCGGCCAGATAGTTCTGGATAGTGTAAGGCAATACGAAGTAACCATCGGCCAGACCTTGCATCAGGGCGGAAGCACCGAGGCGGTTTGCACCGTGGTCGGAGAAGTTACATTCACCGATGGCGAACAGTCCCTTGATGGAGGTCATCAGTTCGTAGTCAACCCAGATACCACCCATGGTATAGTGGATAGCCGGATAAATCATCATCGGGTTTTCGTATGGGCTGACATCAGTGATTTCTTCATACATATCGAAGAGGTTGCCGTAACGTTGTGCAACGACATCTTTACCCAGGCGGTTGATAGCTTCGGAGAAGTCAAGGAATACGGCAAGACCGGTGTTGTTCACGCCGAAGCCCTTGTCGCAGCGTTCTTTGGCAGCGCGGCTGGCAACGTCACGCGGAACGAGGTTACCGAATGCCGGATAACGGCGTTCCAGGTAGTAGTCGCGGTCTTCCTCGGGAATATCTTTTCCTTGCAGTGTACCTTCCTGCAGTTTCTTGGCATCTTCCAGCTTCTTCGGAACCCAGATACGCCCATCGTTACGCAGAGATTCGGACATCAAAGTCAGTTTGGACTGCTTGTCACCGTGAACCGGAATACAAGTGGGGTGAATCTGTACGTAAGCAGGGTTGGCAAACCAGGCACCTTTACGGTAGCAAGCCATTGCAGCAGAGCAGTTACATGCCATTGCATTGGTAGAAAGGAAGTAGGTATTGCCGTAACCACCGGTAGCGATTACCACAGCGTGGGCGGCAAAACGTTCCAATTTACCGGTAACGAGGTTCTTTGCAATGATACCGCGGGCACGTCCGTCAATGAGGACAACATCTTCCATTTCGTAGCGGGTGTACAGTTTTACGGTACCTACGTTCACCTGGCGGCTCAATGCAGAGTATGCACCCAGCAACAGCTGCTGTCCGGTCTGACCTTTAGCGTAGAAAGTACGTGATACTTGGGCACCACCGAAAGAACGGTTGTCCAGTGTACCACCGTATTCGCGGGCGAAAGGAACACCTTGTGCAACGCATTGGTCGATAATATTGTTGGATACTTCAGCCAGACGGTAAACGTTGGCTTCGCGGGCACGGTAGTCGCCACCTTTTACTGTATCGTAGAACAGACGGTACACAGAGTCACCGTCGTTTTGGTAATTCTTAGCAGCATTGATACCACCTTGTGCAGCGATGGAGTGTGCACGGCGCGGAGAGTCCTGGATACAGAAGTTGAATACTCTGAAACCCATTTCGCCCAGAGAGGCGGCAGCACTGGCACCGGCAAGTCCGGTTCCTACTACGATGATGTCCAGACGACGTTTGTTGGCAGGGTTTACTAATTTTTGGTGAGCCTTATAATTGGTCCATTTCTCAGCCACCGGTCCTTCCGGTATTTTAGAATCTATCTTAGTCATAATGCAATTTACAATTTAGTCATTTACAATTTGAATTTAGCAAGCGCCGCACAATGATTTTGCAAAGAATACGACAACTACCAGAGCGAAGCAGAGGACAACGATAGTAGAATAGATGTTGGAGATACATTTCCAACGGTTAATCCATACTTTGTTGTTCCAGCCCAAAGACTGCATGGAGCTCCAGAAACCGTGAGTGAGGTGGAACCACAATGCGCCCAGCCAAACAAGGTAAAGCACTACGAATACCGGATTGCTGAAGGTGTTCTGAATGTGATAGACACCGTTGGCTGCATATGCCAGCGTGAGGGTGTCGGCATGCATGCCCATGTTGTGCATCAACTCGGGAAGCTGCATTTTAGCCCAAAAGTTTACGAGGTGCAGGCCCAAACCTACGATTACGATGATACCCAATACGAGCATGTTTTGAGAAGCCCATTCCACAGTCTTGGGCTTTTCCGTAACGGCATAGCGTTCGCTACCACGTGCCTTACGGTTCTGCATAGTCAACCAGAAAGCGTAGATGATGTGGATGATGAATAAGGCAGCCAGACCTACCGTAGCCACCAATGCGTACCAGTTTGCTCCCAAGAACTCACAAACCATGTTGTAGCCATTAGCCGAGACTAATGCAACCAGGTTCATCGCCATGTGAAATGTCAGAAACAGGACAAGGGCGATACCGGTAACGCTCATCACCACTTTCCTTCCTACAGATGAATTACTTAACCACATAAATGATTGAATTTAAGTTATTTAATAGTTTGAAAATTTGTTCTATCAGGATACTTCTGTAAATGTTTCGCAAAAATAGGAGAAATCCAGCGATAAAGCAAGCGATTAAAGAAATAATTCCGTAATCCGGCAGGATGCGAAGTTTGCGGACAAGTAAAAGGTTTACTCGTCCTCCTGGTCTTTGCCTTGCTCTTTGCAGATAATGGAAATCTTTTCTCCGTTTGCCAAACGTTTTCTCAGGGCGCGGGGTGTGTCTCCGAAAGAGTCTTTGCAGAAGTGGGCAAAGTGGGATAGGGAATCAAAGCCATAGCGGGCGCTGATGACTGAAATGCGTTGTTTGGTATATTGCAGGTCGTTCAGAATTCCTTCGCGTTTCTTGTCCAGAATCCACTCATATACCGGGACCCCATACATGTTTTTAAACATACGGCGGAATGTGGTGGTGGTATATCCGCCGAGGTGGGCAAACTCCTCCACATTCTTCACTTTGTCGTAGTTCTGCATGACGAAATACTGGAAGCTTTCCGTATAAGTACTGATGGGGTAGAAAAATGTACTGATTTGGTGTAGTGGATAGTAGCATGTTAATATGTATGTCAGTTCCTGGCATTTCATTTCAATGTATTTGCTGCACGCATAAGGCTGCTCGTTGAGGTAGCAGGCAAGGCTTTTCAGAAGTCCTTCGAGCATGGGAATTGCTGTAAGCGGGGTGTAAATCAGAGGGGCTTCCGAGCGTTTCAGTATCTCCTTGTAACGTTCTTCGCAAATCAGGGGGAGCTCGGTGAACCAATAGACAATATATTCCACTTCAGTTAGAGCCAAGAGCTCTACTTTGGAGCCGATGGCTTGCAGAATGAGCTGGCGACTT
Source organism: Bacteroides parvus (assembly GCF_017309675.2). Lineage (NCBI taxonomy): Bacteria > Pseudomonadati > Bacteroidota > Bacteroidia > Bacteroidales > Bacteroidaceae > Bacteroides > Bacteroides parvus. Next base: position 883,991 of record NZ_CP084680.1, on the reverse strand, counting down.
TGGAGAGTGGTGCCCGGATATTCGTTACTGTTTACAAGTAATTCGCCTTTCAGCATAAATATCATGCAGTTCTGTGTGCACTTTTCAGCAGAGAAATGTTGTCCCTTGGGATAGTGGCGGTAAACCAATACTTCTTCTGATTTTTGAGGACATACCACACAATCAATCTGTCGGTTGCAGTAAGTTTCCAGTCTCATGAAATGATTAGCAAATTATTATAAATGTGGCAACAAAGATAGAATTTTTTTGTGAAAACTCTATCTATTTGTCCTATCTTTGCGTCAAACTAGTATAAAGGACTTATGAAAAAGGCTGTTTTTTTTGTATATTTTATCTGCCTTGTTGTATCCGGTCTTTCGGCACAGAATTGGGATATCAACACTTTGCACCGGGTTAACAGTTGGGATGGCAAGTTTGTCCGTAACTATAATAAGATAATTTCACGTTCGGAGCCCTATATTGCTGTCGGTGTTCCGGTGGCGATGGCCGTTGCCGCTTGGATAAAACATGATAAGGGTTTGCTGAAAGATGCGGTCTACGTAGGTACAAGTGTGGCGGGGGCTTTTGTTGTGACTTATGGAATGAAGTATCTGGTGGGTCGTGAACGTCCTTATGATAAATATCCCGACAGAGTACATGCATATAGTCATGAAGGCAGCCCGTCTTTTCCTTCCGGGCATACGGCAACGGCTTTTGCCCTTGCCACCTCGCTCAGTGTGAAGTATCCTAAATGGTATGTGATAGCTCCGTCTGCCTTGTGGGCTTGTTCCGTGGGAGTTTCCCGTATGAACGAGGGAGTGCATTATCCGTCGGATGTATTGGCGGGGGCTGCAATCGGTGCAGGATGTGCTGTGGTCAATATCTATGTCAACAAGTGGTTGAATAAATGGCTGTTTGGAGAATAATTTTAGGCGCGGATTACGCGGATTTAGTTTACGTATTCCGCATAATCCGCGCCTAATGTCGGTTTTAAGCCGGCTATTGAATAATGGTACTGTAAATGTCGTCATTCAACACTTTTAGAGCTTGCTGTACGCTCTGGTTCGTATTGTTCATCACCTGGAAGTATTCGTTCATGTCCCATAGGTCACGGGCAATCAAGGCTTTGAGTTGTGTCTTGATGAGCGGTAGGGATTGGTGGTACTGTTTCTCGTCAAACTTGATTTTCTCCTTGTCGGCAAGCGCACGTATTTCGGCAAGGAAGTTATCGTCTATCTCGAATTTCTCGTTGAAGGCTTCAAATTTCTTGTATTTGTTCTGCAGCTCCTTCCGGTGTTTCTCGATGTAGCCGGTAGTGGCTTTGATAACCACGCCTTTGGCTACGAGATTGCGGTGATAGTCTGTGTACTGGGTAGTGTCGATGGGGACGAAAAAGTCGGGCATGATACCTCCACCTCCGTAAACGGTACGCCCCATACGTTTGGTCTGCACTTTCAGGGAGTCGGCAAAATGGATACTGTCCGCATGAATCATTTCTCCATGATTGAAGCGGTCTATCAGTTCCTGATTATATTTATCCTGACTGTTTTCTCCACTCAGACGACCATCGAGGTTGGCGGTACTGTCGTAAGGCTTCTGGATGCAACGCCCCGAAGGGGTATAGTAACGGGCTATGGTCAGACGAATCATGGAACCGTCCGGCAGGTCGATAGGACGCTGTACCAGTCCCTTACCGAATGTGCGGCGCCCTACTATCACACCTCTGTCCCAGTCCTGAATGGCCCCGGTCACGATTTCGCTGGCAGAAGCGGAGTACTCGTCCACCAATACGATGAGGCGTCCGTTCTTGAAGTTGCCCGTACCTTTGGCAAAGAAATCACTGCGGCGCGAAGCCCTTCCTTCGGTGTAGACAATGAGTTCTTTTTGCTTGAGAAACTCGTTGGCAAGGTCGATGGCGGCATTCAGATACCCTCCTCCGTTTCCTTGCAGGTCGAGGATTAGGTCTTTCATCCCCTTTTTCTGCAGGCTTTTCAGGGCTTCTGCAAATTCTTCAGCAGTGGTTGCTCCAAAGCGGTTGATGCGTATATAGCCAATTTTGGGTTGTATCATGTAAGAGGCATCCAGACTGAGGATGGGAATTTTGTCACGTTTTACGTTGAAGTACAGCTGGTCTTCCACGCCACGGCGTACGATGGTCAGTTTCACTTCCGAGTCTTTCGGTCCGCGCAGGCGGCTCATAATATCTTCCGTGCTCATTTTTACTCCGGCAATGGCACTGTCGTTGACGGCTACGATACGGTCACCGGCAAGGATACCCACTTTCTCGGAAGGACCGTTGCTGACGGGTTGTATCACAAGCAGGGTATCTTCTATCATCTGAAATTGTACACCGATGCCCTCGAAATTGCCTTGTAACGGCTCGTTCATTTTCTTTACTTCTTCGGCATTGTTGTAGGTGGAGTGCGGGTCGAGTTGTGCCAGCATCTTGATGATGGCTTCTTCCACCAGCTTGTCTTCATCCACCTTGTCCACATAGAGGTTGGTGATGGCAAACTCTGCCATCTGTAGTTTGCGCAGGGCTTCATTATTCGGCTTTTGCGCTTGCGCCGTCATCGCGCATATACATATTATAATAGTAAATAGTTTCTTCATCATCTCCATTTTAATTCCTAATCCTTAATCCCTAATCTCCATTCCTTCCGGTATGAACATGCTGATGTCCTTGCCGTATTGCAGTAGTTCGCGCACAGTGGTGGAGCTGACGCAGGTAAGTTCCGGCTCGGTGAAGAGCAGGATGGTTTCTATGCCGGTCAGTTTGCGGTTGATGTCGGCAATGGTTTCCTCATATTCGAAATCCTTGACGGTGCGTATGCCGCGTATAATTAGGCTGGCATCTACCTGCCGGGCAAAGTCGATGGTCAGGCAATCGTATGACTGCACAATGATGCGCGGCTCATTCCGGTAGTAGTCCCGTATCATCTGTTCGCGCTTTTCCAGGGGGAAATACGTGTTCTTGTTTTCATTGATGCCGATTCCTATAACGATTTCGTCGATGAAAGTTAGTGCACGGCTCACTACCGAGGAGTGTCCGATAGTAAATGGGTCGAATGTTCCCGGAAAGATAGCTCTTCTCATGATGCCAAGTCTTCTTCTATAACCAAGTTGTTGATAATAAAGTTTTGCCGTTCCATGGTATTCTTACCCATGTAGAATTCCAGCAGTTCCTTTACGAGGTCTGTCTTGCGCAGCGACACTTGCTCCAGACGCATGTCCTTGCCGATGAAATGCTTGAACTCGTCTGGCGAGATTTCTCCCAGACCTTTGAATCGGGTGATTTCGGGGTTGGGACCCAGTTCTTCAATGGCTTTCACACGTTCCTCCTCAGTGTAGCAATAGCTTGTCTTCTTCTTGTTGCGCACGCGGAAGAGCGGAGTTTGCAGGATGTATACATGTCCCTTCTTTATCAGGTCGGGGAAGAACTGCAGGAAGAAGGTGATAATCAGCAGGCGGATATGCATGCCGTCCACATCGGCATCGGTGGCTACGATGACTTTGTTGTAGCGCAGTGTTTCTATGCCGTCTTCTATATTCAAGGCTGCTTGGAGCAGGTTGAATTCTTCGTTTTCATAAACTACTTTCTTGGTCAGTCCGTAGGTATTTAGCGGTTTACCACGCAGGCTGAATACTGCTTGGGTATTCACGTCACGGCTCTTGGTGATGGAGCCGCTGGCAGAGTCTCCCTCGGTAATGAAGATACAGGATTCGGTTTCCTGATCCTTGCCTTTACCGTCACTCAAGTGGTAACGGCAGTCGCGCAGCTTGCGGTTGTGCAGGTTGGCTTTCTTGGCGCGCTCGCGTACCAGCTTGTTGACGCCGGCAATGGCTTTGCGCTCTTTCTCGGAGTCCTGTATCTTTTGCAGCATCACTTCGGCCACAAGCGGGTTCTTGTGGAGGTAATTGTCCACTTCCGTCTTGATGAAGTCTCCTACGTATTTGTTTACTGTGGGGCCGGCGGGCTTGTGCTCCTGCGGCGCGGCAGGCCACATGTTGTTGCTGCCCAGTTTCGTTTTGGTCTGGCTTTCGAACATGGGTTCTTCCACGTCGATGGCGATGGCGGCTACCAGTCCGTTGCGTATGTCGGCATACTCCTGGTTCTTGTTGTAGAATTCCTTGATGGTACGGGCAATGTGTTCCTTTAAGGCAGTCTGGTGTGTACCGCCTTGGGTGGTGTGCTGCCCGTTGACAAAGGAGTAGTACTCTTCACCGTATTGATTGGTATGTGTGAAGGCAATCTCGATGTCCTCTCCTTTCAAGTGGATGATGTCGTAAAGGCCTTCGCTGGTCATGTTGTCTTTCAGCAAGTCCTCCAGCCCGTGGCGGGAGACGATGCGCTGTCCGTTGTAAATGAAGGTGAGGCCCGTATTCAGGTAGGTGTAGTTGCGCAGCAGGGTTTCTACGAACTGGTTCTGGAAGGAATAGTTGTAGAAGAGCGTGTTGTCCGGTTCAAAGAAGATATAAGTTCCGTTTTCTTCTGTCGAGTCTTCGGTCACATCACTCAACAGCGTTCCTTTCTCGAAGATGACGGTACGTACTTTGTCGTCGCGGTAGCTGCGTACCTCGAAACGGCTACTCAGCGCATTGACCGCCTTGATGCCCACGCCATTCAGTCCGACACTTTTCTTGAAAGCCTTCGAGTCATATTTACCCCCGGTATTCAGTTTGCTGACTGCCTCTACCAGTTTGCCTTGCGGGATGCCTCGTCCATAGTCGCGCACGCTGACGCGCAGGCCGTCTTCTATAGTCACTTCTATACGCTTTCCGGCACCCATCTTGAACTCGTCGATGCTGTTGTCCATCACTTCTTTCAGCAACACATAGATACCGTCGTCGTTCTGTGAGCCGTCGCCCAGACGGCCTATGTACATACCGGAACGGACACGGATATGCTCCATGTCGTCCAGGTGGCGGATGTTGTCGTCGGTATATTCTACGCTGGAAACGGGGCTCTCTGTGATATTGTTGTCTGCTTCTTCCAGCGGCAGGGTCATATTGTTGTTATCTTCCATAAGTACGTTATTCCTTCATATTGCGCATTGCGACAAAGGTAATGAGAAATTCGGGGGTTCGCAAAAAAATAATGTCTTTTATGGACTTCTGACAAGCTTATATTCTGGATTTAGAATTTATTTTATTCCCTTCACAAAGCATCTTCTCCGTTTGTGCTGTTCCGTCTTGAAGTACTCCCATTGCGCTTGTACTTTGCCGTTCAATTCCAGCTCCGGATTACTTTCGGCATACTCGAAACCAAGTTGCTGATAGACGGGGATAAGGTCGGAGAACAGCAGTGCATTGACGCCCTTGTTCTGATATTCCGGTTTTACGGCAACCAGCAGCAAGTCGAGCATTTTGGGATATTTCTTCAAGAAGATGGTCTTGGCCAGGTGATACCAACCCATAGGAAGCAGGCGCCCGTGGGCTTTTTGCAACGCTTCGGCGAGGGATGGCATAGAAATGCCTACGGCAAGCAGCTGGTCATCGGCATCGGTAATCAGTGTCACCATGCGAAGGTCGAGGATGGGCAGGTACATCTTGACGTATTGGTCAATCTGCCGTTGGCTCAGTGCAGAATAACCGTAGAGGGGCTGATAGGCTTCGTTCATCAGTTCGAAGATGGCCTGACCGTAGTCTTGGGCAATCTTCTTGGCCGATGTGTATTTCTTTATCTTGAGGTTATACTTGCGCTGGATGAGGTCGGAGATGCGCTTGTGCTTGTCGGGTATGGCATCCGGAATGTAGATTTTGTACTCCACCCAATCGGCATCCTTCTCAAATCCCATGCGCTCCATATGTTGCGGATAGTAGGGATAGTTATAAATGGTGGCCATGGTGCTGAGCTGGTCGAATCCTTCGATAAGCATACCTTCGGCATCGAAGTCTGTGAATCCCAGCGGGCCTTGTATATGTGTCATTCCCCGTTCTTTTCCCCATTCTTCCACGGTGCGAATCAGGGCATCGGAGACTTCCGCATCGTCGATGAAGTCTATCCAGCCGAAGCGGACTTCCTTTTTGTTCCAGGTTTGGTTTGCCTTGTGGTTGATGATGGCAGCTACACGTCCTACGATTTTACCTTCCCGATAAGCCAGGAAATAGTCGGCTTCACAAAATTCAAATGCAGCGTTTTTCTTCTTGTTGAAGGTGTTGAGCATGTCATCGAAAAGGTCGGGGACGGAATAAGGGTTGTTTTTGTATAGCAGGTAGTTGAAACGGATAAAGCGTTTCAATTCCCGTCTTGTGGTTACTTTCTTGATTGTAATTGCCATAGTTGTTCAATATTGAGGTGGCAAAGGTAATGCAAACTGAGAGTAGAACAAAATAAGCTTGCTTATTTTTTATGCCGAGATGCAGCTTGCCTTATTTAAAGATACGTGATAATCTTTAAAATACCGCGTAGAGTGTCTGTAAATTTGCTGTTAGAGGTTGTATATCAGTACCGCTGTGTAGGCAATGTAGCAGAGAATCAGAATGCTCCCTTCCAGCCGGGTGATGATGCGTTTCCCGAAAAAGACACCGAACAGCCAAAGCAGGAGGCTGGCCCCAACAAGTACCCACAAATCGAAATTGGTGATGCCCGTCAGACGCAGTGGAGTGATGGAGGCCGAACAACCCAGCACAAAGAATATATTGAAGAGATTGCTTCCGATGACGTTTCCGATGGCTATTTCGGGGTTTTTCTTCAAGGCGGCTACGATGGAGGTGGCAAGTTCGGGCAGTGATGTGCCGCCTGCTACGAGCGTAAGGCCGATGATGGATTCGCTGACACCCAATCCGCGGGCTATGCCGCTGGCGCCGTCTACAAAGAAATTACCTCCGATGATGAGGCCGGTAAGTCCGCCGAGAATGTATAGGGTAGACTTCCACGCGGGTAACAGTCTGATTTCGTCTTCTTCCTGCAAGTGCTCTTTTTCCGGTTCCTTCATACTTCCATCCCTTTTTGCGATGGCAAAAGTATAACTCAGGAAAATGGCAAAGAAGCATAGCAGCAATAGGCCGTCGGTGATGCTGAGTATGTTCTCCCCACCGCCGTCCAGAAAGACATCGTTGGCACAAATCAGCAGGACGAAGGATGAAAGGATGCAAAGGGGTATTTCGCGTTTCAGTGTATTGCGGGTGATGGCTATCGGGGCAAAAAGGGCTGTACAACCCACAATCATCAGGGTATTGAACGTATTGCTTCCCACCACATTACCAATGGCAATGTCTGCACTGCCTTTGAGAGCAGAGGAGATGCTGACGGTGAGTTCCGGTGCGGAAGTACCGAAGGCAACAATGGTGAGCCCGATGACGATGGACGGTATATGGAAACGTTTGGCAACGGATGCGGCACCATCTGTCAAGCCATTGGCACCCAAAAGAATGAGGAGCAGTCCTCCGACAAGAAACAATATATCCATAAGTATGTCAATTTTGAGTACAAAGATAATGCAAACTGGATATAGAATTTTCATGTTTGCATGAAAAAGTTATGTTGATTAGGATAGGAAGTTAAAAACATTCTGTATGTTTGGAGCATTTATTGGGTATGCTTGCATAATTAAAGAATCAAATCAAGAAGTTTATATATGAAGGTTATCCGTACTTTCTGTCTTAGTTGGCTGTTGATGCTGGCGGGCGGAGTGTCAGCTCAGCTGGTAGATAAAGTGCTCAGTGTTTTAGGGGAGGATAGTGTGGGGAGTGTCACAGTGGCAAGGACCGACTCCGATTCGATTCAGTTGTCGCTTGTCCGGCGGGAGTTGGAAACAGCCCGGCTGAACGAGGCGAATTTGCGGATGGAAATGGAGCAGATGAAGTTGGCGGGCTATGCGGCCGATTCGGTGAAACTGGCATTGCAGAAACAACGCATTGATTCGTTGCGGACGGTGACGCCGGGTATTCCGGTGGTGGTAGAGAAGGACACCTTGTTCTATCTATATGCCAAGCGTGGAGGGCATACGCCTCAGCAGCGGGCCAAGGATGTAAGTAGCGTCATCGAAGCATTGGGCACGCGTTTCAGTCTGCGTCCGGACTCTGTTTATTTGGAGAGTACGGATATTGTTACGGACTTGATGTATGGCGAAAAGGTCATCATTTCCTTTACCGATCAGGATGCTTTGTGGGAAAACTGTACTCGCGACCAGCTGGCCGCCAGCAAGAGGCATGTCGTGGTGGACAAACTAAAAGCCATGCAGAAGGAGCATAGCTTGTGGCAGTTGGGTAAACGCATCTTGTATTTTATCCTGGTGCTTGTAGGACAATTCTTCCTATTCAAGTTTACTAACTGGCTGTTCAGAAAGCTCAAACTACGCATCCAGAAACTGAAGGATACCAAACTGAAACCGATCTCCATTCAGGATTATGAATTGTTGGATACGCAGAAGCAGGTCAACCTGCTGGTGTTTGCTGCCAATCTGGTGCGTTATGTGGTCATGCTGTTGCAGTTGTTGCTGACAGTTCCACTGTTATTCTCCATTTTCCCTCAGACCAAGAGTTTGGCTTATACATTATTCTCCTACATCTGGAATCCTATAAAGGTCATTCTGAATGGAATAACCGACTATATACCCAATCTGTTCACTATCTTTGTGATATGCTATGCGGTGAAGTATTTAGTCAGACTGGTGCGCTATCTTGCCAATGAGGTGCAGGCTGAACGGCTGAAGATAAACGGCTTCTATCCGGATTGGGCCATTCCTACCTATCACATTGTGCGCTTCTTGCTTTATGCGTTTATGATTGCCATGATTTACCCTTATTTGCCGGGTTCCAAGTCGGGAGTCTTCCAGGGAATCTCTGTGTTTGTCGGCTTGATTGTTTCGCTCGGCTCCAGTACAGTTATCGGCAATATCATTGCAGGGCTGGTCATAACCTACATGCGACCTTTCAAGCTGGGTGACCGCATCAAGCTGAACGACACTACGGGCAACATCATTGAGAAAACGCCGCTTGTCACCCGCATCCGTACCCCGAAGAATGAGGTGGTGACCATTCCGAACTCTTTCATCATGTCTTCCCATACGGTCAATTACAGCCAGTCTGCCCGTGAGTATGGATTGATTATCCATTCGGAGGTCAGTATTGGCTACGATGTTCCGTGGCGGAAGACACACCAGCTGTTGATAGAGGCTGCATTGAATACCCCTGGAGTGATAGATGATCCCCGCCCGTTTATATTGGAAACTTCCCTTCAGGATTATTATCCGGTTTATCAAGTGAATGCCTATATCAGGGATGCCAACAGCCTTAGCCAGATTTACTCTGATTTGCATCAGAATATCCAGGATGTTTTCAACGAAGCAGGCATCGAAATCATGTCTCCTCACTACATAGCTACGCGTGACGGCAGTGAGACGACCATACCCAAGGATGACTTGCGGGATAAAGGGAAATCATGATTTCCCTTTATCCCGCAAGTACAAGCTTTTTCGTATTCGGTGATAATATTACAGTTCATCTATTATCTCCTGCAAGATCCTTTTCTGTTTTGTTTTGAAAACTTTTCGATGTATTCTTCAGTGTGACTGTATTTTCTTCAACATTTCCGGATTTTCTGTCGCGAAGAGTTTAGTAGGTTATTTGCTGCGCGTCACCGTGTGCAGTACATTTCCTTTCTTGTCAATCATGCGCAGTTCCAGTGTCTTTTTGCTGGCCGATACAATGGAGAAACCCGGTTCGGGGCTGCAGAATACGGTTCCTTCGATGGGCTTCACCTTGCGGGCGAGCGAACCGGCGGAATTGGTGATATAGTCGATGTCGCTGCCTGCCACGCGTACATGCTGGAAGTTGTGGATGTGCCCGCAGATGTACATATCCACCTTGTGCTTGCGCAGAATGGGATCGAGGTGTGCCTGCATATCCGCGCGTTCGCTCTCGTCCTTCGGGGTTTCGGCATAGATGGGATGGTGTCCGGCAACGATAACCCAGTCTTCCTTGGCGGCGCTCAGTACGGAGTCCACCCAGGCAAGTTGCTTCCGGTAGTCCTGCTTGCAGGCATCGGGATAGGTATCGCTTTCATTGCGGTATTTGTCAATCATCGGGGCGGTGTCTACCCAAAGGATGCGGATAGTAGCGCCTTTATCCTCGAATGTCTTGGTATAATAACGGGCAGGCATTGTCCAGCGGCGGCTGACGTTACTGTAGTCGAGCACAGCTTGCGTATTGCCGCGGTATTCGTGGTTGCCCAGCAGGGGGAACCAGTCTATCATCAGCTCCGGATGGCTGTAGATAAGTTCGTAGTTGGTCATCCAAAGAGGGTCGTTCACACTGCGTACACCTTCAAAATGGTGTACATCGCCGGTGGCAAGTACGAATTCGGGGTCTGCGCCGTTCTCTGCCATCTGTCCCATCAGTTCGGCAATGGGTTTCTGGTCGTAGTAGCCGTTGCGGCCGAGGTCGTTGGCTACGTAGAAGTTGAACTTCTTGTCGAAGATGGAGTAATCGGTAATTTGGGCAATAGCCGCGTTGCCGAGTAGGGCAACCAATAATAAAAGGAATAGTTTCTTCATAATCAGTCATCATTAAAAATTAATCTTCACTCCTGCATTCACTTTCACGCCGTAGTATTCTGCCTGCATGGTACGGTCTTTCGTGCCCTGGTAGTAGCGTAGTGGCTGGTTCAGCAGGTTGTTGGCTTCGGCGTAGAAGGTAGTCTTGAATTTCTTTCCGAAGGTATAGCTCGCGTTTACGTCCATATAGTTCACTTTGTCGTAGTAGCGGTCGTAGAAGGTGCTTTCTCCCATTTCGTCGATGAAGTCGGAAGCGAAGTTATAGCTCAGACGCAGGTTCAGGCCGCCTTTCTCAAAGTATAGGGAAGCGTTTGCGGTATGCTCCGGAGAACCTGGCATGCTCAAGTCTTTCTCATTCTCGCGGCCTTCGAAGTTGAAGTCTTCCACACGGGAGTGGGTGTAGGTGTACGTTCCGTAGAAACCTACACATTTCAGAGCGGGAGCAATGAAGCTGAAGTCGCGCTGGTAGGATAACTCTACCCCTACCAGGTTGGCGTTGCCCGCATTCTTGGGTTGGGTGAAGCGGGTGTAGGTGTTACCCTGGTATTCGTAGTTGGTGCTCACCTGGTCTACGATGAAGTCGTCTATCTTCTTGTAGAAGATGCCGGCGCTTATCAGACCGATGCTGCGGAAGTAATAGTCGGCACTCAAGTCGAAGTTGTAGGAGACGGTAGGTTTCAGCTCCGGGTTTCCGATGGTGATTTCGTTGTCGGAACGCTTGATATTCACACTGGGCACGAGGGCCGAGTATTTGGGGCGTGACAAGGTTTGGGTAAACGAACCGCGCACTTTGAAGTCATCGTTTACATTCCACTTGGCGAGCAGCGACGGCAGGAAGTTGATGTAGCTGTTGCGCTGACGGTCGGTCTTACTGGTGAGGTCTTCGTCGGCATCGTAGGTGCGTCCCGTATAGGCAAGGTTGGTGTTCTCTATGCGGAGTCCGGTCATCAGTTCCACGTCTTTTGTCAGTTTTTGGTCGAAGCGGAGGTAGCCGGAAGTCACGGTTTCGCGGGCATCGAAGTTACCGGCAAGTTCTTCCTGCACCTGCTCTTTCTCAAAGAGGGAAGCGTTGTTCAAGTCTAAAGAGCCGGTGTATTCCTTGCTAGCGTAGATGCCTGCCTGGTATTTGTTGTCGGGCATGAAGTTCTTGTTGGTTTGGTCCACTGTATTTGCCAGGCTGTTCGTCATGAAGGCGTCCTCGTTCAGAGGAGAGTATTCGTAGAAGTCCACTTCTTTATCCTTGGTCTTGCGCACCACCTTTGCGCCGAACTTCAGCTTGTTGCCGTTCTTGAAGGGAAGCTTGAAGTTGGCGGAGAACTTCAGGTCCTGCTCCTTGATGTCTTCCTGCTGTTCCGTCAACTCTTTCAGGCTGAATTCATCGTTCAGCGTCATGGTAGAGCCTGCTTTGGGGCTGGCAAACGGTTCGCGTTCGTCGCTCAGGTCCATGTCGAACTTCTGTTTCTTCAGTTGGAAGTCGATGTAGCGTTCGTTGGGACGTTCTTCGCTGGCTTTGGCATAGCTGGCGTGCCAGTCCATGGAGAGTGAGCCGAAGAGGTGTTCGCCGCCGAGGGCAAAGTCCATGGTGCGCTGGCGTTCCAGGCGGGCGTTGCGGTTGTCCGGCGTACCGGCTTTGGTCTGTATGCGTACGGTGGCGTTGCCGTCGGCATCAAGGTCTTTCAGCGTGGTGCGGTAGCGATTCTCCCAGTCGTTGCGGTTGTTGAAGATGCCTTTGAAGGTCAGTTTGTGGTTGGCATCGATGTCCCAGTCCAGTGCGGCAGAGTAGCTCTGGCGTTCGCGGGTGACGTAGTATTGGCGGATTTGGTAGTCGTTGACGTACGTCTTGCCGTCATCGTCCTGCTCCCACACGAATTCGGTGTCGTAGGAGCCGGAAGGTGAGTTCTGATAGGAGGCCGATACAATCAAGCCGAGTTTGTCGTTGAAGAAGCGGTCGCCGTAGGTGAAGCCAAGGTTCAGTTGCGCCTTTTCGCTCACCCAGTTGTAGCCGGTTCCGGCAGTGGCGGCAATGGTGCGCTTGTAGGGGGAGTTCTTGGTGACGAGGTTGATGCTGCCGCCGATGGCGTCGCCGTCCATGTCCGCAGTGACCACCTTGTTTACTTCGATGGTCTGAATCATATCTGCCGGAATGAGGTCGAGCTGTACGTTGCGCGTATCGCCTTCGGCAGAGGGAACGCGGTTGCCGTTGATGGTGACGGAGCTGAGGTCGGCACTCGTGCCCCGTACTTGCCCGAAGCGCGCCTCGCCTTGGTCGTACTGCACGTTGATGCCGGAGATGCGTTTAAGGGCGTCACCGATGTTGGAGTCGGGGAACTTGCCTACCTGGTCGGCAGAGACTACATTCGTAATCCCCATGTTGTTTTTCTGTGAGTTGATGGCACGGCGCTGTCCCTGGAAGGCGCCGCCTACCACCACTTCCTGCAACTCCACACCTTCGTTTAGCACGACGTCTTTCTCCAGTGTGCGGCCTGCGGGGATGGTGATTTTCAGTTCTACGGGCGAGTAGCCCACGTAGCTCACCTTTACTGTATAGGTTCCCGGGTCAAGGTTAGAGAAAGTGTAGAAGCCGTTGACGTCGCTCGTCACGCCAGTGTGTAGTTTCTCGATGTAGATAGAAGCGCCCGGGAGAGTCTGTTTAGTGGCGTCAATGATACGCCCGCGTACAGTTCCTTGTTTCGTGACATTTGCTTTTTCGTCGGCCATGGCTGTATTGCCGGTGGCGGTGAATAAGAGCAGGAATAAGAATGCTCTCAAGATCTGTTTCATAATTGTTATTATCTGTTAATAATCTGCCGCAAAAGTAGGAGGTTGCCGTTACGCGGATTTTGCAGAGAGTTGAAGAACAGGTAACGATTCGGTTACAATGAAGTTACATAAGCTCTTGGAGGTAGTACTCTTTCGGCGCTATCTCTTTTTGTCGTCGTCTGGCAGACTAATGCTAAGGATGCACGAGATGCACATCTCAGACTGCATGAGATGTACATCTCGAACAGTATGAGATGTACATCTTGTGCAAGGAAAGATATAGGGTTTGGTGTCTTATCCGGTAGTCTGGCAGCGGATAAGTACCTTCTTTTCGTCTGCCAGGGTAGTGGCAAAGAGATAAGAGTCTCCCCCTTCGGCCAGTTTCAGCCGTTTGCGCAGTTCGGCAACGGTGGCGGGAAAGTTGCGTACGGTGAGGTTCGCCTTTTTCTCGGCAGCCAACATCTCTTTCATTTCTTTCTTGCTGAAGCCGCAGGAGGAGGAGATTCGGAACTTGCGGCCGGGGAAGTCGGGAAGGAGGCTGTCCGAAGTGTAGAGGTGGCTGTTGGGATGCAGCTTTTTAACCTTATATAATAAGGAAAGGCTGCGGAACGCTCCGGCTTTCAGCACGGAGGCATTCGGTTCGTAGAGGTACGATTTCAGTTGAGGAGTGTAGGGGCATGCACACTCTTTCTCTTGCCCGCGGGTGAAGACAAGGGTTTGGGGAGCCGGGGCGGAGGTGAAGTTGACGCAATGGATGGGGACGTCGTCTGTTGGCAGGCTTCCGCCTTGTCCCAGCAAGAGCAGCAGCTCCTTGCATTCGTTGCCTACGGAGACGATGTGTGCCTGGCGGACATGTTTCAAATCGTTCATGGCAAGGGTGAGGTCGAGCATGGGGGAGAGTTTTATCAGTACGTGCCGTGCCTTCCGGAGCAGCAGGTCTTCCAGGGTGGCTACATCGGGTTCGCAGTCGCCGATGGCTATGGTCTTTCCGCCGTGTCCGTCGCGGCGGGCAGGGTCTATGAATATGCAGTCTACGGGTTCCATCTCTTGCAGATGGCGGACGCTGTCTGCGTGGCAGACGGAGATGTGATTTAGGCCGAGGGCAGGAAAGTTGTGTGCGGCTATCTGGCAGAGGGCTTCCTGGCGCTCTACGTAAGTGGCGTGCCCGAAGCAGCAGGAGAGGAAGGAGCAGTCGATGCCGAAACCTCCGGTGAGGTCGGTAAAAGTGGCGGCTGGTGCAGGGGCGCTGTCCTTCGCGGGATGCTCTTGTTCTGTGCATAGCAGGTTAGCTATGATCTCCGCTTTATACTGTGCCGTTGCTTGGGAGGAGCATTGCTCCAATGAGAGGTGGGCGGGGTAGAGGATGTCGTCGTTCTTCGCCCATGCGGGTATTTTCTCTTTGGCAACCTGCCAGCCGGAAATTTGTGTGATGGCAGCGGGCATGTCTACCGAAGGGTAGCGGCGTGCCTGCAAAGCAAGGCTGCGCACGTCGTCGCGACGATGCTCGCGAATGAAACGGAGGGTGTCTTGGGATAAAGGCATGGCTTGGCTTATTTATTCTGATGCAAAGTTATCTCAAAAAGGGCAAAGTAAGGCATGAATTCGTAGCTTTCTGTCTGATTATTTTTCAGACACAGATGACGCTGATTACGCAGATTAAGAAGATTAAAATCCGTGTCATCTGCGTCAAAGCGATAGCAAAATTAAGTTTTCGGACAAGCTGGGGGTGAGAGTTAAGGGATGACCCGGTATCGCTCCTTCGCCGTCTGCCTGCCGACGCGATTGAAGTGCCACCATTCGCTGGATAGCGGGCGGAATCCGGCTTCTTTCATTACCTGCCGGAGCAGCAGGCGGTTTTCACGTTCTTGTTCCGTCAGCTTGCCTTGTGCCACGAGCGTGGCTTCTTCCGTGATGTGGGCTTCCTTGCCCAGATGGTCTATCGGGGTGCCCATGGGCAGAGGGGTTCCTTTATCGTCGAGTATGCTGATGTCCACTGCCAGTCCGTAGTTGTGCAGGCCACCGCCGCGCGAGGGGTTGGAGACATAGATGTATTTGGAGGTTCCTTTCACTACGTCCCACATCTTCTGCTGTACGGACAAGGGGCGTGCTGCGTCGTAGACGATGAGGCTGTAGCCGGGGCGCCGCTCTTTCAGCAGGCGTTGTGCCTGCTTCAGGCTTTTCATGGCATCGGGGTGCAGGTAGGCTTCTTTCAGGTCTTCGTACAATAGGGTTCCGGTGAAATTGTCGGCACGGGTGTACATCAAGTCGATGGCGATGCTGCTGTCCGCTTCGGCGATGTTGACGAAACCGAGGGAGTCCAGGTAGCGGGCTGTCAGGCTTTTGGCTGGAGCCGGAGGGACGGATGCCGCTACGGTGTCGGCGTACGGGATGGTGGCTTCCGTACCCGGGTTTTGTATCTGCTTTGGCGCTTGTTTTCCGCTACAACCGTATAGTGAGCAGCCAAGCAGCAGATATAACGAGTAAAAGAAATATCGTTCCATCTTACAAGGCGTTCTTGGCGGTAAGGATTGATTTCATCAAGGCTATGTCCGAATGTACTTCTCCCTGCATCAGGTATTTGTTTTTCCGTTGGCAGGTGGCTTCGTAAATCTCCTTTGCCTTTGCTGTGTCCTTGTCCCGGTAGAGCGCCAGGGCGCAGAGCAACCGCTGTTTGGAAGAGGTCACATCCTTGTATTGCCGGATGTAGGTATCCAGCTCATCGGTATATAATTCTTTTGCCCGTGCGGTCCTCTTTGTCACCAGTGCGGTGAAGAGCAGCTCGCAAGCGTTTTCCTTTATCAAAAGTCCGATGACTTCGTGCCGGTGACTCATTATTTTCTCGAATGCATTGTAGGCGGCTTCCCATTTTTCGCAGTCGAGCAGGCGTGAGGCGCTCATCAAGGCTATGGTGACCTGCAGGGCATCTTTGTAGTTGATGTCTTCCGTTTGGCTGAACCATTCGGCAGGCATGTCCTTAGGACGCATGCCCTCTTGCACCAGTGCGTTGATGCGCAGCTGGGTGACCAGTGCCTGCTTGCTCTTGCTGTCCTTGAGAAGCAGGCGCATGTTGTCGGCATCATTGCCGATGCCGCCCATCTTCATGGGGATGCCGTTCATCCCTGCAAGGAGAATGCCAATTAGAGAAAGAATCAGAAGGAAGAATTTCAGCAGGTAAGGCAGCCCGTCTACGGTCAGCAGGGGGAGGAAGGCAAGGATGGCGGTCAGCAGGTTGGCAAGCACTCCACCCAGGTTGTACAAGGTGGTCGGGATATCTTCAAGAGTCCTTTCGGGTGGGGTAAGCAGGCATTGGCCTCCCGTTCCGGCAAGGCTGAAACGCTTGATGCATAATTTCCCGTCTTTCCGTATGAAGGTAAGGTTGAAGATGCGGAAGGAGACGAAGCGGTAGTCGGTTGCCAGTCCGCAGACAAGATGCCCGCCTTCGTGCAGAAGTACTTGCAGGAAGATGGAGAATAGCAGAATCAGTATGGCTAACAAGGAAACTCCTACTGTCTCCAGCATGCCGGTTTCGGCAAACTTGCTGTGTAAACCGTCGAACGAGTCTCCCCAAACCAGGACTCTTACACCTATTATTCCTACAAAGCCGATGCATGCCCCGACCATGAATCCTCCGGCCAATTTAAGTACTTTCTTCATCCTGATATCTTGATAAATGTGTTTGCCGGCAAAGGTAAAGGATTTTATCTGAAATGCAACAGCTTGCCCCATGTATCATAAAAAGAAAGAGATTGTGATTGCCATAACCTCTTTCCGTCACCTAAACCCACTACGCAGGCTACAGATAGGGAATTATAGTAATATAGATACCCGTAATGATGGCCGAAGTGATTACTCCTGAAATATTAGCACCCAGGGCATCTCCCAAGATGAAGGAATTGGGGTTGTCCTTGCTTACTATCTTCTGGGCAACCTTCGCCGTAGTAGGCACGCAGCTCACGGCTGCAATTCCGATGACCGGATTGTAATTGCCCCGCTTGATGAAGTACATGATGTACCCTCCAATGATTCCGCCGATACCGGAGAGCAGCAGTGCGCCCATACCCAATACCAACAATTTAAGAATTTTAGGGTCGAGCAGCAGATGTGCGTCGCAAAGTACGCCTAACAACAGGCCGAGCATGAAAGTAGAACCATACAACAGCGGACCACTTACAAAATCGTAGATATGCTTCATCCCCGATTCGCGTACTGCCACTCCGAGGAATAAGGAGAAGAACAGCGGTGAGGCAACCGGGAACAGAAAACACAGTACAGCACACAATATAGCCGAGAAAGCCAGTTTTACTTTGGCATCATAGTTTTTGGGCGGCTTCTTGCTCGTCATCTTGATGGCGCGCAGGCGTTTCGGCACCAGCAGCTTCACCAGATAGGGGTAACCGCCATACGTCAGTCCCAGATAGAGATAGGCCACTACCGTGATGGGTACAAACAGATGTTTGGCCAGGGCTAGGGAAGTGAAAAGCACCATCGGCCCGTCCGCACCTCCTACCATGGCTACGGAAGCGCTTTCTTTCAAGGACAGTCCCAATGCAGATGCGATGGGTACAGTCAAGAAAGTTCCCAATTCGGCACATAGGGCAAGGAATATGCTGGCAAACGGTTTCTGCAGCAGGAAGCCCACGTCGAGCAGGGTGCCGATACCCATAAATACGAAGCATGCAATCAATCCGTTGCTGAAGGTCAAGGTGTAGACCGGTTGCAGGAAGTCTATCTGCATGGTATTCATCAAGTCGTCCGTATCCGAAAGCATCGGGTCCAGAAAGAGATTCCCCAATGTACCGTTGGGCATGAAAAGGGTGCCGCAATTAATGGCGACCATACCCAGTCCCATGGGAATCATGACCATGGGCTCCAGTACGCCTTTCCATCCCAGGTAAATGAGCAGCAGGCCCAGGGCCATTAAAAATACACGGGCAGAGGAGAGCAGCCAGCCGCTTTCCATCATTGTTCCGAATCCTTGGAACAAGGTTGCAAAATCTATATTCTCCATGATTAGTCTTTGTTTTCGGTGTCGTTGTTCTTTTTAGTCTTGTTCTTGTTGTCACGGTGGCTGATGGCATCTTCCAGATACATTATATGGGTATCTTCCGGGTAGAAGTAATCTACCAGGTTTTTCTTGGAAACGCCGTGGCTCACTCCGTGGTAATAGCCCCGAGGCTTTTCGTTTTCACGGTCCACACCCCGGCTGTAGTCTTCGCGCGTGTCGTTGCCGAAGATGTTTCCGTGCATGGAGGGGGTGTGTAGTATCAGTTCCATCTTCTGGCGGAACTTCTTTATGCGGCGCAGGCGGAGTAACTCCTGCTGGTGGGAACTGTAGAAATCGAGTGAATCGGCTGCGCTGGCTATCAGTTTGATGATGAATGCCACAAAGAAACCGATTGCAAAAGTGAGCCCCATCATCTCAAGGGTGGGGAGGAATAAATCGGACATAGTTATGATATTAATGTGATGAAATGGATAATAAAAAAGCGAAAGATGTACATGCAGTACACCTCCCGTAATGGTTTGCAATAAGTCCGATAAAGTCTAAATCAGGATATGCAGCAGTGCATAGATGTAGTATCCGCAGGAATAGCGGAGGGCACTGGGATTGAATGAAAGGTTGGCGCTCTCTCCGGCAGACAGATGGCTGGAAAGCAGATGCTCCAGTTGCCCGGCTAGTTTCAGAATTCTCATCTTCAAGAATTTCGGAGAGGCGTGGTTATGTGTGTATAGACTGTTCGGACACAACGCTTCGTTGGTCCAGCAGTCGGTATTTTCGTCATTGAAAAGTGAACGGTGGGTGACTGTGTACGATGCACATTGTGTGTAGGCGGTAAAAGAGCATTCGGAGGCCGGACTCCCGGCAGTATTCCGTGAGTTTGGCTGTTCCTCCTGGGAGATGGCAGTCAAACCCAGACAGAGGAAAGTAAACATAAGTATGTAATACAGATGTTTCATCATAGCAAAGTAAAGGAATAAATAATTTTGGACAAAGTTATCTGCTGGCAAATGGGTCTCGAAGTATTTCATGGTCTGTTCCTTGATGTACTCTCCGTCGGGTGTCACCAGGGTTGTGTAGTCCCCACAAGCCTGGATGTATAATAGGTCTTCCACTTTGATGATGTGAATTCGGGAGCCGTCTTTTACCGTGATCCGGTCAATACTTTCTTCTTGTGGCAGGGGAGCGGCCTTTTCTGCCCCGGGGGCGGTGAAATCTTCTGTTTAAGTGTCTGCCACAATCTGCAGATGATACCACAAAAGGATAGCGATCCAGGCAAGAATACCGAACAAGAGGCGGAAAGGAATGGTGGGGGCAAAGGGGATGTATGCTATTCCGGCTATTCTTACCATTATGTTGCATATCATGAAGCTACCAGCCAGAAGAGAATGCCGGCGATGCTACGATGACATTCGTTCTATACATGGAGACGGTGCCTACAATAAACCTGCTTCCATTGCTTAATCTTTTATTTCAAGACCTCCGAAGGATATGTTTCCGCGTATCACAAGTACGCACCATTCTTGTTTGGCAGGTGTGCCTTGCCAGCGTTTGTCTTCACATCCGCCGCAAAAGCAACTGCATTCTATGCGTACTTGCCAGTCGGCGGGTATGTACAGTTCCACTCCTCCCCAACTGCAGTCCAAGTCTATATAGGTTTCTCCGGGTGCTATGTTCGTGTGGCGCAGGTCGATGGTAGTACCGCCGAAGTAGGTGTGTATGTTCGCTCCCTTGAAAAGCTCGTCGAGTACGACGTGGCGTACGGCACTCAGGGAGTTGTTGGAGCAGAGGAATCCGTCGTCAGACTGGCATTGTTGTTCCTCTTGCTCTCCCATTCTCTTGTTCATCATCCGTTGTACCATCTTGGCACGGCGATGCACTGTCCTTTGGTGTGTCCAGTTTCTCCTATGGTGATGTCTGAGAAAGAAAATGCCGATGAGGATAAGGGCCAAGGGCCACAGCATGGCTTGGAAATTGCCGGGGGATAGCATGAGTTTGCTTCCCAAGAGGTAGAGTCCCGCCAGCAATAGGACACCTCCTGACAGATAGTGCTTGCGTATCATGGTATAGATACCTGCTATTATAAATAAGGAGTGCCAGGCAACCAGCATATTGAACCATTCTTTGGTGATGATACCCATATTGCGTGCGAATAGCAATAGGCCTGAAAGGATAAAGAGCGAGGCGGTCAGCACTTTGCCGGAGCCTGCATGGGATGGGAATTTTTGTTTTTCTTCCATTGTTTCTGGTTTTATGATTGATGGTCCAAAGATAGGGCTAACTTGCATGCTGCCAAATACTTTCCGGGTGATTGCCGGCAGAAAAACCGATGAATGCCGGATGGGAATCGGTGAATCCGGAGTTATCTGTTCCTCCACCAATACCAGATGAAGCGTAGTCCGGTGCCGAGAAGTGCGAGAGAAAGTCCGGTATAGAACACTGCGATGAAGGAGTCGGGCAGAAGGTGGCAGGTACGTATTACAATTCCCATTGCAATCATGCCTATCATGACAATCCATCCTTTTACGTCGAAAAAGGAAAAGGGGCAGTGCTTCCCTTTCTTCTGTGAGATACGGAGAGTATGTTTCTTGTATAGCCTATGGAAAATGATGCCGAAGAATAGCAGGAATACCAGGCTGGCTTCGCAGACTTTGAATAGCCAATAATGTCCGTCATCTATCCAGCAGGTCAGGCCTATACGCAGAATATTGACTCCTGCCAATGACCATATGGTTCCGGCAGTTATGAGCAGTGTATTTGGAGATACTCCGTATTTCATGATGAAGGTTGTTTTATTACACAAATACCGGGCTTGTATAGCGGAGTCCAAAAATTAAAAGAGGCTCTATTCTATTAAGAATGAGCCTCTTGTTTGTGGACCAGCCTGGGCTTGAACCAGGGATCTCCAGATTGTGAGTCGCAAATATTTGATTTTCAGCGATTTGCATTTTATATCTTTTCATATCCATACATCTTGATTTCCAAGCCCAAAGATAATATTTCCTTTTCAAATAATATTTCTTGTTTTCTTCTATTTTCCTAAGATGTGTGCAAATTGTGTGCAATTAGATTTGTACGGTAATATTGGGTTATATCAATAATAGGAAGCTTGTCATCTTATATAAAACTCGAAGACCTCTCCGGGTGCGCTATTCAAATGGGAAGCGTGGGAGGTCATATTAATTGCAAATATACTAAATGTATTTGAATATTCTATTTTATCTCTCTTGATATTGAGCTTTTAATAGAATACAAATTAATATCATGCTGATAAAATCCTAAAACAATAGCCTCATTGATATTATGTTGATGAGCAAATTGTTTTATTTTCATTTGCATTGCATGTGGAGAAATCATGGAATGTTGCTTGAGGAATGTATTCCATAAGTCTTTACCAATTAAAGAGCACTTGGCGAATTTGTTTGCTTCTTCCTCGCATTTATTTATTTCAGCTCCTTCTATGGCAATGTATTTCTGTTCTCTATTGTTAATAAGATGCATATAAACATGGTATATCTCATGCAATAAAGCGAAAGCATAATTATCGATTTTGTTTAATCGTAATGTTAATACAATGGTCGGATTTTTTCCTTGCCAAAAAGAAAATCCATCAATCGGTGTTTTGTCGAATTTAGACACTATAATAAATTTAATTCCATATCGTGACAGAATTTCTTTTGTCTTATCAATAGTGTTTATGTTTACAACAAACATTTGATTCAATTCCTGCACAAGTCTTTCTAAACTGTTTTCATCAAAATCGGCAACATCCGGCATTTGTGAACTTTGATAGAAAGCAAAATGTTTCCATGAGAAAATGTTAATTGGGTCGCTCTTTAAACATTCAGATTTCTTAAAATAAGAAAGTTCCTTTTCTGAAGAAAACGAAGCTATTAGTTCTTCAACTGAAGTTACGCCGAAAATTGAATATATTATTTTTATGTTTTCTGATATTTTCGTTCCAATAACATTTAATTTCTCGAAATATTTGACAGAACAATATTGAGAAATTACTTTCCATATCTCAATATTCTTTTTTCGTTCTACTATTTTCTTATTTATATTTGCTTGGTCTATATCATATTGATTTTGTAATGATAACCAATATGAAGCATCTATTCCTAAAATTTCCTGTAGCAAAACAGCAACTTCAGGAGTTACAGCACGACGTCCCTTTATAATATCATTGAGTACGGAAGTAGGCATGCTCATAAGTGAAGCCAATTCTTTTTGCTTCATTTCTCTTGCATCTAATTCATCCTTAATGATTTCACCCGGATGAATGGCTATACAAGGTACGCAATCGTTTAATTTGATTTTAGTCGCCATAATGGTTGGATATTTCTATTAATTCTATTTCAGTAATTATCAATGAACCGTCTATTGTGGAACTTTGAAATATTAATCTCCAACGTCCGGTACATCTAACCGATTCAAAGTCTTTTAAGTCACCTTTCAATCGTTCATAATGCAGACTTCCGATTCTGAATAAATCTTCTATTCTTGTGGCTGCTTTTAAATGATTATATGCTTTTATATAACCTTTGATTACATCCTTAGGAAGTCTCTTGTATCTTTTGTCATTGGTGCAACCCTCTTCCAATAACTCAATTAGTGCTTCATCTTCTGTATAGATATTCATGCAATTCGTTATCTTTCTGCAAAGATAAGTATTTTATTCTTTATGATAATATATATCATAGAATAAATTATCAAATTTGATAATTACATGATATAGTTTTTCAAATAAACAATAAAAAAGGATATATTGTTTCGTGAAAAACATCTTTTCAAAATTATTGGTGTGTTAATGATTGGCAAACCATTTAATTCAATTAATATGCTGCACTTATTCTATTTTCTATGTTTATTTTATGCTCGGAATCTTCAAACATAATCTGAAAATCAATGCGAACTCTTTAAAATTGAAGAATCGGATTCAATGGCTTTGAATGTTTAACTTTTATTATCTATTTATCGATAGCTGTATTTTTCCGACTTTTAGTGATACTTCTCAATAATGTTCTTGAAATGAGCGAAGCGTATAATTCTTATTTACAGACTAATATATATACTATGTTTTGCTATTATCGTTTTAAACCGTTTGAAACTAATGTCTAAACTACTCAAAACCAATATTCAAAAGGTTTCAAAACGTTTATATTTCCATTCAAATGAGGATATATAGACTATCGTAAGCAATTCCGCTTGCGGGTAATCACTAAAACCATGTATAATTTTTCAAAAGACGGTATCGTAGTCTCTACGGTACTTGATGCACGTACTGCCAACAAAGAAGGCAAATATCCTATTAAAATCAAGGTTTATTATCAAAGAAAGCCCAAGTATTATTCTATTGGTATCTGCATGACGAAAGAAGAATGGAACAAACTCCCGGATAGCAAATCTTCTGAAAGCAAGAAAATCAGACAAGCCATTGAAAGTAGTTTTTCTTTAGTCCGTATGAATGTTGAAGCTTTGGCAGAGAAAGGAACATTCTCTTTTAATACGCTCAATTTGCGTTTGGGAAAAGCTACCGGTGATACTCTGAACAGTGCCATACGAGCTAAGATTGAGGAACTGAAAAACGAAGAAAGAATCGGGACAATGCAGTTCTATCAAACTACATTGGTAATGGTTGAGGAAGTCGGCGGCAAAGATATTCCATTTAGTACTGTTACGGTTGAATGGTTACAAAAATGCGAAAGACTTTGGTCGAAAACGAGAAGTATTTCTACAATCGGTATGCACATGAGAAATATTCGTACTTTGATGAATGAAGCCAAGAGAGCCGGCGTTATCAAAGAATCGCAATACCCATTCGGAAAAGGTCTGTTCGAGATAAAGACCGGTATCGGAAGAAAGAAAGGATTGACAAAGAAACAGTTGAAGGCCATTTTCGATTATAAGAGTGAAAATGAAACCACTAACAGATATAAAGACCTCTGGATATTCATTTACTTGTGCAACGGTATCAATCCGACAGACATGCTGAAATTGAAGTTCTCGGATATTGTGGACGGTGAAATATGTTTTGTGAGACAGAAAACAGAGCGCACGACAAAGAATAGGAAAGAGATACGTGCAGTTGTTTCTCCCCAATTACAGGCAATAATTGACAAGTGGGGCAACAAACCGTTACCCGATAATTACATATTTCCTTATATGAAAGGGCATGAGACAGCCATAGAGCGTAAAGCGATTGTACGTGATGTTGTCAAGCGAATCAACAAACGTATGAAGTTGATAGGTGAAGAATTGGGTATCGGCAATATCACCACATACACCGCAAGACATTCATACGCTACCGTATTGAAACGAAGCGGAGCCAATATCTCTTATATAAGTGAATCCTTAGGACATACCGACTTGAGGACTACGGAAGCATATCTGGCGAGTTTCGAGAAAGAGGAGCGTGCTAAGAACACTAACCTTTTGACCTCGTTTTTGTAGCCTATATAGCCTATATGGGGCTCTTCTTACTTTCCTGCCCGGTAATTCTATTCATAAAGGAAACCGGGCTTTCTTTATGCAAAATCACCGGTGCGAGAGCTTAATTCAGGTTAAGAATATAGTTAAAATACCTTTTTCTTTTATATTCCGACAAAAAAGAGGATATATGTAATGTCCGATGATTCATTTATTCGGAGTATTACTAAATTCAAAAATAAATAAAGTTATGGCACGAAAGAAAAAAGTAGAAGAAGAACAACCGGTGACTGCCGAAGTTGTAGAGACTAAAAAGAAATCTTCAAAGAAAGCACCAAAGACTAAAATGTCTGCTCAAAAAGAAAGCATACAGGAAACCGGTGTTCAAGAGCCGATTGTCAAAGAAGAAAATACGAAAGATTCTTTTAAAGACAAAGATTATACAATCGATGAGCTTATAGATATGTTAGGGCCGGATATTGATTGTGAGGATGATACAGAGTTTTCATTAACGGAAGATACTTCTTCACAAGAACAGGAATACACAATGGAGGATATGCTTGCTGTATTGGACGAGTCAATCGATAATGACGATGAAGAATGTGTTTCAGATGAAATACTTGATAAATTCGACAAGACACTCGAAGAAAAAGATTTGGGCGATGATTATTTTCAGAAGAAAGAAGAACGGCTTAAAGAAATGGAGCTGGAGCATGAACTTCACGAATTCGCCATTGATGAAATGCTGAATGAATAAGAATATCTAATTTTGCAACCTGCAACAGTCTCTTTATGAGATGTAACTTTGTGATGTGCCTTATTTTTTCTAATTTTGCATGGTCATGGCAACATGGCAGACATATTAGAAATTTAAGGTACACGAAAGTGTTTAACTGATTCTCCGGAATAAAGTCTGGTAAACTATTAACGAACGGGAATAAGTTAGCATCTCTCGCGTCATATCCATATATGGCGTGGGGAGACTGTTGCTTGTTTTAGTTCAAGGGTTTTACCAGAGCCTATTCCGTAAAATAAGTTAGCAGCCCTCACGCTTTCGCATTTTATAAACTTCTTCTGTGTGGGCGGGAAGAATGGAATAAATACTGGTAATTATGAAGAAATTTTTATTAATGTTAGGTGCGGTAGCTTTATTTACTGCATGTAGTGATGACGGTGGTTCCGGTAGTGGCAATATCAATTATGAAGAAGGTTATAAATACCTTACGAATTTGAATGTGAGTGACGCCAAGATGATTTATCAGAAATCATCCGCAACAAGAGCAACAGGGGACGACTCTTATTACAAACTTGACTTATCAGGTAATGAGGTAAAGTTATCAATCAAGGGAGAAGACGGTCAAGACCATAATATTGGTATTCATAAAGTTTTGAAATTGAGCGATAAAGTTCTTCTTGTAAATCCTATCGCACAAGATATTATCGATTTGTTCTATAAACCTGAACCTGATGGTTTAGGTATAAGTGTAGCTTGGGGTAGTACAGAATACCTCTCCATTGTTGATGTCCAAACAGAAAAGATATATCGATGGCCCAAGGAAATAGATGTATATTTGGGTGAGGGGATAGAGTTGCAAACAGTATTGGACAATCAAGGAAACATTTATATTGCAACGAATAATCATCAGATTTATAAGCTTGATGTTTCTAAATTTACACTACAACCAATGTTAGCTGATGGACAAAATTTCACGAATTTTGATGTTACTGGAGATGGATTCATTATATATTGGAATAATTATGGCGATAATAAAAACTATAAGGTAAAATGTCCGGGTGGTAGAATATATCCTATTACTGATATTCCTTTTGTTATAAACAATGAACTATATTCATATCAAGATAAAAAGATTATCAAATGGGAAATGGTTGGTAATAATGAATTGAAAGAAACAGAAATCTGTAAGATAGAGGGTGGCGATGAATATCCTGATATTGATATTTGGGGTATTATATATAATTACGCCCGAAATACTGTTCTATTACAAACCAATTATGGTCGGTACTATGAATTTGATGGAACAACATATCAATCAGTAGAACTTCCAAATAGTTTTAATTGGCATGAAGGAGTTGAGGGGCATTTCCAAACGAATAGAGCATGGTATATACAAAATAATACTCGCTTTTATAAAATGAGCATGGCGGATTATCAAGAGTCAGAGTTCAGAATAAATGACTATGAAATACAAACCCTTTTTGCAAGTCTAGAAAGTTCCAATATAACATTTAGTGGTATTAGATATATGGATGGTGCAAATGTTGTAGGAATCATCACAGAGTCAGATGAAGTGGTAATCGATAATGTTGCCGACAACGGAAATAAAATTATTAATCTTATTTCGTTGAACTGATAATAATCGAGAGTAATACACTTATAGAATCCTCTTATTGCTTATGTAGTAAGAGGATTTTTTATACCCAAAAACTTTAAAACATGAACGAAAGAATTACTCCATCCAACATTACGGAGCTGAAAGAAAATGAAATATTTGTGTTCGGTTCAAACTCAAACGGTGTACATAATGGAAATGCCGCAGCAACAGCGATGAAATTCGGTGCTATTATGGGACAGGCTGCGGGAATACAGGGACAGACCTATGCGATGCCTTCCAAACACATTGAGAATCTTAAAAAACATATTGATGATTTTCTACTATATGCAGAACAACATTCGGAATATACTTTTTTAGTTACAGAGATAGGATGCGGAATATCCAAACATTCGCCATTTGAGATTGCACCGTTATTCAAAGAAGCGGTTCATATAAAGAACATCAATTTGCCTTTGTCCTTTTGGGATGTTCTGAATGGTGGCATACAAGCCAGAATCAAACAGGTTGCCGAAAAAGAATCTCCTTCCGTTTCTGATTTTTGTCAAAGAACGGGATTGTCTTTTACTATACTGATGAACATTTTATTCAGAAAAGAACTTCCTACCGTCTGGATTGTGCAAAAGATACTGATTGCCTTTCCGTCTATAAATGCAAGGTGGCTACTTTTAGGAGAAGGCAATATGAAACTCACGAAACGCAATAGTTTTTTCACAAGAATAAACGATTTTCTGCATATCCTTTTCGCTTCCAAATAGACGTAAGATTATTATTTTCCCATACCAAAAATAAGGCTGTTTTCGTCTCCTGTATCGTGCTTTTCTCCTGCCTCTAATACTCGGTATAAAGAAGCACGAGCATATCTCGAATATGAAAGAATAAATAAAAGTAGAAAAATATTACATAGTGAATAAAGTGAATAAAGTGAACTATATTTTATAAAAAGTATAAAGTTTTATATCGTTATATGGTCTATAAAATAAGAATATGCTCTATTATAAAAATATAGTTCACTTTACTCACTTTATTCACTTTTATCTTTTCTTATAAAAGGATTTCTGTAGGGCAATTCTTTATATCAAAGTTTTCTATGGCATTCCATAAATCTTCTTGATATTCATATAATGGCTCTATTAAGACTTCTGGAAAAATAGCCTTGTCTGATATTTGGGCGAGACGAAAACCGGAAGTTTCAAATTTGCGTCCAACCTCACTTTTCATTCTATAAGATTCAACGACCTCAAAAGAGTACTCTCCTAAAAACTTCAATCTGCAATATTTTTGAGGATACCAGCCGATACAGACGATTTCACCTTCAAGCAATGATGAAAACTTGAAATAGTCCATTCCATTGAATCCTTTCTCTATGTCAAAGTCCGTATTGGTCTGTTTGTATTCGTGGCAGAATGTTTCCCAATCCTTATATCCTAAAGCACGAGCCATGAAAGATAATTTTCCAACATCCGGCTTTCTTTCCTTGTCTGCATCTTTATCTCCCCAATAACGACGTAATGTATCAACGCTGATAGTTTCAGATTGCTGGATAACGCTTCCGTCTTCATATTTTGGGAGAGGAAAATTTGTATTGCTCTGTTTCTTTATATAATCGCATAGGTCAGAGTATGCATTATCTGAACTCAAATCTATATTAGAAACTCTTACTAACTCGTTTTTTAAAGTTTCAAACCTCTCTTTGTCTATCGGTATTCTTTTCTTTGCCATATTACTACATGATGTTTATGACAAAAATACAAAACGTAAGCAACTAATCAAATATATTTCATGCCTGAACGTGCCAAAATCAATAATTTCTTTTCGGTAATATATGTAACAAACTAATAATTAGTCTGATACAAACGTGCCTGAATGTGCCTGAACGTGCCTTTTTATGCCGCTTTTGGACCTTTGTATTTTTGCACCAGAAACAAAAAACAAAAGGTATGGAACATCAAAAAACAAGTTATGACACGTTGCCGGAACGGATAGATTATCTGATTCAGGAAATATCAGAGATAAAAAACATTCTGATAAACAGAATAGAAAAAAGGGAAGAAATACCAAAGTGGCTGAATAAGGAGCAAGCCTTAAAATATATTCAAAAACAAGGATATAAATTAAGTTCATCGAAACTCTATAAATTATCAGCAACAGATAATATACCTTGTCACAGGTCAGGACGTAATCTGTATTTCTTTGCTGAAGAATTGGATAAATGGTTAAACAACCAAATTGAGGAGGAAGGCAAAACGAGCCAAAATCTTTCAACTCAATCAATACAATTAATTATAAAATCGGCTCAACAAAGATAGGAGATAAATAATATGAATAGTAATAGCAACAATAATAATATTCCAATGATAAATCATCCGTATAAAACAGCAAAAGGCTTGAAACGATATGTAAGAGATATTTTGCAGCAAGTACAACAAGAGGAAACATTGAAGAAAATAATAGATATATCTTCAAAAATAGACTATCCGGTTATTTATCATCTTGATGATGATAAAAAACTTGAAAAACTTGCAGAACTACGTAGGAAAGAAAACAATGGGGGATTGTCAGAAAATGAAACAAGAGAATTAAAGGGGTTAGAGCCGGATGATGAAGTCAAATATATTATATTGATAGAAGAATTAATGAAGAACGCGGATGAGTTTAAATTGGGGCTCGGCATTGAGCCGGACAGTATTCAGCCATATATTTATACGGGCTGTTACTGGAAAAACATAACCCGTCCACTTTTGAAGGAATTTCTTGCCGTAGCGGCAAATAAGGCAGACTTCAATTATTATGATATTAGACTGAGTAGGAATCTTGAGAGATTGTATAATCAGTTTGTCGCTCTTTGCACTCTTGTACCGGACTTGAATGAGAAAAAAGATGAGGTGAAAATTAATCTAAAGAATGGGACATTTGTCATTTCAAAGGACAAACAAGAGTTGAGAGACTTTGACAAGCGGGACTTTTTTAAATATCAATTGCCTTTTGAATACAATTCTAAAGCGACTTGTGATGATTTTAAGGCTTTCTTGAATGAGGTTTTACCTGAAAAAGAATCACAAATGATTCTTGCAGAATATTTGGGATATATTTTTACTCAAAACTTGAAATTAGAAAAGTGTTTGATTTTGAAAGGTGAAGGAAGCAACGGTAAATCCGTCATATTTGAAATAGTGCAAGCACTGCTTGGAGAACACAACACTTGTTCCTATACGATAAGTAATTTATGTAATGAAAATGGATATTTTAGGGCACAATTAGGTAATTATCTGCTTAACTATTCGTCAGAACTCGGAGGAAAGAATATCAATCCTGACTTGTTCAAGAAGCTAATCAGCAATGAGCCTATTGATGCGCGTTCTCCTTATGGACATCCGTTTATTATTCGGAATTATGGAAAGTTTATGTTTAACACTAACAAATTTCCTAATAATATTGAATTTACCCATGCCTACTTGCGAAGATTTATAATCTTGAACTTTGAAGTGATTATTCCGGATGAAAAACAAGATAAACATCTCGCCAAGAAAATAATATCCAAAGAATTAAGCGGTATTTTCAATTGGGTGCTGGAGGGATTGGGAAGGTTGTTGAAGCAACAACAATTTACAGAATCGCCAAAGGCAAAAGAACTTCTTGAGGAAATGAGATTTGAATCTGATAGTGTGGCACAATTCATAGAGGCAAAAAAATACGTGCCTTCTGTATCAGATAATGATAGAGTTTTATTAAAAGATTTTAGAGAAGAATATAATGCGTATTGTTGTATAAAGAAGTTGATACCTGTGAGACGAAAAGAATTTTCAACTCGCATAAAGAGTTTGAAATTTGAGATTGAGAAAGGTGGTGGTGGGAATAATTATATTTTTGTGAAAAGTAATAATATTGCTAAACAATTTGTAGAAAATTCATTGCCTGATGGCCTGTAAAAAAGTAAGAAATATGGAAAATATCATAAAAGTATCAATGTTTGAAAGTGCGCAAAATCGTTATGCAAGCGGAGTAGTGAACTTATGGGACTGGTTGTTCTTAGAGGACTATCGTACTGTTTTAATCAAAGAACTTCGAAATGAATCTGATTTGATGAAACGGCGAGAATTGAAAGAACTTCTTCCTGCAATAACTGTCAGTTGTGTTTGTTCTGAACGACGAACTGAAAAAATTTACGAGTATACGAACTTGATTTGTATTGATATTGACGGAAAAGATAACCCGTCAATATCAAACATAGAAGACCTTAAGATTAAGTTGGGTGAACTACCTTATATTATGTATTGTGGATTGTCTGCAAGCGGAAATGGCTTGTTCTGTATCATTCCTTATGCGGACCCTACTAATCATAAGAATGTCTTTGAAGCCATAAAAAACGATTTTGAAGAAATGGGTATCATTATAGATAAAAGTTGTGGCGATATATGCCGTTTACGCTTCCTTTCGCATGATACGCAACCGTATGTCAATAAACATGCGGAAGTTTATACGTCTAAGCCAAAAACAAAATCAAATGCAGTGGAATATATTTATAAGCCAAAACAGAAATATAAAACGAAACCACCTAAACCCCGAACGCTTCTTATCCCCAATGCGATAGAAACCTTTCTTCGTCCAAATAATTTTGTTTTGGAAAGTGCCACTCCTTTAACAAAGAAACAAAAGGTTGAGCGGCTATTGAATGAAATAACCAGAAATCAAGTGGATATTACTTATTATTATGATGATTGGATTGCCATTGGCAATATCATTAAGAATATGTTTGGTGAGGAAGGTAGGGCTTTATTTCATAAGGTCAGTAGTTTTTATCCCAATTATGATTATGATGAAACTGATAGGGAATATTCCGCTATGATAATTGGACGGTATCGATATAATAGTGACCGCTTATTTGAAATAGCCGCAGAATACAAGCTCATTTCCCCAATCAAAAAATAATTTTGAGAAGAAAAGGGATGACTACCGGTGTGTAGCTTATCTCTTTTCTTATATCCGTTTGTGCAAATTATATGCGAAAACCTCATCATGGGCATAAATCGGAGAGCACTCTTGCCAATAGAAGAAACTAAAAGAAAAAGAATATCATTTACCGGTGTGTCACGTTTATCATTGATTATCACCACTTTCCAAAGGTTGTGTGCAAATTGTGTGCAAGGAGTTTTAGTGTGCAAGAAAAAAGCCGCTACAAGGTTGCTTGTAACGGCTTGATTTTCTTTGTTTTATGCTTCGTGGACCAGCCTGGGCTTGAACCAGGGACCTCCAGATTATGAGACTTTATATTTAGACTTTATAAAAGGCTATTTATCAACAAGTTTATAATCTCTTTGTAAGCTTGTTAGTCAACAATTAGTCAACATTAAATTTACGATACAAATATACAAATTCTTGTTTATTTTAAGATGTTTCATTCCATTTGATTTAAGGATTTGTTCAACATTTCTGTAATAGGGGGCTTATAATTGAAATATCCTCTCTAAAAGGTTGTATTAGTCCATACATGGAGTTAAATGGGTCTCTCCATTAACCTCTTTATCTTTTATAATGGCTAAGTAGTGTATAGTTGAAATACAGCCATCTCTCCATTCCAGTATTTAATAATGAGATATTAACATTAGTTTCCCCTCTGTAATATGGTTAACTTCGTATCAGATTAATTCAATTATCAATTATCAAATTAATACAATTATGAGACTTACCAAGAAGAACTCTCCTAAAAGTTACACTATCTACTACCTACCACAAGAGATTAAAGAAACTATGGTTACAGAGGTCAGTTACCTGCCTATTACCAGAGAGAGACTGGAACAGTTCTTTAAAGATGCGGCAAGTAAACGAAAGCCTAAATTAGTCAAGAAGCGGAAACAGTCAAGGCAGCAAGGGAGTTAATTCCATGCTGCCTTTATACTTCAATACTTATTTCCTTTTATATGAATTAGTCAAGACTTAATCTGACAGTTACGTATAAAAAGAATAAATTTGTAACAGAAAACAGATTAAGTTATGACAACATCAGAAAAGGTCATCAAGAACAAACTGGGATTGCTTGAACTCTCCCAACAGTTAGGAAACGTATCACGTGCTTGTAAGGTTATGGGCTACAGTCGTGACAGTTTTTATCGTTTCAAAGAGTTGTATGAACAAGGCGGTGAAGTCGCCTTGCAGGAGATTTCTCGCCGTAAGCCTGTCATAAAGAACCGTGTGGAAGAACACATCGAGCAGGCAGTCGTACAGATGGCGATAGACAATCCTGCATTGGGGCAAGTCCGTGTATCCAATGAGCTACGTAAGAAAGGTATTCTTATTTCGCCGGGCGGAGTGCGTTCCATTTGGCTACGGCACGATATGGAGACCTTCCAGAAACGCCTGAAAGCATTGTCAGCCAAAGTGGAACAAGAGGGCATTATCCTTGATGAGAACCAAGTGGCGGCATTGGAAAAAGCAAAAGAAGAAAAGCAGGCTCATGGAGAGATAGAAACTTATTATCCCGGTTTTCTACTTGCCCAAGACACTTATTATGTAGGATATATCAAAGGTGTGGGACACATTTATCAGCAGACCGTCATTGATACTTACTCCAAAATCGGATTTGCCAAGTTGTATGACAGAAAGAATGCGCTTGTTGCTGCCGATATGCTTAACGATAGGGTTATTCCTTTTTTCGAGCAGCATGACTTGAAACTGATGCGTATGCTAACAGATAGAGGAACAGAATACTGCGGAAACAGAGAAAATCATGAGTATGAATTGTATTTGGCTGTGGAAGACATTGATCATTCTAAGATTAAGGCGAAAAGCCCTCAGACAAACGGTATATGTGAGCGATTTAACAGAACCGTGCAGAATGAGTTCTATGCTATTGCATTCAGAAAGAAAATCTATACCTCTATCGAACAGCTGCAAGCAGACCTTGATATGTGGATGAACTCCTACAATACCCAAAGAACACACTCTGGAAAGTACTGTTTCGGGAAAACGCCCATGCAAACTTTTATCGAAGGAATCGCTGTGGCAAGAAAGTATCAACTGCAAAATCAGGAAATGATAAAACCGAATGAGCAGGATAAAATCTCATTCGGTTGTGAGGATGATGAAACTTGTGTAACTTCGCAACAAACATCTGACAGTTTTTTTGTCCGATAGTAAAACAAATGTCAGAACAAGTCTTGACTATTACATTTTATAAGTCATTTTAGCATATTCTACCCCTCCATCATCCTCTTTCTCCATATATTCAAGAACTAACTTGCTGTTGGATATTTCAAGAACATTCAAATCAAGAGCATAAGTGGCATCAATAGGTCTAAGTGTCAGCAGCTTATTACTCAATGCCCATTTCCCTTCATCTAATTCCGAATTATCCAAATCATATTCAGTATATGTACCGTCAGCTCTGAATGTAAGATTACCAAAATATTCGCATTCATCTTTAGGTGCATGACTCCATTCTCTGTTGTCTTCAGGATATTCTGGCTCTATTTCATACCCTTCTTCGTAAGTTAGTACCCATTGACCTACAATGTTCTCTGTAGTAGGTGTACTTTCTTCTTCGTCATCATCACTACATGCTGCGAAGTTAACACTCATAATTACTGCTACGATAGCCATTCCAATAAATCTTAATGTTCTCATTTTTAATTAATAAATTAAGTTAGTAATATAGTTTATAAATTATAAATATTTATCCACTCCATTTGTACAGCGTACCGTCTTCCGTTCATCCAGCATTCTCATGTACTGCAAGTTCTTGGTCTTGTTGTACATGAACTTATCCTCATGCCAAAGGTGGTAAACAATACCTGCGAACTTCAAATACCGTTTCCGGCAACCACTGTTCAGCAGACGCTTGCCCAAATCAATATCCTCACTTCCCCAACCCTCATAGAATTCATCATAACCGTTTACCTTGATAAAATCCTCACGGAAGAAGGACATGTTACAGCCCAATGCAGCCGAACGCTTTCTACGGTATCTCGGAGCCAAGAAGCGAGCCAGCCATATACAATGGATTGCATTCTCCGGCTTGCTTTCAATTCCTTTCGTCCAGACATGAATCGGGCGTACCATACCGGACTTACATATTTCCTCTGTCAGCTCTTTGCCCAAGTTTACCCTTCCACCTTTCACGTAAATGCCACGACCGGCTTCACGGAGATGGTCGGCTATCAGCTTTGGATGCAGGAACACATCACCGTCTATCTCTATGATATAGTTTCCCGTACTACGGGCTACACACTTGTTGCGCATCATAGCCAATCGGAAACCTTTATCCTCATGCCACACATGTATGATTGGAAACGGTGCCTGCTCTTGCAGCCTTGCTATCAACGAGGCGGTCTCTTCCGTAGAGCCATCGTCTCCTATAATGACCTCATCGGGCAGAACTGTCTGCTTGAACAAGCTGAGTAAACATACTTGCAGAGCATCGCAACGGTTGTAAGTAGAGACTATTACGGAAATCTTCCCCAAGTCCTTTCTATTCATTACTACCAGATTTAAATAAGTTAATCAGATTAATTATTACCACTCTATACACTCTTGCCTTCTTTTATATGGATATATGGATGAAATGGCTTGAATAAGTGCACAGAGTACACAGCATAAAGCTGCACGCAATTTGATTGATTGCCACGTTAGAAATAGAACTGTCTGTTTTGTGAATATCTGTATCGTAGCCAGTGTTCCCTTACTGACCGTTATACAATAAAGAAGCGTGGGAACATTGAATATTACCAAGTTGAGGCTCTGGACTGCCTTGCACAAATAATAAACAATGCCCACGCCAGATATGTATATAGTTCACCCTACAGAGGTGAATATATAACACTGACGTGAGCGTCCTTGCCTATTATCCTTGTGCATGAAATTGTCCAGATTTCAACTTAGGATAATATCTTAAACGCTCTTCGTTAACTAATATGTCCTTCCAACTTCCCAACGCATTAGGCTGTTAGAATTGCTGCAAAGTTACGAATTTACGTTTGATTGGCAAGAACTTATTGTTTATTAAATGCAGAAAGGCATTCCTACTCCATAAATCAAGGTTAGGAGCAAATTTGTAAAAGGTCTATATAAGTAGAAATTTAGAAATTTACTCCCAACTTGAATTATTGGCTTAAAAGGCTGTTCCACTCCATTCTTAATAATTGGTGAGCGCAACCGCCAGTAATCAAAAACTAAGGCAGTCATAGGTATTAAGTAGTTCTTCCTGCCTTAATCCCAAGTATCTCTTGGTAATTGATACACTGGAATGATTGAATAGCTCCATGAGTTTGACAAGTGCAAGCTCCGAACTTTCGCTGTTCATGTTATAGACCTGCCTGCCGAAAGTCTTTCTAAGGCTGTGGCATGAGAAGTTGCCTATATGCAACCTATACTTCCTTTTAACCTCTTTGAGGATTACATTTATCCTCTGTATGGAATAGACCGTACCTTTCCGGCTTACCAATATAGGCGCGTCTATGCCTATAGGACTGATATGCTTGTAGCAGTCACAGATATGCTTCTGTAGCTGCATGTTAATTCTCACAGTCCTTTGCTTTCCCGTCTTGATTTCGATAACGGTAAATTCCTCCGCATTTAATATCTGCTTCCAGCGTAAAGCCAGAATGTCAGATATTCTTAAGCCAGTAAAACAGCCCAGAGCAACAAGAAGCGAGATTTTATAATTCCCGTCTTTGGCTAACTTCCTTATCAAGTTCATTGCCTCGCTCCATTGCAGATAATCTGCGGTTGTACTTGAATATTTAAGTGACATAACGTTCAGTCTTATAATGAAATGAATAAAAGTGAATATCATTTTTAAGTTGAAATATCCAACTTATTGATAATCAAAGAAACATTCACTAATAACAGAAGTGAATATAATAAATAAAGGACACCAAGTTAATGATGTCCTTTGTTACGTTCAAGCCTATATGAACGGCAAATAGGCTTCATCCAATGCACCGCTCTCAATAATCTTTTTGCAAAGTTCATGTGAGGCTTGATTTCTAAGGTCTGTACCATAGCTTTCATCACCAACCATTTGAATGATTGCCACAATGGTTCTCATAAGCTCCTGCTGTAGTGTACGGTGATAATACCTCGTACTCTCTGCAAACCTTTTAGGATTCCAACTATAATCGTTCAAGGCTCTTTCAAGTTCTTGCGCTGCCTTGTATTCGCGACTGTCTTCTATTACCATATCTTTTAATATTTAAGAGGTTTATAAATAAAAAGAGCACCTATACCTTATTATATAGATGCCCTCCATACCAAGCTATCCTTTAACAATGGCATAGCCCAATAGCAGGATATATCCCACCGCTATAAATGGAAACAATGCCATTGCAATGAAGAATACCAAAGTCGCCAGTAACACATAGAATAAATTCCGTAGCATAATCTCCAGTTTTGAGAAACCAGTAATAGAGTATAATTCCAGATACAGCTAAGAAAGAAACCAACTGTATCTTTCATCACCATGCAGAGCGGATGCAATACCCGTTGCCAGTTCTGTAGCGTTGTAGGCTCTATCCAGAAAGCTGTCTATGTAGCTGCTCTTGTTGCTGCCAGTAAGCAGGTTGTAGAACTTCCACATGGATAGGTCACTGCCAAGACTGCCAAAGTTATCATCATTGATATATGCTTTGGCTACACTGTTTATCTGTGTGTCAGTAAGCAGCATTCTGGGGATAGCTTTCTGATAGCCTTGCGGTAACAGTGGGTAAAGCCTCATTCTCCCAAGTAACTGGCAGAATTGATGTTCTGTCATACTGGTATTGCCAAGTGTCTGCATCAGATGTATGTGCTTGGCAGGGTCGTACTTGTTGAACATTTCCAATACAGCACGATACAGCTCACTTGTATTAGTGACCTCCAGACAGCTAATATAACCGTCCGTAGATACGCACAAGTTGGTGCATACCTGGCATGTAAACCCTATGAACACCTTAAAACGCTCTGCACCCTTTTTACTGTACAGATTGGTATGGTTATAAGCCCTAACTCCACCTACAGTAAGGGTCAGCCTATTACCGTTCACCGTCTCGTAGATGGTAGGTATTTCAATCACGAAAGCGCAACGCTCGTAATAAATGGTCTTGTCACTCTCCAATAACTGATTGGCAGGCTTATGTATTGCTTCTGGAATACGACCCTTGATAACGTGTGACACCCTTATATCCGGCTGCCCTATCCGTTCACCGTTAAAGAAAGTATGTGCTGCATCCTGCACCGTCTCAATGAACGAGACGTGCGACAGTGTAGCCTCGTTGTCTTTGGCGAATACTGGAATTATACAGTCGTCCCTCAAATGCTGTAAGGTCGCTTCAACTGTATTAGCCTCTATGAACAGAGGTCGTTTCCCCTTTGTATCGTCCGTTACAACCGTTGCATCCTCTGCAAATTCGCCTAAATTGCAGTTTCTTCTCTGTGCCATGACTGGCATAATCTGTAATGCTTCCATAATCTGTAAATTATTAAGTTGATAATTAGAAATTTCTCCATCTGAATGCCATATAAATGATAATGTACAGCACTATGGCAAACATTGCCTTTGGTGCTGCAATGAACGGTACAATGAGTATTGCACCAACCGTCAGAATAGCCTTTAAATCTTCCATAAGCGATAATTTATTGGTTAGTAATAAGTGAATTAAAGGGAATGGCGCGCTTTATAACGTAATGCCCCATAGACTTCCGCAATTGTGCTCTGTAATACACAGACATTACTGTAGTAGCCAGTAATACCGTAGCCAAAGCGTTTGCGGTCTGGAATGCGATTGCGTTAAACCGTTCATTTCCCATCTAAGAGAGGTGAGGGACATTAGGGGTAACATGACAATTAAGCGCATAATATACACCTCATGCCTGCTTTCTGGCTGATAATTGCACTTTATGCAGTCTTAATAACTGTATGGAAAGAGTTTCCGTATCTGGAAGGGAGGGGGTATTATTTAGAGACTGCCTAATTTGAGTTGGGGTATATAATGCAGCGTATTGGACTTTAGGATAGCAGGAATGCCCCTAAATGCAAATAACTCCATGCCCATGAAGGTTGGAGCTATTTATTACTACATCACAAGCATATGGAGGTAGTATATTCCGAGAGGCTGGTATTTCTGGGAGGGGGTCTATAAAGTAAGCTTCCTCCGAATTTCCCCAGACCTCGCTAATAAAGTTCGCTGATTATCTTTAAACCCTCCTTACCGTTGATGGTGGTTCGGGTATAGTTAAAGTAATCATTCAAAGTCTGTGCCGTT
Organism: Bacteroides parvus; assembly: GCF_017309675.2. Taxonomy (NCBI): domain Bacteria; kingdom Pseudomonadati; phylum Bacteroidota; class Bacteroidia; order Bacteroidales; family Bacteroidaceae; genus Bacteroides; species Bacteroides parvus. The sequence continues at coordinate 844,741 of NZ_CP084680.1, read as the reverse complement.
ACTCTTTTAGGGGGTTCGATACCGCATTCTTCATAAATCCGCTTGATTGTAGCCTTTATATAGGTCAGCAGGTATCTGCCGCCAACTTTGAAATAGTCATGCATTAACTCCGTTACTTGTGGAGACTTGCATTTAGCCTTATAGATAGCCAACTTCAAGTTATTGGTGATGTATCGCAGCTTGCGTACTTCTGCAATTCCTAACGTATCAACCGCTTCCACTATCAGAGGGTCAGCCTCATAGATGCCATCCCTAAATTCATAGTCGGATTCGGTCTCATAAGGTAAGACCTTCTCCAAAATATCCACTATCACTTTCCTCTTGGAAATGATAGACTTATTGGCGTTACGCAGTTGCAGCCATTCCGCATTGCCTGCTTTATACAGATATGAGCCCCTAAATGCAAAGAAGTATCTCATCAGCGCCTCGTCTGTATAAACAGCAAACAGAGTGTCTTCATTCAGATATATATTCCTTACCATTACATCATTCACATAGTTATCTACCTTACAATACGACTTTCTCTTATTGGCATCCAGAAATTTGTTGAACGGGGAAGTCTCAAGTAATTTGCGGAAGGCATATTGAGCACCGTTATCAGTGGCATTGTTAAGTTCCCTTCTTGTGAATTTATAGCAAACCTCGTATGTATTCACTTCACGCAATACATCTTCCTTACTTCTATAAGTGTAATCATTGAATGAATTGGTAATGTGCGTAATGCGGTTGAGCCCGTTTCTGAACCTGCCTATTATCTGTATCATATCGGAATAGGGGTCCAACACCGTATGCTCAACCAGATACATGTCGGACATCATTATAAGGTCGGGCTTGTAGTCCAGTTCTATATCCATGCCTGCGTTAAATCTGCTTGTGAAGAAGTTGAACTTCTTCATTAGTTTAGGGTCGAATTTGGAATGGGCGTTCTTGAAATTCAATGAATACTTTAACTTACGGACACTCTTGGGAGCACAGAATATGGTGGATTCTTCAAGTATTCCAGCCTTATTCATGAGGGCGTGAATGGCATCCGTAGAGTTGAAGAAGATACAGACACAACCGCTGTCAAATTCATGGATAGTCCGTTTGAAACGTTCCAGTGTGTTATTGGTGTATTGGATATGTATATCCACATGATAGTCAAATTGTGGCTCAATCACCAACATCTGGAAATCCTTGAACCGTGGGTCGGACAGTTCAACCGGAGTGGCAGATACCAGTGCCTTGCCTTTGAACTGGAAGAAGTCGTCTAAAGGCAAGTCAATGCTTTCCCTATAGTCCGCATCCTTCACGAGCTTGTGGGATTCGTCAATCAACATGAAGCATTCACTGTACATATACATATCCAGCTCCTTGAATGCCGCTTTAACCTTGCTGAATGATTCGGGAGTTACCAAGAATTTGTAAAACTTGCCTTCGGAAGCGATGATATACTCCTTAATATCATCCACTCCCACTTTCTCAATTACCCCTATCAGATTGTCATGGACGTGTTTCGGGTCATCACATTTGCACTGGATGGTTGACACATTAGGCTCGATGATTATGGAATGGCGTTTGGCTTTAATCTCGCCATAGGTAGCCCCCAAACCTGTCAGCGTCTTACAAAGTACCGTATCGGTCGGTATCTCTTTAAGGATGGTTTTCAGATAGGGAACCTTACCGTTCTTGTCTTTATTCAGTTTTATAGTATTAATCTTCATAATGGTATATCTTTAAAATGTTATTGATTGGGGGAAACAAGGAGAGAGCTTTACTGGTAACTCTCCCCTTGAGTGTACAGATTACAACAGATGCTTATCTGCCAAGTAGTCCATCAGTTCGTCGGTACGTTCAAGATTAAACTCTACCCGTCCTTTGGGGAAATGGAATATCGATTTGACCTTGCCATAGACTGCTCTAAACAAGGGAACGGTCTGTGGTTTGAACCCATTATCGACCATAAGCTTGAACAAGTCCATTGTGAAGTCCTTGCCTTCTCCATAAGGCTCTACATCATTGGGCTCTACTTTCACATCCTCCGTTTCATTGTTGGTCAAGTATTGCATTATCTTGAGTAAGATGTCTTGGTTGAGTCTCAGCTTGAATTTAGATACTACCCCGGTCTGAATACCAAATGAGGAGTAACCATCCTTGTCTGTGTAAACTTCTATAGTAAGCCGTTCACCTTTATCCATTCTTGAGAGTAATTCTTTGTACGCACTCTCATTGTCGTAGGATGCACTTTTAGGTGTGCCCAGACCTTGTAAACTAAATTTAGACATAATCTTAAAATTTAGAAATTAGACATTAGTTTATTTTGTGAATCGAGAGTGGTGCGCACCGTTTGTCTTTCGATTACGCTGCAAAGTTGGGGATATTAGGGGAGGGCATTAGGGAATAAAATAATCCACCTTTATACTCCCCTTAAGAGAATATAAAAGTGGATTGCTTAATTATCAGATAGTTATACTATCCGTATATGGGGTTTATTGTGTTTATCTTAGTATCCTTGTATTGCTTGATTATCTTCTTTATATTATCGTCATTGTCATTATATGCCTCATTTCTGGTCAGCTTGGTGAAATAGACCAGTTTGGATATGAACAGTAGTTTGCTCTTGGGAGTGTCACCGCTCTTGCCACGCTGGTTATCGAACTGGGGATAGGCTTCAAAGAAGTACAGTAGCATTTGGGTGAACAGCCATATCTGTACGGAGTCTGATGTATTGTAGCCGTTTGGCTCAAACCTTGCTTGATTGAACAAACCATGTTCTGAAACCTCTGCCAATACTTCCTCACAGAAAGCCGCCATGAATGATATGGTATTGGGGTTATCGATGATTAGTCGTTTGCCTTTCACTTGTAAACTTAATGTCATTGGGAGTTTATGGGAGAAACCTATTGCATCATTAAAATCAGCTTCATTCAGCTTTACCATTTCAATGAACTTTGTTATCTCTCCTTTGGACGTGTCATTGAATTTCCAAGTATTTAATGCCTTCCCACTAACGTAATCGCTTATAAACAGAAGTAGATACCAGAATTTATCGGAGTCAATGCCCAATGCCTTTATGATGGCTTGAATACTGTCTATATTGTCATTCCTCATATAGTTGTCATAATTGAAGAATACATTTAGCTTACCTGCATTGTACCGTTGCATGAATTGATAAGGGGATTGTGACGGTAAAAGAACAGAGCTTCCATCTTCTTGAATTTCCATGTCTGGGTGAAACTTATCGGCAATTACAGTTACATATTCCAGTAATTCCTCTTCTTGCCCTACATATTTATCTGTTGTGAAATTATCTATTGGCATGGTTAATTGTATTAGTGCCGTAAAGATAAATAATGCCACTCCATTATGCAACAGAGCGGCATTATAAATTACTACAGATTGTAACTACTGCTTTCCAAACACGTACTTCACGACTTTGGCATTAGCCTTGTTCTCATTTACGAAATCACGTTCAATATAGATGTCCGTTACTTTCATTGCATCGTCAATATGGTTAAGTGCTGCATGGACTATATATTTATCAATGCCAACTTTATTAAGTGCAATGGTAGCCCAACTATGCCTTGCTGCGTAGTATTCCAAATCGTCAATTTCTAATATTGTACCAATTTCTTTTAAGCCGTAGTTGATAGCCTTATTGAAACCCTTCTCGTCAGCATAATATTGATAGAAATTGAAGAGACGTTTACCAGTCTTGTCCTTGTACTTCTCAACAAGAGGCAGGACTAATCTGGGTATGTCAACCTTCATTTGAGCCTTATCCAATCTACGGTCTTTCGTCTTGGTACGATTATAGACGATTGTATTACCTTCCATTTCAGTGGCATTGTAAAGGTCTGCTGAATTGATTCCCATAAGACAGAATGATAGAATGAAACAATCCTTTGCCAAATTATAACGGCAGGTAGATTTGTAGCCTTTCTTCATATCTTTATAGGGTAGCTTCCATAGCTTCTTTATAATATCTGCGGATATGGCTCTCTTTCTTGTTGCTTCCTGCTTGGGTATTTCAAATTCCATGAAGGGTGAGTTGGGGATTAGGATTAAATTCTTCTCCTTCTTATTGTATTTCTTCTTGGCTTCATTGAACAGCTTCTTAATGCTTATCAAATATAGAGAGAGTGAACGATTGGAAGGTATCCGTTTACCCTGCTGCATTAATCTTTTAGTCCGTATCTCGCGTTCTTTATTCAAGAATGCTTTAAAACTTTCTAAGAAGTCAAGGGTAATCAAATTAATATCCAATTCTTCCTTGCCAACAAACCGTACCAAAGCATTGATGGCAGTTGTATAATTGGGTGCTCCTTTTATGGTGGTAGAAGCTATCCACTCACGACTGAACTTTATAAAGTCAATGGTTTGTTGCTTCTCTTGTTCTCCGTTTAAGAATTCAATTATCTCATCTAACGAATAATGATTTTGGTCTAATTGTAGTTTGAAACACTGTTCTCTGTAATAAAGCACCAGTCCATCTATCGCTCTTTTAATGGAAGTGTCCTCTTTAAATTTGAGGGATTTAGTTAGGTCTTTTGAAGTTATAAATAGATTAGTTGATAGTCTTTTAACCTTACGGTCTAAAGTAAATCTAATCTTAACATTGTACGTTCCGTCAACTTTTAGTTCACTCTTCTTGATTTCGGCTTTGATAGTCAGCATGTTAGTAATGTTTAAATCAGTCAACAATTAGTCAACAAATACCTAATACAATACTAAATATAACCAAGCAACAGACCCTTAATCGGAGGTCTCCATGAACTAAAAAAGGCTCTATCTCGTTAGAGATGAGCCTTTTAGTTTGTGGACCAGCCTGGGCTTGAACCAGGGACCTCCAGATTATGAGTCTGTTGCTCTAACCAACTGAGCTACAAGTCCGATGCATCCTTGCTTGGATAGCGGGGGCAAAAGTAGCATTTTCTATTGAAATATGCAAGACTTTTGGATAAAATTCCTTATAACCTTTGTCCTTAGAACTTATAAGTTCGTTTTGGATTCTTGGGAAACCAGCCTTTTTTCACTCGTTCTTCCTGCTCGAATATCTCCTTGATGGTCCAGAACGAGGAAAATGCAAAGACGCCCAAAAGGGAGGCTATCATGATGTTCTCCGTATAAAGGGAGGCAATGATGCCGCCGATGCCGAGTAAAAGGAAAATCCACCAGCACTTGGTGCCCCAATAATATTCGGCTTTCACAACTATGGGGTGAAACAAGCCGATGATGAGGAATGTGCAGATACCTATGACAAGGCCCGACAGATGATATTCGTTCAAGAAATCCATTGTTGTTCGTTATTTCTCGGGGCAAATAGGAATCTCCTTCTTGATGCTCTGTTCCAGGGAAATCAAGGTCTCGGTAGCGGTTACGCCAGGAATCTCCTGCATCTTGTTGTTCAGCAAATCCATCAGATGCTCGTTGTCGCGGGCATATACCTTGGTCAGCATGGTGTACGGACCAGTGGTGAAGTGGCATTCAACAATTTCGGGAATCTTGCCCAGCTCGGCAACTACCGTCTTATACATGGAGCCCTTTTCCAGCTTGATTCCTACGTAAGTGCAGGTTCTATATCCAAGAGACTTGGGATTTACATGATAGCCTGAGCCCACAATAACGCCAAGGTCAATCAAGCGCTGTACACGTTGATGGATGGCGGCACGTGACACGCCACATTCAGCGGCTACGTCCTTGAAAGGGATACGGGCATTTTGGGAAATGATTTCCAGAATCTGCCGGTCAAGATTGTCTATTTTTTCCATAATAGTAAATAAGTAAAGTTCTTGTTGTTATCAAATAGTAAGCAAATATAGGACTTTATTTTAATTTATCTATGAAAATGGACAGAAAAATGAATAAAAGTGAGGGGTAACGATAAGACGCGGATTACGCGGAATATGCGGATTTGGTAAACTAAATCCGTGAAATCCGCGTAATCCGCGCCTAAAAGAAGTATCAAGAGGGTTTTGCCCCTCCCTTCGGATTGTTACATTACTTCTCGATACCCAGCAGTTCCACTTCGAATATCAAAGTAGAGAACGGCTTGATTTGGCTACCGGTTTCTCTTGAACCGTATGCCAGGTCGTAGGGGATATAGAGTTCCCATTTGGAGCCAACGGGCATCATAGTGAGGGCCTCAGTCCAGCCTTTGATTACTTGGTTGGCACGGAAGGTAGCAGGTTCTTTGCGCTTGTAAGAGCTGTCGAACTCTGTTCCGTCAATCAGTGTACCTTTGTAGTTTACTTTCACCTTGCTGCTGTCAGCGGGAACGGCACCGTTACCCTTGGTGATGATTTTGTATTGTAGACCGCTCGGAGTAGTTACTACACCTTCTTTAGTCTTGTTCTCAGCCAGGAACTTTTCACCGGCAGCTTTGTTGTCAGCATACTTCTCTGCAGTCGCTTTTTCTTTGATGGCATCCATCTGAGTGCGCATGTACTCTTGAGCTTTCATCATATCCATGGCACCACCCTTACCAATGACACCTGCGACGAAACCTGCCAGCATATTTTCGCGGCTGATGCTTTGTGTAGAGTCATTACCGAAGATTTGCTGGTTGAAACCTTCTACCCATTGCTTGCTGACCATCTGGCCTACTTGCAGGCCGGTCATGTAGGCCACGTCTTTCTTATCGATTTTGGCTGCACCCTCGTTGAAACCTTTTAGGAATTCTGACATCTGGGTTGAGTCAATGCCTTGTTGTGCAAGATACTGGTCCAAACCTTCTGTACGTGCCATACCGATGGCGTAAGACAATGAATCGATGTCCGTCTTTAAATCAGCTTTCGGACTTTGAGCAGTACAAGATGCCATGCCGGCAGCTACTGCAAGAGCCATGAGAAATGTTACTTTTTTCATTTTGCTTTTACTTGTTGTTTATTTAGATAAAATTTTCTGTAATTCAACTTCGAATATGAGCGTGCTGTGGGGGGGAATCATCTCGCCGGCACCCTGCGCTCCGTATGCCAGATCACTGGGGATGTAGAGTTTCCACTTGGCACCTTCGGGCATAAGCTGAAGGGCTTCCACCCAACCGGGTATCACTTGGTTTACACCGAACGTGGCAGGCTGGCCGCGCTTGATGGAGCTGTCGAACAGCGTTCCGTCAATCAGTGTGCCTTCGTAGTGGCATTGTACCTGGTCGGTTGCTTTGGCATAGTGACCGACGTTTCCTTCTGTGATAACTTCGTATTGAAGTCCGCTGGGAAGCGTAACAACTCCCTCGCGTTTTTTGTTCTCTTCCAGGAACTTTTTGCCGGCTTCTATGTTTGCTGCGTTCATCTTCTCCTCCAGTTCGGCGAAGTACTTGTTGACGATGTCACGGGCTTCTGTGTGGCTGATTGCCGTCTGGTTGCCCTCCAAAACGTCTTTGATTGCTTGTGCAAAGTCATCTACTGCAATGCCTTTGGCACCCATGCTTAAAAGATTCTGACCTATTCCAAGGCCGATAGCATAACTGAATTTATCCATAAGATTCTTTTGTTGACGACCGGATTGGTTTCTTTTCCAGTCTATTGCAAATTTACGAATGACAAAAGTACGTCTTTTATTTGAATGATAAGACTTTTAAGTATTTAATTTTTCTTATTTATATCACAACTTGAACATTCTTCTTATATTTGTCTTACTTTAATAAAGGAAAGGAGCAGAAAATGAAGAACTTGGTCATATTGTCGGGTGCCGGTATGAGCGCCGAGAGCGGCATCAGCACATTCCGTGATGCGGGCGGACTGTGGGACAAATATCCGGTGGAGCAGGTGGCGACTCCCGAGGGGTATGCACGTAATCCGGAACTGGTCATTAATTTCTATAACGAACGTCGCAAGCAGTTGCTCGATGTGGTGCCGAATGCCGGGCATCTGGGCGTTGCCGACCTGGAGAGGGATCTCAATGTAACGGTCGTCACCCAGAACGTAGATAATCTGCACGAGCGTGCCGGCAGTACGCACGTGATACACTTGCATGGGGAACTGACGAAGGTTTGTTCCAGCCGCGACCCTTATAATCCGCATTTCGTCAAGGAACTGGCGCCGGAGGAATATGAAGTAAAGTTGGGCGACAAGGCGGGCGACGGTACGCAGCTCCGCCCGTTCATCGTGTGGTTTGGCGAGTCGGTGCCGGAGATTGAAACTGCCATCCGGTATGTGGAGCAGGCGGACATCTTCGTCATCATCGGCACCAGCCTGAACGTTTATCCCGCTGCGGGACTGCTGAACTACGTGCCCCGTGCCGCCGAAGTGTATCTGATAGACCCCAAGCCGGTGGACACGCACGTCATGCGTCCGATACATGTCATTCAAAAGGGAGCTTCGGAAGGGGTAAAAGAGTTGAAGGCGCTGCTTGCAGCTACCCAGCCTCCTTTGCCTTAGGACTTAATCTCCTACGTCTTAGGACTTAACCCCTCACGGTATAGGACTTAATATGCAGAACATCCGGATGTCTTTCTCCAAAACACCCGGATGTTTTACCCAAAAACATGGGGATGTTTTGCCCCATTACATCCGGATGTTTTAGGTGAAAACATGGGGATGTTTTGGGTACTCACTCCTATACTGTAGGGAGCTGGGTATAGGGGGGGATTCCCACAAGGTATAGGTCTTGCGGGAACAAAGTATATTTGCCCTCGAAACTTGTGCTATTTCTTTATCACGGCCCGTAATACGAACCAGGCATGATGGGCTATGGTACTCGCCAGTCCGTAATGCCGCGCCATGATGCGGAAGCGTTCGCGCAGGGATGCTTGCCGGTTCTGGGTGGTCATTCCCTCTTCCAGATAGTCGATGAGGGTGAGATGGGTATTGTGCAAGGTCCGTGCCTTCTTCATCACCTGGATGCACCAGTCGAAGTCGGCGGAGAAGCGGTATTGCAGGTCGTAGGGTTCTACAAGGGAAGCTTTGGCAAAGAAGGCCTGATGGCAGACCAGCATGCCCTGCTTGAAGCTTCGCCAGGTAAGCACTTCCGGGGCGGCGAGGCGGCGCATGCGGATGAAGTGGCCTTCCTTGTCCACCAGCTCCGTTTCGCCGTACAGCACGTCGGGTAGTTCGTTGCCGGAGATGGAACGCACCATCTGCTGCAAGGTGTCGTCCTCGTGGAAGCTGTCGCCGGCATTGAGGAAGCAGAGGTAATCGCCGGTGGCAAGGCGGATGCCTTTGTTCATGGCGTCGTACAGTCCCTTGTCCGGTTCGCTCACGATGCGGGTGATGCGGTCGCGGTAACGGTCGATGATGGAGAGCGTGCCGTCTTTGGACGCACCGTCCACAATGATGTATTCCACGTGGTGGTAGGTTTGCGAGATAACGCTTTGAATCGTGTCCTCCAGTACCGCTTCGGCGTTGTAGGTCACGGTGATGATGCTGAATTTCGGGGTGGGGTGGTTATGCATTTCTTCCGGTCACTTTGTTGTAAAGGTCAATGTATTTCTTGGCGACGACGTTCTCCGAATAGTGGGAGATGGCTTTCCGGCAGGCTTGTTCCGAGAGGCTGGGGTAGTCGGGTTCGGTCAGCGTCCAGTAGATGCCGTTGGCAAAGTCTTCCGAGGATTTGTATTGTGCCACGTAGCCGTTGTGCAGATGGTCTATCATCTCAGGGATGCCGCCCACGTTGAATCCGACGCAGGGAATGCCGCATGCCATGGCTTCCATGATGGTGTTCGGCAGGTTCTCTTCCAGCGAGGGGGTCACGAAGATGTCCACGGCATTGTAGATGTTCACCAGTTGGTGTTCGTTGCTGACGAAGTTCAGCGGGTAGACTTTGAATGGAAGCAGGTTTTCCAGTTGTTGCGATTGGTTGCCGAAGACGACGACACCCAACTGTTCCCGGAGTTCGGGATGCTTGTCAGCCAGCAGTCGGCACGATTCTATCAGGTAGTCGATGCCTTTCCGTTTGTCCGTAATCTTCACCGAGCCGAACAGCATGAGTTTCTTGTCTTGCGGCAGTAGGCAACGGCTGCGGGCTTCCTGCCGGTTTCGGGGCTTGAAGAGATTGGTGTTGATGGGGTTGGGGATGCATGTCACGGCATGCCCGCAGAAGAGGGCGCTTGTCCGGGCACGTTCTTCCAGCCAGCGGCTGCAGGTGACGAAGTTGATGTGACGGTTGCGATACAATGCCTGCTTTTTGTGGAAGATGCGGTAGGAAAGGTCACGTTTGCCTCCACCTCCGTGGATGAAGGGGCAGTTGTGGCATTCCTGCTGGTAGTGGGTGCACTCGCGGGCATGGTGACAGATGCCAGTGCAGGGCCACATGTCGTGCATGGTCCAGACGACGGGCTTGCCCGAGGCGAGAATCTTCTCGATGTTCTTCAGCGAGAGCATCCCTTGGTTTATCCAGTGCAGATGGATGACGTCTGCTTGCTGGAATTCGGGCAGTGAGGTGATGTCTGTCCCCGTGTTGGCAATGTCTACGGCAAAGATGTTCTTCTTGTTGAAGCGGTTGGCGCTCCAGATGACGATGCGCTCCCAGACGAACTTCCACACCATGCGCCAGTTATGGTCCAGTGACACAACGGAGATTTGGTCGGTCTGCTTGTCGCGTACCAGCAGCTTGGCTTTGATGCCGTGGTTCTTGAGTGATTCCATCAGACGGCTGGCGGCGATGGCTGCGCCGCCGATGCGTTCGGATGTATTGATAAGTAGTACTCTCATGACTGTTGTTCGTTTCTTCTTTTTTGAATGTTTTTTCTTGTTACAGATGCCGGTCTTGTTTCATCCATTTCCGGATACGCTTTTGCAGCGTTTGCCATATGATGGTGAAGTTGCCGTACCGTAGGTTCAACGCCAGTTCCTCGAACGACCGTGCAATCTTTATCCAGGGATGCCGCCATGCCATGATGCGGTAAACGCTATCCTTGTAGGCTGTGTTCTCGATGACGTGACGAGGGTGCTTCAGTGGAAACTCCACTTCGTGGCGTTTCATGGTGAAGATGCGGCGGTAACCGCGCGGCATGGTGTGCACGGAGCCGGCAAAGTGGGTGGAGTCGGCAGTGGCTCCCAGATTGTTTATCATGTTGCGGGTGGGCACGATGCTCAGACCCGAATTGAACAACATGGAAGCGTGGAAGATGGTTTCGTAATAGGCTTTCCCGTGTTCGCGGTGGCGTTGGCACATGTAGATGAAGTCTTTGCGGTAGCGCCGTGTGTGGATGAGGTTCTTCAGTTGCCGCATGTTCTCCTTGTCGTCCAGGAAGGTGTAGAATTCATCCCATTGGTCCGTCACCCGCCGCCAGCTCGCCCATCCCCAGATGGAGAAGGTGGTGGCGAAGAAGTAGTCGGAAGTGATGTCGGGTGTAATCTCCTCGTTGTTGAATCCGGCAATCATGCTGATGCGTGTGTCGTGCTCATACTTGTCGAGCAGTTCCTTGCAGAAGCCGAAGAAAGAGACGGCGGGCACGTCGTCATCCTCAAGCACGATACATTTGTCCGACAAGGAGAATGCCCACTTCTGTGCCATGTATTCCGATGGGTCGCAGCCGTAGTTCTTCTCTTGGTAGTTGTGGTGTACTTCGCATTCCCAGTCGATGTCTGCCACTACTTTGCGACAAGCTTCTATGCCCGGCATGTCACGCTCGCCGCGCGGGCCGTCCTGATAGAGAAACAGTCGTGCGGGGCGTGCTTTCTTCACTTGTTCGAATACTTGCGCCAGCAGTTTGGGGCGGTTGAAGAAAAGAATCAGTACAGATACATCTACAAGGGCTGGTTTCATGGCAATTTTGTTGGATTAGGAGGTGGCTATATGGTCATTTGGTATGTTGAAAGAAAGAACTGCCGGATAATGATTGTTTATCTTGTCCTGCTCTTCTTCTGTATACCGGTGTAAAGTGGGATAGTTGTACCGTAGAAAGTTTTCCAATCCATCAGGTGCTTTCAGATAAAGTGGACCGAATTTGATTGGTTGTAAATGGTTGAGACTCGTCTCCAAAACATGGTCGGTAGTGGTAATCACATTGTTGTAATACAAAGTTTTCCATGAGTTGAAACAACTTTGCATTATCACCATCAAACGGTAGATTGTCTTTTTAGAGAGTGTCATATCAACTATCCGGTTCAGAAGGCAGGCAACAGCTCCACGATTGGTAGGGTTGGATATTTGACATTTTCCGAAGTGTTTCCATAGCCATACCTCTTTTCCCATCAGGCAGCATTTCAGAAAGTTGACGGCTTCATATTGTATCTTCCTTAATAGCTTATTGTTTGGAATACGGTCAAAAGGGAATATATCGACAAAGATTCCCTGATGCATAGGTACATCTTTAAACATCTCTTCGACAAACAAGGTGTTGTTTTTCTTGACTTTGGCAAAGTAATAAGGACTATGAGGGTCGGTATGTATCCATGAAAGAAAGTATGGTTCTCTCAGTTCTTGGGAGGCTATCTGGAGAAACTTATTGTAGTCTTCCCGTTTCATACCTATATCTATGTCGTCATCCCAAGGAAGAATCGCTTTGTCATAGAGTGCCCCTATTGCTGTTCCGCCGATTACAAAATAGGGAATATTGTGTTTGTCGCAGATGCGCACAATCTCTTCCAGTATTTCGTATAGCACCTGATGTAGTTGGGTCAGTTCTTCTGGGGTATATTGCTTCACCATGGATACCATTTTTGATTGATGTCTGCAAAAATAATGATAATAGTTGAAAGGAGCACTTTCCATTTCAATCTTCTTTTGCGAAATCGGACTTGAGTTTTTCTATCAGTGTGTCGGACTCCCCGCTTACCACTTTCCGGCAGAACATCTTTCCAGACTGCTGCAATACCGGCAGGTCCTCGAGTGTCATCACGCGGATGGATGCGCCGTAGTCTATGTAGTGCAAGGGGGTGAGACGGGTAAGTCCGGGGTATTCTCCCTCTAAAAGAAGCCCTTTTGAGGCAAAAGGGGAGTTGAATACGATGGTCTGTATGCACAGTTCGCTGGGTACAAAGCTGGTTCTGAAATACTTCACCAGCTTCTCCTCCGTGCACAACTTTTCATATACATATCGTGCGCAGGGCAACGTGATGGCCCAATAGTCGGAACCGAAATAGACATCTGCCTGCTTGCCTTCCAAGGGTGCAAAAGGGGCTTTCCGGATGGGGAGTATCTGTACCAGCTTGCGCGATGCTACGATGAGTTTGTTCTTCCACCATATACTCTTCCAAGGCAGGTCACGGAAAGGGTGGTAATGGGTTATCTTGTGCAACTGCTGTTTCACGGTGCAGTGTGTCAGGTTGAAACCGCCGATGAATTCAGTGTCTTGATGCTCCTCAAAATAGCGGTGGATGGCGTTGTTGCTCCATAATGGGTAGTCCTGCCCGCTCAGGCATACTACGCGGGTATAGGGGATACCGCTGTGCAATACGGCAGCAAGCAATTCTTTCTGGTATTCCACTTGTTCCCATCCTCCCCAGCTTATCCGGTGGCGGGGCACGAAAGTGACCTTGTCTCCCAAGGCTTCTTCAAAAGGGTGTATATCGGCATTGAGGTCGATGTGCACGTAGAAGTCTGCCCGGTCATCCAGTGCGGCAACCAGGCGTGCCAAGTGTGGGGCATCCTTGTAGGCGGATATGATGTAGGCTATGCGGCTCATGCTCTTTTTTTCTTTAAGAGGAATTCAATGCTTTCCCGGAAGATGGTAGATTGTAGTTTCCACAAAACCAGTGCATAAAGCCCAGCTACCATAATGATTTTGGCTGCCATATTTAAGTATAGGTTTTCTATGGGCTGAGTGGCATAGTGAGTTGATACTACGAGTACAATGGATAGGGAGAGATAAGGAGAGATGTCTTTCAGCATATCGCGCAGTCTTAATCCTATCTCCCTCTTGACAAAACGGAACCATACAAATAGCCAGCCGATATTGATAATGACGAAAATACGCAGCATCCACTCCAACCCGTATGGGTATATGGCACATACAGCTACTATTTGCAGCAGGCTCAAGCTGATGGTGCTCCACATATAGATAGAAGAATGCCCCCGGCTGATGAGCAGGTTGGAGAACAGATTGATGACGGGAATAAATGCTCCCCAAATACATAACAGTTGCAAGATATCGGCACTGGGCAGCCACTTCTCCGTGATAGTGATAACAATCAGTTCCTTCGAAACCAAACTCAATCCCAGCATGGCGGGGAAAGAGATAAAGGCGGTGAAGCGCAACAGCTTTCTGAATACGGCAAGTTGCCGTGCCTTGTCATCGGCAACACGGGTAAAGACGGGTTGTGCAATGCCGTTTATCATGCCCGTAATCGTGGTATGTCCCATGCCGTTCCACTTGTTTGCCTGCGTAAAGTTACCCACTTCCCGTTCCGAGTAGAACTTACCCAACAAGACGGAAAACAAATTGTTATTGATTATGGTGAAGATATTCGTAATGATTATCTTACTGCTGAACCCTATCATCTCCTTAATGGGTGTGAAGTCGAACCGGAAGTGGGGTCTCCAACGCGAGAAGTAGAAGTTAAGAATCGTCATTACGGTGATGAAAGAGATGCTTTGCAATGCAATCCCCCAATAGGCGAATCCGTTGGCAGCCAGTGTGATGCCCACAATGCCGGAGACTATCAGACTCGAAATGGAGATGATGGTAGTGTCCTTGATTCTGAGATTCTTGAACAGATACGCTCTCGGTGCGATGCTCATGCTTGAGATGACGAATCCGAGGAAAGAGAGACGGGACAGCGGTATCAGCTCGGGCGTATCGTAGAAGTCGGCAATCAGCGGTGCGGCAAAGAAGAGTAATATATATATAGTAGTGCTGCACATCAGGCTGAACCAGAACACGGCGTTGTAATCCTTGTGCAAAGTCTCCTTCCGGTTGGTCAGTGCCGAAATGAACCCACCCTCCTGCAAGGCGGCGGCAATGGCGGAGAAAATGGTAAGCATCCCTACCATACCATAATCCGAAGCATCCAGCAGACGGGCAAGGACTATTCCGAATCCCAGATTTAACAACTGCTGTATGCCGTTGCTGAATCCTCCCCAGAAGAGGCCTTTGGCTGTTTTTTCTTTGAGTGATGTATCGGACATAGTTTATTGGTTGATAAGCCAACGAGTTAACAAGGCCACGAGGCTTTTCCTTCCTCCCTGTAGCCTTGTTAACTCGTTACCTTGTTACTGCTTTATTTCACCTCGCTGCCCGGTTTCACCTCTTTCAGCAGTGAAGTCACCGCCAGCGAGCCGTCATAATTCTCGGCAGAGAGAATCATTCCTTCACTTACCAGCCCGTTCTTGAATTGGCGTGGAGCGAGGTTGGCGATGAACAGCACTTGCTTGCCTACCAGTTCTTCCGGTTTGTAGTGCTGGGCAATGCCGCTGACGATGGTGCGGTTTTCCAGCCCGTCGGCAATCTTGAACTTCAGCAGCTTCTTCATCTTGGGCACTGCCTCGCATTCAAGCACTGTACCTACGCGGATATCCAGCTTTTCAAAGTCTTCGAAGGCGATGGTCGGCTTGATGGGGTTTGCCTTGTAGGTGGCGGCTTCGTTTGCCTTCTTGGTGGCAAGCAGCTTGTCCACTTGTGCCTGGATGACGTCGTCCTCTATCTTTTCGAACAGCAGTTCGGGGGTGCCCAGCTGGTGTCCGGCAGGCAACAGGTCGGTGTGTCCCAGCTCTGCCCAGTCAAAGCTGTCCATGTTCAGCATCTTGCGAAGCTTCTCGCTGCTGAAGGGCAGGAACGGTTCGAAAGCAATGGCAAGGTTGGCGACCAACTGCAACGAGATGTGGAGAATGGTGGCTACGCGCTCCATGTCTGTCTTGGCAAGTTTCCACGGTTCGGTGTCGGCAAGGTATTTGTTTCCGATGCGGGCAAGGTTCATCGCTTCCTTTTGTGCGTCGCGGAACTTGAATACGTCCAGTAACTTCTCCACTTCTGCCTTGACGTCGGCAAATTCTTTCAGCGTCTCGCGGTCGTAGTCGTTCAGTTCGCCTGCGGCGGGTACTACGCTGTCGAAGTACTTCTTGGTGAGTTGCAGGGCGCGGTTCACGAAGTTGCCATAAACGGCAACCAGTTCGTTGTTATTGCGTGCCTGAAAGTCCTTCCAGGTGAAGTCGTTGTCTTTTGTCTCCGGTGCGTTGGCTGTCAGCACGTAGCGCAGCACATCCTGCTTGCCGGGGAAGTCAACGAGATACTCGTGCAGCCATACTGCCCAGTTGCGTGAAGTGGAAATCTTGTCGCCCTCCAGGTTCAGGAACTCGTTGCTCGGCACGTTGTCTGGCAGGATGTAGCTACCCTCTGCCTTCAGCATGGCGGGGAACACGATGCAGTGGAACACGATATTGTCTTTTCCGATGAAGTGTACCAGACGCGTTTCGGGGTCTTTCCACCATTTCTCCCATGTGTCGGGCAGCAATTCTTTGGTGTTGCTGATGTAGCCGATAGGGGCGTCGAACCATACATAGAGCACTTTGCCCTCGGCACCCTCTACGGGAACGGGAATACCCCAATCCAGGTCGCGGCTCACGGCACGCGGCTGCAAGCCCATGTCGAGCCAGCTCTTGCATTGGCCATAAACATTGGGACGCCACTCCTTATGGTCTTCCAGAATCCATTGGCGAAGCCATTCCTCGTGCTTGTCCAGCGGCAGATACCAGTGCTTTGTCTCGCGCATTACGGGCTGGCTGCCACTGATGGCACTCTTCGGATTAATCAGGTCCGTGGGGCTGAGGCTGGTGCCGCACTTCTCGCATTGGTCACCGTAAGCGCCTTCGGCATGGCAGTGGGGGCACTCGCCGGTGATGTAGCGGTCGGCAAGGAAGGTCTTGGCTTCTTCGTCGTAATACTGCATGCTGGTCTTTTCGATGAATTCTCCCTTATCGTACAGCTTGCGGAAGAAGTCGGAAGCCGTGTCGTGATGCGTCTTTGAAGTAGTACGGCTGTACACGTCGAAGGAGACGCCGAACTCTTCGAAAGACTTCTTTATAAGTGTATGATAGCGGTCCACCACGTCTTGCGGGGTGATGCCTTCCTTCTTGGCGCGGATGGTGATGGGCACTCCGTGTTCGTCGGAGCCGCCGATGAAGATTACATCTTCCTTTTTCAGTCTCAGGTAGCGGACGTAGATGTCGGCAGGAACATAAACGCCTGCCAGGTGTCCGATATGAACCGGGCCGTTGGCATACGGCAATGCCGAGGTCACGGTGGTACGTTTGAATTTCTTTTCCATTGTGTTATTATGTATCTCTTTTGTTATGAACGCTTTTAGTGGCACAAAGATAGCTGTTTTCTGCAAAATATGAGTATTCTTCCAGATTCTTTCCAGATTTAGGCCTCATCTTTGTCCTACGAAACGAACAAATTTGATATTGATAATGTAAAAAATGAAATGACTATGAAACTGGAAAAGTACTTCTTATTATTGGCGTTAGGCGTGTTTGCCTTTGCCTTGCAAAGCTGTGATGATGACGACAACGACGGAATCTCCGTGCCCGCGGAACTGAGTAATGCGTTGGCCAAGGAGCATCCCAATGCTCAGCGTATAGAATGGGAAACAAAAGGTGCATATTATGTGGCCGATTTCCATGAGGACAATTTCGAGAAGGAGGCTTGGTTCACCAAAGACGGTGTATGGCAGATGACCGAAACCGACCTCCGTTATGCGGACCTTCCCGCTCCGGTGAGAAGCTCTTACGAGAGTAGTACCTATTATAATGTATGGAAGGTGGAAGATGTAGACAAGCTGGAACGTAAGGAAATGGCTGTTGTCTACATCATCGAAGTGGAGAAAGGTAATCAGGAAATGGACCTCTATTATTCGGAAGACGGCATTCTGGTGAAAGAAGTGGCCGATGCGCACAACGGCGGTTCTCCCGAAGATTATCTCCCTTCTGATATTTCCACCGCCATCAAGGATTTTATAGCAGAGAAATATCCTAATGCCCGCATTGTGGATATTGAAAAAGAAAAGAGCGGTATGACAGAAGTCGAAATCGTGCATGGAAATATCAGCAAGGATGTGATGTTCACCGCTGAGGGTGCATGGGCCTATACTACCTGGGACATCAGCAAGAGGCATCTGGAGGATGTAGTGAAGAACGCTGTTATGGCTGCCCATCCTGGTTATGTCATTGATGATGCCGACTTTATTGAGACTCCCGATGGCAGTTACTTTTTGGTAGAGATGGAGCAAGGGGAAAGGGAAATCTACGTAAAGGTGACAGCGGAAGGTGAAATACTGCCATAGTCTTATACAGTGTATTTATCGATTGCTTACCTTCTAATGTAAAGCCGTTCACTGTAAGGTGTAACGGCTTTTATTCCATGAACGGTCGTTACCTTATAGTGTAAATGGAGTTACTGTTGGGGTAACTGGAGTTATCATATAAACATATTTTGCATTATGTAAAGTGTGTAACGCAAAACGTGGAATCATTAGGTGTGAAACAAGTCGGCTTAGAACTGAGAAATCCTTTTCTGATTTATGGCTATGCCTCTCTCCGATACTTTTGCGACCAAACGGAGGAAACGGAAAAGATGCTTTCTGCATTGGAGAATGGTAGAAACATTGCCTTGATTACTTTCCAGCGTATTGGAAAAACGGGGTTCATAAAGACGTGTTCTATAATATGCAGCAGCGTCAGGCGAAAGATGATGTTGCTTGTTTTTTATATGGACATATTTGCCACGCGGAATTTGCCTGCTTCTGTTTGCTTGCTGGCAAAAACAGTACTTGGACAGTTGGATACGCTTAGTGAAATGGTGTTGCACAAACTGTTTTTTTCCGTTCTTGCCATCCGATGGTTAGTACTGATGAGCTATACCTACCGTATCTTTGAATTTTGTACTGGATAAGTCCGAGCAGACTTTGAAGGAGAATTTCGATTATATGGCTGTATCGGCGTTTCGAAGGCTATGTCTGGTATATGCAGACATTGCTGAACTGGCTAGCAATATGAAACGGTGATCGAGGTAGGGCAGGCGGAGCGGGTATTGGCTGGGGTGCTGGAAGAGAATGCTCCAGTCTATCTATGGGGATTTGGCTGAAAAGTTTGCCTTGAATTACTGTTTATCATCTGATGATTTCGTCTCAGCACAATATACTCCTTTTCCCGAAGAAGAATTTGGAAACGTGCATCTTGTCCATAGCCCATGCCATACTCATGCAGCCGCTAAGAGTGAAGACGGTAGCAGTGACAAGGAACAGTATCCCCGTAGGGTCGAAGGCAAATACGGGTAGAAACGCTTTGGACAGAATGGTGAAAATGGGCGAGAAAAGGAGTATGACCAACGTATTGCGTCCTATAAAGAAGGAAAGCCGCTTGGCTTGTGCCGGCAGATAATTGTAGACTGCCAACAACAGGCTGATGGAAAGCCAGGTGATGGCGACTCCTGCCAGAGTACCCCTATCCAGATTGGCGGGAAAGCAGCATAGTATTACGAATGGAACAATGGCGAAGGTTGTGGCGCGAAAGACTTGTGTAAAACGAAGCCCGCTTTGGCTCACTGTCATGCCGATAAGGAAATAGAGGGCATTGGAGAAGTTCATCAATCCTCCCCAATGGGAAAGGGCAAACAGGCAGACACCGGCCACAACCAGCCGGGAGACAACCGACAGCCGTACATAGCGGAATGTGATATAATAGATGAGGCTGCACAGAATCAGTGTATGCAGATACCAGTAAGGCCCCATCGGATGGAGGAATATCTTGTCGAGTAATATAGCAGGAGTAATGGCATCTACACTTTCGCGTACGGGCAGGAAATGCGACATCACCGTATAGGCCGCCTCCATGCAGGCATACGGAATGAAAATCCATAGAAACTTGCGGAGAAAGCTTCGGGCATCCTTCCGGTTATTGGCCAGATAGCCCGAAATAATCAGGAAAGCGGACATGTGGAACGTATAGACGATTTGTTTCGCATACGGATACTTGTCACCTATATATACAAGGTGGAAGATAATCATCAGGGTGATGAAGATGCATTTCAGATAATCTATCTCTTTGACACGGCTTTCCATATGGGGTAGTTTTCTGCGTATTGTTATTGATGGCACAAATATATATACTTCCGTAAACTTATTTATATTTTGCAAAGGGATTAAGCTTATTTTCTCTTTTACCGATTGCTTTTATGTATGGAAAATGTATATTTGTGCATGAATCACTAACTTAATGTAAAAACAACTATGATAACAAGCCAATTGCTTCACCCGGCCAGTATTGTGGTAGTGGGAGCATCTAACAATGTACACAAACCCGGAGGAGCTATCCTGAAAAATCTGCTTAGCGGCGGATATACCGGTGAGCTTCGTGCCGTGAATCCGAAAGAGACTGAAGTGCAGGGTGTTGCTGCCTTTGCGGATGTGAAGGACATTCCCGATACGGACCTTGCCATCCTTGCCATACCTGCCGCGCTTTGTCCCGATGCGGTGGAGGTGCTTGCCGCGGAGAAGCAGGTGAAGGCGTTCATTATCCTTTCTGCCGGTTTTGGTGAGGAGACCCATGAGGGTGCTGTGCTGGAAGATCGCATACTGGAAACGGTGAACCGGTATGGAGCCTCTCTGATAGGCCCCAACTGTATCGGTTTTATGAACTCGTGGCATCACAGTGTATTCAGCCAGCCCATCCCGCAACTGCATCCGCAAGGGGTAGACTTGATTTCCAGCTCCGGTGCCACAGCGGTGTTCATATTGGAGAGCGCTGTGACCAAGGGCTTGCAGTTCAACTCTGTATGGTCTGTGGGCAATGCCAAGCAAATCGGTGTGGAGGATGTATTGCAATACATGGACGAACACTTCAATCCGGAAGCGGATTCCAGAATAAAACTTCTTTATATTGAGAGTATCGGTGATCCCGACCGTCTGCTGTTTCATGCATCCTCGCTCATCAAGAAGGGCTGCAAGATTGCGGCCATCAAGGCGGGCAGTAGCGAAAGCGGCAGCCGGGCGGCGAGTTCGCATACGGGGGCCATTGCCAGTAGCGATTCGGCGGTAGAGGCCTTGTTCCGTAAGGCGGGTATTGTGCGTTGCTATTCGCGCGAGGAGCTGACAACCGTAGGTTGTATCTTTACACTGCCGGAACTGAAAGGGAAAAACTTCGCCATCATTACCCATGCCGGCGGTCCGGGAGTGATGTTGACCGATGCGTTGAGTAAGGGCGGACTGAATGTCCCGAAACTGGAAGGACCGGTGGCGGAGGAACTTAAGGGCAAGCTTTTCCCCGGTGCGGCTGTGGGGAATCCCATTGATATTCTGGCTACGGGTACGCCGGAACATCTGCGCCTCTGTCTGGAGTATTGTGAGGAGAAGTTGGACAATATTGATGCTGTAATGGCTATTTTCGGTACTCCGGGACTGGTGACCATGTTTGAAATGTATGACGTGCTGCATGAGAAGATGCAGCATTGCAAGAAGCCGATTTTTCCGATTCTTCCTTCCATCAATACGGCAGGAGCCGAGGTTGCTGCTTTTCTGGCAAAAGGCCATGTGAACTTTGCCGATGAAGTGACTTTGGGCACGGCACTTTCTCGGATAATGAATGCCCCGAGGCCTGCCAATAATGAAATCGAGCTCTTTGGAGTGGATGTTCCCCGTATCCGCCGGATTATAGATTCCATTCCTGCGGACGGTTATATCGCACCGCACTATGTGCAGGCATTGCTCAGCTCTGCAGGTATTCCTATTGTGGAGGAGTTTGTTTCGGACAACAAGGAAGAAGTGCTTGCCTTTGCACGCCGCACGGGATTCCCGGTGGTGGCAAAGGTGGTGGGGCCGGTGCATAAGTCGGATGTAGGCGGTGTTGTGCTCAATATCAAAAGTGAACAGCATTTGGCATTGGAATTCGACCGTATGATGCAGATTCCCGAAGCCAGTGCTATTATGGTGCAGCCGATGCTGAAAGGGACGGAATTGTTTATCGGTGCCAAATATGAAGAGAAGTTCGGACATGTGGTACTCTGCGGCCTGGGCGGTATTTTTGTGGAGGTGCTGAAGGATATATCTTCCGGTCTTGCACCGTTGTCCTATGAGGAGGCTTACTCCATGATTCACTCGTTGCGTGCCTATAAGATTATCAAAGGTACGCGCGGGCAGAAGGGTGTGAATGAAGATAAATTTGCCGAAATTATTGTACGGCTTTCCACCTTGCTGCGCTTTGCAACGGAAATCAAGGAGATGGATATCAATCCATTGTTGGCGACTGAAAAGCAGGTGATAGCGGTGGATGCGCGCATTCGGATAGAGAAATAAGGGTTAGAGATTAGGGATTAGAGATTAAAGGGGCTGACTGTTAATCGCTCACCGCTAATCCCTAATCCCTTTTTCATCCTGCCCAGTCCTCCCTATCCAGATTCCTATATCCGATAGCTTCCGCCAAGTGTGCCGGCTGTATTGATTCGCAGTCTTCCAGGTCGGCGATGGTGCGTGATACTTTCAATATGCGGTCGTAGGCGCGGGCCGAAAGGTTCAGCCGGTTCATGGCAGTTTTGAGCATGGCAAGTCCTTTGTCATCCGGACGGGCGTAGCAGGCAAGCAGTTTACTGTTCATCTGGGCATTGCAATATACACCGGGAATGTCTGCATACCTTGTTTCCTGAATTTGTCGGGCATGTATCACACGCTCTCGTATTGTTGCGCTCGACTCACCCGGGCGAGTGTCTGCCATCTTTTCAAAAGGAAGTGGGGTAACTTCGATTTGCAGGTCTATGCGGTCGAGTAAAGGTCCGGATATGCGATTTAGATACTTCTGTACTTGCCCGGGACTGCAAACACAGCCTTTGGTCGGGTGGTTGTAGTATCCGCATGGGCATGGGTTCATGGAGGCTACCAGCATAAAACTGGCAGGATATTCCACATTGCATCGAATGCGTGATACAGTAATTTTTCTATCTTCCAGCGGTTGGCGGAGAACCTCCAAAACGCTGCGGTTATACTCAGGCAATTCGTCGAGGTATAGGATTCCATTATGAGCCAGACTGATTTCACCGGGTTGGGGGAAACTGCCTCCACCAGTCATGGCTACTGTGGAAATGGAATTGTGCGGATCACGGAATGGCCGTTTTGAGATAAGTCCGCCACCTTTACCGAGTTTTCCGGCAACAGAATGAATCTTGGTCGTTTCCAGGCTTTCTCCCAATGATAAAGGAGGAAGTATGGAGGGAAGACGTTTTGCCAGCATAGACTTTCCGCTACCCGGGGCCCCAATGAGAAGAATATTGTGGCTGCCTGCGGCGGCTACTTCCAGCGCTCGCTTTACATTTTCCTGCCCTTTCACTTCTGCAAAGTCCAGTTCAAAAGAGCTTTGTTGGGAGTAAAACTCTTCGCGGGTATTGACTTGTGTCGGGGATAATTTTTGTTTTCCGTTGAAGAACTCAATGACATCTTTGATATTCTCCACGCCGTAGACTTTTAGGTTGTTCACTACAGCGGCCTCATGTGCGTTCGAGCAAGGAACTATCATACCCTCAAACCCCAGCTCTCTGGCCTTAATGGCAATGGGGAGTGCTCCTTTGATAGGTTGCAGACTACCATCAAGGCTTAGTTCACCCATCAACAGATAGCGTTCCAGCTTATCGGACTGGATAACTTCGCTGGCGGCAAGTATGCCGATGGCTAAAGGTAAATCGTAAGCTGTACCTTCCTTGCGGATATCTGCCGGTGCCATGTTGATGACGATATTACTGGTAGGCATCCGGTAACCGTTGACTTGCAAAGCAGATATGATACGTTGATGGCTTTCTTTGACCGCAGAGTCCGGTAAACCGACTAAATAGAACATACAGCCTCTGGAACTGTTGACTTCAATGGTGATGAGGGTTGCGTCAATACCTTGAACAGCCGCTCCAAAAACTTTTATGAGCACGTTTTTAGTGATTAGGGGTTAGGATGGCAGGATAGGCTACCGTCGGTTTTGTTTTTTGAGTTTTTTTTCACTCTCTTTCTTCTCTTTTTCCTTTTGCTCTATCTCCTCCAGTTTCTTCTTGATGTCTTCCTCACTCATATTCTTCCCTTCAATTTTTCCGGAAGGGCTAAGGAACAGGTTGGCAGGCAATGCTTGTATGGCGAGCTGCTTGATGGGCGCTGTGTTCCATCCGGAGAAATCACAACTCTGTTCCCACCTCAGGGTATTTCTTTTGATTGCTTCTTCCCATTCCTTTCTGTCGATGTCCAAGGAAATACCCCAGAGGGCAAATAGTTTGTTCTTTTCTTCTTTCTTGTAAATCCGGCGCAGGGCAGCGTTGGCTTCCATGCTTTGCGGGTCCCAAGATGCCCAGAAATGTATCAACAGATATTTGTCTTTAAAGCTGGTGCGACTGATTTGTGTACCTTTGGCATTGGGCAGGTTGACGTAAGGGATAGTTTTCCCGATGGATATCTTCTCTTCTTCTTGGATCAGATCAAGCAGTTCGTCCACATACGGACGGTCTTTTAAGCCTCCGGTCATGTTTGCTGTCATTTCTTTGATTAAGGCGAAGTCCGGTTGCGGTTTTTGCACGAAATATTTCTCCAGCAGATAGATACTTACCAGTGAAGAAGGATGGTTGTTGATGAAGGCTTCTGCTTTTTCTTCCAATGCTTTCTCCGAGGGAGTACTCAAGCC
This sequence comes from Bacteroides parvus, assembly GCF_017309675.2. Taxonomy (NCBI): domain Bacteria; kingdom Pseudomonadati; phylum Bacteroidota; class Bacteroidia; order Bacteroidales; family Bacteroidaceae; genus Bacteroides; species Bacteroides parvus. The sequence continues at coordinate 820,246 of NZ_CP084680.1, read as the reverse complement.
TTTCAACTCTTTCTGAAAGGCGGTTAGTTCTTCATTGGGGACATTTCCCGTGATTTCCAGTGAAGTAAGCTCGGCGGCAGAACCTTTTATCTTTATGTTGTCTCCTTTGTCCAGGTAAAGCGGATATTCCGTACCGTCGCTGAATTGCAACCATGTAGAGGCAAGTGTGTCGGTGGTGAGGGTTGCAGAGAACTTGTCATCCTTGACAAGCAGTGTGTCCATACGGTTATAGAACTTGTCCGTACCATATATATAAAGGGTATCATTCCCCAGCCCTTTGATTTCACCGCTTAGGTGGACTGAATTCGTGTTTTTGCTGCCGCAGGCAGACAATATAATAAGCAGAAGGTATGCAAGATAGATTTTCTTCATTCCGGTTCTTTTTCTGATACTTCGTCGCGAAAATACTTCTTTTTGGTGTGAATAAAAAGAAATGCCCGACATATTTCTATGCCGGGCACGTTCTTTTCAGTCTAACCTTTATTATTTGATGATATTCATAAAGTCAGTGTTAGTGAAGTATTTGGCGAATTCTAGGTCAGAAGCAGCTTTCTTTGCCAAAGCCGGTTCTTTTGCAATGGCATTTTTCAGACTGCTGGTTACCATAGATGTATTGTTGGTTCTTGCGCCAAGTACAGCCATCAGGTAGTCAGTGTAAGCGTCCGGCTTTTCGATAGCGGCCAATGTGCTCTTTGCTTTGTTGTAGTCCTTAGCCAGGATTTGTGCCAAAGCTGCACTGTTGGTTTTTGTATCGCCGAATGAGTTGACAGCCTTGTCGTACTGACCTTGAGCAACATACAGATTACCCAATGCCTCGTTCAGCTCCTTAGAACCGGAAGCCTTGCTCAGGTAGCCTTCTGCTGCGGTCTTGTCACCCTTGGTCAAAGCAATCAGACCAAGATTCATGTTGACTTCAGGAGCATCCTTGATAGAGAGAGCTTTCTTGAAGTAGCTTTCAGCCTTGTCAAGATCACCAGCTTGATAAGCCAGTTTACCTAAGTTGTTGTAAGCACGGAAATCGTTCGGGTAGATTTGAGTAGCTTTTGTGAAGATGGCTTCTTGTTTGGTAGCATCTTTAGTCAAGGTAGTGGCATACAGCAATTCTTCGATGTTCAACTGCTTGGCATCGCTGTCGGCGAGGCTTGCGATTTCTTCGTCAGACTTACCGATGATTTCGTAGTTCAAAGTCAGGCGTGAACGACGCAGTTGCGGCAGGATTTCGTCGGCCAAAGTCTTATAAACAGAAGAGATGTTTTTGATTTCTTGTTCTCTTTGTTCAGGATCCTGATACATGGAAAGAACGCGAAGAATCAATTCTTTGTCTTGGATGTTTGATTTGGATACCAGTTCCTGGAAACCTTCCCAGTCTTGAGCTGTATACTTGGTGTCTACTGCTGCATCGATTTTGGCTTTCTTCAAATCTTTGTTGATGATTTTAGCTGTGTTGTCCTGACGGTTTTCAGCCAATGTAGTATTCAAGTCTACACCACCATCAGGAGAAGCGTATGCGGAGATTTCGATGTTGCTGATCTTCTTGTTGGCAGCTTCGTTTATGTTCTTCACTTCTTTGCCGAATTCTTTGGCAGTCTTTAATTCGCTGGCGCGTACGTTGGCTTGTTGGATCAAGAACATGATGTTGGCGTCATGCTTTTCTTTGATGATACGTTGGAAAGCGTCGTCACCGTTGGCGGGGTTAGCGCTACCCAATGTTTGTTCCAGCATCTCAGAAGTGGAAATTACACCGTCAGCTACTTTTACAGCAGGGATGGTGACAGTCTTTTTACCGATTGTAGCCTTGAATTCCAGATACAGTTCGGATTTTGCCATTTCCGGTACATAGTCGAAAGATGTTTTCATCGTGTAGCTGCCGCCCATCTTGTAAGAGATAGTCTGGTCGTTACCTTCCACTTTTTCGCCTTGGAATACGGCAGATTGGCCCTTAGCTTCGCCACCGTTCCATTTCAATACTGGAGTCACTTCTACCACAGCCTTCTTGTTGAAGTACTTTTCGGGGAATTTTCCGTTGATTGTAGCGGGAACTTTACCACCTACAGCCTCCAGAACTTGAGGAGTTACGGTGAAATAATCAGATGACAATTCACCCATTTTTTTGCTGCATGATGTCATTAATGCAACAACCATTGCCATTAAAAACGGCAGATACAATTTCTTAGTCATTTTAGGTATAAATTAATTGTTTGTAATTGAAATTTGTCTATTCCATGTTAGTGTGCTGTTTGGGCATGAACATAACAACGCAAAGATATTAAATCCTATTACAGTTTGTTAACCCTCGCAGTAATTTTATCATAATTTAATGAATTTCCCGTTCTTTGCGATACTTTATATTGCGGGGATGGTGTTCTATGATTTCACTGCGCAATCTGTTCCGGTCGATGTGTGTGTAAATTTCTGTTGTAGCAATGGATTCGTGCCCCAGCATACTTTGTATGGCGCGTAGGTTGGCGCCTCCTTCAAGCAGGTGAGTGGCAAAGGAGTGGCGGAAGGTGTGTGGGCTGATGTTTTTGGTGATGTCGGCCTTCTCTGCCAGTTCTTTGATAAGATGGAATACCATGATGCGCGAGATGTTTTTGCCCCAGCGTGCCAGAAATACATAGTCCTCGAAGTCTTTCTTGATTTTCCAGCCTCCATTACGGTCTACGAACCAGTTCCTTATTTCTTTGATGGCACGGGACGATATAGGTACAAGGCGTTGTTTGCTGCCCTTACCTTCTACCTTGATGAAGCCTTCGTCGAAATACAAGTCGGAGATTTTCAGGTTGCACAGTTCCGATACCCGTAGGCCGCAACTGTATAGAGTCTCGAGGATGGCCCGGTTGCGTTGCCCCTCGTTTGTGCCTAGGTCAATGGCGGAGATGATGCGGTCTATCTCTTCCACCGTCAATACTTCTGGAAGCTTGAATCCGATTTTGGGACCCTCCAACAGTTCGCTGGGGTCTCCTTCCAGGTAGTCGGCTATGACTAGGAAATGGAAAAATGACTTGATGCCCGACAAGATGCGTGCCTGCGAGCGGGGATGGATGCCGATGTCGTGCAGTCCGGAGGCAAAATGCTGCAAGTCATCCAGGGTAGTGTCAAGGATAGCGATACCCTCTCCTTCCAGAAAGTGCAGCAGCTTCTGTAAGTCTGTTTGGTAAGCATCCACTGTATTGGGTGAGAGTGCTTTTTCCAGTTTCAGATACTGGTGGTACTTTCTGATTATCAGCGTTTGTTTCTCCTTATTCGTGGATTTTTCTTCTGATTTCATTTCTTTTTTCTACCTTTGCTTCGCGAAAATAGACTGCATTTCAGCAAATTGCAAATAAATTTGCATCTGCTTTCGGTTTGCACTATCTTTGCACCGCAAAGGTATAAAAAATTGTGTTATGAGGATACAGATTATTAATGGCCCCAATATAAATCTCTTGGGCAAACGTGAACCTTCCATTTACGGTAGCGTTACTTTTGAAGACTACCTTGCCGAACTCCGTAAGAAATATGCGGATGTACAGATTGACTATTTCCAGTCCAACATTGAGGGAGAGCTGATAGACAAGATTCAGCAGGTGGGTTTTGATGTGGACGGCATCATTTTGAATGCGGGTGCTTACACTCACACGTCCATCGCTCTGCAAGATGCTATCCGTTCGGTCACTTCTCCAGTGATTGAGGTGCATATCTCTAATGTACATGCCCGCGAGGCTTTTCGTCATGTGTCCATGATTTCCTGCGCTTGCAAGGGTGTCATTCTCGGTTTCGGGCTGAACTCCTACCGTCTGGCCATGGAGGCATTAAAAGATTATTAAATAAAATAGGTATATAGATTATGTTATTGAAGCAAACGAAGATTGTCGCAACGATTTCTGACCAGCGCTGTGATGTTGATTTTATAAAGCAGTTGTTCGATGCAGGTATGAATGTTGTACGTATGAATACTGCACATCTTGGCCGTGAAGGTGCCGAGAAGTTGATTAATAATGTGCGTTCGGTTTCCAACCGCATCGCTATCCTGATGGATACGAAAGGACCGGAGGTCCGTACGACGGTTCTGGCTGAGCCCATTCCTTTCAAGGCGGGCGACCGCGTGAAGGTGGTAGGCAACCCGGAGCAGGAGACTACCCGTGAATGTATCTCGGTATCCTATCCCCATTTCGTCAAAGACTTGAATGTGGACGGCCATATCCTTATTGATGACGGTGACTTAGAGTTGGTCGTTGTAGAGAAGACCCCCGACTATCTGCTCTGCGAAGTACAGAATGAGGCTACTCTGGGCAGCCGCAAGAGCGTCAACGTTCCCGGCGTCCGCATCAATCTGCCTTCTCTGACGGAGAAGGACCGCACCAATATCCTTTATGCCATTGAGAAGAACATAGACTTCATTGCCCACTCCTTTGTGCGCAATAAGCAGGATATACTCGACATCAAGGCAATTCTTGACGCTCATAACAGCGATATCCGTATTGTTGCTAAGATTGAGAACCAGGAAGGCGTTGATAATATCGATGAAATCCTGGAAGTAGCCGACGGTGTGATGATAGCTCGCGGTGACCTCGGTATTGAAGTTCCGCAGGAACGTATTCCGGGCATCCAGCGTGTGCTCATCCGCAAGTGTATTCTTGCCAAGAAGCCGGTGATTGTTGCCACACAGATGCTTCATACCATGATTTCCAATCCGCGTCCCACCCGTGCGGAGGTAACGGACATTGCCAATGCCATCTATTATCGTACGGATGCCTTGATGTTGAGCGGTGAAACCGCCTATGGAAAGTATCCGGTAGAAGCAGTGAAGACGATGACCAAGATTGCCGCCCAAGCGGAGAAAGACAAGTTGTCTGACAACGATATCCGTATTCCGCTGGACGAGAACAGCAACGACGTGACTGCGTTCCTGGCCAAACAAGCGGTAAAGGCTACCACCAAACTGAAAATCCGTGCAATCATCACCGACAGTTACAGCGGCCGCACTGCCCGTAACCTTGCCGCTTTCCGTGGCAAATATCCGGTGTTGGCCATCTGCTACAAGGAAAAGACTATGCGGCACCTTGCCCTTTCCTACGGTGTGGAAGCTATCTATATGCCCGAACTTGCCAACGGGCAGGAATATTACTTTGCAGCCTTGCGCCGCTTGTTGAAGGAAGGCCGTTTATGTCCTACGGACATGGTGGGCTACCTGAGTAGCGGTAAGGAAGGCACACAGACCTCTTTCCTTGAAATCAATGTCGTAGAAGATGCCTTGAAGCATGCTGAAGATAGTGTGTTGCCCAACAGTAACAGATACTTGTAGGATAAGGGATTAAGGATAAGGGATTAGCGGTTAATGATTAATTAATAATTGTGCGCAGAACTAACCCCTAATCCCTAACCCCTAATCCCTTATCCCTAACCTATAATCCATTAACAAAGTGACGATTGACGAATACATTTTGCAGCACATTGATGATGAGGGCGATTACCTGAAAGCGCTCTATCGCGACACGCATGTCAAGTTGCTATATCCCCGCATGGCTTCCGGACATTTGCAGGGGCGTATGCTCAAGATGTTTGTCCGGATGATTCGTCCCCGGCAGGTGCTGGAGATAGGGACTTATAGCGGATATTCCGCACTTTGCATAGCAGAAGGACTGCCGGAGGGCGGGATGCTGCATACGTTTGAAATCAACGACGAGCAGGAGGACTTCACCCGTCCGTGGCTGGAGAATTCCGATTACGCGGATAAAATCAGGTTCTACATCGGTGATGCTTTGGAACTGGTACCGCAACTGGACCTCACTTTCGACCTTGCCTTTATTGACGGAGATAAGCGTAAATACATAGAGTATTATGAAATGGTGCTCGCCCGTCTTTCCGGCGGTGGATATATCATTGCCGACAATACCTTGTGGGATGGCCATGTGCTGGAAGAACAACCCCATCGCACAGACCTGCAGACAATCAGTATCAAAGCCTTCAATGATTTGGTGGCGCGGGATGCGCGTGTGGAGAAAGTCATTCTTCCCCTGCGTGACGGATTGACGATTATCCGTAAGAAGTAACTGTTTTTCTATCTTTTTCTCAGCAGCCGCTTGCTGAGGTATCTCACCGGATACCATACGGACAAGAAGCCTACAGTGATGACCGTTACGAATACCAGAATAATATCCGTGGCATGTACACTTACCGGATAAGCGTCTACTACAAAACTTCCGTTTCCTCCCCCCAATGAAATCAACCCGAAACGTTGCTGCAGAAAGCACAGCAACAATCCTAAAACGATGCCGGAGAGGGCGCCGAACACAGAAATCATCCTGCCTTCGAACAAGAAGATGCGCGCTATGAGCCGGTCATCGGCACCCAGGTTGCGCAGTGTCTCCACGTCCTCCCGTTTGTCCAGTATCAGCATGGACAGCGAACCGATGACATTGAAGCATGCGATACCCAGAATGAAGGTGAGGAAGAGATAAGAGATGAGTTTCTCTATTTCCATGATGCGGAAAACATCGGCCTGCTGCTCGTAGCGGTTCTGTACAATGAACCGGTCGCCGAGAATGCCTGCTATTTTCTTTTGTACGGAGCCGATGTTGGAACCGGGTTTCAGTTTCATCTCGATGGCAGAGACTTCCGTGTCATAATTAAACAGACGGCGGGCAAAGTCGAGTGACGTCAGTATGTAGCGTGAATCGTATTTTTGCTGGTTGACGGCAAAGATGGCGCCGGGCGAGAAGAGATACTCCCGGTTGAAAGCCGCAGTGGGGTTGGCTATGTTTACCCGTACGTTCCGTTTGGGGGCATAGACCTGCAACGGGTCTACGAACTGAATGCCGGTGCCCAACTCGGATATAAGTTCCACACCCAGAAAACCATAGTCCACCACCGAGTCGCTCAGTAGGAACTTTCCCGTCCCATAGAGCAAGCTGTCGATGGAGGTAAGCTGTTCGAAATTGTCCTCCACTCCCTTGATGACGGCCATTGCCTGGCGGTCCTTGTACTGCACCATGGCATTCTCTTCCAGTGTTTCCGTCCACACGTCAATCTCGGACAGGGCGTGTACTTGCCGGATGCACGCTTCGTGCGGGTCGAAAACCTTACCTTCGCGGACGGTGATTTTCAGTTCCGGGTCGAAAGCTGTGAAAAAGCCTGCCACCATGTCCTGAAAACCGTTGAACACGGACAAGGTGCATACCAACGCCAACGTAGCCAATGCCACTCCACACACCGAAATACCGGAGATGATATTAATGGCATTGTGTTTCTTCTTGGAGAAGAGGTAGCGGCGGGCTATAAAGAAGGGAAGGGACATTATTTCAGCAGTTCGTCAATTCGTTCCAGATAGTCCAGTGAGTCGTCTACGAAGAACTTCAGTTCGGGGATAATGCGTAGTTGGTGGCGTACGCGGGTACCCAGTTCAAAGCGTATGGACTTCATGTTTCCGTTGATGTTCTTGACGATTTCTTCGCTTTTCTCCGAGGGGAATATACTGAGATAAGCGCGTGCCACGCTCATGTCGGGGCTGATGCGTACGGCACTGACGGAAATCAGTATGCCGGGCATGGACTTGGTTTGCAACAAGAAGATATCACTCAGTTCCTTCTGCAGGAGACGGGCTATTTTATTTTGTCTGGTAGTTTCCATACTGTTCATTTTTTTATGCTGGGGTGCAGCCTGTTTTCACGTTAGCAAAGTTACTGAAATATATCGTTCTGCCGACTGTTTATAGCTTTTTTTTCATTCTTTTCCCTATTGTAGGGTTCATTCTTTTCCGTTCTGTCGATGAGATATGCCTTTTCGTAGATTCTATTTGTTGTTCTTGTTATGCTTCCCTAACTTTGATGTCAGTTCGGAGAACTGCTGATGATGAGTGAAGAAGGAAGAGAACCATTCCGTTATAGAAGAGACTCTCTCTAAATAGCGTTTTTTCATGTATTATTGACTTGAGCCGTTTTTACCCGGGAGGGTAGAAACGGTTTTTTTGCGCATCTGACCGGGCTTTCTTGTCTCTTGCATAGGCTTCCGTTGTGTGTTACATAGGCTTCTGTTGTGTTTTGCACGGTGGTTTGTCTTGAGAAGCCTTTGGGTTTATCATGTGCGCACGGCTGTGGTACGCCTTTTCCACAGTCGTGAAGAAGACGTGCCACAGCTGTGAAGAATATGCTTCACAGCCGTGGTTTTTCATCAATATATAGGGGTTGACAGAACAGACATAAGGGAATGACAGAACAAACATGAGGGGATAACGGAACGGACATAAGCACTCGACGCATTCCGCTATTCATACCCTGATACGGCATGCGTCGAGTGCTTATGGGGGAATGATATGATATTTTTTTTATGCCTTTACATACTTCCTTTTAGCTATCAGCACTGCCACGATGATACCTATCACCAGCAGTGCCAGTGCTCCGTAGGCGATGCCTTCCGTCACGTGCAGGCTGGTGGGGTCAAAGCGCATTTCGATGGTGTGCTGTCCGGCAGGAACATACATTGTGCGCAGGATATAGTCGGCGCGTGCCAGTTCGGCAGGCTGTCCGTCGATGGTTACGTGCCAGCCGTCCGGATAATAGATTTCGGAGAATACGGCAATACCGTCTTGGGCATTGTTTGTTTCGTACGTCAGGCGGTTAGGTGCGTAACTTGTCAGGCGGATGCTGGAGAGGCTGTCTTTATAACTTTCCGTGGTACCTTTCAGTACATCCTTGAAGCGGGCATCCACTACGGCTGTCTCTGTGGGTATGATGCTGTCCAGGGCGTCAATCTCTTCGTTGGCGTTGTTCACATACTGCACCTTGTTTACAAACCATGCATTGCCGTAGGCGTGCGGGTTGAGGATGGGAACGGTTTGTCTTTGCTGCCCTGCAGGGAAGATGAAGTATTTGGTGTTCAGCATGTTCAGTACGCGGAACTTATTGGCATCTACGCTGTCCATCTCACCTCCGGCGGTGGCAATGGCCTTGTAGGCCGCCTGCATTTCGGGAGAGATATGATGCTCTATCATTTCCTGGTAGCGGCGCAGCTTGGCCGGGTGATAACCGCCGACGCTTTTGTGCCAGTAGGAGGTATTGTTGTCATCGAAGGTGCTGGTGGCAAAGTTCAACACACGATAGTCCAAGCTGGTATCTTGCAGTATCAGCTCGTCTGTATTCGTCTTGGTGAAGGTTTCCGTACGGATGGAGTGGGGCACGAACTGGGCATCATTCAGATAGCGCTTGTTGACCCCCCACATATCTGCCAGGCAGAGTATGGTGATACCTGCAATGGTCAGCGAGCTACGCAGCTTGCCGCTTGCATAGAGCCAGAGCAGGCTGCAGCCGATGCCTATGATGATGAAGCTACGCAGGGCGTCGCTGCTGACGAGTTCGGCACGCATCTCTCCCAAGTTGGCAAGGATGCCGGAGAGTTCGTTGGCGGGTATCATCTGCTGGTTGACGGCATTCTGCAGCATCTGTGCCTCTTGGGCGGGCACGTAGCCGGAGCCGATGCTGCCCGGGGCAACGGCAAGCAGCAGGGCGATGCCTGCAGTGAGCAGCAGGCTGATGCCGAGGGGCTTCTTTTCCTGCTTTAAGATTTCCGGCTCTTCGAGCAGGCGTTTCAGGGCAAAGATAGCCAGCAAAGGTATCGTGAACTCTGCTATGACAAGGATGGAGGACACGGCGCGGAACTTGTTGTACAACGGGACGTAATCGATGAAGAAATCCGTCAGCGGCATGAAGTTCTTGCCCCAGGACAAGACGATGGAGAAGAAGGTGGCTCCTATCAATGCCCACTTCAACGGTCCTTTCACGATGAAGCATCCCAGTACGAACAGAAATAAGACGAATGCTCCGACGTAGACGGGACCCGACGTCATGGGCTGGGTACCGAAATATTGTGTCAGTGAGCCGTACAGACTGCTGTACATCGGGTTTGCCTTGCTCATGGCGGTTTCACTCTGGCTGAGAGCGGCGGATGCTCCGCCTTTGAAGTTGGGCACCAGCAGAGTCAGTGTTTCGTCGATGCCGTAGCTCCACTGGGTGATGTAGTCGCGGTCCAGCCCGCTACTGGTCTGCTTAGCAGCGTCGCCGGTCTGCACCAGTTCGCTTTTGCCGCGCATGGTTTCTTTGCTGTAGGCATAGGTGTGATAGAGGTTGGATACGTTGGCGGCTATGCCGACGAGGGCTGCCACAATCAGTACGGCACTTGCCTTGAAGAACTGGGGCAATGTCTTGGTACGCCATGCTTTCTCGAAGTAGGCTCCCACAAAGAAAAGGATGACGAAGAAGAAGTAATAGGACATCTGCACGTGGTTCGAGGTGATTTGCAGGGCCACGAACAAGGCGGTGAGGATGCCTCCCCACAGCAGTTTCCCACGATAGGCGAGCACAATGCCTGCTATGGTGGGCGGCACGTAGGCAAGGGTGATGAACTTCCAGATGTGTCCGGCAGATATCAGGATGAAGAAATAGGACGAGAATGCCCACATGATACCGCCCAGTCCGGCCAGCCAGACCGGTATGCCGAAGACGCGCAGCAGGATGTAGAAGCCGAGCATCAGCATGAATGTGAGGCACACATAGTCGGGCAGGAAGAGTTGGTAGGCTTTCTGTACCCACTGCAGTGACTTGGTGGAGTCATACGAAGGGGCTATCTGATACATGGGCATACCGCCGAACAGCGAGTTTGTCCAACGGCTGCGTTCGCCCGTCTGTTCGTAATACTCCTTGACTTCTTGTCCTGCCCCTGCTCCTGCAGCCGTGTCGTGCTGAAAGAGAATACGGTTTTCTATATCCGCCGGGAAGAAGTAGGCGAAGGAAAGGAGGACGAATGCCAAGATGGCAATAAGGTCGGGAAGAAGCTTCTTCATGAGTTATAAGTTATGAGTTATCAATTAATCAATTGTGGGGCAAAGATAGTGCAAACCGAATACAGAACTTTCATGCTTGCATGAAAAAGTTTTGTTGAGGTGCAGCCTATCTTCGCTTTTGTGGCAAAGATACATAAATGCAGATTGTTATTGTCACGTTATCGGCAGAATGTTGTACCTTTGCCTTTCCAAAAAAAGATTAAAGTGCTTTAATGGTAATATGCAAGCTTAAATTATTATAGATATGACAATAGGGATAATCAGTGCAATGGACAGCGAACACCGCCGGTTGGTGGAGCGCTTGCAGGATAAGAATACGTCGGGCGATGGTAGTTTCCGCTATGTGGAAGGTACATTGGGCGGTAACCATGTAATCTTGACGCAATGTGGCATCGGTAAGGTGAGTGCAGCGGTAGGAGCTTCGGAACTGATACGGCGCTTTTCTCCGGACTGCATCGTCAGCACCGGTGTGGCGGGTGGTATTGATGCTTGCCTGAAGGTGACGGATGTAGTGGCAAGCCAACGTCTGGTGTATCACGACGTCTGGTGCGGCGACGGTAACGAGTACGGACAGGTACAAGGTTTCCCCGCCTCTTACGAGGGCTGTCCCTCTCTGTTGAGACATGCCTTGTCGCTGAACGAAGCCGGAATGGAAAGTCGCATCCACAGCGGACTTGTCTGTACCGGCGACCGGTTCATCACCAACCGTATGGAGCTGGATACCATCAAGCAACGTTTCCCCGGCGGTCTTGCCGTTGATATGGAGTCTGCCGCCATTGCGCAGACTTGCCATCTGTACAATGTTCCTTTTCTCAGCTTCCGCATCATCAGCGACACACCCGGAGTAGAGGACCATGCTTCGCAGTATGCCGATTTCTGGGGAACCATGGCAGAGCGTTCATTCCTCACGATATGGACCTTCCTCTCCACCCTTCCCAGCAATTTATAACTCATAACTTATAACTTATAACTTATAACTCATGAAGAAGATTCCCAGTTTTACAATCGACCACATCCGCTTGTTGCGCGGCATTTACGTATCCCGCCAGGATGAAGTGAACGGAGAAACAGTCACTACTTTCGACATCCGTATGAAAGAGCCCAATCGCGAGCCTGCCTTGGGACAAGGTGCTCTACACACCATCGAACACCTTGCCGCCACCTACCTGCGCAACGACCCGCAGTGGCAGGACAAGATTATCTATTGGGGCCCCATGGGCTGCCTCACCGGTAATTATCTGCTGATGAAAGGTGACTTGAAGCCGCAGGACATACTGACACTGATGCAGGACACCTTCCGCTTTGTTGCCGAATATGAAGGTGAAGTCCCCGGTGCCGCTCCGCAAGATTGCGGCAACTACCTGCTCCACGACCTTCCGATGGCTAAATGGGAGTCTGCCAAATACCTGCATGAGGTATTGGAACAGATGAAAGAGGAGAATATGAAATATCCGGAAAAAGAAGAAAAATAAGGGGTTAAGGATAAAGGATTAGGGATAAGGGATAAGGGATTATTGGGGTCGCATAGACTTTAATATAGGCATAACCCCATCCTTGATCCTTATCCTTTATTATTACACAATCTCAATCCCTTGCTCCTTGCAAAGTTGCAATCCCAAGTCTTTCAGCTTGAATTTCTGTATCTTGCCGCTTCCTGTCATGGGGAATTCCTTGATGAAGAAGATATACTTGGGTATCTTGTAGCGTGATATTTTGCCGATGCAGAAATCTCGTACATCCGATTCGTGCATATCCACTCCTTCGTGCAGGATGATGAAAGCGCCTACGGCTTCACCGTACTTTTTAGAGGGAATGCCGGCTACCTGCACGTCTTTTACGCCTTCCAGTTGATAGAGGAACTCTTCTATCTCGCGGGGATAGATATTTTCACCACCGCGGATAATCATGTCCTTGATGCGTCCTGTGATGCGGTAATTGCCGTCCTCGTCCTTTATTCCAAGGTCTCCCGAGTGCAGAAAGCCGTTCTCATCAATGACTTCGGCTGTGGCTTCCGGGTTTTTGTAGTAACCCTTCATGGTGTTGTATCCGCGGTTGCACATTTCGCCTTGTACGCCTACGGGACACTCTTCTCCGGTTTCGGGGTCGATAACCTTTACTTCCGTATGTTCAAAGTCGTGTCCTACGGTATTGCAACGTACATCGAACGGGTCGTCTATCCGGGTGGCGGTCATTCCGGGAGCAGCTTCGGTCAGCCCGTAAACGCTGGTCACTTTCATGTACATTTTCTCTTCCACCTGCTTCATCAGCTCTACCGGGCAGAGGGAACCTGCCATGATACCCGTACGTAGGCTGGACATATCGAACATGTCGAACATCGGATGGTTCAGTTCGGCAATGAACATGGTGGGTACACCGTAAAGTGCCGTGCAGCGCTCCTTGTGGATGGAGGCGAGCACTACCAACGGGTTGAAGCGTTCCACCATTACTTCCGTACAGCCGTGTGTCAGGCAGTTCATGGTGGCAAGTACCACGCCAAAGCAGTGGAACAATGGTACGCAGACGCAGAGCTTGTCGTCGGCGGTAAACTTCATGTGCTCACCGGTAAGGAAACCGTTGTTGGCAATGTTGTAGTGGGTAAGCATGACGCCTTTCGGGAATCCCGTAGTGCCTGAGGTGTATTGCATGTTCACTACATCGTGGCAAGTGACCTGACTTTTGAGCTCATTCAGGCGGCTGTCTTCTATATTGTTGCCCAAGAGAAGTATTTCGGCCGTGTTGTACATGCCCCGGTGCTTCTCCTGCCCCACGTAGATGACATTTTTCATATAGGGGAAACGTTCGCTTTTCAGGTGTCCGCGTTGGCAGGTCTTCAGTTCCGGAAGCATGGTATAGGTCATCTGCACAAAGTCACTGTCCTTTTCGCCATTGACGATGCAGAGGGTATGCATGTCGGAGTTCTGGCAGAGATATTCCAGCTCGGACTGTTTGTAGTTGGTGTTTACCGTTACGTAGACGGCACCTATCTTGGCGCAAGCGTATAATAGGGTCAGCCAGTCGGGTACGTTGGCTGCCCAGATACCTACGTGTGTTCCCCGCTCCACGCCGATGGCGATAAGTCCTTTGGCCATGTCGTCCACCCGGCGGTTGAACTGGCTCCAGGTGAAACGCAGGTTGCGGTCGGAGTAAACGATATATTCTTTGTCTGGTGTTGTTTCGGCCCAATGTTCCAACCATTGGCCGAGGGTGCGTTCGTATAACATGATGTGGAAGTTGAAAGTGGAAAGGTGAAAATAGAAAGTATTTATCATTTTCCATTTTCACCTTTCAATTTTCCATTAATTTAAATTGGTGTATAAACTACTGCAAGTATCTTGGCTGCCTGCCCTTCATAGGCGTGTACGTGGTGCGGAACGATGGAATCGTAATAGATGCTGTCACCTTCTTCGAGCAGGTAGGTGTTTTTGCCGTAACTGATTTCCATGGTCCCTTCCATCACCATGATGAATTCTTCGCCTTCGTGTGAGGAGAGTACAAAGTCACTGTCGTCCGTAGCGGCCACATCAATGATAAACGGCTCCATGTGGCGGTCGGCTTTGGATTTGGAGAGTGAATGATACTCCATATGCTTGCGGCTGTGGATGGCATTGTTGGAGAAACTGATGCTGTTCTGCGATTCGTCCTTACGGCAGACCACGGGACCGTTCTCATCCTGGTCGTCAAGAAAAGTTCCCAAACGTACACCCAGTACACGAGCTATCTTGATGAGGGGAGCCAGTGACGGGAGGTCGATGTTGTTTTCTATACGTTCAATCTGTTCGATAGCAAGTCCCGAACGCTGTGCCAGTTCTTCCATACTGATGGATTGGCTTTCACGGAGTGATTTTATTTTTTCTCCTACAATTTTGCTGGTATCCATAATGATAGTATTTTCTGTCTAAAGGTTATAATTTATAGCTATTAAACCGCAAAAATAAGAGAAACTTTTACTTGATGCAACATTCTGAGGGAAAATATTGCTGAAATATATCCGGTGGTCGGCTTATTTGTATAATATTCTTCTGTTCTGTTTCTCTTTCTTCCCCAAAGTTCTGTTTATAGCCGCTTTAAGTCTTGTTCCGATACGTGCTTTCCTTTGTACGCTTTGCCTGCCGCATTGAAGCGATAGCTTAGGTTCAGGGAGAAGCTGCGCGAGTCCGGGTTTGCCTTTTTCGTATAGGTCAGCCGGGGACCGAACAGCATGAAGGAGCCATACCGGGAATTCCACAGGTCATTGACTTGCAGTCCGAGCGTCAGCCTTTTGTTGAAGAATGTTTTGCGGATGCCGGCGTCTATGCCCCAATAGGAACGTTGCAGCATGGCGCCGAAGTTGCCTTCGCTCTGGTAGTCGGCATCAAGGGAGAGAGTCCACTCGTCCGGAAGCTGGAGACTGTTTTGCAGAAAGAGGTAAATGCTGCCGCGGTTCATATTCTTGCTACTGCCTTGATTGGTGACTTTGAAGAACGGTTGGGCGAAGTAGATGCCGAGCTCCGGTTTCCAGATGCCGACGGTGGGTGACAGATGGGCAGAGGCGGTGAGATACTGCATCCGTTTGAAATTTCCGGTAGTGAAGATGACAACATCCGGATTGTCCTCGTATTCTTTGGTCATGAAGGCAATGGCATTGCGGCGGTATTGGTAGTTAAGTCCGAATTGTACCCACTTGTAAAGGGCCGTGAACTGCAGGTCGTGGTTGGTTTCGGGGGTGAGCAGCGGGTTTCCGCCTTCGTAGATGAAACGGTTGTTATAACTCAGTGTGCTACGTAGCTGGAAGAAGCTGGGGCGGTTGCTTTTGGCTGTATAGCTGAGATTGGCTTGGGCTTTGCCGAGAGGAAAGTCTACCGATAGGTTGGGGCACCAGTCATTGTAAGTACGACTTTGACCGGGCACGTACTCTTCCTGCTCCCAATAGTCGGAGACGGCATGCTCGAAGCGCAGTCCTGCAAGAAGGCTGATTTTTCCTAATGTCAGTGAGTATTCGGCAAAGACGGCGGACTTGCTTTCGTCGATTCGACTGTCTGTATCGGGAAGTATGTGCTGCCGGTTCAGGAAATTGTCATTTCGCCGGATGAAGGTGTAATCGGCGCCGGTCTTCAGTTCACCTTTCCAAAGGGGATGGGTCAGAATCAACTTGGCGGCATAAAGGCGGTTGTCGGCGTGGTTGAAAGAGCTGATGTCGCGATTGCCTTCGGTCTGGCTTTCTTCTTGAGCCTCCTGGTGATTATAACTTTTGCCGTATACCAGGTCGGTGTTGAAGTTTATGTAGAGTTGCTTTATGCTGCCCTGATAGTAGGCATTCAGCTGGTGCCGGCTGGTTTGCTGCAAGTTTTGAGAGGAATGTATGGTGTGATCGGCCAACTCTTCATTCGCCCGGACGGTATATGTCGAATGATCACTGCTGTGATAATCGGGGGTACGATGAAACTCATAGGAGGCACCGAGGCTGTGTTGGGGGGTGAAGTCGTAACTGGCGCTTGCTTTTCCTCCGGCAAGCAGTCCCTTATTATATAAGTGACCCCGGTTATTTACATCCCATTGTATTTCGGACGGTATCTGGTAGCGAACCTCCTGGTGGCGTTTTCTGTTTTCATAATTGGTGTACAGCATGCCCAGTAGGGCCAGTCCTTTCTTCTGATAATTCAGATTGACTTGTCCGTAATGGCTGCTGCGTCTCCGTTGGGTGATTCCTGCACGGAAATTACCGCCAAAACTGTCTCTTTTGTTACGTACGGTGCGTATACGTACAACGGCTTTAACGGTAGCATCGTACTCTGCACCCGGGTTGGTGATGAGTTCCACTTTTTCAATATCGGCGGCAGAGAGGCGTTGCAGCTCGGAGTTGTCTTGCAGAAGGCGGTTGTCTATATAGATGACCGGTGTCCCTTTGCCAAAAACGGTATACCCCTCATCAGAGGAGCGCAGTCCGGGGATATGTTTCAATACGTCGTTGGCATCATTCAAGGATGCGAGCAGGGTTTGCCGTACGCTTGTCTCCAACTTTCCGCCCTTTAGTCGGAAAACGGGACGGGCGGCGGTGATGACGGTTTCCGCAAGTAGCACGGCATCGGTTTGCAATATCCAGTTGTGGGTACTCCCGGTGGGGCAAGGCTGGCAAAGGGTTTTGTAACCGATGGAAGAAATTTGTAGTAGATAGTTTCCGGGAGCGGGAGGGAGAAGTTCAAAACTACCGTCGCTTCGGCTACACGTTCCTTGTATGAAGGTGGAATCTTCGGAAAGGAGGGCGATGTTGGCAAACTCTATCGGTTGCTTTTCCTCTGTGAGAATTTTACCTTGGATGGAGGGTGTTGCCGGGCTGGTTTGTGCTTTTGTTGTCGTGACGCTCATTAGGAGCAGGGCAAGAATACATATTATCTGTTTCATGTTCCGGTTGTTGTTTGATTTCGGGACACGAAGGTATCCGCTTTCTGCCGGGATGGAAGAAACAAAAAGCGGATAGTTGTCTGACATTTGCCTGACAATAGACTGACAATACTTTCTTTTGTCCTTTTAAAGGGGGAAGATGATTACTTTTCTGTATCCATCTCTCCGGTGAACGAGATGGACTGTTTGTTCATGGGTTGCACATGGATACTGGTAGAACCATCGGGAAAGATGGTGAGGCGGTACTCATAATTGTCTTCATCACTACGGGTCTTGAAGTCTATTTGGATTTTGCCTTTTTTGAGTGCTCTAGTTGTGTATGCGGTGATGGATGCATTGAAATTCAGGTTCTTGCCTCCTCCATACGGAGCATTGTAGGCCACTCCAAAGTAAGGCAGGTAAGAGAAAACGGAGTCGTTTCTGATTTCCAGTGTGTAGTTGGTGGTCAGGTTACGACTACCGCCTCTCATCGGTTGCATCCGATCTACGTTGATTTTGTATTGTTTAGCAGCAATAGCTTCTTTTACAGCACGTTCAGTGCGCGCTTTCTTTTCGTTACGGTTTTGGGCGGTTGTCGGCATTGCGACAGTCAGGCAGATTAGCCCTAATAGGATAAGTTTGTTAGTCTTCATGATTCTATAATGTTTAGGTTTTTATTTCCAGTCCGTAGGCGCGGCCACGATCTGTTGTTATTCTGAGGTTGCTGTTGTCCTCGACAATGGGCTTCAGACGCCGTATCAATGTGTAAAGCGTTTCGTCTGCATTGTCTTTTCCCGGCCATAGCGATTGGCAGATGTCGGATTTGAAAAGTAGGTGTGAGGAAGAAAGGTAGAACATCTCCATCAGTGTGTACTGCATGGGGGTGAGTTTTAGCTTTTCCTGCTGTTCGTTATAGAAGCAGGCTTCCTGGAGGGAAAGCGAAAGGTTGCCGAAAGTGATGGTGTTTTCCTGCTGTTGCCCGTTACAAGTATCAGCATCAGTCCTTGTGCGCCGACGGAAATAGAAAAAGGTGAATCCTCCCCAGAGGAGGGCGGCCAATAGCAATGTTGCCGGAATTGTCTGCTTGGATAAACTGAACAGCATGGCAGCTGAGCAGCGGGCATATCCTCGGAAAGAAAGCGTCAGTCCAGATGCATCGGCTGTGGTGGAGAGCCATACTAATGTGTCGCTGGCAAGACATCCGGCAGGAATTTCATTGAATACGGTGGCGGGAGCATTCTTTTTCAGTATATGCAGCGAAAGTGTGGAGACATCTTTCAATCCGGTGACGGACAATGCTTCGGTAAAGGCTCTGTGGGAACCGCTTACGGAAACGGGAGTACCCATCACTTCTTGCAACTTGGCATAGGTTTGGATGGTGTCCGCATTCAACCATAATCCCTTGTTCTGCAATACTGTGCGTTGCAGTGCCTGGTTCAGGTCAGAGACCACACGTTGTTCTGCCTGCGAATAGCTGTGATAACCAAAGCCGAATGATAGCAGTATCAATAGAAAAGTGATTGCTATCGAAAGATTTGCTGCTGATACTTTTCTTTTCATGGATACAAAATTAGGTATAAATCGGATTATAAACAAAAAAGGAAGTTTCCTTTTGGAAAACTTCCTTTTTTGATGGTTTTGCCGCAAGTAGATTACTTACGCAAGCCGAGTTCTTTGACGATAGCACGATATCTGGTGATGTCGCGGTCCTTCAGATAAGTCAGCAACGCACGGCGTTTACCTACCAACATAGTCAAAGCTCTTTCTGTACTATAATCCTTTCTGTTGAGCTTAAGGTGCTCAGTCAGACGAGCAATACGGTAGGAAAACAAAGCTATCTGAGCCTCAGCTGAGCCAGTATCAGTGTTAGACTTTCCGTATTTGCCGAAGATTTCTTGCTTTTTAGCAGCGTCTAAATACATAATGTTTAATTAAAAGTTATTATAAATATTCCCTTTCGGGGCTGCAAAGATAGGGATAAACTTTTATATCACAATGATATTCAGCAAAAAAATCATATCTATACTGCATATCTAATCCAAAATCACTAACTTTGTCGCCTGAAAATAATAGGTATTATATGCAAAAGATTAGAAACATTGCAATTATTGCCCATGTGGACCATGGGAAAACGACGCTCGTTGACAAGATGCTTTTGGCCGGAAACCTTTTCCGCAGCAACCAGAGCACAGGTGAATTAATGTTGGATAACAATGACCTGGAGCGTGAACGAGGTATAACGATTCTCTCAAAGAACGTTTCTATCAACTACAAAGACACCAAGATTAACATTATTGATACTCCGGGACACAGTGACTTCGGAGGTGAAGTGGAACGTGTATTGAATATGGCGGATGGATGCATTCTGCTTGTGGATGCTTTCGAAGGTCCTATGCCGCAGACACGGTTTGTATTGCAGAAAGCTCTGCAGATTGGTCTGAAACCTATTGTTGTTGTGAATAAGGTGGATAAGCCAAATTGCCGTCCCGAAGAAGTGTACGAGATGGTGTTCGACTTGATGTTCAGCTTGAATGCAACCGAGGACCAGCTGGATTTCCCCGTTATCTACGGTTCTGCCAAGAATAATTGGATGAGTACCGACTGGCAGCAGCCGACTGATAACATTTATCCGCTTCTGGACTGTATCTTGGAGAATATTCCTGCCCCCGAACAGTTGGAAGGTACACCGCAAATGCTGGTTACTTCGCTGGATTATTCTTCGTATACCGGGCGTATTGCTGTGGGCCGCGTGCACCGTGGCACATTGAAAGAAGGCATGAACGTGTCTTTGGCAAAGCGTGACGGGAGTATCGTGAAATCAAAAATCAAGGAACTGCATACATTCGAAGGTATGGGCCGTGTAAAGGTGCAGGAAGTGTCTTCCGGTGACATCTGTGCATTGGTAGGTATCGAAGGATTTGAAATCGGAGATACGGTCTGCGATTACGAAAATCCGGAGGCGTTGCCGCCCATTGCCATTGACGAGCCTACGATGAGTATGCTCTTCACCATCAACGACTCTCCGTTCTTCGGTAAGGAAGGTAAGTTTGTTACTTCCCGCCACATCCACGACCGTTTGATGAAGGAGTTGGATAAGAATCTTGCTCTTCGTGTGCGCAAGAGCGAGGAAGACGGCAAGTGGATTGTTTCCGGCCGTGGCGTGCTTCATCTTTCCGTACTGATTGAGACCATGCGTCGTGAAGGGTATGAGTTGCAGGTAGGGCAACCGCAGGTAATCTTCAAGGAGATTGACGGCGTGAAATGCGAACCTATCGAAGAGCTGACCATCAATGTTCCCGAAGAATATGCCAGCAAGATGATTGATATGGTGACCCGTCGTAAAGGTGAAATGGTAAAGATGGAAAGTGCCGGCGAACGTGTAAATCTTGAGTTCGACATGCCGTCGCGCGGTATCATCGGTCTGCGTACCAACGTGTTGACCGCTTCCGCCGGAGAGGCCATCATGGCGCACCGTTTTAAGGAATATCAACCGTATAAGGGTGAGATTGAACGGCGTACCAACGGTTCTATGATTGCCATGGAGTCCGGTACGGCTTTTGCCTATGCCATTGACAGGTTGCAAGACCGCGGTAAATTCTTCATTTTCCCGCAGGAAGAGGTTTATGCAGGCCAGGTAGTGGGCGAGCATTCCCATGACAACGACTTGGTGATTAATGTAACGAAGTCCAAGAAGCTTACCAATATGCGTGCCAGTGGTTCGGATGATAAGGCACGTCTGATTCCTCCCGTACAGTTCTCTCTTGAGGAGGCACTGGAGTACATCAAGGAAGACGAATACGTGGAAGTTACTCCTAAATCAATGCGTATGCGTAAGGTTATCCTCGATGAGCTTGAGCGTAAACGCGCAAACAAGAACTGATAAACAGAAGAGTTTTAGTTGTTATATATGAAAGGAGTGCCCCGCCGAAAGGTGAGGCACTCCTTGTTTATTGTCGTCATTCAAACGAAAGTCAATCGATGAATTTTACCTTTGCCGCATTACGGGGTTTGGCAGCGGGCGTTTCATCCGGATAGCCGAAAGCGATACAGTAAAGTAGCTGATAGCCTTCCGGAATATCCAGTTTCTTCAGGTATTCGGCAGCAGCCGGAGTAGAGGTCATGAAGCGCGTGGGACCGCCCAAGCAGCAAGAACCGATTCCCATGGACCAGGCTGATAGAATCATATTCTCACCCAGCAGTCCGCAGTCAATCTGCGAAAGGTCATAAGACGGGTCATTGGCAATAAATACTACTGTAGAAGCGTTGCGAAACATGTTCTTGAATTTCGGGTCTTCGGCGGCTTTGGGATTTTCCTTCTTGTAGATTTCCGTAATGCCGTTGATGAAATCCGGGTTATCCACTACACGCACTTCCCACGATTGCTTGTTCTGTCCGTTGGGTGCATTGATACCGCAATCCAGGATAATCTGCATGGTGTCGCGATTCACGGCTTGCGGTTTGTACTGGCGGATACTGCGGCGTGACATGATGGTTTCAATCACCGCATTCTCTTTGCTTTCATTTGCATTGGCAACTTGGGTCTCTTTCTGGACTTGGGCACCGCAACTGCAGAACAGCAACAAACTTGCGCCTGCCAACATCAATCTGATACTTTTCATATTGCTTTATTTGAATAATGGTTTCTGCAAAACTACTAAAACTTTCGGATTATCAATGAGATAGAGATATTAAAAAAGAAAAAAGGCATCTCCCGGAGGAGATACCTTTTTCATATGTTTCTAACTTTATTGTCAGATTAGAGCTTCGGACCAGCAGCAACCAGAGCCTTACCAGCTTCGTTGCCAGTGAACTTAGCGAAGTTCTTGATGAAGCGGCCAGCCAGGTCTTTTGCTTTTTCTTCCCATTGGCAAGCGCATTCGTAAGTATCGCGAGGATCAAGAATCTTCGGATCTACGTTAGGCAATTCAGTAGGAACCACGAAGTCGAAGAAAGGAATAACCTTCGTCGGAGCCTTGTCGATAGAACCGTCGAGGATAGCGTCGATGATACCACGAGTATCTTTGATAGAGATACGTTTGCCGCTACCGTTCCAACCAGTGTTAACCAAGTATGCCTTAGCACCAACCTTGTTCATCTTCTTAACCAATTCTTCTGCATATTTAGTAGGATGCAAGCTCAAGAAAGCAGCACCGAAGCAAGCAGAGAATGTCGGAGTCGGTTCAGTGATACCACGTTCTGTACCAGCCAACTTAGCAGTAAAGCCAGACAAGAAGTAGTACTGAGCTTGTTCAGGGTTCAGGATAGATACCGGAGGCAATACACCAAATGCGTCAGCAGACAAGAAAATTACCTGGTGAGCGTGAGGACCCTTAGAAACCGGTTTAACAATGTTATTGATGTGGTAGATAGGATAAGAAACACGAGTGTTTTCTGTTACGCTCTTGTCAGCGAAGTCAATCTTGCCGTCAGCAGCAACTGTAACGTTCTCCAACAGAGCGTCACGCTTGATGGCAGCGTAGATATCGGGTTCGCTTTCTTTATCCAAGTTGATAACCTTAGCGTAGCAACCACCTTCGTAGTTAAATACACCTTCGTCATCCCATCCGTGTTCGTCGTCACCGATCAACAGACGTTTCGGGTCAGTTGACAAGGTAGTCTTACCAGTACCGGACAGACCGAAGAAGATAGCAGAGTCAGTGCCTTCCATATTAGTGTTGGCAGAGCAGTGCATAGAAGCGATACCACGCAACGGGTTCTTGTAGTTCATGATAGAGAACATACCCTTCTTCATTTCACCGCCGTACCAAGTGTTCAAGATAACCTGTTCGTTGGTCTTCAAGTTGAATACAGTAGCTGTTTCAGAGTTCAGACCCAGTTCCTTGTAGTTGTCAACTTTTGCCTTAGAAGCGTTGAATGATACGAAATCGGGTTCTCCGTAGTTAGCCAGTTCTTCAGCAGTCGGGCGGATGAACATGTTAGTTACGAAGTGAGCCTGCCATGCCACTTCCATGATGAAACGTACTTTCATACGAGTAGCGGGGTTGGCACCACAGAAGGTATCAACAACAAACAGACGCTTGCCGCTCAGCTGCTTAACAGCTTTAGCTTTCAAGTCAGCCCAAGCTTCTTCAGAGCAAGGTTTGTTGTCGTTTTTGTATTCTTCAGAAGTCCACCATACAGAATCTTTGCTGGCTTCATTCATTACGAAGAATTTATCTTTAGGAGAACGACCGGTATAGATACCTGTCATTACATTTACAGCACCCAGTTCAGTTACCTGACCTTTTTCAAAACCTTCCAAACCTGGTTTGGTTTCTTCTGCGAACAGTACATCGTAAGACGGGTTGTGGATAATTTCCTTCACGTCTTGGATACCGTACTTGCTTAAATCTAAATTTGCCATTTCTTTTAATGATTTAAAATGTTGGTATTTGGTTTATAATCTCTTTCCTTAATCTCTTTTTACCTTTGATTTACAAGGGAAAACGGGTGTAGAAAAGCTCTTTTTTTCCTGCTTTTCAGCAGGTCCCTTGTTTTTCGCCTACAAAAGTAATACTTTCTTTTTAAAGAAAAGCTCTATTAGAGAAATTTTTCTCTAATAGGAAATCTTTTATAAAACCATAACAATATCTGCTAACTGAATGTTGCAAATTGAGTGAAATTCGTTTACTTTGCAGCAGATTTTAATGTGCTAATGTGCTGATATGCCAATGTGCTAATTGCCATGCGGCATTACGTACACCACATTTGCACATTAGCATATTTGCACATTAGCACATTTATAGTTATGAAGGTTATCAACTTTGCCGAGACAAATTCTGTCTTGAACCAATACGTGGCGGAAATTCGTGATGTAGCAGTCCAGGGCGACCGTATGCGTTTCCGCCGTAATATTGAACGCATTGGAGAGATAATGGCGTATGAAATGAGTAAGGAACTGACGTATTCTGTCAAGCAGGTACAGACTCCCTTGGGGGTGGCGTCGGTCAGCACACCCGATGACGAGGTGGTGATTGCCACTGTTTTCCGTGCCGGATTGCCTTTGCATACTGGATTCTTGAATATGTTCGACCATGCCGGGAACGCTTTTGTTTCCGCTTACCGTTATTATAAGGATAAGGAATGCCGTACGGTGGATGTACACATCGAATACATCGCTACTCCGGATTTGTCCAAGAAGACATTATTGATTGTAGACCCGATGCTTGCCACGGGAGAAAGTATGGAATTGGCCTGGAAGGCCTTCGTCACCAAGGGGATGCCGGCCAAGTTGCAGATAGCTTGTGTCATAGCCAGCCAGCAGGGCGTAGAGCATCTGGAAAAGCTGTTCCCTGGAGATGAAGTGACCTTGTGGTGTGCAGCAATCGACCCGGAGATGAACGAGCATTCCTATATCGTTCCCGGGCTGGGAGATGCCGGAGATTTGGCGTTCGGTGACAAGATATAAGGTTCATATATCTTTTCCATCAGCCTTTTCCCAAGTGCGGGCCTATAATGCCCCGGTTCATAATAATTGTGGATGTCTTTCGTGTATTCGTTGATACCGGTGAAATCAAACACATTCCGTTTTCCGAAGAAGCGCTTTAGCGTCTTTACGTCGGCAGGGTTTATGTTGACCTGCAGGTAGTCGGGACTGATAATGATTTTCACATCGGTATTATGCTTCCGGCAAATCCACTTTATTTCCTGCAACAAGCTGATTTGCTTTTCCCTGAGCACTTGGGGGGCTTCCCGGTATTTCCCGTCTCTATAATTCTTCATTTTCTCTTTGGTGAATTCTCCTTTCCGGTTTTCCCAGTACTTATCTCCCTCTTCCTTTATCATTTTCTCTCTGGGATTCAGCACATCATTGGTTACCGGGTTTCGGGTGGAGCCATAGGGGTTTATAATCCCTTTCATGTAAGGGCGATAGGTATGGAACAGCTTGTAGTCCAGATAGGGGAAGAGAAAGTTCGGGTAGAAGAAGGCTTGGCAGAATTCCTTCTGAAACTTGAAGTTGCTTATTCCCGATATGGCGGGCGGCAGAATGTTGGAATGTCCGGTCAGGCAGCGGTCGTTGTGCAATGATTCCTTGTCGATAATCAGCAGCAGGTTCTTGATTGTTGCACCTGCCTTGTCCAGTGCCTTCAGCTTCAGGCAGACGGCGGCGAGGCTTTCGGCATTTCCGAATAGCCGTACGGCCCTTCCGCCGTGGAGGTATTTCTCCCATTCATGGCATTGATAAGCCATAGTGCAGGAGTTTCCCATGATATAGGAGTCGATGGGGATGGTATCCCGGTTGTTCAGATACATCTGCCACCCCACGTACCCTTCGTTTAGTACAACCGGGGTTTGGTCGTATCGTTCATAGTTCTTCAGGACCATGAAAGGGTCGTCCAGGAAATAGACTGCCAGTAGGGCTATAAAAGGGATAAAAAGGATAAAGAGCTTTTTCATGAAACGTATGGCTGCGTTCCGTTCGCTGTTTTTCTTCATCATGTGTCTTTATTGTCAAAATTGTAAATATATGAAGCTGTCCGAGTTGAACTGTCCCAGTGTGAAAAGTATTATGGCGAGCAGATAATAGATACTCCATCTTACGGCTGTCGGCTGTCGTCCGAGGGCTTCCAGCAAATCATGCTTGGACATGAAATATTCGTAAACCAATATCAGTACGAGTGCGCTTCCTGCCACAATGCTGTTGTGGTCCGGCATTCCGATGTTCATTTCCTTCCAACTGTAATGTACGCCGAAGGAGAGGTGGCTGATGTAGTGGAACGCTTCGGCCATGGAACTTGCCCGGAAGAATATCAGAGATACGGCAAAAAGTAGGTAGGTCCTTACGACGGATAATGTGGCATATAAGCGGCTTCCCAATTGGGCTTTCAGTCTGCGGTGAAATGTCGTGGTCTTCATCTCGTAGAAGATGATGACACCTTGAATTAGTCCGTAGACAGCGAAGTTCCATCCGGCACCATGCCAGATACCCAGTCCCGTGAAGGTCAGCGCCAGACTTAGAAATACGCCCCATTGTCCCCATCCACGCAGGCTCGAGGACAACGGGAGGTACAGATAGTCGCGTACCCAGAATGAAAGCGACATGTGCCATCGGCGCCAGAAGTCGGCAGTGGTCTGTGCAATGAACGGCCGGTTGAAGTTTGGGCTGAGCTTGAATCCCAGCATGCGCGCTCCTCCCAATGCGATGTCGGTATATCCGGAGAAGTCGGCATACAGCTCTATCGGATATAGGAGGCATGCCATCAGCAATTGCACGCCTGAGGCTGTGTATACCGACCCGAAGACACCGTCTATGTATGGGGCGATGGAGTCGGCCAGTATCAGTTTCTTTATCAGTCCCACGACAATCAGTCTCATTCCGTAGACCATGGATGCATAGTCCGTAGCTTTGCAGGACTTCAGTTGGGGGAGCATGTCACCTGCCCTTTCTATGGGACCGGAAAGGAACTTCATGAAGAAGAGCATGTATATCATGAAGTCGGGCAGGCTCTTTTCCGGTTCTTCTTCTTGCCAATAGATTTCTGTCAGGTACGAAATGGCCTGGAAAGTATAGAAAGAGATTCCCAGCGGAAAAAGGATGTGGCAGTCTGTAAGCCGGTCGGCATACCGGAATGCCAACCAGCTCACGACCAGAAAACACACACCTGAAAAATAAATTCCCTTCATGCTGCTTTCCCGCTTGGTCTGTCCTATCCATTTGCCAAGGTAGAAGGTGGTAAGCGTGAGGATGAGGGCCGTTATCAGAAAAGTGAGGTGGTAGAAGCCTATGAAGAGGCAGCTGGCTGTCAGTAAGGTCGCTTTTCTGAATCGTGAAGGAAGCGTATGGTATAGAATGAAAGTACACGCAAACAGTACGACGAAGTTCAGGGATATGAATGACATTTCCTAGTTGGTTTTGGTTAAAATGGCATGGCAGATGTCTCCCACGTTTTTGAGTTTTACAATATCTCTGAAGGTGAAGCGTACATTGAATTTCTTCTCTATCTTGTTTATCAGTTGCATGTTGGTCAGTGAATCCCATCCTTCCACATCCTGGGCGGTGGTCTCATTGTCAAGTACAATGTTCTCTCTTTTCAGTACCTCCCGAAAGATGAGGCTCATTTCATTCAAAATAGTCTGTGTATCCATTGTCAAGTTTAAATTAGTTCTTGTATTTTCTTTCTGTCTGTTTTGCTACTGGTGTTCAGCGGAAACTGTTCCAGGCAATGCATATGCTTGGGAATCATGTAGTAGGGAAGCCTGCTATACAGATATTCCTCCATCTGCTGTTTGTCGAGCTGTTTCTTCTCTACGACGAGATGTAGTTCGCACTGATTGCCGTTGTCGTATTTGGGAATGACGACTACACGGCATTCACCGTTGAAAAAGTTTTTTGCCACATGTTCAATCTCGCTCAGCTCGATGCGAAATCCTTGTATCTTTATCTGTGAGTCTTTTCGTCCGCAATAGATGATGTCACCGTCGGCATCCATCCGGCAGAGGTCTCCCGTCTTGTAGTATACTTTTCCATTGGCGGTCTCTACGAGGCATTCCCCGTTTTTTTCGGGAGCATTCCAGTATCCACCCATCACTTGATTGCCGCTAATCCATAGTTCGCCGGTTTCTCCGGTAGGCAGCGGGCGACCGTCGTTATCCATAATTAGGGCATCGATGCCTTCGAAAGGCCTTCCGATAGCGGTCATGCCGTTGTGATGCTTGCAGGAGGTGACGGGTATCCGGTAGGCAGTGCAGTAGATGGTTCCCTCTGTCGGTCCGTATAGGTTTATGAAAGAGGCATTGGGGACACATTTTCTGAAAGCATCCAACAGCTCCGCGTCAGAAGCCTCGGCAGTAACCACTAGATATCTAAGTGCGGGGAGGTGTATCTCCGGAAAATAGGGACGTAGCAGCTGGAGCAGTGAAGGGGCCACGGCAGCGAAGGTCAGGTCGTATTTTTCCAGAGTTTCAATTACGTTGATGTATTTCACGCCTTCCGGAGAAACGGTGTATATGCAAGCACCCAGCGTCAGCGGATATAGAAAGGATACGATGGAAACGTCGAAAGTGAGTTCGAACATCTGCAGCATCCGGTCGTTTTCGTCCAGTTGCCAGTCGAGGCGGTGGTAGGCGGTATAGAAAGCATTTAGGTTACGGCGGGAGATGGGTACTCCTTTGGGTTCGCCCGTGCTTCCAGAGGTAAAGATGATGTAGGCATTTTCCTCTTCTGCCGTATGGAGGATGTCTTCTGCGGCATGGAACGTGGCGGAGTTCTCTGCCTGCTCTATTTCGGAGGTACATATCAGTTCCAGATTCCGGGTGTCGAGGTTCAAGATATGGATATTCTCGGTATGCAGCACGAGGCGAATGCCTGCCGAGTCGGCAATTCTGTCGTTCCTATGTTTGGGGTAGGAAGGATGGAGGATGACGTATGTCTTTCCGCAAATCAGTGCAGATAGTATGGATGCGTATGTTTCCAGTCTGTTTTCTGCGACGATGCCGATAATTTTGTCTTCTCTGTCCTTGAATAGGGAGGATATTTTCTGTACGCAAGTTGCCAGCTCTCCATAAGTGCAGGCCGTGTCTTCGATGACGAATGCTGGTCGGTCGGCATATTTGCCGAAGGCTTTCATGATGTCGCCAATCAAGTCATTTGGATATTTTTTCATTTAGTCCGTTATGTTATAGTTCAGTTTTTGCGGAAGCGATGTTTGTCCGTCGTTTATTAAAGACAGTGGTTTCCCGCAATCTCCCTACCGGGAAATCCTTAAGATTTCTAAAAAAGGAGGGATACTGTTCGGAATAAAAGAAACAGAGGGGGCAAATACATACTCACCACAGGATAGCACGGATTAACACTGCTAAAAACTCTTTATTATCAGAACTCCTAAGGCAATCTGTGTTAATCTGTGTTATTCTGTGGTGAGTATGATATACTCTTCGGGCAAAATGGGTTTGCAAACAAAGTCCTTATTTTGCCCAGAACAGTTTGTGGTAGTAAGTGTCTTCGGCCGACACCTCTTTATAGTAGGGATTGTAGTTGACTTCCGTATTCGGGTATCTCCAGCGGTTCGGCACATTTGTGATGGTACCGGCTACTTCGGGGAAGACCAGGCCGGACGGATAGCCGGTACGTCGGATGTCACTCCATGCCTCGCGACTGGCCAGGAAACCGAAATGCAGCCACTTTTGGGTAATGATAGCATCCAGCTTGTCTGCATATTCCGTGCTGTTCCATTTGGCAGCAGCGAAAGAGGCTGTTTCTTCGGCAGTGGGGGCATTATACCGGCGTGCGTTTTCACCCGTACTTACCGAGTCGTAATAGTAGTAAAGCGTGATGGACTGGCCGACAGCCTTTTTGAACTCTTCTTCCGCTTTCGCTTCATTCTTTGCCACTCCATACCCCATTTCATAGGCTTCCGCTTTCAGGAAATGGATTTCGGGTGAGGCCATTATCAGCATGTCGAATTTATCGTTTTCCCAAAAGAAACCTTTCTGCGTGATTTGTGAGAAACCGGTGTTGCTGGTATTGACTTCGTCTTGTGCCTGCGAGTTGTAATATTCCGTCAGCTCATCCGCCACGGTGAGGTCTGTGCCCAGATAACGGTGCTCGTCCAATTGACCGGTGTTTTGGTTGGTAATCTTCACGGGATTGAAGTTGAGCAGGATGCGCGGGTCGTCTTCTCCTTTCACATAAACGCCGCTCAGTGGGTCATTGCTGGTCATATCATAGTTGCCATGGCCCAGCATGCGGTCGATGATGGCGCCCGAAGCGAGTCGGTTGGTTACCCAGTCACCCAGTCCGTGGCCTGCGGTGAAGTTCAGTTGCCCAGACTTCTGGTTGACAATGAGAATGTTGTTTTCTTGTTCCTCTATCAACGGATAGGCCGACGGATTTTCCAGGATTTCCTTGATGGCGGTACGGCCTTCCGCCTGCAAGTCTCCCTGCGCGGCTACGCGCAGGGCAAGGCGTAGGCGCAAGGAGTTTGCATAACGTTCCCATTTGTCCATGTCCCCGTTGTTGATAAAGTCTTGTGTATTGAAGTTCCTCGGTGTGGGGATGGAGCGGAACCGCGGAGCAATTTCTTTGAGCTCGTCAAGAATGGTTTTATATATATTCTCGGCCTTGTCATAGTGAGCATACGATTTACCTACATCGTTGGTAAGCGGCAGCGTGCAAGCTTCCGAGAAAGGCATATCCCCGAAAACGTCCACTGTGGCGGCAAAGAAATCGTACAACTGTACTTTGGCGGCAAGATAGAATGCCTCGTCCTGGGCTTGTTCTGCCGCGCTTTCTTCCTCGTAGAGAGATTCCAGCTTACGGAACTGGGCCAGTGCCGAATACACATTGTCCCACTGTCCGTCAATAGCGGGTATATAGCCGGGGGTATACATATCCGTAGTGTTGGAGTAGCCGAAGGTTTGTGCATACTTGCCCGTAAACTGTGAATCGAATCCGAAGAACCGGTTGTATTCGTAAACATCATAGTCCTTTACTTTTTGGAAGACTCCTACCATCAGATTACTGATGGTGACTTGGGTTACTTTGGAGGGGTCTTCGTATTTGCTGTCGAAGTCATAATCCGTACAGCCTGATGTTGTCAAGAGGAATGCTCCCAATGAAACAAGAGATAATATCTTTGTCTTTTTCATACTCTTTGTTGTTTTTTGGATGGTTGTTTTGTCAGAAACTTGCACGAAGTGAAACACCGAAACTGCGGGTAGCTGTGGTAGAACTTCCCACGGTAGCCTGGTTGGCCCAGGATGTTCCGACGGACGACTCCGCATCGTAGTTTTTCAGTGCTTTGTAGAAGTAGAAGAGATTACGTCCGAAGACCGACACACTCAGCCGGCCCAGTCCCAGTTTGGAGATCATCTTTTCGGGAAATTGGTAGCCGATGGTCAATTCACGCAGTTTGACATAAGAATTGTCGAATACCGAATGGCGGTATGTCAGCTGTTCGGCCTCCGTTCCCCAATTATAGGTGGTGTTGTAGTAATAGCCTGCCGGAATGATACGTGTGTTTCTTTCGCCAGTGGAGGCCACTACACCCGGAAGAATGATGCCGTCGTGGTAGATTATCTCTCCGTTGGGGCCGGCACCCGTGGAAGGGTCTACTTGTACCGGAATTCCGCTGGAATTGTTGTCGCCCGGATAGTAATAGGATAGTCCGCCGTGTTCCGTATCACGGTACTTTAGGGATTCGGGTGTCAGACCCACTGCGGTGGCATATTGGTTCATTTCGTTGATGACATCTCCTCCGATGCGGAAGTCGATACTGAAATCGAGGAATACATTCTTGTAGGAGAAAGAGTTGAATAGACCTCCTACGCCTGCTGGATTGATGTTGCCGACTTTCTGCAATTCGGTTTGGTTGAGGTAAAGACCTTTATCGGAAACGAGGTACTCACCGTTTTCGTTCACCTGGGGAACCTGCGCATAGATGTCACCCATTGGCTGGCCTTCCACAGCTTGTATTTTTATTCCACTGCCTCCGGAGTTGAGTATTTCCAGATAGGGCACTCCATCGGCCAGTTTCACCACTTTGTTCTTATATACACCATAGTTGGCTGTCAGGTCCCAGCGGAAATCTCTGGTCAGTATGGGAGTGGCACTGATTGATATATCCCAGCCGTGGTTGGCTACCTCGCCCACATTCATCAACACATTCTTTACGCCTGATGTGGAAGGTTGCGGCGTGGAGAGTATCTGGTCCTTTACACGGTTGTTGTAGTAGGATATATCTATACCCAACCGGTTGTTTAAAAACTTGCTTTCCAGACCTATCTCGTATTCGTACTTCTTTTCCGGACGGATATCTGCATTCCCCCATGAAGAGGGAATGGTGTTCCAGGTGAATCCGTTGTCTGAACCTTGCTCGTAGACGATATTGGCGGTATAGGTTTCAGGAGCATTTCCTACGATACCGTATGAGAGGCGCAGTTTTCCATAGTTCCACCATGACGGCATGTGGAAGGCTTGGGTGAAGAGGAAACTCAGATTAGCGGAAGGATAGAAAAAGCTCTGGTCTTTTAGGGTAGACGAGCGTTCCTGGCGTCCGGTCAGTTCAAGGAATAGATAGTTGTCCCATCCCAGGCTCAGTGTACCCATATAGCCGGTTTTCAGTAGTTCCATACGTTGCAGGGTACTGCTTGGCGTGTAGCGGCTGGCATTGAGGTCGAACCAGTTTTCCGTGACAAGCCCGCCATTGGTGGAGACCCTCATATTGTTCATATTTTCGTAGCGTCCGGTCCAGCCTACGGTGGCGGCAATGTCGAAGCGGTTGATATTATAGTTGAAGTTCAACATAACATCTCCATAGACAATGTCGTAACGGCGGTTGATGGACTGGAAGCTACCGTTGGGGTCGTATAGGGAATTGGGTTGTTCGCTTTCATATTTCAGTGTTTGCTTCACATCTGTGATATCAGTTGAAACCTGGGCGCGCAGACTCAGCCAGTTGGTTATCTGCCAGGTGGGGCGAATTATACCGATGAGCCGATTCTCTGTCTCGTCGCTATGGTGATGGTACATATTCCACAGCATGTTGTTCACTCCGGTGGCGTAACTGGGGTCGTAGGCCCATGATTCCTCAGGAGTCAGCGTGGCGTTTCCTCCGACAAAGGTATTACGGTATCCCAGACTGGTGACGTAGCTTTGTTTCAGATAGGGAATGTCCAGGAAGGTGGAGAACATGTTGCCGAAACCGCTGTATAGGTTGAGCGAGGTTTGCGGACGGTCTTCTACATTCTGTACGATGTAGTTAAGGGAGTATTCCAGTTTCAGCGGTTTCGCCAGTTGATACGAACCGGTCAGCTTGAAGTTGTGTTTGGTGAAGCTTCCGGTCAAGGCATTGGGAATCTCGTCCATGAATGTGTAGGAGAAGCGGTTGCTGGTGGTTTCCGTCCCTTGTGAGATGGCGAGATTGTAAGTCTGGGTCCAGCCGGTGCGAAACAACTCTTTCCACGGGTTGTCGGTCAGTGCCTGGTAGGGGCGCATCTTCCCGTCCCAGTAAAGTACCTCGCTACCGTCGTATTTCGGGCCGAAGGACAAGGTGGTGGAACGGAGGCTTTTGTAGCTTTGTCCGTTTAGGGTTCTCTGATAGAAGCCTCCCGTCTGTTTCTCATAATCGCTGTATGCGGTGTTGTAGGTTCCCGGCCCGTATACGGTCTGTACTTTTGGCAGATAAGCCGGTAAGTTTGCCATGACTTGGGCATTGAAGTCCACCGTCAGCTTGCCACTTTTGGCGCGTTTGCTGGTGATGACTACCGCACCGTTTGCAGCCTCCGAGCCGTAGAGAGCTGTGGCGGAAGCTCCTTTCAGAATACTGAGGCTCTCGATGTCCTCTGGGTTGATGTCTACCAGACCATTGGAACGGATTTGTCCGTCGTTGCCAAATTCAGCGAAGTCCGTGCTTTTGCCCGTGCCGCCGTTGCGGATGGGTACCCCGTCCAGAATGATGAGTGGCTGGTTATTTCCAGTGATAGAGGTCAGGCCGCGTACGTTGATGGAGACAGCTCCGGCAGAACCGCCCTGTGTTTGTGTAATGCGGACTCCCGGTGCTTTACCGTACATGGCAGAGGCAAAATTGGGTGCTCCTGCCTTTACCAATTCGTCTGCACTGATGGTACTGATGGCATAACCGACACGTTTCGTATCTTTTTTGATACCCATTGCCGTTACTACGACTTCTTTCAGTTGCTGGGTATCTTCGCTGAGTGTAATCTTCAGGTCGCCTTGCTTTTTTCGTTTTGCCAGGTTTATCTCCCGGGTGGCATAGCCCATGTAAGCGATAGAGAGTGTTGCATCTGCAGGAACGGTCAGTGTGAAGTTGCCGTCCACATCGGTAATGACGCCGTTGTTGGTACCTTTCTGTATGACGCTGGCACCGATAAGCGGTTCTCCTGTTACATCTCTCACAATGCCTTTAATGGTTCGGTTTTCTTGTGCGAAGGCTGTTCCGGTGAAAAGAAATGCTAATAACCAACTTGCAATAATCAAACTTTTTTGGAAGTGCGACACTGAATGTGGAATGTCACACCGTTTTCTCATCCTGATTTTCATACTACTGAAAAATAATTGATTTATCTTATTATAAATATTACGTCCTTTCGGCGGATATTTTAGCAAGAGATATGCCAAACGAAAGGCAAGCTATCCTTTCAAGGATGAATAATGTTGATAATCAATCGTTTATTTTTAATTGGGAAAAGGGAAGTTCGGGTGTTTGTGGTGTGGAGATGTGGAAAAAATCCACAGTAGGTATTCCACAATTTCCTTCTCTTCCCTTGAAGTCTTGTTGTCGGCCCTTATTGGTAGCCTTGTTCGTCGGAGGTATGTTCTATCGCTGTAATAAAATCTGGTGCAGTTGCAGTGGTTGCATTTTCTTTTCAGGGTGGGAGTGCTTTTGACCTTTATCTGGGAAGGATTACTCGAACGAAGGAACCATCAGCCTGCGGTTTGTGAGAGAAAGGATAGGTAGGTACTCTTACTTTTGGGAAATTAATATCATGTTTGCACCTTATTTGTTTCGTGCAAACATAATATTAATAAGAAATGATACAAGCTATTAATATTGCAACTCAAAAGTGTGGAAGCAAAATGCGCTTCCATACTTTTGAGTTGCTTCCACAGCATCTGAAATGCCGTTGGATAAGAAATTTCGGCAGATGAGTGGAAGTGTGGAAGCAACTTATGCAAAAATCTTAGTGGTTTATTTTACTTCCCACGTATCGTTCGTCATCAATAACTCCTCGAAGTTGTGATACTTCTTCTTGGCAGACACCTCTTCGATTTGTTCATGAACGGCATCGTCGTAAGTAGGAGCTTCCACATCGCGGATAACACCGAGTGCAATCGGGAAGTCGGGACCTTCCATTAGGGCAAGCTTTAGTTGCAGGGTGTTGTCCATGCAGTGGGCATCGTGGATGAGGATATCCTTCTCTGTAATGCCGTTCTCACCGAGTTTCACGACTTTCAGACCAAAGCCTTCCTGCATCAGGCCGTATTCGTTGTTCTCGCCGAAGAACATCGGTTCGCCATGTTTCAGGTAGATGGCATTCTTGGAGCGGTCTTCCTTTTTGGCTACGGAGTCATGCGTACCGTTATTGAAGATAACGCAGTTTTGCAGAATCTCGCAAACGGAAGCCCCTTTGTGAGCCATGGCTGCCTTCAATATTTCCACTGTCCCCGGAGCATCGGTAGCTACCGCGCGGGCAAAGAAACGGCCACGGGCACCGAAACAAAGCTCTGCCGGGTGGAATGGATCTTCTACCGTACCGTAGGGAGACGACTTGCTGACGAAACCACGCGGAGAGGTCGGGGAATATTGACCTTTGGTCAGACCGTAGATGCGGTTGTTCAGCAGAATCATGTTCAGGTCGATATTACGGCGTACGGCGTGGATGAAGTGATTACCGCCGATGGCCAGACCGTCACCGTCGCCGGAGATTTGCCATACCGTCAGGTTGGGATTGGCAACCTTGGCACCTGTAGAGATGGCAGCAGCACGTCCGTGGATGGTCTGCATCGCATACGTATTCATATAATAGGGCAGACGGCTGGAGCAGCCGATACCTGAGATGACGGCATTCTCCCAAGGAGCTTTGCCGATTTCTGCCATTGCTTTGTGCAGTGAGGCCAGAAAGAAGTGGTCACCACAACCCGGACACCAACGAGGTTGTCCTTTTTTATAGTCTTTTGCTGTATATTCGCACATAATCTTTTTAAATTGATAGTTGATAATTGATAGTTGATAATTGGTGGTTGGTCATTGATAATCCGCATATTACGCATGGTTATTATCAATAGTTAACAGTCAATTGTCAATTAATTTATTGAACGCTGCCACCAGCTCGGCAACGACGAACGGCTGTCCTTTGACTTCGTTGAACTGGTACGGGGTGAAGTTGTCTATCTTCATACGTAGATAACCGGCAAATTGTCCGAGGTTTTGTTCGGCAACTACCACCTTCTTGTACTTCTTCAGAACAGCCTCCGTGTTCTTGGGGAGTGGGTTTAGATAAGTGAAGTGGGCGAGGGCAACCTTCTTGCCTGCCTTCTTCATCTCTTCCATGGCCGAATACAAGTGGCCGTATGTACCGCCGAAACCGACAATCAGCAAATCGGCATCGTCTGCACAGCCTTGCACTTCTACATCAGGTACGGGGATTTTGGCCACCTTCTCGGCACGTAGGTGGCACATCAAGTTATGGTTTTCGGGATCGGTGGAGATGGCACCGGTATTGCTGTCTTTCTCCAGACCTCCGAGGATGTGCATATAGCCTTCTTGTCCAGGGATGGCCCAGTAGCGGACACCCGTTTCAGGATTGCGTTTGTACGGAGTATAGTTGTCCTTCATTTCGGGAGTCACATAGGGAGGAGTGATGGCGGGATAGTCTGCCAGTTTGGGCAGCTTCCAGGCGCCGGAACCATTGGCAACAAAGCCGTCGGTCAGCAATACGACCGGAGTCATGTGTTCCAATGCAATCTTGCTTGCCATGTAGGCTGCATCGAAACAGTTTGTGGGTGAAGAGGCAGCGATGACGGGCATTGGGCTTTCACCGTTGCGGCCGAACAGTGCTTGTAACAAGTCTGTCTGCTCTGACTTGGTGGGCAGACCGGTAGAAGGGCCGCCACGTTGCACGTCGAGCACAACCAGCGGAAGTTCTGTAATGACTGCCAGGTTCATGGCTTCCGATTTCAGACAGACACCGGGACCTGAAGTGGAGGTCACAGCCAGCGCGCCTGCAAAAGCGGCGCCGATAGAAGTGGCGCAACCGGAAATTTCGTCTTCACACTGCACGGTCATCACGCCCAGAGACTTGTGCTTAGAGAGTTCGTGCAGTACATCGGTTGCCGGAGTAATGGGATAGGAGCCGAGGAACAGCTTCAGGCCAGCCTTTTCAGCTGCGGCGATGAAGCCGTAAGCAGTAGCTTTGTTACCCGTGATATCCATGTATCTGCCGGGAACGGTGGTTTTACTTTCAATCTTATATGTGTGGGCTACGGAAGCATGGGTGTTGTGTCCGTAATCATATCCTGCATGTATAACCTTGATGTTTGCCTCGGCAATTTCGGGCTTTTTGGCGAATTTCTCGCGGATGAAATCTTCGGCTATCTTTAGGTCGCGGTTGAACAGCCAACATACCAGACCTACTGCAAACATGTTGCGGCATTTCAGCATGGATTTGTTGTCCATTCCGGTGTCGGCAAGGCAGTCTTTCACCATCTTTGAGATGGGGGCGGCGATGACATCCTGCTTAATACCCATTTCCTCTATCGGATTATCGGTCTTGAAAGCCGCCTTTTCCAGGTCTGATTTCTGAAAAGCGTCTGTATCGATAATGATACAAGCAGTGGATTTAGCAAACTTATATTGGGTTTTCAGTGCGGCGGCGTTCATCGCTACCAATACGTCGCATTTGTCACCCGGGGTATAGACTTTCTCAGCACCGATATGTACTTGGAAACCGGAAACACCGGTAAGTGAACCTTGCGGGGCGCGGATATCTGCCGGATAGTCGGGGAATGTACTGATATCATTGCCCACGGTAGCCGAAACTGTTGAAAAGATGTTGCCGGCGAGCTGCATACCATCGCCGGAGTCTCCGGAGAAGCGGACTACCACTTGCTCCAGTTCTTTGACCATCATGTCGTTTGCCATAACTTACGAATTACTATAGATTAATTTTTGGGGGTTACTGTATTCTATCACTGACCGACAAATTTCGTAAAGTTAATCGGATTAACAAAACTTTTTTCGGAAAATCGACAGAATACATTATCTTTGCATTCGCAATCTACTGCAATATGCAGAATCTATGCAAAAGGTCTTGTAGTTCAACGGATAGAATAGAAGTTTCCTAAACTTTAGATCCGGGTTCGATTCCCGGCGAGACTACAAAAAGAGGTTGTGTCAAAATGCTGACACAGCCTTTTTTTATGCGCAAAGCCCAGACTTTCTCAAGCCCGGGCTTTGTTATTACCCAAAGTTTTCGTATCTTTAGGCATAAAGTTTTTCGTTATGGCAAAGTTACATTTTCGTCCTTACATTCCCAACCAAACCGTTCTTTTTCCACAAAGAATTGATGAAAACATAGCTGCGAACGACCCGGTCCGCATCGTGAATGCTGTTATTGACAACCTCAATCTTGAGAGTTTCAAGAAGCTTTATAAGGAAACGGGCCGTTGTCCTTATCATCCTAAAATGATGCTTAAGGTGATAATCTACGCCTACATGAATAATATCTATTCTTGCCGTAAAATAGAGAAGCACCTCCTTCGTGACATTCATTATATTTGGCTTGCCGGTAATGAGCATCCGGATTTTATCACGATCAACCGTTTTCGTAACCGTGTAAAGGAGGAAATAAATAATGTATTTACCCAGTTGATTTTTGTCCTTGCCGATAAAGGTTTCATCAGCCTTGATGTGGAGTATATTGACGGCACCAAGATTGAATCCAAAGCCAACAAATATACTTTTGTCTGGCGCAAGACAGTCGAACGGAACCGTACGAGACTAATGGATAAAATCCGTATTCTCTTGGAGCAGGTGGATGAAACCATTGCACAGGAGAACTCTATAAAAGACACATCCGTGGAGTTTACTTCCTGCAGGCTCTCTGACATAGTGGATGAACTTAAAGAAGCCCTGGAACGCCAGCCTGCAACAAAGGATAAGGAAGAAAAGAAAGCCCTGCGCAAAAAGAAGAAGCAGGTCAGGGAACTTGAAGGGTATCGTGACAAGCTGATAGAATATGACAATCACCTTGATACCCTTGGAGAACGTAACTCCTATTCCAAGACCGATCCTGGTGCCACATTCATGCGCATGAAAGAAGATGCCATGAAGAACGGGCAGACCAAACCCGGATATAATCTGCAAATAGGTACTGAAAACCAATTTATCACAGACTTCCGTCTGTTTCCCAACCCTACCGATACACTGACCCTCATACCTTTTTTCCACTCTTTCCAGTACCGCTATAACCGTTTACCGAATATCTGCGTGGCAGACTCCGGTTACGGTTCGGAAGAAAATTACCGGTTCATGCAGGAGAATGGGATAGAAACCTTCATCAAGTACAATTACTTCCATAAAGAACAGCGTCCCCGTTATACTCCCAACCCGTTCCATGCCGAAAGTCTCCATTACAATGCCCAAGAGGATTATTACGTTTGTCCTATGGGACAGCACATGAACCGTATAGGAACCAAACGTGACAAGACAGCGAGCGGATACATCACCGAAAGTGCCCGGTATAAAGCAAAAAGATGCGAAGGTTGCCCTTTGCGTGGCAGTTGTTTTAAAGCTCGGGGGAACCGTATTATAGAAGTCAACCACCGATTAAATCAATACAAACGGCAGGCACGGGAAAGGTTGCTCTCAGAAGAAGGTATCAAGCATAGAGGCAGGAGGTGTATAGAACCAGAAGCTGTGTTTGGACAAATGAAATACAACATGGCATACAGAAGATTCCGGCATGTGGGAGAAGACAAGGTTACAATGGACTTTGCTTTCTTTGCTATAGCCTTTAATATCAAAAAAATGTGTGCTAAACAGATAAAAGAAGGAAAGGGGCTCATTACAGTTGCCAAATATTTGTTTATGGGACTATTTATAACCCGATATAATTGGAATATAGCAACTTGCTGCCAAATGCATGAGGAAAAAGTAGCATAGCCAAAAGAAAATATAGCAGAACTTAAAATATAAAAGAGGTTGTGCCAACGTTTTGACACAACCTCTTTTTAGTTTATAGTTTTTTGTCTAAATTTTTATTTGGCTACTTCTACAGCTGCTTCAGTACCTTTCTTGTTTTTCATCAACAGATATGCGATAGGAGATGCAACGAACAGAGAAGACAGTGTACCGAATACAACACCCAGAATCATGGCGAATGCGAAGCTGCGGATGGAATCACCACCGAGGATGAAGATGCACAGCAACACAATCAAGGTGCTCAGTGAAGTATTGATGGTACGTGCCAAAGTTGTATTCAATGAGTCATTGAACAACTGGAACTTGTCACGCTTCGGATAGAGACCGAAGAATTCACGTACACGGTCAAAGATTACCACCTTGTCGTTGATAGAGTAACCGATAGCTGTCAGGATGGCACCGATAAAGGTCTGGTCGATTTCCAGAGAGAACGGCATCCAGCCCCAACAGATGGAGTAGGCACCCAGGATGATGATAGTATCACAAGCCAATGCGGATACTGAACCGATACTGTATGCAATATTGCGGAAACGGATCAGGATATAGATACCGATGGCAATCAATGCAAGTACAACAGACCAGATGGCTGAAACCTTAATGTCGTCTGCGATACTCGGACCTACCTTCTGGGAACTGATAATACTTCCGCCCGTATGGTTTTCGCGGTCGATGAAGGTTTCCAAAGTGATGTTCTGAGTCAGCAACGGTTTCAATGTTTCGTATAAGTATGCTTCGATCTCAGAGTCGATGTTGTTACCTTCTTCTTCGATACGGTAGTTGGTACTGATACGTACTGTCTTGCCGTCCGTGCCGATGGCGATAACGCTGACATTGGCATCACCGAACTTACTGGAAATAAGCTCTCGAACTTGTTCCGGCTCTACCTTATTCTCAAACTGTACTTTGAAGTTACGTCCACCAGTGAAGTCGATACTCTGGCTCAATCCGCGGGTAGCGAGGAAAGCGATACATATAACTATGATAACTCCAGTAGTGGTCAGCCACAATTTGTTTCTACCCATGAAGTCGAAGTGTACATTCGCCATCAAGTTCTTTGAAATCTTGGAAGAGAATGTCAGATTCAGGAGTTTGTCCTTGCTCATGAAATGGTCATAGAACAGACGCGTCATGAATACGGCAGTAAAGAACGAAATCAAAATACCGATAATCAATGTAGTAGCAAAACCACGGATAGGACCTGTACCGAAGTTGAACAAGATAATACCGGTGATGATAGACGTCAAGTTGGAGTCGAAGATTGCAGAGAAGGCGTTGGAGTAACCGTCAGCCAATGCTTTCTTTACACCCTTGCCTGCACGGAGTTCTTCTTTGGTACGTTCGTAAATCAATACGT
The DNA here is from genome assembly GCF_017309675.2 of Bacteroides parvus. Classification (NCBI taxonomy): domain Bacteria; kingdom Pseudomonadati; phylum Bacteroidota; class Bacteroidia; order Bacteroidales; family Bacteroidaceae; genus Bacteroides; species Bacteroides parvus. The sequence goes on along the minus strand of NZ_CP084680.1, from coordinate 779,061 downwards.
TGGCATCTACAGCCATACCCAGTGCCAGCACCATACCGGCAATACCGGACATCGTCAATGCTGCTTGGAAAGAAGAAAGGATACCCAATGTGAAGAACAAGTTCAGTACCAGAGCACCGTTGGCAACCATACCCGGAATGAATCCGTACATAGAGCACATGTAAACCATCAGCAGAATCAATGCTACGATGAATGACATGATACCGGCATTGATAGAAGCTTGTCCCAGTGAAGGACCTACGATATCTTCTTGTACGATGTGTGCAGGAGCCGGCATCTTACCTGATCTTAACACGTTTGCCAAGTCTTTTGCTTGTTCCGGAGTAAAGTGACCGGTAATCTGTGAGTTACCGCCCGTGATTTCATTGTTTACGTTCGGTGCTGAGTAAACATAACCGTCCAGCACGATAGCAATGCTTTTGCCGATATTCTGTTTGGTGAGCTGAGCCCAACGGCGGGCACCGTCAGTGTTCATAGACATACTTACGGCAGGTTTACCGTAATGGTCGTATTCGTCTTTGGCGCTAACCACTACATCACCTTCCAGAGGCGCCTTGCCGTTACGTTCTGTAGAACGGATGGCATAAAGTTCGAAAGTCTGGGCTTTCGGATCGTATTCATAAGGAGATACGCCCCACTTCAGACGCAAGTCTTTCGGCATTTCGGCCTGAACTTCCGGCATGGAAAGGTATCTGTTGATTTCAGCAGTATCCTTGTAGTTGGCATAAGCAACAACAGGACCTTGCCCGCTGGGGTTGACCTGCAGGATGGCGAACAGCGGGTGTTCTTTCTTTATCTGCGCAAGGTCAACAGCTTGTGTTTTGTTTTCGCCTTTTAAAGCAGCGGCAAGACTGTCGGCTGTGCTGGTAGCTTGTGCTACGGCAGGAGTTTCGGTAGCTGCGCTGTCTGCCTCTTCTGTCGGAGTTTCGCTTGCAACGATGGCACGCAACTTGGTGTCGGCAGCTTGCAGATAAGGAGTAACATCTTTTGCTGTGTATGTTTCCCAGAATTCCAGATTGGCGGAACCTTGTAACAATTTTCTTACACGTTCAGGCTCTTTGATACCCGGAAGTTCCACCATGATGCGCCCCATCTTGTCTTCCAGACTTTGGATGTTAGGCTGAACTACACCGAAACGGTCAATACGGGTACGGAGTACATTATAGGAATTCTCAACAGCCGCCTTTACCTCTTCGCGCAATACTTTTTCAACTTCTGCGTCGGTAGATTTCTGAGTTACCTTGTCTTTTAATTGTTGGGTTGCGAACAGCTGTGACAGCGGAGCACCCGGAGCAAGCTTGTGATACTCTCTGACGAACAAGGTGATCACGTCATCCTGGCTTGTGGTAGCTTGTTTGGCGGCAGTGGCCAATGCTTGGTTGAATGCTTCGTCAGTCTTGTTGTCAGCCAATACTTTGATGACATCGGGTACGGATACTTCAAGGATGACGTTCATACCGCCCTTCAAGTCCAAACCTAAACTGATCTCCATCTCACGACATTGTTTCAGCGTCCAATTGCCAAAATACACTTTCTCATTAGCCAGAGAATCGAGGTAGTCCTGCTCTACTTTCACATCGCCTTTTGCAAACTCTTTGGCCTTACTTGTGTAATGGCGAGTTACAAAAGAGAAGGAGAGATAGAACACACACACCAGTGTGAGCAATATCGCAAAAACCCTTACAAATCCTTTGTTTTGCATGTTACTTTTAGTTTATTATGATTACTTTTTAATTAAATTCTGTTGCATACAAGGCTGCAAATATAGCTTTTTTTTCACAAATCTTACTTCATACCGCGATTTTTTAACATCGGGTCTAATTGAGGCTCAGTTCCTCTGAAGTTCTTATAGAGAGTCATCGGGTCTTCGCTGTCTCCTTTTTCCAGAACATTTTGGCGGAAAAGGTCGGCTGTTTGCTTGTCGAAGATACCGTGTTCTTTGAAGGCTTCGAAGGCATCATTGTCTAGAACATTGGCCCAGAGATAGCTGTAGTAGCCTGCCGCATAGCCGCCAATGATGTGGTTAAAGTACGTGGTACGATAACGGGGAGCTATTTCCGGAATCAGCCCCAGTTGGTCCATTGCTTCTTTTTCGTATGCAACGACATCAAGACCTTCGGTGTCAGTCAGGTTATGCAGATTCATGTCGAGGATGGCGGCGGCCAGCAACTCGGTAGTCATGAAACCCTGATTGAACGTTTTTTGGTTCAGTATCTTTTCAATCAGGCTGTCGGGGATGACTTCGCCAGTCTTGTAATGCTTGGCATACATTTTCAGCACTTCGGGTTCGGTGGCCCAGTGCTCGTTGATTTGGGAGGGGAGTTCCACGAAATCGCGTACGACATTGGTGCCTGAAGTACCTTTATACTGGCATTGGGTTAGCAATCCGTGCAGAGCATGGCCAAACTCATGGAACAAAGTTTCTACTTCGTCGATAGTCAGCAGGGAGGGAGTGCCGCCTACCGGCTTGGTGAAGCTGCATACGTTGCATACCAATGGGCGTACGCCGTCTTGTTGCTCACGGTAATTACTCATCCATGCTCCGCCACTCTTGCCGGGGCGGGGGAAGTAGTCTACATAGAAAATGCCCAGTTGTGAGCCATCGGCGGCTTTCACTTCGAACACTTCCACATCGGGATGATAGACGGGGATGCCCTCGAGTTTAGTCAGTGTGATGCCATAGAGCTTGTTGGCAACGGCAAAGGCGCCTTCGCGTACATTTTCCAGCTTGAAGTAGGGCTTGATTTCTTCTTCTTCGAGATTGTATTTTTCTTTGCGCAGTTTCTCGGTGTAGTACCACCAGTCCCATGCTTCCAGTTTCTCTCCTTTGCCTTCCTTGTCCATCAGCTTTTGCAGCTCGGCTGCTTCGGCTTTTGCCTTGGGGAGTGCATAGCTCCATAAATTGTTGAGGAAGTCCATCACGGTAGCGGAATTCTTTGCCATTGTATTGTCCAATACAAAGTTGGAGTAACAATCGAATCCCAGCAATTGCGCCTTTTCAAGTCTCAGGCTTACGATGTCGGCAATGATTTTTTTGTTGTCGTTCTTGTCATTGTTGTTGCCACGGTTGATGTAGGCTTTGTACATCTGCTCGCGCAGCGGGCGGTTGGCTGAATATTGCAGGAAAGGCAGGCGGCTTGCATTGTGCAGGGTGAACAGCCATTTGCCTTCTTGTCCGGTGGCACGGGCTTCGACCAAGGCGCTTTCGCGGAACCATTGGGGAAGTCCGGCGAGGTCTTCTTCTTTTTCTACATAAAGCTTGAAATCGTTGTTTTCGTTCAGGATGTTGTTGCTGAACGTGATTCCGAGCGTGGAAAGCTGCTTGTTGATTTCGCGCAGGCGGGCTTGTTTGTCGGCCGGAAGATTGGCGCCGGAACGGACAAAACCCTTATAAGTCTTTTCCAGCAGTCTTTGTTGCTCACGGGTCAGACCGAGAGCATCTTTCTGATTGTAGACAGCATCTATTTTCTTGAAAAGCTCCTGATTGAGTGAGATGTTGTCTTCGTGTTCGGCCAATGTCGGGGCCAGTTTCATGGAAAGGGCTGTCAGTTCATCGGTAGTTTCGGCCTCCGTCAGGTTGAAGAATACACCGCCTACACGGTCCAGAGTTGGGGAGCTGTTGTCGAGAGCAACAACGACATTTTCGAAAGTGGGAGCTTCCGTATTGGCAATGATGGCTTGGATATTGGCATTCTGCTCTTCTATACCTTTTTGGAATGCGGGTTCATAGTGCTCCAACTTGATTTTATCGAATGGAGGCACTCCATTGGGTGTTTGAAACTCGGTAAGGAACGGATTGCTTTCCGTCTGGGTGGCACAGGAGTACATCATACAACTTGCTGCTAAAATTAGAATACATTTTTTGAACATTGTTTTCTAAGTATTAAATGTTAAGTATTAATTCTCAATTCTCAATTCTTTTTGGTGATATAACACCATATCGGATAGTGGTCTGAATCCTTGATGGAACGGTCTACTGTACAATTGTAGGCTTTCAGGTTCTTGCTGGTCAATATATTGTCTATCCGAAAATAGAATCTGTTCTGATTGTAAGAAATTCCTAATCCCCGTCCTGATTTGGTGAATGCATCGTCCAGATTTTGGGCGATGGTACGATGAGTATAAGAGATGGGGGTGTCGTTGAAATCGCCACATACAATGATACAAGGATGTGGTGAAGCTGTTATTTCGTGTGCAATCGTGTCAGCTTGCGGTGCGCGGATGGCTGATGCCTCTGCTAATTTACGTATGAGCAGGCGCATACCGCTTTTCACCTTTTCTTTTTCAGGGGATTTCAGCATGTTTTCGTACACGGCTTTATCGGCTTTGGTCAATTTGTTGGACTCCAAATGATTGTTGATGAGGGTGACTGTATCCTCTCCTATTTTTACTTCATACAGTACCGAACCGTTGTACTCGCTGGAATAATCTAGTACACGTGCCGAGAGAATCGGATATTTGGAATAACATGCTATCTTGTTGGTATGCCCTTTTTCCCTGCCCACCGTGTTGATGCGGTGATATGGATATGCCTTGAGTTCCTGTTCCACATCTTTTTGCGAAAGGTGCCGGGATGATTCTGTCGTGGAGTATTCTTGGAGGCAGAGGATATCGGCATTACTTTCTTTTAAATAAGTCAGTATGGGATTCTTGCCATTCTGCTTGATGGCTCCGTCAAATCCCATGATGTTGTATGAGAGTAATTTGAAACTTGTTTCAGGCAACTTGTTTGTATGAAAGTTGATGGGCAGATAAGTGCGTGTCTGTGAATAACAAAGTAGTAATCCTATCAAGGGAAGCAATGCGGTTTTGTAACGCTGGATGACCAGCCAAAAGATGAAGAAGCCTATATTTATCATCAGAAAAACGGGAAATGTCAGTCCCAGGCACGACTGCACCGGATGTGTGACCGGCTGTATGTGCGGACTATAGGCGGTAAACAGTAGCAAGCCCGTAAACAAGGCATTGACCGCCAAAATCAGGAGGGCGACAAAATTACCTAAATACTTCATTATAATAATTGAAAATTGAAAGGTGAAAACTGAAAATAAGAGTGGCGGCTATTTTCTCATTCTCCATATTCCACTTTCCGTTTTCCATTTGTTTAACGTTTACTTGCGTCGAACAAGCTTTTCTTTTCCTCCGTAGTAAGGCTTTCGTATCCCGATTTCTTTAATTTGTCGAGAATGCGGTCTATTTCGTCGGATTGGGCTTTTTTCCGTGCGTTGTAATCATAATCTTTTTGTTTACTGGTACCGTAATGTACTTTCATTTTCGGCTTTCGGGGTTTAAAGCTGACGATGGAAACTAAAGCATCCAGACATTTGTTTATACATGAGGTCAGGTCACTGCCTTTGCTGAGGCTGGCAGCAAACCATAACCCTGCCAGCGCACCTCCCAAATGTGCGATGTGTCCACCGGCATTGCTGGAGGTAATGAATAGCAAATCGGTGCCTATAACGATAAGCGCCAGATACTTCAGTCGGATGGTTCCGAAAAGAAATAGATGTATCGGATAGTTGGGCTCACGATAGGCTGTGGCAGCTACGATGGCAAGCACGGAAGCAGAGGCACCCAGCATGAAAGAGTAATTTATCATGGGGTGGAAGTACGGGAAAATATGATAGGCGGCAATATAGAGCAAACCACCGCAGATTCCTCCCAAAATGTACACACCACGCAGATGCTTTGCAGAAAAGAAGTTCAGGAATAGTGCTCCGAACCAATAAAGCCACAGCATGTTGAAAAGAATGTGCATGAATCCTGCATGCATGAACATGTACGTCAGCAGTGACCACGGTTGCAGAATGAAGCGTGAAAGTGATGCCGGTAATTCCAGCCATTCGAATATTCCCATCATACTCCGATTGAACAATTGGAGCATGACTTCAGTCAGAGTGGTGAATATGAATACCGCTGCATTGATGTAAATCAACTGGATATAGATATTTCCTCTGCGAAAGTTTTCTTTCAAATCAGTTATAATAGTAGCCATTTCCTCTGTTCTTTTTTCTCCAATACATAATCAAGATAAAACCGAATACCATACCGCCCAGATGTGCAAAGTGTGCCACATTGTCTCCTGCGTTATTTGCAAATCCGGCATATAGCTCAATCAGGGCATATCCGATAACAAAATATTTGGCCTTGATGGGAACCGGTAACGGGAAGATGAACATTTGCTGGTTGGGGAACAACATGCCGAATGCCAGCAGAATGGCGTATACTGCTCCCGAAGCTCCCACGGTAGTCATCATATTGAGATATTCCTCCATCGGGATGATGGCCATGCCGGTATTCACGCTGTCATAGGCGGAAAGCACTGTCTCATAATGAATATACTGTACCACCTCCTGAATAATTCCGGCTCCTATACCGCATGCCAGATAGTAGAACAGAAATCGTTTAGGCCCCCATACCTGCTCTAAAATACGTCCGAACATCCATACGGCAAACATGTTGAAAAATATGTGCGCGAATCCGGCATGCATGAACATATATGTTATCAATTGTGCTGCATTGAAATCTTCGGCAAGGAAAAAATGCAATCCCAGATATTGGGCGAGGTCGATGCCGTAGCTTTGGGCGACAATGCTACCCAGAAACATCAGCACATTAATGATTAAAAGGTTCTTGGTTACAGTAGGTATAGTATTCATAATCTGTTGTTTCAATTCATTTTACAGTTCAAAAACAGTTGCCTGTTTTTGCTTTCTCCGGCAAAAATACGAATAAATTCTGTTCTATAACAGAAAAAGCAGATTCTATTCCTTCTTTTTCGTTGTTTTCCAATATTTTTTTAATGTTTTTATTTGATATTCAGAAATATTGCTCTATTTTTGTGGAGGTTTGTGATGAAAAGTAAAAATATCTTTTGTGTAACATATTAATTAATTTTAAGCATTATGAATAAGGCGGAACTTATTAGCGCTATGGCAGCGGAGTCTGGTTTGTCAAAGACTGATTCAAAGAAAGCATTGGATGCATTTATCGCATCAGTCACTAAGGCAATGAAGGCCGGTGATAAAGTATCATTGGTTGGTTTTGGAACTTTCAGTGTGGTGGAAAGAGGAGCGCGTATGGGTATCAACCCCTCTACTAAAAAGCCTATCGAGATTGCTGCAAAGAAAGTTGTTAAATTCAAACCAGGTGCGGAATTGACAGCTGAATAAGAACAGTATACTCAACATACAAAGAGGGGACGTTTTACAAGGAGCGTCCCCTCTTTGTATGTTGAATATCTTGTGAGTCAATAAAAACAAGCCTGCTTGTTTTGTACTGATTTCGGTTTACGCTATCTTTGCACGCAGGAAAATACATTTGAATCATGAATATAGAACAGAAACTGGTATCGTCCGTCATCGGCGGACTGAAAGCGCTTTACGGACAGGATGTTCCTGCCGCACAAGTGCAGTTGCAGAAAACCAAGAAAGAATTTGAGGGACACCTCACGCTGGTTGTATTCCCTTTCCTCCGTATGTCCAAGAAAGGACCGGAGCAGACGGCCCAGGAAATCGGTGAATACTTGCAGGCAAACGAGTCTTCGGTTGCAGCATTTAATGTCATTAAGGGCTTCCTGAACCTGACCATTGCCTCCTCTGCGTGGATAGAATTGTTGAATGGCATTCATGCGGACAAGCAGTACGGTATCGTGGCTGCTACTGACAACTCTCCATTGGTGATGATTGAGTATTCTTCTCCCAACACCAACAAACCGCTTCATTTGGGCCATGTACGCAACAATCTTTTGGGAAATGCGCTGGCTAATATAGTGGCTGCCAACGGTAATAAGGTAGTAAAGACAAATATTGTCAATGACCGTGGAATTCATATCTGCAAGTCCATGTTGGCACGGCAGAAGTACGGGAATGGTGAAACTCCCGAATCATCCGGCAAGAAGGGAGACCACTTGATTGGCGATTACTATGTTTCCTTCGACAAGCATTATAAAGCGGAAGTGAAAGAACTGATGGCCAAGTTCCAAAGCGAAGGCATGAATGAGGAAGAAGCCAAAGCCAAGGCAGAAGCTGAATCTCCTTTGATGAAGGAGGCTCGTGAAATGCTGGTAAAGTGGGAGGCCAATGACCCGGAAGTACGTGCGCTCTGGAAGAAGATGAACGACTGGGTGTATGCAGGCTTCGACGAGACTTACCGTATGATGGGTGTAACTTTTGATAAGATATATTACGAATCAAACACGTACCTCGAAGGTAAGGAGAAGGTGATGGAAGGCCTGGAGAAAGGCTTTTTCTACCGGAAAGAAGATGGCTCTGTATGGGCGGACCTCACGGGGGAGGGGCTGGACCACAAGCTGCTGCTGCGTGCGGACGGTACATCCGTCTACATGACGCAGGATATAGGTACTGCCAAACTCCGCTTTGCAGATTATCCCATCGACAAGATGATTTATGTGGTAGGCAACGAACAGAATTACCATTTCCAGGTATTGTCCATCCTGCTCGACAAACTGGGCTTCGAATGGGGTAAAGGGTTGGTGCACTTCTCTTACGGTATGGTGGAACTTCCCGAGGGCAAGATGAAGAGCCGCGAAGGTACAGTAGTTGATGCTGACGACTTGATGGCGGAGATGATTGATACAGCCAAGGAAACCAGCAATGAACTGGGTAAGCTGGATGGTCTGACAAAGGAAGAGGCGGACAATATCGCCCGTATCGTTGGTCTGGGTGCCTTGAAGTACTTCATCCTGAAAGTGGATGCCCGCAAGAACATGACATTCAATCCAAAAGAGTCCATCGACTTTAATGGTAATACGGGACCGTTCATCCAATATACTTATGCACGTATCCAGTCTGTTCTCCGCAAGGCAAAAGAGGCCGGTATCGAAATCCCTGCTCAGTTGCCTGCCGGCATTGAACTGAGTGAGAAGGAAGAGGGATTGATACAGATGGTTGCCGACTTTGCCGCTATTGTGAAGCAGGCAGGTGAGGATTACAGCCCGTCCATCATTGCAAACTATACGTATGACCTTGTGAAGGAATATAACCAGTTCTACCATGACTTCAGCATTTTGCGTGAGGAGAACGAAGCAGTGAAGGTATTCCGCCTTGCATTGTCCGAGAATGTAGCCAAAGTGGTACGCTTAGGTATGGGCTTACTGGGAATTGAGGTGCCGGATAGGATGTAAACATCGCACTATAAAAGAATAAGCCCGGGGATACTTCTTCGGGCTTATTCTTTTATAGTACAATTTTTATTCTTGTGGTATAAATAATAGAAGTTTAAATTATCGCCTCCTTTCTCCCATTTTATACGTGTAGACTAAGTCCTATTTTGTCTTGCTTGTTTTGGCAGTTGCCTTGGCGGTTGTTTTAGTCGTTTTCGTTGCTTTCACCGCCTTTGCAGTCCGCTTAGACTTGCCCGTATCCTTGTCGCTTTGCAGTTTCACAATTTCCAGACAAGCCTGAAGGTTCAGGTCTTGAGGGATGATGTCTTTAGGAATCTTGTAGTTGCTGCCTTTATAAGCGATGTAAGGGCCATAGCGTCCATTCAGGATTTCCAGTTCCGGTTCTTCCTCAAACTTCTTGATATGTTTCTGGGCTTCTGCTTCTTGTTTCTTTTGCAAAAGTTCAATAGCTTCTTCCAGCGTAACGGTCATCGGGTCCATTGTCTTGGGTAACGAGGCATACAAGCCGTTGTTCTGGATATAAGGTCCGAAACGTCCCGCACCTACGACTACATTCTTGCCTTCATACTCTCCGAGAGTACGGGGAAGTTTGAACAGCTCCAGCGCTTCTTCCAGCGTAATGGTCTCGATGGACATTTCTTTTTTTACCTGGGCGAAACGGGGCTTTTCCTCATCTTCGGCAGTACCTATCTGTGCTACTGGGCCGAAACGTCCGATTTTTACAGACACTTGTTTTCCGCTGACGGGGTCTGTTCCTAGAATCCGTTCGCCTGCCTTGTGGGCGGTTTTCGCGGCAAGTGTGTTTTCTACTGAAGGATGGAATTTCTTATAGAATGTTTTCAGAATGGCGGTCCATTGCTTGTCACCTTCGGCTATTTCGTCGAATTGCTTTTCGACGCTCGCAGTGAAGTTGTAGTCAAGGATGTCCGGGAAGTACTCTATCAGGAAGTCATTGACCACAATACCGGTGTCTGTCGGCATCAGTTTTGACTTTTCAGCTCCGGTGATTTCTGTATGGTTGTTGTCCGTTATTTCATTACCCTGCAAGTTAAGCACATTGTAGGTGCGTTCTTCACCTGCTTTTTCTCCTTTTATCACGTATTCGCGTTGCTGGATGGTGGAAATGGTCGGAGCATAGGTAGACGGACGTCCGATACCCAGTTCCTCCAATTTGCGCACAAGGCTTGCTTCCGTGTAGCGGGGAGGGTGTTGGGTGAAACGTTCGGTAGCGGTGATACCTTCATGTTCGAGCTTCTGTCCTTTTTTCAGAGGGGGCAGTAGGCGTGCCTCATCTTCCTGGGTTTCTACGTCATCATCGTATGATTCGCGGTAGACACGGAGGAAACCGTCGAATTTCACCACTTCGCCGGTTGCAGTGAAAGTCTCCGTCTCGTTGCTGATAGCAATGGTTACGGTTGTCTTTTCCACTTCGGCATCTGCCATCTGCGAGGCGATGGTACGTTTCCAGATGAGGTCGTACAGCTTTCTTTCCTGTGGGGTACCTTCTATCTTGGCATTCTCCATATAGGTGGGGCGGATAGCTTCGTGGGCCTCTTGCGCTCCTTTGGTCTTGGTGGCGAAGTGGCGGTTGTGTACGTAACGTTCGCCCATCAGGTTGGAGATGGTTTCACGGCTGGCGTTGACGGCAAGTTCGGAAAGGTTGACGGAGTCGGTACGCATGTAGGTTATCAATCCGGATTCGTACAGACGTTGCGCCACCATCATGGTCTGTGCCACGGTGAAGCCCAGTTTGCGGGCAGCCTCCTGCTGCAAGGTAGAGGTGGTGAACGGGGCTGCGGGAGTTTTCTTCAGCGGACGGGTAGTGATGTCGCTGATGGTAAACGTGGCTGCTTTACAGCTCTCCAGCAATTTCCGGGCTTCTGCCTTTGTCTTAAGCCGGTGCGCCAGTTCGGCTTTCATTTCCACTGTTTTGCCGTCAGTGTCCGGAACGAGGAATACGGCGGTAACACGGTAGGATGCTTCGGTCTGGAATGCATGTATCTCGCGTTCGCGCTCTACAATGAGACGGACGGCTACGGACTGTACACGGCCTGCAGAAAGGGCAGGTTTCACTTTCTTCCACAATACCGGTGAAAGTTCAAAACCTACGATACGGTCCAGGATACGTCGGGCTTGCTGGGCATCGACCAGGTTGATGTCAATGTCACGGGGATTTTCTATCGCTTTCAGGATGGCACCTTTGGTGATTTCATGGAAGACGATGCGTCTGGTGTGTTCCGGCTTCAGTTTCAGCACTTCGTACAAGTGCCATGCGATGGCTTCCCCTTCGCGGTCCTCATCGGAAGCCAGCCATACGGTTTCTGCCTGCTCGGCTTCTTCTTTCAGCTGGGTTACGATTTTCTTTTTATCCGCCGGTATCTCGTAATGCGGTTTGAAGTCTTTGTCTACGTCAATACTGAATTCTTTTTTCTTCAAATCACGTATATGGCCGTAGCTGGAAAGGACTTTGAAATCTTTTCCAAGGAATTTCTCGATGGTTTTTGCTTTCGCCGGAGACTCGACTATGACAAGGTTTTTCTGCATAAATTTCTGTTTTTTAGTGACTCCCGCCACTGAATTCGCCCGCAAAAGTAGGAAAAAAAGATTCTTCCCACCTTATAATATAAGGAGAATTTAGCAAAAATGACCTTTTTTGTTCAATTTAGAGCTCCGGCTTGTGCTGCCCCTATTAAAAGAGGAAGCTTACTCCGCCTAAGAAACTAAGACCTTCTGAAGGGTATCCCCAGTAGTACTGGTAATCTTTGTTCAGCAAGTTGTTCACGCGCGCATACACGGAGATACCTTTGAAGAGTTCGTAGCTGCCGTTCAGATAGAGATTGCTGACGGGGTCCGCCTTGTTGCCCTCCACGCCCTGGCGTGAGATGTGCTGATAGCCGATGCCGACAAGCAGTGGGGAGATGGGGCGTACCTTGAGATTGAGATTGCCTTCTACGGAAGGTTTGAAGCTTACTACGACATCAGAACCGTCTGAGTCCGTTGTCCAATGGCGATAGACGGCATTGGCGGCGAGATAGAAAACATCCTTGTAGTTGTAGCTCAGGTCGGCTCCGGCGTAGAGGTTCTTGGTATCTTCTGTGAGGTAAACATTGCTTATCCCGTCGGACTTGACAGTCGGAGTGTCAATCAGGTCGTTTTTCAAATCTTGATATCCGCCGTATAGGTTGAACCACAATCCGCTGACCGGGCTTGCCTTGAAGCCGATGGCTGCGTTGAGCTGTTCGTAGGTATTGTCAAGCTGCTGGTTTGTAATGCCATAAGGCGTAATGGTTTCCAGACGGCGGAAATCGTTCTGTAGCCGTCCTCCCTTACCTTGTGCGTAGAGGATGTAGCTGTCCGAGAAGATGTATTGTATTTCTACGTCGGGAGCGGCGCGGAACTTCTTGCCGAAACCGAAAGCCAGGTCGACGTGTGCGCCGAGACGTATTTTCCAGTCGTCATTCTGAAAGAGATAGTATGGATTGAAGTCTACGTCGGTGTGATTCTCGAAACGTCCGTCGCTGTAGAATGTATTGTCCATGGCAAAAGCCATGCCGATGGTCTGCTCATCGGAGATGGAACCGGTGACATCGGCTTTGGTACGCACGATATTTTCTTTGATATTGCTCACCATGAGGTCGTGTTGGCGCTGGTAGACCAACAAATTGGTTTCGGCACGGAATTGGAGAGGCATATCGTCGCTCGTGGAACTTACCCCGAAATGTACATCACCCGAAACGAATTTCTGCTTGTTGCTGACGAAGTCGGGCAGGAAGTTGAAATTGCTTTGGTTGAACTTTCCGGCAATATTCAAATCGACTTTGCTGAAGGCATGTACATAATCCATGGCAGCATGGGTACGGTAGTAGAATGAATTCCACTTCCCGCCATTATCCGGCAAGTCCAGTTTGCCATCCATGCCATCCATTGTGAATGTCAGGTTGAGGCGGTCTTTGGGGGATAAAGAGAAGAGGTAGTTGGCGCGTACATCGAGGTTACCGTAGTTACCGTATCCCAAGCGTACATATCCGGGCAGCGCTTTCGCCTGCGTCTCTTTTCCGGTATAGGCTTGCATGATACCTGCCGGGATATGGGTTGCCGGCATCAGGGTGGCGTCATATTCCACCGCCTTTTTGCTGACGGTAGGAGGTTCCACCCTGGGAAGCACGTTCACTTTGGAGGCATCCATGATGTCCGGATTATATTCTTGTTCCACGACTACCGTACGGTTCATGGTGGTGTCTTGGGGTTGTGTCTGGGCTTGTGCTCCCCAAGAGAGGGAGACAAGCATAGTTCCTGCGAGGATATATTGTTTCTTTTTCATAATGTGCTATATTTCTTACTTCAATTTCTCCAGTCTTTCGTCAATCATACTTGCTATATCGTCGTCGGCCTGGTAGTTCTGCTGCAGGCTCAATAGGTATTGGCGTGCATCAAGCTTTTTGTCCATGGCTACATATACATCAGACAGAAGGATGAAACTGCGTGCCAGCCAGTAGGCATGCGGTGTGCTCTGGTCGATGAAATTAAGGATTTCCTTTTCTGCAGAGGCATAATTACCGGTGTTGTACCATTGTAATGCCACCAGATATTTGGCTTCGGCTCCATAAAGGGTACGGGTGTCTTTGGCCAGCAGTTGAAGGTCATCCATTGCCTTCTTGTCGGCTTTCTGGTTGAGGTATGCCTTGGCACGGTAGTACAATGCCTCGTTCCGGAGCTCCGGAGACAGCTTGGCTTCGGCAAGCAAGGCTGTGGCGGCGTTGATGACTTCCGCATCATCATGCATCAGTGCTCCACAGCGCAGTACACCGATAGCGCCAAGCTGGCGGCGCTCTGCCGTGGTGGCTTTGGCTTGCAATTTCTTGTAGTCGGCCAATGCCAGGTCATATTGCTGGCGGTTGAACAGAATTTCTCCATGCATCAGCAAAGCCTCTTCAGAATATGGGTTATCGGGGTATTCCAGCAGTTTTCCGGCATGTTCCAATACCGCCTCGTCATCTTTCTGCTCTTTGCCTATGACGCAGAGGTAGTAGTGTGCATTCAGGCTGAAAGCGCCTCCCGGATAACTTTGCAGATAGCGGGTGAAGCTCTCTTTGGCAGGTGCGGCTTCGCCTTTCATATATACTTTTTCGGCAGCGATGTAAGTCAGCGAGTCTTGCTCACTGGGTTCGAAGCGGATTTCTCCCGGCATTTGGGCGGCAAGGGCGGCAAACTCATCCACGCGGTTGGCATCTACGTAGATGGACTTTAAGTCGCGCATGGCAAGGCGGGCTTCCTCGCTTCCGGGATATTGGGTGACTACATGTTTGTAGGCTTCTATGGCACGGTCATAGTCGTCGTTCTGGTAGTAAAGCAGGCCGATTTCGGCGGCGGCTTTACGGCTGACGGGGCTTTCGGGGTATTTGGCAAGCAGCTCGCGGAAGGTGGCGATAGCCTGGCGGCTGTTGTTGCTCTGTACGTAGGAGCGTCCCTTCTCGTAGAGGGCATTGATGGCGTAGGGCGAGTTGGGATATTTGGCTGCAAGTCGGTCCAGCATGCTCACCTTTTCCGTATAGTTTTTCTGCATGCCATATACCAGTGCTAATTGATAGACGGCATAGTCTCCGGCGGGAGTGTTCAGGTTCTCAGCTTTGGCGTAGTATTGCTTGGCTTCCTCGAAACGGCGGACGTGCAGGTTACAGTCACCGATGCGGTTGTAGGCATCTGCCAATGCGGTCGGGTTTTCGCCTTTCTCCAGTTGGACAAAGTTGCGGAAACGGTTCTCTGCCGTCGAATAGTCTTTCTGGTGGAAAGCGATGTAGCCCAGGTTATAGTAGGCAAGGGCAAACATTTCCGTATCCCTCTGCCGGGTGAGTGACAGATATTCGTTGAAATTGCGGGCGGCTTCTCTCATCCGGTTCAGGCGGTAATAAGACTCGCCGAGCCAGTAGAGGGCGTCTGCCTTGGTCTGGAGGTTGTATTGTCCCAGCGTGACGCTTTGGTTGAAGTAACCGATGGCTTGCTCGAACTGTGTGTTGGCAAAAGACTGGGTCCCGAGTTGGAACAGAATCTTCTGCTTGGCTTCCAGAATGGCTTTGCTGGGATGGGAGATGCGGTCGATGGATTTGAGTGCGGCATCGTAGCTGCGTGTATTCATGTACACTTCCACCAGGTAGTTGCTGACTTTCTCGGCATAAGGAGAGTTCGGGAACTCGTTCAGGAATTTCTCAAAGACGGTCACCGATTCGCCGAAAGCGGAATAGGAGGTCTCGTGGATGCATAAGGCGTAGTTATAGGCGGCTTGTTCCTTGACTTTCATATCGGCGTTGGAGGCGGCAGCCTGCTCGAAAGCCATACGCGCTTTGGTCTTGTCTGCCAGTTGCAGATAAGACAGTCCCATGTGCAGGTATGCGTTCTGCGAAAGGGCGTCGTTTTCGGCAGTCACTCTGCCGAGGACGGAGGGGACTTGCGAATACACGCCGCATTGATAATAGGACATTCCCAGCATGTAAAGGGCATCCCTTCTATGAGCGGCAGATTCGGCATTGTGTTCTATATATTGTCCGAAGGACTTTACGGCTTCGTGATACTTCCCGAAATGGTATTCGGCTGTACCGAGGATACGGTTCAGCTCCGCCGTGTGGGTGTAGCTCAGACCGTCGGGATGGGCTGACAGTGCATTCTGCGCCACGATTTCCGCCTTGTCGTACTGCTTCTTCAACAGATAGATTTCGGCGATGTAATAGGGAACCAAGTCCTTGTATTTGGCATTGTCCTGCAAAGGCAGGAAACCGCTGAGCGCTTCGTCATACCGTCCTTGGGTATATCGGATATAAGAGATGTAGTAAGCACAGTCCGCTGCATACTTGCGGCTGGTGCTACGCAGAGTCTCGAACCAGATGGCTGCTTCCTTTACGTTGCCCGTTTTCAGGTAGCAGGTGGCAAGGCGGTAGGTCATGTCGTCTCGCTCCTCGGAACCCAGCAGGTCGAGGCGGGCGGAGTTGAACATGGCGAGGGCATCGTCATAATTGCCTTCGAAGAAGTAGGCGGAGGCAATCAGTGCGTAGATGCGGTTGGCATGGGGAGTATCGGGATATTCGTCCAGGAAGGCACGGAGCAGGTCTATGCTTTTGGGGTCTCTGAGTTCGTATGCGGCGCATACCAGCATGTATTCCGCTTCCTGTCGCTCGCCCGTGTCGGGCAGAGGCTTGCCGTCTGCATTCATCTGGCGTACATAGGCTTGCAACGGGGAGATGGCGGCGGCATAGGCCTTTTGTTGGAACAACGTCTGTCCTTCCTGGTAGAGTCGCTTGGGAGAAGTACTCTTCTCGCTTGTTTGTGCTGAGGCGAGTAAAGGTGCGCAACAGAGTGCTGTGCACAATATTCGGGAGATTTTATGTTTCATCTTCTTTTGTTAGAATAGGTATTTTACAAAAATACGGGTTTTAACCCGGAAATGTTACACTTGTTTGGCTTTTTTAGGATATATACCATAATAGGAACGAATAATCATTCGCTTTTGTTCTTTCGCATGTCTTCCAGGAAGATACCCACTCCTTTGCGGATGGAGCCGAGCCCGAACTCTTCCGTACGGATATCTTTCAAGGGGAGGAAGAAGAGGTCTGCCGCGTCGTCCATCGCCTTGAAGTGCAAGGTGTCCTCCACCGTACAACGGAAAAACATATCCAGCGTGTGTACGGGGAAGCCGGAATAGATGTAGATGTTGGGCAGGGAGAAGAGATATTCGGCCTTTGCCACCTTCATGCCGGTTTCTTCCTTCACTTCGCGGGCAACGCCTTCCTCGCCGGTCTCGGTCATGTCGATGAAGCCTCCGGGAAGGTCCAGCGTCCCTTTGGCAGGCTCTTTGGCACGGCGGCAAACCAGCAGTTCGTCGCATTCGTTCAGTATTAAGGCGACGGTGGCGGAAGAGGGGTTGAAGTAGTAGACGAAACCGCAGTCGGCGCATTGCTTTGACTTCCCGTTATGAACTTCGAAATGGGCTGAACCGCATTTCGGACAATATTTGAATTGCGAAAGTGGATGTTCCATGATATTTTAGCCTTTGTCCGGGGGACAAAGATAATGGAAACCAGGTGTAGAATGAAAGGAACAGAGTGAATTTTTCGTATCTTTGGCGACTATAAAACCATATCGGATGAAAGATTTTGCTGCCATTGATTTTGAAACGGCCAACGAACAGCGTACCAGCGTTTGTAGTGTAGGAGTGGTTATCGTACGTGATGGAGAGATTGTGGACCATTATTATAACCTCATCCGTCCCGAACCGGAGTATTACACTTATTGGAATACCCGCGTGCATGGTCTGACGTTGGCAGATACCCGGGATGCTCCTATCTTTCCCGTTGTGTGGCAGGAAATAGCTCCTCGCATTGAAGGCTTGCCATTGGTAGCGCACAACAAGGCCTTTGATGAAAGCTGCCTGAAAGCTGTTTTCCGTACTTACTGCATGGATTATCCGGATTATGAGTTTCATTGTACTTTGCAGGCATCACGTCGCGTCCTGAAAGGATTGCCCAACTATCAGTTGCACACAGTGGCAGCTTGTTGTGGCTACCAACTGGAGCAACACCACCATGCATTGGCGGATGCGGAGGCTTGTGCATGGATAGCCAAACAAGTCATATAAAGGAGGAAGTTCATGTGGAATCCCGCTCCGTAGCTGTTTATAAAGCCAATCGTAATCCTATGCTTGCATCATGATACACTTGGCTATTGTTGTTTCTACATGAAACACGGCATCTTCGTGGTGATGATAAATAGCATCCGCCTCGTAGAGTCCGATTTGAGCCATATTCGTAGAAAGAGGAACACCATTCTTGAATGTTTCCGCTCATGTCATACAATCCCAATTCATTCGGTCTTTTTAAAGCCACGGGATGGGTGTGATGTTCGCTGTTCTCATCATACCATGCAACTTCATCAATAGAATTTGAACCGGCGTATTTATACCCTTTGCTTTGATTTCCTCCTCGTGCCGCATACTCCCATTCTTCTTCGGTTGGAAGACGGAACTTGCGTCCGGTAACATTGTTTAGTCTTTGAATAAAATCTATGCAGTCAATCCATGATATATTCTCGATAGGAAGATTCTCCTCTTTGGATTCCGATTGATAGTTTCCCATAATCGCATTCCATAATTTCCGGGTAACAGTGGTTTCTCCCAAGTAGAAGTTCTGTATATCCACTCTTTTGTTGCTTTTTTCGTCACTATAGGCTTCGTGCTCTTGTTCTGAAGTAGCTCCCATCATGAAAGTTCCTGCTTCAACGAAACACATTTTGAATAAAATTCCTTTTACGTCAATTGATAGATATTGGTGGTCTGTCCTTTTTTGTATAACCGTGTTTTCCTTAGAAGAAGATGTACCGTCTTGAGGATGTTCATGAGGCTCCATTGCTATCAGGGACAGAAATTCTGTAATAGATTGTGGCCTTTGTTTGCGTGCTGGAGCCATACACTTTTCTATTGCAGTTGCTATTCTGGGAGCTATATAATCTGGAATTGTTAATCCTTCGTCTACAATGTCAGAAGCTTCGGGCGGTGTTTCTCCTGTCAGTAACTTATACATGGTAGCGCCTAATGAATAAATGTCTGTGCTGGGCATGAACATGCTTGTACCACCTTGTCTATATTGTTCTATGGGGGCATAACCTTTACTGATTCCTGTAGGAGTGGTGCTCGTTTGACTTCCGTCTATATCATATCGTTTGGAAATTCCGAAATCTATTAATACAGCATCTTCCTCACCTCTGAGCAGAATGTTGGAAGGTTTGATGTCTAAGTGTAAAATCTTCTTTTGATGGATATACTGTAATGCTTTAGCTGTTTGGCAGATGTAGTTTAATGCTACCGCGGTGTCTAACTTCCCTTGCTTCTGTATTAACCTGTCCAAAGAGTCTCCGTCAATATATTCCATTACATAATATGCAGTTGCATTTTCCTCAAAAATGTCATGAATGCGGATGATATGCGGATTGTCCATCTGGGCAATGGTTTGAGCTTCTTTTATGAATTTTATTCGGAAACGGTCCACTATATCTCGACTACCTTGTGAGCCCAGAAGAACTTTGGAAGTAGTCTCTTCG
Source organism: Bacteroides parvus (assembly GCF_017309675.2). Taxonomy (NCBI): domain Bacteria; kingdom Pseudomonadati; phylum Bacteroidota; class Bacteroidia; order Bacteroidales; family Bacteroidaceae; genus Bacteroides; species Bacteroides parvus. Next base: position 759,836 of record NZ_CP084680.1, on the reverse strand, counting down.
CGTTCACAGTATTCTTTCATAAAGAACTCTTTAATGGCGACAGACCGGTTCAGTCCCGTCTGAAGCCCTAAGTAAGTAATGCCAAAACCACCTTGGCCAAGTACTTTTTCTATTTTATATTTGCCTCCTTGCAGAGATGTTTCCGATAGTAGCTGCATATTCTTGGATTATTTTTGTAATATAGTGTTTTCTATTTGGTGATTTGTTTTGGAATGCTCTTTCTCCCCCTTTATAGCTTTCAACAGAACGAAAGAAGCGGCGTAGATAACGATAAAAAGTAATATGGCGAATGCAAGAATCTTGACAATCGGCAGCCTGCGCTTTTGTCTCTTATCCTCTTTAGTTTCAGCGCTCTTTTTCCCCTCTCTTTCGATTGTCCTTGTTCCAGCAGTCATGACACGGTTGTCCGGAACGGATTCTATAGGACTTTCTTCTTTGCCTTTTTCTTCTTTTGTATAATTATCCGGAATTAAGTCTAAAATATGAATAAGAAATGCAGAATGATTATCCCGGTTGTTTTCACTGACCTTGGTCAGGATTTGTATTTTTTCATCATCTGTTGTGTCAGGGTCAGAGAGGATATTCAGCAAGTCACTATCGTCAGTTTCCTCTAACATGCCATCCGAGCACATGAAGAAATAGTCACCGGGGCGGATGTCTGTAATATGTTTTATGTCTGCTTTAGGACGTCTTTCCAGGTTGGGTTGCATGGCACGGGTAATGACATTCTTCTGCTTTGAGGTTTTCATCTCTTCAAGGGTGATTTCACCGATGTCATATAGGTCGTTTATCAACGAGTGATCTCTTGTGTGGAAAATGTATCTTTCAGAAGGTCGGATATGATAGATGCGGCTGTCACCGATATGGGCAAGCAGGCATCCGCCACTATGAAATTTCAGAAGAGTCATGGTGGTCCCCATCTTTTTGGCGGCACCATTATCCTTTTGGTCTAATGAATCATAGGCTGCATTGAGCGCCTCGTTAAATTGCTCGTCTGTGAAAGCCCCTTCCGGTGAAGTTTGTGACAAGATGTATTCACTCATCGTTTGGCATACTGTCTGGCTGGCAACCTCACCCGACTCATGACCACCCATTCCATCGCATACGATAAACAGGCGGTCTTCTGCCGTTACTTCACCTGATACGGGGAAGATGGAATCTTCCTGATTGCTCCGTTGTCCCAATTCGTAGATAGTTAAGGGGTTTAAAACATATTTCATATCCAATTTTGTTTTAGGTTTAAATGATTGTATCATCTTCAGAAAGAAGTATGAATTTCAATGTCGTATTCGACATTTTTATGATTTCACCTCCATGCAGTATGATACGGTCACCATTTTCAATTAATCCAGAATTGATATAAGTGGCATTTTTGTTTTGAGCATTCGAAAAATAGTGTATATAACCACCGGTTTTCAGTTTGCGTACCTCAATAATGGAATGTGAACGGCTCATTGTAAGGTCATCTGTATCAATCTGTACAGTGGCGTTTGATGTTTGTGCCTTTCGTCCGATTGTATTTATCCCTAGGGATAAAGTATACATATGACTTGTGCCAATTTTCTGAAGTTTGCCGATACTCTGATTTTTTGAATGGTCAATGTGGGTTTCATCTCCCATGGTGGTGTCATCATTTTCATTCGGTGGAGTATATTGTTGTTTGGGAACTTTGTAGTCAATGTACTTTGATGCCTTTTTGCATACTGGGCATGGAATACTCTTGGTTTCCAGGCCTGCTATCTTTTTTATAGTCAGAACGGCACCGCAGTTCGGACACTTGATTCTTAATAATTCTGATTCCATTTGTTCTATTCTATTATTGTTACCATATCATTACCGGCATAGAATCGCTGAACTTACCCCACATGACAGGGTGCTGCTTGTCCCTTGACAGCTTTTTTACCCCTTGGCTGACAAATTCGAAAAGCTCTTTAGCTGTGATGATCCGATCACGGTTTACGTCGGCTCCGCCTCGTAGTCCCCGTTGCAGGCATGTTGTGAAGAACCCGTTTTTCATGGAAGGAGACTCTATAGAGACTTCATTTTCACGGGAAGAAAGGAACAGCATTACTTTTAATGAAGAGGGGGATATATTCGATGAGTTTCTACGTGGTTCTCTCATCTTTCCAGAGAAACATGCATCTGCAAATATCATTTTGTTCTTGGCTGCACTTTTTGCCATTGTTTTCTTGATGTCTTGATAAGTAATCATTGCATCATAGCCCACAAATCCACCTTTATATCCATGACCACTAAAAAAAAGGACAATGATGTCTTTGGCTGAGGCTTTATTGAAAATTCGCGTCATACTGCTTAATACATTACTTCGGGTGGCTTGTGCATCGATTAATAATATTGTTTCTGCTTTCTGATTTTTCTGATTTTTCTGATATATCCATTGTATGGTCTCTGCATCTTTGGCAGGCAATGTTAAATCATTCTCTGTGCCGGGATAGTCTGCAATGCCTACGGAAACTAAATATATATTCTGTGCCAGGCTTTGCAGGCTAAACAAGCATATGCATATCAGTGAAAATAATATCCGCTTCATTCTCATCTTGTCCGTTGATTAGGCAAATCCGCTGGAGTCAGCATCATTAATATAATCAGGCATATCTGCCAGATAATCATCCGAGGGTATTGCATCCATCTGCTGCTGCAAATCGGCAACTTCCAGTCCTTGGTCTTGTATGTTGTAGACTTCATTTTCGCTGATTACTCCATCTCCATTTACATCGGCTCCCATCAGGTCGAAAGTGCCGTTATGATCCACATCTACCACATAAACTTCTTGTCCGTTTATTTCCAGTTGTCCGATGGTAACCATCGAGCCGTCATCCATGGTTTCATCACTGATTCCTACAATCTGAACTTCATCTTCAACGTGTGCATTTTCATGTTCCACATTGACTATTTCCGGTTCTTCCGTTGCATGATGTTCCGCTACATTATGGCTCTCTTCTGTAGCGTGTTCTGCTGTCTCGTGATTTCCCGAACCACTTGCTCCATAGGAAACGCGACTTCCGAATTCTGCCCGCTGTTCTGGTGTCATGTCACTCCATTCATTGGCGTAATATGTACCGTATACGTCACCGTGCCATTCAAAGACTCCTCCCGGTCCTACCTCCTGGCGCGCTGCTGCAAAGGCTTCGCTGAAAGACATATCGTCACTGACTGTTGCAACCGGTAACCCTTCTACAGAGATGTGTGAGTCTGGAGAAACGGGAGTAGAGCCATGGCTTGTTGCTGACTGGCTGCCGTGGCTGGGAGCGTCACTGTCATTGGCGGCACTGGAAGAGCTGGTGAAAAAGGTACTGGCGCCACCTAATAAAATTCCAGATATGCCACCTATTGTTACATGTTTCCATGAACTGGCTTTTTTCGCAGGCTGTTCCTTTGAGGTGCTCTGATTGTTGTTCGGCAATGTTTCTTCGTTGTCGTTCTGTTGCTGGTTAAGAATGGTGTCTTCTGAGTTCATAAGGCTGATATTTTTTAGTATTAATAATGTCTTTTCATATAGAAAACAGTTGACTGTCTTCTACAATGGTATCATCACTGTATATAGCATTGTCCAGCAAAGGAATATCCATCGTTTCTCCTGCTACCCAGTCCATGACGTCTTGCATATCTGATTGAAAGATATCTCCTTCGTCTGGATATTCAATGTCTTCGATGACAATTTCATCATTCTCCGTACTGGCCATGTCTATCGCTTCACTTTCAGCCGGAGAAAGAGGGTCTATGGTGTAGGCTATGTCTGCAGTGACGGGATCTGATATTTCTATAGATACAGTTTCTGGTTGTATCATCTCATCAGTGCTGCTTTCCTCTGCAATTTCCAGTGTCTCGTTGTCTTCATTAGAGTCAGTTTCCCATGCTCTTGTTGAATAAGCTGCTGCTGCAAAAGCCGCTCCTCCTATTGCTGCTCCCGCGCTTGCAGCTACTCCAAGATTCTTAGCGTATTCTGATTCTGAGACTTTTAACTGCTTCTTTTCCATAACCAATGTTTTCTTTTATGTTTCAAAGATATTGATTTGAAATGATAACCTATATAAGGATTTGTGTATATTACATGAAATGCGGTGATTCTTGTATGAAATAACCGTATAGGTGGTCATTCTCAAGCTGATGAGGTCGTTTTATTCATCAAAGAATGTTTTTGCTGTAGAAGTGACGTGGTTCTTGACTTTGCTGATGGGTATCACAATGGAGGGAGCGCCTGCTGCGTAACTGGCAATTTCATAGGGAGCATACGAGAAGAAAACACCATCTTTTGTAATCCATGGGTCTGTTTCGGGCAGAGGGAGGTTGTTGATATTGTATAATTCGTTGTTCAGTTGAAGGTTGTCCATCAGCTCGTCATCGGTCACCACCCCGAAATATTTTTTCAAACCAGCTTTTATGTCGTTTTGTATCGCATAAGGGCGCATAATCATGTCTTTTGAGAATTTTTTTCCATCAATTTTCCCTTTGGCATTAATTTCTTGTGCCAACGATTTTCCAATGATATATTCCATGCTATAGTAGGAAGTGTCATTCTCCTGAAATACGTCAAGCACTCGTATAATATTCTTGTGATTGAGGTCTGAGCTAATCTTAGCCTCTTTTAGAAATTTCTTTTGAAACTTCTCTACAAATTTTTTCTTACTGGTTGTTGGCACTGTTACTGTGCCCGACACATTGTCACGCTCACAATATTCTTTAAAGAAAAACTCCTTTATAGCGACTTTTTTGTCGGTTAGCGTTTGGGTGGCCAAATAGGTGATGCCGAACCCTCCTTGTCCTAAGACTGTTTCTATTTTAAATTCTGAACGGTTTCGTCTAACCGTTTGATGAATAAACATTTAACGGAGTATCTGAAAAGTAATGGTAACGACTAGGAAACCGTGCGATTTTCAGCGTTTTGCGGTGTTTTACTATCAAATAACTCTTTCAGGTGCAAAGATACGACAAATCTTTGATATAGTATCCAATACAAACAGTATTCGCCATTTTTTGCCTTTCGATATATACCTATTTGCTTATGCCGTTATTTTTTGCAGATTTGGATAAAAAAGGAAAGGCAAAATTCAGGAAGCATTGAAATTCTTTACTTTAGTTAGTGCAAAAATCGAATAATTTATTGTAACTTTGCAGCGGATTCGGTGTGCATATAATACCATCCCAATTAAGATAAGTCGCAACATATATAGTGGTTTTCAATATGATTATGAACAATTGTACAATATTAACAGGTAAAAACACCGTTAATATTGCATATCATAAACCTTGGTAATTTTTCCACATTCAAATCTAATTAATTCGATTTGAATGTCATTGTCTTTGTAATCCGGCATGCTATTTCAGGCTTGTCGAGAGATTTTTTGTGCTATAAAATCAAGAAACATTCAAAAGATAAAAGGAAAAATTCAAATGGAAAAAATCAGAAATTGGAAACAAGATTTCTATACAATATGGGCGGGGCAAGCTGTGTCCCTGATAACAAGTGGGGTTCTTCAAATGGCCATCATCTGGCATCTGACAAATACAACAGGGTCTGCGATGGTGTTGTCAATGGCGACCTTGGTTGGGTTTCTACCTCAAGCGGTTTTAGGTTCTGCAATCGGAGTACTTGTTGACCGCTGGAACCGGAAAATGGTCATGATTGGTGCAGATGTCATCATAGCTTGTGCTGGACTGGTACTTACCGTAATTTCCCTGTCAGCGGAACTACCTGTATGGATAGTAATGCTCATCCTCTTCATTAGAAGCGTTGGCACTGCATTCCATTCCCCTGCGTTAAGTGCGGTAACACCTCTTTTAGTGCCTGAAGAACAGTTAGTCAAATGTGCCGGCTACACCCAGTCCATCCAATCGGCAAGTTTCATCCTAAGTCCGGCAATTGCCGCTTTTCTCTATGCAAAATGGGGGTTGAATTCTGCGGTTGCCCTTGACGTATTCGGAGCAATAATTGCCTGTATCACTGTTGCAATGGTTCACATCCCAAAACAACCGATTGAAGCGCTGCAGCAAGAAAACTTTTTCACCGAACTGCGCATTGGCTATAACGCAATACGACAAAATAAAGCTCTTTTCACATTGCTTTGGATAGGAGCAATCAATATGTTCATTTATATGCCAATCAATGCGCTATTTCCGCTGATGAGTATGAATTATTTCGAGGGAAGTACCTTGCATGCTTCCGTGGTGGAAATTGTTTTTGCAGTTGGTATGTTGTTGGGCGGACTTCTATTGGGCGCATGGGGAGGTTTCAAAAAGCGCATGGCAAATATCATCGGCTCTATCTTTCTTATGGGAGTGTCATTGACTGTTTCCGGCTTGCTACCAACCAATGGTTTTATGATATTTGCGATATGTTGTACGTTGATGGGCTTTTCTGCCCCATTCTATAATGGAGTACAGACCGCGCTATTTCAAGAACAGATACAACCCGAGTATTTAGGGCGTGTTTTCGGACTTCTTGGCAGCATCATGTCGTTTGCCATGCCGCTTGGGTTGGTAGTGTCGGGTGCATTTGCAGACCAAATCGGGGTAAACCGTTGGTTTTTGTTCTCAGGTATGGCTATTCTGCTTCTCGCTATAATAGCCTTATGTCTTCCACAACTTAGAAAGGTCGACAATCAAAAACAAAAATCATGATTTATGAAACGTAACTAAATCTAAACAGCAATAAGCCTCTGATAGGGAAATACGATTATCGGAGGCTTATTGCAATCTGTTTTAACTACTTATGTAATTCCTCTACTTTTCCTTTGTGGTTGAATTGGCTGTCGTATGCTCTGCCGTAGCCTGTCGAACTGTTCCCTGAACCATTCGCCTATGGGCTGGCGGTTGATTACGAGTGTCAGTTTAGACTTGTCCGCAGGGTCTTTCACCACTTGAAAGCCTGCTCTTTCTGTCGTAAAACTCCGATTATGTTCCTCCGAATAAAGTTTGCCCTCGTATATCAAAGGCTTACCATAAGTCAATGTCGTGGTCTGCCTTTCATTGAACCCGACAAGGCGGCACAGGCTCTCTATTCTCATAATTTCCTTTGCCATAGGAAACCATGCACACAGCTTTTCGATAATGCGTTTCAAACCTGATACTTCATCTTTGTGTCTGACACTTTTTTCCGCCATCTCCTTACGGTGATTCTGCTGTATTTCCAACAACTGGCGGTTGTGCTCGGTTTGCATCGTGTGTATGCGGTTTTGCAGTATCTCAATGGTTTCCTCATGGGTGGCAACTTCCCGATACAGGGCGGTGTTCTCCCTTTCCAAAGTCTTGACCTTGTTGCTCCCGAAAAGAGAACCGACACTTTCAGCTATGTTGGTCGCTGCGGTGGTGGCTGCACCTTTCAGTTTCTCGGTCTGTACCTCTTTCTTGGCTTGTCTGAGTTCCTGTTCGGTTTCGGTTTTCTGCTCCTGTAACCGCTTGTTTTCTGCATCAAGGGCAGCGTTCTTTTTCTGTATGTCCCGATAATACTGTGTCGTGGTGGTGTGCCGTGCTTCGGAACCTCGCACACCTCGCTGTAATCCGTATTTAGCCATAACCCTTGCATAATTGTCGTGGTACGCAATCAAGGTCTGACGGTTGAACAGGTCATCGGCACACAAACGGACGGTATTTGCTTTCTTGTGATACTTCCGTTTGCCGTCTTCCTGCTCTTTCTTGGCTTTGCGCCTTTCACCTGTCACGATGGGAACAATGGCTGCATGGATATGCGGTGTCTTCTCGTCCATGTGAAGATGGGCGGCAACCACGTTCTCCCTGCCGAATGTGGCTTGCAGCCATTGGATGCTGTCGCTGCACCATTCGTCAAGTCTTCCGTTTTCCTGTATGTCCATCATGTCCTCATGTGTTCCCGACAGAACCACTCGGACTACACGGACTTGGTCATGTGTAATCTTCCGCTTGATGCCTGCCGTGTTCAGCCTGTGGGCAATCGCTTCATCCCTGCCATGAACGCCATCGGGGTATTCTATAAGTACCCTGTTCAGATGCGTTCTTGTCGGGTCTGCGTTTTTAGGTATGATTCTTCTCTCTATATGGTCGGATTGTACGGTGTCCGATGAACCTTTTGCTTTCTTTATGTCCAATGAAAAATATCCCATGTAGTTTGATTTTTACGGTTATTGTTATGAGTGTATTCTCTGCCTGTGGCATTGGCTCTCAGGGTTTCCAAAGGGATTTCCCTTTGGCTCGATAGGGAGTTTTTAGCATTACCGTGTAATGCGTGAAGAAAACGCCCTATTGAGCTATGGTATTTCTGTCTAAATACCCTTGGGAAAGCGAACCTGTTCCCCTCTATATTTTCAGCCCTTTCTTTTTCGGTGGCTGCATCATCCGCCTTGCGGATTGTACTTGCTTCTCCTCCTTTATCGGCTCTGTCGATTGGGACAAGAGTTTTTTGCACAGGTACTCGTTCAAGTCATTATACCCTGCATAGTGAACCGACATATCCTGCAAGCGGTCACCCAACATCCGTTGCAGGTTGGCGTATGCGTTCCGTCCTGCTGTGTCATTGTCAAGGAAACAGCCGATTCGGGTATAGGTTGCCAATATGCTTTCCGCTTTCGAGAGGTTGGAAACGGAGTTGAGAATGACGTAATCCTGTGCATTCAATCGTGGGTGTTGCGGATTGTTCTTTACTCGGATGGTCAGGAACGAGAGATAATCCATGAAGCCCTCGAAAAGATAACAGACGGTTCGTGGCTCTTTTTGCTGTCGGATATGGGTGATGTCCTTCGGGGCGACACATCCCTTGAAGTATCTATTACGCACTTCATACCCTCTTGCCATATTCGGGAAGCCGATGGCGAAATAGGGTTTGTCGGCATTCTCAAACCGCAGTTCCTTACACTCCCTTTTGGCGAGTTCAATGTCTATCCCCCTTTCTTGCAGATAGGCAATGAGCGCAGGTGATGACAGCTCGCCAACTCTTAATACCCGATAAGTGCGGTTGTCGGATTGCTGCTTGCCAAAAGAAAACGATGCAGGGCGGATGTATGGTGTCCGTTCCTCTATGCGCTTCAACAGGCAGGTTACATCTTCCGTATGGTAGAGTTCCGCTGCCAATGCGATGATGTTACCGCCCTTGCCAAGTCCAAAATCGTACCATTTGTTGAGTTCTGTGTTTACCTTGAAAGATGCGTCCGTTTCCTCTCTCAGCGGTGATTTGTACCAAAAGCTGCTGCCCTGTTGCTTGACGGGCGTGTAACCCAAACTTTGCAGATAGTCTGCGATTCTGATTTGTTTAACTTCTTGTATGTTCATGATATTCTATAGATTTGATGATGATTGTAAAAACGTTGATTTGTTGAATGGCTTATATAACACATTTATTTACAGAAAGATATTTGCTCAACATCTTCTCAACAAACCACTCGCCAAAAGAGAAATCAACAATCGGGTGCTGTTCCTCTCTCAACTTCTCTTTTCGATTGTTGAGATTTTGTTGAGAGTGTATATTGTTTATTGTCAGCATAGTTATATCCTTATTCATCAATTCAACAAAAAAAAGAATGATATTACAGGGATTCAAGTTGTTCCCTCGTGACAGAATAGAAACGACCGACCCGTTTTACAGGCTCATACCGACACTCCCGATTGTAGTTGAATTGGTAGGTGGTATAGGTCAGTCCGTTGGGTGCAGGCGTAAGTTTCCAACACTCCTGCAACACCTTTCGGACTTGGTGCTTCTCCACTTTTACCTGCGAGTGTACCAGCAACAGAAGAATGTCGTTGTAGCAGAACGAGAATGTGTCCGTGCCGACACTATCCATGATGTCAAGTATCAGCTCGTGCATCTCTATCTCCAGTCGGTTACGGTTGCTGCGGATTATCTTCTGCAAGGCTTCGGTATGCAACAGCGATGGAGCAAACCACATACGGCTTTCCTTTTCGGTGGATAGTGTTCTGTGTTGCAGGAAATGAAGAAAGGCGGGTATCTCCGCTTTCAGCTTTTGCAGGAAGTCGGTATCATCAGACTGCAAGCGGTCTATCTTGCGTACCCAATAGCGTGTTTCCCCTGCATCAATGATTACAGGCAAGTACTCGTTGTTGGAGCATAGCACGAACTTGGCGAAAAACGCTATCTCGTCACGGTCTTTGCCTTTGGCTTCCACCTTGTAGGAAAGTGTGGTGCTTAGGTTCTTCAACCGCTCGCTGTCCTCCCTACGGTTGAGCAGCACCTCGTCCACCACGATAAGCAGTTTGCCGGCCCAGTCGGAATTGAATTGGCTACGGAAATCCTCGTTGGTGTTAAAGGTTACATTGTTCTGAAATAGGAGTTTTAGAAAATTCAGAAATGTGCTTTTGCCTGTGTTGCGTTCCTCTGATACCAACAGCAGGATAGGCAGCTTTTGAATGGGGTACAAGTAGAGCAGTTGTAGGTAGTCCATGCCCAACTCGTATTGCTCCCCGAAGATGTGACCTACCAAAGATTGGATATGCGAGAAATCGCCCTCTTTAGGTTGGTGGTCTATCGGTTCATAGAGGTTAAGGAACTTGCCGACCACGGGATGGTAGCCGATGTGTTCGGGTACGGTGCAGAAGCCGTCATACTTGGGAACGCTGCCGATGTAGTCCTTGCCGTAGTCTTGGCGCAGGGTTTCGTTGTTCCATGCTATGCGTTTCCTTACATACCCTCCGTTCAGTTTGGGCTGCTCCACAATCTTGTAAAGCGTAGTCCCCACTCGGATGAATTCCTCCTTTGCCATGCCACCATCCGATGGCGGTCTGTGGCTGTCTTGTTGTTTGTTAGCTGACATAATCAAATGGTTTTAAGTTTGAAAAATACCAGCTACAAAAGTATAAGCATTTATCGGATAAGTTGTTACGCAAAACGCGGCAGAACGGTGACAAATAGCCCCCGAAGAAAAAACTTTCAATGGTTTGGAACGGAAGTCGGGCAGGACAGACGAAAAAACTCCCAAAAAACGAATGTGGGGATTACGCTTTTCGGGAGAAAAAATTGGAGTTCCTGTTGATATGTCGGTCAGATTATATGCTGACACGCTGGCTTGATTACTCTATTCGTGACTGAATGAATGGATTCCGTCAGTCGTGCAACCAATTCAGCTACGAGAAGTATTCGGCTTTGGCTATGCCGTTGGTGTTCAGCGAAAAGAAGATGCTTGTTTTCTCTTTTCGCAAGTACAGTCTTTCAAGAACGGCATTGCGCACCTGCTTCGCACTGTATGTGCCGATACGGAACGCAAGGGCGATTATCGTTTCAAGGCTGTAAACCTCCATGCTGCACTTGTCGGACAGTCGGATGGTATGCCTTATCTCACACTCATTCAGAATGCCGTTCTTGCAGAGTGTCTTTATCCCTGCCCTGATAGTCGGGGCGGTTACATTGAACAACTCGCAAAGCTCCCACTCACTCATGGCGGTTGCCTGTATATCTTTCGGCATAACTACATTGCCGAACTCGTTCATTGTTATGATGTTTCTTTCCTCTTTCATTATCGTTTGATTTAAGGGTTACTGAATGGCATTGCAAATGTTCTTTTCCATATCCTCCAGTTTGTGCGACAATGTTTCCATATCCTGACTAATCTTTTGGGCTGTGATTTTTGCGTAAATTTGGGTCGTTTTTATGTTGGTATGTCCCAAAAGTCGGCTGACGGTTTCAATGGGTACTCCGTTGGATAACAGCACAGTGGTCGCTGCCGAATGTCTTGCTACATGATAGGTCAAGTGGACTTTTATACCGCACAACTTGGCAATGGCTTTCAGCTTCTTGTTGCAAGTCGTGTTACTCGGCATGGGGAATACTTTATTATCTCTTGTCATACCCCTGTACTTCTCTATTATCTTTCGGGGAACATCCAACAATCGGATATTGGATTCCGTGTTAGTTTTCTTTCTTCGGGTGATAATCCACAGATTTCCGTCAAAGAATGTTTGCAGGTTGTCTTCCGTAAGGTTCTTGACATCGGAATATGCCAAACCTGTAAAGGTGGAGAACAGAAATAAATCCCTGACAAGCTCGTGTGTCTTGTCGGGCATATCGGTGTTCATCATTGTGTGTATCTCCTCTCTCGTAATATACCCTCTGTCCACGCTTTCGGGAGAGTTGATGTACCCTGCAAAGGGATTGAACGGCAGACGACCGTCATTCCTCGCTATGGAAATAATGTGTTTCAGCACAATCATGTAGCCCCAAATGGTATTGGTGCGGCATTTTTTCTCAGTACGCAGGAAATACTCGAAGTCGTTGATGAACGAGAGGTTCAACTCTTTTAACGGAATATCTTCACGCTTGTAGGTATGGGGTAGGAACTCACGGATGTGCTTGCAGACGGTAACATAACGTCGGAATGTTCCTTTTGCCCTGCTGTGTCCCACTTTCTTGGCAAATTCGCTGTTGTGTTGTTCAAACAGTTTTAGCAAGGTTTCCTGTTTGATACCGATGCCGAGATAGGCATCTTTCAACTTGGCAGCAGTGACATAACCGTCCGTCTGCATCAACTCTTGATAACGGCGGTTTATCTCCACTCTGATTTTGTCAACGGCACGGTTGATTCTTTGCGCTTCGGCACTCTTACCCGAAGCACGGTTGTTCTTCACGTCCCACAGGCGCAAGGGAACATCCATCTTGCAACTGAACTGCTTAATCTCTCCGTCCACCGTAATGCGACACATCAAAGGCAGGTTGCCGTTGGGTTTCTCACTGCCTTTCTTCACGTAGAACAATACCTTAAATGTACTTCTCATAACTCACTTTTTTTTGGTTACAAAATTAATTCATAGTGAGTTACCGACAGATACGACACATAACGCCAAACGATGCAAAATTTAGGTTTCGCAAGAAATTTGCATCATCGCACGGGTAATGATAAAGTAACTGAACTTTTGCTGCGTTTGTCCATATTCTGTCTCTTCTTGGCTTTTGAACAAGAGAAAAATATAGCGTAACGAACGCTTTTTCAGTCTGTTCGCTACGCTTTACTCAAATTTGCTATTCCGTTAGGTGTTTATTTTATATTTTCCTCCTTGCAGAAGAGTTCCGTTTTGTAATTGCATAATCTATAAGATTTATTGATGTGTTATATGGTTGATTGCGAGTAGTAGTATGATTGTTGCAGAAAATAAAATCGCATGAAGCTTCTTTCGAGGTGATAACCAAAATATGAGCAAGTCTGGTAAGATGACAAGGCTTGTTATGGTGATAATTCCTCCTACTCCTATGTTGGGTCCAATTATTAGCATTAGAGTCATGACTCCAGCAAAGATGGCCATAAAGCTTTCTTTTGCTATGCTTATGACCTTTGCTCCCTCTTCAGGGGGCGTTTTATTAGAAACTACTGTGAGAACAGTTTCGTTGAAAGAAGGAATTTGGGAAGTGATGGCCCTTTGAAGCCTTGAGAATATGCCATGCCAGTTTTTGGGCAATTCATTGGTGCGTAATTCATCTAAAGCCTCATACTCCACCTTTATATCTGCATAGGATTTTTTTGTAGAGAAGAGGGAGAATCGCATGCGGTAAAAAATATCTGGTGCATTATCCACTTCATAATTGAATGAGTCATAAGCTGTTTGTAAACTTAACTCTCGTAGGTTTGATAATAGTTTTTTGAATTTTTGAGAGGTATATGGATAAGTATAAGTCTGTATCTTGGTTTCTGGTATAGTGAATACTTTTACGGTAAGTGCAATAGAGTTTGCGGTGATTATAATATCTGTAGAAAAATTTCTATCACTTCCCATGAATACCTTTTCTAATGATAGGGTTATTTTGTTTGTTTCCGGCAAAACTATCAATGAATTATCTTCAATAAGAATGGTGTCTTCTGCATGACCTCCTTCAATTTCCTGGATAAAAGTTTCTACAGTTTGTGTTCTTGCATTCTTTTCTGGTTTCATTGCATGCTGTATGGCAGTAATGGTCTTGTTACTGATGTTTCTTTCTTGCAATTCGGCTTCCGGAAAGCCATAGTTCATAATATTAGAAGCGTTGGGAGGCGTTTTTCCGGTCAATGTTTTAAATAATGTAGCTCCTAAGGCATAAATATCGATTGTTATAGGAAAACCTTCTCCATCGCGATAACAGCTTTGTTCAATTGGGGCATAGCCTGGGGTGCCATATCCGATGGCAGTACTTGTTTCAGGTTCTCCTTGTGAATTGTATTGTTTGGAAAGGCCGAAATCGATTAATACTATAGAACCATCTTTACGCCGCATTATATTCTTCGGTTTTAGATCAAGATGCAACATCCTATTGTTATGCATGAATTGCAGTGCTTCCCCTATTTGACGGATGCATGTCAAAGCTTCTGATTCGGAGAGACCGTTTTCTGTTTTTATATAAGAATCAAAACTCCCGCCTTCTAAATATTCCATTACGTAATAGCAAGTATTGTTTGCTTCAAAAGCTTCCAGAATGTCTACAATATGTGGATGTTTGAGTTTTGAAAGATTCTTGGCTTCCCGAAGGAATTTTGTTTTATATTCTTTAAAAGCCTTTTCATTGGAACAAGTTACAGTAGTGCCCTCCCTACCATTGAAATTCTTCTGAAAAAATTCTTTTATGGCTACTTGTGTATGGGTATTTAGGCAACCTAACTCTCCTTGAAGTTGTATTGAAGCAAGATAGGCTATACCGGAAGCCCCCTGGCCTAAAATACCTTCAATCTTGTAATTGTAGGAATTACCAGATAGAATAGTACCTTTTCTTAATGATTGTTGAGTTCCTTGCATATTAACTTTGAATTTTGTTTTAAATGTTGGTCACTTTGAAACGGGACGGACAGAACATCCAAGATAGCGAAGGGTGAAGCTTAGCTGATATTGGGTGTTGCTGAAAGAAAGGTAGTTTGAATATCCCGTGGAGTATAAAGTCCCTGACCAATAATAGCCAAAGTTTTTTTGACTGCCAATGTTAGTGCCATAGCGTTGACCTACTGCTGGTAAGAAAATGTAATTTCCACTGGGGCCTGTTATCATATACCCATTGCTCCCTTTATATGAAGTCCATTTCCATGAACATTTCTCGCATAATTCCAACACTTCATTTTTTGTGGGTAAACGCCAGTTTTCTCCCCATTTAATGTGAGCTATATCATAATTGGTGCCGCATATATTGGAGGGTGGATTGTTGTTGGGATAATCAGTATTATTTGTAGATGTATTGTTTCCTGTTGGGTCTGCCCAGCCATATAAGCCTCCATAATCTTCCGGAGAACTTGCACCTACATTCCAACTTGCCCATTTTACACTTAATCCTAAATCAATTGGTTGGGCCGGAAGATTAGGGATTGGATTTTCTATTGCAACTGCTGTATCAGAGTTCTGAGCAGGCACATTGTAGCTTGTTTTGTTTATTACAAAAATAGAGGTTACCAACAATATTAATATTGCAATCAACCATATTTCCCGGTTTGAAAGATGATTGGCTCGTTTGGGAGGAATGTTGGGTGAACCCGGTTCTTCTTCTGCCTTTGGGGAGATAGAGGGAATTATAGTTGTTTCAGATTCTTCTTCATTATACTGCATTGATGGCTTATTGTTATTAGTCAATAACGATAAAAATTCATCAATGCTTTGTGGACGGTCTCTACGGCGCGGTTGCATGGCTTTCTCAATTGTATAGGCCGTTGATTGGGATATACTCGGTGGAAGTGGAGGAAGCCCGTCGTCATTCACATCACTGGCATCAGGTGGAGTCTCATTTGTCAAGAGCTTGTATAAAGTTGCTCCCAAAGAATAGATATCTGTTGCAGGAGAAAAGGTGCTGACGCCTCCTTGCTTATATTGTTCCATTGGAGCATACCCGGCACTGATGCCTATAGGGGTTGTACTGGTTTGATGCCCTTCACCGTCATAGCGTTTGGATAGTCCAAAGTCTATAAGGGTGGCGTTGTTATTATTGTCTAACAATACATTCCCTGGCTTTATGTCAAGGTGGTTCATTTGGTGCTGATGAATAAACTTTAAGGCATCAGCCAGCTGGTAGATATAATGGAGGGCCTTAGACTCTCTGACTGCTCCATTCCTTTTTAGATATTCTGCAAGAGAGCCATTTCCCATGTATTCCATTACATAGTAGGCTGTCTCATTTTCTTCGAACACATCAATGATACGAATGATGTGAGGATGATTCAGCCCGGCTATCATCCGGGCTTCCTTTACGAACTTCTGGCGGAAACGTGCTACTAATTCTTGACTGCCTTGTGAACCGACTGATACATGGGAAGTTGCAACGTCACGGTTGCAATGTTCCTTCATGAAGAATTCTTTAATAGCTACCTTGCGTTCTAAGGCCACTTGTGTGGCAAGATAGGTGATGCCAAAGCCGCCTTGTCCCAAGACTGTTTCTATTTTATATTTTCCTCCTTGGAGGAGAGTGCCGGATTGTAATTGCATAGCTTTTTATTTTGGTGGAAATTGAAATGGTAATCTATATACAGATGGCGATTCTTGTATGAAATAATCGTATAGAAGGAAGTACCTGCTATCTCTACGCGAACTCTATTACTCATTCTCAAGTTTGCGTAGATTTTTTTGGGCAGTTTCACTTCCTTGTTCTGCTGCTTTCCTATACCATTTTATTGCTTCTGCCTTGTTCTTAGGAATACCGGGTTTTCCATATTCGTATATTAGCCCTAAATAAAAAGATGCACTAGCATTGCCTTGTTCTACTGCCATTTTATACCACTTTACTGCTTCCAAGGCATTTTCTTTCTCGTATATATCTCCTAGTCGTTTTAAGGCTTCAGCATCCCCTCTCTCTGCAGCCATTTTATACCATTTTATAGCTTCTGGGTCTTTTTTTCTGGCTCCATTGGAATATATCTCTCCTAATTTTTTTTGGGCTTTAATATCTCCTTGTTCTGCAGCTTTCTTATACCACTTTATAGCTTCGTCTATATCTTCTGGAATGCCTACCTTGTAGAAAAACATATTGCCTAGTCTATACTGTGCATCCACATTTCCTTGTTCTGCCGCTTTCTTATACCATTTTGCAGCTTCTACCCTATTTTGAGAAATACCTTGCCCATAATCGTACATATATCCCAATTTATATTGGGCACTTGCAATGCCTTGTTCTGCTGCTTTTTGATACCATTTTATTGCTTCCGAATAATTTCGCGTAACATTAAGTCCCGTATAATACAAGTTCCCCAGTTCATTTTGGGCTTTTGCATTTCCTTGATTTGCTGCTTTTTGATACCATTTTTCAGCTTCAGTAGCATTCTTTGCGACATCCCGACCAAGAAAGTACATTCTTCCTAACTCATATTGGGCCTCTGTATTCCCTTGCTCTGCTGCTTTGGCTGTTTCCTTAAAGCCGTTCTTTTTCTTTGGAGGCATATTGGCACTCATGGCACTCAGGTTTGCTGTTTCGGTGTTTTGTTGCGCAGGGCGTTCTACATTCCCGGTCGCTGCATTTTCTTTTACATGAGAATTCGGGTTTATATTTTCAGCAGATGTGCTTGCATGTACTGTTACTGATGATGCGTTATTCGGTTCAGAATTTGTTACAGTGTCTGTTGCGGACAGCCATTCTGTTTCTGTATCTGTATCGGAGTTGGAACCTGTTCTGGAAGTAATATAGGCTATAATTCCTCCAATAGACAGAACAGCTATTAGGACAAGAATAATATATTTTAGATTTTTGGGGTGGGGCTGGGAAGATATGTCGTCACTTGAAGGCATAGTCTGTTCTTCATTGGCGGATGTTTGGATAACCGTAGCTTCCTCCAGCGTTATTCCTATATCTTCTTTGGGAGTTGTTTCCGTATCCTTATTTTCCAATATACTTAAAAATGCGGCTACACTTTGCGGTCTGTCTTTTTTCATAGCCGACATGACTTTTGCGATACTGGCTATTAACGAATCGCTTACTTGATGTTTTTGTAGCTCATATGCAGGAAAACCGTTATTCAATATTTCTGAAGCCTCTGGTGGACGGATTCCCGTCAACATCTTATACATAGTTGCACCAAGCGCATACACGTCCATCGTTGCCGGGAAGTCTTTACCTTCATGATAATTACTCTGTTCTATCGGTGCATATCCGGGGGTACCACTTCCCACTGTAGTGCTTGTTTCCGGTTTCCCATTTTTGTCATATTGCTTGGACAAGCCAAAATCGATAAGTACGGCTTCCTGATTCTTACGGAGCATAATATTTCCAGGTTTCAAGTCCAGATGAAGCATCTTATGAGCGTGCATGTAAGATAGAGCGTCTCCTATCTGTTTGGCATACATAATGCTTTCTGCTTCCGTCAAGCCTTTTTGTTGTGTGATGTATGTATCCAGATTTCCTCCATCTACATATTCCATGGCGTAGTAGACTGTGTTGTTGGCCTCGAAGTATTCCAGCACTTTAACGATATGGGGATGGTTCAGCTTACTCAGGTTTTCGGCTTCGCGCGAAAACTTCTTTTTGTAGTCATAATAGACCCCTCCTCTGCTTCCACAAGTAACAGTATTTTCTTCTCGTCCATTGATGTCTTTCATGAAGAACTCCTTGATGGCAACTTGTATGGTTGTTTCGAGTTCACCCAATGCTCCGGAAACTTTGACTTGGGTCATAGCCAAGTAGGTGATGCCGAAAGAGCCTTGACCCAATATCTTTTCTATGGTATAGGTATGTGATTTACCATATAAAATGGTATTTTGTTTAAGTGCATAATTATTTATATTACTCATATTATTAAGTAGTTGATTGTTTGTTTGTTATTATTTATGTTACAATTGTAACAAATCTCTGAATTAAATCTATCTGCTGGAGAAGATGCAAATTTGGGAACTCGTTCTTCAAGGCTCTTTCTTTTTTTCTTTCTTTGTTGCTCTTCTTTCTTTTGTTTTTCTTCTTTGGGGATAACAGGGCGAATGGGGAGTGCAACATTATTGGGCATAACCCTAACTGAATCTTTCAATAGGAAAGCGCGTCCTCTTTTGAATTTGACAAATCCCCCTCCTATTAAAGCTACGGAACCAGTCCAATAATATGCTATGGAACCGCGATTTTCTATATTTTGTCCGTTTTTGATACCGACAGCAGGCAGAAATATATTGTTGCCGTTGGGTCCGGTAATTTTGTATCCCCCTATTTTTTGGTAAGTGGTCCATGTTATCTTGCACTTATCTCTAAGTTCCATGAATTCTTTTGCTGTTGGCATACGCCAATATTTCCCTAATTGAGTTCGGGCAATATCATACTCCGAGCCACAAATATCATCAAAATCATAAATGTTAATAGAGGTAGGTCCACTGCTGGCTGTTCCCGTGGAATCTCCCCAGTAGTATAAATTCCCATATTCTTCAGGAGTTGAGGCACCGAGATTCCACCCGGCCCATCTTACACTTAAACCTAAATCTACAATTTGATCTGTTGAGATTTCATTGTGTTGAACATTGGTTCTTGTTTGCCCAATTTCTGTATTAGAGTTCTCATACCGAATAGATGAATCATGCAGAGCCGAATTATTCATAGATATAGGCGATGTAAGTATAGCACTGTCGGATACAGTACTGTCAAGCCCAATAGCTAAAGAGTTGTCTTGTGCGATATTACTCGTCTTGTTGGTTCTGCTGAGCCAAATAGTACATAATATAAGGATTAGAGCTATAACTCCCCAAAGCCATTCTTTTTTGAATAAGAAAATTCGTTGAGGCTTTGGAATGGAAGAAGGATGCTCTTTTGCTACAAATTCATTTTTAGGGGTATCTAATATTGTAGTTTCATTTTCCAAACCAGGTTTTATCCCTTCATTCAATAATGTGAGAAATTCATTAATGTTTTGCGGTCTATCTTTGCATCGAGGTTGCATTGCACCTTGTATGGCCTTTCTTATCAATGGACTTATCTTTGTTGGCAATGCTGGCAGTCCCTCGTCATTCACATCACTGGCCTCTGGCGGTTGTTGGCTTGTCAACAAATAAAACAATGTTGCTCCGAGAGAGTAAATGTCTGTACCTGGTGAGAATGTTTTTACTCCACCTTGCTTATATTGTTCCAAAGGTGCATATCCTTTGCTGATACCGATTGGCGTACTACTTGTTTGGTTACCGGTGTCATCATAACGTTTGGATATACCGAAGTCTATTAGTACAGCTTCTCCATTGTTCCGAAGCAGAATGTTGGATGGCTTTACGTCCAGGTGCATGGTTTTACGGTGATGAAGATATTCCAACGCATCAGCTATCTGGAGGACATAACTTAATGCTTCAGAATCGGACATTGCTCCATTGGTTTCAATCCGTTCTTTTAAAGAACCGCCATCTATATACTCCATTACGTAATAAGCTGTGTCATTTTCTTCAAATACATCATAGATGGATATAATGTGTGTATGCGCCAATCCTGCAATGATTTGGGCTTCTTTGATAAACTTTTGGCGGAATCGTTCTACTAACTCCCGGCTACTTTGGGTACCCATAATGATATGTGAAGTCTTCTCATTGCGTTCGCAGTAGTCTTTCATGAAGAATTCTTTGATGGCTACTTGACGGTTCAATCCGGTCTGAAGGGCTTGGTAAGTAATTCCAAAGCCACCTTGTCCCAATATGGACTCTATCTTGTATTTTCCTCCTTGAAGGAAAGAACCTGATTGTAATTGCATAGTTTTTTATTTTGGCGGAATTTAAAATTAAAATAATGCAAACTATAACAGTTTATTCTGATACGGGGCGAACGGAATTTCCCTCCTTACAATAGTCGCTGTACAACGGACTCCAGCCGTTAATACTGAAGACGAGGCTGGAGGCGCTACTAGAAGTGCTATTAGCTGTCTTTCGTGTTCCTGACCAATAGCGGCCATTTCTTCCTCGACCATATACCGTTCCACCGTAAGCGTAGCAGTATCCTGATGCAGGGAGGAAGATTCGATTTCCATTCGGTCCTGTTACCATATAGCCTGCAACTTTTTTGTATTCAGTCCATTTCCATATACATTTATCAGATAATTCTTTTAATTCTTGCTGTGTAGGTAGCCTCCATTTCTCTCCCCATTTAGCACGAGCAATGTCATATTGAGTGCCGCTAATGTTGAAAGGGGGAGTGCCACTGAGAGAATCGTTACTATTTGTTGCTTTTTTTTCTCCGGTCGGGTCCGCCCATCCATATAGTCCTCCGTATTCTTCGGGAGAAGATGCTCCGACATTATAGGCTGCCCATTTCACACTCAAGCCAAGATCTACCGGATTGTTTTCAGTTGGAATTACTTCCGTAGCAAAGGCTTCTTCTTTAAGAGGAGTGGTATCACTTGGTTTTTGAGTAAACCAGACAACTGTTGCTAACAAAAGTGCGACGACAACCCCTATAAATATGGGTAACTTGTTACTGCTGGAGGGCTGTTTTTGGGGAGGCAACTTTTCTTTCTTGGCAATGATGGTAATATCCTCTCTTTCCGGTTTATTCAACAATTCTAAAAAATCTTTTATGCTTTGTGGACGTTGTCTTTTGGGTTGCATGGCAGCACGAATCGCTCGTTCGGTAGTTGCCGATATGTTTGCGGGTAAGGCTGGTAGTCCGTCATCGAACACAATGTTGGCAGCCGGCGGTGTCGTTCCGGTCAGCAATTTATAGAGTGTAGCACCTAATGAATAAATATCTGTAGTTGGTGTGAATATTTGCACTCCTCCAGCTACATATTGTTCCATTGGTGCATATCCGGTACTGATACTTACCGGAGTAGTACTGGTCTGTTGCCCGCTTTCATCGTATCGCTTGGATAGTCCGAAGTCTATCAACACTACTTCTCCCTCTTCTCTCCGCAAAATGTTTCCAGGTTTCACATCCAGATGGCTCATCTGCCGTTGGTGGATATAGTTCAATGCTCCTGCTATTTGATGGATGTAATGCAGCGCTTCCGTTTCTTGTAGTGCACCGTATCGCGTCACATATTCTTGCAGAGAACCTCCTTCTATATATTCCATCACATAGTAAGCTGTGTCGTTTTCTTCGAACACATCATGTATACGGATAATATTAGGATGGTTAAGTCCGGCAATGGATTGTGCTTCTTTTATGAATTTTTGCTGAAAACGAGCTACGAGTTCACGGCTTCCTTCCGTCCCGATGGTAATGTGTGACGTATCGGCGTTGCGGTTGCAATACTCTTTCATAAAAAACTCTTTGATGGCTATCCTACGGTTTAGTCTTGTTTGCCATCCTAAATAGGTGATGCCAAAGCCGCCTTGCCCAAGTATTCCCTCTATTCTGTATTTACCCTCTTGTAGAAGGGTGCCCTCTATCAACTGCATATCAATCAATTCCCTTTCTTTTCCCAGTTATTCAGTACTTTTTTCAAGTTCTCTTTCTTTATTTCTGCCATTTCTAATTGTATCGTTACGAGTTGGGAACGTAAATCCAGGCAGATAGAGTCTTGCCGGTCATTTAATCTCTCCATTGTCTCAGTGGAGACATCATTGTAGGTGGCATTCCGCTTTTTGTCTTGTTCCTGTATCTTCTTCTGAAGAGACTTTTCCTGAGCACTCAAAGCTTTTAGCCTGACGGCCTGAATTGTGTCGTTATTACTGCGTACATTTTGGGGGTGGAATGTGGATGCGTGCAGATTACTCATGATACAACACATCAGTAATAGGCACGAGGCGATTATAATATTTTGCGGCTTCATTGTTTCTGTATATTTAGGGTTTATCATATTTTGAAAAATCTTTTACTCCGGATAACATGCTTTTCCCCAGCATATTAGTGGGTTCCACTATTGAGGGTATCAGGGCATATTCGGGTGGGAATCCTTCGGGAGTGTTGGCCGAAACTTCAGCATATTCTCCTTCTGTGGAGCAAAGTGCCTCTTTATAGGAACTTAGTGCTGTTTGGGGGATGAGCAGTTTGATTTTCAGCTTGCCGGCAATTTTTATCAGGAATACTTTTTGTCCGTTGAGCTCTGCGGTGGATATCGGTTCTGTTCTGCGCATGATGATTTGCTCCAGGTGTTCCATCTGGGAGAACTCCCGGTACGAGAGTATCTGTAATGAAGCAGGCAAATCGATTTGGGTTATATTGGGACAATCGATTAAAGCCTTCCAGCGTATAGCGGTGGTGCCGTCGGGAATACGTATCTTTCCTGAGCGTCCGCGGGGGCAACCTAACAGAATTGTTTTGTCTTTGTTATAGAGCATTCCGTCTATGGAAGTAAAGTTTGGATTATTGGCATCCACTTCTATGCTTTGCAACTGTTTCAATGATTTCAAATTCTGCAGGCTGATGAGCTTTGCCGGGATGACGATGGAGGTCAAACGGTCACTCCAGCGGAACATTTTGAGGTTCACTTGTGTCCAGTCGCTGCCCAACGTTACCTGCCCGATTGCTGTACACCGGAAGAATACTCCTTCACCAAAGCGGACGCTGTTGCCGGGAAATACGATTTTCTCTAATCCGCTGCAACCTTCAAAGGCAAAATCGCCTATGGACGAAAGCCCGGAAGGCAGTACAATGCCTTTTAGGGAAGCTGCATTACTGAATGCCTTCTTGCCAATGCCGACAACACGGTATATCGTGTTGTTGTGCTTTACCCTTGCCGGAACGGATATCTCACCGGTATACAGAGAGGGTTGGGGGGCAGAGATGTTCCCTTGGTAGGTAACTTCCACATGTTGTTTCTTTGCATCTACAATGTTGAAGAAGAATTTCTCTCCACTTTTTCCGGTGACGGTGAAATCGTGTGCGTAGAGCAGGGAGGTGCTTCCCAATAATAGGATGAATGTGATTATATTTGTTCGTTTCATAGCTTTAGTAAATATAGTGTGATGAATAGAATTAGGCCATGTAGCCGGTTACGTCGGCATCATTTATATAGTCGGGTATTGGGTCATTGTCTGCCAGCAATGTAGCATCCTCGTTTACGCCGGTTGCTTGTGTGGTTGCCATAGACAATCCTTCCATGCGAATGCCTGCCTCTTCTATATTGATGACCTCATTGTCTGTAATTATTCCATTATTGTCCATATCTGCCACCATGGCATCTGCTATTCCATCCCGGTCGATGTCAACGACAAGAGTTTCTTGTCCGTTGACAATAACACCGGCTATATCCATTTGCGAGCCGTCTTCGCACGTAACCGTTTCATAGGAGACCACACTGATGGTATCTTCGTTATGCGGTTCATCGTTGCTGTTTCCGGGCATGATAGGTGTGGCAGGGGTATCAGGCTTCTGAGGGGCAATTGGCTCATTGGTTAAAGGTACTTCCGAAGTTACTGTAGGGGTATCAGTGTGGGGAGGCTGTACCGGTCCTTCGGTGACTGGCTCTGTTGCAAAAGCTGTCTGGGCCATTGAACCGGCCGCTACGCCTATTGCAGCTCCGATGGATGAGCTGGCGCCATTTTGCCAATTGTAACTTTTCTGTTCCACATTTTTCTGTGTGGAATTTGTGCTTTCCTGGTTTGTTTTTTTAGTCTTCATAGTTGCTCATTTTTAATGGTTTATAACTTATTCTGCAACAAAAATATAAAGAGAGGCATGCAATGGCAAATTTCAAAAAGTATACTACATAAACCCTGCGGTTTAAGGTATCAATCCCTCATTTTTCAAGGGATTCTTACTTCTCGGTAAATTTGGATTTACAATAGGGGCAGCTCGTCATCTTTTTCAGGTCGTCATACTGTTGATATCCCATGAAATGATGGCATTCCGGGTTGGGGCATACATAGTCCTTATGAAATTTCTTATCAAGGTCGTCCAGAAACCTGGGAAGTGTGGAAGATGACCGGTAGGTTATCACAAAGAAATAGATGGCCAATAAAAGTCCTGTAGAATATAGAATGACACGCAAAGCCGGCAGGTCGGCAATGCCCGGAATAAATCCGCAGAAAATGGCAGACATGGAAAATACGCCTGTTACAGAACGGATTGCTGCAGACTTCTTTTCTTTTATCTGTATCTGGAGTTTGGTGTCGTGAAATTCGTCCCATACTTCTTGTAGGTGACGGATAGAGAACGATTTGGGTATTGATGCTCCCAGCCCTTTTATAATGGCCGCTATATCCATGAAGTAATGGTCTGACCCCAGCTCTATGCGGTCTTTTCCGGAAATGTGCTTGGACTCGATTTGCACACCATTGACGTAAGTGACGTTTTCGGGTTTCAGATTGGTAATGATATAGCCTCCTTTGTCATCGGTCACCACTTTACAGTGCTGGCGGCTGACGGATTTGGGTACGCTGTTGGCATTCCCCCAAAAACGGTCTTGGTTGTTTATGCTGATACGCAGGCGGGATGCACCGGCTTCTCTTCCTATGATAAGTTCCATGGCATTATTGTTTTTATTATGCGAATTTTATATTGAGAAATATTTCTTTCAGTTTTTTCAGGGCTTCTTTGGACATCTCCAGTTGAAATGCAAATGATGAATAGTCACTTAAAACGAGTCGCTGTTTGATGACATTTATCTGGTAAACATAGTTCAGATTAATGATGAACCGTTTGCCGATACGGGCAAAGCAGCGTGCTTTTTCTTTCAGTCGCTCTTCAAGGACTTTTTCGGTCTGGGCTAAATTCAAGCAAATAATACCGCGTAGCTTGTTCGTAAGTATTATATTGGTGTAATTTCCATCAGACTCAAAATATACAATCTTGGAAATGTCCAATCTAAGAAGCTCATCGCGTGAATTGAAAAACAAGAAGTTGGTTGTCGTATCCATTGTAACTTATTTATTATTTGTTTTTAATGTATCCTCTTCTGTATAGCTGTTTGATATTAATCCGATTAGAGGAATTTTTACTCGCTTTTTGTACTTTACATCTTCGATAATGATGTCACATAAAAAGTAACTTATATCGATGGTGATTTCTATTGTTTCAGGAGAATATCCTAAATAATCCTTTAGCGGAATGATAAAACGTCTACTGTCTATTTCCATAAAGTAGGAGTCACCGTCTTCGGGAAATGTGGCGCTGCGCCTTAAAGGGAAGCTGCAGAAATTGCATAAAAAAGAGCATTCTCTGACATGATTCTCTAGTGTATACCCCGCCAATACTTTAAAAGGCAGACAATCAAGGAAGGCAAATGAACTTATCTGGCCAATAACAGATGAATACCATATAGATAGGGCTTTAGGCAAGAATTTCCAGTATAGTTCTAAATCGGTCATAGGTATGGCGGGAGATGTTACATCATATTCTTGTAAGATGTGCTCTTCAGCAGTTCCCACTCCGGAGTATTCGGCCTCATAAAGGCCTTCTCCGTATTCGGCAATGCAGTATTCCTCTTTGGAGCAGATGCAGATAGGCATGTCATTTGAATGGATGATGCAAGGTACCGCTGAGGCGATATGGATTTCTTCAGTAACCCGTATCTTTGATGTTTTATCGTTGTCAAAGTACTTGTTGATAAATCTTAATACATCAAAATAATGGCACAGACTTTTCCTATATGTTATGACCTTGAAACGGCTGTCTTGTATAGACTGGCGATTTTTCTTGATGAATGCATCCAGTGAGGTGTTGAAATGTACAATTACCGGATTTATAGGCTTTTCTATTATCTCTTCTACCTGTGTTTTTCCTTCCAGGGGCAGTTCATAAATATTGTCATTCAGAAAATAAACCAGTTTGTCGTCTTGGACGTAATAAAAGGCAATGCCTTGATATGTGGCATGCTGCTTATTGTAGGAAGTGTGTTTGGCACTTTCATCAGTATGGGAGTTCGTAGTGCTATGGGTTAAAGCCACGAACTCATTTACTGTTTGAGGGCGCTTTATCCTCATGGGGGCCATTGCTTTTTTTATGGCCGATATTGTTTGCGCGCTTATGTGCTTTTGCCGCAGCTCTTCTTCTGCAAATCCTTCATTTAGTATTTCAGAGGCTTTGGGCGGGGTCTTTCCTGTCAGCATTTTAAAGAGAGTGGCCCCTAAAGCGTAGATATCCAATGTGGGTGCGAGTATTTTCCCATATTCTTGCGAACCTTGCTCTAAGGGGGCATAACCGGGAGTACCAAGGCCAATAGTAGTGCTTGATTCCGGTTCTCCGTTTTTGTCGATTTGTTTGGATAGCCCAAAATCTATCAGAAACAAAGTGTTATCTGTACGTCGCATGATATTTTTAGGCTTTAAGTCAAGGTGCAGCATCTTTTGGGAATGCATATATTGCAATGCTTTTCCTATCTCCTCTACATATTGTAGCGCTTCTTTTTCCGGCAGCCCTCCTTTCTCCAATATATATGCATCCAGACTGCTCCCTTCGATATACTCCATTACATAGTAGTAGGTGTTGTTCTCTTCAAAAGACTCTAAAACCTTAACGATGTTTTGATGGTTGAGGCGAGCTAGGTTTAAGGCCTCTTTTTGAAATTTCTTTCCATATTTGTATGCAATGCTATTGGGAGATGGCTCATAAATATCTCCTGATGAACTTCTGGCACTTACATCTTGTAGAAAAAATTCTTTGATGGCTACGGATACATTGCTATTCAAGATGCCTAATTCGCCTTTCAGGCAAATTGAAGCCAAATAGGTTATACCGAATGCTCCATGACCTAATACACCTTTAATTTGGTAGTTGTAGGAATGGCCATGGAGTATAGTTCCACAAGATAAAGTGTGAATGCTGCTTTGCATGAATCTATATGTCTGTCTAATTGTTGCTGATACTTGCCTCTTATTTCACTGTGAAAACATATGATTGGGCAGAGTCTTAGCCGTTCAAAGTTATAGAACTTGTTAATGAATTCAAAAGCAAGAAATGTGGGAACTGTACTATTATGCATATTTTCCGGTTATGTGGCTGTAATATGATGTTAAGTGTGACAAACTTTTCTGCTCTACTCTTCTGGGACGGATATTTCCTACAGTTGAACACAAGAGGACTGTAAGCTGGAGTAAAAGGGACGGGCACTTCTTGGCTGAAATACCTGCTGTTTGTCATCCGGATATTTGTAGTTTATAGTTGCGCACAGTTGTGGAACGCTTTCTTCACAGTTGTGGAATAACTTTCTCATTAATGTGAAGAAGGCGTATCACAACTGTGCGCAACTGTTTTTGATGTGGTGTTGGCGTAGGAAAGTACTCTTCTCTGTGCAAGGAGGACCTGCTTCTTGTATAAGAGAAGCCTGCTTTTTTGTAAGAGGACACGGTTATGTAAGCAAAATCTGCTTACATACTTGCATGGTGGTTGCTTACATAACTTAATGCTCTGTGCAGTAGGTTGCTATATGTGTCTATGCAAGCATGCAAGTAGAATGTGCGATAAAGTTATAGTATAGAACTTGAATAGATTCTTGTTTGTGGATTTATCTTTTGCAAAGTCTTGGAATATACTGCCGGAGCACTGATGATAATGGAAAAGAAACTTTTTAAATTGCCGATTTGTTCTTAACTTTGTCAAGCAAAAAGCAATTAAAAAGAGAAAAGATGAATGTAAGAGGAATATCTATATGCTTGCTATGTGCCGGAGCGCTGTTTGTGGCTTGTGGTAGCAAGAGGGGAAAGACTGTGGAAGTTGCTGAACAAGCCGATACGGTACATGTCGTTGGTGGTGATAAGGATAAGCATGGTTGCATTGCATCTGCCGGATATACCTGGAGTGAGGTTCAGAAAGACTGTATCCGTCTGTGGGAAAAAGGAGTCCGTATGAACGCTGTGGATGATGCGGAGAAGGTGTTGTTTCTGGTGTTCAGTCCCGATTCTACCCAAGTGGAACTGTTCTTTTCGGAAGAGGAAATGCCGAACGAGATTCTGGAGCGCCGTGGTCTTCCTTCGGGGGGATATGCTTGGAATGTGGAAGATGATGATACAAAGAATGTGCGTTTGGAAGATGGAAGATGGACGGTCAGCCAGCGCGGTCGGCTTATTTACCGGCAGGCGGAAGAGGCTGCGGGGAACTAATATGTAGAGAAATGGAGGATTTGAAGATATTGACAGAGTCTGTCTGCTGCATAGCCCGTGAAGCCGGATATTTCTTGAAAGAAGAGTGGAAAAACTTCAGCCGGGAAGCGGTACAGAAGAAACAAGCCCATGATTATGTCTCTTATGTAGACAAGGAGTCGGAGAGACGGGTGGTGGCTGCGCTTCGGGAGCTTCTTCCCGAGGCTGGATTTATAGCTGAGGAAGGTTCTGCTGTCTATCACGATGAACCCTACTGTTGGGTAGTGGACCCGTTGGATGGGACAACGAATTATATTCATGATAATGCCCCCTATTGTGTCAGCATCGCTTTGCGCGACAAAGATTCTCTGCTGCTGGGAGTTGTTTATGACCCTTGCCGGGATGAATGTTTTTATGCCTGGCAGGGAGGTGGCGCTTATGTGAATGGAGAACGGATGGAGGTCTCGTCTGTCCAGCAGGTGGAGGATGCCTTTGTAGTGACGGAACTTCCTTATAATTCCGACCGGTATGCACGTACCGGTGAGCATTTGATTCATGAACTTTACGGGCGTGTGGCAGGCATCCGCATGACCGGTTCCGCTGCGCTTGCCATCTGCTATGTGGCTGCCGGACGTTTTGATGCCTGGCTTGAGGCGTTTATCGGCAAATGGGACTTTTCTGCGGCTGCGCTGATGGTGCTGGAGGCTGGTGGAAGAGTCACTGACTTTTGCGGTAGTGACGCCTTTTTGGACGGACATCATATCATTGCCACTAACGGACCGCTGCATCCGTTGTTCTTGAAGCTGGCAGGTGAGGTCTCGCCATTATAGCAAACAAGGCGATGGAGTGTATTGCTCTGTTGCCGTTTTTTTAATACTATACGATGAAAAACATAGTTAAAACCTGGTTCTTTTCTTTTGTCCATCTCTTCTTTCCGCGTCAGTGTGCCGTGTGTGGTGCTATCTTGCAAGAGGGTGAAGAGGGCATCTGCATGAAGTGCAATATGGATATGCCCCGGACAAACTATCATCTTCGTAAGGACAATCCGGTGGAACGTATGTTTTGGGGGAAGATACCTCTGGAATATGCCACATCTTGTTTCTTTTACCATAAAGGGAGTGATTTCCGCCGCATTCTCCATCAGTTGAAATATGGAGGGAGGAAAGACCTTGGCGAAGTGATGGGGCGGTTTATGGCGGCGGAGTTGTCGACTGCCGGTTTCTTCGGTGATGTGGATGTCATTGTCCCCGTTCCTCTGCATCCGCGTAAGCAGAAAATGCGCGGGTACAATCAGAGCGAATGTATAGCTCGCGGCATTTCCGCTGTCACCGGTATTCCCGTAGATACTGCTTCCGTTGCCCGTATGAAGCATACGGAAACGCAGACCCGTAAATCCTCTTATGAACGGTGGGAGAATGTGGACGGTATCTTCTGTCTGCGTCGTGCTGATGCTTTTGCAGGGAAGCATGTACTGATTATAGATGACGTATTGACTACCGGTGCCACCACTACGGCTTGTGCCGATGCGCTCAAGGAAGTGGAGGGCGTGCGCATCAGTGTATTGACACTGGCGGTGGCGGCCTCATAAGTCAGAAACGATAACGGCCGCCTGCTACGATTGTTCCGGTATATCCTACTCCGAATTCTGTGAAGAAGGCAAACCGGCTTCCGTATTCGATGCCTAGGAAACTGAATTGATAAGAGAATTTTGTCTTGTGAAAGACTTCTCCTCCAAAACTGTTCCGGAGGAAATAGGCACCGAGCCCTGCTGAGGTATACAGAGAGAATTTGGGGCGGGTAAACCAGTGCCACCGGAAGGTGGGAAGAACATACAGATACCTTCGGTTGTCTTTGGTGTTTTCATCCAAAACTTCATAAAGGCTACTGGCCGTTCCTCTATTACCGGTTATTCCTCCGGTTACGCCCAGGCTGATTTTGCGGTTGAATCTATAAATATAACTGATGTTCAGAGCACCGTAATAGCTGGTCTTCTCGCGTGTATAGATTCCAAAACTTGCTGTCGGAGCAATAAACTCTTCGGCTATACTATTAGCATCGGTAATGGGGAGGAAGCCGTAACTGACGGATATTTCATGGTGGCGGAATTTTTCCCGCGCAGAAACAAGAGAGGTTTGTGCTTTACCTGCGGTACATAGGTTGAATCCTATGACTAAAAAGAATAAAAGAGTTTTCATTGTAGTTTGGTGCTTGGATTAAGATATGTCTTTCTAATAAATAAAGACAGGTGCTTTTATGAAATTCCTTACTTTACATTTGGCAAATGTATGTTAAATCTTTGAAAATGAAATAGAAGTGTTTGTCTTTTGTGTGGGATAATGTGGGAAAACAAAAAAGGTTCGCCTGATTGACGAACCTTTTCGCTCTTCCTCTTGGACTTGAACCAAGGACCCTCTGATTAACAGTCAGATGCTCTAACCGACTGAGCTAAGGAAGAATATGCATTCAAGTTTTTTCGCTCTTCCTCTTGGACTTGAACCAAGGACCCTCTGATTAACAGTCAGATGCTCTAACCGACTGAGCTAAGGAAGAATGTTGTTTTTTCTCAAATGCGCTGCAAAAGTAATAGGATATTTTGAAATATGCAATATCTTTGCAAAAAAAATATCGAAGATGGATAAAATAATTGGGTTGGGCAATGCTTTGGTTGATGCACTGGCAATCATTGAGGATGATAATATTTTGACGGAGATGCAGCTCCCGAAAGGAAGTATGACTCTGATTGATGAAGATAAGTTCTTGAAAATTAGTGAATATTTCAGCCGGATAAAGACGCATCTGGCTAACGGAGGTTCTGCCGGAAATGCGATTCGGGCAATGGCATGCCTTGGTGCAGGTACGGGATTTATCGGAAAAGTAAACAATGATTTTTACGGTAACTTTTTTCGGGATAGTCTGCTGGAACATGGGACAGAGGCGGATTTATTGCTTTCCACTACCCTTCCGTCCGGTGTAGCCTCTACGTTCATTTCTCCTGATGGAGAGCGTACTTTCGGCACTTATTTGGGGGCGGCTTCTACATTGAAGGCGGAAGATCTTTCGCTGGATATGTTCAAAGGATATGCTTATTTGTTTATAGAGGGGTATCTGGTGCAAGACCATGATATGATTCTCCGTGCCATTGAGCTGGCTAAAGAGGCTGGTTTACAAGTATGTTTGGACATGGCGAGCTACAATATAGTAGAAGGAGACCTTGAATTTTTCTCTCTGTTGGTCAACAAATATGTGGATATTGTTTTTGCCAATGAAGAAGAGGCAAAGGCCTTTACAGGTAAGGAACCGGAGGAAGCATTGGACATCATTGCCAAAATGTGTAGCATAGCCATTGTAAAGGTGGGTGCCCGTGGTTCTCTGATTCGTAAAGGTACAGAGATGGTGCAGGTACAAGCGGCTCCGGTAGAGAAAGTGGTGGACACTACAGGAGCGGGCGACTATTTTGCAGCAGGTTTCTTGTATGGACTGACGTGTGGCTATTCGCTGGAGAAATGTGGCAAGATAGGCTCCCTTCTCTCCAAAGATGTGATACAAGTGGTGGGTACGGAGCTTCAGGCAGCACAATGGGAAAAAATCAAGGAAGAAATTTTATTAATTAATTAGCATATTATCACATAGACATATTATGAGAAGAATTTTAAAGATACGCTGGATGGTTGCCTTGCTGATTGTAGCGGGAGCCGTTTGTTTTTGGGGGTTTAAGAGTGGTGATAGCCGTAGTTTCCAAATAGCAAAGAATCTGGATATATTCAATTCCATTGTGAAAGAGTTGGATATGTTTTACGTGGATACGATTGATCCGAACAAGACTATCCGTGAAGGTATTGATGCCATGCTTTACTCGCTGGACCCCTACACGGAGTATTATCCGGAAGATGACCAAAGCGAACTGGAGCAGATGCTGAAGAATTCCTATGGCGGTATAGGTTCTGTGATTACTTGGAACCCGAAACTGAAACGTTCCATGATATCTGAGCCATACGAGAATATGCCTGCTGCCGATGTAGGCCTGAAAGCCGGAGATATTTTGATGGAAATTGACGGAAAAGACCTTGCCGGAAAGAACAACCAGGAAGTCAGCGAGATGCTTCGCGGACAAGTGGGTACCAGCTTCAAGCTGAAAGTGCAACGTCCCGGTACAGAGAAACCGTTGGATTTCGACATTGTGCGCCGTTCCATCCAATTGCCGTTCATACCTTATTATACGGTGCTGGATAATAATATAGGTTATATCAATCTCAGCACCTTCTCGGGGAATCCTTCCAAGGAGTTCAAGCAGGCTTTTCTGGACTTGAAGAAGCGGGGGATGACTTCGTTGGTGATTGACTTGCGGAACAATGGGGGTGGCTTGCTGGATGAGTCCATAGAGATAGCCAATTTCTTTCTGCCTCGCGGAAAAACACTTGTGACGACAAAGGGTAAGATTAAGCAAGCCAGCAATACCTACAAGACATTGCGTGAACCGTTGGATTTGGAAATTCCTTTGGCTGTTCTGGTCAATGGCGGAACGGCTTCCTCGTCAGAAATCCTTGCGGGTTCTTTGCAGGACCTTGACCGTGCGGTCATTATCGGTAACCGTACTTTCGGTAAGGGATTGGTGCAGACCACCCGTCCGTTGCCATACGGTGGTACCATGAAGCTGACGACTTCTAAATATTATATTCCCAGCGGCCGTTGTGTGCAGGCTATCGACTACAAGCACCGGAATGAGGACGGCAGTGTGGGACGTATTCCGGACAGCCTTACTACCGTGTTCCATACGGCTGCCGGACGTGAAGTGCGTGATGGCGGAGGCGTGACTCCGGACATTGCGGTGAAGCAGGAGAAGCTGCCCAACATTCTGTTCTATCTTGTCAATGACAATCTTATTTTCAATTATGCAACGGACTATTGCCTGAAACATCCTACCATCCCTTCAGCAGAGAAGTTTGAAATTACAGATGCCGATTATGCGGACTTCAAGGCGATGGTGAAGAAGGCGGACTTCAAATACGACCAACAGACAGAGAAGATGCTGAAGAACCTGAAGGAGATGGCCGAATTTGAGGGCTATCTGACTGATGCTTCGAAAGAGTTTGAAGCGCTGGAGAAAAAATTGTCGCATAATCTGGACCGTGACCTTGACCATTTCTCCAAGGACATCAAGAGCATGATTGCGGTAGAAATCATCAAGCGTTATTATTTCCAGCGTGGAAGCATTATCCAGCAGTTGAAAGATGATGATGACTTGAAAGAGGCTGTAAAGATACTGACTGCTCCGGCAAAATACAAGGAAATGTTGAGTGCTCCGACAGTGACGTCAATGTCTCTGCAATAAAGAAAGGAGGCAGCCCCGGTTTTTCTGAGTACCGCTACGAGAGCAAATGAGAATGTTTATGATGAAATAGTATAAGGGCATTCTTAAGAGGATTCTTTTATTTGCTCCTTAATTTATACCGGATAGTCTCTGTATAAGCCTTTTATACACGGCTATTCGGTTAAGTTGTTTGTAGGGTATTAACTTGTTTTATATTTTTGCAGGTGATAATGAAAATATTGACAAGGTTATGAAACGATTGAATTCTCTGAAAGTATGGCTGTCTGTGGTATTGTTGCTTTGCTTCTCTCTTTCCGGACAAGCCCAGTTTCTGCGCACTTCCTACTTTATGGAAGGAAGTAGCCAGCGTATGCAGCTCAATCCGGCCTTGATGCCGGGACGCGGTTATCTGAATATTCCCGCGATAGGTTCGTTGAATGCTACCGTCAACTCCAGTTCCCTGGGGTATAGGGATATTATGGACATTATTGAGAACAGTGATGATAGCGACTATTTCATGAGCAATGACTTTATGAACCGACTGGATGCTATCAATAACTTGAATGTGAATTTGAGTACCGACATTCTGTCTGCCGGGTGGTATAAAGGAAAGAACTTCTGGTCAGTCAATGTGGGGTTGCGTAATGATATCGGTGCTGCCATACCGAAAACCATGTTCCAGTTTATGAATAACATGAGTAACCTGGAGTTTGGTGACAATATTTCTGACTATTTGGGCATTAACGAAACCATTAATGGACAGAAGCTTGAGATAAATTCCTATGCAGAAGTCGGCGTTGGCTTTGCAAGGAATATAACAGACCGACTGGCTGTAGGCGGTAAGGTGAAGATGCTGCTGGGTATCGGTAACTTAAAGCTGAACATTAACCAGATTCATGTGGAAACTCCTTCTGTGGGCTCTTCAGGAGTGACGAGTAAAGCTTCCATTCAAGTGGATGCAACTTTGGAGAACTCGTCAAAGCTGTTAGAACTTCCCGAGAACGAGAATGGTGATTATATCGATGAAATCGATTTTGGCAGTTTCGGTTTTGCCGGATATGGTGGGGCTATTGATTTGGGAATATCTTACAAGTTACTGGATAAATTGACACTTTCTGCTTCAGTTCTTGATTTGGGCTTTATCAAATGGTCTAAATCGAATACCAGTATAGCGCGAGCCAATGCAGAGCAGACTTATGATCTTCTTGACCCGGCCTCGCAGCAGGAGTTCATAAATATTGTGAACAGCGGCGAGATTCTTAACTATGACATGTTGCAGCTCAAGACAGAGGAAGCTTCTGAGAAGAGCCGTACCCGTGGATTGACTTCTACAATGGTTCTTGGCGCTGAATATGCCTTGCTGAATGATTGGCTGGTAGTGGGTGCCTTGTATACCGGTCGTTTTGCCAAGCCGAAAACTTTGAATGAGCTGACTTTCTCTGCCTGCATCCGTCCGACGAATGCTTTCAATGTAGCTGCCAGCTATTCCGTACTTCAAGGAGCCGGTAAAACCTTCGGTCTGGCACTGAAACTGGGGCCTTTCTTTGCGGGAACAGACTATATGTTCTTTGGCAAGAATACGAAGAATGTCAATGCTTATTTGGGTGTTTCTATTCCTTTGGGAAAACAGAAAGCTGCTGAAATCTTATAAAGTGAGTTGTCAGTTGTCGTGGGTTATCTTTCTATAAAAGAGGATAATCTGCGATTTTGTTTTTACGAAAACGCAAAAAGCTTTATCTTTGCTGGTAAATACCTATAAACAGTACTCATGAGAATTGCAATAACGTTTCTCTTGTTTTTGGTTTTCAGTAGTTTGCTGCAAGCTTCACCCATACCTTTTTCTCCTATAGTGAGGAGCTATTCAGTGTCGGATTATAATGCTGGTATTCAGAATTGGGCCATTGCTCAGGACGAAAGAGGAGTGATGTATTTCGGTAATAACAGTGGGCTGTTGGAATTTGATGGAAGTGCTTGGCGGCTGTATGAATTACCGACAAAAGGAATTGTGCGTGCTATATATATCAGTGAAGATGGAAGAATTTATGTAGGCTCTTACGAAGAATTCGGTTATTTTGTCCGTACTCCTTATGACACTCTTCAATATCATTCATTGAAAAATAAGGTGAAAGATTTTGTGTTTCATAATGACGAAATCTGGGATATTGCTTGCGTTCAAGGAGAAATTGTATTTCAATCATTCGGTTCTCTCTTTTTTTATAATGGAAATTCGGTAGAAGGTATTCGAATGAAGAACCTTCCACTGAATTTGTTCCAGGTTGGAAATACTTTTTATTCTCAAAGAATAAACGGCGGACTTTATGTCTTTGCCGGTAGGGAAATGAAAGAACTTATTCCCAGAAAAGCATTTGGAGATAGTGATGTCCTGGCCGGGCTCCCTTATGATGATGCGGTTTTAATGTTTACCCGTAATCAGGGAGGTTTCCTGTATCGAGATGGGAGGGTAGAAAAATGGGAAACTGAATGTGATGATATATTCAGGAAGCATACCATTAATCGTGCGGTGATGACCAAAGACAGTTGCTACGTTGTTGGCACAATATCTGATGGCATATATGCGTTGGATAAAAAGGGAAAGCTGATTTGGAAGGTCAATACGGATAATAAACTACAGAACAATACTGTTTTGAGATTGTATTGTGATGATGACAACAATATATGGACAGCTTTGGATGAAGGTATTGCCTATATACACAACAATTCTTTAATCTATTATTATGAACCTCCATTTCGTAAAATAGGCATGGTATATGATGTCTTGGTAAGGGAAAATGAAGCTTATATTGCTTCTAATCAGGGACTTTATTGGCTTAAGGATGGAAAGACTGAATTAGTTCCGGGTTTGGAAGAACAAGCGTGGTTCGTCGATGAATGGGGAAAACAGATTTTCTGCGGGCACAACAAGGGGACTTTCTTTATATCAGGACTGAAATCAAAGCTGGTATCTGATGTAAAAGGAGGGATGTGTATGGAAAAGATTGAATTGAAGGAACAATCTTTTTTGTTGGAGGGAGCTTATGCGCTTCTGAATTTATATACGGAGACTGCTTCGGGAGAGTATTGCTTTACTCGGTCCTTACGTGGGTTCAGCCACATGATTCGTCATATAGAAGTGGACCATCAAGGGAATATTTGGGCGAAACATTTAAGGAATGGTTTGTATCGCTTTCGGATTGATTCGGATATGAAGCAGGTAAAGGATGTGCGGAAGTATGAGAGCTTGGGAGAAGTGAAAGGTGGGAGTTTTACTTTGTTCAAAATCAATGGTCGGGTAGTTTTTTCTAATGGGGAATATTTCTATACTTACGAAGATATGACTGATTCGATTGTTCCTTATGAAACAATGAATGAGCAATTGATGGAATTGAAAGGAATCAAGACTGTGAGTCATGCGAACGGAGATTACTATTGGTTTGTGGGCGACAGGACTGTGTTTTTGGTGAAGTGTGCGATAAATACTTTCAATATCGAACTTCGGATTCCATATTCTTTGTTTGACGGTCTGGCTGTGGAAGAACGAGGAAGCGTGGTTTATGACAAGAGAAATAATCATTCCTATCTTTGCTTGAATAATGCCATTGCCCGTATTGAAACAGATAGTTCCTCGTTATATAAATCTCAGACCAGGCGTTCTTTATGGATTTCAGAGATGCAGGTTACTGAGGAATTCAGTGATAAACGGAAGACATTGGTCGTGCAGTCGGGAGTCAAGGTCGAACATGAGTTTAATACAGTGAGTTTTACATTGTGCTATCCGGTTTATAACGATTATACTTATAAAGTAAGATACCGGTTGGAAGGGTATTCTGATCAGTGGATACCTGATGGACGCAATTTGCAGAAAAAGTATGCCCGTCTTCCTTATGGAAGTTATGTTTTTCGGGCGGAGATATATGATACTGGTAGAGTTTTGGCATCGGTGGAGTTTCCCTTTGAGATTTTGTCTCCGTGGTATTTGTCTTATTGGGCTGTGGGAAGCTACATTCTGATAGGGTTGTGCCTGCTGGCCTTGCTGCAATATATTGTTTATCGCTTTGTGAAGAAAAAGAAGGACCGTGTGATTGAGCAGCAGCGTGTAGTCCATCAGGCAGAGCTTGAACGGCAAGAGAAGAAGATTATTGAGTTGGAAAAGGAGCAGCTTGAGGCCGATTTGCGTTTTAAAAGTAAAGAATTGTCCAGCGTGGTAATGATGAATATCGCTCATCAGGAGTTTTTGACTTCATTGAAAGAGGAGATACAGAAGCAAAAGTTGTCCGGACAGCATAGTCGTAAGAATTTGGATAAACTTCTTGTTTTGGTCAACAATAATATAGTGTCTGATGAAGAGAACTGGATAATGTTTCAAGCTAATTTTGACCGTATACATGAAAATTTCTTCCGAAACCTGAAACTTCAATATACTGATTTGACTTCAGGAGATTTACGCTTTTGTGCATTGCTCCGCTTGAATATGCCGACAAAGGAGATAGCGAAGTTGCTCAACATTTCTACACGTGGGGTTGATGCTGCAAGATACCGGTTGCGCAAGAAATTCAATCTGCTTCCGGAAGAAAGTCTGACTGATTTCCTTATAAATTTTAAATAACTGTTTTACAGTGGAATATTAATGGGGGAAGTATTAATATTGTACTCCCTCTTTTGTTTTTTAGTGATGGGTGTACTTTTGTTGTAGTGCGGGATGTGGAGGTTGTCGTATGCTTTTCTTTTATTTGCAGCAAAATAATATTTCTATAAATTAAAAGCATGAAAGACATGAAGTATTTACTTTTCAAGTTACAATCATTTTTAGTCTTGTTGGTGTTTACTGCCGTTAGTGCGTATGCGCAGAAATCTCCGGTCGATATGAATCGTTTCATCGACGATTTAATGAAGAAGATGACCCTGGAAGAGAAAATAGGTCAGTTGAATCTGCCGGTTACCGGTGAGATTACGACCGGTCAGGCTAAAAGTAGTAATGTGGCCAAACGTATTCGTGCCGGTGAAGTGGGCGGGCTTTTCAATCTGAAAGGCGTGGAACGTATCCGCGATGTACAGAAGCAGGCGGTTGAAGAAAGTCGTTTGGGTATTCCTCTCTTATTTGGTATGGATGTTATTCATGGATATGAAACGGTGTTTCCCATCCCTTTGGGATTGTCGTGTACATGGGATATGAAGG
Organism: Bacteroides parvus; assembly: GCF_017309675.2. Classification (NCBI taxonomy): domain Bacteria; kingdom Pseudomonadati; phylum Bacteroidota; class Bacteroidia; order Bacteroidales; family Bacteroidaceae; genus Bacteroides; species Bacteroides parvus. The sequence continues at coordinate 720,588 of NZ_CP084680.1, read as the reverse complement.
CGATTGAAGAATCGGCACGTATTGCAGCCATTGAGTCCAGTGCCGACGGTATTTGCTGGACATTCAGTCCGATGGTGGATATTTGCCGTGATGCCCGTTGGGGGCGTGTGTCCGAGGGCAACGGTGAAGACCCGTTTCTGGGAGCAGCCATTGCGCAGGCCATGGTACGTGGTTATCAGGGAAAAGATATGAGCCGTAATGATGAGATTATGGCTTGTGTAAAGCATTTTGCCTTGTATGGTGCCGGTGAGGCAGGACGTGACTATAATACAGTAGATATGAGTCATCAGCGCATGTTCAATGAATACATGTTACCCTATCAAGCGGCGGTTGATGCCGGTGTGGGAAGTGCGATGGCCTCTTTCAATGAGGTCGATGGCATTCCCGCTACTGGAAACAAGTGGTTGATGACGGATGTATTGCGTAAGCAGTGGGGGTTTGGCGGTTTTGTAGTGACAGATTATACCGGAATTACAGAAATGACCGACCATGGCATGGGCGATACGCAGACTGTTGCCGCGTTGGCACTGAATGCAGGTGTGGATATGGATATGGTGAGCGATGCATTTGTAGGTACGCTCAAGAAGTCATTGACAGAAGGAAAAGTGACAGAAGAAGTAATTAATGCGGCTTGTCGCCGTATTCTGGAAGCTAAGTACAAGTTGGGCTTGTTCGATAATCCTTATAAATACTGTGATGTGAAGCGTGCCAAGAAGCAAATCTTTACCAAAGAGCATCGTGCCGTTGCGCGTAAGATTGCTTCGGAGAGTTTGGTGTTGCTGAAGAACGAGGGTAATGTGCTTCCGCTGGCCAAAAAAGGCACTATTGCTGTGGTAGGTCCGTTGGCAGACAGCCGCAGTAATATGCCGGGTACTTGGAGTGTGGCTGCTGTATTGAAGAATGCAACTTCTTTGGCTGAAGGTTTGAAGGCGGTAGCAGGCGATAAAGCCGAAATATTGACTGCGAAAGGCTGTAATTTGATGAGTGATGCCGAATATGAGAAACGTGCCACTATGTTCGGACGTTCTTTACACCGTGACAATCGTTCGGACAAGGAGTTGCTGGACGAGGCTCTTGCTGTGGCTGCCAAATCGGATGTTATTGTGGCTGCGCTCGGTGAGTCTTCGGAAATGAGTGGAGAGAGCAGTTGCCGCACGAATCTTGAAATGACCGACACCCAACGCATGCTGTTACAAGAATTATTGAAAACAGGAAAACCAGTGGTACTGGTGCTGTTTACCGGTCGTCCGCTGGTACTGAACTGGGAGCAGGCAAACGTGCCGGCCATTCTGAATGTATGGTTTGCAGGCAGTGAGGCAGGTTTTGCCATCGGTGATGTACTGTTTGGTGATGTGAATCCGAGTGGGAAGCTGACTACGACTTTCCCGAAGAACGTGGGACAGATTCCTTTGTTCTACAACCACAAGAACACGGGACGCCCTCTTGCCGACGGTGCATGGTTCCAGAAATTCCGCAGCAACTATATAGACATAGACAATGAACCGCTTTATCCTTTTGGTTTCGGCTTGAGCTATACCACATTCTCTTATAGCGACGTGGCTTTGGACAAGACTAGCATGACGGATAAGGGCGAACTGACTGCTACCGTGACTGTGACCAATACCGGCAAGAGAGACGGTGCGGAAGTGGTTCAACTTTATATTCGTGACCTTGTGGGAAGTGTAACCCGTCCGGTGAAAGAGTTGAAAGGCTTTGAGAAGATTTTTCTGAAAGCCGGCGAATCTAAAAAAGTATCTTTCAAGATTACTCCCGAATTGCTGAAGTTCTACAACTACAATCTTGATTTTGTATGCGAGTCCGGTGATTTTGAGGTGATGATTGGCAGAAATAGCCAGGACGTAAAGAAAGCAGCGTTCAAGTTACTCTAACTGATTCTCAAGACGGCAATATGCAGCATTCAAGCCACTGCGTTGAGATGGCATTGTTGCTGCATATTGTCTACATCTTCACTGCAAACGTTTTGCAGTTTTTACTTGATATATAATCTATCGTATAATGGCAATCGGTTATGGAAATCTTATGGTCGGCTTTGAGGCAGTGAAAGGTATGACGTTCTTGAATATGGGATAAAAAACTTCAGAATAGGATAAAAGCCCCCTTTGCTTTTCTATCTTCTTGCTCTATTATATGAATAGTACCTAAATATTTATTATACTTTTATATTCCTTATAATCTGTTGTTTATGTTATGCAGTAGTAGCAATGATGTACCCCTCCGGTGAACTGTGGTACTCTTGTGGTAGCTTGTTTTTTGACATATATCAACTTCTCCGGTATGTTTGCAAAAGAATTTTAAATCAATACAAAATGAAGAAAAATCTACTAATTACATGTGTGATGTTATTGTTTGCCATTACTTCGATGGCACAGAACAAAATTACGATTTCGGGTGTCGTTACGGACAAGACAGGCGAAACTGTTATCGGCGCTTCTGTTCGTGTAAAAGGGCAGGAGAGTAAAGGTAGTATTACTGATATAAATGGTAAATATCAGATTGTTGATGTGGCATCTAATGCTACCTTGATTTTTAGTTATATAGGTATGCGTGAGCAGGAGATTGCCGTAAATGGGCGTTCAACTATCAATGTGAAGATGGAAGAGGACAGCCAGCTCATTGATGAGGTGGTTGTAGTTGGTTATGGTAGTGCCAAGAAACGCGACTTGACCGGTTCTATCGTTACTGTGAAAGCGGATGAGATTGCCTCTAAGCCTTCTACCAATCCACTGGCATCCATACAGGGTAAGGTTGCCGGTGTACAGGTAGTGAATACGGGCCGTGCAGGACAAGACCCTGAAATCCGTGTTCGCGGTACGAACTCCATTAACGGTTTCAAACCCCTTTATGTGGTAGATGGACTGTTCACGGACAATATCAATTATCTGAACACTGCGGATATTGAATCTATGGAAATCTTGAAAGACCCTTCTTCTTTGGCTATTTTCGGTGTGCGTGGTGCCAATGGTGTAATCATCATTACCACTAAAAGGGCAAAAATAGGGAAGACGATGGTCAACATCAACTCCTCAGTGGGTTGGAAGGTTATTTATGACCGTGTAGGTGTGACGAATGCCGAAGAGTTTAAGATGCTGTACAACGAGCAGTTGATATCTCAAGGAAGCGACCCTTATGATTATACTCAATGGACTGGTAACACAGATTGGCAGGATGAGATATTCCAGACAGGTTTTCTGACCAATAACAATGTGAGCATTACAGGTGCAACGGATAAGAGCAAGTTTTATTTGGGTTTGGGTTACGTCATGGAAGAAGGTTCCATTAAAACGGAAAAGCTCAATAAGTTTACCGTAAACTTGAACAGTGAATATAGTGTAACCGATTTCCTGCGTTTTGGTTTCCAACTTAATGGAGTTCGTGCTAAGTATCCTGATGCAAAGGGTGTGGATGGTGCTTTGAAGGCTGCTCCTATTGCTCCTACTCATGACCTTGAATCGGGACTGATACATACGCTGCCCGACTTCCAGCGTGCACAAGTGTGGAATCCTCTTATTGAAACAGAGTTGCGCGGTGCTCACAACAAGTCTGAAAACTATCGCGTGGCAGGTAATGTGTTCGGAGAGATAGATATTCTAAAGAACCTTACGTTCAAAGCGACTTTCTCTATGGACTATGCTTCTAGCCAGGGACGTTCATATTCTCCGCTGATTTATGTTTATAATCCCGATGTGGAGGGGGGGGAAGAACGGTTGACTGAAAGAGAAAGTGTGAACCAAAGCAAGTCTACCTCTCTTGCTGCACAGTCTGACTATGTGTTGACTTATCTCGGACAGTTTGGTAATCATGGATTGACATTGACTGCCGGTCTTACCACCAATTACAATGAGTCTTCCAGTTTGAGTGGTGGACGCAGCCAGCTTGCGGGCTACGGCATTTTGGTGGGCGACGACCCGGACAGATGGTGGCTCTCTACCATCGACGATGTATCTACGGCAACTAATGGCGGTTCTCAGAGTGACAGATTTACCATGTCTTATTTGTTCAGAGCATTGTATAACTACAAGAATCGTTATTTACTTAATGCTTCTTTCCGTAGGGACGGTTCATCTGTTTTCTATAAGACAGGTAATACTTGGGACAACTTTTACTCTTTCGGTGCCGGTTGGGTAATGACCGAAGAGAAGTTTATGCAGAACCAAAATGTAATTAACTTCTTGAAGTTGAAAGGCTCTTGGGGTGTGTTGGGCAGCCAGAATACCGGTTCCAGTTATCCGGCATACGCCACCATTGTTAGTTCGGGTTCAGCTGTGTTCGGTGACAATATCATTGCGGGTAAAGGCCCCAACAAACTGATTTCACCTACTTTGGGATGGGAACGTAATTATTCATGGGAAGTAGGTTTTGACATGCATATGTTCAATGATCGTTTGCAGCTTTCTCCGGTTTATTATAACAAAACAACAAAAGATATGTTGACTTCCATTCCGGGTATTGCAGGTACTGTTCCCGGATTACAGAATGTGGGTGAGATTCGCAATCGCGGTTTTGAACTTAGTGCTTCTTGGAACGACAAGATTGGGGAAGATTGGAGATATGGATTAGGTGCTAATTTGAGCACTATTGATAACAAGGTGCTTTCACTGGTAAACAAAGACTATAATATTATCAGTGGTCCCTCACGTGTTTCCGAAGGTTATCCGATTGGCTATTTCTATGGTTACAAGGTTGAGGGTGTATATCAGAACGAAGACGACATCCGTTTCTCTCCGATTAACTCGGTTGGTTCGGTAACACCGGGTGATTTGAAATTTGCTGATGTTGACGGTAATGGCAAAATTACTGATAATGACCGTACAATGATAGGTAATCCAACTCCTGATTTTACTTACGGTTTTAATGTTAATTTGGGATGGAAGAATCTGGACCTGACTGTTGACATGATGGGTGTTTATGGAAATGAAATTTACCGTAATTGGGGAAGCAGTAGCTATGCACAACTGAATTATCGCACAGAGCAATTGAATCGTTGGCATGGAGAGGGCACTTCCAATTGGGAGCCCTTGCTCGACCCTTCACACAAAATAAATCAGGAGGCTTCCACGTATTTCATCGAAGATGGCAGTTTCTTCAGAATCCGTAATATCGAATTGGGATATAACTTTGACAAACGACTGTTGAATCGTATCAAGGTACAGTCACTGCGTCTTTATACCAATGTGCAGAATCCCAAGACCTGGAGCCGTAACGGCGGATATACGCCGGAAGTGGGCGGAAGTGCTATTTCGTTTGGTATTGATGGTGGAGGCTATCCTATGCCTACAGTTTATACGATTGGTTTTAATTTGACTTTCTAAAATTATATAAAGGCAGACTATGAAGAAGATATTTTATTATATAGCATTTTTAGCAGTAAGCTTTGCACTAACTTCGTGTGAGGATATGTTTGATAGAAAACCGCTTGGACAGCAGACAGAGGATGATTTGACTGGTGGTACTTATGAAACGCAGGTGTTTAATATGTATGCCAAGTTGCGCGGTTTTCATTTGACAAGCGGCAATACTGCATTGGCAATCCACGGTATGCGTTCTGAGGACGCAGAGAAAGGAAGCACATTGTCCGATGGAGCAGCCACTGGCAAGATGTTCGATGACTTTGAATATTTGGCAAGTAATGGGATGATTAAGAGCTACTGGAATGAAAACTATTCATTGATACATAAGGTAAATGATTTGCTTGATGAAATGAGCCAAAACCCGTCATTGACAGAAGGTGACCTCGTCAATAAGGGGGAAGCTTTGTTTGTACGTGCTTTCTGTTATTTTAACCTTGTACGCGCTTTTGGTGAAGTGCCTTTGATTGACTTTAAAGTTTATGATGCAGCTGAGGCAAATGTTCCAAAGTCTTCTGTGGCAAAGATATATGAATTAATAGATTCTGACCTTACGGAAGCCGAAAACAGTCTGCCCAGAACGTGGGAGCAACTTTATGTAGGTCGTCTCACTTGGGGAGCTGCTCGTTCTCTTCATGCACGCACATACATGATGCGTAATGACTGGGGGAATATGAAGGCTGCCGCTGAAGAAGTGATTAACTCCGGTTTATATAATCTGAAAACACCTTATGAAGACATATTCCGGGAAAAAGGTGAAAACTGTAGTGAATCTGTTTTTGAATTGCAATGTACGGCAACAGAATCACAACCAGGTTCTAATGATATAGGAAGCCAGTTTGCTTCCGTTCAGGGTGTACGTGGCGCAGGCGAGTGGAATCTCGGTTGGGGGCAACACACCGCTACTCAAGAATTGGCAGATGCTTTTGAAGAAGGTGATCCGAGAAAAGACGAAACCCTGCTTTATTTTATACGCAACGGCAAGGACGATCCGGAGTCCATACCTGCTAACAAGCCTTATGGCGAGAAACCAGTTTCGAATGCCGATGTTATAGCTAAATACTTTAACAAAAAAGTATATACAGATCCGGCAATGCGTTTGAAATTCACAAAAGGAGGTTATTGGGTGAATATTCGTTTGATACGTTATGCTGATGTGGTATTAATGGCTTCCGAAGCTGCTTGTGAATTGGGTGATTTATCTTCTGCCCGTAACTATTTGGAGATGGTGCGCGCTCGTGCTCGTGGCAATAATATCGGAATCCTACCGGAAGTGACGACCAACAATCAGAATGAACTGCGTGAGGCCATTCGTCATGAAAGACGTGTTGAGTTAGGTATGGAGTTCGACCGTTTCTACGACTTGGTTCGTTGGGGTATTGCTAAAGAGGTACTTCATGCTGCAGGCAAGACCGGTTATCAAGACAGACATGCTTTGTTGCCCATCCCGCAAGACGAAATTGACAAGTCGAATGGTGTATTGGTTCAAAATCCCAATTATTAATCTATAAATGTACTAACTACTTATGAAAAAATATATAGTATCTGTGGCTTCTTGCCTGTTTGCATTGTGTATGCAGTCTTGTTTTCAGGATATGGATCATCCTGCTTTCGACTACCCTGAGAGTACCGGTGAAGTACCTACTACTCCTTTGAAGATGTATCTTCCTTTTGATGAAGAGGACATTCGGGATAAAGGTGAATGGGGATTTTTGGTAGCAGATAACGGGAATGCCAAGTTTGTGGAAGACGGAATCGCTGGCATGGCCTATCAAGGTGCTGAAAATGCTTACATTTTGGCCAAGACTCCTTCTATTTTGGAAAATAACATACCCACTATCGGTGATTTGACTGTAGCTTTTTGGATGAGAACCACTAAGAATACTTCTGCGCAAGGTTTGTTCTCTATCCCTAACTCTATTAAATTCTGGGGCAACTTCGACATCTTCTTGGAGAATAATAATAGCGAGACTCAGGCATTTTTCAAGGTTCATATCTTCAATCAGACAGCAAAAGAGAATGATGAAAGATGGGTTGAGGCAAAAATAGATGATATTTTTGGTAGCGAATGGGTGCATCTGGCTTTTGTGTATGATGGCAATACTTCTACCATTACTGTTTATCGTAATGGTGAGGGGGTCTTTACCAAAGAATTGCCTGATTGTGGGAAATTGAAGTTTAATAATGTAGGCGCTTCTTTGGCTGTTGGTGCATTTCAGTTCAGCACTACTCCGAGTCTTACTTCGGGTGCAGGAGCACAAACCTGGGCAAAGAACTTTCCCGGTCAGCTTGATCAGTTCCGCTTATATGACAAGGTGTTGACGGCAACCGAAATTCAGAGTATTTACTCTGGAAAAGAATGAAGCTACACTTTAATCTGATGCTAAGATGAAAGTATTATATTTCATAGTATGTCTTTTGTTGGTTGCGTGCGGTGGTGATAATCAACCTGAGGTGAATCAGCCTTTCGAGTTGAAGAATATCATTGTGGGTGACCAACAAAACCAACAGACATTTGAGAATGTTGCTCCCAATGTAGCCATTGTTTTGGAGTTCTCGGATGCTGTAGATGAGGCTTCAGCCCGTAACAATATTGCTTTGAAACATGAGGAGCTTCCTATAAGCTGCGATTATGAGTTCCTGCAAGAGAAAAAAGTATCGGTGACTCCTAAGGAGGGGTTTAAAATCTTGTCATCGTATAAATTGATTGTCAATCCGGGGGTGAAGTCCACCTCCGGGGTACTGCTTTCCAATGGCAAGGTTTGTATGATTAAGACAGGAATGGATGATACTGATAAGTTTGAGCGTATTCCTGATGAGGACTTGTTGACATTGGTACAGAAGCAGACCTTCAAGTACTTCTGGGACTTTGGGCATGAATATTCCGGAATGGCGCGCGAACGTACTACTTCGGGCGATGTCGTTACTACCGGTGGTACTGGCTTTGGCGTGATGGCCATGCTGGTAGCTGCTGAACGGGGTTTTATTACCCGTCAGCAAGCTGTTGAACGGGTGCAGAAGATAGTTACTTTTCTTGATAAGGAATGTACGGCTTATCATGGTGCTTATGCACATTGGATAAATGGCGCAACGGGAGCAACCAAACCTTTCAGTGAGAAAGACAACGGTGCCGATTTGGTTGAAACCTCCTTGTTATTTCAAGGTTTGCTTGCCGCTCGAGCCTATTTCAAGGAAAATATGGAAGTAGAAAGCAGGTTGCGTGCCGACATAACCCGTCTTTGGGAAGCTATTGACTGGACTTGGTTCCAGAAAAATGGTGAAGATGTACTATATTGGCATTGGAGTCCCGATTACGGTTTTGAGAAGAACCTGGCAATAAGAGGATGGAATGAATGTCTGATTACTTATATACTTGCTGCTTCGTCTCCAACACATGCTATCAATAAAGTTGTATATGAAGCGGGCTGGGCTAAAAATGGAGGAATCAGGAATGGAAAATCTTATTATGGCATCACTCTTCCTTTAGGTTCGGATAAAGGGGGACCGCTGTTCTTATCTCAATATTCTTTTCTGGGCATTAACCCGCAAGGACTGGAAGACCAATATGCCGATTACTGGGTGCAAAATCGTAATCATACATTGATTAATTACAATTATTGTAAGGAAAATCCTAAAGGATATACGGGTTATAGCGCTTCTTGTTGGGGATTGACGGCAAGTGACGGCGATACGGGATATTCAGCTCATTCACCTACTAATGATAAAGGGGTCATTGCTCCAACAGCCGCTTTGTCTGCATTTCCTTATACTCCGGAGGAGTCAATGGAAGCGCTGCATTTTTTCTATTATAAGATGGGAGACAAACTTTGGAAGGATTATGGTTTTATAGATGCCTTTAATTTGACGGCAGATTGGTACGATACTCAGTACATAGCCATTGACCAAGGGCCGATAATCTGTATGATAGAGAATTATAGAACAGGTCTCCTTTGGAATTTATTTATGTCTATACCGGAAATCCAACAAGGACTGAAGAAGCTTGGCTTTCAGAGTCCGTGCTTAAACTAAAAGAATGATTATGATGAGAATATTGCTATATTTGATACTTTTGCTATATCCTTTTAATTTGATTTCGGGACAGAAAACGCAGAAGCAGCTTTCTGACGACGAACTTATGACCCTCGTCCAGAAGCAAACTTTCCGTTATTTTTGGGATTTTGCCCATCCTGAATCCGGATTGGCGCATGAACGGAGTAACGGTGGTGCCGAGACAGCTACCATTGGTGGGTCGGGATTCGGAGTGATGGCTATCATTGTCGGCATAGAACGTGGGTTTATCACCCGTGAACAAGGTGCTGAACGTATACTGAAGATTGTTCGTTTCTTGAGCGACAAGAATACCGACAGTTATCACGGCATGTGGGCACATTGGATGAACGGTAAAACCGGTAAGACCATTCCTTTCAGCCGTAAAGACGATGGAGCGGATATTGTAGAATCCGCTTTCATGTTCGAAGGCTTGTTGGCTGCCCATCAGTATTTTATAAAGGATAATCCGACGGAAAACCGTATCAGGGGAATGATTAATAATCTGTGGCGCCAAGCAGAGTGGAATTTTTTCACTCAGGGGCAGGATGTGATGTACTGGCATTGGTCACCCAATAACGGATGGGCGATGAATCACCAGATTAAAGGTCATAATGAGTGCCACATTGTGTATATCTTGGGTGCGTCTTCTCCTACTTATCCGATTGCTGGGAGCGTTTATCATAAAGGCTGGGCCAGTGCGAATACTTTTCTGAACGGTCGGGAGTATTATGGCATCAGGCTTCCTCTCGGGGACAATAACGGCAAGGGCGGTCCTTTGTTCTTTACTCATTACTCCTATATGGGGCTTGATCCGCATGGTTTGAAGGACCGCTATGCCAATTACGAGGAACAAATGAAGGCTCATACCTTGATTAACCGTGCCTATTGTATTGACAATCCGAAGGGATATAAGGGTTACGGTGAGAAATGCTGGGGATTGACAGCTAGTGACGGTGATAAAGGCTATTCTGCCCATAGTCCCGGAAATGATCGCGGCGTGATTACGCCTACTGCGGCCCTTTCATCCATCCCTTATGCACCGGAATATTCTTTGGAGGCCATGCGCTATTTCTATGAAGAACTGGGTGACCGTCTTTGGGGTGAATATGGTTTCAAGGATGCATTTAATCTGACTGAGGATTGGTTTGCGCCTTCGTATCTTGCCATTGACCAGGGACCGATTATCGTGATGATAGAGAACTATCGCACCGGTTTGATTTGGAAGCTTTTCATGAGTCATCCCGATGTACAGAAGGGATTGAAGAGATTAGGCTTTACGTCTCCTTATTTGAATAAGGCTGATTAGGTTTGGCTGGATTTGATTTTGGTGAATTTTATATAGATTAAAAAGGATTATAACCATGAAAAACGTGCTTTTCAATAGTGTATTGGTTGCTTTCGTATTGCTTGTCGCCTCGTGCGGCAAGCAACCGGAAGCTAAGGTGGAGGTGATGTCGTTTAATATCCGTCTGGATCATGTAGCGGACAGTATGAATAACTGGAAATACCGTAAGGATAATGCAGCACAGATGATTGCTTATTATGCTCCGGACATTGTGGGCATGCAGGAGGTGGTAAAGAATCAACTCGATGACCTGAAGGAGCGCCTTCCTCAATATACTGCCCTTGGCGTAGGTCGTGCAGATGGAAAAGAGAAAGGCGAATATTGCTCCCTTTTTTATAAGACAGATCGTTTTGAGCTTTTGAAGAACGGAGATTTCGGACTGAGCGAGACTCCCGATTCCATCGGAAAGAAAGGTTGGGATGCGGCATGCGAACGTATCGTGACTTGGGCTGTGTTGAAAGACAAGGTGAGTGGCAGGAAAATAGCTGCTTTCAACACCCACTTTGACCATGTAGGTGAGGTGGCACGTCGAGAAAGCGCTAAGTTAATACTCGAGAAGATAAAGCAAATAGCGGGAGAGCTTCCGGTAGTTATCACTGGAGACTTTAATGGAACGGTAGACTCCGAGCCGGTTACTATATTGACGGAAGGTGGAATGAGGAACGCTTGTTCCACGGCAAAGGTCGTTTACGGACCGACATGGAGCTTTCATGACTTCGGACGTATTCCGGTGGAGAAGCGCAGGCTGATAGATTTTATATTCGTAAATGCTTCTGTAGAGGTGGAGCGTTACCGCACAGTTGGCGATAAGCCGGACAATGGCTATCTTTCCGACCATGCTCCCGTATTGGTTACTTTGAAACTGTAAAGAGGCACTCGTCTAATTCTATTCTGCATTATTTACAAATCATAAGGGCTCAAGAAACACTTGTATACTGAACCTAATTCAGTCGTATAGTGAATGCCATTCAGTCGTATACTGAATAGGGTTCAGTTGTATATTGAATGCACTGCATTCTAACTGTACTGATAATCAATAAATTATAAAACGGTGTTACGCCTTTGATAAATTACAACAAATAATGAATACATGAAAAATAAACTATCCTGGGGAATTGCCTTGTTGCCCTTTGTTCCTTCGGTTTGGATGCAAGGACAAGAACAGAAACAAGGAATAGGAAACAGGCGTCCTAACATTATTTTTATCATGAGTGATGACCATGCCCGACAAGCAATGAGTATATATGGACATCCCATAGGTAAAATAGCTCCTACTCCCCATATTGACCGTATTGGGCATGAAGGGGCGGTATTTCAGAATAATTACTGTTGCAATTCCATTTCCGGTCCCAGTCGTGCAGCCATACTGACTGGTAAGCATAGTCATAAGAATGGTTTTATGAGGAATGGAAATAAAGGATTTGACGGTTCGCAGCAGACACTGCCGAAGATATTGCAAGCAAACGGTTATGAAACAGCCATTATCGGCAAGTGGCATCTTGTTTCAAAGCCTACCGGGTTTGACCATTGGATGATTTTGAATGATCAGGGAGATTATTATAATCCGTATTTTATTACCGAGGGAGATACCACTCGGCATAAAGGATATGTAACTGACCTCATCACTCAATATTGTGAAGACTGGATGAGTGGGCGCGAGGATAAGAATAAACCTTTTTTCCTGATGATGCATCACAAAGCCATTCACCGTAATTGGGTGCCTGCCGAACGGCATTATCATTTGTACGAACACACGCAGTTCCCTTTACCCGACAATTATTATGATGCATACGAAGGACGTTATGCGGCACAAATGCAGAAGATGAATATATACCGTGATATGTACGAAGGTCACGACTTGAAGATGGTTGCGGGTATGAATAGCGACAGTCTGCTATTCGACCCGTGGCCTCATGCTTTTCTTGGTACGATGGAGCCGGATGAGCGCCGCCGTTTTATGGATGCCTATCGTGAACGGAACAATGAATTTTATTCGAAACAGCGTACTTTCAAAGAGGTGGCAGAATGGAAATATCAGCGTTATTTGCAGGATTATATGGCTTGTGTGGCAAGCGTGGACGAGAGTGTAGGAGAAATATTGGATTATTTGAAGCGTACCGGATTGGATAAAAATACGATTGTCGTTTATACTACAGACCAGGGGTTCTATCTGGGCGAGCACGGTTGGTTTGATAAACGTTTTATGTACGAGGAGTCTTTCGGTATGCCGATGGTAATGAGCTGGCCGGGACATATTAAGCCTGGAACGCAGGTAACAGGATTAACTCAAAATATTGATTTCGCTCCCACTTTTCTCGATATGTGTGGAATTGAGATTCCTGAAGACATGCAGGGAGTGTCATTTCGTCGGTTGGTAGAGGGAGAAAATACTCCACGAAACTGGAGGAAGTCACTTTACTATCACTATTATGAATTCCCCGGTTTTCATAGTGTCCGTGCACATTACGGTGTCAAGATGGAGCGCTATAAATTGATGCATTTTTATGTGGATGACAAGTGGGAACTTTATGATTTGAAGGAGGACCCGGCAGAAATGCATAATTTGTATGGTGAAAAAGGGATGGAGAAGGTTGCTGCAGAATTGAAAGCGGAACTTGCCCGCCTGCAGGAAGAATATGATGTTCCTGAATCTCTGTGCAAATAATAGTGCATATTATTATGACGTATAAATGAAGTTTAGAATGAAAAGAATCTATTTATTAATCATTTTAGTAGTAGGCTGTGTAATGTTGTCTGCTCAACAAGATCCATTTACCAATCGCATACCTTGTCATTTGAAGGCTAGTCGTGTAGGTACAAATAGCGTAGAACTTATTTGGGAGAATGTAGTAGAGGCTGTAAGTTATGAGGTTTACAAGGAAGATACTTTATATAAGACTGTTAAAGAAAATCGCATTACAGTGGAAGGGCTGAATTCGTTTGATATTTACTTCTTCTCAGTGAAGGCTAGGAATAGTCATGGAGAGTTCAGTCGCGAGAGCGAGAAACTTTATGTAGCTACCGCTGAGACAAAAAGGCAAAAGGATAAGCGGATGGCGTGGTGGCGTGAAGCCCGTTTTGGGATGTTTGTCCATTGGGGCCCTTATTCTGCATTAGGTGGGCATTATACAGGACCCACGTTTCTGCAGACAAATGAAAAACATCCTTGGATAGAGGCTGACGGCATGATAAAAGATTACTATTCATGCTATCGTCCTGAATGGGTATCTTCCGATGGGAGTATAAAGACAGACCCAACTACAGGCAAACCTTATAAAAGAGGGCAATATGCCGAATGGATAATGTTTGCGGCTCAAATACCCAGGGATGAGTATCTGAAGCGGGCAAAGGAGGATTTCAAAGCAGAAAAATTCGATGCTAAAGAATGGGTAAGGATGGCTAAAGAGGCAGGGATGAAATATATTGTCATTACTTCAAAGCACCATGATGGCATTGCACTTTTAAATACACCTGTGGGGCATACTATTTTTAAAGATACAGATATCCGCAGGGATATATTGAAAGAACTGGTGAATGAAGCGAGGAAGGCCGGTCTGAAAATAGGTTTTTATTATTCGCAGGCATTGGACTGGAATAATCCGGGGGGGATGGGATGGATTCCGCAAAATGACGCGCCTAATCGGGAAGCTTCCTATGCAGACAAAGCAAAATATACGGATGAAATAGTTATCCCTCATTTACACACTATCATAAATGATTATAAAGTTGATCTTATTTGGTGGGATATGGGAGCAAGCAGCGCTCCCGAATTTAAATATCGTATGATGAAAGCTATCAAGAACATACCTGGTACGGAACGTTTAATTTTTAATGACCGAATGGAGGATAAGCTGACGGGTGATTTTAAAACTCCGGAACAAAGCATACCTGATATGCCTTCCAATGGAGATGGTACAGATTGGGAGACTTGTATGACCTTGAATGACAATTGGGGATATGCTGCCCATGATATACGCTGGAAGACTACAGAGGATGTTCTTCAAAAATTGATTGATATTACCAGTAAAGGGGGGAATTATCTATTGAATATCGGTCCGAAAGCAGATGGTACTTTCCCTGCTGAAAGCATCAATTGCTTGGAGGAAGTCGGCAGTTGGATGAAGGTGAACAGTGAAGCTATTTATGGTACAATACCGAGTCCGTTTGTTAGCCAACTCGATTGGGGAAGAGCTACCAGAAAAGAAGTGGACGGTAAACAGTTTCTTTATTTGCATGTTTTTACTCAATATTGGCCGAAAGACGGCAAACTTCTTGTCCCGGATTTTGGCTCTGGGATAAAACGGGCCTATTTATTGATTGATGCGAAGAAAACTTCTTTACCTATAGACAAAATGGGAGACAATCATATATTTTCTTTACCTTTAGACGCTCCTGATAAAATCAGTACGACCATTGTTGTAGAAACTTTGTGACGTAGGTAGGGCTGTAGTATAATAATATAAATATGGATAATATGATGAAAAGATTAAGTGGTTTGGTGCTGCTGTTGTGTTTGGCGAATTTCCTTTCTGCACAAGACATGCATATGGATACTTATTGTAATCCTTTAAATATCGATTACACGTACATGATTTATAATTCGGATAAGAATATCTCCTACCGTTCTGGTGCCGATCCTGCTGTGGTGGAGTTCCGGGGTGAATATTATATGTTTGTTACCCGTTCACACGGTTATTGGCGTTCCAGGGATTTGCTGAACTGGGAGTTTGTACGTCCGGGCAGGAACTGGTATCCGCAAGGGTGTAATGCTCCGGCGGCACATAATTACAAAGATTCGGTACTTTATGTGACCGGTGATCCTTCCGGTTCCATGAGTATCCTTTATACGGATAATCCGGCTTCAGGAAACTGGGAAGCTGTTCCGGCAATTTTGCATAATCTGCAAGATCCCGATTTGTTTATTGACGATGACGGTAAAGCGTATATGTTCTGGGGTTCTTCCAATGTGTATCCTATCAGGGGAATGGAACTGGACAAGAACCGGCGTTTCATCAAGAAGGGAGAAACGAAAGAACTCTTCAATTTGGATATGCCTAAACATGGCTGGGAACGTTTCGGTGAAAACCATACGGATACTGTATTGGGCGGATATATTGAGGGGCCTTGGCTGACGAAGCATAATGGGAAATACTATATGCAATACGGTGCTCCGGGAACGGAATTCAATGTCTATGCCGATGGTGTTTATGTGGCCGATTATCCGATGGGGCCTTATACTTACCAAAAGCATAATCCGGTGTCCTACAAGCCGGGTGGTTATATGAACGGTGCCGGACATGGAAGTACCGTGCTTGGTCCTGGGGGGCAGTATTGGCATTTTGCTTCGATGTCACTCTCTATCAATGTGAATTGGGAACGTCGCCTTTGTATGTTTCCGGCAGGGTTTGATAAAGATGGCATTATGTATGTAGATACCCGTTTCGGAGACTATCCCCGTTATGCACCTGCCGTACCGGGCAAGGCTGGACAGTTCCGTGGCTGGATGTTGCTCTCGTATGGCAAGCCGGTGACGGCTTTTACTACAAAAGACGAATTTAAGGCAGATGCCCTAACGGATGAACTGACTAAAACTTTTTGGCTTGCCGAGGCTAATGACGAACGGCAGTGGGTGATGATTGATTTAGAGAAACCTGCTGATGTGTATGCTGTTCAGATAAACTATCACGATTATCAAAGTAATATGTACGGTCGCTACGAAGGACTCCATCACCGTTATCTCATCGAAGGTTCTCTTGATGGTGAGAATTGGGATATATTGGTGGACCGTAAGGAAAGTTATAGGGATACTCCGAATGATTATGTTGAACTGGCATTACCCAAGTCTGCCCGTTATATCCGTTATAAAAATATAGATATACCGACACCGAATCTGGCTATATCTGAACTTCGCGTCTTTGGATTGGGTACGGGGAAGGCACCGCAACAACCCAAAAAGTTGGTACTTGACCGCCAAGCAGACCGTCGTGACATCTCCATCCGTTGGGAGGCTGTGAAAGGTGCACAAGGTTACAACATACTTTGGGGCATTGCACCGGACAAACTTTACAGCTCTTGGATGGTCTATGATAAGACTGATTTATTGATGAAAACCCTTACTGCTGATCAGGATTATTATTTTTGTGTGGAGGCTTTCAATGAAAATGGTGTATCTTTACGTTCGGAAGTTAAACATGTAAAATAAATAATAAGATGAAACGTATAATCGGCATCCTTTGTGGATTATTCTTTTTCTTGTTTTCGTTTGCACAAGAAACCTTTCAAAAGGAAACTTATATCTCTTCCCGTGGAGATACATTGTTGTATCGTTTGTTGCGTCCAGAGGTGATGAAACCTGATGAAAAGTATCCTTTGGTGCTTTTCCTGCATGGTGCCGGAGAGCGTGGCAATGATAATGAGAAACAATTGGTTCATGGTGGGCAGATGTGGCTTAATCCTGTAAACCGCGAAAAGTATCCGGCGTTTATTTTGGCTCCGCAGTGTCCTGAAACCGGATATTGGGCATATACGGAGCGCCCTTCATCTTTTGCTCCGGCAGATATGCCGTTGGAAGTGCCTGTTTCTCCTATTTTCCGTACGTTGAAAGAGTTGTTGGATTTCTATCTGGCCATGCCGCAGATAGACAAAGACCGTATCTATGTTATGGGACTTTCTATGGGAGGAATGGGTACATTTGACATGGCTGTCCGCTATCCGGAGATTTTTGCGGCAGCAATACCTATTTGTGGAACAGTGAATCCGGCACGGTTGAAGGCTGGCAAATCGGTCAAGTTCCGTATTTTTCATGGAGATGCGGATAATGTAGTAACTCCTGAAGGATCGCGTGCAGCATATCGGGCCTTGAAAGCTATTGGTGCCGATGTGGAATATATTGAATTTCCTGGTTGTAATCATGGTAGTTGGAATCCGGCTTTCAACTATCCTGATTTTATGGAGTGGCTGTTTAATCAGAAGAAAAAATGATGAGAATATTGTCTGTTATCGGAGCGCTCTTTTTAGGGGGCGCTTTTTTAACTTCTTGCACCACTTCCGGTCGGGTAAGTACTTTTGTGGTATTGCCGGATACGCAGACTTATCTGGAGCAATGTCCGGAGGTCTTCGATTCGCAAGTGGACTGGTTGGTTGCCAACCGTAAGAAAATAGATGCCGTGTTCCAAGTGGGAGATTTGACACAAGATAATTCTCCGGTGGAATGGGCATATATGCAGAAAGCTTTTCATCGTGTCAGCCAAGCAGGAATACCTTATTCTGTCGTATGGGGAAATCACGATATTGGCAGTAAACCCGGTAAGTTTTCGGACATACATAACACTGCAATGGCCAACAAGTATTTTCCTCTTTCCGGCTATAAGCGGAAGAGCTATTGGGGAGGTAGTGCAGATGGAAAGACATTGGATAACTATTTCATAAATTTCAGGTCGGGCGATACCGATTGGCTGGTCTTGAATCTGGAATTCGGGCCTTCTGATGAGGCTCTGCAATGGGCCGATTCCATAGTGGGTATTCATCCGGATAAGCTTGTCATATTGAATACACACGCCTATTTGTATTGTGACAGTACGTTGCATGACGGGAAAGACTGGTGGCGCCCTCAAGGATATGGCATCGGCAAAGAGTCTGGGCGCACAGTGAACGATGGTGCTGGAATCTGGGAGAAATTGCTTCTCAAACATCGCAATGTGATAGCTGTCTTTTGTGGGCATGTCTTGAAAAGCGGAGTCGGCACGCTGGTCTCTATAGGGAAAGAGGGAAATAAAGTGTATCAGATGCTGGCAAACTATCAGCGTGGTGTGGAAGGTAGTAGATTGGGAGGTGAAGGCTACTTACGTATTGTAACTTTTAACCGGAAGACAAGGGAGATAGATGTGAAAACCTATTCTACTTGGAATAAAGCCTACCACCCCTCCGAACATCATAACTTTAAGTTCAAAGAGGTGGACTTTGATAAATATCTACGCTGAAATTTTTCAGAAAATAGATTCCTGTGTCTGTGTGGTCAGCAGTTCCAAAGCCTTGATGCCCATAACGGAATTCCCTTTCTGGTTCAGTCTTGGGCTCCATACTGCGACTGAATAACGCAGTGGATAAACTGCAGCTATGCCGCCTCCTACACCACTTTTTCCAGGAAGGCCTACTAGATAAGAGAACTCTCCGGCTTCGTCATAAAAACCACATGTTTGCATGATGGCATTGATCCTTTTTACCTGAGAGGAGGTCAGAGTGATGTTTTCGAACGCAAAGGCTTGTTTATGGTTGGCGAAAGGTAAAAATGCCTTAGACAAATCATAACAGCTCATCTCTATGGAGCATTGCAGGAAATAGAAGCGGAGTACGCGTTCTATGTCATTGTTTATGTTATGATGATATTTCAACAGATTGGTAATTGCCGCATTCAGGTAGCCGTTTTCGCGTTCGGATAGGGCTACTTCTTCATTATAATCAATCTGGTTGTTTCTGCTGAGTGAACGGACAAAACGGATATATTCCTCTTTTGGATGCTTTAAATGGCTCAATAGAATGTCGGTCATCACAATGGCGCCGGCATTGATAAATGGATTTCGGGGAATACCTTTTTCTACCTCTAGTTGCACTAGCGAGTTGAAAGCAGTGCCCGAGGGTTCTTTACCCACTCTTTTCCATAGATTGTCTCCTTCAAGGCTTAGGCACATGGCAAGGGAAAATACTTTCGAAATACTTTGTATGGAGAAGCCGGTAGTAGCTTCTCCATGCATGAAGGTTTCGCCTTGTATGGTGTGAATGCACATTCCGAACTGGTCCGGATTGATTTTGGCGAGTGCCGGAATGTAATCAGCTTGCTTGCCAATAGTGGCATAAGGCTCTATTTCTTGATGAATACCTTTCAGTATTTTCTGATAATCCATATTATAGTTCTTTTATTTCTCTATATAGTCGCCATTGTCCCTAATGAGTTCTATCAGCTTTTCCACCGCCTCTTCTTCGGGAATGTTCTTTTCGATGCACTCCTTCTTCTTGTAGAGGCTGATTTTGCCTCGTCCGGCGCCTACATAGCCATAATCAGCATCGGCCATTTCTCCGGGACCGTTGACAATGCATCCCATGATTCCTATCTTGAGTCCTTTCAGATGGCCGGTGGCTGCCTTGATACGGGCAATGGTACTTTCCAGGTCGTAGAGGGTGCGTCCGCAGCCGGGACAAGAGATGTATTCGGTCTTGCTGGTACGTACACGTCCGGCTTGCAGGATACCGAAAGCAGTGGCATCCACTACTTTGCCGCTTATGGTTTCTCCTTGGTTGAAGAGAAGGATACCGTCGCACAGACCGTCGAAGATAAGTGCTCCCATGTCTGCAGCCGCTTTGATTTGCAGATTTTCCAGTTCGCTTTCTGCGTAGTGTTCAAAGAATACTACCGGGTTTTTCAGGTCTTCCTTCATCATTTGGTGTACCAGGGCGCGTTGTTCTCCCAATCGGTTGGGGTGATTGCTTTGTGAAACTAATACGACTTCCGGATGATACTTCAGGCAGGCGATGGCTTCGTCATTCAGCCCCATGTACGTGATGAAGAGGAATTTCAAAGAAGCGCCGCAGCTGCTTAGGAAAGGAAGCTGGTCTCCTTTGAAGGCGGGCCAGGCATTGTCCGGTTCCGTTCCGCCGTTACTGTGCTCCATCCAGACATCGGCATCGATGATGCATTGCATGCCTTCCGGAAGTTGCCGGGGGATGGAGCGCCCCGTATAGATATAGTCCGGCATGAATTGCGGGTTGAAGTCCATATCTCCGTCCAGGCGTGCAGCGATGACCACAGGCAGATTGTCTCCACCGATATGGTGTACGGCACCGGTCTTGCGGCGGGTGGGAGAGAGATAATTGAATTCCGGTACATCTGCTCCGGGGATGTAGGGGTGGTCGTGTCGTTGTACAATGTAATCCACCAGTTTGCGGGCTACGGGGATTTCTGCCTCCGGAGCTTCACTCAGGGAAACCCGGATAGTGTCACCCAAACCATCTGCCAGCAGGGCACCGATGCCCAGGGCTGACTTGATGCGCCCGTCTTCTCCGTCTCCGGCTTCCGTTACACCGAGATGCAGCGGGAATCGCATGCCTTCTTGTTCCATTACGGCTGCCAGCAAGCGCACTGTCTTTACCATGACCACTGTATTGGACGCCTTGATGGAAATGACTACATCCGTGAAATTCTCTTGCACGCAGATGCGCAGAAACTCCATACAAGATTCCACCATGCCTTCCGGTGTATCGCCATAGCGCGACATGATGCGGTCGGATAATGAACCGTGGTTCACGCCGATGCGGATGGCAGTATGGTTCTCCTTGCAGATATTAAGGAAGGGGACAAAGCGGTCGTGTATCTTCTGCAACTCCTGGGCATACTCTTCATCGGTATACTCCAAATGTTTGAAAGTACGTGCTGCATCCACATAGTTTCCCGGATTGATGCGTACTTTTTCTACATACTGTGCTGCCACGTCCGCTACCTTCGGGTTGAAGTGAATGTCGGCCACAAGCGGCACCATATATCCGTCCTGGCGTAGGCCTATGTTGATATTCATCAGGTTTTCAGCCTCTTTGATGCCTTGGGCCGTGAGGCGTACATACTCTCCTCCGGCGTCGACAATACGTTTGGCTTGCGCCACACTGGCTTCTGTGTCCTGCGTAGCGGTGTTCGTCATACTTTGTATGCGGATAGGATTGGAGCCGCCCATAGGGGTGGCTCCAATGTTTACTTCTGATGTTTCCCGTCGGGAATAGTTGAATAAATCCACGGTAATAAGTGATTAGCGTTTAGTGATAAATGATTAGTGATAAGGGATCAGTGACTACATATCATCTTACTAATCCCTTATCCCTAATCCCTCAATTAGTCTTGTATTCGTACTTCACCTCCTTCAAGTCCTCATTTGCCTTAACTATTTTCTTTTTCAGCCCTTCTTTATAGGCGGCGAATGTTTCAGCCAATGAGGAATCGCTCAGTGCCAGCATCTGTACGGCAAGGATGGCAGCGTTCATGGCACCATTAATGGCAACGGTGGCTACCGGTATGCCCGGAGGCATCTGGATGATAGAGTAGAGGGCGTCTACGCCATCGAGTACAGACCCTTTTACGGGAACCCCGATTACCGGCAGTGTGGTATTGGCAGCAATGACGCCGGGCAGTGCGGCAGCCATACCGGCAGCGGCAATAATCACTTTAATGCCGCGTTGGCGGGCATTCTTGGCAAATTCCTCCACTGCTTCCGGTGTGCGGTGAGCAGAGAGAGCGTTCATTTCGAACGGTACATGCAGGTCATTGAGCAATTGCGCGGCCTTCTCCATAACGGGGAGGTCGGAAGTGCTGCCCATGATGATGCTAACGATTGGAGACATGAATCTTTAAATTATTAAAGGGTTAATTTTATAAGGGTTAGGGATTAACGATTAGGGGTTAGGGACTGCGCTATCATTCCGTCCGGTGCTAATCCCTAATCCTTTCATTTCATTCGTTTATCAGCGCTTTGTAGGCTTCGGCATCCAGCAGGCTGTCGAAGTCGGCATCAGCGGCGGGTTTGATTTTGATGAGCCAGCCTTCGCCGTACGGGTCCTGGTTTACCAGTTCCGGTTGGTCAGCAAGCGCTTCGTTCTGTTCCAGAATTTCTCCGCTTACGGGCAGGAAGAGGTCTGAAATGGTTTTTACTACTTCAATGGTGCCGAACACTTCGTTGGCGGCCAACGTTTCACCTTCGGTTGGGATGTCGACAAACACAATGTCGCCCAGTTGCTCTTGTGCGTAATCGGTAATACCTACATAGGCTACATCACCTTCCAGGCGAATCCATTCGTGTTCTTTGGTGTACTTTACATTAGTCGGGAAATTCATGATCATTAGTTTTTAAGGGTTGATACTATGTAAATTAAAAGTTGAAAATTAAAAATTAAACAAGGCTCTTAAAAAAGGAAGATTCGGAACAATATGTTGCTCAGCGGGTGGAGTACCAGCAACGAGCAAAGAAGCCCTACGGCAAAGCCTCCCATAACTTCGCCCAGGGTGTGGTGTCGTAGGATGATGCGGGCGGTGCCCAGCACGCCAGCCACCAGTATAAAGAGGCATAGCCACCATACGGGATTGTAGCTGAACAAGGCACTGAAAGCTACCAGTCCGCCAATTACGGCTCCGGCGCCTGCCATGTGTTCGCTCAGTTTCCATTTTAAGTTGACAATGACGCAGATTATCATCATTACCAGAGCGGAGAGTATGATGCCGGTCATATACCACGGGATATTGAGCCGGTGCATCATGAGCAGGCAGAATACATAGGAAGTGATGGTCAGAATAAAGGGAATGTATCTCTTTTTTCGTTCCACCAGTTCTTCCGGACTGAAACCGTTGATTTTGCGGAAGATGAAGATAGTCAGTGTAGGCATCAGGATGGTGAAGCAATACACCACGCCCAATACTATCAACTTGTACTGCAACGGCATGATGCGCAGGTACGAGAATATAAACAGAACCAGAAAAGCCAGGAAAGGGATGGAGAACGGTGTGAATACCGCCGAAATCACTTTCGCTGTTCTGATTAAAGTTTTATCTGCTATAATATGCTCTTCCACAACCTAATTTTATTTACGATTTGACTATTTACAATTTACTATTTGAATGCACTAATCTTTAAACCTTAATCCCTAATCGCTCATCCTTTTCTCTCATCTTCTCAGTCTTGCCACGGGGATATTCATCTGTTGGCGATACTTTGCCACCGTGCGGCGGGCTATGGGATAGCCTTTCTCCTTCAGCAGCTCGGTCAGTTCGTCATCGGTCAGAGGCTTTTTCTTGTCCTCGTTGTCAATGCACTCTTTGAGTATCTTGCGTATTTCGCGTACAGA
Organism: Bacteroides parvus; assembly: GCF_017309675.2. NCBI lineage: Bacteria > Pseudomonadati > Bacteroidota > Bacteroidia > Bacteroidales > Bacteroidaceae > Bacteroides > Bacteroides parvus. Next base: position 696,954 of record NZ_CP084680.1, on the reverse strand, counting down.
CATCTCTTCGCCGTCTTCGGTTGTGTAGCCGTCGTTGAAGAAGAACTTCAGCGGGTAGATGCCGTAGTTGGTCTGTACATACTTGCTGTTGCTCACACGGGAGATGGTCGAGATGTCCAACCCGGTGCGTTCGGCAACATCTTTCAGAATCATGGGGCGGAGCAATGACTCGTCTCCTTCGAGGAAGAAAGGACGTTGCAGGTCTATGATGGCCTGCATGGTAGTCATCAGCGTATTCTGGCGTTGCTTCACGGCGTCGATGAAACCTTGTGCGGCATCCATTTTTTGTTTGAGGAACATCATGGCTTCGCGGGATTCCTTGGACTGGTTGGCCCGGTTCTTGGTGTGTTCTTCCACCATCTCGGTGAAGTCGCGGCTCATGCGCAGTTCCGGCACGTTGCGGTTGTTCAGTGTCACGTTGATGGTACCGTCGTCATAAGTGTCTACCAGGAAGTCGGGCACAATCTGCTGCATGTTCTTGCCGATGGCTTCGCCGAGCGAGGCACCGGGACGGGGATTCAGCTTGCAGATTTCCTTAACGGCTTGTTGCAGGGTATCTTCGCTGATACCTAATTTCTGCATAATCTTGTCCCAATGCTTGCGGGTGAACTCTTCGTAGCACTGGGTAAGAATATCTTCTTCTATATAGTATTGTGGAGGCGAGGGCATGGGCCGTTGCGCTTCCTTACGTCGAATCTGGATGAGCAGGCACTCTTGTAGGGTGCGGGCGCCCAGACCGGCGGGGTCGAAGTCTTGTATAATCTTCAATACTTCTTCCAGCTCTTTGGGAGAAGCGTCGATACCGGCGTAGATGGCGAGTTCGTCGCTGATACTGTCCAGCGATTTGCGCAGCAGGCCATCGTCGTCCAGCGAGCCGATGAGATATTCGGCCAGTTCGCGCTGGTGCGGAGTCAAGTCCTGCTCGCCGAGCTGCTGGCGCAAGGTTTCATAGAAGGAGGTGGCGTCGGAAAAAGGGATTTCTTCTGCCTGCTCCCCTTTGCTGCGGTTGTTCTCCTGCAGCTTGTAGTCGGGGATATCGTCTTCGTTCAGATAATCGCTTAAAGAATCATAGCTGGTGTCTCCACCGTCTTCTGAGCCGGTTTCCGCATCGGGTGTGTCGGGGTATTCGTCGCTGGGAGTATCCTCCTTACCCTCTTCCAGTGCCGGATTTTCCAGAAGTTCGGCACGTACGCGGTCCTCTAGTTCCACGGCGGGAAGTTCCAGCAGCTTTACCACCAGAATTTGTTGCGGCGACAGCGTTTGTATCTGCTGTTGCGCTTGGGTCTGTACTTGTCGGGAGCCTTGTGCCATATTTTTATAAATTATTCTATGCACTCATTGTGCATCTTCTTTCAGATATTTACCGCAAAAATAGTGAATAGTTCGATAACACGAAACCTCTCTGATGATATTTAACAAGAAAAGAGGAAACAAGCTTTTGCCAATAGCTTGGCAAACTTTTGCCATGCCTATGGCAAGACTTTGCCAACGCGGTGGCAAAACTTTGCCAAAGGCTTGAAAAACGTTGGCAAAATAGTCTTCTGATTATGAACTATATAGATTAATCTCCTTTTTGTATTATCTTCTTTCAAAGATTATCTATATCTTTGTCCTATAACTACTAAAACAAGGAATGTTATGTTTGCTAAAGAAACGTATGTGCAGCGCAGGGCCCAGCTGAAAAAAACGATAGGCTCCGGAGTGTTACTGTTTTTGGGTAACGATGAACAAGGTTTGAACTATGAGGACAATACTTTCCGTTACCGCCAGGATTCCACTTTTCTCTACTATTTTGGCTTGTCATTTGCCGGGCTGTCAGCTCTCATCGACATAGATGAAGATAAAGAAATCATTTTTGGCGATGAGCTGACCATCGACCATATTGTCTGGATGGGTACCCAGCCCACCCTTCACGAAAAGGCTTCTGCTGTGGGAATTTCCGAAACCCGTCCTTTTGCCGACATCGTCGGTTATCTGCACAAGGCTGTACAGAAGGGACAGACCATCCATTATTTGCCCCCTTATCGTGCCGAGCATAAGTTGAAACTGATGGACTGGCTGGGTGTTCCTCCGGCACGTCAGGAAGGGTCTGTACCGTTTATCCGTGCGGTGGTGGCACAGCGCAACTACAAGTCGGCAGAAGAAATAGCGGAAATAGAAAAGGCATGCGACGTGACTGCTGACATGCACATCACCGCAATGAAGGTGCTTCGTCCGGGCATGTACGAATACGAGGTTGTGGCCGAAATGAACCGTATCGCCGAGATGAACAACTGCGAGCTGTCTTTTGCCACGATTGCTACTATCAACGGGCAGACTTTGCACAACCACTATCATGGAAATAAAGTAAAGCCGGGTGACCTCTTCCTGATTGATGCCGGCGCCGAGCTTCCTTCGGGTTACTGTGGCGACATGTCGTCCACCGTGCCTGCGGACAAAGCTTTTACTCCACGCCAGCGTGCCGTTTACGAAATCCAGAACGCCATGCACTTAGAGTCTGTCAAAGCCCTCCGTCCGGGCATTCCTTATATGAAGGTGTACGAGCTTTCCGCCCAAGTGATGGTGGAAGGGCTGAAAGAGCTGGGCTTAATGAAGGGCAATGCTGAAGATGCCGTACGCGAAGGGGCGCATGCTTTGTTCTATCCCCACGGACTGGGACACATGATGGGCCTGGACGTGCACGATATGGAGAACCTGGGTGAGCTTTGGGTAGGCTATGACGGCCAGCCCAAGAGTACGCAGTTCGGTCGCAAGAGCCAGCGCCTTGCTATCCCTCTGGAACCGGGCTTTGTGCATACGGTTGAGCCGGGCATTTATTTCATTCCCGAGTTGATTGATTTGTGGAGAGGAGAGAAGAAGTTTATGGACTTCATTGACTATGATAAGGTGGAAGAATACCGTAATTTCGGTGGCATCCGCAATGAGGAGGATTATCTGATTACCGAAACGGGAGCGCACCGTTTGGGTAAGAAAATTCCGCTGACGCCGGAAGAGGTGGAGGCATTACGTTGATAACCACATTTTTAATATATACAGAAAGCCGTTTGTCCCGGTAATGCCGGTGACAAGCGGCTTTCAAATACAATATGTATGGTTTATGCGTGTAGTTCCAGAACGAACCGTGCTCCCTTGTTGTAGCTGCTGTCCAGTGTCAGGCTGCCGTTCATCTTGGTGGCAATCAGTGAGCAGATGGGTAGTCCCAGACCGTCGCCTTGCGTCAAGTCCTTTACTTCGGTGAAAGGCTTGAAGATGTTTTCGCGTTGCTCCTCGGGGATACCGCAACCGGTGTCGCTGATGATGAACTGGTGGGTGTGCGCACCGCGTTTCTTGAAGTCCAGCCATATTTTCCCTCCGGCAGGGGTGTGCTCGGCGGCGTTTTCCAACAAATGCAACAAGACGCGTTCCAGTTGCTCAGGGTTGATTTTCACATTCAGTTTTGGAGCGTTCACGGTCAAGGTGACATCCTCTTGTGTCATCCCTTTGATTTTGTCCATGATGCCTTCACAGAAAGTGGAGATATTCTTTTCCTGCATTTCGTAGGGTTCGGACAAGGTAGTTTCCAACTCGGACAGTTCCTGGATATGGTTGGAGAATGCATGCAGGGCTTTTATGCCCGGCAGTGAGGCGTCGAGCGTGTCCAGTGTCGGTTCCATCTGGGCGGAAATGTTCTGGATGAATTTGGTTTTCAGCTCATTGTGCTCATTGGCAATGCTGATGGCCTTCTTCTGTTTACGGGTGAGGATGATGAAACGCAGCAATACGATGGCGCCGAATACCAGTGCGGCGGCAAGGATGGCGGCGAGTATGCAAAGCCCGATGATGATGTACTGCTTGGCGCTTAGGGAATCATCTTTCTCCTGGATAGTGGCCAGGCTTTCATCGTATTTCTTCTTCAGGGCGTTCAGTTCCTCTTGGGCGGTAAGCGCCTTTACGGAGTCGGTCCATAGGATGTACTTGTCGTAGGTGCGTGCCACCAGTCCGGCATTGTTTGCTTTGCGGGCGATACTGATAAGAGTCTTGTAGCATTCGTCTACTTTGGCGTAGTTCTTCTGTTCCTTATATTGCCCTATCAGGCGGTTGGTAGCCGCATCACCTTGTGTGTTCATGCCGAAGGTGTAGTAATAGTTGGCCTGCGTATAAAGCAGGTCGTTGCTCAGAGAGTCGTTGTGAGAGGCTTTGGCGGTCTCTTCCAGTTTGGTCAGCTGTTCCTTGGCACGTGCGGGATTTTTCAGGTTGATGTACATCTGCAGGCGTTCCTTGTTGATGCGGAAACGTAGGTTGGGCATGGCCTTGCCCGTTTTCTGTTCGCCGGTTGCCACCACTTGCTCGGCACCGCGCAGCAGTTCAAAAGCTTCTTTATAGTAATTCTCCCGATGGTAGAGGGCGCTGGCATTGACGCCGCATTCCACTGCCTGGGCATACTTGTCTTGCGTGGCAAAGGCATTGTAGGCTTGCAGGAATAGATAGCGGGCTTTGATATATTCTTTTTTCGTAAGATTTTCTTGTGCTTGTTTCATCAATTCGTCTGCACGGTTTTGCGCATGGAGTTGAGTAAAGATGCAGAAAGTCGCTAAGAGAAGTATCGAAATAATTTTTTTCATGTGTACGTTTGTTTTATTTGCTCACAAAGTTAGAATAAAAACTTAGTATTTGAAGCTACTGCCTCCTAAAAATTCTCTCAATAAGGATGTCGGTGGAATTTCTTTGTCCTGCACGGGGGTGAAATATTTGATGAATTTCAGCAACCGGTAGGCTTCTGCGTATTCCGGACAGTTCCGTGGAACACTGGTAAGGATGGGCTCTGCGTGGCAGCGGAGCACGGCGAATTCGAACAAGAGGGCAGAGTTGAACATAACGTCGGCATTTTCCTGGTAGGGGAATATCCATTTGTCCTCGCCGGCACGTACACTGGGCCAGCGTGAAATGGTCTCTTGTGCCGAGTAGCCGCGGTAGTTGAAGTCGCGGATGATGCGGCGCAGCAGGCGGTTGTCCGTGGTGGGAATCCAGTTGTGGTCGTCCAGCGAGATGGTGGTTAGGGCGGATACATAAATCTTGTATTTGCTGGCGGCGGGAATCTGTGGTGTCAGTTCAGGGTTCAGGGCATGGATTCCTTCCAGGATGAGGATGGTATGCTCGTCGATGCGAAGTTTGTCGCCCTTGTACTCTTTCTTCCCGAGGTTGAAGTTGAAGCGGGGCAGCTCCACTTCTTCGCCACGGAGCAATGCCTGCAGCTGGGTGTTGAAGAGTTCGAGGTCGAGGGCGTAGAGTGATTCGTAGTCGTAGTTTCCGTTTTCGTCGCGTGGGGTGTCTTCACGGTCTACGAAGTAGTTGTCCAGCGAGATGGGATAGGGACGCAGGCCGTTGGTCATCAACTGCACGCTGAGCCGCTTGCTGAAAGTCGTCTTTCCGGAGGACGATGGACCGGAGATGAGTACGAGCTTCACCCGGTTTCCGTTTTCGCCGCGGTGGTAGATGTCGTCAGCTATTTGGGCTATCTTTTTCTCCTGCAGGGCTTCGGCTACGTTGATGAGGTCGGTGGCATGGCCTGTCTCGCAAGCCAGGTTGAAGTCGCCCACGTTACTCAGCCCCATGATGTAGTTCCAGCGCAGGTGTTCCTTGAATACGTCGAGCATCTTCTCCTGTTTCACCACTTCTTCCAGTACATTCGGGTTCTCCTTGTTGGGGATACGCAGCAGCAGGCCGTCGTAATACTTCACGATGTCGAACAGCCAGATGAACCCGGTACTGGGCAGCAGGTTGCCGTAGTAGTAGTCTACGGTGTCGCCCAATGTGTAATAATAGGTATATAGCGAGCCGGAGGTTTCCAGCAGCTTAACCTTGTCGTTCATGCCCCGTTCGCTAAAGATACGCACAGCCTCGGTGGTGTGGCATTCTACACGATGGTAGGGGATGTTTTCGGCGATGATTTCCTGCATCCGTTTCTTGATGGCGGTCACATCTTCCAGCTCTATGGAACGGCCGATGCGCAAGTTACAGAAGTAACCTTTGGATACCGGATGCTCTACGAACAGTTTTCCTTCCGGAAACAGCTCGCTGACAGCTTTGTAAAGAATGAAGCAGAGGGAACGGACATAAGTGCGCATGCCTGAGGAGTCACGTATGTCGAGAAACTCTACATCCTTATTGTTGTATACACGGAAATTCAGTCCTTCGGAACGGTTGTTGACTTTTGCACTGACTACCTGATAGGGGAAATTTAGATTAAAACCGTAATAAATATCCAAAAGTGAGCTCCCTATAGGGAATTCTTTAGAAATATTATTATTTTTGCAACAAATTTGTAACATGTGTTTCATGATGTCTCGTTTTTAGTGGGTTGACACGTTAAATATAGGACATTATAACACGTGAAGGAATGAAACACCTTAAATAATTAAAGATGGAATATTCTTTTTATGATTTTTTAAAGCTACTCGGCTCATTGGCACTGTTTCTTTACGGAATGAAGATTATGAGTGAGGGGCTTCAAAAATTTGCCGGTGACAGACTGCGGAAAATATTGACCGCAATGACAACCAACAGAGTGACCGGTGTGTTGACGGGCGTGCTGATTACAGCACTTGTACAATCTTCCTCTGCAACCACGGTGATGGTTGTAAGTTTTGTCAATGCGGGGTTGTTAACGCTTTCACAGTCCATAGGTGTCATAATGGGTGCTAATATCGGTACGACTGTTACGGCATGGATTATTTCAGCTTTAGGTTTCAAGGTGGACATTGCCGCCTTTGCTCTTCCTCTTCTTGCTTTCGGCATTCCTCTCCTCTTCTCTCAAAAAAGTAACCGCAAGTCTGTCGGTGAATTTATTTTCGGTTTCTCATTCTTGTTCATGGGGCTTTCCTATTTGAAAAACAATGCTCCTGACTTGAGCCAAAATCCTGATATGCTGTCATTTGTGCAGGACTATACCGACATGGGCTTTATCTCCATACTCCTTTTTGTGGGTATCGGTACGGTGTTGACCATGATTGTGCAGGCATCTGCGGCAACTATGGCCATTACGCTTATTATGTGCGCCAACGGCTGGATTAGTTTCGAATTGGGGGCAGCACTGGTTTTGGGAGAGAATATCGGTACAACCATCACGGCAAACCTTGCGGCGCTGACCGGTAATACGCAGGCGAGGAGGGCTGCTTTGGCTCATTTGGTATTCAATGTGTTTGGTGTGATATGGGTGTTGTGTCTTTTTACCCCCTTTACCGAGGCTGTGTCATGGTTCGTAGAGAACGTGATGGGTACTAAAGATCCGGCTGTGGCCGTATCCTTCAAGCTTTCGGCATTCCATACTTGCTTCAATATCTGCAACGTGCTGATATTGATATGGTTCGTGAAGTTTATCGAACGTACGGTCTGTGCCATTATTCCAATGAAGGAGCAGGACGAGGAATATCGCTTGCGTTTTATCTCGGGCGGTATGCTTTCTACGGCAGAGCTGTCCATCTTGCAGGCAAGCAAGGAAATACATCTCTTTGCCGAACGTACCCGCCGTATGTTCGGAATGGTGCAGGACTTGCTGCATACGGAGAAGGATGATGATTTCAACAAAGTGTTCAGCCGTGTGGAGAAGTACGAGAATATCAGTGACAGCATGGAGCTGGAGATTGCCAATTATCTGAATCAAGTGTCCGAAGGGCGCCTGAGTTCGGAAAGTAAGTTGCAGATACGTGCCATGCTGCGTGAAGTGACGGAGATAGAGAGCATCGGCGACAGCTGCTATAATCTGGCACGTACCATCAACCGCAAGCGCCAGACCAACCAGGATTTCACCGAGAAGCAGTACGAGCATATCCATTTCATGATGAAGCTGACGGATGATGCCTTGGAGCAGATGATTGTCGTGGTGGAACATCCGGAGCATGCAGGCGCGGATGTGAACAAGTCCTTTAATTTGGAGAACGAAATCAATAATTACCGCAATCAGCTGAAGAACCAGAATATTTTGGATGTGAACAACAAGGAATATGATTACCAGATGGGTGTTTACTATATGGACATCATTGCAGAATGTGAAAAGCTGGGCGACTATGTGGTGAATGTAGTGGAGGCCAGCAGCGATATAAAAGAAAAGAAAGCGTCTTAGGACGCTTTCTCAAATTCTTCTTTGCCTACTCCGCACAAGGGGCAAACCCAATCTTCGGGAAGGTCTTCGAAAGATGTTCCTGGTTCTATTCCATTTTCAGGGTCGCCTAATTCAGGGTCATAGACATAATCGCATACAGTGCAAATGTACTTTTCCATAAATTTCTTTTTTAGGTTTATTCTTCTATAATAACGTTTAAAAGCCCTTTTTGTTTTATTGTTGAACAAAATAGTCTATTTTTGTTTCTTATTAAAACAACATTTATGAAAATGGCCGACAAGCTGTTCTGTGCGATTATGCGGGATGCCATAGAGAATGCCGGCTGTTCCAAATCGGTGTTTCTGGCGAATATGAGCCATGAAGTCTGTACTCCGTTGAACGTAATTGTCGGATTCTCGGAATTGCTGGCCTCTGCATCGACGGGCGAGGAGGAGATACTGTTACTGGAAATTGTGCAAAGTTATTTCTACGTAAAAGACACGGGAACCGATATTCCTTAGGAGAAGTTGCCACATGTTTTTGAACGTTTCGTCAAGCTGAAGCAGGGAAAGGAAGGTACCGGACTGGGGCTCTCCATTTGCCAGACCATTGTCCGCAAATTGAGGGAGGCGAAATAGGCGTGGAATCGGAAGAAGGGGCAGGTTCGACTTTCTGGTTCACATTGCCGTGGGAGCCTGCAACCGGACCGAAACTGGTAAGGGAAAAAGAGAATCGATGACAGTCAATTAATCACTAATCATTATATAGGTATTGTTTTCCCGGATTATTATTGTATTTTTGCGTTCCAAAATTAAACCTAAAGACTTGCATGACTGCAATAAAGGATGATTATTATCATGTCGGGCTGACCGACGAACAAGTGCGGAAGAGCCGCGAGGAACATGGAGTAAATTTATTGACGCCTCCTAAACGGCCTTCTTTATGGAAATTGTATCTGGAGAAGTTTGAGGACCCCGTAGTAAGGGTATTGCTGGTTGCCGCTCTGTTTTCTTTGATTATTTCCATTGTAGAGAATGAATATGCCGAGACTATCGGCATTATAGTAGCCATTCTGCTGGCTACCGGTATCGGTTTCTTCTTTGAATATGATGCCGGAAAGAAGTTTGACCTGCTGAATGCAGTGAACGAAGAAACTTTGGTGAAAGTAATTCGTAACGGACATGTGCAGGAGATTCCCCGTAAAGATGTAGTGGTGGGTGATATCGTGGTGCTGGAAACCGGTGAAGAGGTTCCGGCGGACGGTGAATTGCTGGAAGCCATTTCCCTGCAAGTGAACGAATCGAATCTGACCGGTGAGCCGGTAGTGACGAAAACTACCGTAGAAGCCGACTTTGACGAAGAGGCTACGTATGCTTCCAACCGCATTTTACGCGGTACAACGGTGGTGGATGGACATGGCGCCATGCGTGTGGAGGCTGTGGGCGATGCTACGGAAATCGGTAAAGTGGCACGTCAAAGTACCGAACAGAATACGGAACCTACTCCACTGAATATTCAGTTGACCAAATTGGCCAATCTAATTGGAAAGATTGGCTTTTCCGTAGCGGGTCTGGCTTTTCTCATTTTCTTTGTAAAGGATGTGGTACTGGTCTATGACTTTTCTTCATTCCACACCTTCCGTGATTGGCTGCCGGCCTTGCAGGCTACTTTGCAATACTTTATGATGGCAGTTACCCTGATTGTGGTGGCTGTGCCCGAAGGATTGCCGATGAGCGTAACACTCAGTCTGGCGTTGAACATGCGCCGTATGCTCTCCACCAACAATCTGGTGCGCAAGATGCATGCATGCGAGACGATGGGAGCCATTACAGTGATTTGTACCGACAAGACCGGTACATTGACCCAAAATCTGATGCAGGTGCATGAACCCAATTTCTATGGTTTGAAGAATAACGGGCAGTTGGGGAATGATGACCTCAGCAAGCTGGTAATGGAAGGTATCAGTGCTAACTCCACTGCTTTCCTGGAAGAAGAGGTGCCTGGCGAGAAGCCGAAAGGGGTGGGTAACCCCACGGAGGTGGCACTGCTGCTTTGGCTGAACAGCCAAGGATGCGACTATCTGGCGCTGCGTGAGAAAGCTACGGTTATCGACCAGCTGACTTTCTCTACGGAAAGGAAATTCATGGCTACCCTGGTGCAATCCCCCCTGATTGGGAAGAAGGTGCTGTATGTGAAGGGAGCTCCCGAGATTGTTTTGGGTAAATGCAAGGATGTCATGTTGGACGGCAAGCGTGTGGATGCGGTGGAATACCGTTCTACAGTGGAGGCTCAGTTGCTCAACTACCAGAATATGGCTATGCGTACACTTGGCTTTGCATTCAAGATTGTGGATGATGCGGAAGCGTCTGATTGTGTGTCATTGGTTGCTGAAAATGACTTGTCGTTCCTCGGTGTGGTTGCCATCAGTGATCCTATCCGTCCGGATGTGCCTGCGGCCGTTGCCAAATGCCAGTCGGCAGGTATCGGAGTGAAGATTGTGACGGGAGATACACCGGGTACGGCTACCGAGATAGCACGCCAGATTGGTCTGTGGAAACCGGAGGATACGGAAAAGAACCGCATTACGGGAGCTGCATTTGCCGAATTGACGGATGAGGAGGCATTGGACCGTGTGATGGACTTGAAGATAATGTCGCGTGCACGCCCCACAGACAAACAGCGTCTGGTGCAACTGTTGCAGCAGAAAGGTGCGGTAGTGGCTGTGACGGGTGACGGCACGAATGATGCTCCTGCGTTGAACCATGCGCAAGTGGGACTTTCGATGGGTACCGGGACTTCCGTTGCCAAGGAGGCCAGCGACATCACGTTGCTGGATGACTCCTTCAACAGTATAGGTACGGCCGTGATGTGGGGACGTTCTCTATATAAGAATATACAGCGTTTCATTGTTTTTCAACTGACTATCAATTTTGTGGCTTTGTTTATCGTTCTCCTGGGTTCACTGGTGGGTACGACGCTTCCTTTGACCGTCACGCAGATGTTGTGGGTGAACCTGATTATGGATACGTTTGCGGCCCTGGCCTTGGCGTCCATTCCACCCAGTGAGAGCGTGATGAAGGAAAAGCCGCGTAAGAGTACGGATTTCATTATAACCAAGTCCATGAGGTATTACATTTTGGGAATGGGTTTTGCCTTTCTGGTATTGCTTATGGGAATGCTCTTCTGGTTTAACAGTGAAGAGGGGGGGATGACTACCTATCGGTTGACTGTGTTCTTCACGTTCTTTGTTATGCTTCAGTTCTGGAACTTGTTCAATGCACGTGTGTTCGGCACTTCGGACTCGGCGTTCAAGGGTATTTCCAAATCTTATGGCATGGAGCTGATTATACTTGCCATTTTGGGCGGACAGATACTGATTGTACAGTTTGGTGGAGCTGTATTCCGCACAGTGCCGCTCGATTTTATGACTTGGATGACGATTGTCGTTTCTACCTCGTTTGTTTTGTGGATAGGTGAACTGGTTCGCCTTATCCGACGTTTAACACAGAAATAGTGATGAAAAGAAGAGGAATCAAGAACCTTATTATTGATTTTGGCGGAGTTCTGATTGATTTGGACCGCCAGCGCTGTTTAGAGAATTTCAGAAAGCTGGGATTGCCGGACGTGGAAGTCATGTTGGACCTCTATCACCAGCAGGATTTCTTCCAGAAATATGAAAAAGGGTTGATTACCAGTGCGGAGTTCCGGGAAGTGATTCGTGGAAAGATAGGGAAACCGGTGACTGATGCCCAGATAGATGACGCCTGGAACAGTTTCCTAGTGAGTATTCCTACTTTTAAATTGGATTTACTGTTGGAACTGCGCAAAAAATATGTGGTCTATCTGCTGAGCAACACCAATGAAATCCATTGGCAATGGTCGTGTCTGCACGCGTTTCGCTACAAGGCTTTCCGTGCGGAGGACTTTTTTGAGCATATCTATCTCTCTTATGAGATGAAGATGGCAAAACCGGATGCCGATATATTTCAGAAAGTACTGGATGAGACCGGTATTCTTCCCAACGAGACTCTTTTCATTGACGATTCTGAGGCCAATTGCCGGACAGCGGAGGCGTTGGGTATTTCTACCTATACGCCAAAGGCCCACGAGGATTGGAGACATGCAGTTGTTTTGTGAAACATCGGACATTGGTTCCCGTCCAAGTGTAGCCACTATCGGTTTCTTTGACGGAGTACATCGGGGACACCGCTACCTGATAGAGCAAGTGTGTGCGGTAGCTGCCGGGCGTGGGCTTGCTTCGTCGGTCGTGACTTTTCCGGTACATCCGCGTAAAGTGATGCAGGCCGATTATCATCCGAAGTTATTGACCACTTGTGATGAGAAAGTTTCCCTGCTTGCCAAGACTGGGGTGGATTATTGCATGATGCTTGATTTTACTCCTGAAATAGCCCGGCTTTCGGCACGGGAATTCATGTCCATACTGAAGGATCGCTATCAGATACAAGCTTTGGTAGTGGGGTACGACCATCGTTTCGGGCATAACCGCAGCGAGGGTTTTGAAGACTATGTGCACTATGGTCGCGAATTGGGTATGGAGGTGCTTCTTGCACGCGCGTATTCTTATAGTAAGGAGACATCGGTAACGGAGGTTACTGTCAGCTCCTCGGCTATTCGCGGTCTGTTGCTGGAGGGAAACGTTTCGGAAGCTGCCGAGTATCTGGGATATGATTTCTTTTTGGACGGTACGGTTGTCGGCGGCTATCAGGTGGGGCGTAAGATAGGTTTTCCTACGGCTAATCTCCGTGTTTCCGATTCTGACAAGCTGATTCCCTGCGATGGTGTGTATGCCGTCCGTGTCTGTGTTGAAGGCAAGGAGTACGGCGGTATGCTAAGCATTGGCTACCGGCCTACGTTGGAGAACGGACCCGATCGCAGTATTGAGGTCCATATATTCCGGTTTGATGCTGATATTTATCAGCAGCCGATGCGTCTTTCCTTTGTGCGCCGCACCCGTCCTGAACTGAAATTCGACAGTATAGAAGAACTTATTGCCCAGCTTCACCGTGACGAGGTGGAGATTAAATCCATTCTTTCTTTATAAACATAAGGCGAGGTCATTTATCCCCTTGCAGTTCTATGTATTTTCCCGTTTGAAGTGTTTGTTTTCTGTATATTTATCGTAAAACGTGTTTTTTTTATTGTTTTTCGATAAATATTTTCTGTTTTTCTTTGTCATATCAAAAAAAGGCCTTTTATTTGCATATCGAAAAACGATAAATGATTATCGAAAAACAAAATAAAGAACTAATAAAACAATAACGGTATGAAAACTTTAGTAATGACAACAATTTTTGTAGTGACAGTAGTGATAAATGCTTTTGGTGGTAATATCCAGGAAAACTTTGCCTATAATGAAGTGATGAACGGAAATCAGGTGGAGTCCCAAATTGTATATAAAGTAGAGAACGGTAAGTTTCTGCAGAACCATTTGAAATACAATTTCACCTATGATGCCCAAGGGCGTACGATACAGAAGGAGGCGTTGAGATGGAACGAGATTGAGCAGGCGTTTGAACGCTTCTATTGCTTGAACTACAATTATACGGAAGCCGGTACGGATGTGGAATATGCCTTGTGGGACAACAAGACGAATGCCTACTCCGATGTGAAGGAAAAAGCTGTTTATCTGCAGGCGGGAGATGACATCAACTACTTGAGTTACAAATGGAGTAAGAAGGACAACGACTGGAATCTGTTGGTGGAACATGCCACTGCGGAGGAAGACGTATTGCTCCTGGCAGTAAAATAAATGAAGAACAATATAGAAATGAGGGAGGGGTTTAGGTTATGAGAAGAGCATTCATGAGTATTACACTATTGGTATTGTCACTTTCTACAGTGATGGTGCTGCTGATGGGACTTGTTGCCACAGCTTGACGGATTGACAGAGAAAATGTGTATCTTTGCGAACTTTTAGACGAATAGAACAATGAAAACGGCAATAAAACTAGTATTGATTTACTTTTTGATGCAGATTGTAGGAGCACTGTTTGCAGGACCTTTCTGTCTGCTGTATACGTATTTCGCTTATGGAACTTTCGACATGGACAAGGCTGGTCAGATTGCTGTGGCGCCTACCATGCTGCTGGGCTTTGTTTTCATGGGACTGTACTTGTGGCGCAAGAACTACCTGACGGGAGACAAGCATCTGTATTCTCCGGTGTCAGTCCTTTATCTGGCATGGAGCCTGCTTGCCGGAATGACTTCCATATGTATAATAGGTCTTCTGATGTCCGAACTTACTTTTTTGCCCAATTTGTTGGACCAGACATTTGATATACTGCAATCCGGTTGGCTGGGTATTCTCTGTATTTCTGTTTTGGGACCCGTACTGGAAGAACTGCTTTTCCGTGGTGCCATTACCAAGGAGCTGCTTCGCAGATATAGCCCGGCAAAGGCTATCTTGTTTTCCGGGTTGATATTTGGTATCTTTCATCTGAATCCGGTTCAGATAATAGGTGCTTGCCTCATCGGTTTCTTGCTTGCCTGGCTTTATTATAAGACACGGAGTCTTATGGCATGTATTCTGATACATATCATGAATAACGGCTTGTCTGTCTATCTGAGCCTGAAACATCCTGAAATGGAGGATGTGACACATCTGCTGAGTAACCCGTATGTACTGGTTTGGGCAGTGGTTTTCATATTGTTGCTTCTACTCTCCTTGAAACAACTGAATAAATATAATATATCTGATACTAATACAACAACAACTGAATTATGAAAAGAAGATTGAACATTCTCTGCCTGGTGGTAATGCTTGTACTGAGTTACTCGGTATTGGAGCAGGGGTACTATATCTTTCTGGGAGCCAAGATGGGGGCGCAGACCGGACTGGAGCTGGGAAAGAAAGGGAGTGACATTGCTGCCTACAAGGAACTGATGAACCTGAAGGTTGTCAACCTGATACCTTCTTCCATGGAGTCGTTTGATTTCTTCAGGGATTCCGTCTACAATGAGAAAAGCAGGAGTTATGTGCCTGCAGCCTACTCTTCGTTGATGGTCAGCGTAGATTCTCATGATTCTGTCGGGAAAGTGGTGGCAAAATATTTGCTGATATATCTGCATTTGGGCTTTTCCCTTTGGGCGGTAGTATTGTTTATCCGCTTGATAATCTCTATCAACAAGTCCGACATCTTCAACTGGCGGAATGTACGTCGGCTGCGTCGATTGGGAATGGCACTGGTTGTCAGCTTCTGCTGTACCTTTGCGTCATCATATCTTGATTTTATAGGTATCGATACCGTATTCTCGCTGCATGGTTACGAGCTGAGCCTCTCAGAATTGGTGAGCACTACCACGCTGGTACTTGGGCTTTGTTCGCTGATTGTAGGTGAAGTGTTTGCCATTGGATTGAAAATGAAGGAAGAGCAGGATTTGACGATTTAATAATAAGAAGAACGGACAGAGATATGAATAAAATCAGAGTATGCGCCTTCCTGGCTTTGGTAGTGTTTATTGGTAGTGTTGTAACGGATATGTTTAGTGGATTTATGGACGGCTGGAATGAGGCGGGCGACCAGAAGGATTTTCATGCCTTACCCTCCGTGTCACTTTTGGTGCGGGCAGATGATACGCTGCCTGCCGATACTTTGATTAGTGCGGCACAGGATACGCCCATGTATTGCAATACAAGTGAGGTATCGGTGCAAGGTTTCCGTAGTACGAAGTGGCGGTGGGTATCGTTCTTGCTGTTTCCTGCGGGACTGTTTGCGCTTTACGGGTTCTATAGTGTGGCGCGGCTGGTGCTTACTGCCACGAAAGGCGAGGTGTTTGTGCACAAGAATGTGCGTCGGATGCGCATCTTTGTCTATGCGCTGATTTCGGTGAGTCTTTTATTCGAGTTGCAGCAATGGGGCATCTATCATGACTTGGCTTCTCAAGTGCGGCTGGAGGGATACGAGGTGTTGCCTTATTCTTTCAAGTATGCTTGGTTCAATTATATGCTGTTGGCATTGTTCACCGAGATATTCGCCATCGGCGTGAAGATAAAGGAAGAGCAGGATTTAACGGTTTAATGTGGGGGGAGGATTATGAAAAAGATAAGTATATTGGGTATCCTGGCTATATTGGTCATTGTTGCAGAGTTTACCTATGCGATGATAGCGGGCTGGGTGGATATGAAGAATAGTTTTCTTGAGGGTTACAATAGTGTAAATGTGCATTCGGGAACTCCACAGCCGGAGTATTCCGGTTTATTTGATAAGGTATATGTGGATGTAAGACCTTTGGAAACGACAGCAGTCGATTCCTTGACGAATCGTTTTGCCGATAAGTCAGTACCTTATCAGGTAAAGAGAATAGGCACTGTGATTGTCCCCACTGTCTGGAGTTCCATAGTGAACTTCTTTGCCATGTTTGCCATCATTCCTTTCTTTGTAGGAATCTATTGTCTGATACGTTTGCTGGTATCCATCTCAAAGCGGGAAGTGTTTACTTCGGATAATGTAGCCCGGTTGCGTTTCTTTACTTATTCGTTTGCTGCATTGTACGGCTTGATGACTTTGCACGATTGGCTGAATCATCTTGAAGCAGTGAAGCAAGTGGCTCTGCTGGGCTATGAAGTGGTTGCATCGCATGATACGGATTTCACATCCCTGGTTATTATAATTCTTTTCACCGAGATATTTGCCGCCGGGGTGAAGATAAAGGAAGAACAGGACTTGACTATTTAAAAGTGAGAGGAGGGATTATGACACTTATGAAACAAAAGGAACCAAAGGAACCAAAGAGACGGATAGCGCTTATTATGAATGTGCTGTTTTATTTCTGTGGACTATGTATTGGTGGCGGCATTGTTCGTAATCTGACATTGTGCTATGAGTTGGGAAAGGATGATACTGCTAATTTTATCTGGCACATATTACCCGAATCAGTAACAATGCTGGTGATGACAATATGTGGCTTGTGTATTTTTCTCATTCTCCGCAATGTGAAGAAAGAGGAAGTGTTTGTTTATCAGAATTCATCTTTGATACAAACCATTGGGGTGCTGATAGCATTGAATGGGCTTTTTCAGGTAACTCTCTCCTGGTTTACTCCCGAAGGAGTACCGACTGATACTTCTTATCGGATATTCGTGTTATTGGGAGTTTTCATCATCTTTATGGGCTATCTTTTTAAGATGGGAGTTCGTATGCGTGAGGAACAAGAGTTGACGATTTAAATAAAAGTGAAGAGCGCGATATGAAGAAAAGTGTGAAATATGGTCTGTATTTCGTTGTCGGACTTGTGGCGGTTTTATTGTTGGCAAGTATTGTCTATTTTCTCCTCTTGTTTCCGGCCTTTGACGGGAAGTGGAAAGTCTATATTGTAATGCCGTGGATGTATCTGTGCATATATGGTTATTACCGGTTGACGAAACGGTACACTGACTGGTGGTGTGAGTGGGAAAAGAATAATTGATAAATAGAACACAATTATATGATTATAGTAAACCTTGACATAATGATGGCCCGAAGAAAGATATCTTTGGGCGAACTGGCGGAGAAGATTGATATTACGCCTGCCAATCTCTCTATTCTCAAAACCGGAAAGGCTAAGGCCATCCGTTTCTCTACACTGGAAGCAATCTGTAAGGAACTTGATTGCCAGCCGGGGGATATACTGGAGTTTAAGGAGGGATAAATAGGGAGAAGAAGGCGCAAGTAGAGGTTGAAATGCTTACCGCCTTAAGAAACTCCGTTTATGTACTACAGTAAACACCTTTACATACTACGGTAAACGCCTTTACATACTATGGTAAACGTCGTTACTTCATAATGTAAAAGCCGTTACATTCTGGAGTAACGGCTTTTACATTATAGGGTAAACATCCGGTAAATATAATCTGCTGATTATTAGCTTATATATTGTCGGTCGTAACCTTTAGATGCCTTTCGCTTTGAAGGCCAGCGCATACATTCGCATCTGCTTTACCATAGACAGCAGTCCGTTGCTACGGGTGGGCGACAAGTGTTCCTTCAGTCCTATTTTATCAATGAAATAGAGGTCGGCGTTCAGTATCTCATCCGGTGTGTGCCCGGAGAGTACTTTGATAAGCAGTGAAATGATTCCTTTCACAATCAGTGCGTCGCTTTCGGCCTGGAAAATAATTTTTCCGTCCACTTCGTCTGCCTGCAGCCATACGCGGCTCTGGCAACCTTCAATCAGGTTTTGTTCCGTCTTGTATTTTTCGTCGAGCGGTTCCTGCTCGTTTCCTAAATCAATAAGAAGTTGGTACCGGTCCATCCAATCGTCGAAATCATTGAATTCGGCAATTACTTCATCTTGTACTTCGTTGATACTTATCATGGGATTTACTATTTTACTATTTACGATTTACTATTTGATGGTCTATTTCTCATTGTAGATGATTTCGAGCAAGGTCTGTCCCACTGCGTTGAGAGTGCCCTTGTCGATGATGTCCATGGTGTCGTCTATCGTGTGCCAGAAGTCACCGAAGCCGGTGTCGCAGTTCGGGTCATAGTTGATGATGTCTACGCAGGGAATCTGCCGCAGGTTGTATACATACATATGGTCGTCTGTCACTTCGGTGCCTTTTTCTTTGGGGAAGAAGTTGCCGAAGCCCAGGCGGTGGGCTGTGTTCCATATCTTGTTCACGTACTTACCGGCGGTTCTTTGAGAGAACTGTTCCTTGTAGAAGGTGGCGTTCTTTCCACCTACCATGTCGAGCAGGATGCCGTAGCGGGCATTATAGCCGTCTACATGGGGTACTCGTCCCCAATATTGCGAGCCCAGGCACCAAGTGTCGTTCTTGTATGTACCTTGATAGAAGTAGGGGATGCCATAGTCTTCAGCGTCAAAGAAGATGATGTCGATGCCGATGGCTGGAGCCTGCTGTTGCAGTTGGCGGGCCACTTCGAGCAATACGCCTACACCGCTGGCTCCATCATTCACACCCAGGATGGGGCTGTGATGCTTCGTCTTGTCGGCATCCTGGTCGGCATAAGGACGACTGTCCCAATGGGCACAGAGCAGTACACGCCTTTTACTTTCCGGATTATAGGCGCCGATAACGTTGCGCGCTTTCAGGATGGTGTTGTCGTAAGCCACCAGGTCGGCATGCTGGTTGTATACCTTGGCGCCGAATTCCTCCAGCTTCTTGGCAAGGAATTCTCCGCAGGCTTTGTGGGCGGCGGTGTTGGGCACGCGCGGACCAAAATCCGCTTGGGTCTGTATGTATTGGTATGCACTGTCTGCACTGAACTGGGGTACTTGGACAGTCGCTTTGGTCGCATCGCCCTCACTGTCATTATCGGCTGCAGACTTGCTGCTGTTGTTGCTGCATGCCACTATCGCTACAATCAGCAACAGCAGCAACGGGATGAATGTATAATTCCGTTTCATTCTCTTTCTGTATTAAAACTTAGTTTCACTTCTTTCTTTCCAACTTCCAATGTTACCGCAGCACCGTTTATCAACGGTACGTTCATGCTGACATGTCCGACGGGAAAATCGAAACATATCGGATAATCGTATTCCTTCACCAAATCGGCCAATGCACCATATAGGTCTTTTCCCAGGGACTTGTTCTCTTCGTATTCGGTGAATTGTCCGATGATGAGGCCGGAAAGCTTGTCGAGGACACCGCCCAGTTTGAGATTGTACATCATGCGTTCCACCGCATGCGGGCGTTCTCCCACATCTTCGATGAAGAGAATGGTGCCTTCGGCGGGAATGTCGTACGGAGTGCCGCGCAGCCCGTAGAACACTGACAAATTGCCACCGCGCAACACGCCTTTTCCCTTTCCTTTATGATTTAGTTTGTGCCCCGGGCAGACATAACTGAATGCTTCCGTTCCTCCCAATGCCTGCCCGAACAGTACATCCTTCAGTGCTTGTGTGCAGAAGTCGTCTTCCGGTTCTACTGTGAGATGGCGCGCCATGGGGGCGTGCAACGACGCGAAGCCATTCTGCTGGAACAGATTATGGAGGGCGGTGATGTCACTGAATCCGATGAGCCATTTGGGATGCTGCCTGAACTTGGTAAAATCCAGTTTGCCTATCAGATGCACGGCTCCGTAACCGCCCCGGCTACAGAATATGACTTTGGCTTCTTCATCGTTCATGGCTTCCTGCAGGTCCTCAAGGCGTTGCCGGATACTTCCTGCATACGTTCCGTTGGAACTTCCCGCATGCTTTGCGAATACGACTTCCAGCCCCCAGGACTTCAAACGTTTGTAGGCGCCTTTCAGGAAAGATTTGTCAATCTTGCTGGAAGGGGAGAGAACAATGACACGGTCACCTTCCTGCAGATACGGAGGGAAAATAAGACTACCCATACTATATTATCAATCTATTTTGGGCAAAAGTACACAATTCACCACAGATATCACAGATTAACACGGATTTTTAACAGAAGAGAGCGAGGAGAGGGGAATGTGTTCTGTGCAAATTCGTGTCATCTGTAGTGAATATATCAAAATGATATTAAACATATAAAATTTCAACGGGATAAATGCTGCATTTCTCGACATTTTTTTAGATATTTGCTAAAAATCTAACGTTATGGAACCAATACGGAACTTTGCCCAGTTAACAGCCCACCTGAAAACCTTGAATAAGAGGAAACGTATTGCGGTAGTCTGTGCCAATGACCCTAATACAGAATATGCCATATCCCGTGCCTTGGAGGAGGGGATTGCGGAATTTCTGATGATTGGCGATTCTGCCATATTGGAAAAATATCCCACCTTGAAGAAATATCCTCAATATGTCAGTACCTTGCATATAGAAGATTCTGATGAGGCTGCACGTGAGGCGGTGCGTATCGTACGCGAGGGTGGAGCAGATATCCTGATGAAAGGCATCATCAATACCGACAATTTGCTACGTGCCATTCTGGACAAGGAGCATGGTTTGTTGCCTAAAGGAAAGATTCTGACCCATCTGGCCGTGATGCAGATACCTACTTACGATAAACTGCTCTTTTTCTCCGATGCTGCGGTCATTCCCCGCCCGACGCTTCAACAGCGCATTGAAATGATTTGGTATGCCATTCATACTTGCCGCCATTTCGGGATAGAGCAGCCACGTATCGCGCTGATTCATTGCACGGAGAAGGTCAGCGCCAAATTCCCCCATTCTTTGGACTATGTGAATATTGTGGAACTGGCGGAAGCCGGAGAGTTCGGCAATGTCATCATCGACGGTCCGCTAGATGTGAAGACCTCTTGTGAGAAGACGAGCGGTAACATCAAAGGCATTGTATCACCGATTGACGGGGAGGCGGATGTGTTGATATTCCCAAACATCGAATCGGGAAATGCTTTTTATAAGGCTGTATCTCTGTTTTCTCATGCCGATATGGCCGGGTTGCTGCAAGGACCCTCATGTCCGGTGGTATTACCGTCGCGTAGCGATTCTGGTTTGTCCAAATATTACAGCATTGCCATGGCTTGCCTGACCAGCGGGGTGAAAGAGTCTTAATTGTAATTAGTAGTTTGTAGTTCGTAATTTGTAAATCGTAATCAATGAAAATACTGGCAGTAAATCCCGGTTCCACCTCGACAAAAATTGCTGTCTATGAGGATGAAACTCCCCGTCTGGTACTCAACATCCGGCATTCGGTGGAGGAACTTTCCCAATTTCCCCGTATCATCGACCAGTTCGAATTCCGCAAGAAGTTGGTACTGGAAGCTTTGGACAACAATGGAATCCCTTTTGAATTTGACGCTATCGTGGGGCGTGGAGGATTATTGAAACCCATTCCGGGTGGTGTTTATGTAGTGAATGACGCCATGTTGGATGATATTGCCCATGCGATGCGCAGCCATGCATGTAACTTGGGATGCCTGATTGCTTCCGAACTGGCAGCTCTGCTTCCCGGTTGCCAGGCTTTTATTGCAGATCCCGGTGTAGTGGATGAGTTAGATGAAATAGCCCGCATTACGGGTTCGCCTTTGATGCCACGTATCACCATTTGGCATGCCCTGAACCAGCGTGCCATCGCCCGGAGATATGCTGCCGAGCACAACACCCGATACGAAAACTTGAACCTGGTTATCTGCCATCTGGGTGGCGGCATTTCTGTGGGGACACACTGCAAGGGGCGTGCCGTCGACGTGAACAATGCACTGGACGGTGAAGGTCCTTTCTCGCCGGAACGTGCCGGGACCTTGCCTGCCGGGCAGCTGATAGATGTTTGCAGCTCCGGTCGTTTTACCAAAGAGGAACTGAAGAAGCGTATTTCCGGTCGTGCCGGTTTGACGGCACATTTGGGTACGACAGATGTTCCTGCCATCGTAAAGCGGATAGAGGAGGGGGACAAGCACGCGGAACTGGTGCTGAATGCAATGATTTATCAGATAGCCAAGTGTGTGGGCGCCGCTGCTGTTGTGCTTTATGGTAAGGTGGACGCCATTCTGCTTACGGGAGGTATGGCACATTCCGAGTACATCACTTCACGATTGCAGGAGCGCGTGTCTTTCCTTGCTCCTGTTCACGTCTATCCCGGAGAAGACGAATTGGAAGCATTGGTACTGAATGCGCTGGGAGCTTTGCGTGGAGAGCTTCCGGTGCAGGTTTATCGGTAATAAGCATATTTTTTGTGCTCTTTAGCGGAACACTTTGTCTCAACGTACAAAATAGTTTGTTTCCATACAGCAAGACACTTTGTTTCTTTCTTTTGAAACAAAGTGTCTTGCTGTATGGAAACAAACCGTTCCGTTATATAGAGACTCGGTTTATTTACCGTAATCGTCGTACATCATCAACAGATGTGAGGAGCTCCAGCTGAAATGGGGAGCTTTCAGGCGTCCGCCGGTATGGGTTCCGTAGTTCTCGTGGATGGGAGCACCCTCTTTCAGCCCGCTTAGGCGGTCGAAGACTTGCAGCGTATATTCATCTGCCAGCTGGTTGTAGCCGTAGTTGCGCAGTCCGCGGATGGCAAAGTAGGTTTGGTCCAGCCAGATGGGGCCACGCCAGTAGCCGCGCGGATTGTATTTGGGATTGTCGGCGGCAATGGTAGGGAAGGGGATATACGTGGAGAACTTTGCCGTATCTTGAAGTATGGGCAGCATGCTGTCCACTTGCGCCTGTGTGGCAATTCGGGTCCACAACGGAGTGTAGGCTTCGCAGCCCGGCTCTTCGATGAATGAACCGTCCTTCAGACGGCGGTCGCAGAAGAAGTTGATGTTCTTGTCAAAGAAATAGTCGGCTACCTGGCTACTGTAGTCCGGTGCGTCGAAAGGTATCTTCAGCAGGCTGGAGAACTTCTTCAGCAGTTTGCATTCCAGTGCCAGATAAGCGTTCAAGTCCACACTCTCCTGATCCATACTCCAGGCATCCTCGTAGCCTTCGTTTTTCAGCATCACGGCGCCGTCAAAACGGATGGCGTTGTCCATACCGCTTTCCCAGGCGGCAGCTTCCAGTGTTCCGTCGGTAGCACCGTATTCGCACATGCCATTGCGGTTGTGGTCGCGTTTTTCGTACCACCATTTATAATAGGAGAGCAGTTGAGGGTACATTTCGGCAACGAAGGCGGTGTCACCCGTATGGGTGAAGATTTCGTCGACAGCCCAGCATACCAAGGGAGGTTTGCTGTCACGGGCATTGTTCTCGGAGGGGTCGGTATAGATACAGTCGATAATCATGCCGTCCGGTTGCTGGTAGTCGAACATGGCGCGGATGTTGTTCTTGGCCAGTTCGGGGTCGAACTTGGCGGTTCCGGCACTGAAGCGCCAACTGTCCCATGCCCAGAAGCCGACGAAATAACCTACGGCATGGCTCGGGATGATGCCTTCGTGAAGCAATCCGCCGCGGTGTGTCCGCCAATTGGAGATGAGCGTGGTGACGGCTTTCACGGCGATGCGGTCGTATTCGGGCTTCATGTCCTTGCGCAGTATCTTGGTGAGGTAACCTTCCCAACGTTCGGCATTGGCTTGCAGGGCGGGGGTGGGATTATTGAGCAAGCCCGGCAGGTTTTGCAGGCCGGCAGTCATCTCTTTTTCGGAAGTGAAGAAAGAGATGGCTACGTTGACGGGGTAGCGCGGAGAGCGGACGAGGGCTGTATAGTTATTGTCAGTCTTGGCCAGCTCTACATTAGGAGTAAAGGTCACGGTTACGGTTTCGCCACTGGGATGACGGGCGATGACGGAGTTCTGTTCTACGCTGACGGTGATGTCTTTGCCCCATTGGCTACCGGAGAACAGCAGGTCTTCAGCCGTGTCGGCTTCGATGCGCAGCAAGGCGGTCGAGGCACTTGTGAAGTTGAGCCGTTGCGTGATGCTCCCGTGGGTGGAATGTGCCGACATATAGAGCTCGCCGGGGTAATAGCAAGTGGAATCCGGAACAAAAATCTCTTGTGTATCTTTGGCAAAGCTTACGACGGCGGCTGACTGTGCCATCCACTGGCGGCGGAACATATCGAGGCTGAAGGGGCCGCAGAAGCCGTTGACCCATTGTTGCCGTTCGGGCAGCGTGAAGCCCATCCACGAGCCGGCGTCGGTGAACCAACCGTAGCAGCGGTGCAGGGTGTCGGGAGTATAGGAGATGTCCAGTATGTCGGCGAAGGTATACCGCTTCTCCGTAGTGCTTTTCATGCCGGGGGTGCAGGATGCGATGCCTGCGGCCAACAATGTGAAGCAGAGTATGCGTATAAATTTGTATTTCATATGAATGAGGTATTTAACGGTTATTTGTGCGCTTGTTCCGCCGCATCGTCCTCCGGTGCGAGGGGAGCGAGTGTGAAGCTGTATTTCCATTCGTGTGGAGTGATGGTGTACTCGGGATGCACTTGTGCTCCCCAAGTATTGTCACCGCCTACGCCCATCTGCTTGTGGTCGATGTTGAGCCATACCATATCTTTCTTCTGGATGCTTCCACCGTGGCGGCGCTCCATCTGCGAGGGACGGTATTCAATGTCCTCCATCGGGAAGTTCCAGGCGCTTACGCTCAACGGTTCCTCGCCCACTACCAGCAGGCCTTCGCCGGTTGCATTACGTAGGGCCACCCAGCGTACGTCACAATGATTGGCCGTCTCTTGGGCACGTACATACGGATGGAATTGTTCCCACACCGTGGCGTTGTAGAGGCCTATCAATGCTCCCGTCTTGCGGTCGGCATACGTCTCTTGCGGACCACGGCCCAGCCAGGTCATCATTTCATATTCGGCAGGGAGTATCATGCGCATGCCCAGGCGCGGCATTTCACTCAATGGCTTCTTGCCGGGGGTGAAGTGCATGGTTACTTGAACCTTGCCGTCGGGAGTGATTTTGTAGAGAGTCTGCAAATCAGCATCTAGTTCTTCCATGCGGTAGGTCGCAGTGACAGTAGCCGTTTGTCCGGCTTCCGCAACTTCGATATGCTGTAGTTTGGCATCGCGTCCAGCGTTTTTCCAAGTGCCGCAGCGTATCAGATGTCTGTTTGGAATGTCATTGTCAGTCAACGGGCGCCAGAAGTTGGGTTGCAGCCCTTCCTTAATCAGATTCTTTCCGTTGTAGTTCAGCTCTGTCATTTCACCGTTTCGGGTAGAGAAAGCTACCTGGAAGTTATTGCCTTTCACGGTCAATGCTTCGTTGTTGCGGTTTACGGTCAACGTTCCCTCCACCGGCTGAACGGTTTTGGCTGACGGGACGGAAGGCAGTTCCCATTGTTCGATGGCAACCTCGTGTCCTTTCGGTACTAATGGCGCTTCGTGCTTGGTGAATGCACGCAGTGTGAGGAAATACTCTTTGCCGTCGGCAGGCAGCGCTTTCAGTGGCAATTCTATGTTGGCAGAGTTTCTGGGAGTAATCTTGGGGAAATCCATCTCACCGTTCTGAACGGTCTTGCCGTCGCATTCTACTGCCCAGCGGAGGGTATATCCTTCCAATCCGATGAAATCGTGCCAGTTGGTGACCTTTATCTTGTTCGGGGTGAAGGCGAGCGGTTCGAAATGGATGTATTGCAATACCTTCTTCACTTCGTAGATGTGTGGGTGCGGGGTGCGGTCGGCAGCAATCAAGCCGTTGGCACAGAAGTTGGAGTCGTTGACGACGCCTACAAATCCCATGTCGCCGCCAAAAGCCCAGATGTCGTGCTGGTTCTCGTCCTTGATGGCAAACGTCTGGTCCACCCAGTCCCAAATGAAACCGCCTTGCAGCTGGTCGTACTTGTAAATCAAGTCCCAGTAGTCCTGGAAGTTACCTACGCTGTTACCCATGGCATGGGCATATTCGCAAAGAATCATGGGGCGGGCATCACGTTGGTTCACGTGTTGGCGCAACCTCCAGATGCGTGCGTACATGGGGCAATAGATGTCGCTCTTGGAGTTGTAGCCACCCCCTTCGTATTGTATGGGACGGGTAGGATCTATCTTCTTGGTATAGTCATACAGAGTTTCGAAGTGCTTGCCGTAGCCCGACTCGTTGCCCATGGACCAAGTCACGATGGCAGAGTAGTTGCGGTCGCGCGCAATCATACGACTCATCCGCTGCATGAAAGGCACCTCCCAGGCGGGGTAGTTGGCAAGGGTCTCATCTTTGTGGAACATCATGCCATGGCTCTCGATGTTGGCTTCGTCTACCATATAGAGTCCGAATTCCGTGCAAAGCTCGTACCACGCATAGTTGTTCGGGTAGTGGCAGTTGCGTACACCGTTCAGGTTGAACTGCTTCATCAGCTGGATGTCGTGTATCATGGAAGCTACGGTGATGGTACGTCCCTTGTGCGGGTCGTGCTCGTGACGGTTCACCCCCTTGAAGAGGACGGCCTGGCCGTTAATCATCTGCATGCCGTTCATCATTTCCACGGTACGGAAGCCGAAAAGGTGCGTAAAGGATTCCTGCGGTTTTCCTTGTGCATCAAAGGTGCTGACTACCAGCGTGTAGGTGTTCGGTGTTTCGGCATTCCAGGCTCGTGCATTCGGGAACACTTGCTGCTGGGTAAACAAAGTGTCTGTGGCAGAGGTTATGGACTTTTTCCGGTCATAGATAACCTTGTCCTTGTCCATTACCTTGACTTCCACCGTTTCTCCGGCTTTAGGCCGATGGAGGAATACGTCCAGCTTTAGTTCGCCATCCTTGTAGTTGTTTATCAGTTCCGCTGTCATCCGGAAGTCCTTGACGCGGCTCTGGGGGCGGGCGTAGAGATAAACACTCCGTTCGATGCCGCTGTATTTCCAGTAGTCCTGGCCTTCCAGGTAGGAACCGTCGCTATAACGGAATACTTTTACTGCCAGTTTATTGTTGCCCTTCTTCAGCAGGTGGGTAATGTTGAAGTGCGACGGTAGGCGGCTGTCTTCTGCATATCCTGCCAATTCGCCGTTTACCCATACATAGTAGGCAGACTCCACCCCTTCGAAATCAAGAAAGATGTCCATGCCTTCCCAGCTAGCCGGGACGGTGAACTCGCGGATATAAGCACCTACGGGATTGTAGTCGGTAGGCACGTAGGGCGGATTGGGCGGGAACGGATAACGGGTATCTGTATAGATAGGTGCATCGAAGCCTTGCAGTTCCCAGCTTCCCGGAACTTCAATTTTACTCCACTTGCGGGTACTGAATCCGGGCTTGTGAAAGTCTTTGGGGCAGAGGTCATTGTTCTTTGAAAAAAGAAATTTCCAGGTGCCGTCCAGAGTGATACGGCGTTCCGTTGCAGAATTAACGTCGAACCGTACGTCGGCGGGCAAGGTACGTTGTTTCAATGCGTTGGCTTCATTCGTAAACGGAGTGAAGTGGGCGTGCATCGGTTCTCTGTTCATTTCGTTGACTTGCGGGTTTTGCCACGGCTCATTGTCTGCCAGGGCACCGGTGCAAAGCAGCGAAGAGAGAAGAAAGGTATAAAGTTTGGTCTTCATATTATTAATGATTAATTGGAAGTTGAAAATGGAAAATGGGAAACGGAAAATTTTCACCTTTCACCTTTCCATTTTCAGCTAAATAGAACAAAACAATGTCACTAAGAATGGGACGCTGAAGTCTACTACAAATCCATGGAAAATGGAAACTACTACAAACTGCTGTCCGGCTGTCCGTGTGATGATGGGCAGTGTGGTGTCCATCGTCGTGGCTCCTCCGGCAGAGATGGGAGCAAGGTTTCCGAACCATCGTACCAGCAACGGAGCGGCTAGCAGTGTCAGAATCTCCCGGCTGATATTGGCAAGCAGGGCGATGGTGCCCAGCTCGGCTCCCTTGTATTCGGTAATGAAGATACTGGAGAGCGAGTAATAGCCGAATCCGGAACCTACGGCCAGACAGTCCGTTATAGAACGGTGTGTCAGAATCAGGCTGACGGCTGCGGAGCCTGCTAGCGTTCCCAGTATCGTCATGATGGGCAGGAATACCAGTCGCGGATTGAGTGAACGGAAATTCTTCAGGGTTTGCGGGTCGTTACCCACGCTCAGCCCTACACTGAACATCAGCGCACAAAGCGCGTAGTAGCTGATGTTGGTTTCTGCAATATCAAAGGGCAACAGATGGCATACGCCGCAAATCGTACCCAGTACGAAAAAGCCCACTATGATAAGACTTCCTTTCATGCCCTTCCTCCTTTCTTGTTATACAAGGCTCTCCACAATGCCCAGGCGGCGATGACGCTTCCCAAGGTTCCTCCCAGGGTGAGTATCACAGCTTCAAGGCCTATGGTATGGAGTCCCTTGATGATTTGCTCGTTGCTTCCGACCTCGATGCCGAGGATAAACAGCAGCAACCAGATGAGCAGGGTGATGATTTGGTGGATTTTCTTTAAGTCCCGTTTCCGTAAGAGATAGCCCAGCAGCATTCCCGTGAGCATTAGTCCGATGATTGTAAACATATCTATGTCGTTTTTTAGTGGCAAAGATAGTATGGTCTATTTTTGCAGGTGCAAAGATAAAGCTTTCAAAGCAAACAAGGCGGCATTGCCGGGGGCGAATGCCGCCTTGATATACTATTTGGGAAAAGGATTATTCGTTTATTTTATTGTTGGTCTGAATCTCCATCAGAGGAATGGGCAGGAAGGAATGGGTAGATGCACTGAATCCGGTTCTGCCGTCAGCCTTCATGGCTTCGTCCAGTTTGCCCCAACGACGGAGGTCATAGAAGCGTGAGTTTTCCAGTGTGAATTCCACCAGACGTTCATGTTCAATCTGTGCTTTAACAGCAGCTTGGTCACTTCCGGTCATGGCAGGCAGTTTGCCGTGCACGCTACGTACTTCGTTAATCAATGGAATGGCTTTTTCTGGATGGCCTTGTTCATTGTAGATTTCAGCCTTCATCAGCAGTACATTGGCATAACGCATCAATGGCATGTTGGTACCTACGTAGTTTTGTGCATAGTCGCTCCAAGTTGAAGGCATGTATTTACGGTAATTATATCGGGTGGCAGAATTCTCATCATAGATGTCATCGTAATTGTACCCCAGAATGTGCCCGCCTTCATAGTAATACGGATCATCAAACATCATGGAACCATAGGCACGGGCATCGTACATGTTACCTTCGGCAATGCGTCCTTCTTTCAGGAATTCGTTGTACATCATGTCGCTGACACGGATTTCGTCCCAACCGGACATGCTGCCCGGAGCTACCCAGAAGTGGAGTACGTGCTTGTGGAAAGTACCGTCGGCCGTACTGTTGGTAAACTGAAGTTCCAGAATGGACTCTTTGCAATTCTTGTTGGTGCCGTCGAACATGCTTCCGTAGTCGGACTCCAGTTCGTAGCCGGTCACTTTGTTGAAAGCGGCTTCTGCCAGCCCCAGGTATTCGGCCTTTTTGTCACTTTCTTCATAAGCACGGGTTAAGTAAGCCCATCCCAGGTAAGAGTAGGCTGCTCCTTTGGTTACACGTCCCGCTTCGGAAGAAGGGCGGTCTTGTGGCAGCATGCTGCCTGCTTTGTCCAGTTCAGTACAGATAAAGTCCCATGCTTCCGTTCTGGTAGACAATGCTTTGTGAGTCTGGGATTCTCCGGTCAGATATTCATTGCGGATAATGATTTTCTCCCAGCTCATAATCAGTTTGAAATGATAGTAGGCACGCAGGAACAGAGCTTCGCCCGTAAGATGGTTCTCGTCATCGGCACTCATCTTCTCACCGCTGGTCTGTACTTTGTCAATACCGTATAATACGTTGTTGGCGTAGTTGATGCCATTGTAATTGTTCATCCAGTATTCTTTGATGCTGGAGTTCTCATTGTTGTAGGTGAATCCGTACAATGCAGCCCATTCCGGATAGTTGTTGACGTCCTGGCCTTTTACCATCTCATCGCTACGGAAGGTTTCCACAACAAACTTGACTTCTGCAACCGTGTAAGAGCCGGTGCGGTTATCCAGCTGGCCATATACCGCTGATAGACCTGCCTCTACATCGGCTTTATCTCTCCAGTATTTGTCTGTAGAAAAGTCGGGAGACTCTGTCGTCAGGAAATCATCGCATCCTGCCAGTAAGGCGGCGCATAAGAAAGAGGCTATATATATAATTTTTTTCATTGTCTTCTTGTTTTTAATGGTGATTAGAATGTAACTTGCAGACCTACTACAAATGAGCGGGTGAACGGGTATACAAAGGAGTCTACACCGGTGTCCAGAATGCTTGAAGAGAATTCAGGGTCGATACCGGAATATTTGGTGATGGTAAAGAGATTCTCTCCACTGACATAGAGGCGGCATTTTTCAAGATACATTTTCTTAGCTAAAGCCCTGGACAAGCTGTATCCTAACTGCAACTGGCGAAGGCGGACGAAGTTACCGTTTTCGAGGAAGCGATCGGATTCACGGGTATTTTCATTCGGGTCACCCAGTACAGCTCTTGGCATGCTTGTTCCTGCGTTTTGCGGTGTCCATGCATTCATGGTGCTTGTGAAGTAGTTTCTACCGGCGTCCATTCCTTCATAATACAGACGGTTTACGTTGTAGAGTTTGTGCCCCCATGCACTGCCGAACTGGAAGGAAAGGTCAAAGTTCTTATAGGAACCGCTGAATGACAAGTTGGCTTCCACCTTGGGAATACCGGAACCGGAATATACCTTGTCGCCGGAGTCGATGCTTCCATTGCCGTTTACATCCTTGAAGCGGATATCACCGGCTTTGGCACTCGGCTGGAGACGTTCGCCTGCACTGTTTACGTAAGCAGCAGCTTCTGCATCAGTCTGGAATATGCCGTCAGTCTGATACAGCCAGAAGCTGGCTACCGGATAACCTTTCAGTGTTTGGGTTACGAAGTGGCCGTCACCCTTCCAGGCAGAACCATAAAGTATCTGGTTCGGGTCTGCCTTCAACATTTCGTTGTGGATGGTAGAAAGGTTGAAACCGATATTATAGTCGAAACCGTTGATGTTGTCTCCATAGTTCAATTCAAGCTCGAAACCTTTGTTTACCATCTTTCCTACGTTGACAGTAGGATTGTAGATACCTGCAGAAGGCGGCATGACTTTTTCAATCAGTAAGTCTTCCGTTGTGTTGTAATAGTAGTTAAGGCTACCGCTCAACTTATTGTTGAAAAGACCGAAGTCGAAACCGATGTTTTTGGTATCGGTAGTTTCCCAACGCAAATCGTCGTTTACCAGATAGAGGTTGGACATGCCGGCCCAAGGATTGCCACCTTGTATGTAGCTCATCCATTGGGTATTGCTGTTACTCATTGTTGGCGCATAATAGTAGCCCAGTGCACTCTCGCTACCCAGGCGTCCCCAGCTGGCGCGGAACTTCAAGTTGCTGATAGGGGTGCTTTTGGGGAAGAAATCTTCCTCGCTGATTCTCCATCCCACTGCTACGGAAGGGAAGGTACCCCAACGGTTGTTTTTACCGAACTTGGAAGAGCCGTCGGAACGTACAGTCACTTGCAGCAAGTAACGGCTGGCGTATGAGTAGTTGAAGCGTCCGAAGAAAGAAGCGCGGTTGTAATCGTAGAAAGTACCTGTGCCGGCAAATGTACCGCCGATACCTGCATCGATTGTGGGAGATGTCGGGTCGAAGAATCCGCCGGGAACCTCGCTGGAACTCAGACTGCCGCCTACTACATCATATTCGGTTTTCTTGCCTTCCACGCTGACAGAACTTTTATCTTGATGGGCAGAAATGATGGAGTTACCTACCATGGCAGTAACGGAGTGCTTGCCGAAGTCTTTCATGAAGGTCAATACATTCTCGAATGTTTGCTTGCGATAGTATGAGTTGTACTCGTAGTTATAAGGATAGAGGCTCGGCTCTTGTGCATTGGCTTCGTATTTGGCACGATGATAACGGTCGTTGTAGTAGTAACCGTCGTACGTATAGCTTGTTTTGAATGTAAGCCACGGGGCGAGGTTCATGGTCAGACCGATATTGCCGGTAATGTCGTAACCCGTATATTTTCTGTCTTTGTAATGGTCGTCTGCCATGACATTACGGTTGGTTGGGAATTCCATCTTGGTACCGTCTACCGACATGTCGGTCAGACCGTATCCGTATGTCTGGTTTTCGTCGTAAACGGGCACCAGTGGCGAAATGGAGTACATTTCTTTTAAGGAATACTGAGGCTGTTTGCTTTGTGTGACCTTGAAGTTCAAGCTCGCATCGAAATCAAAGATATATTTGTGTGCATTCAGTTTCAGACGGGCATTGTCCTGGATGTAAGAGTTACCTTTAAAGATACCCTTCTCGTCGGCATGGCCATAAGAAAGTGAATATTTAGCAACTTCAGAACCTCCGATGAGGTTTACATAATAGTTCTGTGCGATGCCGGTACGGAGCATTTCATCCTGCCAGTTTGTATCGGCACCGGTAGGGTTCTGTCCATTCTTGTACGTAAGATAAGCGGGCTTGTTTGTCCCTGCATTCTCGTACATCATGTTGTGCACTTTCAAGTAGCCGTCTGCATTGAGCATGTCGAACTTCTTGGCTACCGAGTTGACCGTCATATATGTATTAAAGGAAACTTTCAGTTCTCCTTCCTTTCCGTTCTTGGTAGAAACGATGACTACACCATTGGCGGCCACAGAACCGTAGATGGCAGCGGCGGCACCATCTTTCAGGATTTCCATGGATTCGATATCCTGCGGATTGATGGTGTTGATGTCGCCAGGATACCCGTCGATGATGTAAAGCGGCTCGTTGTCACCCATAGTCTTGATACCACGGATTTTTACGGAAATGCTTGCACCTGCATTACCTCCCGATTTCAATACGCTTACACCGGCAATTTTACCTTGCAGTGCTTCGGTTGCGCTGGTAGTGGCACGCTTCATCAAATCTTCCGCTTTCACCGAAGAAATGGCACCGGTCATGTCGCTCTTCTTCATCGTACCGTAACCTACGACTACGACTTCATCCAGCATTTCAGAATCATCTTTCAATGCTATTTTGATGTTCTTCTGCCCGTTGAGGGGAATTTCCTGGGTTACATAACCCACATAAGAGATTACCATAGTTGCTTTAGGAGAGACTGTCAACGTAAAGTTGCCGTCAACGTCGGTGATGCAACCATTGCCGGTTCCTTTCTCCAAGATACTGGCACCGATAAGAGATTCTCCTTTGGTATCGGTTACGGTACCGGTTAGCTGGATGGTTTGCGCTAATGCACTTAGCGGCGCTAGACATACAAAGAGCAAAGCAAGTAGTAATGCTCTTTGCAAATACTGTTTAATTTTACCCATGTGTGATAAAGTTTTTTAAGGTTAATACTTTGTTTTTCACAAGGGCAAAGGAAGTGATATAATTATAAGGTTGACTATGACCTTTATCTATAAAATATCTACAAAGGAGGCTGAAAGCACTATTATTTAATCTACAAGATGATTGATAAAACGTTGAATAATAATATTTTATTGTAATATAATATATCTACAAGAGAGCTTTTCTCTTCGGCTTCGTTTTTAGAAGCTCTGGAGGTATTCAACCAAGTCTTCTTCTGTGGATAAGTTCAAGGATTTGCGTAAACGATACCGGTTCATATTGATTGTTTTGGGAATGGTGCCGGTTATCATGGAGATTTCTTTGGTTGACAGATTGACGCGCAATAGAGTTGCCAAGTATTTTTCGCCTTGCGTCAGATTAGGGTGTTTTAATGCAAGTCGGTCCAGAAATTCTTTGTTCTTTTCTTCTATATTCAGCAATAAGCTGCTGTTTGTCTTATCTCCGCTTTGATATTGGCTGATGAAGGCATTCACTTTTTTTAGGTGGGGAATGAGTGTTTGGTTATCCATCTTATAACCCTCTTTAATCATCCCACGTATCTTGTCGAGTAGCTCATTGCGGCTTCTTAGGAATACGGCAAAGCTGGTGACCTCCTGGCGGCTGTCATCCAAAGCACTCTGCACGTTTTTCAGTTCCATTTCTTGCTGTTGTAGTTTCAGTTCGGATACTTCGCGTTCGGAGAGTTCCAACTGATAGCGGGTTTCAATCAGTTGCAGGTCTTTTCTGCGTTTATACCATTTATATAGGAAGATACTGACAGCTAAACCGAGAATAAGTATGCTGCCCAAGAGCCATAGATTGCGTTTCAGCAATTCTATTTCATAGGTTTGTTCCTGCATTTCAGTGGCATGCTTCTGGTCCTGGTATCTTTTATAGGAAATTTCCTGCTCGATGTTACGCAGCTTGTTGCTGCTTTGCAGCTCTTTGCTCAGGTGCTGCATTTTCTCCAGGTATTTATAGGCTTGGGCATAGTCACCTATAGCTGCATATACCATGGACGAATATTCGTAATTGTCGCAAATCAGTTCGCGGGCTCCGATATTATGGGCATACTCGTAGGCTTTATGCAAGGCTTCCAGGGCTTTGGAGTATTGCTTGTCATAGTAATACTGTTTCCCCATGTTGTTGTAGTTTTCGCCAAGAGACCATTGGGCGTCCAGATTCTTGTTGATGGTGATGGCTTCCTGGATGAAAGAAAGTTTCTCTTCCGTATTTCCCTGGTACAGACAAAGGTTGTTCAGGTTGGTTGCAATCTCTTTCAGGTTTCGTTGGGCACGGTTGATGGCCAGCGCACGTTGGAAGAAACGCTCGGCAACGGTAAATTCGTTCATGAAGTGGTGCATAACTCCACGTTCGTTATAGCATCCGGCCACAGAAGTGGAATCACCAATGGCTTTGAATATGGAGGTTGCCTTGTCGTTTAGTTCTATGGCTTTGTTGTAGTCTCCCAGTTTGCTGTAGACACGTCCCATGAGGGAGTATAGTTGGGCACTTTGTTGCTTGTTTGCGGGGGTGATGTATTTCTGAGTATCATATAGATTCTTGATACTCAGGTCAAAGTTGCCCAATAGCTGTTCTGCCTGGCAATAAAGGAACATGGCCTGCGCACGGACCTCACTGGGCTCATCTTCGGGAAACAAGGCAGAAGCCTGAGCAGCATAGTAGGAAGCTTGTTTGGGGGTGTTGTATAGGCATTTCTGTGCTTGGTCAATCAATTTCTGTGCTTGCTGCATGTCTTGAGCTTGCAGTGGGGCAAGTGCTGACAGAAGACATACGAGTAGTAGACATAGGTTTTTCTTCATGGCATCGTCTTGTTTCTGCAAATTTAATTAATTCTTCTTAGAAGTCAGGTTTCCCTCCAAAAAGATTTATCTTTGTGCCTCAAAGATAGCGATATATATGTTATTACCTTATTTGAATAAAGACTTGATAGAGGCGGGATGCGATGAGGCCGGTCGCGGCTGTCTGGCCGGTGCGGTCTATGCCGCTGCCGTTATTCTGCCAACGGACTTTAAGAATGAACTTCTGAATGACTCCAAGCAGCTGACGGAAAAACAACGCTATGCCTTGCGTGAAGTGATTGAGAAAGAGGCTCTGGCATGGGCGGTGGGCGTCGTCTCTCCCGAAGAAATTGACAAAATCAATATTCTTAATGCCTCCTTTCTTGCCATGCACCGTGCTGTTGACCAACTGAATGTCCGTCCGCAACATCTGCTGATAGACGGCAACCGCTTTAAAAAATATCGGGACTTGCCGCATACTACCGTAGTGAAAGGAGACGGGAAGTACCTTTCCATCGCTGCCGCCTCCATTTTGGCAAAGACCTATCGTGATGACTACATGAACCGCCTTCACGAGGAATATCCGTATTATGACTGGAATCGTAACAAGGGGTATCCCACCAAGAAACATCGTGCCGCCATTGCTGAGCGGGGCACTACACCCTATCATCGCTTGACGTTCAATCTCTTGGGGGATGGGCAGTTGTCGCTGAACTTCGGACAATGATGCTGTTTAGAACCACTTAATCCTTCTGAACCATACGAATGTCACTGCTGATAATATTGCCGACAAAAGTATGATGAAAATAAACGCGTGCGGAAAACTCTCCAGGTGGATGTCCACATTCATGCCGTAGAAACTGGCTATCAACGTGGGAATCATCAGTGTAATGCTGAGGCTTGTCATACGTTTCATGATGGCATTCACATTGTTGGAGATGATGGAGGCGAAGGCATCCATGGTTCCCGTCAGGATATCACTGTAGATGTTTACGGTATTGTATGCCTGCTTCAACTCGATGACCACGTCTTCCAATAATTCCAAATCCAGATAATTGGTGTCTTGAAAGATGTTTTTCAGCCGTCCTATCATCACTTCATTGCCACGGATGGAAGTGTTGAAGTAGACCAGCGTCTTTTGCAGCTTCATCAGTTGCAGGAGATCTTCGTTGCGGATGCTTTTCTCCAGCTCTTTTTCGGCGGTGGCCACATCGTTGTTTATCTGTTTCAGATACTTCAGGAACCAGACGGCGGAAGAGTAGATGATTCGCAGAATCAAATCCAGTTTATTGTTGACGACTATGTTCTTCCGGCGGGTGTGCTGAATGAAGTCCGGTATCAGCTCCGTGTGGTGATAGCAGACAGAAACGATGATTCCGTCATTGGTGATAATGCCGATGGGCACAGTGATGAACGGCACGCCGCGTTGGTTGCTCTGCATCGGGATGCGGAGGATGGTCAGCAGCCAGTTGTCTTCTGTTTCCGTACGTGGGCGCTCGTCCACGTCGGCTATGTCTTCCAGGAATGATTCGGGAACTTTCAGCTCTTCGGTTAGGAATTTGAAATCATCGTTGTCCGGGCATTCTACGTTGACCCAGCAGTTGGGTTGCCATTCGGCCTTTTCAGTGAAGCCGTTTTCACTGTAGAGATACTTTCTCATTGTTTGCCTCCTTTCAGGTTGGAACAGAGGCATTGCAGTCAACGTCTCCGTTCGTTTTATTGGTGAATACTATTGCACGTTCGTGGGTTTGAATCGTCCATATTTCTTGTTTTTTATTTTTTAAGCGTGGCAAAAGTACATAAATCATTTGAAACAGTACGCTTTAACAGCTGTTTTTTGTACCTTTGCAGCGCAAAAACAGGTTCCTACTATAAAGAACGTTTGTATCATACAAAAAGATTATACAATTAAATTCGATTAATATTATGAGTAAGAAAGCCCTTTTAATGATTCTTGATGGCTGGGGCATCGGCGATCAAGGCAAAGATGATGTGATTTTCAATACACCTACTCCGTATTGGGACAGTCTGTTGGCAACTTATCCGCATTCCGAGCTTCAAGCAAGCGGTGAAAACGTTGGTTTGCCCGACGGACAGATGGGTAATTCTGAAGTAGGTCACCTCAATATCGGTGCCGGACGTATCGTTTACCAGGATTTGGTGAAGATTAACCGTGCTTGTGCCGATGGCAGCATTCTGAAGAACAAGGAAATTGTTTCTGCTTTCTCATATGCAAAGGAAAACGGCAAGAATATCCACTTTATGGGACTGACCAGCAACGGTGGCGTGCACAGCTCTTTTGACCATTTGTTCAAACTCTGCGATATTTCCAAGGAATACGGTATCGAGAATACCTTCATCCACTGTTTTATGGACGGTCGTGATACCGACCCGAAGAGTGGTAAAGGTTTCATTGAGCAGTTGACTGCTCATTGCGAGAAGTCTGCCGGCAAGATTGCTTCCATCGTGGGACGTTTCTATGCCATGGACCGCGACAAACGTTGGGAACGTGTGAAGGTTGCTTACGATTTATTGGTAAACGGTGAAGGCAAGGTTGCTACGGATATGGTCCAGGCTATGCAGGAGTCCTACGACGAAGGCGTTACGGATGAATTCATCAAGCCGATTGTGAACGGTGGCTTCGACGGTACCATCAAGGAAGGTGATGTTGTAATCTTCTTCAACTACCGCAATGACCGTGCCAAGGAATTGACCGTTGTCCTCACCCAGCAAGATATGCCCGAACAAGGCATGCAGACCATTCCGGGCCTGCAGTTCTACTGCATGACTCCGTACGATGCCAGCTTCAAGGGTGTGCATATCCTTTTTGATAAGGAGAACGTACAGAATACCTTGGGCGAATACCTCGCTGCCAATGGCAAGACCCAGCTGCACATTGCCGAAACAGAGAAGTATGCACACGTGACTTTCTTCTTCAACGGTGGCCGCGAGACTCCCTACGATGCTGAAGAGCGCATCTTGGTTCCTTCTCCGAAGGTTGCCACTTACGACTTGAAGCCCGAAATGAGTGCGTACGAGGTGAAGGACAAGCTGGTTGAAGCTATCAAGACCCAGAAGTTCGATTTCATCGTGGTGAACTACGCCAATGGTGATATGGTGGGACATACCGGTATCTACGAAGCTATTGAGAAGGCAGTGAAAGCCATCGACGAATGTGTGAAAGATACTGTTGAAGCTGCCAAGGCAAACGATTATGAAGTAATCATCATCGCCGACCACGGTAATGCCGACCATGCTCTGAATGAGGATGGTACTCCGAATACTGCCCACTCTCTGAATCCCGTTCCTTTCGTTTACGTTACTGCAAACAAGGACGCCAAGGTTGAGAACGGTGTATTGGCTGACGTAGCTCCTTCTATCCTGCATATCTTGGGTATGGAACAGCCGGCCGAAATGACTGGTAAGGATTTGATTAAGTAAGGCGTCAAGGCCGTAACAATATTTAGACGCGGATTATACGGATTCCACGGATGCTCTTAAAGTTGAGTCTGTGCAATCCGGATAATCCGCGTCTTTTTTTAATAGAATGATTATGATACAGATTGGTGATGTTGTGGTTTCTTTCGATGTCTTGCGCGAGAAGTTCTTGTGTGACTTGGGTGCCTGTCAGGGGATTTGTTGCATTGAGGGCGATGCCGGTGCTCCCGTAGAGCTGGACGAGGTGGAGAAACTGGAAGAGGTGCTTCCGCTGATTTGGGACGAGCTTTCTCCCGAAGCCCGCACCGTGATAGAGGAGCAAGGTGTGGTCTATACCGATTGTGAAGGTGACCTGGTGACTTCTATTGTGAACAACAAGGATTGCGTCTTTACCTGCTATGATGATAAAGGCTGTTGCTATTGCGCCATCGAAAAGGCTTATCGTGAAGGTAGGACCAACTTCTACAAACCCATATCCTGTCATCTCTATCCGATAAGGGTGGGGAACTACGGACTCTATAAGGCAGTGAACTATCATCGTTGGGATGTCTGCAAAGCCGCTATGTTGTTGGGACAAAAGGAAAATCTGCCCGTGTACAAGTTCCTGAAAGAGCCGCTTATCCGTAAGTTTGGTGAGGACTGGTATGCAGAGTTGGAATTGGTAGTGGAAGAGATGAAGAAACAAGGAATCCTATAGTTCTTCTGTATGGAGACGGGTCTCTTCTTTGGAAGAGAAGAGGGATAAAGGAAAAGCCCCGGTCAGCAGGATTATCCTGCCCGTCCGGGGCTTCCTCGTTGTAAGATGTGAGGTTGGTTATTAAATTAATTAAGCGTCAATATTTGCATACGTTGCATTCTTTTCGATGAAATCGCGGCGCGGGCCCACGTCTTCACCCATCAGCATGGAGAAGATATAGTCGGCTTCAGCTGCATTTTCAAGATGCACCTGCTTCAGCATGCGGTTTTCCGGATTCATGGTGGTTTCCCACAACTGTTCCGGGTTCATTTCACCCAAACCTTTGTAGCGTTGGGTGTGTACTGCGTTTTCCGAACCGCCGCCGTAAGTGTCGATGAACTTCTGGCGCTGCTGGTCTGTCCAGCAATACTCTTTCGCCTTGCCTTTGGTGCAAAGGTAAAGGGGAGGAGTGGCGATGTACAAGCAACCCTGCTGGATAACTTGCGGGAAGTAGCGGAAGAAAAGCGTCATAATCAGCGTGTCGATGTGAGAACCATCGACGTCGGCATCGGTCATGATGATAATCTTCTTGTAGCGCAGCTTGTCAATGTTCGCTTCTTTGCTGTCTTCACCGTCCACGCCGAAACGGATGCCCAGCGCCTGGATGATATTGTTTACTTCGTCGCTCTCGAATGCCTTGTGCCACATGGCCTTTTCCACATTCAGAATCTTACCGCGAAGCGGCAGGATAGCTTGGAACGCACGGTTACGGCCTTGCTTTGCTGAACCGCCTGCCGAGTCACCCTCGACGAGGAACAATTCGCATTCTTCCGGGTCCTTGCTGGAGCAGTCGGCCAGTTTGCCCGGCATGCCGCCACCCGACATCGGCGATTTGCGTTGTACGGATTCGCGTGCCTTACGTGCGGCGATACGTGCCTGGGCGGCAAGAATCACCTTGTCTACAATCAGCTTGGCTTCCTTCGGGTGTTCCTCCAAGTAGTAGGTGAGGGCCTCGCCCACAGCCTGGTCTACGGCGCCCATCACTTCGTTGTTACCCAGCTTTGTCTTGGTCTGTCCTTCGAACTGAGGCTCTGCCACCTTGATGGAGATAACGGCAGTCAGTCCTTCGCGGAAGTCGTCGCCTGCAATCTCTACCTTGGCTTTCTCCAGCATCTTGTTGTCTTCGGCGTATTTTTTCAACGTACGGGTCAGTGCACGGCGGAAACCTGCCAAGTGGGTACCCCCTTCAATGGTATTGATGTTGTTTACGTAAGAGTGTACATTTTCGTTATAAGAAGTGTTGTACATGATGGCTACTTCCACCGGTGTGCCTTGCTTCTCGGTGTTGATGTAGATTACATCGTTCATGAAGTGTTCGCGTGAGGAGTCCACGTAGCGCACAAATTCCTTCAGGCCTTCTTCCGAGTAGAAGATTTCCTTCTTGGCATTTCCTTCTTCGTCCTTTACGCGAAGGTCGGTCAGTGAAATCTTGATGCCTGCGTTCAGATACGCCAGCTCGCGCATGCGGGTGGCAAGAATATCATAGTTGTAGACTGTCTCCGTAAAGATGGTACCGTCCGGCCAGAACTGTTGGCGTGTACCGGTAATGTCTGTTGTGCCCACTTCTTTGACGGAGTAGAGCGGATGTCCGCAGGAATATTCCTGCTGATAGATTTTTCCGTTACGGAAAACCTGGGTAGTCATGTGTGTAGACAAGGCATTTACGCAAGATACACCTACACCATGCAGACCTCCCGATACCTTATAGGAACCTTTGTCGAACTTTCCTCCGGCATGCAGTACGGTCATTACAACTTCCAGCGCGGATTTCTTTTCCTTTTCGTGATAGTCTACCGGGATACCACGTCCGTTGTCTTGTACGGTGATGGAGTTGTCCTCGTTAATGGTGACTTCGATGTGGTCGCAATAGCCGGCAAGTGCCTCATCGATGGAGTTGTCCACAACCTCGTACACCAGATGGTGAAGTCCTTTGCTGCTAATGTCGCCAATATACATCGCGGGACGCTTTCTCACTGCTTCCAAACCTTCCAGTACCTGGATGTTTTCGGCAGAATAGCTCCCGTTATTGGAGTGAATCTGTTCTTCAGTCATAATCTTTTTTCCTTATTGTAATAACAGAGCAAATATAGTGAAAATCCTCGGGATATGGTGCTAAACAAACGGATAAATTCGGGTAGTTTACAGCTTTTTAGCACAGAAAAGAAACTTGTGTGGAAGCAGGTAAATAGAGAGGTATAAATGAGAAAGGCCGGACTAAAAAAGTCCAGCCTTGTAATATCTTTTGTGTAACAGTCAACTTAAGCCAGCTTGTTGATATAGATAGCCAACTTTGATTTCAAGTTGTTAGCCTTGTTCTTGTGGATTACATTAGTCTTAGCCAATTTATCCAACAGTTTTGTGATACCCGGATACATTGCTGTTGCTGCAGCTTTGTCTGTAGTAGCACGAAGCTTACGAACAGCGTTTCTCATGGTCTTGCCATAATATCTGTTGTGAAGTCTTCTTGTTTCTTCTTGTCTGATTCTCTTCAGTGATGATTTATGATTTGCCATCTCGACTAATCTTTTTTTAATTCGTTTATTTTTTTATTTTGTAGCCCGTGGGGGAATCGAACCCCCCTTTCAAGAATGAAAATCTTGCGTCCTAACCGATAGACGAACGGGCCATCCTTTGGTGAGCGTTTCCGCTCTTGCAAAGAGTCTTTATTTCTCGTTTGCGGATGCAAAGGTAGAAACTATTTTTGAATTACCAAAACATTCGCAAGAAAAAAATATAGCTTTTTGTTGTCTTTTGTCTTAGAATGGAGCGTTATCTATTGAAAATCAGTGTAATATATGCTTTTATTTTTTTACACTCCTTACCTTGTTTTTTTATTCTTCTCCTTTTGTTTCTCTTCTTTCGGGCTTTTTTTGTAGCTTTGTTATCAGATTGAAACCAGATAAAGAAATCGGGAATGTTACAGAAAACACAGGGAATTGTACTGCATACCTTGAAATATAAGGATACATCTCTCATTGCAGACATCTATACAGAGGTGGCTGGCAGGGCTTCCTTCATGGTGTCCATACCCCGTTCGCGCAAGGCGGCGGTGAAGCCGGTACTCTTCCAGCCGCTGGCATTGGTGGAACTTGAAGCCGATTTCCGTCCTAATGCCACTATATATAAGGTGAAGGAGGCGAAGTCTCTTTATCCTTTTGCCACGCTTCCCTACGATCCCTACAAATCCGCCATCGCTTTGTTTCTTTCGGAATTCCTTTATCGCGCCGTCCGGGAGGAGGCGGAGAACCGTCCGCTGTTTGCTTATCTGTATCATTCCGTCATCTGGCTGGATGAATGCAGGGAGGGGTTTGCCAATTTCCATCTGGTCTTCCTGATGCGCCTTTCCCGTTTTCTCGGTTTGTATCCCAACCTGGAGGATTATCATGCCGGAGATTACTTCGATTTGCAGAATGCTTGTTTCACTCCCTTGCGTCCGCAGCTTCATTCCAATTACATCGCTCCCGAGGAGGCGGCCCGCCTGACACAGCTGATGCGCATGAATTA
The DNA here is from genome assembly GCF_017309675.2 of Bacteroides parvus. Lineage (NCBI taxonomy): Bacteria > Pseudomonadati > Bacteroidota > Bacteroidia > Bacteroidales > Bacteroidaceae > Bacteroides > Bacteroides parvus. The sequence continues at coordinate 653,827 of NZ_CP084680.1, read as the reverse complement.
TGAAACGATGCATCTTTTCACCATGAGTCGGTTGGAGCGTACCCGCTGCCTGAACATTATGAATGAATATTATCGTCTGCACCTGCCGGATTTCCCGGTGCTGAAGTCTCTTGAAGTCTTGAAAGAATTGTTTGATTGAGGAGCGCCAATCTTGCTTGTCGGATGAAACAATAGCTCCTGATTGCGCGAGATGGGCATCTTATGCTGCATGAGATGTATATCTCATACAACACGAGATGCCCATCTCATGCAATTGAATCCGAATATTCCTTATCTCCTTCGCTATACTTTATCCCAGCAGTTCCTTTACTTTGGCTGAGATGGCGCGGCCTTCGGCAAGTCCGGCAAGTTTCTTGCTGGCTACACCCATCACTTTGCCCATGTCCTTGCCGCTGGTGGCACCGACCTCGGCTATGATTTCCTTCAAGGCTGCTTCCAGTTCTTCGGCGCTCATTTGCTTGGGCAGATAGGTTTCAAGCACCTTTACTTGTGCCAGCTCATCGTCTGCCAAGTCCTGGCGACCTTGCTGTACATAGATTTCAGCGGCGTCTTTGCCTTGCTTGGTCAGTTTTTGGATAATCTTCAAAGCATCTGCATCGCTCAGGGTATCGTTGGCTCCGGGAGCGGTTTTGGCTTCAAGGAATACTTTCTTTACGTTTCTCAATGTTTCGAGAGCCACTTTGTCTTTGGCTTTCATGGCTGTTTTAATGTCTTCGCTGACTTTTTCAAATAAATCCATATTGTTATAGGTTTACTCCTGTTCTCCTGAAGGGGAGGAGGATGGTTTTACATATCGGGAACGGAAAAATCAGAAGGTGATGACTCCCCCTGCACCGCCTTCTGCTTCTTGCGCGGCTTCGGTGGCGAGCTGCCCTTCCTGCTCTGCCTTCATCTTGATGCTGTTCAGCGTGCTTTTGTCACGCAGATAGGTCGGAGAATTCTCTACCATGCTGATGATGTCGGCGTTGTCCATGTCTTCGGGATTGAAGAGATAGATATGGCGACGGCGGCTGCGCTGGGAACGGGCGTTGGCATCCTTGCCGTAGTACACTTCGCGGCGGTTGCGTCTCTGTTCCTCTTCCTCCTCCAGCTCGGCAAGGCGTTGCTGTTCTTCGGCGGTGCGCTGGGTGATGCGGTCGTCCATCTCCTTCATGTGGATGTCCTGGATACCGAAACCGGTGGCAAGCAGGGTGATTTTCACTTTCTGTTCCAGTTTGTCGTCGATGGCCATACCGAATTTGGTCTCGAAGTCGCGGCTGAAACGGTTCATGAATTCCTTTACCTCGTCCATTTCGCTCATCATCAGCTTGTATTGTGAGCTGTAAGAGATGTTGAGGAGTACCTTCTTGGAATTGAAAATGTCGTTGTTGTTCAGCAACGGCGAGTGCTGCGCATTCTTGATGGCTTCGCTGACACGGTTGTCACCTTCGCCGTAGCCGGTACTCATGATGGCTACGCCGCCGTCCTTCAGCACTGTTTTCACGTCGTTGAAGTCGAGGTTCACCTTTCCATGCAGGGTGATGATTTCGGCAATACTCTTGGCGGCTACCGAAAGGGTGTCGTCGGCCTTGTCGAACGCGTCGTCCACGGACAACTCGCTGTATATCTCGCTCAGCTTTTCATTGTTGATGACCAGCAGGGCATCTACGTGCTTGCTGATTTCCTCTACGCCATCCAGTGCCTGGTCTATCTTCTTGTCGCCCTCCCAGCGGAAAGGGATGGTGACGATGCCGATGGTCAGGATATCCATTTCCTTGGCGGTCTGTGCAATGATGGGTGCGGCACCCGTACCGGTACCACCGCCCATTCCGGCAGTGATGAATACCATCTTGGTGCCGTCGTTCAGCATATTCTTGATGTCTTCGATACTCTCTTCTGCTGCCTTGCGGGCACGGGCGGGGCGGTTTCCGGCTCCCAGGCCTTCTTTTCCAAGCTGTAACTTCACGGGCACGGGAGAGTCCTTCAACGCTTGGTTGTCTGTGTTACACAGTACGAACGTCACGTCGTGTATACCTTCCCGGTACATATGGTTCACGGCATTGCCGCCACCTCCGCCTACACCGATTACTTTAATGATTTTCGGTGAATCCGTCGGGAAATCGAATTGTACTATATCTTCCATAATAACTTAATTTTCTGGCACATTATCACATTATTACTTCATATCGTCGTCCGAGAAGATTTCGTTGGAAATCTTGTTGAAAGTCTTTTCGAACCAGCTGGGGCCTTCTTTCTTTTTCTTCTTTTTCTCTTCCTTTTCGCGCAGCTCCCTTTCTTTTCGCTCACGCTCCTTGCGTTCTTTCTCTTCCCTCTCGCGCTGTGCCTTGGCGGCGCGTGCGGCAGCTTCCTGCTCTTTCAGCGCTTCGTCGTCAACGAATATGTCGACCGGTTTGGGAGGAACATTGGAGGCAGGCTGCTGCACCGGTTTCACCTCTTGCAGGCAGCAATTCTCGTTGCCGGCAGCCAGCAGGCCCAGCAGTGTGTTGTGCATGCCGTCCTTTTTGGGCTCTTCGCTGCGTGTGTGGACGGTGGTCTGTACGAACTTGGCGGTCTTTACCTTTTCAATCTTGCTCACTCTATGGAAGGCTTTCTCAAGATTCTTCAGATTGGCTCCTCCACCGGTAAATACTACACCGGAGAAAAGTTTGTCCTCGTAGCCGGAAAGCTGTAACTGGTTCCATACGTTGGCAAGGATTTCTTCTGCACGGGCTCCGATAATATTGTTCAGCAGGGCCAGTTCGAAGGTACGGCCGTCTTCCGACGTGCATACGGCAGGGGTCTCGGCGTCTTCTTCCTCCTCGTAGAGGGCATCACCGTATTGCAGTTTCAGCTTCTCGGCATCTTCCTCTTCCATTTGCAGGGAAGTGATGTCGTGGGTAATGTTGTTTCCACCCAGCGGCAGTACGCTGAGGTAGCGCAGGATATTGTTCTTATAGACCAGCACGGTGGTGGTGTCGGCACCGAAGTCCACCAGTGCGCAGCCCGAACGCATCTCGTTTTCAGTCAGCACGGCTTTGGCCAACGCAGTGGGGGCTACGAGCAGGTCGTCGGCAATTTCCACTTTGGCTTGCTCGAAGCTGTGTTCGAGGTTCTTTTTCAGCGAGGCGCGCGCCACGATGTTGAGGAACTGTCCGGTGATGTATTTTCCGGCAACTCCTACGGGCTCCACGTGCAACGTGTTGTCTATCTTGTATTCTTGTGGGGCTACATCCAGCACACTCATGTCTACTAGGGGTACATCACGGTTCTCGTCGCAAATCTCGTCTACCAGTTCTTGCGAAATGATGCTCTCTTCCTCCAGCGTACGGCTTACCGCATTCCTCACCGTGCGCAATGATTGTCCGCCGATGCCTACATATACTTTGGCGATGGAGTTGTTCAGCTGGCCTTCTAGCTTGTTGATGATGGAAGTCAGCGCTTGTGCGGTCTTGTCAATGTTGTAGATGGCCCCTTTGTGTATAAACGAGGATGCATCTTCGCATGCATAAGCCAACACCTGGATACTTCCGTCACTGTTCTTCTTCCCTGCGATACCGGAAATCTTGGAAGAACTCAACTCGATAGCGGCGATGAAATCTGTTGTTGCCATATCTATTTATTTACTATTTTACAATTTACAATTTACTGCGCTTTGATAAGGGATAAATCTCTTTACTCCCTCTTCGTGCAGATAATCTGATTATCGAATTCAACGTTAATGCGGGAGTATTTGTTCCAGCCCACCTGGTTCAAACCTCTTTCGTAGAATGCTTTTACACGTTTCAGTTTCTTTTCAAAACCGGCCATCTTACCCAAATAGATGAGATGGTCGCCGACACGTGGCACTAATTCTATATTTTTGCCAGGCAGTACATGAATCTGTTCAATCTGTGCATTCCAAAAAGAATTCTTCTGCAAAAATACACCAAACTTATATAAATCCCTCATGGCAAACGACTTTTCTACATTTCCGGTCACTACGGCAAGGTGTGCAACGCATTTTGCATCGGGGGGCATTACAGTACCCTTGTTGTCCAGATAGTAGTTTTCGCCATTGGCGCTCATCACGCGCAGGATGGGGATTCGCTGGGTCACTTCGATGCAGAGCTTGCCGCTCGGGGTCTTGTAGCACTCCACCTGGTCGATGAGGGGATGCTTGGCAAGTTCGCGCTCCAAGGTCTTGGTGCGCACGCGTTTCAGGTCTTTCCCAATGGGGCTGATGCCTTTCTTCTCCAGCAGGGTAGCTACTTCCTTCTTCGTGATGAAGCCGGCATATACCGTGTCTTTTATCACCAGCTCCACGTCATGGCACACCTGGGTGGCCGGTTTGCGGTTGAGGGCAGTGACAGCCACCACCAGATAGACAATGACAAGCAACAGGACGATAGAAAGTAGAATCCTTTTAACCATGATACTTCTCTGATAATAGTTGGGTGATTTGGGGAGCATAGTTGTCCAGGTCGCCGGCTCCCAGCACTACCACTACTTCGGTATGCTTCTGGGCGAGGAGGCTGAGGACGTCTTCTTTCCTACAGATACATTTCTCGATGCCGGGGCGGAGGTTGTCATAAATCAGCTGACTCGTCACGCCGGGAATTGGTTGCTCGCGGGCAGGGTATATCTCTGTCAGAATCACCTCATCGGATAGGGAAAGGCTGTTTGCAAAATCCTGGTAGAAGTCGCGGGTACGGGTGTACAAGTGAGGCTGGAAGATGACGGTTACCTTCTTGTCTTGGTACAGTTCACGGACGGACTTCAGACTTTGGGCTATTTCCGCCGGATGGTGGGCGTAATCGCTGAGGAATACAATTCGGTCATTCTTCAGCTTGAAGTCGAAACGGCGGTCCACTCCGCGGAAGCTTGCCATGCCTTGCTTGATTTCCTCGTCGGTGGCACCGCTGAGATGGGCGAGTGCCATGGCGGCAACGCCGTTCTCGATGTTGATGCTGACGGGAACACCTAGCTGGATATCATTGATGCGGGTGTCCGGTGCTACGAAATCGATGAAAATTTCACCGTTTCCGATACGGATGTTCTCGGCATGGAAGTCACCTTCATGGCGCGAGTAGGTATAGGTGGCTACCCCTGGCTGTACGTCGGGCTGCATCTCCAGTCCTTTGTGCAGAATCAGGGCGCCGCCTGGTTGTATAAGCGCGGTGTAGTGGCGGAAGCTTTCGAGATAGGCTTCTTTGGTGCCGTATATATCCAGGTGGTCGGGGTCGGTGGCAGTAATGACACTCATCCAGGGTGACAGCCAGTGGAAGGAACGGTCGAACTCATCTGCTTCGATAACGGTATAAGGACTGGTGGCGGAAAGCAGCAGATTCGTACCGTAGTTCTTCGAAATACCTCCGAGGAAGGCGGTGCAGCCCACGTGTGACTGGTGCAGCAGGTGGGCAGCCATGGTGCTGGTGGTAGTCTTGCCATGCGTACCTGCCACGCACAAACCTTTGCTGCTGCGGGTGATGATGCCCAATACTTGGGAGCGCTTATATATGTCGAAACCGTTTTCACGGAAATAGGTCAGTTCTGCATGCTCTTGCGGCACGGCGGGGGTATAGACCACGAGCGTGCTTGCCTTGTCTTTGCACACCTCCGGAATAAGGTTGATATTCTCTTCGTAGTGTATCTGTACTCCTTCCGTAATCAGGCGTTCTGTCAGTTCGCTCGACGTACGGTCGTAGCCCGCTACTTTCTTTCCTTTAGAGAGGAAATAACGTATCAGCGCACTCATGCCGATACCGCCGGCACCAATGAAGTAAACGGATTTAATTGTTTCTATATTCATATCTTTCATTAAGATGCTCTCCTAATTTATTTCTTAATTAACTTCAATACCTCCTTCGCAATAATTGTTGCCGAGTCCGGCAACGCCAGCTTGGAGATATTCTTGCTTAAGTCTTGCAGCTTCTCGGAGTTGGCGATTGTCTCCAACGCCACCGGTAGCAGCTTCTCTTTCGCTTCCACATCCTTCACATAGATAGCTGCACCCTTATCCACCAGCGCCAGCGCATTCTTGGTTTGGTGGTCCTCTGCCACATTGGGTGAGGGAACCAGGATGACTGGCTTGTGCAGCAGGCAGAACTCGGAGATGGAACCGGCTCCTGCACGTGAAATCACCAGGTCGGCAGCCGCGTATGCATTTGCCATATCCTTAATGAAGTCCGTCACGTACAGATTGGGGATGGCACTAATGCGCGGGTTGCGTACGGCTTCTCCCGTTGTATTTGTAATAGCTTCTCTGACTTGGTCAATGTATATCTTCCCCGTTTGCCAGATGAATTGCACTTCGGGATTGGCGCGAATGACATCCAGTCCGGCACTCAATGTCTGATTGATGGTGCGGGCTCCGAGACTGCCGCCCAATATCAGTATTGTTTTCTTCTCCGGGTTCAGTCCGAAGTATTTCACGGCATCTTCGCGGCAGATGGAGTGGTGGAGCAGATTCTGGCGCACCGGATTACCGGTCATGATTATCTTTTCTGCCGGGAAGAATTTTTCCATACCTTCGTAAGCCACACAAATCTTGCATGCCTTCTGTGCCAGCAGCTTGTTAGTGACACCGGCGTAGGAATTCTGTTCTTGTATCAGTGTGGGAATACCCATCATTCCCGCCATTTTCAGCGTAGGACCACTGGCATAGCCACCTACACCGACAGCTACTTGCGGGCGGAACTCCTTGATGATGCTCCGTGCTTTCCACTGGCTCCGTATCAGTTTCAGCAATACGGAGACGTTCTTCCACAGATGTTTACGGTCAAATCCGGCAACGGGTAAACCTATAATCCGGTAACCAGCATCGGGAACACGCTGCATCTCCATTCTTCCTTCGGCACCTACGAAGAGAATCTCTGCGTCGGGACACAACTCTTTTATGGCGTTGGCAATGGAGATAGCCGGAAAGATATGTCCTCCGGTACCACCGCCGCTGATGATAAGCCTCACTCCCTTCCCCGTAGAGAGAGGGGTAGAGTTACTTTGACTTGTATAGTTGTTTGCCTCTTTACTCATATTCTTGTTCTTCTTTATTTTTGTATTATTGGCATACTCGCCATTACTCAATCACTCTTTTCTCCCCTCCCTATAGGGGAGGGGGTGGGGGAGAGGCTGTTATTCAAACTCCGCATCACTGTTCAGTACCTTTGCTGTCGGTTCGGCGGCTGTTTGTGCCTCGCTGTCGATCGGTTGTTTCAGGTTTTCTGCATTTCCGGTATCCACCAGCATAGTCACTTGTGCATCATGCATCCGTTGTTCCTCCAGTTTGGCTGTATAGCGGCTGACGCTCAGTATCATGCCGATGTAGGCACAGTTGATGAAAGTGGATGTACCACCCTTGCTGATGAGCGGAAGCGGTTGTCCCGTGACGGGTGCCAGACCTACGGCAACCATCATGTTGAACAACGCCTGCGTGACGAGTAGCAAGGCTATTCCGGTAATGAGGAAAGCGGGGAAGGTGCGGTCGCATTTTTTGGCGATACGGCCCACTCGCACCAATAGGCAGACATAAAGGAACACAACGACTATCCCGCCTACCAGTCCCAGTTCCTCAATGATGATGGCATAGATAAAATCGGAGAATGCCTGGCTCAGAAAGTCACGTTGTACGGAGTTTCCCGGGCCCTTGCCTACAACGTTACTCGTAGCTACGGCAATACGGGCATGTGCCACTTGCCCGTCGCCGTCGATGTCGAATTTGGCAGCAGGAACTTCTTCCTTGTTGGTAAAGTCTGCAATACGGGATTTTACAGTGGTAAAACGGTGTCCCATCGGTATATTTTCCAATGTCTTGTCTGGCGTGGCCAGCAGGAAGGCAACAAAGACTGTAACGAATGCCACAATCCCTCCTCCCAGTATCAGTAGGTTCCTGGCAGATACCCGCCCGATGAACATCATTAGGTAGACCGTTCCGAAGAGCAACATTCCCGTTGAGTAGTTTTCCGGCAGGATAAGGCCACAGACTATGCAGGTAATAATCATGATGCGCTTAAAGGCTTTCGGACTTGCACCGTCTTCGTCCTGCCCTTTCGAGAGGATAAAGGCTGTAACGATGACGACGGCCATCTTCGCTATTTCCGACGGCTGGAACTGAATGCCCATGAAGGTCATCCAGCGGGCTGCGCCGTTTACGCGGTCACCGGTAATGAATCCCATCAGCATCACAAAAGCCAGCAGTCCGATGGATATCGGAAGCAAGAATACCGGGAACACCTGGAACCATTTATAGGGGATGTTGTGTACCAGTACTACAATGACGGCACCTACCATCAGGAGAATGCTGTGCTGCGTAATCGGTCCCCAGTGGTCGCCACTCTTGTAGGTCAGCGTACTGGCAGCACTGAATACCTCTGTGATGGAGATGAGGCAAAGGAAAAGGAAAATAATCCAAATCACTTTGTCGCCTTTGAATATGCTCTTTAATAAATCCAATGCTTCGCAAATTAAAAATTAATAATTAAAGAATTACAAGTTGACAGTCTCATGCGGCACTTGTCTTTTATAGTGCTCTGACACATGCTTTGAACTGTTCGCCGCGGTCTTCATAACTCTTGAAGAGGTCGAAGGAGGCACAGCAAGGGCTGAGCAACACGGTTTCACCTTTCTTTGCCAGTTTGAAGGCTGCTTCTACGGCATTCTTCATGCCGGTCTGAACATCAGCTACGGGCAATCCTAAGCGGTCGAAGAAGTCGTGCAGCTTTTCGTTGTGTAATCCCAAATATACCAGGGCAGAGCACTTTTCGCGTACAAGGTCTTCGATTTCCGTATAATCATTTCCTTTGTCCTTACCGCCGAGGATAAGTACGGTTTTGCCGGTCATGCTTTGCAGGGCATACCAGCAGGAGTTTACGTTCGTTGCCTTGGAATCATTGATGAAGCTTACGCCGCGTACGGTGGCTACTTTCTCCAATCGGTGCTCCACTCCCTTGAAGTCGGACAAAGCCTTGCGGATATATTCTTTTCGGATACCGGCCAAGTTGGCCGAGATACCAGCGGCTAATGAATTGTATAAGTTGTGTGTGCCGTGCAGCGCCAGCTCCTCTTGCTCCATATTGAAGGCTATCGGTTCGTTGATTTCCACTTCACCGTCTTCCACGTATGCGATGGCTCCGTCTTCCTTTACGGCAGCGAACGGGTAAAGATGGGCGCGCAGGCCATGCTTGTCCAGTTCGCGCTTGATGATGGGGTCGTCGTTCCAGAAGATAAAAGCGTCTTCCGGTGTCTGGTTTTGGGTGATGCGGAATTTGGCGTCCACATATTTCTGCATACAGTGGTCGTAACGGTCCAAGTGGTCCGGAGTGATGTTCATCAGTACGGCAATGTTGGCACGGAAGTTATACATATTGTCCAGTTGGAAGGAACTCAGCTCAATGACGTAGTAATCATGCTGCTCCGTGGCTACCTGCAAGGCCAGGCTGTTGCCGATGTTGCCGGCGAGGCCGACGTTCAGTCCTGCACTCTTGAAGATGTGATAAATGAGCGAGGTGGTTGTAGTTTTTCCATTTGAGCCGGTGATACAGACCATCTTTGCGTCAGTGTACCGTCCCGCAAACTCTATCTCAGAGATGATGGGCGTACCTTTTTCCTTTAATTTCACAATGAGCGGAGCGTCGTTGGGGATACCGGGGCTTTTCACCACTTCGTCAGCATTCAGAATCAGCTCTTCTGTGTGGTGTCCCTCTTCCCAGGCAATGCCGTATTTATCCAGCAGTTCCTTGTATTTGTCTTTAATAGCAGACATGTCGGAGACGAACGTGTCGAAACCTTTCACTTTGGCCAGTACAGCAGCGCCTGCGCCGCTTTCGCCAGCTCCTAATACTACAATTCTACTCATAATATTTATATACTAATATGTCAATGTGGAAACTATGCTAATGCATCCCACATTATCTAATCTTTAATGTTATAATTGTTATCGCTGCCAGTACAATCGTCACAATCCAGAAGCGGATGGTGATTTTGGATTCGTGGAACAGCTTGTCCGGTTTGGTGAATACCACGCTGCATCCCGGTTCTATCAGGCTCATGGAAGTGCGGAAGTGGTCGTGTATCGGCGTTCTTTTGAAGAGACGTTGTTTCACGCCTTTCCGCTTGCCTGTCTTGTAGTAGAGGCGTTGCAGGATGACCGAGAGGTTCTCCACCAGGAAGATACCGCAAAGGATGGGTATCAGCAGTTCCTTGTGAATAATGATGGCGTATACTGCGATGATTCCTCCAATGGTCAGACTGCCCGTATCGCCCATGAATACTTGGGCCGGATAGGCATTGTACCATAAGAAGCCGATAAGTGCACCGATGAAGGCACAGATAAAGATTACCAGTTCTTCCGAGCCGGGAATGTACATGATATTCAGGTAGCCGGCATATTCAATGTGGCTCGACACGTAGGCGAGTATTCCCAAGGTCAGTCCGATAATGGCGGAGTTCCCTGCCGCCATTCCGTCCATTCCGTCATTCAGGTTGGCTCCGTTGCTGACGGCGGTAACTACGAAAATAGTGATAATCACGAACAATATCCAACCTGCTGTTTGGGCATGTTCACCCATAAAGCTTACTAAGTCGGAATAGTCGAAGTTGTTGCTTTTGAAGAACGGGATGGTGGTCTGCGTTGCCTTGATTTCCTTGGCTGCATGTACTACTTCTATTTGTCCCCCTGGCTTCTCTATTTCTATGTTCTCGCGGATAACCACCTGCGGGCTGAGGTAGAGAGTCAATCCGACGATAAGTCCTAAACCTACTTGACCGATGATTTTGAACTTACCGTGCAGGCCTTCCTTGTCCTTTTTGAATATCTTGATGTAGTCGTCGGCAAATCCTAGCGACCCTAACCAGATTGTGGTAATCAGCATCAATATCATATAAATATTGTCTAACTTGCCCAGTAGCAAGCAAGGAATGAGTGTGGCAAAAATAATGATGACACCGCCCATGCTGGGTACTCCCACTTTGTTCACACCGAATGGATCGATACTGGCATCACGTTGCGTTTCGGTAATTTGCTTGCGCTTCAGTAGATTGATGAACTTGTCTCCCCAGATGCTCGAAATGAGCAATGCCAGAATGATTGCCATCAACGAACGGAAGGATGTATAGCCGAACATGCCCGCACCGGGGAAGTCATATTTGTCTAACCATTGAAATAAGTAGTATAACATAATGTTAATTATTTAATTATTTCATTTAATATCTCTTTGTCGTCAAAATGGTGTTTCACGCCTTTAATCTCCTGATAATTCTCATGCCCTTTGCCTGCAACGAGAATCACGTCTCCCGGCTGTGCCAGCATGCAGGCTGTCTTGATGGCTTCGCGGCGGTCGGTGATGCTGATGGTTTTCTGCATGTCGTCTTTATCCAGCCCCGCCAGCATGTCGTTGATGATGTCCTGCGGCTCTTCAAAGCGCGGGTTATCGGAGGTAATGATGACCCGGTCGCTCAAGCGGGCGGATTCTTTGGCCATGATGGGACGCTTGCCTTTGTCGCGGTTGCCGCCGGCACCTACAACGGTAATCACTTTTCCTTTTCCTTCCAGCACTCCGTGAATGGCGTTCAATACATTGACCAGGGCGTCTGGAGTATGCGCATAGTCCACAATGGCAGTGTAGCCTTTCGGTGAACGGATGGCATCGAAGCGGCCGGTTACCGGACGCAGCGTACTGAGGGCAACCAGTACATCTTCTTCTTTCTTGCCCAGCAATACGGCAGTACCGAATACCGCCAGCAGGTTGTAGGCATTGAATTTTCCGATGAAACGTACTGCCAGCTCGTGGTTGTTGAAGTCAAGTAACATTCCCTCGAAATGAGATTCCAAGACTTTGCCTTTGAAGTCGCTAAGACTGCGCAAAGAGTAGGTGTATACTTTCGAACGGGTATTCTGTGTCATCACGAGTCCGTTCTTGTCATCCAGGTTGGTCAGGCTGAAAGCTCCTTTCGGCAGTTCGTCGAAGAACTTTTTCTTGGCCTTGAGATAGTTCTCCACCGTTTTATGATAATCCAGATGGTCGCGGGTCAGATTAGTGAAAATACCGCCGGCAAACTTCAGACCGCTGATGCGCTTCTGGGCAATGGAATGGGAACTGACTTCCATGAAGGCATACTTGCAGCCGGAGTCCGCCATCTCTCCAAGTAGGCGGTTCAAGGTTATTGGGTCCGGGGTGGTATGTTCGGTCGGTACGGGCTGGTCGTCGATGTAATTACATACAGTGGAAACCAGTCCGACCTTGTAGCCGAAGTAGCGGAAAGTATTATATAATAAGGTAGCAACGGTTGTTTTTCCGTTGGTTCCGGTCACGCCGATGAGTTCCATCTTGGATGTAGGGTCACCATAGAAAGTGGTGGCCACTTTCCCTACGGCATCTTCACTGTCTTTCACCAGAATGTAGGTGGTGCCGGTCTTGAGCTCTTCCGGCAATTCTTCACACAATACTGCGACAGCCCCTTTGTCGATAGCAGCTGGGATATAGGCATGCCCGTCGGTCTGCGTACCACGCATGGCCATGAACAGATGTCCGGTTTCTATCAGGCGGGAGTCTATATTCACTCCCGTTATCTCCATGTTTGTACTTCCGGCAATCCGGACCGGCTGTATTGTTGCCAACAAATCACTTAATTTCATACCTTATTATATAATGTATATCCAAATCTTGTTTATTCTCATGTTAACGTAGTGTCAGGGCTATGGTTTGTCCTTTCACTATCCGACTGCCGCTTGCTATGGACTGGTTCCTCACCCGTCCTACGCCGTTTAGCCTTACTTTCAGTCCTTTGCTCTCTAAAAGGTAGACTGCATCTTTCGCTCCCATACCGACCACGCTGGGCACGGTGCCCGAGGCCAGTTCCTGGTCTTGCAGGATGACTGCCGACGGGGCAGCTTGTGTATGTCCCCACTGCTCCTTTTTCTTTTGTTCGGAGAACTGTTTCTGGACGGGAACTTTCAGATCGTTCAATACAAGGAGCGCCTCATTCATCTCTCCGGCTTTCACGGGAGGAATCACATTGGTGGTACTGTCTATGGCACTGCGTATGTCAAAACGCAGGTCTTTGGCATAAACTCTTTCCGCTATTTTCCCAAAGACACTACCTGCCATCAGACCGCCTGAAGCTGGTAACCCAGGCTTCTGAATGGAAACGATGCAACTGTATTTAGGTGCTTCCGAGGGGAAATATCCGCAGAAACTTACAAGGTAGTTCACCCGTCCCGACTTATATCCGGCTGCTCCTTGAGAAATCTGTGCCGTACCCGTCTTGCCCGATACGGAGAACTGCTTGCTGCCGGCGGGTTTTGCCAGACCTTGCGATACCACTTTCCGAAGGATTTCGCGGATCTGTGTCAGGGTATGGTCGGAACATATCTTGGGATTGATTACTTCCGTAGGATATTCTTTCACTACCTCACCATCCTTTACCGCTGCTTTCACAAACTTGGGGCGTACCATGACCCCATTGTTGGCTATGGCATTGTAGAAGGTCAGTATGTTCATAGGAGGTACCTGGGTCTCGTAGCCGATACTCATCCACGGTAAAGTCGTTTTGGCAAAATAACGCTCTTTAGGTCCTTTGATGTTGGGCTTTCCTTCACCAGGAATTTGCAGATGAAGCGGCTGGTCGATGCTCATGCGCTTCAAACCGTCCACGAACTTCTGCGGATTATCCTTGTAGTGCTTGTCGATGAGGTAGGAGACGCCCACATTGGAAGAAACTTCCAGAATACGTGTCACATCTATCTTTCCATAGCCTCCCCGGTGCCAGTTGTGGTCTCTCATCTTGCTGCCGTACATATTCATAATACCGTTGCCCGTGTCTACCTCGGTATCCGGGGTTATCTTGCCGTCTTCCAGTGCCACCATAATGGAGGCTGTCTTGAAGGTGGAGCCCGGTTCCAACATATCGCTGATGGCATTACTGTTCATTTCGTAGTAATTGCCGTCTCCGGCTTTCATCATGTTGACAATGGCCTTTACTTCTCCGGTAGCCACTTCCATCAGTACGGCTACCCCGACATTGGCATTGATTTCCTTCAACTTGTCCACCAGGGCTTTTTCGCAGATGTCCTGCATGCCTACGTCGAGGGTGGATATGATGTCACAACCGTCTACCGGGGGAAGGTCTACGATATTCAGGTATTTGTTCATCACCTTCTGACGGTGGGTAATACCGTTCCGTCCTTTCAGCAGGGTGTCGAAGGCCAACTCAATGCCGTTGCGGGCTCCCATGGCTGTATCGGCATAAAGACGGCCCAGGGTTTGGGCTGCCAAAGAACCGAACGGCTTTTTACGCTGGTTGTATATCTGTTCGTGGAAACCGCCTCGGTATTTGTTCATCTTGAATACGGGTAACCGCTTGGCTTCCTTATACTGAATGTAAGAGATGCGCCGGTTGCGGTTGGGAAGAATGTTGTAGTTCCGGCTCTTCATCTCCCGCCCCTTGCGCAGATGGCTTTTGAAGGTGGCGGCACTGATGTCCGGAAAAATCTGATGAAGCCCGATACAGATGGAATCGAAATTGGCTTTCCAGATAGAATCCTTGCGCTGCTGGTCCTTTTTGCGGCGCTTCTCGTCCCTTTCGCCGGACATGAAGTCCATATATATTTTATATTCCGGCAGCGAACTTGCCATCAGTTTACCATCCGAGGACAGGATATTTCCCCGGTTGGGCTTCACCGTTACATTCTCTTTGACGAAGCGGTCGGCTACATCGTGCCAGTACTGTCGCTCGGCAAACATAATCATGGCGCCTTTCACAACAATAGCTATCCCCACCAGCCCCATGAGTAGGACGACGAAGAAGTAACGGGTCATTATGTTTTTTTTATTTACAGCCAATGTTATTTACGATTTAACGATTTACGATGTGCTATTGAAATTACTTTAATCCTCAATTCTCCATTATTTTAGTAAGTACGGTGGATTAGTGGAAGTCTGCAAATCACTTTCTTTGGTGGCGATGTATTCTTCGATGCGCGATTGGCGGCTCCGTTCCATTAATTCCGAACTGCGTGTCAAGGCATCGTACTTGATGTCTATCAACTCTTTTTTAAGGTTGTCTATCTCTATCAGTTGCAGTTGGCATTCGTAACGGTTGTTGATGTAAATAATGATAAGCACCATGATAAGGAACAACAATCCGGCTTGACGGCGGAAGAAGTCTGTGGCCAGAATGTCGCCTCCTATGATGTTTTTCAGTGAGGTGCGTTTTTTCACCTTCTCCGTATTCTTTTCTTCTTGTTTCTTTTCCATTGCTAGTCACTAATCATTCGTTACTCTTTCTGCAATTCTCAGCTTGGCGCTGCGCGAACGCGGATTGCGCTCTATCTCTTCCTCGTCCGGTACAATTACTTTGTTGTTGACCAGCCGGAACGGGGTCAATACGTTCCCGAAGAAATCTTTTTCGGCCTTGCCTTCCACGTTGCCGGTTTTCATGATATTCTTCACCATACGGTCTTCCAGGGAGTGATAGGTTATCACCACCAGACGGCCTCCCGGCTTTAGCGCTTCTGTTGCTGCATACAGCATTTCTTTCAGTGCCTCCATTTCCTGGTTTACCTCAATGCGCAATGCCTGGAATACCTTTGCTAGTTCTTTCTTCTCACGTTCGCGGCCGAAGAGTGGCTTGACGATTTCCAAAAATTCGCCGATGGTGGCAATTCTCTGCGTAGCCCGTGCTTTAACAATGACAGATGCCAGTTTCCGGCTGTTCTTCAGCTCGCCGTACAGATAAAAAATATCGGCCAGCTTTTCTTCTTCGTAGGTATTCACGATGTCGGCAGCTGTCAGGCCGGCACGTTTGTTCATACGCATATCCAGTGCTCCGTCGAAGCGGAAGGAAAATCCCCGTTCGCTGTCATCAAAGTGATGGGAAGATACGCCGAGGTCGGCAAGTATGGCATCCACTTTTTCGATGCCGTGATAGCGTAGGAAGTTGTGCAGGTAGCGGAAGTTGCTGCGTACGAATGTAAAATGCGGGTTGTTCACAATGTTGCGTTCCGCATCTTCGTCCTGGTCGAAGCTCAGCAGCCGGCCGCCGTCTTCCAGGCGGGACAGTATCTCGCGCGAATGTCCTCCTCCACCAAACGTTACGTCTACATACGTGCCGTCCGGACGGATGCTCATCGCATCTACGCTCGGCATCAGCAATACGGGGATATGATATGTTGTTTCTTCTTTCATCATCTGTTGTTTATAGCTTATTTTCGTCACAGCAAATATTTTCGTCTCCCAGCAGCTCTTCAAGAGCCTCACTGAACTCGTCAGGGTTCATGAATGGTTGTTCGGCACGTTCCTTGGCCCAGATTTCTATTGTGTTGTCCACGCCAATGAAGCGGACATCACTTTGTATACCCACCATTTGCAGGTAACGCTTTGGGAGCAGGATGCGTCCGTTCCCGTCAGGGATCATGATTTCCGCGTCACTTACGAACTGGCGGAAAATCATTTGCTGTTTAGCGTTCCATTTATTCAGCCGGCAGCGAAGTTGGTTTTGGGTGGCAAACCATACACTTTCCGGGTAGAGCACCAGGCAATCCTGATATACGTCCTTGCGCAACACGAGCTTTTCTTCGGAAGCGGCCTGCAGCTGTTTCCGGAAGGTGGCCGGGATGAAAACTCTTCCTTTTGCATCTGCCTTCGCCTCGATATTACCTAAGAATTGTATCATTTCTCACCTTATTATAATAAGCGACGGTAAAAATACACATTTCTCCACAATTCCCCACAATCTTTTAACTAAAATCTTAGGAAGAAGTTTTCAACACCTTGTTGATAGCTTATTCATTTGATAATGAAGCTACTTTTGAAGCACTTTGCTGGTGGGGAATTTGTGTAGTCTCTTTTGAAAAGATTCAGTTAGAGATGGCGGGTCTTTGGTTTGAAAGTCGCTTGTTGGTGGAATGGTGTCTTGGGCGGGAAACTTCTTTCCCAGCCTTGCGGATATCTAAACCAAGCCTTGGTTTTTCTATCTCAAGGCTTGGTTTGGAAAAACCAAAGTTTGGGATAAAGCTCTTTCTTAACTCTTCCTTGTTTTAGTATTAACTTCTTAACTCTTTTTTGTTAATTTACCATCTTTTTTTGTGAACGTTACCGTTTGCCGGGAGATGATGGGGAGGAGTGATAATATTTCCCTAGGGTGGTTGATTATTATATTCATCCACAGAATCCGGTGGATAAATCTTTTTTTTACTGTATGCTGTTCAGCGAGTCAAGTTTGTCTTCATTGACCAGCTGTACGTAGTGCCATACCTGCGTACTTGACGTGCTTGCTCATGGCCGGCTGTACGACAAAAACAGCAGGAGCTTCCATTGCCATTGTTACAAATGTGCAGGCTGTAATGGTTGTCTGTTTCTTCATGTTGTTTATTAATCACTCGGTTTTTCTTTAGGTATCTTGGTTTGTATTCTATGATTGTCTGAAAATAAGTATATTTCGTTTTTATCCGGCCAATAAATAAACAATTCTTTGCTTGCCGTATTCTCTTATCTGAAATCCTTCAAGTCATGCTGCAGCTTCTGGCGGGTAAAAAAGATACGGCTCTTTACTGTTCCAAGTGGGAGGTTCAGCTTTTCTGCGATTTCACGGTACTTGAAACCGGAAATGTGCATGGAGAAAGGTATCTTGTACTCACGTGGCAGGGCATTGACAATGCGGTGCATTTCCTTCAGGTCGTAAGCACTTTCTGTGCTGTCGAGTGTGAGGTCATGCGGTGTATTCAGATGATAGAGATTGTCTGTGGTATCTGCAAACGTCTGGTCACGTACCACTTTACGGTAATTGTTGATGAAAATATTACGCATGATGGTATATATCCATCCTTTAAAGTTGGTATCAGGTGTATACTTCTCTTCATTGTCCAGAGCTTTTAATGATGTCTCTTGAAGCAGATCGTTGGCTTCTTCGCGGTTGGAGGTTAATTTATATGCAAAGCGTAATAAGTCGTTTTGAACTCCGAGTAGGTCTTGGGTAAATGTTCTATTATTCATAATGGATGTTTTTTTAATTATTGTTCGTTTTATTGATGATGCAAAGTTATGGATGATTCTTTTTTTTGATAGACGGAAATCAAACTCTCTTTGGGGGGAAATCTAATAATTGGCAGTTTTCAGGTGGTTTTGGTTAGCTTTCAGTGCTTCGGATAGCTGGAAAGGTGGAATGTAACCAGAGGTTACTACCTGATTTTTGTAAATAATATTATCGCAAAGCGTAACGGCTTGAATATGTTCGTGCAGAAATATAAAGGCGAGGCCATGAAAGGTAGACATGGGATTGTCCCGGCCTACCTTTCTCTCTTTTGATACAACTAAAATTTGTACTCTTCTTAATTTATGGAAATCACTGGTTTTATATGCTGGGTTCTTAAACAAAATCCTTCAAGTCTTGTTGTAATCTTTGGCGGGTGAAGTAAATGCGGCTCTTTACCGTGCCTAAGGGTAACCCCAGCTTCTCTGCAATTTCGCGGTACTTGAAGCCGGAGACATGCATGGAGAAGGGAATCTTGTACTCCCGTGGCAGGGCGTTGACAATGCGGTGCATCTCTTTCAAATCATATGCTCTTTCTGTGCTCTCAAAAGCGGTGTCATGCGGCAGGTTCAGGTGATAGAGATTATCCGTGGTGTCCGCAAAAGTCTGGTCACGCACCACTTTGCGGTAATTGTTGATGAAGATATTACGCATGATGGTATATATCCATCCTTTGAAATTGGTATCGGGAGTATACTTCTCTTCGTTATCCAGAGCTTTCAGGGATGTTTCCTGCAGGAGGTCGTTGGCTTCTTCACGGTCGGAAGTAAGTTTGTATGCAAAACGCAATAAATCGTCTTGAACTCCGAGCAGGTCTTTTTTAAATGTTATATTGTTCATATGTGCTATGTTTTTTCGTTAATCATGATATTGCAAGTTTACGGAAGTTTTCTTTTTCAGGCAGACGGATTTCAAACACACTTTAGGGGGAAAACTGTCAATTGATAGTTTTTAGGTGTTATTTGATAGATTTCGGGTGTAGTTTTCTGTCCTTTTTTTGCGATTAATTAAAAAGATGAGTTAATTTTGCACATTCATTTCATCAAAAGAAGAATGGCTGACGACTCTTTATTTTTGATTGACATAGACAAGATACTTCGGGAAAAGGCTCCGAAGAAGTCTAAGTATATCCCCAAGTTCGTAGTTTCTTATTTGAAGCATATCGTTCATCAAGAGGAATTGAATGTCTTTTTGCGGGAGTCGAAAGATAAAGTCGGTGTGGATTTTCTGAAAGCTTGTCTGGAGTTCCTTGATGCCAATATTGTGGTAAAGGGGGAGGAGAATCTGCCTAAAGAAGGGCTTTATACTTTTGTATCCAACCATCCCCTGGGTGGGCAGGACGGAGTGGCGTTGGGTTATGTCTTGGGCTCCTTTTATGGCGGCAAGGTGAAATATATGGTCAACGACCTGCTGATGAACCTGCACGGACTGGCACCGCTCTGCATCCCCATCAACAAGACGGGAAAGCAGGCCAAAGACTTCCCGAGAATGGTGGAGGCGGGATTTGCTTCGGACAATCAGCTCATCATGTTTCCCGCAGGTCTTTGTTCACGTAGGCAGAATGGGGTCATCCGTGACTTGGATTGGAAAAAGACCTTTATCGTGAAGAGTGTCGAAGCCCACCGTGATGTAGTTCCCATCCACTTCGAAGGGCGGAACTCCAATTTCTTTTATAATCTTGCCAATCTTTGTAAGATATTGGGTGTCAAGTTCAATATCGCCATGCTTTACCTGGCAGATGAAATGCTGAAGAATCGCCATAAAACATTTACTATCACCATAGGGAAGCCTATCCCCTGGCAAACTTTCGATAAATCGAAAAGCCCGGCTGGATGGGCGCAATATGTGAAGGATATTGTATATAAATTGTAGAGAGACCGTATTTATATAAAAGAAGAACTACTAACAGAGAAATATGGAAGATGTAATTGCACCGATAAGCAAGGAGCTGTTGAAAGCGGAGTTGACTGAGGAGAAGCGCCTGCGCATGACCAATAGAAGTCATAACCAGATATATATCATTACTGCCCAAGACTCTCCGAATACCATGAAGGAGATCGGCCGTTTGCGCGAGATTGCGTTCCGCGCTGCGGGAGGAGGAACGGGCAAGTCTATGGATATTGACGAATATGACATCATGGACAATCCGTACAAGCAGTTGATTGTCTGGAATCCGGAAGCTGAAGAAATTTTGGGTGGATACCGTTATATCTTAGGTACGGATGTGCGTTTTGATGAACATGGTGCCCCTATTCTGGCAACTGCCCATATGTTTAACTTTTCGGATAAATTTTTGAAGGACTATCTTCCTACGACCATTGAGTTGGGACGTTCGTTCGTTACGTTGGAGTATCAGTCTACGCGTGCAGACAGTAAAGGTCTGTTTGCGTTGGATAATCTGTGGGATGGTTTGGGCGCACTGACCGTAGTCATGCCCAATGTGAAGTATTTCTTCGGAAAGGTGACTATGTATCCCAGCTATCATCGTCAGAGTCGTGATAAGATTCTTTATTTTCTTCGGAAACACTTTGCGGATAAGGACAACCTGATTACTCCGATGAAGCCGTTACTTCTGGAATCGGACGAGAGTGAATTGGCAGCTCTCTTCTGTAAAGACTCTTTTAAAGAAGACTATAAGATTTTGAATTGTGAAATCCGTAAGGCGGGGTATAATATTCCCCCTCTGGTGAATGCCTATATGAGTCTCAGCCCTACCATGCGTATGTTTGGTACAGCCATCAATTACGGTTTCGGAGATGTGGAGGAAACGGGTATCCTGATTGCCGTGGACGAGATTTTGGCAGAAAAGCGCATTCGCCACATCGAGTCATTCATAGCGAGCGCACCGGAGGCATGCAAGCTTACGTCGGGAGCAAATAAGGTTGTATCATAGGACTATCCGGAAGAATGCTTGTCGTCTGTTATACCGCTGGCAAGCTATTCCCGTTTATTTTCCTGTATAAATCGAGTGCAAATACATCTGTCATTCCGGAGATGTAATCCAATACCGCCTGTATTCTTTCATAGAGTGCAGGCGCTTTTATGTTGTACTGGCCCGATACGCGATTGATGAGCAGTTGCGAATATGCCTTTTCTGGAGAACGCACGGCGTCAATCATCAGTTCGAGTAGGGTACTGATGATGCGGAAACCGGCAAGTTCAATGTCCAGTACGTCGCGTGAGCGGTAAATCCTCTTCAGGGAGATGTCTGCACAGTGCTTGTAGGCATTGGCTGGTACCTCGGATATATGGTTGATGAGGCTTCCTTCAAATTCTCCTTTCAGAATCTTTTCTTCATTGTCTACAAAGGCTTGCACGCATTCGCCGATAAGCAGCCCGATAACGCTGGAACGCAGATAGGCTATTTGCTCATTGGTGTCACTTACTATCTCCATCGTTTTGAGCCGGTGTGCTTGGCGCTCTTTCGAGAAATAAGAAAGAAGCAACTCTTTGGTTTCTTGTGTAGTCAGAATTTTCAGTTTGTGAGCATCCTCAATATCCATCATCTGGTAGCAGATGTCATCGGCGGCTTCCACCAGATAGACTAGCGGGTGGCGGGCATATTTCAACGGGGCATCGTTCTGCTTCTCCATACCCAACTCTTCTGCTATGCGGCGGAAACTTTCTTCCTCTGTGATGAAGAAACCGAATTTTGACTTTTTGCCAGCAAGACTCGATGAAAAGGGATATTTCACGATGCTTGCCAAGGTGGAGTAGGTGAGTACAAATCCTCCCTGTCGCCTTCCCTCAAACTGGTGGGTAAGCAGGCGGAACGCATTTGCATTTCCTTCAAAGTGAGTAAGGTCCTCCCATTGGGCAGGTGTCAGTTGGCCCTTCAGGGACATTCCTTTTCCTTCAGAAAAAAAGGTGGAAATTGCTCGTTCTCCCGAATGTCCGAAAGGAGGATTTCCCAAGTCGTGTGCCAGGCAGGCGGCGGAAACGATGGAGCCTATTTCGGTGAGGTAGCTGTCTTGCAGTTCCGGACGGCGGGCAATGAGAGCTTTCGATACATCGTTGCCTAGTGAGCGACCTACACATGATACTTCCAGGCTGTGCGTCAATCGGTTGTGGACGAATACACTACCGGGAAGAGGGAATACCTGGGTTTTGTTCTGCAGACGGCGGAAGGGGGCGGAGAAGACAAGGCGGTCATAGTCACGTTGGAATTCCGAGCGGTTTTCATGGCGTTCCTGATGAAACTCTTCCAGTCCGAAACGTTTGGCAGATATGAGCGTATTCCAATTCATCATGATGTTATTTACGATTGAAGTTACTATTATTTAACTGCAAATGTATCACTATTTTGTATAAAAAGCCGTATTTTCGCCCAAGTTTATAGTGAAACGGAGATGAATTGCGAAACTTGAATTACTCGAATTGTAAGAATAGAAGTAGCCCTAATTGTAAATCGTCAAATCGTAAATAACATCATGTTGAACGTACAAATCATCAATAAATCAAAGCATCCGCTTCCGGCTTATGCCACTGAGCTGTCTGCAGGAATGGATATCCGTGCAAACCTTAATGAATCTATTTCGCTGGCTCCGATGCAGCGGTGTCTGGTGCCTACTGGCCTTTATATCGCTCTTCCGGAAGGATTTGAGGCGCAAGTGCGTCCGCGTAGCGGATTGGCCATTAAGAAGGGGATTACCGTGCTGAACTCCCCTGGAACGATTGATGCCGATTACCGTGGTGAAGTTTGTATTATTCTCGTCAACCTTTCTGCAGAAACCTTCGTCATCGAAGATGGGGAGAGGATTGCACAAATGGTGATAGCGCGTCACGAACAAGCTCTTTGGCAGGAAGTGGAAGTGCTGGATGAGACGGAGCGCGGTGCCGGTGGCTTCGGGCATACGGGTAAAAAATGAATGGATATTGTTCCGTTTTTACGGGCTAAGAATTTATAATTAAATAGATGAGAATCAGAGTAAAAATAATACTTGCGTTGTTGATAGGTGCCTTCTGCCTTACTACGTATGGAGTGCAGGCTGCCAATGTTCAAGCTTCTAAGGAGAAAATGAGCGGGTACGGTCGGCCTGAAAAGGCACGGAAGGAATTGAAGAAACGGAAGAAGTCGAAGAAAGCCGATGTTTCGCCCGTAAAGGAGCTTACCCCCGAACAGCAGCGCCGTTACGACTACTTCTTTCTTGAGGCCGCCCGTCTGAAAGTCCAGAAAGACTATGATGCAGCTTTTGATGTCCTGCAACATTGCCTGACGATAAACCCGAACGCATCATCGGCTTTGTATGAGATGGCCCAGTATTATATGTTCCTCAAGCAGGTGCCGCTGGGACAAGCCGCGTTGGAAAAGGCGGTGGAGAATGCTCCCGACAATTACTGGTATGCCCAGGGACTTGCCAATCTGTACATGCAGCAAAACGAAACGGAGAAAGCCGCTGTCTTGTTGGAAAATATGGCGGTACGTTTCTCGGATAAGCTGGACCCGCTATACAACTTGCTGGAGATTTACAACCGCCAGGAAGAGTATGACAAAGTTATCGGTATACTGAACAAGCTCGAGGAACGGATGGGCAAGAACGAACAGCTCAGTATGGAGAAGTTCCGCATCTATCTGCAAAAGAAGGACGACAAGAGCGCCTTTCATGAAATAGAAAGTCTGGTAGAAGAGTATCCCAACGATAGGCGCTATCAGGTGGTACTGGGGGATGTCTATATGCAGAACGGGAAAAAGCAGGAAGCTTATGAGATTTACAAGAAGGTGCTGGTCGAAGAGCCGGACAATGCAATGGCCATGTACTCATTGGCTTCTTACTACGAAGAGACCGGACAGAAGGAACTATATGAACAGCAATTGGACACGCTGTTACTGAACAAGAAAGTGGCTTCGGACACCAAACTGAATGTGATGCGGCAGTTCATCGTGCAGAATGAGCAGGCAGGCAAGGACAGCACACGTGTCATTACGCTCTTCAACCGTATCATGGAGCAGGAGCCCGATGAGGCACAATTACCTTTGCTGTATGCCCAATATCTTCTTTCCAAAGGAATGAACAAGGAGGCAGGACCGGTTCTGCGTCAGGTTCTGGCGATAGACCCTACCAACACAGCGGCTCGTATGACATTGCTGGGGGAAGCCGTGCGCCAGGAGGATTACAAGGAAATAATGAATTTGTGCGAAGCCGGTGTGGAGTCCAATCCCGATATGTTGGAGTTCTATTTCTATCTGGCCATTGCCTACAACCAGGCGGAACGGACGGATGATGCTCTTGCCATCTGTCAAAAGGCTTTGTCACACGTCAAGGACGATAGCAAGAAGGAGGTCGTATCAGATTTTTATGCCATTATCGGTGATGCTTATCACACCAAGAATCTGCATGCGGAAGCTTATGCGGCTTATGATTCCGCTTTGGTGTACAATCCTTCAAACATCGGTGCCTTGAATAACTACGCATATTATCTTTCCGTGGAGCGTCGCGACTTAGACAAGGCGGAAGAGATGAGCTACAAGACAGTGAAAGCCGAGCCGAACAATTCCACCTATCTCGATACATATGCATGGATATTGTTTGTTAAAGGTAATTATGCCGAGGCGCGTCTCTACATAGATGAGGCGATAAAGAATGATAAAGATAGCAGTGACGTGGTCTTGGAACATTGCGGAGATATCTATTACATGACTGGCGATGCGGAAGGTGCCTTGAAATACTGGAAACAAGCCTGGGATAAGGGCAATCGCTCTGATACGTTGAAACAGAAAATACAAAAAAAGAAATATATATCAGATGAAACTAAACCTGCTGAATGATATGGCAAGGACGTGCCGCCTATTGTCCTTGCTGTTGTTGCTGGCTGTGGGGTTTGCCGGTTGCAAGACTTCGCGTCACTCAAGTTCTCTGTCCGGAGAATCTGCCTGCCTTTCCTCCAAAGTGCAGCTGACGGTACCCCATAAAGATGCCACCCTTACTGTGAACGGTACGATGAAGTTGAAGAAGGAAGAATGCATGCAGATTTCCTTTCTGATGCCGATACTTCGTACGGAGGTGGCACGTATGGAAGTCACCCCGGATGAGATTCTGTTGGTAGACCGTATGGGAAAACGTTATGTCCGTGCAACACGTAAGGAACTGAAGGATGTGCTGCCCAAGAAGGCGGATTTTGCCCATTTGGAGAAACTGCTTTATGCTGCTTCCAAACCCAATGGTAAGAAGGTGCTTACCGGCAAGGAACTCGGGATACCCTCTCTGGAAAAGGGAAAGATTGAACTTTCCAACTTCTCGGATAAGCCTTTTGTACTGGCCCCTACCCAGCTCTCACAGAAATATAAAGAGGTGGAGCTGGAGGAACTGCTGGAAATGCTGATGGACCTTTGATTAGTTGATCATTGATAGTTGATAGTTGTTGGATAATCCCTTATAACTTATGAAGCTTCTCCTTTTCTTCTTTCTCCTCCTTTTGCCGGTTTCTCCGCTCTTTGCCCAGTCCAACAAGCTGATTAAGGAACTGGAAAGCAAGCGTGGTGCCTTGCAGAAACAGATAGTAGAGTCGGAGACGCTGTTGATAACCACCAAGAAGGATGTGGGAAGCCAGTTGAAAGGTCTTGCTGCACTGACCGGACAGATAGAAGAACGCAGACGTTATATTCTGACTATCAATAATGATGTGGAATCCATAGAGCGCGAGTTGTCTTCATTGGGACGTCAGTTGACTCGCTTGCAACGTGACCTAAAGGACAAGAAGAAGAAATATGAATCGTCCGTCCAATATTTGTATAAGAACCGTTCCATTGAAGAGAAGCTGATGTTCATTTTCTCTGCCAAGAGCCTGGCACAGACCTATCGACGCATGCGTTATGTACGCGAATATGCCACTTATCAGCGCCTGCAAGGTGAGGAGGTGTTGAAAAAGCAGGAACAGCTGAACCGTAAGAAGGCTGAGCTTCAGCAAGTGAAGGCTGCCAAGGAAGGATTGCTGAAAGAACGTGAAGAGGAGAAAGTCAAGCTGGAAGCGCAGGAGAAGGAACAGAAGTTGTTGGTGGCCAATCTGAAAAAGAAACAGCGGGGATTGCAGAACGAACTGAATAAGAAACGCCGTGAAGCCAATCAGCTCAATGCACGCATTGACCGCCTGATAGCGGAAGAGATAGAGAAAGCGCGTAAACGTGCGGCAGAAGAAGCGCGCCGTGAGGCAGCCGCACGTAAAAAGGCTGGTGAGAAAACTGCGACTGCCTCTACGTCCGCAAAGCCAAAGGCACAGCCTTTGGATACTTACTCCATGAGTAAGGCAGACCGTGAATTATCCGGGAATTTTGCTAATAATCGCGGTAAGTTGCCGATGCCCATCACTGGAGCGTATATCATTACCAGCCATTACGGCCAGTATTCTGTAGAAGGTTTGCGCAATGTCAAGCTGGACAATAAAGGCATCGATATACAAGGGAAACCGGGTGCCCAAGCCCGCGCCATCTTCAATGGTAAAGTGGCGGCTGTCTTTAAACTGAACGGACTGTTCAATATCCTTGTCCGTCACGGGAATTATATATCCGTCTATTGCAACTTGTCATCGGCCTTGGTGAAGCAGGGCGATGATGTTACCACCAAACAGACCCTCGGACAAATCTTCTCGGATGGGGCCGACAATGGTCGTACGGTGCTACATTTCCAATTGAGGAAAGAGAAGGAAAAACTGAATCCGGAGCCGTGGCTGAACAGATAATGATAATTTAAATTTTCACTCCTTCCAGCAACTCCAAATACATTCCTATCGCCTCCTCTATCTCCTTGACAAAGATAAATTCATCGGCAGTGTGTGAACGGGCACTTTTCCCTGGTCCCATCTTTAGAGAAGGGAACGGCATCAGTGCCTGGTCGGACAAGGTCGGTGAGCCGAAAGGAGTACGTTTCATGGTAATAGCCTTTTGCACTACCGGATGCTCCGGAGCTACGTGTGAAGAGCTTAGCCGGAAGGAGCGGGCTTTGGCTTCACACGTGATGTGTTTCTGTATTTCATCGAATAGCTCCTGATTGCTATAACACTCGTTGCTGCGAATGTCTACGACAAAAGTACAACGGTCGGGAATGACGTTATGCTGTGTACCGGCGTTTACCATGGTTACGCTCATTTTCACGGGACCCAACAGGGAAGATTCTTTTGGAAAACGGTAATCACGAAACCAGGCAATATCATCCAATACCTTATATATAGCATTATCTCCCTCGTTTCGGGCAGCATGTCCCGATTTTCCGGTAGCAGTTACGTCCAGCACCATCAATCCTTTTTCTGCAATGGCAGGTTGCATCTCTGTCGGCTCGCCTACAATGGCAAACTGTATGGGAGGGAGTTCCGGCAATACGCATTCTATTCCCCCCTTGCCTGATACTTCTTCCTCACACGAGGCAAGATATATCAGATTGTAGGCCTGAGTGGTGCGGCACAATGTCAGGAATACTTGCAGCAGGCTGACTACACTGGCTCCGGCATCGTTGCTGCCCAGCCCGTAGAGCTTTCCATTACTTTCCAGCGTTGGTTTGAAAGGATCTTTCCGCCACCCGTTGACGGGTTTTACGGTGTCGATATGGGAATTCAGCAGCAAGGTCGGTTTCTTTAGGTCGAACATCGGGCTGAGGCACCATACATTGTTGCCTTTACGTCCTGTTGCCATGCCTTGCATTTCGATATAGTTCTGCAGATAATCCGCCGCTTTCTCCTCGTCGCGGCTCAAGGAAGGAATGGCTATCAGTGATTTGAGCAATCCGATTGCTTCGGAAGTTAAAGTCGGTATATCGTAAATCATATTCGGTAAATAAATAATCCTGCTGCAAACTTACGAATAAAAAACGGAAAGGAGTACCCATATTGAATAATTACCCGCTAATATCGGATTAGTTTCAAATGAAACCACTACCTTTGTACCGTATTTACCAATATCAAAAGTTATGACTTATCATCATTTGTCTGTTCTGGTGCACCGCCAGGCAGAGAAGTATGGAGACAAAATAGCCCTGAAATACAGAGACTATGAAACTGCACAATGGATACCCATCTCTTGGAAAGAGTTCTCACAGACTGTACGCCGGACTGCCAATGCAATGGTGGCTTTGGGAATAGAGCCGCAAGAGAATATCGGTATCTTCTCGCAGAATAAACCCGAATGTCTCTTTACTGATTTCGGTGCATTCGCCAACCGGGCGGTGACTATACCTTTGTATGCTACCAGCTCACCGGCTCAGGCACAGTATATCATCAACGATGCACAGATACGTTATCTGTTTGTAGGCGAGCAGTTCCAGTACGATGCCGCTTTCAGTGTGTTCGGATTTTGCCAGTCTCTGCAGCAGCTCATCATCTTCGACCGTGCTGTGGTGAAAGATCCGCGCGACATGACTTCCATCTATTTTGATGAATTTATGGCAATGGATGAAGAGTTGCAGCACAATGCCATTGTAGAAGAACGTACAGCAGCTGCCTCAGATGATGACCTCGCCAATATCCTTTATACTTCCGGTACTACCGGTGAGCCGAAAGGTGTCATGCTCCATCATTTCAATTATAGAGAGGCTTTCCGCATTCATGATATCCGATTGCCTTTCATAACAGACCAGGATGTTTCCATGAACTTCCTTCCGCTGACCCATGTATTCGAAAAGGCATGGACCTACCTTTGTATACACCGGGGGGTGCAGGTCTGCATCAATCTCCGTCCACAAGATATACAGACTACTATTAAAGAGATACGTCCTACACTGATGTGCAGTGTACCCCGTTTTTGGGAGAAAGTCTATGCCGGTGTGCAGGAGAAGATTTCCCAGGAAACCGGTCTGCGTAAGGCGATGATGTTGGATGCCATCAAGGTGGGCAGGACGCATAACATTGATTATGTGCGTCAAGGAAAGACTCCTCCGATGATGCTTCATCTGAAATACAAGTTCTACGAAAAGACCATTTATGCTCTGCTGAAGAAGACGATAGGTATTGAGAACGGTAATTTCTTCCCTACGGCAGGTGCTGCTGTGCCCGATGAAATCTGCGAGTTTGTGCATTCTGTAGGTATAAACATGGTGGTGGGCTATGGTCTGACGGAATCTACGGCTACCGTTTCCTGCTTCCTCAACGAAGGCTATGAGATTGGTTCCGTAGGTACGGTGATGCCTGATGTGGAGGTGAAGATTGGCGAGAATAACGAGATACTTCTTCGTGGTAAGACTATCACTACCGGATACTACAAGAAACCGGAGGCAACGGCTGCTGCCATCGACCGTGACGGTTGGTTCCACACGGGTGATGCCGGTTATTTGAAGGATAGTCATCTGTATCTGACGGAGCGTATCAAAGACTTGTTCAAGACCTCTAACGGAAAATACATTTCGCCGCAGGCATTAGAAACGAAGCTGGCTATTGACCGTTACATTGACCAGATTGCTGTCATTGCCGATGAGCGTAAGTTTGTTTCCGCTTTGATAGTTCCCGTTTATGGCTTTGTGAAGGATTATGCCAAGGAGAAAGACATTGCATACGGCAATATGGATGAGTTACTGCAACATCCCAAGATACAGGCGTTGTTCCGTGCCCGTATCGATACCTTGCAGCAGCAATTTGCCCATTATGAGCAAGTGAAGCGTTTCACACTTCTGCCGGAACCATTCAGCATGGAGCGTGGGGAACTGACGAATACGCTGAAGCTGAAACGTTCTGTTGTGGCAAAGAACTACAAGGAGCTGATTGATAAGATGTACGAAGAATAAAACTTTGTTTTTTTGTTTATAACCGTCCGACCTGGGGTGAATCTTTTTCATTCCGGGCCGGACGGTCTGTTTTTTATCTCCTTCTTCTGAACAGAAAGAAACTACCCCCTGCACTGCGAGAAACTAATCATCTGTATACTGCTGACTGGCAGTTTTTATGCTTCTTATTATTCTTACAACAGCTGTTATAAGAAAAGAATACAGCTGTTGTAAGAAACTAACATGACTGTGATAAGAATAATGAGATGCGAGAAAATAGTTAGTTTGTCGCAATGGAGAGGTTAATTTGCCGCGGTGCCGGGGGGGATTCTCTTGTAGATAATGAAAGCCTCACTCTTAGGCGAGGGAGAGAAGGGTGATGCCGTAATCTGCTTAAAACCATGCAATAAAGCACCGGTTCTGCCAGCAGCTTTTCTTCATTAACTTTTATTAGCAAATAAATCGTCCTTTTCCGATAGGGTTGCGGTTGTGCCCCCGGTTTTATATACGAGAGCTTGAAAGAAATCTGCAGAATAAAGACATTTGGATAAGCTTAAATATTAACCGTAACATACTAATAGCCTATGAAGCATACAAAGAAGAAGAAATGAGAGGAACAGTCAATCAGACTGGCCGATCGGGATAACAGATTTCCGAGAATCTGTTTATTAACTTAACACATATTTAATCTAATATTTATTTTCCGAAAAACAGCTTATGAAAAAAAGACTTATGCTAACCTTGGTTTGCCTGATGGCGGCCATTAGCTGGGTAGCAGCCCAAAATTCCCCCATTACCGGTATCGTTATTTCAGCTGAAGACAATGAACCGATTATCGGAGCTTCCGTATTGGTAAAAGGAAGTACTACCGGAGCCGTAACAGATTTAGACGGCAAATTCACTATTACAGATGCACCCGCAGGTGCCACGACACTGCAAGTGTCTTTCGTAGGTATGATAACACAAGAAGTTCCCATCACTCCGGGAACGATAAGAGTCACATTAAAGAATGATGCCAAGCTACTGGATGAAGTGGTGGTAACGGCATTGGGTATTGCAAAGAAAGAAAAATCACTGACTTACTCTACTCAAGTGGTGAACGGCGACGAATTGGTTCGTGCCAAGGACCCCAACATGATGAATGCGCTGGCCGGTAAGACGGCAGGTGTGCAAATCAACAAGAGTTCTTCCGGTCTGGGTGGTTCTTCCAAGGTCATCATCCGTGGTAACCGTTCTGTAAGCGGTAATAATCAGCCTCTTTACGTGATAGACGGGGTGCCGTTCGGTTCCTCCACTAACGAAAATACTTCAACTACCATTGGTGGTGATAATGACAGTGGTAACTACGACCGTGGCGACGGTATCTCCAATTTGAATCCCGATGATATTGAGAGTATGAATATCTTGAAAGGTCCTGCGGCAGCCGCTTTGTATGGTAGCTCGGCTGCCAACGGTGTGGTAATCATCAATACCAAAAGAGGTAAAGAAGGTCGTGCCAGCATTTCTTTCAATACCAATACCACTTTTGATATGGCTGCCTATGGTATTCCCGAATTCCAGAATCATTATACCGGCCAAACGACCAGCTGGGGCGGTAAGATAAACGGTAGTCCCGACTATACTGACGATTTCTTCAAGACGGGTGTTACCACTATTAACTCTCTTTCTTTAAGTATGGGTTCAAAGGCTATGCAGACTTATTTCTCCTATGCCAATACTTACGGCAAGGGTGTGGTAGAAGGCAACCGTTTGGTGAAACATAACTTTAATTTCCGCGAAACAGCAAATTTCTTCAATAATAAGTTGACGGTCGATGCCAACGTCAATGCCATGTATCAGAAAGGAAACAACCGTACCACTTCAGGAGGTTATTATATGAATCCTTTGGTCGGTTTGTACCACTTCCCGCGTGGTGGTGTAGAGGGTGGTAAAGATTTTAACTACTACAAGGATAACTATCAAGTGTTGAATACCGGACGTAATATTATGGATCAAAACTGGTATAAGACTTCCGGAACCGATATGGAGCAAAATCCTTATTGGCTTATCAACAAAGTGCCTAATGAAGATACGAGGTACCGTACTTTGATAAACCTGAGTGTGAAATACCAGATTAACGATTATTTCAGTATCCAGGCTCGTGGTAGCGCCGACTATATAGTGGATAAAGACAATACCCGTATGTATGCAGGTACCAGCCCTATCCTCTGCGGTATGAATGCTGCTGGAACCGGAACCAATGGCCGTTACAGCTATAATGAGCAAAGTGAACTTTCTACTTATGGAGATGTCCTCTTTACGTATCAACAACAGTTCGAGAATTTCAGCTTTAATGCATCAGTCGGTGGCAGTATCAATGATTATAATGGCAATGGAACCGGTTTCGATTCCTATCCGGGTACACTCTCCATTCCCAATGTATTTACGATGCAGAATGTGACTCTCAATGCAGGCTCTTTGAGTGATTGGAGAAAACATACACAAAGCCAGAGCGTGTTCTTTACCGGTCAGATTGGTTTAAAAGACCAGCTTTTCCTTGACGTGACGGCACGTAATGACTGGACTTCTACCTTGGCCTATACCAAGTATAAGAACAAGGGCTTTTTCTATCCGTCAGTAGGTCTTACCTGGTTGCTCAACGAAACTTTGAAGTTGCCTTCCTGGATTAGTCTTGGGAAAATCCGTGGTGCATGGTCACAAGTAGGTAACGGTTTGGATACCTATCTCTCCAATCCACTTAATACGATTACAAAGAACGGCAGTATCAGCTTTAATACAACTTCTCCTTTTGATGAGTTGAAACCTGAAAAGACGACTTCTCTGGAATTTGGAACCG
This sequence comes from Bacteroides parvus, assembly GCF_017309675.2. NCBI lineage: Bacteria > Pseudomonadati > Bacteroidota > Bacteroidia > Bacteroidales > Bacteroidaceae > Bacteroides > Bacteroides parvus. The sequence continues at coordinate 621,334 of NZ_CP084680.1, read as the reverse complement.
AATGGCGCTTCTTTGACAGCCGCTTGGAGTTTGATTTTACTTACTACAAGACGAATACAAAGAACCAGCTCTTCACCTTGCCCGCTCCTTCCGGTTCAGAGTATAATACCTATTATGTAAATGCAGGTGACATTCAGAACAGTGGTATAGAAATTATGATGAACGCCACTCCGGTGATGACCAATAGTTTCCGTTGGAAAACCGGCGTCAACTTTGCCACCAACAAGAACGAAGCCAAAGCATTGGCCGGTGAAGCATTGGGATATTTCCAATTCAGTGGCGGTGAGAGTAATAATGTATGGAGCCGTCTGGAAGTAGGTGGTTCGTTCGGCGACTTCTACGGAACAACTTTTGAACGTGATGATAACGGTAAAATCAAGTTTGGCGATGACGGTCTGCCATTGGTGAACAAATCCGATCCTAAAAAGCTGGGTAACTCAAATCCTGATTTCAATTTAGGATGGAGCAATACGCTTACCTGGAAAGACTTCTCGTTGTATTTCCTTATTGACGGACGCTTTGGTGGTAAAGTGATGTCACTGACAGAAGCCGACCTTGACCAGCAAGGTGTGAGCAAGGCTACCGGTGATGCACGTGACCGTGGATATGTGATGCTCGAAGGGCATAAGATATCCGGAGAGCAGGCTATACAAGATTTTTATAATCTGGTGGGCGGACGTGCCGGTGTGACAGAGTACTATACTTACAGTGCCACTAATATTCGTTTGCGCGAACTTTCCATAGGATACAATCTGCCCCAGGCATGGCTGACTAAGATTGGTGTCATCAAGAGTGCGCAAATTTCGCTGGTGGGCCGTAACTTGTTCTTCTTCAAGAACAATGCTCCTTATGATCCCGATGGTATGCTGTCTACCAGCAACCGTTTGCAGGGTGTCGATGTGTTTGGTATGCCTACCAACCGTTCGATAGGTTTCAACTTGAAGGTTAATTTTTAAATAGACTTATAATTATGAAGAATATATTGAAATATACGGCAACTGCGTTGCTGGCAGCTTCCATGTTTACCGCATGTACCGGTGCATTCGATGACTTGAATACCGACCCGAAAGGAGTAAGTGACGAAGAATTGAAGCAGGACAACAACTATATAGGCATGCATTTTATTCCGATGATGCAGTCCATCTATTATAATAATGGCGGTGGTACTAATCCGTGGGAATATCAGCTGATACAGAATCTGAATGCAGATATGTGGTCGGGCTATGTAAGTACGGCTACTGCCTTTGCCGGTAATGTAAATAACATTACTTATGCGATGAATGCAGGTTGGAATGATAACTGCTGGGATTATGCTTATAATCACGTGATGTCCCAGAGTCTTAAAATTACGCGCAAATGTGAGAAAGACATGGAGACATATTCCCATTTCGCAGCCATCAATACCATTTGCCGTGTGATAGCCATGTCTCGTTTGACCGATCAATACGGGTGTATTATCTATACTCATTATGGTGAATCGGCTACAGGTGGTACTTATGATTCCGGGCAGGATGTTTACAAGAAGTTCTTTGAAGAACTGAGGGAGGCTGCTGATGAACTGCGTGCAGTGAAGGACAAAGATGTGGCTTCGTTCGCTCCGTTTGACTATGCTTATGGGGGTGACCTCAATAAATGGGCCAAATTGTGTAATACTATCCGTTTGCGTCTGGCCATGCGTATCGTGAAATACGACGCTGCATGGGCAAAGAGCGAGGCTGAGGCTGCCATGAATGATAGTAATGGGCTGATTGAAACCAATGATGCGAATTTTGGTATTGCTGGAAACGGTTATGTGAACCCGCTTTACGGCCTGGCCTTCAGCTATGGCGACTGTGTGCTCAATGCCAATATTCCCTCTCTGCTGGGAGGGATGAATGATGCCCGTTTGGAAAAGTATGCCACAACAAATGCTGACGGTGATTTCTTCGGTATCCGTAATGGTGTGAAAGGTTTGGAAGAGGGCAAGAACTCGGATAATTACAAGGCGATTGTGAGCAAACCTAATCTGGTTGCAACGTCTCCGGCTATTTTGGCTACTGCCGGTGAAACGATTCTTCTGGAAGCTGAAGCTGCCCTGCGTGGTTGGAATGTGAATGGTAAAGGTACTGCTAAGGATTTGTACGAGAAGGGAGTGAAGGCTTCATTTGAACAATGGGGAGCTGCTGTAGGCGATTATTTGAGTGGCACTACTGCTGCTGTTGCTTATGTGGATCCTATTATTCCGGCAGCCAGTATCGAAGGTCAAAGCAAGGTGACCGCTCAATGGGATGAGTCTTTGAGCAACGAGGAGAAATTTGCTAAGATTGCTACACAGCGCTGGATTGCTGTCTATCCCGAAGGTATGAACGGTTGGGCCGAGTTGCGTCGTACCGGTTATCCTAAACTATTCCCAGTGATGGTAAATTACAGCCAGGGTGAAATTGATACTGACCTTGGACCACGTCGTTTGCCTTTCACCATTAATGAAAAGGACAATAATCCTACCGGTTATGCCAAAGCTGTCGAAATGCTTGGTGGTCCTGATAATGCGGCAACCCGTGTATTCTGGGATGTGAACAAATCGAATTTCTGATATCCTTACTGAGTAAAAGGTATGCCGGAGACAACTTCGGCATACCTCCTTAATCTCTTGAAAGGGAATCATTTTATTTTGATAGATTTCAAATATCTTCAGATAGAGTTTAAACCTCTGTCTGACTATTCTTGCTTAATATTGTAGCTTGATTTATGTTAGCTGAAAAGAACAAGTTTCGTGCGAAAAATTGAATTAAACTTATTTACTGTATATGAGGAATATCATTAAACCTCTCTGCTTGTTGACCGGTCTGCTTTGTACCCCGGCTGTTTGGCTTCATGCCCAAGTAGATGAAAAGTTGAAAGCCGACATCGTCAGTACGGGTTACGTGCACAGTCCGTTGCCGCTCGACGAGACAAAGGCTTTCGAGACATTCGGCTTGAAAAAGAAAGTGTTGGAAACTATGATGCTGTGTGATATGGAGGATTTCTCCAAATGGTCGCACAAGGGCATCGGTAAGATTGGTTTGACTGATGAACGGAGCAAGTCTGGCAAGCATAGCCTGCGTCTGGAAGCTCCTGCCCATCCGGAGAAGATTCTCGGCTGGGGGTTGGGACGTGGCACTTGCATGGCCTCTTATGATATAGGAGGTGTGAACTGGGAAGGTTACAACCGTCTGAAGTTCTATATCTATCCCACGTGCGAAGGGGCACGCAGCATTTACCTGAACCTCTATGTGGAAAATGACGGAGAAATAAAAGTACCCGACATTTACGGTCGGGAAGGATACCACGAAATCAACTTGAAAAACAACCAATGGAACGAATGTTTCGTCGAGATGTCCGGGCTGGCGCGCGACAAGGTGACCAAGATTTCATTTGCTATCGAAGTGTTCGGCAAGGAACGCACTATGGGAGATTCCCTCCGTTTCGATGTGGATGCCGTGGAATTGCAGAAAGTGGAGAATCCGGAAACCGTGAAAGGCTGGATGCCCGCACAAAACCGCATCATCTTCTCTACTACTGGTTATGGCATAGAGAGTCCCAAGAGCGCCATTGTCAATGTGGAAAAGCACGGCGGACAGTTCCAGTTGAAGGATGCCGCGACGCAGGCCATTGTCTATACCGGCCCCATCCGTAAGGAAAAGACCGGTCTGGGAGAGTTCGAGACGATAGACTTTTCCGACTTCAAGACGCAGGGACGTTACGTCATTCAGGTAGGGGATGTCACCACCTTGCCTTTCTATATCCATAAGGATGTGTGGGAGGATTCTGCCTGGCGGATGGTCAACTTCCTGTTTTGCGAACGTTGCGGTTATCCCGTTCCCGGAAAGCACGGGGCTTGTCATAATGACTTGCATGCCACTTACAACGGACATATTATTCCTATAAACGGAGGATGGCACGATGCTGCCGACATGTCCCAACAGACCTTACAGACGGGAGAAATAGCCTATTCCTTGCTCTTGATGGCCGAACGCGCCAAAGAAAAAGGCAATGTCGACTTGTACAACCGCCTGATGGAAGAGGCTTTGTGGGGAATGGACTATGTGATGAAGACCCGGCTGGGCGATGGTTACCGTGCACAGACGTGGGGTACCAATCTATGGACTGACGGTGAGGTAGGTACCGACGACGATGCCGGCCGCCGTGAACTGCTTGTCCATAACGGAGCTTTGGAAAACTTCCTGCTTGCAGGAATTGAAGCGTATGCCTCCATGATGGTTGAGAAGGATGAAGCCCTCAGGAGCAATCTGAAAAAGATTGCAAAGGAAGACTTCGGTTATGCCATGAAACGCTTTAATGAGTTGGGCTTTGCCGAACTGATAAAGAAGGGTGGGGGACATGCCGCCATGGCATCCGAAAGCCAGTATCACGCCAATATTTCATGGGCAGCCAGCATGCTCTACAAGCTGACCGGCGAACAGCAGTATGCCGATGAGGCCGTGAAGGCTATCCGCTACACCTTGCAGTGCCAGCGCACCGAACCGCTGAAAGACAAAGACAAGACCTGCGGCTTCTTCTACCGTGATTTGGCCAGGAAGTCCATTGTACACTATACCCACCAGTCCCGCGACTATGCCTATATGGAAGCCCTTGCCGCCCTTTGCGAGACACAGTCCGGTCATGCCGAGTATGAGCAGTGGATTCGTGCCATGAAACTCTATGGCGGTTATCTGAAGAATATCATGAAGTATGTATATCCTTATGGAATGGTGCCCAGTGGCATCTATCACAAAGATGAAGTGAAGGATTCCGCCAACTTCTACGCCGTTCAGGTAGGGATTCGCAGCGGTGCCGATAAGGATTTCGAGGAACAGCTCGAAAACGGTATCCGTCTGGATAAAGAGCATTATTTGCGCATATTCCCCGTCTGGTTCTCGTTTAAGGGAAATATTGCCGTACATTTGTCTACCGGTAAAGCTGCCGCTATCTGTGCCAGGGTACTGAAGGACAAGGAACTGAAAGACATTGCCGAACAGCAGCTCTTCTGGGTTGTAGGCAGGAATCCTTTCGGACAGTCCATGATTTATGGGGAAGGCAGCAACTATCCGCAGCTCTACACGGCATTGCCCGGAGAAACGGTAGGAGAGATACCCGTAGGTATGCAGTCCTATTTCAATGAGGACACGCCCTATTGGCCACAGTTCAATACGGCTACTTATAAAGAGGTGTGGGGCTCTTCGGCAGCCAGATGGCTGATGTTGGTTTCTGAATTCTAAAGCAAGATGATATGAGTGACAAGACTGTTTATTCACGGCGCAACCTGGCCATCGACATGCTGAGGGCATTGACCATGTTCATCATGATTTTCGTCAATGACTTCTGGAAAGTGCATGACGTACCCCATTGGCTGGAACATGCCGTCTATGGTGAGGATTTTATGGGACTGGCGGATATTGTATTCCCCTGCTTTTTGTTTGCAGTGGGAATGTCCATACCTTACGCCATTGAGCGCAGATATGCCAAGGGCTTCTCGGCAGAGTCCACCTTGGGGCATATCCTTTCCCGCACCTTTGCCTTGCTGGTGATGGGGGCGTTTATAACGAACTCGGAGTTCCGGCTTTCACCGGAAGCTCCCTATCCGATAGGAGTATACTGGTTCCTGATGGCCATAGGCTTTATCGGTGTGTGGAACCAATATCCGAAACCGGCTTCCGGCACTCAGAAGAACCTTTTCCGTGCTTTTAAAATAATCGGAGTATTGGTTCTCCTTTACCTTGCCTTCACGTTCCGCAATCCGCAGGGAGGTGTATTCGGTGCCTATTGGGGAATATTGGGCTCCATCGGCTGGACCTATCTGGTATGTGCCGTAATCTATATCTTCAGCCGTGACCGGTTGCAGTATCTGCTGCCTGCCTGGGGTGCCTTTATCCTGATATGCCTGCTGGGTACGCCTTTGCGCGAGGGCTTTGGCGGTGAGGCTATCCTTGCCTTTCCCGAACGCAACTTCTATCAGGGCATGTTGTCCATTCTGCATATCGGCAACGGGGCTTTGCCCGCATTTACAATGGGAGGTGTCATCCTTTCCATTCTCAGCGCCCGCTATGCCGGCAAGGGTGACGGCTGGAAACTCTGCAATGGGCTGACGGTTGCCGTTCTGCTTCTGCTGGTCGGAATTGGGACACACCATTTCTGGATTGTGGCCAAGATGGGTGGCACTCCTCCCTGGGTGTTCTATGTGACTGCCATTTCCGTGGGGCTCTACACACTGCTCGGCTATCTGGTCAGCCATCAGGTCACAGGTTGGTTCAACCTGATACGCCCTGCCGGAACGGCTACGCTGACCACTTATCTGGTACCTTATGTCTTCTATGGCTTTGCTGATGTGACCGGTGTTGTCCTGCCGGACTGGTTCACACATGGATTCATGGGGCTGGTCAACTGCCTTTGTTTTGCCTTTGTGGTAATCGGCGTTACCTGGGTGATGGAAAAACTGCATGTTAAACTTAAAATTTAGATAGAATGAAAAAGAGCTTTTTACCTGCATTCTTGCTGCTGTTCCTTGCGCTGGGCATGTTCTCGTGCCAGCAGGGAGCTAAGGAAACAACCAAGGAATATCCCATGTTCTGGACGTGGCTGGACTATCGTCCCGGCATGAACTTCGACTCCATCTGCCAAGTGATGAACGACATCGGCATGGATGGAATTATGCTGAATGCGCCGACTCCCGACGATTACCGGGCTGCCATACCGGTTGCCCATAAACACGGAATCGAAGTGTATGCCTGGTTATGGACCATGAATCTGGAACACGACCGTGACAAGATATTGAAGGAGCATCCCGAATGGTTCAGCGTGAATCGTAACGGCAAGAGCCTGGCAGACACTACCGCCTATGTAGGCTATTACAAGTTTCTCTGCCCGGCATTGCCCGAAGTCCGCGAGTTCATCAAGGAAAAAATCAAGGCCTACTGCGAAGTGGAAGGCTTGAATGGCATTGCCATCGACTATCATCGTTTTGTGGATGTGGTGCTTCCCACCACCTTGTGGCCCCATTATGGCATTGTGCAGGACCGTGAATACGCTGCGTGGGATTACGGTTACCATCCGGAAATGCTCAGGTTGTTCAAGGAGCAGTACGGTTATGACCCCCGCGAGCAGGAAGACCCTTCCCTCGATGTGAAGTGGCGCCAGTTTCGTTGCGACCAGATAACCGAAGTGGCCAATATGATTGCCGAAGTGGTGCATTCCTACGGCAAGACAATGGCTGCCTCCCCGTTCCCCACCCCGAAGATGGCTTCACGCATGGTGCGTCAGGACTGGGGCAAATGGAATCTCGACATCGTGTTCCCGATGGTTTACCATACCTTCTATACGGGTGATGCCAGCTTCATTTCCGACTGTACGGTTGAGAATGTACGCGACAAGAACGATATGACTACACTGTACTGCGGCATGACCGCCACCGACGGCCCGATGATGTTCGAATGCATGGATGCCGCTCTCAACAACGGCGCCCAGGGAATTGCCGTATTTACCATTCATGGACTGCGTTCTCCGGAGGTGAAGAGGCAGTTCAAGGCTTATACGGACAGTGTCAGAGCCGTGCGTGCCGCCAATGGCGGGGTGATAAAGGCTACCCATCCCGAAGTGGCGGATCCCGACCCCTTCAAGCATGAAGGCATTATGAAGCTGATGCAGGAACGCATGCAGCAAATCATAGCCAAGGCTGCCGGCAAGGAAGAGCCGGCTCCGCTGGCATTGGGCGAGTACAAGGAGGTGGATTCCTATGACGCGACACGCTGCTACCAAGTGGTGGATGAGAATAGCAAGACTACTTTTGACGTGACATTCTATCTTTACGGCGACGTTGTTTCCGGTTGGGATGTAGCAGTAGCAGACAAGGCTTCTACTAATAAGAAATGAAAGGACGTTTTATGATAGTGAGAGATTACGGGAGCAAACTCCTTCTGCTCTTGGTGTTTTCAATGGTAGGCATGGTTTGTTGCAATGCCCAGAGTGGAAAGAGCTTGTGTGTAAAGAAAGTAATGTGTACGGCTTCACCGGAAGGTGAGGCTGTGCCGTCCTTGCTGGACGAGAACGGGATAGAGTTTCAGCCCCTTGATGTGGTCAACTGGAAAGATTATCCCTACAAGCCGGAAGTGAGTTTCCGCATAGCCCATACGGGGCGCGAAATCCTGCTCCACTACAAAGTGAAGGAAGCCAGTGTGCGTGCAGTGGCCTCCGGAGACAATGGCCGGGTATGGGAAGATGCTTGTGTGGAATTCTTCGTATCTCCCGAAGGTGACGACCGCTATTACAATTTCGAATGTAACTGCGCCGGCAGGCTGCTGATTCAGGGAGGTGCAATCAATGAGCGCCGTCCTACGGCGAGTCAGGAAGTGCTGGGCATGGTGAAACGTTGGAGCTCGTTGGGCGGCGAACCTTTCGAGGAACGTTTGGGCGAGTGCAGCTGGGAACTGGCCATGGTTATTCCCGTTTCCGCTTTCTTCCAGCATTCCGTCGGTTCTCTGGACGGAAAAACAATGAAAGGGAATTTCTACAAGTGTGGTGACAAACTCCAGACTCCCCACTTCCTTTCTTGGAGTCCTATCGGGCTGGAACGCCCCATGTTCCACTGTCCGGCCTTTTTCGGCACCTTGTCTTTTGAATAAATCTTTAGGGTGTTTTGGTGGAATCATTTGCCGTTAGCATTACTTATTGGATTGACAATTGCGGAATTATGTGTTTTTTTATACCTTTGCACTTCCTAAATTGTAAATGCATATATGATTACCGCAGAACAACTGAAAGATATCAAAGAACGTACCGAGGCGTTGAACCGCTATCTGGACATTGAAGGAAAGAAGATACAGGTGGAAGAAGAGCAGCTCCGCACCCAGGCTCCCGGTTTCTGGGATGACCAGAAGGCTGCCGAGGCTCAGATGAAGAAAGTGAAAGGCTTGCAGCAATGGATTTCTGGCTACAATGAGGTAAAGACCTTGACTGACGAGGTACAACTGGCTTTCGACTTTTACAAAGACGAACTGGTGACTGAAGAGGAAGTGGACGATGCCTATGCCAAGGCAATCACTGCTGTCGAGGCCCTCGAACTCAAGAATATGCTTCGCGAGGAAGCCGATCAGATGGACTGTGTGCTGAAAATTAACTCTGGTGCCGGTGGTACGGAGAGCCAGGACTGGGCAAGCATGCTGATGCGTATGTATCTGCGCTATGCCGAGACTCACGGCTATAAGGCCACCATCGCCAACCTGCAGGAAGGAGACGAGGCAGGTATCAAGACTTGTACCATCGAGATTTCCGGCGATTATGCCTACGGTTATCTGAAAGGTGAGAACGGTGTGCACCGCCTGGTGCGTGTTTCGCCCTACAATGCCCAGGGCAAGCGTATGACTTCTTTTGCATCCGTGTTTGTCACTCCCTTGGTAGATGATACCATCGAGGTGAATATCGAACCTGCCCGCATGTCATGGGATACCTTCCGAAGTGGTGGTGCCGGTGGACAGAACGTCAATAAGGTAGAGTCCGGTGTCCGTCTGCGCTATCAGTATAAGGACCCATATACGGGCGAAGAGGAAGAAATCCTGATTGAAAATACCGAGACACGAGACCAGCCCAAGAACCGCGAGAACGCTCTCCGCCTTCTTCGTTCCATGCTCTATGATAAGGAACTCCAGCACCGCATGGCCGAGCAGGCAAAGGTGGAAGCCGGTAAGAAGAAAATCGAATGGGGTAGCCAGATTCGTAGCTACGTCTTCGACGACCGCCGCGTGAAAGACCACCGTACCAATTTCCAGACCAGCGACGTGAACGGTGTGATGGACGGAAAGATAGACGGCTTCATCAAAGCTTACCTGATGGAGTTTGCAGGAAGTGGCGAATAAATTTTCTCCCTTTCATTTGCATTCTTCCCGAATTTCTTCTTACTTTGTTCATCGTTGAACTTTAAACTATAAAACACACCATGGGAAAAAGTAAGAAGAAAGCAATGCACAGCCAGAAGGAAGAGCAACAAGCCAAGAAAGTGATGATGACGATGGGAGTAATAGCCATTGTATTGGTCATCGCCATGTTTGTGGCTTACTCTTACTGGGGCTGATAAAATCACTGGAAACGACATGCCGCAGGAGATAGAACGGAAATTCCTCGTGACGGGAGAATACAAGCCACAAGCGTATGCACACAGCCGTATCGTACAAGGATACATCAGTAGTGCGCGTGGACGGACGGTACGGGTGCGCATCCGTGATGAGCGGGGATTTCTCACCATCAAGGGTGCATCCAATGAATCGGGAACCAGCCGCTACGAGTGGGAAAAGGAAATCCCACTGTGCGAAGCGCGGGAACTGCTGAAATTGTGCGAACCGGGTATCATCGACAAGACCCGTTACCTTGTGCGTAGCGGACAGCATACTTTTGAGGTGGACGAGTTCTATGGCGAGAACGAAGGGCTGACTGTGGCTGAGGTGGAACTCTCCTCGGAAGACGAGCCTTTCGTGAAACCTGCATTCATCGGACGGGAGGTGACGGGAGACATCCGCTACTATAACTCGCAGCTGATGAAACACCCTTTCACCACGTGGTAGCAAACCAATTGTATGCCGTACTTGTTTAATCGTCATGGAGAAACTTTACGACTACCTGCCAAGAGAACTGGTCACCTTCCTTTTGGTCACCGTATTCTCTTTACTCATCGGGCTTTCACAGCGTAAAATCAGCTTGAAGCGCGAAGGGGAGACTACGCTTTTCGGTACCGACCGCACCTTCACCTTTATAGGCATTCTGGGCTATCTGCTCTATATTCTCGACCCTACGGGCTATCGTCTGTTTATGGGAGGAGGAGCCATTCTGGGGCTATTGCTCGGACTGAACTATTATGTGAAGCAGTCACAGTACCATGTGTTCGGAGTAACCACCATCATTATTGCACTCATCACCTACTGCATTGCTCCCATTGTGGCCACGCAGCCGTCGTGGTTCTACGTCATGGTCATAGTGACCGTCCTGCTCTTCACCGAGTTGAAGCATACCTTCACGGAACTGGCCCAGCGCATGAAGAACGACGAGATGATTACGCTTGCCAAGTTCCTTGCCATCAGCGGCATTATCCTGCCGATGCTGCCCAATGAGAACCTTATTCCCGGCATCAACCTGACGCCATACAGCATTTGGCTGGCCACAGTGGTTGTATCGGGCATTTCCTACCTTTCTTATCTGTTGAAGCGCTACGTCTTCCATGAGTCGGGCATTCTGGTTTCGGGCATCGTGGGAGGCTTGTACAGCAGCACGGCTACCATTTCCGTACTGGCGCGAAAGAGCCGTAAGTCGTCTGCGCAGGATGCTCCCGAATATGTGGCGGCCATGTTGTTGGCGGTCAGCATGATGTTCCTCCGTTTCTTGATATTGATAGGTATTTTCAGCCGGGAGACGCTACTGGTCATTTATCCCTACTTGCTGATAATGTCGGTGGTGACGGCAGCCGTGGCATGGTATCTGCATTCCAAGCGGAAACGGGTGGACGACGGCATGCGTGACACGGAGAACGAGGACAGCAGTAACCCGTTGGAATTCAAGGTAGCGCTGATTTTTGCCATGCTGTTTGTGGTGTTCACTATCTTGACCCACTATACGCTGGTGTATGCCGGTACGGGTGGACTGAACCTGCTCTCTTTCATTTCGGGGTTCAGTGATATTACTCCTTTCATTCTGAACCTGCTTCAAGGAACAGGCAGTGTGGCGGTGCTGGTGATTACGGCTTGCAGTATGCAGGCTATTGTCAGCAATATAGCGGTGAACATGTGCTATGCGTTATTTTTTGCCGGCAGGAAAAGCCCTTTGCGCCCGTGGATATTGGGGGGATTTGGTTGTGTTATTGCCATAAATATCTGTCTGTTACTTTTCTTCTATTTTCTCTAAATAGCTTTCTTTTTGCTTTTTTAACTCCGAAAGTCTCGTAAATGCATGAAAAGAGGCTATTTTTGTCGAATTCACTGTGACAAAACTCGAACGGGAAACGTCTAATACGAAGACAATAAAGAATAGTCACTAAAAATAAAAACGCAATGAGAATCAAATGGACTGTGCTGCTATGGATGCTGATGATTTCGGGCCTGGTTGCAGCGCAAAACACGGCAAACACTTCTTTTCAGGTTAAAGGAATTTTGCTAGACTCGCTCACCCAGGAGGGTGAACCTTATGCTACCATTAAAATCGTGAAGAAAGAGGCTCCTGCAAAAGCGCTGAAAATGCTGGTAACGGACATGAAAGGTCAGTTTCAGGAGAAAGTACCCGGCACGGGCAACTTCGTGATGACCATCACTTCCGTGGGACGTACTCCCATCGTGAAGAACTTTTCTGTGAAGGCAGGGGAGAAGCTGGTGGACTTCGGTACGCTGTATATCGTAGATGCCTCCAATGAGTTGGGACAAGTGGAGATTGTAGCTCAGAAGCCTCTGGTGAAGGCAGATATCGACAAGATAGAGTACAATGTGCAGGACGACCCTGACGCCCAGTCGAACTCTGTGCTGGAAATGCTTCGCAAGGTACCGTTGGTAACGGTGGATGGCGAGGACAATATTCAGGTGAACGGGAGCAGCAGCTTCAAGGTATACGTCAACGGAAAGCCCAACAACATGATGAGCAACAATCCGACGGAAGTGCTGAAGAGTATGCCTGCAAACAGTATCAAGCATATTGAAGTGATAACCAATCCTGGCCCCAAGTATGACGCCGAAGGTGTGGGAGGGATTTTGAACATCGTCACCGTGGGCAGCGGAGTCGAAGGCTATACGGCTACGTTCAGTGCCAACGTCAGCAATCGCGGTGCAGGCGGCGGGGCATTCGGTACCATCAAGAGTGGCAAGCTGACCGTCAGCGCCCGCTACAATTACAACTACAACGATCAGCCCCGCAACTATAACAGCGGTAGCCAGCATGTGACACCGGAAGCTGTTACGGAGAATTCTTCCAATCTGGACTATGACGGCAGCAACAAGGGACACGGTTCTTTCCAGTCGGGCAGCATGGAGGCCAGCTACGAAATAGATACATTACGCTTGGTTACCATGTCTTTCGGACTTTGGGGTGGTGGGAATAAGAGTAACGGCTCTACGGACTACATCGCCACTTTCCCGGAGAGCATGAACGCTGCTCCCATTTACAGTTATTCTGCCTTTAACCGCAGCAAGTCTTCCTGGTATTCTATCGACGGAGGTGTAGACTACCAGCGTCTGTTCAAGGTGAAGGACCGTATGCTGACGTTTTCTTACAAGATAAACACCCGTCCGCAAACATCGGATTCCTATACGGAATATGAAATAGACAATGGCTATAACCCCGATTGGGCAGACTATCTGAACCGCTTGAAGAACCTGCATAACGACGGTGAGCAGAATACCACGGAGCATACGTTCCAAGCCGACTATACCACGCCTATCGGTAAGCTGCATACACTGGAGGCAGGCGCCAAGTACATTCTGCGCAACAACTCTTCGGAAGACGACCGTTTTGATGCGGACGATACCGGAAAGTATGAATACAACAAAGACCAGAGCTCGCACTACAAGCATTTAAACGATATCATTGCCGCCTATCTGGGATATGGGCTGAAGGTGAAGAGACTTTCGGGCCGTTTGGGATTGCGCTACGAGCATACCATCCAAGACGTGAAGTATTTGGTGGGCCGGGGTGAGGATTTCACAAAGAACTTTGACGACGTAGTGCCTTCCGCTTCCATCGGCTACAAGCTGACGGATATGTCCAATCTGCGTTTGGGATACAACATGCGTATCTATCGTCCAGGAATCTGGTCTCTGAATCCTTATCTGAATGATACGGATCCCTCCTACATCAGCCAGGGTAATCCGGAACTGGACAGTGAGAAGAGCCATGCTTTCAACTTGAGTTACAGTAACTTCACACAGAAGTTCAACATCAATATCTCGGCCCGCTACTCGTTTACCAACAACAGTATTGAGAATGTGACAAGGCTCATGCCCGATACGGAGATTGAGGGATTGAAGAACCCCACGGGCAAGGATGTGCTTTATTCTACCTATGCCAACATCGGCAAGACCCGTTATGCCAGTGTGAACGGTTACGTCAACTGGAATGCCACTCCACGTACACGTATCTACATGAACATGAGCGGCAATTACTCTTATCTGGAGGGCAGTGAAGGCATGCGTAACGATGGCTGGAGCCTCTTTGCCTACGGCGGTGCACAGCAGACGCTGCCCCATGACTGGCGCATCAGTCTGAATGTCTTCGGACAGACGCCGTGGATTATGCTGCAAGGTAAGGGCAGCAGCTTCTTTGATTATGGCTTGAGCGTCAACAAGTCCTTCCTGGACAAGCGCCTCACCTTGTCTGCCTTTGCCAGCAACTTCTTCAAGAAGTATATGGACCAAAGCTCCACCACCGAAGGCAACGGTTTTATACGTGAAAGCAACTATAAGTACAGCCGCCAACGTTTCGGCATAAGCGTCAGCTACCGTATCGGTGAGCTGAAGGCAAGCGTGAAAAAGGCTGCGCGCACTATCAGCAATGATGATGTGAAGAGCGGTGGCAGCGGTTCCGGTGGTGGTGAATAAGTTGTAAATACATTGTCAGGCAAATGACTCGTAGGACACAACAGATGGACGGGATTTAGGGTGTTGAATTGCTAAAAATCCCCTTCTGAAACTTGTACCTCTCTATTCTTCAGAGAATACAAGTTTCAGAAGGGGATTTTTTATGATAGTAACTTACTTGCTGACTGTTGAGAGCCCCAACTTCTTCAGCCCTTTCTGCACATCCGGATGGCTCATGAAGAGCTTCCACAGCAGCCCTGACCGATAATTCTCAATCATGACGGCTATCGGGCCCTGGTCAATGGCGAGGTAGCGCTGCGGAAACCAGTTGTCCGTTTCGCTGAAAGCATCGTAGAAGCCATAGGGGCCGAAGACCTTATCTCCCATCTCGTAGAGGTGGCGCATCACTTGCAACGACTGTTCCGGGGTATAGACGATGGATGACAAGGCGGCAGTTGGAGAGATGACTCCCTGGTCGTCGCGTTCGTTGGGAGCGTGGGCGGCATATCCGTTGACGGAGTAGCTGGCTGTCAGTCCCCAGCAGTCGGGCCCGAAACCTTTGTAGTGCTTGGGGTTGCGGACACAGTAGGCACGGTTCACAAGCGTCAGGTTACGCATCTCGTCGAAGTAGTTGGCGCAGTATTCATCCTTCAGCCCGATGGGGTCGAGGCCGAGGAACGAGTATTGTGCCCAGAAGAGCGGTCCGGCTTCTGTGCCTTGATAGCGCAGATGCAACTCGATATTCTCCACTTTATGAGGGTCTACAATGGCCCCGTTCTGCGCCCAGCCCTCGTGATAGACTGCTGCAGGCACGCCGTGGGTAGGCGAGGCGGCGGCAAGGATATACATGATGAGGCATTCGTTGTAACCGTGTACGGGAAAGTTCATTTCCCAACCGTATTCCGGACTCCAGTGCCAATAGAGCACGTTCTGGCCGTTTTGGCGGTAGAAGTTCCAGTCCACTTCGCGCCACAGCTTGTCGATGCGGGCGGCGAGGGCTTGCTCGGCGGGCGAACCGTCGATGTAGTACTGGTGGACGGAGAGCAGGGCCTGCATGATGAAGGCTGTTTCTACCAGGTCGCCGCCATTGTCTTTCTGCCCGAAAGGTTTCACTTTGCCCGTATCGCCATACCACCAGTGCGGGTAGGCACCGTGGAAACGGTCGGCGGTTTCGAGGAAGGAGACGATTTTCTCCATTCGTTCCAGCCCTTCCTGGCGGGTGACATAGCCGCGGTCTATACCGGCAAGTATAGCCATGATGCCGAAGCCGCTTCCGCCGGACGTGATTACGTTCTGGTCGTTCTCCGGATAGACACCGTCCATGTGGATGCGTTCGCGTGCCAGTCCGCTGTTGGGCTCGGCACCTTCCCAGAAGTAGTTGAAGGTGCGACGTTGCACGGTGTCCATCAGGGCATCGTCGCTCAGCCGGTCTTCTTTGGCGGCGGGGCTTTTGCATTGCGTGAAACCGAGCAACAGCAGGAACAATAATAAACTGTATTGTATTTTTATTGTACCAATGTTTACTTGTTTTTTTATCATTTACTTATCTATATTCATTGCACGGTCAATTCAACAAGTATAGGACAGTGGTCGGAAAGGTAGCTGTTCTCCGGTTTGTCTTGGATAACGCGGTAGCGGTCTATCTTTGCGCCTTTGGTCACGAAGACATAGTCCAGCAGTACGCGTTCCTCCACCGGCAGGCGGCCGAAGTCATGGAAAGACCAGGACGGACCGTAGGTGACGGCAGCTGTCTTTGCGGCATTTTCCATTCCTCCCTTTTCCAGCGTTTGCAGAGGTTCTTCACCGGGCGTACAGTTAAAGTCACCAGTGATGATGGCGGGCATGCCCGGTGCTATCTCCTTGATTTTGTCGAGAATGAGTTGCACGCCCTCTTTGCGGGCTGTCTTTCCGTCGTTGTCCAGATGGGTGTTGAAATATACAAACTTTTGTCCGTTGTTCTTTTCCTGCAGTATCGCCCAGGTGGTGACACGGTTGTAGGAAGCGTCCCAGCCCTTGATGCCGATAGTTTCGGGTTGCTCGCTGAGGGAGAAATTGCCGTATTCCACCAGTGTAAACCGGTCGGTCCGGAAGAATATCGGGCAGTATTCGCCTGCTTCCTTGCCGTCGTCGCGCCCCACGCCGAGTGCTGTGTATTGCGGCAGCCCGCGTTTCAGGTCTTCCATTTGGTTGTGAAGCACTTCCTGCATGCCCAGCAAGTCGGGGCTGTAGTAGGCTATCATACGGCAGGCGTCACCCTTGCGGTAATTCCAGTTGTTTACACTGTCCGAAGGAATATCCAGGCGGACATTGAACGTCATCACTTCCAGCGGCTGTCCGTTCTGTACGGAGGGCTGGCTCTTGCAGCTGCCAAGGAGCAGAATGCTGCAAAAACAAAGGAGTAAAGTAGTATATCTCATGTTTTCTTGTTTTTAGAGTGCAATATTAAATATTTTATTTTATTTCAGCGTCAGTCGGGCTGTCTTTTCTGCCTGGCTGCTGCCACCTATCATCACATCGAACTCTCCCGGTTCGGCCACGTGGTTGAGGTCGTAGTCGTAGAAGCGGAGCAGCTCAGGGGTAATCTTGAAGGATACGGTCTTGCTTTCGCCCGCTTTCAGGAACACCTTTTCAAAGCCTTTCAGCTCGCGTACGGGGCGGGTAATGCTGCCTACGAGGTCGCGGATATAGAGCTGCACGACTTCTGCGCCGTCACGCTTACCGGTATTGGTCACGGTGACTACGGCAGTGGTGGAGCCATTTTGCCCCATGACCGGGGTACTGAGGGCGATGTCGCTGTACTGGAAAGTGGTGTATGAGAGCCCGTATCCGAAGGGATACAGCGGTTCATTGTCCACATCCAGATAGTTGCTGCGGAACTTCTCGAACCAATTACCGGCAGCCAGCGGGCGACCGGTATTCTTGTGGTTGTAGAATAAAGGTATCTGCCCTACGTTCTTCGGGAAAGTCATGGTCAGCTTACCGCTTGGGTTCACGTCGCCGAACAGTACGTCGCCGATGGCGTATGCCGCTTCACTGCCACCGAACCATACGTTCAAGATAGCGGGCACATGTTCCTGCTCCCAGGTGAGCGTCAGCGGCCGGCCGGTGAAGAGGGTTAGTACAACGGGCTTTCCGGTCTTCAGCAAGGCCTCCAGCAGGGTGCGTTGCACGTCGGGGATGCCGAGGTCGGTACGGCTCGAGCTTTCACCGCTCATTTCGGAAGACTCGCCCAGGGCGGCTACAATCACGTCGGCACCGGAGGCCACCTTCAAAGCTTCGTCCAGCAGTTCCTTATCCGTACGGTTGTCCCGGCTCAGCGATCGGCCGAATAGGGTGGCGCGTTCCTCGTAGGCTACATCACCGATGAGGTTGCTGCCTTTGGCGTAGGTGATGTTCACCCGGCCGGCTGTCATCTCCTTCAGTCCTTCGTACAGAGAGGGATAGTCATCCAGGCGTGCGGCAACACTCCAGGTACCGGGCATGTTGCTGCGGGTATTGCCCAGAGGGCCGATGACGGCGACGGTGCCTTGCTTCTCTAAGGGAAGGACAGGACGAGAAGAATTCTTGCCTTGTCCCTCAAAAGGTTCGTTTTTCAGCAGCACAAAGCTTTCGGCGGCAATCCGGCGTGCGGCGTCGCGGTGCTCGCGCGTGAAGATGTCGCGTGCGGGACGGCTGAGGTCGCAGTATTTGTAAGGGTCATCAAACAGCCCTAACTTGTATTTCGCTTCAAGGATGCGGCGGCAGGCTGCATCCAGCGTCTTCATGGTTATTTTACCTTCGGTGAGCGACTTTTTCAACGTGCCCACGAAACCTTCGCTCACCATATCCATGTCCACACCGGCGTTGAGCGCACGGGCGGAAACGGTCTGCAGGTCACCGATGCCGTGCTCCACCATTTCGGAGATACCGGTAAAGTCGGTCACCACAAAACCGCTGAACCCCCATTGTTTGCGCAGCACGTCTGTCATCAGCCAGCGGTTGGCTGTGGCGGGCACACCGTCCACTTCGTTGAAAGAGGCCATTACACTGCCCACTCCGGCATGGACGGCTGCTTCATAGGGGTACATGTATTCGTTGAACATGCGGTTGCGGCTCATGTCTACGGTGTTGTAGTCGCGTCCGGCTTCTCCGGCACCGTACAGTGCGAAGTGCTTGACGCATGCCATGATTTCGTCGTTCCGTTTCAGTTGGTCGTCCGGGTCTTTCCCCTGATACCCCAACACCATGGCGCGGGCGATGGAACCTCCGAGGAACGGGTCTTCGCCCGACCCTTCGGATACACGTCCCCAGCGCGGGTCACGGCTGATGTCCACCATCGGGCTGAAGGTCCATGAGATGCCGTCGGCACTGGCTTCTGTGGCGGCGATGCGGGCAGACTGCTCGATGGCTGCCATATCCCACGTGCAGGAGAGGCCGAGGGGGATGGGAAAGATGGTCTCATAGCCATGTATCACATCCATGCCGAACAGCAGGGGGATGCCCAGGCGGGAGTTCTCTACGGCCAGTTTCTGTACGTCGCGTATCTTGGCTACTCCTTTCAGATTGAAAAGCCCTCCCACGAGCCCCTGCTCAATCTTCTTGGCCACGTCGCTGCTCTTTGCCTGACCGGTGGTGATCTCTCCGGTCACGGGCAGGTTGAGCTGGCCGATTTTCTCTTCCACAGTCATCCGGCGCATCAGTGCGTCGACGAAGCGGTCCATGTCCTGCGGAGACTTCTGCGCCTGCACGGTGGCGGTGACGCCTATTAAAGCGGTCGCGAGCAGCAGACTTGTTCTCTTGAAAATTTTCTTCATATTCATATTGAATTAATTGTTTGTAAGTATGTTCCCTTCATTGTTTTTAGATTGCCGTCACTCTATTGCAGTAGCGCTATGACTTCTTTGCAACGGTGTTGCAATTTCTCTGCAGTGATACTGCAAACGGTTTGCAGCGCTACTGCAACTGCTTTGCAGCGACACTGCAACTGTTGTGCAGTGCTACTGCAACACCTTTGCAGTGCCACTGCAAAAAGTTTGCAGCTCTTTGCAGTAGCAATGCTTTGATTGCAAGTAAGTTATGAAACAGACCTTTTGCCATTGATTGGGCCGGCTGTTTCCTTTGGCCGGGTATCAATAGTCGGGGTTCTGCACCAGTACTCCGTTCGATTTGTCTATCTCTGTCTGGGGCAGAGGCAGCAGCGCATTCTTGTCTTGGTAATTCTTTCCGGCAGCTTGCAGCACTTCTTTGGCAATGCCCCAGCGCACGAGGTCGTAGAAGCGGTCGGGTTCCAGTGCCAGCTCTACGCGGCGTTCGTGGCGAATAGCGTCACGCAGCACAGACTGGCTGGCAGATTCTACCTTCGGAAGCACGTCTGCCAGTGTGCCGCGGGCATGGGCGCGTACTTGTTCCAGATACCCGGCGGCTTCGCCCGTTAGCCCTTTCTCGTTGGCGGCTTCGGCAGCCATCAGTAACACGTCCGGGTAGCGGATGAGGCGGATGTTTACCCAGAAACCCATGCGGGTGTACTTGCGGCGCAGTGTCGGGTCCGTGTAGGCCTTCTTGTTGAAGTAGGCACCCATGGCGGTGGATACGGGTGACTCGCCATAAGGCTGGTTGGTGTTCTCCGGTGTGATGGGCTCGTCCGTGCTGCGGCGGAAGTAGAGCAATGTGGCGTTCCGGCGCGGGTCGCCCGGTTCAAAAGCTTCTCCCATCAGTTTGGTGGCCATGTGCCAGCCCCATCCCAGGTCCCACTCGCCGGCTCCGCGCACCCCTTGCACCTGGCAGAACTGGCTGCCGATGCTGGTATCCTCTTTCATGGCATCGGTGGCTTCGCATTGCAGTTCGAAGATGCTCTCACCGCAATTCTCCCCTTCTACGGTGAAGACTTTGTCGACCGGTGTATTCAGGTTGTAGATGCCCGACTTTATCACTTCGGTGGAGGCTGTGTACATATTGTCCCAATCGTTCCGCATCATATAGGTGCGTGCGTGCAGGGAGCGTGCGGCGCCCCAGGTCAGCCGTCCCGTATAGTCGCTGTCCCACCGCAGGGGCAGGCATTCTTCGGCTTCGGTCAGGTCTTTGTCAATCTGTTCGTATATCTTTTCCGCCGTGGTCTTGGGCACGTTGGCATCGGAGGCTTCCACTACCTTGATGGTGACCAGCGGCACTTCGCCAAAGGCGCGTACCAGGTTGAAGTAGCACCAGGCACGGAAAAAGAGCGCTTCGCCACGGTTGCGGATGGCTTCGGTGTCGTCCTTGTGTCCGCTCTTCTCAATGTCGTCCAGGATTTCGTTGCACTGGTAGATGATTTTGTAGTTCTGTCCCCAATAGGCACTGAGCGGCCCGTTGGAGGCAGTGTATTCGAAGTCGTCCCACATGGCGGCCTCGTTGCTGCCGTCGCCGGCATCACTGCCTTTCTCGGAGTCCTCGCTGCGCACCATGTGCACCATAAAAGCAGGAATACCGGCAGTGATGTCGTACGAGCGCATCAGGTAGTAGACGTTGAATATCTTCCCGCCTACAAGGGCGTTAGGAGAGTCATCTTCCGTGAACTGCCCCAGCGGGTCGCGGTCCAGGAAGTCGTTGCAGGATGTCAGTGAGAGGGCTGTTGCACCCACCAGCAATGTAAATATGTATTTTATCAGTTTCATAAATTTATATTTTTCATTCCCCGTTCCCTTTGAAGGAGTCGGGGGAGGTTTGAAGTTACTCTTTTTTAGGAGAGAGGCTTTTAGAACGTCAGATTAAATCCGAACGTATAAATCGCCGGCATCGGATAACTGCCGTCGTCCACCCCGAAGGCGATGGCGCTTCCGCCCAGTTCCGGGGTATATCCGGTGTTGTGCTTCCACGTCTTTAGGTTCTGTATGTTCACGTAGAGCTTCAGCGCCTGCATGCCTATCTTCGAAATCAGCGCCTTGTCGAAGTTGTATGCCAGCGACACGTTACGGATGCGGAAGAACGAGCCGTCCTCTATGTAATACTCGGAGTTCAGGTTGTTGATGGTATGCTTGGTGTTCAGAAGCGGCTGGGTGTTGCTGGTCCCTTCACCGTGCCAGCGGTCCATGCGTTGCTCCATAAAGTTGAACTGGCTCCAGTTGTAGTTGTCCCAGGTACGGTAAATCTGATTGCCGCCTTGTCCCATCATGTCTACTGCCAGCTCCCAGTTCTTGTAGCCCAGGCCGAGCGTGAAGCCGTAGGTGACATCGGGTGTAGGATTACCAATCATCGTACGGTCTGCCGTGGTGATTTCACCGTCACCGTTCACGTCGCGGAATTTCAGGTCGCCCGGGGTGACGGTTGCCAGTGTGTTCTTGGGAGAGTGCTCAATCTCCTCCTGGGTCTGGTAGACACCTTCCACCTTGTAGCCGTAGAAGTAGCCGATGGGGTATCCGGCCATTGTGTAGCTCTGCTGCTTGTCTCCGGCTATGATGGAATAGCCTTCCTGCACGAGGCTCAGTACCTTGTTCTTGATGGTGGCAAGGTTCATCCCCACGTTGTAGTTCCAGTCGCCTATCCGGTCGCGCCAGCTTAGGGCCAGCTCTACGCCCGAATTCTCGATGGAGCCGAGGTTTCCGATACCCGGTACGGTTCCGGAGATGCCCGGCACTTCGGCCAGCAGGTCTTTGGTTTTCTTCTTGTAGTACACGCCTTCAAAGTGCAGGCGGTTGCGGAGGAAGTTGGCTTCTGCACCGGCTTCCCAGGCTTCCACCTTCTCCCAGCGCAGTTTGGGGTTGGGCAGGTAGGCAAGCTGGTAGCCCGGATAGATGGCGGACGGGGTGCCGAACACGGCGGAGTAGGCATTCGTCAGCAACGGTTCGGCGGGATAGGCACGATCCAGGTTCTGGTTGCCCAGTGTGCCCCATGAACCTTTCAGTTTCAGCATGTCCAGCCAGGTGATGTCCTTCATCCATGCCTCCTCGCTCATCAGCCAGCCCAGGCCGACGGAGTAGAAGTTCTGCCATTGGTTGCCGGTGTAGGAAAAGGCGGAAGAGCCGTCCCGGCGGTAGGAGCCGTTGAACAGGTACTTGCCCTTGTAGTTGTAGAGGATACGTGCCAGTACGGACACGGTGGAACGTTCCCACTGCGTGCTGCCGTTGGTGGCGGTGGCTGCGTCGCCGATGCTGATGTACCATTTGTCGGGATTGTCCGGGATGACCAGACCTACTCCCTGGGTACGGGCGCCGTTCAGATTCTCGAGCTTGTTGTAGTAGGTGGTGAAACCGGCTGTGGCCGTCACGCTGTGGTCTCCCCAGGAGTTGGTGTAGGTCAGCAGATAGTCGTTCTGTACCTTCATTTCCGTCTCTTTGGCTTGGGACACTCCGGTCTTTCCGTTGCCCAGCGTGGCTATGTCTCCTTCGACGCTTGCGTCATATACCTGGATAACCGGGGTGTATGTCCGTGTGCTGTTCGAGGCATAGTCCAGGGAGAACATGGCCTTGAACTGGAAGTGTTTTAGGAAATCCCATTGGCCGTACACATTGCCCGAGCCACGGTAGTTCTCGGCTTTCGTGGTATTCGCCTTCAGGTCCACGTCCACCATCGGGTTGTTCATCTGTGCCTTCTGGAATCCGGGCAGTGAAGTGTAGAGGCCGTACTCGGAATTGAATACATGCGCCACCGGAGCTGCGCGCAGGGCCGTAGCCACACTCTTCGTGTCGGCGGGCAGCATGCGTGCCCCGTTGAATTGGAAACCTACCTTGAGGTTGTCCGTCACTTTATAGTCGTTGCTGATGTTCAGCGTGATTTTGCTGTACTTCTCGTGCTTGATATTGCCTTGTTCGTAAGCATAGCCCGCACCGAGATAGAAGCTGTTCTTATCCGAGGCACCCGTGATGCTGATGTTGTTGTTGGTGATGAACCCGGTCTGGAAGATTTCATCCTGCCAGTTGGTGTTTCCCGTCCAGTCCGAGAAGTTGTATTCCGGGTTGCCTTCATTCCTCAACTGTTCGTTGTACAGCAGTTTGAATCCTTCGGCATCCGTCAGTGCAATTTTGTCGGTGACGGACTTGAAACCGAACGAGCCGTTGATATTGATGCGTGTCTGTCCCTCTTTCGCCTTCTTGGTGGTGATGATAATCACACCGTTGGCACCGCGCACACCGAAGATGGCGAGCGACGACGGGTCTTTCAGTATCTCCATGGATTCGATGTCTTGCGGATTCAGGAAGTTGATATTGTCGTTGAACAGTCCGTCCACGACATAGAGTGGCTTGTAGCCGTTGATGGAGTTTGTTCCGCGTACACGGATTTCCGGGTCGGAGCCTGCCTTGCCGGAGTTTATCACCTGCACGCCGGCAATCTTGCCTTGTAGTGCGGATACGGGGTTGACCACCGGCTTGTTGGCGATTTCGTCGCCTTTAATGTTGGTGATGGAGCCCGTAAGGTCTCGCTTCTTGGCGCTGCCATAACCGATGACCACGGTTTCGGCCAGCATCTGCGAGTCGTCTTTCATCTGGACGTTGATTACCGACTGGCTGCCTACCTTGACAGCTTGCTTCACCATGCCTACATAGGAAAAATCCAATGTGTTCTCCGGGGTGGCCTGGATGGAGTACCGGCCGTCTATGTCGGTAATCACGCCATTGGAGGTTCCCTGCACCAATACGGTGGCACCAATCAGCGGGTCACCCAGGGCATCGGTCACGGTACCGGTTACTGTTTTCTCCTGCGCCGATGCGGCGGTACTTGCCAGCAGGCACACCGTCAGAAACAGGTTTCTCAGTCTTCCGGTTTTCTTCTTGGGAAGGTTTAGGTTCTTCTTCATTACATTGATTTTTTAGTGGATAAATCATTCAGTTTCTCCTCTGAACAATCAAAATGCAAAAAAGATTTGGTGACGGTGTTAAAAAAGGGCAGCCCGGTTCTTGCGGACTGCCCTCTTACCTAAAAGCAAAACTATACCTATTTCAACTCAAAACTCGTAGTCTTTACATCGCGGCTGTTGGGTCCAATCATTACGTGGAACTCGCCGGGTTCGTATACATACTGTATGTCGTAGTTGTAGAACTTCAGCAATTCGGGGGTAATGGTGAAGGTCACCTGCTTGCTTTCGCCTTTCTTCAGGTGGATGCGCTCGAAGCCTTTCAGCTCTTTCACGGGGCGGGTAATGCTGCCCACCAGGTCGCGGATATAGAGCTGTACGATTTCATCTGCATCGTAGTTGCCCGTATTGGTTACGGTTACGGAAGCGGTCAGCTTGCCGTCCGCATTCAGTTGCTTGGAGCTGAGCGTGATGTCACTGTATTGGAAGGTGGTGTAGCTCAAGCCATAGCCGAAGGGGTACAACGGGTCGTTACTCACATCCAGGTAGTTGCTGCGGAACTTCTCGAACCATTTGCCTTCTTTCAGAGGACGGCCGGTATTCTTGTGATTGTATGCCATAGGCAACTGGCCCACATTCTGTGGGAAAGTGGTGGTCAGCTTACCGCTGGGGCAAACGTCTCCGAACACTACGTCGGCAATGGCGTCGGCAGCTTCACTACCTCCGAACCATACATTCAGGATGGCGGGAACATTTTCATTCTCCCAAGTCAGCACTACGGGACGTCCGGAGAACAATACCAATACTACGGGCTTGCCCGTTTTCAGCAATGCTTCCAGCAGGTGGCGCTGTGCGTCCGGCATTTCCAGTTCGGAACGGCTGCTGCTCTCACCACTCATCTCGGAAGACTCGCCGAGGGCTGCTACGATGACATCGGCTTGTGCGGCTACTTTCAGGGCTTCGTCCAGCAGTTCTTGATCATTGCCACGGGGCAGTTCACGGCCGAACATCGTGGCGCGTGTCTGGTAGTCGGCATCGTACATCAGGTTGCTGCCTTGTGCATAGAGAATGTTGGCCTTGGAGCCGACAGAATTCTTGAAACCTTCCAGCAGGGTGCTGTATTTGTCTGCTGTGGCTGCCACACTCCAAGTGCCCGGCATGTTGGCACGGGTGTTGGCAAGTGGGCCAATCAAGGCGATGTTGCCTTTGCGTTGCAAGGGCAGTAGGTTGTCCTGGTTCTTCAGCAGCACGAATGTCTCTGTGGCAATCTGGCGGGCAATGGAGCGGTGCTCGGGAGTGAATACTTCTTTTTCGGCACGCTTCACGTCGCAGTATTTATACGGATTGGCAAACAGTCCCAGCTTGTATTTGGCTTCTAGGATGCGTCGGCAGGCTTTGTCAATGTCGGCCTCAGTCACTTTGCCTTCTTTCAGGGATTTCTCCAGTGTGCCGATAAATCCGTCGGCTACCATGTCCATGTCTGTTCCGGCGGTCAGGGCACGTGCGGATACTTCCTGCAGGTCGCCGATTCCGTGGTCTATCATTTCGGAGATGGCTGTATAGTCTGTCACCACGAAGCCGTCGAAGCCCCATTGGTTGCGCAGTACGTCGGTCAGCAACCAGTGGTTGGCAGTGGCGGGTACTCCGTCAATTTCATTGAAGGAGGTCATGGCACTACCTACGCCGGCCTCTATGGCAGCCTTGTAGGGAGGGAAGTATTCGTTGAACATACGGTTGCGGCTCATATCCACCGTGTTGTAGTCGCGGCCGGCCTCTCCGGCGCCATACAGTGCGAAGTGCTTTACGCAAGCCATTATCTCGTTGTTGGCACTCATATCCTTACCTTGATAGCCGCGAATCATGGCTTGTGCAATGGCTGAACCCAGGAATGGGTCTTCACCGTTGCCTTCGGATACGCGTCCCCAACGGGCATCGCGGCAGATGTCTACCATCGGGCTGAATGTCCAGCAGATACCGTCCGCACTTGATTCGATGGCAGCTATACGGGCCGATTTCTCTATGGCTTCCATGTCCCAGCTACACGAGAGTGCCAGGGGAATGGGGAATACTGTTTCGTAACCGTGAATCACGTCCATACCGAACAGCAAGGGGATGCCTAGGCGGCTGTTCTCTACGGCCAGTTTCTGTACTTCGCGGATGTTTTTCACACCTTTCAGGTTGAACAGACCGCCGACTTCACCGTTGCGGATTTTACTGGCAACGTCGCTACTCTTGGCTTGTCCGGTAACGATGTTTCCCGTCACCGGCAAATTGAGCTGACCGATTTTCTCGTGCAATGTCATTTTGCCCATCAACTCCGTAATGAACTTGTCCATGTCCTGCGGAGTGCCTTGGGGTGTGCTTTCTTTGGGCGTTGCCGTCACGGTGAGGGCAGAGAAAGCCAAGGCTGCTAATAATGAGTATTTCTTCATGCTATATAGAAAATTATTTAGATGCGATTTGTTGGAAGCCCAGCTTCTGCAGACCTTCCTGGATTTCGGGACAGCTCATGAAGAGTTTCCACAACAATCCGGTGCGATAGTTCTCGATCATCGGGGCAATGGTGCACTGGTCGATGGCCAGATAGCGGGGCACTGTCCAGTTGCTTGCTTCGGAGAAGGCATCGTAGAAACCGTACTTGCCCCAAATCCAGTCTCCTTTGGAATAGAAATACTTCAGCGCACGCATGGATTCCTCCGGTGTATAGGGGAAGCTGGACAAGGCTGCCGTCGGTGTGATGACGCCATGATCATTGTCACCCGGGCAATGGGCTGCATAGCCTTTGGTAGAGTAGCTGGCTGTAAGTCCCCAGCAGTCCTTGCCGTAGCCTTTGAAGTTCTTCGGGTTCTCCACGCAGTAGCGGTAGTTGGAGAGGGCATGGTTGCGCACCACGTTCCAGTAGTTGGCATAGCGGTCACTGAGATTACGCGGGTCCAGACCGATGTACGAGTATTGTGCCCAGAATAAGGGGCCGCCCAGTTTCTCGGCTCCGTTGTGTTTCAATTCCAAAGGCAGGCCGTAGGGGGCAGAGTCGGACTTGATACCGCCGCCGCGTGCCCAACCGTTGTGGTAGGCCGAAGCTGGAACGGGATAAGTAGGGGAGGAGGCTGCGAGCACATACACAATCAATGCCTCGTTGTAGCCTTCCAGCGGAAAGTTCATTTCCCAATTGTATTCGGGAGACCAGTGCCAGTAGATGACATCCTTGCCATTCTGATACCAGCTGAACTCCATCTCTTTCCACAATTGGTCAATCTTTTTTGCCAGTTTCTTTTCCTGCTCGTTACCGTCGCGGAAGTATTGGCGCACGCAAAGCAAGCTTTGCATCAGGAAGCAGCTTTCCACCAGGTCGCCGCCATTGTCCTTTTGTCCGAAAGGCTTCACCTCTCCGGTCGGACCGTACAGCCAGTGGGGCCATACGCCGTGGAAGCGGTCGGCGCGTTTCAGATAATCGGCAATTTGGGTCAGGCGCTTCACGCCTTCGGCTCTGGGGATAAAGCCACGCTCTATACCTACCAGCAGACCGGCAACACCGAATCCGCTGCCACCGATGGTGACGACGCTCTGGTCTTTCTCGGGATATTCTCCGTCTAGGTGAATGCGTTCGGGTGCCAGTCCGGAAACCGGTTCCGCACCGTCCCACATGTAGTTCAAATGTACCTTTTGGATGTAATCCAGCATTTCGTCATCCGAAGCGAATGATTCGGGACGTACTTCCTCTATGTCGGGCTTTTCTTCTTTTCCGTTCTCTTTCCCGCTTTCCTTCAGGTCGGAAGAGCAGGACGCGCAGCTTGCCAGTGTGGAAATTAGGAACAAAGCCAGCACATGTATCATTATTGGTTTTTTCATATCTTTATTTTTTGTGTTTAATTTTTTGTCGTCTTGCACAATGGCGAGCGTCCGTTTTCGTTCAGCGCTTCGACAGTGAAGTAATAGTCCGTGTCTGCATCCAGTCCGCGGAAGTCATATTCCGTCTGTCCCAGTACCGTGATGGCATTGTACATCTTGCCTTCGGCAGTGCCGTAGTAGATGTTGTAGCCATAAGCGCTTGCTTCGGGTTGCCAGGAGATAAGGGCATTCCGGCGGTCTTTCTTGTCACGTTTCACGGTCAGTCCTTTTATGGTTTGTGGGACATCACCGTCACCGTTTCCGAAGACGCGGAAACCGGACAAGGCGACATTTCCCGTAGGCATGTGTACATTCTCGTATTTCAGATAACGGGCATGCAACGGCTCGTTGAGTTCGATGTAGTCATGCGGACAATCCTTGTCACTGTCACTCTTGTCTATGACTAATGTCCATTCTTTTCCATCCTCGGAAGCAAAAATACGGTATTGGTGATAGATATCCATGGCACGGTTGTATTGGACCGCTTTATGGTCGTAGAAGTTCAATTGCACGGCACGTATATTCTTTGTACTGCCCAGGTCTATCCTAGCCCATTCGCCGGGATTACCGGAGCGTGCTGCCCAGTAGGTACGCATACTTTCGTCTGTCAGGTTGGAAGCTACGTGGATGCTGTCTGTGGAAGAAACCTCTACTGGCTTGCCGTAGGACAAAAGCATCCATCCCGTAAAGCGGTCTTCCGGATTCTTTATGTCCATCGGTTCCGCCCAGTTGGGGTAGTCACCGAAGGCAGTGGATGAATACATGGTACCATCCTTGTCGAAAGCCACAGGATAAAGACCGATGCGGCGTTCGAACTTATATTTCAGGGAGAGCATGCAGGTGGCGACATGCCAGTAATTGCCTTTCACGTCGCGGAACGTGCCTCCGTGACCGGCACCTTGCACATATCCTCCCGGCTTGTAGCACATCGGGTTATGCTTTTGATAGACAAACGGGCCCAGTGGGGAATCCGAAACATATACGCCGTCGGCATATACCTTGAATTCCGTACCCGGAGCGCCATATTGGAAATAATATTTGCCATTGTGCTTAGTCATGTAAGCACCCTCTGTAAATGGACGAAGCGTGACTTCGTCGTCATTGTTCATGCCGAAGCGTTCCCAGCCGTGTTCTTCAGGACGGAGCATCATGACGTCGTGAATCTTACTGATGGGGTAGAAATCATTCCGGTCCAGTTCCACTGCCTTTAGCGGGTATTCATTGCTGGAGCCATAATACATATATAGTCTGCCGTCATCGTCCAGGAACATGCAGGGGTCCCATGTGGGAAGCACATTCTTTTCGATGGCACGTTTGAAACGTCCCGTTTTGGGGTGTGTGCTGTACCACACGGCTAGACCTTCGTAAGTGGAGCCGGTATAGAACAGTGTATCACCGCTTACATAGGCTGCCGGCGCGCACTGGTCGTCATCTGTAGGCTTGCGCTGGAAGCTGGCAGGAACGAAATCCCAATCCACCAGATTCTTGGAATAGTGAAAACCGCCCTGGTTGGTGGAGAACAGAAAGTATTCTCCCTTGTATTCTACCGCCATTGGATCGGCGGAGGAACGGAACGAACCATTGGGGCGCACATTGTTGTTGAAAGGCTCGAAATTGTAACTGATGTTCATCGGATTGCAGAAGGTTCGCGACAGAGGCGCATGCGGGTCATACCATCGGGTCGCTTGAGCCGGACGGCGGATTGTGGTAGCCTGGTGTACCTCATTTTCCATTATCACCTCAATATGGGTTTCATCCAGTGCCAGGATTCTGTTCACTATCTTTTTTCCGGGATAGTAGACATACAGATGTACGTCATTCTTCGCTCCTTTGATGGCAAAGCTGCCGTCGTGGGCAGTGGTATTGTGCATGGGACTTGCAAAGAACATGACTGTAGCACCTTCAAGCGGTTGTCGGTTACTGTCCAATACGTGTCCTTTTACAATACGGTCTTGGGTCACAGTAATGTAGTAGTCGCTAACCTGCCCTTTCACAACTTTAATGGAATCATCCGTGGTTGCCTTTGCCGTCAGAGCGGCAAAGGCTATTCCACAGCTGATTAAGATTTTTCTTATCATGGTATGGATTTGGAATAAAGATTGCTTTGAATTAGTCAATCGGGTCGAGCTTCAGATCGGGAAGATCATCAAGCTGATTGGATGGAAGAGGCCAGTACGTCTTGGCTTCAGTCCAACCTTTCGGTCCGAGTTCTGCAGCTGCCTTTCCGGTACGAACCAGGTCGACATAACGGTTGCACCATTCATTGCAAAGTTCCATACGGCGTTCATCCAATACGTCATCCAATGTGACACCGCTTTTGGTAGGCATTTCAGCGCGTGCACGAACCAGATTATAGCCGTTGTCACCGTCTTTTCCTTGGCGAATCTTGGCTTCGGAGTTCATCAGTAACACTTCTGCATAACGGAAGATGCGCACGTTGTTGTTGGCACCGTAGTCAGTACGCGGTAAGGTCATCTGATTGTAGGGAAGATACGCCTTTCCATTCCAGCAGTCAGTCATGGTGCCGGATGTTGCACCGACTGTCCAGCCTTCACGGGTTTTCTGTCCGGCTCTCAGGAAGGAGGTTTCGGCACGTACGGTTTCGCCGCGTGCATCGGCCCATGCCACGAACTCTGGTTCATAGCCGATGAAGTTCCATCCGCCTAAGCTCGGTTCGGCACTGTTGGGGCTTGTTATGGTAGTTCCTTGGAACGGGAACCAATTGTCAACGCCCAGATAGTCTCCTGAGCCGTTGCCATAGTCGGTCACTTGGCACTCGAATAAGGACTCGTCACACAACTTTCCTGGAATCTTGAACAGATTATAGAAGTCGGGATATAGAGAGAAGTTGCCGTTATTGATGATGTCGTCCGTCAAGGTTTCAACTTGTGCATAGTCTCCCTTCAAGAGGTAAATCTTGGCAGCCAGCATTTCGGCGGTAAAGGCTGTCACTGCGCCTTTATGCTCCATCTGGTTGGGACGCATACGGGGTAGTTTCTCCATTGCGTAATTCAAATCCTCCTCCAGCATATAGTCATATACTGAATTTACATTGGAACGACGGAAATCAGTCTGGTAGTTGTCTCTGTAGATTACAATAGGTCCGAAGTTGGTAACCAACTGATAGTAAGCCCATGCACGAATGGTGCGTACTTCTCCGCAATAGGTCTCATACGAAGTGTAGTCGTTGCTTCCGGGGGTCAGGTATTGGGCATAACCGTTAAGGGACTCCAGGGCTGAGTTGGCTGTACGGATAATTTCGTAGAAAGTGACCCAAACATTATTGAGCGCCCAGAAAGAGTTCGTATAATTGAAGTGGCGGCCGAAATCTACGGCTGCTCCCTGGTCATCTGTACGCCCTGACCATACGTCACCGTCACGAGTGAACATGATCAGTGCATTGGCCCAGTGCATGGCTGATGTGCGCACTTTGGAATACACGCCGACAACGGGTTGATACATGTTGCCCGTATTGGTGAAGTCCACGCTTTGTTCCGGTACCTTGTTTTCCGGATCGATGTTGATGAAATCGGAACAAGCAGTCGTACTACCCAGCAGCATCATTGCCGGGAGGATATATGCTAATGTTTTCTTTATGAATTTCATTGTTATATGTTTTTAGTGTTTTGGATAGTTTAGAAATCAATCTGCACTCCGAAAGTATAAGTCGAAGTCAAAGGGTATACTTCTGTATCCCAACCTTCGGCATCCGACAATTCAGGTGTGAAGCTGTTTGCCTTGAATGTTGTGAACGGACGGTCAGCTGTCAGAGAGAGGCGGATGCCCGGCATTACGTAGCTGCCAACCTTAACATTCTTGAATGAGTAGCCCAACGTGATGTTTTGGATACGGAAGTAGTTGGAGCTTTCTACAAAATAAGAGGCATTGTTGCTGTCCGAGGTATTCCAAGTCTTGAGCAATGCTTTGGCAGACGGATGTTCATTGGTGGAACCCGGTCCGGTCCAGCGGTTTTCGTACTGGGCTTTGTCGAAGTTGTAGTCGGATTGTGCATAGCGCAAAGCACGTTTTCTGTTCCACAATTCTCCACCGGCTTGTCCGTAAGTAGTCAGGTTAAAGTCGAAATTCTTATAAGCGAATCCGAGGTTGAATCCGTAAGTGAAATCGGGGATATAAGAACCTAGTACCTGCTTGTCGCTTCCGTCGATGACGTGGTCTCCATTTACATCCTGGTATTTGAAATCACCTGGTTCGAGGCCATTGGCTACAGCAATCGGGTCGGCGGCACATTCTTCCGGAGTCTGGTAGATACCGATAACTTTGAAACCATAATAAGAGTTCATTTTCTCGCCTACCATGTTTACGGTCTTGCCACCCTTGATGATGGTCATGTTGTCTTTCAGGCTCTTTACCTCATTGTGCAGATAAGAGAGGTTGACGCCTACGTTGTAGGTGAAATCCTTACCGATTTTGTCGTTCCAGTTCAGTGAGAAGTCGATACCGCTATTCAGAATCTGTCCGTTGTTGCCTGCGAGGGTTTCATTTTGCATGGGTAGTTTCGGAGAGATAACCGCATTGTCAGTCAGACGGTAATACCAGTCGATGTCGGCACTCAAACGGCTGTTTAAGGTAGAGAAGTTGACACCTACGTTGGTTTCGTTTACGACTTCCCAACCCAGCCAGCTGAAGTTGGTGGAGTTGATGAAACCGTCAAGAGCAGTTCCCAATACGGCTTGTGTGTTCTGGATACTTGCGAAGCCTGCACTTGCGGCAATCTTGTCGTTACCCAGCTTACCCCAGCTTGCGCGGAGTTTCATGTAGTCGAATATATTTTGATTCTTCATGAACGGTTCTTGAGAGATGACCCATGCGGCACCGACAGAGGGGAAGTAACCCCATTTGTCGTTGTATTTGGAAGAGCCGTCGGCACGGAAAGTAAACATTAACATGTACTTGTCAGCGTAGTTATAGTTCAAACGTGTGAAGTAGGAGAGACCGCGGTATTTCCAGCCGTCATCTTTTACGGTAGCGCCTTCCTTGTTACCCAAGGATATATATTTCCAGACATCCTCACCTTCGGGAACATTGGTAGCTGTACCTTCCAGTGACTTCATCTGTTCCTGACGCATGGATACACCCAGCATGCCGGTGAAGGAGTGCTGCCCCCACTTGTCGGTATAAGTGGCCACGTTGTCCCATACCCATTTGTTATAGTCGGTATTCTTTTTGGTCAGGCTGGTAGTGGCCTGTTGCTGGTGAGTGCCGATGTAATAGGTCGGTGTGAAGTCTGTACCACGGATAGCACGATAGTCGTAGCTGTAGCTCGTACGTACATTCAGCTTGTTGGGGAGGAGGTTGAGCTGTGCGTAGAAGTTGCTCAACACCTGATAGACATCATTACGGTTGTCGTAATAGTTGGCTGTGGCAACGGGGTTCTTGAAGTTGGAACCCAGACCCACCTGTTCGGGTGACGCATACTTGTCGGGGAAGATGGTGTCATCGCGGGTATTGTCGAACACGGGGATGATGGACGGAGTGTTGAATGCCTGTTGCCAAGCTGCATTCTTGGGCAGTTGCTGCTGTGAGCTGCTGAATACACCGTTGAATCCGAGCTTCAACCAGCTGCGTGCATCGAAATCCAATGCAGCGCGGAAGTTGAGACGGCGGTAGTAGTTGTCAACATCCATGATACCGTCTTGTGACAAGTAGCTCATACCGGCAGAATAAGTGGCCTTTTCCGTACCGCCGGATACATTGAGGCTGTGGTTGGTCATCATGGCTGTACGTAATAGCTCGTCATACCAATTGGTGTCTGCATTGAACTTCAGGGCATTGAGGTCACCTCCGAAGGTCTCGATAGACTTTTCGAAGATGTGCCCGTAAGAAGCAGCGTCCGCTTCCATCAACATGGTGGCATATTCGTGGGAGTTACACATTTCCAGCAGGTTGGTTGCTTTCTGGATACCTACGTAGCCATTGTAGGTTACTTTGGCATCCTGATTGCGTGCACCACGTTTGGTAGTAATGATTACAACGCCGTTGGCGGCACGAACACCGTAGATGGCTGATGCAGATGCATCTTTCAGAATGGTCATGTCCTGAATGTCAGAGTTGTTCAGGAAGTTGATGTCATCGTAGAACATTCCATCTACTACATAGAGAGGAGAGGTATCGCCAAAAGAACCCATACCGCGGATAGTAACTTTGGGGCCGTCGCCCGGTGTTCCCGAATTGATGATGTTAACGCCTGGTACCTTTCCCTGCAATGCTGCCATTGGAGAGGAGGTCGGAACATTAACTAATTCTTTTTCTTTAACGACATCAATCGGAGCTGTCAAGTCTTTCGCTTTGGCTGAACCGTAACCGATGACAACGACTTCATCCAGCAGTTGCGTATCTTCCCGCAGCCTTACATTGACAACGGATTGTCCCGCAGCACTTATTTCCTGCGGCAACATGCCTAGATAGTTAAACACAAGTGTTGCCTCTTCAGGGACACCGTTAAGTACATAGTTACCGTCGAGGTCGGTAGCTGCTCCAATAGTAGAGCCTTTTACTACAACCGTGGCTCCGATGATCGGTTCATTGTTCTGGTCAACAACAGTTCCTTTAACTGTCTTTGTTCCTTGTGCCAAAACTGTCAGTGGCAACGAGAACAAAATCATGAATAGAAGAAATAATGTTTGCCTTCTCATAACTAAATTTAAGAGTTAATAATTCTGCCGGCAAAGAAAGTAATAACGGCAAGTAAGGCAAAAAAAATCACTACCACGATAATACGCTTAGAGTAAAAAGGGGTACTGTTTTACTACGTTTTAGTGTATCTTATTTCTAATAATCAGTTTATTATGATAGAATGGTTTGTAGCCGTATTATTTCAAGTCAATGAGAAAATCTACTAATCCCGTTCCGTCGGGGATATCCAGCTTCTTGCGCAGACGGTAGCGTGCTGCCTCCACTCCCCGGATGGTAAGGTTGGTCATTTGCGCAATGTCTTTCGTAGAAAGGTTTAGGCGCAGCAGTGCGCAAAAACGCAGATCGGTGGCGGTAAGGCTGGGATAACGTTCGCGCAGGTTGCGGAAGAATTTCTCATGAATTAGGTCGAAATTGTTCTGGAATACGTCCCAGAACTCTTGTGTCTCGATGTTTTCGTTGATGAGCTTCAGCAGAGATTCGAGGTTCTTGCGTCCATATTGCCCTTTTACCAGGAATTCTTGCACGGCAGCACGAAGTTTCTCCAAGATTTCGTTCTTGGCAAATACACCCAGCGCCATGCTGGCAAGGTCTTTACTCTTTGCTGACAGCTCGGCTTCCAGCAATTGTTGCTGCTGTAGAGTTATCAGATGTTCCTGCTCACGCATCTTGATGTTCTGCTGCATCTGCTCAGCTTCGTACTCTTTCCGTTTCTTTTCCATGGCACGGTTGGCGCGCCACTTGGAGAAGAAGTAGAGAAGTGCAATGAGAACTATAAGATAGAGTGCAAAAGCATAATAGGTGAGGTAGAAAGGACGGGCTATGGCGAAATGATATTCCACTTCACCGATTTTCTGTCCCAAATCATTATAGGCTTCTGCTTGGAATGTGTATTCTCCGTAATCCAGGCTACCGTAGCGGATTTCGGGCTCTTTTAGGTCTGATGTCAGAGCCATGCCTTGTCCTCCTTGCAGGACATAATGGAAATGTACGGACAATTTATTGTAATGCGGCAGGCTTACCGAGAACAGCAAATCCCGGTAATTGCTTTCCAGTTCGACATTTCCCTGCAGAGGCAGGCGTTTCTCCTTTTTATCTGAAGAAGAGCAAATGACAGAGCTCAGTGATAGGGCGGACTCCAACGTTGGACTGAGGCTGTCTGTGTTTTTGCTGTAACTGGCGATTCCGTTATTTAGATTAAAATAGACAACGTCATTGTCAACGAACACATTGTTGTAGTTCTCTATACATGGAGAATCAAACAGTTCGATGAGAATGCGTTGTTTCACGATGTACTCTCCTTCCGCGTACTCTACCAGTGCGTACTCATGTGAACCGGACAGCCAGAAGCGGTCGTTCGTGACGGATACCACAGAATGGGCATTCCTGATGTAAGGCAGAATGGTATTCAGCTTTTGGAAGGGGATAATCTGCCGGGTGATGTCGTCATAGGTATAGAAGCCATTGGGACTGGAAAAGACGATACGTCCCCGCATTTTCATTACTTGGATAGGGCCGATGATATATTCCGAGCCTAAATGGGAGATGTGCCGTACGCTTTTTACAGCCGACAAGTCATCGCTCAAGACTATTTTATAGACTCCCTGATACATGTGTGAAGCCCAGATGACACCGCTTTGGTCAACCTCCAAGTGCATGACCGGTGCAATGAAGCCGTCTACGACATGCGAAAAGGTCCATTGACCGTTCTTCTTTTTATAGATACGCAAATTGGCGTAGGATGATTCCAACAGTATCTCTTCGCCATAGAGGGTGCACTTAATCAGACACGTACTGCTGTTGGTATTGCTTATGACGGAAACGTTCCCTTTTTCGCCTATTAATAAGGTATGGGCATTGTTACCTGCAAAGAGTTGCCCGTCAATGTCCTTTACATACCAGTTCTGTCCTTCGCTATGGGGAAGCAAACGCATATTTCCGGTAATCTGGTGGTATTCGTACAAGCCCTGGTTGGTGGCCAGATAGAAACAGTCACCCCGGTGGGCTATGTCGTACACCATACCCAGCTTGGTTTCATGGTTGGCAGGGGTCAGTAGCATGACGGGGGAGTTGTGGTGGATGTATGCGATGCCGTCGTCCAATGCTGCCCATACGTTGTTGTCTTTGTCACAGAACAGTCCCAGGACTGTGTTGTTGTCCAAACGGTTATCCAGATTGAAGTGCCAGAGGCAATGTCCTTTGCGGTCGATGGCGTATATGCCGTTTAGGACTGTACCTATCATGAATATGGAGTCATTGGTCATGACGGCGCGGTTCACCCGCTGTTTCTTCAGCTCTGCATCAATGTCTGTTTTCCAGGGGGTGATGTCACCCGTGTAGCGGAACAGTCCGTTGTTCTCCGTGACCATCAGGAAGCTGTTGTTTCCGTCGGGCAGTAATGCCACTACATTGTCATCGTTCACTTTGCTGCGGGGAAAGAGGTGATGGAACTCCTTGCCGTCGAATTCATAGAAGCCTTCATCAATCATTTGTGTGTAGATATGTCCGTTTTGGTTGTAGAAGTAGAGCGGCTGTTGTTGTCTGTTGCGGAAAGCGCGTACCATTTTCCCGTCGTAGGAGAACCATGCGCTGAACGACTGGAAGTAGATGCGGCCGTCCAGCTCTACAATGTTCCATATCTCGTTGTTCTCCATGGGGAAATTCTTCAGGAATTTGCTCAAAGAATGGTACCGGAGAGTGCCTGCCTCCGAATACTTGAAATAGCCGAATTCCTCGAATGCCCCCACATAGATGCGATCTTCCTTGACGTATACTGAACGTACAATATGGTTTCCCGGTACTTTGTGTAGTGTCCAGCGATAACCGTCATATACCAGGAGTCCTTGGCTGTTGCCGAAAAACATTTCGCCGTTGCTACCTTGCGCACATGCCCAGTTCTGATAACCGGCTTCATAGTCTTTGGCAAGATAGTTGGTGACGGCGGGCATGAAGGAAGAAGCCCTGGCCTGGATGAAGAGAATAAACAATAAAAGGCACACTACCCAACGCTTGAAAAGCATCGGTCTTATCGTATTTTGTTTCATTTTTTAGGTTAATCGAAGTGTTTCTTGGAAGCAAAGATACAATAAGTATTCTAAATATTGTGTTTTGATGAGATAAAAAAGGTACTTGAAGCGGTTAGGGAGGATGCTTCTTAATGAATATCCTCCCCTCTTAGTTGTTTGTCTTTTGAAAATTATTATAGGGATTGTGCGGATGATAGGACTCGAACCTACACGCCTCACGGCACCAGATCCTAAGTCTGGCGCGGCTGCCAATTACGCCACATCCGCGGAATAATTCCGATTAGCGGTGGCAAAGATAGAAAGAATTTTCGTTTTGGCAAATTGTTTTTTAGATAAAGTCGTTTTAGGAAGTCACTTTCAGCATTTTTCTTGCTTCCTCAATGATGGTATCCAGGTCATTGTTCTCATCTTCTTTGCTCATATCCACCTTTTTGTCTGGGTCGATGCCGAACTCGATATGCTGTTTTTGGGCATCGAGGTGCGGGCTGGCAGAAAAGCGTACTCCCCATCCGTTGGGCAGTTCCGAAGAGAATGGCAGGCCCGACCCTCCGCCGGTTTTATCACCAACCAAGGTGACATTGGGAAAACAGCGCATGGAATTGACAAAATCATTGGTTGCACTATAGGAATGACGGTTTGTCAGGACAATTACCTTTTTTTGCCAGCGGATACTGTTGGAAGGTTCTACATAAATGGGAGTCGGATCTGAAAAATCGCTATGGCCTTTGCCAGTTTTGTGCTGAATATATCCCGTCAGTACTTTTTTATTCGTGAAACGTTGTACCATTCGGGTGGCGTTTGTCAAGTTGCCGCCACCGTTGTTGCGCACGTCGATTATCAGGCCATTGCAAGCGGAAAGGTATAACAGAATCTCATCCAGGTTGCCGTTTCCGATGCCGCTGGAGAAATCACCGTAATAGATATATCCTATGTTGTCCTCCAAGATGGTATATTTGGCGCCTCCGGCAATGCGGTAGTCTCTTCCCAGGTACTTTTCAATGATACTTTCGTTGAAGTTACGGGGATAATCCAGATACCAGTCCCAGTAGCGTGCCATGTTGGAAGAAGAGTACAAGTTGACATGTCCGTCTTTCAACTCGGCAAGCATGTTACCTAATATTTCAAATAGACCGTCGTAGCTCATTCCCGGGGTGATGAGCGGTTGGTACTTGTCATGAATGGCATTCCAATCTATTTGCTTGTAGTCCAGGAAACAGTACTGTTCGTCTATTATTTTCCACAAGGCTTCGAAATTGCCTTGTGGGGTATTGTTAACCTCTTCCTCACGAATACATCCGTTCAATAGGGGCAGTAACATGAGTAGGGCACTCCAAATTATTAAGATATATATTCTTTTCATGCACATTATCCTTATCGTCTTATCATTTATCACCTTGTCACTTTTTACTTTCTCTTGTTAGGAAACAGATAGAGTTCCTTTACGAACCCCACCATGAATACGTGCGAGTAAGTATGTGTCTTTATTTCGTTTACTTTGGACTGTTGTGCGTCCCATATGTAAGCAAAACGCATCCGGGCACGTCCCACCGGAAAGTCGGCGGTCAGCATTTGTCTCAGAGAGGGCTGGTTGTGCAGGGAGGTGAAGTTCACTACTCCGTCCCAATGTCCCAACGTAAATATCTCGTAGTAGGACTGTCCATAGTTGGGCATGAACATGATACCTGCCAAAGGAAGATTCACCTGATAGCGTAGTGTGATGGGACGGTTCTTGATGCGTAAGTCCCAAATAGCCATTCCCGATGCGGCAAGGTTGATATAGGCACGTGCTTGGGCGGGGTTGTTTCCGTTGCGCAGATTATAGACAAAGCCACCGTTGAAGTCGCCGACTCCTCCGGCAAGCAGTTTGAAATTGCCCGTGATTGGAAAATTATAATGCAGGCCGTAGTTCCAGTTGGCCAGTCCGGAGAATGTATTGTTATTGTCTACTTTATTGTGTGTGTATCCCAAGTCTGCCTGGAAGAAAGTTTGCAGAGATACGTTGCCGCCCATCAACCGTGTCATCCGCATGCTTTCGCGGGAGATACGGAAATCGATTCCCTTGTACTCCTGAGGTGAAAGATAAGTGTCGAACACGTTGGTGAAGCCGATACCATACATGGTGGCACGAGTGATGATACGGTTGCGGTTGGTGGAGTCAGCCCGTAGCTCCCGGTCGATGCTGCATTGTGCTTCTTGTGCTTTCAGTCCGGCACTTCCCAAGAGCAGTCCGCATAGGATTATTATCTTGT
The DNA here is from genome assembly GCF_017309675.2 of Bacteroides parvus. NCBI lineage: Bacteria > Pseudomonadati > Bacteroidota > Bacteroidia > Bacteroidales > Bacteroidaceae > Bacteroides > Bacteroides parvus. The sequence continues at coordinate 581,229 of NZ_CP084680.1, read as the reverse complement.
ATACGTACATATTAAATTCTCAATTACAAATTAGTAATCGTCAGCCAATCCCTAATCCTTCATTCTCATTCTTCATCAAAACAGCTTCATCTGTCCTGTCAGCTCGTCCAGTATGTCCCCTTCACTTTTACCGTGGTCGGGGTCCAGAATTTCCGGTTCTTCATCCGTTTCCTGCTCTTCGGTTTCCTGCGAGGGTTCCGGTTGACGGGTAGGCTCCAGTTCGTTGATGGTTTCTATAGTATAGGTGGTTAGGCGCTTGCCTTTTGCTTTGAAGCCTTTCACGGCGATGAATTCGTCGGCTTCCACCACCATCGGCTCTCGGAAATTGTCGTGACCGCCAAACACCACTTCTAAACGTGGGTAGCACTCGTCTGTCAGCAGAATGAGGCTGCTGTTCTTGTTTTCTCCTAAATAGTTTTGCTTGCGGGCGGTTACTTCGAAGCAGAAACGCTTGATGTAAGGATAGTTCTGCTGGTCGGCATCGTAGAGTACGGCGGTCCATACTTTGTTCGGATCGTATTTCTCCAATACGCGTATGCCGTCGTCATAGTGATTGTTCAGGTCGAAGTTGGTGGCATAGAACTCTCCGCTGTTCTGTACGACAAGGATGGTGTCTTCGCTCTGGAATTCTCCGAGATATTCTCCGCGACCGTCGTAGTTGAGGCGCAGCACGTCACGGTCGAACCAGACTTTCCGTCCGCCCAGGGTGGAGCCTCCGCGCTGTTTCAAGGCTATCTTGTGTACGGGGAGTTTCGTGAGTATATTTCCCATGGCCTGCCGTCCCTTGATATTGATATTGCTGAAATCCTCCTCGAAGATGATGCGGCGTACGCGGGGATTGGGTTTCAGGGTTACCTTGATGATTTCGGCTTCGCCGTTGGGGTTGGCGGTGAAGTAGGTGATACGGGAGTCGGGGGTGCCCTGCGTCACATCGTATTCGCGGTCACGCACCACGGAAGTGACGGCAAAACGCTTGATATAGCTTGTCCCCTCCTTACCGTCACGGTAGCAGACATTGTAGATGGTACGTTTGTCGTTCTTCTTGAAAATGTTGGCATAAAGTATATTCTTGCCTACGAACTTCTTGTCGGCCACTGGGGTAATGATATATTTTCCATCGCGGAAGAAGATAATCACGTCATCTATGGGCGAGCAGTTGCCTATGAATTCGTCTTTCTTCAATCCAGTTCCGATGAACCCCTCTTCGCGGTTGATGTACAGCTTTTCGTTGGCTTCGATGACTTTGGTTGCCTCGATGGTGTCGAAGTTACGCAGTTCCGTGTGGCGGGGGAAGCCTTTGCCGTACTTGTCTTTCAGCATACGGAACCAGTCGACGGTATATTCCACGATGTTTGCCAGATGGCGGTCTATCTCCTCTATGTCCTTCTTCATGCGTGCTATCAGTTCCTCTGCCTTGTCGGAGTTGAACTTGAGGATACGTGCCATCTTTATCTCCATCAGCCGGAGGATGTCTTCCTTGGTCACTTCGCGGATGAAAGTCGGGTAGTAGGGAGTCAGGCGCTCATCGATATGTTCGCAGGCGGCATCCATGTTTTTGGCTTGTTCAAACTCCTTATCCTTGTAAATACGTTCTTCAATGAATATCTTTTCGAGTGAAGCGAAATGCAGGCTTTCCAGTATCTCTCCCTTACGGATTTCCAGTTCCTGGCGTAGCAGTGCCAATGTGTTGTCGACTGATTTGCGCAATACATCACTCACGGTGAGGAAGTGGGGCTTTTGGTCGTCGATGACACAGCAATTGGGAGAGATGCTCACTTCACAGTCGGTGAAGGCATAGAGGGCATCGATGGTCTTGTCGGATGATACACCCGGGGCTAGATGCACTAATATTTCCACACTGCCGGATGTCAGGTCCTCTACCTTACGTATCTTGATTTTTCCTTTTTCGCTGGCCTTTACGATGGAGTCGCATACACTGGCCACCGTTTTCCCGTAAGGAATTTCCTTAATGGCAAGTGTCTTGTTGTCTATCTTTTCTATTTTGGAGCGCACGCGTATCGCACCGCCACGTTCACCGTCGTTGTATTTGGATACATCGATACTGCCTCCCGTCTGGAAGTCGGGGTACAGCTTGAATTCTTCGTTGTGCAGATAGCTGATGGAAGCATCGCACAGCTCATTGAAGTTATGTGGTAATATTTTGGATGACAGGCCTACGGCAATACCTTCCACACCTTGTGCAAGCAGCAGTGGGAATTTTACCGGTAGTGTAACCGGTTCTTTGTTTCGCCCGTCATAAGAGAGTTTCCATTCGGTGGTCTTGGGGTTGAATACCACGTCCAGTGCGAACTTGGAGAGACGTGCTTCGATATAACGGGGGGCAGCGGCGCTGTCACCCGTCAGAATGTTACCCCAGTTTCCCTGGCAATCCACGAGCAAGTCCTTTTGTCCCAGTTGTACCAGAGCATCGCCGATAGAAGCATCACCGTGAGGATGGAACTGCATGGTGTGTCCCACGATGTTCGCCACCTTGTTGTAGCGCCCGTCTTCCATGCGGCGCATGGAGTGGAGGATACGCCGCTGTACGGGTTTCAGACCATCCATGATATGGGGTACGGCACGTTCCAATATAACGTATGAGGCGTAGTCCAGAAACCAATTCTGGTACATGCCGCTCAGTTGGTGCTTTATATTGGCATCCTTTGCGTCCGCAGGTTTGTAATCCGAGTGTTCTTCGCTCCCGGCCGGGAGTTCCTTGTCCAAATCATCTTTCGGTGCTTCAAAATCTTCGCTCATATTTGTTCGGGAATTGTCTATTCTATGATATTACTGATTTTTCAGTCGCAGGCAAAAATACAATTTTTGTTCGATAAATGAGAATTTGCGCAGAACTATTGTGCCAAATCCTTCCCATTTTTTAAAACTTCTGCCCGTTAATGGAACTAATCTGTCTCTTTCCCGTTAGCGGAATTATATTGAGGACGTGCTTCCGCCTCTTTGCGGACAGCGATGTTGCTTTTGTCTTTCTTGCCGACAAGTTGGCAAGGTTTTGCCAAAGGCATGGCAAAACTTTGCCAATATGGTGGCAAAACGCTGGCAAAGTAACTTGCTGGCTTGTTGTGTGTTGGCTCGAATTGTGCAGCGATATCATCACAAGGGTGAAGAGATACTGGGCAGATTCTGCCGACGGATTCATTATTTTGTGAATTTCCATTCGTCAAATAAGAACTTTCCGTTCCCGAATACGAAGTAAATGTCGTGTTTGCCTTTTATCCGTTTGTCCAACGGCTTTGTCAATGTTTGCCACGTATCGGTATCAAAGGTCAAGGTGGATAGGAGCGGACCGTCTGGACTGTCCATGTGTATTTCGATGGAGCCTTTCCCTTTTATCTTCATCTGTATGGCTTGAGGTGATTGCGGGAATTCCGCACCGCGGACACAGATGGCCTGTCCGCTCTTGTTTCCTACGGCAGACATGTTGCCTGTTTGTCCGGTCGGTTCAAAGGCAACGCCGCGTGTGGCGGCTGTGGTCTCGGCCTGTTGCTGCGCAAACGGGTCGAGAGGCTTGATTTGTGAAACGCCCTTGGCTGTGGCTGTGCCCATGTGGATAGTGAGGTCCTTTTCGTCCACCTCTATTTCTTCCACGCAGATACTGCGGACGCCCACTTTGAGGTCGCGGCTGTCCTGCAAGCCCAGTGAGTGGTAGAAGAGATAGTACTTCCCTTGAAATTTTACCAGATGTGTATGGTTGTTGCTGTCGGACATGCCATAGTCGCCGGGATTTTTGAAGTAGTTGTCCCGATAGGTCCAGCTGTCTGTCTCAAGTGGCGTGCGACTCGTCATGTAGCTCATGCAGCACCGGCTCGGCTTGTCTATATCCTTGTGGGGCCATGCATCCCGGTTCTTCCAGTTGGTGTTGTAGGTGTAAATCCAAGTGCCGTTCAGATAGTTCAGTTCGTTTGCTTCAAAGTGGTATGGCGCTTTTATTTCAACTATTTCGCTGTCCAGCGTCTTCATGTCATTTGCCAGCCGCACGATGCGTGCGTCTCCGGGAATGTAGTCGTCGCTGTCGCCCCCGCCAAAGGAGAGCCAGCCGATGCCCTTGTCGTCGATGACTACTCCCGGATCGAAGGGAGCTTTACACTTGCCGAGTCCTGGAGTATTGCCGTCTACCACGCATTTGCCCAATGGGTCTGTCCAGGGCCCCACGGGGGAAGTGGCGGTCAGCATACCTACACCGGAACCGCTGTTGGAGTAGTACAGATAGAAGTGTGTTTTGCCGTCGGCCTCCTTGCGCGAAGCGATGGAAGGTGCCCACGAAGCCATTCCCCAGGGAGCCAGAGCCTTTACATTGATTACTCCGTGATAAGTCCAGTTCACCATGTCGTCAGAAGAGACCATCGTCAGCGAATGGATGTGCTGATAGGTGTTTTTCCCGTTACGGCCCACTACATCATATTGCTGGTGGTCGTTAGTGCCGTACACATAAATGCGGCCGTCGTGCACCACTGCTGTGGGGTCGGCCATGTATTGGAAGTCGAGAAGGGGATTGGCATTGCCGGTAGAGAACTTGGGCGAGAATTCAAAAGATTCTGCCAAAGCGCTGTCTGTAGAAACCGGAATGTTTTCAGAAGAGGCAATGCTGTCTGCCCGGAAGGGGGCTAAGGGGATGCCTTCCGTTGAAAAAAGGTTGCCTTGAGCAGCGTCACTGAAGCAGTAGCGAATGGAAACCGGGCTTTCGATTCCTTTTACCGGGACAATCAGCTTTCCCCCGTCTATCCTGGCCCGGGCCTCTTGCCATTCCTGGCCGGCTGCGGCCATCATCAGCCCCTCTATCCTTTTCCCGTGTACGGTCAGTCCGTTCTTTATGTCTTTGAAAGAGATTGTCACATGGTTGCCTTTGCGGCAGGCGCTTTCAAAGACCGGGCTTTTATAGGGGCCTGCATATATATGGTATGTATCGTCCAGTGCAAGATTGGCGAGACGTTTGCCTACGCTTCTTTTGTCACGTGGATGGATGTCCTGCACATTGTCCACCAAATCTGACACGGTAATCATCTTGACCTTGTCCAGCATTTCGGGCAACATGGCCTGCTGCTCGCGTAGCAGTGCCGGTCCGTTGTCTTTGGAGTGGTATTGGAAGGGGGCTATCTGGACCAGATAGAATGGGAATTCCTTGTTAAATCCGGTACGCCACGAGCCTATCAGCCGCTGCATCACCCGGGCGTAGGAGCTGGCACGGCCTTGGTTGGCTTCTCCCTGATACCAGATGCATCCGGCAATGCCGTAGGGCATCACAGGATAAATCATGCTGTTGTACAACGTGCCTGTTTCAGCCGGAAACCAAGGATTGGATTCATACGGATAGTCGGACAGGATAGGGTCGCTCATTACGTATTCGCGCGGAGTCCATGTCTCGGCAGTAGTTCCGCCCCATGCGGCTACGATGATCCCTACCGGTACGTCCAGTTCTTCTTGAATGTTACGACCGAAGAAGTAGGCTATGGCACTCGTGTTACGCATTGTTTCAGGTGTACAATGTGTCCATTGTGAGAAACAGTTTTCTTGAGGAAACGGAGCTGCAATCTTGGGCATGTGAAAAATTCGAAGATTAGGGCAATGGGCATTTTCCACTTCCTCGTCTCCATTTTTTATGCCATGGTTGGCGCTCCATTCCATATTGGATTGTCCGCTGCACAGCCAAACTTCGCCTAGCATGACATCGGTCAAGGTTACTTCTGACGAGCCGCTGAAACGAATCTCATAAGGTCCGCCCGCTTCGTCAGAAGGTACACGAGCCGACCATTTCCCCGTATTATTGACTTGGGTCTTGATTATTTCCCCTTTCATCCATTCGGGGGCGATGGAAATTGTTTCTCCCGGAATACCCCATCCCCAGAAAGTAAGTTCTGAGTTACGTTGCAACACCATGTGGTTGGAAAAGATGGCAGGGAGTTGTATCGCTGCTTGCGATTTTAGGATGCCGAGCAGCATGAACAAACTTGAAAGGGCAAGAAAATGATGATATTTTTTTATACGAATATTTATTTTCATAATGTAAATCAATAGTTGTTTTTAGAAATCACTGCATTTTAACCGTTACTTTTTTTCCATTATAGGCTACTGTCTTTTTTATGCCATCTACGGTTACTATGTTGAATTTCCGTTCTTTCAACATACCGGGAAACTCTCCTTGACGATTTTCGATAGTGAGCATGCGAGCACGGTCATTCCATTTCATCGTAATGGTGCTGTACATGCCTTTTTCATAATTGTAGTTATCGTTCTCGTCTTCGTAAAGTGTGAACTCGCCGTTACAACCGGGATACACTCTTATTTCCAAGTTGTCCCATGACTTCTCGGTACTATACTGTACTTTGGGACCTATCGGTAGAATGGAACCTGCTTTCACATAAAGTGGCAAAATGTCAATAGGGGTATCTTTCACGATGTATTGTCCGCCGGATTGTTTTTGGTCGGTCCAAAAATCGTACCATTCAGCATTTTCAGGCAGATATATTCGCATGGACTTGACAGTACTGAAATCTTCTACACGGATGGTGTCCGAAACTGTTTTGGTATACATTGGTTGGGTTACGGGGCATACCAATAGGGATTTGCCGAACATATACTGATTGTGGATGTTCCACACGTTGCGGTCATGGGCGAAATCCATTGCCAAGGCACGCATAAAGCTGGACTGTTTGGCGGTTACCTCCCATGCGGTTGTGTAGATGTATGGTAACAAACTATAGCGTAACCGAATGTATTTCTCAATCGCATCGTATATCGGCTCGCCTTTTTTGCCGAATTGATAGATTTCTCTGGGAGCACCTTCCCCATGTGACCGCATCATGGGACAGAATGTACCGAACTGTATCCAACGGGCATAGAGCTCGCGATAATCCGGGTCATTTAACATCAAGGGATATTGCCATAGGAAGAATCCGCCGATATCGCTGTTCCAATGGGGAATGCCGCATAGTGAGAAGTTTAATCCCGCAGGTATTTGCTTCTCCAAAACTTCCCATGATGCTGTGATATCTCCTGTCCATGTATTGGCACCATAACGTTGCTGGCCGGCAAAGGCTGAGCGGGTAAGGATAAATACGCGTTTATCCGAAGTTACGGCACGCTGGTGGTCGTACACTCCACCTACACTCATTAAAGGGTAGGCATTGCGTACTTTACGGAATGACCCCAAATAGGTGGGCGTGTCAAAGTCTTCAGGAATGGGGTGAAAATGGTCGGGTTCGGTAGAGTCCATCCACCAGCCGTCTATACCCACAGAACGTAGGTTCTCGTTCAGGTACTTCCAATAGATGTCGCGTGCTTGCGGATGGTAGGCATCGTACACGCGGGCACCGGATGGATAGTCCATATTGGGAGGCCACTTCTCAGAACCGGATTCGGGCCATGTGCGGAAGTTGAAGAGCATGTTCCCTTTATCCAACTCGCGATAGGGTTTGGTATGTGGTCCGAAAGCTGACCAAATGGAGATAATAATGTGGGCGTTCATTCCGTGTATGTCTTCCATCATTTTTGGGGGGTCGGAGAATTCTTCGTTCAAAAAATCCATTGCGTTCCACAGGTAGTTGCTTCCCCAGTATCTCCAATCCTGGATAATTCCATCGAGGGGCACACCTAATTCGCGGTATTTTTGCACTACGCCAACAATCTCTTTTTGGCTTTTGTAGCGTTCACGGCTTTGCCAGAATCCATATGTCCATAATGGAAACATGGGCACTTGTCCTGTGAGGTAGCGCATCTGGGCAACTACTCCATCGGCATTTTCGCCGTACATGAAGTAGTAGTCAATGCAGTCGCCGACTTCAGAAAGGAAGGATGTCTCTTCTTGATTGTCTTTGAAGATGGTTGGCGAATAGTTGTCCCAAAAGAGACCGTAGCCTTTGACGGACTGGAAGAAGGGAATCACATCCTCAAGATTGTCTTGGATAAGGCGTTTGGTCTGGTTACGTTGCGACATTTTGCCGTTTTGCAATTGTCCCAATCCATAAATAGCTTCGTCTTTCTCTAAGGTGAACGATTGATAAACGCTGAAGGTTTTTGTGCCGGCATCGTTGAAATCATCAAAACGTGCGCCTTTATTTTGTTCCTGCAACAGCGATTTTCCATCGGAAGAGGCAAAAGTTATTTGTCCGGTCTCTTCGTTGAGATGGACTGTAAGCTGATGGCTTTTGATAGTCAATATGCCCCCTTTCGAAGAGACGGATAGTTTTACTTTTTCCGGTTGCCCGATGACCGACAAACTTTCTTTGGTATACTTCCAGCCGTCAGGCGATTTTAAGATTCTCACTGTGACAGGAGAGAAGAAGCTAATATCTATATTTATACCTTGCACAGTGCTTTTTATGCCTTGTGAGGTGCGTTGGTAGGTTTGTGCTCTGCCTTGTTCTGCTATGAAAAATGTCAGCATCAGCAGGACAAATAGTCTTAAAAAAAATCTCTTTTTCATACAATATCAGCAGTTTAACGGTTAGTGATTTTCAGTACCAAAGAAATAGGATTGGGAGTCTTGTCTTTGGGAAGGTCAATAAGCAAGCCTTTGGAAGTTCTTCTGAACTTTGCCTTTCCGCCTCCTAATAATTCTACCTTTTCGATTTCTCCTTTGCAGTAGGGACTGCCGGTAGCCAGTGATTTTATCTGTATTTTTCTGTCTGAGGGCCATTTCATGATATGGGCATACAAGTATTTCCCTTTTTTCACAAACCGGATGTCGGCAGAAGTGTAGGGTGCGTTCTTGCCTTCGTTGAATCCTGCTCCGTCCAAAGGTATTGCTGTTTCTGTGGAGGGACCTTCACCATAAATACACCAGGGACGTGTGTCGAATATTCCTTCTCCGTTCACCTCCATCCAGGCGGCTATGTCTTCCAGAATTTTTTCTTCCTTGTCGTCGATGGTGCCGTTTCCTTTCATTGGTACGCTTAGTAATAGGTTGCCATTTTTACTGACGATGTCAATGAGCATGTGGATGACGGTCTCGGCTGATTTATACCAGTTGTCTTCGTAAGCAGAGCGGTTATAGTGCCAAGTACCGAGGCAACTACAGGTCTGCCATGCTTTGTCTTGGCACTCGGAGGGAACTCCTTTCTCTACATCCCATACGATGGCCTCTTTATGTTTGGCTTCCAGCTTCTTTCCGAAGACTACAGCATTGAGATTGCCCTTGTGAAGCTTCATGTTCTGGTTATAGTAGTGCGACACGACTTTCAGCCCCGTATCGTTGATGGGCCAGAAGGGGAGTACGCTGTCGTCGAAATAGACCAGGTCGGGATGATATTTGTTTATCATGTCCACTGTGCGGTCGAAGAAGTTGTCGTAGTAACTCTGCGGGGGGACAGAGGTTCCTTCGGGCCAGTCCCATGCCACCCAAGCATGTCCGCTCAGGGCATGATTCTGTACGTATAGCTCTTGCGGGTCGTAACCTTCCCACCATTTTCCCTTGCCGTCTTCCTTAGTCACTACGCGGGCATCGTAGGAGATTCCTGCGTATGGGCCTTTCTTGTCGGCTCCTTGTGCAGTTTCATACCATGTCCAAGCGTGGGAGGAGTGGATGCTGACACCGAAGGGCAGTTTGTTTTTGCGGGCCGCTTTCTCCCATTCGCCCAGTACGTTTCGCTTGGGGCCCATGTTGACGGAATTCCATGATTGGTATTTACTGTCCCACAAGTCCATGTTGTCGTGATGGTTGCCCATGGCAAAGAAATATCGGGCACCGGTTTTCTTGAAAAGGGCTACCAGCCTCTCCGGATTCCATTTCTCGGCTTTCCATTCGTTGATTACATCCTTGAAGCCGAATTCCGAAGGATGTCCGTAATGCTCCAAGTGCCACTTGTAGGCAGCACCGCCCTCTTCGTACATGCCACGACCGTACCAGTCGCCGGCTTCGGGTTGGCATTGCGGACCCCAGTGTGCCCATATGCCGAATTTGGCGTTGCGGAACCATTCGGGCACTTCGTATTGGGACAATGACTCCCAGGTGGGTGAGAACTTGCCCGGTTCTGCTTTCTCTTGTTGTGCCAATGCACTGCCCCCTTGCAGGATGCAGGCAGATAGGAGAATTGTTTTAAAGATGTTTCTTTTCATACCTTTATTGTTGTTTACAAAATGTTTATTCCCTTTTTGAATGCATTGATGAACGGATTATTCTGTTTTGTCCATATACTCCATGATAAATCCATACCGGTAGGAGCGATTGCCGTCAATGGTGTATGGCTTCATGGTCTGTGCGCCCCATCCGTCGTTTCCACCTACTCCGTGTATGTTAGAGTCGATATTCAGGTTGATGAAGTCGCGTTCGGGCAGTTCGTGCGCATGTTCTTTCCCTTCCAGGTCTTCTTCCCCGTAGGGCCATATACGGAAACATAGGGGTTGCAGGCCTTTGACTTGTATTTTCCATCGCTCACTGTCTCCCAGCATGAACCAGCGTGTATCGCACCGGTTGGCATTGTCTTGCGGTACGATGTAGTTCGTGATAAATTCGTGTATGCCACACTCGTAGACTCCCAGGAAAGCGGAGCTCTTGCGGTCGGGATAGTTCTCGAACTTGCCGCGTCCGTACCAGGCTATCCGATTCAGCGCCGAGGGCATTCTCATGCGCATACCGAATTTGGGCATCAGCGGAATATCTTCCTTTTCAGGCTGATAGGTTGCTTCTACTTGTATGCGGCCTTTGCCGTCCACAGTGTAGCGGAGATGGTAACCGGCTCCTATCCGGGGGAGGGAGAGACTGGCATCCACTATCACCATACCATCGTTTACGGTTGCTTGGCATGCCTTTACGATACGTTTTTGCTCTGCATTTTTCCAAGCGCTCAAACGTTCATTGTAGCCGTTGCGGACCTGAATGTCATTTGCCGGTTTCCAAAAATAGGGTTCCAAGGCACTGTGCAACAACTCTTCTCCCTTGACTCGCCAACTCACTAAAGCACCGGTACTCTTTTCTATGGTGAACAAGGCATCGGCGGCTATAATTTCTACCGCTTCGGGTGTTTCCTTAAATGTAGCCTTCCCGCCGTCATCCTTCAATTGTGGGAATTCATAGTCATGATACGTAAGTTGTTCCTTGGCAACTTTGAAGCCCTTCTCTGCCCACGTCGTGGATTCCTTCAACGTGGCATATACATTGAGGCAAAGTTCCCCACACTTATCCGGTCTTGAAAGTACCTCCAGCAGATTCCCTTCGGACAAGTGGAGGTCGCCGTTGCGTACAGCCTTTCCGTTGCATATCCACTCATAGCTGTAATCGAATTCATCCAAATCGGAAAACGCATACCCGTTGGTCAATTTGATTTGCTGTGTTCCCTTCTTTTCAAACTTGATGTATTGATATACTTTTTGTACTTCATAGTAATGGGGGTGAGGCACCCGGTCGGGAGATACCAACCCGTTAATGCCGGTGGGACCGTCGTTGGGATAGTCCCCGAAATCTCCTCCATACGCCCAGAATTCATCGGGCAGTAATGGGAGTGACGAGGGGCTCTCGCCGAAACTTAACGGTGCACCGTTAAGCTTTTTAGGAATGCCTTGGTCTACCCAGCACCAAATGGCAGCTCCGATAATACTTTCGTCCTTTTCAATCACATCCCAATACTCCTTGAGGTTGCCGATGGAATTTCCCATGGCGTAGGCATACTCTCTCATGAATACGGGGCGGTCGGTTATTTTCTCGCCAAGTTCCTTCAAAGCGTCGGGATGCAGATAGGCTTCGTCATAGACATCGGATACGGTGCGGTCTGTGTCGTCGTATATCGGTCTGGTGGGGTCTAAGGCACGGATTGTGTCTGCCATAGCTCGCAAATTGGCACCGCTTCCACCCTCGTTGCCCAATGACCAGAATAGGATGCACGGATGGTTCTTGTCCCTTTCCACCACGGCTACTGCCCGGTCCACATGGGCCAGTGTCCATTGAGGGTTGTCTCCTAATACTTTGTTCCCCAAACCGTAGGCATGACTTTCGTGGTTCGCTTCGTCCATTACGTAGATTCCATACTTGTCACATAGCTCGTACAGCAATGGCAGATGTGGGTAGTGGGACGTGCGTATCATGTTGATGTTGGCTTGTTTAATCAACCGGATATCTCTCTCCATCGTCCGGCTGTCGACAAAGAATCCCATACGGGGATGAAAGTCGTGACGGTTCACTCCTTTCAGCTTGACGGCTTTCCCGTTGACTTTGAAGACGTCTCCCGCGATTTCTATTTTCCGTATGCCCCAATGGTATTCGAACGATTCCAAAAGTTCATTCTTTCTGCGAAGCTTGATGTGGATGTCATATAGATGCGGTTTCTCGGCAGACCATAGTTGAGGCTCCCGGAGCATTTCGGACAGCGTGACGCTCGTTTCAGAAAAGGCCTGAATAGTACCTACGGGAGCCACCATTTTTTTGTCGAGTTTATTTCCTCTGTTGTCTTTCCCCACCAGGTTTATTTCTACGGTCAGGTCTTTTACTTTGCGGTCGGTCTGGTTTCTTATCCAAATTTCGGTTCCGAATGTAGCTGAACGCATGTCGTCCGACAAGTCGCTGCTGAACCTATAGTCCCGGATATTTGTCCGGGGACGTACCCATAGCTCTACCGGCCTGAGTATTCCACTAAGCCGCCACATGTCCTGGTCTTCCAGATAACTGCCGTCCGACCACCGATACACTTCCACTGCCAGACGATTGGTTCCGTTCTTCACAAATTCGGTTATGTCAAACTCGGCAGGCGACATCGAATTCTGGCTGTAGCCTACCCGCTCTCCGTTTACCCAGACATACATGGCCGATTTTACTCCTTCAAAGTGAAGGTATAGGCACTTGTCTTTCATATCGGGCGTCACTTCGAACGTGGTGACATAAGAGCCTGTGGGATTTCTGTGCCCGTAGCTGTAATATTCGGCGGGAGGCTCGCTTGTCACTTTGGGTGCATCCTTCTGGAAGGGATAGTTTACGTTGGAATAGATAGGTTTCCCATAACCTTGCAATTGCCATGCTCCCGGTACTGTGATGGTATCCCATGTGTCGGTATTGAAATCATTCTTGTAGAAGTCGGCCGGGCGCTTTCCCGGGTCGGCAGACCATTGGAATCGCCACTTGCCGTTCAGGGATCTGATTTCTTTGCAATCGGCTTTTTGCGAAGGCAATGTCAGTGTGGCATGATACGGCTCTTTGTTGATGCCGACTACAATAGGATTCTCCCAGTCCGGAACTTCTTGGGCGCCGGCATATAGGGCACTTAGCAATAGAAAGGCAAATATCTTTTTTCTCATTTTTTCTCATTTTTTCTGATGGTCAATAAACTTCCATGATGAGAACTCCCCAGGGGGGCAATGTTACATGGTCTCCTTCTTTTACAGTCTTGCCGGAAATCAGCTCTTTGGACGTCGGATAGTTATGAGTGATTTCTTTGCTCTCGCTGCTGTAATTGAAGAAGTAACGGATGGCTTTTCCGGCTTTGTTTATTCCCGAACGCTGTATGATGGGGAACACGTCGCTCTCTGAAGAGATGATACCGGCATGGATGGCTGCCTTTCGCACGATGGCATTCAGCAATTCCTGCGAAGGGTAGGCTCCTATGTAGGTCAGTTTGCCTTTGCCATACTTGTTTTCGGTGACAACGGGCCATTTGCCGAAGAACGGATGCTCTGCATAAGCCAACGGGGTGGCTGTCTCGGGAATCAGGAATTCATACCAGTCGCTTATCTGGTTCTTTCCCTCTAATTGAAAGGGGTTATCCTTTAATGATAAGTCACCGATAGTGGAGAATTCCTGGTAATGGAAGCCGCAGGCTTTGCGTAGCGGCCCGGGAGCCAAGGTGGCCCGAACTGCGGAGTGCTCATTGCAGTAACTGCTTTTGTGCATCATTACCACGTGTCCGCCGGACTGTACGAATTCATCAATGGCTAATAGCAATTGGTCGGTAGCCACATACAAAGGGGGAATGACAAGCATGTCATATCCGCTGAAATCGGTTGTCTTGTCACAAGGGATGATGTCCGTTTCTATGTTTTGGAAATAGAGGGCTTTATGCACCATATCAATGGGATAATTGCTCTTGTAAGTGTAGGGCATGAAGCCGAGAGCATGATAAGAATCATGACTGTAGAGGATAGCCGCCCGGTTTTTCTTTTTCAGGTTCGCGATGTGGCTGCCTATTCTTTCCAACTCTTTGGCGGTGGTGGTGAATTCCTTGTATATGCGGTTGGGCTGGAGGTCATGGCCCAGCACGCCTCGCCAGTATGTCTCCTGCCCGTAGTGCAGGGTAGACCAGTGCCAGTATTCCACCATATTGGCTCCGGAAGCATAATGTGCGTACACATTCTGCCGCAACTGGTTGTCGTAGGGAGGAAACTGGGTGCGGGCATCCCAGCCAATGCCTTGTGCGTTGGTTTCCATGACGATGTAATTGTTGTCGGCCACGGTGCGCACGAAGTCACCGGCATAAGCGATGCGCTGGCCGTCTTGTTTATCCTGTACATCGTGATAGACATTGATGGCAGGATATTGCATCTGCCTGAAACTTTCCACTTGGTCTATATTATGGAAGTCGGGCATAAAGCAGTGGGTGACAAATTGGTCTTTACGCTTGTATTCATTTACAAGGTCGCACTGCCAATTCAGGAAATCGGCCACTTCTTTCCGGTTATAGCGTTCCCATTCATTCTTGTACGAGGGGCTTGTCACTCCATCGCGCCGATAGAATTCTTCCCAGGTATTGATGTTCATTCCCCAGTAGTTCAGCCCCCATTCCTTGGCAAGCAGGTTCAGGTCATTGTTGAATTTCTGTTTGATGTAGTTCCTGAATCCGAAGAAATAGTCTCTGTTGTTTACTCCGCGCGCTTCTGTTTCGTTGTCCACTTGATACCCGATGACTGCCGGATGCTGTGCATATCTTTCCAGCATCTTGCGGATAATCCGTTCGCAATAGAATTGGTAGGTCGGGTTTGTAAAATCCATGTTCTGTCTGATTCCATAATAGGCTTTGTTTCCTTTGGTGTGTTCTGCCAGCACTTCCGGGTGTTTGTATGCCAGCCATGCAGGAATGGAATAGGTGGGAGTTCCCAAGATGACTTTGATTCCTGCTGCATGCATCTTGTCCAGAATGTGGTCCATCCATTCAAATTCAAAATTTCCTTCTTGCGGCTCAAATACTCCCCAGGCAGATTCTCCAACGCGCACTACTGTCAGGCCGGCTCTTTTCATCAGCCGGATATCTTCATCCAGTCGCTCATAGGGCATATATTCATGATAGTAGGCTGCACCATAAAGCACGTTGTCGAATGAATACTGCGCTTTTATTTGTAAAGCGCTTAAAAACAACACTAATAGAATAAAGTAATTTTTGTTTTTCATAATCTTACCAGTCCGATACAATATTTTTATTTCATCATAGGTCTTATGCTGATGGTTCTCCGATATTCCTGCGGCATTGCCTTGTAAGCACCGAATACACCGCGGGCCGTACAGCCGACCCCGGTAGTGGCATAATCGAGATTCAGGGTCATGCCTTTCTGCTTCTGCAATTGGTAGGTATACATCGCTTTCGTCAGATTGTCTGTGCTGTACGGATAAATGTTGAAGTTGAACCATTCGTTCATCTTGAATTGAAGGCCGATGCCTTTGTCCGTGGTCAGTTGCAGCCAGCGTACATCTGTCCGCAATCCGTAATCTTGTGGCATTAGATAGGGCTCGTACATAGCTTGTACGGTAGAGGCATATATCCCCGTCGGATAGCCGGTTTTCCGGTCCGGATAGTTCTCTTGCGGTCCTCGGCCGTACCATTTCACTTGGTCGAGCGCATCGCTTACGGTCAGCGTAAGTCCTATGCGAGGAAACCAAAGCGGCATTTTCCCTTCAGGCTTCAATACATGGCGTATCTCTATCGTCCCTTCACTATTGATAATATACTCATAGTGGTTGATGATGCCGTTGTTCTGTACTCCTTCGATGTAGAGGTCTTTTTTCTCTTTTTCTCCTTTGCCCATCAATTCCGCATCAATGATGTGTATATGTACGCCTTCGGTGGTTTCGGACACCGAAAAAGAGAGGGGCTGATGTGTCAGGCGGTCAATCCCTGCAGAATACATTTCTGTGGCTACCGTGTATCCGTAACCTTCTTTCCAGTTGGAGGAGCGGGCGCTGGAGGCATTCCAGTTGTCCAGCTCATTGGCCAGCGGGGCACGCCAAAGATTCAGCCGGAGCGGTGATTCCAGCAGTTCCATATCTTGAACAACCATCGACGTCAGTTGTCCGTCGGTACGGTTGAATACATATTTGAAGCCATCTCCGGAGACAACCAATTCTTTCTCCGAAAGTGAATAGGAAGGTACGCCTTGAGCCTTTTCTTCCGAAGAGCATGACAGGCTCCAAGGCAGTTCAAGTTCTTCCCATGCCACCTCATGTCCGGCTTTTGCCCACAATTCATCTTTTTTCAGGACGGCATGAAGCATCAGGCGGTATTCTTTGCCGGGAATCAGGGCTGGCTTCTTATAAGGTATGTGCACCAGCTCTTGGCTAAGCGGCGCTGTTGAGAGTGCCAAGTCGCCCGATTGAATAACCTTGTCATCTTCTTTCAATTCCCATCGTATGGCATATCGGGAAGCATTTGTATAATGATTGCGATTCCATAACTCAACGACTCCCTCTGTCACATCCGACATGGAAAAAGAAAGAGGTTGTCCGGTTTTCTTCATTTGCCACATTTCGGGCTGTACGCTACGGTCGGGCCAGATGCTGCCGTACGTACGTGCACCGATGCCGTAACTGTAGAATGTACCATTTTCCGTCTCTTGCTCAAAATCTAGCCACAGAGCGGCTTCTTCCGGGTGAAAAGAGGAAGTCAGTGCCTTGGCGAAAATGCCGACTTCGTCCATTTGAGCATCGCAGATGTAGACCGAAGTCTCTTGGCCGTGTGTTTCTGCATTCCGACCGATGTTGACGGGGTAGGGGAAGTTCCGGATATTGCCCGATGCTTGTGTGGAGGCCTTTTCTGCTCCGTCTATATAGATGGACATTTTCTGTCCGTCGTAGACGCACGTCACTTGATGCCAGTTGTATTCCCAGTCAGTAGGCAAGGAGGCGCATACGGAATGCTTTTTATCAGTATAGATATAAAATTCCAGTTTGTCTTTACCGCGTTGTTGCAGCCCGAACTGATAATTGCCTTTTGTGATGAATGAGCCGCAACTGCTTACCAGTTTCCGGGGGTAGATTCTGCAAGTGAGTGTCAGTTCATTACTGTTCAACTCCACATTGTCTGCACGATAGACCTCTACCCATTGGTCGTGACCGTTCAAGTCCAGCACCGTGTTCTTTCCTTCCTTCACCAAGCGGGCATTTCCCATCAGATGGGCGGGAGTATGGAAGGGCGAAAGGTCGTCCACTTGCCTTATCCGTTCGGTCAGTCCCGGACTTACAAAATCCCAGATGGCCCCTCCTATCAGGCGGGGATGTCGGTAGATGGCTTCCCAATAATCGTCCAGGGCACCGCCGGCATTGCCTGCAACCGATAAGTATTCATCCATAAACGATGGTCGGGAATCCTCTCCTATGCCTACCTGCATTTCCAGTTCCATAGGAGTAGGGTAACGGGGTCCGATAATATC
Source organism: Bacteroides parvus (assembly GCF_017309675.2). Classification (NCBI taxonomy): domain Bacteria; kingdom Pseudomonadati; phylum Bacteroidota; class Bacteroidia; order Bacteroidales; family Bacteroidaceae; genus Bacteroides; species Bacteroides parvus. Next base: position 563,661 of record NZ_CP084680.1, on the reverse strand, counting down.
TTCTGCCGGATGGGAGAATGCATTTCCGCCATACATCCAGAAGCGGGTGGGGTCCAGCGATTTCCCTTCTTCAATGGTGTGGGTAATGTTGATACCTTCACCGCTTTCGTTTCCTGCGCTCCAGAACAAGACGCAGGGATGGTTTCTGTCCCGTAACACCATTCTGCGGCATCGCTCGCGATACATCTCTTCGTATTCCGGGAGACTTGAAATCCATTCCGAGGCATGGGCTTCATCGCCCACCTCGTCTATGATATAAAGCCCGTATTCATTGGCCAGTTCCAAATACTTATTCACCGGAGGATAGTGAGAGGTACGTACGGCATTGAAATTAAACTGTTTCAACAATTCAAAATCCTTGCGTATGGTGGCTTCGTCCATGACATGTCCCTCTTCGGGATGCTGCATGTGCGAATTTTGTGCATTGACTTTCAGTGGGATACCGTTAAGATAAAAAACACCGTCTTTGATTTCCGTCTTTTTGAATCCGATGACCGTTTCTATCTTGTCTTTCTGCAGACCGGCCGGATTGGATAATTCCAGACCGAGCGTATAAAGCTCGGGTGTCTCGGCTGTCCATTTCCGGGGTTCTTGTACCAAGGTATGCAACTGTATTGTCTTTTCCGCAGCGTCCATTTCAAATGGAGCTGCGGAAAAGTTACAGATAATCTTGCCGTTTTTATCCTTTAAGTAAGCTTTCAATCCATAATTCTCATTTGGCTTCTTTTGGTAGTCCTTGATTTTTACCTGAATACTTAACTGCGAATCGGTATACGTATTATCAAACTCTGTGATTACTTGCCAGTCGAATATCCTGACAGCAGGTGTGGCGTACAACCATACGTCGTCAAAGATTCCGGCCAGTCGCCAATAATCTTGTCCTTCCAGGTAATAGCCGTCCGAATACTTTAGTACACAGACAGCCAGCGTGTTTTCGCCCGGTTTCAAATAAGGAGTGATGTTGTATTCGGCAGGTTCTTGTGCTCCTTCATTGTAGCCCACTTCATGACCGTTGACCCATACAAAAGAAGCGGATGCCACTTTCTCGAACCTTAAAAATATCTGGTCTTTTGCTGCCCAACTTGCAGGTACCTTGAATGTTCGCCGGTATAGTCCGGTAGGGTTATACTCTTTGGGAGCATGTGGTGGATTCACCCCGAAGGGAGCAGATACATTTCTGAACAGCTTGTCACCATAACCTTGCATTTCCCAGTTTGAGGGAACTTTGATGTCGCCCCATTGCTTATCCGGGAATTCGGGGTTAAAAAAGTGTGCAGGTATCCCTTCCGGTGTATCGCACCAGAAAAACTTCCATGTCCCATTCAGTAGCATGCTCTTTTCGGGCATATGCCAAGCGTGTCCTTCCTCTTGTCCTTTTTCAAATACAGAAGGGTTGTCTATATACCAGAGCATATCCTTAAGGAAGGATTTGTCTTGTGCATAGGATTGCAGGCACAAGGCTACTGAACACAATGGCAGAAACAGTTTTCTCAGATTCATTTTTTTGTAATTCGTGCTGTCCATCCACCGCCGGGTGCCAGTTGTACATTGAGTTTGTCTTTGGCAGTGACGATGCGTACTTCTTTTTTATAGTCGGTAGCTTCACGGTCGGCATTGATGCCGTCGGCAAAGATTTCGGCTTCGTAGTTGCCTTCGCTGAGGAAGGAGAGGTCGATGGTGCAGCTACGCGGAGTCCAGTTGGTCATGCTGCCTACAAACCAAGTGTTTCCTTTGCGGCGTGCTATCGTGATGTATTCGGCTATTTTACCATCAAGAGCAATGGTTTCGTCAAAGGTAGTGGGAACCTTGGCGATGAAGTCGGTGCATTCCTGTTCCTTCATGTATTTGCTGGGACTGTCGGCAAGCATCTGCAAGGGTGCTTCGAAGACGGTGTACATAGCCATCTGGTGTACACGTGTACCTTGACTCATGGGGTGGTCGTTGACGGAGCGGAACAGGGAACGGGTAGCATTTACCATAGCTCCCGGCGTATAGTCCATCGGACCGGCGAGTTGGCGCAGATAGGGGGCGGTAACGTCGTAGCGCGGGAAGTCATGCAAGGGTGCACCGTTCACGATGGGCTCCCACTTGCTGTTTTCCAGTCCTTTCACCCCTTCAAAGTTGAGGATGTTGGGATAGGCGCGCTGGATGCCGAAGGGTTTCAGTCCGTGTAGGTCAAGCAACATGTGATGCTTGGCGGCACATGCTGCGAGTTGTTCGGTAGAAGAGATGGCGAGTTGGTCGTCGCGGTCGAAGAAGTCAATTTTGAAACCTTTGATTCCCATTTGTGCGTAGTGGCTGATAACTTGTTCCACGGCAGGGGAGATGTCGCCTCCTCCCGTAAGATTGCGCCAGCTTGCCCAGAGGATGATGCCTATGCCCTTTTGGTTGCCGTATGCCACCAGTTCTTCGAGATTGATTTCGGGACTGATGTCTTCCATTAATGATTCCTTTCCGCTCCAACCTTCGTCGATGATGATATACTCCAGCTGGTTTTCGGCGGCAAAGTCGATGTATTTCTTATAGGTGGGCGTATTCATGCCTGCCTTGAAGTCCACGCCGGTCAGGTTACAAGTATTCCACCAGTCCCATGCCACTTTTCCGGGTTTAATCCAGGATGTGTCAGCGATGCGGCATTCGGGTGCGAGGCGTTGCATCATGTCGTTGTTGGCGAGTTGTGTGTCGTGGGTAACAACAAGCACGGCACGCCAAGGATAGGTCTGTTTCCCTGTGGGACGCCCGTTGGGGCAGAAGTAGGGGGCATTGTTGGGCTTGCTGATAACGTCGGCACGTTTGGTAGGGACGAGGTTCAAGCGGTCATAGCCTCCGATGACTGTTTCCAGTGGATAGGGGGCGAATTCTGCCTTCACTCCGTGGGGCATCTGTGGGTTGGCAGTGAGGAACATGCCGGGATAGTTGGACAATCCGGCTTCCATAATGACGGCTTTCTTTCCGTTCTCCAGTTCTACCATCAGCGGAGTAATGGCAAGCGAGTCTTTGTACATGCGAGAGAGGGGGGCCTCATCGTAGTAGGACTCGAAGGAGTAGCAGTAACGCTCGCCGGCGCGATTGTCGTTAATATAGGGCACGAAAGCGTGGTAATCGCGGTCGAAGTTGAACTCGGCAATCTCGTCCTTCACGCAGAAAGGTTTGCGCAGTTCGGAAACAAAACGATAGGCGGCTCCGTCGTCGTAGGCGCGGAACTGTATGCTATAGCCGTTACGGCATTTCAGAGTGAGTTGGTTATAAGTGTCCTTCACACTCGCCTTTTTGTAGAAAGGAGTGGGGAAGGAAGTGTCGACGGAAGTGCGGGTAGCTTTGGTCACCTTCACATCTTTGCCGAAGGTGAAAGCAATGGGCTTTCCCTCAGCTTCCGTGCATTGCATAGCAATATCCGAAGGCAAGAGAACGGTAGTACAGTCGTGGGCAATCGCCCAGTTGAGGCTTTTTCCGGCTTCGATGTTGACAATTAGTTTCCCGTCCGGTGAATTCAGTTGATATTGCTGTGCTTGTGCAGTCAACGCACAAGAAAGCAATAGGCTAGCGAAACAACTGCTGATTCTTTTCATTTTTTATTTTATTATTGATTATCAATCTTTACTTAATTCCGTTGATATTTAGCAGGAATAGCCATCATCTCTTCTAAGAAGAGAGGATCGTCAAACTGGCAAGTCTGTCGGTTGTATTGTCCCCCCGGAGTGTCCCAGAGCATCGGGCACATACCGCGCGAGTAGATGGCCTCGGTTACAGAAACACAGAAGAGCCTTATCACTTCCTTTGTTCTGTTTTTGGACTCGGCGCAATATTCGCCTACGATGACGGGGATTCCTTTGTCTACGCAATTCTTCTTTAGTAGGTCCATATTGTCGTTCAGTTCCTTGAAGTCAGCTTCCGTTCCCCAGCTTTCTCGGCCTACACCCCAGTCGACAACCTCACCTCCACCCAGTATGGCAAAGTCTGCGGGAGTATAGTAATGCACAGTAAGAGCAAGTCGATTGGCGGGATCGTTCGGCATCTTGAACAAGGGATCGTAGGCATACTCCAAGTTGGTGTTGTAGATTTCCACCAACAGATGACGTTTGGCGTTGTTACCGCCGCTGTTTCTTACTATGTCGACAAAGAGCTGGTTGAGGTCGTTCACGTATCCCAGTGCCTTTGCCTTGTCGGCTTCACTACCGCTCCACGGGGTCCAAATTTCATCGTACCCGATTTCATTCATTGGCTCGAACAATAAATGGTCGCCGTACTTCTCGAAGCGTTCGCATATCTGTTTCCAGATGGAAGTGAATTTTTCTTTTGCTTTGCTGTCGGTGGGTACTTGTTTAATCCATTCGTTTTCGTGGTGGATATTGATGATAGCCACCATACCACAGTCGAGGGTCCAGTTCAGGATTTTCTCTACGCGGTCCATCAGGTCGGGATGCACCTTGAAGTCGTCGGACAGCAGATTGCCCCAGCTGACCGGTATACGCAGGGATGAGTAGCCCGCTTTGGCATATCCTTCAATGATTTCTTGTGTGATAACGGGACTTCCCCATGCTTGTTCGTAATTGAGAATGCTGCTTGGGTCTATCCAGTCGCCTACAGCATCCAGCGTGTTGCCCAGGTTGATGCCCAGTCCCATTTCGTTAATCAGTTGGTGAGTCGTGAGGTTCTCGCGTACAGTGTATTTTTCCGGTTCATCGCTTTGGATATAGGCTGCCTGCTCCACGTTGATTTCTTGTACGTGCTCCTTTACGCTGACGGTGATGGTGGCGTTGCGCACGTCGGGCGTGGTGTTGGGTTCTACGGTTATGTTATAGATTGCTTGTACGGGAGTGCTGCTTTCCGAGGTTACTTTGCACCATGCTTCCGAACTTTGGAAAGTGGCTGGTTTATTGGGTGTGATACCGAATTTCCTGCTACCTCCCGTTTGTTCAAAATGGAAGGAGGTAGGTTCTACGATGATTTTCAGTTCTTTTTTATCGTCAGAGCAAGCTGTCATCAGAAATAGAACCAGACTGGTTAATAAGGTTTTCTTGAAGATTTGTGTCATGGTATCGGTGAATTTTCGTTTTAATAATTTCGGTGTATTTATTTTTAGACGCTGATTCAATTGAATCAGCGTCTAAGAGTTTAAAAGAAGGTGTCACTTTGTGTAATCCCGTGCCCGATTTTAATTCAAATTATTGAATTATTGTATCTTGACAACTCGGAAATTATCAAAATACATTTCGATGTTGTACGGACCATTTTCGCTAGGGTTTGTCATCTGGAGTGCCAACTCGTCACCGTCACGTTTTTGGAACTCGCTCCAAGTGGCTTCGTCTACCAGTTCGGAAAGTGGAATGCTGCACTGCATCCATTGACCTACTTCGGTTTTCCCGGTGAAATCACTCACCGGACGATAGTTCGTGTAGTTGTGAGCCTCATTCCCTTTTAGGTAGATGCGGAAGACAGGACCTTCACCATATTCTACTGCTACGAAACATTCGAATTGCAAAGCCAGTTCGGAAGTCGGTGTATTAGTAGGCAGGAAGGCTGCGTCGATGCCCCATACGGCACCGTTCTGCAATTGGCCCCACCAGTAGTTCCATGCTGAAAGTTCGCCTGATATGCTGTAGCATTTACCATCCGAGAAGAAAGGAGCTGCCGTGCCGTCGGCTGTGATGGGTGCAGCTTGTCCGCCCCAGGAGAACCAACCGATGTTGTCATAGTTCAATACAACATTCTCCAAAGGATAAAAGCCCGGAACTTCGGCAGTGCCGCCCATGGTGGTGATGGCGAGTGAGCAAGTGCCTTGAGGTGCACGCGGCATGGTGAAGGTAAGCATATCATTGGCTTCGCTTACGGTTACAGTAGAGAGGTCTACCGAGCGGTTACCCATTGTGATGGAGGCGATATCCATGAAATTCTGTCCCAGTACGGTAACTGTAGTACCCGTGATAGGCATCATGGAGCTTACCTTGCTGATACTCGGCGGGAGGGCTGTGCGACGGAAGGGAGTGAATGCGGATGCGGTATAGCACTCCACTACCAGGCTGCCTTCATCAATCAGGCCTGCGGGAGCATTGAATGAAATCTCGGTGAAGTCTCTATTAACTGTGTAGTCAGTCACTTCTACTGAAACAGGTGCATCGGTGATGTCGTCCACGGCAGTGGTGAAATAGACACGCTGAATTTCGTAGAAGTTACCGCCCACGATGCGCAGAGGCGTACCCGCCTCCACGGGGAAGGTTGTGGCTACACGGGTGATGTAGGGTGCGGGCGAGAGCACATGCATGGAGTACGTGGCAATGCCGTGCGAGGTCTCGATACGCAGTTCGCCTTTCAGTTCCGGATTGGCACCTGTCAGTTGCAATTCGCTGGGAATGGTAAGTATCAGGTTAGTGGAAGTTCCGTAGTTGCTGTTGAACGAAATTTCTTGTTCGTTGATAAATACTTTCTTCACATCGTTCAGATTCTCTCCGATGACTACAATCATGGTGCCCGGATTTACATCGGTAAACGTACTGTCAGCTTTCTCGGGATCGATAAGACGGATGTGGTGGATTACGGGAACACCACCGCCCTCATCATCGTTGCAGGCAGTGAAAAGATTGCATGCCAATAGGATGGTGAGCAACACAAAAGGAAAATGTATATATTTCATATTAAAGTCGTTATTTGAGATAATGAATGTATAACTTGGTTTATTCACTGAATTCGTATGCTACCGGTTCTTCGTTCAGTAGCGGATTCTGGATGACATCGCTTTCCGGATAAGGCATCAGGATGTTGCCGTGGTGGATTTCGATATTCTCGCCCGGTTCCTGCCAATTTTCTATGCCTTCGAGGAAAGTGTCGCCTTCTTTCTTGCCGAAGTGAAGGTAACCGTCTTCGTCCTTCACGATGAGGTCTACTGTATAGCCGCGGTGTTGGTTCTGGAAGTAATTCAGCATGTAGTCGGGTTTCCAGTGATACCACGATACCATGTCATACCAGTTACAATACTCCATCGAGAACTCTACGCGGCGTTCGCGAATGATGTCTTCGAAGGTTACGCGTTCCTTGCGAGGGATACGTGCACGGTCGCGTACCTGGTTCAATGCTTCCAGGCCGGGGCCTCCAGTCAGTTCTTCGCTGTTGCCCAGACAAGCTTCGGCATAGGTCAGGTAAACATCGGCAAGGCGTAGGATGTAGGTGTTGAGAGGAGAGTTCATGGACTGGACATAACCGTCGTTGTCGTCGTCCGGACCGCCCGGTACACCTTTTTTAATGCAAGAGGTGTTGCCATCGTATGTATAGCCTCCGTCGGCAATGCAGATGTATGAATAGTATGTACCCGGTGTGCAGAAGGTGGCATTGCGGCGGATAGTGTCGCCCAACTCATATTGCTGGAGCATATCGATACTTGCCTGATAGCTGCTCCATACGTTTACACCGCCGGTCATCTCGCTGTTGCCGGCGAGGTCGGCAAGTAGAGTGTTGCATACGCCCCAATCACCCAGTGGCACCCACTGCATGGCAATGAGCGATTCAGGATTGTTGTTGTGCTTATACTTGAAGAGGTCTTCATAGTTTTCGTAAAGGCTGATGCCGCTATTGTTTATCACGTCGGCGGCCAGTTCCTTGGCTTTCTCCAGGTCAGCGTTGTCGCGTGCGCCTCCTTTCCAGCCTGAGCGGGCGAGGTAGACTTTGGCAAGCATGCCTTTTGCCCCCCATGCGCTGGCACGTCCTTTGGCGGTTGCCACTTCAGGAAGATTTTCGGTTGCATAAGTGAGGTCACGAATAACGAGTTCCAGTACATCTTCTTCGCGGTGGAGTGGTTGCATGGGATTGGCAACCACTTTGTCGTTGTCTTCGATGATGATAACCGGTCCCCAGAGGCGGACCATGTAGAAGTAGGCACAAGCACGCATCAGGCGGGCTTCGGCAATGGCTGTACGCTTGGCACGTTCGCTTACGCTGTTGCTACATTTGGTCTGCACATCACTGATAACGGCATTGGCCATTGTAATGACCGAGTAGAAACCTGTCCATGCGTTGGCAAGGTTTTCACTTAAGGCTGTTACCTTGAAGTTGGTGAACTCGGGAGCTCCCCAGCGACTGAAGTTGTCGTTGGCACGGTTACTGCCCAGCGGTACGATAGCGCGGGAGTTGAGGTCGAACCATGCACGGTTGTAAAGTGGTGCAGTGGCTTGTTCGAGTGCATTGTCGGAAGTGTAGTATGTCACATCTACATAGTTTCCTTCGGGAGCACGTTCCAGAAATGAGTCGCTACATGCTGTGAGCAGAAGGAGCGATGATATAAGGGTTAAAAATCTGTGTTTCATAACTATATTGAGATTTTAAATGATAAATGATTTGTTAGGCCCATTAGAAATTGAAGTTAAGACCAAATGTATAGATACGTTGCGAAGGATAGCGCGCATCGTCCACACCACGTAGCAATACATTGTAGTTCAAGGCGCCTATTTCGGGATCGTAGCCTTTGTAGCCTGTGATGGTACAGAGGTTCTGGATGTTGACGTAGAGGCGCAGATGGTCTATCTGCAAATGGCGCAACCATTTCTGTGGGAAGGTGTATCCCAGCGAGATGTTCTTTATGCGGAGATAGGAAGCGTCTTCCACAAAGCGGTCGGAGATACGGTTGTTGTCGTTGGCGCTACTGGTAGTGATGCGTTGTACTTTGGCTGCATCGGCGTTGGCCACGTAAACATTGGAAAGTACCTCGTCGCCGACTTCGGGGTCGTACATGGCGATTAGGGCAATGTCGGTAGCTTCTTTCAGCAGGTTACTGTTACGCATGGGGTCGGTGAAGGTGCGGCGAATCAGGTTGATGGCCTTGTTGCCCACCGAGCCGTTCAGGAAGATGTTGAGGTCAAATCCCTTATAAGAAAGGTAGTTGTTGAAGCCGAACGTGAATTTGGGTGCCGGATTGCCGAGGAATGTGCGGTCTTTCTCATCAATTACACCGTTGTTGTCGCGGTCTTCATAGATGTAGTCACCTACCCAGATGCCCGATTTGCCGATGGTCTGGTCCTTCGGGATGGCTACTTGGATGCGGTTGCCCGTTTCGTCGAGCAGGAAGTTGCCGTCGGCACCTTTCTTGTAGAAATCTCCTTCTTCCTTGAACATACCGATTACTTTATAGCCGTAGAACTGCCCGACCGGTTCGCCCACCATGGTGTAGGTCAGTGTTTCCGAACCGTTGATTCCCGAAATAGCGGATGATTCGGAGTAGAGTTTCGTCACTTCGTTGCGGTTGATGGAGAAGGTGAGTCCTGAGGTCCAGGTGAAATCACGTGTCTGGATGTTGTGCGTGTTTAGGGTAAATTCCACACCTTTATTGGTCATAGCACCGGCATTGACCCATGGTGCACGAATCAGACCGCTTACGTAGGTAGGAAGAGAAGCTTGCATCAGCAGATTGTCCGTTTTCTTGTAATAAGCATCGGCAATGAACTCTATGCGGTTGTTGAAGAGGGCGAGGTCGAGTCCTACATTGAAGGAGTTTGTTTCTTCCCACTTCAGTTCACGATTAGGATAGTTGCCTGCATAGAAACCAGTGCCCCAGATGGAGGCTGCCGAAGCCATGGTGACGCCATAGGCATAGGAACCTGCCCATTGGTTGCCTACCACACCCCAACCCAAGCGGAGTTTCAGTGAGTTGATGGCTTCCACATCTTTGAGGAAAGCTTCGTTATTGACTTTCCAAGCCAATGCTACCGAAGGGAACCAACCCCAACGACTTTCTTTGGCAAACGAAGACGAACCGTCGGCACGGAGCGTAGCGGTCAGCAAGTAGCGGTCGTTGTAGTTGTAGTTCAGACGGCCGAAGTATGATTCGATGGCGGATGAACCACGGGAACTGTTGGCTTTTGCTGTTGTGGCATCGCCCGCATCCAGTTCGTGTACGGAGTTGAAGAGGAAGTTGGTACGACTGCCGCTCAGCGACTCGTACTTATTTTCTTGCGCTTCGTGTCCCAGCATGGCAGAGAGGCCGTGTTTGCCGAAGGTATTATTATAAGTAAAGTAAGTTTTCAATGTCCAGTTGCTTCCGTTGCCGGCTCCACGGCTTGCTGACGACTGCTGCTTGAAGTGCTCGTAGTCGTAGGAGGGGGTAAACTTATAGTCGTTGCTGTAATTGAAGTTGGCGGCATATTCCGTACGGAATACGAGTCCTTTCCACAGCTTGATGTCGGCAAAGGCGTTGACATAGACTTGTGTGCTGCGACTATAGTTTTCGTTTTGGATAAGGTCGGAGAGGGGGTTGGAGAAGTAAGTTCCATACATGTTCTCCGTCTGCATACCGAAACTGCCGTCTGGGTTGCGGGCAGGCACTTCGGGGAGCTGGTTCAGGGCATTGTAGATGGCACCCGAACCGTCCACGTTGTTGGTCTGCTGTGTACGGGCTACGGAGGCACGCAAGCCAGTGGTGAGCCACTTGTTGATGTCGTTGTCCATGTTGACACGGAAAGAGAAACGCTCGAAGTCCGAACCGAATACAATACCGTCTTGCTTCATGTAGCCGCCTGATAGCGAGTATTTCATGCTCTTCGAGCCTCCGGAGATGTTTATCTGATGGTTGTGCATCGGGGCAGTGCGGAAGATTTCATTCTGCCAGTCGGTACCGCGGCTGAGGAGTGAGGGGTCTTTGAACTCTTCGCGTGCGCCGAAGCCGATGGTGGCGGCGCGGAGGTTCTGGTAAACGGCATATTCGGGGAGTGTCAGTGTTTCCAGTTTCTTGGGAAGCTGTTGCAAGGCATAGTAACCTTCGTAGGAGACCTTTGTTTTGCCCTCTTCGCCCTGACGGGTGGTGATGAGTACTACACCGTTGGAGGCGCGGCTACCATAGATGGCTGTGGCCGATGCATCTTTCAATACTTCCATGGAAACGATGTCTGCAGGGTTGATGGAACTGAGCACGCTGTTGTTGCTGGTGTTGTTGCCTGAGATGGCTACACCGTCGATAACGTAGAGCGGTTCGTTGCCGTTCAAGGAGTTGATACCACGGATGCTGACCGAGATACCGCCACCCGGAGTTCCGGAATTCTGGGTCACCTGCACACCGGCGGCACGTCCTTGCAAAGCTTGGTCGAGCGAGGTGACTACGGACTTTTTCAGTTCGTCACCCGTCACGCTGACTACGGAACCGGTCAGGTCACTGCGTTTCATCGTACCGTATCCCACTACTACTACTTCGTCCAGCATCTCATTGTCTTCTTGCAGCAGTATGTCGATGCGGGTGGTGCGCTCTACTTTCACCTCTTTGGTGCGGTAGCCGATGTAAGAGACTATCAATGTTTGTCCCAGATTTGCCTGGATGGTGTAACGGCCGTCGATGTCGGTAATGCCGCCCGTATTGGTTTCTTTCACTTTGACGGTGGCTCCTACAAGTGGCTCACCGCCCGATTCTGATTTAACGATACCGGATACTGTTTTGGTTTGTCCATACGTGGAAACAATACCCAAACCTAGTAACACGATAACAAGCAATTGTCTCAATTTTGTCCATTCCCATTGAGAGCATACATTTGCGTGTAACTTCATAATACTTTAATTTAAGATTTAAAAATAACTGTTATCAAAAGCTACTGCAAATATGGAAAGTTATCATAATAGCATAGGTCTATCATGTCTCAAATAACATACCTTTATGTTTCAAGTTATCATTTTAGACTGCGGATGTAATCAGATGGTGATATTCCAAATTCATTCTTGAAGTTTACAGTGAACCTTTTTGGAGAACTGAATCCTACCTCATAGGCAATTTCTGCAATTTGTTTCTGGCTTTCTTTTAGAAGTTGCTTACTGCGCTTCAAACGGATAATCCGGATGAATTCTGCCGGACCTTTACCGGTGATACACATCAGCTTTTTGTAGAGATGGCTACGACTCAACCCCAATTCTGCTCCTAACATTTCCACAGAGAAGTCGGAATCACTCATGCGCTCTTCTACTATTTTGATAGCTTTTTCAATAAATTGTTCGTCTAGTGGAGTGATTGTTATTTCATTAGGTGTCACTTCTATTTTCTGACTGAATTTACGATGGCTTTTTTCTGTCCATTCAATAAATTTCCTGATGCGCAGCTTTAGTAATTTGAAGTCAAAAGGCTTTACGATATAGTCATCGGCTCCTTGCTCAAATCCTTCACTTTTGTATTCTTCTGCCATACGGGCTGTAAGCAATATAACGGGAATGTGGGACCATTGCATGTTTGTTTTGATTTGCCGACATAGCTCTGTTCCATTCATCACTGGCATCATGATGTCGCTTATTACAATATTGACGCTGTTTTTTTCTAATATCTTCAATGCCTCTGCTCCATTGTAGGCAACCTGTATGGCGTATTCATCGGACAGGTATTCAGACATGAAACTACAGAAATCCTTGTTGTCGTCCACCAACAAGATGGTATACCGCAATTCTTCCGCATTTGGAACGGGAAGTTCATTCGGAGCTTTGTCATTGTTTAGCAGTTCCGGAAGTAATTCCTCCTTTTCACTGGCATATGTGACGATAGGCAATTTAACGGTAAATACGGAACCTTTAGGAAAATTGTCCGTGACGGAGATTGTTCCTTTGTGTAGATGTACATATTCGTTTGCAATATGCAGGCCGATTCCACTGCCGGTTTTTTCCGAAGTTTGTTGCACCTGATAAAAACGTTCGAAGATATGTTTCTTGTCTTTGTCTATGATACCTTGTCCGTTGTCTGCCACACAGATGCATACATTGTCATCTTCGCGATAAAGATGTACATTGATTTCTCCTTTATCAGGAGTGTATTTGAAGGCATTGGACAACAAGTTGTTCATTACTTTTTTTATTTTAACCGGATCGAAGGACATGTTCAGGTTTTCTACTTCGCACATGAAACAGAAGCTGATGGTATGGTCAAGAGCATACTCTTGAAAAGTACTGCAAATCTCGCGGATAAAGTTGACAATATCTCCCGATTTGTAATGAGCTGTCTCGGCTCCTACATCCAGTTTCCGGAAATCAAGCAGAGAGTTTATCGATGTAAGTAATTGTTGTGCATTTTTATTGATTGTATTTAGCTTTTTGCGTATTCCGTTATCCAGGGGTTCTGATAATAACATTTGTAACGGGCTGATGATAAGTGTCAGTGGTGTACGTAAATCATGGCTTATATTTGTAAAGAACTTTAGCTTCATCTCATTCAGAAGCAACTTTTGTTCTTGCTCCAGTTTTGCTCGTTGTTGTTCCAGTCTTATGTAATGATGCTTTTTTAATCGGTATATTACATAGGATATTATGCCAATGGCAAACAATATGTACAAGATGATGGCAACATTACATAAATATATTGGAGATGAAACGGTTATATTCAACTCGCTAGCTTCGTCATTCCATATACCGTCACTGTTACAGGCTTTGATTAATAGTTTGTAATTACCAGGAGGAAGGGTGGTGAAAGCCACCTTGTTTTCGTTTGTATAGTACCATTGGGTATTTAATCCTTCCAGTTTATAGGCATATCTTATTTTATCAGCATTCAACAGATCGCCTGCAGCAAATTCGATGGAGATTAAATAATCGTCATATTTGACAGCCAATGATGGGGTTCTGCCAAGTACAGTTGTTAATAGTTTGCGTCCTTCATATATTGAGTCTACTTCTATATGTTGATTGCCAATGGTCAGATTCGTAAAATACACCTTTGCCAGCGGTCGGCTCTTTTCGGTCAGTTTGTTCGGATTTATGGATGTATAGCCACTGGTGCCTCCCAGCAGCAAATCTCCGCTGGACAATTTACAAGAGGAATGGGAGTTGAAATGATTTTCTGACAGTCCGTCTCTGGTAGAAAGATTCTTGAAAGAAAAGTCTAATCCTTTCTGGGTGTCCGGCGTTACTTCCAGTATAGACAATCCGTTACTTGTTGCAAGCCACATGTTACCGTGATTGTCTTGAGTTATACTATTAATGAGATTGTCGCACAATCCGTTGGTTACGTTGAACCAGTACAGTGAATCATTTTTTAAGTCCCAGGCGGTCAATCCTTGTTTATGGGCTAACCACAATATATCTCTGTCGTCCTTGAATACGGAGGAGATGAAGAATTGCTTGAATGGCTGTGTCTCTTTTCGATTGGCATAAATCATTTCGGGCTTTCTCGTCACGATGTCCATTACACAGAGTCCGTATGTAGTCCCGATATACATTTTGTCTCCATAGTCATAATAGATATTGAGTACATTGATGTTATTCCCGTCAGGCAGTAGATAACTTGTCGCAGTATTCGCGTCCGGATTAAAACAAGTCAAAGTTCCCAGTACGTAGCCTATCCATAAGTTTCCATATCGGTCTTCCTTCATGCTCCATACGCCACTGTATGGCAGTTGGCTGTTCTCTGGAGTAAAATGGCGAATACTGTTGTTCTCATAGCAGAACAATCCGTCTTGATAGCTTCCTGCCCAAATACGTCCTTTATTGTCTTCGAGAAGACTGATGATGGCTATGTCGGGGATGGATAGTTTGCGAATGGCAAATCCTTTTTGTTTTTCTTTCACATAAAGTCCGTTTCCATCTGTTCCTAGCCAAATGTTTCCGGCCTTATCCTCTAAAATGGAGGCTATGTCACCGCATTCTTTATGCTGGGTATCAATAAATTCATAGAAGCTTTCGTGATAATAAGAAACTCCTTTTTTGAAATTTCCTAACCAAATGACACCTGAATCATCACGGTAGATTGCATTTATTCTGTTGGAAGCAAGGGATGTGGAAGACATAGGGTTGTTCAGAAGGTTGACAAGGTTGTCATTTACGTAGTCGTAAATGAATACTCCTTTATGGTCCGTTCCTATCCAGACATGTCCGTTTGAGTCATCCAGTATGCTCCTTACTGCATTACTTTTTGTCTCTATTTTAGAATGGAGATTGATTTGGTTCCATTCCGATTTTATGTTTTTCTTATAGAATATTTGTTCATCGGTATATGAATACAGCCAGATGCCTCCATGATAATCAATGTATATATGCTTTTCGATAATAGAGTTGGAGGGTAAGCTGATACTATCTACCCGTTTATATTTTTTTGCGTTGTTTCCTACTTTCAATAAGGTTGAATTCCAAAGAAGATACAGGTTTTCACCATCATCACTGATACTCAGTTCCGGAGTTTCTTCTGGAAAGTTTTCTATTTTGAATGTTTGAAGGACTTTATGAGAAAAATTGAAGTAAAAAGCATTTTGGCCTTGCAGTACCCATAAATTGTGTTTTTTGTCAACATGTACTTTGTAGGTACCATTTATCTGGATGCCTATTTTAAGGAGGTATGAGGGAATATCGGTAATGAAGTTGTCTTTGTCCCGGTCGTATATACAATATCTTGCCTCGCTTCCAATCCACAAATTGCCCCAACCGTCTTCCTGTAAGTTCCAGATGTCGTTAGACAATAAAGAATGGATGTCTTTTTCTTTGGGCTGATACACTTTAAAGCTATATCCGTCGTATCGGTTCAATCCATTGGCGGTTCCTATCCATAAAAAGCCTTCACTGTCTTTCAATATGGTTTTTACGTTATTGTTTGAAAGCCCGTTTTCTACTTTCAAATGGCGAAATACATACGGAGTTTGTCCTGCTAACGGTAGATAAGCCAGTAACAGAAGAATGAGGGGGAACGCTAATTTGTGTAAATAGTTTGTAAAAGACATACTATATAATCTGAAATTGAATTCTCAAAGATAGCAATATCTTATTTAAATAAACGTAAATATGTTGCATTAATAGGTCTGTAATGGGTGCAGCAGGTACTACTTATCCGATACCCCGCTTGGGAATTCCTGCCATTGTGTTGGCTGATGGACCTGCAGGTTTACGTATAGATCCTATCCGCGAAGGGGATTCTGCTACTTATTATTGTACACATTTTCCTATCGGTACGTTACTTGCTTCTACTTGGAATCAGGATTTGGTGGAGGAAGTTGGAAAATCAATTGGTAATGAAGTGTTGGAATATGGTGCGGATGTTTTACTGGCTCCTGCTTTGAATATCCATCGGAATCCTTTGTGCGGGCGTAATTTTGAATATTATTCCGAAGACCCGTTGGTGTCTGGCAAGATAGCTGCTGCATATGTTAGAGGGATACAGAGCAACGGAGTGGGAACTTCCATCAAACATTTTGCTGTTAACAACCAGGAAACCAATCGGAATGCTAATGATGCTCGTATCACTCCTCGTGCCTTACGGGAAATCTATTTGAAGGGGTTCGAAATTGCAGTGAAGGAATCGGCACCATGGACAGTAATGTCCTCTTACAATCATATTAATGGCACCTATGCTTCTGAGAATACAGACTTGCTGTCCACTTTATTGCGTGATGAGTGGAATTTCGAGGGTATGGTGGTAACTGACTGGTTTGGAGGGAAGGATGCCGTGGCTCAGATGATAGCAGGTAATGATATGCTCCAACCGGGAAGGGCTAACCAGTATGATATGATTATCGAAGGGGTGAAATCCGGAAAATTGGATGAATCCATACTGAATCGTAATGTGAAGCGTGTTCTTGAACTTATTCTCCAAACTCCTCATTTTAAAGAATACAAATATTCCAATAAACCTGATTTGAAGGCGCACGCAGCAGTTACCCGCCAGTCAGCGACTGAAGGAATGGTTTTGTTGAAGAATAATAACGAGATCTTGCCATTTGAAAGGAAGGTCAGAAATATAGCTCTTTTCGGGTGTACTTCCTATGATTTCATAGCAGGAGGTACCGGCTCAGGTAATGTGAATCGTGCCTATACAGTCTCATTATTGGATGGTTTGAAGAATGCTGGATACCAGATAGATGAAGCATTGAAGGCCGATTATGAACAGTATATTGAGGCCGAGAATAAGAAAAATACTCCTGACTCGTCTCAGCCTTTCTCCAGATTTATGCCGGTACCTCGCCCGACAGAACTTATCCCTACTACAAAGGTGTTGTCAGAACAAGTTGCTAAAGCGGATGTTGCATTGGTTACGCTGGGACGTACTTCCGGTGAATTTGTAGACCGTAATGTCAGTGATTTTGAACTGAGTGAGGAAGAATTGCAACTGCTGAAGTCCGTCAGCCAAGCTTTCCATGCTGCTGGGAAGAAAGTGGTGGTGGTATTGAATATCGGAGGTGTAATCGAAACAGCTTCTTGGAAAAAACTACCGGATGCTATTTTGCTGGCTTGGCAGGCAGGACAGGAGGGTGGAAATAGTGTGACGGATGTGTTGAGCGGTAAGGTATCTCCATCGGGTAAGTTGACAATGACTTTCCCGAACAAGTTGATGGACGTTGCTTCTTCGACCAATTTTCCTATGGATGCTAGGGCTAATACAGATGTGAGGAATAAGGAGGACAAAAGCTCTTCAGTGAAGAATGTAGACTATACGGATTATGAAGAAGATATTTTTGTCGGTTATCGCTATTTCGATAGTTTCGGAAAGCAAGTGTCTTATCCCTTCGGCTATGGTCTTTCGTATACAACATTCGAGTATGTCAATCCGTCTGTCAAAGTTGATAATGGTATATATTCTGTTTCTATTGATGTGAAGAATGTTGGTAAGTTTGCAGGGAAAGAGGTTGTTCAGCTTTATGTCTCCGCTCCCAATAGGTTTCAGATGAACAAACCGGAAAAAGAACTTAAAGCTTTTACCAAAACTAAGGAATTGAGGCCAGGTGAGACTGTTACTGCCACTTTGAAACTGAACACTACGGATTTGGCTTCTTATGATGAAGCTTCTTCTTCATGGGTAGTGGATGCTGGAAATTATAAGTTTTTGATTGGAACCTCTTCCAAGGATATTAAGGCTGTACTTGATGTTGATGTGGTATCAGTTGTGGAAAAAACAAATGACATATTTAAACCACAAGAGACTGTTAATACGATAAAACGCTGAAGGTGAGTATAATATTATTCTTGGTTGTGATTAGGTTGATTTGTAGTGCTTAGGTAAATTAATTGTAATTGGGTAAAATTGGGAAAGAAGCTGCCTCGGAGTTATGAGGTAGCTTCTTCTTTTATTTGGTAATAAGATAAATTAATACCCTCCGTGTCCTACTTACGATATAAATCCCTATCTTTGTGGCGCTTTTTAGCTGAAAATAAGATTCAAATTAATTTAGATACAACAGAAAATGGCACAAGAAGACGTTTTTAAGAAACTCGTATCACACTGTAAGGAATATGGTTTTGTGTTCCCTTCCAGCGAGATTTATGATGGACTGGGAGCTGTGTATGACTATGGTCAGATGGGTGTGGAACTAAAAAATAACATCAAGCAATACTGGTGGCAGAGTATGGTACTGCTGCACGAAAATATTGTCGGTATCGACTCAGCTATCTTTATGCACCCCACTATCTGGAAAGCCAGTGGACACGTAGATGCTTTCAATGATCCTTTGATTGACAACCGCGATTCCAAGAAACGTTATCGTGCCGACGTGTTGATAGAGGACCAGCTTGCCAAGTATGATGATAAGATAAACAAAGAAGTGGCTAAAGCAGCCAAGCGTTTTGGTGAGGCTTTCGATGAGGCTCAGTTCCGCAGTACCAACGGTCGTGTGCTGGAACACCAGGCCAAGCGTGATGCCTTGCATGAACGCTTTTCCAAGGCTTTGAACGATAATAATCTGGACGAACTCCGTCAGATTATCCTTGACGAAGAAATCGTTTGCCCTATCAGTGGCACAAAGAACTGGACAGAGGTGCGTCAGTTCAATCTGATGTTCTCAACAGAAATGGGTTCTACCGCCGATGGTGCCATGAAGATATACCTTCGTCCGGAAACGGCACAAGGTATCTTTGTAAATTACCTGAATGTACAGAAAACCGGTCGCATGAAGATTCCTTTCGGTATCGCCCAGATTGGTAAGGCTTTCCGTAACGAAATCGTAGCCCGCCAGTTCATCTTCCGCATGCGCGAGTTCGAGCAGATGGAAATGCAGTTCTTCGTGAAGCCGGGTACGGAGCTTGACTGGTTCAAGACCTGGAAGGCTACTCGTCTGAAATGGCACAAGGCGCTGGGCTTCGGCGACGACCATTACCGTTTCCACGACCACGACAAACTGGCACACTACGCCAATGCTGCTACAGACATCGAGTTCCTGATGCCTTTCGGTTTCAAGGAAGTGGAAGGTGTTCACAGCCGTACTAATTTTGACTTGTCCCAGCATGAGAAATTCTCCGGTAAGAACATCAAGTATTTCGACCCTGAAACCAACGAAAGCTATACTCCGTATGTCATCGAAACCTCGATAGGCGTAGACCGTATGTTCCTCAGCATCATGTCTGCTTCCTACTGTGAAGAGAAGCTGGAGAACGGTGAAACGCGCGTAGTATTGAAACTTCCCGCTGCCCTGGCTCCGGTGAAGCTGGCTGTGATGCCGTTGGTAAAGAAAGACGGACTGCCCGAAAAGGCACGCGAAATCATTGACAACTTGAAGTTCCACTTCCATTGCCAGTATGACGAGAAAGACTCCATCGGCAAGCGTTACCGCCGTCAGGATGCCATCGGTACTCCGTACTGTGTAACTGTAGACCACCAGACATTGGAGGACAATTGCGTGACCTTGCGTAACCGTGACACCATGAAGCAAGAACGTGTGGCTATCTCCGAACTGAACAATATCATTGCAGACCGTGTAAGCATTACATCACTGCTGAAAACGTTGCAATAAACCGGTTACGGAATAGACTGATGCGTGAACAAACTGAAATAGTAAATAGTAAAATAGTAAAATAGTAAA
The DNA here is from genome assembly GCF_017309675.2 of Bacteroides parvus. Taxonomy (NCBI): domain Bacteria; kingdom Pseudomonadati; phylum Bacteroidota; class Bacteroidia; order Bacteroidales; family Bacteroidaceae; genus Bacteroides; species Bacteroides parvus. The sequence continues at coordinate 543,952 of NZ_CP084680.1, read as the reverse complement.
TGAAAAAGTCCCTTTTGTTTTTGCCTTTCCTGCTGTTGCTGGTGGGTGCTTTTATTTCTTGTGAAGAAGTGGAGGAGGCTGGGAAGTATGATAACTGGAGAGAACGCAATGAGGCATTTGCTGACTCGATAAAAAGGCTGACTGGCGAGAACTATGTTGCCACAGCAGAGCAGGCTGATGCTATGGAACTCGGGAAACTGTATGCCATACAGACGACTGCCAGCACTACCGAAGGTGCCCAGTATGTATATTGCGAGAAGCTTGTGAAGAATGAAACAGGGGAACGTCCGTTATATATGGGATACCATTCTACTGTCAGTGCTTTTTATTACGGAACTTTAATTGTCGGTGATCAAATTGACGGAAATTTTGATGGGTATAGTGCTTTGGATACTAATATTCCATTGAATTCGTTGAAAGCACCGACAGCTTTTGATTCCCCAACCACTTTTGGTGTTGCAAATGTAATTCCCGGATGGACAGCAGCCTTGCAGTTAATGCGGGTAGGCGAGCGTTGGATGCTTTATATACCTTGGCAGAGCGCCTATGGATCCAGTGGTAATAGTGATGGAACAATCCCTGGATATACCGCATTGACGTTCGATTTGTTGCTGGAGCGCATCGTAGAATAACCGGTATAAATAATAAAAAAGTGGTGAAGATTTTTCTTCACCACTTTTTTATTATTTATAATAGAGGAGTCTATATTTTCTTCTTGATGGCCTTTACCCAAATCTTGTATCCATCCTCATTCAAATGCAACCCGTCGTTGGTTAGTTCGCTGCGCAGTACATTCGTTCCCTTCTCTGTAAACAAGGGGAAGAGGTTGATATAAGCGATGTTTTTTTCTTTGGCAAGTGCTTCCAAACGAAGGTTGACTTCGGGGATTATATCGGTTTTCCCAGTCAGGCTTTTGTACCGGCCGAAACTTTCATTGAAAGGAAGCAGGCTTTGCAAGTATAGTTTCGTATCGGGAGATTCTTTCTGAATACGTTCCACGGTTGTACGAATCATACTTACAATGCTGTCCGACGTCAAATTGTGGGAAATATCGTTGACTCCGATAAGTAGGAACAGCTTGGCGGGATGTCCGGGGAGTATCTGGTGCAGACGGTCGTAGATACCCATCACTTCGTCACCGATAATGCCACGGTTGCGTACGTTCTTCTTGCCGAGGCGTGCCGACCAGTCACCACCGCCTTCAGTCAGGCTGTTGCCAAGCATGACGATGTCTTTGCTTGTAATGGCAGGCTCATCCATAAACTGTAGGAAGCGTTTGTAGTAATGGTCTGTATAGATGTGCGGAACGGGACAGATGGAAGCGGCTACAGCGTTGGCAACCAATGAACGCAGACGAACCACGCTATGCCCGTCTTCCGGATGCACGGCATTGATAAGCAGTATGACAGAAGTGTCATTGTCTGGATCGATAACGATGGAAGTACCTGTATATCCGGTATGGCTATAGGTGTTCGGGCCGAACAAGTCCCCGTTGTTAGAGGCGTATGCTGTAAAGCAGTCCCAGCCGAGAGTACGTCCCAGACTGGCTGTGGCGCGTGGCACGGTACGCATGGTTTTTACACCCAGCGGGCTCAGGATACGGCGGCCGTTCCATTCGCCTCCGTTCTGCAGGGCTGCGCAGAGCACGGCAATATCTTCGGCACAGGAGAATACTCCGGCGTTGCCGCTGATGCCTCCGTTCATGATACGGGCCAGCGGGTCGTGTACTTGTCCGCAGAGGACTTGCCCGTCAGGTTGTTTTTCGGTTGGCGCGATGGCATTGTGCCAGTTTCCTTCGGTGATACCTGCCCAGTTTGCATCTGTTGTATTTATCCATTTGCCATTCTTGTCACGTTGGCAGGGCAGATAGTCGGTATGCTCCATGCCGAGTACATCAAATATGTTTTCACGGGCAAAATCACGCAGACTTTGGCCGCTTATTGTCTCGATGATATGCTGCAGGGTGATGAAGTTGAGGCAACTGTATTGGAAATCTGTCTGTGGCTTGAAGTCACGTTTGCAAGTAGCGATGTATTCCATAAGACCATCCGGATTGGGGGAACCGTATTGCTTTTCAAGTTCGCCTACTGGTGCGTATGGGGGCAGTCCGGAAGTATGTGTCATCAAGTCGGCAATGCGGATTACCTTCTTCTCTTTGCCGTCTTCGCTTTCCCAGTTTTTGAAATGGGGTATGTAAAGGCTGACGGGGTCCAGCATACGGAGCTTGCCGCGTTCTGCCAGTATCATTGTACATACGGCAGTCGACATGGATTTGCTGCATGATGCCATATCAAAGATGGTATTGGTAGTCATTGGCTCTACACTGGGGTAGATGCGCTTGCTACCATAGGCTTTCAAGTATGCCATTTTCCCATTGCGCACTACGGCAAGTACGGCACCGGGAATATCCTTGTTGGCGATAGCCGTTTCAATCGCTTCATCGGCATACATCAGTTTGCGGGAGTCCATTCCCACCTGTTCAGGAGCTACACGCTGCAAAGGCTGCGCAGTGGCAACTTGCAGACAAAGAGAAAAAAGAAAAAAACAGATTGCTTTCATAATAAAAAGATTTGCCCCGCCCCCCTATGAAAGGGGTTTTGACACACTCTTGAAAGGGGAAGGGGATAATTAATCGGGTTAATTGTTCTTGAAACTATTCTTCTTCCTCTTTAGTGGCACGAGGGGCTCTGTACGCATCCACTGCCTTCTTCACCGAGCCGTGCATCAACAGCAGTGCCTTGGCTTTGCCATAGTCCAGTCCAAGTTCCTCTACAATCATACGGGTACCACGGTCCACAAGCTTTTTGTTACTGAGCTGCATATTCACCATTTTGTTGCCTTTCACGCGTCCCAACTGTATCATGACGGAAGTAGTAATCATATTCAGTATCATTTTCTGTCCTGTTCCCGATTTCATGCGTGAGCTTCCCGTCACATATTCAGGCCCTACAATCATTTCGATGGCTACATCTGCCTCTGCTGCCATTGGAGAGTCCGGGTTGCTGGTGATACAGCCGGTCAGTATGCCGTGTTCGCGTGCCTCGTGCATGGCACTAATCACGTAGGGGGTGGTACCGGATGCAGCAATACCGATGACCGTATCCTTATCTGTAATATTGCGTTCCGTCAGTTCTTCCCAACCGCGGTGAATGTCATCTTCGGCATTCTCTACCGGATTTCTCAATGCAGTGTCACCACCGGCAATCAAGCCGATAACCAGCGTGGGGGGCATACCGAAAGTCGGTGGAATTTCCGAAGCGTCGAGTACGCCCAGACGTCCACTGGTACCCGCACCCATGTAGAAGATGCGTCCGCCTTGTTTCATGCGGGGCACAATCTGGGTTACCAACTTTTCTATTTGAGGGATTGCCCTCTGTACGGCAAGCGCCACTTTCTGGTCTTCGGTATTGATGTCTTCCAGAATTTCACGGACTGATTTCTTTTCCAAGTCATTGTAGAGCGATGGTTGCTCTGAGATTTTTACGAACATAAGGCTATTTACTATTTGACGATTTACTATTTACGATTTGTCACTTTCAGTTGTGATATTTGATGAGTCCTTCCATGGGGCTCTTGATGATTGCACCCAGTTGGATACCCATTTCTTTGGCAGCTTCTGCCAGAACTTCCTTGTAATAGAAGGCTACTGAACCGATGAAATGTACTTTTTGATGCTGATAGTCTTCATATTGCATGACGTTGCGTTTAAGGAATGCCTTAAAGCTGTTCAGTACCAGAGCGCGTACACAAGGTTCACCCAGATTCTGTGCAAGAAACGGTGACAAACTTGCCAGGAAACGGTTGGGGAAAGGTTTACGGTAGACACGGTCGATGATATCAGCAGGTGTCAGGTCGAACTGTTTGAGGAATTTTTCTTTAAGTTCAGGTGTCATCTGATTTTTCAAGATATCGCCTACTAGTAGTTTGCCTAAGCAGGCTCCGCTGCCTTCGTCTCCCAAGATGAATCCGAGAGGAGATACATTGGTGACAATGCTTTTCCCGTCATAATAACATGAGTTGGAACCGGTTCCCATGATGCAGGCAATGCCTGAGTCATGTCCGCAGAGGCCACGTGCGGCAGCCAGCATATCGGTATTGACTTCCACTTCATTTTTCACATTGAGGTGTTTGGTAATGGCACGGTGTACCATACTTATCTTGTCGGGAAATCCGCATCCTGCACCATAAAAGTATACGGCATCCAGTTCACTTGTTTTCAGCTGAGGTAATAGAGCTGTTGCTATTTCATTACTGATTTCCTCTTCCGACTGAAAGAAAGGGTTTGTACCCTTCGTGAATATCTGTTGGATAAGTACTCCATTCTCTACAACACACCAATCGGTTTTTGTAGAGCCACTGTCTGCTATTAAAATCATATAAAATAGTTTTTAAGGATTAAGGATTAGGGATGATGGATTAAGGATTAGGGTATTGCATATAATAAAGGTGATATCATTAAACATTAATCCCTAATCCTTCATCTTTATTCTCATATCTTGATATATATTTTTCGTTTGTACAACTGGTAGCCGATACACCAGTTAATGGCGATAAACAGCAGGGCAAAGGCAAGGGAACCGGCGGTTTCACCGAAAACGGGCATGAGGACTATATTATATAAGAATCCGTGTATACTGATGCTGCCGTCTCCCCACGGGAAACTGATGCTACCGAAAAGTATGCTAAGTACGCCGCCCAATACATACATGAACAGCGGATTCACACCGAATGCCTCGAAAAACATGCTCCACTTCTTATAGCCTTTCACATCAATAATCCAGATAAGCAATGCCAGAAAACTGGATGCCAGTCCGCAAGTGACGAGTACGTAGGTAGGAGACCATATTTTCTTGTTGATGGGGCAACCGTAGCTTAGCAGGAAACCGGAGAAAGTAAGGATAACACCTACCAGAAACAGTGTGATAAGCTGCGAATTGAGAAATGAGGCACGGTCTTCCGACTTGTTGCCGTCCAGCATCAGCCGTCCTACACAGAATCCCAGCAACACGTGTGCAATGGCAGGGATAGTACTTAACAAACCTTCGGGATCTATGCCGTTATCCTTGTACATGTGTGCAGGGGTTAGGATAGCACGGTCTACCACGGAAAGAATGTTTGTTTCATTATAGGCAAAACCGTTACCACACATCAACAGTATGAAGTAACCTATCAATAGGCTGGCGATCAGATAAGGTATATGTTTATGCTTCATGGTTAGTGCAATGATGGAGGCTGCACCGTAGCAAAGGGCCAGCCGTTGCATGACACCCAGAATACGGATACGGTCGAATGTCCAGACGGAAGCCCATAGTTTCTCTCCGAAACTGAGGTCGTCCGGAGCGGAAGCCCAGTAATAACAGAAACGCGAGAACCAGCCGATGGCCATGCCTATGAGGAAAATGACGATGGTACGTTTCAGTATCTTCATGCCGGTGGTGTGGCTGAACTCGAAGTTGTATTTCTTCAGGGAAATGTACGTAGAAATTCCCATGATAAACATGAAGAAAGGAAAGACGAGGTCGGTGGGAGTCAGGCCGTTCCACTCTGCATGTCGCAAGGGGGCATAGATATGTCCCCACGAACCGGGGTTGTTTACCATAATCATACCTGCGATGGTGACACCACGAAGAATGTCGAGTGCAAGGATGCGTTTGCTTACTTTTGTACTGTTCATTGTAATATTTGTGTGTTAAGTTATCAATCCTAATTATCAGCCGCCTTTGTACATTCGTCTACCAGATAAGCGATGGATACGTAGGGGATACCTGAGTTTGTTGTCAATCCGATTTCACAAGTGCGGCTGTTGGAGTAGCCTATACTCACCCCGGATGCTTCTATTTGCGGACGGAGTTTGCGTAGGGCGTACGAGTTCAGCTCAGGATAGGTGAATCCCCGGTCTCCGGCAAAACCGCAGCAACCTACTTCTTCCGGTACGATGACTTTACTGGAGCAGAGACGTGCAAGGGCTATAATGGTATCTGCCAGTCCCATTTTCCGCATGGAGCAGGTGATGTGGACTGCTACGGGGCGGTTGATGGGTGTGAAAATCAGCTTGTCACGTAAGAATGTATAGATGAATTCCGCAGGTTCATATAGTTTCATCTTCTTGATGCACTCGCGCATGCGGTGCAAACAAGGGCTTTGGTCACAGAGAACAGGATATTTGCCTTGTTCGCTGGCTTCCCAAAGTGCGGCCTCCAGTTCGGCTGTCTTGCGGTCGGCAATGTCCAGCATCCCTTTGCTTTCCCAAATGGTACCACAGCAAAGCTTGTCCATATCTTTCGGGAAGATGATTTCGTAATCGGCTTTTTGTAACAAAGACACCATTTTGTTTACCAATGGCTGCTCTACGGGAGACTTCTTGGCCAGACCCATAGTCTGGTTGATGCAGCTGGGGAAATAAACTACGGCCTCTCTTTCCTTGCCCCCTTTTCCGTAGGGAGGGGGAGTAGTTACTTTTGCTTTATTATAAGGACGGAGAGGTTTTGGCATAGCCGGCGTCCATAGAGGTATGCCTAATGCATTATGTAGGCCTTTGGTAATATTGCCCATGGCCTTTGTACCTAATAGGGAGTGGCTGAAATTGGCCAAGGACAATATGGGACGCAGTGTACTCTTGACACCGGCAAAATGATTGGCGACAAAGTCTCCAGCTTTGTATCCCAGACTGCCTTTGGGCAATGCTTCCTGGCGGATTACATGGGTGAGGTCACCCGTATTGATACCCATCGGACACGACATGGAGCAGAGACCGTCTCCGGCACAAGTCTGGTTGCCGGGATAGCGGTATTGCTTTTCGAGCAGTGCAAGGCGTGTCGGGTCCTCACCGCTTTGTTTCAACCGGGATATTTCGCGCTGCAACACGATGCGCTGGCGCGAGGAAAGGGTAAAGCCGCAGGAGAGACAGTTGACTTCGCAGAAACCGCACTCGATACACTTGTTTAATTGAGAATAGACAGTTGATAATTGAGAATGGGGTACAGCGTCATTGTCAATTGTTCCTTTTCCATTTTCCATTAATAAAGGCAGCGGCTTGAAGTTCTTGATATGGCATTGCGGGTCATCATTGAATATGACACCGGGGTTTAGCAATCCTTGTGGGTCAAACAGCTCTTTGACGGCTTTCATGGCTTTGTAGGCGTCATCTCCCCATTCATGGCGGACAAAGGGAGCCATATTCCGGCCCGTACCATGCTCGGCTTTCAGGGAACCGTCATATTTATCTACTACCAAGGTCTTGATGTCATTCATCAAGTTTTCGTAGCGTTTCACTTCCGCTTGGGTACTGAAAGACTGGTTGATGATGAAGTGATAGTTTCCTTCGAGAGCATGGCCGTAGATGCAGGCGTCATTATATCCGTGGCGGGCTATGAGCTGTTGCAGTTCTGCCGTTGCCTCCGGAAGATCTTCAATGTGGAAGGCGATGTCTTCGATGAGGCAAGTGGTTCCCGGCTGGCGGGTACCTCCTACAGAGGGGAAGATGCCGGAACGGATGGCCCAGAATTTGGAATATTCCTCCGGACGGTCAGTGAAGCGTACCGGAATATAAGTTGTGAAGGCTTGCAGGCATGTTTCGATGGTGGATATGTTTTGTTGGAGTTCTTCGGGGGTACGGGCTTTGGTTTCAGTTAGCACTGCGGTTAGCCCGGTTTCGTCGCCCGGCTCTACGTCGGGGAGGGTGGAGGAGGCAACTTCACCTTTGTATTTCAGGAATATGGGGTCGTTGACGGAAGAAAGGCTCTTGCAGTCCAGCATTTCAGCCCCTTTTACTGTCCATTCACCGGTTTTGCCGACCAGCTTCTTCATGGCTACCACAGCGCGGCTCGCTTCTTTTATGGTCTTGAAGTAGAGCATAGCACTGGCCTTGTAGGGATAGTCATATTCGGTCTTCATCGTCACTTCCGAAAGGAATGCCAATGTACCTTCGGAACCTACCATGAGGTGGGCGATGATTTCGAACGGGTCATCAAAACGGACAAAAGGCAGCAGATTGAGCCCAGTTACGTTTTTGATGGAATATTTGTAACGGATGCGTTCAGCCAATTTTTCGTTGGTACGTATTTCGTCACGCAGTGCGCAGATGCGGCGGATAAAGTTGCGGTGGGTCACTTCGAAGGAGGCGCGGCTGGCGGGATTTCCGGTATCCAGCAGGGTACCGTCCATTAGGACGATGCGAGCGGAAACAAGCACTTTGTCGCTGTTGGCATGCGTGCCGCAATTCATGCCGGAAGCATTGTTCATGACTATACCGCCCACCATGGCGCTTTTTACCGAGGCGGGATCCGGTGCAAACTTGCGGCCGTAGGGGGCCAGCAATTCGTTCACACGTTGTCCGATGATGCCCGGTTGGAGGGTTATCTGTTCATGGTCGGCAGATATGCTGTATTTTTCCCAATTCTTGCCGGCTACGATGAGGATGGAGTCACTAATGGCTTGTCCCGACAAACTGGTTCCTGCCGCTCGGAAGGTGACTGGTAACTCGTGGCGGCTAGCCAGTTTCAACAGTTGTGAAACTTCGTCCTCGTCTTTTGAACGGATTACAATCTGAGGAATTAGGCGGTAGAAACCGGCATCCGTACCCCAAGCCAGCCGGCGAAGTTCGTCGGTATAAATTCTTTCCTGCGGAATGATTTGGCTTGCTTCCTGCAGGAAAGCCATGTAACTGCGCTCTTTCATATCTGTTTTTTTACTATCGTATCATTTCTCTTCAAAGTAGGCTATAAACAGGGCTGATGGGGATACCCTCAGTATGATCGCTATCTTTCCTCTTTGTTCGTCTGTAAAACTATTTATATAAATAATACTTTTTCGACAACTTACGAAAGTCTTCGGCATCCTTATACCAGTAGTCGCGTATATCTTCCCAACGGTTCCGCTTCGAAAAGCGTTCGCGTATCTGCCGCGAACCACTTACCTTGTCGAACATCGAGAAACGTCCCTTGTCGGCATGGTCAAACACGGCACGGTCCGGATAGAGGGCGGCGACTTCCTGCATGACCAGGAATTGTAGGTCGCTCAACGGTGCTTTGCCGAAATCCATGATGTGCACTTGCACACCTTGCAGCAACTCGCCTTTGCCTACACTGTAGAACGGTTTCAGGTACATCGGTCTGAAGATAACCCCTGGTACGTTCAGACGGTTCAGGTTTCCGGCCAGCTTCTCTGCTTCCACCCACGGTGCGGCAAACATCTGGAACGGAATGGTATACCCCACACCAATGGACATATATCCCAGCTCTCCCAGGATTCCGCTGACGGGATAGAAGAATGCAGAATGTGGATGTGGAATGTGTGGAGAGGAAGGAACCCATTGCAGTCCGGTTTGGGTATAATCCATCTTGCGTTTCCAGCCTTTCATCTTCACTACGTGGAGATTGCATTGTTCCCCATCCTTCAACATCTTCTCGCCATTGAGCATCAGTGCCAGCTCACCGCAAGTGAGAGCGTAAAGGTACGGAATTTTAAACTGGCTTACAAAAGAAATGCAATCATCTTCAACTAAGTTACCCTCAATTTTCAATCCGCCTACAGGATTGGGCCGGTCCAGCACGATGAATTCCTTGCCGTTTTCGGCAGCGGCTTCCATAGCCAGTCCCATGGTGCTGATGTAGGTAAAGGAACGGCAACCGATGTCCTGGATGTCATATACCAATACATCTACGTCTTTCAGCATATCCGGTGTGGCCTTGCGAGTCTTTCCGTAAAGCGAATATACGGGCAGTCCGGTAGTCGCGTCTTTGATGTCCGTTACATGGTCGCCTGCGTGCACATCACCGCGCACGCCGTGTTCGGGGCCATAGAGTGCCACAAGATTTACGTTCGGGGCCTCGTGCAGTATGTCGATGGTAGACTTCATCCGGTTGTCCACTCCCGTCGGATTGGTAATCAACCCTACACGTTTACCTTCCAAGCATCGGAAATTCTGTTCTTTCAGTACTTCGATGCCGGTCTTTATTCTTATCTTCTGTGCCTGCATCGCACCTCCGCAGAGGAGGCAGAGCAAGGATATTATAATAATCTTTTTCATCGCTAATCATTAAACATTAATCACTTTTTCCCATATTCCGGGTCTATTCTTCTGTCTGCAAAAATGGTGACAACAACCGTGGCGAAACAGCATATCATCACCAACCAGAAGAAGTCGATATATCCGATAGCCTCCTGAATGTATCCCGCAAACATCCCTGGAATCATCATGCTCAGTGCCATGAATGCGGTACAGATGGCATAGTGGGAGGTCTTGAATTCGCCTTCGGAGAAGTACATCATGTAGAGCATGTAGGCCGTGAAACCAAAGCCGTAGCCAAATTGCTCGATGGCGATGGAGGTTGAGATGGCAAACAGATTGTCGGGCTGGGCAATGGCAAGATAGACAAACGTCAGGCATGGCAGAGTCATGCATCCTGCCATCCACCAGATGGATTTTTTCAATCCGATGCGTGATGCGAATAATCCTCCCAGAATACCGCCCAGGGTGAGGAATATGACTCCGATGGTGCCGTATACGATACCTACTTCTGCTGTCGATAGTTCCAGACCTCCCGATTCTTTGGAGGCAACCAGGAAAGGCATACACATTTTGATGAGGAATGCTTCAGGCAGGCGGTACAGCAACATGAACACGATGGCCAGCAATGCACCCGGTTTGGTGAAATAGGTGGCGAATGTTCGTCCGAATTCTCTGAATATGGCTCCCGCAGTAGCGGCATCGGCTGCCAGTGTAGACTTGTCCGAGGCGGGTTTGGGGACTGCAAAGAGGTGATAGAACGTCACCAAGCTGAACAGAACGGCTGTAACCAGCATCGTGATGGTCCATGACAGCGGAATGTTTTCGGTTCTCAGTTCGATGGCGCCGGCAATGGCTACGAGCACGCCTTGTCCGAAGATAGAGGCGAGCCGGTAAAACGTGCTTCGGATGCCAACGAAGGCTGCCTGGTCACTCTGTTTCAGTGCCAGCATGTAGAAGCCGTCGGCGGCAATGTCGTGTGTGGCAGAGGCAAAAGCCGTGATGATGAACAGCATCAGCGTGATGCTGAACATGCTGATGGGGGTTGTTCCGGCCGCCATAGTCGCCTCGTCCGGCCGTGGAATGGACAGCGTCAGCAGGATGAATGCCACAGACATCAGAATCTGCATGGAAAGGGTCCACCATCTTTTGGTCTTGATGATGTCGACAAACGGGCTCCAGAAGGGTTTGATAGTCCATGGCAGATAGAGCAGGCTTGTGAACAAGGCCATTTCTCCGTTCGGTACGCCCATTTTGGTAAACATCATCACGGAGATGTTGTTTACGATAAAATATGGAATGCCTTGTGCAAAGTACAAGGTGGGTACCCATGCCCATGGCGATATGTTTTTTGTATGGTTCATGATATTGATTTATTGTGTTCTATTCGATTATTCATACAGCTTGTCAATGCTGGCACCTATATAGTAGTGCAGCAGTATTGCATCATACTTATACCCTTGCTCGCCCATCACGGCTGCACCTATTTGGCAAAGTCCCACACCATGCCCCCAACCGGCGCCGGTGAGGATGAAGCGTCCGGGAATGCCTTCGGCGGACAACTCCTCTTTGTCTACCACGAAGGCAGAGCTGTAGAGGTGTGAAGTGGAGAGCGTGCGGCGGATTTCCAGTTCCTTGCCGATGGTGAGTGTGCGTTTGGTTCCCACAATCTTCAGTTTCCAGAGGCGTCCGCTGGTTCCGCGGGCTATGGGGATAAGGTCGATGATTTGTCCGTAGTCAATGCCTGAACGTTTCAGAATGAGGGCTGAAAGCTCTTCCTGGGTATATTCCACTTTCCAGCGATAGAAGTCCGTAGTCTCCTGGTCATAGTTATTGAGTACCTGCGAGAGGATTTTCTTGTCGGTGGTGTTGCAGAATGCTTCGGGGGAGGTACGAATCCAGCGGTCCGCTTCGACTTCCTGCGTCAAATCGGGCAGTGTGGCGTGCGTTTTGCTGTCTCGTTGTTGGGCAAGATAGGGGTATTTGATGTCTTCCCAGCAGTATTGGAACTCCTCGAAAGCACCGCCGCAGCATTTGGAGAAACGGGCGTCGCAAATCTTACCATCAGATGTCAGTACCTGGCCGCGGGTAGCGGAGATGGCTTGTTTCACAATATCGGTAGAGGCACGTGTAATGCCCTGGTAGCGTTGACAATGGTCGTCGGCGCATACATCGAAACGTGTGTGGTCTTCTCGGTCGTACCAGCGAATCAGCTCTTCGTCGGTCTGCGTAAAGGCCGAGTAGTTAGCTTGGGCTTCGGTGATTTCCTTATTCTTTTGTATTTGTGCCAGTAGCCAGCTTCGGGAGATGACAGCGTGTGCCTTGAGCAGCTCCAGAGAAGCGGTGGCACTCATCTCGGAGGAGATGACGCTGGTCAGATAATCTTCTACATGGATGACGTTGATGCCGGTGAGCTTTCCATTCTCAACGATGATTTTGAGAGCACCCAGAAAACGCTGGTCTTCCTTGCGCTCCCAATGGAAATTGATGCCGATGGTAACGTCCAATAGTTCGAAGGCATCGGTCTGCTCGTGTTGCGGTTCAAACAGCAGTTCGTCATACCGGCGTCCATTCCAGAGAATCTTGCCTTCGTCGTAGGTCACTACCTGCTTGCCGCTGACTTCCGTTCCGTCCATGCGATACGGATTCAGCAAAACGAATTCTATCTGCGGTTCAAACAGAATGCCTACTTGTACTTTGGGCTCTTTCATAATGGTATTTCTTTAAAATTAGAGTTCTTGGATTTCAGAAGTCATATTTTTTCCCTGATACGCTGCCGTACCTTGTGGAAATCTGTGGCAGAGAGGCATACTTCACTTAATATCTGCGCCACGTCTTCCGCAGTGATTTTCAAGAAATCCTTTTCTACGGGGGTGATAAAGACACCTCCCAAGTCGACGGATGCCGGGCTGCTCAACAGATTGGCTTCTCCTTCGGCAGTATAGCAGGCGGGGCGGTGTTTCTCGCGCGGGAAGACAAAGACCACCCAACGGTCGGCCTCGTATAGGACCAGTACGTTCATCATCGGCTCGTCTTCTTCGGGTTTCACGTCCAGAGAACGGTAAATGATGTCGAACAAGTCTGCCGCGTCCTCTTTGGAGATGGATTCAATCACAAGTGTGGCACGGGGAGCGTCGTCAAGATACCACAGTGCTGCTTTCCTATAATCGGCTATTTTCCCGGCAGTCTGTCCGCGCCAGTCCTTTTCAATAGGCATGAACCCTTTGTTTCCTGCCTGGAAATGAGCATGGTCGGGGGCGGAAGCACCACATTTGGGACCGTTGTAGAAGATGGTGTAATCCGTCAGCGCCTCGGCCAGCTCCAGCATGTCGGTGAAGCGGGTGGCTATGCGTTGAGGGGTATGTGCCAGTTCCGGTACTGTCAGGTGGCGGGGGAAGATGGGGAATGGATTCACCAGAATATTGTAGTGTCCTCCGAACGGGATACCTTTCTGTACCGGCGGCAAATTGGCCGGGCACAGAAAGCATTTCCGTTCCAGGATGGACTTGGCATCCACTTTGGCACCGGAGGAAACGATGCGTGCGGGGTTGAACTGTACCTTATAAAGTATCCCGTTTACATTCAGCTCTTTCACCCGCACACCGGAGAGGGCGGCATAGTTGTTGCGTGCCGTCTCCCAGGATGCCAATTGTCCAGTCAGAAGATGGTGTATCGTTTGATTCATATCACTTGTTTTTGTTCATCGCTATGCGTGCCTGAAGTTCCCAGGTACGGATGCGGTCTTTGTAGAGGTTGTGTCCGTTCATTTTCACGATGTCCAGTGAGGCATCGGAGTTGTCGTCCCAACGGCGGCAGAGGTAGACCACGTCGTACACACGTCCTATCTGGTATTGGCGGGAGAAGTTCAGTCCCAGTGCATAGTCTTCGCCATAGCTGGTATTGGGTACTTTCACTTCGCGCAGCACCGGGGTATAGAAGGCGCGCGGGGCACCCAGACCGTTGATGCGGAGGGCGTTGTTGCGTCCGTTTGCCGGAGTCCATTCCTTGTGGTCGATGATGCCCGGAGCAATCATGTTCATGTTGAAGTCCGTCATCATATAGGTGCCTACTACCATGGCGCAGTTCTGCTCGTAGAAGGCGCGGACCATGATGGCGAGTGTATTTTCGTCTTTGTATACGTCATCGCTGTCCAGCTGCACGGCAAACTTGCCGCACTTGGGGTGGTGTACCCCCATATTCCAGCAACCGCCGATGCCGAGGTCGGTACGTTCGGGGATGATATGGATGACGCGTTCGTCATCCTTGAATTCATCGATGGCCTCCGTAGTGCCGTCTGTGGAATGGTTGTCGATGATGATAAGATTATATTTAAAGTCTGTCTTCTGCATCAATACAGATTTGATGGCGTCACGGATGGTACGGATACGGTTGCGTACCGGAATGATGACGGAGGCCTCATATTCGAAGTTACCGGCAGAGAACTCAATCTTCTTGAACTCCGGTGCCAGATATCCCCCGATTTCTTTCAGATGTTCGGTACATGCCTGCTCCATCTCAATCTGGCGGTCACGGTTTTTGGGGTCTACATAGTCGAAAATCTTTTCGCCGCTCTTGCGGGTATCGTTTTCCACCTCGCTGTATAAGTATTCGTTGATATGTACCAAGTCTGAATGTTGGCTCAATTTCAAGCGCAGGTCGTAAAGTCCGGCGAAGTTGTAGTCAGACTTCATGTGTCCGGCGGCTTCCTTTAGTTTTTCGGTGTTGAAAAGGAGCAGGGAGCCAAAGTTGAAGTCATCCCTCAAGGAACCGAATTGGTAGTCGATTACCGGAGCGTTGCTCTGCTTGCCGTCTGCTATTTGGTAGTGGTCGGCATATACCATACCGGCGCTTGAATCTTCAAGGATGTGTATCATACGTTCCAGTGCAAACATACCCATTTCGAGCGTAGTCTCTTTGGTATAAAGCAATGTGTATTCTCCTTTGGCTGCATTAGCAATAGCTTTGAGGGTTGCACTGCTGTAGGGCATGTCAACAAACAATATTTCGCAGTCCGGGAGCGATTCCAGAGTGGCATCGGTCGTGATTAACCGGATTTCTTCTATAAGTCCTGTCGCCTGTAGGCTATTCACTGTTTTTTCTACTTGTTCTTTTCCTGCGTAGGGAAGAAAGCAACTGATTTTATTCATGATATATCTTTTAATTTTTAATTCTCAATTTTTAATTCTCAGAAGTCCCACTTCCCCGCTGGTTGCCGTGAATAGAACTTCGTGGCCGTTCAACGGAACTACGGTACTGATGAGTGAATTTCCTATTTTATGTTTCCACAGTACTTTGCCTGTTTTTCCTTCCAGTGCGAAGATAAGTCCTTCTTTGGTACTGCCAAACATTACCCCCTCTTTTTCCACTTGCATGGAGGGGGCATGCTCATAACCGAAACCTACATTGGTTGCCCACAACTCCCGCGGAGTATCTCCTTGAGCTGCATAGCAAACAATGCTGTCGTTCATCGTTTTGCTATAGATACGTTCACCGTCTTCGGAAAGTCCGATGGTCTCGCGCACCATGGACTGGAAGGTGCGCCACACGGTATTGCCCGTATGGATGTCTATGGCGGTCATGGCGCGTTGCGGGTCGGTAATGAATACTTTGCCGTCGGTGGCTACCGGCCATACGGCGGCTGGAGAGAAGTGCATACGGGTCAGTCCGCCCGTCCATTTCCATAGTTCATGCCCGTTTGCCTTGCTCAGGGCATACAGTGTATTGTCCCATGCGCCGAAGATAACTTTGTCTTCCGTCACCAACGGCTTGGTCTCGATGTAGCCCTTCACGCTGGTGTAGGCCCAGATTACTTTTCCCGTATGGATGTCTATGGCACGGAAAGTGGCGTCACTGGCACCGATGTATGCTCTGCCGTCTGCGATGGTCACGGCTCCGAGCACCGGTTCGGCGGCTTCTACCGTCCAGAGCAGGCTGCCGTCTTTGGCGTTCAATCCGTAGATGCGACGGTCAGCAGACCCGAATACAACGATACCCTCGCTTACGGCCGGAGTACCGACAATGCGCTTGCCGGATTCAAAGCTCCATAGCTTTTTACCGTTTTTCAGGGCGTAGGCTGTCAGCTGTCCCATATCGTCTCCTACGAACACTTTATCTTTTTCTACGGCGGGAGAGCAGTAAATGCCTGCGCCCGTCTGCACCATCCATTGCTCCTTTACTTGCGGATACTCCTTGTTGACCGAGAAGTCAGGATATTTCTCTGCCTTTCCGTTGCGGTCGTAATACTGTCCGGTCAGCGAGAATGCTGTCCACTGCTTCTTGGGCTCGCCGATACGTTGCGTGTATACCCGGATGGAATCCCCGGTTACTTCATAGATGCCGTAACCCGGTTTCCCTTCTTTGTCGCACAGGTTGCTGCGCATCAGTACGCCCGGAATGCCGTCGTAACGTAAATCCCGGTTGCTGTGGTAGTGTCCGCCGATAAACAAGCGCACGTTGTAGGGGCGGACGGCATCCGTCACCTCATACCAATTGTCCACATCACCTTCCATTAGCGGGTAGTGGGTGACAAGTATCACCGGTTTGTCTTTGCCGTTTTTATCCATTTCTTCCGTCATCCAACGGATATCTTGCGGCACTACATGCCCGTAGGCCATACGCATCAGCGGACCGGAGTTGAAGCCGAGGAAAAGGAATCCCTTATGCTCGAACTCGAAGCGTTCGCCGCCAAAGATTTCTCCGAAAGCGGTACAGCCGGAGTCGCTCCATTTCGTTTCATGGTTGCCTAGGACTACGTGGTAGGGGACCTTCAGCAAGTCAAGGCACGATTTCACTTTTTCCATGGTAGTACGGTCGCCTTCTTCGGTCAGGTCGCCCGTCACCAGGACAAAGTCGATACTGTCGGTGGCATTAATCTGTGCCACGGAACGCAGCAGGTCCTCTGTGGGATTCGGATTGTTCGGGGTCAGATGAATGTCCGTCAGTTGGGCAAAACGGAATGTCCCTTGCTGTGCCTGCATCCCCAGGGGGAGCAGGCAAGCCATCAGGACGATTATTAACAGTCTTCTGTTCATAGATGATGATTGGTTGATATTACTTGTTGTCATTGAAGAATGTCAGTACAGCATTCATGAATGCCTCTCTTTCAGAATCAGTACGTATGGATTCAAAAGGGAATCCCAATACAACAGTCTTGTAGTCGCCTTGGTAGGCCACACCGGCACTCAGGTTGTTTTCAGAATACCGCATCACGGTGTGTGCATCTTTGGTTGCCGGTTCAATGGCGTCCGGTGATTCCACCACATACGAATCGGCATTCAGCTCATTGTGATAGGTATAGTTTCCTGAAAGGGCGGGGAACGGAGAAGCTACGCTTTTCACCTTACCCATTGTAGCCGCTTGTCCCACACGCCACTTATATTTCAGTACTTCCATCGCAAATTTCTTGTCGGCTTCGTCGGCGGTTGCAAGGCGGTTGTCCCATAAATCCGTTCCTACAAAAGCGCCCGAAACAAAGATATTTCCACCTTGCTTACAATAAGCCGCAATAGCCTCCTGCATCGGTTTGCTGAAAGTCTTGAACTCCAACGGTTTTACGCCTCCCCGTCCCATCTTGGTCTGGCATTGCTTCCCAAGTATCAAGTCCACATACCTATACTCCCTCATATCCACCGGAATATTCTTCTCTCCCTTTCCTACGGGGGAGAGACTTTCATTACTAACCGATACAAACGAATATCCCGCTTTCAGGATAGCGGCACCATGTATGGCAGGATAATCGAACGTATTTCCTGCGATGACTTGGGTCTCGTAATTTCCATAACTGTCGCCGAAACCGGAGGCGTCGTCGTCCATCCAGGGAATGGAACGGCGGTATTCCTTCATCTTGCCAATGTAGCTGATGTCATGGATATAGGGGACCCCGTGGTCCTGCTCATCCAGAAATCCGGCAAGGAGGGTGTCGGCGGGGGCGGGGGCCGTAAAGTCGGCAGGGGCACTGATGCGGTCGAATCCGTTTATCACCAATACGGTACCTTTGGAATTGAACGCCCGTCCGGCGGAAAGAATTTCGGAAGGGAAACTCTCGCCGCCCTTGTTGACAGCGGTAACCTTGTAGCTGCATACCATGCCGGCGAGGAGCGTGGTTCGGTAACTGTTGCCGTCCACCAATACTCCGTTGTCGAAATCCCCGTCGCCGATACGGGTATAAACAATGTATTTCTCTGCTACGGCAGTTGGTTCCAACGCATCCGCTACGGGTTGCCAGGTCAGTTCCACTTCGTTCTCGCTGGTCATGCGCAAGGTCATGTGGTCTACCGGTAACGGTTGCACTACATAATCCATGTTGTATTGTGAGCAGAGGAACTGAAGCATACCTTTGTAGATGGCGCGGCTTACGGTGAAACGGAAACGCGGGTCCAGTCCGTAGCGCATGTCTGCAAAGTTTTGATGGGAAAGTAGTTCGAGTAGCATGGTAGGTACGCGGGGTACACGGGCCTCATAGTAGGATTGGTTCCATTTGCCCCGGCGTGTCCATTGGGGTTCGTAGAGGGTACGCACGTCACGCACGATGTTGGACTGAATCAAGTCTGTCAGGTCGTGGCTCAAGTAGCGGGATGCTCCGTTGGCGAATTTCTCATTGTAGGCGTTGGTATAGTAGATGCCGAGTGTCCCGATGATGGAATCGTTCAGTGTAGTTCCTGCATCGGAGTGGAAGGCAAAGGCCATGTTGACAGGGATGTTCAGCCCTTTTTCCGTCGGGTTCACGGCAGAGCCTCCGGAAAGGTAGTTCACCCAGATACCACGGCATTTATAGTCGTCGGTATAGTCATTCTTGCCGTTGCTTTCTGAATATACGCTGTCCGGTATGCCTGCCCATTGCAGCCAGTAGCGGGCGGCTTCGCAGAAACGGGGATAACCGCTGACTTCTCCCCGGGCTATGTTCCCCATGCCGCCGCCTATCTTCACGGCGTCGGCAGTGATGATTCTTCCTACTTTGGAGGAAAGGTTGCTCAGAACGACTTTGCATTCATTGTTCCGGCCGGCATTGAAGCCGAAGGTGCCGAGGTAAATCCAGGTGCCGCCTCCCATTTGCTGGTTTACCTTGAACTGCGTGGTGCCGCCTTTGTGATAGACGGTGTAAAGGGCATCGTCCGCGCTGTTTGGCAAGGTTTGGTAAGAGACGTATACGGCGTATTGTCCGGTCGAAGGGATTTCGGGAATCCATTCGGCGGTGCTTGCGTTTCCTTTCTTGATGGTTTCTATGGCGCGGTAGGTGCCTTCCTTGAAAGGATTCTCAAAGTCTATGTATTGGGGGCGCAGGTGGGCGAAGCCTTGTCCTTCTCCCTGACTCCAGAGCTTGTCACCGGAATTTTCTGTATAGACGGAACGGCCGGTCAGGCAACCGTCATTGTCTACGATGACTTCTGCCGTCTGGCAATCGCGTTCGCGGGGAAGCAGCACATTGGCACCGGCATTTTCCAACATCGGTACGAGGAAGGGCAATACGTAGCTCTGGGTGTAGAGGTCTTCCACTGTCTGGAAGATACGCGCACGCTGCCATTCCCAGCGGTCGAGTTTTGATTCGTAGTACCAGCCGTGGCTTTGCCATAGGGCGATATGCCGGTTATGCAAGCCGTTGGTGGGGGTGTAGGGGGAGGAAACTTCGGTAACCAGAGGCTTGGAAGCGACGGGGCTGAATGTCTTCGTCTTTTTGTCTTTTTTACTGCGCAGGGCTTGGGGAACCAGTTCTTCGATACTGCGCTTGTTGGTACGGATTTGCAGCTTGTATTTGGCAAACTCCACCGGCAGCAGGGCGCTTACGCCTTGGTAGATTTCGGCCACATTGTCCTCACGGAAAGGAATATAGGCACAGTTCATGTTGGCAAACAGTTGCAGTGTATTTCCTTCCACAGCCACTGAGTCGATGCTGATACGTCCTACGGAAACTTCTTTTCGTGCGGTGGTATCCAAGAATTTCCCGATTGCCTGGCGGACATCCGTCGGAAGTCCTTGCGCGCCTCCCGCGTGGGGGAAGAGGGAGGCGGCAAGCAGACTAAGTAAAAACTGACGTCTTACATTCATAGATGATGTATTAAGTTAATTGTTCTTTTTATCTTTCTTAATCAATAGACAGAGACCGATGAAAGTGAACAGTGCATTGAAAATCAGCAATTCGTAGCTGAATTGATAACCTCCGAACCAGACTTCGGAATTCTTCTGCAGAATGAAGCAGAGAACCGGGGAGGCGATGGCAACTAACGGGATGTACTTGTCACGCACTTGTTGTTTCATGAAAATGCCGAAAGCAAACAGACCCAGGATAGGACCGTAGGTATAGCTTGCCAGAATATATACAGCGTCGATGACACTGGTGTTGTTGAGAAGATTGAATACGAAAATGGTGATTCCCATGACAACCGCCATGCCGATGTGCACTTTCTTGCGCATCTTCACAACCGTCTCTTCCGACTTGCCTTTCGTTCCCAGAATGTCTACGGTGAAGGAAGTGGTCAGCGCGGTGAGTGCCGAGCCTGCGGCTGAATAGGCAGAAGAAATCAGGCCGATGATGAACAGTATGCCCACAATGGCAGGGAAATAGTTGCCGGTGGCAATCAGCGGGAACAGTTCGTCACTCTTCTCCACCGCAATCTGCTGGTTGGCGGCAAAGATGTAGAGCAGCACGCCCAGCATCAGGAAAAGCAGGATGACGAAGAACTGCGAAATGACACTGGTAATCATGTTCTTCTGTGAGTCCTTGAAGTTCTTGCAGCTCAGGTTGCGCTGCATCATGTCTTGATCCAGCCCGGTCATGGCAATCATGGTGAAGGCACCGGCGAGGAACTGCTTGAAGAAGTACTGCTTGCTGTTCACATCGCCGAAGAAGAAGATGCGGGACATGTCACTGTCGGCAATGGTGCTTACCATACCGGTAAATGACAGATTGAGGTCGGAAGCGATATACCAGATGCAGAGTACGACCGACACCACCAAGCAGAATGTCTTCAGAGAGTCTGTCCAGATAAGAGACTTTACGCCACCCTGGAAAGTGTACAACCAGACCAGTGCCACCGTGATGGCCACGTTCAGCAGGAAAGGCAGTCCGAAAGGTTCGAATACCAGCAGTTGCAGCGTCAGGCATACGAGGAACAGACGGACAGCGGCACCGAGCATTTTGGAGATGAAGAAGAACCAGGCACCCGTGCGGTAGGAAGACATGCCGAAACGGTTCTCCAGATATTCGTAGATGGATACCAGGTTCATTTTGTAGAACAGCGGTACCAGCAGATAGGCTATGATGAGCTGTCCGGCAATGAAGCCCAACACCATTTGCAGATAGCCGAAGCTGCTGGCGGCAACCATGCCGGGTACGGATACATAGGTCACACCTGAAATGGCGGAACCGACCATGGCGAACGCCACGACATACCAGGATGACTTGCGGTTACCCACAAAGAAGCCGGCGTTGTCTGCCTTCCTTCCTGCAATATAGGATACCGTGAACAGTATCGCGAAGTAGGCGGCTATGGTGATGATTACGGATAGTGGAGTCATAATGTTTATTTACAATTTGTTCATTTACAATTTACAATTTGCCATGCGGCGTTTCTTTAGTATAAACTGTTGTACCTTCCCATTTACTTTTGAATTGTACCTTCTCTGAAATTGTACATTGTAAATAGTGAATTGTACATGTCTTTATTCTTCGTAGAGCAGGTAGGGCTTGCGCTGTACCTTGAATTTCTCTACGTCGTCTTTCCATCTTGCCTTGATTTCTTCGGCGCTCTTCCCTTCCTTTATCATTTTGCGCACGTAGTCGGTGCCTATCAACAGTTCGAAGAAGGAACGGAAGAAGTGGTCGTCCATGTTCAGATTCCGGTAAGCGTCTATCACGTAACTCAAGTCAATACCGCGTTTCCAGATTTCCTCGTCGCTCATGTTGCTCAGGTTCACGCCGTGGCAAAGCTTGCCCAGCTGGGGCGGATTCTTGGCTCCGGGAACACTGCGCGGGGTGAAGCTGTAGCTGTAGCCCGTCATGTTGGGATGCCCGTAGACCTGGAAGGGGAGGTCGGTTCCTCTTCCCAGACTGACCGGAGTGGCCTCGAAATAGCAGGTCGAGGGGTACAGATAGATGGACTTCATGTTCGGCAGATTGGGGGACGGGGGAATCGGCAGCTTGTATAGGGTCTGGTGCGTATAGTTCTTGCAGGGAATGACGGTCAGGTCGCAAGTGCGTGACGCCGGCAACCAGCGTTCGCCGTTTACCATCAGGCCCAGTTCGCCCAGCGTCATGCCGTGCACCACGGGAATCGGCAGCCAACCTACACCGGATTTATATTTCATGTCCAGTATCGGGCCGTCCACGTAGTGTCCGTTCGGATTGGGGCGGTCCAGTATCAGCACCTTACGGTTGTATTCTGCACAAGCGTCCATCAGCCGGCACATAGAGGCATAATAAGTATAGAATCTCAGGCCTACATCCTGGATGTCTACCACAAGGATATCGAACTTGCGCATGGATGCTTCGCTTGGTTTTCCGGATTTCCCGTCGTACAGCGAGAGGATAGGTACTCCGGTCTTCTTGTCTACCGAGCTGGACACGTGTTCGCCTGCGTCGGCATCTCCTCTGAAACCGTGTTCAGGGGAGAAAATGGCTACTACATTGAACTTGTTTTCCAGCAGAATATCCAACAGATGCTTGTCTCCTATCATTCCTGTATGATTGGAGAATATGGCAATTCGTTTATCTTTTAGGATTGGAAAATACTCGGAAGTCTGTTCATCACCTAAAATAATTCGTTCTTCTTGTGCCCGGCACAGTAAAGAACTACATAGCACAAAGGCTAAAAGCAGCAGTTTCTTCATAATAGTATTATTAAGGAGGACGTTGTTTGCAACAAAGATACGGTTTATTTTAATATCAAAAACACTTATTTGGGTATTTTTAGTATTATCAATCATAATTTGCAAATAGTCAACTGTTCACCTTATTAATAATGGTTGAACTGCATCAACTGCGTACGGAAATACTTTT
This sequence comes from Bacteroides parvus, assembly GCF_017309675.2. Taxonomy (NCBI): domain Bacteria; kingdom Pseudomonadati; phylum Bacteroidota; class Bacteroidia; order Bacteroidales; family Bacteroidaceae; genus Bacteroides; species Bacteroides parvus. The sequence goes on along the minus strand of NZ_CP084680.1, from coordinate 520,955 downwards.
TATAAAAAGAGTGAGGGCCAAGTTTGCCCTCACTTTGGTACAATCGGTGGGAGTGCCGGTTCATTCTTCTATTCTTACCAGATGATAAAGTGTTCCCCGGTTCGATTTCTTGTTGAGGATGTCCAGCTTGCGGAGCGTGCGCCCGAAAGCTGCTATCCGGTTGATGGCCAACTTATCCCTCGTTTTCTGTTGCAGGTCGTTGAAAATCTGCATGGCTGTGAGCCATTCGCCTTCTTCGCTCTCCTCCGCGCCACGGAAATGGCAAAGGAAAAGTTCTTCCAATGGGTCTACCCGCTCGAATTCCCGGTTGTACTCCTTTACGATTGCTTCGTCAGTGTCGTCCAGCCAGTAGCGTTCACCCTTCATGATGTCGTGCATGGCTTGGGCATAGAGCTGGTGATAATTGATAGTGACGTTTGTCTGGATAGGACCGGTCACTTCGATGCAGATGAAACGGCGACTTCCCGACGGGTCGGTCAGCAGGTCTTTCAGATTGCTGGTCCCGATGAAGGAGGCATAGCGGCGCATTTCCTGAATAGTGGTACCGTAGGGCTTTCGCAGGTTGGCAACCGGTTTTTGCAGGAGGTGCTTCAAGAAGCCTTGCTGATTGGCGTTTATCTGGTCGAATTCGTCGATGTTAATCAGAAAAAAGCGGCCAAGGCTGCGCTCCGCTTCCTGCTTGCTCTTGAAGTCGATACTGTCGGTGTAGCCGAAACGCAGTTCCGGTGGCAATAGGATGCGGCAGAAAGTACTTTTGCGGTAACCTTGCGGACCTACGAGCAGGGGCGAGGTATTGTTGCCGTGCTGTTTGTCGGTTCCCCGCCAATGTGCCACCATGCCAAGAAACCACCGGTAGAACAGTTCCCTCCAGTGGGGATTGTGGCAGGGCACGAGGTCGGCCAATGCGCGGATGCGGTCTTTGCCGTCCCAGCGTCCGGTGTTATAGAGATATTCTTCGATGGGGTTGTATAGCGGCACGTAGTCCGAAGACAGGAAGCGGGTGATGTCGCGGTCCCACACACGTACTCCCTCTTTCAGTGCCTTCATGGCGATGCTGCTGCGTACGCGCTGGTCGGCAGGTTGGAAGTAGAAGTGGATGGAGTCGCGCTGCCGGTATTCCAAGTCGCCAAGCACGGTGTTGTAGCGGAATTCGTAGCGGCGTTTCATGAACTCCTCCAGCCGGAAAGCAGTTTCCTGGTCTTTGTTCAGGCTGCTGCGGGTGCCGAAGCCTTTCAATTCCCCGTAAAGGTTATGCAGCGTCAGGCGTACAAGGGGTTCGTCTGCCTCCCGGTAGTAGTGCATCAGTGTCTGGCGCACCGCTTCTTCTTCAGGAATGCCGGCTTTGAAGCAATGTTCGGCAAGGCGGGACAGCAGCGGGCGCAGGTCGTCGCCCCGTCGCCAGTTGTCCAAATCGCGGAAGGCACGGTCGAGGGCGGCCTCGAAGAGCAGGTTGCATGTGTCCGCCACTTCGTAGCCGGGAGTCATTCTCAGCAACGGATTGCTTTCCTGCTGTTTCCGTTGGCGGTAGTTGTCTTCCGAGGGCAGGGCGCAGGGCTGTTCCAGGCAGAAGGCCACGGCGGTGGGGCTATAATAGGGCTGTTCGTCCACGGTCATCCGGCAGCTTTGTAGGAGTGAAGGAGCCTGGAGGGTGATGGGGAAAGGGAGAAGGGGTTGGTAGCACTTCACTGCCAGGCGGTAGGCGTGGGCGTGGAATAAGGCGATATCGTCTTCATTCTTTGGAAGCCCTCCGTCGGGCAGGGTGAAGCGTACCCATATTTTGGCGCTTCGTCCGCTGGAGCCACAGAAGGCGGCAAAGGTTTGCGGCAGCAGGGCGGCTTGTTGTTTCACCAGTTCAGCTTCGGCCACCCCGGCCAGATTGTTTACTTCCAGTAGTATCAGCCCGTTGTAGGTCTTTATCCGATGTTCTCCTGCTTTGGTGCGGGTCATTTCTACGGCGGGATAGAGACGCGGCAGTCTGTCGATATGCTCATATCGGGCGTTGGTCCCTTTCAAATGCGGGATGATGCTACGCAGCTCCGTAATGTATCCGGTCTTGTTCTCGGTTTTCAGCTTTTCCATCAACATGTCCGTTTCTTGTGTGCTGACGGCCTCTTTTCCGCTTTCGCGTTCCTCTCTGATCAGTGTGATTTTCATTCTTTATCGTGTATGTAATATTCTTGTAAAGATACGCCGGGAAAGGGGGGGATACAAGCTTTTCAAGGATTATTTTCCGATTGGCTTCTTTTTTGGGGTGGAATGTCTATATGTTTCTTTTATAAAAGGTGTTTGTTTCTTTGCTTATCCCCATAGTTTTGTCTATTTTTACACCAGAGTTTATGAACAGTCCACTAAAGTGGTCTTTCTTGTTCATATTAGTGAACGGAGCAGCTCACTACAGTGAACGGTTCTGCTCACGGGCTGGGCTGTGATATAACCTTTGTACTTCAACAGACTGCGTACGTACTTCGCACGTGTTCCGTGCAGTGCTTTATCGTATAATGTAACCCTTTAACGCAGTTTGAACTATGGCTATTTTGTTTGATTGGTACGAGAATCCGGACTCGTACGACAAATCTCCGGAAGATAAAATCCTTCATCCCCGTCTCCGCCTAAATGGGAGCAGGTCTACCGATGAATTGCGGCGGGACATCCAGGCACGTTGCTCATTGACAGAAACCGATGTGACGGCTGTGCTTGATGCTGTGTCGCACGTCATGGGCAGGGAACTTGCCGAAGGAAGGCAGGTGCATCTCGACGGCATCGGCTACTTTCGCGTGTCGCTCACCACGACCGAACGGGTAGTGGCTGCTACCAAGCGTAAGTTGACGAAGGTGAAGATGGCGGGTGTGAAATTTCGTGCCGACCAAAAACTGAAAAATGAAATTGGTACCATCAAGGCAAAGGCTTTGAAGGCAAACGAGCATTCGGCTAAACTGACGGATAAAGAGATAGACCGTCGGCTGACCAACTATTTCGCCACTCGCCCTTTTATGACACGGAATGACTTTCAAAGCGTTTGCGGCATGATGCGTACTACTGCCATGCGGCATATCCGTCGGCTGCGCACCGAAGGAAAGTTGAAGAATGAGGGAACAATGCTGCAACCGATTTATGTACCCGTTTCAGGATATTACGGTAAGAATGAGTGACTTATAACTTTGAACGAAGAAATCTTGTGGTGAGGGCAAATTTTGCCCTCACTTTTTAAATTTGCTCTCACCCACCTCTTGAATGCCGATGAATAGGGCGATGCGTGCGAAAGGTGAGGGTGGTGAGGGTGGATGTGTGAAATTTAGTTTAGTTTGATGGGCGGCTGAATATGGGTATTCCCATACGGTGTATATGTTCCAAAAGGTCGGCATTCTTTAATTTGCCATAGATGGAAAGGTCTACGCTGTAAGGCAAAAGCAGGTCGTCTATTTCATCGGAAAGGCTGCTTAAAGTATTATACGTAAGTCTGTCTCCCATCAGCGTGATGTCTATGTCAGAAAAAGGCTTGAAATTTCCTTTGGCTCGTGAGCCGTACAAAACAGCCTGCTCTATTTCTTCATGTTTCCGGAAGAGATTGCATAGCTTTTCCAGTTCATTGTCGGTCAATCCGTACATAGCTCAATCGAATAAGGATGGTGTATTCAAGGATTGCATTTTCTCTTCAGAGACTACATCGTTGTCATGATTGTGCGATGTCAGATTTCGGGCTTCTATAGTCTCCGTCCATTGCTTGTCATCAATCAATCCCATTTCAAGGGCTTTGCGTATGGCATCACGGGAGCTGCGGATGTCGGTATACCCCTGATATTCTGCATAGTCCTTCATCACTTTCCAGGCCAGTTCGTGGGTATATTCAAAACGCTGTATCCATCGTATGTCTTGCTGTACCATGATAGCTGTCTGTTTTTAAGTAAGCAAATATAAGCTTCTTTTGTGTAACGAGCAAATGGATGGGGGCTTTTTCGTGAAAGCTGTCTGGGGCTATTTTGGAGAAAGGCTGTTTTTAGGTGTGGAATAAGTTCCTGAATTTGTTGAGCCGATGTCGAAATAGTTATATATGTATGTTCTGGTTCCACATGCATTTATGAAATCAACCGTTACGCAAACTCGTTCAATTTCATGACTGTTCCGACTGCTGAAAGTAGTGAAATAATATCCTTGCATGTCTACCTCCCAATCGCAGTCAACACTCCAATGAAAATCATGCGCACCTTCAGGAATAGGATTCAATCCGCATTCACCTCCGCTTTGTGACAGATAGCCATATATAATGTCATGGTCATTTTCTTGTATTCCTGATACATTGAAAGTAATTGGTTTGGAAAACTGAACAGTGTATTCCTTTGTGTGTACTATTGCGGTTAAGGTCGTATAAATGGAACTGCCTCCGGGTGTCCCTAAATTATTCAGGGTGATAGCAGGTGATGCCTGATTTAATTGCGAATATAAATCGTTGCCAACAATCCAATCCACTGTTGCTTTTGTGGGAAAATTCTTGATACTGAATGTCCCGTTGTCACAGATTACGTCAGGGCCAATCAGTTGCATTGATGTCTTAGATACACTCAAAGGTAGCTCATTGGTAAAATTATCGGTTTGATTTTTATATTTGTAGCTCACTTTGACACTTGCGTTACCGGGTTGTGTCGGTACGATTGTTACCGTAGAGCTGTTCTGACCACTTACTATCTTAATATTCTTCCCGGTCCAATAAAATGTATGTGCCTTGCTGTCATTGATGGAATATATGTATTCTTTATATTGTTCAATATTTCTGTAGCCATCTATTTGAGGACCCATATTGGGAAAACTGATATTGCTTTTCCGAGCCATGAAATACTCTTTTGCTCCGATAGAATTTATGTAGAAATCATGGACTTCTACTCCGACATCGCTGTTCTTGAAGGCTTGCTTTGATTTCAAATTTATTTGGAATCTACTTTGTGTGACAGATGCACTTTGAGAGACTTCAGCGAATAGATTTTTATCGTAAGTCCACTTTATGCCCGTATCTTTGTTTATGGAATAATTGCACCAAAGTGTTATCGTATCTCCCAATTCAAATGTTGAAGGGGCATTGATTGGCATAGGTTTCATTTTGACATTGATGTTTCTTAGATCTGCGGTAAGTTCGATTGTACTTTTTTCAGGACGTACCATCAGGGTAGAATTACTACCTGCTTTAGTCCATAATACATTTATTGGAAAATGGTTTTTTCCTGCTGGAATTTGGGTTACCCATGTACTCTCGAATCGTTCTTGGTAGTTTGTTTTGAATCGTGCTTCTCCACCGACTGCTGAAATTCTTATACCTACAGATTGTTTTTGTATAGGAATACTTAAATCATAAGTGTAGTAACCATCACTAACATAGGGGTTCATTTCGCCCGTAATAGTACCGCTTATGTAGGAAGCACGTGTTGTGACATCAGAATAGAAATCCTTATCTTGTAACTCGTCTGTTTGTTCTTCTTTGTTGCAACTACTATTGATGAAGCAGATTAGTAGTACGAAAAATATGTTCTTCTTTTTCATGATATGTTTCTTGTTAGTATGTTATGAACGAAGGGAAAGTATATGATATTGATTTATGGTTCCTTTTAGAAGGTGCTATTCGTGTTTCTATACACCTTTTAAAGGGAATAACAAAAGCGTCCATACATTTGTATTTAGATACATGGAATGTATGAACGCTTTAATTAAATCCAAACGAGGTACAGCGCGATATGCTGTTTTTAGTTGATTACCAACCCGGATTCTGCTTCATGTTTTTATTCAGGGTCAACTGTGTAGTTGGAATCGGGTAGAAATAATGTTTGGCTTCATAAGTACGGATTTGTGCATCGGAGGCATCTATATATCCGTTCTTGGTCGCTTCTTCACAGTCAGGCACATTGCTTACGTTGGCGCCCAACATGGTGTTCGGGTACTTGGTTGAATCCAATTTGTCGAGCTGGTGCCAACGGATTAAATCCCAATATCGGTACCAGTTATCCATAATCAGTTCGCAACGGCGACAGCGGCGTATCTCCCAAATCAGATTGCTTACTCCCATATTATTGGCAGGATCGGCATCTGGAGTAGTTGTCATAGCCGGCAGGCCGGCACGAGCTTGAAGCTTGTTTATGGAGTTGTTGAGATCGTCTTGTGTGAGAGAACCCATTTCGGCTTTGGCTTCTGCAAAGTTCAGATAAATAACTGAAATCCAATAGAGCGGGCAGTCGGTGTATTGGTAGCCGATGTTGTTTCGGTCGCTTACACTCAATTCTTCGGGGTTATCATACTTGGCGATGCCATAACCGGTCGATGTGGTGAAGGCTGCTACACCGGCACGGCTGTAGGCGTGGCCTCTGAAAGAAAGTACCGGGTCAAGAATTTCGGACAGGCGCTTGTCGCGTACGGCCAAAACCTCTCTTATAGAGTAATTTTTGTCTGCATCCAATACGGCTGCATCGTCCTTGTTTTTCGAGGTTGTTGCCAACGGTTTTCCATCAAGGAAAAGGAAACTGTCGAATGCGTCCTTTGAAATGCCGTGCGTACCACTTGTGTTGATTGTGTAGTCAATGGTGGAGTGCCTTAGCGAACTTTGTGCATAAGGCTTGTAGAAAATCATTTCCGGATTGCTTGCCAGGCTGACAGAATTATAGTTGGCTTTGTAACTATTACTTAGAGAGTAGTTTTTGGCCATAAGATATTCGCAGGCTGATACACATTCTTGCAAGTATTTGTTGGCGCGGCTCTCATCAGCGGCTTTGCCATTCTCGGCTTGAGTGCGATATTTGCAGTATGTACCTTCATATAAGGTGATGTCTGCTTTCATGGCATATGCCATGTCGGTGCTGAAACGTTGCCGATTGCTGTTTGCGGTAATGTGTTCGCACGCATAATTGATGTCTGCCAGCACATGGTCCATCACTTCATCCCGGTCGGTGCGTGGTCCGTAGAGGGCTTCGTTGTCGGCTGGGTCGATAACTTTGTCTATCCATTGAACATCGCCGTACATACGGACCAACTGATAGTATTCCCACGCACGGTTCATGCGTGCAAGACCTTCATAGTGGGCCTTTGTTGCTTCATCAAGAGAGGAAGACTGTACACCGGCAATGATATAGTTGGCGCGTCGGATTTCTGTGAAAGGGGCTGACCAGTTTGTGGAAGATGCGACCACGTTAGTGTAAGTCCAGTTATGGCTTTCTGCATCTACCTGGTCATCGCTTATTGTTTTGAAGTAGAACCATCCTCCACTGGCTCCGTTGCCAAAGCCGGTAAAGTTGTTATAAAAAGTATTGCACTGATTATCCAAATTATCGGTGTTGCTCCAGTATGCCGGAGTATTCGTGAAGGTATCCAAGGGGGATTTGTCCAGCAAATCGTTGCAACCGGTTAACATCGCCAGCGCTGTGACCCCATATATAAATAATTTCTTCATTGTTCTTAAGTTTTTGAGGTTGTTATAATGTTACCTGGACTCCAAATGAGAATGTGCGTGTAATAGGAGCTATACGTCCCCATCCACCGGCTGTAAGTCCATTGCCTGTACTGATTTCGGGGTCGACTGGAAGGTCATTCCCTTTGTGGAGCAGAAAGAGGTTGCTGCCACTGAAGTAGATACGTGCTTTCTCAATGTAGGCTTTGCGTGTCCACTCTTTCGGAAGGGTATATCCCACAGTTACGTTCTTCAGACGAAGATAGGACATGTCTGTCAAATAGCGGGATTGGGGATAGTAGTTGTTGCAGCCGTTAGCTATACCGGATACGGTACCTCCACTATTATTTGTACCACGATAAAGACGTGGATAACGGTTGCCTTGATTTACCTCATAACCGGTAATGGCGGTATAGTCTGAATTCCAAAGCACTTTGTTATAGCTTGTTTGGTGGGAATAGATGGCTACGTCGGCATGTACCATGGCGGGAAGGTTTAGGGAAGAAGTCGTCCAGTCCTCACGTTTGCCTACACCTTGGAAGTAGAGGTCAAGGTCGATACCTTTCCACGCTCCGCCTAAATGGAAGCTGTATTCGTAGCGTGGCATAGAGTTTCCGATGACTTTCAAATCGCCGTGGTCGTCTGCTGTGCCTTTTCCACCGTCAATCTTGCCATTGCCGTCCAAATCCTTGAACTTGACGTCTCCCGGGCCGTAATGGAAATTACCGGATTCCAGTCCTGCCTGGCTTGCAATGCCGTTTGCATAATTCCATGAACCGTCTGCATTTTGGCTGGTGAAGTCTTTTTCCTCGAAGTAACGGTCGGTTTCAAAACCGAAAATGTCACCGTAGGTTTTACCGGTGTAATAGGTGCTGAGCAGTTTGGAATCATTGTCCCACTTTGTTACTTTAGTCTTGGAGTCACCGATGTTGAAGTTGGCATATACGTCGAAGTCGCCGAAGGTATGGCGCCAGTTCAAGTTCAACTCCCATCCACGTGTACGTAAGGTACCGGCATTTTCATAAGGAGCAGAAGCACCCAGAGTGTTCGGCAATACTTGTGCCGGTGCCAGCATGTCACGATTCTCACGTTGGAACCAGTCGAAACCTATAGTCAGTTCGTCATTCAAGAGACCCAGGTCAAGACCTATATTGAGGGTGCGGATACGCTCCCAGGTCAAAGTACTTGATACCAAATCCGGCATGTTATACATGGTCAGGAGATTAGCGTTGGCATTATTGTTTTCAATCCAATAGATATAGCCGGTACTTTTATTGTTCAACCGTTGGCTTATTAATTGTTCGAACATGTAGTCGCCCACAGCCTCGTTGCCGATTTCGCCAAAAGAAGCACGCAACTTACCATTGCTGACAATATGTTTCAGTGGGGCGAAGTAGGCTTCTTCGGAGAAGCGGTAGCCGATGGATGCAGAAGGGAAGAAGGCCCACTGGTCGGTATGGGGGAAACGGGAAGAACCGTCGTAACGTCCGTTCAGTTCCAATAAATAAATGCCTTTGTAGTCATAATTGATACGGCCGAAATAACCGGCAGAAGCGCGGGATGTATGATTCCAACTCAAATCTTGTCCATCCTTGCCAGCCATATTCAGTTCGGGGTATCCCTCTTGATCGTACATCACATTGCGGGTACCATACAGATATTTGTATTCCTCTTCTTCTGCGTTGACACCTGCCATTACATTCAGATTGTGTTTTTTGGCAAATGTTTTGGTATAGTTTACGTATGCGTTGGCCGTCCATGTGTTCTGTTTGGAAAAGTCTCTCCAGATACCGCTATTGCCTTTAGTGACGATGTAAGAGGGTACCGGTTTCCCGCTCCAATTGATGCCGTAAACGGAGTTGTCCTGCGAACCGCTGTTCATATTCTGAATGGCATATGTAAAGTCTGCATTAAGGGTCAGTCCTTTAACGATTTCAGCTTTCAAGAAAGTGTTCATACGGGTCAGGTCTGTTGTCACTTCACGATCGGCAGCTTGCTTCTGCATGGCCATGACGCGTGTGTCATAGCCGTCGATTGTGCCCGAAGGAATGAAATAAGAACCCCAACGCCACAAATATTGGTAGGTGTTGGCCCATGTGTCCGGGCGTTTATAGTTCTTACGACTATAGTTGATGCGTGCACCCACCTGTAGCCAGTCGTAAACATTAGTGGTGACATTGACTGAGGCATTGTACTTTTTTAGTTCGTCCGGGTGAATCTTCATCTGTCCTTGCTTTTCGTTGTAGCCGAAAGATAGGTAGTAATTGGTCTTACCAGATGTTCCTTGTATAGAAACATTGTGGCTCATGGAAGGAGCAGCTTTGTTGAAGTAGATGTCCTGTACATCCCAGTCAGCATAATAAAAAGGAGTGCCGTCCAATACGATATAGTCACCCACGTTACTATCGCTTTGGTAGAGGTTCATAGGACGGTAGCCGGTCTTGCCGCCGTTCTGTTGCTGCCACTTTTCGGCGTAAGGTAACAATTTGTCGAAATACATACCGAACAATTCAGGCATACCGGCACCACCGTTCATACTGGCTTCGATACCCATCTTTAATTGTGTGGGTACATCGGGATAGTCCGGCAGGTAAGTAGCTTGATCCCATGCAAAATTGTTGCTGTAATTGATGGTAACCTTTTCGCTAGGCTTTGCGCTCTTGGTATTGATTAGAATCACACCGAAAGCGGCGCGCGTTCCATAAATGGAGGAAGCGGAAGCGTCCTTCAGTACGGAAATATTTTCGATGTCTTGCGTATCGAGGAAAGAAATGTCATCCATCGGAACGCCGTCCACTACAATGAGTGGATTGCTGACTTCTCCATTACTCAATGTCCCCAAACCACGTATACGCATGGAGGCTGTCTCGTCGATGGCACCACTTGTGGTGAGAATGCTTAGTCCCGGAACAGCCCCTTGCAATGCTTTGGCTACATCTTGTTGTGGACGACCTGCCATTGTCTTGTTTAAGTCCACTGTAGAAACTGCTCCTGTCAAGTTAGCCTTCTTTTGTACACCGTAGCCTACTACTACTACTTCATCCAGCATCTCGGTATCTTCTTTCAGAGTTATTCTCATCGTTTTGGCTGCCTTCACTTCTTGTGTCTGATAGCCCACAAATGATATTTTTAGTGTTGCTCCCGGTGTTATGGTCAATGTAAACTTACCGTCTAAGTCGGTAATTCCGCCGTTGGTAGTCCCTTTTTCTACTACGCTGGCACCGATAATCGGTTCGCCGGCTGCATCGACAACTAAACCGCTGATGGTGATAGCTTGTAATTGTTCTGTTACACCAAGCGATTTATCAGGATTGGCTTGTGCAGCCATCACGTTGCCGCTACTTAATAACAGTGAGCTGATTGCCACTGCTGTGAGGAGTTTGCTATGTGTTAGTCCTCGTTTTTTGTGATCTTCATTCATAAATGATTGATGATTTGTTGTTAATTAAATACTTCTTAAATTTAGGGTAAGGGTAATAAGGGCCGAATAGTGAGACTATTCAACTTGCAGGATTGTTTCTTCTTCCATAGGCATTTTCTCTTTTTAAAGGTTCATAACTTTATATTATCTCTTGTTTTCCTATTTGTTTGCTAAGTTCAGACGGAACTTGGAATTCAGTTAGATAGTATCTTATTGTTAGTCTGTTATCGTCTTGTTTTGACTAAAACGCGGTTGCGTTGGAAAAGTGGGAATACTTTGTTGGATGATTGAGGATATGAGCAAAAGGGAGATGTATGGCCAGTAAAATGATTTTTTCTTGAAATAGCCTTGGAAAGATTAAAAAAAGCTATATATTTGTATTCAATTCTAAAACTAACTACCTATGAAACTAATTGCAGAAAGTGGTTCTACGAGAACAGAATGGGCGCTGGTTGAAGATAATCGTCTGATACAGCGAGCCTTCACAGAGGGCTTAAATCCTTTCTTTCAAACGAGAAGAGAGATTAGCCGAAGTGTGCGGTTAGGATTACCCGAGCATTTTTTCAAAAGGAAATTGGAACAAGTCTATTATTATGGTGCCGGATGTACTTCTTATGAAAAGAAAAATGTATTGGGAGCTTCATTGGTAGCACAATTCAAAACTCCAATTCAGGTAGAGAGTGATTTGCTGGCAGCTGCACGTGGCTTGTTCAAATGCGAGGCCGGCATTGCTTGTATTTTGGGAACCGGCTCAAACTCATGTTTTTATGATGGGAAAATCGTTGTAAAGAATGTCCGGGCAGGAGGTTACATCCTGGGGGATGAGGGTAGTGGTGCTGTATTGGGCAAAATGTTCTTGTCTGATGTACTGAAAGGTTTGGCTCCTAAAGATGTAACGGCGGATTTCTTTGAGAAGTTCCGTATAAGTCCGAATGAGGTTATGGAATCTGTGTATAACCGCCCGTTCCCCAATCGCTTTTTGTCTACTATATCTTATTTTTTGGCTGATTATACCAATGATGACTATGTATTTGAGCTGATTACCGGTAATCTGAGAAATTTCTTTACTCGTAATGTCTGCCAATATGACTACAAAAATTATCCTATTCGTTTTGTGGGTTCATTGGCTTACAGCTACGCGACCATTTTGCGGGAAGTTGCCCGTGAATTTGGCATCGAACTGGAAATCATTGAAGAAACACCAATGAATGGCCTGATTGAATTCCATTCTTTAAATATAGAAGAACCTTAAATTCTTTATATAATAAGGTGTATAACCTCCTTTTTGCAAATGTATAAATATAAAGTTAAATAAATGCAAAGGAATGTTCTTGATATTAAATAATAATGTATCTTTGTTAGGACGAAATGAATGAATCATTTCTCACCTTTGTTAATAACGAGTTTTTTATCTCTTAAAACAACCAATAGAGTTAAGTAATTAACAAGATTTTAACCTTGTATAATATATAACTAAGTTCCGTCTGGACTTGGTAAATAAATAGAAAAAAGAGAGATAATATAAAAATGTGAACCTTTAAATAAAGAAAACGCCTATGAGAAATTAAAGAAGCCTTCGGAAATAGTCTGACTAATCCGAACTATATGATTCCCTTACCCTAATTTTGAAAAACTGGTTTAATTAACAAAATCATCAATCACTTATGAATGAAGATCGCAAAAAACGAGGACTTGCCAATGGTAAGTTCTTTACGGCGGTGGCAATCTGTGCTCTGTTTTTAGGCAGTGGCAACGTGATGGCTGCCCAAACAGCATCCAACGACTCACAAGGAGTACAAGAACAGATGCAATCTATCTCTGTAACTGTCACAGTTGTAGATACAAAAGGTGAACCTATTATTGGTGCCAATGTCATTGAGAAAGGTACGACCAATGGTGGCATTACGGATTTGGATGGAGTTTCCAAATTAAATGTAAAGCCCGGTGCTATTCTGCAAGTATCATTTGTGGGATATACTACTCAAGAAGTTAAGGCAACTTCGGTAATGAAGGTTGTTTTGAAAGATGATACGGAATTGTTGGATGAAGTTGTCGTAGTAGGTTATGGTGCACAGAAAAAAGTGAACCTGACTGGTGCGGTGGCTTCCGTGGACGTGAACAAAACAATCGATAGCCGTCCTATCACGGATATAGGTCGTGCCTTGCAGGGGGCTGTGCCGGGATTGACCATCACTACCAACTCCGGTGAGATAGGTGGTGCGCCTACTATCAAGATTCGTGGTAGTATCGGTTCTCCAAACGGTGATTCCAAACCTTTGATTCTTGTAGATAATGTGGAAGTAACGGATATTTCTATGGTGAATCCGGACGATATTGAAAGTATTTCTGTATTGAAAGACGCCGCTTCTGCTTCTATTTACGGTGCTCGTGGTGCATTTGGCGTATTGCTGATTACCACAAAATCAAGAAGTAAACATGAACGTCTTTCTGTAAAATATACCAATAACTTCGCATGGCGTACGCCGACCAAGACACCCGAACAACTTCCGGGATGGCAGCAGGCTGATATAAACTTGCAGGGTGTAATCAATCAGACTAAGGGATCTGCCGCATTTTATAACGTAGTGGGTAATATGCGTGTGGATGCTACACATGTGCAGAAAATGAAGGATTACTGGGATAAATATGGTTATGGTGACCAGTTTGGCCGTGAGATGGAATTGGGTCGTGACTTTGAGTTCCGCGATGGCGGTATGTTCTTTATCCGCACTTGGGACTGGTATGATGAATACATCAAGGACTGGGCTCCGCAGCAGAACCATAGCCTTTCTATCAACGGTGGCAACGGAAAGACTAATTACAATATCGCTTTGGGTTATCTGAGCCAGGATGGTATGATGAAAATCAATTCGGATGATTATACACGTTATAATGCTAATATCTCTTTGAACTCTGAATTGAACAAATATGTATCTGTCCGTACAGGTGTCATGTTTACCCGTTCTGATTATGACAAGCCGTTTAATTATGGGAGTGATTTGTATGATCCAATGTACTATCTATATCGTTGGCAGCCGATGATGCCTTACGGTACTTTTGAGGGTAAGGAATTCCGCAATGCTTTGACAGAGTTGAAGAGTGCTCCTACTACAACCAAAGAACGTGAATATCTCCGTTTGGCGGGTGGTGCAACAATCAAACCTATTAAAGATTTGACAATTGATATTGATGTTGCTTACAGTACAGTGGAAAATCGCTATAAGGAGTATGGTACGCCGAGCTTGACCAGTGGTTATGAAATCTTCACTGCCCGTCCGTCTGTTGAGGCATTACGTGATTCTTATGGCAGTTATCTATCTGCTGCTACTTATGATTATGTATATCAGGAAACCGGACGCACGGAGAATCTGACAGCTAACTTCGTGGCAACTTATGCCAAACGCTGGGGAGATCATGATTTTAAGGCGATGGCAGGTTCCAGCCTTGAAAAGAGCGAATATGAATATTACTGGGCACAACGCAAAGGTCTGCTCGACCCTGCAAAACCGGAATTGAATCTGGCTACAGGTGACCAGACTACAAGCTCCTCGCATACATGGTGGTCTGTAGCAGGCTTCTTCGGACGTCTTAATTACTCTTACAAAGACCGATATATGTTGGAGTTGAACGGCCGTTATGATGGTTCCTCCCGTTTCCCTTCGGGCAACCGCTTCGGTTTCTTCCCCTCTATGTCTGCCGGTTACCGTATTTCTGAAGAACCGTTCATGCAGTCGTTGAAACCTTATTTGAGTACTTTGAAGGTTCGTGGTTCTTGGGGTATGATTGGTAATCAGGATGTAGGTACCGACCGTTATATCTCCACTCTGTCCACTTCTGTTGACAGTTGGATTATCGATGGAAAGAAAGTACAGTCAACGCAAAAACCGACTATTGTGTCTTCAACCCTTACTTGGGAGAAAGTTACTACACTTGACCTTGGCTTGGATGCCCGTTTCTTCAATGATGCTTTGGGAGTAACGTTTGATTGGTATAACCGTACTACCAGTGATATTTTGACTACTGCTAACCTGCCTGCCACATTGGGTGCTGCCGCTCCATATGAAAATATGGGTACTATCCAGACCAAAGGATGGGAGCTTGCCATTGACTATCGCCATACCTTCAAGAATGGTCTGCACTTTGGCGTGACGGCTTCTGTTGCCGATGACAAGACTGAAGTAACCAAGTGGACGTATAATACAAAGATTCCTTCTTATGGAGCTACCGGATGGTGGGATAAGAGTGCTTATAAAGAAGGTATGGTTTTGGGAGATATCTGGGGCTTGCAGTTCGACCGTTTCTTGACGGAAGATGACTTTAATGCTGACGGTTCTTTGAAAGCCGGTTTGCCCGACCAGACTAAAGTATTCCCTGCCGGTTATCAATTTGCTCCCGGTGATGTGCTTTATAAAGACCTCGACAACAACGGTGAAATCGTAAAACAGACCAATACAAATGACAAGGGTGACCTTAGTGTTATAGGTAACGCCCTGCCGCGTTTACAGTTTGGTTTGAATTTGGATGCTGCTTGGAAAGGCTTTGATATAAGCATGTTCTTCCAGGGGGTAGCCAAGAGAAAACTTTGGGCGGCAGGTAACCAGGTATTGCCAGGCTTTACTACCGGTGAACCCTTCTACAAAGGTGCTGAGGATTATTGGACTCCCGAAAACACAGATGCTTTCTATCCCCGTCCGATGGATTACCAGCAGTCTGCTTCGGGTAACTATAGCGTGAATGATCGCTATTTGCTGAATATGGCTTATCTGCGTCTGAAGACATTTACTGTGGGATATTCTCTTCCTAAGGTTTGGTTGAGTAAATTCAAGGTGCAAGGTTTGCGTGTTTATTTTACAGGTGAAAACCTTTTTACCATTGATGGTGTGAAACCTGCTATCGATCCTGAAATAGGAATACGTACGGCCAATGGTAAGAGTGACCAGCGTAACTTTGGTCGTAGCTATCCATATCAGAAGACAGTGTCGTTCGGTATTCAGCTTAGTTTATAATCTAATAGTAATTGCAGTTATGAAAAAGAAAAATTTATTATACATCGTTTGTGCGTTGGCAATGAGCTCGCTCTGCGGTTGCGACGATTTTTTGGATAAAGACCCGCAGGACAAGCAGACCAATGACACTTATTGGCAGACTGAAACTTCTTTGCGTACTTATGCGCAAGACTTCTATTCTTCCTACTTTACAGGATATGGTACCGACTATACAGTTTTTGCCGGTTATTTCTCTGGAGATGATTATACGGATGATTTTATCAATCTGAATAATGCAAATACAAACGGTTCAGGATATATTTATTTCTCCACTTCTGCCACTACGGACTGGAATAGCCGGACCGGAACTTGGTCGGATAATTATAGTGTTATTTATAAAGCCAATGTCATGCTTGAGAAGATTCCCGGAATGAATATTTCGGACGAAGCCAAGAGACACTGGGAAGGTATTGCACGCTATTTCCGTGCAATGGCCTATAGTACGCTGGCAAAGTATTATGGCGGTGTTCCTTACTACGATAAGGTGACAGACCCGGCAGACCCGACTCTTTATAAAGACCGTGATTCTTATTTGTATGTAGTGCAGAAGATACAAGAGGATTTTCAATATGCATTGGATAATGTACGTACGGATGATACGAAGCGCCAAGTCAACAAATATGTGGTTGGTGCGTATATGTCACGCGAAATGCTGTATCATGCCACATGGCTGAAGTATCACGGTACTACTGTAGGTCCTACTTCAGAGAAGGTGGCGGATGGTGATATTAAGAACTTGCTGCAAGGAGCCATTAATGGTGCAGAGGTCGTGATGAACTCTGGTATCTATTCAATAGGCAATACCTATAATGCTTTGTTTACTACGGACGATTTGGCTAACAATCCGGAAGTCATCTGGTATCGTGAATATACAAGCGGTTTGCAGTGTAATGCTTTGATGTCCTACAATGGCCCGGAAGATCAGACTCAAGGTGGTGTTACGCAAGATGTAATCAACACTTATCTTTGCAGTGACGGTTTGCCGATAGGTCAGTCTCCGCTGTATCAAGGTAAGGAAGATCCGAGTATTCAGAAGTCATTTCAAGACCGTGACCCGCGTTTGTATCAAACTATTGCCGATAGCCTCCGTATCATGAGCGCCATGGGTACAAATTATACTGAAGGTACATCACCAACGGGATATCCTACCAAAAAGTTCTTGAACGACGAGTGGTGGGTGGCTGGTCTGGATTATTGTACCGGTAGATTAAGTCCGGCTGATGCGCCGTGTATCCGCTATGCGGAAGTGTTGCTGAACTATGTAGAAGCACGTTATGAGATTGCTCAAGTGGGGGGTAACATTTTCTCGCAGAGTGACCTTGACAAGTCTATCAATGAACTCCGTGACCGTCAGTTGACGAAGTGGGGAGATACTGAAGCCAAGACAATGCCGAAAGTTCAACTGAATGGCGGCAACTTGAGTGTGAATGGGGTTGTTATCAATGACCCTGCCCGTGACCCTGATGTCAATCCGGTTTTGTGGGAAATCCGTCGTGAGCGTCGTATTGAGTTGATTATGGAAGGCCGTCGTGGTGAAGACCTCCGTCGTTGGGCCAAGTTTGAATACTTAAACTCAGAAGATGCAAATGGTTATCCTACCATGTCTTTCCTGGGTGCTTATGTCAATATGGCCGATTATCCGGAAATATCTTCAAAAGATGATTCCGGCAAGAGAGTGCTCTATCTGTTCGACCCAGAGAATCCGGGTAATGAGGATACTGAAAAAGGGTATATTTATTATCTTCGTGAAAAGGAACTTCGCATATTCAAGGCTGGTGAATTGAATTCGGAACGCTACTATTTGCGTGCCATACCGGCTGCACAGTTGACTATTTATGAGAATAAAGGTCAGGCGTTGACTCAGAACCCAGGTTGGTAATATTATAAAGTAGATTATAAAAATAAGGGATGTCCTCACAAAACGAGGACATCCCTTATTTTTTATTCATTGTTCTCTTACAGTGCCTTTTCCTTAATCAGGTATTCTGCAATCTGCACCGCATTCAGTGCAGCCCCTTTTTTGATTTGGTCACCTACAATCCAGAATGTCAATCCGTTCTCATTGCTGAGGTCCTTACGGATACGACCAACGTAAACCGGGTCTTTGCCGGCGAGGAACAACGGCATGGGATATTCTTTTTCTGCCGGGTTGTCCATCAGAACCAAGCCGTCGCCTTTGGCAAATGCTTCGCGAGCTTCTTCAGTGGAGATGGGACGCTCTGTCTCTACCCAGATGCTTTCGGAGTGGGAACGGAGGGCAGGAACACGTACACAAGTAGCACTGACTTTTACGTCAGAGTGCATAATCTTGCGTGTCTCGTTGTACATCTTCATTTCCTCTTTGGTATAGCCGTTTTCGGTGAATACGTCGATTTGCGGAATGAGGTTGAATGCCAGTTGGTAAGCGAATTTCTCAACGGTTACGGGTTCGCCTGCCAATACCTGGCGGTATTGCTCGTACAACTCGTCCATGGCAGCAGCGCCGGCACCACTAGCAGCCTGATAGGTAGAAACGTGTACGGTCTTTATATGGGAAAGCTGTTCGATGGCTTTCAGTGCCACTACCATTTGGATAGTAGTACAGTTGGGGTTGGCGATGATGCCGAGAGGACGTTCTTTGGCGTCGGCGGCATTCACTTCGGGCACTACCAAAGGTACATTGTCGTCCATACGGTAAGCGCTGGAATTGTCAATCATCACTGCTCCGTACTTGGTAATGGTTTCGGCAAATTCTTTGGAGGTGCCTGCGCCTGCGGAAGTGAAAGCGATATCAACCCCTTTAAAGTCATCATTGTGTTGCAAGAGTTTCACCTCGATCTGTTTACCGCGGAAGGTATATTTGGTTCCGGCACTGCGTTTAGAACCGAACAATACTAACTCGTCCAACGGGAAATTTCTTTCATCGAGCACTCGCAGGAACTCTTGTCCCACGGCTCCGCTTGCTCCAACAATAGCTACTTTCATTTTTCTTTTGTTTTAAATTAAGTTTATAAAAAAGTGAAATACTATCTCTAAAAAGATAGAATCGGTCGCAAATTTATAACAAAATGCTGTATAGCACCGCATAAAGTGAAAAGTTTTTCGTTATTTTGCATTCAAAACCTAAAACTTATAGTCTATGGATTGGTTTGACTTCAGCTTGAAACTTCCCATCACCGACCCTACATGGATATTCCTCCTTGTACTCCTCATTATATTGTTTGCTCCCATATTGTTGAATAAGCTTCGTATTCCGCACATTATCGGAATGATACTGGCGGGGCTTGTCATTGGGGAGCATGGTTTCAATATCTTGGTGCGTGACAGTAGTTTTGAGCTTTTCGGCAAAGTAGGCTTGTATTACATCATGTTCCTTGCCGGTCTGGAAATGAATATGGGGGACTTCAAACAGAACCGGGGCAAAGCGCTTGTACTGGGACTCTTGGCTTTTATTGTGCCCATAGGCATAGGCTTGGTAACGAATATAGCTTTGTTGAAGTATGGGGTACTGACCTCTGTCCTACTGGCAAGTATGTATGCGTCGCATACGCTGGTGGCCTATCCCATCGTGATTCGTTACGGTGTGTCGCGGCATCGCAGTGTGAGTATTGCAGTGGGGGGGACGGCGGTTACGGATACACTCACTTTGCTGGTTCTGGCCGTTGTGGGTGGTATGTTCAAGGGGGAGTCGGACGGCTTCTTCTGGGTATGGCTTGTCATAAAGGTTATCTTCCTGGGTATTTTGATTGTATATCTGTTTCCACGCATAGGCCGTTGGTTCTTCCGGAGGTACGATGACAACGTGATGCAGTTCATATTTGTGCTTGCCATGGTTTTCCTCGGAGCCGGATTGATGGAGTTTGTGGGGATGGAAGGTATCCTGGGTGCTTTCCTTGCAGGTTTGGTTTTGAACCGGCTGATTCCGCATGTCTCTCCGTTGATGAACCATCTGGAGTTTGTGGGCAACGCCTTGTTTATTCCCTATTTCCTGATAGGTGTGGGTATGTTGATTGATGTGCATGTGATTTTCGGTCATGGCGATGCTCTGAAAGTAGCGGCTGTAATGATTGTGGTGGCATTGGCAGGTAAATGGATTGCCTGCTGGCTGACGCAGAAAATATATAAAATGGGAGGGATTGAACGGGAGCTGATGTACGGATTGAGCAATGCACAAGCAGCGGCAACGCTGGCGGCTGTGTTGGTGGGGTACAACATCATTCTGCCCAATGGGGAACGCTTGCTGAACGATGATGTTTTGAATGGTACCGTCCTGCTGATTCTTGTAACTTGCGTTGTGAGTTCGTTCATTACGGAACGTGCCGCACGGAAGATTGCCATGGAGGAGGCGCATCTGGAAGAAAACCGCTCCGTGGAAGCGGAGAAGATATTGATTCCGATAGCCAACCCCGATACGATTGAAGACCTGATAAATCTTTCTTTGGTGATACGCGACCCGAAGCAACGGGATAATCTGTTGGCACTGAATGTCATCAACGACGATAGCAGTTCTGAAAGTGCCGAATTGCGTGGGAAACGCTATCTGGAAAAGGCTGCTATGATAACGGCCTCGGCAGATGTGCCGTTGAGGCAAATCACACGTTACGACTTGAATATCGCTTCGGGCATTATCCATACGGCAAAAGAATATGCGGCAACGGATGTCATTATAGGTCTGCACCGTAAGGTCAATATTGTGGATTCATTCTTCGGTATGCTGACGGAGAATCTGCTGAAAGGCTTGCATCGCGAGGTGATGGTTTCCAAATTCTTGATGCCTATTAACACAATCAGGCGGGTGATTGTGGCGGTACCTCCGAAAGCCGAGTATGAGGCGGGATTCCTGAAGTGGGTGGAACATTTCTGTCGGTTGGGGAGTACTTTGGGTTGCCGGGTGCATTTTTATGCCAATGAAGAGACTACCGCCCATCTTCAAGGGCTGGTGAAAGCCAAATATGGACAGACATTGACTGACTTTTCTCGCCTGGACGATTGGGGGGATTTACTGATATTGACCGGACAAGTGAACTTTGACCATCTGTTAGTGATTATCAGCGCTCGTCGGGGCTCCATCTCCTATGACAGCTCCTTCGAGAAGTTGCCGGCACAAATCAGTAAATATTTTGCAAACAATAGTCTGATTGTGTTGTATCCAGACCAACTGGGTGAACCGCAGGATGCGGTATCCTTCTCAAATCCGCGTGGCAACAATGAGTCGCAGCATTACGAGAAGGTAGGCAAATGGTTCTATAAGTGGTTTAAGAAAAGCTAAAATGGAAGATTGGAAACAGCGAACACAACTCCTGCTGGGAGATGAAAAGATGGAACGGCTATGCAAGGCGCATGTACTTGTCGTAGGACTGGGTGGTGTAGGTGCTTATGCGGCCGAGATGCTATGCCGTGCCGGAGTGGGGCGGATGACGATTGTCGATGCCGATACCGTGCAGCCAACGAACATAAACCGTCAGTTGCCGGCTCTGCATTCTACCCTGGGGCAGAAGAAGGCGGAGATATTGGCATCACGTTTTAGGGACATTAATCCGGCTCTGGAATTGAGAGTGTTGCCCGTATTCCTGAAAGATGAGAACATACCGGAACTGCTGGATGCTGCGGCTTATGACTTTGTGGTGGATGCCATTGATACGCTTGCTCCAAAATGTCACTTGATAGTGGAAACCATGAGGCGGCATATCAAGATTGTGTCCAGCATGGGGGCGGGAGCAAAGAGTGACATTTCGCAAGTGCGCTTTGCCGATATATGGGATACCTATCATTGTGGATTGAGCAAGGCTGTGCGTAAGCGTCTGCAAAAAATGGGCATAAAGCGGAAACTTCCAGTTGTTTTTAGCACTGAACAGGCTGACCCGAATGCCGTTTTGCTGACGGACGACGAGATGAACAAGAAGTCCACCTGTGGAACAGTGAGCTACATGCCTGCAGTTTTTGGCTGCTATTTGGCCGAATATGTAATTAAAAGACTATAGTAATAGCACTTGAAAGAAAACTATCAAATAGTAAATAGTAAATTGTCAAATTGTAAATAGCCTAGTGATTCATTTAGAGAATATAACCAAGAGTTTCGGTAACCTGCAAGTGTTACGGGGTATTGACCTGGAGATAGAGAAAGGGGAGATTGTCAGCATTGTAGGCCCTAGTGGAGCGGGTAAAACTACCTTGCTGCAAATCATGGGTACGTTGGACATGCCGGATGACGGTTCAGTGGTTATTGACGGTACACAAGTCAACCGTATGAGGGAGAGGGAACTTTCCGCATTCCGCAACCGGCATATCGGCTTTGTGTTCCAGTTCCACCAACTTCTGCCGGAGTTTACGGCTTTGGAGAATGTAATGATACCGGCCTTTATTGCCGGAAAAGGACAGCAGGAAGCCAAGGAAGCAGCTACGGAAATTCTTGAATTCATGAGGCTTGCCGAACGGGCCTCCCACAAACCGAATGAGTTGTCGGGAGGTGAGAAGCAGCGTGTGGCGGTGGCCCGTGCTCTCATTAATCATCCGGCAGTGGTGCTGGCAGATGAACCTTCCGGCAGTTTGGATACCCATAATAAGGAAGAACTGCACCAGCTCTTTTTTGATTTACGTAACCGTTTCGGACAAACGTTTGTTATCGTAACCCATGATGAAGGACTGGCGCAGCTCACCGACCGGACGATACATCTGATAGACGGGGAAATCAATAAAATGGTCTGAGCCTGTCAGTGCGGTTTTTCCAAGTTCGATATGGTGGTTTGCCTCGTTGAGAGAGTGGCATGTTATTCAAAGCAGATGTAGTGGCTGATTCTCTCTAAGTCGGTATCGGAGAATTCCTCGTAAAGTGCAAAAGGTTTCAGGCTATGAAGGTCGCCTTTCTTCTTTCGGTATTCTACAAAGGCCTTTGCCTGGTAGAAGTTGATGTAAGGATGGTTGCGCAGCCTCTCTATGCTACTATGGTTCAGGTTGATGAGGCGGATGGCTCGGGTGTCGATGGAAAACCAAGACTGCAATTGGCTGGTGTCCAAATGGATTTCTTGTAGTTGCGTGATGTCGTAGAACCCTCCCAAGCGTTGCCGGTAACCGATGATTAGACGGGCAATGCCGCTACCGATGCCTGGTATTTTCTTCAGCTCTGTGGTGTCGGCGCGGTTCAGGTCGACAAGGATTCCAGCCGGATATTTTTCCGGTGCAATTCGGGAAGTAGCAGCGCTATTATTACTCGAAGGAGAGTTATACAACTGGACGGTTCTTGTCTCTGTGTCTTCCGGAGTGATGTGGATATAGGGCAGGAGTGTCTGATATTGTTTTTCTGTCATTCCATATATTTTCCGGAAATTTTCTGCCTTATGGAACTTCCCTCCTTTACTACGGTAGCGGAGTATGTTCCGCGCCATCCATCCGGGCAGTCCCAGTCGGCAAAAAGTAACGGAGTCGGCAGTATTGGGATTGAAACGGACCAGGGAGACGGTTGTCGGTTGTTTTGGAGAGGAAGAATTAAGTCTGTTGTCCCATTTTTGTTCCTTTTCTTGTATGGATGCGATGAACGATTCGTATTCTGCCATGGCAGTGGCCTGCCGCCGGATTGCTTCATCGGAGAGAGGGCGGTGTTCTCTTTGGTATATATAAATATACCCGGAGAGAAAGACGAGAATGATGCCGATAATCAAAACCAGTATTCCGCGCCTTTCTCCCCGGGAGAAATAAAGGAATTCTTTGAAGGGGTTCTGCATGATGGCCTATTTCAGAAAACCCAGTTCATTGATAAAAATCAGTGCAATTCCTATAGGAGCAATGTATTTCAGGATGAATATCAATAGCTTGTAGACGGATACTTTCAGAGTGCCGTTGTTGCTGACTTCTTCCCATACGATTTTCTTGTCCAGATACCAGCCTATGAAGATGGAAATGAACAAACCGCCTAACGGTAACATTAGCTTGGCCGTTACAAAATCGAACAAATCGAATAGGTTTAACCCGAATACGGTATAGCTCTTGCCGATACCGAGAGACAGTGAGCAGAATACTCCTAAGAAAATACAACCTGCTGTCACATATCTGGCTGCTTTGCTGCGTGAGAACTTGAACTCTTCATGCAGATAGGCGGTTACCACTTCGTGCAGGGAAATGGTGGAAGTAAGTGCTGCCAATGCCAGTAGGATATAGAACATCAGAGACAGCAGTATCGCCAGCCAGGGAATATTGCCGAACGCTTGCTGAAAGACATTCGGTAGGGTGATGAATAGCAGGCTGGGACCCGCATCCGGTTTGATACCCACAGAGAAGGCGGCAGGGAAAATGATGAATCCTGCCAAAATAGCTACCATAGTGTCGATGGCGGCCACGTTGAGTGCCGTTTTGGGCAGGTTCGTATCATTGCGGAAATAGGAGGCATATGTACAGAGACATCCCATCCCCAAGCTCAAGGAGAAGAATGCCTGGCCCATAGCTCCAAGGAACACATTGCCGTCCACTTTGCTGAAGTCCGGTTTCAGCAGGAATTCAATACCTGCTCCTGCTCCGGGCAGAGATATAGAGCAGATGGCAAGGATTATCAATAGGACAAACAGCATCGGCATCATGATTTTGGCTGATTTTTCAATACCTTTTTCCACTCCTTTGACAATAATGAGATGGGTGGCCAGCAGGAACAGCACCAGCCAGATGACCGGACGCCAGGGGTTGCTGACAAAGCTGTTGAAGGATGCGATGAAATCGGCTGCCGATTTCCCGGCAAAACTGTTTGTGGCTGCTTCCCCGATAAACTCAAGCGTCCATCCTGCCACAACGGAGTAATATCCCAGAATAAGGAATCCGGCCAGTACGCCCATACGTCCTACCCAGCGCCAATGCGTGCCGGGTGCTAATTTTTGATAAGCCCTTGCTGTATTGGCACGCGAGCGCCTGCCGATGAGGAATTCTGCAATCATGATGGGGATGCCGAGAATGAGCACGCAAACCAGGTATACAAGGATAAATGCTGCACCTCCGTGATTCCCGGTCTCAAACGGGAAACGCCAGATGTTACCTAAACCGACTGCGGAGCCTGCCGAGGCAAGTATGACACCTAATTTGCTTCCGAAGTTGGCTCTGTCACTTTTTGTCATAAAACGTAGATTTTTCTTTCAATTCGTTATTAATACCACCTAAAACATGCAAATATAGAAAATGTTCTGTACTTTTGCGCACAGTTCGTTGATTATTTGGTATATGCTATATTATATTAAGAAATATCCGGTGTCGCTTTTTATTATTCTGACGGTGATTTATCTTTCATTCTTTAAACCGCCTTCTACAGAAATAAGCAAGATTCCCAATATAGACAAGGTGGTGCATATCTGTATGTATTTCGGCATGTCGGGAATGCTGTGGCTGGAGTTTCTTCGCGCTCACCGGAGAGACAACGCCCCTTTATGGCATGCATGGGCAGGGGCGTTTGTCTGTCCCGTTTTGTTCAGCGGAATGGTGGAGTTGCTGCAAGAATACTGCACGACATACCGCGGCGGAGACTGGCTGGATTTTGCGGCCAATACCACGGGAGCGGTGCTTGCATCAATGGTCGGCTATTTCATTTTAAGGCCAAGGATGAAATAGGATTATAAGTATTCAACTACGGAACTTAGCTTGATGCCGTTCGACCCTTTTATCAGAATTGTTTTCCCACAAGGTTTCTCTCTTTGCAGCTCTGCGATGAGTGCGGTTACATCGGGATAACTCTGATAAGAGTGGCGTGTGGCGGCAAACAATTTCCCAACAAGAGCTACGTCCTTGAATCCGCATTCTTCCAGATAGTCTGCAATCTTCTGGTGCTCGTCGGCACTGTCTTTACCCAATTCCCGCATATCTCCCAATATCAGCATTTTGTTTTTGGCCTGCATGTTCCGGAAGTTACTGATGGAAGCCATCATGCTTGTGGGATTGGCATTATAGGCATCGATAATCAGTGTGTTGTCCGCTGTTTTTTTCAGTTGTGAACGGTTGTTTTGTGGGGTATATCCGGCCAGTGCTTTATCTATTTGCTCCGGTTCCACACCAAAAAAATGTCCGATGGTGACAGCTGCCAGAGCATTGGGGAAGTTATATTCACCGATAAGTTGGGTTTGTACTTCGTGATATTTGCTTTCGTTTCCCGTTTTCCACTCGAAGGTGAGGTAAGGAGAATTGCCGGTGACGTGTCCGTTGATGTACAGCTCGTCCTCGCTGCCGTAGGCAATCTGGTGGAGTCCGTAGGCTATCTTTTTCAAGTAGGGGTTGTCGTTATGGATGAAGATGGTAGCTTCTTTCCGCGTCCGCAGATAGTCGTACATCTCTCCTTTGGTCTTGATGACTCCTTCAAAAGAGCCGAATCCCTCCAGATGGGCTTTTCCTACGTTGGTAATGATTCCGTAGTCAGGTTCGGCTATCTCTACCAGCTCCTTGATGTCTCCCGGGTGGCTGGCGCCCATTTCCACTACGGCAAGTTCGTGTTCAGGGCGCAGGCGGAGTAAGGTGAGGGGAACACCGATGTGATTGTTCAAATTTCCCAAGGTATAGAGCACGTTGTGAGTTTGCGAAAGTACGGTGGACATCAGTTCCTTGGTAGTGGTCTTTCCGTTTGTACCCGTAATGCCGATGATGGGTGTACGCATCTGCCGACGGTGGTAATTGGCAAGTTGTTGCAAGGTTTTCAAGCTGTTTTCCACCACGATGTATCGTGTATCGCCTGCGGGGGCATAGGCTTCTTCATCTACTATGGCATAAGCACTTCCGCTTTCCAGCGCCCGGGCGGCAAAGGCATTTCCGTTGAACGACTCGCCTTTCAGTGCAATGAATAAAGAACCTTGGGGGCAGTTACGGCTGTCAGTAGTGACACTGGTACATGTTAGGAATATCTGATGTATAGCTGTTATATTCATGACTTTATAATTAAATCAATCTGTGTGAATCTGTGTAATCTGTGGTAAACCATCGTGCAAAGATATAGTTTTAATCCTCTCCCTTCCCGGGTACAAGCAAAAAACTTATCAGTTTTATGAGTTTATGTATTTTGAAACCACTTTTTTGTTTACATTTGCAGGTACTATATAGAACAGACTGCCTATGGAAATTACAACTGCCCGATATATAAATGTCAACGGTTCGCTGCTTGACCTTTCTCAACCCCGTGTCATGGGCATACTGAACGTTACTCCAGATTCCTTTTATGCCGGTAGCCGTACACAGACAGAGGCGGAAATAGTACGCCGGATGAAACAGATAGTTTCGGAGGGAGCGGCCATTATTGATATAGGCGCTTACTCTTCCCGTCCCAATGCCGACAATGTCTCTGCCCGGGAGGAGATGGAACGGCTGCGTATGGGGCTGAAAATACTTTTTGAGATACAGCCGGATGCTGTGGTGTCGGTAGACACTTTCAGGGCGGATGTGGCAAGAATGTGTGTGGAGGAGTATGGGGTTGCCATCATCAACGATATTGCGGCCGGTGAGATGGATGCGGATATGTTCCATACCGTTGCGGCGTTGAATGTGCCTTATATTATGATGCACATGCAAGGCACTCCGCAAAGTATGCAGCAGCATCCTCATTACGACAATCTTCTGGAAGAGGTTCTCTTGTATTTTGCACGCAAGGTGCAGCAATTGCGTGACTTAGGTGTGAAAGACATCATTCTGGACCCCGGTTTCGGCTTTGGAAAGACAATAGAGCATAATTATGAATTGCTGTCCCATCTGGAAGATTTCCGTATTTTTGAGTTGCCTTTATTGGTAGGTGTTTCACGTAAATCGATGATATACCGCTTGTTGGACATTACTCCTCAGGAGGCGCTGAATGGTACTACGGTGCTCGATACCATCTGTCTGCTGAAAGGTGCTGACATTCTCCGCGTACACGACGTGAAAGAAGCCGTGGAAACCGTACGGATTGTGCAAGCTATGCGAAATAATTCCTAGTCCCTAACCCCTAATCATTCGATATCGTGTTTTTTGAATTTGGAATAAAAGATTTTATAGATATTCTGTTAGTGGCTTTTTTGCTGTACTATACGTATAAGCTGATGAAAGCCTCCGGTTCTATAAATGTGTTTACGGGTATCCTGGTGTTTATCTTGATATGGCTGGTGGTATCGCAGGTGCTGGAGATGAAATTGCTCGGTTCTATCTTCGACAAGCTGGTCAGTGTAGGCGTGCTGGCGCTTATCATTTTGTTTCAGGACGAGATACGGCGCTTCTTGCTGACACTCGGCTCGCATCAGCATGCCAGTGCGCTGGTGCGCTTCTTCACCGGTAACAAGAAAGAGAAGCTGGAACATGACGACATCATGCCGGTGGTAATGGCATGTATCAGTATGGGGAAGCAGAAGGTTGGTGCCCTGATTGTCATTGAACATAATCTGCCTTTGGATGATGTGGTGCGTACGGGAGAGATTATCAATGCCGATATAAACCAGCGTCTGATTGAGAATATTTTCTTTAAGAACAGTCCGTTGCACGATGGAGCGATGGTTATCAGTAAGAAACGTATCAAAGCGGCGGGATGTATCCTGCCTGTTTCCCATAATCTGGACATTCCTAAGGAACTGGGGCTGAGGCATCGTGCTGCCATGGGGATTTCCCAGGTGTCTGATGCGCATGCCATCATTGTATCGGAGGAGACCGGAGGCATTTCAGTGGCTTACAAAGGACAATTCTATCTGCGTCTGAATGCAGAGGAATTGGAAAGTTTGTTAACAAAGGAAAGCTGAGGTGTGACAAAATCTCCTATTTTTACGTCATATAACTATGATATAAAAAACAATATCTTATAACTAATAACTGAAAAGGATGGATAGACGAAATTTCTTGCGGACGGGAAGTCTGGCGATGTTAGGTTCGCTGGCAGTACCCTCGTTGGCTATGCCTGCGTCAGTACGCGGAGCTTTAGGAGGAGCAGATAATCAGTCTGCCGTAGCTTCGGCAATGGTTCACTTCGGTGTGACGGAGGCTGACTTGAAGAAAGTGATGGCTGCCGCTCTGGAAAAAGGCGGCGATTATGCTGACCTTTATTTTGAACACACATTCAACAACAGTGTGGTTCTGATGGACGGCAAAGTAAACAACTGTGGAGCTAACATTGACTTCGGTATGGGCGTACGCGTATTGGCAGGCGACCAGACGGGTTATGCTTATGTGGAAGGGGTAACTATGGAAGAAATGCTGCGTGCTGCACGTACTGCTGCCCGTATCGCCTCTTCGGGCAAGGCCGGAAAATCTGTAGGACTGACGGAAAAGACAATTGCCAAAAGCCGCTATGCCGTCACTGAACCTTGGGAGGACGTGAGTGTCAAGGCAAAAATACCTTATTTAGAAAAGCTGAACGAAAAGATTTTCTCTTTGGACAATCGTGTACGTAAGGTGCAGGCTTCTCTTTCTGACAGTACATCGCACGTGCTGTTCTGTAATTCCGAGGGCGTGAGCTACTACGACTACCGTCCGATGGTTTCTTTTATGGCAGTCTGCATCATGGAAGAGAATGGAAAGATGGAGAACGGTTATGCTGGTCGTTCTTACCGCAAGGGTTTTGAATTCATGACGGATGACATCGTGGATATTATTGCACGTGAGGCGGTGGATAAGACTGCTATCTTGTTCAAGGCTGTGAAACCCAAAGGTGGCGAAATGCCCGTCGTGATGGGGGCTGGCGGTTCGGGTATCTTGTTGCACGAAGCCATAGGACATGCTTTTGAGGCTGACTTCAACCGTAAACGTACTTCCATTTTCTGCGACCTTTTGGGAAAGAAGGTGTGCGATGAGCATATCAACGTGGTGGATGACGGTACCATCGCCTTCAATCGTGGAGCCGTGAATTTCGACGATGAGGGTGTGGAAGGTCAGAAAACCTATATCGTGAAGGAAGGTATCCTGACCAGTTATCTGCACGACCGCATCAGTGCCAAGCATTATGGGGTGGCTCCTACTGGAAACGGACGTCGCGATACTTTCCGTAATACTCCTATCCCCCGTATGCGTGCCACTTATATGGAAGCCGGCAATATGAAGGAAGCGGACATTATCTCCACCGTGAAGAAAGGTATCTATTGTGACCAGTTTACCAATGGCCAGGTGCAAATCGGTGCCGGAGACTTTACCTTCTTTGTGAAGTCGGGTTACTTGATTGAGGATGGCAAGCTGACGCAGCCCGTCAAGGATATAAATATCATCGGTAATGGTCCGAAAGCATTGGCTGACATCACGATGGTGGCAAATAACGATAAGATTGACAACGGTACTTGGACTTGTGGTAAAGACGGTCAGTCTTGTCCCGTTACCTGCGGTATGCCATCGGCACTAGTCAGCAAGCTGACTGTAGGAGGAGAAAGTTAATTATCAACTATCAATTAAAGACATGATTACAGACGACAATAAGAAATTGGCACAATGGGCAATGGAATATGCCTTGAAGAACGGTTGCCAGGCAGCCAAACTGGTGCTATATACAAATTCTAATTCTTCTTTTGAACTGCGTGACGGCAAAATGGACCGTTTGCAGCAGTCTACGGAGAATGGTTTGGGATTGAATCTTTATGTGGACGGACGTTTCGGCTCTTTTTCCACCAATCGGCTGGATAAGAAAGAATTGGAAACTCTTATCACGAATGGTATAGAGTCTACCCGCTATCTGGCGGTGGATGAGTCGCGTATGCTGGCCGACCCTGCACGCTACTATAAAGGAGGCAAGCCTGACTTGCAGCTTTTTGATAAGAAACTCTATGAAGTCAACCCGGATGATAAAGTGGCGATTGCCCGTGCTGCTGCAGAGGAGGTATTGGGCAAGGATGAGCGTATCATTTCGGTTGATTCTTCTTATAGTGATGGTGAGGGTTCTTCCTATCGTTTGATAAGCAACGGATTTGAAGGCGAGTCGAAGAGTACCTGGTTCTCTGTCTCAGCCAGTGTATCCATTAAGGGAGAAGGTGAAGCGCGTCCTCAGGATTACTGGTACGACTCGGCTCTGTTCTATGATAAATTGACGAAGACGGGAATCGGTGCCAAGGCATTGGAACGCGTATTGCGCAAGCTGGGACAGAAGAAAGCAAAGTCGGGTAAATATACAATGGTGGTTGACCCTATGAATGTGGGAAATCTGCTCAGCCCGATGCTAAGTGCATTGTATGGCAGTGCTCTGCAACAAAAGAATTCCTTCCTGATGGACAAGCTGGATGCGAAGGTGGCTTCGGACCTCTTCACGTTGCGTGACGAGCCGCATGTCATCGGTGCAAACGGTTCGCGCTACTTCGATAATGAGGGTGTGGCTACTGAACCCCGCACTGTCTTTGATAAGGGGGTGCTGAAAACTTATTTCATCGATACCTACAATGGTAAGAAGATGAATATGGCTCCTACTATCAGTACGCCTTCACGCCTGATTCTGGTACCGGGTGATAAAGACCTGAACGGGTTGGTGGCAGATGTTAAACAAGGCATTTTGGTTACGGGCTTCAATGGCGGTAACAGCAATAGCAGTACCGGTGACTTCTCTTATGGTATAGAGGGGTTCCTTATTGAAGACGGTAAGCTGACACAGCCTGTCAACGAAATGAATGTGACGGGTAACATGGTTGCTTTGTGGAATTCCTTGGTTGCTGTGGGCAATGACCCTCAACCAAACCGCTCATGGCAGATTCCTTCGTTGGTATTTGAGGGAGTCGACTTCAGCGGATTGTAATGCTAGTTCAACATCAAGCTCATATATGGGCTTGATGTTGCAAATATTTTTTCGGTGAGTTCACCGATTGTAAGTGCCAAGTGGCTGCCTGGCAGACGCTTGGCACTATTCATACATTTACCATTGTTGAGGTAGTAGTAACCGTTATTGGCACTGACTTGCTCATCAGTAAGATGAATGCTGAGTTCCAGTTCCGGATGGACCGTAGCATAGAGTTGCAGCATGGTTTTGGCATTGATGATGCGTGCCATGCCCAAAAGTTGGCTTTTATCGGTAGTGGGAGGAGTGAGAACCCGGATGGACGGGAGATTCAGGCTTTGGCAGATATGTTGAAGCAGTAAAGTGTTTGTTACGGGAGTATCCGACACGATTTCTCCAATGCGCCAGTTGGCTTTCCCTATCGGATAGGTAATGGCCAAAGCCGTGATTTCCTTCCCATTGCTCAAAGTGCAAACGAAGCCCTGCCCCAGTTGTAAATCGGCAATGATAACCTGAAAATCCTCTTTCGTATGCTGAATGCAGCAAGGGCGCTCCCGCAATTTCCGGTCGAGATATTCATATCTTTTTTCACTATACTCGGCAGACATTTCCAAAGTAAGGCCCGTATCGGCTGCCGGTATGCCGGAAGCGATAAAAGTCTCTTCGGCATAGCGGAATACGGGTGCATAACCACTGCGGGCATAGTAGTCGAACAGCCACGGCTCTGCCGGTATCAGGGTGGATAAGGCGACATTATTGTGTAGCATCCGTGCAAAGGCTTGTGATAACAGCTCGTGCATTACGCCCCGGTTACGGTAATCAGGGTGTGTGCAAGCGCCGGATATATAGGCTGTATGAATATCTTCTCCTTCGAACGTCATAGGATAAGGCAACATTTGTAGGGAGGCAATCACTTCTTCGCCGCTTTGGATGGCAATATTGATATCATTGTTGTAGCGGAGCCGAAAATACAATTCAGTAAATTCCTCACTATCATTGAAACAGAGCTTCCATAGCTTCTTTACCTTTTCCCGCATCATCAATCCCTTATTCTTTTAATCCTTAATCCTTACTCTCACCACTTAATCGCTTCCACCGGCTCGTCTTTCAGACATGCCACGTATTTTTCCAGAATAATGGCAGGCTGGTACGAAAGTTTGGCCTTGCGCAATCCTTCAATACCCAAATCCTCTTCACGGTTGAGGTAGACATATTGTTCGGGGATGTGGTTGGCAAATTCATAGTTAATCATTGCGTATGCTCCGTCTATGCTGGTATCGGCCTTTTCCACATGTACCCCGAAGGTATCTTGGTTGATGGGCATTCCGAAAGTGAAGGCGGCAATTTTGCCGTCTACATGCAGGATGCCTCCGGTCAGTCCCAGTTCTTCAAAATTGTGGAGGGCGTAGACCAGTGCGCGACGTTCGTTGCCCGTTCCTTCATGCTGGTCGCAGTTGTTGGCCTTACACCATTCAGCTTCCAGGTCCAGACATTCCTGGATGCGGTCGGGAGTGATGGGAGTATATTCGTAATTATAGGTGCGTTTAAATTTGTTGACATGATTCCGTTTGGACTGGAATTTCTTTCCGGCAAGCGTAGCGAGCTCTGTACGCAGATAGAGGTAATCGGCATAATCCCGGTCTGCTGTGAACTGGAATTTTCCGGGCATGAAGGCTTCCAGTTCCGAGCACATGCCCGAACATATTCCCAGCAGGCAGAAAGGTTCTCCTTCCCGGTGTGCGTCTTCGACCAGTGCGTCCAGTACTTTTGTCAAATCTCCGTTGCCTATCGGCATCATGTACACCAGTTCGTCGTTTGCCCAGAATTTCAGTAGGAGGAAGCCGTCCATGATGGCAAACTTTGTATTGTATAGAAAACGCCAGCTGCATAGGTTGGAGAAAGAGAGGTCGCAATTCCGTCGCGGACTGTTCTGTGTATAGGAGGTAATCAGTTTTTTGTCTTGTAATTCGATATCTTTAAATGAAATCATACGTTGTTTTTAGTTGGTTATGATTATAGATAACAAAAATAAGAAGATTTTGTTAGAGTAGCCCTAATAATCGCAGGATAGTTGGGGTCAGCAATGCTGTGAAGATACCGTTCAGGGTCAGGCCGAGGCTGGCGAATGCGCCGTATTTGCGGCTGATGTCCATGGCAGTGGAAGTTCCTACCGCGTGGGCGGCGGCTCCCAAGGAAAGGCCTTGTGCCATAGGACTGCCGATGTGGGTCAGTTTCATGGTCTTGAAGCCCAGTATTCCTCCCAGTAAGCCTACGCAGACCACTACGGCGGCGGTAAGTGAGGGAATGCCGCCCAGCGACTTGGTTACTTCCATGGCTATCGGCGTAGTGACCGACTTGGGTGCCAGGGAGTAGATTATCTCGTCGGAAGCCCCCATCAATTTAGCTATCAGCACGACAGAGATAACTCCCACAATGCAGCCGGCAAGTTGTGACAGCATGATGGGGAGCAGTTGTTTCTTAATCGTTTCCAATTGGAGGTATAGGGGGACGCCCAGAGCTACAACAGCGGGCTTTAGCCAGAATTCTATCAGATGTCCTCCTTCATTGTAGGTCTCATAACTGATATGTGTCATCTTCAGGAAGACAATGAGGATGGCGATTGTCAGCAGGATGGGGTTCAGCAACATGATGCCGGTCTTTTTCTGCAGGAGTTTGGCTAGAAAGAAAATCCCGAAGGTGACAGCCAATAGGAAAAATTCGTTTTCTAAAAAGTTCATTTGATTTTACGTGTTAGTTGGTGAACCCATCCGGTGACTACAATCACCAGCAGGGTGCTGATTATGGAAGCGGTTACTATCGGCCAGAACTCGGAGGCGATGACATCGAAGTAAAGCATGAGGGCTACACCGGGCGGTACAAAGAAAAAGCCCAGGTTGGCAACCAGGAAGTCGGACATACCCTGCACCCAGTGCAGTTTAATCCAACCCAATTTCAAGAATAGGGTGAGCAGCAACATACCGATGATGCTGGAAGGCAACTTGATACCTGTAAGGAAAACAATCAGTTCACCCAAAGCTAAGCATCCGAAAAGGATGGCGCATTGACGAATCATACTATTATAATACCTATTGTTATATGTTGAAAACGCTGCAAAGGTAGGTATTCTATGTATTGCTTGTTATCGTTATAACCTGATTTTTTTCATGTCGTTTGCAGAGTCGGGTAGGTTATTCCTGCCGGACGGGTAATTGTTTGTTGCAGAGGGGTACGTGCGCGTACACACGAATGCGGGGAACAGCTAATGTTAAATAATATAATAATTATGGACTGAACAGTAAAAAGACCGACATTTGCAATGTAGATATTGCAAAATTGTGTACTTTTGCGGCGTGAATAACACATACTGCCGATTCTTAATAGACAATTAAAATATCATGCAAAGATTAATTAATGAAATTGTTGAGCGCGCCAAAGCAAACCGCCAACGAATTGTTCTTCCCGAGGGTACGGAAGAACGTACATTGAAAGCTGCCAATCAGATATTGACTGATGGGGTGGCCGACTTGATTATCCTTGGAAAACCTGCTGAGATAGAGGCTTGTGCCAAAGAGTGGGGATTGGGGAACATCAATAAGGCTACCATTATCGACCCGGAAGACCATCCTAAGAAAGAAGAATATGCCCAGTTGCTTTGCGAACTTCGTAAGAAGAAAGGCATGACCATCGAAGAGGCTCGCAAGCTGGTTGTCGACCCGCTTTATTTAGGCTGTCTGATTATAAAGAATGGAGATGCTGACGGCCAGTTGGCAGGTGCACGCAACACTACGGGCAATGTACTTCGTCCTGCTTTGCAGATTATCAAGACTGCTCCGGGCATCACTTGCGTTTCGGGTGCCATGCTGCTGCTGACGCATGCTCCTGAATATGGAAAGAACGGCATCCTGGTGATGGGTGACGTGGCTGTGACTCCGGTGCCCGATGCAGAACAATTGGCACAGATTGCCGTATGTACGGCACGTACAGCTCAGGCAGTTGCCGGTCTCGATCCGAAAGTTGCCATGCTGAGCTTCTCTACCAAGGGCTCTGCCAAGCACGAAGTGGTGGATAAAGTGGTTGAGGCATTGAAGATTGCCAAGGAAATGGCTCCCGACATTGCCATCGATGGTGAGTTGCAGGCCGATGCTGCTTTGGTGCCGGAAGTAGGTGCAAGCAAGGCTCCGGGTTCTTCCATTGCCGGACATGCCAATGTACTGGTTGTTCCCAGTCTTGAGGTGGGTAATATTTCCTATAAGCTGGTACAACGTCTGGGACATGCCGATGCTGTAGGTCCTATCCTGCAAGGTATTGCCCGTCCGGTGAACGACCTTTCACGCGGTTGCTCCATCGAGGACGTTTATCGCATGATTGCCATTACTGCAAATCAGGCTATTGCAGCCAAAAAGAACGCTGAATAACTTCTAAATCTGATATATAATATGAAAATCTTAGTATTGAACTGCGGTAGCTCGTCCATCAAGTACAAATTGTTTGATATGGACCGGAAGGAAGTTATCGCCCAGGGTGGTATTGAAAAAATTGGTTTGAAAGACTCTTTCCTGAAGTTCACCTTGCCCAGCGGTGAGAAGAAGATTCTTGAAAAGAATATTCCCGAACATACTGTAGGTGTGGAATTTATTCTGAACACCTTGACAAACCCTGAATATGGAGCCATCAAGTCTTTGGACGAAATCAATGCCGTAGGCCACCGTATGGTGCATGGAGGCGAAAAGTTCAGCGAGTCTGTACGACTGACGCCGGAAGTGCTTGCCGCCTTCACTGCCTGCAACGACCTGGCTCCGCTCCACAATCCTGCTAACCTGAAGGGTGTAAATGCAATATCTGCTATTCTGCCGGATGTTCCGCAGATTGGTGTATTTGATACGGCTTTCCACCAGACCATGCCGAAGCATGCCTATTTATATGCCGTGCCTTATGAGCTTTATGAAAAGTATGGTGTACGCCGTTACGGTTTCCACGGGACATCCCATCGTTATGTATCACAGCGCGTCTGCGAATTCCTGGGTGTAGAGCCGGCAGGAAAGAAGATTATCACTTGCCACATCGGTAACGGCGGTTCCATTACTGCCATTAAGGACGGCAAGTGCGTGGATACCAGCATGGGCCTGACTCCGCTTGAGGGGCTGATGATGGGTACCCGCAGCGGTGATATCGATGCCGGTGCTGTTTCCTTCATTATGGAAAAGGAAGGTCTGGATGTAAACGGTATATCCAACCTCCTGAACAAGAAGAGTGGTGTGCTGGGTATCTTCGGTGAATCCAGTGACATGCGCGACCTGGAAAATGCCGTAGCTGCCGGCAATCCGAAGGCTGTCCTGGCTGAAGAAATGTACTTCTACCGTATCAAGAAATATATCGGTGCCTATGCCGCTGCTTTGGGTGGTGTGGATATCGTAGTATTTACCGGTGGTGTCGGTGAGAATCAGGCAAGTGCCCGCTGGGGTGCATGCGAAGGCCTGGAATTCATGGGTATAAAGCTGGATGCTGAGAAGAACAAAGTACGTGGTGAAGAAATGGTTATTTCTACCGAAGATTCTCAGGTGAAGGTAGTGGTAATCCCCACTGACGAGGAGCTGATGATTGCTTCGGACACGATGGATATTCTGAAGAAGTAATATCGCTGTAATATCTCCCGGTTCCGGCTTCCCGGAGTCCGGATGTGGTTTCGCCCCTGCAAATATGTAATGTATTTGTAGGGGCGAAATGTTTTCCGAATCCTTTAAAATTGCTATCTTTGTTACTCGGTTAAAAACAATAAAGGCAATTTTCCGAATAACTTTAAATAAGAACTGCTTATGAAACGATTAATGTATGTGTTGTTCTTTGTACTGCTGACCAGCGGCATGGCCTATGCCCAGCAGGCGAAGTACGTGTTTTATTTCATCGGTGATGGAATGGGTGTGAACCAGGTGAACGGTACGGAGATGTATCTGGCCGAACAAGAAGGGCGCATCGGTGTAAAGCCTTTGCTGTTCACTTCTTTCCCGGTTGCCAGCATGGCGACTACCTTCTCTGCTACCAACTCTGTGACTGACTCTTCTGCTGCTGGAACAGCCTTGGCTACCGGTGTTAAGACTTACAACGGCGCTATCGGTATGGACGATAATAAGAGTGTGCTCCAGAGTGTGGCCGAGAGAGCTAAAAAGTCCGGTAAGAAAGTTGGGGTAACTACCAGCGTCAGCGTGGACCATGCTACTCCCGCCGCATTCTATGCCCATCAGCCGGACCGTGGCATGTATTACGAGATAGCCCTCGACCTGCCGAAAGCCGGTTTCGACTTCTATGCAGGCGGTGGTTTCTTGAAACCGACTACCACTGTCGACAAGAAAGAGGCTCCGAGCATCTTCCCTATCTTTGAAGAAGCCGGTTATACCGTTGCAAGAGGCCTTGACGAATATAAGTCGAAGTCTGTCCAGGCGGACAAGATGATTCTTATCCAGAAAGAAGGGGCAGAGCCTTCTTGCCTGCCCTATGCCATCGACCGCCAGGAAGGCGACCTGACACTGGCCGAAATTACCGAGAGTGCCATCTCTTTCCTGACCAAAGGCAGTAACAAGGGTTTCTTCCTGATGGTTGAAGGTGGAAAGATTGACTGGGCCTGCCACGGAAACGACCCCGCCACAGTCTTTGAGGAAGTGGTGGATATGGACAACGCCATCAAGGTGGCTTACGAGTTCTATAAGAAGCATCCCAAAGAAACGCTGATTGTGGTAACTGCCGACCATGAAACCGGCGGTCTGGGGCTGGGTACCGGTAAGTACGAGCTTCAACTGAAAGCCCTTGCCAAGCAGAAGCAGTCTCAGGATATCCTTTCACGTTCCATCACGGACTTACGCAAGATGCGCAAGGTTATCAACTGGCCGGAAATGAAGGAATTCCTGGCAGAAAAGATGGGTTTCTGGAAAGAACTGCCGGTAAGCTGGGAGCAGGAGAAGATGCTGCGTGATGCTTACGAAGAATCATTTGTGAACAAGCATGTAGTGTTTGAGGAAAGTCTTTATGCCAAGACTGAGCCCCTGGCCGTTGCCGCCAAGAAGGTGATGAGCCAGATTGCCATGGTAGGCTGGACCAGCGGTGGCCATACAGCCGGATATGTGCCGGTATTCGCAGTAGGTGCAGGTTCCAAGCTGTTCGTGGGTAAGATGGACAACACGGAAATCCCGAAACGCATAGCCAAGGCTGGCGGATACAAATAATAAAAGGTCACCACAGATTACACGGATTCTCACAGATTGGAAGCTCTGAAATCAAGTATAAGAGACTAATCTGTGAGAATCTGTGCTATCTGTGGTGGCTGTCAATTTATTCCTTAAGGTCCTTCTTTATAATTTCATCCATCTCCCGGATACGTTTCTCCCGTTCCTTGGCGGATTTTATTTTCTGGTCCTTGTATCCGGTATCTGTCCGTTCGGAGACCTCTTCGCTCCATTCCTCGAATTCATCCGTTGCCGGACGTCCGTGCGGGTCTATGTTCTCTTCGGCAATCGGGTCGTTTCTGTAAATCATATCATCCATGACGCTAATGTTTTTAATGTTATGATATTACT
This sequence comes from Bacteroides parvus, assembly GCF_017309675.2. Lineage (NCBI taxonomy): Bacteria > Pseudomonadati > Bacteroidota > Bacteroidia > Bacteroidales > Bacteroidaceae > Bacteroides > Bacteroides parvus. Next base: position 481,882 of record NZ_CP084680.1, on the reverse strand, counting down.
ACAACCATGCCGGGAAAAAGTTCCGGTGACCTTCACTTTTTTGTAATCATTTATAAGAATAAACGTTTTATAGCGCGGGCAGCAGGTACTTCCATATTAGATTCAGCTCTGCCTGCATGTCGGGGATGTTGGCGGTGACGGCAATGACGGCATCCTTGTCCGGCAACACCAGTATGTATTGTCCGTTGGCACCATCGGCACGGTAGGCGTTGTGGCGGCAGCGCCACATCTGGTAGCCGTAGCCCTGCAGCCAGTCGCTTGTCTTGGCGCTCATCTTCGCTTTCTTCAGCATCTCCGGTTTCATGCCGGCGGGCAGTGAGGGCACTTGGCAGGCAGATGCCTCCTTTACCCATTTTTCGGGCAGAATCTGCTGTCCGTTCCAGTTTCCTTTCTGCAGGAACAGTTGTCCCATCTTGGCAAGGTCTTCCGTTTTGAGGTACAACCCCCAGCCTCCGGTATTGATGCCTTGCGGGCTTTCCTGCCACCGGGCGTTGACGATGCCAAGCGGGCGGAACAGACGGGGATAGAGATAATCCACCACTTTCTCGCCCGTCACTTTCTGTACGATGGCTGAGAGCATGTAGGTTCCCAGGCTGTTGTAGGTGTAGAAGGTACCGGGCTTGTGCTCCACGGGGAAGGCAAGGAACTCCTGCACCCAATCGGCGTCCGCCTTTTTGCGTACCGTTCCGGTGGGGTCGGTGTCGTGCCCGCAGTTCATGGTCAGCAGGTCGCGTACGGTCATGGCTGCCAGATTTTCGCTGACGGTTGCCGGAAGCTTGTCGGGGAAGAAGGAGATGACCTTGTCCGTCAGCTTCAGCCTGCCTTCGGAGGCGGCAAGTCCCACGGCGGTGGCGGTGAATGTCTTGCTGACGGAGTTCAGGATGTGAGGCTTATCCTCTTTCCCTTCGCCCATCCATTCTTCGGCAATGACATTGCCGTGTTGCACAATCATGATACTGTGCAGGTCTTGTCCGGCTTTCTTTACGGCATCCAGATATCTGTTCATGGCCTTGTCCAGCTCCGGAGTAGCGGCGGTGCGGGGCAGGCCCTTGGTCAGTTGGTTGATGGAAATCAGCTTTATGCCTTTGTCCTCAATGGCTTTCCGGACATGGGGGCTTGTCAGCAGGTCGGTCACTCCCTGGCGGTCCAGCGCCACGTCCTCATATCCGACGTGGAAGACGGTTTTCATTTCATCGTTGTCCAGTGCCGGGTGGTCTAAGAAAAGGTAGCGCTGGCCCGGCTGCAACTTCTCCAATGCTTTGATGAAGCTGGCCTCCTTTTCTTCGGCGGTTCTTTTGGGGCCGTCGTATCCGATGTAGGTAAACCGGTAGTCCTTGGAGGAGTCCATGCGGTCGATGGACGGCAGGTTGTATTCTTTGGCGAGCCGTTGCACCAGCTCGTTCACTTCTTTGCTGAAACCGGTGGAGAGCATGTGTCCGGACAGATGGCTGAGTTGCGGAATGCTTTTCAGCGTCGTCTCTATCTGCGCGCGGAACTCCTGCTCTATCTCCTTGATGTCCCATTTCTGCTCCATGATGGACTGTCCCGGATAGGCGGGGTTAGGGGACATCATCGGGTAGAAATAGCCGTTCTCGTCCGTCAGGCTGGGGCAGTGGGTCAGCGGACGCCACTTCACGTTCTCCCACTCGCTGGTGATGACGAGGTACAGGCCGACGTCCAGTCCCGGATTTTCTTTCAGCATCTTGATGGCTTCCGGATACCAGGCTGCTACGGGCATCACTTCCACGCTGCGGGCAATACCCGAGCGGTAGGTCTGGATGCAGGCTTCGTTGACGGAATGCAGGGCACCGAGATCGTCAATGCGGATGACAAGTGTCGGGGCGCCGGATTGTCCCCATACCGGCAATGCTCCTGCTGCGAGCAGGCATCCGGCAATCATGTTTTTCAGTCTTAAAGGTTTCATGGGTGGTAATGGTATGATGGTTAACAGTTTGGAAATGCGGGTTATAGCTTCGTCTCTCCCTCCACAAAATTCTCAAGGAAGAGGTTCTCGCCGTCAAAGACGGCGTACGAGAAGTAGTTTATCCAGTCGCCGAGGATGAGGATGCGGGCGGTACTGCTCAGCATTAGGTCCAGTTCGATGTGGCGGTGACCGTAGATGAAGTAGTTGATGTTGGGATGGCTTTTCAGGTATTCCTTGGTGTAGAGCACCAGGTATTCGTTGTTTTCTCCCATGTATGCGGGTTCTTTCCCGTCTATGCGTTTCAAGCGGCTGTGCTTGGCCCAGTTCAGTCCCAGCTCCATGCTCCAGCGGGGGTGCAGGGCAGAGAACAGCGTCTGTAGGGTACGGCTGCGGAACATGGCGCGCAGCATCTTGAACTTCTTGTCCGGGTCGCCCAGCCCGTCACCGTGGGCAAGGTAGAACTCTTTTCCGAAGATTTCGGTGGTCAGCGGTTCGCGGTGTATCATGACGCCGCACTCCTTGGTCAGATAGTCGCCGCACCAAAGGTCATGGTTTCCCGTGAAAAAGTGGACTTCCACTCCCAGGTCGGTCAGTTCGGACAGCTTGCCCAGAAAGCGGGTGTATCCTTTGGGCACTACGGTACGGAATTCGTACCAGAAGTCGAACATGTCTCCCAGCAGGTATACGGCCGATGCCTTGTGCTTGATGCTGTCCAAGAAGTTGACCAGCCTCCGTTCTTGGGTTCGTCCGTGTTCGATGGCTCGTGAGCCCAGGTGAGCATCCGAGAGGAAATATACATTCTTCATTTTCAACTTTCCATTTTCAACTTTGAACTTTCAACTGATTTAAAGGAATCCCAGTTCCAGTTTCGCTTCTTCGCTCATCATGTCCTTGTCCCACTCGGGTTCGAAGACGAGATTGATGGTGGCGGAGGTAACGTCGTCGATGGATTCCACCTTCTGGCGCACATCTTCCATGATGAAGTCGGCTGCCGGACAGTTGGGGGCAGTCAGCGTCATGTCGATGGAGGCTTCTCCCTGGTCGGAGACGTCTATTTTGTAAATCAGTCCCAGGTCGTATACATTTACCGGTATTTCCGGGTCGAATACGGTCTTGAGCATGGAGACTATTTTCTCTTCTATTTCAAATTTGGTCATATTCGTAGGGTTTTATATATAGGTTTTCAAAGAACAAAGCTATGGAATTTAATTGAAAATGCAAAGGAACGCCCTCCTTTTCATTACTTCAGAAAGGGTTTGACGGTGGGGAAACACGCTTCACCCGCTGGGGGAACTCCCTTTACCCCTGGGGAAACTCCTTTTACAATAGGCGGTAAAGGTCTTTACAATATGGGGTAAAGGGCGTTACAATATAGGGTAACGGCTTTTACATACCGCGGTAACGGCTTTTACATTGGCTGGTAAATAGCAGGTAAATACAATGTGCTGATAGTTAGTGTTATGACCGCTTTTGTCTTTCGTATAGTATGTCCGTAACTTGGATTATTTATAGCAATCCTTCGTCGTTGAAGCTGTAATGGCTTCCGTCCGTGACGATGACGTGGTCGGTCAGGTGTATGTTCATGGTTTGGGCGGCTTTCCTCACGAGTTCCGTCAGCTGCCGGTCGTCGTTGCTGGGGTGCGGGTTGCCGGAGGGATGGTTGTGGATAAGGGCTATCTGTGTGGCGCGTTGCAGCAGGGCTTCGCGCAGGATACTGCGCACGTCGGCGGTGGTCTGGTCGATACCGCCACGGCTGATGCGTACCTTGTCTATCACTTTGGCGGCGTGGTTCATAAGCAGTACCCAGAACTCTTCTGTGGCAAGGTCGCAGAGCAGGGGATGGAACAGCTCGTAGATGTCGGCGGAAGAGCGGATGGCAGTACGTCCGGAGCGTTCCTGCAGCTTGCGGCGTTTGCCTAGTTCCAGGGATGCCATGACGGTGATGCTTTTGGCGGGGCCCATGCCTTTGAATCGGGAGAAGTCCCGCACCTCCCATTTGCCCAGGCGGTTGAGGTCGTTGCCGCAGGCGGCGAGTATGCGCTGCATCAGTGTCACGGCGGTTTCTTCCGTATTGCCGGAGCCGATGAGGATGGCTAGCAGTTCGGCATCGCTCAAGGCTTCCGCCCCTTTCTGCATCATCTTTTCCCGCGGGCGGTCCTCTGCAGCCCACTGGTTGATATTCAGTTTCTCCATATCATCCCTAATCCTTAACCCCTAATCCTCCTTATTTGTAAAAGTTCTTTTTGAACGCCTCGAACTCGTCCTTGCCAAGTATGCAGCGGTTCCACCAGGCGCGCAGGAACCCCGTCCCGTATCCGATGAGCTGGATGAAGGAGGCGGCAACGGAGTAGAGCCCGATGCTGAGGCTACGGTTCCGGATAGTGGAATCGATGCATACCAGAAGCGCATAAAGAGCGATGGGCAGCAGGCTGTACGGGCAGAAGGGCGTTCCCAGCAGGAATATGGCCACTCCCAGGGTAAATGCGGCCGGCAGCAGGTGGACGAGCTTCAGTGATTCCGGATACTTCTTGTACAGATTGATGCGGGCAATCCCGGAATTGTGTACCTGCTTGAAGAACTTCCGGAAGTCTGTCCGGCGCTTATGGTATACCCAGGCACCGGGGAACAGCCGGCATGTATATCCTCCCTTGAAGATTCGGATGCTGAAGTCGATGTCCTCCCCGAAGCGCATCCGCGAGAATCCGCCCAGGGCTTGGTACACTTCCCGCCGCACACCCATGTTGAAGCTGCGCGGATAGAACTTGTCCATCTTCTTCTTCCCCCCACGGATACCGCCGGTGGTGAAGAAGGAGGTCATGGAGTAGTTGATGGCTTTCTGTATGTCTGTGAATGATTCGTGCGCGCGGTCGGGGCCTCCGAAGGCATCGGCGGCTTCGTGCTGCAGCTCTTCTTCCACAGCAAGGAAATAACCTTCGGGCAGGATGCAGTCCGAGTCCAGTATTATCAGGTATTCGCCCTTGCTTCGTTCCGCCCCGTAGTTACGGGTCTGCCCGGGGCCGGAGTTGGGCTTGTCATAGTAATGCACGTCCAATAGTTCCTGATACTTCTCTGTGACCGGCTTGCAGGGGATGGAGGAGCCGTCCTCCACCACAATCACTTCAAAATCCTTGAAACTTTGCTGCGTCAGGCTTTGCAGCAGTTCGTCTACCTCATCGGGGCGGTTGTATACGGGGATGATGACGGAGTATCTCATGGGTATGGCTCTATGTTTTGGTTATCTCCGCAAAGATATATCATTTAAGCTTTGCAGATGAATAAATGGAAAGAAAAATCCCCGGATGCCAAGTGGAGCACCGGGGATGATATGAAAAGGGCATTTGCCTGATTTCCAAAAGGGCTTATGCTTTTACGCGGCTTACGTAAGAACCGTCGCGCGTATCGATTTCGATAGTCTCGCCTTCGTTGATGAACAAGGGGACGCGGACTGTGGCGCCGGATTCTACTGTGGCGGGCTTCAGCGTGTTGGTGGCTGTGTCGCCTTTCAGTCCCGGTTCCGTATAGGTAATCTTCTGCTGAACCTTGATGGGCACGTCGGCATAGAGCACGGTTTCTGTGGAAGCGTCTGATACCACGTCTACTATCATTCCTTCGAGCAAGAAGTCAACACCGTTGATGAGGTCGTGGGCGATGGGAATTTGGTCAAAAGTCTCCTGGTTCATGAATTGGTAGTTGTCACCGTCATGATAGAGGTATTGGTGGGGACGACGTTCTACACGCACGTCTTCCAGTTTCTCACCGATGTTGAAACGACGTTCCAGAACGTAGCCGTTCACCACGTCTTTCAGCTTGGTACGCATGAAGGTATTACCTTTTCCCGGCTTTACATGCAGGAAGTCGATGCAGAAATACAGCTTGCCGTCCATGCGGATGCAAGTTCCGATTTTAATGTCTTGGGCATTAATCATACTTATAGTCTTTAATATTATTATATTGGTATTTACTTCTTTAGTGCTGGTTTGCGGGTGCAAAAGTAATGGAATTCGGTAAAAAACACAAAAACTTTTGAGAGAAAATGAGTTATCTCTTGGTTTATTTGAAAAAAGTACCTATTTTTGCAGCCCGAATTCGTGAGAATAATAACATAAAACAAGATACAGTAATGAAAAGAACATTTCAACCCTCGAACAGAAAGAGAAAGAACAAACACGGTTTCCGTGAGAGAATGGCTACAGCAAACGGCCGCAGAGTATTGGCAGCACGTCGTGCTAAAGGCAGAAAGAAACTGACTGTTTCTGACGAATACAACGGAGTAAAGGCATAATAGTCGTTCTCGTTCGTATTAAAGAAATAAGGGAGCTGCAAAAGACTGATTCTGGTCTTTTGCAGCTTTTCTTATGTATTGTGCCCGCTTCTCCGGAAAAAACTATTGCCAACTCCGTGTACTATGTGGTGAAAATTGTATCTTTGTCCCAAATAATGCATTATCGATTATGACAATAAAAGATTTTTTCTCTTTCCGGCAGAACCGGTTCTTCTGGGCGAACATCCTTGCGATGGCCGTTGTGGTAGTGGGATTGCTGTTCGGAGTGCTGAAAGGACTGGATATATATACCCGCCACGGCGAGGCTGTGATAGTGCCCGATGTGAAGGGCATGGGAGTGGAGGAAGCCGAGAAAATGTTCCGTAACCGCGGCTTGGTCTGCATCGTTTCGGATTCCAGTTATGTCAAGACTCTTCCTGCCGGCTGCATCCTCGAATATAATCCGGCAGCCGGACAAAAGGTAAAGGAAGGACGTACCATCTATCTTACGATCAATACGATTGAAGTCCCTCTGCACATAGTGCCCGATGTGGCGGACAACAGTTCGCTGCGGCAGGCGGAAGCGCGTATTCTGGCTTCGGGCTTCAAGCTGGCCGAGATACAGTATATTCCGGGTGAGAAGGACTGGGTGTATGGCGTGAAGTATAAGGGTCGTCAGCTTTCCATCGGCGAGAAAGTGCCCACCGGCGCAGTGCTGACGCTGATGGTGGGAGATGGAGGCGCCTTGAAGGCAGACTCCCTGGGAGTGGATTCCGTGGGAGGTACCGTTGAACCCGTGTTGTCCGAAGACTCTGCGGCAGATGAGTCCTGGTTCTGATAAACATCTGACTCCAATCGTAAATTGTAAATAGTCAAATTGTAAATGCCGTGATGATAGAAGAATTGCCGGATGATATAGATAATGATGAGCTGGACGACGTAGAGCCGGTGGGTGACGAGGCGCAACTCTATGAACACTTCCGTGTGGTGGTGGACAAGGGGCAGGAGATGATGCGGGTGGACAAGTATCTGTTCGACCGCTTGACGAACTCTTCGCGCAATCGCATCCAGAAGGCTGCCGATGCAGGCTTCGTGATGGCGAACGGCAAGGCTGTGAAAAGCAGCTATAAGGTGAAGCCGATGGATGTAATCACTGTGATGATGGACCGTCCACGCTATGAGAATGAAGTCATCCCCGAAGACATCCCCCTTGATATAGTATATGAGGACAAGTATCTGATGGTAGTGAACAAACCTGCCGGTCTGGTGGTGCACCCCGGTCATGGCAACTATCACGGTACGCTTGTCAACGCCATAGCCTGGCACATGAAGGATAATCCCGATTATGATGCCAATGACCCGCATGTGGGACTGGTGCACCGCATCGACAAGGACACCTCCGGCCTGCTGGTGATAGCCAAGACTCCGGATGCCAAGACGAATCTCGGCAACCAGTTCTTCAACAAGACGACAAAACGCCGTTACCGGGCGCTGGTCTGGGGAAATGTGGAACAGGATGAAGGGACCGTTGTCGGCAATATCGGCCGTAATCCCAGAGACCGCATGCAGATGACCGTCCTTCCCGACGACCAGGGAAAGCATGCCGTCACCCATTACCGGGTGCTTGAACGTTTGGGATACGTCACATTGGTGGAGTGTATCCTTGAAACGGGACGCACCCATCAAATCCGTGTGCACATGAAGCACATCGGACACATACTTTTCAACGACGAACGTTACGGCGGACACGAAATCCTGAAAGGAACCCATTTTGCCAAATACAAACAATTTGTAAACAACTGCTTCGACACTTGTCCGCGGCAGGCATTGCATGCCATGACGCTGGGGTTTGTGCATCCCGTCACCGGAGAAGAAATGTACTTCACTTCGGAATTGCCCGATGACATGACCCGGCTGATAGACAAATGGAGAGGCTATATCAGTAACAGAGAATTAGAATGAAACGCACGATTGCTATTGTAGCCGGAGGAGATACCTCCGAATTCCACGTCTCCCTGCGTAGTGCACAGGGGATTTACTCCTTCATCGACAAGGAGAAGTATACCTTATATATTGTAGAAATGCACGGACTGGACTGGCATGTACAGCTGCCCGACGGCGCCAAGGCTCCGGTAGACCGCAATGACTTCAGCTTCGTGCTGGGTGGCGAGAAAGTGACATTCGACTTTGCCTATATTACCATCCACGGAACTCCGGGTGAGGACGGCCGTCTGCAGGGCTATTTTGATATGCTCCATATCCCTTATTCGTGTTGCGGAGTACTGGCAGCGTCGCTCACGTACGATAAGTTTGCCTGCAACCAGTATCTGAAAGGTTTCGGTGTGCGCATTGCCGAATCGTTGTTGCTGCGCGGCGGACAGTCGGTGACGGATGAAGATGTGATGGAGAAAATCGGTCTGCCTTGCTTCATTAAGCCCAGCTTGGGAGGTTCCAGCTTCGGCGTGACCAAGGTGACGGCGAAAGAGCAGATACAACCTGCCATAGCCAAGGCATTTGCGGAAGCGCAGGAAGTACTGGTGGAGGCCTTTATGGACGGAACCGAGATTACCTGCGGCTGTTACAAAACAAAAGACAAGTCCGTAGTGTTCCCCATTACGGAGGTGGTGAGCTACAACGAGTACTTCGATTATGAAGCTAAGTATAATGGTGCGTCTGACGAGATTACTCCCGCCCGCATCTCGGACGATTTGACCCGCCGGGTGCAGACGCTGACTTCTGCCATTTATGATATACTCGGGGCCTACGGCATTATCCGTGTGGACTATATCATTACCGAAGGGGAAAAAATCAATCTGCTGGAGGTGAATACCACCCCCGGAATGACTGCCACCAGCTTTATTCCCCAGCAGGTTCGCGCTGCCGGAATGGAGATGAAGGATGTAATGACAGATATTATAGAAAACAAGTTTAAGGATTAATCATTATTCATTATGAATGCGAACGTGGAATTTGATGAAATCCGTCCTTATCATGATGAGGAACTTCCTCAAGTCTATGAGGAACTGATTGCCGATGCGGCGTTCCGGCAGGCAGTGGATACTGTGATGCCGGGTGTACCTTTTGAAGTATGGTCGCAGAAAATGCGCGCGTGTAAAACCAAGCTGGAGTTTCAGAAGACTTTCTGCTATGGGCTTCTGTGGAAGCTGGCGAAGGAGGCTACGGATGGATTGACTCTGGACCATACAGCGTTGCCGGACAAGTCGGCAGCATATACCTATGTCTCCAACCATCGCGACATTATTCTCGATTCCGGTTTCTTGTCCATTCTGTTGGTAGACCAGGGTATGGATACGGTAGAGATAGCCATTGGCGACAACCTGCTTGTCTATCCGTGGATTAAGAAATTCGTGCGTGTCAACAAGTCCTTCATCGTGCAGCGTGCGTTGACCATGCGCCAGATGCTGGAGGCTTCCGCACGCATGTCCCGCTATATGCACTATACCATCAGTGAGAAGAAACAGTCTATCTGGATTGCACAACGCGAAGGGCGTGCCAAGGACTCCAACGACCGCACGCAGGACAGTGTGCTGAAGATGCTGGCAATAGGCGGTGAAGGCGACGTCATTGACCGCTTGATGGAAATGAACATAGCTCCGCTTGCCATTTCCTATGAATACGACCCTTGCGACTTCCTGAAAGCGCAGGAGTTCCAACTGAAACGGGACATTGAAGGCTATAAGAAAACGACGGCTGACGACTTGCTGAATATGCAGACCGGACTGTTCGGCTATAAAGGGCGGGTACATTTCCAGACGGGTGCCTGCATGAATGATGAATTGGCGAAGATAGACCGTTCACTTCCGAAGCCCGAACTCTTTGCACGCATGTCTGCACTGATAGACAAACGTATTCATGCCAGCTACCGGATGTATCCCAATAATTATGTGGCGCACGACCTTCTCGAGGGGAAGGAGGATTTTTCCGACCATTACACTGCCGGGGATAAGCAGCGCTTCACGGCCTATATAGAACAACAGTTGGAGCGTATCTCCATTCCCAATAAGGACGTGGACTTCCTGCGCGGAAAAATGCTGCTGATGTATGCCAACCCGTTGAAGAATTATCTGGCGGCTATAAAAGAATGAATACATGAAGAAGTACTGTGATTGGTGGCTTTTGCCTTTGTTGGCCTGTCTGTTGACTGGTTGTGGCGATGATGATTATCATTATCCTTCCGTGAAGCTGGAGTTCCTGACTGCCTTTTCGGGGGCTGACGGCTATCTGCAGTCTGTTGTGACGGATGAAGGGGAAACCTTGCCGGTAGTGGAGGACAAGACAAAGACGAACATAGAGGCAAACGCCTCGGTACGTGTCATCAGTAATTATGCTTCGGAGGTAACTGCCGATGGAACTGCCGGTGCGGTGCTGTATGCCTTGAGCGGTGTTCTTTCTGTCGCTCCCCAAACGGCTGACAAGTTCGAGGAGGGCGTCAGGACAGACCCTACTGATGTGCTGGGTATCTGGATGGGACTCGACTATCTCAATATGACACTGATAGTCAAGGAGAATGGTGAGCATAAGTTCCATTTTGTTGAGGATGAAGTGATTGTGGATACTGCTATCGGGTGTAGTGAAGTATATCTGACGCTGTATCATGACGCAAAGGAGGAGGTAGTGTCTTATACCAGACGTGCCTACGCTTCCGTACCTTTGCGGCAGTATGCGGCAGTGGGTATACAGAAGGTTATGGTTCATTTCAGTGTGCACACTTATTCCGGTGACATCAAGACTTACGATTTTGTTTATAACCCTGACTAAAATGAAATATTCGATGAAGACATTGTTCGCGGGCTTTTGCCTCGTTTTTACCACCCTCTTTTCCTGCCAGCAGAAGGAGGGACAGTTCAAGTCTGTTTCGGTAGATGACTTTTCCACATTGATAGCCAATCCGGAGGTGCAGCTTCTGGATGTGCGTACTGTTGCCGAATACTCGGAAGGACACGTGCCCTACAGTATCAATATCAATGTGCTGGATGAGTCGTTTGAAACGATGGCCGACTCCACTCTGCAGAAGGACAAACCGGTTGCAGTATATTGTCGTAGTGGTAAGCGTAGTAAAAAGGCCGCTGCCATACTGAGCAAAAAAGGATATATAATCTATGACCTTGACAAAGGTTTCATCGGTTGGGAAGAAGCGGGCAAGGAAGTGGAAAAGTAATAGCGGTGCAGCTGAAATGCATTTGCTATAATTTCTTTTTAGGCGCGGATTACGCGGATTTCACGGAAAAATTTAAGAAAAGAATCCGCGTTTTCCGCGTAATCCGCGCCTAAAAAGAATAAAGTAGTCTTGTCCTCTGGTTAGAGGCTTTCAAGCAGTCTCTTCAGCACCACTGTTGCTGAAATCTCCCGGTTGGCCGCTTCGGGGATTACGATGGACTGCGGGCTTTCTATCACATCATCCGTCACAATCATGTTGCGTCGAACCGGCAGGCAGTGCATGAAGTAGGCATTGTTGGTAACGGCCATCTGGCGCTCGCCTACTGTCCAGGTGCGGTCTTTGCTCAATATTTGTCCGTAGTTGTCGCCTGTATAGGCCGCCCAGTTCTTGGCATAGACAAAATCGGCCCCTTCAAAAGCTTTCATCTGGTCATATTCTACGCGGGCATTTCCTACGAACTTGGGGTCGAGTTCATAACCTTCGGGATGTGTAATCACAAAGTCATAATCAGTTGCATTCATCCATTCGGCAAAGGAGTTGGGGACAGCCTGAGGCAATGGACGCGGATGTGGAGCCCATGTCATCACTACTTTGGGGCGTGCCGTCTTCTTATATTCCTCAATGGTTATCAGGTCGGCAAAACTCTGCAGCGGATGGCGTGTGGCAGCCTCCATGGAGAATACCGGCCGGCCGGAATGCTTGATGAACTGCTCCAGTATCACTTCGTTGTAATCGTCTTCCTTACTTTCGAAACGTGCAAAAGAACGTACGCCGATGACGTCGCAATAGCAGCCCATCACGGGAATGGCTTCCAGTAAGTGTTCCGGTTTGTCACCGTCCATGATGACGCCACGCTCTGTCTCCAGTTTCCAGGCTCCCTGGTTGATGTCCAGTACAATGACGTTCATGCCCAGGTTCAGTGCCGCCTTCTGTGTACTGAGGCGGGTGCGCAGGCTGGAGTTGAAGAAAATCATCATCAACGTTTTGTTACGTCCCAGTTCCACATATTTGAAACGGTCTTTTTTAATCTCGAATGCTTCGTCCAGTGCAGACTTCAGGTTACCGATGTCCTGCACGCAAGTAAAGTTCTTCATATTTACAGTCTTTTTAGTGTATCTATATCTTTGTTATTCGGCTGTCAAGGTCTGGTCTGTCCGGAACCTTCAACAATCCATTTGTATGTGGTGATTTCTTCCAGAGCCATCGGACCGCGGGCGTGCAGCTTCTGTGTGCTGATGCCGATCTCGGCACCGAGCCCGAATTGTGCGCCGTCGGTGAAAGAGGTCGGTGCATTGACGTATACGCAAGCGGCGTCCACTTCCCGGCAGAACCATTCGGCACGTGTCTTGTCGTCCGTAATGATGCATTCGCTATGTTTGGAACCGTACTCCCGGATATGTGCCAATGCTTCCTGGAAAGAATTCACGGTTTTAATGGCCATCTTGTAGTCCAGGAACTCTCTGCCGTAGCAGTCTTCAGTGGCAAGTCTCAACAGCTCGACGGGATATTTGTCACGCAGACTGTGGTAGGCGGGTTCATCGGCAAATATCTCTACATTGCTTGATTGTAGCGGCAGGCATAGGCCGGGCAAATCAGCCAGGCTGTCGGCTTCGATAATCAGGCAATCCAAAGCGTTGCATACACTGACACGGCGTGTCTTTGCATTGGCAATGATGGATGGACCTATGCTTATATCGCCATAGCGGTCGAAGAACGCATGGCATACGCCGGCACCTGTCTCTATAACCGGTACTGTGGCATTCTGGCGTACGAAATTTATCAGGCTGCTGCTGCCGCGCGGAATTATCAAATCTACATAATCGTTGGCATGCAGTAGTTCGGCAGTCGCTTCTCTGTCGGCAGGAAGCAGTTCTACGATATGTGTATCTACGTTGAAATGCTCCAGTACCTCGTGTATCACGCTGATTATGGCACGGTTGGAATAGTCTGCATCGCTTCCGCCTTTCAGAATACAGGCATTGCCGCTTTTAAGGCAGAGTGAGAAGACATCGAAACTGACGTTGGGACGGGCTTCGTAGATAATGCCTATGACGCCGAAAGGTACACTGACCCTTTTTATCTTCAATCCGTTGGGTAATACGTTCTCTTTAAGGACTTTTCCCAGAGGAGAAGGGAGGGCAGCTACGTTGCGGATGTCCGCAGCGATGTCCTGCAAACGGCTTTTTGTCAGTTTCAGGCGGTCGTATTTAGGGTCGGTAGAAGGCATACGCTCCAAATCCTTCTGGTTTTCACTCAGAATGAAGTCTGTTTTGTTTATGGCAGCGTCTGCAACAGCCAGTAATATTTGATTGATTTCTTTGTCGCTCAACGCTAACATGTTACGGCTGGCATCTTGTACGGCGACAAAAGTTTTGTTTAAGTTCATTTTTTTATTGAATATAGAGTGATAAATATGCAAGTATATATATTGTGGGATAGTATCCGTCTGTGGCTTATTCTATATATAGGTAGTCGTAGTGCACTACGGGTTTCTTTCCATGTTTTCCCATCGTTTCCCGTGCCTGGCTGGAGTCACAGTTGGCTTTTCCCACACCGATGGGTTTACCGCCGAAGTCGATAATCCGTACGATGTCGTCCTTCTCGAACTCGCCTATAACGTCAGTGATACCTACCGGTAGGATGCTTACTGCTTTGTCCGAGAAGAGCAGTTCGGTGGCACAATGATTGATGTGCAGTTCCCCTTTGGCAAACCCTTCGCTGTGTGCAATCCATTTCTTGATGCTCGATACCGGTTCCGGAGATGGAATGAAACGGGTATAGTTTAATTCTTCATTCTTCATTATTTTCACGAGGATGTTGTCCCGCTTCCCATTGGCTATGATTACTGTGATGCCCTCATCCGCCACTTTGCGGGCAATGTTGGTTTTTGTCAGCATACCGCCGCGTCCGAAGCTGGATTTGGAAGTTTGTATGTAGGAGGAGAGGTCTTTGCCTTGTTCTATTTCACGGATGACCTGAGAATTCGGGTCGGCGGGTGAACCGTTGTAGATACCGTCTATATTGCTGAGAATGATTAGTGCCTGGGCATCCATCATGGAGGCTATCAGGCCGGACAGCTCATCGTTGTCGGTGAACATCAGTTCGCTCACGGAGATGGTGTCGTTCTCATTGACAATAGGAATGACGCCGTTCTCCAGCATTACGGTCATACAGTTTTTCTGGTTGAGGTAATGGCGGCGGGTGGAAAAGTTCTCTTTCATTGTGAGCACTTGTCCCACGGGGATTCCATGCTCCCGGAACAGTTCGTAGTAACGGTTGATGAGCTTGGCCTGCCCTACAGCGGAAAAGAGCTGGCGCTGGTCTACGCTGTCCAACTTCTTGGTGGGGCGCACTTCGCTACGTCCCGAAGCAACGGCTCCGGAAGAAACAAGTATTATTTCTATGCCGGCCTTGTGCAACTCGGCTATCTGGTCCACCAAAGCGGACATGCGGGTGACGTCGAGAGTGCCGTCACGACGTGTCAAAACATTGCTGCCTACCTTGACAGCAATTCTATTGAAATCAATCTCCATTTTCTCTCTTTTCGTATTCACGGACTACTTCCATGGCGGCTTCGTAGTCCTTCTCATTGACGAGAACGGAAACATCTACCGCAGTGGCAGGCAGTACAACGTTTACTACCATTCCGTCTTTTGTTACAGCTTCAATATCACTATTTCCCAGCAGGCTCTTTACAAGTTCTGCTTCCCACGGTGAACCGGTGAACACCTCAACGAGTTTGCTTTTATCTTCTTCTTTCATGATGGTAAGAATTTAGAGGTTTCTGTCTTACAAATATAACAAATGTTTTTGTTTTAATGTTTAATGCTGACGGATTTATAGTTCAATCCTCTCAACTCTTATCGATTCATTCAGGAAAGTAGAAGCCGATTCTGTGAATTTCTCCTCCGATTCCGTGGTGCGGTAGACGCATCTTCCACCTTTGGTACATTTTTTGTCCATTTCCGGATGACGGTGAAGATAGTCTTTCAGACTGTCTGCCACCAGTTCCCCTTGGGTGACGGTCGTGATGCCGTCGGGCATGTATTGCTGTATCTTGGGCAGCAGCAGCGGGAAGTGCGTGCAGCCTAGAATGACGGTATCTATCTGTGTGTCTTTGGCCAGCAGGTTGCCGATGTTCTTGCGTATGAAGTAGTCGGTACCCTCACCTTGTGCCTCGTTGTTTTCTACGAGGGATACCCATAGAGGGCAGGCTTCACCGCTCACTTTGATGTCGGGGAAGAGTTTATGCACTTCCAGCGGATAGGATTCAGACTTGATGGTTCCTGCTGTGGCAAGCACTCCCACATGGCGGCTTTGGGTTATGTTCCCTATGCATTCTACGGTTGGGCGGATTACTCCCAACACACGACGCATTGGGTCGAGGCGGGGCAAATCATTCATTTGTATGTTGCGCAGGGCTTTTGCCGAAGCTGTATTGCATGCCAGGATGACAAGATGGCATCCCATCTCGAACAGTTTGGTGACTGCCTGCAAGGTGAACTCATAGACAATCTCGAATGAGCGGGTCCCGTAAGGCGCACGTGCGTTGTCGCCCAGGTAAATGTAGTCATATTGGGGAAGGACTTCCCGTATCTTGCTTAGGATGGTCAGTCCGCCATATCCGGAATCGAATATTCCGATGGGACCGGCTGCAGAAGGTAATGTCTGTTTCATGCGTTCTAAAGGCTATGTACCATGCAAAGATAATTCAAATTTCTCAGTAATGTATAAAAAATAAGCGCGGATAAAACTATCCGCGCTTGCTTTATCATAAATAATTCTATTATTTAATGCCCAATTGCGTTTTGACTTTGGCAGTTACATCAACGCTCTGTGCTCCTACGAATGGTATCGGGGTACGGGCTAAGTCAAAAATGTAGACAACACCTTCAGTTTTGCCGACAGCTTGGATGGCTTCGTCCAGTTTCTTATAGATGGGAGCCATAGCATCTTGCTGTGCTTTCTGCATACTTTGATAAGCTTCTTGTTGGAACTGTTCCTGACGTTGAGCCATATCCTGCAGCTCTTTCTGACGTCTTTCTGCAATGTTTTTCGGCAGAGAGTCGGCTTGTGCCAGGAATTCTTGGTACTTCTTTTGGAATTCTTCGTTGGTACGCTGCATTTCATCCTGGTATTTTTTAGACATGGCGTCCAAGTCAGCTTGGGCTTTGGTAAATTCAGGCATAACAGCGATTACATCTTGAGAATTCATGTGAGCGAATTTAGCTTGCGCCATAGCTCCCAGCGGGAGGGCGAACATAACTACGAGTAGTGCGATTTTTTTAAGCATAATGTTTATTATTTATTTGAATGATTATTCGTCGGGGGCAAATATAGCGCAAACTGAACGCAATACAAAATAAGCAAGCTTATTTTTAATCTTGAATGCAGTCTATATTCTGAAACAAATGTATGAAATTAATTTGAATATCCCAGTTTTGCAAGTACTTCATTGCTGACGTCAATACTTGGCGAGGCAAAAATGATACTTGATGCGGAAGCACGGTCTACAACTACCGCATATCCGTTCTGTGTAGCAATTTCCTTTACAGCATTGTATATTTCATCTTGAATGGGTTGCATCAGACTTTCACGTTTTTTATACAGTTCGCCTTCCGGACCGAAGTATTTGCGGCGTAGCTCGGCTGCCGATTTCTCTTTAGCGACAATCTCTTCTTCCTTTTTGCCTCTTTGTGTTTCAGAAAGGGAAGCAATCTGAGACTGATAGTTCTTGTACAGAGTCTTGGCTTCTTCGGAAATCTTTTCGACTTCACTCTGCCATTGTCTGGAGGCTTGTTCCAGTTGTTCATTGGCACGTTCGTAAGCAGGAATATTTTTCAGGATATATTCCATGTCAATCAAGGCGAACTTCTGTGCACCGGCTGTTATACTTACTGCAAACAGCGTAAAAAGGATCAATAAACTCTTCTTCATAACGATATTTATTTAATTGACGATGGATAATTGTCTATCGTCCATTGCTTAGAATTCTTGTCCCAGGATGAAGTGGAACTGGCTACCGCCATATTGCGAGGAACCCATTATTTTGTCGAAACCGTAAGCCCAGTCAATCCCCATCATACCAATCATCGGGAGGAAGATACGGACACCGACACCGGCTGAACGTTTCAACTCGAACGGGTTGAACTTATTGACATCATGCCATGCATTACCGGCTTCCACAAACGTTAACGCATAAATACTGGTACTTGTTTCGAGCATCAAAGGATATCTTAATTCCAGTCCGAGACGTGTATAGGCATAACCTTCAGAACCGTATGGAGTCAATGAACTGTTCTCATAACCACGAAGTGCGATACTTTCTGTAGCATAGCTGGAGTAGCCGGTCATACCGTCACCACCCACGTCAAACGTTTCGAACGGAGACTTTTTGTATTTGTTGTAATGTCCCAGCAAACCGAATTCTACACGTCCCATCAATACCGGAGTACGTTTAACGGTAATCGGATCCATTAACGGGATATAGATTTTGGATTTGAATTTCCACTTGTGGTATTCAATCCACTTGTGCATCTTGTTCATGTCTTCCTGGCTGCTGGTGCTGTACTTGCTGTAATCGGTACCGTCGAACAGAGAGAAAGGCGGTGTGATTTGTGCAGACAACGAGAACTCGGAACCTTGGCGCGGATAAATCGGGTTGTCGATAGAGCTACGGGACAAGGTCAAGTTGAGGCTGAGGTTATTACACTTACCGTTGGTAACCGGGAAGTACTGCCAGTCACTCAGAACATAGCGTTGGTAAGACAACTCGGCTGTGAATTGGAAATAGTCATCCGGCCACTTCAAGCGCTTACCGAACATCACTGCAAGACCATACATCTGGATAGATTTGTCCGGGTCGTAATAGTTCTCGTAGTTGTTGTAATTGCCGTAGTTGTACATACCGTAGCCATACATACCACTATAATAGCTGTTGTAATAGCTGTTCATGTAGGCCGAATTGTAATAACGGCTACTGATGTCGGTCTGGCGGGAATAGAAAGCCGATACGGAGAATGCATTCGGGCGTTTACCGCCAAACCACGGGTCGTAGAATGAAACGCTGTATGACTGATAGTATTTGGCATTGGTCTGGCCGCTGATGGTCAATGTCTGGCCGTCACCTTGCGGGAGGATACCGCGGTAGTTCTCACCCGGGTGAAGCAGGTTGGCCAGAGAGAAGTTAGTGAACTTCAGACTTAACTTACCGATAATACCTGTTTGTCCCCAACCGGCGGAGAACTCTACCTGGTCGTTGGCTTTGGATACAAGGTCATAACCGATGTCTACCGTGCCGTCTTCCGGTCTCGGCTGGATGTCGGGTTGGATTTGTTCGGGGTCGAAGTGTCCCATCTGCTGGATTTCACGCATGGAACGCATCAGGTCTTCACGGCTGAAGAGTTCGCCCGGACGGGTACGGAGTTCACGGCGTACTACGTTTTCATACAAACGGTCGTTACCGTTGATGCTGACTTTATTGATGGTAGCCTGGCGGCCTTCGTAGATACGCATTTCCAGGTCGATGGAGTCGCCCACGATGTTTACTTCCACCGGTTCGAGGCTGTAGAACAGATAACCGTTGTTGTAGTAGAGGTTGCCGATGGCATCGTCATCGGTCATTGTACGTTCTTCAAGTAACTTTTGGTTGTAGACGTCACCCTTCTTCATCTGGAGGAGGAAGTTCAGTTGTTCGGAAGGATACAGTGTGTTACCTACCCAGGTTACATTGCGGAGGTAGTATTTCTGTCCTTCCTCAATCTGCATGAAGATGTCTACCGTGCGGTCATCGTAGGGCTTGATACTGTCTGTCACGATGATGGCGTCACGATAACCCAGTTCGTTGTATTTGTCGATAATCAGTTGTTTGTCCGCTTCGTAGTTGTCCTCAATGAATTTCTTGGTGCGGAACAGATTGAGCAGCTTGCCCTTTTCGTTTGTTTTCTTCATCACACGCTTCAGCTTCTTGGTCGTGAGGGCCTCGTTGCCTACAATGGTGATTTGATGTACTTTCACTTTCTCCTTCTTGTCGATGTCGATGTTGACAATCACTTCATTCTTCTTTTCTGGATCATCACGTTGGGTGATGATTACATCTGCATTCTTGAAGCCCTTGTCGTCAAAGTAGCGCTTTATCAGGGTCTTGGCGCGGTCCACCAGGTTAGGTGTAATCTGACCGCCCTTTATCATGCCGATTCTGCTTTCCAGGTCTTCACGCTCCGACTTCTTCACACCGTTGTAGCGTATGTCGGAAACACGCGGACGCATGGTCAGATGAATGGTCAGCCAAATTTGGTCGCCTTCAATCTTGTCTGCTGTAATTTCCACGTCAGAGAACAGACCGTGGCGCCAGTAGCGCTTACAAGCTTGTGTAATCTCGTCACCCGGCACGGTGATAGTCTGCCCTTTGGATAGTCCGGACAATCCGACAATTACATAATCTTCATAGTTCTGGGCTCCTTCGACCTTAATGTCGGCTATTTCATACTTCTTGGGGGTTCCCGAATAGAGTATAACCGGCTTTTCGGTTTCATCGGTGTTGTTTACGTCCTGTGCTGCTGTTGTCAGTGCGCAGCCGAAAAGGCAGACAAACGTTACGAGTATGGAGAAAATACGATAGTGCATCTTTTTATTTACTATTTTACAATTTACTATTTACTATTTGTGTGTCCGGTGATTAATTGATTTGCTCGCTGGTCTTGCCGAACCTGCGTTCGCGTTTCTGATAGTCACATATGGCTTTGCGTAGTTCTTCTTCACGGAAGTCGGGCCAATAGGTATCACAGAAATAAAGTTCCGAATAGGCGCATTGCCAGAGCATGTAGTTACTGAGGCGGAGCTCTCCTCCGGTACGTATCAGCAGGTCGGGGTCGGGCATGAAGTGGGTCGTCAGATGACGGGATATGAGCTCACTGTCGATTTGTTCGGGTTTCAACTCACCTTTCTGTACCAAACCGGCTATTTGCCGGGCAGCCTCCGTTATTTCCCAGCGGGAAGAGTAGCTCAATGCCAGCACCAGGCACATTCCCGTGTTGTGGGAGGTGTGTGCCACGCAAGTGTTGAGCCGTTGCTGTACGTTGACTGGCAGTTTTTCAATATCTCCTATTACTCGGAAACTGATATTGTTCTTCATGAACGTCTCTTCCTCTATGGAGTCGAAGAGCAGCCCCATCAAGGCAGCTACCTCGTCCGACGGACGATTCCAGTTCTCGGTAGAGAACGTATATAAAGTAAGGTATCTGACTCCTAATTTAGCGGCTTCCTCTGCAATGACGTGCACAGTCTCTGCGCCGGCCTGATGTCCATAGCTGCGTTCGTGTCCACGCTGCTTGGCCCACCGTCCGTTACCGTCCATGATAATCGCCACGTGCTGGGGTATCCGGTTTAGATCGATTTCTTCCTTATATGACATCATTATTATTGTATTTCGAAGCCCAATCTGTTAAGACGTCCGCGCCATACTTCATTTTTGGTGCCGTTACCGCCGAATATCACCCAAATGAAGTCCCGTTTGTCTGCCGGGGCCACAGTTTTGTCTTTTGTCGGTTCCACTATAATGGAGTACGCGCCTTTTCCTTTGAATTCCTGGGGTAACAGGAATTTGGTTTCTGTCTTGCTCCATGCAATGCCGGTGATGGAGCTGTAGATAGCGTCAAGTTCCCCTCCGAAGCAATAGAACATGCCGCCATAGTACATGATGGCTGGGTTGTCCATGCCGGGACAATATGTGTCATACATGGTGTTGGCCAGGCTTGCCCAACCTTTGCCGTCCAATGAGAACCAAGGTGTTGTCTCTTTTTCGTTGGCTAGCGGCATTCCTGCCAGAACCACCTTCTCTACACCATTGCCGGTGCTGGTCTGGGTGGTGGATATGTTTTCGGTAGGGAATCCTGCCGGGACTTCTTCAAGGATAAGGTTGTCAGCAGTGTTTTCCGCTTCCCAATTCTTTCCGTCTTTACAGATGTTGAAATATTGCTTTCCGTTGATTTCCACAATACCCGAGAGCCGGTCGGAGAAACCATTGATGAGGACTATAACATTGTCTCCCAATGTAGTGACTTCTGTCCAGGCGGCGCCGTTGGTGGAACTGAATACTCTTTTGCTTTCTGTAACCATATAAAGCGCACTGTTATACTCTACGGCAGATGTCAGCTTTACGTCTGAGGGGAGGTTGCTGACATTGACTTTGCTCCAGTTGTATTTATCGGGCGCAGTCGATGTCTTGTAAGCAGTAGTGTTGGAAGTGTAGACAAATAGTTCGTCTCCCAGTACAACCGCTTTTTGCTGACCTGAATTGATGGTATTGGAGAATACATTTCCTCTTTTCTGCATGTCTGTCCAAACGAGTGAGTCCGGGTCTTGCAGATGTACATTAACTTTCAGTTTATATTCGCGGACTGTAACGCCGTCGGCGGCATGTGCTTTGAACAGCATGCCGGCATCGTTGTTCATGGCGGGTCTCAAATCCACGGAGTCCGATATGACGAATACCGTGTCGGTAGGCGAGCCTGAAGTTATCCAACCGGTAACGGTCATAGTATCAATCAGAATACGGTCAATGATGGTGTCTGAACCTACAGGCAATGAGTCTCTGTTATAGATGAGTCTATTGAGCTGGTCAATTGTAAATTTGTAATGTTTGCCATGTATGGTATCGATACCAAAAGCATGTATAGTAGCATCGGAGCTGAATTCATAATTGTCGTCAGAGTCAAGGCATGAACTTAGAGCAAATGACACAATAAGAAAACTCACAATTACTGATAGAAACTTTATTCTCATTTTGAAAGTTAGTGTTTATTTACAAGTTGCAAAAATAGGAACATTTTTTTCTATAAACAGCTTTACGGGGAAGTTTTATATAAAATTATAGATAATATCCCCCTTTTTCTCGATAAAAAAGCCCTGAAATGAGGCTATTGACTGTTTCTTGAGGCCGTATAATGGCGAAAACTCCTGCCAAAAGAATACTCTGTTGCAAATGGATATCCGTCACTGATTTCGGGTGCTTTGACGCCGGAATGAAGAAGGTACGGAGCTTCTTCCACAAAGATTTCGTCCCACAATCCGGCATCAATGAAGGATTGGAGCGTTTGGCTGCCACCCTCTACCAAAAGGGATTGTAATCCGCGTGTATACAGCGTTTCCATGATTTCGGGGAGTACATCCCGCCGGTAGTCGCTGACTGGCAGATACTCTACATTCGGTAGCGGAGCGTGCGGGGCTTCTGTAAAAACGAGGGTCGGCACGCTACCGTCAAATAGGTGAAGGTTGGGGGATAGCTTTTGTTGCCGGTCCAGCACGATACGTACCGGTGAACAGCCGTACCAATGGCGGACATTCAGGCCGGGATTGTCCAGTTCAGCCGTACGGGTACCTACTAATATGGCACTGTGCTCTGCCCGTTTCTTGTGTACCAGCATCGAAGTCAGCAGGCTGGAGAGGATAACTGGTTTACCGTCCGTGCGGGAGTAATCGATATATCTGTCAGAAGATTCCGCCCATTTTAGGGTGATGTAGGGGCGTCGCAAAGTATGGAAAGTGATGAACCTGCGGATGAGCTGCCGACATTCTGTTTCCAGCACTCCGACAATAACTTCACGTCCGGCATCCTTCAGTTTCTGTATGCCCCGGCCCGCAACCTTAGAAAAAGGGTCCCGGCACCCGATGACGATACGTGGAATCTGCTTCTCGATGATGAGGTCTGCACAAGGAGGAGTTTTGCCATAGTGCGAACACGGTTCCAGGCTGACATAGATGGTGGAACGTTTCAGCAGGGACGTGTCTTTCACGGAACGGATGGCGTTGACCTCGGCGTGGGCTTCTCCACAGCGCACATGGTATCCCTCGCCTATGATTTTCCCGTCACATACTATTACCGCCCCCACCATCGGGTTGGGTGCTGCATTGCATAGCCCGTTTTGTGCCAGTTGGATACATCGCAGCATGTATTTCTCTTCTTCTGAATTCATATCCTTGCTTACCTTTTGGTTGAATAATCAAAATTAATGATTACTTTTGCAGCCCGAATAAAACCGGACCCCGAATGAATGTAACCGTTTCACATATCCGCAGTGCTTTGCAGGAATGCTACCCTCCCCGGGAGGCGGCCAATCTTTCCCGTATTGTCTGCTGTGAAATGTTTGGTCAGGGTAATATTGACTATTACCTGGGCAAAGATATGATTTTATCTCCAAACGATGAAAGGGAATTGGAAAGCATTCTTTCCCGTCTGTGCAATTTTGAGCCCATACAGTATGTGCAGGGTACTTCCCGTTTCCTGGGGCGTACTTTTCGGGTGGCTCCGGGGGTGCTTATTCCCCGTCCCGAAACGGAAGAACTGGTGGAGAGGATGCTGAAGGAAGTCGCTCCGGTTTCCCGTATTCTCGACATTGGCACCGGAAGCGGGTGTATTGCCGTCACTTTGTCTAAGGAGTTGCCGGAGGCGGAAGTAACAGCTTGGGACATTTCCGGAGAAGCTCTTGCCATAGCCGGCGACAATAACCACCTTTTGCAGGCCTCCGTGCTATTTGTACAGCGTGATGTCCTGACGTATCAACCGGTTGAGGGTGAATGTTTTGATGTAATCGTCAGTAATCCGCCTTATGTTACGGAAACAGAAAAGCGGGATATGGAACCAAACGTCTTGAACTGGGAACCCTCACGGGCTTTGTTTGTTCCAGATAGCGACCCGCTCCGTTTCTATCGGCGTATAGGTGAACTGGGACGGAGCATGCTGACGGCCGGCGGCCGACTCTATTTTGAAATCAACCGGGCATTTGGAGAGGCTGTCGCTTCGATGCTTCGCAAGCAAGGCTATACGAATGTCCGTATCCGAAAAGATATTTCCGGCAACGACCGGTACGTAATTGCAGAACGATGATAGAAATAACTGAAACTGAAGCTTTGAACAGAGTGGCGGCATATTGCTCCACTGCCGAGCATTGCCGGGCGGAGATTGCGGAGAAACTGCAACGCTGGGGCATTGCCTATGATGCCATAGACCGTATCATCAACCGTCTGGAACAAGAGAAGTACATTGATGAAGAGCGCTTCTGCCGCGCTTTCATCAACGACAAATACCGTTTTGCCAAATGGGGCAAGATGAAGATAGGGCAGGCGCTCCAGTTGAAAAAGATATCTTCATCTGTCTATTGGCCCTATTTGAACGAGATTGATGAGGAGGAATACCACGCCGTCCTGCAGAAGCTGCTGGTGGCAAAGCGTAAAAGCGTCCGTGCCGAAAGTGAGTATGAGTTGAATGGCAAATTGGTGCGTTTTGCCTTGAGCAGAGGGTTCGAAATGAAGGATATATGTCGTTGCATAGAGGTTTCTGAGGAAAATGACTACTCCGAATGAAAATTATCGGCTTTCTCTTTTTTATTCTCATTCTGTTTCCGTATTTTTGCGCCATATTTATCATATATAGATTAGTTTTGCTATGAAAACTTTAGAAAGATTGTTTGCAGAGAAGTTGCTGAAGATAAAAGCGATTAAACTACAACCGGCTAACCCGTTCACTTGGGCATCCGGATGGAAGTCTCCGTTTTATTGTGATAACCGCAAAACCCTTTCTTATCCTTCTCTCCGTAGTTTCGTGAAGATTGAAATTACGCGTCTGATTTTGGAACGTTTCGGACAGGTGGATGCCATTGCCGGTGTGGCAACGGGGGCTATCCCGCAAGGTGCCTTGGTGGCCGATGCATTGAACCTGCCGTTTGTATATGTACGCTCCACTCCGAAAGACCATGGACTGGAGAATCTGATTGAAGGTGAACTTCGTCCCGGCATGAAGGTGGTAGTCGTGGAAGATTTGATTTCTACGGGTGGAAGCAGCTTAAAGGCTGTAGAGGCTATCCGCCGTGACGGATGTGAGGTCATCGGCATGGTGGCTGCCTATACTTATGGTTTCCCGGTTGCCGAAAAGGCCTTCAAGGATGCCAAAGTGCCTTTGGTGACGCTGACCAATTACGAGGCTGTGATGGAAGTGGCGTTGCGTACGGGCTATATCGAGGAAGAAGATGTGGAGACTCTGAATGAATGGCGTAAAGACCCTGCACATTGGGAGTCCGGGAAATAAGAACTTATTTGTAAAAATGTTAATATGGATAAAAGAGCCATTCGGATAGATTCTGTCCGGATAGTTCTTTTTTCTTTTTGAATACGATTGATTATGACGAAATTTGAGAGTGGAGTGAAAGTTGTACCGGCTTCACAAGAAGCTGTTTATGAAAAGCTTTCCGACTTGAGCAATCTGGAGAAGGTGAAAGACCGTCTGCCTGAAGACAAAGTGAAGAACTTGAGTTTTGATGCGGAGAGCATGACGATAGAGGTGGCTCCCGTGGGAAAGATTACGTTGCAGATTGTGGAGAAGGAACCTTGCAAGTGTATCAAGTTTGCAACAACCACTTCACCGCTGCCCTTCAATTTGTGGATACAGATTGTACCCGTCACTGAAACCGAATGCAAGATGAAGCTGACCATCGGCATGGATATAAATCCGTTTATGAAGGCCATGGTGCAGAAACCCTTGCAGGAAGGATTGGAGAAGATGGCAGATATGCTGGCGATGATACAATATTAATCATTAATCATTAGAAACAACGTGGCTCAGAAACTTTGGGAAAAATCCGTTCAGGTAAATAAGGATATCGAACGCTTCACGGTAGGCCGTGACCGTGAAATGGACCTTTATTTGGCAAAGCACGATGTGCTGGGTTCCATGGCGCACATCACGATGCTCGAAAGCATTGGCTTGTTGACGAAGGAAGAACTGCGGCAATTGCTGGCCGAATTAAAGAAAATCTACGCGATGGCCGAGCGTGGAGAATTTGTGATAGAAGAGGGAGTGGAAGACGTTCACTCACAAGTGGAACTTATGCTGACGCGCAACTTGGGTGATATAGGTAAGAAAATACACAGCGGACGTTCGCGCAACGACCAGGTGTTGCTCGATTTGAAGCTCTTTACCCGTGCAGAGATAAAGGAAGTGGCGGAGGCTGTGGAACAATTGTTCCATGTGCTGATTATGCAGAGCGAACGCTACAAGGATGTACTGATGCCGGGTTATACACACTTGCAGATAGCCATGCCATCTTCTTTCGGACTCTGGTTTGGGGCATATGCCGAGAGCCTGGTGGACGATATGATGTTCCTTCAGGCAGCTTTCAAGATGTGCAACCGCAATCCTTTGGGTTCTGCTGCGGGATACGGTTCCTCGTTCCCGCTGAACCGTACGATGACTACCCGTCTTTTGGGATTTGATTCCCTCAACTACAACGTAGTGTATGCCCAGATGGGGCGTGGCAAAATGGAGCGTAATGTAGCT
Organism: Bacteroides parvus; assembly: GCF_017309675.2. Classification (NCBI taxonomy): domain Bacteria; kingdom Pseudomonadati; phylum Bacteroidota; class Bacteroidia; order Bacteroidales; family Bacteroidaceae; genus Bacteroides; species Bacteroides parvus. The sequence goes on along the minus strand of NZ_CP084680.1, from coordinate 455,190 downwards.
TTCGCCCTTGCCAGTGTGGCCGGAACCATATCGAAATTGGCTTTTGACGCATGTATGTTCAACAGTCAGAACTTCGGTTTTGTGAAGCTGCCGGACGATTGCACTACCGGCTCCAGCATCATGCCTCACAAGAAGAACCCGGACGTCTTTGAACTGACGCGTGCCAAGTGCAACAAACTGCAATCCCTTCCCCAGCAGATTATGATGATAGCCAACAATCTTCCTTCCGGCTATTTCCGTGACTTGCAGATTATCAAAGAGGTCTTCCTGCCTGCTTTTCAGGAACTGAAAGACTGTCTGCAGATGACGACTTACATTATGAATGAAATCAAGGTGAACGAACATATTCTTGATGATGACAAGTATCTGCTTATTTTCAGTGTGGAGGAAGTCAACCGCTTGGCACGTGAAGGGATGCCTTTCCGCGATGCCTACAAGAAGGTGGGACTGGATATTGAAGCCGGAAACTTCTCGCACAGCAAAGAGGTACATCATACCCATGAAGGCAGTATCGGAAACCTTTGCAACGATGAAGTCTCTGCCTTGATGCAGAAAGTGGTAGATGGTTTCAATTTTGAGACCATGCAAGCTGCAGAGAAAGAGTTGCTGGGCAGGTAAAAGGTTCTGCGGGTTCAAGTCCCGCTGCGAGTACTGTACTTTTATAAAAAAAAATTTGGCAGAAACGGGAAAACTGTTTATCTTTGCACCCGTTCTCCAAATGCGGAAATAGCTCAGTTGGTAGAGCATAACCTTGCCAAGGTTAGGGTCGCGAGTTCGAGTCTCGTTTTCCGCTCTCTTTTCCCTTTTTAGGATGCTCGAATGGTGGAATGGTAGACACGAAGGACTTAAAATCCTTTGGCCATTGCGGCTGTGCGGGTTCAAGTCCCGCTTCGAGTACTCGATTAAGCTCTGTGAATCATTGATTTGCAGAGCTTTTTCTTTATAAGCTCTTGATATGAAAGACCGTTTCTCTATAGCGAACAAAGTGTTTCCCTTAATAGAACAAGTTGTTTCATTATGGCGAACAAAGTGTTTCCCTTAACAAAACATTTCGTTTCATCATATGAAAACAAACTGTTTTTCCTTATTGGAACAAACTGTTTCTCTATACTTGAACAAAGTGTTCATCGCTGTGAACTAACAAACTAACTATAATATATAGTAGATGATATGCGCGTGGCACTTGCTAATATGTGCTTGCAGATGAAATAAAAGAATCTATATAAATAGCCTCCTCTTTATTGTTCAGAACAGCTTGGGGCGTTTGTTATTGAACCGATAGCCGATACCCAACATCAGATAATTGGGCTCATGAAATTCCCGGAGGTTATATCCTATATGGAGATACGAATTGCGTGTTACGTCTATTTTCAGGGCAAGAATCTGATAGAAAGACTTCATGTCACCGCCGCCGTGCAGAACGTTGGCTCCCAGACCGATACCTACCGTGAAGTAAGGCATGACAAACTCTCCGCGGGCAGATAAGCCCAGCGCCATCTGCTTTTTGGCAGGCGGGGTATAGAAGCCGTTCTCTTCTTCGTACGATTCTTTCATGTTCGCACTGTGGTCGTATACGCCGTCCAACGCCACACCGGCGCGGAATTTATAGCCGAAGTTGTACATGGGTGCAAAGCTGAAACCGAACACGTTGTAAGTGCCGGGTGCGGGTACCTGGCCACTACTGCCTTCATGGGCCACTGCTTTCTTTCGCCAGGAGCCGAACAAAGTCAGGTCGTAGCTGACGTGGCGGGGGAATGGAGGAACGATAGGGCGTTGCCATGACTGGGCAAGCTCATCCGCTCTGCGGTTAAAGTTATATACCAGCCCCACTTTACAGTCCACCGTGTTCAGACCGAAGTTGGGATATTGGGTGTTTCCGTTGGAAAAGTGGCTTCCGGTAGCTCCTATCATCAGGTCGAACTTGAGGGAGAGTGCCCACTTTAAGTAGAGGTTCACATTGAGATAAGCATTCACTTTCGAGCCGATAATCTGGTTCTCCGGGTTGTCGTATTCATCGTAGGGTTTCCAGCCGAACGATGCGCCGAAGTTCCATTCATAGTTCAAGGATATGCGGGGGCTGAATTGGGCGATACGTCCCCCTTGAAACAGATAGACCGCCAGCGGGTTGCCCAGCTCTTCCGGATTGCCGAAGTTGAAATAGCCGACTCCAATCCCTTGATAGGCTCCTATATAAGCCTGGTCGGCAACGGTGTGGGGACGGAGCTGGAAGGAGTATTTCAGATGGCCGGCATAGGCATTTTTCATGGGCTTGTATTGGTGGTTGGAGTACTCCAGAAAAGGGTTGGTCTGAAAAATATAGCCAGCACGCCCTTCTACGCCTAATCTGTGGATGAAGCGCTGTGAGAAAGGGAGTGTGTCCCGTTTGTATTCCGAATGGCTATCGGATGTCCATTGTTGGGCGTATATTGTATCAGACAAGAAAAGTCCCGCTCCTAAGAAAGCCAGTATTTTCCATATCTGCATTCTATTTTTCATATGCCGTGTCGGTCTTTCTTGTTTATAAATGTTCCAAGTGAAGTTTAATTTCGTGCAAATATAGTTTTTTTATCCTTTTGACATTCACAATGAGACAACTATTTGTAAAAAGAGGGGGTAAAACTGAAATCGTCAATAAAATGGCCGACTTCGGTTTTACCCCCTCCTTATTCATTCACCCGGATGCTGTCTTATGATTCGGATGCTGGGTGGCGAGCATTATTTCTGGTCGTTCTCCCGGATTTCCACCCGGCGGATTTTCCCGCTGATGGTTTTGGGGAGCTCATCAACAAATTCGATGACACGTGGGTATTTGTAGGGAGCCGTCACTTTCTTCACATGGTTCTGCAACTCCTTGACAAGCTCTTCTCCGGCGCGTGCCTTGTACTCTTTTGCCAATACAATCGTAGCTTTTACCACTTGGCCGCGGATTTCATCGGGCACACCGGTAATGGCACATTCCACTACGGCTGGGTGGGTCATCAATGCACTTTCCACTTCGAACGGACCGATGCGGTAGCCGCTGCTTTTGATGACGTCGTCGGCGCGGCCTACGAACCAGAGGTAGCCGTCTTCGTCCTTCCAGGCTACGTCTCCCGTGTAGTAAATACCGTTGTTCCATGCCTCGTGGGTGCGGTTGGCATCGCGGTAGTATTCCTTGAACAATCCCAGCGGTTTGCCTTTGTCGGTACGGATTACAATCTGTCCCTGTTCACCGGCTTCCACGGAACGTCCTTCGTGGTCTATCAGGTCTACGTCGTATTGCGGATTGGGCAATCCCATGCTGCCGGGTTTCGGTTCCATCCACGGCATGGTGGCAACGGTAAGGGTCGTTTCGGTTTGTCCGAATCCCTCCATCAGCTTGATGCCCGTCAACTTCTTGAAGGTCTCGAATACGGCGGGGTTCAATGCTTCTCCGGCGATGGTGCAGTATTCCAGACTGGATAGGTCGTACTTCGTGAGGTCTTCGTGGATGAGGAATCGGAAGATGGTGGGCGGCGCACAAAGCGACGTGACGTGATAATCTTGTATCTTCTCCAGTATGGCTGCGGGAGTGAATTTCTCGTGGTCGTATACAAATACGTTGGCGCCGGCAATCCATTGTCCGTAGAGCTTGCCCCACACGGCTTTTCCCCAACCGGTGTCGGCAATGGTGAGGTGTAGGCTGCTCTCTTTCAGGTTGTGCCAGAAGCTGCCGGTGACGATGTGTCCCAACGGATAGGTGAAGTCGTGGGCCACCATTTTGGGCTCTCCGGTAGTGCCGCTGGTGAAGTACATCAGGGAGATGTCATCGTTCGTATTCGGATGTTCAGGTTTCACGAAAGGAGCAGCAACCTCGATACCTTTGTGAAAGTCTTCGAATCCTTCGGGAACTTCCGGCCCGACGCTTACGAGGCGTTTCACAGAAGGAGACTCCGGCATGGCTGCCGTGATATGGTCGGTGATGACGCTTTCGCCGGCGCAGACTATCATCTTGATGTCTGCGGCGTTGCAACGGTATACGATGTCTTTCTTCGTCAGCAGGTGGGTGGCGGGAATCACCACTGCACCGAGTTTGTGTAGTGCCACGATGCTGAACCAGAATTCGTAACGGCGCTTTAGTATCAGCATCACCATGTCTCCGTGGCCGATGCCGAGGCTTTGGAAATAGGAAGCCGTCATGTCTGTGTACCGTTTCATGTCGGCAAAGGTAAATTGCCGGCATTCGCCCTGGTCATTGGTCCACAACAGTGCGGGTTTGTCGGGTTGCTCGGCGGCCCAGGCATCCACTACGTCGTAGCCGAAGTTGAAATTCTCCGGTACGTTTATCTTCAAGTTCTTGATGAAGTCCTCCTGTGAGGTGAAGGATGTTTGAGATAAAAATCTTTCTACCATAACTTTATTACATAATTACTGCCAGGAATTTTACAGTCTTTCCGTCAAGCGCCTTCATGCCGTGCGGCAGTTTGGAGTTGAAGTACAGACTGTCTCCTTCATTTAAGATTAAGTCTTTGCCGTCGATGCTGACCATCATACGGCCTTCCAGTACGAGGTTGAACTCCTGACCGGCATGGCTGTTGTAATGTATCGGCTCGCTGTCCGGTTTCGGTTCTACGGTCACGATGAACGGGTCTGCCGTGCGGTTGATGAAACCGGCTGCCAGTGATTGGTATTTATATGCCTTGGTACGTTCTATACTGGTTCCTTTTCCGGCACGTGTCAGGAAGTAGGAGCTCATTTTGGGCTCTTGCCCAAACATCAGTGCGTCCAGTGATATGCCGTAGTGCCGTGCTATCTTCTGCAGCATGCTGACCGAGATGTCGAATTCTCCGGTTTCGGCCAGGCGGTACTCTTCTGCAGAGATGTCACAGTCGCGGGCGATATCGTCGGCAGTCAGTTCCAATACGTCACGCAGTCCGCGCAGGCGTTCGGCTATTTGTCTGATTTGTTCGTCCATAATTATATTTGTTTTAAATGGGTTGTTATTGAAATACACCGTTACGCCGCAGGGCATTGGCATATTGGCACATTAAATACTCGCTTTGATAGCTTTAATCACAGTGGAGGTGAATCCTTCGTGTTCCAGTTCGTTGATTCCCTTGATGGTAATTCCTCCGGGAGTACACACCTTGTCAATCTCAACACTGGGGTGTGTGTTACTGTTCAGAATCAGCTCGGCTGCTCCCTTCACGGACTGTGCCACCATGCGCATGCCGTCTTTGGGGTAGATACCCATTTCAATGCCGGTTTGCATGGCTGCCTGGATGTACTTCAGCACATAGGCGATGCCACAGGAAGTCATGGCGGTGGTTGCCGCAATCTTTTCCTCGGGAATGAGCATGGCAAGTCCCATCTGGTTGAAAATGTCCAGCATCAGCTGCTCCTGCTCCTTGGTGGCATTGCGGCTGGCGATGAGTGTCATACTTTCCATTTCGCTGATGGCTGTATTGGGAATAAGGCGGAACATGGTCATTTCCTTGTCTGCTACATAGTGTGTCAGTTCTTCGAAGGGAATACCGGCTGCAACGGAGATAAGAATCTGTGTGCCTCTCAGTTTCAATTCCTTTACCACAAGTTTCATCAGCCATGGCTTCACGGCAAAGATTATCATATCTGCACCGGTCACTGCTTCCTGATTGTCGTTAGTCACTTGCAAAGCGGGGAATTCTGCCTTCAGTTTGTCCAGCTTGTTCTGGGTGGGGTTGGAGACAATGATGTCACCGGCAGGGATGATTGTTCCTTTTGCCAGCCCGCGGGCGATGGAGCCTCCCATATTTCCGGCACCGATAATTGCTATTTTCATATTTTCTTGTTGTTAAAAGAGTTGTCTGTTGGCAAAGGTAGATAAATTAAAGAACTTTCTTGAAGCGTTTCAAGAATTCCTTTGCTTCGTCCATGCTGAGGCACAGAGGCGGCAGCAGGCGGAGCACATTCGTACCGCTTACGCCGGTGAATACATGTTGCTCTTTCAGCAGTCTTAGGCGCAGTACCTTGATGGGGGCTTCAAATTCCAGTCCTATCATCAGTCCTCGTCCTCGAACGTCCTTGATTTGCGGGAACTTTCTCAGTTCTGTCATCAGGAAGTCACCGACTTGCGCTGCATTTTCTATCAGTTTTTCTTGCTCTATGACGTCCAGTACGGCAAGGGCGGCACTGCAAGCCAGGTGGTTTCCACCGAAAGTGGTTCCAAGTTGCCCGTATACCGGTGTAAACATCGGGCTGATGAGTACGCCTGCCATCGGGAAACCATTGCCGATGCCTTTTGCCACGGTGACGATGTCGGCTTTGATGCCGTTGTACTGATGGGCGAAGAACTTGCCGCTGCGTCCGTAGCCGCTTTGGATTTCATCGAGAATCAAGACCGTGTTGTGTTCCGTACAAGTCTGGCGGAGAGCCTGCATGAATTCGTCTGTCGGCAGTTGGATGCCGCCTACACCTTGTATGCCTTCGATAATCACTGCGCAGACATCTCCTTTGGACAATTCGGCCTTCATGGCTTCGATGTCGTTCAACGGGAGGTAGGTGACGTGCCCGCAGTTGTTGATGGGAGCGATGATTTTAGGATTGTTCGTTACTTCCACCGCCAGTGAGGTACGTCCGTGGAATGCTTTTGAGAAGGATATCACACGGGTACGGCCATTGTAGAAAGAGGCGAGTTTCAAGGCGTTTTCATTGGCTTCGGCACCGCTGTTGATGAGGAAGAGTGAGTAATCATCATAGCCGCAGACCTTTCCCAAACGCTCTGCCACTTGCTGTTGCAGCTTGTTGATTACTGAGTTTGAGTAGAATCCTAACGTAGCAACTTGATTGCTCACCATCTCTACATAATGTGGATGTGCATGTCCGATTGAGATGACTGCATGGCCACCGTAGAGGTCGAGATATTCGGTACCGTTCTCGTCCCATACATGGCAGCCTTTTCCTTTGACGATGTTGATGTCAAAGAGAGGGTATACGTCGAATAAATTCATTTTTTTTTAGAATGCAGAAGGTTTCAACCGTAAACCTACGGTCTCTTCCAGGTTAAACATTAAATTCATGTTATGGACAGCTTGTCCGCTGGCGCCTTTCAGGAGGTTATCGATGCAGGAAATGATAAGCAGTTTGTCGCCGTGCTTCTCCAGATGGATGAGGCACTTGTTGGTGTTTACCACTTGCTTCAGGTCGATATTCTTCTCCACGATGTGGGTAAAGGAATCTTTGGCGTAATATTCTTCGTACATGCGGACGATTTCTTCCAGGGCCACTTTGGTCTTCACCACAATGGTGGTGAAGATGCCGCGCGGGAAGTCGCCGCGGTAGGGGATGAAGTCAATGTCCGCATCAAAGCTGTTCTGCAGCTGTTTGAGCGATTGCTTGATTTCGGGCACATGCTGGTGCTCGAAAGCTTTGTAGACACTCATGTTGTTGTTGCGCCAGCTGAAGTGGCTCGTGGCGCCCGGTTTCACACCGGCGCCGGTACTTCCGGTAATGGCGTTCACCATGATATCATCATTCAGCATCAGATGTTTGGCAAGCGGTAGCAGCCCCAGCTGTATGCAGGTGGCAAAGCAGCCCGGATTGGCTACGTGCTTCGCTTTGCAGGTGGCACGGCGGTTCAGCTCCGGCAGGCCGTAGATGAAGTCGTGTTCGGGAGAGGCTATGCGGTAGTCCATGGAGAGGTCGATGATTCTCAGTTCCTCGGGCACGTTGTGGCTTTCGAGGAACTTCTTCGTGTCGCCATGTGCCGTACAGAAAAAGAGTACGTCGATTTCTTCCAGCGGGAGCTGGTCGGTAAATACCAAGTCTGTTTCGCCGTACAGTCCTTCGTGTACGTCGGTAATTTTGTTGCCGGCGTTGCTTGAGCTGTTTATGAAAACGATTTCCGCTTCCGGATGGTTGAGCAGCAAACGTATCAGTTCGCCTGCCGTGTATCCGGCTCCGCCGATGATTCCTACTTTAATCATTTCGATAATATCTATTTGGTTCTTGTGGTATAACAATTAGCATTATAATGTATATGGGTATGCCTGCAAATGCAGTAAAGATCGTGGCGAACGTATAGACGATACGCACCAATGAGACATCGAGTCCGAAAAAGTTTGCCAGTCCTGCACATATGCCTGAAAGCATCCTTCCAGTCCGGGGACGTGTCAGTTTTTGCTTCCTGCCGGTCATTTAGATTTTCTCGTCTTTATGATTTGAATAATAAGCACGCAGTGCTGTGGAGGTTACTTTGATGAAGCCCTTGGCATCTTCTGCCGTCCATCCTTTCTGCATCTCACCGTATTCACCAAACTTGTTTTTCACAAGGTCATCTTTGCTTTCTACACCTACGGTAGAAAAGCAGAGCGGGTGAAGTTCGAGGATAGCCGTACCGTTTACGTTGCGTTGCGAGGATTCCAGCATGGCTTCGATGTCGCGCATTACTGGTTCCAGATATTGGCTTTCGTGCAGGAACATGCCATACCAGTTGGCTACCTGGTCCTTCCAGTATTGTTGCCATTTGCTCAAAGTGTACTTCTCGAGGAACTTGTGTGCTCCGATAATCAGCATAGGTGCGGCAGCTTCGAAACCTACGCGGCCTTTGATACCGATAATCGTGTCGCCTACGTGCATGTCGCGGCCGATACCGTATGCCGCACCAATCTCTTCTACCTTCTGGATGGCTTTGATGGGGTCGTCGAATGTCTCGTCGTTCACGGCTTTCAGCTCACCTTTTTCAAAAGTGAGGCGCAACAGCTCGCTGCCCTCTTTGGTGCAGTGTTTCAGATAGGCGCTTTCGGGCAATCCCTGCGCGGAATCCAGAATCTCGCCACCACAGATGGAAGTGCCCCACAAACCTACGTTATAGGAGTATTTCAGTTTGGTGAAGTCGGCGGCAAAGCCGTGTTTGTTCAGATAATCAATCTCTTCCTGACGGCTCAGTGCCATGTCGCGTGTCAGCGTGATGATTTCCACGCCCGGAGCCATGACGAGGAAAGTCATGTCGAAACGAATCTGGTCGTTACCCGCACCTGTAGAACCGTGGGCGATGGCATCCGCGCCGATTTCGTTGGCATAGCGTGCAATGGCCAATGCTTGGAAGATACGTTCGGAACTTACAGAGATAGGATAGGTGCCGTTACGCAAAACATTGCCGAATACCATGTATTTCAAGCTTTTCTCATAGTATTCCTGCGTCACGTCGAGGGTGACGTATTCTTTGGCGCCCAGCTTGTAGGCATTTTCTTCGTTTGTCTTCAACTGTTCAGCACTGAAACCGCCCGTATTGGCACAAGCTGCATATACTTCGTACCCTTTTTCTTTGGTAAGATACATCACCGTAAACGAGGTATCCAAACCTCCGCTGAATGCGACTACTACTTTCTTCTTCTTTTCCATATCCTTAGTATTTTTATATTTTATCCTCTTCGTGCAGCTTCGGGTCGTAAAGCATTGCTGTGCAAATGCAGAATTTACGGTTCTTAGCTACCAATATATCATGGTTTATACAGCCTTCGCAACCTTTCCAGAACGATTCGTCATCGGTCAGTTCGTTGAAGGTGACGGGCACATATCCCAGCTCGGTATTCATTTTCATGACGGCAGCTCCGCTGGTGAGACTGAAAACTTTAGCATTAGGCCAGCGTAGGCGTGCCAGGCGGAAAGAAGCGGTCTTGATACGTTTTGCCAGCCCCAGTCCCCGATATTTGGGGTGTACTATCAAACCGGAGGTTGCTACATATTGCTTGTTACCCCAGCTCTCTATGTAGGTGAAACCGGCAAAATCATCTCCACACAAGGCTATGATGGCCTTTCCTTCTTTCATTTTAGTAGCTACGTATTCGTGTGTGCGTTCTGCGATGCCCGTTCCGCGTACCTTGGCAGCTTCCCGGATGGTATCCAAAATCTTGTCTACGTAAACTTCATGTGAGGCGTCAGCCACCATCACATCAATTTGTTTCGAATCCATTTCTTATTTAATTTCTTGTTTTTTGTTGTTATCTATCATTTAATGTTCGGGATGATTTGCGATAGGAAGCTGCGTACCTCGTCATGTGACGCTGCTTCGTGCACCACCAGCATGATGGTGTCATCTCCGGCAATGGTACCCAGAATGGCGGGACACTCTCGGTTGTCGATGTCGTAGGCCATGCTGCTGGCATATCCGGGCCGGGTACGGATGACGGCAATATTGCCCGAAAATTGAAGTGAAACGAATCCGCTTGTCATCAGCATTTCACTTGCACTCTGGTCGTTCGAACGTTTATACATGATGTTGTTGGGCAGCACATATACGTATTTACCGTTCATGTTCGCTGCTTTCGCTACTTTCAGCTGTTTCAAGTCGCGTGACAAGGTGGCTTGTGTCAGTTCAAAGCCTTCCTTGCTCAAAGCTTGCAACAGTTCTTCCTGAGAACTGACGTCTTTGCTTGAGATAATCATCTTGATGGCGTCTAACCGATTGGCTTTTTTCTTCATTTTCTGTATAATTATTCTAAGAGTAGTGCAAAATTAGGGATTATTTCGGAAAGAATATGCAAAAAGGAGAGCTTTTTTATTCTTTTTATACATCGGGTGTACTGTATATGTTGTTTTTGTTCTCTTTGTTGGAGTCTTGTTTGTTCTTTTACGTTATTGGAGATTGTTTCCGTATGTCTTTGGTAAATGTTGATATAATATAGAATAGATATGCAATTGTCAAATCTGACACCCTTTCAATCAAAAACTGTACAAAAATTATATGCATAGAAATAGAATCCCTCAGGTTTTTACGTTGGTCCCAGATTGTTACGTTGCCCCCCCCCCTCTCTTATGGTCGGGAAACCGGAGGAGAGGAGGGATGAAATAAAAAAGGCTTAACTTCTAAAAGTTAAGCCTTTTCTGTCGGAATGAGGCGACTCGAACGCCCGACCCCTACGTCCCGAACGTAGTGCGCTACCAACTGCGCTACATTCCGATTGTTTTTGAAAAGTGGTGCCACCAGGAATCGAACCGGGGACACAAGGATTTTCAGTCCTTTGCTCTACCAACTGAGCTATGGCACCTTTTTCGTTTGTGGGTGCAAAGATAAAGAGTTTTTTTTATACCGCAAGGCTTTTTGAGGAAAAATATCTTAAAAAGGTGCCTCGCTCCATAGAGCGAGGCATCTTACTTTTGAGAATCACTTGCTATCGAAGAAATCAGTCGATATTCGGATTGATGCTGTGCCAGTCTTTGATGGCAGGCAGTACTCCCATTTCTATCACTTCGTCACGAAGTTTGCAGAGGTGGGCATAGCTTTCTTTCAGTTTGGCTTCTTCTTCGGGTGTGCCGTTCAGTTCCTTGTAGTGTACACCGTCTTTGGTAATTTCAGTTTCCATTGCCATCATGATGTGGTCGAAGCCGTGGCTGTGTACATATGTACCGGCAGGCCAGCGGAACGGTTTGCCACCCATCGCTGCAGCTATCATTTCGATAGAGACGTATGCCGGACTCTGGAAGGAAGAACGTCCACGGAGGGCGATGATGTTGGCACCGCCTTTGGTTACCTTAGTCTGGATTTCGACCCACTGCTCTTTAGTCAGGGCAGGGGTACCGATGATATCAAGTAACGGTTTACCGTCCACCTTGGCGGTAGAGGCATATACAGCCATCTGTTCACCATGACCGCCGTAGGTACGGCAATTTTCGATTTTGTCGGGGGCAATGCCGAAGTGCTTGGAAAGTTCACTGCGCAGGCGGGTGCTGTCGAGGGCAGCCAGTGTGGTCACTTGTGAAGGTTTCAGGCCGGAATACAATAGGGTAATCAGACCGGTGATGTCGGCAGGGTTGAAAATGACAACCACGTGCTTCACATCCGGACAGTAGGCTTTTACATTCTTACCGAATTCTTCGGCAATAGCGGCATTGCCTTTCAAAAGGTCTTCGCGGGTCATGCCGGCCTTGCGGGCGGCACCGCCTGATGATACCACATACTTGGCACCGGTCAGCGCTTCTTTGATATCGGAGGTAAATGTGATGTTCATTCCTTCGAATCCGCAGTGGAACAGCTCTTCGGCCACACCTTCCAGTCCGGGAGCATAAGGGTCGTACAGACATAGGTTGGGAGTGAGATGCATCATGATTGCAGTCTGTGCCATGTTTGAACCGATCATGCCGGCTGCGCCGACGATTGTCAATTTGTCATTTGTCAGAAATTCCATAATCTTTTTTATTTAAAGGTGAGTAATATCTTTTCTTGCTGATTGTCACGATACAAAGATAACCCTTTTTGAAGAGAGTTGTTCATAGAAAAAAGTTATCTTTTAGAGCAAAAAGTTATTTCTTCTTTCCGAACTGCTGTATTGTACCTAAATTACTTATCTTTGTTGGGAAAATGAAGATAAGTAAGAAACTATGAGCATTAAGTTAGGAAAGTACAATACGCTGGAAGTGGTGAAGGAGGTAGCCTTCGGCATGTATCTGGACGGTGGCGAAGAAGGTGAAATTCTGCTTCCGTCGCGTTATGTCCCCCAAGACTGTAAGGTGGGAGCCAAACTGAACGTTTTTATATATCTTGATAACGAAGAACGCCTGGTAGCCACTACTCTGACACCATTAGTGCAGGTCGGGCAGTTTGCCTGCTTGGAGGTGGCGTGGATAAACCAGTATGGCGCTTTCCTTAACTGGGGATTGATGAAGGATCTTTTCGTCCCCTTCCGCGAACAGAAAATGAAGATGCAGGTGGGAAAGAAGTATGTGGTTCATGCCCATTTGGATGATGAAAGCTATCGTATCGTGGCATCGGCCAAGGTAGACCGTTATCTTTCCAAAGAGAAGGCCGCCTATGAGTCGGGGCAGGAGGTGGATATCCTGATTTGGCAGAAGACGGATTTGGGATTCAAGGCGATCATCAACGATGAATATAGCGGCTTGCTATATGAGAGCGAGATATTTCAGCCACTGCACACGGGCATGAGGATGAAAGCCTATGTGAAGCAGGTACGTGAAGACGGCAAGATAGACCTGCTGCTTCAAAAAACGGGGCAGGCTAAAGTAGAAGATTTCTCAGCTACGCTGCTGGACTATATCCGTGAACAGGGCGGACGGATAGCTTTGAATGACAAGAGTCCGGCAGAAGAAATCTATGCAACTTTCGGTGTCAGCAAGAAAACCTTCAAAAAGGCTGTGGGAGATTTGTACAAAAAACATCTGGTTGTATTGGAGGAAGATGGAATCAGGATTAGGAATTAGTCCCAGTCATTAGGAATTTCCCTACTTGTAAATAGAGACAATCATTAGGGAGGGGAATTTCCTCTCCCTATTTTTGTCGTACAATAAAAAAGAAAAGTCATGATACGTCATTTGATATTAAGTGTTTGTCTAGTTCTGGTAGCGTTTCCCGCAATAAAAGCGGCGCCCATAGACGGAATCCGTATAGAAAGTCCATACCGTAGAGTGGTGGTATTGGTCGACGGACAGCAGGTTTGCCTGCCTACTTTCAGTTGTTTTGTAGCCAATCTGCGTGGTAGTTGTCGGGTGGAGGTTTATGAAGCGCCATCCCGTGGGGGGAATCCTCGAAGAGGAAAACTCCTATATGATGAACGTGTGCATTGCTCCATCAATGAAGTGGAAGATATTTTCATTCCAGAGGACAAAAGACCTGGTGGAAACTGGGGTACTTCTAATCATCACAAGCCTGGCAGACCCGGTGACAGACCGTCAGGGGGCGGGCAGTATGAACGGGTAATGTCTCCCTCTGCCTTCGAACAGTTTATGGGGCTGATGGAAAAACAGAGTTTCGATTCAGACCGTAAGGAAGTGCTCGACCATGCCTTGCTGACCTCTTGGTTCACTACTGACCAGTGTATCCGTCTGATGGATTTTTATCGTTTCGACAGTGAAAAGAAGCAGTTGATGAAGAAGATTTATCCTAAAATAGTCGATAAACCGAATTTCTATTATGCGATAGACAAGCTGACCTTCTCGTCGGACAAGAACGAGATAAATGCCTTCATCAAACAATATCATGAGAAGAATAACTAAAAAAGGAGGGATTATGAAACGGATTATATTTATATTTCTTGCCGCTATGATGAGCACAGCTGTTTGCAGTGCGGCAATGAGCAACAGCAAAGTGCGTAAAGAGACCCGCTTTCTTACGGACAAGATGGCCTATGAATTGAACCTGAATACAGAACAGTATAATGACGTGTACGAAATAAACTATGATTTCATTTCCGGTATACGCTATCTGATGGATGACGTTCTTCGGGGGGAGGAATGGGCCTTGAATCGCTATTACGATTATCTGGATGTGCGCAATGACGATCTTCGATGGGTGCTGAATAACCGGCAGTATGGCCGTTTCATGCAGGCCGCCTATTTTTACCGTCCGGTTTATGTAAGTGGTGGGCGTTGGTCTTTTAGGGTTTACATCACTTACACCAACCATAATCATTTCTATTTCCCGCGGCCGTATCATTACCGTACATATTGCGGTGGGCATTGTCGTACGCACTATCACAACAGCTATTATCGCGGTCGTTACCATCATCCGCACTATACCGGTTCGTGGAGCATTCGGAATGATAAGTCGTACCACACCAGCCGCCGTTCAGATTTCGGTTCGGTGAACATCCGCCCTAATTCGCATAAGCGTCCGGCAGGCAGGGATGATGTATATACCACGCGACGTAGCAACGGTAGTAATAATCGCATTAGTACAGGTACACGTAACAGCAGTACGCGACGTAGTAGTGTGGATAGTGGCAGAAAGTCGAGTAAAGAGAAAATAGAAACCACAAGAACTAAAAATAATGATAAGAGCCCCAGCCGTAGCAGGGTAAAGACGGAAAGTAAGGAAAGAAGAAATGCTTCCGGCGTACGGAATTCCGAAAGCCGTCGCAGCAGCTCTTCAAGCACTACCCGCAGTAGCTCTTCCCGTTCTTCGGAAAATACAAGGAGATAGAAGAACAAAAAACTCCCCTCTCGCCTGCATGAAGCAGGGAGAGGGGAGAATCAAACACAACAACTAAAATTATACTTCGTTTTTTACTCAATCGGTTCTCCTTTATAGAAATCCAGAATCTTGGTACGGAACAGATAGTCATACTTGGCCTGCAGTTCGTCTGATTGGGATTTCATAAGGTTTTGTTTTGCTTCATTGTATTCCACGGCATTTGCTTTACCATTTTCATATTTCTCGCTCATCAGCTTGAAAGATTCTTCGCTGGCAACGGTGGCTGTATGGCTGCTGGTATATTTGCTTTCGGCAGCGGCGGCGTTGTACCATGCTTGCTGGATTTCCTTGTAAAGCGTCTTTTTGGCATTATCCAGTTGCAAGGCATAGTTTTCACGTTGCAGGCGTGCCGTGCGCACCCGGTTACGGGTAGAGAGGCGGTTGAAAATAGGTACGCTGAGGTTGAAGCCTACATATTTGTTGAAGTTATCGTTCATCTGCTGGCTGAAGGTGCGGTCAATGGTAGAATAGTAATTCGTACCGAGGCTACCGTTCAGGCTCAGTTGTGGGTAGTAGTTGCTCTGGGCGATGCGGATGCTGTGCTTGCTGCCTTCCAGACGGAACTGTGCAGCCTGGATGGAGGCTTTGCTTACCATAGCTGTTTGGAATATTTCATCCGGAGGAGTGAGAGGAACCAACTTCAGATTGACTGCCGGAGATTCCAGATTGAACCCTTCAGGTGTTTCCAGCTCGATAAGCTGGCTGAGGTCGAGCAGAGCCAACTTATAATTATTGTTCGTCTGTACCACATTCATCTCGTCTTGTGCCACACGTGCTTTGGCTTCTGCCAGTTCTGCCGGAGAAGCCTTGCCCAGTTCTGCCAGCCGGCTGATACGGACATATTGCTCTTTACTCAGTTGTACTTGTCCCAGCGCCACCTGGTGGAGCTCTTCATTGAACAGCACTTGCAGGTAGGCCGAAGCTATATTGATGGCAATATCTTCCTTGGCTTTGTCCAGGTCGGCAATGGCAGCTTTGAGGTTCAGTTTGGCCAATGCATACTGGTGGGGAATTTCCAGACCGGTAAAAATAGGTATGCTGGTATTGACGGACATGTTGGTTCCGTGACTGCTGGTGTTGACGTATACAGTGGAGTAGTCTCCCGTATCCTCGTTCTTGATGGCTGTTTGCGTACGTCCCCAGTTCCAGCTCTGGCCGGCACTGGCATTCAGGTTCGGCAGTCGTGCCCATTTGGCTGTATTTACCTCGACAGCACTCTGTTCGGCAGCGTTGGCTGTTTGGCGGATACTGATGTTATGCTCGATGGCATAGTCTATGCATTGGCGCAAAGACCAGCGTTCCTGCGCCTGCACTGAGATACTGCCGAATATGGCGAGGTATAAGAATATCTTTTTATTCATGTCGTATATCTTTTTAAGCTATTCCGTTTGTTAATCCTTTTTCTCTGCACCGCGAAGCTTATCCTGGGCACTGATGCCGCTTTTGATGGCAATCTTTATGCCGTCGCTCATGCCGACCTGGATGGGGCGGCGTTCGAACTTTTGTACCGGTACGCTGTCCGTCATTACATATACAAAGGTACTGTCCCCATTGAATTCAACAGTACTTTCCGGAACGGCAAGCGTTTTCTGGGCACGGTCCAATACGATTTCTGCGTTGGCAGAATAGCCGGAACGTATCTGTACGCTGTCCGGTGCGGCAATGGCAGCTTTGATTTCAAACTGGTTGGCACCGTTTTCTTCCACACCCTTCGGAGATATGTATTCCAGTGTGGCATCGAACGAAAGATTCTGCAGGGCGCCGATTGTCAGTTTCACCGGCATACCTTCGTGTACACGGCCCACTTCCGTTTCGTCAATGTTGCCGCGGAAAATCAAATCGTTCATGTTAGCAACGGTAGCGATAGTGGTTCCGTCATTGAAGGTGTTACTCATGATAACCGAGTTACCGACTTTGATGGGCACATCCAGAATCAGACCGGTAATGGTGGAACGAATCAGCGTACTACTGAAAGAGGCGCTGTTCTTGGTGATGCCTTCCTTTACAATTTCCAAGTTGTCTTTTGCAGTCTGCAGTTCCTCGCGTGCTTGCTTTACACTTACCTCTCCTTTTTCATACTCTTCAGCGCTGATAAGCTTGTCGTTGTACAACTTCTGGGTACGTGCGAAGTCTGTTTCGGCTTGGGCAGCGTTGATTTCCGCCAACCGTACGCGGCTTTCGGCTGAGTTTAATGTGCCTAGTTCTGGAATAACCTTCACTTTGGCAATCACTTCGCCTTGTTTTATGCTTTGTCCGGCCTCCTTGTACACTTCAGATATGATACCGGAAATCTGCGGTTTAATGAGTACTTCGTCTCTTGGTTCCACTTTGCCGGTGGCTACGGTGGTCTTTTCGAGGTCTGTCACTTCCGGAACTACTGTTTCGTATACCTTTACTTTAGGTTGGGACTTCTGATATAGGAATATAAATGTCCAGATAAACAAGGCAGCTATTACTACCAATAATGCAATTTTCAGATACTTTTTAGTTCTCATCTTATATTTATGATTTAATTATTTACTATTGATATAGTAACCATTGTTTCATGGTTTACGGTTGATAATCTTTTATAGGTTTATTCATCCCTGATTGCTTCAATTGGTTTGATTGCCATGGCGCGATAGGCAGGTGCCAGTCCGGCAAGCACTCCCAATGCGATGAGGAGGATGCAAGTTCCGATAGCCAGTCCGAATGAAACCTGGTAGTGGGTTTTGATAACTCCAGGGTCGTTGGCAGCCTTTTCAAGTATTTGCAGTACAAATACGGCAAAAGAAATGCCTGCCATACCCGCTATAGTGGTCAGTACCATGCTTTCCGAAAGAATTTGTTGCAGGATGTCTTTAGGACGGGCACCGATGGCACGCCGTATGCCTATTTCCGTAGTACGCTCCTTGACGGTTACCATCATGATATTCGATACGCCGATGGCTCCGGCGAACAATGTACCCAGACCTACCATCCAAATAAGAAAGTGTACTCCGGTCATCAGGTTGTCCATCATAGAGAACATAGCTTCCGCATTCAGGAACATGACGGCTTGTTTGTCATCGGGAGCAATGTAATGCGCTGCTTTTACGAGGCGTTCCACTTCGGGCTGTACGTCTTTTACTTTTATTCCCGGTTTCATGATGAAACATACCACATCCAGTTTCTTTCCGAGGTTGTAGGTCTGCTGCATGGTGGAGAAAGGCAATACAATGGCTTCGGAGGCTTGTCCTTGTATGTTGACATTGCCTTCGGATGAACACATTCCGATAATCCGGTAATAGATTCCGTTCACCCGAACGTATTTGCCGCAGGGGTCTTCTCCCGGTTTAAAGAGACTTTCGTATACACGTTTGCCGATAACACACACTTTACGTGACTCTTTGATGTCGACGTCGTTGATAAAACGGCCGTAAGTCATTTCCTGATGTTCTATCTGCTCATACTCCGGGTACAGCCCCTTTACACTACATTCATATTTGTTTTCTCCATAGACAGCGGTCTGTCCCCAAAGGGCAAATGAAGGCGTGGCGAGTGCGATGCCGTCCACACTGCGCACACGGTCCACATCTTCCATTTCCAAGTCCCACCAGCGTCCCTTGCGGAATCCCTTGTAGGCTTCGCTTGTCTTTTGTGCGGCGATAAAGCCCGAGTTGGTCGCAAATCCTTCGAACTGGGATTTCAGTTCTTCCTGCATGCCTTGTCCGCCACCGATGAGTGCTACCAGCATAAAGATGCCCCAGAATACACCGAATGCAGTCAGCAGGCTTCTTGTCTTGTTTCTTGTTATTGTGATGAGGATTTCCTCACATGTATCTATGTCTATTTTCATAATCTTTAATCTGCTCTAAGTGCTTCGATAGGACTGATACTCACGGCTTTCTTTGCCGGGAAGAATCCGGCAAGTGTACCTGCTATGATGAGGGTCAGTGTGGCTTGGACGGCAATGCTGAGGTCTACGGTGGGATCGGAGAACATGGTCTGCTGGAACATGCCGGCATCCATCGTCTGGTTACCGAAAGCAGAGTTCATCCATTCCGTCACCCCGATGCCTGCCACCATACCGATATAACCGAATAGCGTAGTGATAGTCACGCTTTCCACAATAATCAGCCAAAGGATGGAGAAGGGCTTTGCTCCCAGTGCCTTGCGGATACCGAATTCACGGGTACGTTCTTTAACGGTAATCAGCATGATATTCGATACACCGACAATACCGCTCAACAAGGTAAAGATACCGATAACCCAGATGGCGGTGCGTAGAATACCCATTGCGTTTTGGGCTTGCAGATAGTTGGTGAAACGGTTCCATATCCAGATGGCGCTGTCGTCGGTAGGGTCGAAGCGATGGTTGGTGGCAATGGCTTTACGGTATTCTTTTTCAAAGGCCTCATTGCTTTCTATACTGCTCAGGTTCTTGGTCGTGAAGATGATGTTATTCAACTTGTCTCCTTTATTGTAGATGGTCTGTAAGGTGGAGAAAGGAATGTAGGCCTCGTTTGCCTCGCGGTCTCCCTGGTCATTGTAGAGCCCCACTACCTGATAGGCCACTCCACCTGCATTGACAAATTGTCCGATAGGTTCGGTATGTGTTTTGCCGAAGAGGATATCTGCGGATTTCTTATGGAGGATGATTACTTTACGCCGGTCTTTCAGATCGCTGTGGTTGATGAAACGTCCGTCTGCCGTCTTCACGGTTTCCACTTCTGTGTAGTTAGGGTATACGCCCAGCAGGGAGATATTGATATATTCTTGTCCAAAACTGACGTTTACATTGCTCTGGCGTACTGTGGCACCGGCACTAATGACATTTTCTGTAAATTGCTTTTCCGTGTCGTCCATGTCCCGATTGTCCAGTTGGATGAAACGTCCTTCCTTCAGACCGTCGTATGATTTGGTAGTCCAGCCGGGAAAAATGCGGATGGAGTTCAAGGCACGTTCCGACGCATTCTGTTCGAAAGCATGTATGATGCCGTTCCCGGCTCCGAGCAATACGATGAGCATGAAGATGCCCCATGCTACGGCAAAGCCCGTCAGGAACGTACGCAGCTTGTTACGTTTGATGGTTCCGTATATTTCTTGCCAAAGGTCTATCATTGATAATTAAAGATTAAGAATTAAAAATTAAAGAAGGGAAAGAGGGCTCTTCCTTCATTATTTCATGAACCCGTCTTTTCCGAACGGGCTTGCATCGTGATTCAAGTTTGTTTCGATGCTGCCTATGACGCCGTCTTTGATGTGGATAATCTTGTCCGTCTGGTTGGCAACGCCGCTTTCGTGGGTCACGACTACGATGGTCATGCCCGTATCGTGCAGTTCCTTCAGAATCTGCATCACCTCTACGGAAGTCTTGCTGTCGAGCGCGCCGGTAGGTTCGTCGGCAAGGATAATCTGCGGCTGGGTGATGAGGGCGCGGGCGATGGCTACACGCTGTTTCTGTCCGCCGGACATTTCGTTGGGCATGTGGTGTGCCCAGTCTTTCAAGCCCAGGCGGTCGAGGTACTCCAATGCCATCGCATTGCGTTTCCGTCGGCTCACTCCTTGATAAAAGAGGGGAAGTGCCACATTTTCTACTGCGTTCTTGAATGAAATCAGGTTGAAGGACTGGAAGATGAAGCCAATCATGCGGTTGCGGTACTCGGCAGCCTTCGTCTCGCTGAGATTTTTGATAAGAGTACCGTTCAGATAGTATTCTCCGGTGTCATAATTATCCAGAATGCCCAGTATATTGAGTAAAGTGGACTTTCCCGAACCCGATGAGCCCATGATGGAAACAAATTCACCCTTCTGAATGTCGAGGTTGATGCCTTTGAGCACGTGCAGTGGTGCTCCGTTGTAATAGGTCTTGTTAATGTCTTTTAGTTGTATCACTGTTTTCCCTGTTTTTTTGCTTTACTCTTATTAATTTTCACTATTAGACGCAGCTATGCTACGAAAAGTTGCAAAAGTTGCAAACTTTTTTAAAAAAAGATTTTGCAGTGTCGTTTTTCTTTGTGATTTTTGTAACCATGAATATGATTAACTAACCCTTTAAACAAACGTAGTATCATGAATTCAAACATGGAAAAGCCCTATGTAGTGGGCATTGACATAGGCGGAACGAACACCGTCTTTGGTATTGTAGACGCACGCGGAACTATTATTGCAAGCAGTTCCATCAAAACCGGAGCTTATGAAGACGTCAATGATTATGTAGACGAAGTTTGCAAGAATCTGTTGCCGCTCATTATTGCCAATGGCGGTGTAGACAAGATAAAAGGTATCGGTATCGGCGCTCCTAACGGAAACTATTACAGCGGTACCATTGAGTTTGCCCCGAATCTTCCTTGGAAGGGCGTAATTCCTTTGGCTGCCATGTTTGAGGAGCGTTTGGGTATTCCTACCGCTTTGACAAACGACGCCAATGCTGCCGGTATCGGTGAAATGACTTACGGTGCGGCTCGCGGTATGAAAGACTTTATCATGATTACGCTGGGCACCGGTGTAGGTAGCGGTATCGTTATTAACGGTCAGATGGTATATGGCCATGACGGTTTTGCCGGAGAGTTGGGACATACTATTATCCGTCGTGAAAACGGTCGTCTCTGCGGATGCGGACGTCACGGTTGTCTGGAAACTTACTGCTCGGCTACGGGTGTGGCACGTTCTGCCCGTGAGTTCCTGACCAAGAGTACCGAGCCAAGCTTGTTGCGCGACATTCCAGCAGAAAACATTACTTCCAAGGATGTGTATGATGCAGCTGTGAAGGGCGACAAGATTGCTCAAGACATCTTTGAGTTTACCGGAACTATCTTGGGTGAGGCTTTGGCTGATTTCATTGCTTTCTCCAGCCCGGAAGCTATCGTACTGTTCGGTGGTCTGGCAAAAGCGGGCGACTATATCTTCAAGCCTATCCAGAAAGCCATTGATGACAATGTATTGAATATCTACAAAGGCAAGACTAAGTTGCTGGCTTCCGAGTTGAAGGACTCTGATGCCGCTGTGCTGGGTGCCAGTGCATTGGGCTGGGAGCTGAGAGATACCAAGTAATCGATATCAGGGAAACTGATAAAGGAGGGGGATGTGTCAAAACTCCCCTTTTCTCGAAATCACCCTCGCTACAACTACCTGTGGCGAGGGTGATTTTTAGTTTAGGAGAGTTTCGACACACCTTTTTTCTTTGGTGGCACATATTCCTCAGCAATAAAGTTATGTCACAAGTTGCTTCCACACTTCCACCCATTCTGTATCCCTTTATTCATCGGGGTTGCGGATGCTGTGGAAGCAACTTGAAAAGGTGGAAGCAAAAGTTGCTTCCACCTTAAATTTACACCAAATAATCTATTAATATATTGTAGTACAATAAATTAATAGGATATGGAGCAATTTGCCAATATCGTGTAAACAAGCTATTGGTTTCCTGCAAATACGGTATTAACTTTATAAAAGCCCGTGCGATAATAGGTGGAAGCCAGGCTTTCGGTGTGGATAAGATAGGTATTCAGTATGGAAAAGCTATGCCTATGACAGCTGTTTAACGGCCGTGAGGCGCTCGTCTAACGGCCATAAAGCGCTTTGTTGACGGTCGTTAGCAGAGCGCCTTACGGCCGTTGGGCGCTGATAAACTAACGTATCAGCAAGAAGAAAGGCTTATGTGAAAGGAAAGGAGCGCAGGCTTACAGTGTTTGGAATGAGGTCGTAGGAGTAGAGTATTGCATGGTGTATGCATACTGTGTATATTACTAAAAAAGGGAAACTGACATTGTCAACTTCCCTTTTTTATTTCGAAATAGGAGTCTGGAATTAACCGTTAACTCTTTTTTCTTTGATTCTTGCTTTCTTACCGGTAAGAGCGCGCAGGTAGTACAGTTTAGCGCGACGAACTTTACCCACTTTGTTCACTTCGATGCTGTCGATAGCCGGTGATTCAATCGGGAAAATACGTTCTACGCCTATGGTTCCTGACATCTTACGTACTGTAAAACGTTTCTTGTCTCCATGTCCGGCAATCTTGATAACAACACCACGGTACAGCTGTACACGTTCCTTGTTACCCTCGACAATACGATATGCTACTGTTACAGTGTCACCTGCCTTGAAGCTCGGGTGCTGTTTTCCGGTAGCAAATGCTTCTTCTGCAATTTTAATTAAATCCATTGTTTTTATTATTAAATTGTTTCATCGTTACAACGCAACATACCAGGCTTCTCTCTTGGTGTCCTGACAGCGATTGCGCGAAAGCGGTGCAAAGGAACGAATTATTTGCCAGATACACAAGTGCTTCAAGCTTTTTTTCGCCAGTTGGAATGATTTTTGAGCGTTTCATTCTGCTAAACGCAAGTCTAAATAATCGGTTAATTGTGTGGCTCAGTCGCAAAAGAAAAGTATATTTGTAGCAATTTAAAACTAAATGAATATGAAGAAACAAACTTTCAGTCTCCTTGCGGGGGCAGTGTTGGCGGTTGCGCTTCTATTGGTTTCCTGCCATTCTTCCTACGAAGTGACCAAGGTAGAGGGAGGCAGAATTCCCATGAACTCTGTCTGGGATGCCGAGCCGGATGCCGAAGCTGTGGCTTTGCTGGCGCCTTACAAGGCCCGGATGGACAGCGTTATGTATCATGTGGTGGGAACCGCAGAAATGTCGATGGACAGATTCCGGCCCGAAAGCCTTTTATCCAATCTGATTGCAGATGTACTGCGTGAGGCTGCGGTGGAAGTGCTGGGCAAACCGGCCGATATGGGGCTAATCAATATCGGTGGAATCCGGAACTCCCTGACGGAAGGAGACATCACTACCGAAAACATCTATGAGATATTGCCTTTTGAGAATTCGCTCTGTGTGCTGACGATGAAAGGCTCTGCCATGAAGCACTTGTTTGAAAACATTGCGGTGAGACTTGGTGAAGGGGTGAGTGGTATACAGTTGGAAATCAGCAAGGATGGCAAGCTGCTCCAGGCTTCCATTGCCGGCAAGCCGGTGGAGGATGACCGTGACTATACGGTTGCCACGATTGATTATCTGGCTGATGGAAACGATGGAATGACGGCTTTCCTGCAGGCGGATAAAAGGGAGTGCCCGGATGGGGCTACACTGCGCGGTCTGTTCATGAAGTATGTGGAGAAGCAGACGGCAGCCGGCAAGAAGGTGACTTCGCGCATGGAGGGAAGAGTGGTCGTTAAAGAGTAAGCATTAAAAAAACAGAAGTTCTATGAAACATATATATTCCTTGGCAGCCCTGCTGCTTTTCATGCTCCCCGCATCGGCACAACAAGAGGAGCGTGTCATTACTGAAGAACCCCTTTGCCTGGTGTCCACCGATTCTGTATCGTCCGGCCAATCCGGAAAACAACTGTTTATCCTGCATACCAGCGATATGCACAGCCGTATAGAACCCATCAGTGCCGAGGCTGCCGACGAGTATGCCGGGATGGGCGGTGTGGTGCGCCGTGCCGGTTTTGTAAAGCAGTTTCGCGGCAAGCATCCGGATATGCTGCTGCTGGATTGCGGAGACATCTCGCAAGGCACCCCTTATTACAACTTTTTCAAAGGCGAGCTGGAGGTCAAGATGATGAATCTCATGGGTTATGATGCCATGACGATAGGTAATCATGAATTTGATTTCGGACTTGAGAATATGGCGGAATTGTTCCGTATGGCGGATTTCCCCGTGGTCTGTTCCAATTATGACGTGACGGGTACGGTACTCGAAGGACTGGTGAAGCCTTATATCACCTTGGTGCGCGAAGGGGTGAAAATCGGTATCTTCGGCCTGGCCCCTAAGATGGAAGGGCTGGTGCAGGCAGATAAATGCGTAGGCATTGTCTACAACGACCCGATAAAGGTGGCCCAGGAAATGACAGACCTTCTCAGGGAGAAGGAGAATTGCGAGGTTGTGATTTGCATGTCTCATTTGGGTATCCGCAGTGCAAATCCCGAAGGCGCTTCCGACGAGAACCTGGTAGGCAAGACGCGTGGCATTGATGTCATTTTGGGAGGACATTCGCATACTTTTATGGAAAAGCCTGCCGTTTATCTGAATGCGGACGGCAAGAGCGTTCCCGTGCTGCACACCGGAAAGAGTGGCATCTACGTAGGAGAAATGGTACTTACTTTAACTGAAAAATAGCATGATGAAAAGACTCACCCTCCTTTTATGGGTTGCAGGATTGTTTATATTGGGATTATCTTCACTTCACGCCCAGACCGGAGGCCCGTTTCTTCCTTCGGCTGCAGACAACCGGTGCCGGCAATGGGTGGACTCCGTGTTGTCAGGCCTGAATGTACACGAAAAAGTGGGGCAGCTCATCGTTGCCACCATTCCGGCCAGAGCAGACAAGGCCACGAAAAAGCAGATGCGCGAGCTGGTAAAGAAATACAAGGTCGGTGGCTTGCTGTTTTCCGAAGGTACTCCGGAAGAGCAGGCTATCTTGACCAATATGGCCCGGAAGGATGCCAAGATTCCCGTTATGGTTACTTTCGATGGAGAGTGGGGACTGTCAATGAGGCTGAAAGGCGCTCCGGACTATCCCCGTAATGCCGCCTTGGGATGTATCGAGGACAATGGCCTGATTGAAGAATATGGACGTGAGGTGGCCCGCCAGTTCCGCGAATTGGGGGTACACGTCAATTTTGCACCCGATGCGGATGTCAATACGAATCCGCTGAACCCGGTGATACACGTACGCTCCTTTGGTGAGAACCCGCAGCGGGTGGCGGAAAAGGTGGTGGCATACAGCCGTGGGCTCGAAAGCGGGGGCATACTTTCCGTTTGCAAGCATTTCCCCGGGCATGGCGACACGGATGTGGATTCTCATAAGGCGCTTCCTGCCTTGCACTACGACCGTGCACGCCTGGACAGTGTGGAACTTTATCCCTTCAAGGAAATGATACGTGCCGGATTGGGGGGTGTCATGGTAGGCCATCTGCAAGTGCAGGCGCTGGACCCGGACGGGGTGACTCCTTCTTCCTTGTCGCGGAATGTGGTGACCGGGTTGTTGAAGGATGAACTCGGCTTTAAAGGGCTGGTGTTTACCGATGCCTTGGACATGAAGGGTGTGTCTGCCATTCCGCAGGTAACTACCAAAGCGCTGCTGGCGGGAAATGATATGGTGCTGGTACAGTTCAATACGAAGAATGCGGTGCAGGAGCTGGTAGATGCAGTGGAGTCGGGACAACTGAGTAAGGACGAACTTGATGCCAAGTGCCGCAAGGTATTGATGTACAAGTATATGCTTGGCTTGAGAAACCGCCAGCCGCAACTTCGGGTCAGCGGAATGAGCTATCGCATCAATACGGAGGAAGCGCAGGCGTTGGCTGCCAAGTTGCGCCGTTCGGCAGTGACTGTATTGAACAATTATTTCGATGTCCTCCCGCTGGCACCGGTGGAAGGTGATATTGCCGTGCTCAGCATCGGAGAGAAGGAGGCGGATGCTCCCTTTGTGGAAGCTATGAAAAAGAATGCAGGCATCAGCCATTTCCACTTGCCTTGGAATGCCGATGAGGCTCTCTGGCAGGAAGTGCAGGGGCAGTTGGCTGCTTTCCGTCGCGTGGTTATCAGCATCACCGGTTCGGCTTATGTCAGCGACCGTGATGTGGCCTTTCTGGAAGGCTTGAACCTGCGTGCTCCGCTGGTCTATACTTTTTTTACCTCTTACCGTACATTGCAACCTCTGATGCCCGCACTTGCCAAATCCAGTGCTGTGGTGCTGGCACATTCGGCAGAGACGGATTTGCAGCAGTACGTGGCTGATGTCCTTTTTGCCAAAAAACCGGCCAGTGGCAGAATGTCGATGAGTATCGGTAAACTGTTTCCAGCGGGAACGGGCTGTATGATTGAGCCGGGCATGAAACCGGGGAGGACTGTTCCGGAAGATTACGGCATGAAGTCGTATGTGCTGCAAAGTATCGATGCCGTTGCCCGAAAGGGACTGGAAGCGGGAGCTTATCCCGGTTGCCGCGTGCTGGTGTGGAAAGACGGACTGCCGGTATATGACAAAGGCTTCGGAACCCACTCTGATAAGGATACCACTACCGTCCGTTCTTCGGACCTTTTTGATTTGGCTTCGCTGACCAAGACTACGGCTACGTTGCTTGCCGTCATGAAACTGTATGATGAGAGCAAGATAAAACTGGATGACAAGGTTTCCGCTTATCTGCCCTTCTTGCGCAATGGTAACAAGCGGAACATTACCATCCGCGAACTTTTGTTCCACGAATCGGGGCTTCCTCCCTATATCCGCTTCTACCTGGACATCATAGACCCGAATTCGGTACACGGCCCGTACTCCCAGAGTTGGGTGGACGAGTGGCATCGTACGCAGGTAAGCGAGCATAGCTATTATTGTTCCGATTTTAAGTTCCGGAAAGGGATGGTGTCCGACAAGAATACACCGGCCTATACTCTGCACATGGCAGATGGCATGTGGCTGAACAAGAGTTTCAAGAATTCTATCCTTCAGCGAATAGCCAAGTGCGAGTTGGACGGCAAACGTTATGTTTACAGCGACCTTGGCTTCGTGCTGTTGCAGCAGGTAGTGGAGAAGGTGACGGAGCTGCCGATGGATTTGTACCTTGCCCGTGAGTTCTATGCCCCGATGGGATTGCAACGTACTATGTTTCTGCCTTTGACGAAGTTCACCAAAGCGGAAATCATGCCCACGGCATCCAATGACTTCCTGCGTCGCCAGGATATATGCGGATATGTGCATGACGAGACTGCTGCCTGCATGGGTGGGGTGTCCGGTAATGCAGGACTTTTCTCTACGGCCGAAGAGGTGGCAAAGGTTTATCAAATGTTGCTGAACGGCGGTGAATTCAATGGCAAGCGTTTCTTGAGTGAGGCAACCTGCCGTTTGTTTACGACGGAGAAATCCGCCATCAGCCGTCGCGGTCTGGGATTCGACAAGCCGGATGTATCCATTGTGAAGCGCAGCCCTTGTGCTCCTTCCGCTCCGGAAGCGGTATATGGACATACCGGATTTACCGGTACTTGTGCTTGGGTGGACCCGGAAAACAAGACGGTGTATGTATTCCTCAGCAACCGCTTGTGCCCCAATGTATGGAACACGAAACTGGGTGACATGAATATAAGAAGAGATATCCAGGAATTGATTTATAAAAGTATTATTCCGCAAATCCCCTAAAAACAATCTATCTATAAGGAATGAAGAGAATATGCCTGCTTGCCTATATCACTATATTGTGTTGTCTTTGTCCGCTTCTGAAAGCGCAGCTTGGCCCGATGCCGTTTACTCCGGTGCCGCCGAACGACCCTTCGCTTGTACGTCTCTTGAACAGTGACGTGCGGTGCAGGCAGTGGGTGGATTCCGTCATGCAGCGTCTGACTCTGAAAGAACGCATCGGACAACTGTTCATCTATACGATTGCCCCCCGGCAGGACAAGGCCAACAAGGAACTGCTGCGTAAGGTGGTGGAGGACTATAAGGTAGGCGGTCTGTTATTCTCCGGCGGATTGATGCAGAACCAGGTGATGTTGACCAATGAGGCGCAGCGGATGGCGGAAGTTCCGCTGATGATTACCTTTGACGGTGAATGGGGACTGGCTATGCGCCTTCGCGGTACCCCGAACTTTCCGCGAAACATGGTGCTGGGCTGCATACAGAACGATACACTGATTTATGAATATGGGCGCGAGGTGGCCCGCCAATGCCGTGAACTGGGGGTGCAAGTGAATTTTGCTCCCGTAGCGGATGTGAATATCAATCCCAAGAATCCGGTTATCAATACCCGTTCCTTCGGTGAAAGTCCGTTCAATGTGGCGAACAAGGTTGTTGCCTACTCCAAAGGGTTGGAGGATGGTGGTGTGCTTTCTGTCAGCAAGCACTTTCCGGGGCATGGAGATACGGATGTGGATTCTCATAAGGCGTTGCCCGTGCTGCCTTTTACCCGTGCCCGTCTGGACAGCATAGAGCTTTATCCTTTCAGAAAAGCCATTCGTGCCGGACTGGGAGGTATGATGGTGGGGCACTTGGAGGTGCCTGCCATCGAGCCGCAAAAGGGGCTTCCGTCTTCGCTTTCGCGTAAGGTGGTTTCCGGTTTGTTGGTGAATGACCTCGGCTTTCAGGGGCTTGTCTTTACGGATGCCCTTGCCATGAAAGGGGTATCGGGCAATGAAAGCATCTGTTTGCAGGCGCTGAAGGCCGGCAATGATTTGCTGCTTGTCCCCCGGCGTATCAAGGAGGAAGTGGAGGCTGTGCTTGCCGCTGTGAAAAAAGGGGAGCTGACAGAGAAAGAGATAGAGGCGAAATGCCGTAAAGTACTGAAATATAAATATGCCCTTGGGTTGGAAAAGAAACCCCATGTGCAGCTTTCAGGTTTGGGGACCCGCATCAATACTCCGAAAACGCGTGATTTGATGCGCCGGCTGAACTTGGCGGCCATCACTGTGCTGGATAACCGGGACGAGGTACTTCCGCTGGACCCTTCCATCGGTGAAGTTGCCGTACTCAATGTGGGAGAAGCGCAGGAAATCCGGCCGTTCCTCAAAGAACTGTCGCAGTATACCCGTCCTGTGGAGTTCCATTTGGGCAAGAATCTGCCGGAGGCTGACGGGAACCGTTTGAGAAATGCGTTGGCCAAGTATAAACGTATTCTGGTCTGTGTCACCGAACACCGTTTGACGCCCTATCAGAATTTCTTTGCAAAGTTCGCTCCTGACGTACCGGTGGTCTATCTGTTCTTTATTCCCGGCAAGCAGGTATTGCAGATAAAGCAAGGGAGCGCTGCTGCCGAAGCGGTGGTTTTGGCACACTCCTCCAACGGGGAGGTACAGCAGCAGGTTGCCCGGATTGTTTATGGCAGTGCTTGTTCAGAGGGACGCTTGTCTGCCAGTATCGGTAGTCGGTTTGCTGCCGGTGCGGGAGTGACGCTGACTCCTCAAAGTACCCCCCGCTTTGTGCCCGAAGAGCATGGTATGAATTCCCGTCTGCTGGCTGAAATAGACAAGATAGCCGAAGAAGGCATTCGTGAAGGGGCTTACCCCGGTTGCCAGGTAGTGGTGCTGAAGGATGGCAGGGAGATGTATAATAAAGCTTTCGGTACCCACGTCTGGAACGAGGCTGGAAGCAAGGCGCTTCCCGTGAAGAAAACGGATGTGTACGACATCGCCTCACTGACAAAGACCACGGCCACACTGCTTGCCGTAATGAAGTTGTACGATGGCGGGCGTCTCAGCCTTACAGACCGGGTGTCGGATTATCTGCCTTTCCTGCAGGATACGGACAAGAAGAATATTACGGTACGCGAGCTATTGATGCACGAGTCCGGTCTGCCTTCCACCTTGCTGTTCTATCAGGAAGCGATTGATGAAGAAAGCTACACCGGCACTTTGTTCAAGGCGCGCCCTGATGCCCTGCATTCCGCACGCATCGGACGGCAGACTTGGGCGAACCCTAAGTTCCGCTTCCGCCAGGGACTGACGTCGAAGGTGCAGACACCGGAATATACGATGCAAGTGTCCGACAGCCTTTGGCTGAACCGTTCCTTCAAGCAAGAGTACTTGCAGAAGATTGTGGATACTCCGCTTAGAGACAAGCGTTACCGTTATAGTTGTGTGGGCTTTATCTTGTTGCAGCAGTTGGTCGAGGCGCGCACCGGCATGTCTATGGACGAATATCTGGCCAAGGAATTCTATACTCCGATGGGATTGGAGCGTACGGGGTATCTTCCTCTGCGCTTCTTGAAGAAGGAAGATATTGTACCTTCATCAACAGACCCTTTCTTGCGTAAGACTACCTTGCAAGGATTTGTACATGATGAATCCGCAGCTTTTCAGGGTGGCGTTTCCGGTAATGCCGGGCTGTTCTCCACTGCCGAAGAAGTGGCAAAAGTCTATCAGATGTTGCTGAATGGGGGTGAACTGGACGGTAAGCGCTATTTGAGCAAGGAGACCTGCAGGGTATTTACTACCACCGTCTCAAGGATAAGCCGTCGGGGGCTGGGATTTGATAAGCCCGACCGGCGTAATCCCCAGAAAAGTCCCTGCGCAGAGTCTGCCCCTGCTTCTGTCTACGGCCATACCGGTTTCACGGGCACTTGCGCCTGGACAGACCCGGAGAACGGCTTGGTTTATGTCTTTTTGAGCAACCGCACCTATCCGGATGTGTGGAATAACAAGTTGATGAGGCTGGATATAAGGACGAGGATTCAGGAGGCTGTATATAAGGCGATGCTGGGAGGAAAAAAATAACTGGTAGAATTAAAAAGAGCCTCCCTTGCTCACGCAGGAAAGGCTCCTTTCTTCTTCAATTTTGAAACAATTAAATTCTATCTGTTAAGCTTTAAGTGTGTGTCTTATCAGAACGCAATACCTACGCGCAGACCGAAATTGCTCAAACCGTCTACGCTGTACGTAAAGAGGTCACCTTTGTTCGTACCGTAACTGTAATAGGCTGCGAAATGCAAGCCCGGTCCATAAGCCCAAGGATACACATTGAAACCAATTTCAGGAGATACATAGAAACCCCATGTATCCTTGTTGGCTTCGAATACGTTGAAGGTTGACTTCAACTGTGCATATTCAGCACCCAGTTTTACACCGGCATACGGCTGGAATGCACCTCCACGGTTCCATACATAGCGGGAGGCCAGACCGAAAGGCAACTGGAATGCAGTGTGCTGCTGGTCGGTATTCAGACTGCCGCCTTCGCCTACGGGAAGTGTCTGGCGACCGAAATACTCATGGTTGCTATGGTAGTTCAAGAAAGCTCCCAATGCAAAATTGTCTGTCAGGAAGTAACCGCCTTCAAAATTCATACCCCAGCCGCTTGATTTGTCGGCGAAGTTGTTGCTGAGGGGAAAGTTATATTGCCAGTCGATATTGGCATAACCGTTATCGGTCATCTGTGCCTTCGTCGGTAGGGCGAAGACGAGAGCAAGAGCGGCAACCGCAAATACTCTCAAGGAAAGATATTTTATTGTTTTCATACTTTGTTCTTGTTTTTTGGTTCAATGGCAACTTCCCAGTCCGGAAAGGATGCTGCCGTATTATTCTTGTTACCTTAATATTGGGTAACCCGTCATTTGTCACTTATAGCTCGTAGCTTGTCACTACTTGTTAGTCAGGTAAGTTGATTGAGTGAAAGCTTGGTTCACACCTTGCACGGCAAGTTTGGTATTGACAGAAGTAGAACCACTCAGCAAGCCGCTCATATAGCTGGTCCACAGAACAGGAAGTTTCTCGCTCTGGCCTTGCGGCGCCTCCAGATTCAACAATTCGCTGATAAAGGAACCGGTGCTGTAGGAATAGTTCACGGCATAGGGATAATACCATCCGCCCCAGTTGCCCCAGTAAGGAGCATCCCAGTAGCCTGGATAGTTCCACCACCATTCGGGACGTCCGTAGTCGGTGAAGTAATAGGTACTTCTGACATAGCTTACCTGCAAGCCAAGGTCGGCTTCTTCCCGGTCATCCACACGGATGTAGCCGCGGCTGTTCATGTTAGCAACATAAGCGCTGAGAATTTCCTGGGCATTCTCATCTTTCCAGTATTCGGCATTTTCCTTATCACCGATAACCAGAATGCTGTCCGGCAAGTAATAAGTTTCGAAGGTTTTGAAATCCGCCTTCTTGTCATAGTTGGTATAAACCAGATAATTATTGTCCAGCTTATCCATGTCAGGGTCTTTTTCGCAAGATGCAAGCGTCACTGCAAAGACCGCTAATAATAGGGGAATAAATTTCTTCATACTTTTATAATTGTTTAGGTTTAATATAAATTCCTGCCCTATGGTACCTTAGGCTTTTGTGAGAAAAAACAAGATAGGATATAAAAGGTTCACGTAGAGGTATGTTAAAAGTGATAAAGGAATAGGGTGACAGCACTTTTAACGTAACTGTCACCCTATTGCACTTATCATGTCATTACTTTATCACCCTATCATCTTTTCCATATCCGTGCTGTCCATCCTCCTCCGGGTGCCATGTGTATGTTCAGCTTGTCTCCCGAGGTCACGGTGCGTACTTCTTTCTTGTAGTCGGTTGCTTCCCGGTCGGCATTGATGCCGTCGGAAAAGATTTCGGCTTCGTAACTTCCTTCTCCGAGGAAGGAAAGGTCGATGGTACAGTCGCGTGGTGTCCAGTCGGTCATGGAGGCGATGTACCAGACGTCTCCCTTGCGGCGTGCCAGTGTAAGGTATTCGCCTACTTCACCGTCCAGTGCCACGGTCTCGTCGAAAACGGTAGGCACTTTGGCAATGAAGTCCGTGCATTCCTTCTCCTTCATATATTTGCTGGGGCTGTCGGCAAGCATTTGCAGCGGGGCTTCGAAGAGGGTGTACATCGCCATCTGGTGGACGCGCGTACCCTGGCTCATCGGATGGTCGTTGACGGCACGGAAGGTTTCGCGGGTTGCGTTCATCATGGCTCCCGGTGTGTAGTCCATCGGACCTATAAGCATGCGCAGGTAGGGAGCAGTCACATCATAGCGTGGGAAGTTGTGGAGCGGGCTACCGTTCACTATCGGCTCCCATTTGGCATTCTCCAGTCCCTTTACACCTTCAAAGTTCAGGACGTTGGGATAGGTGCGCTGTATACCGTATGGCTTGAGTCCATGCAGGTCCAATACCAGGTGGTGCTCGGCGGCGCAGGCTACAATGCGTTCTACGGACTGTACCAGTGGCTGGTCGTCACGGTCGAAGAAGTCTATCTTGAAACCCTTGATACCCATCTGTGCATAGTGGCTGAATGCGGCTTCCGTATCTTTGGCAGAGTTTCGCCAGCTTGCCCAAAGAATGATGCCGACACCCTTCTGGTTTCCATAGGCGATGAGTTCCTTTAAATCGATATCCGGATTCAGGTCTTTCAGTAAAGATTCGTTTCCGCTCCAGCCGTCATCGATGATGATATATTCCAGGTTGTTGTCGGCGGCAAAGTCGATGAATGCCTTATAAGTCGGGGTGTTCATGCCGGCTTTGAAGTCTACGCCAGTTAGGTTGCAGGTGTTCCACCAGTCCCAAGCCACTTTGCCGGGTTTAATCCAGGAAATGTCTTTGATGCGGCAGGCGGGAGCAAGACGCTGTGCCATGTCGTTGTCGGCAAGCTGCGTGTCCTTTTCGGTGACGAGCACCACACGCCAGGGGAGCTCCTGCTTGGCACAACGGGCGATGTAGTCTGCACGCTTGGTCGGTATCAAGTTCAGCCGGTTGTGTCCGCCGATTATTTCTTCCAGCGGATAGGGGGCAAATGCTGCCTGCACTCCTTGGCGTGTCTGGGGATTTACTGTGAGGAACATGCCGGGATAGTTTTCCAATCCGGCTTCCATGATAACGGCTTTCTTTCCTCCGTCCAGGCAAACCATCAGTGGGGTGATGGAGAGTGAGTCGGTGTGCATTTTGGACAACGGGGCTTCGTCGTAGTAAGACTCGAAGGAGAAGCAATAGCGCTCACCATTGCGGTTGTCGTTTATGTAAGGTACAAATGCTTGGTAATCCTTGTCGAAATTGAAGTCCGCTGTTTCGTTGAGGACGATAAACGGCTTGTTCTGTTCGGAAATGAAGCGATAGGCAGCGCCGTCATCGTATGCGCGGAACTGTACGTTGTAGCCTCCGCGGCATTTCAGTGTCAGCTGGTTGTAGACATCCTCCACACTTGCCTTTTTGTAGAGGGGAGTGGGGAAGGAGGACTCCACGGACTTGCGTTCTGCACGGATTACTTTTACATTTTTACCGAAAGTTATTGCTTTCTTGGCTGATTTTTCATCTCTGCCTTGCAGGGCGATGGCAGAGGGTTGCAGCACTGTGGTGCCGTCGTGTGCAATCTGCCAGGTGAGGGCTTCTCCGGCATCTACCGTAACGGATAGTTTTCCGTTGGGTGATGCAAGTTGGTATTGCTGTGCACGGACCGTGCCCAAGCAAAGGAATAATAAACAAAAGGTTTGAATAAGGAGGCTTTTCATGTTGATTTATTTTTGAATGATTTTCTTTATCTTCTCCAGTTCCTCGGCAGAGAAGTCTGTATTTTCAGTCGCTTTCAGGTTATCTGCCAGTTGGGTAACGGAGCTCGCTCCGATGATGACGCTTGTCACCAGGTCGTCCTTCAACAGCCAGGCAAGTGACATCTCGGCAAGGGTTTGCCCGCGTGAGGCAGCAACCTCGTTGAGTGCCTTGATTTTTTGCAGCGTCTCGTCGGTCAGTGCTTCTTTCTTTAGGAAAGCCCCCTTTGCCATGCGCGAATCTTCGGGAATACCGTTCTGGTAGCGGTTGGTCAGCAGGCCCTGCGCCAGCGGGGAGAAGGCGATGAAGCCGGTTCCGTTCCCTTTGGCTTGCTGCAGGATACCTTCTTCTTCCGGTTCGCGGTTGAAGAGATTGTATCTGCCTTGATAGAGCAGGCAGTGTACATCCCGTTCTTCCAGGTATTTGTAGGCAAACTCGGCCGCCTCTTTGGGATATTTGGAGATTCCTACATAGAGTGCTTTGCCTTGCCGTACGATATCAACCAGTGCTTGCAGGGTCTCTTCAAGCGGAGTATCCGGGTCGTAGCGGTGGGAGTAGAAGATGTCCACATACTCCAGGTTCATCCGTTTCAGACTTTGGTTGAGGCTACTCATCAGGTACTTGCGTGAGCCCCACTCCCCGTAGGGGCCGGGCCACATGTCGTGTCCGGCCTTGGTGGAGATGAATAGTTCGTCCCGATAGGACATGAAGGATTTCTTCATAATCATTCCGAAAGTCTCTTCGGCGGAACCGTAGGAAGGACCGTAATTGTTGGCGAGGTCGAAATGCGTGATTCCACGGTC
Source organism: Bacteroides parvus (assembly GCF_017309675.2). Taxonomy (NCBI): domain Bacteria; kingdom Pseudomonadati; phylum Bacteroidota; class Bacteroidia; order Bacteroidales; family Bacteroidaceae; genus Bacteroides; species Bacteroides parvus. The sequence goes on along the minus strand of NZ_CP084680.1, from coordinate 419,552 downwards.
GAAGGCATAGTGCGCCATGGCTTGGGAATTGGCAAATGTGTTCACGTCGCCGAAGTTGTGCCACAATCCGAGTGATATTTCAGGCAGCAGGATGCCGCTTTGCCCGCAACGGCGGAATTTCATGCCGTTGTTGTAGCGTTCGGCCGCCGGAGAATAAATTGGGTTTATCATGATATTGTATTTTGTGGGTTACCCCATTATTACTTCTACTGTATGCGTGCCCGGCAGATGCTTCACTACATTGCCTTCTACCGGCTTGCCGTCTACCGTGACGGACTTGATGCCTTTGCACACACCATCGGGATTCTTCACGGTAATATGATATTCTGCCCCGCGGAACCTACGCTTCACGTTGAAGCCTTTCCAGCCTGCCGGGATACAAGGATTGATTTCCAGACCTTCATACGAAGGCTTGATGCCGAGTATGAATTGCGTGATGGCATACCACATCCAGGCAGCCGTTCCAGTCAGCCAGCTGTTCTTGCCTTCGCCGGGGCGGGCGGCGTCCTTGCCGGCCACCATCTGGCAGCATACGTAAGGTTCTACTTTATGCAGGGCACTGTGCTCTTCGGTGTACGACGGGCATATCTTGCGGAAATACTCCCAGGAACGGTCGCCCCGGCCCAGTACGGTTTCTCCGATGATGACCCACGGGTTGTTGTGGCAGAAGATACCCGCATTTTCCTTGTAGCCGGCGGGATAGGTGGAGATTTCTCCATACTCCACAACATAGCGGGTGAAGGGCGGATTGTTGAGTACAATACCGTGCTCGCAGTCCAGGCGTTCCTTTACGGAGTCCAGTGCTTTTTCTACCATGCCTTCTTCCAGTCCGATGCCTGCCATGGTGCACCAGCCTTGCGATTCGATGAAGATTTGTCCTTCTTCGTTCTCTTTGGAGCCTACCTTGTGGCCGAAGTAATCGTAGGCGCGCAGATACCAGTCTCCGTCCCAGCCGTGTTTTTTTACGGCTTCCACCATATTATCTATATAGGTTTGCGCTCTGTTTGCTTCGTCGTCTTTACCCAGGTGGCGGCATAGTTCCACATAGTCGCGTCCGCATACAACGAACAAGCCGGCAATCATCAGCGATTCTGCCTGGCTGCCTTCCGTCTGGTTTTCCGTGGTCTGGAAGGATTCATTCGGGTCCCAGGAGAAGCAGTTCAGGTTCAGGCAGTCATTCCAGTCGGCACGGCCGATGAGGGGCAACATGTGGGGGCCGAGGTTCTCGATGACGTGGTTGAAGGAGACGCGCAGGTGCTCGAACAGAGACACTTCCGAACCTTCTTTGTTGTCGAAGGGGACGGGCTCATCCAGGATACTGAAGTCTCCCGATTCCTTGATGTATGCCACCGTACCGAAGATAAGCCACATGGGGTCGTCGTTGAAGCCGCCGCCGATGTCGTTGTTGCCGCGTTTGGTCAGCGGTTGGTATTGGTGGTAGCATCCTCCGTCGGGGAATTGCGTGGAGGCTATGTCGATGATTCGTTCGCGGGCTCGTTCCGGTATCTGATGCACGAAGCCCACGAGGTCCTGGTTGGAGTCGCGGAAACCCATTCCACGACCGATGCCGCTCTCGAAGAAAGAGGCGGAACGGGACATGTTGAAGGTAATCATGCACTGATACTGGTTCCAGATGTTCACCATGCGATCCAGCTTTTCTTCGTCGGTCTTCACGACGTAGATGTCCAGCAGGCGGTCCCAGTAGGCTTTCAGCTCGGCAAAGGCGGCATCTACTTTGGCGGTAGTGTCGAAGGCCGAAATCATCGCCTTAGCCTTTACCTTATTTATAATAGGTGAAGAGGGTACGCTCTGCTTGAATGCTTTATGCTGAGATGCTTCATGCTCCTCGAACTTTGCCTCCTGCTTGTTTTCCACATAGCCCAGCAGGAAGATGAAGTCGCGGTTTTCGCCGGGTTGCAGCTCTACTTCCAGATAGTGTGAGGCGATGGGGCTCCAACCGTGGGCAATGCTGTTGCCCGGTCTGCCTTCTACTACCCGTTCCGGGTCGGCAAACTCGTTGTAGAGTCCCACAAATGTTTCGCGGTCAGTATCGAAACCGTCTACGGGTGTATTGACACTGTAGAAGGCGTAGTGATTGCGGCGTTCCTTGTATTCTGTCTTGTGGTAGATGACGGACCCGTCCACTTCCACCTCTCCCGTGGAGAAGTTACGCTGGAAGTTCTCCATGTCCGTAGCGGCATTCCACAAGCACCATTCGGCAAAAGAGAACAGTTTGAGTTTTCTCACTTTGGCAGAAGTATTCCGCAAGGTCAGCTTCTGCACCTCTCCCCAGGTCTTCAGTGGGACGAAGAAGAGCAGGCTGGCTTCGATGCCGTCTTTGGCTCCGGTGATGCGGGTGTAGCTCATGCCGTGGCGGCATTCGTAGCTGTCGAGTGCGGTCTTGCAGGGCTTCCAGGTGGGAGACCATACGTTGCCGCCTTCGTTGATGTAGAAGTAGCGTCCCCCGTTGTCCATCGGCACGTTGTTGTAGCGGTAGCGGGTGATGCGGCGGAACTTGGCGTCCTTGTAGAAGGAATAGCCTCCGGCGGTATTGGAGATGAGTGAGAAGAAGTCTTCATTGCCCAGGTAGTTAATCCATGGCCAAGGTGTTTTGGGGTCGGTAATGACGTATTCGCGGTTGTCGTCATCGAAATATCCGAATCTTTTGTCTTTCATATTATTTCTTGTATTTAGTTTGATACATTCTTCGTTAGTTGTGGCACCCGGCCATTTTCCCGGAAGCACGCTTCAAATTTAAAAACTTTTCTCCTATCACCCTTGTTTGCCCGGTGTGTTTTTTCCCCTCGGAAACATGAAGTACCGGAAAAAGATACAAAAGTATCACCGCACGAATCTTTTTCGCTCTATCTTTGTAAACACATTTTATGATTAACCGATATGAAACACTTATTCGCATTTCTGTTCCTTCTTGGAATTACCTTTTCTCTTTCTGCCCAATCCGTCCGCGAACGTATTTTGCTGGACGACGGCTGGCAGTTTGCTTTTGGCAATGCTTCCTCACCGGAGAAAGATTTCGGCTGCGGAACGGAGTACTTCAACTATCTGACCAAGGCAGCCTCTATCCATAATGAGGGCCCTTACTCTCCCAAGTTCAATCCGGAGAAGTGGGGTGTGGACTGGAAGACGGTCAATCTTCCGCATGACTGGGTGGTTGATTTGCCTTATGCCAAAGAAGCGAGCCACAGTCATGGCTATAAAGCCGTCGGCTATAAATTCCCCGAAAACTCTGTGGGATGGTACCGAAAGACCATCACCGTGCCACAAGAGGACCTCGGCAAACATCTTTATCTTCAGTTCGACGGTATCTTCCGTGATGCCCGTATCTGGATAAACGGTTTCTACCTGGGACACGAACCGAGCGGCTATGCCACGCAGGTGTATGACATTACGGAATACCTGAATTACGGAGAAGAGAATCTTATCTGCGTCCGTGCGGATGCCACGCTCGAGGAGGGCTGGTTTTACGAGGGTGCGGGCATCTACCGCCATGTATGGCTGAACAAGACGGCGCCGTTACATGTAGCTCCTTTCGGAACCTTTGTGCACAGCACGCTGGCCGCACCTTTTGACAAGGCCAAGCTGACGATAGAGACCACTGTTGAAAACTCCGGTCTGCAAACGGAGGATTACCGCCTCTGCCATATCCTCCGGGATGCCGACGGCAAGGAAGTGGCACGCTGCGAAACGGCCGGTAAGCCGGTACTGCCGAAAGACCGCCAGCTCACCGTCGGTGAAATAGCGCTGGACAAACCTCATCTTTGGAGTGTGGATACACCTTATCTATATACACTGCTTACGGAAGTCTATCAGCATGGCAAGCTGGTGGATGCTTATACCACTACTACGGGTATTCGTGACATCCGCTTCGATGCCGACAAGGGCTTCCTCTTGAACGGACAGCCTCTGAAACTGAAAGGTGTGAACATGCACCAAGACCACCCCGGAGTAGGTGCCGGCATTCCCGATGCCCTGCAAGTGTACCGACTGAAGGAACTGAAGAAGTTCGGCTGCAATGCCTACCGTTCTTCCCATAACCCGATGACTCCCGAAATGCTCGATGCCTGCGACAGCCTCGGCATCCTTGTGATAGAAGAAAACCGTCTGACGGGTGTCAACGAGGAACATACTCGCCTGCTGAAACGCATGATAGACCGCGACCGCAACCATCCGTGCATTATCCTTTGGAGTGTAGGCAACGAGGAGTGGGGCATCGAGTGGAAAGAAAGCGGTACACGCATTGCTGCCACGATGCGCGAATATTGCCACCGTTTCGACCCTACGCGCCTCATGACCGTTGCTTCGAGCAGTGGCCCTGCCATCTTGATTCCCGCAGACGTGGCCGGTTATAACTACATCCTTCAGAATCCAGTAGAGCAGCACCGCAAGGATTATCCCGGCCGCCGTGCGCTCGGTTCGGAAGAGACTACGGGCTGTGGTACGCGCGGCATCTACTTCGATGCCCACGACAAAGGCCACATGGTGGCGCACAACCGCAAGCCGAACGGACCTGACAGCCTGCTGAACTGCATCGAGCGTGGCTGGAAATTCTATGACGAACGTCCCTATTTGGCGGGTCTTTTCTATTGGACGGGTTTCGACTACCGCGGCGAGCCCAACCCCATGAAGTTCCCGGCTACGGGCTCACAATTCGGCATTCTGGACTACTGTGGCTTTCCCAAGGACGAAGCCTGGTATCTGAAGTCCTGGTGGACGGATGAGCCGGTGCTGCACATCCTTCCTCACTGGAATCTGCAAGGTCACGAAGGTGATAGCATTGATATTTGGGTATACAGCAACTGCGATGAAGTGGAACTGACCGTGAACGGCAAGAAACTGGAGCGCAAACCGATGCCCCGAAACGGTCATCTTTCTTGGAAAGCCGTTTACCAGCCCGGTGCAGTGAAGGCTGTAGGCTATAAGAACGGCAAAAAAATATTGGCCCGTACTGTGGAGACTACCGGTGCTCCTGCCCGTATCTCCCTGACGGCAGACCGTTCCGTCATTCAGGCAGACAATCGGGATGTGGCAGTGTGTAACATTGAGTTGCAGGACAAGAAGAAACGTTTTGTCCCCACTGCCTGCAACGACTTGACGATAACCGTCTCCGGTCCGGTACGCATCCTTGGGGTGGGGAATGGAGACCCCGCTTATCAGGCTACGGAACGTCCGGCCGACGCCGATGCCCGCACCTATCAGGTAAAAGCATTCAACGGACTTGCACAGGTGCTGTTGCAAAGTATCGGCGAAGCGGGAGAAGCCACACTGACGGTCGTTTCGAAAAACCTGCCGGAAACTTCCTGCGTTTTGAAGCTGCAGAAGTAAGCAGCTTATCATTCATATCATCCGGCGAAGCGGAGATCTTTCTTTTGTCTATGGGGCAAGAGAGGGATCTCCGCTTCTTTCTTCCTCAAACTATAGTGTGTAAGTGTGCGAGATGTGCATCTCGTGTTGTATGAGATGTATATCTCGTACAACATGAGATATACATCTCATACATCCTTACATTAGAGCTTGAGGAGGAGAAGAACGGAAGTTTTGCTTTTCCGGGCGGGACTTTCCCGGGTATCTGCTCATATATAACAATTATTACCTCTAAATGTAACAAATGGTACTGTTGTGGGATTAAAAAGAATGAGTATATTTGTGGCATGATATTTTTTTAACCAATGCCTATGGAAAACCAGAACTATATCATGAGGGAGATAACCCCTCTGTCGGAACGTGACTGTTTCTATATTGCCGATCGTCACAAAACAGAATTTACCTACCCCATCCATTGTCACGCAGAGTATGAACTGAACTTCACGGAACATGCTTCCGGCGTACGTCGTGTGGTGGGCGATTCTGCCGAGATTATCGGTGATTATGACCTGGTACTGATAACCGGTAAGGAGTTGGAGCATGTATGGGAGCAACATGAATGTACCTCCGGGGATATTCGGGAGATTACCATCCAGTTCTCTCCCGACTTGTTCTTCGGGAACGTTGTCAACAAGAACCAGTTCGACAGTATCCGCCGGATGCTGGAGCGTGCACAGTGCGGACTTAGTTTCCCCATGCAGGCCATCATGAAGGTGTACAACTGGCTGGATAAGCTGGCTTCCGAGGAGCAGGGCTTTTATGCCGTGATGAACTTTCTCCGTATCCTTTACGAACTTTCCCTCTATGACAATGCTCGGGTGTTGTCCAGTTCTTCGTTTGCCAAGATAGAGACTTTCTCTGACAGCCGCCGGGTACAGAAGGTGCAGAAATACATTTCCACCCATTATCAGGAGGATATCCGGTTGGCTTCATTGGCCGATATGGTGGGCATGACCCCGGTCTCTTTCAGCCGTTTCTTTCGCCTGCGCACCGGCAAGACGCTTTCCGACTACATTATTGATATCCGTCTGGGCTTTGCCACGCGTATGTTGGTAGATTCCACGCGTACTATTGCAGAGGTGTGCTATGACTGCGGCTTCAACAATCTGTCCAATTTCAATCGTATGTTCAAGCGGAAGAAGGGATGCTCGCCGAAGGAATTCCGTGAGAATTATCGGAAAAAGAAGCTGGTGATATGATAAAAAAGTATTGGTATTCTTCATTGAAAGTGCCTATTTTTGCACCAATGATTAATACTAATATCTGATATCATGAAAAGAGTTTTTTCCTTATTTTTATGTCTGCTGTGTGTATGTGCTGTGACGGCGCAGATACGCGGCAATGAAATCCGTGTAGTCGTTTCACCCGACCATAGCGATTGGGTGTATCGTCTGAATGAGAAGTGTACGTTTACCGTCCGGGTGCTGAAGGCACAGAACCTCTTGCCCGATGTCAAGATTGACTATGAACTGGGCCCCGAAATGTATCCTACTGAAGTAAAGAAAGACATGGTGCTGAAAGATGGTACCTTGAAGTTGCAAGGCACGATGAAGACTGCAGGCTTCTTGCGTTGCAAGGTCAAGGCGCATGTGGACGGCCGGACTTATGAAGGGCTGGCTACATCGGCCTATGCTCCTGAGCAGCTGCAACCCGTGACGAAACTTCCTGCCGATTTTCAGGATTATTGGGCCAAGACCTTGGAAGAGGCGCGCAAGACTCCGTTGAATCCCCTTATGACGCTGCTTCCCGAACGCTGTACGGAAACGGATAATGTATATCAGGTCAGCTTCCAGACAAAAGCCTGGGGAGGACGTTTTTACGGTATTCTCAGTATTCCCAAGAAAGAAGGGAAGTATCCGGCTTTGCTGCGTGTGCCCGGTGCGGGTGTCCGCCCTTATGCGGGAGATACGTATACGGCTCCTGGAAAGGTAATTATATTGGAGGTGGGTATCCACGGCATTCCCGTCACGATGCAGCAGTCTGTATATGATGCGCTGGCAGGTGGGGCGCTGAGCAATTATTGGACGTTCGGCCGCGACAATCGGGATGCTTCTTACTATAACCGTGTGGTGGTAGGCGCTTTGCGTGCTGTGGATTTTATCTGTTCGCTGCCGCAGTACAACGGGAAAGCGCTGGGCGTTACGGGCTCCAGCCAGGGCGGTGCCTTGTCTGTGATTACGGCGGCTCTTGATTCACGCGTTACTTTTCTGGCGGCAGTTCATCCTGCCCTGTGCGACCACGAAGCCTTCTTCAAGAAGCGTGCTTGCGGTTGGCCCCATTATTTCTATTATTACGGTGCTCCCGATGAAAAGCAGCTTGAAACGGTACGCTATTATGATACGGCAAACTTTGCCCGCCTGCTGAATGTGCCCGGTTGGTTCAGTTGGGGGTATAACGATGAGGTCTGTCCTCCCACTTCCATGTATGCAGCCTACAATGTGATTGCTTCTCCGAAGGAATTGCATCCTTATCTGGAAACCGGACATTATTGGTATCAGGAACAGTGGGATGAATGGCTGGACTGGATACGGAGACAACTTGATGTGCCAATGTGATTAATCACATTGGCATATTAATCTGATAATATAGTATCATTTTTTATGATATGAGCCGCGTATCTTTGTGTATCGCTTAAAAACTGATAATATGAAGAAACAATTCCTTTTACTGACAGTACTTTTATTCCTTTTGGGAGCATGTGCCCCTAAGCCTGCGGAGCATTCGTTTATTAAGGTCAATGCCGATGGACAGTTCGTTCGCGACGGAAAACCCTATTATTTTGTAGGTGCCAATTTCTGGTATGGTGCCATTCTTGGTTCCCAAGGTGAAGGCGGCAATCGTGAACGGTTGCATAAGGAGCTGGACTTTCTGAAAAGCATTGGCATCAACAACCTGCGCGTATTGGTGGGTGCTGACGGTGAAAATGGCATAAAGACGCGGGTAGAGCCCTCTTTGCAAGTGGCACCGGGCGTCTATAATGATACTATCTTGGCCGGATTGGATTATTTCATGAATGAACTGCGTGAACGTGATATGACAGCTGTACTCTATTTGAACAATTCCTGGGAATGGAGCGGCGGCTATTCTGTTTACCTGCAATGGTCCGGACACGGTGATGCCGTGGTACCTGCCGTAGACGGATGGCCCGCCTATATGGAGTATGTCAAGCAGTTCCCCAAATCGGACAGCGCGAAGGCCTTGTTTGCCAATCATGTCAATTATATTGTTTCGCGAACCAATAGGTATAATCAGATAAAGTATGTGGACGACCCCACTATTATGTCTTGGCAGATTGGTAACGAGCCTCGCGCTTTCTCTGACGAGAACAAGGAGCCGTTTGCCCGTTGGATGGCTGATGTAGCTGCACAAATCAAGTCCCTCGACCCGAACCACATGGTGTCTTCCGGCAGTGAGGGCGCGTGGGGATGCGAAATGGACATGAATCTTTTCGAGAAGATTCATGCCGACCCCAACATCAATTATCTGAATATCCACATCTGGCCCTACAACTGGGGCTGGGTGAAGGCTGACAGCCTGACGGAACTTCTTCCGCGTGCCAAGGAGAATACTAAGAAGTATATAGATGACCACATGGTCATTGCCCGGAAGTACAGCAAGCCGATTGTTTTGGAGGAGTTCGGTTTTCCCCGTGACGGCTTCAGTTTCTCCAAAGAGGCGCCGACCACTGCCCGCGATGAATATTACCGTTATGTATTCGACCTCATCCGCCAGGATCGTGAGAGCGGCGGACTCTTTGCCGGATGCAACTTCTGGGCATGGGGCGGTTTTGCCGGACAGAATCCCGACCATGTATTCTGGGAAAAGGGAGATGACTATACCGGTGACCCTGCCCAAGAACAACAAGGACTGAACTCTGTCTTTGCCACGGACAGCACTATTGAAATAATTAAAGCGGAAAACCGGAAGTTGCAAAATTAAACCTATCCTTTCCGTGTAATCCCTGCCTGAAAATTAGAATGTAAGCGTGTACAAAGCGTTTGTACCGTTATATAAGAAAGATTATTACTCTAAATACTAAGTATGATATGAAAAGCATATGGAAAGTTATGTTGGCGGTTTGTTGCCTAGGTATGACCATTGGTTGTGGAACAAACCCGTCGAAGAATGAAAATGTAAAAGAAACACTACCGGCATTGGTGGTCAATGGTACGCAGTTGATGAATACCGAAGGAGACACGGTGGTATTGCACGGTGTCAGCTATGGCTGGCATCAGTTCTGGCCCCGTTTCTACAATGCCTCTTCGGTTGCTTATCTGGTCAATGACTGGGGCGCACAAGTGCTTCGGGCCTCTATGGGAGTGGATTTGGATAGCGCCTGCTATGTGAACAAGCCCGAGTTCGGTATTGAGTGTGTTACGAAAGTGGTGGATGCCGCTATCAAGAACGGCGTTTACGTCATCATTGACTGGCATAGCCACAATCTGCGGCAGGAAGAAGCAAAGGAATTCTTCACCCAAATGGCTACCCGTTACAAAGGGGTTCCTAATGTTATCTATGAGGTTTTCAACGAACCGGTGGAAGACAGTTGGGAACAGGTGAAGGCATACTCTGTGGAGGTTATCAAGACGATTCGTGCCATAGAGCCGGATGCCGTTATCCTCGTAGGTTGTCCGCATTGGGACCAGGACATCCATTTGGCTGCAGACGATCCTATTACCGGATATAGCAATATAATGTATACACTCCACTTTTATGCCAATACCCACGGACAGTGGCTGCGCGATCGCGCCGACTATGCTCTGGGCAAGGGCTTGCCGATTTTCGTTTCCGAATGTGCCGGTATGGAGGCAAGTGGGGACGGCCCCATCAATAAAGAAGAGTGGGGGAATTGGCTGGAGTGGATGCAGCGGCATTCCATCAGCTGGGTGGCCTGGTCTTTGTCTGACAAGGATGAGACTTGCTCCATGTTCTATCCGTCGGCTTCTTCCGAGGGAAACTGGAAAGATGCAGACATGAAAGAGTGGGGGAGAATGGTTCGTGACGAATTGACGACACTGAAAAAATAGCCCTTTAAAAACAATATGATTTAACCATTAATAATTAAGAAAAAAGAATTGTGCTTATGGAAGAAAAGAAGAATGATGCTGTGAAAACATGAATTGTTTGGAAGTAATTTTAAGTGTCAACGCCTTGATTGCATGTCACGGTTTCTTGACTTACTCTCATTTTGTTAACTAAAAAAATCTTCTTTTGGGAGGTTTTGTGTTTGTTTTAAATCTAAGAAATGCAGTATGAATTTAAATTTTAGAAAGACAGCGCTGCTTGCGGGTATATGTTCGGTGTTCAGCCTGGGTTATACCCCTCAGCTTTTCGCAGTATCATCGGTGGATACCGTTGAGGCAGTGCAGCAAACAAAGAAAATTACGGGTGTCGTCAGCGATGCGATGGGCCCTATCATTGGTGCCAATGTATTGGAAAAGGGCACTACGAATGGTGTAATTACCGACATTGACGGTAATTTTGCCTTGAATGTGAAACCGGGAGCTACCATCGTGGTTTCCTTTATAGGCTATGTCAGCCAGGAAATAAAGATAACGGACCAGACAACGGTGAACATCACGTTGAAGGAAGACTCTGAAATGTTGGATGAAGTTGTTGTGGTAGGTTACGGTACGATGAAGAAAAGCGACCTTTCCGGTGCTTCCGTTTCCATGAGTGAAGACAAGATTAAGGGCTCTATTATTACCAACCTTGACCAGTCATTGCAAGGACGTGCTGCGGGTGTGACGGCTGTCAGCACTTCCGGTGCTCCGGGCTCTTCCTCTTCTATCCGTGTACGTGGTCAGGCCACTATCAATGCCAATGCCGAGCCGTTGTATGTAATTGACGGTGTGATTGTACAGAGTCAGGGACAAAGCGGTTCATCTTATGGTTTGGGCGATGCATTGGGTAATGGCTCGGTTTCCACCATTTCTCCGCTTTCCACCATCAACCCTGCTGATATCGTCAGTATGGAAATTCTGAAAGATGCTTCGGTAACCGCCATTTACGGTGCGCAAGGTTCCAATGGTGTGGTTTTGATTACGACCAAACGTGGTAAGGCGGGTGAGGCTAAGTTTACTTATGACGGTATGTTTGCCGTTCAACGCCAGACAAAGCGTCTGGATATGATGAATCTGCGTGAGTATGCCACTTATTATAATGATTTGGCAAACATGGGTGAAATCTCTGACCCTAGTAATTATTATGCCGATCCTTCTCTGCTGGGAGTAGGTACAAACTGGCAGGACGCCATCTTCCAGACTGCTTTGCAGCATCAGCACCAGATTTCGGCACAAGGTGGTACAGAGAAGATACAATACTACGTATCAGCTTCCTATATGGATCAGGACGGTACCATCATCGGTTCAAACTTTAACCGTTACAGCTTCCGTGCCAACTTGGATGCCCAACTGAAGAAGTGGTTGAAACTCGGTTTGACTGCCACCTATACAGCAACGGGTGATGACCTGAAACTGGCAGACAGTGATGAAGGTTTGATTAACTACTCGTTGACCACTCTTCCTGATATACCTATCTATAATCTGGATGGCAGCTATGCCACCGTTGTTCGCGAAGGCTATACGAATCCTAACCCGATTGCCCTTGCCATGATGGATGACATCCTGCTGGACCGTCAGAAACTGACAGGTAATATTTTCTTTGAGGTCACTCCGATTAAAAATCTGGTATGGCATGCCGAACTGGGTTATGACATCAGTTCCAGCAAAGGTGAACGCTACAAGCCGATGGTTGATTTGGGTGGATGGGTACGTTCCAGCAATGAAAGCAGTATCCAGAAGAACAGCAGTACATTCTGGCAATTGAAGAACTATGTGACCTATTCCGGAAACATAGGCGACAAGCATCATTATACGGCCATGGTGGGTCAGGAGTGCTGGGAGTCCAGCTATGACTTCACGAGTGTGTTCAATAGCGGTCTGCCTTCGGATGAAGTGCACAATCCGGCCTTGGGTACGGGAACACCGACTATCAACGCAGGTTTTGGAAGTTCGTCCATGGCATCTTTCTTTATACGTCTGACTTATAACTATGCCGACCGTTATCTGGGTACTTATACCTATCGTTATGACGGTTCTTCAAACTTCGGCCCTGAAAACCGTTGGGCAGGCTTCCATTCGTTGGCTGCTTCCTGGCGCTTTTCCAATGAAACGTTCTTTGAACCGTTGAAGAAGGTAATCAGCAACGGTAAGCTGCGTTTGGGATGGGGACAAACAGGTAATGCCAACATCGGTGGTTATGCCTGGGGTACATCCATGAATCGTATGCCTTCTGGTCTGGGTATGGGGTATCGCCCCTCCAATATACCGAACACTTCCATCAAATGGGAGTCTCAGGAGCAATGGAACGTCGGGGTGGATTTGGGATTCCTGCACGACCGTATCAACCTGACGGTAGAGTGGTATAAGAAAACTTCCAGTGATATGTTGATGCCGTTGCAATTACCTTCTTATATGGGTACTTCCGGCAATGGTTCTTCTGCATTGGCTGCTCCGAAAGGTAATTATGGTGACATAGAGAATACCGGTTTTGAAATCTCTCTGAACACGCATCCCATTACGGGTAAGTTTGAATGGGACTCCGATTTCCAGATTTCTTTCAACAAGAACAAACTGAAAGGATTGGCAGGTACAGCCAATGCCCAGATTGTAGGTTACGGACAGTGGACCGATGTAGTCAGTGTGTCCAGTGTAGGCGAATCACTTTATAACTTCTATGGATTTGTCTGTGATGGTGTTTACAAGGACCTGGAGGACCTTCAGACTTCTCCGAAACCTGCCAAGTACCCGGCAAACGGTGTATTTGACCGTACCAATACCGTATGGGTGGGTGATGTGAAATATAAGGATATCAGTGGTCCTGACGGTGTGCCCGATGGCGTTATTGACGACTATGACAAGACCAATATCGGTTCTCCGATGCCTAAGTTTACTTTTGGCTGGACCAATACTTTCCGTTACAAGAACTTCGACTTGTCCGTTTTCATCAACGGTTCCTATGGCAACAAGGTGTACAACTACCTTTCCATGAAGCTGACGCATATGAACTCTCCATGGACCAACCAGTTGAATGCTGTAAACGGACGTGCACAGCTTGTTCCTATCAATCCGAACAAGGTCTACGAAGATGGAACCATGTGGTATAATGATGTGTCTAACGTCATGGTGGCAAACCCGGGAGCTTCCATTCCACGCGCCACTATCAATGACCCGAATGACAACGACCGTATCAGTGACCGTTATATTGAAGATGGTTCCTATATCCGCCTGAAGAATATCTCTTTGGGATATACTTTCCCGAAAAAGACGATTGATAAGTTGGGGCTGAGCAACTTGCGTATCTATGCCAATATTCAGAACCTGCTGACCATTACCGGTTATGATGGCTATGACCCTGAAATTGGTGCTAGTACTTCAAGCGTCAATGTATATGGTCTGGACAACGGACGTTATCCGTCTCCTACAGTTTATTCATTCGGCTTGAACGTTTCATTCTAACACTTTAATTTGAAGAAAACATGAAAATCAGATATATTAAATATTGGGCGTTTGCAGCTGTACTCGGTATGGGAACAGTTTCATGCGAAGATTTCCTGGACCGTCCTACTGAAGATAATTATAACGAATCGAATTTTTACCAGAATGACGAGCAATGTGTGCAAGGAGTCAATTACCTTTATAACTCACCTTGGTATGACTTTCAGCGCGGTTTTATTAAAGTCGGTGAAATCTTGTCCGGAAATGTATACGAGGGAAACAGTCCTTACCTGAATTTTACGGTGAATGGTACGGATGAGAACCTTGTGAATATGTCCTATTCTTTGTGGGCAGTTATCGGTCATGCCAATACCGTATATACTCGTTTGAAGACGGCAAATGCGTCAGAAGCTGTGAAAAATCAGTGTATGGGCGAGTGTCTGGCATGGAAAGCCATGGCTTACTTCTATTTGGTACGTAGTTTTGGGGCAGTACCCATTATCCATGATAATACGGCTGAATTGAATTCCGGTAATTATAACTCCAAATTCAAGGTGGAGACAGCCGATGTGTACGAGTATATCATTATGACTCTGGAGAAAGCTATGGAATTGCTTCCGGCCAGAGGCGAAACGGGACGTATTGATCGTTATTGTGCCGAAGGTCTTTTGGCTAAGGTGTATCTGACCAAGAGTGGTCTTTCCGGTACTCGCAATGCGGATGATTTGGCAAAAGCGGCAGAATATTCCAAGGATGTAATTAATAATTCCGGTCGTAATCTGCTGGCCAACTATTCCGATGTTTTCCGTTTGGCTAACAACAAGAATGAAGAGTGCCTCTTCTCTTGGCATTGGTCAGCAGGACGTGACCCTTGGACACAGCAGAATACATTGCAGTCGGACTTGGCAATGGTGGGATTCGATGAATTTGGTGACTGCTGGGGCGGTTATGCCGGTCCGTCGGTTGATTTGCAGGATGCATTTGGAATTTCCGCTTTGGAAAGCCCTGAGACTCGTTCGGATACGGATACCCGTCGTAAGGCTACCATGATGATGGCAGGTGATGTATACAGTTATTTCTGGCAGGACAAGGGCGGATTCGATTATCTGCGGTTTATCTATGATGCCGAATATGGCAAGGGTGGCCCTAATGGCGATTATCAGTCTCCTACCGGTGCCAATCATGTGAAGCATCTTTATGGTAACAATAATGACCATCTATTGGGCTTGGGCGTATCGGCTGGTAATATGTACAGCGGCCTGGCAACCCATATCCTGCGCCTGTCCGATATCTATCTGGTATATGCCGAGGCGAAAATGGGACTGGCTACCTCTACTACAGACCAGAGTGCATTGGATGCTTTCAATGCAGTACGTGGCCGTGCCATTCCGGGAGTTACTCCGAAAACCTCCATTACTTGGGAGGACGTCTGGAAGGAACGTCGGCTGGAACTGGCTTGCGAAGGTGACCGTTGGTATGATTATGTACGTTTGGCATATTATGATTCCCAGCGTGCTATCAATGAGCTGAAGGCGCAGCGCCGTGATGTTTATTATAATCTGGGCACTACCTACAAAGCTTATTATGAGAATGGTAGTTGGACGGTAAATCCGGATGAAACTCGTTACAACCCGGATGCAAAGGCACCGAATGTAACAGTTTCCAGTTTTACATTGCCGTTCCCGACAGAAGACGTGGTGTTCAATCCTAATTTGATGAAAGACCCGGTACACGTAGATGTGCGTTCTGAATTCAGTTATTAATTTAATGCTTGAAAAGATGAAAAATAATAGATATACGAATTGGTTCTTCGCGGCAGTTGTTGTCGCAGCAGGCTTTTCCATGGCAGCTTGTGAGGATGAACCGGATAAATATGAGGTGGCAGGCGGAAAGCCTATTTTGAAGTATGTTCGTGTCCCTGATCCGGCTGCGGCAGATTCTTTGCTGACGGGGGCCTATATGGCGAATACGATTTGTCTGGTCGGTGAGAATCTGCGGAGTGTTTACGAGCTCTATTTCAATGACCAGAAGGCGATACTTAATACAAGTTACATCACTGACCATACACTTATGGTAGATGTTCCGAAAGAGATTCCTTCGGTAGTGACCGATAAGATTTATATGGTGACCAGAGCAAAAGATACCATAGATTATGACTTCAAGGTGTTGGTTCCGGCTCCTACCGTGAACTCCATTTCTTGTGAGTTTGCAAAGCCGGGTAGTGAGGTGACACTGATTGGTGACTATTTCATTGATGACCCGAATGTGCCACTGACCATTACGATGGCCGGTAATGTGGAAGTGACTAATATTACGAACATAACCAAGACTGCGGTCAGTTTTATTCTTCCGGACAATGCTCCTGCAGGCTATATCAACGTGAAGTCTATTTACGGTACCGGACGTTCCAAATTCCGCTATCATGATACCCGCAACATACTCTTTGACTGGGATGGCTCTCATGGCGGTATGGCTATTGCTCATGGTTGGCGTGATGGTAGTGCGGTATTGAAAGAAGCCGATGAAAATAGTATTGATGGTGCATATATTCGTTTTGCCGGGGAACTTAAAGGGGGAATCGGTGCTACTTGGGATGAAGAACATTTTTCATTCAATTACTGGCCGGAACCGTCTGCCGGTTATCCCGAACTTTCTGCACGTCCTGAGTTTGCAGAACTGCTCGAGGAGTATGGTGTCAATGGTTTGCAACTGAAATTTGAGGTGAATATTCCTTCTTCCAATCCGTGGCAGTCTTGTGCTCTGCAAGTAATGTTTACTGGTAATGATGTGGTGACGTATGCGACCGGAAACAATGCTTACTTTAGTGATACGAATGTGCCGCGAGGTTTATGGTTGCCCTGGAAGAATACGGGTTCCTATGATACGGGCGGTAAATGGACAACCGTTTCCATGAATCTGTCCGAGTTCAACAAGACGCATGAAGGCAATAAGTGTGATAGGGCTTTTGACAAGACTATGCTGACCGGATTGACATTCTTTGTCTGGGCAGGTGGTGTGGAAGGTAAGGATTGCAATCCGGTGATTATGATTGACAACATCCGTGTGGTACCTATTGAATAACCTTTTAAATAGAATACTGATATGAATAAAACATATAAATTTCCGGCACTGTGGATGATGTGCCTGATGCTCTTCAGTTGCTTGACGTTTACGGCCTGCGACAATGGGGATGATGAAGATACCAACCAATATAAAGGGGGAATCAATCTGAATGTATTCGGACCGAGTCCCGTAGCTCGCGGCGGTGTACTCCGTTTCCTGGGCAGTGGCATGGATAAGGTGACTGCCGTTGCTATTCCCGGTTGCGACGATATAACAGACATCGAAGTGGTCAGTGATACGGAAATCCGTGTCACTGTACCCCAGACAGCCCAGCCGGGGTTGGTTGTCTTGAAGACTCCGAAGGGGGATATTACAACAAAAACAGAGTTGACATTTACGGAGCCGATTGATTTGGCATCTGTTTCTCCTCTAGAAGTGAATCCTGGTGAGGTTATTACAATTACCGGCGAATATTTGAATCTCATTAAAGAAATTATTTTCGCGGATAACGTTATTGTGACCGAATTCGAAAGCCAAGAACGTAAGGAAATAAAAGTGAAAGTACCGGTTGAAGCTAAAACGGGGCAGATTATTATTTCGGACGGAGCTGAAATCCCTAATTGGATATATAGTGAGGAAATGTTGACTGTTGCACTTCCTACCTATACAAAAAGTAGTACTGGGACAATCAAGGCTGGTAGTTCATTGGTGATTGAAGGGGAAAACTTAAATTGGGTTTCTTCTGTGAAATTTGGAGATGTAGAAGTTTCAGAAATTACTGTTTCTGAGGATGCTAAAACATTGACTGTTGTTGTTCCGGCTACGGCTAAGAGCGGAGCTGTGACGTTGGTATGTTACTCTGGGGCTGAAGTTGCGGCAGGTAAAATTGCTACAGTAGTTCCTACGGACTTGTCTGCTGTTCCCGAAATAGTAAAGAATGGTACTGATATTACGATTACAGGTAAAGATTTAGATTTGATTGTCAGTGCAACATTCCCGAATGTTTCTGAGGCTGTTGAACTAAAACAGGGAGCGTCTGCTACTCAGATAACACTTACTGTTCCTGAATTGGCTCAAGATGGAGATATTGCTTTAAATTTGTTCAATGGAGAAAGTGTGACTATTGCCTATAAAACATTGAAGCCTACCATTGCTGTATTTACTCCGGCTGCTTTGACGGCTGGTGATACATTGATAATTGCTGGTACAGATTTGGATTTAGTTTCAGCTATTGTTTTTGCAGGTGAGGATTCACCGACAGCAATGCTTGCGAAGTATAATCATATAAGCGATGAACTGTTAGGCATAACAGTGCCGGGCGTTGCGGAAACATGTGCTCCAACTTTGATTCTAAAGAATGGAATGGAGGTTAAGACTACTCTGACATTGAATATCACTCCTGCCACTGATCCTGCTATTGCTACAATTAATCCGAGTGCTGTTGTTCAAGGTCGTGAATTTGTAATTACGGGTAAAAATTTGAATACCGTAGAAGCATTCTATATAGGTGAAGTTAAAGTGACGGCGTTTGGTAAACGTACGGAAACTGAGGTCGAAATGACGGTTCCCAAAACAGCGGCAACTGGTGTGACGGCTATTAGAATGGTTAATTATGAGGGTAAAGAATTTACATCTGATGTAACGATGGAGGTGTTGGCTCCAGAAGCGACCATTTGGGAAGGTTTCGTTGTACTAGGGAACTGGGCAAATGGGTGTCAAGACCTTGCATGGGGAGGATATGATTGGAATACGGTTGTCGTAGGACAAACTTTAAATTTCTATTTTGAAGAAGATACATCGAGCACTTGGTGGCAACTTAAATTGGGGCAAGGTGACGGTTGGACTACATTGCCAGATTTTAAGAAGGTTGCAGGTGGAGATGCTGTAAATATTGAGGCGGGAGCAACCAAATATTCTTATTCACTTGGTGCAAATGATTTAAAAGCATTGCAGGAAAGTGGTGGTCTTATTTTCCAAGGGGGATATTTGATTGTAAAGAAAATTACAATTGAAGTAAAATAAAAAATAGAAATATTGTTAGCTTATGAAAACTTTAAATATAAGATGGATGCTCATCCTGGCAATGGTCTTTATTTTTGCCTCCTGCGATACTGATGTCGATCATGATATCCCTGCAGTGGATGCACCGGTATTGGTGTCTACTACTCCTGAGAGTGGAGCTGCCAAAGTGAAAACGGGAGAAATCACCATTGAGGTGAAATATGACAAGAATATATTCTTTGCAACGGACAATCTGAGCGAAATCCAGTTTACCGGTGGTGAACTGATAAGTGCCGATGTGCTTGGCGCAAGCAATATACTGACTGTAAAAGTGAATGTTCCCAAGCGAGAGACGGCTTGTTCTCTTTCTATTCCCGAGGGAATAGTAACAGGACCGAACCAAATGCCTGCTCCGGCTGTATCGGTTCAGTTTTCTACTGTCGCTTTGGACAAGACACTGGTTGCCGCTACTTCGGTTAAAGCTGTGAAACTGTACAATTATCTATTGGATAACTTCGAGACGAAGACACTTTCTGCCATGATGGCCGATGTTGCCTGGAATACGGAAATGTCCGAAAAGGTGTACGGATGGACTGGAAAATATCCGGCTATCAACTGTTTCGACTATGTTCATCTGCCGGCATCTGTAGCTGGAGCAGACTGGATTAATTACGGTGACATTACTCCTGTTAAGGATTGGTCTGACAAAGGTGGCATCGTAGCTGCCATGTGGCATTGGAATGTACCCAAGAAAGTTGTAGGCGAAGCTTCTTCTACCCAAATATGGAAAGGAGAGACGGTAATGCCGGGTGATTGGAGTGGAAATGTACAGATGACGGATGATGCTGCAAAAGCTGTCTTTGCTGATGCGCAAGTGGGTCAGGTGATACGCGTGGCTGTGAAAGATGTGGCAGAGGGGGCGCAAGGTTCGTTCAAAAACAGTGGTTGGAGCGAGATTGCTTCAGGAACTGATTATTTTGACATATCCGGGGACTATACATTGTTGATTACCGAGGATATTTTGAAATCCCTGCAAGAAGGTGGTCTCATCATTGGCGGACATGATTATACAGCAGTTGCTGTTTATCTTGAAAGTAACGGTACAGCTCTTGACCCGAACAAGGATTATGCCTTCTATAAGGCAGATACGGAGTTTGACGCTGCCAATGCCACGGTGGAAGGCACTTGGGAAAACAAGGTATTTACCGAAGATTTGAAAAATGCTGCCGCTTACTTGAAGCTGTTGAGAGATGCGGATATTCCGGTATTGTGGCGTCCATTCCATGAGGCAGCCGGTGGCTGGTTCTGGTGGGGTAAGGATGCTGCCAGCTTTAAATCTCTGTGGATTGCTATGTTCAACTACTTCAAGACTGAAGGATTGGATAATCTTATCTGGGTTTGGACTACCGAGGGCGATGATGCCGATTGGTATCCGGGAGACCAATATGTAGACATCGTGGGACGTGATATTTATAATAAGGAAACTGCGGATTGTGTTTCAGAATATACTTCCATTGCCGGAAATTATGGAAATAAGATTGTTTCGCTGAGCGAATGTGGTACGGTCGGACTTATTTCCGAACAATGGGCATCTGGTGCGCGTTGGAGTTGGTTCATGCCGTGGTATGACGGAACAAATGAGGACGGCAGTCCGGTAGTCCATGCTGATGAAGCATGGTGGAAGGATGCTATGAACCAGGAATTTGTCGTTTCTCGTGATGAGCTTCCTTCTATGGAATAGCAATTTTTAATAATAAAATGGAAAGGGGTGTCTCTGGTTAGTATCGGGGCAACCCTTTCTGTTTTTTATAGCTTTTAGTTGTCTGTTGTGGAATTCATGCTTTATACTTTTAGGGGAAATAGTAATGGATGTTAAATGAGTGTCGTTATTTGATAAGATAGTATTATAAAGTTTGTTGTCAAAAGTCTACTTTTGTCAAGCCTGATTGAAATTTGATAATAATCATATAATGTTTAACCGTTAATGAAATGAAAAATGCTTATGGGAAAGGAGTAATATGTATACCAACCACTTTATAAATAAGGTATATTTAATTTTTCCTCAAAAAGAGAAGTTTAACCTTATATTAAACGGTAGATGCCGCCAGGCAATACCAATTCATTAATCTAAGAAAAATATAAGTATGAATTTAAATTTCAGAAGAACCGCGCTGCTCGTAGGTATCTGTTCGGCTGTCAGCCTGACTTATACTCCGCAACTTTTCGCCGCATCGGTCGATGCAATAGATGCTGTGCAGCAAGCAAAAAAAATCACAGGTACTGTAACAGATGCAATGGGACCGGTTATCGGTGCTAATGTATTGGAAAAAGGCACCACAAATGGTGTTATTACTGATATTGACGGTAATTTCACATTGAATGTTCAGCCGGGAGCAACGATTGTTGTGTCTTTTATCGGTTATCAGCCGCAAGAAATCGTAGTAGGCAACCAGACTAATTTCAAAATTCAGCTGAAAGAAGATACGGAATTGCTGGATGAAGTAGTCGTAGTAGGTTATGGTATTCAGAAGAAGAAACTGGTGACAGGTGCTACGGTTGAGGTAAAAGGTGAAGACATCGCAAAATTAAATACCACGCAGGCATTGGGCGCTTTGCAAAGCCAGTCTCCGGGTGTAAATATTCAGGCCGTTTCCGGTCAGCCAGGCGATGGATTTAAAATTAATATTCGTGGTGCTGGTACTAACGGAAATACAGCTCCAGTTTACGTCATTGATGGTGTAGCCGGTGGCGATATTAACGCCTTGAATCCTGCCGATATTGAACGTATTGATGTGTTGAAAGATGCTGCATCTTGTGCAATTTACGGTTCGAGCGGTGCCAACGGTGTTATCCTTGTTACTACGAAGCAGGGTAAGGTAGGAAAGGTTTCTGTATCTTATGATGGAAACATAGGCTGGGCAAATGTATATAAGATGCCTGATATGCTGAATGCCAAAGAATATATGGCGGTAATGGATCAAGTAGCCTATAATAATGGAGGCCAACCGTATGATTGGTCAAAATTCGTAGATGCTGATTTGCTGACTGCTTATCAGAATGGTACCAATCCAGGTACAGATTGGGTAAAAGAATTCCGGAATAAAAATGCTGTGGTTACTAATCATGCGTTGAATGTAACAGGTGGTTCTGAATTCTCCAAGTTTTCGACAGGTATAGGCTATCAGTATCAGGATGGTGCATTCGGTGGTCCAGTGAAGACTGACTATCGTCGTTTTACTTTCCGCATTAATTCTGAGCATGTGATATACCGTAAGGGAGATATGGATGTGATAAAGTTTGGTGAGAATATATATTATCAGCACAAACAGAATCAAGGTGTGCAGTTAGGTAATCAATATTCGAATGACCTTTCTAATGCTTTGCGTGCTATTCCTCTGATTCCTGTATATAATGAGAATGGTGATTTCTTCATGTATGATGATTTGAAGAATTTTGGAACGAGTGCTAATGGTATACTTGATTATACTGCATATGCTTCTAATCCGATGGCTCACATGGTATATAATCAGGCTGGGAATAATAAGAATAAGAATTTTAATCTGAACACAGCGGCATATCTGGAAGTACAACCACTTAAGAATCTTATTTATAAAGGTCAGGTTAGTTACAAACAATGGTCAAGTTCATGGCGCTCATATCTTCCTGTTTACCGCATTAATAATCAGGGGGATAGCCGTGATAAAGACCAAACGATAAATAACGTGTCTTTGGGTTGGAACTGGAGTTTGACTAATACGTTGAGTTATCGGTTTGATATTACAGACTTACATCATTTTGATGTTTTGGTTGGTACAGAGTATTCTAAATCAAGACCAACTTATGGCGAATCAGTAGAGGCAACCGGTTATAATAGTGCTTTTGGCGACTTTACGCATGCTTATTTACATAATACAGAACGTAAAGCTACTGCTACAGTAGATGGTTATCCCTCGGATTATGGTTCTAAGATGTCTTATTTTGGACGTCTGAATTATGACTTTAAGGAAACTTATATGTTTTCTGCTATCATTCGTGCCGATGGTTCGTCTAAGTTTGCGAAAGGCAATCAATGGGGATATTTCCCATCATTCTCTGCTGGTTGGGTTATTTCAAACGAGGCTTTTATGAAGAATACTGCTTCTTGGCTTGGTTTCTTGAAAATCCGTGCTGGTTGGGGACAGAATGGTAATGACAATATCCCTAATTCAAATTGGCGTGCCGGTTACGAGTTTGGCGATTATGGCCTTTATACATTTGGCTCAGATAAGAATGGAGGTACAACCGGAGCTTACCCGAATCGTCTGGCTAACCCCGATTTGACATGGGAAACTTCAGAACAGACCAATATCGGTATTGATGCCCGTTTCTTGGATAACCGTCTGAGTTTTACCATGGACTGGTATAACAAGCAGACGAAAGATTTGTTAGTGGAAGTGGGTACCAATGCGGCTTCCGGTTTCTCTTCTCAATATCAAAATGCCGGTACGGTAAAGAATACTGGTCTTGAACTTTCAATGGGCTGGAGAGATCAGATTGGTAAGGAGTTCAAGTATGGAGTGAATGTCAATATGGCCTATAATAAGAATGAAGTGACGGAGGTTAATAACGCCAATCATTTTATTGAAGGCGGTAATGATTTGTTGGCTCAGAGTACGGGTCGGTTTGTCCGTATGGAAGAAGGACATCCTATTGGCTATTTTTATGGTTATAAGACGGACGGTGTCATTCAGAACCAGAATGACTTGCAGGCATATCTTGACCAGAATTGTAAAGGCAATGCGGCAAACTCTAAGCAAGGTGCAAGTATTAAACCGGGCGATTTGAAGTTTGTGGATGTTGATGGAAATGGGGTGATTAATGATGATGATAAGACTGATTTGGGTAATCCTCATCCTGACGTGACAATGGGGCTTACGTTAAGTGCGGAATATAAAGGATTTGATTTCTCTGTAACAACCTATGGCGCTTTTGGTGCACAAGTGGCTCGTTCTTGGAGAAAGTTCTCAGACGGACAGTATGAAAACTATACGACAGAAGTTTACGATTACTGGCACGGAGAAGGAACCTCAAACAGATATCCGCTGCTTGCGCCGGGAAATAGTGGACAGAATTTCCAGGCCATTTCAGATATTTATATTGATGATGCCGACTATGTTCGCATTCAAAATCTGACAATAGGATACGATTTCAAGAGAATTTGGAAGAACTGTCCGTTCCAGCAACTTCGTGTGTATGCTGCTGCACAGAATCTATTTACTTTTACCGGTTATAAAGGGATGGATCCGGAGAATGGTAGAGCTCTCAATGACAAAGAACCGTGGGTAACCGGTGTTGATGTAGGTAACTATCCTCAACCTCGTACTTATATGGTAGGTGTTAATGTTAAATTCTAAAATTGATACATGATGAAAAAAATAGCATATTTAATAGGGGCAGCTTTGATGATGGCAGGAACGTTTACTTCTTGTAGTCTGGACTCGATGAGTCTGACGGAAAAAGATACGACCAATTTTCCTAAAACGGCTGAAGATGCCAATCAGGCTTTAGCTGCCATATATCAGAACCTGAATAATGTCAATGCTTTTCCGCAGCAGTCTTTCTTGTATAATTCCCTGCTGGCTTGCGATGATATGTTGGGTGGTGGTGGTCCCAATGACAAGTTGATGCAATCTTTAGACCTTCTTTGTAATACGGGTACAAATGCTACGCAGGATTACTGGGTGGCTCGCTATCAAGGAATCAACCGTGCCAATACGTTGTTGGAGGCTCTTGCCGGTATTGAAATGGATCCGGAAGTAAGAGCGCAGGCTGAGGGCGAAGCCAAGTTTCTTCGTGCTTTTTATTACTACGAGTTGGCTTCTATGTATGGCCGTGTACCTTTGGTGATTACTGCTTTGTTGCCCGAAGATACTACTCCTCCGACTGCCGCTGTTATCTGGGGGCAGATTCTGCAGGATCTTCGCGATGCGGCTGCAAATATGCCGGCTGTTCGTAAATCGGATGGGCATGTTGATAAATATACGGCTGAAGCTATGTTAGGACGTGCTTGGTTGTATTATACCGGCATGTATGGCAATGGTGAAACTCTGAACGATTTGGTTAGTACGAACTATAGTCCGTTGACTTCAGTTGATTTGCCTGATGGGACAACTTTGACCAAGCAGGATGTGATTGGATATATTGATGATTGTGTGAATAATTCCGGTTATAGTCTTGTTCCTGAGTTTCGTAATTTGTGGGCATATACCAATAGATGTACGGTAGAAGATTTTCCGTTTACTGCCGGTCAGGGGCTGAAATGGGTAGAAGATGATGCAGCGGTAAATCCCGAATCCATGTTTGCCATTAAATATAATAAACTTGCATCTTGGAGCACTACTATCGGTTATGGTAACGGTTATGCTCTGCATTTTGGTGTACGTGGCAATGATCAGGCCAATTCTTTCCCCTTTGGACAAGGATGGGGGGCCGGTCCTGTAGCTCCCAATCTTTATAATGATTGGAGTGCGGCAGAACACAATGATGCCCGTCGTCCGGCCTCCGTATTCAAGACGGAGGATATGCCGAGTTATAATAAAGGTGGTGGTGACGGCTTTATCCAAGAAACAGATTATTATCAGATGAAAATAGGTTCTATTATGGCTTATAATACGGGTGAGGCTGGAAATAAAACGATTGAACCGGTATTTGAGAAGATAATGTATGGTGCCGACGGCTGGATTAATGATAATCTGATGCAAACCGGTTCTATTCATGATTTGGTTTTGATTCGTTTTGCGGATGTATTGTTGATGCAGTCTGAATTGAAGGAAGATGTTAGCGGTATAAACAGAGTGCGTAGTCGTGCCGGACTTGAACCTATTGGTACATATTCGTTGGCTGCATTGCAGAATGAACGCCGTTGGGAACTCTGTTTTGAAGGTACTCGCTGGAACGATATTCGCCGTTGGCATATTGCTGCCGATGCCCTTGAAAGACAGACGGGAGCAAAAGTTTATACAAATGGGGTTGAAAGCCGTAATGTGGCGCAGAACGGTGGTTATGCCGCACGTTATAAGGCTACGGCAGGTTTCCAGAAGATTCCCGAAAACCAAGTCCTCTTGAATGAAGGAAAGGTAGAACAAAATGCGGGTTATACGGATGCAAGTGCTGAGTATAATGGTTGGCAAGAATAGAATATGAATTTAAAATGAAAAAAGATATGAAAAAGATATTATTCGCAATGCCTTTGTTTGCAATGCTGCTGGTGGCTTGTGATCCGATAGTGGATGAAATCAGTCCGGATCCTAATGTCACACCGGAAAATCTTACTTTTGAACTTGTAGCCAAGAATCAGGGAAACAACAACATTCGGATTGTTCCTACTCCGTCACGTTATGTGAAGGTTTATGATGCTACGTCTGATACCAAGTTGGCAGAAGGTACGGCTCCGTCGGTTCAAGTAGCTCCTCCTAATAAAGAATTGCAAGTGTATATAACAGCCATTAATTCGGACGGCTCCATTACAAAATCGGCTTCCAAATCAATAGCAGTAACGGAGTACACGGATCTTCCTGCTATTTATGCTGATATCTTTGGTACAACTCCGGATGGTGGTTATGGCACAACAACTTGGACTTGGAATACAGAAGCCGAAGACGGCTGCTGGGGTAATGGTGGATTTCTGTCAAACACAGGTCCCGGTTGGTGGGTTGTCCGTAGTGGAGAAATTGATGGGCAGGCTATAGGTGCGGGACTACCTGATGACGGATTGAATGGTTGGTTCTCGCTTAGTCTGTCAGGTGTCCAGACAAGCCGTGGTGAAAGTGGCTCTGTAAAAGTTTCAGAAGATATGGTACAATCTGGATGGGATGTAGGTACAATTGAATTTTCTGGTACTATTCCTTTGTTGGGCGTACAACCTAATCAAGGAAATGCACGTCAGTATGTATATCACATCTTGAAAATCACAGAGGATGAACTTCGGCTTTGCGCACCTGAGCCAGGGGTGACTTCTGGAGGTGGTACCGCATGGTTCTGGAATTTCAAGAGAAAATAGTCAATATTGGATGTGCGGGCGGGTAATATCCGCCCGTATTCCTCAAGTAATAATCACATAAAAAACAAAGTGGTAAACAATATGTTTTGACAGCGTGTGAACTAGGATTCTCCATATTGTTATTTCTTGGCTCGTGGAATTTATCGTGTGATTGCATTAGAGATTATACGACATAGTCTAATTGGGGAACGTTTGTCGTAGGAAGTACTTTCAGAGCGTCAAGAGGATATCTCAATTTGGTTTATATAGGAGATCTTCCTTATACTCAAAGCATAGTTCAAACACTTGGTACTACTTTTACATTAATCCAGGCACATATACTATAAAATCTTTGAGTGCTACCAATGGAAATTATATTTATTGGGAGTATGGAAATGTTAGACAACCGCTTTCTGCAGGTAGGGCTTTCACAGTTCCTACGTCATTCTTCTCCACTGTGTTTTCTAAAGGAGCACTTTAAAATAATTAGATCTTATAAATAAGCTATTAAATTCAAAGCAGTTGTCGTTACCTCCGACCTCATTAGTCGTCCGTAACATCGGATAATTGTAAATGCATTAACCGAATAGTACAATTGTTTAATGGTTAAATCAGGAAAAGGCGGGTCGTGAGATTCGCCTTTTCGCATTCTTTCTCTATTGCCTTTCTGCATACAATTCACATTTCTTTTTGCATTACCCTTGATTTCCGGGCGCAGAATGTTCCTTTTTATCCCTTCACCTCCTTCTCCTATCCTCCTGTTCATCGGCTTTTTCGGTGAAACTGCTTTCCACCCTCATCGCCCCGTTTTTGCATCGCGCGACACACCGTAGTATCCCGGCATGGCCCGATAGATGGGTTGCGTGGGTTTCCCTACATTCTTCAGCTTGCCTTCTTGCTGCAACCGTTTCAGGTGGACGTTTGCGGTGGTGCGTGCCATGCCGCACAGCGCTTGGAAGTCACTGCGAATCAGCACGTCGTGGTCGGCAAAGTATTCTTTCAGCTTCATGTCTATCTCCACTTCCGAAAGCTTCAGGGAGTGGCGGGTGTATTTGCTGCGGATGGCACTGACTCCCGTCATCGCTTGTTTCAGCCTGACGTCGGGACGGAAGCTGATGCTCTTCAGCCGGAGTTTCAGGTGCTTGTTCGGGGTGCTGCGGGTCACTTTCTGTGTGGCTTCCAGGGTGGGGGCGAAGTAGCCCAGCCCTTCGATGTGCACCTCGTGCCCGTCGCGCAGTTCTTCGCCGCAGATTTGCGTCAGACAGTCTATCGCGTTCATTACGTCGCCCACCGTGAGCGAGCTGCGGGCATGTACGCGGTTGTAGAGCTGCCGCATGGTTATTTTCCCGTTGAGCAACGGGCGAGGATGGAGGCCTCTTTCTTCCGGGTCTTCCTCATTGGTGCCCGGATTCTCGTACCAGTCATATAGTATTGCCATATCAATAGGTTTTAGTGCGTTCAACGTATTTGCTTCTTCCCTCGGAAGTGTCTTTCTATAAGTGAACGACCCCGGTCGGCCGAACGAACAACTCTGGCTGTTCGATTGAACGACCTGGGTCAGCCGATTGGATAACTCGGGTCGTTCACTTATAAAGAATCGTGTAAAAGTACTGAAAATAAAGGGCTCTGCAGCATAAATAAGTATGTTTGTCGGCAGGAATGATTTTTGAAGAAAGCGGGACAACTGATAGCCTTTTCCGAAAGGCTGAAACATGCACAAAAAGAAATACCGAAACCGGGAGGAACGGGAAGAAAAGCGCCGCCGGAGCGCGAAAGCTGTAAGCGCACAACGAGGCTTTTTATCGTGTCAGTCTTGCCGAGGAAGCGGTCTGCAACTTGTTCCGTGCTCCGTTTCGGCAAAGAAGAGTCTTGACCTGACTGCTGCCGATATCTTCGACGAGCTGCAAAAGGCGCATCCCGCCCTGATGCGTGGCAGCAATCCCATGCAGTTCGGTTCAGTGCAGCTGCAGGCGGGGCTGAAACGTCTACGGCAATGTATATGAGGTGGTGAGAAGGAAAAAGAAGTTTCACCGGAAAGGGCTGAATGATAGGGAAATAATGTGAATATTTATATACTAAGGCGGTCTTGTCCACATAGAAATAACCGCCTTTGCGCAGCTTCTCAAAGTCCTGGATGCCGATGTGATAAATATTTTTGCTCCTAATAACTGTATATTTTATACTTTTCTATAAAAGTAACTTTTTTATAAGAACAAAACAAGCGAAAGTTGCGATTTTCACTACTCCTTGTCGGATAAAAAACTTATCTTTGCGATTGAAACAATCTCTCGTTAATGATATGAAATACACATCATACTCTTATCCTTCAGGCAGGGCGGAAGTGGCTGCATTTGTTGTAACCGGCGGAGTGACGGAATACCATGTGATGATACATGCCACCGACCCGAAACAGACCTACCGTGAGCAGATGAATGCCGTGCTGGATGCGTATGCCGCTTTACTGAAAAAAGAATTGCCCGGAGCCGTGGCGGTTTTTAAAAGATATTTCTTGAGTGATGCCGCCAACCAGGCGGAACTGTTGCTTGCCGCTACGGCGGAAAGCTCCGATTGCGCGCTGTCCGTGGTGGAACAATCGCCACTGGATGGTACCAAGATTGCTTTGTGGGCATATCTGCAGACCGATGTGCAGACACGAGTGCTGCCAAACGGACTGTATGAAGTGAAACACGGTGCTTATCGCCAGCTCTGGATGGGAGGCAGCTTCAACCGTGCCGCCAATTCGGAATACCAGATGCGTCTTTTGCTCAACGACTATGCTATGCAACTGATGGAAGAAGGGTGTACCTTGGCCGACAATTGCCTGCGTACCTGGATATTTGTGCAGAATGTGGATTGCAATTATGCCGGTGTGGTCAAGGCGCGCAATGAGATGTTTGTCACTCAGAACCTGACGGAGAACACGCACTATATTGCCAGTACCGGTATCGGTGGGCGTCATGCCGACCCGAAAGTATTGGTGATGCTTGACGCTTTTGCCGTAGCGGGATTAAAGCCCGGACAAATCAAATATCTCTATGCCCGCACACATCTGAACCCCACTTATGAGTATGGAGTCAGTTTCGAACGGGGAACGGCGGTGGATTACGACGACCGCCGGCAAGTACTCATTTCCGGTACAGCGAGTATCAACAACCGTGGGGAAGTGATGTATGCCGGAGATGTACGCCGTCAGACAGAACGGATGTGGGAGAATGTGGAGGCTTTATTGAAGGAGGCCGATTGTGGCTTTGGAGATGTGGGGCATATCATTGTCTATCTGCGTGATATGGCGGATTATACCGTAGTAAAGGAGATGTTTGATGAACGCTTTCCCGATACGCCGAGAGTGATTACGCTGGCTCCTGTCTGTCGCCCGGGGTGGCTGGTGGAAATGGAGTGTATGGCGATGAAGAAAATCTCTGATTAAAAATATTATCTTTGGTTAATTGAATATTAGGCTGACAGTTGGTAAACGCCTACCTTTGTTGAAATTCTAATGTATAAGGATGAAAACACGTATCTTGCTTTTTTGTATCAGTTGCCTTCTTTGGGCAAGTTGTGGAAATTCCGGACAGAATTATGTGATTGAAGGAACGTTGCCGTCGGTGAAATACGACGGGGAATGGATATACCTCGTGCCGATGGAGAATGCACCGGGGCGGGTGGATTCTGTAAAGATAACCAATGCCTCTTTTTCTTTTTCCGGACAAGGGGAGGAGATGAGGGTGTTGCGTCTGCGCCATCTGCTGCGTATCTACATCCAGGAACTGCTGGTGGTGACGGAGCCGGGAACCATACATGTGAAGGCCGACTCTGTCGGTTCGGTAACGGGCACTCCGCAAAATGATGCCCTTCAGAAATGGAAAGAGGGGAGGGAAAAGAAGCAAGAGGCTTACCATTTTATCCGGACGGGACTACGGAATGCCACCGGAAAAGATTCACTGCATCTGATACGGATACGTGACAGTCTGAGGATGCAGGAGCAGGAAACGAACTTTCTGTTTTTGAAAGAGCAGGGAAACAATACGTTGGGGACATTCATGCGGAAGATGGTGCGTGGCTCCTTGACGGAAGAACAACAAAAACTGTTGGATGAAAGCTTGCAGAAGGAAATACATTGAATGGGGAGCGGCAGGAATCGGTGCTTTGGCGTTGTTTCTTTTTTTCTTCCGGATATTGCCCTATCATCTGTTCCATCGGGAGCAGACACAGCTCTTTTTGCTTGCCACCGAACCATTGGCCGGGTATCTGCGGCATCCGGCGGCTCTGGCACGTCTGTCAGGAGATTTCCTCACTCAATTCTTTTATTACGAAGGGGGTGGCCCGACCATAATGGCTGTCGTGCTGTTGCTTTGGGGAGTGGTGGTGTTTCGTTTGTTGGCTCCGTACATGGGACGTTGGGCGTGGATTCCTACGGTGTTGGCGGTGGCTTGGGAGGCAGGAAGGCAATGCGGATTGAGTTATCCGCTTTCCGGCACAATCGCTTTAACCGGTATCGGAGGTATTTTGTTGTTGTGCCGTAGCTGCATGCGACGTTCGTGGAAGTCGGGCTTACCGGTAAGCATATTGGCGGTATTGTCCGGCTATTGGCTGTTTGGCTGTGGCGATTGGTCGTCACGATGGTACAATATGCCCGATTTAGGGCGGGAATATCTTTTGGCGTTGGATTCGGAAATGTATTTCGGCCGTTCGGAAAAAGTACGGAAACTGTTGGCAGAGGGTGAATACCGTTCTCCGTTCACTGCCTATTATTATAATTTGCTGAATGCACAGCAGAACCGGCTTCCCGACCAGCTGATGGATGGTTATCAACCGGCTTCGCAAGGGCTGTTTCTGCCTGTGGCTCCCCATTCTACCTACCTTACTATTTATGCAGCCAATGAAGTCTGGTTTGCGTTGGGAGATATGACGATGGCTGAACATGCCGCCATTTTGGGAATGATTTTTTCTCCGCACCACACTGGGGCAAGAGCTGTCAAGCGTTTGGCGGAAATCAACCTGGTGAACGGTGATGAGGCGGCGGCCATGAAATATCTTCGTCTCCTGCAAAAGACAATGTGTTACCGTGATTGGGCAGAACGGCGTATTCCCGGAAAA
The DNA here is from genome assembly GCF_017309675.2 of Bacteroides parvus. Taxonomy (NCBI): domain Bacteria; kingdom Pseudomonadati; phylum Bacteroidota; class Bacteroidia; order Bacteroidales; family Bacteroidaceae; genus Bacteroides; species Bacteroides parvus. The sequence goes on along the minus strand of NZ_CP084680.1, from coordinate 387,494 downwards.
CAGACGGCCGAAGTTTGCCAATGGCTGGAACGGAAGCGGTTGTTGTTGCCTGCAACGGATACTTTACGTTCTTCTGCCAACATTCCGCTTTCACTTCGTCATTTGTTGCGTAACAATCCTGATAATGTGTTGGCATGCGATTACCTTCTCTGCTTTGATTTGCTGAATAAGGATATTGGTGCTTTCGCCCGGGATTATCAAGAGTTTGCTGCCCATCGGATACCTTCCAGACTATATGCCGAGGGACTGCTTGTCTATCTTGCGGGCAACAAGTCTCCACTGGATGAAGTGAGGAAGTGGAATATTCCGCCTCAGGTATTGGATGAGTTTGGCGATTATACCCGACTGTACGAGGCGAATGGTGGTAATGGTGCCTCTTTGCAAGCCAAATACGGAAAAACATATTGGTTTTATTTCCACTATGCTACGATGAAAAAGGAGAAGTGATTTATGATGAGCGATGAATAGAGATATGAAATATATACAGGTTGTTGTGGAGCTGTTGCTGTGCTGCTGCCTATATGCTTGTAGTCCCTGTCCGGAGTCTGTACAGCCTGCAGACCGGTTATTGGAGCTCTATCCTGAATATCAGGATGTAACCATTCCCTGCAATGTGGCTCCTTTGAATTTCCTTGTGCGGAATGAAGGGGTGGATGCGGTGTGCGTGAGTGTAAAGGGAGCATCGGACAGCTTGCAGATAAACGCGCGTGGGAACAAGGCGGTGTTTCCCTTGAAAGCCTGGCGTGCATTGTTGGAAGCGGAGAAGGGGCATACTTTGGAAGTGACTGTTACTGCCCGTACCAGCGGTCGCTGGCTACGCTATCCTTCTTTTGCATGGCAGGTGGTGGCGGACAAGCTTGACGCCTATGTCAGTTACCGTCTGATAGAACCCGGTTATGAAGTATGGAATGCCTTGCAGATACGTGAACGGTGCATTGAGAATTTTGAAGAGCGTATTTTGGCGGATAACAGTCAGACAGACGGCAAATGCATGAACTGTCATGTGCACGGAGGAAATAGTGGCAACCTTTCGATGTTCCATCTTCGGGGCGAGGGAGGGGGGACTATCCTGAACCGTGACGGCAAGCTCCGTAAGCTTGCCTTGAAGAATGGACAGATGATATCTGCGGCTGTCTACGGGGATTTCCATCCTGACGGGCGGTATGGTGTGTTCTCGTCTAATGTGATTATTCCCATGTTCCATACGGAAAGTAACCGCCGTCTGGAAGTTTACGATACCGTCTCCGATTTGGCTGTCGCCGATTTTGACGGAAACCGGATGATTGTGTCTCCGCTTACGGCGGATTCCACCGTATTAGAAACTTTTCCCACTTTCTCTGCCGACGGGAAATGGATATATTACTGCTCGGCTCCAGCTGTTCCATTGCCGGACAGTGTACAGCAATTACGCTATTCGCTTTGCCGCATTGCGTTCGATGCCAATCACGGCACCTGGGGCGACCGCGTGGATACCCTTTGGAATGCCCGGCTGGAGAAAGGCTCCGTGTGTCATCCGAAAGCTTCACCGGACGGCCGCTACCTGCTCTATACCGTTGCTGATTATGGAACATTCCCCATTTGGCACCGGGAGACGGAATTGCAGCTGATGGATTTGCAGACGGGTGCCATCGATTCCCTGCCAATGGTCAACTCCAACCGTTCGGACACTTATCACAGTTGGTCGTCAGGTAGCCGTTGGTTTGCCTTTGCCAGCAAGCGGGGTGACGGGCAGTACGGGCGGGTTTATTTTGCCTATCTGGATGCCGAAGGAAAGGCGCATAAGCCTTTTGTGCTACCCCAGTCCGACCCTGAAAAAGACGATTTGACATTGAAATCCTACAATATCCCCGATTTGTCGGCCACTCCCGTTCCTTTTGATGCTTCTTCCATCAAGCGGATAAACCGGCAACTGAAGGCTGAGGAATTCAAATGACAAGACATACAGAGAGTAACAGATTGTAAATAATAAATTGTAAATAGTAAATGTTCTTATTTCTGAAAAAGACTTGGAAGATAGGGCTGTCGATACTTTTCGGCGTAGCGGTGCTTCTCTTTTGGGGAAACGTATATCCGGCCCATATTTCCTATCAGGAGCAGTTCCAGCTTTTCTTGTTCGATGCCGACTACTGGTGGAAACGGATAGCGGTTCCCGGTGGGTTGGCCGATTATATCGCTGAGTATCTGACGCAGTTCTATTATCACGTGTGGGCGGGAGCTTGTATTCTGGCTTTTTTGTACGTGTTGTTGCAACGGTTGGTTTGGAAACTGGCGAAGGAGCAGGGTGCGGCTGATGTGTATTATCCGCTGAGTTTTCTGCCTATCATTGTCTTGTGGCACTTCATGGGTGATGAAAATGCGATGCTGTCATTGGTGGTGGCTCTGCTGTTAGCATTGTCTGCATCCTGCTGGTATGCGGATTTAAAGGGGAAGTGGCTGCGTGTGGCGTACATTCTGATAGTCCTTCCGCTACTTTACTGGACAGCGGGTGCGGCACACTTTATCTTTATGGGCTGGGTGATTGTACGCGAGTTCTTGTTGAATCTTAAAGGTAAGAATTTCTGGGGTGGTGTCGGAGTGTTCTGGGGGGTAGGATTGTGGGGTATCGGCTGTCCGCTATTGGCAAGCATGTGGGTACAATTTCCTATTTACCGTCTGATGGGCGGTATAGGATATTACCGTTTCCCGGCAGTGATTCCCTGGATAGAGATAGGGCTTGCCGTATTGCTGGTTGTCCTCCCTTTCCTGCTGGCCGCTTTGCCCGCTTTGAAGAAGAAACCGGTATTTTATGGAGTTCTGCAAGTGGTGGCGGTAACATTGTTCGGTTATTACTACGTGGCAGCCGGTTGCGATATGGATAAAGAGGAAGCGATGGAGTATGACCAGCTGGTACGTAATAAACAATGGCAGGAGGTTATAGAAAAGGCAGAAGAGAAGTCGCCGGTTTCACCTTTCGGCGTGACCTGCCTGAATCTTGCTTTGGGAAAGATGGGACAGATGGGCGACCGCATGTTCGAGTTTTACCAGAACGGGACGGAAGGGCTGCTACCGGAGTTTCAGCGTGACTTTACTTCGCCGTTGCCCACCAGTGAGGCGTATTATCATTTGGGGATGGTCAATACGGCACAACGTTTCACTTTTGAGGCGATGGAGGCCATACCTAACTTCAACAAGAGTGGCCGTTGCTTCAAGCGTCTGGCAGAGACGAACCTGATAAACGGGCAATACGAAGTGGCAGCCAAGTACCTGCGTTTGTTGAGGAAGACAATCTTCTATAAGGATTGGGCGGAGGATGCCATGACCTATCTGTATAATGAGGAAAAAATCAATGCCCACAAGGAGTGGGGTTGGTTGAGGCAGATACGCTATACGGAAGACTTCTTGTTCAGCAGCCAGGAAACGGACATCATGCTGGGGCTGCTTTACCAGCACAACCACCGGAACCGGATGGCATTTGAGTATATGCTGGCCTATGTCCTGCAGCAACGTGATTTGGAACGTTTCATGAAGTACTATCCGCTGGGTAAGCATGCCGGCTACGACCATATTCCCCGCAGCTATCAAGAGGCGTTGATATATGTATGGACACAGACGCACAAGAACTTCCAGGGTATGCCGTGGAGCATTTCGCCCCAAGTGGTGCGGGATGTAACGGAATTTGCGCGGATATATACCTCGCAGCAGAATGCCCGGCAGATGTTGGAGGCGCGTTTCGGCAGTACATACTGGAATTATTTGCTACTAAGAAAGTAAAATGAAAAAGATGAAGAATATAGCTGTTTGCATAATGGCTGCATGGTGGTTTGCCGCTTGCAGCAATTCGGTGACTTCCCCGGAAAGGGTGGATGAATGGCCGGATATCTATCCTGACTATATCGGTGTGACTATTCCTGCAACCATTGCTCCCATGAATTTCAATTGTATTGGCGGAGCGTACGAACGTGTGGATGTGACCGTGATCGGAGGAAAGTCCGGAGAGATGCATGTTAATGATAAAATAGTATCATTTCCGCAAGAGGCATGGCTAGAGCTTTTGGAGGAGAACAAGGGTGATAGCCTTCAGTTTACGGTATGTATCCGGAAAGATGGCGAGTGGAAACAGTACCGCTCTTTTCCCATGTATGTCAGTCCGTATCCTATAGATTATGGGGTGGTATACCGCAAGCTGGCTCCCGGATATGAAGTTTATAGCAAGATGGGCATTTATGAGCGCGACCTTTCTTCGTTCGAGGAGCGTTCCTTGCTGGAGAATACCATGGTGCCGGGCATGTGCCTGAATTGTCATGCTTTCAACAAAACAAATCCGGACCATCTGAGCCTGCATGTCCGTGGAAAGAACGGAGGGACCTTGATGCAGATAGACGGGAAGCGCGAAATGCTGGATACGAAAACGGATTCCACTCTCTCTGCGGCTGTATACCCTTATTGGCATCCAAGCGGCAAATATATTGCCTATTCTGTCAACAATACGCGCCAGTCTTTCCATGCTGTGAAGGATGAACGTGTGGAAGTGCTCGACTTGGAATCGGATGTACTGGTCTACCATCCCGAGACACATGAATTGCTGCTCTCCCCCTTGCTTCAGAAGAAGGAAGTCTTCGAGACTTTTCCCGTGTTTTCACCGGACGGACGCAAATTGTATTTCTGTGCAGCGGAGGCCAAGCCGATACCGGCGGAATATAAGGAAATACGTTATAGCTTGTGCAGTATAGATTTTAACCCGGAAGACGGGACATTTGGCGAAACGATAGATACGCTGGTCAATGCGGCAGCTATGAAGAAAAGTATCTCCTTCCCGAGACCTTCGTACGACGGCGAATATATCATGTTTACTTTGTCGGATTACGGGAATTTCTCAATTTGGCATAAAGAAGCCGATTTATGGTTGTTGGATTTGAAGGATGGCGGTATGCGTCCCATAAAGGAGGTGAACAGCGATGATACGGAAAGTTTCCATAATTGGAGCAGCAACTCTCGATGGTTTGTGTTCAGTAGCCGCAGGGGAGATGGGCTTTATACCCGTCTGTATCTAGCAAGTATGGATGAGAATGGGGTGGTGGGCAAGCCTTTTCTGCTTCCTCAGGAAAATCCGTGGGAGTATTACGACCGTCTGGTTTACTCGTACAATGTTCCCGATTTTACAAGCGAATCGGTGAAGCTGGAACGCCGGAAGGTGGAACGGGGAATTGTCTCGCGGAAGCGCGTTCCGGTGAAAGTAAGATGATACGTTTTTTATATTCTGTTTTTTAATATAGTAAAGGGATAAAATTGTATCATTTTCTCTTGGTGCAATCCGCTATCTTTGTACTAGGAATTAGTGGTACCAATAATAATACCGTAATTGAAAAACATGGATATGAGAAAAGTAAAATTTGTTACGATGATGCTGGCGGTGAGTCTGTTGACCGCCTGCGGTTCTTCCAAGAAAGAACAGAGTGTGAATGAAGAGACGGCTGCTGCACGTACGCAGGAAACGGAGAGATTACTGGCTAACTTGAAGAAAATCCCTTCCAAAGGTATCATGCTCGGCCATCATGACGATACGGTATATGGTATCGGCTGGGAAGGTGAGGAAGGCCGTTCGGATGTGAAAAGCGTGTGTGGCGACTATCCGGCTGTCATCAGTTTTGATTTGGGAGAGTTGGAACTAGGGAATGCCGCCAATCTGGATAAGGTGCCCTTCGATAAAATCAGGAAAGAGATAATCAATCAGTATCAGCGGGGCGGCATGGTTTCGCTCAGTTGGCATGCGCGCAATCCTGAAACGGGCGGTGATGCCTGGGATGTATCGGATACGACGGTGGTGAAGTCCATCCTGCCCGGTGGAGAGAATCATCAGAAGTTTGCCGGCTGGTTGGGAGGAGTGGCCGATTTCCTTCATTCGTTGAAGACGGCGGACGGCGTGAAGATACCCGTACTTTTCCGTCCCTGGCACGAACACAGTGGCAGCTGGTTCTGGTGGGGCGAGAAACTGTGTACCCCTGAAGAGTATAAGACATTGTGGCACATGACAGTGGACACTCTGCAGGCCAGGGGAGTGGATAATGCACTCTATGCTTACTCTCCGGGCACGGAACCCAAGGACACAACGGAATATTTGAAGAAGTATCCGGGCGACGAGTTGATAGACGTTATTGGCTTCGATACCTATCAGTTCGACCGGGATACCTATCTTGCCGGGATGGATAGGGCACTTTCCATTATCGACAGTATAGGGAAAGCACACAATAAGGTGATTGCTGTGACCGAAACCGGTTACGAAGGAATCCCCGATGCCAAATGGTGGACAGGTACTCTGCTGCCTGCGTTAAAGAAATATTCGCTTGCTTATGTGCTGGTGTGGCGCAATGCCCGTGAAAAGGTGACCCATTACTATGCCCCCTATCCGGGACAGACATCTGCGGAGGATTTTGGGGAGTTTTATAACAATCCCAAGACGCTGTTTGCAGCCGATGTAAATCTGTATCAATAAACAAACAATCAATATAACAGACATGGAAGCTTTTAAAGAAAAGGTAGAGAGGCTCTTTCAGAAACACGAAGAGCTGATTACGAGAAAGAATGTGGCCGTGGAAGACGGCAATGGCATATTCACACGTTATAAATATCCGGTAGTGACGGCTGCTCATACACCTGTATTCTGGCGGTATGATTTGGATGAGAAGTCCAACCCGTACCTGATGGAACGCATCGGTATGAATGCGGCCATGAATTCGGGGGCCATTAAGTGGAATGGCAAGTATCTGATGGTGGTACGTGTAGAGGGCGCTGACCGCAAGTCGTTCTTTGCCGTAGCCGAGAGTCCCAACGGCATTGATAATTTCCGGTTTTGGGATTACCCTATCACCATGCCTGAAGATACGATTCCGGCAACGAATGTATACGACATGCGTCTCACGGCTCATGAGGACGGCTGGATTTACGGTATCTTTTGCGCCGAACGCCACGACGACAATGCGCCCGCCGGTGACTTGTCCTCGGCTACGGCTACAGCTGCCATTGCTCGCACCAAGGATTTGAAGAATTGGGAACGCCTGCCCGACCTGAAGACCAAGAGTCAGCAGCGCAACGTGGTGCTGCACCCGGAGTTTGTAGATGGCAAGTATGCCCTCTATACCCGTCCGCAGGATGGCTTTATTGATGCCGGTAGCGGTGGTGGTATCGGCTGGGCGCTGGTGGATGACATAACCCATGCCGAGGTGAAGGAAGAGAAGATTATCGACCAGCGCTACTATCACACCATCAAGGAGGTGAAGAATGGTGAAGGTCCGCATCCCATCAAGACTCCGAAAGGCTGGTTGCATCTGGCTCATGGTGTCCGCGGTTGTGCCGCCGGATTGCGTTATGTGCTTTATATGTACATGACTTCTTTGGAAGATCCGACGAAACTGATTGCCACTCCCGGTGGGGCCTTTATGGTACCCGAGGGTGAGGAGCGTATAGGTGACGTAAGCAATGTGCTTTTCACCAACGGCTGGATTGCCGATGAAGACGGAACTGTATTTATTTACTACGCTTCTTCTGACACGCGGATGCATGTAGCCACTTCTACCATTGACAAGCTGGTGGACTATTGCATGAATACGCCTGCTGACTGCTTGTCTTCATCAGCCTCGGTAGAAACGTTGAAGAGACTGATAGACAAGAATCTGCAGATAATGAAATAATAAAAATACAACATACTATGGCAACACTAAAAGAGAAAATCGGTTATGGTTTTGGGGATATGTCTTCCTCTATGTTCTGGAAAATATTCTCCTATTACTTACCGTTCTTCTATTCGAATATTTTTGGCTTGAGCTTGGCTGATGCAGGATTGCTGATGCTGGTGACACGTATTTGGGATGCAGTGTCCGATCCGATGATGGGAGTCATTGCAGACCGTACTCATACGCGTTGGGGCAAATACCGTCCTTATTTATTATGGATTGCAGCTCCTTTTGCCATTGCTGGGATTTTACTTTTTACAACGCCCGACATGGGGACAACGGGTAAGCTGGTATGGGCTTATGTCACTTACATCCTGATGATGACGGTATATACGGCAATCAATGTACCATACGGGGCTATGCTGGGAGTAATGACTGATGATTCGAATACAAAAACGGTTTTCTCTTCTTACCGTATGTTTTTTGCATACGGAGGTAGTTTTATCGCTTTGGGAGCATGGGAGCCATTGTGCAATTGGTTTAAATCAATGGACTATAGCAATGCTTCCAGTTGGCAATATGCCATGGTATGTATTGCCACGCTCTGCTTTTTAGGCTTTCTGTTTTGCTTTAGCATGACGCGCGAGCATGTCAAGAGTGTGGCGTCCGAATCTATCGGCAAGGATGTGAAGTCGCTGGTGCGCAATTCGCCTTGGTGGATATTGAACGGTGCGGCGTTGCTGTCGAATTTCTTCAATACGGTGCGTGGAGCTACTGCCGCCTACTTCTTCAAGGACTATATCAGTGCCAATGCATTCCTCGATTTTGGGGTATTCAATCTGGTGTTGTATGCCGGTCTGTTCCTGATGGTGGGTGAAGTGTGTAATATGATTGGTGTGGCGCTGGCTGTGCCTCTTTCCGTGAAGTTTGGAAAGAAGTCAACCTATATCATTTCGCTCGTGTGCCTGGTAGTATTCAGTGTGCTCTTCTTCTTTGTGCCGAATGACGGGCTGGGATGGTGGCTGATGATGGTTTTCCAGGTGCTTATCTCCATTTGTACCGGTATCGTATCCCCGCTTATTTGGAGTATGTATGCCGATGTGGCCGACTATGCCGAGCAGAAGGACGGTACGTCATCTACAGGGCTGATATTCTCTTCTGGCTCTATGGCACAGAAGTTCGGCGGTGCATTTGCTGGCTGGGCAGTAATGGCGCTGTTGGCATTCTTTGGTTACAACACTGCAGAGAATGCTGTGCAGACGCCCGAAGCGCTGGATGGCTTGAAGTATCTGATGAGCTTTATTCCTGCTGCGATAGCTGTACTTTCCATTCTTGTCGTATTCGTCTACCCGTTGAACAAGACGCGTATGGCAGCCATCAATGCAGACTTGAAAAAGCGTCGTGAGAACCTTCAGCAGAATAACTTATAACTTAAACTCATAGAATAGTGGATATCAAGAAGATGAAGCAGGAGATGGAGGAGGAGTTGGTCTCCAATATCCTCCCCTTCTGGATAAACAGAATGACGGATGAAGTGAACGGCGGCTTCTACGGCCGTATCACGGGTCGAGAGGAGGTGAAGCCCGAAGCTGAAAAGGGGGCCATCCTGAACGCCCGCATCTTGTGGACCTTTTCGGCTGCATACCGCTTGCTGAGGAGGCCGGAGTATCTGGAAACGGCTACGCGTGCCAAACGCACTCTTATCGACCGTTTCTACGACAATGAATTTGGCGGAGTTTATTGGTCTCTCGACTATAAAGGCAATCCGCTCGATACCAAGAAGCAGATTTACGCTTTGGGTTTCGCCATCTACGGGCTGAGTGAATATGCTCGTGCCACGGGCGATGATGAAGCACTGGCATATGCCATCCGCTTGTTTGAGACGATTGAAGAGCATAGTTTCGACCCCGTGAAGAACGGTTATTGTGAAGCCTTGACCCGCGAATGGGGAGAGATAGCCGACATGCGCCTCAGCGCCAAGGATGAGAACGAGCGCAAGACGATGAATACCCATCTGCATATTTTGGAACCTTATACCAACCTTTTCCGGATATGGAAGGATGCTCGTCTGGAGAAGCAGCTTCGTAATTTGATAGGTCTTTTTACTGAACGGATTCTGAATATCAAGACCGGCCATCTAGAATTGTTCTTCAATGATGATTGGGTGAGCAAGTACCGAATTGTCTCCTACGGGCACGATATCGAAGCTTCCTGGTTGATACACGAGGCTGCCCTTGTTCTGGGCGATAAGGAGCTCCTGGAGAAAGTGGAACCACTTGTAGAATACATCGCTGCCGCTGCCGATGAAGGATTGACGCCCGACGGCAGCATGATATACGAGACTTTTCTGGATAAGGGAAAGACCGATACCGACCGCCACTGGTGGGTGCAGGCCGAGAACGTAGTGGGACATGCCAACCTCTACCAGCACTTTGATGACGAAGTGGCCATGCAGAAGGCTCTCCGATGCTGGGGTTTCATCAAGCAGCATCTGGTAGACTACAAGTACGGAGAATGGCATTGGAGCGTGCGTGCCGACGGCACGGTGAACACCGATGATGACAAGGCGGGGTTCTGGAAATGTCCGTATCACAACGGACGTATGTGCATGGAAATTATTGAACGTTTTTCATAGGTTTTCTATCATAAGAAGATGAATAGATTGATGGTTTTGGGGATTCTTGTCTGGATGGGGATTGCGCTGCACGCGCAATCTCTTTATCCGGACTTCAGCAAGCTGAACTTCGGGTGCGACGGAAACAGCATTACCGCAGGCGAACAATGGTCTAAGACTGTAGTGGATAAACTCGGATTCGCTACACATCACAACGTGGCGGTCGGTTCTGCCACATGGGCATGCCATCCCGATACTCAGGATTATGGCAGCGAAGCTTTTGCCGGCATCTCCGGCGGTTGGCAGGCTACGGAGGATAAGCATGAGTTGCAGATGCGGCACAACAACGTGTCAAAGGTGCATATCCAGAAGTTCATAGCCGAAGTGGAAAGTGGCGCTTACCCTGCGCCCGATGTCTTTGTGTTCTCTATGGGAACGAATGACCGTAACTTGGGTAGTGCCGAAGAGGCCCTTAAAGGGAAGACGCTCGATGAAGTAGATGTCAACACCATGGCGGGCGGTGTCCGTTGGTCCATTCAGACCATTCTGGAGCATTATCCCCAATGCCGCGTATTCGTGTGCACGCCGATTCAGACCGGCAACCCCGAACACAATGCACTGAATCTGCAGAAGATTGCCATCTTGCGTGAGTTGTGCCGGGCGCTTTCCGTGCAGCTGATAGACTGTTACTCCAACTGTGGTATCACCGAAAAGTTTGAGCAGCCTTCCGGTAGTGGGCGCTATCTGCGCGACGGGTTGCATCCCGACAAACCGGGGCAGGAGCTGATGGGCCGTTACATCGCGAAGGAGATACGGAACCATTTCTTTTAGTTCCGTTCTGCATATTCCGGTTGGAATAACTTATCATTTAGGGCTTGTAAAGCCCTTTTTTTGTCTGTATTCTTAATGACGAATGCCACGTCATTATTGCTGCTGCCATATGAAATCATCCGTAGGGGGATGTCCTTTAGCGCCTCCATAATCTTTGCCTCAAACCCGGCAAATTCCCATTGCATGTTGCCCACCACGGAGACGATGGTCATGCGGTCTTCTACCAATACATGGGCATATTGGCGTAGTTCGGAGATGATGTTCGATAAACGAGTGCAGTCGTCTATAGCCACAGATACGTCCAGATTGGAAGATACCAGCAGGCAGAGGGGGGTACGGTACTTGGCAAAAATGTCGAAAATCTTGCTGATGAACAGATAGGGACACAGATTATGGTTCGATTCGAACTTTATGTATATGATGTGGTCCTTGGCGGCTATGGCCTTGATGATATTGTCGTCCTGCAGGTTGGAAATCAGCGTGCCTTCTGCCGATGGTTCCATAGAGTTAAGCAACCGGACGGGAATATTCCTTAGGCGTGCCGGAGCGATACAGAAAGGATGCAGTATCTTGGCACCATAGAAGGCCAGTTGTTCGGCTTCGTTGAAGCTGAGGCGTTTCACGGGGCGGGTACCTGACACCTCGCGCGGATCATTGTTGTGCATGCCATCTATGTCCGTCCATATTTGTATCTCGTCTGCTTGGAGGGCGGTGCCAATGAGGGAAGCAGTGTAATCACTGCCGCCGCGTTTCAGGTTATCTGTTTCGTTATAGGCATTCTTGCAGATGAAACCCTGAGTGATGAAGAGATTGATGCCGGGATGGCAGGCAAGCTGTTCTCGGAGTTTTTGTTCTATATATTCCAAGTCAGGTTCGTTGTCGGGGCCGGTACGCATGAAGTCGAATGCACAAAGCAGTGCATTGGGAATTTTCAGCTCGCGCAGGTAGAAATGCATCAGAGCGGTACTGATAAGTTCGCCTTGTGCCAGCACCTCCTTCTCTTCGACGGAGGTGAAAGAGTTCTTGGTAAATTTCCATAGTTGCTGGAAGCGGTCGAGGATATAATCTATTGCTTCCCGTTTCAGTTTCTCGTCGGTCAGCAACCCATTGGCAAATTCGATGAACTGGAATTCCAGCCGGGTGATGCGGTCGTGGGCTTGTTCCATTTCACGGTTGAATAAGTTGGCGGCAATCTCCTCCAGATGGTTGGTAGTGCCTGCGGTGGCAGACAGTACCACAATCTTGGGTGTTGCATCTTTAATGAGTGTTGCTACATGTTTCATTCTCTCTACGGTGCCGACGGAAGTTCCGCCGAATTTACAAACTTTCATTTCTTGTTTCTTTTTTAACAGTTTCATAATTGCATTCATCCGGAGGTTCTTCCTTCCGGCTTTTCATTTCAGGTGGCCTCTTCCCAAAATGAAAGGGGGGAGGACGGGGCTTGCCACCTGAGCTTGGCCTGCATAATGCCGTTGTAGCATTGCCGTGGTGGGATATTCATGCTCTGGCTGGTAGCAGGCTCTTGGCTTTTCATTTATAAAAGTTCAAAAGATGTGCCGTCGATATTCGGGAAAAGCCTTATATTTGCACACCCCTGTTTTTACCGTTATCAGTTTAAAAACTTATCGAATAGATATGAGTAAGATTCTAATCATTGATGATGAAGTACAAATCCGTACTCTTCTGACGCGTATGATGGAGTTGGAGGGGTATGATGTCTGTCAGGCCGGTGATTGTAGGGCTGCCCTGAAACAACTGGAACTCCAAAATCCTGATGTTGCTTTGTGCGATGTATTTCTGCCCGATGGAAATGGGGTGGACTTGGTGTTGGCTATCAAGAAGGCGGCACCCAATGTGGAAGTCATTCTGCTGACAGCGCATGGCAATATCCCCGATGGAGTACAAGCCATCAAGAACGGTGCTTTCGACTATATCACCAAGGGAGACGATAATAACAAGATTATTCCTCTGATAAGCCGTGCCGTAGAGAAAGCGCGTATGAATGTACGGTTGGAAAAACTGGAGAAGAAGGTGGGGCAGACGTACTCTTTTGATTCTATCCTGGGAGAATCCAAAGTTCTGAAGGATGCCGTTTCATTAGCTCAGAAGGTGTCGGGAACTGATGTTCCTGTACTGTTGACTGGAGAAACGGGCACGGGTAAGGAGGTATTTGCCCAGGCCATCCATTACAGTAGTAAGCGTGCACGGCAGAATTTTGTAGCGGTTAACTGTTCTTCGTTCAGCAAGGAGTTGCTGGAAAGTGAAATGTTCGGTCATAAAGCCGGTTCGTTTACCGGTGCATTGAAGGATAAGAAGGGACTGTTCGAGGAAGCGAACAATGGGACTATTTTTTTGGATGAAATCGGTGAGATGGCGTTTGAACTGCAAGCCAAGTTGTTGCGTATTCTTGAAACCGGTGAGTATATTAAGATAGGTGATACGAAACCTACCCGTGTCAATGTCCGCATCATTGCCGCTACGAACCGCAACTTGTCCCAGGAAATTGTTGCCGGACGTTTCCGTGAGGATTTGTTTTATAGATTAAGCGTATTTCAGATACATCTGCCGCCATTGCGCGAACGTGCAGGTGATATCCGGCTGTTGGCGAAGGCCTTTATAAAGAGTTTTGCAGAACAGCTGGCGCGTCCGGTGGTTGAAATAGCTCCCGCATTTCTTGAAGCATTGGACTCCCAACCGTGGAAGGGAAATATCCGTGAATTACGTAATGTGATAGAACGTAGTATGATTGTTTGCGAGAGCGGACATCTGGACATTGCTGATTTGCCGTTTGATATTCAGAATGCCCATTATGAACACTCCAATGATTCAAGTCCCGGCAGTTTTGAACTTTCAGCTATGGAACGCCGGCATATTGCCCGTGTACTGGAGTATACAAAGGGGAATAAGACAGAAGCAGCCCGGTTATTGAAAATAGGTTTGACGACGTTGTATCGGAAGATTGAGGAATACAAGATCTCAGAACGCCTTCTATAATAGGGGGCTCAGTATACGACTGAGGTACCTTCGATATAGGACTGTGGCAAGATTATTTTTGAAACAGTCTTAGAAGCAGAAAGTGCCTATGGACTAAAACATATCAAAACAGGTTGCACCTTTTCATTTTGAAAAGGTGCAACCTGTTTCTTTTTATACTTATGTAGTTTGTATTTTGTTGATAATTAATGATGTATGTCATGCGCGCTCTTTTTGGCACATATTTGGCATATTCCCGGCAGACAAAAATATGTAGTAACATTTTAAAAGGTAAAAACATGGGAATAACAGTATCATTTATTTTTTGCCTATTGAGCGGCTTGTTCGCCTTTTGGCTTTTCTGGAAATGTGTAGATTGGTTTGAGAAGATTTAAAAGAGAGAATTATGTACACAGCTTTATTTGTATTAGGTATTGTAATGTTCGGGTATCTGACTTATGTGCTGATAAGACCCGAAAAGTTTTAATGAATGGAGAGTGGAGAAATGAACACTGAAATTTTAGGTGTAGCCTTGCAGATTGTTCTGCTGATTGTGATATCCTATCCTCTGGGAAAGTATATTGCCAAGGTTTACAAAGGCGAAAAGACATGGTCGGATTTCATGAAGCCGGTCGAGAGATTGATTTATAAAGTGGCCGGAGTCAATCCGGAGGAAGAGATGAACTGGAAACAGTTCTTGAAAGCCCTGCTGATTCTGAATGCCTTTTGGTTTGTATGGGGCATGGTGCTACTCTGTACACAGCAGTGGTTGCCGTTAAATCCGGATGGAAACGCTAACCAGACACCGGATCTGGCATTCAATACATGTATCAGTTTTATGGTGAACTGTAATTTGCAGCATTATTCTGGTGAAAGCGGACTGACATATTTTACACAGTTGTTCGTTATTATGTTGTTCCAATTCATTACCGCCGCTACCGGTATGGCAGCTATGGCAGGTATCATGAAGGGTATGGCTGCTAAATCGACGAAGACTATCGGTAACTTTTGGAAGTTCTTGGTTTTGAGCTGTACACGTGTATTATTACCGCTTTCGTTGATTGTGGGCTTCATCCTCATTCTACAAGGTACTCCGATGGGATTTGATGGTAAGCTGGAAGTTCAGACGATGGAAGGACAAACCCAGTTGGTTTCACAAGGTCCTACGGCAGCGATTGTTCCTATCAAGCAATTGGGTACGAACGGTGGCGGTTACTTTGGATGTAACTCTTCACATCCGTTGGAAAATCCTACTTACCTGACGGACATTGCAGAATGCTGGTCTATCCTGATTATCCCTATGGCAATGGTCCTTGCACTTGGTTTTTACACCAGACGCAGAAAGATGGCCTACTCTATCTACGGCGTAATGCTTTTTGCTTTTCTTGTCGGTGTTTGCATCAACGTTTCGCAGGAGATGGGAGGTAATCCGCGCATTGATGAGATGGGAATTGCCCAAGACAATGGAGCAATGGAAGGTAAGGAAGTCCGTTTAGGGTCTGCTGCTACTGCTCTTTGGAGTATTGTGACTACAGTTACTTCCAATGGCTCTGTAAATGGTATGCATGATTCAACGATGCCTCTTTCCGGTATGATGGAAATGCTGAACATGCAGATTAATACGTGGTTTGGAGGTGTGGGTGTAGGTTTCATGAACTATTATACATTCATCATTATCGCCGTATTCATCAGTGGACTGATGGTGGGACGTACTCCGGAATTCCTCGGTAAGAAGGTAGAGGCGCGTGAAATGAAGATTGCTACCATTGTGGCACTGCTTCATCCGCTTATCATCTTGGGCGGTGTGGCACTTTCTTGCTTTTTGTTCGCTCATTATCCTGAATTTGTGGCAGGTGAAGGCGGCTGGTTGAATAATCCCAGTTTCCACGGACTAAGTGAGCAGCTTTATGAATATACTTCGGCTGCGGCCAATAATGGTTCTGGCTTCGAAGGATTGGGCGACAATACTTACTTCTGGAACTATACTACCGGCTGGACGCTGATTTTAGGACGTTTCTTGCCTATCGTAGGTCAGGTAGCCATTGCTGGTCTGTTGGCCGGAAAGAAATATGTTCCGGAGAGTGCCGGTACGCTGAAGACGGATACAGTAACTTTCGGTGTGATGACTTTTGCCGTTATCTTTATTGTGGCTGCCTTGTCATTCTTCCCGGCACATGCATTGAGTACGATTGCTGAACATTTCAGTTTGTAATAGTAGTTTGTAAAAAGTAATTTCATAGGTATGAAAGATAATAAATCAGCTTCTCTGTTTCAGAAGGAGCAAGTAATGGAAAGTTTGAAGCAATCATTCGTGAAGCTGAATCCACGGGTGATGATAAAGAATCCGATTATGTTTACGGTGGAAGTCGTAACGGTTGTCATGCTGATTGTCTGTTTCCTTTCATTAGGTACTTCGGAATATGGAGCGTTCGGATATAATTTCTTGGTATTCATCATCTTGTTTGTGACGTTGCTGTTTGCTAATTTTGCTGAAGCCATTGCTGAAGCGCGTGGTAAGGCCCAAGCTGACAGCTTGCGTAAAACCCGTGAAGAGACTCCGGCTAAAGTGCTGGTTGACGGTAAGATCCATACCGTTAGCAGTTCACGTTTGAAGAAAGGCGACTATTTTATTTGTGAAGCGGGAGATACGATTCCTGCTGACGGTGAGATTGTGGAAGGTTTGGCTTCCATTGATGAAAGTGCCATTACCGGTGAATCTGCTCCGGTAATCCGTGAGGCCGGTGGTGACAAGAGTTCCGTAACTGGTGGTACAAAAGTTCTTTCTGATAAAATCAAGGTACTGGTGACGCAGCAACCGGGTGAGAGCTTTCTTGACAAGATGATTGCTTTGGTAGAAGGCGCTACTCGCCAGAAGACTCCGAACGAGATAGCATTGACTATTCTTCTGGCCGGTTTCACCTTGGTATTCGTCATTGTATGTGTGACGTTGATTCCTATGGCCGACTATACGAATATCGACCATCCGGGAACTTATATCTCCATTGCAGCCATCATTTCTTTGTTTGTCTGCTTGATACCGACTACTATCGGCGGACTGCTTTCTGCCATCGGTATTGCGGGGATGGACCGTGCTTTGCGCGCTAATGTAATCACAAAATCCGGTAAGGCAGTAGAAACAGCCGGTGATATCGATACCTTGTTGCTTGACAAGACCGGTACCATTACAATCGGTAACCGTAAAGCCACCAAGTTTCATCCGGCTTCGGGTGTTGACGAGAATTTGTTCGTAGAGGCTTGCTTGTTGTCCTCACTTTCTGACGAGACTCCGGAGGGTAAGTCCATCATTGAACTGGGACGTGAAAACGGTCATCGTATGCGTGATTTGAATACTACCGGTGCTCATATGATTAAGTTTACAGCCGAAACAAAATGTTCGGGTGTGGATTTGCAGGATGGTACTCAGATACGTAAAGGTGCATTCGACGCTATTCGCAAGATTGTGGAAAATGCCGGAAACAAGTTCCCGAAAGAGATTGAAGAGGTGATTGCTGTAATTACCAGCAACGGTGGAACTCCGCTGGTGGTATGTGTCAATCAGAAGGTTACCGGGGTAATTGAGTTGCAGGATATTATCAAACCGGGTATTCAGGAACGTTTTGAGCGTCTTCGCAAGATGGGTGTGAAAACTGTGATGGTGACCGGTGACAACCCTTTGACAGCCAAATACATCGCAGAGAAAGCTGGAGTGGATGATTTCATTGCTGAAGCCAAGCCGGAAGACAAGATGGAATATATTAAAAAAGAACAGCAGGCCGGTAAGCTGGTGGCTATGATGGGTGACGGTACAAACGACGCTCCCGCCCTTGCACAAGCTAATGTGGGGGTGGCGATGAACAGCGGTACGCAGGCAGCCAAAGAAGCCGGTAATATGGTGGACCTTGACAACGACCCGACGAAGCTGATTGAAATTGTGGAGATTGGCAAACAGTTGTTGATGACACGCGGTACGTTGACTACCTTCTCCATTGCGAACGACGTTGCCAAGTACTTTGCCATTATCCCTGCTTTGTTTATGGTAGCCATCCCTCAGTTGGCTCCTCTGAACATTATGGGACTGCATAGCCCTGAAACGGCTATTCTCTCGGCTGTCATATTCAACGCTATCATCATTCCTATCTTGATTCCGTTGGCTTTGAAAGGTGTTCAGTATAAGCCGATCGGTGCCAGTGCGCTACTTCGTCGCAATCTGTTGATTTATGGTGTGGGTGGCGTCATTGCTCCGTTTGTCGGCATCAAACTGATAGATATGATAGTTAGTCTGTTTTTTTAAAACTTGGATAAAATGAAAACTCTTTGGAAATCATTTAAAATAACAATTGCATTTTGCATATTTTTCTC
Organism: Bacteroides parvus; assembly: GCF_017309675.2. Taxonomy (NCBI): domain Bacteria; kingdom Pseudomonadati; phylum Bacteroidota; class Bacteroidia; order Bacteroidales; family Bacteroidaceae; genus Bacteroides; species Bacteroides parvus. Next base: position 369,071 of record NZ_CP084680.1, on the reverse strand, counting down.
TCTGTTCTATATCCTTGTCTTGTGGATATTTGCACAGTTCGCCGGTCCCAACAAGGGAAATGCAGAGGTGGCAACCCTCAATGGTAAAGTGGTAGGTGCTGCCAATGTAGGCCAGATGTTTACGCAAGATATTTATTTCTGGGGACGCCCATCTGCGGGTGATTATACAGCCGATGCTTCAGGTGGTAGTAACAAAGGTCCTACGAACGATGAATACCTGGCAGAAGTGGAAGCCCGTATTGATACTTTTCTGGTACATCATCCTTATCTGAGCCGCAAGGATGTGCCTGCTGAAATGGTAACCGCCAGTGGTTCCGGTCTAGACCCACATATCACACCTGCTTGTGCTTATGTACAAGTGAAGCGTGTGGCTCAGGCACGTGGCATGAACGAGGCTGAAGTGAAAGCCATTGTAGACAAGAACATCAGCAAACCCTTTTTGGGGGTGTTTGGTACGGAAACTGTCAATGTGCTGGAACTGAACATTGCATTAGAAGAAGCCGATCAGAATAAATAATTTTTTAGTTGTGTTTGTCATGTGTTATGGGCAGGAGCGGAAGTATTTCTGTTCAGGCAGCGAAAGACTGTCATTTTACAGGGGGAGCCGAAACTTCCTTCCTGCCTTTCAACGATTGATTAGTAATGGTAAATAAATAGTTGGATATGAAAAGTTTAAAAATATCAATTCTAGTTTTTGCGAGTATGGTGGCTGCTTGTTTTATGGGAACCGGCAAAGTGCAAGCTCAGGAATTTACAATACAAGGTGATTTGGTCAGTTCTTATGTTTGGCGCGGCTTTTACCAGACGGGAGTAAGTTTTCAGCCTACTTTGGGTTTTGGGGTCGGTGATTTTTCTTTGACAGCATGGGGCTCTACCGATTTTGACGGAGCTTCTTCAGGAGAAGGGGCTGCGGCTAAGGAGATTGATTTGACCGCTGCCTATGTTTTTGGAGAATCAGGTCTGACTTTTTCTGTTGCCAGCTTGTGGTGGGGCGGACAAGGAGCAAGAAAGTATTTCAATTTTAAGAGCCACGAAACGGCGCATCACTTTGAAGCAGGATTAGCCTATACATTGCCGGTTGAAAAGTTTCCTTTGTCAATCGCTTGGTACACTATGTTTGCCGGAGCTGACAAAGATGACAAAGGCAGGCAGAATTATTCTTCGTATGTTGAACTCAACTATCCGTTCAGTGTCAAGTCTGTAGATTTGAACCTTACTTGCGGATTTCTGCCTTATGAAGCTGGGGTAGGAGTATATGGTGTTCCTAACAGTGGATTTGCTGTAACCAATGTGGCACTGAAAGGTATTACGGAAGTCAAGATTACTGACAGTTTCTCAATACCTGTATTTGCACAAGCCATTTGGAATCCTCGTATGGAAGATGCACATCTGGTATTCGGCGTTACTTTAAGGCCATGATTTATTTAGATATAACTTTAGAACTCATGAATTAGTGTTGGATGCCCGTGGCGGTCGTGATGATCGTTGCGGGTTATATGGTATATATAAAACAAGCAAGAAACAGAAGAAATGAGTAGGGAAGAAAGCGTACAACATTTTCTTGATTTGATTAAAAAGTCGCGGCGTGGCAAGTTCAAGGTCTACATCGGCATGATTGCCGGTGTAGGTAAATCTTATCGTATGCTTCAGGAAGCACACGAGTTACTTGACAACGGAGTAGATGTGAAGATAGGCTATATAGAGACACATGGGCGTGCCGGTACGGATGCCATGTTGGAAGGATTGCCCGTTGTTCCTCGTCGTAAGATATTCTATAAAGGGAAAGAACTGGAAGAAATGGATTTGGATGCCATTATCCAGATACACCCTGAGATAGTAGTGGTGGATGAACTGGCACATACCAATGTGGAAGGTAGTCGGAATGAGAAACGCTGGCAGGATGTGATGGATTTGCTTGATGAGGGTATCAATGTGATTTCCGCCGTTAACATCCAGCACATTGAGAGTGTCAATGAAGAAGTGCAGGGCATTTCGGGTATTGAGGTGAAGGAACGTATTCCCGATAGCGTTTTGCAAGAGGCAGATGAGGTGGTGAATATTGACTTGACTGCGGAAGAATTGATAGCCCGTTTGAAAGCTGGAAAAATTTACAAACCGGAAAAGGTCCCTACTGCCTTGAACAATTTCTTCAAAACGGAAAATATTCTCCAATTACGTGAACTGGCTTTGAAAGAGGTGGCTTTGCGGGTGGAAAAGAAAGTGGAGAATGAGGTGGTTACCAGTGTGGGAGTCCGTCATGAGAAGTTTCTGGCATGTATCAGCAGCAACGAGAAAACACCACGACGCATCATTCGTAAAGCTGCACGTCTGGCAACCCGCTACAATACTTCGTTTGTCGCCCTTTATGTACAGACTCCCAGAGAAAGTACTGACCGTATCGGTCTGGCAAATCAAAGGTATTTGTTGAACCACTTCAAATTGGTGACTGAACTGGGGGGGGAGGTTGTTCAGGTACAATCGTCGGATGTGTTGGGAAGCATTGTGGATACTTGTAGGGAGAAACAGATAACAACTGTCTGCATGGGAAGTCCGTCACTTTCTTTTCCGAAATCATTGTTTATGATATTGAAATACCGAAAATTTGTGCGTGATTTGGCACAAGTAAACATAGATTTGATTATACTTGCATAATATTAATTCTTAGGAACATTATGAATATTCGTACAAAATTGATACTCAGCGTAGGGGTGTTGGCTGGAATGATTATTTTGCTGGTTGCTCTTTCTGTGGTGAATCTACAGATACTGACGGCTACGGAGCCGGATAGTCCTGCTGCTGTACCGGGATTGCAACGTGCATTGCTCTGGATTTCTGTGATAGGTGGGGTGTGTATTTTTGCCAGTATCATATTATTGGTATGGCTTCCCCGTTCCATCAGCAAACCTATTCAAGAACTGACACGTGGGATTCTTGAAATAGCGAACCATAATTATGAGAAACGTCTGGATATGAGTGGACACGAAGAGTTTCGTGAAGTGGCTGATGGTTTTAATCGGATGGCGGAACGACTGACGGAGTATCGCGCCAGTACGCTGAACGACATACTTTCTGCTAAGAAATTTCTAGAAGCTATTGTGAATAGTATTGATGAACCTATTATTGGCTTGAACCGTAATAGGGAAATTCTCTTTATCAATAATGAGGCTTTAACTGTGCTGAATTTGAAACGGGAGGAAGTAATTCGCCGTTCGGCTGAGGAGCTTTCTTTGAAGAATGATTTGCTTCGCCGTTTAGTTCGTGAATTGGTAACTCCGGGTGAAAAGAAAGAACCGTTGAAAATTTATGCAGACAATAAGGAGAGTTATTTTAAAGCTTCTTACATTACCATTATAAATACAGAGGCTGATGATGACGAACCTCATAATCTTGGCGATGTGATTTTACTGAAAAATATTACAGAATTCAAAGAATTGGACAGTGCCAAGACTACTTTTATCTCGACTATTTCTCATGAACTGAAAACGCCTATATCCGCTATTCTGATGAGTCTGCAGTTGTTGGAGGACAAACGGGTAGGGGTGTTGAACGACGAACAGGAGCAATTGTCGAACAGCATCAAGGAAAATGCTGATCGCCTTCTTGGGATTACCGGGGAATTATTGAACATGACGCAGGTGGAAGCCGGTAAATTGCAGATGATGCCTAAGATAACGAAGCCCATTGAACTGATAGAGTATGCTATCAAGGCCAATCAGGTACAAGCTGATAAATTCGGCATTCAGATAGAAGTGGAGTATCCGGAAGAAAAAATGCCTAAATTGTTTGTCGACAGCGAAAAGATTGCTTGGGTGCTCACCAATTTATTGAGCAATGCTATCCGCTATTCCAAAGAGAACGGGAGGGTGGTTATCGGCGCTAGGCATGACGGGGACTTTGTAGAAATGTATGTGCAGGACTTTGGAAAAGGTATCGACCCGCGTTATCATCAGAGCATTTTTGACCGTTATTTCCGAGTGCCGGGCACTAAAGTGCAAGGTAGTGGTTTAGGTCTTTCCATTTCGAAAGACTTTGTGGAAGCTCATGGCGGTACATTGGCTGTCCAGAGTGAGCTGGGTAAGGGGAGTCGCTTCGTTATCCGGTTGAAAGCGTAACGTTTTCTATTTTTTACGGTACTGTTGCGGAGACATGCCGGTTTGTTTCTTGAAGAATGTTCCAAAATAAGAAGCATTGGGAAAATTGAAGAAGTCGGCGATTTCCTGGATGTTTTTCTGGGTGTTCTTGAGTAGTGAGATGCTTTTGCGGATGATGGATTTAAATATCAGTTCCTGCACCGTGAATCCGCAGACGGACTTGGATAGTGCAGAGAGGTATTTGGGTGATAAGCAGAGTTTGTCTGCATAAAACTCTACGCCGCGTTCTTCCGTGTAGTGTGCATCTATCAGCTGAATCAGCCGGATAAAGATTTCATGTTTGTGACCAACCGTTGTTTTTAGGTTCATCAGTTTACGGTTGTAAATGGAACAGATGCGGTATGTAAGTCCCAGTAGAAGCAGTCTTTGTTCGTAATCATTAAAGGTGTTGTTGTCTAAGTGCAGGGTATTGTCCAATAGGGACATGTATTTCAAAACTTCTTCTTCATCTCCGGTGTTCCATACGTAGCATGGTTCAGTCCGGAGCTGCATGTATAGGTACATGGCTGCCACTGAATTGCCTATGATGTCCCGTATCGGTTCTATCTGGTAAATGAATATGAATAGTTGCAGGTCTTCCGATTCGCTCAACACTTGGAAGAGAGAATCTTCCGGGATGAAAACTGTTTCGCCAGCTTGGGCCGAGAATGCTTTCATGTTAAGTGAAAAGGTGAAGTTGCCTTGGCGGCAGACAATCAGTCCTGCTCCATTAATCATAAAAGGTTTTTTCAGGGAGGCAGGAAAGGAGCAGAGCATACCTTCTGAACTACAAATGTTTTCTCCGTTTGACAATGCGCGGTCTAAGTGGGATAAACGTTCTTGTTGGGTATCCATAACAGACAAAATTACAGGTTATACTGAAAATTGTCTGCTAAGTTAGTAATTTTCGTTTAGGATACCGCACGACAAGCACAAATATCATGCAAAACAAGCAGGCGTAGAGTGTCCATCCTGCCATTTCCTTTACAGCAGAGAGGGTGGCCTGCACTTGGATGCGTCCTTTGGTGGATATGGCAGCCATGCTGATTGCTTCTTGTTTGCTCTTTCCCTGATATTGCATACCTTGTACGGTCTGGGTAAACGAGGTGGATGCTTCGGGGTGCAGCATGTCTACATTCTGTGCATAGCGGGTGACGTAGTGCTGTTGGCGTTCTTGCAGTACATTCGTATAGAGTGCGGCTCCGATGCTGGGAGCCAATACCATGCGTACGGTAAGCATGGTACATATCCAAGAAGAAAGATATTTGTAAGGCATGCGTTGGGTGGCGTAGGTTGGAATCAGCGAATAGAGGAACATCATACCGGTAGAACGGATGATGACCGGATACTTCATCCGTTCGTACAGTCCTGCACCTTGTACCTCGAAATACATGAACATGGCGGAAAGCCCCAATAGAAGGAAACCGGCGGCAAAGAGATATTTGAAGTGTACGCCTTTTACGCTGAGCCAGATAGTGGCTATACCGCCGATGAGGTAGCCCAGCATGGACCAGTTGCCCAGGGTGGCATTCTGGAAGTTGTCCAGTTTCATGCCTATGCCCGTGAATACATTGACAAACATGGCGCTGGAATTCAGTACCATTAACAGAAAATAGAATAGGAAACCCATACGGATGGTACGCAGTTTGAATACATCGAGCTGATAGTAAGGATTGCGCTGGGTAGACTCGATATAGAGAAATATGCCGCCAGCAATGATGGCGCAGACTGTGGCCCATTGTATGGTTGGGTCATCGTACCAGTCGAGCACTTTGCCATAAGTAAGCACGTAGGTAATGCAGGTCAGTGTGATGCAGAAGATGGAGGCATTGCCGAACTGCTTGAAGTTGATGGGGAAACGGCGGGTGGTATATTTATGATAAGGCATAGTAATGAAGGTGATGAGGATGCAAAGTAATAGTAGCCCCATCATAAAGTAGTGTATGTACTGCCATTCATATTCAAAAGCGAGCCAGGCGGTGAGCGAGGTTCCCAATTGCCCCAGTACCATGAAGAATAGGTAGATGGCGGGTTGTGCCGCACTCCGTTCGATGTCCAGCTTGTCCCAGCCTTCGTCAGTTGTGGGCTCGTTGCCGGGTGTAATTTTGTCGTACGCCTCGATATGCCCTGCATACTTTATGAGGGTGAAGAGGTTGACCATCATCAGCACCATTCGTAGGAATCCCATAAAGATGCTGCATAGTGCCAGCAGGAAAACGCTGTCTGTCTTGGCACAGATATAGCTGAAGATGTACATCAGGGAGAATCCTGCCAGGCACATCATTTTCTGCCGGCGTATGACTACCAGCCTATACAGAAAAGGGCAGAATGCTGCCATGCCAATGGAAGTGGCGAAGTTGGCAAACTGGATATGCTCGGAAATGATGCCGAGTTCGCTCATCATTTCGGTGCTTGCCACCGAGTAGGTACCGCCCACAGTCAGTATCGGCAAAAAGAATACGAATAGGATGATGATACCTACCGGTTTGGGTACCCAGTTGTAGAAAGGATAGTTCTTGGGGTATGAGGGCATGGGGATAAGGGTTAAGGGGTTAGGGATTAAGGGTTAAAGATTAAGGATTAGGGGGTAAGGATTAAGGAGTTGGTTGCCTTAATCCCTAACCTCTAATCCTTAATCCCTATTTTTTTGTTTTCGCTTTGACTATTACCATCATACCGGCGGCAAGGCTACTGTTGTCTTCTTTAGACAAATCGGTAAAGTCGATGCGGACTGGGATGCGTTGTTGTATCTTCACGAAGTTACCGGCAGAATTATCCGTGGGCACTAGGGAATACTTGGAACCAGTGGCTCCGGAGATGGCAGTGATTTTCCCTTTGAACTCTTTGCCGCTGATGGCATCAACGGTAATGGCTACTTCTTGTCCCAAGTGCAGATTCTCAATTTGGGTTTCCTTGTAGTTGGCTATAATCCACTTTTGTGTGTCAGGCAGAATGTAGGTGATGGTTTGTCCAGCAGTAATGAATTGTCCTTCTTCAAGAGTACGCCGTCCCAATTTCCCATCACAAGGAGCTACTACTACGGTGTAGGAGAGGTTCAGCCGTGCCATTTCGAGTGCGGCTGTTGCCCGTTGTATGGCAGCTTCTGTATTTTCACGGCGATGTGACACTTCGTTCACACCCGACAAGGCAGCTTTCTGTTGCCGTTTCACAGCTTCCAACTTCTTGTGGGTAGCTGCATATTCGGTTTCTATCTGTTCCAATTGAATGGGGGTGGCAGCGTTTCTCTTCACCAAGTTCTGGTATCGCTGGCGGTCTTTCTCCAGCTTGGTAAGGCGGATTTCTATCTCTGCTATGGAGGCGTCGTAGACAGAGGCTGTAGTTTGCGTGGTTTGTAGTGTAGCACCAATGACTGTGGCGCCGGCTTGTGCATCCTTGAGTGCAGCTTCAGCTTCCATGACTCTGATTTTATATTCCCGGTCGTCCAATATAAGTAAGGTATCTCCTTTGTGTACTTCTTGGTGTTCTGTGAAACAAATTTTCTTGATATATCCTGATGCGCGCAGATTGACGGGAGATATGTATTGTTCAATCTGTGCATCATTACTGGTTTCCGTCCGTTTGTAGTTCAAAAAGAGGCAGGTCACTTGAATTATTCCCCAGATAAGGATAGCTATTCCTAATAGGCTGACAACGATTTGCCAACGGCGAAGCTTCTTCAATTTCCGTGCTTTCTCTTGATGGGTACTTGCGGTGTTATTGTTCTCTTTTGTTTCCATATCTTCTATATTATATTGTTTATTCATTATTATATATATCCGTCCTTGAATACGGACTCTATTCATCTTCCTCTTTAAGGAATTGAGGGGCTCAACGTCTCCAGCTGTCCCGTCAGCTTCAGCAAAGTCAGATTGGTTATCCGGTAATTGTAGTGGGCACTGATATAGTTGTTTTGGGCTTCGCTCATCCGCATTTCGTCCTGCAATACTTCGGTCATTGAGGCGATTCCTTCCCGATAACGGTCCATAGTAACGGTATATACATCTTCAGCAAGTAGATAATTGTCTTTCTGCTTCTTAAAGTTACGCTGACTGTTCATCAGGTCATTGGTAGCATTCAGATATTGTGTCTGAAGATTCTTTCTGGTATTCTCTTGGGCGAGTTTGATGTTCTCTATGTCGATGGTTGCCTTACGCATCTTGTAGCGTTTGTCCAGTCCGTCGAAAATGGGAATGCGTAAGGAGAGGCCCACTCCATAGGAGCGATACCAATGGTTGGAAGGGCCGGAATGGAACCAATGGTAAGCTTTGTCTGTATAGGCGGAAAACATCCAGCTTCCTGTCAGGTTCAAGGAGGGGATGTAACCGTTGCTGATTATTGTTTTCTGCTGTTCAGCAAGTTGTTTTTGTGATTGCAACAGCTGGAGTTCATATAGTGTTTCGGACAGCCCGGTGAGTGCTGCGGGCGTAATCGTTTCTGTATTCACTGGTACCAGTGCTATTCTTTCTTCCGCCGGATAGTCGATAATGTATTTAAGTAGATTCAGCTGCTGTTCCATCATGGCTTGTGCGTTGTCGTGCTGCACCTTGAGGTTCTCCAAGTTGATGTTGACGCGTTTCACATCTACTTCCATAGCCATGCCGTTGTCATAGAAGGCTTGAGTGATATCTCTCAACTCTTCCAGGCGAGTGATGTTGGCTTTTATCAAAATAATCTGTTCAGCTGTAACCTGTCCTAAATAGTACATTTGACTAATTTGGAGGATGAGGTCTTCTCTTGCCTTTCCATAAGAAAGGCGATTCATCTCATCCATGGTTTTGGCTATGGATAGAGTGGTGTAGAGTGTCTGGTTATAAAGTGGTATCTGCAACTGTAATCCAAAGTTGGCGTTGTATTGCAAGGTTTGGGTTACATTGTAGGGATTGCCATATGCTGAACCGTCGGTAACGGAGACGGGTGGATCGATATTGTCGTTATAGTTGGCAAAACCATTGATTTGGGGTAGCAGTTTGGCTCGATTCTCAGAGATGCCGTATTTCCCTTTTTGTATTTCCTTCCGTTTGCTTTGCAAGGACAAGTTGTTTTCGATACCTATTTTGAGGCAGTCCTCCAAGGTTAGGGTATTTTGTGCTCTTGTACCTAGTGCAAGCAGACACAGAAAGGAAAATGTGAACAGTTGTCTTTTCATAATAGTCACTTGATATTTGCACACAAAGTTAGTGGCTTAAAATGCAAGAGGACTATCCATATATCAACTGTTTGTATTCATATTTTCCTTTTTACTATAATTTGAAAACAAACCATAGTAAAAAATGAGTATTAAAAACAAAAAAGACCGCCAAGAGTGGAAGCCTCCTAACAGTCTAAATCTTCTTTGTAGCGGGACCCGGGATTGAACCGGGGACCTCATGATTATGAAACCGAGCTGTACCGATGTCTTCCTATTTCTTTGCGTTTCACGCTTTTACTTAAGAGGCTCTTTTTCAAGGGCAAATATAATATTTCTTTTTCATCCGTAATCACGTTATTTCTTCTGTTTTCCGGTGATTTGTGCAATTTTCGTGCAAATGGGCGTTTTTGAACTGGATTTCATATCAGATACCTAACACTATATTCGCATCAATATTGAGTTTCCGGCTCATTTCACGAGCTACTTTAAGGGTAGGCTCGCAACGTCCCGTAAGATAGTCGCTGACACGTGAAGGGCTTACTCCAAGAAGTTCTGAAAGTTTCGCCTGATTCAATCCCATTTCATACATACGAAGTTTTATCACATCCACTAAAGAAGGTGATTTTATCGGATAGTGTTCATCTTCATAATCCGCAACAAGTTCTGACAACAAATCCAATTCTATCAGATTCTTGTCATTCAAAGGCGTATTGTCATCAACCAATGGCAGAAGCTCTTCTATTCTATCCATTGCTGCCTTATAAGCTGTTTCATTCTGAATCTTTGCCATACGTCTATATATTTTTAGCGTCAATTACATCATATTCGGCATGAGTACCGATAAAGCGAATCAAGACTGTTTTTATCGTAAACTTGATTACTACAATCAACCGATAATTGTTTCCTCTGATATTGAATACATAGTGTTGGTTGCCTACATTATCCACACTGTTAAACATCTGTTTCATATCAGCAAAACAAGTCCACTCTGCTTTCTTCACTTTCTGATACCAGTCTTCGAGTGCAGTTTCCGCGTCAGGATGCTCGGTATAATACTCGATTATTTTGCTTCTCGCTATTATTCTCATGCTTTTTGTTGTTTATGCAAAAGTAATCACTTTATATTGAAATACAAAATATTCTACCGAATTTCAGAATATACCTATTCAATGTTGCCTTAAAATATTTCCAAAACAATACTGCAAACTTTGTTTGAAAATACCTGTAAATGCCTTTTGAAAGGTCTGTTTAACTTATAATTCCAAAAATTGGGGGATATATTACCGGTAAACAATTCCGTTTACAACTAACTCAAACATCATGATTAAAATCATTAAAAACGGCGTTGTCGTGTCGGTTGTACTCGACACTCGCACCATTAATAAAGAAGGTACTTATCCGGTAAAAATCAAAGTGTATTATCAGGGCAAACCAAAGTATTATTCAGTCGGTATCTGCTTGACTTCAAAAGAAGAACTTGAAGAAGCGCTTGAAGGCAAGTCCAAAGAGTGCAGAGACATTCAGGAAGAAATCGGGAAAGAGCTCAGCCGTATTCTAAAGAATGTGGAATATCTGGCCGAACGAGGAACTTTCTCTTTTGACCGTCTGAATACAAGACTAGGAAAAAACATCGGCGGTACTATCAATGAAATGCTTGAAGCCAAGATAAAAGAACTGGATGAAAACAACAAGTTCGGTTCCAAGACTTTTTATCAAAGTACGCTCTCACTGATTAAGCGGTATAAAAGGAATAATGTACCAATTAGGGATATTACAGTTGAGTGGCTGCGTGATTTTGAGAAATTCTGCCTGAAAACAGTAAGTCAGACAACTTTGGCTATCAACATGAGAAATATTCGTGCTATCATGAATATTGCCAAATCTGCCGGAGTGATTAGAGAGGCTGATTATCCTTTCGGGAGAGGCAAATACCAGATAAAGGAAGGTGTAGGCAAGAAAAAAGCACTCAACAAGAAACAACTCAAAGCTATCGCCAATTATTCGGACGGTAACAAGTTCACAGAGTTTTATCGTGACTTATGGCTATTCATCTATTTCTGCAACGGTATCAACGTTGCAGATTTGATAAACCTTAAATTCTCTGACATTCAAAACGGAGAAATTTCGTTTATTCGTGAAAAGACAAAGGACCGTACTCGTGACACAAAACGGATTTATGCACCGATAACTCCTGAAATGCAGTCTATTATTGAAAAGTGGGGGAACAATCCGAGAAAGAGTATTTATATATTTCCTTTTATGAAAGCCGGTGATGATGCTTGGGAACATGAGAAGAAAAAGAAGAATCTCACCAAGCATATAAATGACAGAATGAAGGTTATCGGTGAGAAATTAAATATAGGCAAGATAACAACATACGTTGCGAAACACAATGCTTTTGCTATCTAACTGAAAATTAAATAGTTCTCTTGTTATTTTTATTTAATAGGTAACTATTTAGAAACGAGCGAAATTCAGCGGCTTGTTTCATCTTGCATACATTCAAAGGACGTTTTTGTTATGCAAAAATAAGGTTTTCAAGTGAGAAAAACAAAATATCCTTAGGCTTTATCTCCTAAAAACTACCAGTAATGGGGGGCTGGAAAACAATCCTCCTTTTGAAGATATTTCTCTTCTTTTATGTACATATCCGCGTATGCTTTGCGGAACAAATGTCTTTTTCTATTATTAATATTCATCATTTCCTTTTTTGCCAAACGCATCTTACTATCAGGTCTGTCCTTTTTTCTATAGTTGTGTCCCTGGCATAAGACTGTCCTGCCGGGTTACGGGTATGGAAGTGTTCCTCTTCCCCTTTGTCTGGCGGTTGCATCTCAAAGGTTCATCCCGGGCAAGGCAGCCGGTAACACAAGCAGGGCGGTCCGTCGGAGTCCACGTAATAATTTCACATTTTCTGTGTTTCTTTCTGTAAGGCTTCCTTCAGCGTCTGCTTGTCCAGTGTTTTCTGTTTCGACATGAGCAGCTGCAGGGCGCAACGGCGCACCACGTTGGTTATGGAAAGAAAGGTAAAAATAATAAAAGAATTGATTCGCTTCAATAAAAATCCAGTTTTTTTCATATCGGACATTATACCTTTGTTGTTTCGGGTATATTAAAAGGCGTGCCATAAGAAACTTTACAAAAGTATTAGGACACAAAATCAATCTTTTCTATGCAGATATATGCTGAACTGATTAACCCAAAGGTCGGAGAAGATACGGACAAAATTTTCGATAAGATTAGTTTCATATATCGCTTAGCTAATTAGAAATGTATTCTACATAGAGATACACTTGGCACAAAAAACATCGTAAGATATATAACTTGATGCAATCCTTTCCGCACAGCCATGCAAGCGTCGGAACAAACAGGCGGGATATTTGACGTAACTTGTGCACCGCTTATCAACCTGTGGGGATTTGGCTTTACAAAGTTTGACAGCATCACTCCGCAACTCGTAGACAGTATCCGCCACTTTGTAGGCTTCCGAAAAGTGCGTTTACAGGGCAACCGTGTGATGAAAGACGATCCCCGCATCCTGCTCAATTTCTCGGTGCTCGGCGGCGGTACTATCTGTAACATAATCGCGTGTTTGTTCGACCGCAAAGGCATATCGAACTATATGATAGATATCGGCGGCGAAATGATAGCGAAAGGAAAGAACCCGCAAGGGTGGAATTGGTGCATTGGCATTGTCAGACCGAAGGATGACAGTACCGGAACAAACTCCGAGCTTGAACAAATTGTGCAACTGTCGGAACGGCTGGGACTCGCAACTTCCGGCAACTACCGTAATTTCTATCTGAAAGATGGAAGGAAATACGCTCATGCCATCAATCCGATAACAGGATATCCGGTTCAAAAGGATATATTGAGTGCTACAATTATTGCCCATCAGTGCATGCTTGCTGATGCCTATGCAACGGCCTTTATGACGTTGGGGAGCCGCAAAGCCCGTCAGTTGTAGAAAGAGCATCCGGAAATTGACAATTTCATTATCTATACGGACAGTTGCGGAAACTACCGGACAGAGTACTCGCCGCGAATGAAAAGGTATCTGGCAGATTAATGTTTTCTATATTCCTGCGGAGTAGAGCCGGTGAACCGTTTAAAGAATTGGGTGAAGAACGCCGTATTTTCAAATCCCAGCGAATGGGCTATCTCCTTTACGAACATATACGCAATTACTTCGGCGTGAAAGTGACAAAGGGAGTCGCTTTCCAGTTTATGGTGAACAACCTGTTGAGCAAGGAGTGCGGCTATCGTTCGATAACATTCATGGTGAAATTGGATATTACTTTTTAACAGTAGAAGGATAATAACCAGGAGCCGTAATGGAGAGATTACTTTCGTTACGACTCCTTTCGCATGCCGTCTGCATGATTTTAACGTCTCAACTCTCTTATTCACAGTCGTTAGACCATGTGTAGCCATGTGTATCGCATTCCACATCATTGTAGAAAAAATGCCCATCAGACATTTGCATTATGCAATATGAATAATTCATAAGGGTCTGTTTTACAGCAATATGATAAATATCCATTTATTTGGCACGGTGATTGTCTATTCTTTAGCGTAAGACGATAAGATGTTTAACAATTTAATAATTAGCATTATGAAAAAGGTATTGTTTGCAGTAGCACTGGTAATGGGATTAGGTAGTTCAGTAGCATTCGCTAACAACATGGCATCAGATGTTGAAATCGTTGCAATGGTGAACGAGTTTAAACCGATTGATATAAAGGAACTCCCGCAGGCAGTTCAGGACGCCATCAAGAAAGACTATGCTGAATCCACCATTAAGGAAGCAGCCGTAGAAGTGGCAGAAGATGGCGTAAAGACTTATAAAGTAACTTTGGTTGATGCCGTCGGAACCGAAAGCGTTGTGTTTTTCAACGAAAAAGGTGAAATGCTGAAATAATTCTGAATGGTTATTTAGGATAACAGTTACATTTGCACATAAAATAAACAAGGCTGTCTCAAATAAACTTTGGGATGGCCTTTTTTGTGTCTGCAAAAAATCGGGTAAGCCCTAACTTCGCTCAGCCAGAACTTGCCCATCTCCCTAATTTTTTGTATCTTAGGGCATCAAGTAAGATATCCCAAAGATAATGTTTAAAAGTTACACATCCAACGATAATCTGCTTTTACCTCCATGTTTAGGCGATTTTATTCCCCGGAACGATCCGGTCCGGGTTGTTCACCGCATCATTGAACAGATAAACCTTGAAGCACTTTACCGTAAGTATTCCCCTAAAGGCTGTTCTGCGTACCACCCACGCATGATGCTTCAGATTCTTGTCTATGCATTTGCGTAATATCTATTCCAGCCGTCGCATAGAAGAGTTCTGTCGTAATGACATACGCTTCATGTGGCTTACCGGCAATGTAACTCCTGACCATAATACCATCAACCGTTTCCGCAGCAGCCGGCTAAAGGATGTGCTGAAGACGATATTTGCAACCATTGTAAAGTTTCTCGTGGCGGAAGGTTTTGTAAGTCTGGATGTGGCCTGTACTGACGGGACGAAGATGGAGGTGAACGCCAACCGTTATACGTTCGTCTGGGGGGCAAATCTATACATACCCGCATATCCAGAATCGCGGAACAGCTTGAGGAGATATGGCAATACGCCGAGTCCCTCACCAAGCAGGAACTGCGTGATTCCGCTCCGGTTGCCTATCAGGATATCACCCCGGAGAAAGTGGAAAAGGCACTCGGGCAGATAGATGATGCCCTGAATGGAGTGGATGCTGACAAGAAGATGAAAGCGAAGGTAAGACGTGTAAGGAAGTCATGGCCTGAACAGCTCAAGAAATATGAATCGCAGGGAAAGATACTTGACGGACGTAACAGCTACTCAAAGACAGACAATGATGCTACTTTCATGCGCATGAAAGATGACCATATGAAGAACAGACAACTCAAACCCGGATACAATCCCCAGTTCAGTACCAATAAACAGTTCATTCTGAACTATACCATCCATCAGTGTTGGGCGATACCTCCACCTATCCTCTGCATATGGATGATTTCCATTCCCTCTACGGCAGATACCCTGACGTGTCTGTCTGTGATGCCGGATACGGAAGTGAAGAGAACTATCTGTATGCTTTCAGACATGGCATTGAAACCTTTATAAAGTACAATTATTTTCATAACGAAGAAACCGACGGCATGTATTGTCCTACGGGACAGAGAATGGAAAGACTCTCCGATGCAAGGCGGGTAACAAACAACGGTTTTGTGCAGACCATATCAAGATACAAGGCACGTAACTATAAGGACTGCCCGTTAAGATGCCGGTGCTACAGAAGCCGCTCGGAAAGGATTGTACAGGTAAATCACCGTCTGAGGAAAATCAAGGAAAGAGAACGTGAAAAGCTACTCTCTGATGAAGGTCTGAAATATCGCAGTCAGCGACCACAGGATGTGGAAGCCGTATTTGGAAACCTCAAGAACAACAAGCACTTCAAGAGGTTCCATCTTCGTGGATTTAAGAAGGTTGAAATTGAGTTCGCCCTGCTAGCCATAGCATATAATCTTGCAAAAGTAGCCTCTTAGGAGGCTTATGGCAACGAAAAAGCAGTTTGAAAGGATGAAATCTTCAAAAGTAAGTTTGTAAACACCTCTTTTGAGACAGCCTCTCCTTTTTTAGTAAATTTGTATCTGTCTAATTTTTAAGCCCCTATATCCATACTCAATCTAACCAAACATCGCATGAAGTGGTACTGCTTCATCCAAATGCAACTGATAGGCACGTTCGTACATTATTTTGTGCTTGATTGTATCGTTATATCCATTGCAGCCATTATCTGTAGTCCATTTGTATCCATGACCCATTACAGACAGGCGTTGTTCAGTATGACTTATTTTTCCTCCCTGGTGTTTTTTATGGAGTATGCATTGTGCATTTTGCGGCACCGGCCAAATATCCGGATAGAGGCATAAACCGTGCACGATGGAAATATATTTTTTCATTCTACGGTTTGTGGGCTCCGTGACCATTTTCCCTTATATGTTAACCTATATGTATTGGGATACGAATATTGTCCATGCCATTATCCTCCTTTACATTTTTATTATTGTCAAATAGATAAGATACTCACGGAAGAGTGGGTTATGGCCTATACTGCCTGCGGCATCATGGTCTGTTTTTCTGCTTGTACTATATAGAGCTTAATGTACAGCTTGAGGATTTCAAAAAAATTGTGACGGGCTTTGGCAGGCAGTAATTCTAAGACTTTTAATGAAGAAAAATTAAGCCACCCCTTAAAAAAGGAGATATTTCCTTTGAAAGAATTCATTTCTTTTATTACATTTGTATTAGTCTTTTAAAAATAGAAGATTTATAGTAAAGCGTTAAGGCATTATCCAAGTTCAGGAAATCCCCAATTTCGAAACAACAATTGGATAATACATTGGACGCTCCACGTACTATTTATATAGATTTTTGTTATATATAGGCGTGGGGCTTTGTGTATTATATATTGTTGAGTATGGGGATACTTCTGAACGGTAATACCAAAGTTCCCACGCTTGACTTTATATAAACACAACTCCACGGAACAGGGTTGGCTTATTATAAACATTATGAAAGCAACTTGTTTTAAAAGCGAGACAACTGTCTCCAACGACTTCCCCCCTTCGTTTGTTACTGTCTTTTGTGGAATATTCTATCCTTTCATTTCCATCCTGTCTCTTTCGTGACATACCGTTCATTATCATAATCATACAAATTACATGCCAAGACACTTTTCTGCCTTCTCCTTCTATGGTACTAGATAATAGTAACTCCCCCTGTCACACAGAGGAAGAACTTTGGTTGCAGGTACTTTCTCTATCAAGAGAGTTGCAGGACTGTAAAGCTAGTCTGCACCATAATACTTTGGACTGTATTTCCGATAAGATTGAAGGAATAGAAAGAGAACTGGATATCTTATTGGATATTCTGCAAGGAAGACAAGACAAAAAGACACCATAGCACTATTTTTTGTGACAATTTGTCTATGCGGATAAGTATCCTATTATTTAAGCCTCGTTTAAGAATTCCGTTTTATGGGTTACCCACAATCGAATGGAATTTTTATATACAGGGAATAACACATAATATTAGTAATGGATTTTCAATATTCAGAGTGATAATGGATAAACGAATAGAAAACGCCATGAATGAGTTGATCAATACAGAAATATGGTCAACCGGTTTATACCTGTCATTGCAGGTCTATTTTGAAGATGAACGGCTTCCAATACTTAGCTCCTGGCTAAACTCCCAAGCACAGGACAATATGAACAAGGTTTATCAGATGATGAATCGGATATGCCATGATGGAGGATGTGTTGCAATCAATGAAATGAAACGGGATACACATGAATGGACAACGCCATTGAATGCCCTGAATGAATTGCTTGAACACGAGCAGTACATATCATGTCAGGTAAACACATTTCTCATATTATGCCGGAATGTGAATATGTCCTTCCATTCTTTCATCAGCGGGCTGTATGCAGACCGTATATATGTAAGTACGGTATTTATGGAATTATTACGTATCCTCGCCAAGGAAAACGAACGGAGACTACCTTATTTTTGACGGTATGGATTTAAGATTGATATTCTGCAAAATTTAATATTGCAGAATGCTATCTGGTATGTTTTTTGCGATATAATAATCGACAATAAAATATATGTCATCATGGATATATTTGTATATATAACATTGTGTTTCACTTCGCTATTCACCTTGATGGACCCGCTTGGAGTGATGCCGGTATTCCTGCAAATGACTGATGGAATGGATACGAAAGAACGCAGATGTATCGCCTTGAAAGCATGTACCATTGCATTTATCATATTAGTCCTTTTTACATTATCGGGCAGGTTCCTGTTTCATTTTTTCGGCATCTCAACAGACGGATTCCGGATTGTGGGAGGTATCATCATCTTTAAAATCGGATATGATATGTTGCAGGCACATTTCACCCATGTGAAACTGAATGAAACTGAACGAAAAGAATATTCCAAAGATATAACCATCACACCTCTTGCCATTCCGATGTTATGCGGTCCGGGAGCGATTTCCAGTGGAATAACATTGATGGAAGATGCTTCGGAATATACTTTCAAAATAGTATTGCTTGGCGTAATCGCTTTGGTCTGCATTCTTTCATTCTTTATTCTGTGCGCGTCCACCCAGCTTTTAAAAATCTTGGGAGAGACGGGAAACAATGTAATGATGAGACTGATGGGACTTATTCTGATGGTGATCGCCGTGGAATGTTTTATCAGCGGGATACGTCCGGTATTAATTGAAATTTTGAAACAAGCCCATGCTTGTTCTTAAAGAAGAGAGATAATTTGGATTTATTATTAACATTAAAAGTTTGATTCGTCATGACTGAAAAATTGCAAAATGCCCTGAATGAGCAAATCACAGCAGAATTATGGTCTGCCAACCTGTATTTATCGATGTCTTTTTATCTGGAAAGAGAGGGCTTTTCCGGAATGGCTCGCTGGATGCAGAAACAATCTGCAGAAGAGATCGGGCATGCATATGCCATTGCTGAGTACATGATTAAGCGTGAGGCAACCCCGAAAGTGGACAAGGTCGATGTGGTTCCACAAGGTTGGGGTAACCTTGTTGAAGTATTCGAACATGCTTTGGAGCATGAAAAACATGTTTCCAAACTGATTGATGAATTGGTACAGGTAGCATCCGAAGAGAAAGACAATGCCACTCAGAACTTCTTGTGGCAATTTGTTCGTGAGCAGGTAGAAGAAGAAGCGAATGTACTCAATATTGTTAGTCGGCTAAGGAAAGCCGGAGACAGTGCTATCCTTTTTATGGATGCAAAACTGGGTGAACGGGAGTCATAAACCAGAATAATCAATAAAAATAAATAAGATGAAAATAGTAGATTTATTGGGAGGACAGGCTGAGTACTACCTGAACCATACATGTAAGACGATAGACAAACAACTTATCCATATTCCGGGACCGGATATGATAGATAAGGTATGGATGAATTCCGACAGGAATATACGCACCTTGGAGAGCCTACAAGCCCTGTACGGGCACGGGCGTTTGGCCAATACCGGGTATGTCTCCATCCTGCCGGTGGATCAGGGGATAGAACATTCTGCAGGAGCGTCTTTCGCCCCCAATCCGCTTTATTTCGATCCCGAAAACATCATAAAGCTGGCCATTGAAGGAGGATGCAACGCCGTGGCATCCACATTCGGAGTTCTGGGAGCTGTGGCACGTAAGTACGCCCATAAGATTCCTTTCATCGTGAAGTTGAACCATAACGAGCTGTTGACTTATCCGAACAGCTACGACCAGGTAATGTTCGGTACGGTAAAAGAGGCATGGAACATGGGTGCTGTAGCTGTCGGCGCTACCATTTATTTCGGTTCGGAACAAAGCCGCCGCCAGATAGTAGAAGTGTCACAGGCTTTTGAATATGCCCACGAACTGGGAATGGCTACTATTTTATGGTGCTATTTGAGAAACAGCAGCTTCAAAAAGGATGAAACCGACTATCATGCCGCTGCCGATTTAACAGGACAAGCCAACCATATCGGGGTTACCATCAAAGCCGATATCGTGAAGCAGAAGCTCCCATCCAATAACGGCGGTTTCAAGGCTATCGGATTCGGAAAGACAAACGAGCGTATGTATTCGGAACTGACCACTGACCATCCGATAGACCTTTGTCGTTATCAGGTGGCGAATGGCTATATGGGACGTGTCGGATTGATCAACTCGGGCGGGGAATCCCATGGGGAATCCGACCTGCATGATGCCGTCGTAACGGCAGTAGTAAACAAGCGTGCAGGTGGTATGGGGCTGATCAGCGGTCGTAAGGCTTTCCAGAAACCGATGAAAGACGGAGTTCAACTTCTGAACACCATTCAGGACGTATATCTGGATTCTTCAATAACCATTGCATAAAGGAGAAGTATCCATGAAAAGAATAGTGTTATTACGTCATGGCGAAAGCCTATGGAACAAAGAAAACCGTTTTACCGGATGGACGGACGTGGATTTAAGCGAGAAAGGAGTCGAAGAAGCCTGCAAGGCAGGCGATGCATTACGGGAGGCCGGATTTTCTTTTGAGGCAGCTTACACTTCTTACTTGAAACGTGCCGTAAAAACGTTGAACTGTGTCCTGGACCGGCTGGATGAAGACTGGATTCCGGTTGAAAAGACCTGGCGGCTGAACGAGAAGCATTACGGCATGCTTCAAGGACTGAATAAGAGTGAGACGACGGTCCAATATGGTGAAGAACAAGTACACATCTGGCGAAGAAGCTATGACGTGGCTCCCGCTCCGGTAGGCAAAGATGATCCCCGTAATCCGGGCATGGATATCCGCTATGCCGGTGTGCCAGATAGGGAACTTCCCCGTACGGAATCCCTGAAAGATGCTATTGGGCGTGTCATGCCTTACTGGGAATGCATCATCTTTCCCGCATTGATGTATAAGGACAGCCTGCTGGTAGTCGCCCATGGCAACAGCCTGCGCGGAATCATCAAGCATCTCAAAGGGATTTCCGATACGGATATTTCCAACCTGAACCTGCCTACGGCGGTTCCTTATGTCTTTGAATTTGACGACAGACTGGTTCTTGTCAAGGACTACTACCTTGGAAACCCGGAAGAGATACGGAAACGGACAAAGGCTGTAGCCGAACAAGGTATGATCAGACGATAAAAGTCAGTCAATCAGACTGGATTGTATTGTCTTTTTGAATATTTTATTTATTAACAATTAAAAAAGGAGGTAAAAATGGTACCTGTAAAAACAAACTCAAACTGGTTGCCGAGTATTTTTAACGATTTCTTCGAGAATGAGTGGCTGGCAAAAACGGGAGTTACGGCTCCTGCCATCAATGTCATTGAGAATGACAAGGACTACAAGGTTGAAATGGCGGCTCCCGGAATGACAAAGGATGATTTCAAGGTGAATGTTGACGAGAACAACAACCTGACAATCTGCATGGAAAAGAAAGAAGAGAAGAAGGAGGAGAAGAAAGACAAGAAGTATCTCCGCCGCGAATTCTCATATTCCAAGTTCCAGCAGACCATCCTGCTGCCTGAAAATGTGGAGAAGGATAAGATCTCCGCAAAAGTCGAACACGGGATTCTGTCCATTGAAATCCCGAAAATGAAGGAGGAAGAAAAACAAAAAACTTTCAAGGCTATCGAGGTTAAATAATTCCAGATCTGGAATGTCGTAAGGTCGGACAGGCTTTTCTTGTTCGGAAAAGCCGTCCGACCTTTAACAGACACTTCCGGAACAGGGAACCGGCACAACCGATGAAGGAATTCAATTTTGAAAAAGAACTACTTGGCGTACAGGACGAACTGTTCCGTTTTGCGTACAAACTGACAGCTAACAGGGAGAAGGCGGAAGACCTGTTGCAGGATACCCTGCTCAAGGCAATGCTTCACAAAGAAAGTTACAACAAGAACACGAATTTCAAAGGGTGGCTGTTTATCATCATGCGCAACACGTTTATCAACGGTTACCGGGCGGAGGTCGGTCATACCCGCCTGTACATATCCTCCGATCCTGCATATTATTCGCGGATCATGGACGAGTCCCGTACAGAGGAGGTGGACAAGAACTATGACCTGGAAAAGATACGTAATGCCATCAAAAGTGTACCGGAGTCACATTTCATACCTTTTGAGATGTACCTGTCAGGATTCAAATACCGTGAGATAGCGGAAAGAACCGGCGTGAGTTTGGGAACTATAAAGAGCCGTATTTTTCACTGCCGGAAAAAACTGAAAGCTATATTGGCAGAATGAAACAAAACAAGAACTGAGATAGATGAAAAAAGATGAATATATAGGAATTCTGACTTCCGGAGGGGACGCTTCCGGAATGAACGCGGCTATCCGTGCCGTGACCCGCGCCGCTATTTTTAACGGATTTAAAGTGAAAGGAATTTATAGAGGTTACGAGGGGCTGATTGCCGGTGAAGTGAAAGAACTCACTACGGAAGACGTAAGCAGCATTATCCAGAGGGGAGGTACCATACTGAAAACAGCTCGCTCCGAGACTTTCATCACTCCCGAAGGACGCAAGAAAGCTTATGAGATCATACAGAAAGAGAACATCAATGCATTGATAATTATCGGTGGAGACGGTTCCCTGACGGGAGCCCGGATCTTTGCGGAGGAGTATGATGTGACGTGCATAGGATTGCCCGGCACCATTGACAATGATCTGTACGGCACCGATTTTACCATAGGATATGATACGGCCCTGAACACCATCGTGGAGTGTGTGGACAAAATCCGGGATACGGCCACCTCGCACGACCGCATTTTCTTTGTCGAGGTGATGGGGCGTGATGCGGGCTTCCTGGCACAAAACAGCGCAATAGCTTCCGGTGCTGAAGCGGCCATCATTCCGGAAGACCGGACGGACGTGGACCAGTTGGAAACATTCATCGGACGTGGATTCAGAAAGACGAAAAACAGCAGCATCGTAATTGTGACCGAAAGTCCTGAAAACAAGAATGGAGGTGCCATGTATTACGCCGACCGGGTAAAGAAGGAATATCCCGGATATGATGTCAGGGTTTCTATCCTGGGCCATCTGCAACGGGGTGGCGCTCCGAGTGCCAATGACCGCATACTGGCAAGCCGGCTGGGTGAAGCCGCAATCCAGGCCTTAATGGAAGGCCAGCGAAATGTTATGATAGGCATACGGAACAACGAGATTGTTTATGTTCCTTTTGTCCAGGCAATCAAAAAGGACAAGCCTATTGACAAAAGCCTGATCCGGGTCCTTAACGAATTATCGATCTAAAATAACCGTTAATATGTCAGAAGTTGCTCCTTTAATATCGGATCTTGCCATAATTCTGATTATTGCCGGTATTGTAACCGTCATTTTCAAGTGGCTGAAGCAACCGGTCATATTGGGCTACATTGTAGCCGGTATTATGGCGGGTCCTTCCGTTTCCCTGGTCCCGACTGTTTCCGATCCTGCCAATATCAAAATATGGGCGGACATCGGTGTCATTTTTCTGCTGTTCGCGATGGGACTGGACTTTTCGTTCAAGAAATTGATAAATGTGGGCATTACGGCTATCGTTGCCACTGTCACTATTGTATGTGGCATGATGTTCATAGGCTATACAGCGGGGAATGCAATGGGGTTCTCCCACATGAGCAGTATTTTTCTGGGTGGAATGTTGTCCATGTCGTCCACGGCCATCGTATTCAAGGCCTTCAATGACATGGGACTTCTCCAACAGAAATTCACCGGCATTGTCTTGGGGATTCTTGTCATCGAAGATCTGGTGGCGGTAGTGATGATGGTTATTCTTTCCACGTTGGCGGTAGGCAAACATTTTGAAGGGAAGGAGATGCTGGAAAGTATATTGAAGCTGGCCGCTTTCCTGATTTTCTGGTCGGCATTGGGTATCTATCTGATACCTACCCTGCTGAAGAAGATACGCCGTTTCACCAGCAACGAGATTTTATTGATAACCTCTCTGGGACTTTGCCTGGGAATGGTGATGATTGCGACAAAAGCGGGATTTTCTGCCGCATTGGGAGCCTTTGTCATGGGGTCCCTGCTGGCAGAGACCGTTGAAGCGGAAAAAATCGCACATATCGTACAGCCGGTAAAAGACCTGTTCGCTTCCATATTTTTCGTGTCGGTGGGAATGATGATCGATCCTGCCATGATGTGGGAATATGCCGTCCCTATTCTTATCCTGACATTGCTGGTACTGTCCGGTCAGGTCCTGTTCGGGAGCTTTGGTGTCCTGCTTTCCGGCCAGCCGTTGAAAATTGCCATACAGTCCGGCTTTTCACTGACACAGGTCGGTGAGTTCGCATTCATCATCGCATCTTTAGGCGTCAGTCTGAATGTCACGGACAAGTATCTCTATCCGGTCATAGTGGCCGTATCTGTCATAACGACTTTTCTTACCCCCTATATGATACGGCTTTCGGAACCGGCATACCGGTTTATAGACATCCACATGCCTGGATTCCTGAAAGATTATCTCGTACACTATACGTCCGGGGCAATGACTGTAAAACACCAGGGCACTTGGCATAAACTGATCCGGTCTATGCTGGTGTCTGTCACACTCTATCTGGTCGTATGCGTTTTTTTCATCACTTTATATTTTTCCTATGTGCATCCTTTGATTAGGAAAAGTCTGCCGGGAATGGAAGGGAACTTGTTGGGCTTCATCATCATCTTTCTTGTCATATCCCCGTTTCTATGGGCCATCATCATGAAAAAGAACAATTCAGCCGAGTTCCGTAAACTCTGGACGGACAACAAGTTCAACAGAGGGCCTTTGGTATCAATCGTACTTGTCAAAATACTGATTTGCACGATTATCATGATGAGTATCATTACCCATCTTTTCAATGTTGCCTTGGGAGCCGGGCTGGTAGTTTCTTCCCTTATCATTGCCGTCATTTATTTCTCCAAGCGGATCAAGAAACGGTCGCTGACTATAGAGAGACAATTTATGGCAAACTTTCAAGGGACGGATGGGAATGGACTTTCTACAGAAAGTGATACAGGCTCCACCCTTGGCAGCAATATCCCGTTCAAGGAATTACATTTGGCGGATTTCACAGTATCCCCTGATTCCATATATGTGGGCAGAACATTAAAAGAAAGCAGCCTGCGCACCTTGTTTCAGATAAATGTGATTTCAATCACCCGTGGAGAAAAACGCCTGGATATACCACAAGGGGAAGAGCATCTCTATCCATATGACAAGGTTACGGTCGTAGGTACGGACCGGCAGTTGGAAAGCTTCCGGACATCCATGGAGCAAAAGAAGGTAGAAAGGAACGGGAACGGAACATCCTCGCAGGATGAGATGGAAATAGGGCAATTTCCTGTCGAAGGAGGTTCACCATTGATCGGAAAGACGATCCGGGAGGCAGACATATCGGATAGCATCATTATCGGAATAGAGAGAAGTACCGTGAATATTATGAATCCAGACCCTGATACAATTTTCAAGGAGAATGATACGGTATGGATTGTCGGTAAACGAAAAATAATAAAAGGATTGAATAAAGATTAGAACTTATTTAATTTAATATAAAATGTCATGGAATATTCAAGTTATAATGTAAATACCCCTCAATGGAGGGAGATTACAGTAGGTTCACATCTTCCTGCAGAACTGCGGAAGCTTGCAGAAATCGCACATAATCTCTGGTGGACATGGAATGATGACGTAAAGAAACTGTATTGTGATTTGGACCCGGGACTTTGGAAAGAGGTGGAACAGAATCCGGTATTGTTTCTGGAGCGGATAAATTATGAAAAGCTGGTAGCGCTGGCACATGATGAGAACTTTGTCTATAAAATGGATGCCGTCTATTCCGCCTTCAAAAAATACATCGATGTGGAACCGGACCACCAGCGCCCGTCAATAGCTTATTTCAGCATGGAATACGGCTTGGATGAAGTTCTTAAGATATATTCCGGTGGTTTGGGAATGTTGGCGGGGGATTACCTGAAAGAGGCGTCGGACAGCAATGTGGACCTTTGTGCCATAGGACTTTTGTACCGTTACGGTTATTTTGACCAGTCGCTTTCCATGGACGGCCAGCAGACAGTCAATTATAAAGCGCAGAATTTCGGGCAGCTCCCGATTGAAAAGGTAATGCAACCGGATGGGAAACAACTGGTAATCCACGTCCCCTATGCCGACAGTTTTGTGGTACATGCCAATGTTTGGAAAGCCAGTGTGGGGCGTATCCCCCTTTATCTGCTGGATACGGACAATGAACTCAACAGCGAGTTTGACCGCCCTATCACTCACCATCTGTATGGAGGTGACTGGGAGAATCGGCTAAAACAGGAAATTCTGCTTGGCATAGGCGGGATGATGACGCTGAAAGCTTTGGGTATAACGAAGGATGTATATCACTGTAATGAGGGGCATGCCGCATTGATCAATATCCAGCGGCTTTGTGATTACATAAATGGCGGCTTGAATTTTGGGCAGGCCATGGAGCTGGTACGTGCTTCCTCACTTTATACCGTACATACTCCCGTACCCGCTGGTCATGATTATTTTGACGAAGGGCTTTTCAATAAATATATGAAGGGATATCCTGGCAAGTTGGGTATAACCTGGGATAACCTGATGGATCTCGGGCGTCACAATCCGGGAGACAAGGAGGAACGTTTCTGCATGTCTGTCTTCGCCTGCAAGACCTGCCAGGAGGTAAACGGCGTCAGCAAGTTACATAAATCGGTATCCCAGCAAATGTTTGCGCCGATCTGGAAGGGATACTTCCCGGAAGAGAACCATGTGGGTTATGTAACCAACGGGGTACATCTGCCTACCTGGTGTGCGGCAGAATGGAAAAAGCTTTTCAAGGACAATTTTGATGAGAACTTTTTCTGTGACCAGTCCAATCAGAAAATCTGGGAGGCTGTCTATGGCATCCCAGATGAAGAGATATGGAATACCCGGTTAAAACAGAAAGCAAAATTGCTGGACTATATCAAAAGCAAATGCAGCAAGGACTGGCTCAGGAGTCAGGTTGATCCGGCATTGAGCGTTTCCATTTTTGAGAGATTCAATCCCGATGCCCTTCTAATAGGTTTCGGACGCCGTTTTGCTACATATAAGAGGGCTCATCTTCTGTTCACGGATATAGACCGACTTGCTAGGATCGTGAATAATCCGAAATATCCGGTACAGTTCATCTTTGCAGGCAAAGCCCATCCCAATGACGGTGCCGGGCAGGGACTGATCAAGCAAATCGTGGAAATATCCCGGCGCCCGGAATTTTTAGGTAAAATCATATTCTTGGAGAATTACGACATGGACCTGGCGCGCCATCTTATCTCGGGTGTGGATATCTGGATGAATACCCCTACGCGGTTGGCAGAAGCTTCGGGTACGTCGGGCGAGAAGGCATTGATGAACGGTGTGCTTAATTTCTCCGTGCTGGACGGTTGGTGGTATGAAGGATACCGCAAGGATGCCGGATGGGCACTGACCGATAAAAGTACTTATCAGAATGAACAGTACCAAAACCAGCTGGATGCCGAAGCCATCTATTATTTGTTGGAGCATGACATCCTGCCACTATATTACGAGCATGGGGGGAAGAACTATTCGGAAAACTGGGTCAAGTATATCAAGAACTCAATCGCACAAATCGCTCCCCATTTTACCATGAAAAGACAGTTGGACGACTACTATGACAGGTTCTATAACAAGCTGTCAGAGCATTTCCATATTCTGGCAGCCGACAACTTTGCGAAGGCGAAAATGATGGCTGACTGGAAAGCAAACGTCCGGAGCAGATGGGATGCCATAGAAATCAAATCCATAGAGGCTGGGAATGGGCTGAATGCCACGGTTGAAGCCGGAAAGGAATATGAGGTGACGGTTGTCGTTGATGAGAAAGGCCTGGATGACGCAATCGGAATAGAATCGGTCATTATCAGGCATGAAGGCGGTCAGGATCACATATATGAGGTAATTCCCCTTTCGTCAGTTTCCAAGAATGGGAATTTATATACCTTTAAGGCGACATCCGGCATTTTCAACGCCGGAAGCTTCAAGCAGGCCTTCCGTATGTATCCCAAGAATGCTTTGTTACCTCACCGGCAAGATTTCTGTTATGTACGATGGTTTTAATGAACAGTAAAAGGATATGCAAAAACAACGTATGAGCGGGCAAAATCAAAAAACAGATAAACGGATAGCATGGCCGATCATCATCATGAACTTCACGGGAGTGTATGACTACGAGGCGTTTGCCCGGAACAATAAGTTTATATGGCTGGACTGTCGTCATCTTTATGGTACAGAGGGCTACTGTGACAGGGATGGTACTTTGGCTTTGAAGCGGATGATTGCTGATTATCCGGCGGAGGGAGTCCATTTCATCGATTCAGGCAATTATCATTATTTGACTAAATTCTGGACAGACAAACTCGAAACTCCGTTTTCGCTGATTGTGTTCGACCACCATCCCGATATGCAGCCACCGTTGTTTGACAACATACTTTCTTGCGGAAGTTGGGTAAAGGATATATTGGACCATAACAACAACTGCAAGAAAGTAATTATCGTAGGTGCTTCAGACAAACTGATACAGGCTGTGCCGAAAGGATATGAAAGACAAGTCCGGTTTTACAGTGAAACTACGCTCATGCACGAAGAGGGTTGGCAGGACTTTTCTTCCGGACATATCAACGGGCCGGTTTACATTTCCATAGACAAGGATGTCTTGAATCCGGCTTCGGCAGCAACAAACTGGGATCAAGGTTCTCTCAGCTTATGGGAATTGGAGAAACTGCTGGCTGTTATTCTTCAGAAAGAACAGGTAGTGGGCATTGACATCTGTGGGGAATGCTCCACAACACTCAATCTTTTTGAAGAAAAACGGGAAACCATCATGGATAGCCGGGCAAACAAAGAATTGCTCAGACTTATCCGGTCATCCTCCGGCCTTCAATAGAATTAGTTTTTTCTTGTTATTATAATTTATCATATAAAAATAATTTAGCTTTATGAAAACAATTGTTCGAAGAATTGGGCTTGTTGCACACGATGCAATGAAAAAAGACATGATAGAGTGGGTTCTCTGGAACTCGGAACGTCTGATAGGACATAAATTCTATTGTACGGGTACAACCGGTACACTAATTAAAAAAGCCCTTGAAGAAAAACATCCTGAAATCAAATGGGATATCACAATCCTGAAATCTGGTCCTTTAGGAGGTGACCAGCAAATTGGTTCGCGGATCGTAGAAGGAGAAATAGACTATCTGTTCTTTTTTACAGATCCGATGACACTACAGCCGCACGATACGGATGTGAAAGCATTGACCAGACTGGCTGGAGTTGAAAATATTGTTTTCTGCTGTAACCGTTCGACTGCGGACCACATTATTACGAGTCCTTTATTCACTGACCCAACTTACGAACGTATTCATCCGGATTATACCAATTACACGCAGCGTTTTGAAAACAAGGGAATCATATCTGAAGCAGTGGAGCAAGTGAAAAAGCGGAGGAATAAAAGTGAGAATAACATTTCCAAATGAACTGTAATAAGTAGTAGCATATTTATAAGGCTATCTAAGAAACAAGTTGTTTACATCTTTCAGAACTGGTATCTACTGAATGGTAATCTGCTTCCACCAACCAGAAGGGTTGGTGGAAAGAAACCACTTATAAAATATTTCGCTTCCTTTATGCATCCCAGTCGAAAAAGGACAAGGGCATTGCGGGTGTACATCACTCCTTTCACCTTCTTGTTTAGTCCTTCCAGCAAAGTCTTGCTACCAGTTTTTTCTGGAACTACCTTGTGAAAAATTATGCGAAAATCGCCTTTCTGTGCCCGGATTCATCCGCAGGATCCCATGCCAAAGGGACATGGAACATGCCGGTAGCTTATCCCCCACGACTCCGGAGCATCAGGGGGTAGGGACGGTTTGGCGGCAGGTTGCCGTTAAACCGTACGATTTTCGTTTAACGAAAACACAACTTGCTGTCCGCAGGAGCGGACCATGTTTCTCCAATAATTATTGTGTATCAGACCATTGTGTGGCTATTTTCCTGTGGTTTGTGGGGCTTTTCCATCAGATATTTGCCGGCTGTTCTCCCCATTAAAGGATAGATATATCTCCATGACCATGTGACTTACGCCCATAATTCGGGGATAAGGAGGCGAATATACGGAAAATCTGCCCTTTACATGCCCTATTGTCCATTAATGGATTGCTACTTCTACACTTCTGCAAATGGAGAATAACAGGTAGCCGTATACGCCTTATTGTTTTTCTTCATCGTCTCCATTAACGGATTGCTACTTCTACACTTCTGCAAATGGAGAATAACAGGTAGCCGTATACGCCTTATTGTTTTTTCATCGTCTCCATTAATGGATTGAAACTTCTACACATCTGTAAATGGAGAATAACAGGTAGCCGTATACGCCTTATTGTTTTTCTTCATCGTCTCCATTAATGGATTGATATTTATACACTTCTGCAAATGGAGATTTTGAGATATCTATATCCGGAAGGATGCGTGCTCCCTTCGCTCCCGGCTATCCCTATTTTGATATCCGGCTATATCGCAATTCTGTGATAGCATTATCCGGATAGCGTATCATACGGCTATATACAAATATGGCTACACTATAATTCATGGTTGTGATGGAGATGGCTTTTCCTATCCGGTAACAGACCATGATGCCACGAGGAAAAAAGCGACAGCCGCAGAGAAAAAACGGATGGCAGGAACCATTATGAAATCTGGTAAATAGAAAATCCGGTACATGCGAATTCAGGCGATCATCCTGGATGGTAACCTGTCAAAGAGGCTTTTGAGACATTTGAAATACCGATAATAAAAAAAACGAGATCAGGTATTTTGGCGGATGGCGGCAGGATTGCCGCCTCCGGCCCTTCCGAGTTTGTACGCGTCCTGCGTGAGGGCAGCTGGTTTGACAGCGGGTGCACCGACGGGGAGTACATGGTGAATTTCTCCGGGCGGTACAGGGAACTGCACGGGGTGACGGTGAGGACCGACACGCCGGAGCATTTCATGGACGACCTGAAAAAGTACGGTTACATCAAGGGCTGAACAGTCCGTTCCTTTATTATTACACTCCCTGCCGGTTTGGGGTCGCTTCACTTCCGGTGGGGATTTTTCTTTTTTCATCGCCGTGACGCACCCGTCCTTCAGGTTTTCCAAAGGGGGTCGTGAAAACCGACCGGCTACGGAGTATTTTTCCCGCGCCATATGACAAAAACCGACTATCCATGACTATTCCTGCCAGTGTACCGGTCGCGCTTGCCTCTCATGGTTTCTTCCCTTATATTCGCACTGACATTTAAACAAGTTGAAAAATATGGAAATATGCTACATCGAGGCCGGTGTCCTTGAGAGGATGCTGGCACGCGCCGAGAACCTGTCCGCACATGTGGACAGACTGTATGAGAGAAACCGCTGTAAGGAACCCGGAGAGTGACTGGACGGCCAGGATGTCTGCCTGCGCCTTGACATCTCGCCACGTACCCTGCAGACACTCCGCGATACCGGACGGCTGGCGTTCACCCGCCTCCAGCGCAAGTTCTATTACAAGCCAGAGGATGTGGAGAAGCTGATGGCCTACGTCGGCATCAGACGCAAGGAGAAGGCAATGAGAGAAGGAAGGAAGAACGGAAACCTTTAAAGAGCGGAAGAGATGGAAGGCATTATCGACAAGGAGAACGAACGTGTCCGCAGGTTCTTTGCCCTGCTGGACAACATGGAGAAAAAAGTGGAGCATCTTGCCCGTGACAACCGTCCTCCCTTCAACGGGGAACGGTTCCTGACTGACAGAGAGCTTTCCGGAACGTTGAGGATCAGCCGCAGGTGCCTGCAGGATTACAGGGACCAAGGGCGGATTCCCTATATCCAGCTTGGCGGGAAGATCCTGTACAGGCAGTCGGACATCGAGAAGCTGTTGGAGGAGAACTATCACGCAGCATTGGTATAATATCGTATTCAAGTTTAAGGATTGCCGCCGGAATCGTAAATACAATTCCGGCGGCATTTTTTTATTTAGCCTGCGGCTTCCTTGCCGGCCGCAGGCTTTCTTCTTTCCATCAGCCGGTCCATGTCCGAGGATATCTTCCGGTCGGTGACCTGGGCGTAGACCTGCGTGCTGTCGATATTCGTATGGCCCATTATCCTGGCGATGCTCTCTATCGGAATGCCCGCGGTCAGTGTCAGGGTCCCGAACGAATGCCGGGCCATGTGGTAGGACAGGTTCTCTTTCATGCCTAATGCCACGCCCATTCCATGTACCTCGTACCAGAGGACATCGCGGACCGGCAGCGGGAATACCGGCCTGTCGTCATCCGTGGTGTTGTAAAGATCCAGTATCTGTCCGGCTATGGGATGCAGCGGGATGAACGCCTCCACGTCCGTTTTGGCGCGGCGGATGCGGATATACCTTCTTCCTTCCGAGGTCGTTCCGATGTGACGGGGATGGAGAGCCCTCGTATCCGCGTAAGCCAGACCGGTCAGCGAGGAGAAGATGAACGTCCTGCGCGCCAGCTCCATCATCGGGTCGGGCAGCGGGGTTTCCATCATCCGCTTCAGTTCACTGCGGCTGATATGCCTTAGTTTAGGTGCTTCTTTCCTCTCGTATGCCACGTCCTCTATCGGGTTGGCACGCAATACTTCCCGGTCCACGGCGATGTAGATGAGCCGGTTGAGCCAGCACAGGCAGTGGTTCACGTGTCCGTTCCTGTGTCCCAGCTCCTTCTTGAGAAAGACCTTGAACGATTCGGCGAATTCTTCGGTGATGTCCGAAAAGGCGATGTCCTTCATCCCACGGGATTCGATGAACTGCCTGAGGTTAAGCTGCGTGGTCTTCGACTGGCGGTAGGTGGAGGTGGAATTGATCTCCTTGGAGCGGACCCTAAGCCGTTCGCGTTCCACCTCTCCGGCCTGCAGGAGGTATTCCGGCACGGAATTGGCACCGGATACGGTGGTCTTGAGCAGCTCGGCCGTGACCACTCCCTGGTTCCTCAGCAGGTTCCCGTACGCCTCTTCCAGCCGGCTTCGGAAGGCGGCAAGGCGGTTGTTCTCCCTGGCTGTTTTGATTTCACACTTCTTGCTGTCCCAGTCTCCGGGTTTGCAATAGATGCCTGTCGTGACAGCCGATTTCTTTCCGTCGATGCTGATCCGGCAGAGGACGGCGGTCGTGCCGTCCGATTTTACCTTGTTACGGTTGATGTAGAATAAAAGCTTGAATGTACTGCGCATGATAATAATTGTTTAAGGATTAAAGAATAAGTTTCAAATCGCGGGTTGCCTCGACGAACCTGTCCATGTCCTCGAACAGTCGCTTCGGGGTTACACGCGCGTATATCTGGGTGGTCTTTATGTTGGAGTGTCCCAGCATCTTGCTGATGGTCTCGATCGGCACCCCTTCCTCGAGCGTGACCAATGAGGCGAAAGAATGCCTTCCCATGTGGTAGACAAGGTCCTGGCTCAGCCCCGCCATCAGGCGCAGGGATTTCATGTTTGCCCTGAGCGTGTGGTAGTCCTGCGGCGGGAAGAGGGTAGTGCGGGTATCGTCACGGTACTTCTCGATCAACGCGAGTGCTTCCGGCAGCAGCTTGACGCGTCCGAGGTAGTCAGTCTTCTTTCGCCGGTATTTCAGCCAGAGGCTGCCCTCGTCATCCCGGAAGAGGTTCTCCCGGGTGATGCTTACCGCATCAGCATAGGCGGTGCCGGTGTAACAGGCGAAAAGGAAGAGGTCCCGGGTGATGACATGTGACCTGCGTTTTTCCGGTATCTCCAGATCACGCAGCTTCTCGAAATTCTCACGGCTGAGTGCTTTCGGTGTTGTCTCCTTCTGCTTGGGCAGCTTGAAGTGGCAGAAATGGTATTTCTCCGAGTGCCCCTCCTTGTAGGCGATGCGGCAGATCTTTTTCAGGATGGACAGGTAATGGCGCACCGTCTCCATCGCCAGTCTCTTCTTTTCCAGGCAGAAATCCTGATAGTCACGGATGAACTGCTCGTTGAGCTGTCCGAAGGCGAGGTCCGAGACCTTGAATTCCGTTTTGATGAATTCGGCAAGAGTGCGCCGGGTGTACACGTAGGTCGACATTGTCGTCGGCGCACGGTCCACGCCGACACGGGTCTTCATCTCCTCGTTGTGCCGGTCGAGAAGTTTGAGCAGGGTCATCTGCATGCCCGCGTTACCCTGGAACATGTCCCTGACCGCGGCGGCATCGAAATCCTTTTTCCTTTCCATGAGGGAATTGAAGGCCGAGTGTACGGCAAGCAGCAGCCTCTCTATCTTTTCATTGGTCTCCACCGCTTCCCGGCTCTTGCCATTCAATCGGCTCTCACGCGCGTTCCATAGCCCGGGGGTACAGGAGAGCTTGCAGCTGAACTGCACCATCGTGCGGTTGAGGGTGATCCGTCCCATGATCGGGGCCTTGCCGGTCTTGTCCGGCTCGCTCTTTTTCAGGTAGAGCAGCACCTTGAATTTTTCCACTTTCATAACGCTCTTTTTTAGGTTGTAAAAATACTCCTTTGAAAAGCGTCCTTTGGCATGCAAAACATTGATAAACAGTGAATACAAATCCGCTTTGTTCCTATCGGTAAAAATTCGGTTACCTGCCGTTGTTTCCGAAACAGGCGGCTAACAGTCTGGTAACTGAAACGTCGCAATATTTTGTTTTCTTTTGCAGGTATGTCTGTTCTGCAATTCTTGCAAAATGCTTAATTATAAACGTTTTACGTTTAATTCTCGTCATTCTGTTTTTTTATTGCATTTCTAAATATTACTTACATGGCACGCCATACTTATGCTACCGTATTGAGAAACGAGGGTGTTCCGGTGTCTATAATATCACCTATGTTGGGTCATACAAGCGTAACCACTACCGAGATATATCTTGCCGATTTGGAGTCTGAAAATAGAGCCAGAAATGCGAGTTTATTGAGCTTTTAAGGCTTGTATATAGGCTATATTGGGGCAGCTTCGATATTCTGCCCGATTCTCTTGCTTTGTGGGGAATCGGGCTTTCTTTATGCAAAATCACCGGTGCGAGAGCTTAATTCAGGTTAAGAATATAGTTAAAATACCTTTTTCTTTTATATTCCGACAAAAAAGAGGATATATGTAATGTCCGATGATTCATGTATTCGGAGTATTACTAAATTCAAAAATAAATAAAGTTATGGCACGAAAGAAAAAAGTAGAAGAAGAACAACCGGTGACTGCCGAAGTTGTAGAGACTAAAAAGAAATCTTCAAAGAAAGCACCAAAGACTAAAATGTCTGCTCAAAAAGAAAGCATACAGGAAACCGGTGTTCAAGAGCCGGTTGTCAAAGAAGAAGGCACAAAAGATTCTTTTAAAGACAAAGATTATACAATCGATGAGCTTATAGATATGTTAGGGCCGGATATTGATTGTGAGGATGATACAGAGTTTTCATTAACGGAAGATACTTCTTCACAAGAACAGAAATACACAATGGAGGATATGCTTGCTGTATTGGACGAGTCAATCGATAATGACGATGAAGAATGTGTTTCAGATGAAATACTTGATAAATTCGACAAGGCACTCGAAGAAAAAGGTTTGGGCGATGATTATTTTCAGAAGAAAGAAGAACGGCTTAAAGAAATGGAGCTGGAGCATGAACTTCACGAATTCGCCATTGATGAAATGCTGAATGAATAAGAATATCTAATTTTGTAACCTGCAACAGTCTCTTTATGAGATGTAACTTTGTGATGTGCCTTATTTTTTCTAATTTTGCATCGTCATGGCAACATGGCGGACATATTAGAAATTTAAGGTACACGAAAGTGTTTAACTGATTCTCCGGAATAAAGTCTGGTAAACTATTAACGAACGGGAATAAGTTAGCATCTCTCGCGTCATATCCATATATGGCGTGGGGAGACTGTTGCTTGTTTTAGTTCAAGGGTTTTACCAGAGCCTATTCCGTAAAATAAGTTAGCAGCCCTCACGCTTTCGCATTTTATAAACTTCTTCTGTGTGGGCGGGAAGAATGGAATAAATACTGGTAATTATGAAGAAATTTTTATTAATGTTAGGTGCGGTAGCTTTATTTACTGCATGTAGTGATGACGGTGGTTCCGGTAGTGGCAATATCAATTATGAAGAAGGTTATAAATACCTTACGAATTTGAATGTGAGTGACGCCAAGATGATTTATCAGAAATCATCCGCAACAAGAGCAACAGGGGACGACTCTTATTACAAACTTGACTTATCAGGTAATGAGGTAAAGTTATCAATCAAGGGAGAAGACGGTCAAGACCATAATATTGGTATTCATAAAGTTTTGAAATTGAGCGATAAAGTTCTTCTTGTAAATCCTATCGCACAAGATATTATCGATTTGTTCTATAAACCTGAACCTGATGGTTTAGGTATAAGTGTAGCTTGGGGTAGTACAGAATACCTCTCCATTGTTGATGTCCAAACAGAAAAGATATATCGATGGCCCAAGGAAATAGATGTATATTTGGGTGAGGGGATAGAGTTGCAAACAGTATTGGACAATCAAGGAAACATTTATATTGCAACGAATAATCATCAGATTTATAAGCTTGATGTTTCTAAATTTACACTACAACCAATGTTAGCTGATGGACAAAATTTCACGAATTTTGATGTTACTGGAGATGGATTCATTATATATTGGAATAATTATGGCGATAATAAAAACTATAAGGTAAAATGTCCGGGTGGTAGAATATATCCTATTACTGATATTCCTTTTGTTATAAACAATGAACTATATTCATATCAAGATAAAAAGATTATCAAATGGGAAATGGTTGGTAATAATGAATTGAAAGAAACAGAAATCTGTAAGATAGAGGGTGACGATGAATATCCTGATATCGATATTTGGGGTATTATATATAATTACGCCCGAAATACTGTTCTATTACAAACCAATTATGGTCGGTACTATGAATTTGATGGAACAACATATCAATCAGTAGAACTTCCAAATAGTTTTAATTGGCATGAAGGAGTTGAGGGGCATTTCCAAACGAATAGAGCATGGTATATACAAAATAATACTCGCTTTTATAAAATGAGCATGGCGGATTATCAAGAGTCAGAGTTCAGAATAAATGACTATGAAATACAAACCCTTTTTGCAAGTCCAGAAAGTTCCAATATAACATTTAGTGGTATTAGATATATGGATGGTGCAAATGTTGTAGGAATCATCACAGAGTCAGATGAAGTGGTAATCGATAATGTTGCCGACAACGGAAATAAAATTATTAATCTTATTTCGTTGAACTGATAATAATCGAGAGTAATACACTTATAGAATCCTCTTATTGCTTATGTAGTAAGAGGATTTTTTATACCCAAAAACTTTAAAACATGAACGAAAGAATTACTCCATCCAACATTACGGAGCTGAAAGAAAATGAAATATTTGTGTTCGGTTCAAACTCAAACGGTGTACATAATGGAAATGCCGCAGCAACAGCGATGAAATTCGGTGCTATTATGGGACAGGCTGCGGGAATACAGGGACAGACCTATGCGATGCCTTCCAAACACATTGAGAATCTTAAAAAACATATTGATGATTTTCTACTATATGCAGAACAACATTCGGAATATACTTTTTTAGTTACAGAGATAGGATGCGGAATATCCAAACATTCGCCATTTGAGATTGCACCGTTATTCAAAGAAGCGGTTCATATAAAGAACATCAATTTGCCTTTGTCCTTTTGGGATGTTCTGAATGGTGGCATACAAGCCAGAATCAAACAGGTTGCCGAAAAAGAATCTCCTTCTGTTCCTGATTTTTGTCAAAGAACGGGATTGTCTTTTACTATATTGATGAACATTTTATTCAGAAAAGAACTTCCTACAGTCTGGATTGTGCAAAAGATACTGATTGCCTTTCCGTCTATAAATGCAAGGTGGCTGCTTTTAGGAGAAGGCGATATGAAACTCACGAAACGCAATAGTTTTTTCACAAGAATAAACGATTTTCTGCATATCCTTTTCGCTTCCAAATAGACGTAAGATTATTATTTTCCCATACCAAAAATAAGGCTGTTTTCGTCTCCTGTATCGTGCTTTTCTCCTGCCTCTAATACTCGGTATAAAGAAGCACGAGCATATCTCGAATATGAAAGAATAAATAAAAGTAGAAAATTATTACATGGTGAATAAAGTGAGTAAAGTGAACTATATTTTATAAAAAGTATAAGGTTTTATATCGTTATATGGTCTATAAAATAAGAATATGCTCTATTATAAAAATATAGTTCACTTTACTCACTTTGTTCACTTTTATCTTTTCTTATAAAAGGATTTCTGTAGGACAATTCTTTATATCAAAGTTTTCTATGGCATTCCATAAGTCTTCCTGATATTCATATAATGGCTCTATCAGGACTTGTGGTAAAATAGCCTTGTCTGATATTGGGGCGAGACGGAAACCGGAAGTGTCAAACTTGCGTCCAATCTTACTTTCCATTCTATAAGATTCAACGACCTCAAAAGAATATTCTCCTAAAAACTTCAATCTGCAATATTTTTGAGGATACCAGCCGATACAGATTATTTCATTTTTGCATAACGAAGAAAACTTGAAATAGTCCATTCCATTGAATCCTTTCTCTATGTCAAAGTCCGTATTGGTCTGTTTGTATTCGTGGCAGAATGTTTCCCAATCCTTATATCCTAAAGCACGAGCCATGAAAGATAATTTTCCAACATCCGGCTTTCTTTCCTTGTCTGCATCTTTATCTCCCCAATAACGACGTAATGTATCAACGCTGATAGTTTCAGATTGCTGGATAACGCTTCCGTCTTCATATTTTGGGAGAGGAAAATTTGTATTGCTCTGTTTCTTTATATAATCGCATAGGTCAGAGTATGCATTATCTGAACTCAAATCTATATTAGAAACTCTTACTAACTCGTTTTTTAAAGTTTCAAATCTCTCTTTGTCTATCGGTATTCTTTTCTTTGCCATATTACTACATGATGTTTATGACAAAAATACAAAACGTAACCAACTAATCAAATATATTTCATGCCTGAACGTGCCAAAATCAATAATTTCTTTTCGGCAATATATGTAACAAACTAATAATTAGTCTGATACAAACGTGCTTGAATGTGCCTGAACGTGCCTTTTTATGCCGCTTTTGGACCTTTGTATTTTTGCACCAGAAACAAAAAACAAAAGGTATGGAACATCAAAAAACAAGTTATGACACGTTGCCGGAACGGATAGATTATCTGATTCAGGAAATATCAGAGATAAAAAACATT
The DNA here is from genome assembly GCF_017309675.2 of Bacteroides parvus. Lineage (NCBI taxonomy): Bacteria > Pseudomonadati > Bacteroidota > Bacteroidia > Bacteroidales > Bacteroidaceae > Bacteroides > Bacteroides parvus. The sequence continues at coordinate 329,941 of NZ_CP084680.1, read as the reverse complement.
CTGGTAAACAGAATAGAAAAAAGGGAAGAAACCCCCAAATATTTAAGTACGGAAAATGCACTGGCCTATTTAAAAAAGACAGGTTTTCCAATGAGCAAGTCCCAATTGTATAAACTTACATCTTGTGGAAGAATGCCTTTCCATAAAAGTGGTAATACATTATTGTTCATTCCAGAAGAACTTGACAAATGGTGTGAAGATAAAATTCAAACTGTATCACATGAAGAAAATGAGTTGCAATTATTAATTAAAAGTCCTTTAAACAAATGGAAGAAAAAAGTATGATGAAAAAGTTATTAACGCAAAGAATCAAGAAGCCGGAAGAGATACCCAAATATCTATCCATTAAACAAGCCAAACTTTACTTGGAGAAAAAAGGATTTTTGGTGAGCGAGTCGGAACTATATAAGATGACTTCGGAAAGCAAGATACTTTTTTATCAGTCAGGAAACCGGAATTACTTCTTTCCTGACGAACAGGAAGAATGGCTGCAAGAACAACTCGGAATGAAAAGTGAAACGAGTCGATACTTAACAGGACGAGATACAATTAATTATATTACAAAATCGGCTCAATTAAAAAAAGAAAAAATGACAACAATCAAAGAATTAAAACAATTTATTAAATTCTGGATACATCAAAAATGTTTGATATTCAAAGGACAAAGCTTTAAGTATGAACCTTTCTGGAATGAATATAAAGAATATTGCTCGAAACACAATTATCCAATACCTGACGAACTGTTGTTTTGGGCTATACTTGATGATTGTGGACTCCAAATCGATGTAGATGAAAAAAGAGAAATGATAGTTATATTGTCTCGCTAATAAAATTTTAAACATTAATCAATGGAACGGAGATTTTAATAAAATTTCCGTTCCTCTAAAAAAAATAAATCATGTGTGAATTCAAAAAAACAAAAGAAAACCCTCCAATAGCTCTTAAGAATGCTGTGTTGAAAAATAGCGCATACACAACATGGGATGAAGCAAAAAAAGAATGGGAGTTTGATAAATACTATTATAATACAACTCAAAGAGTATGTTGCCCATGCAGTCTCCGAGAAATAAAGCATATTGTTGCTATAAAAAATAAGATAACGAATAATGTTTTAGAAATAGATATTAAATGTGCGGAAATTTATTTTGGATTCAGAGAAGGAAAAAAAATTAAGGAATCAATACAAAGATTATGTAGAAATATCGATTTAGGAATGGACAGAGTTGCACTTGATTATCTGTTTAAAAACAGGTGTATTGGAAATATTAGTTATAATGATTATGAGATAGCAAAAATGAGACGTGAGTCAAAGCACTATTATTCAGACCGCATAATTAATGCACGTCAGGAGATAAATCATATATTAATGAATTATACAAATTATGAGCATAAAGAAAAATTAAAGCAGATTGATTATATGATTGGAGTTTCTGAAGAATATCCTCTATTAAATGTAGATTCATTAATTACAGCCCGCCAAACATTTCTAATCAATGGCGTAGTGAACATGGAAGAATTACATGAATTTATGAAAATCACAGGTAAATATGGAGCATATTATTCGGAAAAACAAAAAGTTAGAATACTGGATGAATATTTTAATCGCAGGTGGCATAATGCTTTGAGTAGATTCGTGGACGAACGAGAATATTGGGACAAAATTACATATTTTACCACTCTTACAACTAAAGAAGAAGCAAAAGAAAGGGTAATGAGTAAGAAACGAACAAGAAAACCAAAAAAGTCTAAAGTTGAAAATGAAATTCAAAACATCAATCTTGCGGAAGGATTGGAGGATACTGTAATAGATTTAAATTCAGATGATTGTATTGACTATTACGGTGATGATTGGGATGAGGAAAATTTTGATGAAAGTAAGTTTGCGTTTGGTACGGAATCTATGTATCGAAAGTTTATGAATATATTATATGAGTGGATAATAGAAGATATGAAGAAAAAGGAGATAAGAAAATCTAAGTTATCCACAAATCAGTCGTATTCATTAGAAGATGTTGTTTGCTTCATCGATATTCCTATTATTACGAAAATATTTAAGGAGGTATCTTGTTCTTCTTTCTATCAGCTAATGGTTGAGGAAGGTTTATCTCTTAAATATTCATGCCAGATTCTTGATTGGCTGATACGTAATTCTGATAAAGGTGTAAAAAAATCAAAGATGGTAACAATGAAAAATATGCTAAGGCGCTATGGATTCAAACTTATGCACAATGATAAAATAACTCGTATTTTACCATCAAATGATGAAGAGCAAATATTTTTAACATTCTAAACGGTTTATTTTTAGATACAAAGATTCAAGATGTACTTTAAATACTCTTGAATCTTTGTCTTTATATATTTTTAGAAGCAGATTATCAAATTGCTTAATGGTGAGATACTCTTTCATGAGGTATAACTTTATAACTTGAATGTACTTAATTGGCTTGAGAATGCTCTTGCTTGAAAATAGATTATCAAACCACTTAACGGTGAGATGCTCTTTCATGAGGTATAACTTTATAACTTGAATGTACTTAATTGGCTTGAGAGTGTTCTTGCTTGAAAGTCGATTATCAAATCACTTAACGGTGAGATGCTCTTTCATGAGGTATAACTTTATAATTTGAATACGCTTAATTGGCTTGAGAGTGTTCTTGCTTGAAAGTCGATTATCAAACCACTTAACGGTGAGATGCTCTTTCATGAGGTATAACTTTATAATTTGAATACGCTTAATTGGCTTGAGAGTGTTCTTGCTTGAAAGTCGATTATCAAACCACTTAACGGTGAGATACTCTTTCATGAGGTATAACTTTATAATTTGAATACGCTTAATTGGCTTGAGAATGCTCTTGCTTGAAAGTCGATTATCAAATCACTTAACGGTGAGATACTCTTTCATGAGGTATAACTTTATAATTTGAATACGCTTAATTGGCTTTGAGAGTGTTCTTGCTTGAAAGTCGATTATCAAATCACTTAACGGTGAGATGCTCTTTCATGAGGTATAACTTTATAACTTGAATACGCTTAATTGGCTTGAGAGTGTTCTTGCTTGAAAGTCGATTATCAAATCACTTAACGGTGAGATACTCTTTCATGAGGTATAACTTTATAATTTGAATACGCTTAATTGGCTTTGAGAGTGTTCTTGCTTGAAAGTCGATTATCAAATCACTTAACGGTGAGATGTTCTTCCATGAGGTATAACTTTATAACTTGAATGTACTTAATTGGCTTGAGAATGCTCTTGCTTGAAAATAGATTATCAAATCACTTAATGGTGAGATGCTCTTTCATGAGGTATGATTTTATAATTTGAATACGCTTAATTGGCTTTGAGAGTGCTTTTGCTTGAAAGTCGATTATCAAATCACTTAACGGTGAGATGCTCTTTCATGAGGTATAACTTTATAACTTGAATACGCTTAATCTGTTTGAAAGTGCTTTTGCTTGAAAGCTGGTTGTCGATAGTAATATTACATGAAAACAAGAAAATTGTAAGATATGTACTTCTTACTCAATTTTATCGCGATGAAAAGAGGTAATTACCGGTGTGTAGCTTATCTCTTTTCTCATATTCATTTGTGCAAGATTTCGTGCAAGAAACATCATTCGAGAATGATTTTATTGTGATTCAAGCCTCATCATTGGACATCTTAAGTCTTATCTCGAACATTACCGTTAAGAAAAACCAAGCAATGAAAAGAAAACAGAAGAAAGAGATTTTAAAGTAGAATTATCTTACGTTTTCATTGATTATCAGTGTTTTACATTAAAATCCGTGCAAAATCTGTGCAAATACCTCTATAAATAAAAAAGACAACCAAGAGTGGAAGCCTCCTAATTGCCTAATTTACAAGCCTTTCGACTTAGTAGCGGGAACCGGGATTGAACCGGTGACCTCATGATTATGAATCATGCGCTCTAACCAGCTGAGCTATCCCGCCATCATTTCTCGATTGCGGGTGCAAAGATATAGCTTTTATTTAAATTGCCAAAACTTTTATGGATATTTTCTGCTTTTTCTTTTGCTGATAGGGTGCTGAAGTGGTTTGCAGTACTTTTTATTAAACGTATTTGTATAACATTATCAATGAATTAGGGGTGTATGGAAAGGGAGATATAAATAAATTTGATGATTTATTTTCTGTAATTAGAAAAAAGTATTTATCTTGGCTGGCGCAATAAAAAGCAGAATAGACTATGGAAAGAAAGAAAATACATTTGGAATATCTCTTGAATGCGACTTCTAAAAGTATTCTTTGGGCAGCGATAAGTACCCCTACTGGTTTGGAGGGCTGGTTTGCTGATAGGGTTCAGTCAGACGATAAAACAGTAACCTTTTTTTGGGGAAAAACAGAAAAACGTGATGCCGAGATTATTGCCGTGCGAGCGTATTCATTCATCCGCTTCCGCTGGCTGGACGATGAGAACGAGCGAGAATACTTTGAACTGAAGATGACAAACAATGAGTTGACCAATGATTTCGTATTGGAGATAACAGACTTTGCCGATATAGACGAGGTGGGTGATTCGCGTGAATTATGGGAATCGCAAGTGGATACTTTGCGAAGAACTTGTGGTTTTTAGTTAACTTTAGATTAAAAATTTCCCGTACTCCCTTTTTTGTACTACTTTTGTGCTCTCATTGCATGAAACGAGTAAAATGCTGCGCATAAAAAAGTTAGATATATTTGTTTTGAAGAGCTTTTGCATGCTCTTTATGGGTACTTTCTTCATCTGCCTCTTCATCTTTATGATGCAGTTTTTATGGAGGTATGTGGACGAAATGGTAGGAAAAGGATTGGAGATGACTGTCCTTGCACAGTTTTTCTTTTATTCTGCGCTTTCGTTGGTACCTGCGTCGTTGCCGCTGGCTATTCTGCTGGCTGCCCTTATCACCTTTGGAAATTTCGGAGAACGTTTTGAATTACTTGCCATGAAGGCAGCCGGTATTTCTTTATTGAAAATCATGCGGCCCCTGATTATCTTTATTTGTTTCATCTGTTGTGTCTCTTTCTATTTCCAAAATGTCATAGGACCAAAAGCCCAAACAAAATTATGGACTTTGCTTATTTCCATGAAGCAGAAATCTCCCGAAGTGGATATTCCTGAAGGTGTGTTCTACGATGAAATAGATGGTTATAATCTGTATGTGAAGCATAAGAACCGCAAAACTGGTATGCTGTATGACGTACTGATATATAATTTTGAGAAAGGTTTTGAGAATGCTCAAATTATCAAGTCTGATTCGGGACGTCTGGAGATGACGGCTGACAAACAGCATTTATATTTGCATTTATACAGTGGTGAGCAGTTTGAGAATTTGAAATCGCAGAACATGAACCAAAGGAATGTGCCTTACCGGCGTGAGACATTCCGCGAAAAGCATGCAATCATTGAGTTCAATTCGGATTTCAATATGGTGGATGCAGGTATCATGAGTAATCAGTCCAACAGTAAGGATATGAAAATGCTGCAGGCGGACATTGACTCCATGAAATTGCAGAATGACAGTGTGGGGCGTGGTTATTATAAAGAAGCTATGGCAGGAACTTATAAGGTGACAGCCAGCTTGTCTAAAGAGGATACATTGAAGATTGAAAAGGCTTATTTAGGTGAGTACAATGTAGACAGCCTCTACAATGTGGCTACACTGATGCAGAAACAGAAGGTTATATCCACGGCCGTCAGCCGTGCAGAGAGTGCGGGGAGTGACTGGAGTTTTAAGAGCTTTAATATATCGCAGACTGAAAGCAGCCTTCGGCGGCACATGACTTCCTGGCATGAGAAACTGACTCTTTCTCTGGCATGTCTCATCTTCTTCTTTATTGGCGCGCCACTCGGAGGAATTATCCGTAAAGGAGGCTTGGGAATGCCGGTGGTGGTTTCTGTATTGATTTTTATTATCTATTACATCATCAACAATACAGGGTATAAGATGGCTCGTGACGGACAGTGGGTTGTCTGGATGGGTATGTGGACCAGTACCGCTGTCTTGGCCCCATTGGGTGCATTCCTGACATATAAATCCAACAATGATTCAGTGGTATTGAATGCTGATGCCTATATAAATTGGTTCAAGAAGGTTGTGGGCATTCGCAGTGTACGCCATCTGTTCCGTAAGGAAGTAATCATCCACGATCCTGATTATACACGTATTCCGGAAGAGCTGAAGGCTTTGTCCGTAGACTGTCGTGAATATGCTGATAGAAAGGGGTTGAAACGTGCTCCCAATTACTTTAAATTGTGGATGACTGATAGCCAGGATGAGGCGGTGGAAGATATTAACGAACGTTTGGAGAGTCTGATAGATGAGATGTCGAATACAAGATCCGTTACTTTGTTGACAGCGCTGAACACCTATCCGGTCATCCCCGTCCATGCGCATGTCCGTCCGTTCCGCAATTATTGGTTAAACTTGCTCTGCGGTATTGTTTTCCCGATAGGCTTGTTCTTTTATTTCCGTATCTGGGCATTCCGTATCCGTCTGAATAAGGATATGGAGCGGATTATCAAGACAAATGAAGATGTGATTGGAATTATAGAAAGAGATCAGAATAAATAAAAACAAAATAGATTATGGAAAATGTAAAGTTGAATACGATAGAAGAGGCCATTGAAGACTTCAAAGCCGGTAACTTTGTGATTGTTGTGGATGATGAGGACCGTGAGAATGAGGGTGATTTGATAATTGCAGCTGAAAAGATTACACCGGAGAAAGTAAACTTTATGTTGAAGCATGCCCGCGGTGTGCTTTGTGCTCCAATTACAGTTTCGCGTTGCAAGGAACTGGATTTGCCGCATCAGGTATCGGATAATACTTCTGTATTGGGTACTCCCTTCACAGTTACTGTTGATAAATTGGAAGGCTGTAGTACTGGCGTTTCTGCGGCAGACCGCGCTGCTACTATCCAGGCGTTGGCCGATCCGGCTTCTACTCCGGCCACTTTCGGGCGTCCTGGCCACATTAATCCGTTGTATGCCCAGGAGAAAGGTGTGTTGCGCCGTGCTGGACATACGGAGGCGGCTATTGATATGGCACGTTTAGCTGGACTTTATCCGGCGGGAGCCCTTATGGAAATAATGAATGAGGATGGTACAATGGCTCGTTTGCCCGAATTGCGTAGAATGGCAGATGAATTTGGCTTGAAATTGATTTCCATCCGTGACTTGATTGCCTACCGTTTGAAGCAGGAGTCTATTGTAGAAAAAGGAGTGGAAGTGGATATGCCTACAGACCACGGTCATTTCCGTTTGATTCCTTTCCGCCAGAAGTCGAACGGTTTGGAGCATGTAGCTTTGTTCAAGGGTACTTGGGAATTGGATGAACCGATTCTGGTGCGTGTACATTCTTCTTGTGCCACTGGTGATATATTCAATTCCAAACGCTGTGATTGTGGCGAGCAGCTGCATAAGGCAATGGAGATGATAGAGAAAGCCGGTAAGGGGGTAGTTGTATATCTGAATCAGGAAGGTCGCGGCATTGGTCTGATGGAAAAAATGAAAGCATATAAATTGCAGGAAGAAGGCATGGATACTGTAGAAGCTAATATTTGCCTGGGACATCTGGCAGACGAGCGTGATTATGGTGTAGGTGCCCAGATTCTTCGTGAGATAGGAGTGCACAAAATGCGGCTGATGACCAATAATCCCGTGAAGCGTGTAGGCTTGGAGGCTTACGGTTTGGAAATAACGGAGAACGTAGCTATTGAGACTACTCCGAATCCATACAACGAGCGTTATCTCCGTACCAAGAAAGAACGTATGGGACATACACTTCATTTCAATAAGTAACTGTCTTTTTGTTTTCTTATATCAAAGAAAATCGCTTATTTTGCAACCGGATTTGCGTAACAATCATTAAATAGTAACAAAATGAACCAATTATCAGATCGTTTAAACAGTTTGTCGCCTTCTGCGACACTGGCTATGTCTCAAAAGAGCGCAGAGCTGAAGGCTCAAGGCGTAGACGTAATTAACCTGAGTGTGGGAGAACCGGACTTCAATACTCCCGACCACATTAAAGAGGCTGCGAAAAAGGCGATAGACGATAACTTTTCTCGCTATTCTCCAGTGCCGGGTTATCCTGCCTTGCGTAATGCAATTGTAGAGAAGTTGAAGAAGGAAAACGGTCTGGAATATACCGCCGCACAAATTTCTTGCGCCAATGGTGCCAAGCAGTCGGTTTGCAATGCAATCCTGGTATTGGTAAATCCGGGTGACGAAGTAATTGTGCCTGCTCCCTATTGGGTCAGTTATCCGGAAATGGTAAAGTTGGCTGAGGGTACGCCGGTTATCGTACCTGCCGGTATCGACCAGGACTTTAAGATAACACCTGCACAGCTGGAGGCTGTCATCACCCCGAAGACAAAGGCGCTGATTCTTTGCTCTCCCTCTAACCCTACGGGTTCGGTGTACAGCAAGGAGGAGTTGGCAGGCCTGGCCGCAGTATTGGCAAAGCATCCGCAGGTTGTTGTGATTGCCGATGAGATTTACGAACATATCAACTATATCGGCAAGCATCAGAGCATAGCGCAATTTCCCGAAATGAAAGAGCGTACGGTCATTGTGAATGGTGTTTCCAAAGCATATGCAATGACTGGTTGGCGTATCGGTTTCATTGCAGGTCCGGAATGGCTTGTGAAGGCTTGCAATAAATTGCAGGGACAGTATACTTCCGGTCCTTGTTCTGTATCTCAGAAGGCTGCTGAGGCTGCTTATACGGGTACACAAGCTCCGGTGGAGGAAATGCGCAAGGCTTTCGAGCGTCGTCGTGATTTGATTGTAAAGTTGGCCAAGGAAGTTCCGGGTTTCGAGGTGAATGTACCGGAAGGTGCTTTCTATCTGTTCCCTAAATGCGATTCATTCTTCGGTAAATCTGCCGGCGAACGTAAAATCAATGATTCAGATGATTTGGCCATGTATCTGTTGGAAGTGGCTCATGTGGCTTGCGTAGGCGGTGCTTCTTTCGGAGCTCCTGAATGCATTCGTATGAGTTATGCAACCAGCGATGAAAATATAGTTGAAGCTATCCGTCGTATAAAAGAAGCACTGGCTAATCTGAAGTGATTCTAACTTCTTCTACAAACTTATTTTAGCAAGACATCTGTCATGCTGTCACGAGCAGTTCGTTTCATCAAAGCGGACTGCTCGTTTTGTTATGGCAAACACTCTGCTTCATTATGGCAAATACTTTGTTTCATTATAGCGAACACTCTGTTCCATACAGTATAAACACTTTGTTTTATACTGTACGAACATTTTGTTTTCTACTTATGGAACAAAGTGTTCATGTCTGTGAACTAATGTGTTATCCGTATATAGAAAATAACAATGAAGGGTTTGAAGGTACTGAATCTTACGTGGGGGATATAAAAAAGCGCAGGCAGTTTATCTGCCCACGCTTTTGTTTTTGATACTGGGATTGTATTATTCTCCCGGATGAATTGCTTCAGAAGGACAAACATCTGCACAAGTACCACACTCTGTGCAAGTCTCAGGGTCGATATGATAGATATCACCTTCAGAGATAGCGCCAACCGGACACTCGTCGATACAAGTTCCGCAAGCAATACAATCGTCACTAATTACGTAAGCCATTTTCTTTTAGATTTAAATTATTATTAGTACTAATTCGTTCGGCAAAAATAGTGGTTTTCTTTATTACTTGCTATCAATCTTGATTAAAAACGTATAATTTGTATGTCGTCTAAATAAGGAGTCGAGAAAGCGGCATAGCATACCGCAGAGACTGAAAAATGTTCATTTTTGAACTTCGTAAACGAATTGCTCTGATACTATTGGCTTTAGCTGGAACTTAAGCAGGTTTTCAGCTTTTAAGAAAGAGTCGGATAGGTAAAAGTAATCACTGCGATTTCTCCTTCTTCGACATTCTCGGTTTGATAGGTACCTTTGAAATGTTCAAAGAACAACTGGTTGATTTTCTGTTGCACTGATACTTTTTGAGAGGCAAACCTGGGATCGGCTATCGGGCTGTTCTCTATCCGGCATGCTATGATGTGTTTGTCCGGATGGTTGACCAAGAACATGCTGACTTTGCGCGTTTCTTTACAGTCGTTTGGATAAAGCAGCATACTTGTCACTATTTGTGTAAGGCGGTTGACGTCGGTATGGATACGCGCATCTCCTACCTCCACTTGTAGTTTCAGGAGGATATGGCCTTCACTGCGCATTTGTATTAGAAAACCTAGTTCGTTGCACCATTCTTTTACATAACAATCCTGCAATTGAAATTTCATCATATTCGCTTCCAGGCGTGAGAGGTCCAATACGTCGTTTACCAGTTGGATAAGCTCACCCGAATTGGCCTGGATAATACCGGAATACTCTTTTCGCTCTTCTTCATCCAGCTCGTTGTCGGTGGAAAGCAGTTGGGAGAAACCGACTACATTGTTCAGTGGAATACGGATATTATAACTCATATTGGCAAGGAAACGGCTTTTTACTTCGTTGGCTTCTTCGGCAATAATTGCCAATTTACGCATTTCCTTCTCATCTTGTTGCAGCCGCTTCCTGCTTCTATACATATGTAGGTTGAAAAGTAACAAGGCTATAATGATGATAATGGAGGTGACCAGACAGATACGGTGAAAACTGGCTTGCCGCTGTTCTTTTTGGAGAAGCAGTTGGTCCATATTATATAGGCTTTGTATCTGTTCTATCTGTGAGGTGGAGAATACTGTATATAACGAATCTCTTGCCTTGGTTATTTGTTTATAGATAGGAAGTGCGTCGTCCGGAAACCCCATCTTTACTAGTATATCCGCTTTCTGAAGTCCATAAATCATGGCATCATCCAGTGAAATAGGGGTTACAAGTTCAATGGCGTCTTCTAAATAAGCCAACGCTTTGTCGTATTCTTTTGTCAGTTGGTAATATTCGGCATATGCTGCCAAACGTATCAACCGATAAGGAAGAAATGAAGATGTACTGAGATGCCGTTCTGATTGCTGCAAATATTCCCATGCTTCCGCAGGCCGTTGAAGGCGGGTATAGTAAAGGGCGTATTGTAAATCTATGAGCAGATACAAATTGGTATAGCCGTTTGTCAGTACGGTGGTGCCTTCTTCCTGCAATCTATTTTTGGCATTGTTGAGTTCCTCCAGATACCGGAACATGTTGCCATTGTCATGCAGATATGAGTAAGCCAGTACCGCTTTTGTCAATAAATCAATCTGAGTGGCAAGGGAGGAGTCCGGATTTGTCAGTTCAAAAGCCTTGTTCAGGTAGGTGATTCCTTCTTTGTAACGTAAGGTATTGAAATATCCGGTCATCAGGCATAGGCATGCTTCGCGCATACCGTCATGGTTGCCGAGACTTTGAGCTTTGTCGTACATGTCTTGTGCTTGTTTGAGGGCTAATTCAATCTTCTGGCTGATGATATAGCATTCTATCATCATCTTTTTGCCTCTGAAGTAATGGCGGTAGTAGTTGTGCTCTTCAGACAACTGTTCGAGCCTCCTCAGCCATTGTTCTGCACGTTTTTGGTCCAGTAGATTGTAGTAATAAATAATGTGCGCATATATGGCGGCACTCTGGTAATGTACATTTTTCTGAGCGATGGCCTCTTCCAGTAATTTGTTCTCGTAATAGATGAATGTCGGTGACAGTTGGTCAAGCAGTGCTATCTGATATAGAGTTCTCAATCTGGTGGTATCGGCTGGAGAGGCTAGATATATACGTAGCAGGCTATCCTTGACTTCTGCCCGTCGCACATCTGCGTGTGCGGACGGTAATAGCCAGCATAAGGCAATGAGCAATGTAAATATCTGTTTCATTTCTTATGCTCCTTTCTGCCTGTCTGGCTTATGGGGTGGGTGAAACAGAAACGTGAGCCTTCGGTATACTCTGAATCAATCCATATTTGTCCGCCGATATGCTCTATGATAAGTTGGCATATGGAGAGTCCCAACCCACTGCCTTGAGCATTCTCATTCAGCTTTTCAAAACGTTGGAAAATGTTGGCTTGCTTGTCTTTGGGAATGCCGCAACCGGTATCTGTTACGGTGAATAGTACGGTATCGTCCGTTTCTTTTTCCAGCTTTAGGACAATGCTGCCTTGTGGGGTAAATTTGGTAGCATTTATCAGTAGGTTAATCAGGACTTGCTGCAGGCGTGAGTCGTCAGTCTCGATGGGCATTTCTTCCAGCTCGGTGGTGAATGTAAGTTCAGCTTGTGTCTGTTTCACTTTATTCACAGTGTCTATCACATTTCTGCATATGCTTACGGCATCATGTTGTACAATACAGAATTGCAGTTTGCCGAATTCAAGACTCGATAGATCTATCACGTCGTTAATAAGCTTCAGCAATAGTTCTGAGTTCTGTTGGATAACTTCATTGCATTGACGGCGTGTCTCATCGTCCAGTCCCTCTTCCGTCAATAGGGATGAAAAGCCCGATAACGCATTGAGCGGGGTACGGATTTCGTGGCTCATGTTCGAGAGGAACACGCTTTTTGCACGCATGGCATTTTCGGCATTTATCCGTGATGTTGCTAGTTTTTGGGTGGAGAGCTTCACCTTTTCCCGCTGCCTTTTGAGTAGGATGGCAAGTAGAACAAATAACGTTACTAATGCCATCGTTCCTACCAATATGCTGGTTATGATTTTATTGTATTCGTTATTGCTGGCTGTCTCTGCCTTATCTACCTGGTATTTTGCCTTTATCGTATTGATTTGCCGGATATAGCTTTGTGAAGCGAGTGTATCTATAGGAGGATACAATTCCTGGTAGATTCGGCAGGCTTCCATGGCCATGCCTTGTATTTTACAGAGATAGATTTTTTCCAGCGAAGTCCAGCGGTAATACGTGGAGCGCTTATTACCGGAGTATTCTGCTTGCAATTTGGAGTAGATGTCCAGAGCTTGTTTCCAGTATTGTTTGTCCAAATTTCCCATGGCTCTATAGTAGGCAGCAGTGGTATAATCCAAGTGAAACCGGTAGAACTTTTCTGGGTGCAGTTGGTAAATGGAGTCTATTTTGTGGAGCCAGATGTTTGCTTCATCAAGATAGTCTTGTGAGAGGTGCCCATGGGAAATGGCAAAATTCGTCTTTTCGATGCAGAAAAAGAAGTCTGTCGGGTAGTCAGGCTCTTGATATAATATTTTTTCCAGCTCTTCCAGGATTTTCTCTGCTTCTTCCAGACGTCCTTTCCGTTGCAGAACGTTGGACATTTTTAAAAGAAGCTGTGCCCTATATGGATGCTGGTCTGAAATGTTGGATAGTTCAGTCAAAGCATCCTGGTATGATTCCAGGGCTTTATCCCCCATGTTGGCTATTGTGTTATAGGCGTCTCCAATGGCCTGGTTGGCCACTACCATACCAAATTGGTAGTCTGTAGCTTTGGCTTCTTCGTACATAAGTTGTGCCCGGTTCGTTGCTAAGCTGATATCGCCGCGCAATGTGTAGGCATTGGCCAATTGAAGTTGTAATAGAAAATACGTCGTTCTATCTTCATTTGATTGTAGGGTGGAAAGAAGTTGCTCACTCCACGTAATGACGCTGTCTATGGATATGGAGTCATCATAGAGAACTTGTCTTTTGACCAATGATTGCAGAATACTCTGCTTTTCTTGATTGGCTATTGTATGTGCTGATAAGACAGAAGTATACAATAGCTGCCCCAATAGCATCCATATAATCATTTTTGTTCTCAAATGTTTGTTTGCCTCTTTTGTTTATTATTGGCAAAAATAAATATAAATGAGTAAATAAAAAATTAAATAGATGCTTTTTTCTCCTTTATACTCAATTTGTTAGCAACTTTATGCAGTCGATTGGAAGGAATTAATACAGTTCCAAACCAAACTCTTCTTTTAGTTGTAGTAGGGCACTGTTCTTTTGTGCCATCATCTGGAATTTTTCAACGCGTCCGTAGGCACGTACCTTTTCAGTAGGAGCACTAATCCGGACAGTCATGGTGACTTTGCGGTTCTTTAGCCGGGTACGTAGGTAATTTTGCAGAGTGGGTATCATGCCGGTAAATTCCTTGGCAACGATTTCATTGTCTACTACAGCCTCAAAAGTTGTGTCATTTATTAAAGTGATGCGCATGTTCTGCATGCGCTTGGCTATGGCTACTTGCTCCTTGGGCATACGTCCGGCATACTCCTGCCAGTAATAGTTCAAATCCCTTTCATTGAAGATGTAGTCCTCTTCTGGTTGTGCTGCTTGGTGGGCGGCAGTAGAGTTGGATGAAGGGTTTCTTTGTTCCTCTTCTATATGGGGGCGTTTGATGGATACCCCTAATCCGGACATTTTCATGACCGGAATTTTTTTCTCTTCTCTCCCTTGTGCCATTAATATGGCAGCAGGTGTAGCATGTGGAGTTGTAGTATTGCCATGCTGCGTAGCAGCAGGTTGAGGAGTTCTGTTTGGCTGTACTGCCGGCTGTACAGTTTGTTGGGGCATGGCAGCAGTGGCTTGTGGCTGCTGAACGGCGGCAGGCTGCGTGAATATGGGTTTTATAGCTTGTTTAGGGCTGCGCCCATTGGTGCCGTCGTCCTCCTCGGCGGTCAGTTGTGCCACTTGTATCAGAGTAAGCTCTACCAATAGCCGTTTGTTTTTACTGGCACGGTAATTCAGGTCACAATCATTGCAGAGCTTCATGGCACGGTAAAGAAAGGAGAGGGGGCATTGCTGTGCTTGTGCCTGATAACGTTCGCGGATGCTTGCACCCACTTCAAGCAACGGCAGTGTTGCCGGGTCTTTGCTGACAAGCAAGTCACGCAGGTGGGATGAAAGTCCGGTGATGAAGTGGCTACCGTCGAAGCCTTTGTTGAGCACATCATTCAGTAATAGCAACGCGTCACTGATTTTGTTTTCAAGAAAGAATCCGGTTAGTTTGAAGTAGTATTCATAGTCCAGCACATTGAGGTTTTCAATCACGCTCTTATAGGTGATATGTCCTCCGCTGAAGCTTACCACCTGGTCGAAGATAGACAAGGCGTCGCGCATACCGCCGTCTGCTTTGAGGGCAATGACATTCAGTGCTTCCGGTTCAGCAGTGATGCCTTCTTTGGAAGCGACATATGCGAGGTGTGCTACGGTATCTTCCACACCAATCCGGCTGAAATCATATATTTGGCAGCGTGAAAGGATGGTGGGCAATATCTTATGCTTCTCGGTAGTGGCAAGGATGAATATGGCATGGCGTGGAGGCTCTTCCAGTGTTTTCAGGAAAGCATTGAAAGCCGAGGCAGACAGCATATGTACCTCATCAATGATATATACTTTGTATTTACCTATCTGAGGTGGAATGCGTACCTGCTCCACCAATTGGCGGATGTCATCTACAGAGTTGTTTGAGGCGGCATCCAGTTCATGGATATTGTAGGAGCGTTGCTCATTGAAGGCAGTGCAGGATTCACACTGGTTGCATGCTTCACCGTCTGCTGTGGGACTCATGCAGTTGATTGTTTTAGCAAAGATACGGGCACAGGTCGTTTTTCCCACGCCTCTCGGACCGCAAAAAAGATAGGCATGCGCCAATTTTCCGGTGGCAATGGCGTTCTTCAAGGTAGTGGTCAGTGCACGTTGGCCTACCACAGACTCAAAGGTCGAGGGACGATATTTCCGTGCAGATACGATATAGTTTTCCATATTCGGGATATTCTTTGCTTTTTGTGCAAATGTACACAAAAAAAAGAAATCTTTCGGTTATTCCTCTTATCTTTGTGACGTGAAGTTATATGATGGGCAAGTTCCATCATGAATGATAAATTGCTAAATAGTAGATAACGAGATGGATAAACTTGCTTCTCTCTGGTCTTTTGTCCGCAAGCATAAATATTTGATTACGCTTGCGTTGTTTGCTGTAATTATCGGGTTCCTGGATGAGAACAGTGTTGTACGCCGTTTGGGTTACGCCCGGGAAGAAAGTCGTCTGCGCGATGAAATAGAAAAGTACCGCAAGGAATACGAGGAGAATACCGAACGGCTCAATGAACTTGCCGTCGACTCCGGTGCCATCGAACGGATTGCCCGTGAGAAGTATCTGATGAAAAAGCCCAATGAGGATATTTATGTATTTGAAGAAGATATAGAAGAATGAAACAACTGATACCCGCCCTTTTTGCAGTAGGGGCCGTGATGCTCCTGGCTGGAGCTGCCGTTTATATTACGGGCTGGCCTCTTTCACCTTATATATATACTGTCGGTGCTACGATGGTTGCTTTGGCACAAATCAATTCTCCGTCCAAGTGTAAAAGTCCCACCGTCAAACGCCTGCGTCGGCAGCAAATATTCGGTGCACTTTTGCTGGTGCTTACGGGGGCATTCATGCTCTTTACAAGGGGCAATGAATGGATTGTGTCTCTGACGATAGCCGCCATTCTTGAGCTTTACACTTCGGTACGTATTCCACAAGAGGAGGCGAAAGAAGGTTTAAGCTAAATCCGGAACATATATTCTGCATAAACAAGAGGGGCTGAACTCTTTTATAGAGCCAGCCCCTTTCTCATTTAGTTAATCTTCTGCGTTATCCGTCTATCTTTTTACCTTTTCTACTGTCAGAACTGCCGAAGAGATACCTGCCGTTACGTCAACAGTGAACCGGTAAGCAACACCGTTTTCCAAACTTTTGCCTTTTACGAGTCCCAAGTTGCCGGCATCACGTCCATTGGTACCGTCACCTATAAATACTAGGTCACTGGTGGTAGACAAGGCATCGTTTTTATATTCACCTCCCCAACCTTGCTGGTGGAAGAACTTGAAGTTGATGTCATCTGATTTGATTTGCTCTCCCGCTACTACCGTCACCTGATATTTCTTTGCTTCAATCTGTGACATGCAGAGCCCTTTCTCTGTGGTCCAACCTACGGCATTGGTTGCTACTGAGGGCTTACCGATGCCATCACCGATAATCCAAAGGGCACCGGTTCCGTCATCGTTCAGTGTATCGGTACTTGTTCCGTTCATTTTCAATACTTCCAAATAATTTAGGTCCAGATTGGCAATGATACGGTAAGTTCCGTCGATGGGTAAAAATTTCAGTGAACCGTCTTCATTCTTTTTGAAGAAGTCGGGATCTATCCAGTACTGGTTGAAGTTGGGAATATCTGCGGTGATGTTGTCCCCTTGTTTCAGGTTGAGGTCGATGCTGTAATGGTTATCATCCACCATTTCCATTTCAGAGCCGTTCAGTAACAATTTCACGAAAGGGGCGGCCGCATAAGTCAGCGTGTTGAAGGAGATGGAATACTTCCCGGCTGACAGACTGGAGAAAGTAATCTCACTGGAAGTACCTTGTGTGATGGCACCGTTACTCCATCCGAAATTGATTTCATTGCCGTTGGCGCCTACTTTAGGAGCTTTGATGTAACCTTTCACTTTTTGTGCAAATTCACTGGTCACACTATACTGATTGGCTGCGACTTTTTCCATGCGGTATTCTTGGTCTCCGGAAATCAGAGTCAGGTAGGGGAAGTCCGGACGACTCAGCGCCACGTCGTAGCTTTTTTCTGTAATCGTAAAGTTGATGTTCTGCAGGATAAACTTCAGTGTAGCTGTTCCGTTGGGAATGTTTGCCAGATAGGGAACATATATTTTCCCGTTATACTCTTGTCCGCTAACTTTGGTACGGATTACAGTTTCGGAAACCATTTCGTCACTGAAGTATAACTGTGCTTTCAGTGTAGAAAGAGGTACATCTGCGTCCGAAGCTTTGATTGTAAAAGGCAGACTGTCGCCGAACAAGGCTGAAGAAGGTTCTGCCTGAAAGTCCATTGTCGGGTTGCCGGGAACCGGATCGTCATCGCTGCAGGCATTCAGCATGGCTATGCTTGCCAATGCCATCAGATAGTATTTAAAGTTTTTCATTATAATCTTCTGTTTAATTTGTTAGTCTTATTTTTTCCAACGATAAGAAACGACTGCTTTAGCCGGTACTTCGTAGGAGAAGTAGTGAGTGCCGTCACTTACAGTAATTCGTTTGGCATCTGCATTGTTGTTTGCCAATACGAAGGCATAGGTGCCGTCAGTGTTTTCAAAGGCCGAGTAGGTGACCCCATTGGCAGTGTAACCAGTCGTTCCGATACGTACAGCACCTGGTTTCACGACTGAAGACATGTGGCCGATAAGGTAATAATGGGAATTGCGGACAATTTTAGAATAGTTTGTATTGTCGATATCTACTGCACCGTAGCAGGTCTTGCAAGAACCGTCTGAAGGGCTTACCGGTCCCAGGTCACTGTCTAACATCAGGTTCCACACAATAGCACCGCGGCACCAGTTGTTGGCTGTCCCCAATGCTATTTCTTCCATATCGTTAAGCAGACGTGCTTCTAAATCGCGGCCGGAGTTCCAGGTGCCGATGGATGTTTCTGTGAAAAGCAATTCCTTGTTGGGGTAAAGCTTATGGATGTTCAGCAGTTCGGAACGGTTACCGCCATAATTGTGGTAGGCAGCACCTGCAATGTACTGTGAGGCTTCCGCATCATCATAAATCTTGGTGGGGTAACTTTTTTGATCGGCCAGATTGTCGTAGTTATAGTTATGGTCGAAAACATAAATCTTTGTGGCAACTCCGGCTTCTTTGAAAGCGGGACCCAGGCCGGTCTTGATGAAGTCACGGGCTTCTTCCCATCCCATAAACAAGGATGCTGAGTTACCGTGGTTCAGCGGTTCGTTCTGCGGAGTCACAGCGTGGATTTTGATACCTTCCTTTTCGAAAGCTTGTATCCATTTTACGAAATATTCGCCATACGTTCTGTAATATTCGGGGTTCAAGTGTCCGCTGGTCCATGAGTCAAAGGGTACACGTTCTTCCAGGCTTTTCACTTTCATCCACTTCGGACATGTCCATGGAGCAGCAATCACTTTGACAGTAGGATTGATTGCTAGAATTTCCTTCAATATAGGAATTACATACTTGGTGTCTTCCATCGGAAGGGCAAAGTGCTCAAGTCCCTTTTCGTCACAGCAAGTAAATTCACTGAATGAGAAGTCGGAACAACCGATGGCAATACGTACATAGCTGAAGCCGTAGCCTTCTTTATCCGAGAATGTCTCAGTCAGAAACTTCGTGCGGTTCTCTTGTGTCATTTGCATCAGGTTGTAACTGGTAGAGCCAGTAATGGCTGCGCCAAAACCGTCCATTTCCTGATAACGGGTGGTGGGGTCGAGTGTCACGGTAGAAGGTGACATGTTGCTTCCGGTGCCGAAGGCCAGTCCAGACTTTTTCAAGTCGTAAGTACGGCTGGTGTTCGTCACATAGATAGTAACATCTTTTGCCTCTTCTGTAGGTTGGTCTGGTGTAGGAGTGACGTCACTGTCATTATCATTGCCGCAGGCTGCCAATACAGCGAAGCAGCCTAATGCGGTAGTGAATATATTTTTCAAATTCATATTCTATTGATTTTTATATTACTTTTTATTGTTAATAGCCTGGATTCTGTACCAAATTCTCATTCTGGTCAATGGCTCCCTGAGGGATTGCGAGTAGATAAGAGTTTTCATTAAACAAATTCTCTTGTGCAAGGCGGCCACTGTCTTTGGCATAAACGGCGTTCATCACTTCTTCTACCTTATTGAGGCGGCAAAGGTCGTACCAGCGTTGTCCCTCAAAAGCAAGTTCCATACGGCGTTCGTCCATATAAGCTTGGAGCAATGCTTCTTTACTGCTACGGGTGCTTTGTGGAAGTTTACCCAGTCCGGCACGGTTACGGATGCGGTCAATAATGTCGGCTGCACCGTTCAAGTCGGGAGTTTCTCCCATAATTTTGGCTTCAGCCTTAAGAAGTAGGATGTCGGCATATCTCAGATAAATGATACTGTTGAAAGCAGAGCGGCATTTGTACATGAAAGCATAATGGTCTGCCGGATAATAGTTGCTCCATCCGCACTCATACCATACAACAGACTCATTGTAGCGTTTCGTGTCTCCTTGCTCCTCATAGAGGCGGATAAGGTCGCGGGAAGGAGTAATCCATTTGGCCCAGGTAAAGCTTTCATCCCAGTTGCTTAAGTTGCGGCCAAACATCCACGTACACCAGTTCCCTGAACCAGGAGGAAAATGAGCTTCGAGAATAGCTTCTTTAGTATTGCGTACCCGGCAGTCTTTTTTTTCTGTATCATAAGCCCAAAGGTCGCTGAAGTCTTCTACAAGGTCGAAGCCGTCGGCAGCCAATTCGTCGGCATATTTGATAACTTTTGCATAATCGCGCAGAGGCTTTTCTGCATAGACTTTGGCAAGCATGGCACGTGCCACCGATTTGGTAAGTATGCTCTTGTCGGATGCATCGTTTGTCGGTGTGTTGGGGTTTTCCACAGCTTCAGTCAAGTCTTTTTCTATTTGGGCATAAGCCTCTTCAGCTGTATTCTGTGGAGGAAAGTAGGTCGGGTACATCTCTTCTACGTTGTCTTCGGTGATGTCACCACCCACGGTAGTGATGACAGGGAAATTCCCCCATAAACGTACCATATCGAACATTACCATGGCACGGAATATCTTGGCTTGTGATTGATATTTGCCACGTTCACTGTCGCTGAGGGCCTTGAGTTGCTCACAGCCTACGATGATACGGTTGGCTTCGGCAATATCACCCAGAAAACGGTCCCAGTCACGTTTTAGTACGGAATTAGATCCTTCAATGGAATTGGTTTCATAAGGTACTACTTCTGCACCCGTTGTTCCGGCGTATGCATTGTCGGAGTGGGCGTCACCGATAAGCAGTTTGTCGACATACCAGTGCTCCTGCTGGTCGCGGAATTTTTTATGAAGGGTTACCATTGAGGTTTCCACATCTTGCACACTGTTGAAAATAGGTTTTTCATCTGTTTTGTCCACTCCTTCCGTTACATCCGAGTAGCTGTCTACCGGATTATAGTCCAGATCACATGAGGTTGCGGTTAGTGCCAACAGTACACCGCAAGCTATACTTTTATATATATGCTTTGATTTCATAAGTTATTTCTTCTTTTTTTTAGAATTCAACATTGATACCGAAAACGAATGCTTTACTCTGTGGATAGGTTCCATAGTCGATACCTTGTACGGAACCGCTGTTGCCATATTGGTTTACTTCAGGGTCCATACCGGAATAACTGGTCCAGGTTAGCAAATTGCTTGCAGTGAAGTAGGGTTGTACGCGGCTGATACCCCATTTCTTAAACTGGCGGCAACGGATGTTGTAAGAGAGTGAGATGTCTTTGACACGCAGATAACTGCCATCTTCTACAAAGTAAGTGGAGTTCTTGATGTTGAAGTTGGCTCTCGGAACACTGGTAATCTGTCCGGGAATCCTCCATCGTTTCAAAACTTCTGTTGATTGGTTTTTACCGTCATACATACCTTCGGTTTCCATGCGGGACACATTGAAGATGTCGTTTCCGTAGCTTCCTTGAATGAAGATGCTCAGACTAAGGTCTTTCCAAGTAAAAGTGTTCGTCAATCCGTAGATGAAGTCGGGATTCGGATCGCCGATATAGGTACGGTCAGAAGTGGAAATTTTGCCGTCTTCGTTGAGGTCGCGATAAATCAGGTTACCGGTTTCGGGATCTACACCGTCACTGATGTAGCCGTAGAAGCCACCCAAAGGACGTCCCGGTTCATTGCGTACGATGTTTTCCTTTACTACCTCGGCACTGCTTGCTGCTGTATAGACTTTTTGTAATGATAGCTTAGTCAGCTTGTTCTTGTTGAAAGATATGTTGAAGTCTGTGTCCCAAGAGAATTCGCCGGTCAGGTTGTGAGAATTGAGTGAGAATTCAAATCCTTTATTGGTCATCTCGCCTTCATTACGGGTGATGCTGGTAGTTGCTGCTGCACCTGCAGGCAGACTTACATTCATCAACATGTCTGTTGTCTTCTTGTAATAGTAATCCATGCTGAAGGTCAGTCTATTGTTCAGCACAGTTAAGTCAAGACCGATGTTGGTTTGGCTGGTGGTTTCCCATTTCAGGTCACTTGTTCTAAGGTTGGCTTGGCTGATACCGGGAACTGCATGGTCGTTGCCTTCTTCAAACCACGGTATGCGGTTGATGTTGTAGCGTTGCAGATATGAGTAATCACCTATGCCGCTTTGGTTACCGGTCTGTCCCCAGCCGCCGCGAAGCTTCAAGTCATCAATCCAAGTAATGTCTTTCATGAATTTCTCTGACGAAATACGCCAGGCAGCCGAGAAGGAGGGGAAAATGCCCCAGCGATGGTCGGGATGCAGCTTGGATGAACCGTCGGCACGCATGTTCATGGTAAGCATGTACTTGCTGTCATAATTGTAGGACACACGGGCAAAATAGGAAGAGATAGCCCACTGTGAGGCTCCTGATCCGGTACCGTCCCATGAAATTTTATTGGCGGCATTCAGAGTGTGTATTTTATCGTCCCGGAAGTGTGAACCATTAATATAGCTGTTGGTATAGTCTGATTTGGTGTAGGAAGAACCTGCCATGACGTCGATGCCATGTTTCTTGATGTTGGTGTTGTAAGTCAATACATTATCGAAAACCAATACGGTATTCATGTTTCGGTTGTCAGAGGCTGTTCCGAAACTGTTGCGTCCGTCGGTAGTTGATATTGGATCGAGAAATGTAGTGCTTACACCGTTGCGGCGGTCCAGTGCTACAGATGATTTCAACTTCAGGTTGGGCAGGAAGCTGATGGTAGCGGCTCCGGATGCGATGAGGCGGTTTTCCTTGTTTTTGTTGTTTTTCTGGCGGGCTAGGTTTTCCATCGGGTTCATGATATTTACCCCATAGAAGTTCTTATTGTATTGATTCGGCTTTTCAGGGTCCCAAATAGGAGCATAGGTCGGTGTATTGATAACTGAAAGGACTACACCTCCACGGTTGGCACCTGTTCCGGAAATGATGCCGGTGTTTCCGATGTTATCGGAGTAGGAGATATTGGCACTTACATTCAGCCAACTGCGTATTTGGTTGTCGATATTGGCACGGAAGCTGTATCGTTTGAAGTACGTACCTTCCAAAATTCCTTTTTCATCCAGATAACCGGCAGAGAGGAAGTATTTCATCTTTTCGTTTCCGTTAGACACGGACACTTGATAGTTCTGAGTTTGTCCGGTTTTGTAAACCTCGTCAAACCAGTCTGTTTGGTCTGTTAAACCTTCAAGGTCAGCGGGATTGACGGCGCCAATCTCTTTCTGTAATTCACGGTATTGCTCTGTATTCAAAGCCTCCATGCTTTTGGCCACTTTCGTCATACCATATTGTACGTTCAGTGCTACTTTGGCATTGCCTTCTGCTCCGGCTTTGGTCGTAATTAGTACTACACCGTTGGCTGCACGTGAACCATAGATGGCTGCCGATGAAGCGTCCTTTAAGATAGAGAGGCTTTCGATATCATTGGGTGATAAGAAGTTGATATTGTCTACAGGTACACCATCCACTACGTAGAGCGGGTCGTTGCTACCATTGAATGAGGTGGTACCACGTACACGGATACTCATACCACCGCCCGGTTCGCCGCTGGGCTGCATAACCGACACACCGGCTGCTTTGCCTTGTAGGGCTTGGGCGGCCGATACAATGGGGCGCTGATCCAAATCCTTTGTAGAAACCGTAGATACGGCAGTGGTTACGTCTTTGCGTTTTACACTTCCATAGCCGATGACTACCACTTCGTCCAGCAGTTCGTTGTCTTCCTGCAATGTGACATTCATGTTGGTGGTTGCTTTTACCTCCATCGTTTTATAGCCGATGAAAGATATTACCAGTGTGGCATTTTGTTCTACACTTAGGGAAAACTCTCCGTCTAGATTGGTGACAACACCGTTTGTTGTTCCCTTTTCCAATACAGATGCGCCGATGACCTCCAGGCCTGCGGTATCTACTACTTTACCCGTAGCTGTCAATCGTTGGGCAAATGCATTTGTTGACATTAGCAGTACGAGTAATGTCAGAAGGAGCTTGTAACTCCGCGTAAGAAGATTTCTTGTAATCATTCTCATAGTACTTTTATTAAAAGATTTGATTTATTTAGAAAAGTATGTTCTAATAGGGATTAGTTGTTTTTCCATAGTACACTTTCCTTTCTGTTTGCAAAGATAGTGGACAACCCTATTTGTCTGATAGGTGGGTAATGTGTGGAAGTAAGTCTGTATAAAATTTAAATATCATAAAATCAGTGTATTATAATATTTGTGGTTAGTGGGTAAAGTAAAGGTTTGCTACTATGGAAGTAGGTTTGGACATACTGTGTTATTACTTCAAACGATCGAAATAGCTCTTAATTTTAGTGTACTTTTTTAGGGTAGAAGTAGCTTATCTTTAGATAGATTAATTTATCTTTGTGCTCTCTGCTTTATGTAAATAATAGAAATGAAAAGAAAAATCATAGCTTTGCTGTTTTTGCTGGTGGGGTGTACTTTCCTGAATGCGGCACCTTACAGTGAAAAGATAAAAGAACTACTGGTACGCCTTGACTCTCTGATTGCGCAGAAAAACACGTTTGTTATGCTTAAAGAGGCGAAGATTGCTCAGTTGCACAAGCTTCAAAAGGATGTGCGTACTTTGGAGGAGAGATATTGGCTGAATAAAAATCTTTATGATGAGTATTGTGTCTATAATGCCGATTCTGCAATGAATTATGTGGTAGATAATTTGGATATAGTTTATAGGCAGAATGATAAATACCGGCAGATGGAGTGGAAGATAAAAAAGTCTTTTCTGTTGGCTGCCACCGGTTTGTTGAAAGAAGCCCAGGATGAATTGCGCGGAGTTTCAGGCGGTTCGCTCCCCAAAGAATTGTTAGTGGACTATTATGGACAAATGCTGTATCTGTATTCGCATTTCAATCAGTATACCGGTAGTGAAATGGCCACTTTGCATGAACATTATGCACAGTTGGAACGTGTTTACAAAGACTCCTTGAATATGGTTCTTACCCCTGAACATCCCTTGTTCTTGTGGTATAAGGGGCAGGTAGTGCAAGGTACGGACAGTATGTATGTTTTTAAGGAGCGTTTGCAGAAGGGAATCTTTAATTCTGCATTCGATACTCGGCGTGATGCCATGAATGCTTACGTGCTGGCTTGCTTTTATCGCGAGTCCGATGAGCAAGAAAATTATCTGACTTACCTGATATATTCTGCTATGGCCGATGTACGTATCTCCAATAAAGATATTGCTTCGCTGGAAGAGCTGGCGGGGGTGCTTTTTAGTTTGGGTGATATTGACCATGCCTATGTCTACATGAGTTACTGCTTGCAGAATGCCTTGGCATATCGGAACCGGGTGAGAGTAGTAGGCATCTCTGCGGTGCAGGACACCATTCATCAGATTTATCAGGAACGTAATCAGAAGCAAGAAGCGCGGTTACGTATGTATTTGGTATTGGTCAGTGTCTTGTCCTTGATATCCTTGTTTGCTTTTCTGTATATATATAAGCAGATGAAGCGGTTGAAGCAGTCGCGCCAACAGCTGAATGAGGCAAACAACCGCTTGAATAAGCATGTGGAAGAACTTTCGAAAATGCACGGACAAGTGGCAGAAACGAATGTACAGCTTACTTCTTTGAATGAACAGCTGAGAGATACCAATAATCAGCTTCGTGAATCCAACTATGTGAAGGAGGAATACATAGGTTATGTTTTTTCCATTTGTTCCAATTATATCAGCAAGCTGGATGAGTATCGGAAAAATATCAATCGTAAGCTTAAGGCAAATCAGTTGGAGGATGTGAAAGCATTAACCGATACTCATTCTATGGCACAGAATGAGCTGAAAGAGTTCTATCATAACTTTGATGCTATCTTCTTGCACATTTATCCGGATTTTGTAAGTGACTTCAATGCCTTGCTCCATCCTGACGAGCAGATTGTGCTAAAAGATGGTGAGTTGCTGAATACGGAATTGCGCATTTATGCTTTGGTGCGTTTAGGTATCACTGATAGTGTGAAGATTGCCGAATTCTTGCATTATTCACCTCAGACCGTTTATAATAATCGTTTGAAGACACGTAATAAGGCTATCATTCCTCGGGAAGAGTTTGCTGCCGCTGTGCGTTCTTTGGGTAGGGCACAGAAGTGGACTTGATAAAGGCTTCTACTGATTGTCGCTGTATGGCGTATAGATGGTAGCTAAGAATTAGGATACAAACAGCGATGTACCACCTTATTTTTCCCTAAGAACTAATCTTTCCACACCCGTATTTCTTTCTTACCACAGCTGTGGTAAGAAAGAAATACGGGTGTGGAAAGAAAGCAACATATCTGTGGTGAGAAAAGTTGTTCATTAGTTCCCGTTTAGTTTCCGTGCTTTCCGGATGTAGCCTTTCGCAGGTTTATTGTCAGTTCTCTTTGTGATTCGCAAGCGCGGTGCCTGTCGTTCTGTGGTCTATGTCAAGGTGTGAATTGGAGCTTGTATTGCGCGCGCGTATATATATAATGTGTCCCTTCCTTTCCTTATCCCAGTTTCCTTTAAAAAACATGCTTTAAAACATATCTATCAATCAGTGAGTTATGAAAAAGTTCATGGAATCTCTCAAAAAAACCGTGTATAAATTTTGCAGATGTCCATAAAAGGCCTACTTTTGCATCCGCTTTCGGGAACGAAGGCGGCGATGTTTTGACATTCTGACAGTAAAACGGAGCGGTAAGCTTCCATTTTTCTCTTCTTTGCCATCGGTTTCTTCCGGAACTTCGGTCTTGGAAAAGAAAAATGAAAAAAAACTTCCGAAAATATTTGGAAGTTATGCTTTAAAGTTCTTACCTTTGCACCCGCTTTTGAAAATGAAAGCAGCGCGAGTTGACATTCTTTTAAAAGAAACGGTGCCTGGTTCTTCTTCCTTTTTCTTTTTGCCTCCCTTTCGACAAGAGAGACGACGAGGAAAGAGAAAAGAGAGAAGAAAAAAGAAAAAAAACTTCCGAAAATATTTGGAGGATATACTTAAAAGTTCTTACCTTTGCATCCGCTTTCTGAAAAGAACAGCAATCGTGAAACGAGCGATCTTTGAACAGATTTACATAAACAATACAAGTAGTACAAGAGCAAGGCTTTTCCTTATCAATGGGGAATTGCCTTGGGTAAAACAAGAGAACCGTCAATACTTATTTTATATAGGTAAAGATAAACTTTTGAATTCGAGCGTCCTGAACAGATAACAAGCTGTCGCACATTAATTTTTTTTAATTTGCGCAGTCACGATACTTTTACAATGAAGAGTTTGATCCTGGCTCAGGATGAACGCTAGCTACAGGCTTAACACATGCAAGTCGAGGGGCATCAGGAAGAAAGCTTGCTTTCTTTGCTGGCGACCGGCGCACGGGTGAGTAACACGTATCCAACCTGCCGATGACTCGGGGATAGCCTTTCGAAAGAAAGATTAATACCCGATGGTATATCTGAAAGGCATCTTTCAGCTATTAAAGAATTTCGGTCATTGATGGGGATGCGTTCCATTAGGTTGTTGGCGGGGTAACGGCCCACCAAGCCATCGATGGATAGGGGTTCTGAGAGGAAGGTCCCCCACATTGGAACTGAGACACGGTCCAAACTCCTACGGGAGGCAGCAGTGAGGAATATTGGTCAATGGACGAGAGTCTGAACCAGCCAAGTAGCGTGAAGGATGACTGCCCTATGGGTTGTAAACTTCTTTTATACGGGAATAAAGTTAGGCACGTGTGCCTTTTTGTATGTACCGTATGAATAAGGATCGGCTAACTCCGTGCCAGCAGCCGCGGTAATACGGAGGATCCGAGCGTTATCCGGATTTATTGGGTTTAAAGGGAGCGTAGGCGGATGCTTAAGTCAGTTGTGAAAGTTTGCGGCTCAACCGTAAAATTGCAGTTGATACTGGGTGTCTTGAGTACAGTAGAGGCAGGCGGAATTCGTGGTGTAGCGGTGAAATGCTTAGATATCACGAAGAACTCCGATTGCGAAGGCAGCTTGCTGGACTGTAACTGACGCTGATGCTCGAAAGTGTGGGTATCAAACAGGATTAGATACCCTGGTAGTCCACACAGTAAACGATGAATACTCGCTGTTTGCGATATACAGTAAGCGGCCAAGCGAAAGCGTTAAGTATTCCACCTGGGGAGTACGCCGGCAACGGTGAAACTCAAAGGAATTGACGGGGGCCCGCACAAGCGGAGGAACATGTGGTTTAATTCGATGATACGCGAGGAACCTTACCCGGGCTTAAATTGCAAATGAATGTTCTGGAAACAGATCAGCCGCAAGGCATTTGTGAAGGTGCTGCATGGTTGTCGTCAGCTCGTGCCGTGAGGTGTCGGCTTAAGTGCCATAACGAGCGCAACCCTTATCGATAGTTACCATCAGGTTATGCTGGGGACTCTGTCGAGACTGCCGTCGTAAGATGTGAGGAAGGTGGGGATGACGTCAAATCAGCACGGCCCTTACGTCCGGGGCTACACACGTGTTACAATGGGGGGTACAGAAGGCAGCTACACGGCGACGTGATGCTAATCCCTAAAACCTCTCTCAGTTCGGATTGGAGTCTGCAACCCGACTCCATGAAGCTGGATTCGCTAGTAATCGCGCATCAGCCACGGCGCGGTGAATACGTTCCCGGGCCTTGTACACACCGCCCGTCAAGCCATGAAAGCCGGGGGTACCTGAAGTGCGTAACCGCGAGGAGCGCCCTAGGGTAAAACTGGTGATTGGGGCTAAGTCGTAACAAGGTAGCCGTACCGGAAGGTGCGGCTGGAACACCTCCTTTCTGGAGTGACGTCTCGACTCGATCGTTGGTTCTTGAAGTTATGCTTCCATAAGAACCTCTT
This sequence comes from Bacteroides parvus, assembly GCF_017309675.2. Lineage (NCBI taxonomy): Bacteria > Pseudomonadati > Bacteroidota > Bacteroidia > Bacteroidales > Bacteroidaceae > Bacteroides > Bacteroides parvus. Next base: position 301,215 of record NZ_CP084680.1, on the reverse strand, counting down.
GTACTGCGCGTACTTGTTTATTAAAATATACGAGAAAAGTAGAAGCCGAGCCGTAAGGCGAGGGTTTGACTGACAGTCCTATAGCTCAGTTGGTTAGAGCGCTACACTGATAATGTAGAGGTCGGCAGTTCAACTCTGCCTGGGACTACTTCTCAGTTGGTGACCGACCGGTTACGATTTAGCGGGTCTTTCATCAATGGTGAAGGGGGATTAGCTCAGCTGGCTAGAGCACCTGCTTTGCACGCAGGGGGTCAACGGTTCGAATCCGTTATTCTCCACTTCTCAAGATTAGGAATTATCTTTAATCCTTAATCCTTGACAACGATCTTTGACATGATGTGACCAAAAAAAGTAAAGTTGAAAGCTGAAAGTATATATCGACCATACGTGATCGGTAAGACAAAAAGTAAGTAAGGGCACATGGCGGATGCCTTGGCTCTCGGAGGCGATGAAGGACGTGATAAGCTGCGATAAGCCGCGGGTAGGTGCAAATGACCTTTGATCCGCGGATTTCCGAATGGGACAACCCGATATCCTGAAGGGATATCATCCCGCAATGCGGGAGGCTAACGCAGGGAACTGAAACATCTTAGTACCTGCAGGAAAAGAAAATAAATAATGATTCCCCCAGTAGTGGCGAGCGAACGGGGAACAGCCCAAACCATCCATGTTACGGCATGTGTGGGGTTGTAGGACCACGTTGTGGCAAGAAAGTTGGTGAGCAGAATGTTCTGGAAAGTACAGCCATAGAGCATGATAGCTGCGTATGCGAAGCCAACCGAAGCCTAGTGGTATCCTGAGTAGCGCGGAGCACGAGGAATTCTGCGTGAATCTGCCGGGACCATCCGGTAAGGCTAAATACTCCCGAGAGACCGATAGTGAACCAGTACTGTGAAGGAAAGGTGAAAAGCACTTCGAACAGAAGAGTGAAATAGTTCCTGAAACCATGTGCCTACAAGCGGTCGGAGCACTTTTAGTGTGACGGCGTGCCTTTTGCATAATGAACCTACGAGTTACTTTTTCCGGCGAGGTTAAGGATCTCAGATCCGCAGCCGAAGCGAAAGCGAGTCTGAACAGGGCGTATAGTCGGAAGGAGTAGACGCGAAACCAAGTGATCTACCCTTGGGCAGGTTGAAGGATGGGTACCACCATCTGGAGGACCGAACCAATAAGCGTTGAAAAGCTTCTGGATGACCTGAGGGTGGGGGTGAAAGGCTAATCAAACTTGGAGATAGCTCGTACTCCCCGAAATGCATTTAGGTGCAGCCTTGACTTATACTGACATGAGGTAGAGCGACTGATAAGATGCGAGGGCTTCACCGCCTATCAAGTCTTGACAAACTCCGAATGCGTGTCAGTTCTATGTCAGGAGTGAGGGCATGGGTGCTAAGGTCCATGTCCTAAAGGAGAACAATCCGGACCAACAGCTAAGGTCCCGAAATGAATACTAAGTTGAACTAACGAAGTCAGATTGCTAAGACAGCTAGGATGTTGGCTTGGAAGCAGCCATTCATTTAAAGAGTGCGTAACAGCTCACTAGTCGAGGAGTTTGGCGTGGATAATAATCGGGCATAAGTATTCTACCGAAGCTTTGGGATGAGAAATCATCGGTAGGGGAGCATTCCACTCTGCGTCGAAGGTAAGGCGTGAGCCTTGCTGGAGCGTGTGGAAAAGCAAATGTAGGTATAAGTAACGATAAAGGGGGTGGGAAACCCCCTCGCCGAAAGACTAAGGTTTCCTGATCAACGCTAATCGGATCAGGGTAAGTCGGGTCCTAAGGCTCAGCCGAACGGCGAGGCCGATGGCAGAACCGGTTAATATTCCGGTACTACCTTAAGGAGTGACGTGGAGACGGAGTCGTGACAGCGCCGCGGACTGACGGAATAGTCCGTTGAAGGGTGTAGATATTGATTGTTCCAGGCAAATCCGGAACGAGAGTCGAACCTGACAGTATGGAGCGTCCTTCTGGACAATCCAATAGTGCGTGTAATCATACTTCCAAGAAAATCCGCTAAACTTAATCCTTACGGTACCCGTACCGCAAACGGACACACGTAGTCGGGTTGAATATACTAAGGCGCTTGAGTGATTCACGGTTAAGGAACTAGGCAAACTGACCCTGTAACTTCGGGATAAAGGGTCCTCAAGCAATTGAGGCGCAGAGAATAGGTCCAGGCAACTGTTTAACAAAAACACAGGGCTGTGCAAAATTGAAAGATGAAGTATACAGCCTGACACCTGCCCGGTGCTGGAAGGTTAAGAGGAGACGTCATCGCAAGAGAAGCGTTGAATTGAAGCCCCAGTAAACGGCGGCCGTAACTATAACGGTCCTAAGGTAGCGAAATTCCTTGTCGGGTAAGTTCCGACCTGCACGAATGGTGTAATGATCTGGACGCTGTCTCAACCGTGAGCTCAGTGAAATTGTAGTATCGGTGAAGATGCCGATTACCCGCGATGGGACGAAAAGACCCCGTGAACCTTTACTATAGCTTAACATTGAATTTGGGTAATTGATGTGTAGGATAGGCCGGAGGCTTTGAAGCGGGCACGCCAGTGTTCGTGGAGCCGCTGTTGAAATACGGCCCTTTGATTATTTGAGTTCTAACCCGCTGTTGCGGGGACACTGTTTGGTGGGTAGTTTGACTGGGGTGGTCGCCTCCAAAAGCGTAACGGAGGCTTCTAAAGGTGCCCTCACGACGATTGGTAACCGTCGGCAGAGTGTAATGGCATAAGGGCGCTTGACTGGGAGACTCACAAGTCGATCAGGTAGGAAACTAGAGCATAGTGATCCGGTGTTTCTGTATGGAAAGGACATCGCTCAAAGGATAAAAGGTACTCCGGGGATAACAGGCTGATCCCTCCCAAGAGCTCATATCGACGGAGGGGTTTGGCACCTCGATGTCGGCTCGTCACATCCTGGGGCTGGAGAAGGTCCCAAGGGTTGGGCTGTTCGCCCATTAAAGTGGCACGCGAGCTGGGTTCAGAACGTCGTGAGACAGTTCGGTCTCTATCTATCGTGGGCGCATGAAATTTGCGTGGCTCTGACACTAGTACGAGAGGACCGTGTTGGACTGACCTCTGGTTTACCGGTTGTGCCGCCAGGTGCATTGCCGGGTATCTAAGTCGGGATTGGATAAGTGCTGAAAGCATCTAAGTACGAAGCCAGCCACAAGATTAGATTTCTCAGGGTCGTTGTAGACTACAACGTTGATAGGACGCAGGTGTACAGGCAGCGATGTCATAGCCGAGCGTTACTAATTGCCCGTTCACTTTTTGCCTTGCCTTGTATGGAGGTATATACGTTCAGCCATAAATGAATGCTTTGCTTTTTTCGCATCATGTCTACCTTATTCAGGTGACTACAGCACCGGGGTTCCACCTCTTCCCATTCCGAACAGAGAAGTTAAGCCCGGTCACGCCGATGGTACTGCGTAACAGTGGGAGAGTAGGTAGTCGCCGTTTTTCAGAAGAAGCCTCCGTGTCTGATAAGGATACGGAGGCTTCGTTCGTTTACATATATCTCCTCTAACATTCCGTTTCTACCGCTAATCACTATACCTTATTATATATAATTATTCATCGCATGTTCATCAGATTAATTCCCGAATTAAGGTGCTAAATGAATGATTAAAAACGCTTAGTTCGTTTTCTTTACATATACTTGGATGCTGGTATGGATTGTTCTTGTGTTTTAGTTCATGAGTTTTCTGCTGATTTGTAGTGATATCTGAGTGAAATGAACATAAAAAAACGAATATTTTACTCTAAATACTACATAATGAGGATAATTATTCGTATCTTTGTCGCCCGAATAAACAAAAGAAGCTTTGGGAAAGTTTGATAAATACAAAATAGACCTGAAAGGTATGCAAGCAGATTCATGCAAATATGAGTTTGTGCTAGACAACCTTTTCTTTGCCAATATTGATGGACCGGAAGTGCAGAAGGGTAAAGTCAATGTGGTGTTAGTTGTAAAGAAAACATCTCGTGCTTTCGAATTGAACTTCCAGACAGACGGAATGGTGTGGGTGCCATGTGACCGTTGTTTGGACGATATGGAACAGCTTGTCAGCTCGACAGATAAGCTGCTGGTTAAGTTCGGTCATGAATATGCCGAAGAAGGTGACAATCTCATAGTAATTCCCGAAGAGGAAGGTGAGATTAATGTAGCATGGTTTATGTACGAGTTTGTAGCTTTGGCCATCCCCATGAAGCATGTGCATGCTCCGGGTAAGTGTAACAAGGCAATGACCAGCAAATTGAGTAAGCATATGCGCACCACTCCGGATGATGATATGGCTGAGGATACATTTGCTCCGGAAGAAGAGGTGGAGCTGATGAATGAAGAAGAAACGCAGGTAGACCCGCGTTGGGACGAATTAAAGAAAATATTAGATAACAATTAAAGATTAAAGAAAATGGCACATCCTAAGAGAAGACAGTCAAAAACAAGAACTGCGAAGAGAAGAACTCATGATAAAGCAGTAGCTCCTACACTGGCTATTTGCCCGAATTGTGGTGAGTGGCATGTATATCATACTGTATGTAGTGCATGCGGTTACTATAGAGGTAAGCTTGCAGTTGAAAAGGAAGCTGCCGTATAATTACGGTCAGTTTGACTAAAACTTATACTTGAATATCGGGCGTCTAAAAAGATTTGTAATTTAATAAGCAAACCTTTTTAGACTACCGTTGTTTCAGTAGTTCTATAAGTAAACAAGATTTTAATGGAAAAAATAAATGCAGTAATTACAGGAGTCGGCGGTTATGTACCTGATTACGTCTTGACAAACGACGAAATCTCAAGAATGGTGGATACCAATGACGAATGGATTATGACTCGTATCGGAGTAAAGGAAAGACGTATCCTGAATGAAGAGGGGCTAGGTAGTTCCTATATGGCGCGTAAAGCTGCCAAACAGCTGATGCAACGTACTGGCGCAGACCCGGATGATATAGATCTGGTGATTGTAGCTACTTCTACTCCGGATTACCACTTCCCTTCTACAGCTTCTATTTTGTGTGATAAGCTAAGGCTGAAAAATGCATATGCTTTTGACTTGCAGGCAGCCTGCAGCGGATTTCTCTATCTGATGGAGACTGCGGCCAATTTTATCCGTTCTGGTAGATATAAGAAGGTTATCATTGTGGGAGCCGACAAGATGTCGTCAATGGTTGATTATACAGATCGTGCTACTTGTCCTATCTTTGGAGACGGCGCTGCAGCTTTCATGCTCGAGCCGACAACAGAAGATGTAGGTATTATGGATGCTATTCTGAGAACCGACGGCAAAGGTTTGCCTTTCCTGCATATGAAAGCGGGTGGTTCGGTTTGTCCTCCCTCTTATTTTACTGTAGACAATCACATGCATTACATTTATCAGGAAGGACGTACTGTGTTTAAGTATGCCGTATCCAATATGTCGGATGTTAGCGCGGCCATTGCCGAGAAAAACGGTCTGACAAAGGATAGCATTGACTGGGTGATTCCGCACCAGGCCAATCTTCGTATCATCGATGCTGTGGCACATCGTCTGGAAGTTCCTCGTGAGAAAGTGCTGATTAATATCGAACGTTATGGCAATACTAGTGCTGCTACGTTACCTCTTTGCATCTGGGACTTTGAAGATAAGCTGAAGAAAGGCGACAACCTTATTTTCACTGCATTCGGCGCAGGATTTACCTGGGGAGCTGTGTATGTGAAGTGGGGATACGACGGAAAGAAGCAGTAACATGCTATTGCTGAATATAATATGATAAAAACGCATCCTATCTCGATTCGATGCGTTTTTTTGTCTCAATTCAAATACTGAAGTCATGCACAAAGCAGGTTTTGTAAATATCGTAGGAAATCCGAATGTAGGCAAGTCCACATTGATGAATGTTTTGGTAGGTGAGCGTATTTCTATCGCCACTTTCAAGGCGCAGACCACCCGTCATCGGATTATGGGCATCTATAATACGGATGACATGCAAATTGTGTTTTCGGACACTCCGGGTGTATTGAAGCCAAACTATAAGTTGCAGGAGTCCATGCTGAATTTCTCCACTTCGGCATTGGCGGATGCGGATGTGTTGCTGTATGTGACGGATGTGGTTGAGACTCCCGACAAGCATAATGATTTTGTGGAGAAAGTAGGACAGTTGGACGTTCCGGTATTGCTGCTTATCAATAAGATTGATTTAACCAACCAGGAAAAGCTGGTGGAACTGGTGGAAGCGTGGAAGGAATTGCTGCCGAAGGCAGAAATTATTCCTATCTCTGCTACTTCGAAATTTAATGTGGATTATGTCATGAAGCGGGTGAAGGAGCTGTTACCCGACTCTCCTCCCTATTTCGACAAGGACCAGTGGACGGACAAGCCGGCGCGTTTCTTCGTGACCGAAATAATCCGTGAGAAAATTCTGTTGTACTATGATAAGGAAATCCCTTATTCGGTGGAGGTGATGGTAGAACAGTTTAAGGAGGAGGCAAAGAAAATTCATATCAGTGCCGTAATCTATGTGGAGCGTGATTCGCAAAAAGGTATTATCATAGGCAAGCAAGGAAAGGCTTTGAAGAAAGTGGCTACTGAAGCGCGCCGTGATTTGGAGAGGTTTTTCGGGAAAACGATATTCCTGGAGACGTTTGTGAAAGTTGATAAGGATTGGCGGAGTTCGGACAAAGAACTGCGTAATTTTGGTTATCAGTTGGATTAAGAGTTATTCATACGACTGTGACAGTCGCAAAAAACAAAGAGAGTGAGCTATGGGAAATTTAGTTGCAATCGTAGGACGTCCCAATGTGGGAAAGTCTACATTATTTAACCGCCTGACCAAGACACGTCAGGCAATTGTGAATGAGGAAGCGGGAACCACCCGTGACCGCCAATATGGAAAGACCGAATGGTTGGGACGTGAGTTCTCAGTGGTAGATACTGGCGGTTGGGTAGTGAACTCTGATGATATTTTCGAAGAAGAGATTCGTAAGCAGGTATTGATGGCGGTGGACGAAGCCGACGTGATTCTGTTTGTGGTGGATGTGATGAACGGAGTTACGGACCTCGACGAGCAGGTGGCTGCCATCTTGCGTCGTGCCAAGAAGCCTGTGCTGCTGGTTGCCAATAAGACCGATAATCATGAATTACAATATAATGCCCCTGAGTTTTATAGCCTGGGTTTGGGTGATCCTTACTGTATTTCTGCTGTAACGGGTAGCGGTACGGGCGATATGATGGACCTTATCGTCAGCAAGTTCAAAAAGGAATCTGATGAAATTCTGGACGAGGATATTCCCCGCTTTGCAGTAGTGGGACGCCCGAATGCCGGAAAGTCTTCCATAGTCAATGCCTTTATTGGAGAAGACCGCAACATCGTGACGGAGATTGCCGGTACCACGCGCGATTCTATCTATACCCGCTACAATAAATTCGGTTTTGATTTCTACCTGGTAGATACGGCGGGTATCCGTAAGAAGAACAAGGTGAATGAGGATTTGGAGTACTACTCTGTAATCCGTTCCATTCGTTCCATTGAGAATGCAGATGTATGTATTTTGATGGTAGACGCTACGCGTGGCATCGAAAGCCAGGATTTGAATATCTTCTCTTTGATTCAGAAGAATGCCAAGGGGCTAGTGGTTGTGGTAAACAAGTGGGACTTGGTGCAGGACAAGACTGTGAAGGTGATGAAGACTTTCGAAGATGCTATCCGCAACCGTTTCGCTCCGTTTGTGGATTTCCCTATCATCTTTGCTTCGGCACTGACCAAACAGCGTATTCTGAAGGTATTGGAGGAGGCGCGTGATGTGTACGAAAATCGTATGACGCGTATTCCGACAGCTCGTTTGAACGAGGAAATGCTGCCGCTTATTGAGGCGTATCCACCCCCTTCAATTAAGGGTAAGTATATCAAGATAAAATATATTACGCAGTTGCCCAATACCCAGGTGCCGTCATTTGTTTATTTTGCAAATCTTCCACAATATGTGAAAGAGCCTTACAGACGATTCTTGGAAAATAAGATGCGTGAGAAATGGAAGTTGACCGGAACTCCGATAAATATCTATATCCGGCAGAAGTAAAATATATCGTGATGATATAAGTCGATTCTATTAACTGGTTTTATGAAGAGAAAGCGTTCGGAATATAGTTTCCGGACGCTTTCTTATGTAATAGGTTAGAAAATGAGGTGCAGTTTTATCCTTCAAGGTTCTGTATCTCCACTTCTTTGACTTTCCGGAATAGGTCGGATGCAAATATGAAACTGTTCAACCGCTCGTTGGTGGAAGTGAAGATGTCGTCTTTATTGCCTTCCCATTCTTTGTGTCCTTCGTAAATATAGATAATTTTTTCTCCGATGCCCATTACAGAGTTCATGTCATGAGTGTTGATGAGAGTAGTCATATTGTATTCCCGGGTTATATCTTGTATCAGTTCGTCGATGACAAGCGAGGTCTTGGGGTCAAGTCCTGAATTAGGTTCGTCACAGAACAAGTATTGCGGATTTAGGGCAATGGCACGGGCAATGGCTACGCGCTTCTGCATACCGCCGCTGATTTCTCCGGGAAATTTGTCTTTGGCTTCAATCAGGTTTACACGTTCCAGGCAGAACATGGCACGACGAGTCCGGTCGCGCAGGGTATCGTTGCTGAACATGTTCAGTGGAAACATTACATTGTCCAGTACCGTCATGGAATCAAACAGCGCGGCACTTTGGAAAATCATTCCCATTTCCCGGCGGAGCGCTTTCTTTTCCTTCTTTCCCATGGCGAGGAAGTTGCGGTGGTCATACAACAGTTCTCCTTTGTCTGGTGTCAGCAGACCCACGATACATTTCATGAGTACGGTTTTTCCCGAACCGCTCTGCCCTATAATCAGGTTGGTCTTTCCATTCTCGAAAGTGGCATTGATATCTTTCAGTACCTCTTTTTCTTCAAATGATTTGCAAAGTCCTTTCAGTTCAATCATCCCATTAAAAGTTGAGTTAATATTAGGTCGGCGAATAAGATAAGTACGCTGCTGCATACTACGGAGTCGGTGGACGCCTTACCCACTTCGATGGAACCGCCTTCGACGGTGTAACCGAAGAATGCCGATACACTGGCAATGATAAAGGCAAAGAACAGCGACTTGATGATGCCGCACCAAATAAACCATTCGACAAACATGTACTGCAAGCCGTATTCTAAATCTACTGCCGACATGATGCCGCCGAACCAGCAAGTACAGAAGGCACCTATGATACCAGCGAATATACTGAACGTCACCATCAGTGGAATGGTTGTCACCATAGCAGCAATTTTCGGTAGGATAAGGTAGTTTGCAGAATTGACACCCATAATTTCAAGGGCGTCTATCTGCTGGGTGACCCGCATGGTGCCCAGCTCCGAGGCGATGTTTGATCCGACCTTTCCTGCCAGAATCAGACACATGATGGAGGAAGAGAATTCCAGCAGCATGATTTCACGGGTTACATATCCCACTGTCCAACGGGGCATGAAGGGACTCTCAATGTTCAACTTTATCTGTATGGTGATTACAGCTCCGATGAAGAAGGATATCAGCAATACGATGCCGATAGAGTTCACGCCGAGCTGTTCCAACTCGTTGACATATTGGCGGAAAAACATACGCATACGTTCGGGACGGGCAAATACGCGCCCCATTAGTATGATATATTGTCCCACTGTCTTAAGTGCTTTAAACATAACATATAAGTATTTGAATGCAAATGTACACTATTTCGGCTTATTTTTGCTACATTTGCGGCGAAAACCTTTAGAGTATGGAAGAAGAAAAAGGCATAAAGGACAATGTAGAGGAAGTTAAGGAAAATCTGCAGGTCGGACTAGGCTTGACTGCCGGGGCAGAGCCACGGGAGGAAGGTAGCATGGTGCTGCGTACAGAGGATTTGGTGAAAAAGTACGGAAAGCGTACGGTAGTGAGCCATGTGTCTATTGATGTGAAGCAAGGGGAGATTGTTGGTTTGTTGGGACCGAATGGCGCCGGTAAGACAACTTCGTTTTATATGACCGTAGGGCTGATAACTCCCAATGAGGGACGTATCTTCTTGAATGATTTGGATATAACGAAATATCCGGTATACAAGCGTGCACAGACGGGTATCGGTTATCTGGCGCAGGAGGCTTCCGTATTCCGTCAAATGAGTGTGGAAGACAATATTGCATCTGTACTGGAAATGACCGACAAGCCTTTGGAGTATCAGAAAGACAAGCTGGAGAGCCTGATTGCAGAGTTCCGCTTGCAGAAGGTAAGGAAGAACAAGGGTAACCAGTTGTCAGGTGGCGAGCGGCGCCGTACAGAAATTGCCCGTTGTCTGGCCATTGACCCCAAATTTATTATGTTGGACGAGCCTTTTGCCGGTGTAGACCCGATTGCAGTGGAGGATATTCAGCAGATTGTGTGGAAGTTGAAGGATAGGAATATCGGCATTTTGATTACTGACCACAATGTGCAGGAGACGCTGAGTATTACCGATCGTGCTTATCTGTTGTTTGAAGGAAAGATTCTGTTCCAGGGTACGCCCGAAGAGCTGGCCGAGAATAAGATTGTGCGTGAAAAGTATCTGAGTAACAGTTTCGTGCTTCGTCGCAAGGATTTTATGAAGTGATCCGAATACTGCCATTGATAGAAATAAAAAAAGACCACTCATTCAGTGGTCTTTTTCATTTCTCCTTAAATCTCTATGATTAATATTTTGGAGGTCTTGCTTCTTTCACTACCATCTGGCGGCCGAAGAATTCAGCACCGTCTAGTTCGGCAATAGCTTTAGCTGCAGCAGCGTCATCTTCCATTTCTACAAAAGCGATGCCTCTGAAACGTCCGGTGGTGCGGTCATTGATAAATTTTACAGAAGATACTGTGCCGTAATCTTCCATTGCCTTCTGCAGGTCATTCTCCTTAACGCGGTAGTTAAGGTTTCCAACATAAATGTTCATAATGAAAATGATAAAATAAATATAATGAATAAAACTCTCTTGGAAGGAAGGCTGAATAATAAATGGATTACAACGACAGAGAGTTTACAAAAGCGTTCTTGAAAACGGAAGTAAAAACCATGTAATGGAAATCGAAAAACTAATGCGCCATCATTCCGCGACAAAGAAACGCATAAAATTCGGATAAACAATGTTTTTCTTTAATTATTTTTGTGGATTGTCGTGTCTTCGGGCAACTCTCGTTTCTCCTCATAGAAACCGGACGATTCGGTTTATCATCGTCTTTTCCTCGAGTATCTTTCCAGTAAACTTCCTCTGTTGTCAGCCCGATTGTTGGGCTCTTCTACCGCTCTATCCAAGAATTAAACTGAAATAAATCGGCAATGTTCTTTTGATAATTGAAAGAATAACGCTAATTTTGCACGCTCATTTGAGATATGGAACAAAGTATAAATCAAATAAATAATTGTCAGAATGAACGTTTCATTACAAAACATTGACAAAGTAAGCGCACTGCTTACTGTAAAGCTTGAGAAAGCAGATTATCAGGAAAAAGTAGACAAATCGTTGAAGAGCTTCCGTCAGAAGGCACAGATTCCCGGTTTCCGTAAGGGAATGGTTCCTATGAGCCTGGTTAAGAAAATGTATGGTAAGTCTGCATTGGCCGAAGAGGTGAACAAACTGCTTTCAGAAACAGTATATAAGTATATCCAGGACAATAAGGTAAATATATTGGGCGAGCCTTTGCCCAACGAAGACAAGCAGCAGGAAATAGATTTCGATACTATGGAAGAGTTCGAATTCCTGTTTGATATTGCTTTGGCTCCGGAATTTAAAGCAGAAGTCAGTGCAAAAGATAAGGTAGATTACTATACTATTGAGGTTACAGACGAGATGGTGGATAACCAGGTCAAGGCTTATACTCAACGTAACGGCAAGTATGACAAGGTAGACGTTTACGAGGACAATGACATGCTGAAAGGTTTGCTTGCTGAACTGGATGAAGAAGGTAATACCAAAGAGGGTGGCATTCAGGTGGAAGGCGCTGTAATGATGCCTTCGTACATGAAGAATGATGAACAGAAAGCTATTTTTGCTGGTGCAAAAGTGAATGATGTGCTTGTATTCAACCCGAATACTGCTTGGGACGGAAATGTTGCCGAATTGTCTTCTTTATTGAAGATTGACAAGGAAGCTGCTCCCGAAGTGAAATCCAATTTCAGCTTCCAGGTAGAAGAAATCACACGCTTCGTTCCGGGTGACTTGACTCAGGAAATTTTCGATCAGGTATTTGGCGAAGGCAATGTGAAAACGGAAGAGGAATTCCGTGCCAAAGTGAAGGAAGTTATTGCTAACCAGTTCGTGGCAGACAGTGACTATAAGTTCTTGATTGACGCACGTAAGATGCTGACTGAGAAAGTAGGCAAGTTGGAATTCCCGGATGCATTACTGAAGCGCATTATGCGTCTGAACAATCCTGACAAGGAAGAAAGCTTTGTAGAGGACAACTATGACAAGAGCATCGAAGAGCTGACTTGGCACCTGATTAAAGAACAGCTGGTGAAAGCCAATGATATCAAGGTTGAGCAGGAAGATATCACAAACATGGCTAAGGAAGCTACTCGCGCACAGTTTGCACAATATGGTATGATGAGTGTACCTGAAGAAATCCTGGAGAATTACTCAAAGGAAATGCTTAAGAAGAAAGAGAGTGTAGAAGGCTTGGTTAATCGTGTGGTTGAATCTAAATTGGCTACAGCATTGAAGTCTCAGGTGGAACTGGAGCACAAGAATGTTTCTGCTGAAGAGTTCAATAAGATGTTTGCGTAAGAGCAATGTGAGCCTACGGCTAAAATTTATAAAGAAACACAGAGTTTGACAAACTATAACTCTGTGTTTTTTTGTGTCTCTGTGTTCTTTTTTGTTTCTTTGTATCCTTATAAATTAAAAAAATAGAAAGAAATGGATGATTTTAGAAAATACGCTACCAAGCATCTTGGTATGAACAGTTTGGTACTGGACGATGTGATTAAATCACAAGCCAGCTATTTAAATCCCTATATCCTCGAGGAACGCCAGCTCAATGTAACACAGTTGGACGTGTTTTCCCGTCTGATGATGGACCGCATCATCTTCCTCGGTACGCAGGTTGATGACTATACGGCCAATACTTTGCAGGCTCAGTTGCTTTATCTGGATTCGGTGGATCCGGGCAAGGATATTTCCATCTATATCAATTCGCCGGGCGGTTCAGTATATGCCGGTCTGGGTATTTATGATACCATGCAGTTCATCAGCAGTGATGTGGCTACTATCTGTACAGGTATGGCTGCAAGTATGGCAGCCGTACTGCTGGTTGCCGGTGCTGAAGGCAAACGCTCCGCATTGACCCACTCCCGGGTGATGATACACCAGCCGATGGGAGGTGCCCAGGGGCAGGCTTCGGATATTGAAATCACGGCACGTGAGATCCAAAAGCTGAAGAAAGAACTTTATACTATTATCGCTGACCACTCCCACACTCCCTTTGACAAGGTATGGGCGGATTCTGACCGTGACTACTGGATGACAGCCCAGGAAGCCAAAGAATATGGTATGGTAGATGAGGTTTTGATTAAAAAATAATATGGCAGATTCAAGAAAAAATAAAAATAGATGTAGCTTTTGCGGCCGCACAGAAGATGAAGTCGGATTTCTCATAACGGGGATGAATGGCTATATCTGCGACAGTTGCGCCACCCAGGCTTATGAAATTACTCAAGAGGCTTTGGGGGCTGGCAAGAAGGCAAGTGCCACGAAGCTGAATCTGAAAGAACTTCCTAAACCCGTAGAAATAAAGAAGTTCCTCGACCAATATGTCATTGGTCAGGACGATGCCAAGCGTTTCTTGTCTGTGTCGGTGTATAACCATTACAAACGCCTGCTCCAGAAGGACGGCGGTGATGATGTGGAGATTGAAAAATCGAACATCATCATGGTAGGCAGTACTGGTACGGGAAAGACGTTATTGGCGCGTACTATCGCCAAGTTGCTGCGTGTTCCTTTTACTATTGTAGATGCAACAGTTCTGACAGAGGCAGGTTATGTAGGCGAGGACATTGAAAGCATTTTGACGCGTCTGCTCCAGGTGGCGGATTATAACGTACCCGAGGCAGAGCAAGGCATTGTGTTTATTGATGAGATAGACAAAATAGCACGCAAGGGTGATAATCCTTCCATAACGCGTGATGTGAGTGGTGAAGGCGTGCAGCAGGGATTGCTGAAATTGCTGGAAGGTTCTGTGGTGAATGTTCCTCCCCAGGGTGGGCGCAAACATCCCGACCAGAAAATGATTCCGGTCAATACCAAGAATATTCTGTTCATTTGCGGTGGGGCTTTTGATGGCATTGAAAAGAAGATTGCCCAGCGGCTGAATACACATGTTGTCGGGTATAGTGCTGTACGCAATACGGCAACCATTGATAAGAGCAACATGATGCAGTACATTGCTCCGCAGGATTTGAAGTCGTTCGGACTGATTCCCGAGATTATCGGCCGCCTTCCGGTGCTGACTTATCTGAATCCGTTAGACCGTGCGGCATTGCGCTCCATTCTTACGGAACCGAAGAATTCCATCATCAAGCAATACATCAAACTGTTTGAGATGGACAATGTGAAGCTGACTTTTGAAGATGCTGTATTTGAATATATCGTGGATAAAGCAGTAGAATATAAGTTGGGGGCCCGCGGCTTGCGTTCCATTGTGGAGACAATTATGATGGATGCCATGTTCGAAATTCCGTCAGAACAGAAGGGGCATTTTGTTGTGACGTTGGACTACGCCAAGCGCCAGCTTGAAAAGGCAAATATGGCACGACTGCAAAGTGCTTAAGAATCAGATGGTAATACGGGGTAAAACCGACTATTTTGCTTTTTATTGAAAAATATTCGATGGATTATGCTTGAAATTTAAGAAGTTGTTTATAACTTTGTTAGGGTGCTTTGTGAAAACATGGCGGAGTACCACTATTAAAAGTTAACTCAATAAACAACAACCTAATGAATCATGGCAGGGAAGAAGATTAATTTGACAGACCAGCTGAAGAAATACTTCGGGTTCGATACATTTAAAGGAAATCAGGAAGCAATCATAGAGAATCTGTTGGCGGGTAATGATACATTCGTGTTGATGCCTACCGGTGGTGGAAAATCTTTGTGCTACCAACTGCCGTCCTTGTTGATGGAGGGCACGGGTATCGTGATTTCTCCTCTGATTGCCTTGATGAAGAATCAGGTCGATGCGATGCGTAACTTCAGCGAAGAGGATGGGATAGCCCACTTCATCAATTCTTCCCTAAACAAGAGTGCGATAGACCAGGTTCGGTCTGACATACTCAGTGGTAAGACAAAGCTGTTGTATGTGGCTCCGGAATCACTGACGAAGGAAGAGAATGTGGAGTTTCTGAAAACGGTGAAGATTTCGTTCTATGCCGTGGACGAAGCCCATTGTATCTCTGAATGGGGCCATGACTTCCGTCCTGAGTATCGCCGTATCCGTCCCATTATCAATGAAATAGGAAAAGCCCCTCTGATAGCGTTGACTGCGACGGCCACACCGAAAGTGCAACATGACATCCAGAAGAATCTGGGTATGGTGGATGCGCAGGTGTTCAAGTCATCGTTCAACCGCCCGAATCTTTATTATGAGGTACGTCCCAAGACTGCAAATGTAGACCGGGACATCATCAAGTTCATTAAGAACAATCCCGAAAAGTCAGGCATTATCTATTGCCTGAGTCGGAAGAAAGTGGAGGAACTTGCTGAAATCCTGCAGGCAAACGGAATCAATGCCCGTGCCTATCATGCTGGAATGGATTCGGCTACACGAACACAGAACCAGGATGATTTCCTGATGGAAAAAATTGATGTGATTGTAGCTACCATTGCTTTTGGTATGGGGATTGACAAACCGGATGTGCGCTATGTCATCCATTATGATATACCCAAAAGTCTGGAAGGATATTATCAGGAGACCGGACGTGCCGGAAGAGATGGAGGAGAAGGGCAGTGTATTACTTTCTATACCAATAAAGACTTGCAGAAGCTCGAGAAGTTTATGCAAGGCAAACCTGTAGCAGAGCAGGAAATTGGCAAGCAGCTTCTGCTGGAGACTGCTGCGTATGCCGAATCTTCCGTATGCCGCCGAAAGGCGTTGCTTCATTACTTCGGCGAAGAATATATGGAAGAAAATTGTGGTAATTGTGACAACTGTTTAAATCCGAAAAAACAAGTGGAAGCTCAAGAATTATTGTGTACCGTGATTGAAGCTGTTCTCGCGGTGAAAGAAAATTTTAAAGCGGACTATATTATAGACATAATACAAGGTAAGGAAACTTCAGAAGTGCAGGCGCATCTGCACGAAGATCTCGAAGTATTCGGCTCTGGCATGGGCGAAGAAGACAAAACGTGGAATGCTGTGATCCGTCAGGCGCTTATTGCCGGCTATCTGAGTAAGGATGTCGAAAACTATGGCTTGCTGAAAGTGACGGATGACGGTAGGAAGTTCCTTAAACATCCTAAATCATTCAAGATAGTGGAAGACAATGACTTTGAGGATGTGGAAGAAGAAGCACCTGCACGTGGAGGCGGTGCGTGTGCGGTAGACCCGGCATTGTACTCCATGTTGAAGGACTTACGAAAGAAGTTGTCCAAGAAGTTGGAAGTGCCTCCTTATGTTATTTTCCAGGATCCGTCTTTGGAAGCAATGGCGACCATATATCCGGTGACTTTGGACGAGTTGCAGAACATACCGGGTGTAGGAGCCGGAAAGGCAAAACGCTACGGCGAGGAATTCTGCAAACTCATTAAGCGTCACTGTGAAGAGAATGAGATTGAACGTCCTGAGGACTTGCGTGTGCGTACTGTAGCTAATAAGTCAAAAATGAAGGTGGCCATCATTCAGGCTATTGACCGTAAGGTGGCGTTGGATGACATTGCCATGTCAAAGGGTATTGAGTTTGAAGAGTTACTGGATGAGATAGAAGCTATCGTTTACTCCGGAACGAAATTGAATATTGACTATTTCTTGGAGGATATTATGGATGAAGACCACTTGCTGGATATCTATGATTATTTCAAGGAATCTACCACTGATAAGATTGACGATGCTCTGGATGAATTGGGTGATGACTTTACGGAAGAAGAGGTACGTTTGGTACGCATCAAGTTTATTTCAGAGATGGCAAATTGATTGGCTTTAGTTGATAAAAAAGAAAAAAATGTTGCGTGCAAGTATACGGAATGGAATAAAAACCGTATATTTGCACGCAATAAATTTTAAACGCATAGCCCTATGTCATTTATTGCTGATAAGATTGTAATGGATGGATTAACTTATGACGACGTACTGTTAATCCCCGCTTATTCTGAAGTCTTGCCCAAAACTGTCGAACTCTCGACTAAGTTTTCACGAAACATTGAGTTAAAAATCCCGTTTGTAACTGCTGCCATGGATACGGTTACCGAAGCGAAGATGGCTATTGCCATTGCCCGTGAAGGTGGTATCGGAGTTATTCATAAGAATATGTCCATTGAGGAGCAGGCACGTCAGGTAGCTATTGTGAAGCGTGCCGAAAACGGTATGATTTATGACCCGGTAACTATCAAGAGAGGTTCTACGGTGGCTGATGCGCTGGCTTTGATGGCTGAATACAAGATTGGTGGTATTCCGGTGGTAGATGATGAAAGATATTTGGTAGGTATTGTTACCAATCGTGACCTTCGTTTTGAGAAAGATATGAATAAGCGTATCGACGAGGTGATGACCAAGGAGAACATCATTACTACCAATCCTACGACGGATATGGAGGCTGTTTCTCAAATTCTGCAAGAACATAGAATCGAGAAGTTGCCGGTAGTGGATAAAGACAACAAATTGGTAGGTCTGATTACCTATAAGGATATTACCAAGGCAAAGGATAAACCTATGGCGTGCAAGGATAGCAAAGGTCGTCTGCGCGTTGCTGCCGGAGTGGGAGTGACGAATGACACTTTGGAGCGCATGCGGGCTTTGGTGGATGCAGGGGCGGATGCCATTGTCATTGATACGGCTCACGGACATTCTAAAGGGGTTATTGAAAAATTGAAAGAGGCCAAAGAACATTTCCCTCATATTGACATTGTTGTTGGTAATATTGCTACCGGTGAAGCTGCGAAGGCATTGGTCGAGGCTGGTGCTGATGGAGTAAAGGTGGGCATCGGTCCGGGTTCCATCTGTACTACCCGTGTAGTTGCCGGTGTGGGTGTTCCCCAGTTGTCTGCCGTTTATGATGTGGCAAAGGCACTGAAGGGCACGGGTATTCCTTTGATTGCTGATGGCGGTTTGCGTTATTCGGGCGACGTAGTGAAGGCGTTGGCTGCCGGTGGTTACAGCGTGATGATCGGTTCGCTGGTTGCCGGAACGGAAGAGTCTCCGGGCGATACGATTATTTTCAACGGTCGTAAGTTCAAGTCTTATCGGGGTATGGGATCGCTGGAAGCTATGGAAAATGGTTCCAAGGACCGCTACTTCCAAAGCGGTACCAGTGATGTGAAGAAATTGGTTCCGGAGGGCATTGCCGCCCGCGTTCCTTATAAAGGCACTTTGTATGAGGTGATTTATCAGTTGGTTGGCGGTCTGCGTGCCGGTATGGGATATTGCGGTGCAGCCAATATAGAGAAACTGCACGATGCCAAGTTTACCCGCATTACTAATGCAGGTGTACTCGAAAGTCATCCGCACGATGTATCTATAACCAGTGAGGCTCCGAACTATAGCCGTCCTGAGTAAGATAATAACAAAATAATAGTGAATGCCCGGAGAGAGATTGCCGCTTTCCGGGCATTTTGTTTATATTTGCAGCCGTATAAAAAGAACGGATGGTGCTTATGGTTAGATTGCTTTGGGTGTTTGTCTTCCTTGGGTTCGGATTGGCTGTTTCAGCTCAGGACGATCCGGTATTGATGCGTATCAATGGAAAGGAGGTCCTCCGTTCTGAATTCGAACGTAGCTATAATAAGGACGGTACCTCTGTCGGTGCAGGTCGGAAGGCATTGGATGTATATGTGAATAAGTTTATAGACTTCAGGCTGAAAATAGAGGCTGCCGAAGTTGCGGGATTGGATACTTCCTGTGTCTTTCAGAAGGAGCAGGATGAATATCGCCGTTGTCTGATTAAATCATACCTGACAGATGAGAAGACGGCAGAGCAGGCGGCACGGCAGTACTATGACAAGATGAAATCCGACCGGCGTGCAGGTCGGGTATATGTGAAGCATATTTTTAAATATCTCCCCCAGAATATTTCCGGTCATACCTTGCGTGAGGTGGAGTTTAGGATGGATTCTATCTATAGGGCTCTTGCAAAGGAAGGGGAAAGTACGCCGTCTTTCGATGCTTGCGTCGAGCAATTTTCCGATGAGAAGAAAGCGTTTTGGGTGGGTTGGCTGCAGATGCCGGCGGAGTTTGAGGATATTGTATTCGGGTTGAATGCCGGAGAGATTTCTCGTCCGTTCCTCACTCCTCAGGGCATTCATATCGTGAAAGTACTCGAACAGCAGGAAATCCTTCCTTTTGAGAGGATGAAGGACAAAATCATCCGTTGTCAAACCCGTCGTCATGGAATGGATAAAGGAACGCGGGCTTTTGTGGAGAAACTGAAGAAAGAGTATCACTATATGCCGGATAAAGCCGGTATCGACGAACTGCTGGCTAAAGGAAGCACTTCCCGTACATTGTTTACATTGGATGGCAAGGCATACGGTGGAAAAGAATTTGTCGGATTTGCCGCTGCTTATCCGGCAGGGATGCGCAGACAGTTGGAGGCTTTTACAGTAAAAACGATTCTGGACTATGAAAACTCCCGTCTGGAATGGAAGCATCCCGAATTTTGTGCGTTGGTGCAGGGGCATCGTGACAGCATGTTGCTTGCCGAAATCACTGACCGTGAAGTGGGAAAGAGGAGTGTGGTGGATGAAGCGGGATTGAAAGCATATTTTGAGGCGCACCGTTCGGACTTCCATTGGGACGAACCGCGTTATAGGGGTATTGTGCTGCATTGTACTACCAAGCGAGTGGCGAAGCAAGTACGGAAATTTCTGAAACTGATTCCGGAAGAGGAGTGGATGGATGCCATCCGTCTCACTTTCAATGCCGGCGATACTCCCAAGGTGCAGGCAGAGCAAGGATTATTTGCCCCCGGTGATAATGCATATGTGGATGATTTGGTGTTTAAAAGGAAGGATGCGACTCCGGTTTTGTCATTTCCCTTTACTGCTGTACAAGGTCGTAAGCAGAAGGGACCGGACAGTTGGCAAGAGGTGCGAGAGCCGCTCGTAACCGCTTATCGGAACTATTTGGAAACGCATTGGGTGGCAAAGTTGCGTGCTGCCGGTAAGGTTGAAATTGACCAAGAGGTTTTAAAAACCGTTAATAATCACTGATGCAACCGATTAAAACACTATCTTCGTACCTCAAAACGAAGTAAATATCAGTTGGTGATGCGAACAACCTGCTTTGGGCTTTTAATTTTCCTTCTCTGTGCGGCGTGCAGCGAGCGGCACGACCATAAAGGGCGGACACCGTTAGTGGAGTTGGACGGCAATTTCCTTTACCGGGAAGATTTGCAATCGGTACTTCCGACCGGTTTGTCCAAAGACGACAGTCTGTTGTTTGCAGAACATTATATCCGTAATTGGGTGGAAGATATTTTGTTGTACGATAAAGCGCAGAGCAATATTCCCAATAACGGTGAGATTGATAAACTTGTGGAGAATTATCGCAAAGCATTGATAATGCATACCTATCAGCAGGCTTTAATACATCAGCGACTATCAGAGGAGATTTCAGAACAAGACTTGACGGAGTATTACGAGAAGAATCAGGCGCTCTTCAAAGTGGAACGTCCGTTGATGAAAGGCTTGTTCATCAAAGTTCCTTTGACAGCCCCACAGCTGGGCAATGTTCGTCGCTGGTACAAGATGGAAACCCGTGAGGCGGTGGAACATCTGGAAAAGTACAGTCTGCAGAATGCTGTGAAGTATGAGTATTTTTATGATAAATGGGTGCAGGTATCGGAAGTACTGGATATGCTGCCCTTGAAGGTTTCTGATGTGGACGAGTATCTGGACAAGAATCGCCATGTAGAGCTGAAGGATACAGCTTTCCATTATTTCCTGAATGTGAGCGATTATCGCCCGGTGGGAGAGCAGGAACCCTATGAGTTTGCCCGTAGGCAAGTGAAGGATATGCTGCTGAACGTGAAGCAGGTGGAATTCATGAAGCAAGTGAAGGATGATTTGTACCAACGGGCGGTGAAAAGAGACAAGATTAAATATTATTTAGAATAAGACACCAAGAATGAAACAGTGTATGAACTTTAAGTTTGTAATTTTATTTGCCTTGACGCTATTAGTCGGTTCTACCGTTTATGGACAAGACAACGTGATTGACGAGGTAGTGTGGGTAGTAGGTGACGAGGCTATACTGAAGTCCGAAGTGGAAGAGGCACGCATGAGTGCATTGTATGAAGGACGTAAATTTGACCGTGACCCTTATTGCGTGATACCTGAGGAGATAGCCGTGCAGAAACTGTATCTTCATCAGGCTGCCCTCGACAGTATCGAAGTATCCGAGAGTGAGGTTATCCAGCGTGTGGACTATATGACGAATATGTATATCGCCAATATCGGTTCGCGCGAGAAAATGGAGGAATACTTCAACAAGACTTCCAGCCAGATTCGTGAAACGCTGCGCGAGAATGCCCGTGAAGGATTGAAGGTTCAGAAGATGCAGCAGAAACTGGTGGGCGAGATTAAGATAACTCCGGCCGAGGTGCGCCGTTACTTCAAGGATTTGCCGCAGGACAGCATTCCTTATATCCCTACCCAGGTGGAGGTGCAGATTATCACTCAGCAGCCTAAGGTCCCTTTGGAGGAAATAGAAGATGTAAAGAGACGTTTGCGTGAGTATACCGACCGTGTCAATAAGGGTGAAAGCTTTTCCATGTTGGCTCGTCTGTACTCTGAGGACCGTGGTTCGGCCATGCGTGGCGGTGAGATTGAATTCTCAGGACGCGGTATGCTGGACCCCGCTTATGCCAATGTGGCTTTCAACTTGCAAGACCCCAGCAAGGTTTCCAAGATTGTAGAGTCTGAATATGGTTTCCATATCATTCAGTTGATAGAGAAGCGCGGTGACCGTATTAAAACACGCCACATTCTGTTGAAACCGCATATTCCGGAAGAAGCTCTGGCTGCCGGTTGTGCCCGTTTGGACTCTATTGCTGATGATATCCGCAATAACAAATTCTCTTTTGAAGAGGCTGCCTCCGTGCTTTCGCAGGATAAGGATACGCGCAACAATCATGGTTTGTTGCCGAATCCTAATACGAACACTTCCCGTTTTGAGATGCAGGAACTTCCCCCTGAAATAGCCAAGGTGGTGGATAAGATGAAAGTGGGCGAAATCTCCGAAGCCTTCACCATGATTCCGCAAAAGACCGGAAAGGAAGAGTGCGTGATTGTGAAGCTGAAGAGCCGTACGATGGGACACAAGGCTACCATTGCCGATGACTATCAGAACTTGAAAGAGATTGTGTTGGAAAAACGCCGCGACGAAGTGCTGGACAAGTGGATTCGTGAGAAGCAGAAGCACACGTATGTCCGTATCAAGGATAATTGGAAGAATAACTGTACGTTCAAGTATCCGGGCTGGATTAAAGAATAATCCGGAAGGATTTACATAGATTTGTATGCAAAAGAAGAATACAAAAAATCATTTCCTGAACAAGCATAGATACCTCCTGGTAGGTATTCTATGCTTGTTTGGCATCTGTCTGCTGAGTGCGCAGGACAAGAAGAAGAGTACTGGTGCACCGGAGAAGAAGAAAGTGGACTCAATTGAACAGAAAAAGACGGAGACGCCGGAAAAGAAGAAGACGCGCGTCGATTTGTTGTACGCAGATGAGGCGCAGGCGGACAAACAGTTGCGTCCTGATGTGCAGGTACTCATCGGCTCGGTGAGGATGAAGCATGACAGTATGTACATGTTCTGTGACAGTGCGCTGATATTCGAAAAGATAAATTCTGTGGAGGCATTCGGCAATGTGCGTATGGAGCAGGGCGACACCTTGTTTATCTATGGAGACTATCTGTATTATGACGGCATGTCGCAGTTGGCCATGCTGCGTGAGAATGTACGTATGATAAATCGTAATACGGTGCTGACAACTGACAGTTTGAACTATGACCGTCTGTACGATTTGGGCTATTACTTCGAAGGCGGTACGCTGACCGACGAGGATAATGTGCTGACTTCCGAGTGGGGAGAATATAGCCCTGCCACTAAGTTGGCTGTCTTCAACCACGACGTGAAGCTGGTCAACCCGAAGTTTGTTTTGACTTCGGATACCTTGAAGTATAGTACAGCTACTAAGATTGCCACAATTTTAGGACCCTCCGACATTGTGAGTGATCAAAATCATATTTATTCCGAACGTGGCGTGTACAATACGACTACTGAGCAGGCAGAACTGCTCGACCGTTCCGTACTGACTAACGAAGGCAAGAAACTGACCGGTGACAGCCTTTTCTACGACCGCATCTTGGGATACGGCGAGGCTTTTGACAATGTACAGATGAATGATACGGTCAACCGGAACATGTTGACTGGCGACTACTGTTTCTACAACGAACTGACCAGAAGCGCCGTTGCCACCAAACGTGCCGTAGCTGTCGACTATTCGCAGGGCGACAGTCTGTTCATGCACGGTGATACTTTGAGGCTGATTACCTACCATATGAATACCGATTCCATGTACCGGGAGATGCGTGCCTATCATAAGGTGCGTGCTTATCGCACGGATGTGCAGGCCGTATGCGATTCGTTGGTGTATAATTCCAAGGACTCTTGCATGACGATGTATACCGACCCTATTTTGTGGCACGGGGAACAGCAGTTGTTGGGCGAGGAAATTAAAATTTACATGAACGATAGTACCATCGACTGGGCGCATATCATCAACCAGGCCCTGACGGTAGAGAAAAAGGACAGTATTCACTATAACCAAGTTTCCGGTAAGGAGATGAAGGCTTTCTTCATAGATGGAGACATGCGTCTGGTGGAGGTAAACGGCAATGTACTGGTGGTGTATTATCCGGTAGAGGAGAAGGACAGTTCGCTGATTATGATGAACTATTCGGAAGGCGGACTTTTGAAAATGTACTTGAAGGAGAGAAGGATGGAGCGCGGAGTCTTTGTTGGAAAGACTACCGGTACAGCCTATCCTCTGGACCAGATTCCACCAGATAAGAGCAAGCTGCCTTCTTTTGTCTGGTTCGACTACATCCGTCCGCTCAACAAGGAGGATATCTTCGAGTGGAGGGCTAAAAAAGCAGGTGAAGTATTGAAGAAAAGTGACCGGAAACCTGTAACTTCGCCAAGGAATATGCATATTAAACGAAATAATAAGTAGCGTCATGGGAATGTTTGCAATGCGGAAGCCTCGTGGCTTCAATCATAGCTATATCTATGTGGATGAGCGGAAAGAGAAGTTGGCGAAGATGGAAGAAAACGCCAAGCGTGACCTGGGTATGCTGCCGGAAAAGGAATTCTCGCCCGAGGATATACGGGGCAAATTCATAGAAGGAACAACTCACTTGAAGCGGCGCAAGGAGAGCGGACGTAAGCCGATGCATTTGGGCATAATCCTTGTTGTCATGGCTGTGTTGATTTATCTGTGGTATGCCATCAGTAACGGAATCATTTAATAATGATTAATCATTAATCCCTAATCATTAAACATTATCATGAGCGATATCATTCATTTGCTGCCCGATTCGGTTGCCAATCAGATTGCTGCCGGAGAGGTGATTCAGCGTCCGGCATCTGTTGTGAAAGAATTGGTGGAAAATGCAATTGATGCCGAAGCAGAGGAAATACATGTGCTGATTACCGATGCGGGCAAGACCTGCATCCAGGTGATTGATGACGGGAAGGGTATGTCCGAAACGGATGCGCGCCTTTCTTTTGAACGTCATGCGACTTCAAAGATACGCGAAGCTGCCGATTTGTTTGCCCTACGCACCATGGGCTTCCGTGGAGAAGCGTTGGCTTCCATTGCTGCGGTAGCTGAAGTGGAGTTGAAAACACGCCCAGCCAGCGAGGAGCTGGGGACGCGACTGTTGATTGCCGGCTCTAAAGTCGAGAGCCAGGAAGCCGTTTCCTGCCCTAAGGGAAGCAATTTTTCCATCAAGAACCTATTCTTCAATATTCCTGCCCGGCGTAAATTCCTGAAAGCCAACTCTACGGAGTTGAGCAATATCCTTACGGAATTCGAGCGTATAGCGCTGGTGCATCCTGAGGTAGCCTTCTATCTGTATAGTAATGATACGGAATTGTTCAATCTTCCGGTAATGCCTTTGCGGCAACGCATCATGGCAGTTTTCGGAAAGAAACTGAATCAGCAGTTGCTGTCCGTAGACGTTAATACGACGATGATAAAGATTTCCGGTTTTGTTGCCAAGCCGGAAACCTCGCGCAAGAAAGGAGCGCACCAATACTTTTTTGTGAACGGGCGTTATATGCGTCACCCCTATTTTCACAAAGCAGTGATGGACGCTTATGAGCATCTGATTCCTGCCGGTGAGCAAATCTCCTACTTTATTTATTTCGAGGTAGACCCTGCCAATATCGATGTGAACATCCATCCGACGAAGACGGAGATTAAGTTCGAGAATGAGCAGGCTATCTGGCAGATTATATCGGCTGCGGTCAAGGAATCCTTAGGCAAGTTTAGCGCTATACCTACTATCGATTTTGATACCGAGGACATGCCGGATATTCCTGCATTCGAGCAGGCTCGTCCGATAGAGCCTCCGAAGGTACACTATAACACGGATTTCAATCCCTTCAAGACGTCTTCCACTTCTTCCTATGGAGGCGGTGGCAATTATTCGCGCCCCAAGGTGGAGTGGGAGGGGCTTTATTCCGGTTTGGAAAAGGCTAGCAGGATGAACGAGCCGATGGCGGAAGAGCCTTTTGTAGAGGATACGGTTACCGGTACGGCTCCAAGAGAGGAGGAGAGGGTTTCTTATTTTCAGGAAACGGTTCCTTCCGAGGCAAGCGCCTCTTTCTACGGCAATGAGGCAACGGTAGAGAAAGGAGCGCAACACTTTCAGTTCAAGGGGCGTTTTATTCTGACTTCCGTTAAATCGGGTCTGATGCTGATAGACCAGCACCGTGCGCATGTCCGGGTATTGTTCGACCGCTATATGAGTCAGATTCGACAGAAACAAGGGGTATCGCAGGGGGTATTGTTTCCAGAGATTATCCAGTTGCCGGCTTCGGAAGCTGCCGTGCTGGACGGTATATTGGAAGATTTGTCGGCCGTAGGCTTCGATTTGAGTCCGCTGGGTGGCGGCAGCTATGCCATCAACGGCATACCTTCGGGCATAGAGGGATTGAACCCGGTAGAATTGGTCCGGAATATGGTACATACTGCTATGGAAAAAGGGAATGACGTTAAGGAAGAGGTACAGACAATTCTTGCATCGACTTTGGCGCGTGCTGCGGCCATCGTTTATGGACAAGTGCTGAGCAACGAGGAAATGTCCAATCTCGTGGACAATCTGTTTGCATGCCCATCCCCGAATTATACTCCGGACGGAAAGACGGTGCTGGCGACCATTAAAGAAGACGACATAGAAAAGCTTTTCTCCAAATAAGGAAGAGTGCTTTCTTTGGCATCAAGGCAAAAAAAGTACAAATATTCAGAACCTTTTAGTTCTGTTGGCGTTAATTAGACAGTTTGAATGATAAAGAGTTTAATTAACCACTTAACTATTTTAAGGTATATGAAAAAGATTCTAATGTTACTGGCTTTGGCCGGGGTGTCTTCTGTTGCCATGGCGCAGCAAAAGACTGAAGTTGTGGAAGAGTTTGGTGTTATCCAGGTCCAGGATAAATATCAGGTAATCACTAATCCGTTCTGGAGTAATTGGTTTTTCTCTATAGGCGGTGGTGCCGAAGCAACTTTTGGAGATAATGATAAGGCAGGAAGTTTTGGCAAGCGTATCAGTCCGACGCTGAATTTTGCCATCGGCAAATGGTTCACCCCGGGACTGGGAGTACGTCTGCAATATAGCGGCCTTCAGGCAAGAGGATATACGTATGATGCAGGTGCTGACTACGTGAAAGGCACTCAGATGGATGACGGCTACTACAAACAGCGTTTCGACTATATGAATCTGCACGGAGATGTGATGTTCAATCTGAATGCGCTGTTTGGAGGATACAACCAGCACCGCGTATATGAGATCATTCCTTATGTAGGTGCGGGGTTCACTCACAACTACACAAAGCCTCATCGCGAAGCTTTGTCCGTAAACGCAGGTATCATCAATCGCTTCCGTATTTCGAATGCGATAGATATTAACCTGGAGCTGAGCGCAATGGGCGTTGAAGATAAGTTCGATGGCGAAGTTGGCGGCGATCATGGATATGATGGCGTGCTGAGTGCAACAGTAGGGTTGACATACCGTTTCCCCGCCCGTGGATTCCGTCGCCCGATGCCTCAGTTGATTTCTCAGGTAGAGCTGGCTGCCATGCAGGCACAGCTTGCAGAGATGGGAGCTGCCAACCAGCAGCTGCAGAATGCACTGGTTGCCGCACAGAACCAGCCGGTGGCCGAAGTTACAGAAACGGAAGTGATTGTTCCCGATCCGGACATTGCACCGCGTACCGTATTCTTCAAGATTGGCTCTGCAGAAGTTTCTCCGCGTGAAGCAATGAACTTGTCTTATCTGGCAGATCAGATGAAGCAATTCCCGAACGCCACTTACACCGTAAACGGATATGCTGACTCTGCAACCGGTACACCGGCATTCAACAAAGAGTTGAGTTTAAAGCGTGCACAAGCCGTGGTCGATGTATTGGTAAAACAATACGGAATTCCTGCTGACCGCCTGAAGGTGGATGCCGGTGGTGGTGTCGACAAGTTCGGACAACCGATTCTGAACCGTGTAGTGTTGGTGAAATCAGCCAACTAGGAGACGGGATAAAAGAAACAAGCTACAAGTTACTAGCTACAAAAGACGAGGGGCATGCGTTACCGTGACGCATGCCCCTTTTCTTAATTAACTTATGTGTTCTTCCCTTATTCCCCTCTAAATTTCTTTATTTGCTCTGCAATCAGTTCCGCGTCGTCAAAGTAGTTTATCTTCATAGCCTTGCGTACATCATCCAAAGTTGCGGCGGCAGTTTCCCTGGCAGTTTCGCAACCTTTCTTCAGCATGTCGTAGATGGCAGGGATGTCTTTTTCAAACTCCTTGCGGCGGTTGCGGATAGGCTCCAGTGTCTCTTGCATAATTTCGTTGAGGAACTTCTTCACTTTCATATCGCCCAGACCGCCACGCTGATAGTGGGCTTTCAGTTCGTCCAGATTCGGATATTCGGGCAGATAAAGACTAAAGTGTTCCGGACGGCAGAAAGCATCCAGGTAAGTGAATACGGTGTTGCCTTCCAATTTTCCGGGGTCTTGCACACGCAGGTGGTCGGGGTCGGTATACATGCTCTTCACTTTCTTCTGCACTTCGTCGGCAGAGTCCGAAAGATAGATACAGTTGCCGAGGCTCTTGCTCATCTTGGCTTTGCCGTCCGTTCCCGGCAGGCGCAGGCAGGCTGCATTGTCAGGTAACAGGATTTCCGGTTCCACAAGGGTTTCACCATATATATAGTTGAAACGGCGTACGATTTCACGAGCTTGTTCAATCATCGGTTCCTGGTCTTCGCCCACGGGCACGGTGGTGGCGCGGAAAGCGGTGATGTCCGCTGCCTGGCTGATGGGGTAGGTGAAGAAGCCTACGGGGATGCTTGTCTCGAAGTTACGCATCTGGATTTCGGTCTTTACCGTCGGGTTGCGTTGCAGGCGGCTCACGGTCACCAGGTCCATGTAGTAGAAGGTCAGCTCGCAGAGTTCCGGTATCTGGGATTGGATGAAGATGGTGCTCTTCGTCGGGTCCAGTCCGCAAGCCAGGTAGTCCAGTGCCACCTCGATGACGTTCTGGCGCACCTTTTCTGGATTCTCCATATTGTCCGTCAGCGCTTGTGCGTCGGCGATGAAGACGAAGGTCTTGTCGTACAAGCCGGAGTTTTGCAGTTCCACTCTTCTTCTCAATGAGCCTACATAGTGTCCTATGTGCAGGCGTCCTGTGGGGCGGTCGCCCGTAAGGATGATTTTTTCTTTTGCCATATTATGTATTTTTTAGTTTCTTCATTGTATAAAAGCCATTAGGGCTGGCAAAGATACCTATAATTATCGAAACCTCAAGGGATGACGCTTTCTTTCCTTTTCACGTACACCTTATGGCTTCCGATGCCGCTTGTATCGATTCCGCTGCCGGGAGTGTGGGCCCATTTACGCAGTTCCACAGTGGCGGTGGAGCGGACGAGTCCGGTCAGTTGCCGGTAGATGCTGACAGTAAGGAAGGCGTGTTTGTCCAGATACTGATGCGCCAGAGCCAGACGTTGTTCGGGGGTGTATTTCTTCGACGAGTGTGCGGGTTTCCAGGAGGCACGTTCCAGTTCGCACCAATGGTTGGTTTCTCTAATCAAGGCTTTATCCGTGCGGAAGTTCACGCCACTTACGTAGATGCTCCGTGCGTTTCGCTTCGTGGTGCTTTCTTGGGGCTGTTCGCGTTCCTTGTCGGGGTAGATGGACAGTGCGGGGGTAAATACGCCCAATCCTTCTATCTTCACCGAGCGTCCCATTCCCATTTCGTGGGCCAGGGCTTCGCCCAACTCGCAGATGATTCCTTCGGTTACGCCTTTCGAGAATCCCGAGGTCATGGCGATGTATTCCGCCAGTTCGCGCGTGCTGGTCTGTCCGGTCATCACCATCTTGGGGTAGGTGATCGGTTCGCCCGTGCCTTGCAAGTCGGGCATTTCTTTCATTTGGTAGCGTGTGGTCATTGTTGCGTTCTCCTTTCTTTTCTTTCCTTCGTTGCAAAGTCCTTTTCCCTGCGGAGCAAAGTTCTTTTGGTGGCGGAGAAATCTTAGAATAAAGCCTTTATTCCAAGGAATAGAAATTTTATTTTTAAGAATAAAGGCTTTGTTTGTAGAAACAGAATCCTTGTTCTATTTTTGTATAGGCACAAAGGTAAGTTTCCGTGGCGAGAAAAGCAAGTTTTGGTGGGGAGAATCTTCATATTTATCTGCAAATGCCTTTACTGAGGTATAGTCTTTCTTTTTTATATGGAATCGCATTTTTCGGAAAAAGATTTCGGTTGCGGGTGGCGGTCGTTCTTCTATTATGGAGGATGACGTTTCTTTTATGCAAAAAAACATGCCACAATTTGCTCTTTTCGTAAATAAGTCGTTACTTTGCACAAATTTTAAAGAGACTATGCAATCGCAGGAAATGAGAAGCAAATATAACCTCCGTTCGAATGAATTTCATTCGGGAGCCGTCAGTTTCTCTTTTTTCGAGAAAGATATTTTTAGTTCTTTGGTAATGCGTTAATCCTTTATTGGGTGACGCATTTTTTTTGTGAAATAGCTACAACTCGTAGTTCGTAGCTTGTAACTCGTAACTTAATAGACAACAAGAGAATATGGAAAAGAATTTAAAGAAAGTGCTTGTCTTGGGTTCTGGTGCGCTCAAGATTGGTCAGGCCGGAGAGTTTGACTATTCCGGTTCGCAGGCGCTGAAGGCGTTGCGCGAAGAAGGTATCGGTTCTGTTTTGGTAAACCCGAACATTGCTACTATCCAGACATCGGAAGGTATCGCCGATCAAGTTTATTTCTTGCCGGTAACTCCTTATTTCGTGGAAGAAATCATCAAGAAAGAACGTCCCGACGGCATTTTGCTGGCATTCGGCGGACAGACGGCGCTGAACTGCGGTACGGAACTCTACCAGAACGGAATTCTTCAGAAATATGGCGTGCGCGTGCTGGGTACCTCCGTTGAGGCGATTATGTACACCGAAGACCGTGACCTCTTTGTGAAGAAGCTGGACGAGATTCCGATGAAGACTCCGAAGAGCCACGCTGTGGAGAGCATGGAAGACGCACTGAAGGCAGCCCGCGAGATTGGCTACCCCGTGATGGTGCGCTCGGCTTATGCTCTGGGCGGACTGGGAAGCGGTATTTGTCCGGACGAGGAAGCCTTCATTAAATTGGCCGAAAGCTCTTTCACTTTCTCCAAGCAGATTCTGGTAGAAGAGTCTCTGAAGGGTTGGAAGGAAATTGAATTTGAGGTAATCCGCGATGCCAACGACCACTGCTTCACGGTGGCAAGCATGGAAAACTTCGACCCGCTGGGTATTCATACGGGTGAGTCCATCGTAGTGGCTCCCACTTGCTCATTGACCGACGAGCAGGTGAAAATGTTGCAGGAACTCTCCACCAAATGTATCCGCCACCTGGGCATCGTGGGTGAATGTAACATCCAGTATGCGTTCAACGCCGAGACAAACGACTATCGTGTCATCGAGGTGAACGCACGTCTCTCCCGTTCTTCCGCATTGGCTTCCAAGGCTACCGGTTATCCGCTGGCATTCGTGGCTGCCAAGATTGCTTTGGGCTATACGCTCGACCAGATTGGCGAGATGGGAACTCCCAACTCTGCATATGCCGCTCCGCAGCTGGATTACTTGATTTGCAAGATTCCGCGTTGGGACTTGACGAAGTTCGTAGGTGTCAGCCGCGAAATCGGTTCGAGCATGAAGTCCGTGGGTGAAATTATGTCCATCGGTCGCTCTTTCGAAGAAATCATTCAGAAAGGTCTGCGTATGATTGGTCAGGGAATGCACGGCTTCGTGGGTAATGAAGACGTGGAATTCGAGGACCTGGATTATGAACTGTCGCACCCCACCGACCTGCGTGTCTTTGCTATTGCCGAGGCTTTGGAAAAGGGATATACCATCGACCGTATCTTCGAGCTGACCAAGATTGATCCCTGGTTCTTGGGCAAGCTGAAGAACATCGTAGACTACAAGCAGAAACTTTCTCAATATAATAAGGTAGAAGACATTCCTGCCGATGTGCTGCGCGAAGCAAAAGTGCTTGGCTTCTCCGACTTCCAGATTGCCCGCTTCGTACTGAATCCGCAAGGCAATATGGAGAAGGAAAACCTCGCCGTACGTGCCCGTCGTAAAGAGCTGGGCATCCTGCCTGCCGTGAAGCGCATCAATACGGTGGCTTCCGAACATCCGGAACTGACGAACTACCTCTACATGACATATGCCGTTCAGGGTTATGATGTGAACTATTATAAGAATGAAAAATCAGTGGTTGTGCTTGGTTCGGGCGCTTACCGCATCGGTTCGTCTGTAGAGTTCGACTGGTGTTCGGTGAACGCCATCCAGACTGCCCGCAAGCTGGGCTACAAGTCCATCATGATTAACTATAACCCCGAAACCGTTTCTACGGACTACGACATGTGCGACCGTCTCTACTTCGACGAGCTCTCCTTCGAGCGTGTGCTCGACGTTATCGACCTGGAGCAGCCGCGCGGTGTCATCGTCTCAGTGGGTGGACAGATTCCGAACAACCTGGCTATGAAGCTTCACCGCCAGTCAGTTCCCGTGCTGGGTACTTCACCCATCTCCATCGACCGTGCAGAAAACCGTAACAAGTTCTCCGCTATGCTCGACCAGCTGGGCATCGACCAGCCGGCTTGGCAGGAACTCACCAGCCTGGAAGATGTGAAAGGCTTTGTAGAGAAGGTGGGCTATCCGGTACTGGTGCGTCCGTCTTACGTACTCTCCGGTGCTGCGATGAACGTATGCTACGACGAAGAAGAGCTGGAAAACTTCTTGAAGATGGCTGCCGAAGTATCTAAGGAATATCCGGTTGTTGTATCCCAGTTCTTGCAGAACACCAAGGAAATCGAGTTCGACGCTGTTGCCCAAAACGGTGAAGTGGTGGAATACGCCATCTCCGAGCACGTAGAGTTTGCCGGTGTACACTCCGGTGACGCTACTCTGGTATTCCCGGCACAGAAGATTTACTTTGCAACGGCACGCCGCATTAAAAAAATCAGCCGCCAGATTGCAAAGGAACTCAATATCTCCGGTCCTTTCAACATCCAGTTCCTGGCTCGCAACAACGAGGTGAAGGTTATCGAGTGTAACCTCCGTGCATCGCGCAGCTTCCCGTTCGTATCGAAGGTGCTGAAGCGCAACTTCATCGAGACTGCTACCCGCATCATGCTCGACGCTCCTTATACACAACCGGACAAGTCGGCATTCGACATCGACCGCATCGGTGTAAAGGCAAGCCAGTTCTCCTTCTCCCGTCTGCACAAGGCAGACCCGGTGTTGGGTGTAGACATGTCATCTACCGGTGAGGTGGGCTGCATTGGCGATGATTTCTCCGAAGCGTTGCTGAATGCCATGATTGCTACCGGATTCAGAATCCCTCGTCCCGAGAAGGGCGTGATGTTCTCCTCCGGAGCCATGAAGTCCAAGGTAGATTTGCTGGATGCCAGCCGCATGCTCTTTGCCAAAGGCTATAAGATTTATGCTACGGCAGGTACAGCCGCTTTCCTCAACGCTCACGGCGTGACGACGGAGGCCGTTTACTGGCCGGATGAACGCCCGGATGCGGAAAACAACGTGATGACGATGATTGCCGACCATGCCTTCGACTTGATTGTCAACATCCCGAAGAACCATACGAAACGTGAGCTGACCAATGGCTACAAGATTCGTCGCGGCGCCATCGACCACAATATCCCGTTGATTACCAATGCCCGCCTCGCAAGTGCCTTTATCGAGGCATTCTGCGAAATGAATCTGGAAGGTATCCAGATTAAGAGCTGGCAGGAGTACAAATAATTTGTTTGCTCTGTAAACGATTGCAGGAGCGGAAAGCCGAAAGGTTTTCCGCTCTTTTGTTATACAGGGTTTATTTCCCTATCTTTGTTCGGGGCTGAGTCTCTGTATGAATCAAAAGAAGAAACAATATGAATGAAGTGGAAAAAATGCGTAGCTCCCAGTTGGCGGACATGTCCGTTCCGGAGATACAAGTGAAGTTTGAGCATGCCAAGCGCTTGCTGGCAAAGATGCGTGTGATGAGTACTTACGATGAGGATTACCGGAGCTTGTTGGAGGAACTGGTACCGGGTATTCCCGCCACGTCCGTCATCTGTCCGCCGTTCCATTGCGACCACGGGGATGGTATCCGGCTGGGTGAGCATGTCTTTGTCAATGCCAATTGTACTTTCCTGGACGGAGGATATATCACGATTGGTGCCCATACGTTGGTCGGTCCATGCGTACAGATATACACTCCCCATCATCCGATGGATTATATCGAACGTCGTACGGAAAAGGAATATGCCTATCCGGTGACGATAGGAGAGGATTGCTGGATTGGCGGCGGTGCCATTTTGTGTCCGGGTGTCACCATCGGCGACCGTTGTATCATCGGTGCGGGTAGTGTGGTGACGAAAGATATTCCATCCGATAGCATAGCCGTTGGTAATCCGGCAAAGGTCATTCGGAAAAATGAGGCAAAAAAATGAACATGCTAAATGCTTGAGAAACAGAGTGTGTCGCTAAATGACTAAAAAAATATCGAAAAATATTATGCAAAAGTTTTGGTAATGTCAAAATAAGCTGTACCTTTGCATCGCTTTTGAAACGGAAGTGTACGGGCGTTTAGCTCAGCTGGTTCAGAGCATCTGCCTTACAAGCAGAGGGTCGGCGGTTCGAATCCGTCAACGCCCACACAAAATCCAAGCACTTTCGTTCGTCAAAAGGGCGTTTAGCTCAGCTGGTTCAGAGCATCTGCCTTACAAGCAGAGGGTCGGCGGTTCGAATCCGTCAACGCCCACTGGAAATTTTCATTCGAAGGTGGTCTTGCAAGTGATTGTGAGGC
This sequence comes from Bacteroides parvus, assembly GCF_017309675.2. NCBI lineage: Bacteria > Pseudomonadati > Bacteroidota > Bacteroidia > Bacteroidales > Bacteroidaceae > Bacteroides > Bacteroides parvus. The sequence continues at coordinate 266,377 of NZ_CP084680.1, read as the reverse complement.
CATTTTTTTTATCCGTTAACTTCCTTTTCTTAAAATCTTTATCCTTTATGTCTTGTTACTCAGAAAAAAGCAGTAATTTTGCAGTCCGATAATTATCATCATAAATACGACGTATGAAACTTGATTTACTTACCGCAATCTCTCCGATTGACGGTCGATACAGAGGCAAAACGGATGTTTTGGCTGCCTATTTTTCAGAATTTGCACTGATTAAATACCGTGTACAAGTTGAGGTAGAATACTTTATCACGCTGTGTGAGCTGCCTTTGCCGCAACTGAAAGGGGTGGATAAGGGTGTTTTCGAAACCTTGAGAAATATTTACCGTAACTTCTCCGAAGCCGACGCACAACGCATCAAGGATATTGAGAGCGTGACGAACCATGATGTGAAGGCTGTGGAGTATTTCTTGAAAGAAGAGTTTGATAAGTTGGGTGGTATGGAGGACTATAAGGAATTCATCCATTTCGGCCTGACTTCACAAGATATCAATAACACGTCTGTTCCTTTGTCTGTAAAAGAGGCATTGGAGCAGGTGTACTATCCTCAAATAGAGGAACTGATAGCACAACTCCGTGTTTATGCGGAAGAGTGGGCCGCTATCCCCATGCTTGCCAAGACACACGGGCAACCGGCTTCGCCTACCCGTTTGGGTAAGGAGGTAATGGTGTTTGTCTACCGTCTGGAACGACAGCTGGCAACGCTGAAGGCTTGTCCGGTGACAGCAAAGTTCGGTGGCGCTACGGGTAATTACAATGCCCATCATGTGGCTTATCCGGAATATGACTGGAAGGCATTCGGCAATAAGTTCGTTTCCGAAAAACTTGGTTTGGAACGCGAGGAGTATACTACCCAGATATCCAATTACGATAATCTGTCTGCCATTTTTGATGCCATGAAGCGCATCAATACGGTGATGATTGATATGAACCGTGACTTCTGGCAATATATCTCTATGGAATATTTCAAGCAGAAGATTAAAGCCGGTGAGGTGGGCTCCAGCGCGATGCCGCACAAGGTGAACCCGATTGACTTTGAAAATGCGGAAGGAAACCTGGGTATGGCGAATGCTATTCTTGAGCACTTGGCGGTAAAACTGCCGGTTTCCCGTTTGCAGCGTGACTTGACGGACTCTACCGTGCTCCGCAATGTGGGTATGCCGTTCGGGCATATCATTATTGCCATACAAAGTTCTTTGAAGGGTTTGCGTAAGTTGCTGTTGAACGAACCGGCCATCTATCGTGACCTGGACAACTGCTGGAGCGTGGTGGCCGAGGCTATCCAGACCATTCTGCGCCGCGAGGCCTATCCGCATCCCTATGAAGCGTTGAAAGCGTTGACCCGTACCAATCAGGCCATTACGGAAGCGTCCATCAAGGAATTTATAGAAGGACTGAATGTGAGTGAAGAGATAAAGAAAGAATTGCGGGTGATTACCCCCCATACTTATACGGGAATTTAAGCAACCACAGAAGTGTGCCGGAGGAATTTCAACTTTTTAGTCCGGCAATTGTTATAGAAACATATAAAATTCAAGGTATAATAGAGACAATGAATGGCCGTGAGGCCAAGGTTTAATTTTATTCGAATAAAAAAACAATGAGTACAGAAAACGAAACTTGGCGTGATGCTTCTTCCTCAGAGGAGAACTCAGGTGCCGGCCGCGATGGTAACCAATTTAACAAGGAAGGTGGCTACAGCCGTCCGTCTTACAACCGTGATAATGGCGACCGTCCTTATCGCCCCAGATTTAACAGTGAAAACGGAGACCGCCCGCAGCGCCTTTATAACAGTGACCGTCCTTATCGCCCGCGCTTTAATCCTGGTGCGGACAATGGTGACCGTCCGCAGCGTCCTCGTTACAATAATGATAATGGCGACCGCCCTTATCGTCCGCGTTATAACAGCGAAGGCGGCGACCGTCCGCAACGTCCTTATGGAAACAATTCGGGGGACCGCCCTTACCGTCCGCGCTACAACAGCGAAGGTGGCGACCGTCCGCAACGCCCTTATAATAGTGACCGTCCGCAGCGCCCGCGTTATGGTAATGAAGGTGGTGACCGTCCGCAACGTCCTTATAACAGTGATCGTTCTTATAATACAGACCGTCCCTATCGTCCGCGCTATAACAGTGAAGATGGCGACCGTCTGCAGCGTCCTCGCTACAATAATGAGGGTGGTGATCGTCCTTATCGTCCACGCTTCAATTCGGGTGGTGGAAGGCCTGGCGGATATGGTAACAGAGATAGCTATAGTCGTCCTGTCCGTCGTTCGGCCGATTATGCCCCCAATGCTAAGTACAGCAAGAAGAAACAGATAGAGTATAAGGAGCAGTTTGTGGACCCGAACGAGCCTATCCGTCTGAACAAATTTCTGGCCAATGCCGGTGTTTGTTCCCGTCGCGAGGCTGATGAATTCATCACTGCCGGAGTTGTTTCTGTAAACGGAGAGGTCGTGACGGAATTGGGAACCAAGATTAAACGTGGTGATGAAGTGAAGTTCCACGACCAGACGGTCAGTATCGAACGTAAGATTTACGTCCTGCTGAACAAGCCGAAAGATACAGTGACTACTTCGGATGACCCCCAAGCACGTCGCACGGTGATGGATTTGGTGAAAGGCGCTTGCAATGAACGTATTTATCCGGTAGGTCGTCTGGACCGCAATACTACAGGTGTGTTGCTGCTGACAAATGATGGTGACTTGGCTTCCAAGCTGACGCATCCCAAGTATCTGAAGAAGAAAATATATCATGTGCATTTGGACAAGAATCTGACAAAAGCCGATATGGAGCAAATTGCGGCCGGTATTCAACTGGATGACGGAGAAATCCATGCAGATGCCATTAGCTATACGGATGACGTCAAGAAAGATGATGTCGGCATTGAAATTCACTCCGGTAAGAACCGTATCGTGCGTCGTATCTTCGAATCGCTGGGATACAAAGTGATGAAGCTGGACCGTGTATATTTTGCCGGTTTAACGAAGAAAGGCCTGCGCCGCGGCGAATGGCGTTACCTCACGGAGCAAGAGGTGAACTTCCTGCGCATGGGTTCTTTCGAGTAATATATAATAAGGTATAATAACTGTTTTATGGAAAAGATTAGTAGAACAAAGGTGGTTGACCTGCTGAAGCGTGAAGATTTTGGCGCTATGGTCAACGTGAAGGGCTGGGTTCGTACCCGCAGAGGTAGTAAGCAAGTAAACTTTATCGCGCTGAATGACGGTTCTACAATAAATAATGTGCAGATTGTAGTAGACTTGGGTAACTTCGATGAGGAGATGCTGAAAGAGATAACTACCGGTGCTTGTTTGAGTGTAAACGGGGTGCTGACGGAATCTGTCGGTTCCGGTCAGAAGGCCGAAGTGCAGGCCCGCGAGATCGAAGTGCTGGGAGCTTGCGATAACACGTATCCGTTGCAGAAGAAAGGTCATTCCATGGAGTTTCTCCGTGAGATAGCCCATCTGCGTCCCCGTACCAATACGTTCGGGGCGGTGTTTCGTATTCGTCACAACATGGCGATTGCCATCCATAAGTTCTTTCATGACAGAGGGTTCTTCTATTTTCATACTCCGATCATCACGGCTTCCGACTGCGAAGGCGCAGGCCAGATGTTCCAGGTAACTACAAAGAATCTGTATGACTTGAAGAAGGACGAGAATGGTTCCATTATTTACGATGATGACTTCTTTGGAAAGCAGGCCAGCCTGACGGTTTCCGGACAGTTGGAAGGCGAACTTGCCGCTACTGCATTGGGAGCCATCTATACATTCGGTCCTACGTTCCGTGCCGAGAATTCCAATACTCCCCGCCACTTGGCAGAGTTCTGGATGATTGAGCCGGAAGTGGCGTTCAATGATATTGCGGACAATATGGACCTGGCGGAAGACTTCATCAAGTATTGTGTGCAGTGGGCTTTGGACAACTGTGCCGACGATGTGAAGTTCCTCAATGACATGTTTGATAAGGGATTGATTGAACGTCTGCAAGGTGTCTTGAAAGAAAACTTCGTGCGCCTGCCCTATACGGAAGGTATCAAGATACTAGAAGAGGCTGTTGCCAAAGGACATAAGTTTGAATTCCCGGTGTACTGGGGAGTTGACTTGGCTTCCGAACACGAGCGCTATCTGGTGGAAGACCACTTCAAGCGTCCGGTTATCCTGACTGACTATCCGAAGGAAATCAAAGCGTTCTATATGAAGCAGAACGAAGACGGCAAGACCGTGCGTGCCATGGATGTGCTCTTCCCGAAGATTGGGGAAATCATTGGCGGTTCCGAACGTGAATCGGATTACAACAAGCTGATGACGCGTATTGACGAACTTCACATACCGATGAAGGATATGTGGTGGTATCTCGATACCCGCAAGTTCGGTACATGTCCCCACTCCGGATTTGGTTTGGGCTTTGAGCGTTTGTTGCTGTTCGTGACGGGCATGACGAATATTCGTGATGTTATACCGTTCCCACGTACGCCGCGTAACGCCGAGTTCTAGGTTTTGGAATATACAAACTGGATAAAATCATCCGCACAAACATTCTGTTGTTTGTGCGGTTTTTTTATATCTAAAAATGTTATAATCTCAAAATAAATCTTTATATTTGTGTCTAACGGAACGACATAACGTTAACCAACATCATACGAATATGAAACGGAACTATTTCTTTACCATGCTGGCAGCGGTGCTGCTTGCGGTAGCGGGAGCCAATGCGCAGGAGAGCGCAGAGTTTAGGCCTGCGGAACTGGCAGGAATTTGGCAGTTATGTCATTATGTGTCTGAAATCCCGGATGTTCCCGGGATATTGAAACCGAGTAACACCTTTAAAGTGCTGAGTGATGACGGCCGTATTGTCAATTTTACAATTATTCCAGGCAAAGATGCCATCATCACTGGATATGGGACTTATCAGCAGCTGACGGATAATTCCTATAAGGAAAGCATTGAGAAAAACATCCATTTGCCCATGTTGGACCATAAAGACAATATACTGGAGTTTGAAATAGGGGACGACGGGGTAATGTACCTGAAGTATTTTATAGCTAAGGACTTGAATGGTAATGAACTGAATACATGGTTCCATGAAACATGGAAGCGGGTGGGCATGCCTGCAAAATTCCCCGAAGACCTTGTCCGTTGATATTTCTTTCTCTTTCCCGTTTCTTTCTCATGCAGCTTTGAAAGCCTTCTATGACGGCATCGACCGATGAAGGCCGCATCATAAAGAGTTGTTCTGCGGAGATTCTTCCCTTTCTCCGCAGGATAACTTTGTCTGTTGTATATCAGCCAAGTGGCTCTCTAAAAAAAAGTGGAAAACTTTTGCCAGTTCTAAGAAAAACCGTACCTTTGCAAGCCGATTATTATCTCGAAAGGATAAGCATTTAATTCATAGCGAGTTAATCTTCCATTGTCCGGGATGACTGGCTTGCGGTGAAGAAAAACATTTTAGTAGTAACATTTTAAAAAACAATTAAGAGTGGATACTTTAAGTTACAAGACCATTTCTGCAAACAAAGCTACAGTGACTAAAGAATGGGTCATTGTTGACGCTACAGACCAGGTATTGGGCCGTCTGGGCGCAAAAGTTGCGAAACTGTTGAGAGGAAAGTATAAACCTAACTTTACCCCTCACGTAGATTGTGGCGATAATGTAATCATTATCAACGCCGACAAAGTAAAATTAACCGGTAACAAGTGGAATGACAAGGTATATCTGTCATATACAGGTTATCCCGGCGGCCAGAGAGAAATCACTCCTGCCCGTTTGCAGGCAAAACCGAACGGTGATGACAAGTTACTGAGAAAAGTAGTAAAGGGTATGTTGCCTAAGAACAAGTTGGGCGCAAAATTGCTGGGCAATATGTATGTATATGCCGGTAGCGAGCACAAACACGATGCTCAGAACCCGAAAATGATTGATATTAACATACTTAAATAAGAGATAATGGAAGTAGTAAATGCATTAGGCAGACGTAAAAGTGCAATTGCACGTATTTTCGTAAGCGAAGGTACCGGAAAGATTACTATTAATAAGAGAGACCTCGCAGAGTACTTTCCATCAAGCATTCTTCAGTATGTAGTTAAACAGCCGTTGAACAAGCTGGGTGTTGCTGAAAAGTACGATATCAAAGTGAACCTCTGCGGTGGTGGTTTCACTGGACAGTCTCAGGCTTTGCGTTTGGCAATTGCCCGCGCACTGGTGAAAATCAATGCTGAGGACAAGGCTGCTCTCCGTTCTGAAGGCTTCATGACTCGTGATCCTCGTTCTGTTGAACGTAAGAAACCGGGACAACCGAAAGCACGTCGTAGATTCCAGTTCAGTAAACGTTAAGAGTTGGAGAACGGTTGGGGCGGACAAGTTGCTTAATTCTCGACTTTCACCTCTCAACTCTCAACTGAAAAAGCGTTTAGTATCTAAACTACCGGGACTCTTCAGATTCAGACTACCCGGCGGTTGGTTTAGAAGAAACAAAAAAGAAAGTAAACGATTAATTTAAAAGAAAATGTCTAGAACAAATTTTGATACATTATTGGAAGCCGGTTGCCACTTCGGTCACTTGAAAAGAAAGTGGAACCCCGCAATGGCTCCTTACATCTTCATGGAGCGCAATGGTATTCATATCATTGACCTCAACAAGACGGTTGCTAAAATTGACGAAGCTGCTGAAGCTTTGAAGCAAATCGCTAAATCAGGAAAGAAAGTCCTGTTTGTTGCTACTAAAAAACAAGCTAAGCAGGTGGTTGCCGATAAGGCTGCATCTGTAAATATGCCTTATGTAATCGAGCGTTGGCCGGGTGGTATGTTGACTAACTTCCCGACTATCCGTAAGGCTGTCAAGAAGATGGCTACCATCGACAAGCTGACAAGCGACGGTACCTATTCAAACCTCTCCAAGAGAGAAATTCTTCAGATTTCACGTCAACGTGCAAAGTTGGACAAGACTTTGGGCTCTATTGCTGACCTGACTCGTCTGCCGTCTGCTCTGTTCGTTATCGACGTAATGAAGGAAAATATCGCAGTTCGTGAAGCTAACCGTTTGGGTATTCCAGTATTCGGTATCGTTGATACAAACTCTGATCCTACGAATATCGATTTCGTAATCCCGGCAAATGATGACGCTACTAAGTCAGTAGAAGTTATTCTTGATGCCTGCTGTGCTGCTATGCAGGAAGGTCTGGAAGAACGTAAGGCCGAAAAGGTAGACATGGAAGCTGCCGGTGAAGCTCCTGCCAACAAAGGCAAGAAGAAAGCTACAAAAGCAAGACTCGACAAGTCCGACGAGGAAGCAATCAATGCCGCTAAGGCTGCTGCTTTCATGAAGGAAGAAGAGGCTTAATCATACTGTTGAGAGTTGAGAATTGAAAGTTGAGAGTTACTTTACGGCAATTCTCAATTCTCTATTCTCAACTCTCAATTACTTTATAAGGATATTATTAACAATTAAAATAAAAAGATATTATGGCTGTAAGTATGGCTGATATAACCAAGCTCCGCAAGATGACCGGTGCTGGTATGATGGATTGCAAGAATGCTTTGACTGAAGCTGAAGGCGATTTCGACAAGGCAATGGAAATTATCCGTAAGAAGGGACAAGCTGTTGCAGCTAAGCGTTCAGATCGCGAGGCTTCTGAAGGCTGTGTGCTGGCTAAGACTACGGGTGACTTTGCCGTTATCATCGCTTTGAAGTGCGAAACTGACTTCGTGGCTCAGAATGCTGATTTCGTGAAACTGACTCAGGACATTCTGGACCTTGCCGTAGCTAACAAGTGCAAGACTCTGGACGAAGTAAAAGCTCTGCCGATGGGCAACGGTACTGTACAGGATGCTGTAACAGACCGTAGTGGTATCACTGGCGAGAAGATGGAGTTGGATGGTTACATGACTGTAGAAGGCGCAAGCACTGTGGTTTATAACCACATGAACAGAAACGGTCTCTGCACTATTGTTGCTTTCAACAAGGCTGTTGAAGAAGGACTGGCTAAGCAGATTGCCATGCAGATTGCTGCCATGAATCCGATTGCGGTAGACGAAGATGGTGTATCTGAAGAAATCAAGCAGAAGGAAATAGATGTTGCTATAGAGAAGACAAAAGCTGAACAGGTACAGAAGGCTGTTGAGGCCGCTTTGAAGAAGGCTGGTATCAACCCGGCTCACGTGGACAGCGAAGACCACATGGAAAGCAACATGGCCAAGGGCTGGATTACTGCTGAAGACGTGGCAAAGGCAAAGGAAATCATTGCTACTGTTTCTGCTGAGAAGGCTGCACATCTGCCTGAACAAATGATTCAGAATATTGCTAAGGGTCGTCTTGGCAAGTTCTTGAAAGAAGTTTGCTTGCTGAACCAGGAAGACATCATGGATGGCAAGAAGACAGTTAGAGAAGTCTTGAAAGAAGCTGATCCTGAATTGAAGGTTGTTGACTTCAAGCGTTTTACTTTGCGCGCTGAATAATTCCGCTTAGAAACGATTCTATAAAAAGAAGTGGCCGTATATGGAGTTGAATTCCTAAACGGTCACTTTTTTTATGCCTCTACAGTTGCAGTGAGACGGATGATGGTTTGGTTTATCCTACGGGCTTAGTTTGCGTGTATCCTTCAGCTTTCAGCAGGTCAATGACACGCTGTTTGAAGTCGCCCTGCACAATGATTTCTCCATCTTTGGCACTTCCACCCACTCCACATTTACTTTTCAGCAATTTGCCCAGTTCTTTCAGGCCATTGTCGGTGCCCACGAAACCGGTGACAAGAGTGACGACTTTGCCGCCCCGGTTCTTGCGGTCCAGCTGCACGCGCAAGCGTTGTTGTGCAGGGGGGAGGGTAGCTTGCTCCTCATCGTCATTCATCTCATATTTGTAGTCCGGGTTGGTGGAATAGACTATATTCAACCGTTCTTTCCAATCATTATTCTTCATACTTTTTTTTAAAAAACTTCCCAAAAGTACGATATTATGTGGAATTATGCAATTAGAAATTATGTTAAGCTTTTGTTGCATCCGTGTTACTGATTAGAAAAAAAGCACTACTTTTGTCAATCGCAATATTGAGAACTTAAATAAGAAACTATGAGCAGTCCGTTACAGAAAAAAGAAACCATGAAGGTGCCGGAACCTACTTTGCGCCGGCTTCCGTGGTACCTTTCCAATGTAAAGTTGCTGAAACAAAAGGGGGAACGATTCGTATCATCCACCCAGATTTCCAAGGAAATCAATATTGATGCTTCACAGATTGCCAAAGACCTTTCGTATGTTAATATCTCGGGCCGTACGCGTGTGGGATATGAGGTGGACACGCTGATAGCTGTACTGGAGGATTTCCTGGGATTTACCAATATACACAAAGCATTTCTGTTCGGTGTTGGAAGCTTGGGAGGTGCTTTGCTGCGCGACTCGGGTCTGAGCCATTTCGGTTTGGAGATAGTGGCTGCTTTTGATGTGAAGCTTGAATTGGTGGGTACGACATTGAGCGGCATCCCCATCTATCATTCGGATGAGTTCAAGCAGAAGATGCAGGAGTACGATGTCAATATAGGCGTGCTGACGGTACCTATCGAAATAGCCCAGCAGATAACGGATTCCATGGTAGAGGGTGGTATCAAGGCCGTATGGAACTTCACCCCGTTCCGTATCCGCGTTCCCGAGAACATTGTCGTGCAGAACACTTCCCTTTATGCCCATCTGGCCGTGATGTTTAACAGACTAAACTTTAACGAAATCAAGTAATGAAGATTATTGCTGTAGGAATGAACTATGCTCTGCACAACAAAGAGCTGGGACATACACACGAGAATAAGGAACCGGTTATTTTTTTGAAACCCGATTCAGCTATACTGAAAGATGGCAAACCTTTCTTTATCCCCGACTTTTCCAACGAAGTGCATTATGAGGCGGAAGTGGTGGTACGCATCTGCCGTTTGGGCAAGAATATTGCTCCTCGCTTTGCCCATCGCTATTACGATGCGGTGACGGTGGGCATCGACTTCACGGCACGCGACTTGCAACGTAAGTTCCGTGAGGCGGGTAATCCGTGGGAGCTTTGCAAAGGTTTCGACAATTCGGCAGCTATCGGTACCTTTGTTCCTTTGGAACAGGTGGGCGGCAATGTACAGAATCTGGACTTTCGTCTGACGATTGATGATAAGGAGGTTCAACGTGGCCATACAGCGGACATGTTGTTCCGGGTAGATGATATCATTGCCTATGTCAGCCGCTTCATGACCTTGAAAATCGGTGACTTGCTGTTCACGGGAACACCCGCGGGAGTCGCTCCCGTCAGCATCGGACAGCACTTGCAGGGTTATCTTGGGGAAGGGAAAGTACTTGACTTCAATATTCGCTGATTATCTTCGTCTTGTTTTTTCTTGTTACCTCGCTTTTTTTCCGTACTTTCGTGTCAACTTAAAGAAGCAACGATATGAAGATACGTGTAGGTTTTGGCTTTGATGTCCATCAACTGGTGGCAGGGCGCGAACTTTGGCTGGGCGGTATCCGCCTGGAACATGAAAAGGGATTGTTGGGGCACTCGGATGCGGACGTGCTCATCCATACTATCTGTGACGCATTGCTGGGAGCGGCGAATATGCGTGACATCGGCTATCATTTTCCTGATACTGCCGGTGAGTTTAAGAACATAGACAGCAAGATTCTGCTAAAGAAAACAATAGAATTGATAGCTACCAAAGGCTATTCGGTAGGTAACATTGATGCCACCATCTGCGCTGAGCGGCCTAAGTTGAAGGCCTATATTCCCGAAATGCAGCGTACGCTTGCCGCGGTGATGGGAATAGACGAGGATGCCATCTCCATCAAGGCCACCACCACGGAGAAACTCGGCTTTACGGGCAGGGAGGAAGGTATATCCGCCTATGCCACTGTATTGATAGTGAAGGAATAATAATATCAACTCAATTTAATCATCCACTTATATGAAGAAAATCTCCTTGGCCTTTTGTCTGGCACTTTTATCCTCCTTGTTCTGCCCGGCACAAGTATCGCCTTTGCAGTTCAACAAGAACGGAGAGTTTAAAATCGTCCAGTTTACAGACATCCACTTCAAGTATGGCAATCCGGCTTCGGATATTGCTTTGAAGCGTATTGGCGAGGTGCTTGATGCTGAGTGCCCCGATTTAGTAGTCTTTACCGGCGATGTGGTTTATGCCGCACCTGCCGATACAGCCATGCGCAAGGTGTTTTCCTATGCTACGGACCGTAAGATTCCTTTTGTCGTAACCTTTGGCAACCACGACAACGAGCAGGGAAAAACACGTGCTGAGCTTTATGACGTTATCCGTTCCATGCCTTTCAATATCCAGCCCGACCGTGGCGGAGTAGAATCTCCCGACTATGTCCTCACACTGAAATCCTCGGACGGCAAGAAGGATGCAGCCCTGCTTTACTGTCTGGATTCCCATTCCTACTCCAAACTACCCGACGTAAAGGGGTACGACTGGCTCACTTTCGACCAGGTGAACTGGTACCGCCAGCAGAGTGCCACTTATAAAGCAAAGAACGGTGGGCAACCTTTGCCTGCACTAGCATTTTTCCATATTCCTTTGCCGGAATATAACGAAGCCGCTTCCGACGAGAACGCCATACTGATAGGTACCCGCATGGAAAAGGCTTGCGCTCCGGAACTGAATACGGGCATGTTCACTGCCATGAAAGAGGCTGGTGATGTGATGGGTATGTTTGTCGGGCACGATCATGACAACGATTATGCCGTAATGTGGAAAGGTATCCTGCTGGCTTACGGCCGTTTCACCGGTGGTAATACCGAGTACAACCATTTGTCCAACGGTGCACGTGTCATTTTGATGAAGGAAGGTGCCCGTACTTTCACCACCTGGATTCGTCTGAAAGGTGGCGAAATTATTGATAAGACGGTCTACCCCGACAGCTATATGAAGGACGATTGGCGTAAGCGTCCGTTGGTGACGGAATAATGGTGAACTTAAAAAGAACGATATGGACAAGATAAGGACCGGATTAGCCGCTTACGGAATGTCGGGACGTGTTTTCCATGCCCCCTTCATCTCCACTAACCCTCATTTTGAATTGACTGCCGTTACGGAGCGCAGTAAGGAACTCTCCCGGGAGAAGTATCCCGACGCTTGTATTGTGCGGAGTTTTGAGGAACTTATCGAAGTGGAAGAGCTGGATTTGGTTGTCATCAACACGCCGGACAGCACTCATTATGAGTATGCCCGCCGCGCCCTCGAAGCAGGTAAGCATGTGGTTGTGGAGAAGCCTTTCACCACCACCGTGGCAGAAGCTGAGGAACTTGTGGCATTTGCCGCAAGCCGGGGGCTGACCTTGAGCGTTTACCAGAACCGCCGGTGGGACTGCGATTTCCTGACAGTTAAGCAAATACTGTCCAAAGGCTTGCTGGGGCATCTGGTGGAGTTTGAATCCACCTTCCCCCGTTATCGTAATTTTATCAAGCCGAATACTTGGAAGGAAACCGGACAAGATGGGGGCGGCTTGACCTATAACCTGGGTGCCCACGTCATAGACCAGGCTGTGCAGCTGTTCGGTATGCCCGAAGCCGTCTTTGCAGATATTGCCACGTTGCGCAAGGACAGCAAGGTAGACGACTATTTCATCATCCATTTGCTACGTCCCTCAAAGGCGCCCGAAGTGAAGATAACGCTGAAATCCAGCTATCTGATGTGTGCGAGCGAACCCCGTTTCGTCCTCCACGGTAGGGAAGGTTCTTACGTGAAATATGGTTTCGACCCGCAGGAAGCCGCCTTGACCGAGGGCGTATTGCCCGGCACTTCGCACTGGGGCGAGGAGGACAAATCCTCTTGGGGACTGCTTTATACGGAAAAAGACGGTAGAATTGTTTATGAACCCTATCCAAGTCTTCCCGGTGATTATGCAGCTTTTTATGAGAATATCTATCGGCATATCCACCACGGCGAACCTTTGCAGAGCGATGCCCGCGAGGTGGTCGGAGTCATCCGCTTGATTGAGGCAGCCTGGGAAAGCAGCCGTATGCAGCGTGTGGTTCGTATCTGATAGAAAATCTTTTACCCGGTAGGGACGTGTAACTTTACATGTGTCAATCGGGTGTATTTCGTACTTCCTATTATATAGGTACGCGCGATGCGTGCCGATGCTATCTTCATTACTTCTCCCATCTGGTAGGCATGTTCCACGGCGGGCAGCTGGCATGATTTCCGGCTTGCCGTGCGTGCATTCAGCCGGATGCTGACGAAGTTGCCGATGGAGTCTTTCAGTTTCAACACTTGGCGTACATAGAAATAAGGAGTGGTCCCTTTGAGCTGCGTCTTGTAGGGGTTGTCTTCCAGTCGCACGCTGAGTACGGTCAGTGTCAGGTTCTCCACTTTTTCCCCTTCCTTCCCCAGGAAACGTCCGCCGGTGGTTTGGTACGTTTTTCTTCGTTGTATGTCGAGGTGGACTGAATGGTAAATCTTGGCAATCTGTACGAAACGTTCCTGCTTGGGGATGCGTGGCTGGAATTTGAAGGCTATCCACGTAAGATAGGCAGGGTCTATACGGAGAATTTCGTGCAGGAAATGTCCGTGGTATTTGCCTATGGAGATAATGTCGTCCCCTTTGCTCTGCATTCTTTTGGCATTGTACTCCACAAGCAGCAGGCTGCGCGGTGAGTAGAAGCATAGCGTGCTTGCCATCCGCAACGTTTCGTGAATGTCGGTGGAAAGGTCGCAAATGTAGAAGATGGACTGTCTCCCGGGCAGTGGAGAGTAAATCCACAAAGTATATTGGAGATACTCAGGCCGGGGCAGTACGATAAGATAGGCCCCTACTTCCTTATAAGAGGCTCTCCCTTGATTGTATGCATTCAGTTTACTATACAATAAGTCTTGTTCAGTCTGCGGTATACCGGGTATGATTGGATTTGCCATAGCTCGGAATAATTTATTCCAAATATACATTTTTGGAATGAAAGAAACAAGGGGAAGCCAAGAAATATCAGAAGCGTACCATCAATTCCAATACTACTTTGTCTTGTTCCGACTCCTTCGCTATGCTGTTTTTGGCATAGAAGTATTTCTCGTAATTCAACCGGAGGTCTGTGCGGAATGCTTTGCTGAGGCTGAAGGTGATGCCGCCCGTTAGGCGTTGGCGTTTGTAGTCGGTCACCGTCAATCTGCCGGTTTCTTCATCGGCGGTTTTGGCGTCGCTCTGGTCGGTCATCATGTCGTAGCGCAGCAGGAAAGACATTTTGTTGAATACTTTCCGTAACGGCAGATCGTAGTTGATGAAGGTGTTGACAGCGTGTACATCTTTGAAAGCGTTGTCGGAATATTGCTTGTACAAATATTCGCCTTCGATATGGAAACGGCCGGTTTCATAGTAGGCACCGATGTCGTAGGATTGCATACGTACTTCTTCCGGCTGGATGCTCTGCACGCTCAGTGTTAGGTTCAGTCCTTTGGTGAAGAGAAATTGGGCTTTGGCGGAGTAGTTCACTTCCTTGTGCCATTCTTTCTGGTTAGTCAGTCCGGAACCGTTGAAAAGTCCTCCTTCCACAGTGATAGGTACACCGGTAGGCAGGGTATATCCTACTGTGAACCCCACGTCCCGTACATTGCCCACTTGCTTGGCGATGAACGAGCGGTTGGGGAAGTATTGCTGGTGCGGTGAGCGGTGGGCGTCGATGGTGAAGGGGACGCGCATTTGTCCGGCGGTGACTGTCAGTCCTTTTGTCGGGAAAAGCCGGGCGTAGGCATCCAGCATCTTGATTTGACCTTCGTCGGAGAGGTCTATCTCGGCTTTGTAGGCTACGCTAGGCAATACGTTACCCGTCACGCTGATGCGGGCATTGCGTACTTCGAAACGTCCTGCACCCATGGTGGTCTGATATTCGTATTTGGCGCGGATGGTTCCGTGGACTTCCGGTAGGTAGTCTTTGGTTTCCATCTTCTCCTTTTCAATCTTTTTTCCGTCCTCGTTGATGGAGGGCGTTTGAGCAATTGCGGCCAGCGGCATCAGGGCAATTAGTACTGTCAATGCACTTTTTTTCATAATCTGTTGTTGTCGAATGATTTGTCGGTGACAAAGTTCGGACATGCGTGTTGTGTTTTTGTGTCATATATGTTGCATTGTTGTTACAAAAACTGTTAGCGAGAAGAACTGTGATAGGTGCCGTTTTAATCTTTTTATGGCTTGATTTAGTTTCTTGCTTTTATTAAAACGTTGGTTGTTAGGATTATATGTGCACTGTAGCAAAAGTTTCAGTCTGAAATATCAATGAAATATTCCTATCTTTGAAGAAAATATCAAGAACGTTTGTTTTAGAACTCTGATGCTTATGAAAAGACAGTTGTTTTTAGCAGGAATAAGTTTGATGCTGGGCGGCATGCCGATGCTTGCTCAAGATATATCTCCGGTGAATTCCGTTTCTTACGAATGGAAGAGTGTACCGATAGTGGGAGGAGGCTTTGTGGACGGTATTGTTTTTCACCCAGAAGCTCCCGGTGTCCGTTATTGCCGCACCGATATGGGAGGAGCCTACCGGTGGGACGCTGCTTCCAACCAGTGGACGCCCTTGCTGGACTGGATAAGTCTGGATGAAAGCAATCTGCAGGGGGTGGAGAGCATTGCCATCGACCCGCAGAATCCGCAGAACGTGTATATTGCCTGCGGTACGTATACCAGTAGCTCCAATGGGGCCATACTTTGTTCTTATGATGGCGGCAGAACCTTTGCCCGTGTCGATGTGCCCTTTACGATGGGCGGCAACGAGAACGGGCGTGGTAATGGGGAACGGATGATGGTGGACCCGCAGAATGGGAATATCATTTATATGGGAACCCGTTTGCATGGTTTGTGGCGCAGTATGGATAAGGGGCAGAGCTGGGCACGGGTGGTGTCTTTCCCGGATGTCTCCGAGAAGTTCAATCCTGCCGACCGTGCTGCATGGGGGAATCGCGGTAGTGGCATTGTCTGCATAGTCTACGATGTACAAGGTACTCAAGATGGGTGTGGTACCCGTGACATTTATGTGGCGGCTTCATTGATGGGAAGGGAAAATCTGTTCGTGAGCCACGACTATGGTGAAAGCTGGCAGCCGGTTGAGGGGCAGCCGGTGCAGTATCGCCCCACGCATATGGTCTTGACCGGTGACGGGCAATTGATTCTGACGTATGGGGATACTCCCGGTCCAAGCCAGATGGGGGATGGAGGTGTGTGGAAATACGATATCCGTAAAGGCAAATGGACAGACATTTCTCCCGTCAGACTGCCAGGTGGCGAAAAGGCAGGATTTGGCTATGCAGCCGTATCTGTAGATTCTCGTAATCCGAAGCATCTGATTGCCAGTACACACAGTCTAGGGGGCAAGCACGGTTATAAAAGTGATGAGATGTTCCGTACGACTGACGGTGGCAAGAGCTGGAAACCGATTTTCAAGACGGGATATGAGTATGATTATTCCAAAGCTCCCTATACAAAGGTAGCGCCCCTACACTGGATGTTCGACATAGAGATAGACCCTACCGACGCTGAACATGCCATGTTTACCACCGGTTTCGGCGGTTGGGAAACTTTCAACCTCTCTGCCGTGGAACGTGGGGAACCGGTGAAATGGAGTATCATGTCTGCCGGTATCGAAGAGACCGTGCCTCTCGAACTCTATGCTCCCGAAAAAGGGGCGCGTCTGATTTCCGGTATCGGTGATTATGGTGGCTTTACGCATTTCGACCTCAATCGGCCCGATTCGTTGGGCAGCCATGCCAATCCTCATTTCGGAAATACGAATGGAGTGACGGGTGCCTGGCTGAAGCAGGATTTGATAGTCAGAGTTGGTACACTGTTCGGCCATCAGCCGGGTGCAAAGACCATTTCATATTCAGAAGATGGGGGCAGGCACTGGACTATGTGTGCCACTGTTCCGACGGAAAAGTCTCGTAATGGGCATATCGCCGTGGCAGCAGACGGCTCTTCTTGGATTTGGACACCCGACCGCTCGGAGGCTTATCTGACCCGTGATAAGGGGGCTTCTTGGCTATCTTGCCGTGGTTTGCCTAAGAATATCCGCGTCATTGCAGACAAGGTGAACCCCCAACGTTTTTATGCTGTAGATGCTGTGGCCGAAATATTGTATAGCAGCGAGGATGGTGGGGCGACTTTTCATGCCGACACATTGAATTTAACTGTTAAACGGTTCCAACGGGGTAATGCCGGTACCGCCGTACGAAGAGGAGATCCGCGTGGAGGACAAGACCGTATCTACGCTACTCCCGGTCATGAAAAAGATTTGTGGATTGCAGCTTATGATGGTTTGTACCGCTCTGCTGCTTCAGAAAAATTTGATTTCCGTGCTTTGGATAAGGTACGTACCATCTATGCTTTTGGTTTCGGCAAGGCAAAGTCGGGCAATGATTATCCTGCCATCTATCTGATAGGCGTAGTCAACGGGCAATACGGTTTCTTCCGTTCTGACGATGCGGCGAACTCTTGGGTACGTATCAATGATGATGTCCATCAATATGGCCTGGTATTGCATATCTGCGGTGACATGCAGGAATATGGGCGGGTCTATATAGGGACACATGGTCGGGGAATTGTGACGGGAGTACCTGCGTCATAACTTTTCCATGTAGTCTTCATAACATCTCCGTATCTACTTCTCATCTAGTCCGTACATCTTCCGCCTCTATAGGAGCGGAGATGATACGGACTTTTAGGCTTTTATAATAGCTGTATAGGAACTTACTTTATTTAAGCAAAATATTATTCGTTTATTAATGTTTTATATATTGCATATCAATCTTCCCTTCATTTCTTAATAAATGTTGGCTAATGTTTTATGATGGTATTGCATAACCTTAAATGAAAACCTAATGATACATTTATATAGATATATTATTTTAATAATTAGCTTTTGCACTACCCAAATAGTTTCCGTATACGGATTGAGATTTCGTGGCGCAGCCAGCTCTATTGACGAAAGAACATCCTATGATGTGTTTGCCCACAGTTGTTCCTCTTTCAAAGACTACTTTGACTTGGAGTTCAACATGGCGCTGTATTCTACCGAGAGTATCGGCTATGTGTTGCGGGTTAAGGGAGCTGACGAAGGACAGATTTTCAATCTTTTCTTTGATTTTTGTGGCGATGACATCTTGTTCCGTCTGAACTAGGAGGGGAAGTGCGTGTTGATAGCCTTGCCTGTCAGTAAGGCGGAGGCATTGGTTCAAGGTGAAGATAGCTTTCAATCTGAAGCAGGATGAGATTACTCTCAAAATTCACAATCAAGAAAAGGTATGTAAGGGTATGCTGTTCTCTGATGAGTTCAGTCCGAAAATCGTGTTCGGTAAGAGTTACCACATCATTGACGTTTCGGAGATAGCTGTTGACAAATTGGTTGTGAATGCCGAGCATACTTACACATTTCCCTTGGATGAGGCAGACGGAGAATCTGTCTGTAAAAGGACCTCAGCGAGCATGGAAGCTCTGGGCATACCTTTATATATGGGTGTCAGTGGCATGGGAGCGGTTATTACAGCCTTTTCTCCGTTATCAACGGCCTCCATTTCATTCTTCAGGGCGTATGTGAGACGTACTGTGTCTTTCACATAGAGGTAGCCGGGTTTCATCTCAAGGGTCCTGGTATGTTCCTCGCCTATCTTGACGTATCTGCTTAAATCGACATTCTCCGGTTCGATGACGACTGTTACAATCGGGAAGGTTATCCATGGCGACCCGGTTACGGTGTGGCGTTTTATTGGTGGCCTGGGACTGGGGGGACGGTAATTTGTTCTGTCGCCCTGCTCCGGGTCTCTTCGATTGCCGCCTCTATCTGTTCCAGGTCGCATAGTCAAAAGGGAGCTTCGGGGCTCCGTTATCGGCAGGTTTGCATTTCTCACTCATCTTTCCAAACATCTTTCTCTTCAGCCATGCCAGGGAGGCGTTCAACTCAACGATCGTACCCCGGAGTTCTTCTATGGTCCTTACCTGGGCTGAGATGATCTCACTCTGTTTGCGGTTGATATCCAGCAGCTGTTCCATTGAGTATTCCACAGCTTGTCCGATTGCATCTTCTTTTGCCATTCAATATCTTTTTTGATGATATAAAGATAGCGAAAAGCTACAAGAAAAACAAGCCTTCAAGCTGTTTGTTTACAACCGTTTACCAATACTTTTTCAAATTGGAAAGCCGTCTCTGCCTGCCTTTACTGACATCTTCATTGATGCCTTCCACCATAACGATCAGGTCACTCCAGGTCGTGGGGTAAGAATGGGTGGTAGGATCATAGGCGGGTATCTTGAAGGTGCCTTCTTCAAGCAGCTTTTCATAAAGGACCAGACCTCCCGGTTCGGCATGGAGCAATTTTATCTTGGTCCGGAAACGGTTGTAGAAAATGAACACGTCTCCACTTCACTCTGTTGCTAACGGAAAAGAACGAAGATAAATTTTTCTCTGCTCATCATGTGTTTACGTCGCTGCATCATAGACATTATTTTTTGCAGCAAAAGTAAGGAGGAAAATGAAAGTATAAGGCGTTATTATTCAAGTACTTACGATGAAAGCGAATTCAATCATTGTTGGTCCTTCGTCAATTTAGGTATGAAAATCATATCAAACTTTTGATTCTTAATTCTGTCATAAAGTCATAAAAATGTGGTTATTTTTTCCTTGATGTAACCTGTGATTACTATGATACCTCTTTATTATTCTGAAAATCTTTGGGAAGTACGCCAAACTTAGCTTTGAAGCATTTGGCGAAATAAGATGAGGAACAGAATCCTGTTTGCTCAAAGATTTCCGTTATGCGGTATCCTTCTTTTAACAACTCGGCGGCCCTATTCAACCTGCAATTCTTCAAATATTCGTTGGGAGACATACCTGTAAGAGCCTTAAGCTTCCTGTAGAAATTAGAACGGCTCATGTTCATTATCGCAGTCAAAGAATCTATTGAGAAGTTTTCGTCTGACAACTGGTTGCTAATGTTTTCTTTCAGCATTTTAAGAAATTCCATATCTTTATTGGAGAAGAAAGCTTCTGTTGGATGTAAATTATTTTCTATGTTAGCCAACGGTTGTATACGTTTCTGCAAGGAACGGCGTAGCCTCAGCAAGTTCCTTATTTGCATACATAATTGCAATATCGTGAACGGTTTTTCCACATACGCATCCGCTCCGTGGCAAAAGCCTTCGGTCTTCGACTCAGGCAATGTCTTTGCCGTAAGCAAGATGACGGGAATATGCGAATATTCTATGTTGTCCTTAACCCTCTGACATAATTCCAATCCATCCATGACAGGCATCATCACGTCGCTTACTATAATGTCCACATCGTGATTGTCTATTATTTTAAGAGCTTGTTCCCCGTTCTTTGCCTTCAGTATCTTAAACCACTTCTTCAAATTTGCCGATTCCATTTTCAGCAAGTCCGGATTGTCTTCAACCAGCAGGACTATGTGGTTCTGTTGCAGCAGTACGTCATCATCGGAAATAGCTTCTTTATCATTCATCATTGCAGAATCTGATAGGACTTCAAGCCTTTCATCTTCTGGTATCAGTTCGTTTTTGTATAAAGGCAGTGATAAAACAAATGTTGTTCCACCCTGCTCGTTGTCCTGCACATAGAGTTTCCCATGATGGTTTTCCGCCAACGTACGCGCATAAGCAAGCCCTATGCCTGTGCCGGGCTGGTGCTTTTCCCCTTTCGACTGATAGAAGACCTGAAATACCTTCTCTTTTTCTTGGTTGTCTATGCCCGGTCCGTCATCGGCAACATAGATATTGACATAATCGCCATCAACATTCGATGATAACACGACACTCTTTTCCGCATATTTCATGGCATTGCTAAGGAGATTTACCAGTATTTTCCTTATTTTATCCTTATCGACCCGTATTTCGTGCTGGAAATCTGCGCCCACATCGTTCTGTAGATTGATGTTCTTTATTTCCGCTATCCCTATAAACTGTTCATAAGTCACTTTGATAAGTGAACCTATATCGGTGGTTTCAAAATTAAGTTTCATTTCCCCCGATTCAATCTTCTGAAAATCGAGCAGCTCATTTGTCACCCCAATCAAATAGTTTACGTTCCTGCTCATTACTGAAAGATACTCTCTCTCCTTGCTGTTGACCGCAGAGTCTTTCATCAAGTTGTCCAGCGGAAGTTTAATCAACGTGAGCGGAGTCTTTATTTCGTGTATCAAGTTTATGAAGAAATTGATTTTGTTTTTGTACAATTCCCTTTCCTTCTCTTCCTTGAACCTTTCCATGCGCAAGTTGTACCTTTTCTTGAGGTGCCTGTCTCGCTTAATCAACAAATACGTCAGCATGGATATTGTCAAAATAAAATAAGCGCAATATGCCCATACTGATAAATACCAGGGTGGAGTAATGATGATTTGCAGCTTGGCAACCTTGTCGTTCCATACTTGGTCGTTATTCGAGCCTTTCACGTACAAGCAATACTTTCCGGGAGCGAGGTTGGTGTACGTTACGGAGTTGCTCTTCGTCTGATTCATCCACGATTTGTCCAGCCCCTCCATTTTATATGAAAACAAATTCTTTTCAGGCTCCACATAACTTAAAGATGCAAAATGCACAGTGAAGCTATTGTACGAATGTGGTATTCTTATTTTCCCAGACAAATATAAAGGTTTATCATTACCGATTATCTTTTCTTTTTCGGCATTTTCCTTGACTTTTAAGAAATTAATGTCAGTGATGTAAACAGGAGGAATAAATTTGTTTTGCTTGAAATTCAATGGATTAAACACGTTGAATCCATTGCTTCCACCAAACATCAAAGTTCCGTTTTTTGTGGTGTACGATGCACTTTCGCAGAAGAAATTCCTCTGCAATCCATCCAATGATGTGAAATAGGTATGATTTAAGCTGTCGTTCGTATTGAGACAACACAATCCAGAATTGGTAGAAAGCCACAACTTTCCCTCCATGTCCTGCTCCATGGAGTTCACCACTATATTTGAATGCAACCCATGTCCCCTGCCATATTCCCCGATAAAGCCATCCTTATCATAGTCAAACAAGCAAAGCCCGTTTCCGTTCGTACTTAATATGAGTTTACCTTCCTTGTCCTCGAAGATTTTTATTACAGAATTATTAGGCAAGGAATAAGGATTTTCCGGATTATGTTTGTAGTATCTCCATGTTTGGGTGTTAAGGTTGTGCCTGTACACTCCTCCGTTATCTGTGGCAAACCAGATATTATTTTTGCCATCCTCATATATATCGGCTATAGCCATCATAGCTCCCAAGATTGTTTCAGTCCTGAAGTTATCGTGTTTTTTGTCATAATAGCACACGCCCCAATTGGTGCCTATTATGATGTCTCCACCTTTAGTCCTTAATATCTTTTTTATATTATTGCTGGTGATGGTGTTTGGTGAGTTAAATGAACTAACGTAGTGCTTTGTTTTCCCAGTTGTAAGGTCCATAACAATCACTCCGTCCGACAATGTTCCTATCCACAATTCATTATTATTCCTGCATAGCGAGCGTATGTCATATTTCAGGTTCGTCCCTGAAGGGGATTCTTCCAGTAGATTTTTCTCTATGTCGTATTTGTACAATCCATTCTGCGAACCTACTAATATAGTGTTGTCCTCCATGCCTTGACAGAAAGCATTTACCATGTAGTTACCTGGTATGTTGTGATTGTAGAATCGCTTATTTCTAGGGCTTATGTGCATCACCCCCGAATGTTCTGTTAGCACCCATATCCCCCCCTCATTGTCTTTTACCAATTCGTTTATGTCCAGATTATAAATGCTCACTTTCTCTGAATATTCAAATTCAGAAATCGCCTCATCGTGGGGAGTGAATATATACAATCCTTTGTTTGTCCCTAACAGCAGTTCTTCGTTACCGAGCGGAATGATGCATTTTACAGACTTGAAGGTCGCATTTTCCAGTTTATGATGCACAATATCTCCCGATTGCGGATAAAACTCAAACAAGTCGTTTGTGTCGCCTCCTCCTATCCAGAGCGAATTTTTCCCTTTGCAGATGAACCTGTTCGTTAGCAAAGGAGTCTCAAGGCTCAGGCGATTTTCCGAGAAATTGTAAGCGTCTGCAAGCTTACCGTTGAGGTCAAAGTGTAAGAACTGTTCCTGCAAGGTGGTCAAATATAAATCTTTCCCATCGGTATATACGTCCAAGATGAACGAGTAGTGTGAATTGTACTGTTCAAGCACATCACTGTCAACATTGTACACGAAATATCCCTGTCCCATTGTAGCGACAAGTATTTTATTGCTGTCCAATTGTACGATTTTACTTACCTCGCTGCTTATGGAAACGCTGTATCTGGTTATTTTGTCGAACTTCTCAAGGGTGCCGATTCTGTCATAAACGTATACCCCGTAGTCAGTGCCCATCCATATCCTGCCTAATTTGTCTTCAAAGAGGGAGTGTATAGAAACGTTTCCTAAGTTGTTATCCGAAATCTTCAGTGGAATGTTCCTTTTACCATCGAAACAGCACAAACCGTTTCTTGTACCTATCCACACGAAACCAAACTTGTCTTGCAAGAGGCACTTTGTCGAATTATGCGGCAGTCCGTCTTTGTCTTGATAAATATTTATTATGTAGTTCCTGTAATCCTGCGCATTCAGACTAGACACCACGCAACAAAACAAAAATATGACCATTAATACGTTTTCCGTTCGTCTTCCAATAGTGTTTGTATGGTATTTTATGTGCATAATACTAAGAATGTTTTTAAGGCACTGTCATTGTATTTTATTTATACCAGCAAAGTTATAAAAATATTCATTAAAAAACAGGTAAGATTGCAAATCTATTTTAAAGGATTTGCAATTTTACCTGTTTACTTCTACCTTATAAAAGTACCCTGTATTTCGCTATCGGCTTTATTTGCCGAACAGCAACATTAGTGCCGGAATGCCTGATGCAGAGTAACTGTCTATCGTATCGGTAGGGTTCACCTTCACATCATATTCCCCACCGCAGATGTTCCTTTGTTCATCCCTATTGTTCCATCCTATGTTTATGGTGTGTTTCAAGAATGGCAGGTATTGCGATTGCCCACAATCGTAAACCAGCATGGCCATGTATTGTGCGAATATTGCCGTGTAAATGCCCTGTTCTATCCCATTCTCAAAAGGAAGTATCCCTTTTGGGGCCGACATGGTCTTTATGGAATAGTTGGCAACGAGTATGGCGTTATCTAAATACGACTTCTCATCGGTGGCTTGATACAGAAGTACCGATGCTCCTATGAAAGTAGCTTGGTTGTAGATGTGTGCCTTCCAATTGGGCGAGTCGCTTGTGCCGTGCTTGCTATCAGCTACCCTTCCGGTTTTGGCATCCAGTAAATTTTCTGTTCCCCATGCGTATATTTCTTTGGCTTTCTCCAAATATTGTGCTTTGGTTTGGTAGAGAGGTCTCTTTACATCTGCCTTTGGCTCTTGCCTGTCATCTGGCACGCAGTTGTAAAGAGTCATGGCTGCCACTACCGTTGGAAAGTTTATGCACGCCATTTTCCCATCGCGCTCACTGTCGTTGGGCTTAGGGTTTCTTATAGGATGCCATTGCCAGAACATCCCGCTTCTCTTAGGGTCATAAGACCCTGTATCGCCAACCTTTTCGGAACCGTACCATACTCGGCTGAAACTGGCTTCCGATAAGTCAAGGTACTCTTTTTCGCCAAACAGTTGATATGCACGCGCCAAGGTTATTGTCCACCACTGTATGTCATCGTATATGAACCAGCCCGTATTCTCATTGTTGTCATGGAAGTCGAAACCGGCATAATGTTTCTTGTTGCCTTCGAAGATTCTGCGGTTCAATTTCAACAAGTTTTCTTTCCTTTTGCTGTTCTTGGTCTTGCAGGCAAGTTTGTATGCATTCATGGCCATGTCCCAATAGATAGGCTGGCACCAGATGGCTGCCGCTCCGTTCCACCGGTCTTTGGCTTCAGAGTATGATGTGTTGGTCTTATATATGTATTTATTTTCATCAAGCAGACACTGGTTAAAGCCATCGTAAGCCTGCCATATTTCTTTTATCGCTTTGTCTTCCTGGCAAGAAGAAAAAGCAAACGTATAAATGCCCGCTATAAAGCCCAGTAAAATTAGCCTCTTTCCTTTTTTCATGTCAAATGTTATTTGTTCACTGAGAATTTGAATATCGTGTTGCTGTTGTATTTTTCTCCCGGGCGTAAGATGCACGACGGCCATTCGGGTTTGTTTGGAGTATCTGGATATTTTTGTGTTTCAAGACATACGGCAGCACGGCAGTTATACTTAATCCCTTTCTTGCCGATTTGTGTTCCGTCCAGGAAATTGCCCGTGTAAACTTGTATTCCAGGTTCATTGGTAAACACCTCCAGTTTTATTCCACTTTCTGTAGATTCCAGTGATGCGCACGCCGTGTTCAAATTGCCCTCGGTGTCAAGTATCCAGTTATGGTCTATCCCGTGTCCGTTCTTCAGTTGTTCGCACTCCTCGATCAGTTTGTCGCCCAGCCTTACTGGTTTTCTGAAGTCGAAGGGTGTTCCCTCCACAGGCAAAATTTCTCCAGTTGTCATAAATGTGCTGTCTATAGGAGTGTAGTTACTGGCGTTTACCATCATCAGATAGTCACTGTTACCCTTCTCCGGCTTTCCGTCAAGATTGAAGTAAGAGTGGTTTGTCATGTTTATGATAGTAGGCTTGTCAGTCTCGGCTTCGTAATTTATGTTTATGGCGTTGTCGTTCGTCAGAGTCATTGATACGGTACATGTCACGTTTCCCGGAAATCCCTCTTCCATGTCTTTCGCGAGATATGAGAGTTTGATTTCATTGTCTGAAACCTTCATGACATCATATATCACGTATTGGAAGCCTTTAAATCCGCCATGCAGACAGTGACCGTAGTTGTTTTGTGGCAACTGGTATTTCACTCCGTCCAAAGAAAACTGTCCGTTACCGATTCTGTTGGCATACCTGCCTATGCTTGCTCCAAAATCAGAGGGATAATCTATGTAATCTTTTATGGATTCAAATCCCAAAACTACATCGCGCATATTTCCGTCCTTGTCCGGAACCATTATAGAAACGATACGTCCACCAAAGTTGGTGACACATACTTCCATGTCGTTTTTATTTTTGAGTGTGTATAACCCTGTATTTTTACCATCCACTACGGCTTTGAAGTTTTCGGGTTGCAGTCCCGAAGCCGTCATTTGCAATTCTTCCTTTTTGTTGCCTGTGCAAGCCATTAATGCCCCCAAAACGAACACGGATAATACTGATGATTTCATAATGATAAGAGTTTGAAAATTAGATACAGCACTTTGGCTAGAAGTTTGAAGTCCAGCCAGAGTGCCGTAAATGATGCGTTAATTATTGTTATCCTGTGAATCTTTTTATCTCAAATATACTAATTTCTTTTACTTATTTTCAAGCATCTTGTCCATCAAAACCTTCATCCAATATCCTCCTATTACCGAACGTGCACGGAAGCCAACCCACAATCCGCCTTCGGTGTGGTGCCAATCGCTGATAGGCACTCGTGTAGCGGTTTCGTCAATATATTTATAGATAGGATTTGAGAATTTCTGGAAAGTGTCCATGTCTGAAGCCATGGCGGCGGTCCACATTACCCAGTCGGACTTTGTGTATTCCTTGCGGCTGTCCAGTGGAAGGCCGAATTCGTTCTGTTTGGTCAGGTAATAGTTTATTTCTTTTTCTATCACATTGTTAGGAAATAATTTAAGTCCCCACATCTTGTCCCATACCATATTGTATTTCTGGCTCCAAGTATCCTTGCGGTCGAAAGCAAGGCGATAGTGGTCGCCCTCTCGGGCCATTTCCTCCCATTTCACAGCCATCTTCTTAGCAATTTCGGCATATTCCTTGGCTACTTTGTTCATACTCAGCATCTTTGCCATTTCGCTATAAGCGGCCACTCCCATGATAGCTTTCACTGCAAGATTGGCGTTATGTGCCCAGTGTCCTGCAAAATCATCCGTGCAAAGTTGGTTCTCGGGGTCTTGTCCGTATTCCACCAAATAGTCAGTCCATATAGTAAGTAGGTCCCAATATTTTTTGGCATAGTTTGCATTGCCTTCAGCCTTTGCAATTGCAGCAGTAAGTATCACCATGTTTCCACTTTCCTCTATCGGCATATCACCTCCATAGACTTGTCCGTTGGCGATAGGATATGTACCAAGGTCGTGTGCGGCAAACGGTTTATTCCATCTTCCTGATGCACTGTATTCGAAAATACTAGTCATCATGGCCTTTTGCAGCTCGGGATTGTATGCCAGAAATAGCGGCGCCGACGGGTAAGTAAGGTCCACTGTGTTAATACATCCGTTACTGTTGTTTTCTTTAGAGAAAAACATCAAGTTTCCCTCCTTGTCGGTGAACAGCTTGTGTGCCGTTATGACCTGCCTGTAAGAGGCGGCACATATTTCGGCATATTTCTTGCCTCCCGCCTTCTCGGCATCGTTCATTATCATGGCATCGAAGTCTCGGCATCGTTCCATAACGTTGTTATAATTGTCTCTTGCGCGCTCAAAAGCATCGAAGATTGTAACTTTCCCGCCGTGCCTCCAGTATGCCATGTGGCGTTCGTACATATATTCTATGGAATAAACATCATCGTAACCCAGCATCATGAACCCGCTCTTTCCTTTGACAGATACATTGCCCAGATCATCACAGTATGCCATTGCCGGCATCTTGTCGGCTTTTCTGGTTATTACTTCCCCTTTCGACGGAAGTAGTTCTCCTTCCTTGGCAAACGAAGCTTTCATGGCATTGTAGTCGCCCAAGCTTACGTTGATGTTTGCATTACTGTTTCCGACCATGTACGCATATCCCCAGTCTATACATATCAGGTCTCCTTTCCTTTCTGTGACAGGTTGGTCAATGCTTCCTGCTTGAATGTAATTCATTCCGTTGTGCTTTATCACCTGTGCCTTGGTGGGCTGTGTCATTTCGTTTATGCTCAACTGTGGTGTGGTTTCTATGTACACTTGTACATCGTGTTCCTTCTTGTCAATGGACTTTGCCTGATATGATATGTAGTTGATAGGAGTAGAAATCAAATCCAAATCGTCAATCATCACCGGAGCAGTGAATACAATGTCAAGTTCTACCGGACCGCATGCAAACGTGTAATAAGTCTGTGTGGGCAATACATCTACCGATTTCTGCACTGCTAAGTTCTCGAAAGCTGCTGCATCGTCGGCTGGAGTGAAAATGCCGAAATCCACATAAGCCCCGCCCGTGGTGTTGTGACAGTGCGCTGCAATCACGTTCTTTCCGTTACGCAGTTTTTTCTTTGTCTCGCTTGTAAGTTCCAGCAGTACGTTGTTTTTCCAAGTATATCCGGTTGACACCAGCCTTTCACCGTTAAGGTAAAGCTCGAAAACATCATCGTGCGAATACTTTATATATATCGGAGCTTTTTCATCCACATCATTCAGTGTAAATTCGCGTCTCACCCAGATGTCTTCGGTTTCCCATTTGGTTCTTGCTACCGGTTGATCGTTTGTGCCGAATGCCCCTTTTCCTTTTTTCCATCCTGAAGCAGAGTAATCTATGTTCGTCCAATTTCCATCGGGCTGTTGGAATGTGTAGTCGCCTTCCCAAGCTTCGCTTCCGGCCATGGGCAGCAAAGCCTGCAAATTTTGTTTTCCCATAAAACGATATACCTTGCCATCTACGCGAACTGCCCCTATCAACGATTTTTCATCGTTGGTCCAGTGCTTGGTCACACCTTCGTTCAAGTTATCGTATGGCGACCATATAGAAAAATATGGGTCTGATGTAATTAATGGCACAGAAGGCAAACGCAAATCTGTCTTTTGTACAGGGGTAAACAAGTCAGTAGCATTAATCTGACAAAAAGCCGTCAGCATTAGCATGGTTAATGTTGTACTTTTCTTCATAATTATCTTCTTTAAACTAATGACAATAAACTTAATTCTTATATATGCAATACCTATTTTCGTCAGGTTGATATGCCTGATTCCTCGACAATGCAAATGTAGCCATCGCACGACTCGCTCATAAATAAAGGTTAATCAAAAAAAAGTAATTTCTATTCAAAATGTGTTCATATATTCCTTGTAGATGTTTTTGTAGTGTATCTTAATTTGTCAATGCGTGCGCCAAAATCTATATAGCCGCGATTATTTATGTGAGTGTCGGCATTCATAGAAGAGTTATTATCACAAGAAAAGCCCTTCTTTGAAAATAACACAAAAAAAGAATACCAAAAAATAGCAAATCCTGTTCTATGAATGCCATAAATGAATCGGAGAACAGTTTATGTTGTTTATTGACCAATGACTTCCCTGTTTTTTCTGTCGTTTATTGTTGATTTGCAATACTACTAATAGAAGAAAGCAACTTTACAAGCGAAACTTTTGCTATATTTTGATAATATAACCTTATTAATTAAAAAATGTACTATGTCTAGAAAAGAGCATTTAGTTTATTTAGCAAGTAGTAGGAGAATGTGGAACATATCCTTATGTATGGCTGCATTTTCTTTTTTGCCAAGTACATTCGTTTATGCTACAGCGGACAATCCGTCTGAAGAAATTGTACTGGCAATGAATTTGGTCCAACAACAGCGCACCGTAAAGGGAGTCGTAGTGGATGTAAATGGAGAACCCATCATTGGGGCCAATGTCAAAGCTGTGGGGAGCACAACAGGAACAATTACCGATGTCAATGGAGAATTCTCACTGACCGTGGCAACCGATGCGACTCTTGAAATCTCGTTCATCGGGTACAAGGCCCAAAAAGTGACCGTTGGGGCTTCCAATAAGGTAACTGTGACATTGAAAGAAGACACGGAAGTACTGGACGAAGTTGTAATTACCGGTTTTGGTATGGCGCAGAAGAAAGCTACGCTGACCGGTGCAGTCTCTTCGGTACGTTCGGAGGACATTGCGCGATCTTCGGCCGTTACAGCAGGTGGTGCGTTGGTAGGTAAGATTGCTGGTGTGAATACACGCCAGCAAGATGGACGTCCCGGTGCCGAAACTGCTTTGCAGATTCGTAACATGGGTACTCCGCTCTTCGTGATTGATGGTGTCATCTCTGACTCAGGACAGTTCAGCCAGATGGACTTCAACGATATCGAGTCTGTTTCTGTACTGAAGGATGCATCGGCAGCTCTATACGGTGTACGTGCTGCCAATGGCGTGGTGGTGGTGACTACCAAGAAGGGGGTACGCAACTCGAAGAATACTGTTTCGGTGAACGCTTATTACGGTTGGCAGAAGAACTCCAAGTTCATCAGCCCTGCCGGTGTGAAGGACTATGTACATGCCTATACTACAGCAGAAACTTTTTCGGGACGTACCGGAGGCGACCGCCGTTATAACAAGGAAGAGTATGACAAATGGATGGCAGGTACGGAGCGTAACTACCAAGGATGGAATTGGAGCGATTATATCTGGGTATCTGCTCCGCAATATTATGTCAATACAAGCTTCTCGGGCGGTACGGATAAGGCAAATTACTATGTAGCCGTGTCTCACATCAACCAGGATGCCACCATCCGCAACTACGGTGGTTTCCGTCGTACCAATGCCCAGATGAACATTGAGATGAATGTAAACGAGCGCCTCAAAGTGGGTGCAAGCATGAACGGACGTATTGAAGACCGCCGTCATCCGGGAGTTCCTGGAGCTGATGATACTTGGTTGCCGCGTTTCGCTACGATGAAGAATCAGCCAACCAAACGTCCGTTTGCCAATGATAATCCTAACTATCCGCAAAAGGTATCAGACCAGGCCGAAACAAATTTTGCTATCTTGAATTACGAAACTACCGGTAAGGTTTCCGATGTATGGCGGGTGATTCAATTGAATGGTACAGCTGAGTATGAAATTTTGAAAGGGCTGAAGTTCAAGGGAATGTTGGGCTACTACTATGCTTATAATGAACTGGATAACCAGGAATATACTTATGAACTGTATGGTTACGACGAAAATAGTGATTCGTATTACGTGACTGACCGCATGGCTAACCCTTACCGTGAACGCAACCGCGAAAAAGTGGAAGATCAGTTCTCTAACTTTCAGTTGAACTTTGACCGCAAGTTTGGCGATCACTCCATTGTGGCCGTGGCAGGTTTCGAGGCCAGCCAGCGCAAGCGTCCCCGCATGTGGCTCCACTCTACGCCGGTTTCCAACAGTATGGATTTGATTCGCTTGAAGGAACTTGTAGAGTTCAATGATGATGGCGACCGCACGGAGGCCCGTATGGGATATTTGGGACGTATCAACTATAACTATGCCGACAGGTACTTGATAGAACTGATTGGCCGTTGGGACGGTTCGTGGAAATTCCGTCCGGGACATCGTTGGGGCTTCTTCCCCTCTGCCTCTTTGGGATGGCGTGTTTCGGAAGAAAACTTCTGGAAAGAGAGTAAAATAGGTAATATCGTTACCAACTTCAAGTTGCGCGGTTCGTATGGTGAAGTGGGTGATGATGCTGTGGCCGACTATTCTGCCTTCGATTTCTTGCCGGGTTATAACTATAACAGTGGCGGTGCTGTGCTTGATGGCAACTGGGTGGTAGGTACGTCTACTCGTGGCTTGCCTAACCAGACTTTGTCATGGATGACTTCCAAGATTCTGGACCTCGGTATCGACCTTGGTTTCTTTAACAATCGTCTGAACGTGCAGCTTGATTACTTCCGTCGTATTCGCGAAGGTATCTCCGAATCTCGTTACGATGTATTGATTCCGAGTGAAGTGGGCTTTGGCTTGCCGAAAGAAAATTTGCGTTCGGATATGCACCGTGGTTTCGATGCTTCAATCGGTTGGACCGACCATATCAACGATTTCAACTACAGTGTGGGAGCCAATGTCACTTATTCGCGCTTCTGGGATTGGGAACAGTATAAACCCCGTTTCAGCAATTCATGGGATGAATATCGCAACAGCATCTGGCATCGTGTGGGCTATGTGAACTGGGGATATGAGGCTGTGGGCCGCTTCAATAGCTGGGAAGAAATTGCTAACTATCCTATTGACAACGACCGCAAAGGTAACCGTACAGTAGTTCCGGGCGATATCAAGTACAAAGACCAGAATAATGACGGTGTTATCAACTATCTGGACGAACGTCCCATCGGTTATCGTGTAGACAGTACGCCAACCCTGAACTTCGGTATCAATTTAGCGGCTTCCTGGAAAGGTTTCGACCTTGCCATGGACTGGACCGGTTCGGGAATGACTTCGTGGCAGCAATGCTATGAGACGGCCCGTCCCTTCCAAAACGATGGTAATAGCCCCGATGAAGTGTTGAAAGATGCCTGGCATCTGTCCGACATCTGGGATGCCAACAGTGAATTGATTCCGGGCAAATATCCGATGCTCCGTCTGAATTCGGACGAAACCAGTGCTTACGACAAAAGTACCTTCTGGCTACACAATGTGCACTATATCAAGCTCCGTAACCTGGAGTTCGGCTATACGCTACCCAAGAATTGGCTGGGACGTAGCGGTATCAGCAACCTGCGTGTGTTTGTTTCGGGTACCAATCTGCTGACCCTCTCCAATCTGTCGGTAATGGATCCGGAATGTGTTTCGGATAACGGTTTGGACTATCCGCCGATGAGAGTGATAAACCTTGGTGTTAATCTTAAATTTTAAGTAAGCAATGAAAAAAAGATATTTGTTTGCAGCCGCGGTTGCTGCAATGTTGTCAATGAGCAGTTGTAGCGGTTTCCTGGATACGAAGCCCGATACGTTGCTGACACAGGATCAGACTTTCGGTGACCCTGAACTGGTGAAATCGGTATTGGCCAACTTTTACGGTCGGGTGACCATCGGCCAGCGCATCGATGATTGGGATCAGTGGACTATGCTGGATGAGGTGATTCATTATGATACGAACGATGACCAGAATATCGATCGCAACAAGTGGCGCAATTATGATTATACGCTGGTGCACGACCTGAACCAGTTCTTGGAAGCTATCAAGCCCTCTGCCGCTGTGGATGAGGCGACCAAGACGGCTTACATGGGTGAAGTGCGCTACATCCGCGCATGGCTCTATTTCTGTATGGGACGTACTTTGGGCGGTGTGCCCATTGTAGGCGACCAGGTATTCGACTATACGCCCGGCATGGACATCACGACACTGCAAGTGCCCCGTTCTACGGAAGAGGCTCTTTATGACTATGTCATTTCAGAATGCCAGGAAGCAGCCCGGATGCTTACTAAGGATACCAATAGAAATTCTGCACGCGCCAACTATTGGGTAGCGAAGATGCTTGAGGCTCGTGCGGCGCTGACTGCAGCTTCACTTGCTACTTACAACACGGTAGAAGCACATCCTCAGTTGCGTACTGCTGGTGGTGAGGTCGGCATTCCGGCTTCGCGTGCCAAGGATTATTATGAAACAGCTTTGGCTGCTGCCAAGGAGGTGATTGAGAATGGTCCGTACACTCTGATGCGTGCCAAAGACAATACACCGCAGGCTTATGCCGACAACTTCTACAAGGCCGTGTGCCAGAAAGACGGCAATACGGAAGTTATCTGGACACGCGACTACGTGTCACCGGGACAAACTCACGGATTTACGAAAAACAATCTGCCCAAAAGCATTGAGCAGGATACCGGAAGCGACCGTCTCTCTGTACTTCTGAATTTGGTAGAGGCATTCGAACCGATAAACGCTCCCGAAGAACAGAGAGGAACGACCGTGCCGTTCGAAGTTGGTACACCGGATAATCCACGTTTCTTCGATGATCCCACTGAACTTTTCCTTGAACGAGATCCGCGTTTGATGGGCTCCATCATCGTACCGGGCAGTACTTTCGACAGCAAAGTGATTGAAATGCAAGCCGGACAGTTGAGGAAAGAGAATGGAAACTGGGTTGAACTGACAGGTGCACGCAATTCGCACGATGATAGCGGCAACCTGATTACAGCCAATAACGGTCCGTTCGGAGGAAACGAGCGCGAGATAAACCGTACAGGATTTTATGTACGCAAGTACTTGGATGCCACTCCGTCGGCAGGTACCATCGGTAGAGGATCAGCTATGTGGAATGTTTATTTCCGTATTGCCGAAGCTTATCTGATTGCTGCCGAAGCAAGCTGGGAGCTGTCGCGCAATAATAGTGACACGGAAGCATTGAAATACATCAATGAGGTTCGTTCACGTGCAGGTGTATTGCCTTTGACAATGATTGACCACGAACGAATCATGCACGAGTATCGTGTAGAGTTGGCCTTCGAAGGAGGTCGCTGGTGGAATCTGAAACGCTGGATGGAAGCAGACAAGATTTGGACTGGAAGCGAAGATACGCGTACATCAAAGCGTCTGGGCTTGTGGCCTTACCGTGTAGTGGCTCCGGGCGATGTGAATAATGGTAAATGGGCGTTCATTGAGAAAGACATGCAGAAATTGGATTTGTGGCGTCGTCCATTGAAATGTACCGATGTGCAGTACTATTCTGAAATAGACAATGGTTGGATAAACAACAATCCGAAGTTGGTGAAGAATCCCTATCAATAACTTTAAAAAGAAGAAACAAAGAACATGAAAACGATATCTAAAGTTTTTTCAGCTATTCTTTTGACGGCTTTGACTCTTACGAGCTGTATGAAGGATAATTATGATGAACCTACTTCTTTTATCAGAGGAAGAGTGGTTTATAAAGGCGAACCTTTGCAACTGTGCGGAAACGAGGCGGTGAGATTGCAACTGTACCAGCGTGGCTATGCGAAGCACGATCCGGTAGAAGTATTCGTCAACCAGAACGGTGAGTTCTCCGTATGTATTTTCGATGGTCAGTACCAACTGATTACCAAGGACGGAAACGGTCCTTGGAGCCCTGCCGGACGCGACACGATAGAAGTAAGCCTGCGCGGACATGCGGAAGTGGATGTGGAGGTGACTCCTTATTACTTGGTGGACAATGCGCAAATGAGTTTGGACGGCAACAAAGTGAATGCTTCGTTTACGGTGAACAAGATTGCAGGCATAGGCATTGACCGTGTGTTTGTTATGTTGGGCACTACCCAATTCTTGAGTGACGGCGAACACAATGTGGACCGTTACGATGAAATGGATAACATGGGCAGTTACGATGAAACTGGGAAAACATATACTTTTGCTACAAAAGATTATACGAATCATCAAATGTTTCAGACGGCTCTGAAAAGAGGGACTTTGTTCGGTCGTATCTGTATATGGCCTAAAGGTTCTGACCAAGGAATCTATTCCGAGGTATTCCGCTTGAAATAATTGTCTTGTCAGATAAAGATTGTTGAATAGGGGGGAAGAGGGTGCCGGTTTTGCCCTTTTTCCCCTTCTTTGGGTTCGTCTGGCATGAACGTATTCTGACAGATAATAAGTGTTATTAGTTGTGATAGCGACATAGAAAAATAGAGTTTTGTTTTTAATGAAAATAGTAAATGAATAAATCATATATCCTTGCATTGGCATTATGTGCGGCCTCTTGTTCTTCAGTAACATCCTATGATGAAGC
Organism: Bacteroides parvus; assembly: GCF_017309675.2. NCBI lineage: Bacteria > Pseudomonadati > Bacteroidota > Bacteroidia > Bacteroidales > Bacteroidaceae > Bacteroides > Bacteroides parvus. The sequence goes on along the minus strand of NZ_CP084680.1, from coordinate 230,920 downwards.
CCAAATGCTCAATGTCATTCCCACAGAGAAAGTTAATATAAATTATGTCAGTAACCGTGCGCCGCTACAGCCCATGCGGTTCATCAAACTACCAGTCGGCAGCATTCGTCCCGAAGGTTGGGTACGAACCATGCTGGAATTACAACGCGATGGTCTGAACGGACATTTAGGCGAAATCAGTGCTTGGCTGCAGAAAGAAGACAATGCGTGGCTGAAGTCCGGTGGTAAATGGGGCTGGGAAGAAGTCCCTTATTGGCTGCGGGGATATGCCGAAGTGGCCTATTTGCTGGAAGATGAAAGAATGTTGAAGGAGGCGAAGACATGGATTGAAGCGATTCTGGGCAGCCAACGTGCAGACGGGAATTTTGGTCCCTATATCGAAGTGAACGGCTCTCAGGATTTTTGGTCAAATATGGTAGCATTATGGATTCTTCAATCTTATTATGAATACTCTTCGGACGAGCGAGTCATTGATTTCATGACCCGTTATTTCCACTATCAACTGAGCGTGCCGGATGAAAAGTTCTTGTCGTCTTATTGGGAAAACAGTCGTGGTGGTGATAATCTCTGGAGTGTAGTTTGGCTTTACAACCGTACTGGTGATAAAGACTTGCTGAAATTGGCAGAAAAGTTGCATCGAAATACGGCAGATTGGACAAAATCAACCGAACTCCCGAACTGGCATAATGTGAATGTTGCCCAGTGCTTTCGTGAACCGGCCACTTACTACCTGTTCAATGGTGAAAGGAAGTATTTGTCGGCAAGCTATAATGTACAGAGTTTAATTCGACGTACATTTGGACAGGTACCCGGTGGAATGTTCGGGGCAGATGAAAATGCCCGCATGGGGTTCTTTGACCCTCGTCAAGGAACTGAAACCTGTGGCTTTGCCGAGCAGATGGCTTCGGATGAAATTATGCTTTTGATTACCGGAGATACTTATTGGGCAGAGAATTGTGAAGATGTGGCTTTCAATAGTTTTCCGGCTGCATTTATGCCGGATATGAGGTCGCTTCGTTATATTACCTCACCAAACATGGTGATGAGCGATAGCGAAAATCATAAGCCCGGCATTGACAATGCCGGTCCATTTTTGGCCATGAATCCGTTCAGTAGCCGCTGCTGCCAGCACAATCATGGCTTCGCATGGCCCTATTACGTGGAACATTTGATGATGGCTACACCAGACAATGGAGTGGCAGCCGTCCTTTATAACAGTTGTGATGTAACGGTGAAAGTGAGTGATTGTGAAACGGTGCTCATTAAAGAGCGGACAGATTATCCGTTCGATTCTCACATCTCATTTACAATAGAGAGCAATAAAACGGTAGCTTTCCCCTTTTATATTCGTATACCAAGTTGGACGAAAGCTGCGGAAGTGAAAGTAAACGGAAAAAAAATAAATGCCGATTTTGCAGAAGGAGAATATTTACGGATTCAACGCGAGTGGGAAAACGGAGATTGTATAGAAGCGGACTTCCCGATGGAAATATCTTATAGAACATGGCAAGTAAATAAAAACAGTGTCAGTGTAGATTACGGTCCTTTGACTTTGTCGTTGAAAATAGGAGAAAAATATGTAAAAAAGAATAGTACGGAAACGGCTATTTGGGATTCCCAGTGGCAAGAAGGAGCGGATGTGGAAAAATGGCCTTCATACGAAATCTATCCGGAAACTCCGTGGAACTATGCCTTGCAAATCAATTCAGGGGTTATGTTGAAGGAACACAGAAAATTGGAACCGAAGGTTAATCCATTCACTTCAGAGAATGTGCCTCTGATTTTTCAAGCAAAAGGAAGAATCGTTCCAGATTGGTCGGTAGATGAATACAAACTTTGCGGTGTACTGCCGGATGAGTGGTCGGCAAGGTCGGAGCAGGTTGATGATATTGAACTTGTGCCGATGGGAGCTATGAGGTTGAGGATTTCTGCTTTCCCAACATGCAATTAGCAGCTAAAGATTTATGTCCCGGCTATTTACGGCTTTGAGAGGAGTGAAAACCTTGTTTTAATCTTCCCTCCTCTCTATTTCTTCTTCTTTTCTTTTTTACTGTTTTTAAGTATACGACACTTGGATGTCGTAACACTTAAAATATACTTTTTGTAACCTAAATAGCTAAGCGAGCCTTAATTTAACGTGAGTTCGATATAAGAATAAATATCTTTCACTTATAATTAGAAACATAGCGATAAAAGTATTAAATTATAGTGCTCAATTATAACATTTAAACGATTACCACTATGTTTCCAGGTATGGCCGATGATTTTTGCAAGGAATTTACATTTCAACAGGAAAAATATATGATTGAGGATAAGAAGACCAAGCATCGTAACAACCCCAACCGTATGAGTGATGCAGAGATTATGGTTATTCTAATCCTGTTTCACTCCGGTGGTTTCCGTTGTTTCAAGCATTACTACAAGGAGTATGTCTGTAAACATCTGAAACACCTTTTTTCCGCGTCATATTTCTTATACTAACCGTTTTATAGAACTGGAGAAGGAAGTATTGCTTCCCATGACCATCTTCATCAAAAAAAGTCCTGCTGGGAACCTGTACCGGCATCAGTTTCGTTGACTCCACTCCCTTACGTGTATGCCGTAACTAAAGAATCTTGATTCATAAGACATTTGAAGGGCTTGCCGAGCGTGGAAGATGTTTTATAGGATGGTTCTTCAGATTCAAGCTGCATCTGATAATCAATGACAAAGGAGAGATCCTCAATTTCATGTTCACGCCTGGAAACGTGGATTACCGGGAACCGTTGAAACAGGGTAAGTTTCTGGAAAACATCAAAGGAAAACTATGTGCAGACAAGGGATATATAGGTCAGGCTCTGTTTGAAAATCTTTTCCTGAATGGCATACAGTTTGTTACTAAAGTTAAAAATAATATGAGGAACTCACTGATGAGTATTGCTGACAAGATTCTGCTCAGAAAAAGCACCTTGGTTGAAATGGGCAATGACGAACTGAAAAACATCGCACAGATTGAACACTCAAGACATCGTTCATTCAATAACTTTATAGCCAACTCCTTGTCGGCGGCATACTGCTTTTTTGAAAAGAAGTCCGTCATTGACGTAAATTTTGTCAATGACGGACAACTTGCTATTTTTTGATTTTATTTCGAACCCACGTTATTTAAGGTTGGTATGTGACGAAGGTATCTGTTCAAATATGGATTTGATACGCTTCATGTCCAGTTTAGGAGTGCGATCATAATAATAAACTCCGTTCTTTTCCTGTTCCACATCGGTAAGTTGTGTATAACAAAAACCTACTACATGTTTTGAGTTTTTCAGCGCCTTTATTTGTGAGTCAAGGCGTTTGTAAAACTCTTCTTCTGTTTGCGGGATGTTGCCGTATCCCCACGAGTTTTTACGTTCTTCGGCTTTCATCCATCCGATTCCTCCGAACTCATCTACCATATACGGTTGTCCTTCGTACACAGCCAAGAAATTCTTATTGGCATTGCGATATGGCTCTTTTCCGTCTTTGAACTCTAACTGTTCTTCCAATTTGTTTCCCTCCTGTGTGTAGTTGTGCACACTCCAGATGTCGGTAAGTATGTGGTCATCGCCACTGGCGTCATTTATAGGCCGTGTGGCATCCATGCTTTTGGTGACATTATACACATCGCGAATCAGGCGCGGATAAGTACTTTCCCTGCTTCCCCATGTCTCGTTGAATGGAGTCCATGTGACAAGAGACGGATGGTTACGGTCGCGGGCTACTATGTCGCTCCATTCGCTGATGAAGTTTCGCACGGCAAGTTCGTCATTGATGTCCATTCCCCAACTTGCGCTTTCGCCCCATGTGATGTAGCCTAATTTGTCTGCCCAGTAATAGTATCTTTCTTCGAATACCTTTTGGTGAAGACGGGCGCCATTGAAACCTGCGCTTTTTCCAAGCATGATGTCATTCTTGAGTGCTTCGTCGGACGGAGCTGTCCATATACCGTCGGGATAGTATCCCTGGTCAAGTACGAGACGTTGGAAGTAAGGCTGGTTGTTGAGGTAAAATATGCCGTTTGCCGTATGTACCTTTCTCATTCCCGCGTATGAATGAACTTCGTCCACTATGTTACCCGACATGTCTTTTACCCTATAAATTAGGTCGTACAAAAATGGAGATTCCGGTGACCATAATTTCGGCTTCTTCACCGGAAGTACTATACATGCCGAGTTAGAGCATTTTACTTCTTTTCTTGCTATGATTTTGTCTTCGTCTTTAAGTACCACTTCCAAGATGTTGTCCGATTCGTTATGGAACTCTGGGAGTATTGAAAGTTGGTTTTGGTCTATGTCGGGACGTACGACAGACGATTTCAGTCCGTTTTTATCTACCGCTTCAAGCCAAACTGTTTGCCAAATGCCTGTAACACGAGTGTATGAACATCCCTCGGAGTGGTATCGGGAGCATTGCTTTCCTCCGGTTTGCTTTCCAGAGCGCAAATTGTCCTTCACATGGACTACAAGGTTGTGCGTGTTTCCCGGAGTGACAAAGCGTGTCAAATCTACGGAAAAAGAAGAACTGCCTCCCCAGTGTTCCTGCACGCTTTTTCCGTCAATGTAAATCTCGGACCAATAGTCTATCGCACCGAAGTTCAAGAATATCTTTTTATCCTTCCAGTTTTCCGGTATTGAAATCTTTCTTTGATACCACATGCAATTGATGAAATCGGTGTGTGTTACACCTGACAATTTGCTCTCGGGACAAAACGGCACGGTTATATCCTTGCCTAGATGTTCGGAATTGTATAACTGGCGGTTTTCTCCCGATTGCCCGAAGTCGAAATCGAAAGTCCATGTACCGTTCAGGTTAATCCACTGCTCGCGTTCGAACTGAGGGCGAGGATACTCTTTTCTGGGTAAAGTCTCAGCATTACCAAACTGCGCCATCAATAGGAATATGGCGACAACGATAAGTTTTTTCATTGTTCTTGATTGTTTTAAAATGGTATTAATCATATTGAAAGTCTTTTCAATTTCCACATAAGGATTTCTCGACTACAAATATTCCCCAAAGAATCAACATGTAAAGCCATATACTGATTTATAAAAGAAAAAAACTGTTCAAAAAGCCCTATTTATACGTTTTTTATTACTTTTGTGTGCGTCTTTTGATATTGATAGCAACTCATTTCATTAAATCTAATCTTGATATGCGTAAAAGTTTAGTCTTTGCTATAATCATGGTGATATGCAGTGTGACTTCATGCCTGCATAAAGTTTCAGAAAATAATGATTGCGTTTCGAACACGTTTCAAAATCCCATTCTATCCTCAGGGCATAATCCGCAAGCTATTTTTTATAAAGGAAAATATTACTATACGCATGAAACGAACGATAGGATATTGCTATGGGAAGCCGATGATATAACAGACATGGGAAATTCTTTATGCAAAGAAGTGTGGAGACCGAAAGAAGATGTGGGAAGGCACAACTTATGGGCACCGGAGATACATAGGATTAATAATAAATGGTATATATATTATGCCGCGGATGACGGTAATACCGACAACCATCAGATATTTGTGCTTGAAAATGATGCAGAGACACCAATGACAGGAGAATTCAAGCAAAAGGGACCGATTATTTCCAATATAGATTGGAACTGGGGAATACATGCGTCAACGTTCGTGCATAACAACACGCAATACCTTATTTGGAGCGGATGGTCTCAACGAAGAGTGATGGAAGAGACTCAGTGTATATACATAGCAAGCATGAAAAATCCGTGGACACTCAGCAGTGAAAGGGTGATGATTTCAGAGCCTACATTCAGTTGGGAAAGACAATGGATAAATCCTGATGGCAGTAGGACGGCCTACCCGATATATGTCAATGAAGCTCCATATTTTATAAAGTCGCTCAATGGCGACAAGTTGTTTATCTTGTATTCGGCAAGCGGATGTTGGACACCTTACTATTGTGTGGGATTATTGCACTGCGATGCGGATGCCGATTTGTTGGCTCCGGTTTCATGGGTCAAGGAAAAGGAACCGGTATTTTCTTTGTCTATGAATGATAGTGTATGGGGACCTGGCGGCGCTTCGTTTGTTCCATCGCCCGACAGCAGCGAGTGGTACGTGTTGTATCACGCCAGAAATCTGCCCAATGGAGTAATCGGCAGTGGCGAACTGAGGTCGCCACGAATACAGAAAATATCATGGGATGAAAGAGGTTTCCCGGTTTTAGGTACTCCTGTCAGCCTGAATAAGCGTATGCAGAAACCCTCGAACAAGAGTAAGCAGGATTAAGCGTGTATGGGGGATTATAATGCTAGACCCACAAAAAAGTAATAAAAGAAGCTTGTACAGGGCTTTTTGAACAGTTTTTTTCTTTTATAGAGCAGTATGTGTCTTTATATATTGGTGCTTTAATGGATATTTGCAATCAAGAATTTTTTAATGCGAATGAAGTATCGTAATTTTATTCGTTAGAGGGCATCAATATTAACATATATAATTATACAAACGATATGAGAAAAAAGCTTTTATACCCCTTGTTGGCATCATGCCTTTTTGCGTGCAGTGACAAGGATACGTCTTATGAAGTCGTCAAGAATGACTTGAGAGCTCCAGCCTACCCGCTTGTTACCATCGACCCTTATGCCAGTGCATGGTCCATGAGCGATAACCTTTATGACAGCCCCGTTCGCCATTGGACGGGTAAGGATTTCCCTCTGATTGGCGTGGTGAAGGTAGACGGTGTTTCCTACCGTTTTATGGGGACTGAAGAATTGGAGATGAATGCAATCGTGCCCACCTCTCAGCAAGGGGACTGGACTGGACGGTATATCACAGACAAGCCCGCTGGCGACTGGGCATCTGCCGATTACAATGATTCCGGATGGAAGTCGGACCGTGGTGCCTTTGGTACCAAAGAAAATGAGCCTACAGCCAAGACCCAATGGGGGACCCGCAATATTTGGGTGCGCCGTACGGTAAATATCGACCGCGATTTGACCGGCATACCTGTCTATCTGGAATTCTCCAATGATGATGATGCCGTATTCTATATCAACGGAGTGAAGATACACAGTACGGGAACCACATGCAATAAGAACAAAGTCGTGAAACTTTCCGATGAGGCTTTGGCTGCTTTGAAACAAGGAGACAACATCATTGCCGCCGAGTGTATCAATCCGGTCGGCAACGGTCTGCTCGACTTCGGCCTGCAGATTCCGAAACATCAGGAAACCGTGTTTGGCAACACAGCCGTGCAGACCTCTGCCGACGTGCAGCCCATGCAGACACACTACGCTTTTACCTGTGGTGATGTCGACTTGAAAGTCACTTTCACGGCACCTCTTTTCATGGAAGACCTGAAGCTGTTGAGCCGCCCCGTGAATTACCTTACTTACAGTGTTGCTGCCCGTGATGGCAAGGAACACGATGTGGAGGTGTACTTTGAGGCCTCGCCGCGCTGGGCGCTCGACCAGCCTTACCAGCAATCTGCAAGCGAGGGATATGAAGCTGACGGGCTGCTTTACTTGAAGAGCGGAAGCAAAGAGCAGAATATCCTGGCTAAGCAGGGCGATGACCTTCGCATTGACTGGGGATATTTCTACATGGTTTCCGGTAAAGAAAACACAGCATACAGCATCGGCAACAGTACCGAACTGCGCAAGAACTTCGTGAACGGCACCTTTAATTCAGCTTCGCTTGCGGGTGAGGACAGCAACGGGAATATGGCCTTGGTGCGTGACTATGGTAAAGTGAGGAAGGTTACCGATAAGATAATGCTGGGATATGACGACATCTATTCCATCCAATACTTCGGTACAAACTTGCGTCCTTACTGGAACTCGAAAGGCGACCGTACCATCGAGTCGGAAATGCTGGCCGCCTACAATGAGTATGACGAGTTGCTGGCACGCTGCTATGTCTTCGATAAAAAGTTAATGGAGGATGCTTCTGCCGTAGGCGGCAAGGAATATGCCGAACTCTGCGCGTTGGCCTACCGTCAGTCCATTGCCGCCCACAAGCTGGTGGAAGCCCCCAACGGTGACCTTTTGTGGCTGTCGAAGGAAAACAACAGTAACGGCTGTATCAATACGGTGGACCTGACCTACCCCTCGGCTCCCCTCTATCTGATCTATAATCCTGAACTGGAGAAGGGCATGATGAACGGTATCTTCCATTATAGTGAAAGCGGCAAATGGACCAAGCCCTTCGCCGCCCATGATTTGGGTACCTATCCTCTTGCCAACGGACAGGTTTACGGAGGCGATATGCCGGTTGAGGAGAGTGGAAACATGCTGATTCTTACGGCTGCCATTGCTGCCGTAGAGGGCAATGCCGGCTATGCGGCCAAACATTGGGAAGTGCTCACCACCTGGACCGACTATCTGGTGGAAAAGGGACTCGATCCTGAGAACCAGCTCTGTACCGACGACTTCGCCGGACACTTTGCCCATAACACGAATCTTTCCATCAAGGCAATTTTAGGGGTGGCCTCTTATGGCCGGTTGGCCGAAATGCTCGGCAAGAAGGATGTTGCCGAAAGCTATACAACGAAGGCCCGTCAGATGGCGGCTGAGTGGGAACGTATGGCCAACGACGGTGGCCATTATCGTCTGACCTTTGACAAGCCGGGTACCTGGAGCCAGAAGTACAACCTTGTCTGGGATAAATTGCTCGGACTGAATATCTTTGACACAAAAATTGCAGAAATGGAGATACCTTATTATCTGACGAAGCAGAATATTTATGGTTTGCCTCTGGACAGTCGTGAGACTTATACCAAGACCGACTGGATCATGTGGACTGCTACAATGGCTCCTGACCTGGCCACTTTCCGTGAATTCATCGTCCCCTTGCATAAGTTCATGAACGAAACGATAGACCGCGTGCCTATGTCCGACTGGGTGTTTACCGACAAGCCCAACTGGCGTGGCTTCAAGGCCCGCTCGGTAGTAGGCGGATATTACATGAAAATGCTTGAAGGCAAGCTGATTGGAAATAAACAATGACAAAATCTATTAAACGAATGAAAAGACTTTTTGCATGGGGAACCGCCCTCCTTCTTGTAGGTGGTATGCAGGCGGCCTTACTGCCGGTTGACGAGCCGATTACTCCTGTTGATTACGTCAGCACCTTGGTTGGCACGCAATCCAAGCATGCCCTTTCTACGGGCAACACTTATCCTGCTGTGGCAATGCCTTGGGGTATGAATTTCTGGACACCACAGACCGGTACTATGGGGGATGGATGGGCTTATACTTATGATGCCGACAAGATTCGCGGATTCAAGCAGACACACCAGCCCAGTCCGTGGATTAACGATTACGGACAGTTTGCCATTATGCCTATCACCGGAAAGGTGGCTTTCGACCAGGACGAGCGTGCCAGTTGGTTTTCTCATAAAGCCGAGACTGCCACTCCTTATTATTATAAAGTCTATCTTGCCGACCATGATGTGACGGCGGAATTTGCTCCTACCGAGCGTGCCGCTGCCTTCCGTTTCACTTTCCCTGAAACGGAGGAAGCCTATGTGGTGATCGATGCCATGGACAATGGCTCTTTTGTGAAAATCATTCCGGCTGAAAAGAAAATCATAGGCTACACCACCAAGAACAGTGGTGGTGTGCCAAGCAATTTCAAGAACTATTTTGTATTGCAGTTCGATAAGCCTTTTACTTATACTGCTGCCGTGAAGGACGGAAAGATTGCCCCCCGTACCACCGAGGCAGGTGCCAATCATGCCGGTGGCATCATAGGTTTTCATACCCTCCGTGGCGAGCAGGTGAATGTACGTGTGGCTTCCTCATTCATCAGTCACGAGCAGGCCGAGTTGAACTTGAAGGAACTGGGTGACCGGACGCTTGAAGAGGTGGCGAAAGCTGGGCGTGACGAATGGAACCGGGTACTGGGCCGCATTGAAGTGCAGGATACCGACCTCGACCGTCTGCGTACTTTCTACTCTTGTTTCTACCGTTCGGTGCTTTTCCCGCGCAGTTTCTACGAGATAGATGCGCAAGGTCAGGTAATGCACTACAGCCCCTATAATGGTGAGGTGCTGCCCGGCTATATGTTTACCGACACCGGTTTCTGGGACACTTTCCGTTGTCTTTTCCCTTTCCTTAATCTGATGTATCCATCCATGAATGCCAAGATGCAGGAAGGGTTGGCCAATACTTACAAGGAGAGCGGTTTCCTGCCCGAATGGGCCAGTCCGGGACACCGTGGGTGCATGGTGGGCAACAATTCTGCCTCTGTGGTGGCAGATGCTTGGCTGAAGGGACTGCGCGGCTACGACATCGAGACATTATGGGAAGCTGTGAAGAACGGTACGGAGAAAGTGCATCCCGAGGTTTCCTCTACCGGACGTTTGGGACATGAGTATTACAATAAGCTGGGTTACGTGCCTTATAATGTGGGAATCAACGAGAATGCAGCCCGTACGCTGGAGTATGCCTATGACGATTGGTGCATCTACCAGCTGGGACTTTCGCTCGGCAAGTCGAAGAAAGAACTGGCTCCTTTTGCCAAACGCGCGCTGAACTACCGGAATCTTTTCGACCCTGCCCATAAGTTGATGCGCGGCAAGAATGAAGACGGTACATTCCAATCGCCGTTCAATCCCTTGAAGTGGGGTGACGCCTTCACCGAAGGAAACAGTTGGCATTATTCATGGTCGGTTTTTCACGATCCGCAAGGACTCATTGACCTGATGGGTGGCAAGGACTTCTTCAACCAGATGATGGATTCCGTGTTTGTGTTGCCGCCTGTGTTCGACGAAAGTTATTATGGCAGTGTCATCCACGAAATTCGGGAGATGCAGATCATGAATATGGGTAACTACGCTCACGGCAACCAGCCTATACAGCACATGATTTACCTCTATAATTATTCCTCCCAGCCGTGGAAGGCGCAGTACTGGCTGCGTGAGGTTATGGAGCGTATGTACAATGCCAATCCCGACGGCTATTGCGGTGATGAGGACAACGGCCAGACATCTGCTTGGTACGTGTTTTCAGCTTTGGGATTCTATCCCGTCTGTCCGGGTACAGACCAGTATGTGCTGGGTGCTCCTCTTTTCCGTTCTGTACGTCTGCATTTGGAAAATGGTAAGACTGTGACGATTGAAGCTCCTGAAAATAGTCGTGCCAACCGCTACGTGCAGAAACTCACTGTGGATGGCGTTGACTATACACGCAACTTTCTGACACACGAGCAACTGACGAACGGCTCCTCACTGCGCTTCACTATGGACAATGTGCCCAACAAACTGCGTGGGACAGGAGAGGAGGATGCTCCTTACTCCTTCTCGAAAACGCTTAAAAAGAAGAAGTGACCTCAAAGCCAAAACCATAGCAATTAATGATGAGGGTGTGCCGAATGTCTGACGGAGTGATAGCTGAAAAACGTTTTGACACACCCTCTCTCTTTTACGATAAATCACTGTTTGAAAACCCTATTTACCATGAAACTTAAGAAACTTACTATTTACTGCTTGGCATTGTTTTGCTCCTCTTCTTCCGTTTATGCGCAATCTGGTGAAGAAGTTCAAAAGAAACGTAGCGGCAATCCGATTTTTCCCGGTTGGTATGCCGACCCTGAGGGAGTAGTGCTGGACGGGAAGTTCTGGATTTATCCTACATATTCCGCTCCTTATGATGAACAGACTTTTATGGATGCCTATTCTTCGCCCGACTTGGTGCATTGGACCAAACATCCACGCGTGCTTTCAAAGGAAAATATCCCATGGTTGCGCCGTGCTTTGTGGGCGCCGGCTGTTATCGAGGCCAATGACCGCTATTATCTTTTCTTCGGAGGGAACGATATACAGAACAACTCTGAGATTGGCGGCATCGGTGTGGCTGTGGCAGACAATCCGGCAGGTCCTTTCAAAGATGTGTTGGGCAAGCCCCTGATTGATAAAATTGTGAATGGCGCACAGCCCATCGACCAGTTTGTGTTCCGTGATGACGATGGCACTTACTATATGTACTATGGCGGATGGGGGCATTGCAACATCGTGAAACTGTCTTCCGATTTACTTAGTGTCGTTCCTTTTGATGATGGCACAGTCTATAAAGAAGTGACTCCTCAGGACTATGTGGAAGGTCCTTTCATGTTGAAACGTAACGGAAAGTATTACTTCATGTGGTCGGAAGGCGGTTGGGGAAGTCCCGACTACCGTGTGGCCTATGCCATTGCCGACTCTCCTTTCGGGCCGTTCCATCGCGAGGGAATCATTCTTCAGCAGGATGCCGATGTGGCTACCGGTGCCGGACATCATTCAGTGGTGCGTGGAAAAGGTAAGGACGAATGGTACATCATTTACCACCGTCGCCCGTTGGGAGAAACGGCAGCAAACAGCCGTGCCACCTGCATTGACCGGATGTACTTTGACAAAAAAGGAAAGATAAAGCCGGTGCGCATGACTTTCGAGGGAGTGAAAGCTACCACCCCTCCACTTGACTAATAGCAATTTTCAATTCGAATTTATATAGAAGAAATATGAGTCTTAATTCCAAAAAGATTTGTTTCAGTCTTGTTCTGGCTGCGGCTGCCGGGATGGTTCAGGCTGTCAATAGTAGCTGCCTTCTTGCCGATGCGGGCTTTGTAGCCGTGCAGGATAATACGGCATCTGCCGGTAACTATACCTCTAACCGTCCTAAAGAGAAACAACGACTTTTCCGTTCCACTGCCGTGGAGAAAGAGATTGTCCGTGTACAGAAACTTTTGAAGAACCGCAAGCTTTCCTGGATGTTTGCCAACTGTTTTCCAAATACGCTGGATACTACTGTGCACTTCCGCAAGGGCAGCGATGGAAAGCCTGATACTTTTGTATATACGGGTGACATCCATGCTATGTGGTTGCGTGACTCAGGGGCGCAAGTATGGCCATATGTGCAGCTTGCCAATAACGACCCGAAACTGAAAGAGATGCTGGCCGGTGTTATTCTACGCCAGTTCAAATGTATCAATATCGACCCATATGCGAATGCTTACAACGATGGTGCGCTACCCGATGGGCATTGGATGAGTGACCTTACTGACATGAAGCCCGAACTGCATGAACGTAAATGGGAAATCGACTCGCTTTGTTATCCTTTACGGTTGGCTTATCACTACTGGCAGGTGACGGGTGACACTTCGGTTTTCGGTGCTGAATGGCTGGAAGCCATCCGCAATATTTATACTACTTTTTGTCAGCAGCAGCGCAAAGAGGGTGCCGGTCCCTACAAATTTCAACGCAAGACGGAGCGTGCGCTCGATACGCTGAACAATGATGGTCTGGGTGCTCCTGTCCGTCCGGTGGGACTTATCGTGTCCTGCTTCCGCCCGTCGGACGATGCCACAACGCTTCAGTTCCTTGTGCCTTCCAACTTCTTTGCTGTCACTTCCTTGCGTAAGGCTGCCGAGATTCTGGAAACAGTGAACAAGGAGACTGCTTTGGCTGCCGACTGCCGTGCCTTGGCCGATGAGGTGGAAATGGCTTTGAAACGCTATGCAACCTACAATCATCCTGAATTTGGTACCATTTATGCTTTCGAGGTTGATGGTTTCGGTAATCATTTGCTGATGGACGATGCCAATGTGCCTAGCTTGCTTGCCATGCCCTATCTGGGAGATGTAGACGTCAATGACCCTATTTATCAGAATACCCGCCGTTTTGTGTGGAGCGACAGCAATCCTTATTTCTTCAGCGGCAAAGCCGGTGAGGGTATCGGCGGACCGCATATCGGCTATGACATGGTGTGGCCTATGAGCATTATGATGAAAGCTTTCACAAGCCGGGATGATGCCGAAATCAAAACTTGCATCAAGATGCTGATGGATACGGATGCCGGTACGGGCTTCATGCACGAGTCGTTCCATAGGGATGATGCTGCCAACTTCACCCGCCCTTGGTTTGCCTGGCAGAACACCCTTTTCGGTGAGTTGATATTGAAGTTGGTTAATGAAGGGAAGGTGGATTTATTGAATAGCATTGATTAAGATATAACATGAAGAACTTATATACATGGGTGGCTGCCTTCCTTTTCGTGGCATTGGCAATTTCGGTTATGGCTTGTACTTCTGCCTCTTCTGCTGGTACGGTGACGGTGGTTGACCGGCCGGATATACATGCTGTCAATACTAATTATATGGGTTACCGTGCCCCGCTTCGTCCATTGAACTTTATAAAATTGCCAGTAGGCAGCATCCGTCCCGAGGGGTGGGTAAGGAAATTTCTGGAGTTGCAGCGCGACGGCCTGACCGGACATTTAGGGGAAATCAGTGCTTGGTTGGAAAAGGATGACAATGCTTGGCTTACGACCGGTGGAGACCATGGTTGGGAGGAAGTTCCCTATTGGCTCAAAGGGTATAGCAGTTTGGCATATATTCTGAATGATCCGAAGATGATAGAAGAAACCAAATACTGGATCGAAGGCGTATTTGCCAGTCGCCAGCCGGACGGTTATTTCGGCCCGGTCAACGAACGCAATGGAAAACGCGAACTTTGGGCACAGATGATTATGCTCTGGTGCCTGCAATCTTATTACGAGTATTCTCAAGACCAGCGTGTCATAGCCCTGATGACAAACTACTTTAAATGGCAGATGACGGTTCCCGACGACCAACTTCTGGAAGACTTTTGGGAGAATAGTCGTGGAGGCGATAATATCATCAGCATTTACTGGCTTTACAGCCATACGGGAGATGCTTTTTTGCTCGAATTGGCCGAAAAGATTCATCGCAACACTGCGGACTGGACTCAGTCGACCTCTTTGCCCAACTGGCACAACGTAAACATTGCCCAATGTTTCCGTGAGCCTGCCATTTATTATATGCAGACCGGTGATTCTGCCATGCTGAAAGCCTCTTATAATGTCCATCGGCTGATCCGTCGTACTTTCGGGCAGGTGCCCGGTGGCATGTTCGGGGCGGATGAGAATGCCCGTTTGGGATATATCGACCCTCGCCAAGGGGTGGAAACCTGCGGGCTGGTTGAGCAGATGGCTTCCGATGAAATTATGCTTCGCATAACGGGCGACCCCTTATGGGCCGAGCATTGCGAAGAAGTGGCATTTAACTCTTATCCGGTTGCCGTGATGCCGGATTTTAAAGCGTTACGCTACATCACTTGTCCGAACCATGTCGTCAGTGATTCCAAAAATCATCATCCGGGCATCGACAACCGCGGACCGTTTCTTTCGATGAATCCTTTCAGCAGTCGTTGCTGTCAGCACAATCATGCACAAGGCTGGCCCTACTTTGCCGAGCATCTGGTTTTGGCAACTCCCGACAATGGAGTGGCAACGGCTCTTTATGCAGCTTGCAAAGCTGTGGTGAAAGTAGCTGATGGAAAGGAAATCACTTTGCACGAAGAGACGAATTATCCTTTTGAGGAAGACATCCGTTTTTCTGTCTCTACCGAGGGAAAAGTCGTCTTTCCGTTCTATTTCCGAATTCCTTCATGGACTCAAAAGGCGAAAGTGTGCGTGAATGGTGAGGAAGTGGATGCGGTTCCCGTGGCAGGGAAGTATCTCTGCATCCATCGCGAGTGGTCGGATGGAGACTGTGTGGAATTGACATTTCCGATGTCTTTGTCCATGCGCACCTGGCAGGTCAATAAAAACAGCGTAAGTGTGGATTACGGTCCTCTCACGCTCTCTCTTAAGATTGCAGAGAAATATGTAGAGAAAGACAGCCGCGAAACGGCCATCGGTGATTCTAAATGGCAAAAAGATGCTGACCCTCAAAAATGGCCCACTACTGAGATATATCCCGGCAGCGCGTGGAATTATTCGCTGGTGTTGGACAAGACAGAACCCTTGAAACACTTCGAGGTAATCCGTAAATCATGGCCGGCCGACGACTACCCTTTTACGGTGGCCAATGTACCTTTGGAGGTGAAGGCTGTCGGCCGATTGGTTCCCGAATGGGAAATAGATGAAACCGGGTTGTGTGGCGTGTTGCCCGAAGAGGATGCAGCGAGAGGCGACAAAGAAGAAATCACACTCATCCCTATGGGAGCTGCGCGGTTAAGGATATCTGCGTTCCCGAATACAAGAGAATAAATTGATGAATGATGCGGACAGTAGTGAAGTGCTGACATCTTTAACTCCTGACTTGCATAAATAGAAAACTTAAAATAAAATGAAACGTATTGCTTTTTTGGATTACGTGCGCGTGTTTGCGTGCTTCTTGGTCATGTTGGTTCATGCCAGTGAGAATTTTTATGGAGCTGCCGGCTCTACAGATATGGTAGGACCGCAGTCTTTCCTTCAGAATGAGGCCGATAGGTTGTGGGTATCAGTTTATGATGGTTTCTCTCGTATGTCTGTGCCTCTGTTCATGATTGTTTCGGCTTACCTGCTTGCACCGATGAAGAAAGGACAGAGCTGTTGGCAGTTTTACCGCAAACGTTTCCTGCGCATCATGCCACCGTTCGTCTTTTTCATGGTACTATATAGCACGTTGCCCATGTTGTGGGGACAGATAGATGGCGAACAATCTCTGAACGACCTTTCACGTATCTGGCTGAACTTTCCTGCGCTTGCCGGGCACTTCTGGTTTATGTATCCGTTGATAAGTCTTTATCTGTTCATTCCGGTCATTTCACCGTGGCTGGAGAAGGTTTCGGCTAAAGAAGAACGTTTCTTCATCGGACTGTTTCTGATTTCTACTTGTATACCTTTCCTCAACCGTTGGTTTGGTGAAGTATGGGGACAGTGTTTCTGGAACGAATATCACATGTTATGGTATTTTTCGGGTTATTTAGGCTATCTTGTGCTGGCACATTATATCCGCGTGCATCTTACTTGGGGGCGCTCCTTGCGTCTGCGGGTCGGTTTCTTGCTTATGCTGGTCGGCGCGGCGGCTACCATATGGTCGTTCTATGTCCAGGCTGTTCCAGGAGTGGTTCATTCTACACCGGTCATTGAGGTGGGATGGGCTTTCTGTACCCTTAATTGCGTGGCGTTGACGGCAGGCACATTTTTGTTGTTCGGCTGTATCAGCATTCCGCAGCCTCCGCGCATCATTGCCGAAATGTCTAAACTCAGCTACGGCATGTTTCTTATGCACATTTTCTGGCTTGGCTTGTGGGTGTCGGTGTTTAAGTCTACATTGGGATTGCCCACTGTGGCTGCCATTCCGGTTATAGCGGTATGTACGTTTATCAGTTGTTTCGTGGCAACCAAGCTCATCTCGTTGATACCGGGCAGTAAATGGATTATCGGGTAAAAACCTTGTATTCGCTTTCCCGTTGAAGGCTCGGGAGCTGTCAATTGCCTGCTGCTAACCTCACTGTAGTAGGGGCGTAGCGTCACTGCAAAATGGTTGCATTCTTTTTGCACTGATTATCTGCTGATTCATAAATGGTTATGCTAAGAGGAAAGGAGGTGTAATCAAAGACAGATGCGTAATTGATAAGAAAACGCCGGAACACCTATGAGGTGCGGTAGTGCGAAGGAAAGAGGTCTTACCGGAAAAGCCGATGAATAGGAAGGTTGAGGAAGAAGGTGAAGGCTGTGGAGGATGAAAATACTCTCTCTTTAGCTGAAAAGCTGTGTATTCTGCTTGAAAACGTGTACTTTTGCAGATTATATGAATGAATGGCAGAATATGAACAAATCCGAAAAGCGAGTATTAGTGGGAATGAGCGGAGGTATAGACAGTACCGCCACTTGCCTGATGTTGAGGGAACAGGGCTATGAGATAGTCGGCCTCACCATGTGGGTGTGGGGAGACGAACCGGTGGAAGCCCGCAACCTTGCCGACAGTATGGGAATTGAACACCATGTGGCAGATGAGCGTGAGGCTTTCCGGCAGATTATTGTTCAGAACTTTATCGATGAATATCGTCGGGGGCGTACTCCCAATCCTTGTGTGATGTGTAATCCGTTATTCAAGTTCCGTATCCTGACGGAGTGGGCGGACAGGTTGGGGTGTGCGTTCATTGCTACCGGGCACTACACCCGTCTGGAGGAACGGAACGGGAAGGTTTACATTGTTGCCGGGGATGATGATAAGAAAGACCAGTCCTATTTCCTCTGGCGACTGGGGCAGGAGGTGTTGAAGCGATGCATCTTCCCGTTGGGAGCATTCACCAAGATGCAGGTTCGCGAGTATCTTCGTGATAAAGGATATACGCTCAAGGCGGAAGAAGGGGAAAGCATGGAAGTCTGTTTCATCAAGGGAGACTACCGCGACTTCTTGCGCGAGCATTCCTCGGAGATAGACAGTGAAGTGGGGCCGGGATGGTTTGTCAATTCGGAAGGCGTCAAACTGGGGGAGCACAAAGGATTTCCTTACTACACTATCGGACAGAGGAAAGGCCTGGAGATAGCTTTGGGCAAACCTGCCTATGTGCTGAAAATTAATCCGCAGAAGAATACCGTGATGCTGGGCGATGCGGAACAATTGAAGGCCGGATATATGCTGGCCGAAGAGGAGAATCTGACGGATGAAGACGAATTCTTTGGATCGGAAGAACTCACCGTGCGCATCCGTTATCGCAGCAAACCTATTCCTTGCACCGTGAAGCGCCTGGAGGACGGGCGTCTGCTGGTGCACTTCTTGTCGGAGGCTTCTGCCATTGCTCCAGGACAGTCTGCCGTGTTCTATGTCGGCCGGCGTGTGGTTGGAGGCTCATTCATCGCTTCCCAACGGGGCATCGGGATGTTTCTTTAATTTTTAATTTATAATTTCTAATTGTGAAAAGACTTGTACTTCTTTCAGCCTTTGTCCTGTTTGCGGCGGGAGCATCGGCACAACAAGATACTTTGAAGTATCGTATCAGCCTGAAGGATAAGGCTGCCACCACGTATTCGCTGGAACATCCGGAAGCGTTCCTTTCTGAAAAGGCGATTGAGCGTCGCCGGAAGCAGAATCTTCCGATAGACTCGACAGACCTTCCGGTATGCCGTAAGTATGTGGATGAGATTCGCAGGCAAGGCGCGAAGATTGTCGTTACCGGCAAATGGGAGAATTTTGTTACAGTGTCCTGCAACGACTCTGCATTGATAGAGCGTATTGCCGCCCTGCCTTTTGTTCGGAAGACGGAAAAGGTCTGGATAGCTCCCGGAGGTGACGGGCCGTTCATGGCGACAGAGCGCGACTCTCTGATAAACCGCCCGAGCGTGCATCCCGACAGCATTTATGGATTGGCTGTCGACCAGATACGGCTGAGCAATGGCGATAAGCTGCACGAAGAAGGCTTCAAGGGACAAGGAATGACGATTGCCGTTATCGACGCGGGTTTCCACAATGCCGACAAGATAACCGCCATGCAGAATATCCGCATCCTGGGTACGAAGGATTTTGTGAATCCCCAATCGGATATATTTGCCGAAAGCAGCCACGGCATGGCGGTGCTCTCGTGCATCGCCATGAATCGCCCCGGTGTCATGACCGGTACAGCTCCCGAAGCTTCTTTCTGGTTGCTGCGTAGCGAAGACGAATACTCCGAGCATCTGGTAGAGCAGGACTACTGGGCTGCTGCTGTGGAATATGCCGATAGCGTGGGAGTGGATGTGCTTAATACTTCATTGGGATATTACGCTTTCGATGATAAATCCAAGAATTATAAGCTCCGCAATCTGGATGGGCACTATGCGCTGATGTCACGTCAGGCATCGCGCATAGCCGATAAGGGCATGGTATTGGTATGCAGTGCCGGAAATTCGGGCACCGGTTCTTGGAAGAAGATTACGCCTCCGGGCGATGCCGAAAATGTGCTGACGGTGGGTGCTGTCGACAAGGAAGCTGTTCTGGCTCCTTTCTCGTCTGTAGGGAATACGGCAGACCATCGGATAAAGCCGGATGTTGTAGCCGTCGGGCTGGGTGCCGACGTTATACGTACGGACGGCAACCAGGGAAGGGCGAACGGTACCTCTTTTGCCTCACCCATTATGTGCGGTATGGTGGCTTGCTTGTGGCAGGCTTGTCCCGAACTTACGGCAAAAGAAGTGATAGAGTTGGTGCGCCGTTCCGGTGACCGTACGGATTATCCTGATAATATCTATGGCTATGGCGTGCCCGATATGTGGAAGGCGTATCAGGATTATCAGTCCGAAAGAAACAAATAACGAGAATTTCTGTTGGCTTGCCAATAGTGTATTGTCACTTTATCACGAATAAAGTACCGCTTTATTACGGATAAAATTTTATAAAGTTATAACTGGTTGAATGATAGCTGTATGGAAGCCTTGTCTTTACAAGAGTTGAATGCCCTTGTGCGCCGTAGTCTGGAGCAGTGTCTCCCCGATGAGTTTTGGGTGCAGGCAGAGTTGAGCGATGTGCGTACCAACAGTACAGGGCATTGCTATCTGGAATTTGTGCAGAAAGATCCCCGTAGCAATAGTCTGGTAGCTAAGGCGAGAGGCACCATCTGGGCAAATGTGTTTCGGTTGCTGAAGCCCTATTTTGAGGAGGCTACGGGGCAGGCATTTGTTTCGGGCATCAAAGTGCTGGTTCAGGTCACTGTCAGTTTCCACGAACTTTATGGATATAGTTTGACAGTGCAGGACATAGATCCCACCTATACGTTGGGCGATATGGCGCGTCGCCGCAGGGAAATATTGAGGCAGCTTGAGGAGGAGGGAGTCCTCACTCTTAATAAAGAACTGGATATACCCCGCCTGCCGCAACGTATTGCCGTCATATCTTCACCGACGGCGGCGGGCTATGGTGACTTCTGTCATCAGCTGGAAAACAATTCCCGGGGGTTCTACTTTTATACGGAGCTGTTTCCTGCCTTGATGCAGGGTGACCGTGTAGAGGAGTCTGTCCTTTCTGCTCTCGACCGGGTGAATGCACGCTTGTCCGAGTTTGATGTGGTTGCCATTATTCGCGGTGGAGGCGCCACGTCCGACTTGTCCGGTTTCGATACCTATCTGCTTGCTGCTGCTTGTGCACAGTTTCCGTTACCTATCATAACGGGTATCGGTCACGAGCGGGACGACACGGTGCTGGATTCTGTGGCACATACCCGTGTAAAGACCCCTACGGCCGCCGCCGAGTTCTTGATAGACCTCATGAACAATGCCGCCGATGAACTGGAAATGCTTGTTTCCCGCTTGCATGAGGGGGTCAGGAATCTGTTGCAGCAGGAACAGCGCAAGTTGTCTGTTTGCAAGAACCGGATTCCTTCTGCTTCATACCGTTGCATATCCGATGCAAAAATAGCTTTACTGACTGCGCGGAAAGATGTAGTGCAAGCTGTCACTTCCTATTTGTCCCGCCATCGCCACCGTCTGGAATTGTTGCAGCAGCGCTTGGTGGATGTTTCACCGGAAAAGCTGCTTGCCCGCGGTTACAGCATCACGTTGAAAGACGGGAAGGTTGTGAAAAATGTCGGCTTGCTGAATGAAGGAGATGAAATCACCACCCTGCTCCAAAAAGGAGAAGTAACCTCAATCGTAAATCGTAAACCGTCAAATCGTAAATAATATGGTGTCCAAGAAAAAAGAAACCTACTCCGAAGCCATGGCACGTTTGGAGAAAATTGTCAGCCAGATAGACAACAATGAACTGGAGATAGATGTGCTTGCTGAAAAAATAAAGGAAGCAAATGGAATTATAGCATTTTGCAGCGATAAATTGACCAAAGCTGATAAGGAAATTGAAAAATTACTGTCGGAGAAGCGGGAATCTGAAGAATAAAAGCTATTTTTGTTGCAAAATGTACGTAATAGAAGTAACTAATACTTTGAGATATGAAAGAACTTGATTGGGCTAATCTGCCGTTCGGATACATGAAGACAGATTACAATGTGAGAATTTACTATCGTAACGAACAATGGGGCGAACTGGAAGTTTGCAGTGAGGAAACCATTCCTATGCATATGGCTGCCACTTGTTTGCACTACGGTCAGGAAGCGTTTGAGGGTTTGAAGGCTTTCCGTGGCAAAGACGGTAAAGTGCGTATCTTCCGTTTGGAAGAGAATGCAGCCCGCCTGCAATCCACTTGCCGTGGCATCTTGATGCCGGAACTTTCTACAGAGCGTTTCAAAGAAGCTATTCTGAAGGTGGTGAAGCTGAACGAGCGTTTCATTCCGCCTTATGAATCGGGTGCTTCTCTGTATATCCGTCCGTTGCTGGTGGGTACCGGTGCACAAGTAGGCGTACATCCTGCCAGCGAATATCTGTTTGTGGTGTTCGTGACCCCGGTAGGTCCTTACTTTAAGGGTGGATTCTCAACCAATCCGTATGTCATTATCCGCGAATTCGACCGTGCTGCTCCATTGGGTACCGGTACTTATAAAGTAGGTGGTAACTATGCAGCCAGTTTGCGTGCCAACAAGAAAGCGCACGATTTGGGTTATGCCTGCGAGTTCTATCTGGATGCCAAGGAAAAGAAATACATGGACGAATGTGGTGCTGCCAACTTCTTTGGTATCAAGGACAATACGTATATCACTCCGAAATCTACTTCCATCTTGCCCTCCATCACCAACAAGAGCCTGATGCAGCTGGCAGAGGATATGGGTATGAAGGTAGAGCGTCGTCCGGTTCCTGAAGAAGAATTGCTGACTTTCGAGGAAGCGGGTGCCTGCGGTACAGCTGCCGTTATCAGCCCCATCGAACGTATTGACGACGTAGAGAACGGCAAGTCATACGTTATTTCCAAAGATGGAAAACCGGGACCGGTATGTACGAAGCTTTACAACAAGCTGCGTGCCATCCAGTATGGTGACGAGCCAGATACTCATGGTTGGGTAACGATCGTTGAATAATACGGTAATGTCTATCGTATAAGACTTGCCGGGACTTTGTTTTTATACTTTTAGGCACGGATTGCGCGGAAAACACGGATAGA
Organism: Bacteroides parvus; assembly: GCF_017309675.2. Taxonomy (NCBI): domain Bacteria; kingdom Pseudomonadati; phylum Bacteroidota; class Bacteroidia; order Bacteroidales; family Bacteroidaceae; genus Bacteroides; species Bacteroides parvus. The sequence goes on along the minus strand of NZ_CP084680.1, from coordinate 208,148 downwards.
TTTAAGAGAAACCGTGAAAATCCGTGCAATCCGTGCTTAAAATAATATGTTTTATGTTTCAATACTTCTTAAATGGGAAAAAACAAGTTAGAGAAGTTTGCCGATATGGCGAGTTATCCGCATGTTTTCGAGTATCCGTATTCCGCGGTAGATAATGTGCCGTTTGACATGAAAGGAAATTGGCACGGGCAGTTTTTCAAAAATGACCATCCTATTGTCCTGGAACTGGGCTGTGGTAGGGGAGAATATACTGTCGGATTGGGACGCATGTTTCCCGACAAGAACTTCATCGGAGTGGATATAAAGGGAGCCCGTATGTGGACGGGAGCTACCGAGTCGCTGCAATCGGGCATGAAGAATGTGGCCTTTCTGCGTACGAATATCGAAATCATCGACCGTTTTTTTGCTTCGGATGAAGTGAGTGAGATCTGGCTTACTTTCTCGGACCCGCAGATGAAGAAGGCTACCAAAAGGCTTACTTCCACTTATTTCATGGAGCGCTACCGCAAGTTCCTGAAGAATGACGGTATCGTTCATCTGAAGACGGACAGCAACTTCATGTTTACCTATACCCGGTACATGATTGAAAGAAACCGGTTGCCGGTGGATGTGATGACGGAAGACTTATATCACTCCGGCATGGCTGATGAGATACTCAGCATCAAGACCTATTATGAACAACAATGGCTGGATCGTGGTTTGAATATCAAGTACATCAAGTTCCATCTTCCGCAAGAGGGTGAGTTGCAGGAGCCGGATGTGGAGATAGAGCTGGATGAGTATCGCAGTTATAACCGTAGCAAGCGTAGTGGACTGCAAACCAGTAAATGATGTGAATCAGTGGTTAAAACTACTGCTGATTCGCATAAAAATAGTAAATAGTAAATCGTCAAATAGTAAATACAATGACATTATATCCAAAATTAATCCTTGATGCATTGGCAACAGTGCGTTATCCCGGCACTGGAAAGAATCTTGTTGAGGCTGAGATGGTGGCCGATAACATGCGGATTGAAGGGATGAAGGTCAGCTTCTCGCTGACATTTGAGAAACCGACCGATCCTTTCATGAAGTCGATGGTGAAAGCTGCCGAGACGGCTGTACATACGTATGTTTCTCCCGAGGTGGAGGTTGTGATTACGACTGAAAGCCGTCAGGCGGCACGTCCGGAAGTGGGTAAGCTATTACCTCAGGTGAAGAATGTTATCGGAGTGTCTTCCGGAAAAGGTGGGGTAGGCAAGTCCACGGTTGCTGCCAACCTTGCCGTGTCTTTGGCAAAGTTGGGTTATAAGGTGGGTCTGCTGGATGCTGATATCTTCGGACCTTCCGTTCCTAAGATGTTCCAAGTGGAAGATGCCCGTCCGGTGGCGGAGAACATTGGTGGACGTGATTTAATTGTTCCGATAGAGAAGTATGGTATCAAGCTGCTTTCCATCGGTTTCTTTGTCGATCCCGATCAGGCCACCTTGTGGCGCGGAGGTATGGCAAGCAATGCTTTAAAGCAATTGATTGGTGATGCCGACTGGGGAGAACTGGATTATTTCCTTATTGACCTTCCTCCCGGAACGAGTGACATTCACTTGACTGTGGTGCAGACATTGGCGCTGACGGGGGCTATCGTTGTCAGCACGCCGCAGGCTGTGGCGCTGGCAGATGCACGCAAAGGCATCAATATGTTCACCAATGACAAAGTGAATGTGCCTATTCTCGGTTTGGTAGAGAATATGGCTTGGTTTACACCTGCCGAACTGCCGGAGAATAAATACTATATTTTCGGTAAAGAAGGAGCCAAGAGGTTGGCGGAAGAGATGAATGTACCGTTGCTGGGGCAGATACCTATTGTACAGAGCATCTGTGAGAGTGGTGATAAGGGCACTCCGGTTGCTTTGGATGAGAATACGGTGACCGGGCGTGCGTTCCTGCAACTGGCTGCCGCCGTAGTCCGCCAGGTAGACCGCAGAAATATGGAAATGGCACCGACACGGATTGTGGAAGTGCATAAATAAACATGGATATTTCCTTTATGAAAAAGGAGCAATTGCCCGTCGCCGGGTAACTGCTTCTTTTTCATTTAAACTTGTTTGGAGAGAGAATTAGTTTATTTAGTTGGAGTAACAGTGGCGTTCTGAACAGCAGGACTCTTTTCCGGTTCTTGCAGACGGAACATGATGGGAACTGTATATTTTACATTTACAGCTTGTCCTCTTTGCATGCCGGGCTTCCACTTAGGCATAATGGTAGTCAGGCGGATTGCTTCGGCATCCAGCAGAGGGTCGGCACTGCGGAGAACTCTGGGATTGATGATGTTGCCCTCTGTATTTACGATAAACTGTATGGTAACTCTTCCCTGAATCTTAGCTTGCTGTGCAGCTGCCGGATATTTGATGTTTTTGCTGATGAATTCCATCATTGCGGGCATACCGCCGGGATATTCGGGCATTTGTTCTACAACTTCAAAAATGGTTCCCTCCTCCGGTACCGTTGTACCTTCCGGAGCATAACCCACTACCACCAGTTCATTTATTTTGTTTTCAATGGGAGCATACTTCACCGGGATCTTGTCTTCTGTCAATCGGAACATTACTGGTACCGTAAATCTTACGCGTACTGCTTCTCCGCGTTGTGTACCGGGTTTCCATTTAGGCATGGCACTGACTACGCGCACGGCTTCTTTGTCCAATTCAGGGTCAACGCCACGCAGTATTTTTACATTGGTAATACTTCCATCCTTCTCCACAACAAATTGCACGATACCCCGTCCTTGTATACCTTTCTTCATAGCTGCTTCCGGATATTTGATGTTCTTGCTCAAGTATTCCATCAGTGCAGGCATACCTCCACCAGTGAATTCGGGCATATGCTCTACTACCTCGAAAATCGGATTGTCTGGAGTTCCCGGGTCGCTTTGCATGACTTCATTCCATTTCTCATTGTAAACGATTGTCCAATTCGTTTTGTTTTCTTTGGGTAATCTTTCATCAGTGAAAGAGATGCCTTTCTTTTTGTTTCCGTCTTGATATAAGAATAATAATTTTGCTTTGGGAGAGGCTTTGAATTCAAAACTTCCATCGGCTTGGGTAGTGACTTCGGTAGGAGTAGAATTAGGAACACTTAGTATTTTCACACCTTGTATTGGCTTTCCATCCTTGTCCACTACCTTTCCTTTGTAAGTCACGGTTTTCGTGTCTTGTTCCGGTTGGGGAGCTACTTGAGGGTCTTGAACTTCCGGTGCCGGTTGTTCGGTTTGGGGATCTACAGCTTCTATGACTTCCACCGCAATCTTCTTTGTGGTACGCGCTACGGTTTCGATATTGCTGACAATCATAAGTAAGGCCGCTAAAGGAAGGAACATCAAATATTTGGTTCTTCCTATTTCTTTGGTTCTCTTTTTGTTCATCATCTTGATGCGTTTTTTTAGAGGTAAAACATTGAAACTGTTATAGATGGTTACTGCAGCCTTTTGATGTGACAATCCTAACAAATGGTATTGATAGGTTTTGGAGTCATAGCCGTTTTCCAATACGCGGGCGTCGGCCATATATTCCAGATTGGTACGGATTTCCCGTTTCATGAGCCAGGCAAATGGATTACACCAGCAGAAAATGCACACCAGTTCACTGATGATGACATCAATGGAGTGCCATTGCCGGGCATGTGTCTGCTCATGGGTCAATATTTCGTTGAACTCCTCTTCCGTATGCGAGGACGGGTGGATAAAAATCCAGTGGAAAAAAGAGAAAGGCCCGTCTGCTTTGGGAAGTAGATGTATACTTGTGTTGCCTATTTGTATCTTGCGGCATCGGCATGTTAGGCGGATGATGCCTGCCAGTTGCATGATGAGGCGTATCATCAGCAATGCCACTATTCCCCAATAGGCGATATTGGCATATTCTGAAAGGATGCTTTTCCAGTCGGTCGGAGCCACTTCTGTGCCTACTGTGAGTTCCGGTAGCACAACGCTGGCATAGAGATCTGCCATGGCCACCATCGGTTCCTGCTCCGTAATCCACGTTTGTATGTTCAGCAAAGGTACGGCAGCGGAAACGGCAAAGAAACAAAGCAGTGCGGTTCTGCGCCAGCCGAAAAATGTGTCTTTGTAGAAGAACAGCCGATAGAATGCATAAAACAGTACTATCGCTACATTCACTTTCAGAAAATAGGCTAACATGTTTACTCCTTTCCTTTCTCTATCATATCTATAATGTCTTTCAGGTCATTGGCCGAAATCTTCTGGTCTTTGGCGAAGAACGAAACCATTTCCTTATAAGAATTTTCAAAGTAGTTGCGCACAAAACCGCTCATAAAGGTACGTTTGTATTCGCTTTCGCGTATAAGCGGGGTATACTGGTAGGTATTGCCTACACGTGCGGCACGGATATATTGCTTGCGCTCCAGGTTTTTCACAATAGATGCTACTGTTGTGTAGGGAGGCGCCGGTTTGGGATATTTGGCAACAATGTCTTTTACGAAGCAACTGCCCAGTTCCCAAATGTACAACATTGCTTCTTCTTCTTGTATCGTTAACTTTTCCATGGATAAAGTATTTAAATGAATTCAATACAAATCTACGAATATTTCGTAAACTGGCATCAAACAGTGAGTTAATTAATCTAAATGCGTTTACTGTATGTATATTCTTTTGTCTGATTGAAAAGAACATGGCTGTTGATAATCTTCTTTTGGTTAAGATTGTCTATCTTTGTTGCAATTAATTCTTTTACCTTAAATAAAGCAGAAATATGGGAACAGTTAAATCGTTGTTGCTGGGAATGTGCTTCGTATTGGGTGCATGCACAAGCCAGACTTCTACTGTGCAAACCACAGAGAAGGGAACTCAATGGGAATGGCAAAATGGTACCATTGTTGTCAAGACTCCCGAGCGTCCGGAAGGACAAAAGAGTGTATTGGGACTGACTACTCCGAAGCTGGAGGCAGTGCGTGTGGGTTTTGTTGGTTTGGGGATGCGTGGTCCCGGAGCAGTGGAGCGTTTCACTTATATTCCGGGTACGCAGGTAGTGGCTCTTTGTGATTATGAAGAGGCCCGTGCAGATAAATGTCAGGAGCTCTTGAAGAAGGCATCCATGCCCAAAGCCGCCGTCTATTCCGGTGACAAGGGATACGAGGAACTTTGCAAGCGTGATGATATAGACTTGGTTTATATTGCTGCGGACTGGCTGCATCACTTCCCCGTTGCCAAATGTGCGCTGGAGAACGGAAAGAATGTAGCGATAGAAGTGCCTTCGGCCATGAACCTGCAGGAATGCTGGGATTTGATTAACTTGAGTGAGTCTACCCGCAAGCATTGCTTCATCTTGGAGAACTGTTGCTATGACTGGTTCGAGATGAATACGCTGAACATGGCGCAGCATGGCGTATTCGGTGAAGTTATCCGTGCACAAGGTGCTTATATACATAACTTGAGCCCGTTTTGGGATTATTACTGGAAGAATGGAGAAAATGACAAGTTGGGCTGGCGTTTGGACTACAACATGAAGCATCGCGGTGACGTGTATGCCACTCACGGCCTTGGTCCGGTGGCGCAAGCACTGGATATTCACCGTGGTGACCGTATGGAAACGCTGGTAGCCATGGACACCAAATCTGTAGTGGGCAAGGAGTTGGTAGAGAAAAGAACCGGCGAGGAGTGCAAGGAATTCCGTAACGGTGACCATACCACGACCATGATTCGTACAGCCAATGGAAAGGTGATTGAGATTCAGCACAATGTAATGACGCCACAACCCTATAACCGTCTGTATCAGCTTACGGGAACCAAGGGATTCGCCAACAAATATCCGGTAGAAGGGTATGCGCTTGACGCTGACCAGCTGAGTGCATCGGGCGTTCAGCCCAAAGTGGATGATTTGAATTCACACGGTTTCCTACCGGAAACGGAGATGGAGGCACTCGTGGAGAAATACCAGCATCCCATTTTGAAGAAGTACGGTGAGATGGCGAAGGAAGTAGGAGGTCATGGTGGCATGGACTTCGTGATGGACAGCCGTCTGGTATATTGCCTGCAGAACGGTCTTCCTTTGGATATGGATGTATACGACCTTGCTGAGTGGTGCTGCCTTGCAGAACTGGGAGAACTTTCCATGGACAACGGTTGTGCGGCTGTGGCATTCCCCGATTTCACCCGTGGTGAATGGAATGTGGTGAAAGGCTACAAGCATGCGTATGCAAGTCCGGAAGAGGAAGCGGCTGCTATGGAGAAGGCAAAGGCATTCACTGCTAAACTGAAGGAGCAGGGAGCCAAGGAATGGGCTGAAAAGTAATAACGGTATACTGATAAAACAAAAAACAGCAGGCCTATCCCTGCTGTTTTTTGTTTTATCAGTTTGTCATTTAGTAACTTTCAATAATTCCTCCTTCATCTTTTCCACTCCCGGGAAACCAGTTTGCCTGAACGTGGTGTTTCCTTCTCGGTCTACAATCAGATAAGTCGGTACCCCTTCTATCTTGAATGCGTCCGAGAGGTATTTCCATTGGGTATCTGTCAGGCGGAAGTGTTCGCCGTGGATGTCGGGAATCATATTCTCCCAGGTCTTCAAGGGGGAGGTTTCACCGGTGATGTACAGATATACAATGTCCTTACCTTTCAGTTCCTCCTTCATGGGGACCATCATCTTGTTTGCCATACGGCATGGACCGCACCAGGTGGCCCAGAAATCTACTAACAATACTTTTCCTTTGAATTTGCTGATGATGGAAGTAAACAACTCTTCGTTGTTGACGTTGGTATCCACTTGGTTGATGGTGTAACCCGTCTTTTTCTTGTTGGCTTCGAGCTGTGCAAGCAACTCGTCATTGGCAGCAGTCAGCATTTCGCGGTATGCGGCGGGCATGGCGGCAACGGTTGCCTTTTGCTCGTCGGTGAGTGGGGTGAAGTTCTTGATACCCCGGTAGAGGGTGACATTACGGGCTATATCGAAGAAGATGCCTTTATCTGTTCCCCATGCTTTGGCCAGTTCCTCGCTCCGTTCTACATTTCTTGGAGCCATTTGTACATACTGGTTGGACAAGACTGCCTGCGGTACATTCAATATGCTCATGTCCTCGTCGGACACGTAGTTGGAGGACACTTTCCGGGAAAGTTCCTGATAGTAGTTGTTTGCTTCCTCCCGTTTGATGAGATTGGCTTGTAGGGCAGCCGATGTCAAGATGCTGGCAACGGAAGACAGCATGGCATTCGTAGTCAGTTTGTTATTGATGGTCAGAAGTTGTCGGGTAGAAACACTGTAAGGTAACTTGTCTATTGCTTCTTGTGTTTCGCCGGATATTTGGAGTACGTATGTTTTGGCTGCATCAATATCCTTGCCAGCCAGTGCAGCTATGTTTTGATAGAGCTTGTCTTGCATGTTGATGTCGGGGTGGTTTCCGTTCAACTCTTGTGCCACGGTTTCTAGAGGCCCGTTGATGTATACCATTTCTCCATAGGTTTTCCCCTTGCTGTGGAATTTAGACTTGCGTCGGGAAGCTTCGCGTAGATTGACGTATATTTCTGTTGTCTTGCCCGGTTCCATGAAGAACTGGAGCATATGTTCTCTACCCAGATACATGGTACATGGGGTAGTGCCGGGCAACGTTATTTCTTTGGTGAAACTGCCGTCAGGCTGGATGTCGAGTGGTATGTCCATGATGTCTCCTTTGATATTCTCCCACACGGCAATACTGATTGGCATTGCCATATTGGGGCGTGAATCCAGGAGTTTCCCTTTCAGCATGGCTTTTCCATATTGGATGACCGGTTCGGGAAGTTCGGCATTAGGGTCGGTTTTGTGCACTACGGCGTTTTGGGGAAGTGCCAATTCCGGCAGTTTCTTGCTTTTCAGCTGTATTCCCCAGATGCTGAATCCGTTTTCCACCTTTTCGCCTTCGGTGAAGTCGAAGGAGGTAGCATTGTCGGATAGGGGAGGAAAGACCAGTTGGAATTCCGCTTCGCCCGATTCGGGCATCCAAAATTCCTTGCCTGGTGTGATGCCTATGCCGGAACGCAGTTGGTAGGTTTCTCCGTTATTGTCTGTCAGGTAGCTGTCGGGTGCAATCTGTATCCAGTACTTGGGACGATACTTGGCATAGATGTGGAGCACGGTTGCCGTGTCACTGATGACTACTTTGCTCACTTCGATGGAAGTCGTGTTTCTTACGATGAACGGTGGTTGGTCAATCACACGGTTTTTGGCTTGCAGGGTACAGCAGATGCACAGTAGGAAGCCTGCTAAGAGGAAATGGATGTGTTTCATATGAATTGTTTTTTGCGAAAATACGAATGTTTCGTAAAGAAACAAGCATGTGGGAGTTAATTGATGTAAAATGCTTCCATTTCTTCGTTTTTCAAAGAAACCTTGTATCTTTGCCGTCTGATACTTAACACTTAATATCTTGTCATATGAAAACCAGAATTCTTCTGATGGGCTTGTTGTTGGCTGCTGTTGCCGATGCACAGACTGTCTATCATGATGCTTCCGCCTTCCCCCTTTTGGGCAAAGCAACAGAATCTACCCTTACCCGCTATGAGCGTCTGCCGGACTCTCTGCAGAACATCTCCCGCAAGCCTTTGTGGGACTTGGGCCGCAACAGTGCCGGACTTGCCGTGCGCTTCCGTTCCAACTCTACAAGCATTTCCGCCAAATGGGAAGTAAGGAACAATATGAGTATGAACCACATGACGCCTACCGGTATTAAAGGCCTCGACCTCTACTGCCTGCAAGACGGCAAATGGATATTTGCCGGTAGCGGTCGTCCGCAGGGCAAGGTCAGCAAGGCGACTATCGTAAGCAATATGTTGCCCGAGGAGCGCGAATACCTTTTGTACCTTTCTTTATATGACGGGGTTACCTCGCTTTCCATCGGAGTGGATTCCCTATCTGCCATCACTCCACCGGCAGTGGACTTGCCGAAACGTGAGAAGCCGGTAGTATTCTATGGTACCAGCATCTTGCAGGGAGGCTGCGCTTCCCGTCCCGGCATGGCACATACCAATATTCTGGAACGTTGGCTCAATCGTGAGTGTATCAATCTGGGCTTTAGCGGCAATGCCTTGCTCGACCTGGAGATTGCCGATGTCATAGCCGGTGTGGACGCTTCTATGTTTGTCCTCGACTTTGTGCCCAATGCTACCGTGGAGCAAATGAGAGAGCGTGCCGATAAATTCTATACCATTATTCGCAGCAAGCATCCCGATACGCCTGTTCTTTTCGTGGAAGACCCTCTCTTTACCCACTCTCCTTTTGACACCAGGATTGCCAAGGAGGTGAAGGACAAGAATGAGACATTGAATGCCTTTTTTCGTTCTTTGAAGCAACGTGGAGAGAAAAACATCTATTTCCTTTCTTCCCGTGACATTATTGGCCACGACGGGGAGGCTACGGTAGACGGCATTCATTTTACCGATTTGGGCTTTATGAGGTATGCTGAGATACTTTACCCAATATTAGAGAAACACATGCGACCGTAATTAGGTATTACAGCCCCGTTTGTCTGTTTGCTGCCTTGCCGATGCTGTAGGGCAACTATTTGTTTCCTTTAACAAAACAGTCTGTTTCCTATAAGGGAACAGACTGTTTCAATATGGCGAACAAACTGTTTTTATATATTGGAACAAATTGTTCTGATACACTGAAACAAAGTGTTCAAACGTATGTGAACACTTTGTTTCGTAGGCTTGGAACGATGTGTTACGCTTCTATACTCTTATGCTTCTTATACTCTTCAATTACATGTTTCCTGCTCTGCAATATCTGCCAGCGATATACCAGACACGTGGTGATGAAGTAGAAGCCCGTTTGTATCCATAGTGCCTGATACTCGAAAGAGACTTCATTGAGTGTGGCTCCCATACTGTTGATGCGTACGTAGCCGTTGATGCCGAAGGTAGAAGGGAAGATGTACGAGAAGTACTTCCAGAAAGCAGGCATGGCGGCTCCCGGCCACGAAATGCCGGAGAGGAACAGCAGCGGCACTGAGGTGAACACGAACAGCAGCATGCACGTTTCGCGGTTGCGGATGGCAATGGATGCTGTCATGGCAAAGAAAATACAAGCGGCCAGGTAGGGCAGGGTGAACAGAGTCAGGACACCGGGTATCGCTATTTGGTTGAGGCTGAAAAGCCATGGAACCACACACAGTATATATACCGATACCAGTGAATATACCATGAAGTAGCTCAGCCCTTTTCCCATCACAATGCGTAGTGTGCCGTTGTAGTGGCGGTTGATAGGCACCAGGTCGCGGAAGCGGTTCTGTTCGCGTGCCGTCCCGGCAGACAAGCCGATGCCGAGTAGCAGCGTTTGCTGGATAATCAATACCAATACTGCCGGAATCAGGAAAGCGGCAAATCCGTTGGTCGGATTATAGAGGGCGACATCCTCATACTCTATCGGGTAGGCGGTAATCTTGTCCTGGCGGTCGGTGGTATTGGCGCTTCGCTCCACTTTGATGTCTGCGTTCATGGCGAGCGACACGTTGGTGTTGGCGGTCAGCAAGGCTTTGTAATACAGCAGTCCGCTCATGTCGCAGAAGATACTGACCTGCGTCTGCTTACCGCGTACAATGTCGTCGCTGAAGCTGGAGGGGATGTAGATAATGCCGTATGCCCTGCGGTCTTTCAACATCAGTTTGGCTTCTTCCATATCGGCGCAGTAGCTCACGAGGCTCACTTCGGGACTGGAGTCCACTTTCCGCAGGTATTCGCGGCTCAACGAGGAGCGTGAGTCATCCACCACGACAGTGGGCACTTCGTGGATGGTTTCGTTGGTATAGATGAAAGCATATATCAACGGATAGACCAACGGAACGAGCACGAAGAAGATGAGCACGCCCTGGTCGCGGAAGGTTGTACCGAATTCCCGTTTCCATATATAGAACAAGTCATGAATGCCTTGTATCATTTTCTGTCTGAACGTCAGGTCTTTCATTAGGGCATGTATTTATAGTAAACCAACGCTCCTTTCAGCCTATGGGCTATAAGGAACGGGAGCATCATGAAAATAAGCAGCGCTACGTAGTTGACCCACGAGTAAATCATGGGGTATCCATTCAGTGCCTGGTCCACATAAATCAGGAAATAGTGGCGCAGGGGGAACAGATTTGCCAATGCCTGCAATACGGGGTGCATGCCCATGGCGGGGAATGACAATCCGCACATGGAGAAAGAGAGTACGCCCCATAGGGAAGCGAAACTGAGTCCCAGACGCAGGGTAGGCAGGGTTCCTATCATCAATATTCCCATGCCTTGCGATGCCAGCACCAGGCAAAGGGTGGCAAGCAGCATCGGCAGGATGCCGCTGTTGCAGGGAAAATGGAGGAAACCGTAGAGGTATACATTATATAATATTCCCATCAGGAAGAAGATGGCGGTATGCGGCAGCAGTTTGCCGGTAAGGGAAATCCAGATGGAGTTGTTGCCCATGCGCAGCCATTCGCGGGCTGTGCGGTCTTTTATCTCAACTCCGATGGAATAGACGGTCACCATGAAGATAAGCAGCATCAGTACACCCGGTGCAAAGGTGTTGCACAGATATACGGAGTAGTTCAGCCACGGGTTATTGAGTGGATGCGTATCTATGACGATGGGCTGGAGGAAGGCCATCGCTTGCTCCTCGGTAGCGCCTTTGGCATAGAGGGCGGTGCGGGCGGCGGCTCCCGATGCCAGTTCGCTCATCATCTTCATATCTTTGAAGAGCAGTGAGCCGGCAATGAGTAGTGTGTTGTTGGTGTAGAACGAGAGTTTGGGCTGCCGTTGCGCCTGCGCCTTGGCGGAGGTGCCTTCGGGTATATAGAAGAAGCCGTAAATCTCTCCGCGCTGCATGGCGGTGCGGGCTTCGTTGATATTGGGATAGCGAGCCACGACGGCTGTCTGCTCAAAAGCGTCCAAGTTACGTATCAGCTGGCGTGAAGTGGCACTCATGTCCTGGTCTACCACACCTACGGGCATGTCCGTAGGAAGCCCGGAGTCCATCAACGTGGTGAAGAATATGTAGCAGAACAACGGTGCTATCACCATACAGAACAGATAGAGCGGGCGGGAAACAAGACGGCGGCATTCGCGTCTTGCTACATTCCACAAAGCCGTATGTTTCTTATCTCTTTCCATCATCCTCCCCAATAACTCATAACTCCTTTTATTTCTCCAATATCACACTCATTCCCGGACGCAGTCCTTCCACCTTCTCTTGCGGAGCGGCTTTTACTTCGAATGTTTTCAGGTCGAACTGGCCGGTAGTCTTGGTCGCTTTCCAAGCGGCATATGTGCCGAGGTCTTTCATGTAGTACACTTTCAGGCGGATATTCCTATCGAGGGCAGGGATGAACGCTTCGAATTCGGTATTCATACCCAACCCTTGCAGCAAGTCCTCGCGTACATTGAAGGTTACCCACATGTCATCCAGAATAGCGATGTTCATAATGGGAGCACCCGTGCCCACAAGCTCGCCTACTTTGGGGAATATCTCGGATACCTCACCGGCAGTCTGTGCAATCAGGTAAGTTTCCTTGATGTACGATTCAACTTCGGCCACAGCTCCTTTAGCACGTTCCACCAAGGCAGCGGCAGCGGCTTTGTCCTCGCGTTCCGCACCGTTCTTGGCCATATCATACTGGGCTTTGGCGGCTTTCTCTGTAGCCTGGGCTGCATTGCGTTGGGCGGTAACTTCGTCAAGCTTTTGTGCAGACATCACGCCTTGGTCGTGCAGGTTCTTCACACGCGTGTAGGATTTTTCGGCAATCTCCAGTCCGGCCAGTGCCTTTTGCCACATTTCATAGGCAGCTTGTATCTGTTCCCGACGGGCGCCTTTCAAAGCTTTTTCGTTCTGGGCCTGGGCTGCCGATTCGGCGGCGCGTGCTTGTTCCAGTTTGGCCTGCACGTCCGGAGCCTCCAAAATGGCAAGGGTGTCTCCGGCTTGTACGCTTTGTCCCTCTTTTACACGAAATTCCAGAATACGTCCCGGCACTTTGCTCGATACTCGATACTCCGTTACTTCTGCTTGTCCTTGCACAATCTCCGGCCCTTTACGCAACATGAAGAAACCTACAAGGGCAACGATGGCAATAACTCCCGTCAGTGTGAGGAATGCCAACAACATGTTGCTGTTTTGTGATTTTGTATCTAACATATTATTTACTATTTACAATTTATGATTGAAGAAACGATCAATTATCAATTGTCAATTCCCCCGTTGCCTTTCTCAGATAGATTTCCGTCAGTTTTACGTCAATCTGTGCGTCTATCTTTTCCGATTGAGCAGAAAGCCATGCGGTATGCGCTTCGAGCACATTGCTGGCGGGTATAACGCCTTCCTCAAAGCCGAGTGTGGCGTATCTCAGGTTCTCGTTGGCTTTTTCCAGGTTCTTTTCGGCCATGGTCAGTTTTTTGGCAGCTTCGTTCACTTGGAAAGCAGACTGGTTGACCTGCAGCTCTATCTTTTCTTTGGCGTCATCCAACTGGTATTGGGCGATGCGTGCTTCCGATTTGGCTGCTTTTACTTTATAGATGCCTTCGCCCCAGTGCCAGATGGGTACCGATACCATGACACCCACGTTCCACATTCCTTTGAACTTCTTCTCAAAACTATTGAAGACGGAAGGGTTGGTTGCCATATAGCTGCCCATTAGTGCTATGGAAGGAAGATATTCCGAACGGGTGACATTTACTTTTTGCTTGTAAATCCGTGTGGCAAGTTCCAGGCTGCGTACTTCGGGGCGAGTGGCATAAACGTTGTTGATGTCGATGGCACCGTTTTTCAGAGTTGTGGGGGCCAGGTCTTCCTTCTGTTCGTCTGCGAGCATGATAGGAGTGGAAAGGTCAAGACCACACAGTTGGCACAGCAGCATCCGGGCAAGGCTCAAGCCATCGGTTACTTTGGTCAGAGTCATTTCGGCTTCATTCACTTTTACTTTGATGGAGAGTCCGTCTGCTTTGGTGGCAACGCCTTGGGCAATCATTTTGTCGACGTCGCTGTCGAGTTTCTGCAGTAGTTTCAGATAACCTTCTGCCAGCTTCTTTTTATGGGCAAGGGATACTACCTGCCAATATGCCTGGTCTGTACTCAGGATTACTTCCTGCATACCGGTGTTGTGCTGCTGGCGGGCCAGCTCTTCGGCGTATTTGGTGATTTTATTGTAGGCACGTATCTTGCCGCCCATATATAGGGGTTGGGTCAAGGTCAGTGCGCCCGCATACATGTTGCGGGTGTCTGTACGAAAGGCGTCAACCAAGGATTGGCCTGCACCGTCGAGGGCACCTACCAGGCTTTGTCCTAAAGCCGGCAGTTTCCCCGCTATTTCAGGATGAAGCTGCGCTATGACTTGGGCGGCTTGTTGCAAGGGGCCGCTGAGGTTTGTACCCAATCCGGACAAGGCCCCTTTTTGGGCATCACTGAGGATAGACAACTCTTTTTGGCTGCGCATATATCCACCGGTGGCCGAAATGTTGGGAAGGTAATTGGTGAATGCCGCCTTTTTTTGATAATGTGCAGCGTTGATTTTTTCTTGGCTTATCAGCAGTTCTTTGTTGTTGGAAATTGCCAATGCACGGCAACTATCCAAGCTCAATGCTTCCTGGGCCTTCACGGGGAAGGACAGGTATGCCAAACAGATGAAACAGAAGAACTTTTTCATTGGGCTATACATTAATTAAGGTGATGAATCGGTTACTTATACAACAACAATAATTGCATAAACAACGATGCAAATGTATAGGCTTTCAATGATATTGCAAAATAATTTAGAAATTTTTTTAGGCATAAGAACAAAAGAACACATTTTGCAGCGTTACGAAATCAGTAGTATGCCGCATGTTTTATGCTCTTTTGTTCTTACTTGTCTGAAAAATGTATTAATTCAAGTTGAATGATTGTGAACCGATAAGGGTGCCGTCAGTAAAAATGTCTACGCGGTAGGTACCTGCATAGAGGTATTCTTCTACATCCCAATATACGGTGACGGTTTGCTCTTCTCCGTTGTATTCTATATACTTCTTGATGGAATATACCAGTTCCCGGTTCTCGTATGGGAAGGTGTTTGAGGGACTTTTGGTCAGCACGTCATTGTCCGGTTTGGTGATGCGGATGTAGAGGGTGCGTTCGCCGGTTTCTGCAGTGATGTTTTTCACGATGGAGAAGTTTATTTTGAACTTCACGATGTCTTTCACTTTCTTGGCAGTCTTGCCGCGTTTGTTGGTGGGCTGCACAGAGATGTTGGTGGCGTCCAGTTGTGCGGCAAGCGTCACTGTCTTGGTCAGGTTCTTCTTTTCTTCGGACAAGTTGCTGATTTGCCGGGAAGCGGCGTTGTACTTTTGGGTGACATCGGCTATGATTTCCTTCTGTTGGGCAGTCAGGCGGTTCAGCGAGTCAATCTGGTTGATATAGCCTATCATGACTTTGCGGAGAGAGGCCAGTTCCTTCTTCAGACGGCGTATCTCGGTGGCATTGCTGCTCTTCACGGTGCGGAGTTCTTCCAATAAACGTTGGGTCTTCAGTTGTTCCTGCTCCAAAAGTACGGAGAGGGAGTCGTTGGAGACGGTCAGCTTCAGTTCGTCATATTGTCTGGCGAAGTCTGTGTATTGATTTTCAAGGTCTTCTTTATCCAGATTGAATTCCATCACCAGTTCCTTGTTGGTTTGCTTTTCGGAAATCAGCAGAATGGTAACTCCTATTAATAATAAGATAAGGAGGCTGCCTGCCACGATGAGAAGTGTATTCTTCTTAACTGCCATTTTTGATAATGATTAATGGTTAAGTGATTAATGGTTGGTGACTGATTATTCGTCTTACGTTCACTAATCGTCCGCAAAATTAATCATTAATCATTAATCATCGTCCACTAATCGTTGGCTAAATGTGTATTTAACTAAAATTATTACGGAAATATTTCTCTAATTACGAAGTTCGCTGTACTTTTGTATCATCTTTAAAGAATACTTATAAACAAAAAACTTTAGAAATTATGTCAAAAGTAACCGTAGTAGGTGCAGGTAACGTAGGTGCTACATGCGCTAATGTGTTGGCCTTTAATGAAGTGGCTGACGAAGTGGTAATGCTGGACGTGAAAGAAGGCGTTTCAGAAGGTAAGGCAATGGATATGATGCAGACTGCTCAACTGCTGGGCTTCGACACCACTGTTGTAGGTTGTACCAACGATTATGAGAAGACTGCCAACTCCGACGTTGTAGTGATTACTTCCGGTATTCCCCGTAAGCCGGGTATGACTCGTGAAGAATTGATCGGTGTTAATGCAGGTATCGTTAAGTCGGTTGCACAGAACATCTTGAAATATTCTCCGAATGCTATCCTCGTGGTTATTTCTAATCCGATGGATACCATGACCTATCTGTCATTGAAGTCTTTGGGCTTGCCGAAGAACCGTATCATCGGTATGGGTGGTGCTTTGGACAGCTCTCGTTTCAAATATTTCTTGTCTCAGGCTTTGGGCTGCAACGCCAACGAAGTAGAAGGCATGGTTATCGGTGGTCACGGTGATACTACCATGATTCCGTTGGCTCGTCTGGCTACTTACAAAGGACAGCCGGTAAGCACACTGCTGAGCGAAGAAAAACTGAACGAAGTAGTAGCTTCTACCATGGTAGGCGGTGCTACACTGACTAAGTTGCTGGGTACTTCTGCATGGTATGCTCCGGGTGCGGCAGGCGCTTATGTAGTTGAGTCTATCATCCACAACCAGAAGAAGATGATTCCTTGTTCAGTATATCTGGAAGGAGAATACGGTGAATCAGACATCTGTATCGGTGTTCCCGTAATCCTTGGCAAGAACGGTATCGAGAAAATCGTTGAACTGGAACTGACTGCTGACGAAAAAGCTAAATTTGCTGCCAGCGCTGCTGCCGTTCACAAGACAAATGCTGCTTTGAAGGAAGTAGGAGCTCTCTAATTGAGGGTAACTTAAAGAGAAATAAGCAAGCCTCACGGACTTTTTCTGACAAGGAAAAGACGTGAGGCTTTTTTTATCCCCCAAAAAGAATCATTATGAAAAAACTACTATTAGGTATTGCTGCCGCTTGCCTGGCAGGTTTTACTTTTGCGCAAGATGCTCCGCTCTGGATGCGTCATAGTGTTATCTCTCCCGATGGGACCACCATTGCTTTTACGTATAAGGGAGATATTTATACGGTGCCGGTTACCGGTGGACGTGCCATGCAGATAACTACCAATCCTGCATATGATACGGATCCGGTATGGAGTCCGGACAGTAAGCAGGTTGCTTTTGCTTCGGACCGTATGGGAAGCCTGGACGTCTACATTGTGTCCAAAGACGGAGGCGAACCACGACGGCTGACTACCCACTCGGGAAGCGAAACACCGCTTGCTTTTACAGATGCCGGACATATCCTGTTCTCTGCAGGCATCATGCCGTCTGCTGAGGCTGTTGTCTTTCCCTCTAACGGGCAGTTCAACCAGGTCTATCGAGTATCAGTGGAGGGAGGGCGTCCGACGATGATTTCGTCCATGCCTATGGAGTGCATCTCCATCAATAAGGAGGGAGCGATGTTGTATCAGGATAAGAAAGGTTACGAGGACTACTGGCGTAAACATCACGTATCGCCCATTGCCCGGGACATCTGGATGTATACTCCGGGAAAAGAACCGCAGTACCGCCAACTGACTACTTTCGGAGGAGAAGACCGTGAACCGGTTTGGGCTCCTGATGGAAAAACATTCTACTATCTGAGTGAGGAAAACGGCTCTTTCAATATCTACCGACGTACTCCCGGAGATGCGAAGGCCGTGCAGTTGACGCACTATACCAAAAATCCGGTACGTTATCTCAGTGCCGCTACGGACGGAAGGTTGTGCTATGGATTTGATGGTGAGATTTATACCCTGCTTCCCAGTGGAGAAGCGCAAAAGGTGAACATCTGCATTGTTTCCGACAGAAACGACAAGGATATTATCCGCCAGATTAAGAGTAGTGGCGCCACGGAAATGGCAGTGTCTCCGGATGGTAAGGAAGTGGCTTTCGTTTTGCGCGGCGATGTCTACGTCACTTCAGTGGAATATAAGACTACGAAGCAGATAACGAATACTCCTTGTCAGGAACGTACCGTAGACTTTGCCCCCGATGGGCGGACACTGGTTTATGCTTCCGAACGCGGCGGGCTTTGGCAACTTTACACTTCGACGATTGTGCGTAAGGACGAGAAGCTGTTTACCTATGCCACAGAGCTGAAGGAAGAACGCCTGACAAACTCGGATGCCGCTTCTTTCCAACCCCAATACAGCCCCGACGGTAAAGAGATTGCTTTTCTCGAAAACCGTAGCGCCATCCGTGTCATCAATCTGAAGACGAAGGCTGTGCGTACCGTTATGGATGGCAAGTACCAATACTCTTATTCGGACGGTGACCAGTGGTTCCAGTGGAGTCCGGACAGCAAATGGATTCTTTCGGACTATATCGGTGTAGGTGGATGGAACAACAAAGATGTTGTGCTGCTGAATGCCGATGGTAAGGGTGAAATGGTGAACCTGACCGAAAGCGGATACAACGATGGCAATGCCAAATGGGTATTGGACGGAAAAGCCATGATTTGGACCAGTGACCGTGCGGGGTATCGCAGCCACGGCAGTTGGGGAGCCGAAGACGATACTTATATCATGTTCTTTGATGCTGAAGCATACGACCGTTTCTTGATGAACAAGGAAGAAACCACTTTGCTTGAGGAAGTGGAGAAGGCAGAGAAGGAAAAAGCCGGGAAGAAAGACGAAAAGGATGCCAAGAAGAAAAAAGAGGATGCCGACAAAGATAAGGAGAAAAAGGTAGAGCCGTTGAAGTTCGATCTCGCAAACCGCTTTGACCGTATTGTACGCCTGACCGTTAATTCCTCGCATATGGCAGATGCCATGCTTTCTGCTAAAGGGGATAAACTCTATTATCTGTCTGTTTTTGAGGATGGGTACGATCTTTGGGAGCACAATCTGAAAGAGAATGTTACAAAAGTTCTTTTGAAGAAAGTAGGTGCAGGCGCTTTGCAGCCTGACAAGGAAGGGAAGAATATCTTCCTTTGTGCCCGCGACGGAATGAAGAAGATAGAGATTGAAGGCAGCAAGATTTCTCCAATTGAATTTGAGGCTTTCTTCGATTACCGTCCTTACGGTGAGCGTGAATATATCTTCGACCACATCTGGCAGCAGGTAAATGATAAGTTCTATGTGGCAGACTTGCAAGGTACGGACTGGAATGGATACAAAGAAACTTATAAGCGCTTCTTGCCTTATATCAACAATAACTACGATTTTGTGGAAATGCTGAGTGAGATGCTGGGTGAATTGAACGGTTCTCATACGGGAGCGCGTTATTATGCTTCGGGCGCAGCACTTCCTACGGCAGCTTTGGGAGTGTTCTATGATGAAGCTTATGCGGGCGATGGACTGAAGATTAAAGAAATTATAGCTCAGAGTCCATTGACGAAGAAAAAGACGGATGTCAAGCCGGGCTGTATTATCGAGAAAGTGGATGGTGTTGCCATTAAGGCTGGCGCTGATTATTTCCCGTTACTCGAAGGTAAGGCAGGCCGCAAGGTGATTCTCTCGGTCTATAATCCTGTTACCGGAAAGCGGTTTGAAGAAACCTTGAAGCCCATATCTTACGGTGCCCAGAATGAGCTGTTGTATAAGCGCTGGGTGGAAAACTGTCGCAAGAAGGTGGATGAATATTCCGGTGGGCGCATTGCTTATATTCACATCAAAGGTATGGATAGTCCGAGCTTCCGTAAGATTTACTCCGATTTGTTGAGCGAAAGCAGTCGTAAGAAAGAGGCTGTTGTGGTGGATACCCGCCATAACGGAGGCGGATGGCTGCACGAACAAGTAGCGACGTTACTTAGCGGCAAGGAGTATGAACGCTTTGTGCCGCGCGGCCAGTACATCGGCAGCGATCCTTTTGATAGATGGCTGAAACCTTCGTGTATGTTGGTTTGCGAGGATAATTACAGCAATGCCCACGGTACTCCTTTTGTGTACAAGACGTTGGGTATCGGTAAGCTGATAGGTGCTCCAGTGGCAGGAACCATGACTGCTGTCTGGTGGGAAAGCCAGATTGATCCAAGTATTGTATTCGGTATTCCGCAGGTAGGTTGTGTGGATATGCAGGGTAACTATCTGGAGAACCGGACTTTACAGCCGGACATCTTGGTTTATAATGAGCCGGAAGCTGTTTTGAAGGGAGAAGATGCACAGCTGAAAGCGGCGGTGGACCACTTGCTGAAGGGGTTGCAACAAAAGAGATGAGTTGTTAAAGCGCTGATTTTTATATAGAACTCAGATTATTTAACGTGAGTCCGACGAATTCAGACGCTCTGTTGATTCGTCGGATTCATGTTTTTTAAAGTTTTCTCATGTCAGTGTTCTATCTGCAAGAGTGTATGACTAAGTCCCTATGTAAAGGAAACAAAGTCCCGGACTATTGTATGCTGGGTTTCGTTATCCTGTCCGGGCGCTCATTTCTTTATTCCTGGTGACTCATATCTCTCCGAATGTCCTGAAGGGGAAGTTTCTTATTTGCCTTTGAACCATTTATCAGCGAACCAGATGTATTGTTCCCAATCATAAACCGTAATGTCATGGATTCCGGTGCGGATATGGTAGGCAATGCTTCCATCTCGGACGGGGGTATCTGTAGCAGGCATCTCTGTAGACTCTAATCCTTTCTTGCCAAAAAGCTCATATACGGGAGTGGCATATACTCCGGATAGGAATTCGCCTTTGGGGTCGGCCCAGCGGTCTTCGGTTGCACTGGCTATGTAGACCGGACGGGGAGCTTGCAGGGCAATGAGCTCGTGTTGGTCGAACGGTAAATTTTCCTCCTTATCATTGTATTTCCAGAAGTTGCGGCAGAACCAATGCGTGAATTGCCGGTTGACGGCACGGACTGTTTCGCCAAAGGCACGGCGGGAGAGCGCTGCACCTCCGCAACCGGAACAGTTGGAAATGATTAGGGAGAAACGTGGATCTGTAGCACCGGCCCATAATGCAGCTTTGCCATGTCGGGAATGACCGAAGACAGCCACTTTGGATGCATCTATCTCTTTGTCCGTCTCAAAATAGTCCATGGCACAACTCATGGCCCATGCCCATGCTGCAATGGTTCCCCATTCGTTATCGGCAGGGCGGCGTTGTCCCTTTTTGTAGAACAAAGGATGAACTCCGTTTTTAAAGGCGTCATCGAAATCAGGATCGATGTCTCCCCGGTAAATAGTGGCAAGCGCATAGCCGTTCTTCATAATCGTTTCTATGGGCCAGCGTGCCGAGGCGATACCTCTTTCGGGGAGCTTCCTCCATCTGAACTCTTTTTGTTTTTCAAGTGTAGGATATGATATGCCGGGGTCGGTGCTGATGGTGTGGTTACCTTTGAAGTTGAGTCCGAAGAACAACGGTACGGTTCCCGCACGTTGGTTGGGAATGTACATGAGTATGGTGAAATACTTTTTGTTGTCCTTTGTAAGATAGACATTGACTTCTTTTCGAGTAGCCAGTCCTCCAAGTGCATGGCTGTCTTCCGTCAATACTTCGAAATGCATGTCCTTAGGATGTTTGGGAGCCTTACCGAACATCTCTGTTTCAAAGAGTCGCAATAGTTCGGGACGGCGTTTCTTCGTCCATTGTTCTGCTGTTGTTACCGGTTTTCCGTTTTCCAGTGTCAACGCATCAGGCAAGGTGTATTCGGGAACATTCACTTCATTGTAATTGGCTTTGGCGGCCGGCTGCTTCAGGTCGACCAGATAGGTGACCTTGTCCGGACAAAGTATGGCTGCGTGTGCTGCTGTCTGGGCTACTTCCTTCTCGTCATAGTTCATGCCTTTTGGGGAGTAGGGGGCTCCTATGACATTTTGGCCGGTCAAAGCTTCGAACCAGGTACAAGCGGCGGTATATCTGCCTATTTTCAGGTCCAGATGATAGCCATCCCTATTCATGTGGTCGCCTATAAAGGTGGTGCGGGCATTCTGGATGGCAGTGCCGGAGGGGATGATTTTTTTGATGCCCACCAATCCGGCTGCTTCCTTAACGGCATTGACAATATCGGTGTACATTTTCATCTGACTTGAATTGTAGTTCTTGAATCCCGAATGAGTGCTGTTGCCGGCATAGGCCCAAGTTTGATGCATCATTAAAACTGTCTTTTTACTGACCCGTGGTTTGACATAATCCACCAGTTCAGGGAGGGACGCTTTGTATGTTTCGTAAATGCCTGATACCGGACTTGCTTGTTGCAGGCTTACATAGTCCCATGGTTCGTCGGCAAGGGCTTTCTCAATGGTCATTTCTCGGATTTCTACCCTTTCCCCATTTTTGTCTACTTTGCGGTAGGCGTAGGCCGGTGTATTGTTGCGTATATTTTTTACATGCCGTTCCAATGAACATCCTCCGATATACATGTTGCCGATAATCATGATATAACCTTCGGACTTTCCCAGTTCGTGCAGATATTGTTCCACTGCATCTTGTGAGAAACTGTTGCCTATGGCCAGCACTCTAAGAGTGTCTGCGTCAGTTGCTTTTGCCTGCAATCCTCCGGGGGAGGCAAGCAGCAGGGCAAGCAGCAGGAGGAGCCTTGCCGATAATCTTGAAACATGAAAGTCGTTTCTTTTCATCATACCTTTGTGTGTTTTTAATGTATTTACTTTATAGTTACTTCTGCCAGTTTCAGCCAACCGGAGTTTGTGTAAGTACCTTTGGCAGAGATATTCAGTCCTTTTACATTACTACCATTGCCTTTGGTCGTATCTACCAAAGCCACTGCCCAAGTATAGTTGCCTTTCTTGACTCCCTTGATTTTAGGAGTAAACTCATAAGAAGTGGGATGGTCTTTAATCCAGACCGACAAATCGGTATTGCTGTCCAGATAGGAGTAGGCTATCTGATTGTCTTGATTCAATAAGGCAAAGGCTACTTTGTATTTCTGATTCCATTGTGGTATATTGGTAGGACAGTATCCCCAGCCTAAATTGTTCCAACGATGTGCTATTCTTATTCTTGTCCCGTTCTTTATCTCTTTGGGAACCACAATGGAATCGGGATACAAACGATAACCTCCTTCGGAGATGAAACGCTCAACCAGAGGATAGGCATCACGGAACCAACTCATGGTTTCGTCTCCTACACGGAAATCCATCATATTGACATGAGCTTCCTGGCCGTCTTCAAATTCTCCTATACGAACTTCTTTGGCTGTTTTGTAACCGCTCGGGTCATTGTGGTAAGGGTGTTTGCTTACAATCCAGCCACCTTCCAGCAATACCGGACGCTTCATAATCCAAGGCTTTACATAATTCCGTTCCCACTGGCCGTAATACTCTCTCATTCCGAAAGCATCATGGCGTAAAGAAAAACCTTTCTCACAAGCACTGTCCAACAGACGTTTGCTGTCGGGATCAAAATTCTCTTCACCGGCCCAGTCTTTACCTGCACCCATCCAACGGTGGTAGTTGATGACTAAAGGCACCTTCGTGAAATTCTTGAGATACAGGTCAATGATCCAGTTGAATACAGTTTCACGGTTTTTAGGGTCGATGTACTTCATGGTGTGTGCCTCGCCCCACTTGCCAAGGCCGTAGCCATCTATAAATTCTACCAAGTCGGGATTATTGTACTTCTGGGCAAACGCTTCTATGAATTTTGCATATTTCTCCTGAAAGATAGGGTCATCGGGATAGGGAGAACGTTTCCCGTTATCAGTATAGTATTTGGCTCCTGCATCGAATACATAAGCCGGAGTAGCTTCGTTCTTTCTGTCACGACTATCGACTATCACGCGGAAAGAAAGACGCATGCCTCTGTCGAGTGCACCTTGAATTACTTTTTTCAACTTTTCATCCGTGTCCCATCCGTAGACTCCTTCGGCAGGATTGAATGTACTCCAATGAGTACGGATATAGAGTGTACGAGCATAATCGGAAATCTTCACGGTCGTTCCTTTTTCCGGTACATAGATATGGTCGTATTTCTTCCAGAAGTCATCGCTTACATTCTCGTTTGCATAGATTACCCAGCCACTCAAAGGATTTCCCTGCATGGTTTTCTTGTCCGGCCAGATTTTTATGTAATCGGCTTCCGTATCTACAGCCATCTTGTAAATCTGGCATCCTGCTGCAAGAAAAGCGCCGACACCGTAAACTTCTGTCATGTCACGGGTGACTTTACGAGGATCGGCACCGATCGGTTGTACCCAGCCAAGTTTGCCGTTTGCATCTACAGCATTAGTCAACGCTTTCCATCCTTTTATAATGACTGGCATAAAGTCATCTTCGTCCAAGATACCTGCATTCACACCATATGCCAGTGCATATACAAAGAAACCGGTAGAACTGGTTTCGGGAGAAGGGTAGGAAGCCGGGTCCAAAAGGCTGGCATGCCAATAACCGTCTTCGTTCTGCAATCCGGCAATACGGGTACATAACCGGACAAACAGTTCTTCGTAATAAGCGCGTTCCATCAAGCCTTTGGGCAACTCCTGCAATACTTCTGCCAATCCGGCCAGTACCCAGGCATTTCCACGTCCCCAGAACACCTTTCTGCCATTGGCTTCTTTTTTGCCGAAATAATGCCAGTCTCGGTAGAAAAGGTTCTCTTCCTTATCGAATAGATATTCGTAGGTAGCCCGGTATTCATTGTCCATGAATTGGAGGTATTTCCGGTTGTTGGTTTCGCGGTATAGCTTGGCATAAACCGGGGGGGCCATGAACAAGGCGTCACACCAGGTCCAGCGTTCCAGGGTTTTGTTGTCACCGTACTCCAGTTTGAATGTACCGTTGGATGGATGGTTGACGATCCATTCCGTACGTGCCAGGGTAGGAGCTAGTATTTCCTCTTTTTTATATTTACGGTATAAATCAATGAATGATTGGGAAACGGTTATATCGTCTGCATGGTACAATCGCTGATGGGGTTGCCAGCAGTTCCGTCTTCCTATTTTATAGAGCCATTGATAGTAGGTGCTGTCATTGTACTCCTCTTCTGCCAGTTTTGCCCAATCTGCCATACCTACATAAAGTGCTCCATTGGTCCAGTCCAGGTCGTGGTGTTCGTGGGCAGTGTTAGGATTGGAAATTTGCCAGTCCGCCACTTGCTTCATTTTCTCTTTTACTTCCTTTTTGCTGAATGGCACTTGTGCCATGATTGCCATACTGATAAACAGAAAGGCTGTTGCTGTTAATTGTCTGTGTATCTTCATGATTGTTTGTTGATAAAATTAAGGGAATTGCCTTTGTTCTCAACGGACGCGGACAATTCCCTTTATGAGAATCTTGAAAACTATCTTTTTACCTTTATTCGTGTTTTATTTTGTCTTTGTGCTGTTAATATCCTTCGTTTTGCGGGAATTCTGCTCCCGTATTTGAATCGATTATGCTCTGAGGAATCGGCCATAATGTATGGTAATCACGCATAACGGGACCCGATTCTGTATTGTATTTGCGGGTACGCTCCAATAATTTGCCGGTACGGCATAAGGTAAAGCGGCGTGATTCTTCACCTACCAACTCGCGGATACGTTCGTCCAGCAAGAAGTCCATGGTCATTTCACTGTCTGTAATCTCAGGAGCATGTGCGCGACGGCGTACTACATTGATTGCTTCGCGGGCACCTGAAATATCCTTCAAACCCAACCTTGCCTCGCAGAGTAAGAGATAAGTTTCGGACAAACGGAACTTCATGCGGTCACGGTAGGAACCGGTCAAAGAAAGGTTTTCGGAACGGCCATAGAAGAATTTTGTCAGAGCCGGATAAAGACGGAAGGTGGTAAACCATGTTTCGTCTGTAATCGTGGCTTTTTTACCATAAAGGTCGGGCATGTTCTCGTTGTTGTAATACCAGTTACGTTTGATGTTGTATTCGGAATTACGAATGTCTTCTTCATCAAAGAAACCGGTATCTTCTCCAATCCACCATTTCATTGGTACCAATTGCGACAAGCCGCGGCCACCCAGTGAGTCTGCCAAAACAAAACCGGTAATTTCGAAGTATTTGGGTTCCCAGGCACGGCGTGTCCAGTCATCGGAATTTGTACCGCCACCAGTAGTGTTATATTCAAACTGCATGACCCAAATGCTTTCCATATTGCCGGATGTGCGATTTTGATTGTTTTCAACGAATAGGTCGGAGAACACATCGCCGTTTGCTTTTGCCTTTTCACCGAAGCGGTCTTCCATCAAGTGGAAATATCCGCTGTTGATGACATTTTCTGCAGCTGTTTCAGCCTTTGCATAATCACCTTGCATTAAGTAAACCTCACTTAACAAGTGTTCTGCCGCCCATTTGGTTAGCTTGCCAACTTTTACGGCATCAGGGTCGGTAGGCAGGTTCTCGACAGCAAACTGAAGGTCTTCTACCATGTGGGCAATAACCTCTTCCTTCGGTGTACGGGTAAAATCAATTCTGAACTGATCTTGAATCTTGTCCACATAAGGAACGTCTCCATACAGATAAACCAACGTACGGTATGCATAAGCACGGAAAAAACGTGATTCTGCTTGATAGAGCGCCTTGTCTGTGCTATTATCCCAGTTCGTGTTTATTTCAGAGTATTTCAACATCTCATTGGCTCCTGCAATCAGACTGTAGGCCCAATTCCAGTAGGAGCCTACAATACCGGTATTGGGAGTTAATGTCAAATAACCGAACGGTTGGATAGAACCGTCTTTGGTACCCATGGTAGCAAGGTCAGTGGCAATTTGTAATGCTTCGTAAGGGCAAGCGGCATTATGCATGAAGGCTCCGTTTTCACCCCAAGTGTTATATTCAGAACGTGCTTGGGCATAAAGTCCGGTGGAACCTACCTCGAAACCATAGGAACTTGTATATGTGTTATCCGGGGCCAGTTCACTTTTCAGTTTCTCATCCAGAAAGTCAGAGCAACCGGTAGCAGACAGAGCTACTAACAGAGCTAGAGTTGCTTTTGATATATAATTTTTCATTGTATATATATTTAAGTAAGTTTAGAATGATAAGTTCAGTCCAAGTACGTAGGAACGTGCAGTCGGGTAAGAGGCAAACCAACTGTTGTCATAGTTCAATACGCTGCGTATATCACAGAATGTATAAGGGTTTTCCACGCTGATATTGACTCCCAAACCACTCAGCCCCAATTTCTTTACTAAATTCTTTTCAAAATTGTATCCTAAAGTGATATTTTTTATTTGGATGTATGTAAAGTTTTTGTAATAGCTGTGTCCGTCGAAGTTGTTATATACCGGAGAAGCATATTTGGCATTGGTATGTTCCGGCGTCCAGTAATCGGCATTATGCAGATAGTTGTATAAATTGTAACTCCAACTTCCGATATTGGCTTCATTCAGCTCACGTGTAACCTTGAATGTTCCGTTCAGTAAAAATGACAGATAGAAATTTTTGTAGGTTAGAGTATTGCTCATAGACATCAGGAAGCTTGGATTCTTTGAACCGATGATGACTTTATCGTTGGAATCAATGTAACCGTTTCCGTCTGCATCTTTCACTTTGGCAGAGCCTGGCTTGGCACCTTTTTGGATTTCTTTTTCGGTACCGTCTGCTGTAGTATAGGTGAATTTGTCACCTTCCTGCCAGATACCGTCAACGTCATAGTCGTAGTAAACTCGCAAAGGTTTGCCGATGAACCACTTATTGGTGATATCATCTTTTTTGTCACCACGCAGGTCTACAATCTTGTCACGGTTTAGTGAGAAGATGATTCCGGTGCTCCATTCGAAATTCTTATTGCGTATGTTGACAGTGTTTAAAGTGAATTCAACACCTTTGTTACGTGTTTTACCCACATTATCCCAAATAGTTTTATAACCGTTCATGATAGGAACAGTACGCTTCATCAGCAAGTCTTTTGTGTTGGCGACATACATTTCAATGTTACCGTTGATGCGGCCGTTAAAGAATGAATAGTCAATACCGACGTTGAATGTTCGGGTTGTTTCCCATTTCAGATTCGGATTTCCAATGCCGTCATTGGCTAGATAAGCACCATTGACACCTGCTCCACCGTCACCCCAGATATAGTTTGTGAGATGTAGACGGTCCAGCGTCTGATAGGGGCTGATGGCTTGGTTACCGTTGGAACCATAAGATACGCGGAGCTTCAGTTGGTCCAACCAGTTTTGGGTATTTTCCATAAAGCTTTCGGAAGCAATGTTCCATGCAGTAGCCACTGACGGGAAGAATGCATACTTATTGTTTGCACCGAAGGCAGAATAACCATCGGAACGTCCGGTTAGGGTCAGCATATATTTTCCGGCATATGAATAATTCAGACGAAGCATATAAGATAACATGGAGGTTTCTGATAAACTGGACTTTACAGTCTTATTTTTCTCACCTGCATTGATATTATGATAGCTGGAGTCATCGTTTACAAAACTTTCGGCACTTGAATTGGAAGTTTTCTTCTGAGTCTGTTGTACACTGAACAAACCTGTAGCGTCGAAACGGTGCTTGCCAAATTCACGATTATACTTGAGCAAGTTTTCCCAAGTGTAATCCCAGTAGTGCTCATTATTGATGCTGGCTTTTCCGCTGGCTGTTCTACCGTCTTTGGTGTCACGGCCATAGTATGTGCCGGTAAAGTTGCTACGGTAGTTGTAACCAAAGGTTGTACGGGCTGAAAGACCTTTTACCGGCAACAGAATGTCAGCATAGGTGTTGATGAAGAAGTTACGTCTTGTTTGATCTTGATCGGCATTGACATTGGCCATCGGGTTAATAATCAAGGATTGGTCCATAGGTTCTTCATAATACTTGCCGTTTTCATCTTTGTAGATACCATAAGGACTCTGTTTTACAGCATGTTCAATATTCGGGGTTATACCACCGCCATCTCTTTGAATAAATTGGGTCTGTATACCGATAGTCAGCCATTTGTTTAATACTTGTGTGACATTCAAATTAATATTGTAACGTTTCATGGCAGAGTTATAGACTACACCTTCTTGATCCAGATAGGAAACTGCCCCCATGTAAGTGGTACTTTCAGTACCTCCGGAAATGCCTACCTGATGTTCCATGGTAAATGCATTGCGGAAAATATAGTCCTGCCAGTCGTTTGTAACGCCTTTCTTGTAATTTATAAGTTCGCTGGCACTCAGAATATTCTCAGGAGCCAATTGGTCACCACTCCATCCATCTTTCAGGCGTGCAATGTCTTGTTTAAATGTGATGTATTCGTCTGGAGTCATCACATCAATAGTCTGTTGGGGTTGCGACATTCTGAACTGCCCTTTGTATGTAACTTGGGGTGCACCTTTCTTGCCTTTCTTTGATTGAATCAAGATAACACCATTGGAACCGCGTGAGCCGTAGATAGCTGCTGCGGAAGCATCTTTTAAGACACTAAGGCTTTCGATGATGTTTGGGTCAATATCACTCAAAGAACCATTGTAAGGAATACCGTCCAATACGATGAGCGGTGCATTGTCGGCACTTAATGAGTTTTCACCACGTACACGGAGGGTTTGGTCTGCTCCTGGTTTCGCATCACCAGTAGTTACGCTTAAGCCCGGGATTTGTCCTGCGAGACGGTCCATTAAGTTACTGCTATTTATCATGTTCAGCTTCTTCTGGTCTACTGATACCAGACCTCCAGTCAGGTCGGACTTACGTTGTGTACCATAGCCGATTACCACGACTTCTGCCAGTGTTTTACTGTCTTCCACTAACTTTACGGTACTGTTTCTACCAGCTTTTACAGTCTGTGTCACATAACCGATATAGGAAATTTTGAGATTACTCCCTGCCGGTGCGTTGATCGTGTATTTTCCGTCAAGATCTGTGATGACACCAGTATTGGTTCCTTCCACCATGACATTTGCTCCGATAATTGGTTCACCACTTTCGTCAATTACTGTACCAGAGATGTTCTGTGGTTGCCCGGATATTGCCTTGTTATTCTTTCCGGTATATAAAATAATGTGTGTTGCGTCGATTTCAAATTTAACATTGGTCCCTTTCAATAAGGCTGCTATTGTCTTATTAATAGTTGCATTCTTAACATTTAGGCTGACTTTCTGTTTGATGTCTATTTGCTGCGATTCATAGAAGAAAGTGTATCCGCTTTGCTTTTCCACTTTTGGCATAGCCTCTGATAATGGGATGTTTGTGAACTTCAGTGTGATCAGTTTCTCTTTCTTTTGTGCAGAAACTGGGGCACATAGAAGTACTAGTATAAGAATGATGAGTTGTTTTCTTATATCCATAATTGTCTTAAATTTAAAGATTAATGTAGGTGTTTACTTTTCGTTAATTATTAAATAACGTGCATTTCTCATTTGTTTGGCATAAGTTTTTTGTTACTGTTTCATTTTACTTTTTGTTTTGTGTCTGCAAACGAAATTGTCAATTCATTCTCTTCGTTAAAGGTATATTTCATAGGTTGGATGCGTGACATGATACGGAGTATTTCGTCCAGCGGTTCGCTACGCAACGTAAACGTATAGAAATATTTATTGGATAATGTAGGATCCACGTCTATCTTTACCCGATACCATTTAGAAAGCAGTTTGCAAATGTCTCCCAATGAACGGTTTCTGAATACGAGTTGTGTATTTGCCCACGAAGAGGCAAAATGTACATCATCTTTTTCTACCTTAAGTGTCAGGGTTTTCCGATTAAAAGTAGCTGTTTCGCCTGGTTTGAGGAAACGGTTCTCTGTCTCGGTTTCCAAAGAGACGGACCCTTCTACCAAACTCACTACTGTATTTTCCGAACCGGGGAATGCATCGACATTGAATTTGGTTCCGTGAACTACGATACGCATACCTTCTGTCTGCACGATAAAAGGTTTGTCAGCATCGTGTGCTACATCGAAGTAAGCTTCACCAGTTACATTTACGATACGCTCATCCTTATTCATTTGTGATTCGTATTGCAAAGAGGTCTCTGTATGCATCCATACTTCGCTTCCGTCAGGAAGGAGAACCTTAGACTTACCCGACAAATTAGAGTATAACTGCGGCATGGCTTCAAGCTGTCCGTTAAGGAATCCTATGTAGAATGAGCAACCGATGGCAACAGCTATACATGCTGCTACTGCGTAGCGGTATATCCGTTTCAGCTCGAAGCGTTTCTTTGCAGGTTTTTCAGTCTGCTTAGGCTCGCTGGCGTGCATACGGTTGACAAGTTCATTCCAATAATATTCGGTATTGGGCGTATAGTTTTCTACATTTGCCTGAATTTTTTCCCATAACAGTTGTAATTCCTTGAATAACGCTTCGTTGTTACTGCTGCGTAACCAAGTCTCCAATTGCCGCTCTTCGTCTGCGGAAATTTCCTGTTTCAACTTAGGAATGATTAAATTCCAAGGAACACTTTTTTTCATGATCATGATGTTTTTATAGGCCTTCACTTATATGACACATCACTTGAGTTTAACCCTTATTCCAATTCCAATTATTTTTTTAATAAATTTCGAGGAACGAATAATATTAGTATCTTTGCCGCTCAAGAAGCCCTTATCTAATATAACTTCGATATGCCTGCAGAAGATGATATCCTATTGTTACAGTTAATCAAACAAGATGACGAGAAGGCTTTCAAGCACCTTTTCGATACTTATTTTGTTTCACTCTGCCGCTTCATGTCCCTTTATCTGAGAGACAAGCAGGAGATAGAAGAACTGGCCCTTTCCATTTTTATGAATTTATGGGAGGGTAGGGCCGACTTGACTCTTAAAATCTCATTCAAGGCTTATCTTTTCCAGTCTGCACGCAATCGTTGCCTGAATGCTTTACGCGATGAAAAGGATACGGTTCCCATCGAGGGAGGAGAAGAATATGGATATGCTCTTGCGGCTGATACTTCGGTGGAGATGGAAGAACTTAATCGATTGATTGAAGAAGCTGTTTGTTCCCTTCCGAACAAATGTGGGCAGGTTTATCGCAAAAGTAGGGAAGAAGGGAAGACTAATCAAGAAATTGCCGGGGAAATGGGTATTTCTGTCAAGACGGTGGAGGCCCAAATAACCAAAGCCTTGAAGCATATCAAGAAATTTTTAGGAGAACAGTATACTTATTTGTTCTAAAAATAGAAATTGCAGGCCATCTGTCTTTTAGAATGATGAAAGGAGGATGGCCTACAATATAAAAAGAAGATTAATCTATAACCGTGAATTTTACTTTCTGGTCTTTCACTATTACATAATATTCTCCATTTTCAAGGAAATGTTCACCATTGGCATTTACAAAACCAAGATCACGTATCGGGTCTATTTCAAAGCGGAATATATGTGTTTCACCTGCTTTAATTAGTTGCTTTTCGAAGTGCTTCAACTCTTTGCATGGACGGGTAATCGTGCTAAATGGGTCTGAGATAAACCAATGCACCACTTCTGCACCGTCACGTTTGCCTACATTGGTGACTGGGATTTCCATTACCAACTTTTCACCGCGTCTGATGGTTTCTTTGGGCAAGTTGATATTACCATAATTAAAGGTGGTATAACTCAAGCCGTATCCGAATTCATACAGTGGGGAAGAGGGGATGTCTTGATATTTGCCACTTTGTGGACGGGCTGTTTTGCGCTGATTGTAATAGATTGGAATCTGTCCGGTGGAACGTGGAAAAGTAATGGAAAGCTTGCCCGAAGGATTTACCCGGCCGGACAAGACACCTGCCAATGGTTTACCGCCAGGTACTCCCGGTTGCCACATTTCAACGATGGCGTCACAGAGAGGTTCCACTTTAGAGAGTCCCAAAGGACGTCCGTTAGCCAGTACCAGAACAATCGGTTTGCCTGCTTTCTTCATTTCAGCAATGAATTCCTCTTGAATGGTAGGCAGTTCTATGATGGAACGCGATGCGTTTTCGCCACTCCACTTTTTCTTTTCACCCATGCAGAGTAGAATGACATCTGCTTTCTGGGCTACAGCCAGTGCCTCACTGAATTTGGAAGTGTCGTTACCGTCGAAACCACAACCCTCGGTATAAATCAGTTTGGCCTTGCCTGCAAATTCTGCATCCAGCGCCTTTTTGATGGGGAGGACATCTTCTGCATGTCCATGTCCATACCATGACCCCAGGAGCTCGGCACTGTTTTGTACCAGAGGCCCCATGACGGCGATAGTTGGCTTGTTTCCATTTGCCAGAGGGAGTACCTTGTTTTCATTCTTCAGTAGAACAATGGTCTCCTCTGCCAGTTTCTCTGCAATAGCCAGGCTTTGTGGAAGGAGGAAGCGCTCTTTTTCTGTAGATGTCGGGGTGTAGGGATTGTCAAAAAGTCCAAGGCGGAATTTGATACGGAGCACGCGTTTCACTGCATCGTCCACCAGTTGCATGCTTATTTTACCTTCTTCCACCAGCTTTGCCATATGCCTGTCATAGCAATGCCCCATCATGTCCATTTCCAGGCCGGCGTTGAAAGCTAGACGGGCAGCTTCTTTGCGGTCGGCAGCATGGCCCTGGTCAATAAGTTGCGGTACTGCAGACCAGTCTGAAACAACAAAGCCGTCGTGTTTCCAACGGTTCTTCAGAATTTCTGTCATCGTGTAATGGTTGGCGCTTCCGGGAGTACCGCTGATGTCATTGAATGAACTCATTAAAGTAGCGGCACCGGCTTTTACGCCAGCTTCATAGGGAGGAATATAGGTGTCCCACAGAGTCTGATTGGAGATTTCCGTATAAACATAGTCACGTCCTGCTTCAGAAGCGCCGTATCCGATATAATGTTTAAGGCAGGCGGCTACTCGCTTGCTGTCGGACATGTCTTCACCTTGGTATCCTTTGATAGATGCGACACCGAATACAGCATTGGTATAAGGGTCTTCGCCATAGCCCTCTGCAACACGTCCCCAGCGTCCGTCTCTTGCCACGTCAATCATAGGGGAAAAAGTCCAGTCTACCCCGGACATGCGTGCTTCCTGGGCGGCAACGGCACATGCTTGTTCTACCAATTGGGGATTCCAAGAACATGCTTGTCCCAAAGAGATGGGATAAATGGTACGGAACCCGTGGATGACGTCGTATCCGAAAAGGATGGGGATACCCAGACGTGATTCTTCCATTGCTTTTCTCTGAGCCTCGTTACGCAGATTGGCATCTTCATCAAAATAAATGAGGGAGCCTAGTGTGGCAGGAATTTTTTTTACTTCCTCACCACGATTGTTCTCGTTGTTATTCCGCCCCAAAGTGTACTGGTTGAGTTGTTGTACCTTTTCTTCCAGTGTCATTCTGCTGACCAGGTCATTCACACGCTCCTCAATGGGAGCTTTGGCATCTTTGTAGATGGGTTGCTTTTTGTTTGCAGCCATTGCTCCGGCCAGGCAACCACTTAAAAGGAGGCAACTGATAAATGTTAGTTTCTTCATGATATATATAATTATGCTATTCTCATTAAATAAGACACGTTTTTCGGAATCTGCTCCTACATAAAGGTCGTTTTTTTAAGGAATATAAACAAGTACATGCAAGAGCTTATTTGAAAATAGGCTTATCGGTTAGTGTCATGGAAGCTTGTTCGTTATTTTTTAGTTCAAATACCACTATTTCATTATTACCTGCTATCAGAGCACCGGTAGGTATCTCCAGGGTCTTTTCTGCATTTTCTTCCCAGTAGGCACCCAAGTATTGCCCGTTTATCCAGACTTCTCCCATTCCCCAGCCGGATACGTCAAGAAAGGTCTCTTGTGCCGGGTTGCTTACTGTGACACAACCTTTACGGAAGCAAGGGATGGAGGAGGTACCTTCTTTGAAAGTTATTCCGGCCACATCGCATTCCTTAATTTCCAATGGGGTCATCTTCCAGCCTTCTAAATCTGTCTTTCCCAATGTTATGCTGCCGTAGATACCTTTTGAATTGTCCAGAATTTCAGGACCATAGGTAATACGTCCGATATTTTCAGTATAGATACTAAGTTTGTGTATGCCTATCGGTAGATTGGTTTTCAGGCTTTTACTGCTATCTTTTAAATATCCTTGCAGTTTGCCGTCTGCATAGACCACAGCATAATCCCGTACGTTTTCAATAGTTAGTGTGGGATTCTCCTCTTCCACATCAACGGTTGTCTCATAAAGGGCATAGCCAAAATCCATATCCAGTTCATTCATGGGCAGTAAGGCATCATCTTCTACTGTTTCTCCATAAACTTGTTCCAATGGAGCTGTTTGTGACATTTTTATCTCTTGTGCTGCTGCCGGTCCGACCGGCAGCAACAAAAGAACCCAAAGCAAGAATAATTTCATCATATTTCCTTTATTTATTTCTTTAAGAATGATTCAATGTAGGACTCATCAACGGTAATTTGCGGAGCGAATTTGTCACTCTTTACGTAGCGGTCAATGCTTTCCAGCAATTGCTGGGTGGCAGGACGTTCGTTGATGTTTTTCTGGGTATCTACGGCCAGTACCAGTAAACTGCCTTTCTTCACTTTTGCTTCGAAACCAATACCGAGCTTTTCATTATTGTCGTAATGGTCTATTACTTGTATGAAAGGCCGCAGTGCTGCCGGAGCATCCTTCATCTCAATAACCTTGGCATTTTCCAGAATGTCCCACCACTGCCAGTCAGTATGGTAGGAAGTTATGAAATGCTCGAATATAGGCTGGTCGTCATGAATCAGACAGCCAATGGTCATAGGAGGCCATTTGAACATTATCGGATTCCAGAAGTGATTGTGGAACACTGATTTACGACCTTTTACTTTGGAAGGTTTGGGGCAGAGTACCACTTTCTTGCCATCGGCAAGGTGTTGTTTTGCTTTTTCATCGAATACTGTGGTGTAGAGCACTTCACTAGTGGACTGCATTAAGTTGCTATGACGGGGATATACCCAGATATCCCAGCTGTTTTTTACGTGTGCAACAGAAAGATGGACCGTCAGCTTCTGTGGTTCAGTGATATTGTTCAATGCATAACTGAAACTGCCAAGTGGAAATACCCCGTTCTTTCCGACAGTTTGTGTTTTCAGTTTTCCGCTCTTAAGGGTTTTACCGTTGCTGTCGGTGATACTCCAATTGATTTTTGCGTTTTTCAATAGGGCAGGTCCATAATTGTATATTTCCGCTTTTCCTTCAAATACTTCATCATTGTAAAGTGCGCGTTTGTCGAAACGGAGCAACGCAACAGTCGGTGCACAGAACTCGCGCCACTTTTCCGGTGTGATGAGCCCTTTGGTATTCCAGAAAGGATCGAGAATGCCTACCGGTGCATATCCTTGTCCGGTAAAATCATTCAGAGACAGTAATTGGAAACCGCCTTTCAGATAAGTGCGCAACTGGGCTTCTATGACATCCTTGTACTCTATGGCGGTCAAGGCTCCAGAAGCACGGAAGAAGTCATGTGCTTGGTCGAGCATGTGGTTTTTGTCCAGCAGTTCACGGAATATCTCGAAATTACGCGCTTGTACGGGGCCGGTGAAGTTCTTTATTTCCTCGAAATTGGGATAGATGCACCGCTGTCCGGATTCATGCGAGATGATGGGCAGGCCTACTCCCAGTTCCTTGTTTTTGTCCCAGTTTGTATAAGGACGTCCTTCGTAGATGGCCATGTGTCCTTTGGTAGTCTGATGGGTAATGTAGAACTGGTCTGATTTGACACGTGTGCGGGCTGTGGAACCGCTGTATAGACGGCGGTTATCCAACTGGCGGGCCGTGGCGGTAAGCTCTTCTATGAAACTGAAATCGCCGGTAATTTCGTTTCCGTTACAGTAGAGAATGAAGGAAGGGTGATTCCCATATTCTTTCAAGTATAATCCGCAAATCCAAATTTCCGCAGAATCCGAAACGAAGCGTTCGATTTTCAGGGAAAAGGACAAAACGAAGCGTTCAAAAAAGGAAAGCGCGCAACACTCAAAAAGCCGAAACAAAAGTTTTGTAATGACCTCTGTTTCGGCTTTATAATTTCATAAAAAATGGCTTTATAACGGCATTAAAATAAGGCTCAAAAGTTTGGCCTTCTACTTGAAAAATTGTATCTTTGTTCAGTGCTAAGCAGCTGTTTTATGAACTAATTTTTCCTGTTTCTTATACAGCATCATGTCTGTATATTCGGCAGAATAATTCATGTGGGCATTGAATTCCTTTTTTGTACAACCCTCAAAAGGATTGCCAATGGTTTTGTTTGCTCCAATCCATTCACACAGTTCAAGTATGGAAGATTTATTGGATGTGAAATAAACGAAGGAATGCTTTTCGAGTATCTTTAAAACATCCAAATAATCAGACAAGCGCCAATACATATTGTACGTACCAACATCAGTGGAAAGATAAGGCGGATCAATTAAAAAGACGACTCCGGGAACATCCTTATATTGGTTGAATACTGCTTTGTAGTCGCATGATACAATTTCAAGCCCTTTTAAGTAGTCAGAAGACTCCGGATAACCGGTCTTGCGAATGTTGTTATAAAGGACTTCCTTGCGCATTTCGGCTACAGACAATTTATACTTCATGGAGAACATAAGTGAGGATGATAAGGTTATAAAATCCACGTACCCAACATTTAGTTCTTCTTCCTCGATACGTTTAAAAATGCGTTCTCTAAGTTCCCCTTTAATTGGTTTATGTTTGGGTATCGAATTACCCACCAGCTCCCTAATATCGGCAAGCAGTTTATTTGTCTGTGGGATATTTTTCAGTCTGAACCGGTAGTTGTCGAAGTCATTGTAGACAACAGTAGCATCGGGCTTGCTTCTTTTGGCTATATGCGAAAGAAGTCCGGAACCGCCAAACAAGTCCACAAACACGGTATCTTCAGGGAACTGTTCCAAAACTTTAATAAACTCTTTAGCAAACATTCTTTTTTGGCCTACAAATGGCAGTGGTGCAGATAAATTCATATTCTTCATACGTTCAAGTCAAATTTAATGTTTTCAACTCCGGATAACAGTTCCAGAGTCCGGTCAATGTTATTTTCATATATATGCACATTTCCAAGGTCAAGGGTTATGGACTTCAGGGGAAGCTCCACCTGCCTTGCCATCAGATAAAGATGATAAATATCAGCCGGAAGCCCAAGGTTCGCATCAGAACTACGCTGATATGCAGATAGCACCAATTCTCCCTCATCAATTTGGAACTGCACAAGACTCAGGCAGGGTGCCTGGTTGCTTTCCACCCCGGTTTCTCCAAGAAACAGGACATAATTCTTGCTGTTGCGCTTTTCCCGGTTAATCCTGGTTATGAGGGGTGGAAGCTTTTCAAAGTAAGTTGGATAGCTGTTTACAAGGGTATGGCCGCAATAATCCCACCAGGTAATCCCTGCCTCTTTGTATTTTTCCACATCCCGGACTCCTTGCATAAACAGTTTCAATTCCTCTTTCAGCTTTTTCCTGGCTATCCCGTGGCTTTCAAATATGTCAAGTAAATCAGCGGGGGTTAGCATGAGCCTTTCGTTTAATAGATACTTGATACGCCCTTTCCTATTGGTCTGGATTTTGCCCGTTTGGAGTATCTTGTCTAATGTCTGGTAATACTTATTCATGAGCTTTATTTTTGGTTGTACAAAGGTAGCTCTACCGGACAACACAAGGCATCCCCGGCACATCAATCACACTGCACCGAGCGTGCAGTGCTTTCCAAACCGTTTGATAACATCATACACCTTACGTTCGCTTACCGAATATTTATTTGCCAAAAACGCCACTGCATAAGTGGTCTTTTCACCTTGTTTTTTCATGACCTCATACTCCGTATATAAGTCTATGAATCGAAGGTCATCCTGCTTGCCGCCCAAACTTATAAGCATTTCAAGCGGTTCTCTGTTAAATTTAAGTGCTTCAAACAATGTCATATCCAATCATTTTTGTACTTTTGCAATGCCAATCATTTATTTAATGCGTAAAAACGCCACGAGAGTGCGGCAGAGGGCATTGCCCCCGGTCGCGCACTCTCGTGGCGTTTTGTGTTAATAAATGATTGGCGTCTATATTAACAGGCCGGGGGCTTTTTTTATCCCTCCCCCGAAGGGATTGTCAATCACTCAATCCGATATAATTCCAAATTGAACTTGTCCTTTTTTTCCCAGCCTTCAGCCAGAACTGTCTGAATGAATCCTACTGCTTTTGTATAGAAATCTTTCAGTTCTTCTAACTGAGTAAAAGTATGGTATTCCGGTTGTTCATCCGAACCAAACTTAAACGTCACTGGCAGGGTTTCTCCGCCCGTCTGAACGGCCAAATCGTATGCTGCCTTATAGTTGTACTGGTTCTCCACAGAAAGCCATACATGG
Organism: Bacteroides parvus; assembly: GCF_017309675.2. NCBI lineage: Bacteria > Pseudomonadati > Bacteroidota > Bacteroidia > Bacteroidales > Bacteroidaceae > Bacteroides > Bacteroides parvus. The sequence continues at coordinate 169,004 of NZ_CP084680.1, read as the reverse complement.
GCACCATTATAGGCGAATCCGGATAGGATAGCCGCATCAGTCTGGCTGTTATACCAGGACATAACCAATGTGTGGATTTCCTCATCAGTAGGCTTATGCCCGAACTCCTCTTCCATGTAGGAGGCAGAGCCGTTCTCTTTTTCCTGCACATCCCATCGGATGCGCCATTTGTCTTTAACCGGGTTCGTGCATTCCATCAGCGAAACCCCGGAACTTCCTTCAACTCTTCTCATGTAAACACGTATTTGGTTCTACCTTTGCCGAATGTCTCTGTCTTGATGGTCGTTTCAAACGGGAAACCATCCGGCATTTCCTTTACTTGTGCGAGAATATTCTTCATTTCCTCGCTGTTGGTGAAGAACTTCTTTGCCTCGCCGTTCACTTCGATGGCCACAATACAGCGGTCTTCTCCCTGCTCGGTTTTGATACCGGTCTCAAAGTCCTTCACTACAATGGGTAAGTTTACCAGTTCCCGGATGCTTACCACCACTCCGGGGAATCGCTTTTTACCGTCTTCCGGCTTGTAAGCGACATTCAAGTCTTTAAAACTTCTCATTTCTTTGCCTGTTAATTTTTTAAACAACTTATTACAGTCGGCGTGCTTCGTCATGCCGTAGAAACTGGCAATCAGTTCCCGCCGTCTTTTTCTCGATTTTACCTCGTGCATTTTCCGGGCAAACTTCTGTTTGATGCGTTTCCGCAATCTTACATAGTCGGGACGGATAACATAGCCAAGGAAATCAATGCCTTCTTCCACAGGGAACACCCGTTCATTCGGCTTTATTTCCAAGTCTATTTTTCCCATTTGCCCGTGAACAGCATCACGAATCTTCCACAATTCCGCTTTCGTTTTACCGAGTACCAGTCCGTCATCGCAATAGCGATAGTAATAACGAACCCCGTACTTATCCTTCAGATAGTGGTCTAAAAATACAGACAGAAGCAGATTTCCTGCCCCTTGTGAACTGCGCAGTCCGAAACTGATACCTTCCGGCAGCAGCTTAACAAACCGCTCCAACAAGACCAACAGCCTTTTGTCCTTGAACACCCTCCGGAAGCACCACATAACAAAGTCCTGCCGCGCATTGTCATAAAACCTCCGGATGTCAAATTTGTATGCGTAAAGCGTGCCTTCCGGATTTTTTTGCAAATCGGTACGTATGCAGTTCATCAGGTCATGAGTACCGCGCCTTTTGATGCTTGCACCGGTTGTCCGGATATAACGTTTTTGCAGGTGGCGGTCCACCACATTCATGATGGCAAACACAGCGATGCGGTCTTTCATGGACAGGATCTGCAAAATACGTTTTTTACCGTATTCTTCAATTTCCCTCTCATGGTAGCCGCCCAGCCGGAATGAGCCGTCCGCAATGGAAGCCGTCAGTTCGGTGATAATCTTCTCCCTATGGGCAAGCAGGAATCGTCCCTGCCTTGACCTCTTACGATCGGTTCCGCGAAGTACCGAATCGAATGCCTCCGACATATTGGAGTATTCGATGATTTCCTCGATAATATATCCTTCCCTGCGCATAAGCTATTGGTTAATAAACATGGAAGATGAGGGCCTTCCTTTCCCCGGGTCTGACTTCTTCGAACTGATAACAGCCTACCAAACTCCACCCGACGCGTGATTTTTCAGCTTTCCACCTTTTCTGGTGCTGTTGCTGTGGCTTGCTCCCCTCGGCACCGCTTCGGGGACACGTCCCCGCTGCTGTACGCCGATTTGTTAGATTTCCAGACGCGAGCCGACATTCGCATTCGTATTCGAAGCATCGTTATTCGCATTCGCATTCGACACACCGCCATTCGCATTCGCATTGTTGTACCCGCGATAGACCACACGGACTATTGGGGAACTCTACCGCTTGCAAAGTTACTGATTTAACAGGCAAAACAGATAAACGAATTACACTATCATCCAAAATAAAACGGATATACTGCCACCCGCGACGGTGAGCCCCCAATCAATCCAGTCCCAAGGACTTCCCCGAAGAGTATCTTTCAGTTCCAGACAGGAAGCTGCAATGGCCGCAGCATAAAAGGCCGTCCAAGGAGTAAATCCCAATAGACCTACCATCAAACCACCGATAAGATGCTTGTAACGGTTACTCATTTTTAAAAATGCGATAATCTTTTTCATATACCTCAAAATTCTATTTTTTCGACCGGCTTCGCCGGTATTTGAATACCTTTTAAATGGAATTCGGAAACCATCCGAATCCCGTTCTTTCGTTTTAGTCGCTTCGCTCCACGCTTTGGCGCTTTGCGCTTACGCCACCTCGCGTATCGCCTTGTACGCTGCCACGCTTTGCGCCCGGACGATTTTGCCGCGGAAGGCCAGACGCGAGCCGACATACGCATACGTAAGCGAAGCAACGTTAAACGCATACGCACCCGACACACCGCCATTCGCATTCGCACTGTTGAACCCGCGAAAGACCACACGGACCGTAGCGGTGCTTATCCAGTACATGTCGGTATAGTAAGTAGAAGATGATCCGTTCAGATTACCTACCGGAATCATGTCCATATACTTGCCGTGCGCCACGCCTGTAATCCACTGACCGCTGTCCTTCTTGCCCTGTACCATACGGATACTGCCGTCAGGCATCCAGATGCGCCATTTGCCCACGTTACCGCTGTCGTTCGGCAGATCCACGCCGTCCATCATGTCATACTTGTTGCCGTAGATGTCCTCATAGCCCAGGCAGCAGATATTGTTCACCTGCACCACAGTCGCCTGTCCGTATTCGTCCCGACTCTTATACCAGGCATACTGGTGCACCAGGCCGTCAATCAGCGAATTCGTGATTTTGTTGTTAATGACATACGCTTCATCGTAGCCGATGGTGTCTGTCATCCCGTGTTCGGCCGTTCCGCCTGTTGTGCGGTTATTGTTATGCTGACCGGCACCGCATTGTTCCTGCATATCCCTGCGCCCGTACTTTGCATAGCTCAGGTTCGCGATGCGGCTGTGCATCAGCGCATCTATCTGCTGCATACCCCGCTGCTGGCTGTAGTAGTGGAAGTCCGTCCAGGTCATACTTGCCGTGGTCGAAGCTCCGGTGATGCAGGCACGCAGTTTACTGCCCACCACCGAACTGCCCACAACGGCACACAGATGCTCCTCATTGGCCACCCAATCCGGTTCCATGTCCTCTATCTTGTCGCTGTGGCTCAGTACCACGCAGTCAAACTCTGCCGTGTTCAGAATGGAGAAATGCAGGGCTGTAGCACGTTCCGGAACGTCTGCTATCAGATACATGCCGGCTTCAAATTTCAAGCCGATGGTCGGCACCACAATACTCTTCAGGATGTTTCCCTCCGCATCAGCAAACACACTGCCGATAAGCCCTGTTCCTGGAACGCTCGGGAAGCGGACACGTCTGTAACCCGACACGTCCACTTTGCACACGGAATAAGCCTTGTCCGTCGTATAGGATTCCATCAGCGTGGGCTTGCCGCTCATGATCTTGCGTTCACCCAGCCAGCCGCCCTGTGTCTCCTTGATGGCATCCAGTGTCAGTACCGTCGCCTCAGGCACCGGGGGCATTTCGTCCTCCGGATAACTGCTGTAGCAGGCGTACTTCTTGTTGTTCAAATAATCGTTGATGCCTTTGCTCCAGTAAAACGGCTCATACATCATCCAGTCTCCCTCGCTGCCGTCCAGCTTCGCCACCGTACAGTCGTTCATATCCTCCGCATCGGCATAGAAGTTCGAGCTTTCGTCATGCAGGGGGAAATAGGTCATCTCCCCGTCCGGGTTGTTCACTTCCACCTGCTGCCCGGCTATCTCCACCTTCCGGCTCGTGGGCATCTTCGTCACCTTGGCCAATACGCGGTGGCGCTTGGACAGGATGGCATTCACATGCCCGCTCATTTTGTACGTATTGCCGAATTTGTACCCCGTCTTGTTGTCCAGGTTCGAAACATTGGCATCGTCGGCCACGCTGTCGTCAAACTCGATCATCGTATAGGGCGGCTGCTTGATGGTCAGTTCCGGATAACGGGCGGCATACTTCTCCAGTTCCTCATCGGCCAGATACTTCGTCAGGGTCAGCTTGCCCCTCAGTCCCGAATGCCGGTCATCCACGGCACCCGTCTGTGTATACGTTCCGTAGTCGTAATACTTCTTCAGCAGGGTTCCGTCGTCTTCCCGGTCTATCTCCAGCACGAAGCGCTCCAGCTTGCCGCTGCCGTTCAGTCTGGCCTGGTGCAGGCGTTCCAGCATAGCGAACCCGTCGATGCCGGGGCAGTTGGTGTAGCGGTAGCCCCGCACATTATTGATCCCTTCCAGTATCAGGCCACTATCGGACAGCTTGGTCAGATATTCCAGGAACAGTTCCTCAATCGTGTCCGGCAGGCATAACTGCACAACGGGCGCACCGGTGGCCAGTTTCACACGGGTCAGCCCCGTACCCCTCACGTCCAGTTTCTTCAGGCGGCCCTGCCAGCTCAAGTCCAAAGTGGCCACATTCCCGTTGTCCCCGTTCCGGGCCAGCCGGTTGTTCCGCATGTTCACTTCTTCCAGAAGCAGCATACCATTGGTCGAAGCCATGAACGAGCCGTTCCGGTAACCGCTGGCTTTCTCCACGCTCATGTCGAGTTTTACCAGTGAGGTCAGCAGACCGAAGTTGAAGCCGATTGCGAACGCATCCTCGTGCCATACCAGCTCCTTGATTTTGGCTGCACCGATAATCTTCAGCGGGTCGTTCTCACCGAAGGCACGGGTCAGCTGCAGGGAATGGAGCACGTCCGCATCCACCACGCCGCTGTCGGCCTGCACGCCGTTGCTGGTGGAGAGCTGCACACGGTACGGGATGGTCAGCCGGTACTGCATCGGTTTCAGTTTATAAGCCTTGTCCAGCGATGCCGTACTCTGGTAGAACTGGGCACCCAGCGTGGATACATAGCCGTACTCCACCTGCTTCAGGTCATACCGGCGTTGGATGAAGTAGTTCCGGTGTGCTTTCAACGAACCCTTCAGACCGTAGATTTGCGGATAGGTCTGTTTGGCACCGTCAGCACCCACCGGCATTTCGTTCAGGAACGGGTAGATGTATTTGAAGATGCCGGACTTGTTATAGAGGCGTGAGCACCACTTCTTCATCTGTTCGGTATCGAAATGGTCAATGGCTTTCTGGATACTGAAGGCACTCATGAAGCTTGCGCCCCCGTTCCATCCGCTCACCATAATCTCCACAATCATGTCCCAGCAATTGGCCACGATGAGGTTCCACAGCCACGAGTTATGACCCTGCATCACATAAGCCCCGTCGCGCTTCGTCTGGCGGTTGTCGTCATACTTCCCGGTCAGGAACGACTTGTTGTCAGAACCGAGCTGGCAGTCGCCGTCATAATAGTCAATCGACCATTTCACACCGTCCCATGTGCGGATAAGCATGTTCTTCGCAAGCTGGTCCACGCCGAGGTTGAACTGCACGTACAGATAGTAGGCAATCAGGTGGGGAAGGTCGAAATACTTCCCGGCCTCTTTCCTGAACGTATCGCTCTGCCACTTGGCGGTAGGGAACTTGTCGCCGTCGTCCTCATAGTCCACCCCCTCGAACGAATGGGATTCCGTGCTGTAAACCATGTTCCTGCCCGCAGGCGTTTCCTTTACGCACCGGTAGACGAAACTCATCATGCGGTCGGTGGCCTTGTACATCTTGTCGTACTTGTCACCGGTACCGAGGTGGTCTTTCAGGTTCGGTTCTTCCTCCGCGTCACCGCCTCCGTCCGACCAGAAGGTATCTTTCGGATGATTAAATTCCAGTCCTCCGTCAAAGTTGTAGTCCATGAAATCCTTATGCTCCGGTTCGGTACTCGGCAACCAGTGGAACAGGCACAGCGGATTGGAGTTGTTCAGCGTCTCGAAGCAGACGGGCAGGTACTGCTTGTGTCCTTCCTCGTCGGCTTCCAGGTAGTTCAGCGTGTCGCCCTCGCCCCATTTCTCGCCGCCGATGGTCTCATCCTGCCCGAAGATGGGGTAGCTGTCGCTCTTCTCGTTGTTCATGTTGTACTGGCCGTAATAGGTCAGGTCTTCGTCGGCACTCTTCGCTACGAACAGGTCGCACGGCAGGCCGTCGATGGCCGAACGGTAATCGTCCTCCAGCCCATGGTCTTTGGCGTAACGCTGGGCAGGCGTAAGCAGCCCCATCTCTTTCAGTCCGTCATTGATAAGCTTCGCACCTCCGGTATTGGTGGTCATGGACGAGTCCGAGAAGTCGCATTTGGAACATGCCAGCTTCGCGCCTACCGAGTTCCTGCGTAACTTGAAGAGATTTTTTTTGCCGGTAGTTACCACCGGATTCTTCTGCCTGCCGTTTCCGTCAATCTCCCCGTAGCTCAATGTAACCGTCCAGCCGCTTGCCGTCTTCTGGAAGTAGAAACGGAAGTTCTTTCTGGCATAGTTCACGGAAGAAGTACCCTGAATACGGACATATACGTTGGTAAGGATAAAGTCAAGCGTCCTGTCCTCTCCGTTATAGAAACGGACCTCCCTTACCAGTTTATTGGCCTTCTTGTCGTTCAGCTGGGCCAGTGCATCCACCACGTTCAGCGTGTCGCTCTCGCTCGGAACCTCACTGCCCACGCTGCCCGTGCCTATCAGTACCAGGATCGAGTTCCGGCGCTTCTTCATCAGCCCCATCAGCTTCTCCATGCTCACCGTATCTCCTTCATTCAGCACGCGGTTGTCCTCATCCAGTGAGCGCACGCCCGGTTCCCCGTCGGCATCCTCCAGGTGGTTGCGGTCCACGATGTAGTTGTTCAGCACCTCGTCCGAGGTCAGCGCCTTGTTATAGATACGCACGCTCTTCACGTTCAAGTCGGCACCTGCCGACTTAAATTCCAACTGGCTCTGAATGTCAAAATTCACCTTGTCGAGCCACTTGGAAGCAGCCGACTCTTCACCGTTCACATAGAAACCGATCAGCGTGCGCTGTTCGTTGGTCTGCACGTTCGGATAGAACACGTAGGTAATGCGGATATTCGTACCCGGCTGGAACTTGGTACCCACCGAGTCTTCATAGCGCAGCACCTGTCCGGCATCCATCGCCTCGGTCACCACACCGGTCAGGAACTTGGCCTCTTCCGGAGTCACAATCAGCCCGTACCGGTTGCCGTTGTCCAGCTGCCCCAGGCAGGTGATCAGCTCGGCATCCGTATCCGTCACGTTGGCCGTGCTGTATTCTATCTCCAGCGTCATGCCCACGTCACGGATGGCAAATCCCTCGGGCTTGTCCGCCTCGTTGAAGGGGCGGTAACCGCCGTCAGCGGTCAGGGTCATACCTGCACCACCGGCCAGCAGCAGGCGGTCCTTGTGCCAGCCGCTACCGGCACCATATTCGTTCACGCTCCACAGCACGTCCCGGAACTCCATACGCTTGTCACCGCTCACCCAGCTTGCCGGGTTGTTTTCCGTGTTGCTTCGCCCGAAGGCGTCAAACGTACACACGGCATCCGGTGCCAGCGTGGCTTCAATGTCCGGGTGCGATGTGGTGTTCACCTGCACCTCAAGCACGGCATCGCCGCATGACACACGGTAGTCCAACGGTTCCACGTTCACGTTCGTCCGTCCGTAGCTGCCGGTCTCACCGCGTTGCAGCAGGTCTTCCTTCACCACGCTGCCCCGGTCGGTCACTTTCACACGGGCCGTGTACGCATCGCGGTCATAGCCGGCATACGTGAAGTTCCATGCCGTGAACTGCTCTGCCTCCAGCACCGGGTGTTTCCAGTCACGCTGGAACCCCGCTGCCCGGTGGCTGAACATCAGGCCGGCATACGCTGTCACACCTCCGCCTGCCTTCAGCAGCGTAATGTAATGCACCCGGCTCACCACACCGGAGTTCTCATGCTGCGCGTAGGCTTCCACCACGTTCGTACCCTCCTGCATCTGTGTCAGGGGGATGGTCACGTTCTTCTGCTGCACACCGCTGCCGGCCGAAAGACCGAGGGTAAAGGCCTGTCCGCCGTTCACGCGGTAGTAGATGTTCTTCTCACCGCTCGTGCCCTTGGCAGTAAAGGGGATGTTCACGTCATTTTTATATCCCCCGTCGGCCAGCCCGTTGCCCGCCGAGTAGGTGGTCTCCAGCTCCATGGCCACCATGGTCACCTTGGCCGTGGCCGTCTTCATCAGCGTGCCGTCCTGGTAAGTTGCCTGCGCTTCCACCTGTACGGTATAGGCAGTGGCATCCTTCAGGTAGGGCGAAGCGTCAAAGGTATAGCTCTGTCCGGCTGTAACGCCCACAAACTCCGCATCCCGGAACTCACTGATGACGGTCGAACCGCGTTTCACGATCACGCGGGCTTTCAGGTCGCTGTAGCCGTCCACCGTACCGCCACCGGCAGTGCCCACACCTACGGAGTATTTCACCACAAAGCCGCTGCCCAGTGCCAGATACTGCGAGGCGGGAAGTCCCGCACCGCCGCTGTCCGTCAGGTCGATGTTCACCACCACCTTGTCATCGTCCGTGTACTTGGAAAAGCGCACTTCCTTCGAGCTCTCGCCGCCCTGGTTGTCCTTCTGCTTGACGGTCATCACGTACTGGGTGCCGTCCTCGCTGTCCTGCACATCCACGTCCGTCACCGTACCCACCATCGCATCGAACACCGTTCCGGATGTAGGAGGTTTCGTCTCGCCGCTCACCAGTTCCTCGGTAGGGGTACGGTTTGACAGTTCCTTCTTCAGGAACGCTTCGATGTCATCGCCTGCATAGGCATGATAGGTGCCGTCCGGCTGTTTCTGATTCCATGGTGTTTCAAGATTCATCGGATGTTCAGTCGCGTTGATGATTCCGCTTATTTTCCTTTTTGCCATAATACTGTCCTTTTATAATAATCATTCATTTATCAGTTTTACTGCTACCGTTCCATGCGTCCGATCCGTTCCACGGCTCGTCGCCTTTCCAGTATCCAAGTCCGAAACAGCTGCTTATCGCAGACCACACCAGTCTTGCCCCGGCATAGACTGCCGACAGGGCACGTTTCCCCACATACGCAGCCGTTATTTCCTTACCGCCTATGGTTATCATCGTCAATCCTCCTCATAAATCAGATACAGCGTATTCGCATCCTTGTCCTGCAGCGCCTCGTAAGCTTCCCCGCTCATCACCTCATGCCGGTAGGCCAGCAGTCTCAGGCTGCCGCCTGTTCCGGTATATACGGCATCACCCAGCAGGTAGAGCTTGTCCGGCAGGATGGCTGTCCGGTCCGCATTCATGAATATGCCGGCAGGAGGCACACCCGCCACATCCCAGTCCCCGTACAGGGTGGAGTCCATGTGGTAGGCGAACTTCCCGGCATCCGCTACATACACTACGCTGCCGCCCGGTTTGGTACTCTTGTCAGGTAAAACGTTGCCTGTTTCCATCCATGAGGAAAAGCGTGCGGTAGCCCCGCCGATGGCTGCTGCCGTAGTCTGTTCCACCTTGGCAGCGGCGTTTTCTGCCTTGGCTGCCGCTTCGTTGGCCTTGGTGGCCGCTTCCGTGGCGGCCTGGGTCTTTTCCTCCAGTCCGGCTACGGCTCCTTCCGCTTTCTTGGCGGCAGCCTCGGCACGGGCGGCGGCATCGCTCGCAGGCTTCCCTATCAGTTCCAGGGGGACGTTCACCATCTTGCCGTCCTTCTCCCCGGGCAGTGATTTCACACCGCTCAGCGAGGTGACGGTCTCCAAGTCCTCCACGCCGGTAGAACTCTGGAGTACACGGTCCAGCACTTCCTGAACCAGTTCTTCTTGTGTCATTTCTGCCATACTCATTCGTTTTTATCGGTTTCTGACCCGCCCAGGATTTCGTTCAGGGCATCTATCACATTGGGAAGACAATAGCGTTCCACCGCCATGTGTATCATCCCGGTTTCCTCATCGCTGAACTCGGTCTCGCCGGTACTCTCGAAAATCTTGAACGCAAGCCGATGGGCCTTGATGCCACTGACACGCGTATACAGCAAATCGGCTATCTGCTCACGTGCATCGAAAACCTCCCTCGTCTGACGGGTTATTCCGGTGGGAACGCTGAAATTCCTGAAATCTAACTTTTTCATATATATCTGTTTTTTAGGATGAATGATTCAATATCTGGTAACGGAATCCGTCCGCTTTTGTAATAAGTACCGTTACGGAGTCCCCGGATGCCATCTCGTAGTTTTGCAAATCTTCATTGTGGTTATAGATACCTTTTAGTATGATATTCTTTGAACCGGGTCTGACCCTGAACGTGACAATGGCTGCAAAATCGGTAGGCAAGTAACTCATGCCGAACTTGTATGCCACAGAACTTTCCGACGGCAGCGTAACCTCTACCTTACTGTAGTTGGGTTCATTGTAATACATCAAAATGATATTGTGTTGTGAGAAATCCACCGTGTAGTTTCCACTTCCGAAGGTAAGCAGCTTGGCTTTCGTATTGATAAACGCCGGGGCAAGTAATGCCGCATTGCTGCTGATACCGTAGTTCTTCGTACCGCCGGTAACATCTATAAACAATCCATAGTTCGCTTGGTCGAAGCCGTAATTCCCGTATATATTGGGGGCTGAGTTCACGATACGACCGACAGCGGTAAAAGCTCCTCCTGCAGAAGACGGTATCACATCATCACCGAACATCACATATCCTTTGCTGCCGCCGACACGGAAAAAATCATCATAAATGGCAAGACCGCCACCGCTCCCGTGAGAGTCGGCCACAGAACCGATACGGCCGTTCCCTATCTCAAAGCCGCCGATTTTCCCTTTGCTGCTGTCTATCTCTCCGGTAAACTTACCGTTGGTCGTTTCAATGCTGCCGTCTTCCAGTATCTTGAAGTTGCCGTTGGCCGTTACCAGTCCCTCCAGCTGTATATGGTCGGCTGTCAGCTTGATTTTGCTCACGGTATTTCCGTACTCGTCCTCTTCCTCCACGCTCACCCCGATAAGGGCAATCTTTCCTGTATTGTCCTGCGCATACAGACCGGAACCTTCAGGCTTTATGACAAGCCCGGTCTCTTTCAGCGCATTACCGTCCTTGTCGAAGACCGCCGCTGAAATCTTTACCAGCCGGTCGCTCTGTTCGAACAGTGTACGGTACTTATAGGCCAGTGCGTCCGCCTTGTTGGTGCTGAACACCAGCAGCGAAATGTAAATCACGCCCGTAAACGACAGCTTGAAGTCGCCAGTGCCGTTCCAAAGTCCGTCCAACGTGAACATCTTCTCACCGCCAACGGGCAGGTCCTCTTCATGGCCGAACATGTTGAAGTTCTCAAACCCGGTCTTATCAGCGTTCACAAATTCTATTTTCAACCTTCCGGCCTTGATAACCCGGTAGCTGAACGACAGATACACCACGCCGGGCACCCGTTCGCCCTGGCTGTTCGTCTGCCGGTACTCCGGTACCAGCCGGAAGTCCTCCAGTTTCTGCATGATATAGCTGTTCCGGATATAGGCATAAGGCACCTTGCCGTCGGTCCGTATCTCGGCATGGCCGTCCGGCTTCGTACCGTAAGGACCGCCGTTCGCCCAGATCCAGCGTCCGCCCAGGGTGAACAGCGTAGCCTTGCTGCCCGTCTTCCATTTGTCCATGCCGTCGGCAAAACTGCTGTTGTCCAGATAACTCTGTTCTTCGCGTATTTCCTTGCGCAAGCTTTCCACGGCTGAATGGATTTTCCCCTCGGTTATCTCAAACCGCGTCAGGATGTCCTCGCCCGTCATCAACACGAACGTACCCTTCAGCCACACGTTGTCGGCATACAGGCCGTTTCCTTTCGGCTGTTTGTCTGCCGGGAAAGCGCTGCTCCTGATGCCGTCCAGCTTACCCAGCCGGCAACGAAGGCAGCCGTTGAAGTTCTTGGCCTTCACACCGTCCAGAATGTCGATACGGGGCTGTCCGTCCTCCGTGGCCGCAATGGATATAAGGTTCTGCCGGAGCGGGGTTTCGGTGTTGCCCATCAGCACGCACTCATCGCCTGCCTCCGGCTTCACCCCGCCAAACTCGCTTACCGGGACCAGTACACCGCCGGCTATCACCGAAGCCACCTCCACCCAGTATGCTTTTAGTTTCTTACCACCCGTAACCGCACAGCGCATCAGGTCATGGGCCACAAAGCCCGATTCCTGCTCAAACACGATGCGGTAGTTGTCGCCCTGCTTCACCACGTCCTTGATCTTGCCGTTGGCAGCGGACACCACCAGCTGGCCGCACACGCTGCGCACCTTCTCGATCAGCAGTTCCAGCGCCACCAGGCTTTGCCGGGCAGTCACTTTGTCCACCGTCAGGTTTGTCAGTCCGGTCAGCTGGTCAATCCACAGCTGCCAGCCCTCACCGGTCAGCCCGTCCACAAACTCCGTGCTGCGCAGCAGTTCGCGGATCACGGCAGTCAAGTATTCGGCATTGCCCTCACCATCCACGATGCCGCAGGGCTTGCCGCCAGCAGCCTCGCCAAAGCTCACACCCTTCAGGAAGCGGATGGACTCTTTGGCTGTGTCCGGCTGGTTCTTGCTCAGGAACTCTTTCTGGCTGCGCCGGGCGGAAAACAGGTTGTTGTCCGTGGGCAGCGTCTTGTCCCAGCTTCGTATGATGTCCGGAAGGGCAGCGCCTTCCGTCTTTGATTTCGTATAGCTTTTCAGCGCACCGATGCTGTCCGTCACCTTGTCGAACTTGCCCACCTGCAGCGCATCGCTTATCTCGATGTCCATCTGCCCGGGTTCGTTCACCTTGCGGCTGATCTTGGTGATACGGCTCTGACGGTAGCCTTTTTCCGGGAAATACTTCCGGCTCTCCAGCTTCACCCGTCTGCCCACAAACAGGTCTATGCCGTGCTCCTCGATGTATACCGGGTCTGTCGGGGCTTTGTAGGCGGCAATGTCCAGCCAGTGGTCCCGGTTGTACTCGTCCACCGCAACCGCAAACTCCTCTTCGGCCAGCCGGTAATACTCATCCGGCATCCGGATATTCCACAGGATATAGGTGTCGCCTGCTCGGGGCACCAGCTTGCCGCCCGGCAGCTGGGTGTCGTCATCGTAGGGCCAGATGGTGATCAGTTCGAATTCACGTGCCGCGCTGTCGTAGTTCACCTCAAAGTAGTGGTCATCGCTTTCTCCCAGTCCGGCAAGGTCGCCCGTCTGGAACGACACACGTTTGGTTTCTCCGGCCAGCTCGTACAGGTTAGGGTCAAAGTCCAGTTCCCCGTCCCGGAAATAATAGACGGTGAATTTGTTTCCTTCATCGTCTGCCACCTCCTCGCTGCGAACCGAGCTCACCGTACCGACCCGACGGGGGAAGATGCCGCTGAAAGCATCCTGCTCGTAATGGTCATAGATGCCATATTCCTCCACGCCCTGCTCGATGTACTTCCTGCCGCCGGGAAGCATCAGACGCGGGCTGCCGTATTTCTCCGCATCGATGTTGCGGGTCGAGCCTACCGGGAACAGGCGCGTATAGAATTTGGCCGTGTTGCTCGTATCTCTTTCCAGGGAGGTCAGCCCCTTGCCATAGCCAAGGGTGATTTCTTCCCCGTGTTCGCAGCGGCACACGTTCACAGTCTGCCCCTCAACCCACCATTCCACCTTGCCGCCTGCCTTTTCCGCGATGGCTTTCAGCGCTTCGTCGCAGTACATCCCCTCGTAGTCTATCGTGATCAGCTCCGTACCTTCCACCGTACCCGTCTTCCAGTCAGTAATGTGGCCCATGCCGTTATTGATAGCCTTCACCACCATCGCCACATGCTCGCGGGGCGTGGCCGTCAGGGTAAACAGGGGGTTGGTGTCCCCGTCCGTCGTCTCCAGCACCAGGAACCGCTTGATTAGGCTCTCGATACCGTACAGCTTCAGGTTATACTCCCATTCACCATCGCTCACCTGCTTCGGCGTGTAGCGTTCTGTCAGCCAGTACCGTTCGCCCAGATAGTCCGTGTAGTCGTTCACGTCCAGGGGCAGGAAGGCATAATAGCTGAACGACAGGGAAAGCACATTGTCTCCCTGCACTTCCTTGCTTTGCGTCGAGCTGTCGTTCACGGCCACATCCGCACGCTTGGTTCCGGCTTTATCATATATCGTTAGAAGCATATTCTAATAGCGTTTGAATGGTTATATAATCGGTTTCGGTTCCCGGAACTTTACCCGGAACTTTCCGGCATGCACACCTTCCGTCCACAGATAGGTCAGCGGGGTGAACTTCGTACAGTCGGCATACTTCACCCGCAGCTGCAGATCCAGCTGGGGGAAACGGATCTCCAGCCAGCCGTCCTTCCCTTGCTTCAGGAAATTCACAAAGGCAAAGTACTGCTTCATCCAGCCTGCCTGGGTCTTGTTGTAAAGCGCAAAATGCAGCGTCACGTCACGCGCTTCATTCCGTGGGGTCAGCACGGGGCTGTATTTTTCCCCGTGCTCTTCCCGTATGTCCACAGCCGTATCCTTCTTGGCCTTGCTCGGGGTCAGGATGGCCGTCAGGTTCTCCATGCCCCCGCGCCGGTCTTCCACCAGGAACACGCCGTATTCCGTCCAGATGTCCGTGCCGTTCACCAGCACCAGTCCGCTCAGTATATTGCCCATATCACTTCACTTTTAGTCCGTCACGTATCATTTTCTTTATCACTTCCTTCAGTTCGCCCAGGTGTCCGGCGCTCACACCGGTGTTCTCGGCTATCCGGGCCAGATGCCCTTCAGCCGTGTCCATCTTCTCCACCACGCTTTCCAGCCGGTCGTCCATGCTGCTCCAGTGCTGCAGCCCGCCGGTGAACATGCCCTCCAGCTTCGTGCCCTGGTCCTGCGTCATGGCCGTAAAGCCGCCCGCTTTCGCACTTTGGCTCGTACCGCCCTGCTGCGTCTTGTCATAACCGGTGGCTGCCGCCAGGTTGTCACGCAGGGCAAGGGCTTCATCCATATACTGCATGTACTCTTCCATCAGCGCGTTCCGTTCCGCCTCGGTCAGTTCGTTGTCCTCCATGGCCTTGCCGAACTTCTCCCACCAGCCTTTCAGTTTGTCGCTGTACATCTCACCGATCTTGTTGCTCAGCATCGCCCGCATGAAGTACTCGGATATATCCTCCGCCGCATCCTTGGCACCGTACTTCATGTTCATCAGGTTGTCGATGAAGCTGCTGTACATACCGTCGAACGAAATGCCCGTCAGCCCTTCATACAGCTGGTCGGTCAGTTCCTCCAGCTTGCCGGCCTGGTCTATGTAGTCATCCAGTTTCTCGGTCAGTCGCCCGCCATAGCCTCCCTTACCGGTATTCTGGATTTGCGTCCACATATCCACGTTGCTGCGCAGTGCCTTCATTTCCTCCGGGCTCAGGCTCCACAGGTTCCCGTCCCACTGGCGGCCGATCTGTCCGCTCAGTTTGTCTATCTGTGCCTGGTTGAAACCGCCCCAGTAGTAGTTCCAGCTGTGGTGACTTCCGCTGTAGCGTGCCTGTTCCTTTGCTATCTGCAGATAGTTTGCATTCGTTTCTTTTTGGTATTTGTAAGCATCCCGGTAAGCTTCCACCGATTTTGTCCCCTTGCTTGCCTTAATGGTATCGGTCAGGTCTTCGATGGAAGTCTGCAGTTTCTCGTTCCGGTCCGTAAGACGGTCTATAGCCGCCTGCACTTCCCTGGCGTTCCCGCCGATGCCGAACAGTTTGTTGAAACCTCCGAAAGACACCGTGTTCAGCAGTCCTCCGATACCATTCACAAGGGAACCGCCTATCTGTTTGAACAGGTCTCCGCTGAGGATATTGTCGAGTATTCCGGTTATCGCATTGAAAATGGTATCTATCAATGATGAGATAATCGGGCCAATACCGTCTTTCAGCAAATCCAGTATGGAGAGAATGGCCGATATGATTTGTCCGATGACTCCGGCACTTGACAGGGTTTCGGACATCCGGCTGATGGCATCGCCGACCTTGCCTCCGATATTCAGTTTTGAAAGACCGGTAAGCATGTTCTGGATTCCTTCAAATGATCCCTGCAAGGTTCCGCTCGCAAAGCCGTGCAACCCGTCGGATACCATGTTCAACCCGTCAACCGTGTCCCGGGAGGCACTTTTCACCTCCCCGGCAAGCGCCTTCATTTCAGAGGTGGCGTTCAGGTATTCTTCGTCAGCTGAAATGCTGGACGATTGGGCCATTTGAAGAGCGATTTTAGTACGTTCTATTTCTGCCTGGTTACCGCTTTCAAGAGCCTTGTTGTAATCGGTCTGCGCTGCTTTTAACCGAATGAATGCCGCTTCCTGCTGCAGTTCCGCATTTTGCACGCGTGTTACGGCATCCCCCAAAGCGTGCATCTGCGTTTGCAGCCGGGCAAAATCCAATGTCCCGTTGCCACCGGGGAGCATGCTTTGAATCCGTTCGATGGCATCGTAAACGACCTGCTGGTCTGCGGCTCCCGTTTTTTTGAACTCATCCGTCTTGACATACTGTTTAAGCTCGCCAAGCAGGTTCTTCATCTGGTCTGCAAGCAGACCGGTCAAATCCCCGAACGCTGCTCCCCAGTCTATCTTCTGGGTAAGGGCTTCCATGTCCACTTTGTGCACAGCCGCATCACGCTGCTTCTCCAAAGTCAGCCTTTCTCCCTGGGACTGTGCCTTGCGGATTTTCTCGGCATATTCTTCAGCGATGGCCAGTTTCTGCTGCTGGAAGGTCCCGTATTCCTTCAGATAGTCACGCATGGCTTCCGCCTCTTCCCTGTACACGTCCGCCTCCGCTTTTTTCCTTGACTCGGTGTTTGAGGCACGGGCTTTTTCAAGTTCATCCTGTTGCTCCCGGGTAAGTCCGTTATCTCCGGTGGAAAGACCGGCTTCCTTGTTCTCACGCTTCCAGTCGGCTTCCTGCCGGTTTATTTCTTCTTTCCGGGCGTTATAGTCATATTCGATTTGTGCCAGTTTCTTTTCGGTACCGGCTTGCATGCGGTCTATCTCTTCCTTCCGGTTCTCGGCCTGCAGGGCGGCAAGATCCTGCGCCAGCCTGCGCTCTGTGGCAAGCCGTTGCTTGGCTTCCGCTTCCGGATTCTTCCCGGACTGTTCGGGGTCGGTATGTCCGCCGATATTTCCTTTTTTGGCTGCTTCTGCCGCTTTCTTTACCTCTTCCTCCGCTTTTTTCAGATAACCGTCGCGTTTGTTTTCGGCATTTTTCAACAGTATGTCATAAGCTTCCTGATCATGTTTCTTGATGGCAGCCTGTGCGTCATAGAACTGCCCGGATTCTGCCATGCTTGACTGCATGATATATTGTCCCCATTTCCCGAAAAAACCCATGGCGCTTTCCGCCTCTTCCGGTTTCTGCGCCTTGATTTTATTCACCTCTTCATCGGCTTCTGCAGCTTTTTTTACAAGGTTCTGGACATTGGCCTGGTGCAGCAGGACCTGTACATAGTCCTCGCTCTTTTGGATAAGGGTATCATACCATTCGGAAAGTGTTTTATAATACCCGAAAGATTCCCCGTACTTGCGGTTCAGTTCCTCTACCTTCGCCTTTTCCTGTTCCTTGCTGCCGGTGAAGTTCTTTATTTCATCGATGACCGATTTCAGTTCGAAGCGGGTACGCACCATCTGGGCACGGCCGTCCTTCTCTATCTCGGTCATTTCCTTGACTGATACGTTGAATTCATCCACGCCTTTTTTGGCACTGAACAGGTTTTTCGTCCAATCCCAGATTTCATCACCGTACATTACCAGCAGCATGATGCCGGTGGTCATGGCCGTCTGCCAGGAAAAGAGCGAGGACAGGACCTGTTTCCATACCGGTGTGCCTTTCTTGCCTGACTTCTGCAGCTCATCATATTCCTTACGGGCACGGGCCAGTTCGTCCGTAAAAATCGGCAGGTTGTTGGATATGGCCAGAAAGAACATCTGCGGTCCCATGGCCAAAGAAGGCATTTCACGGGCCATCTGCTGGATGCTGTTGTGAAGCCCGTTGAACTGGCGCTGTGCATTGGGCATGTCTGCAGGGGTGACCTGCACGGATTCCGATTCCTCCTGCAGCAGTTTCAGTTTGCCGCGCAATTCCTCAAGCTGCTTCTCCAGTGCATGGATCTGCGCGATATTGGCACTCTGGTCCAGATTGGGGGCAGCCGTCTCCCCGGCAAGGCGCAGCCTTTCCAGTTCAGCCTCCAGCAGCCTGACGGTATTACGCAGTTCCAGCGCCTCACGTTCGGCCTTGTTCATGCCGGGCGTGAGTTTGTCCTTCATCAAAAATTCAATTTCTACAGGTTTGCTCATTCCAGTTTGCTTTGAAAAAATCCTACTATATCGTTCGCTTCATCCTCGGCGCTGTGTTCCGGTCTGGGAGCACCGTTTCCGCCGCCTTGCTTTTTCCGCACATACCGCGGCGCGTCGCTCAGCATCATGATCAGCGTCTGGTAATTCACCCCATCAAGGATGTAATCCACGCTCCAGCCGGTCGCCGATGCAATCTGCCACACGAAGCCGAAAGGGCTATGGGAACCTTCATACCGGGTTCTTAACTCCCCTTCCTTGCCTGGCTCAGTCTCGGAGTCATCGGGTTCGCCCGCGCTGTCGAGCTGATAATACGCATAAAATCCTTCGTGCCCATCATACGCTCGAATGTTCGGAACATGGCCGTCAGATAACGCCACTCCACAAAGTTCCGCAGTACCCACGCTGTCACCCCGATGCCCACGTGCCGCGACACGTATCCCCGGCATACCGTATAGGCCAGCAGGCGGCTCACAGCCTTACCATGCTCCGCCACAAAGGCCAGTTCCTCGGTCTTGTCCTTCGGTTGCCAATCGGGTTTGACACCCGTCTTCAGGTATTCCCGCGCCAGCAGAATCTGACCCCGCAGCCTCGGACGCTTCATCGTCACACGCACCTCCACCGGGCGTTTCAGCCACGGAAGCTTCCACCTTTTAAGAGGTACGGACACGCCGCTGTCAAGCAGCGCGTCCGCACACTCCATCTCTATCAGTTGTTCCAAACGGTCAGCCATACGTTAGCCCTCCTCACTTTGGAGCGATGCTGCAGCCGCGGCTTCCGCCGGCGGCAGCTTGTACTGCCCCCACTCGTCCGGTATTGCTTCCGTATCGAACACGCCGTAAGGCTGCGAACCGTCCTCCGGCATCGCCACTTCGAGCGTAACCTCTATCTTGGAGGTTTCTGTAAGGGTCAGCTTGCCTGCAGGATTGGAAAGCAGCGTGGCGTTGGGAATCAGTACGCTCTGTCCGGACACGAGGGAGAGTTCCCATGGTCCCTGCATGACAAGCACCTCCGACGGGGCTGTCCAGCCGATCGGAGTTTTCTTTTCCGAGTCTTCTTTCTTATAATGCAGGCTGCCGCCAAGCAGTTTGTGCAGGTTCGAATAGCTCATCTGGATCACATTGAACGTCGGGGCGATGCCGCCGTTACTCTGTGGGATGACCAGCACCGGGGCACCCTGCACCTGTTCGGCCTCGATCTTCGCGGCCTCGGGTTTCTTGCCGCCCAGGTCAAACGAGTTCTTTTCAATATACCCGATTGTGAAATCCTTATACTTTACGGCTCCTATGCCGTACATGAAATTCTTGTTCATCGTTTATAAAGTTTGATGGTTAATAACACACCGGCCAATAAGCCGGCCAATACACCTGTGATAAACGTCCGCATCCGGTTCGGAGGGCGTTTTTCTACTGTTTGAACGTCATTTGAAATTTCGCTCTTGGTTTCGCTACGGATGCGCGCCAGCTCTTCTTCATACCATAGCACCAGCTGCTGCAGACTGTCACACGAGGCTTCGGCCACGATGTTCCCGCTGTCGTCGCTGCCTACGGTCAGATTCGCCTGTCCGCTCTTGCCACGGTACACGGCACCTTCAGGAAGTTTACGGAGGCTGTCCGCAGGTATAGACAGCTTCACCGAACTCGCCGGTATACCCGCCATCACCAGTCCCGCCCGTCGGCTTCCGCTCGCGCTGTCGGTGCTTGCCGATTCCGTCTGTATCTTCTCCACCGTCGTGCTCTTCCTGCTGCTTGCGCAGCCCGCCAAGCACAGGACAGTCATCATGATGGCGGCAACTGTTGGCAGTGTCAATGGCCTTGCGCAGTCGCGCCATTTCGCGCTTGTTGGCCTGCAGGTCTTTTCTTGTTGCATTCAGTTCTTCTTTTAAGGGTACCACAATATTGCTCACCAAAACGCGGGTGGCATGTTCTGCGTTATCCACACGCACACCCTCTGCGTCGGCTTCGGCTTTCATCGCTTCCGCTTTCGCTTTCCTCACCGTAGCACGCAGGGAACCGATGGCTGCTGCAGTGCCCACAAGGCCGCCGCTAAGAATAATGTTCATGATCTCGCTAAAGTCCATACCACCCGTTTTTTAGTCAGTCAACCTTTTATTCTGCTTCCTCGCGTTTCTTTCGGAATAGTCCGATAACCCATTGCACCAGTCCCGTGTCGGCTACCCCATTGGCTACAAGTGAGGCACCAAAACCATAGAGCAAGGCAATGTCCCAGCTCACATCACTCACAAATCCGGCATCAAGCCACCACAGTAGCATCGCGCACACCAAGCCCACACACCAGCTCACCAGCTGCGTCACCCAGCCTTTCATGTTGGGGAACAAACCTTTCAACCCTTCAGTAAGCACCACCACACCGCCGACGAAACCGGCAAAGGTGCCAATCATTGCGTCATAGTCCGTTGCCGGAACATCGGCCCCTTGGGCCATCACAGCCGATACTGTTCCCAGCATCAGCATCATAAACAGCATAATTCGTTTCATTGATTGCTTCTTTTATTATTGGTTAATACCTATTTCTTTCAGCCATTTCTGTACATCGAAACTGGGGCAGGCTTTGGCCGCCAGCTCGTTGTGTCCCACAATGCGCACATCCGGGAATCTGCGATGGAAGTCCTTCACATACTTCTCCAGTGCCTTTTTCTGGCAGCCGGTGCGGGTGTCCTTCGGGGTCTTGCCGTCCTTGGCCACACCGCCGGCATACACAATGTGGCGGCTCACGCTGTTGTACCCCTTGGCTCCGTTGGTCACTTCCCAGGGATCCACCTGCGCATCCTCGTTGTTGTTCACCAAGCGTTCCACACCGCCCTGCAGGTGGAACAGGTCGGTGTAGCCCACCTGTTTCCAACCTCTGCCACCCTGGCTTACGGGCGAAGTGTGCCACTTCCGGATGTCCGCCGATGATACCTCACGCCCCTCCGGGGTTGCCGTACAGTGAATTACCAGATACTTCAATTTTGCCATACCATCTTATTCTTTCTGGTTTTGGGTAATGGTAATCTTGGCCGTCTTGCTGCGGTCGGCATTGAGCGTAAGGGTCAGTGTACCGGTTTTCTGACTGCCACTGTTTGCACCGGCCGAAATCTTCACGCCTTTATCCGTCGCTTCCACCTTGAAGCCGGCAGGGGCACTGCCTATCTCATATTCTCCGCTGGCGGTCACGGTCACTTCTTCACTGCCACCGGTTGCCTCAAGGGTCACACTGGCAGGGTCAACTGAAATCTTCTTCTCGCTCGCCTTGAACACGGGGTTGCTTCGCTTGTCCAGCACCACCACTTCTTCACCGAAGGCAATGTTCGTGTCAGCCTTCATCAGCATCTTGAAGAAGTACAGTTCGCTCGCGTTCGAGATCTTGTCAATCTGAATCACGTCTTCATCGTCCTGCAGGTTCACAGCCGCAAACAGGTTGCCGCCGGCATCGGGCGAACAGAGGGTGCACACAATCAGATCATCGGGCCAGGCCGCAAGCGTCTCAATGGTAATGCCCTTGTAGCGACGGGCATTCACATCGGTTTCGCTCGTGTTCTTGGACTCGCGCTGGGTCAGCTCGTCATCATACTTGTCAAAGTCGTTCACGCTCATCAGAATGCGGAGGTCCGGGTTGTTGCGGATGGCCACGGGAATCTTCGCACGCATGGCTTTCAGTCTGCCCAGCATGGTCGATTCTGCGCTGTCCACCACAATCACCTCAGTATCCTTGGCCATCTGGGTCAGGATGCCGTTAAACAAGTGGTCGTCATCATCCCCATATTCACCGTTCACATAGTGGTCACCCAGTTCAAACTGTACCCGCTTGGCCAACTCGGCAAGCAGGGCGTTCTGCGCTTCGGGCGGAAGTTCCGAGAATACCAGGTTGCCCTTCGGCTGCCATTTGCGCCAGATGTTCTCGAACGTGCGGGGGTTAAACACCGTAAAGGCCATGAAGTCCACCGGGTCAAGACTCTTTTCGTCGTAGTTGAAGTTGCCCTTCGAATCCTCCACGCCGGGGTTCTCCTTGCGCTTCTGGAGCATCTTGCCGGTCTTCAGGCGCGGCAGGCTGATTTTCTTCTCCACACCGGGAATCACCATGATCAGCCCCTTTTCCACAATCTCATTGCTCGTAGCGGCAAGCGTCAGCAACTGTTCCAGTACCTCGCCGCTGTAATTCGTGTTTCTTACAATTATTGCCATAGTTCAATCACTTTTTACGTTTGTCCTTAATTTCTCGCATACGCCTGTTCCAGGGGCTTTCTTCACCATTCGGTTCCAGATGCAGGTCTTCCATCACACGGCGCTTTACCGGCAGTTGGGCCAGGGCCTTTTCGCCGTTCTCGCGGTCATTGGCCAAAAGGTTTTCGTAGATGGGGCGGGTAGTCGCATCAATGCGACCGTCCTGCTCGGCTGCGTCAAGCAGCTGCTTGCGGGCGGCAAGGTCTTCGGCTTCAGCCTTGTCTTCGTAGGTCTTCACCTTGGCCTTCAGGTCGGTGTTCTCTTTCGTAAGGATAGGTACCTTGCCTGCCTCTTCCTCCAGTTGGTCCATCAGGCGGAACACATCCGCATCACTCGCGCAGTCCTTGAAGCGCGGGCGTTTCTTTACGTCTTCCAGATTCATGTCTTCTCTGTTTTTTTGTGGCTCAACGAGCCGGTTATTGAATAAAGTATATATCTGCGCCGGTGTACTGTCTGCCGGCACGGGGTCTGCATCATAGATGTCGTCTATGAAACCAAGGTCCAGGGCTTCCTTGGCGGTCAGCCAATGGTCCTCGCCGTCAAAATAGGTCTGTTTCACTTCTTCCTTGCTCATGCCCAGCCGCTCGGCATAGATTTCACTCAAGCTGCCTTCCAGGCTTTCTATCTCTTCCATGCAACGCTGCAGGTCCTGCTTGTTGCCGTAACACCCGCCGCTCACACTGTGCAGCATCAGACGGGCATATTTGCTCATTTCTACGGGCTTGCCGCAAAGGGCTATCACACTGGCCATGCTGGCGGCTATGCCATCCACATAAATGCGGATGTCGGCCTGGCTATGGCGCAGGGCGTTGAATATCGCAATGCCGCTGTACACTTCCCCGCCGTTGCTGTTGATACGCACATGGATGCGTCGGCTCACGCGTTCGGCTTCCATCAGTTCCTGGGCTATGCGCCCGCTTTGCACCTCCGTATAGTCTCCGATGTCCCCGTACAGGAATATCGTACTGGTGCCGTCGTCACTCGTTGTAATATTGAAAAATCTGCTCATCGTCATGTCTTTACCAGCGGTTTCCCCGCCTTTCGATGGTGCGAAAATAGAACATTCCCATGGCACCAAGAAACCGCGTCCGCATCATAACGTTTTCTGGCGTTATCATAACGCTGTAACCCGTCATCATGCGTACGCGCTTTTACAAACCCCGCTTTTTCATGCAATTTTGTAACGTGATTTACAACTAAAAAGGACGATTTATGGCAGATTTGACGAATGCCCAGAAAAAGGAATGGGCAAAAACTTTGTACCTCAAGGAAAACCTCACACAGCAGGAAATCGCCGACCGGGTGGGCGTGTCACGGGTGTCCGTGTCCAACTGGGTACGGGCCGGGAAGTGGGAGGAACAGAAGGTGGGGCTTACGCTCACAAGGCAGGAACAGGTGGCTAACCTCTACCGGCAGGTGGCCGAAATAAACAAGGCCATCGCCGAACGGCCCGAAGGGGAACGGTTCCCCTCATCCAAGGAGGCTGACATCCTCGGGAAACTGTCGGCGGCCATACGCAACATGGAGCAGGAAGTGGGCATTGCCGACATCATCAGTGTCCTCACCGGGCTCATCGACTGGGTACGGGCGGCCGACCTCGAAAAGGCAAAGGAAATTACACGCCTGGCCGATGCGTACATTAAAGACAAATTATAAAGGGATAGACAATGAAACAGACTGACAGACTCGCTCTCCTCGATTGGGAGAAGTACAAAGAAGACATCGCAAGGGCTACACCGGTCGATAGGAACATGACGGCAGCCGAACGGGAAAAACACCGGGAATATCTTGAGAAACATCCCATAGAATGGATCAAGTTCTTTTTTCCGAATTATGTCAAATATGAATTTGCCGACTTCCAGAAAAAGGCTATCCGGCGGATCATTGCACACGATGAATGGTTTGAGGTGCTTTCTTGGAGCCGTGAGCTGGCCAAATCCACCGTCACCATGTTCATCGTCATGAATCTCACGCTTACCGGACGCAAAAAGAATGTGATTCTGACCTCCAACAGCAAGGACAATGCGGTGCGCCTGCTCGATCCCTACCGGGCCAATCTCGAAGCCAACGGACGCATCATGGCATACTACGGCAAACAGGAACTGCCGGGCTCATGGACCGAGGATGAATTCACCACCAAAGGGAAGGTCTCTTTCCGCGCACTGGGTGCCGGACAATCTCCGCGTGGTTCGCGAAACGAGGCCATACGTCCCGACGTACTGCTGGTCGATGACTTTGATACGGACGAGGATACCAAGAACCCGGACATCATCCAGAAGCGCTGGGACTGGTGGGAAAATGCGCTGTATCCCACAAGGTCCATTTCCGAACCTACACTGGTCATCTTCTGCGGAAACATCATCGCCAAGGACTGCTGCGTGGTGAGGGCGGGCGAAATGGCCGACTCCTGGGACATCGTGAACATCCGCGACAAAAACGGTTTTTCCACATGGCCGGAAAAGAACTCGGAAGAGGACATCGACCGCACACTGTCCAAAATATCCAAAAAGGCGGCACAGGGAGAATATTTCAACAACCCGATTTCCGTGGGAGAGGTATTCGAAAACATTGCATACGGCAAGGTTCCGGCACTCTCCAAATTCAAGTTCCTCGTGGTGTATGGCGACCCGGCACCGGGCGAAAGCAAGGGTAAGAAAGGCAAATCCTTCAAGACGGTTTCGCTCTGTGGCAAATTGGGTGGCAGGCTTTACGTCATCAAGACTTTCCTGGCACAGGCGCTCAATGCGGAGTTCATTGACTGGTATGTCCGGATGCTTGAATTTGTCGGGGGCAAGACCAATGTCTATTGCTACATGGAGAACAACAAGCTGCAGGACCCTTTCTTCCAACAGGTGTTCAAACCGCTGGTGGCAAAAGTACGCCGCGAACAGAAGATTGCGCTGTTCATCCGGGGCGACGAGGAGAAGAAGACGGACAAGGCTACGCGCATCGAGGCCAACCTTGAACCGCTCAACCGCGAGGGGAACCTCATCCTCAACGAGGCTGAACGGGACAATCCGCACATGAAGGAACTGGAGGATCAATTCAAGTTGTTCACCCTGACCATGCGCTATCCGGCCGACGGACCGGATGCGGTCGAAGGGGCGAACCGTATCATTGACGAACTGATCAGGCGCATTGAACCGCCCGTATTCCGATCACGGAAGGATGTAAGAAAACGGAATAAGAAAAGATTATGACAACTCTAAAACAATAGGACTATGAGCAAATTTGTTGAACTTACCGATTACGATGCGAGCATCCACCGAGACATCCTCGACGCACTGGTTCGCGAAGACGAAACGGTCATTGAGGTTTGCGAGGACAGGGCCATTGCCGAAATGCGGTGTTATCTGGGCAAACGCTACGACTGCAACAAGATTTTTGCAGCCACCGGCGAGAACCGTAACCAGCTCGTGCTGATGATGGTCATCGACATGGCGGTCTATCACATCTTCTGCATCCACAACCCGCAGAAACTTTCCCAGGTACGCAAGGATCGTTACGAACGGGCGGTGGAATGGATGAAGGCGGTGGCCGACGAGGACATTTCAATCGAAGGGGCTCCGCTGCTGCCCGAGGAACAAAGGGCGGGCAGGTCGGATTTCCGCATTCAAAGCAACCGCAAACGAACGAACCACTGGTAAAAAGCAAGCATCATGAAAAAGAAAAACAGAAAAAACAACAAAGCCGGCATCATCACCGTAGGGGGAAACTTCACGTTGCCGGGACAAAAGAGACCGAATGTGATTGTGCTCACACAGCCCAAACGCTTCGGGCTGGACATTTCCGACTACATGGCAGCCGTAAGGGTGGCCGAGAATGTCGATTTCTCGCGACGTTACAAACTTTATGACCTCTACGAGGACATTCTGATGGATACCCACCTTTCCTGTGTGCTCGAAAAGCGAAAGAATGCCGTGCTGTGCTCCAACATGGAATTCCGGGTGGACGGGAAGCCCGACGATAAAATCAACGAACAGATACAGTCGCCCTGGTTCAACCGGCTGGTGGGTGACATCCTTGATGCGAAATTCTGGGGCTTCTCGCTCTGCCAGTTCTACAAGCTGCAGGAGTGGGTGGATTATGACCTGGTACCACGCAAGCATGTGGATCCGGTCAGGGAACTCATCCTGCGCCACCAGACGGACATTACCGGCCATTCCTGGAATGAATATACCGACCTGCTGTTTGTGGGTTCACCGTCCGATTTGGGGCTGTTGGCCAAGGCTGCACCTTGGGTCATCTACAAACGTAACACTACGGGCGACTGGGCACAGTTCTCCGAGGTATTCGGCATGCCTATCCAGGAATATATCTATGATTCCGACGACGACGAGTCACGCCAGCGGGCCATGGAGGATGCGGCCAATGCCGGAAGTCTGGCGCAGTTCTTCCATGCCAAGGACACGGAACTCAAACTCACGGAAGCCGGAAACAAAACAGGGTCTGCCGATGTCTATGAACGCCTCTGCGAGCGGTGCAACAACGAAATTTCCAAACTGATACTGGGCAATACGCTGACCACCGAATCGTCCGAAAAAGGCACGCAGGCTTTGGGTACGGTTCATAAGAAAGTAGAGGACAAGGTACTGGAGGCCGACCGGAAGTACGTGCTCAACGTGCTGAATTACGACATGACGGACATTCTGCTGCGCATGGGCATCAACACCGAAGGGGGTACGTTCTGTTTCCCCGAACCGAAGGAAACGGATGCCGGTACCAAAATATCCATCCTCACGCAGCTGAAGAAGAACTTCAACATCCCCATCGACGACGACTATCTCTATGAGGAATTCGGTATCGACAAACCGGCCAATTACGAGCAGCTGAAGGCGGAACAAAAGACGGCTGAACAAGCCGACCAGATTCCAAGCCCGAAGAAGGAGCCGGAGCCAGCGAATAAGGGACGGGATGATGAACCGACACCGAAACAGAAAAGAAACTTCCGGAACTGGCTCAAAGGTTTTTTCGTGAAAGCCCCGGCAGACGGGGCAGCTTTAGACTGGTAGTCGACAGACTGTATGCGGCTGATAATGGCAGCATCTCCATGGAGTTTGACTTCTCCGAAGAGGTGCTGCGGCGTGCCTTGCTGAACATATACAGCAGGGACTTTCATCCGGCAACCGAAATCGAAATCAACCTGTTCAATGAAATATGGGCAAAGATGGACAAGGCGGCAAAGGAAGGGTTCAGCAAATCCAAGGCCATTACTCCGGACGAGGATTTCAGAAATGCCATACTCCGGAACAATGCCGTATTCTCGGCATTCAAGGTACATCGTATGCAGAATGACATGGCACGACTTTTATTGGATTCAAACGGCATTTTAAAACCGTTCGACAAATGGGTACAGGAAGTCTTGCCCATTGCTTCCCATCAGGTTCGTCACTGGCTGCGGACGGAGTATGATACGGCGGTCATCCGGGCGCATCAGGCGGCTGACTGGCAACAGTTCCTGCGCGAACGCGATATTCTGCCCAACCTCAAATGGCTACCGTCCACCTCCATTCATCCGGGGGCTGACCACCGCCCGTTCTGGAATACCATCCGGCCGATTGATGACACGTTCTGGAACATCCACCGACCGGGCGACCGGTGGAACTGCAAGTGCGACCTCACTGCCACCGACGAGGAGCCGACACCATTTCCGGACGAAGACGACAAGAACAAGCCCCAGCCCGGACTGGATAACAATCCGGGAACGGACGGCAAACTGTTTTCCGACAATCATCCATATCAGGCAGAAGCCCACAAGGGTGCCCAAAAAGCGGTGGATAAACTTATGGCCCGTATTGACGAGATGATTGCGGAAATGCCGGACTACCTTACCGGGGAGGAAAAAATGGCCATTGCCCGGAACAACCTCGAAATGGAAAAGGCTCTTAAAATCAAAAAAGGAAAACCTATGGATGTGGATAAGGCGGACAAACAGAATGCAAATCCCAAACATGTGGAAGAGTATATTTTGGATTCCAAAGGAATATACCGCGATAAAAGGGGAAACAGATACCGGAAGAACAGCGATTACGATAAAAAACGGGATACTCCATACAGTATCAACTGCCAGACTTGCGCACCGGCATACGCTTTACGATTACGTGGATGGGATATTACCGCCAAAGGCAATGTCGCAGGGTCTAAACTTGAATATCTGAGTAATGGACGTGCTTTTGAAGTCTGGAAAAACACCGACGGTACTCCGGCGCAACATATAAGTATAAACAGCTGGCTTGCGCACAAAGGATACCTGAAAATGACCCCTAAAAGGTACATGGAGTATTTCAATGAGGTATGTAAGGAAGAAGGCGTGTATGAATTGTGCATCGGCTGGAAAAGTGGAGGAGGTCATGCTACAATCCTGCAACGGTTTGCGGATGGTGAACTAAGGTATATCGAACCCCAAAGCGATAATTCTGCCGGTTCAGGAATGGAATGGAAAGACGTAAAATATTTATGTGAAATAGGAGCTGCGACTTCCCACAACTGCAGGGGAGTCCTGAGAATTGACAATAAGCTATTCGATGTCTCCTTCCTCGATATTTTCGATACATGAATCGATAACGTCAAGGGATAACGGACCGGTTATTTCGGTTGCGTCTTTACCGTCATACAGATAGACGAAAGGATAACCGGTACAGGAGTCCCCCGGAAACTTGAACACATAGGCTTCCTGGCCTTCATAAATACCAAGGTATTCGAAGGTGTCACCGTATTGCTCAATAAGTACACGGGCCTCGTTCTTTACTTGTTCCGGTATATTCATAACGCATAAAAGGCATATTGGAAGCCTCGGTTGCAAAGTTATAAATTATTCTTGAATTACTGATGATTATGGACATAAAAGATTTTACGGAAATGATAAAGCGGAAACGTGACAGGCTGGACAGTATGATGCGCCGCAAAATGCCAGTCATGGTAGGACGAATGGCCAAAGACCATTTTCAGGATAACTTCCGGCAGGGTGGATTTGTCAATGGCGGTCTTCACCCTTGGCCCAAAGCCAAACGGCTGTCCTCGGGAGGTTCCGATGCCGCCAGCAATTATGGAACGCTGCTCTCCGGCAGGAAACATCTGTTCAAATCGGTCGGATATACACCTGCAGACTACCGGGTAAGGGTATTCAACGAGGTGGTCTATGCACCCATCAACAACTGGGGCGGGGAAATCGATGTCACCGTCACAGACCGCATGAGGCGCTTTGCATGGGCCAAGTTCTACAAGGCTTCGGGAAAAAGAAAAAAAGCCGGCACAGGGCAAAAGAAACGCGTCAAACGACGTTCCAAGCCGAAGGAACTGAATCCGCAGGCACAGTTCTGGAGGAACATGGCGCTTACCCAAAAAAAGAAACTGCACATCCGCATCCCGCAGCGTCAGTTCATGGGCGAAAGCGAAGAATTGAACCGGCGTATCCGGGAAAAGGTGGACCAGGAAATTACCAACATTTTAAACCAATAACGATATGGACGAAATTTTTATCGCAATCATGGAACAGATTGCACAGGAAATGCCGGAACTCTCTCTCATCGACGAGGACTACGGACAATTGGAAATGGGAGCAGAAGAAGACCAGTACCCGGTCACTTTCCCTTGTGTATTAATCGGAAATACAAACTCCGACTGGCACGACCTCGGATACGGGGCACAGAAAAGCGAATCCGCACTGACCGTCCGGCTGGCCATCGATTGTTACGACGATACAAGCTACGCATCCGGCACGTATGACAAGGTGAGGGAAAGGCAGCAGCTGGCCAAGAAATTATACAAGTCGCTGCAGTGTCTGCAATGCACGGACAACGCTTCGCCGCTGGTACGCGAGAAAAGCCGTTCGTATGCCATGCCGCATTACATCAAGGTCTATGAAATGACGTTCTCATTCACACTGCACGATGAATCGGCCATGCCGTCATCTTATGGGGAATAGTTCCAGCTGGGCGGCAGTCAGACGGGGGGCTTTCACCTTGGGAACAGGCTTCAGATTGTAGTCTGTTCCCTCACGTGATTTCCGGCGGATGATGGTCATGATACGTTCCTCGGATATAAAGAATTCGCGCTCCGACAACACTTTTAAAGCATCGTCGAACCGCAACCGCTGTATTTCTGTCCAATAGTAGTAACGACGGCATAGTGCCTCGTCACGCAGCTTGATCAGTTCTTTATCCCGTCCTTTGCCCATACATTTTATTTCTCTTACAAAAATAACTGATTTCCATCTATTTTAAGAACAAAAGCGCCGCAATTATAACAACTGCGGCGCTTTCTGTTTATAGGGTTAACGGGTTTCGGCTACAAACGGCAGAAACTGGGTTCAATGCGGGTCCATACGCCGTTTTCAGGGTTGCGGCGGCTGAAGTAGTAGTTGGTGGCATTGCGCTGCACTACATTAGCTTCCTTGAACAGGCGCATGATGTCTGCATACTCTTCATCGAACTTATCTTCCAGTTCATACAGCTTTGAAATGCTCTTGTAGTCCAGGTCGCCCATCTTGTTGCGCTCCAGCAGGGTCATGGCCATCTGATACATCGGATCATCAGAACCTTTCTCGCTGTTCTGCATGTAGCGCTTCAAATAGTCAATCAGACGGTCGGCTGCCATGTCGGCTCGTTCATCGAAGCCTTTCACCTTGTTGCTTTTCACTTCCAGACGGAAGTCTCCGTCCGTAATGGTATAGCTGCGCTGTTCGTCGCTTTTCACCTGGCCGTATTCCTTCATCACCTTGGTAAAGGCATCGGCTTCTTTTTCCAGCCATCCGCGGAACCCGGTCACGGCATTCACCATCTCAAGAACGTTGGTCTTTACTTCGTGCATAAACTCACCGCGTAATGCCTCGTAAGTTTCACGACGGGCGATGCGGTCTTCTTTCTCTTCTTGCTGCAGCTGGGCCATGAGGGCTGCTCGCTGTTCTTTACTCAGGGACTTGATGTCCACACTTTGATTGTTCTTTTCCATTTTAAATCATTTTAGTTGTTAATCAGCTATTACTTTGTCATCCTTCAGCAGCAAAGCGAATGTCCTGTCTCTTTCTGCTTTGGTTTCAAACTTCTTGTATGTCTTCCAGCCACCGTTTATGCCGGTACACATCTTTATCCTCGGGCCTGGATAATCATCCTTTCGTATTATACAGAACCCCGCTTTTATCAGCTTGTCTTGGTCATCTATCCTCATAATCATCCTGCTTTTCCGGTTCATCGTCTATCAGCATGGCCTCCCCATTGGCATACGCCCAGTCGGCCAGTTCGTTGAAAAACTCCGCTGCATCCTGGTTCTCCATATCGGATGTCGTAAGGGTCACGTCTTTTCTTATGCGCTCAAGCGCTTCATGTGCTTTTTTATCCATATTGCTCTATTTATCGGTTAAACCTCCTTTTCGTTGGATAGCCCGCAGTTTGATGGCCAGTTGTTCCAGCTCGGCTGTACTAACCTGAACAAAGGGCTTGCCGGCTATCCGGGGGTTGTTGCAGAATTCGTTCACCCGGTTCCAGTCGGTGGTGTCTATACCCAACTGTTGCATCAGCTTCAGGCAGACGCTGCGTTTCCGTCGCAGTTCCTCGCGAAGTTTCTGCCGCCATTCGTCTTGTCCGCTCAGTTTCTCCAGAGCAGTACAACAAACTTCATACTCCTTGGCCGTCATTTCCTTCAGACTGTCTGTCCGGTTCCACGTGTACTGCAGCACGATTTGTTTTTTGAATTCCTCCCGATCGCCCTGATAAGGCAGTTTGTTGAACAATGCATAGAACCGGGCGAAATTGGTTACTTCCTGTGCCATATCATCCTTTCACTTTTTTCTCCACTGAAAGAATTGCCAAACTTATCATCATAAGTTTTACAGACTGGCTGTCCTCTTCAAACAAATCAATATCCGCAACCACAGGCTCACCGCTCATGGTGTTCCATATTTGCTCTACCTCTTTCGTCTTCTTTTGATTCATCAAAAAGAGATACGCGTCATACTCGGAACGGTCAAATTCAAATACGACCTGAACTTTCTGTTTTTCTTCCATACATTCACTATTAAAAGGTTATTCAAACAATACTTTAATGCCACACGAACTGGCTACGTCAAGCTCCAGTTTGGCTCCCTTGCTCAGTTCCCAGTCCTTCAGCATGTAGATATAGTCACAAGCCAGCAACAGGGCAATGTCGGCCCGCATGTGGGCTCTCCAATGAGCTTCATCCGGCAATCCGTTCCTGAAAGGGTTTACAGGATCATAGCCTTGTGCCATCAGTTTCTCCTCGGCACGGCTGAAGGCTTCCTTGCGCTCATTCATATCATAGTGCGCGATGGCTCCGCTGATGTACACTTTCCCGGCACCGGTCGCTTCACCACGTTGAAAAGCCTTGTGTCGTTCCCACCGTTCCGGAACCACCACACTGTAGTTGCACGATTGGCAGCAGCAGCCTTCTTCTTTCACCGGGAACGGATTGTATCCGTAGCCCTCATACTCTTTGCCGCAGATGCAGCACACTTTCTTTTCTTCTTTCTTTTCCATCACTTCAAATCTTTAATGTTTATTTGGCAGGACGGATGCCATACCTGAATATTCCGAGCAAACATCACATCCCTGGTTTCTATCACTACGTGTCCCTTTGTCTTGGCCCTGCGCAGACGGAGGTCGCTTTGTATGTTACGTTCTACCCAATCGTCCACCACGGCCTCCGCTTCCTGTTCTTTCAGGAGTATCTGGTACAGCTTATTCTCCCATTCCATCATTCAAATAATCCTCCATATTATCGTCCTTCAATGTTTTGGCAGCACCTTCTTCCCATATCACGTAGGGCTCACCGGGCCGCTCCATAAAGCGGCTTTTGCACCAGGCTTTGAAACAGCTTACCATGATTTTCACATCGGCATCATATTCCACCTTGCGGGCGCTTCTACCTGCCGGATGAAGCCCCTCGGCATGGCTGATGAAGATAAACAGTTTCTTGGGATGACGTTCCTTGAACTCCTTGTAGGTTTTGTAGTTCAAGCCGCTGTATTGGAAGCTGTCGATAATCACGATTCCGGGACTGCCTCTGCGCCGTAACCGTTCCTCCAATTGCTCCATCGGTTCCCGGTCAAGGATAATCAGCTTCTTTTTCACTTCACCCATCTTGTGCCGTTTCAGGCTCATCTGGAACGACAAACCGGTACTTTCTTCCAAACTGTCATAAATTACGCGTCCGAAGCTACACAGGTACTTGGCCAGCTGCATCACAAAGCTGCTCTTACCGTTTCCGCTGGCTCCCCAAATAATCCACACGCCGCTCTTGGCCGGGTTGCCTATCGAGGTTTGCCAGTCCCCGGAAAACTCGAACCGGGGAATCTTCATGTTCAGCACCTCACCGGGACTGTAGGCTCTCTTCAGTTTCACGGTTACCTCCTTTCAATTCTTCAATAAGAGCATCAGCATAGTCCACAGCAAGTCTGGCAACTTGTTTTATAGACATTATACCTGATGAATTGCTTCTTACTACCGGAAGCATGCTTTTGGCAATTTCATATCTGCGCTGTTCCCAGTCTATCTCATTCGCTTTTCTCATCTCGCGATGGATACCGATAACAGCATCCATCGCTTGCATTTCTATCTTGCTTATCATGCCTGCATCCTCCTTAATTTTTCGATTTCGGTATATACGCGCCGCAAGCCGCCTCCGGTGCTATGAACAATCTTGGCAATGTCGGCACCGTCCGGGGCATTGATTTTTGCGACGATGGCAGCCTGTGCCTTCAGAAACTTTTCGCGTTCCTGCGCATCGTCCGGGGTCACCTTGCTGTAGGAGTCACCGTAGCGGCTCAACATTTCGGTATAGCCCACCTTCTTGCCTTCGATGGCGCGGTTGATCTTCTCCTTTAATCCGTCGGCACCCATCATATACCAGGCACAGCAGC
The DNA here is from genome assembly GCF_017309675.2 of Bacteroides parvus. Taxonomy (NCBI): domain Bacteria; kingdom Pseudomonadati; phylum Bacteroidota; class Bacteroidia; order Bacteroidales; family Bacteroidaceae; genus Bacteroides; species Bacteroides parvus. The sequence goes on along the minus strand of NZ_CP084680.1, from coordinate 134,742 downwards.
GTTCCGTAGCGTTCCAAAGCGCCTTTAACTCCAGGAAGGCTTCATACTGCAGGTCCCCGGCTTCATCCAGGATAACCAGGGGCGTATCAATCGTGCGCAGGTAGGCCACCAGATCCTCATACACGTCGCTATAGCGTCCGTTGCTGGTCACACCGAATTCCTTGGCAATGTAGCGTATCAGCTTCAGTTTGGTCTTCACCTGGCTGCAGTCCACATATACGGCGTGCTTGTGCTGCTTCACGTAAGCTTTCGCTGTAAAGGTCTTGCCGATATTGGGCATATCGCACAGGATGGCACTCAGCCCGCTTCCCTGGCACACTTCCAGCTGCTTGCTCACAAACACGTAGGTCGGGGTCTGTGCTGCCAGCCAAGGTATTTCTGTACGCAGTTGCACGCCTAATCTTCGGGCTATACCTACCCAGTTGGCATCACTGACCTGCTTTTCATAATTGCCCCGCTTGATGGCATTGTAAACGCTGGGGGCTATGCCCAGTGCCGTGGCATGGCGGTTGTCACTGGGATAATTTTCACGGTCGGCGGCTATCGCTGCCACAATACGTTGCTTTACTTCATTTGTTATTTCCATTTGAATGCTGTTTTAAATTCGTTCTAACGTCGTTAATTATATCTTGGCTACTGCATCATGCTCGAAGGCACTGATGTCCATATAGGCTGAGTAATCTTCTTCCTCGGCTTGTGCAGGAAGGGGAACGGCTTCCGCCTGTACCTCTGTTATCAGCTTTGCTTCCTCTTTGGCAAGGATGCCCACACGCTTGATCTTGCCGTCCTTCATCATCTTGTCGAATTGAGCTACATACTTGGACTGTTCGGTATAGGCTGCCTTGTCGTACTCGGTCTGCTCGGCTGTATTCTCATTGTAACGGGCTACGGGCTTGCAGGTGGCGATATATCGTCCGTTCTGGTAGATATATACCTCGTTGATGGTTCCGTCGGCATCGGGCAGATAATAGGCATCTACCTTGTAGTTCCTCGGCTCCAGCTTTTCGATGATTTCCGGGCTGGGCAGTCCGTATTGGTTGTACATCACCGTGCAGTAGGTGTTCTGCCGGATGGTTGTTTCGGTGTGCTGTCCGATGAACCGGTAAAGAACGGCCTTGTCCCAAGGTGCAAGGTTCGGGTTCTGATGGGCGCAAAGCACATCCCAACGGCTCATGCCCGGATAGCGCTTTTGGTTGGGGTGAGGCTGTGCGTTGAAGGTCTCAATGGCGCGTATATCATCGGCTACCAATTCTTCATAACTATAGGCCTTCACCTTGTAGGTGTTGTTCTTTTCGTCATACACCTTTTCTTCCTTCGGGCGGTTGGCCTCCAGCTTGGCATACCATCGGCCGATACCTACCTGCGTGCGTTTCTCCACACCGTATTTCTTTTCGCGGTTCTTGTGCTCGGCACGTTTTTCACGCGAGTTCCCGGGGTTACACCAGCGGATCAGGGGGAAGACGGTACCGGCTTGCATCAATCCGTCGGCAAAGTCGCTTACCAGGTGGTGTTCCACTTCTAACTCGGCGGGGATATACATGCCGTTCCGGTCCAGGGTCTGGAACATGTTTCGCATGCAGTCTAAAAATAACTCGGTAGTCTTGTACCGGTTGTAGGCATATCCCACCACAGCACCGCTCACCACATCGTAGGCATAATAGGCTTTCACTCGGTTGCCATCCTTCATTGGGCGCGGCAGGTCGCGGTCGTCAAGAGAAACCTTACTCAAGGAATATTCACCGATGCTGCGCAGATGATAAGGACGGTAGGCATTGTTGAAATCCCATTGGCTCATGTGCAGCTTACCGCGAAGGGCCTTGTTCTTGGGGTTGTTCAGGTAGTTGGCTACTGTGGCCGGGCTCAATACCAGCGGATTTCCATCCTTGTCGGTAAAGTCTGCCGGATTCAACACCTCGCCGGTTTCGGGGTCATATAGCTCCAGTTCTCCTTGCACAAATAGATTGTACTGTTCCCACACGGTGGTATTGAAGGGCTGCTCCGGTTGGGCATCGATGCTCAGCAGCAGGCGTTCAATGTCATAGGTCACTTTCCGGCGGTTCTGGTTCATGAACTTGCGGCTGATAAGGCTTTCATAGCCGTTGGCCTTGAAGTCATTCACACGCTTCTTGAAGCGGTTGGAACTGACAGGCAAGGTATGTCCGAACTCTGCTTGGTAGTAACTGATGGCTCCTGCCAGTTCGCCCCAGTTCACCGGCCCGGCCTTCATGGCCTTTCGCATAAACGTGGCATCCTCCATGGCACGCATCACTGCCTCAATTACCGAAGCGTTTACCGTATATTCTTGGATGTGTTCCGGTGGCAGTGTATCTCCGTTGTCAAAACGGAACCGGGTGTAAAATTCCCGGGCTTTCGCATCGATGTGGTAATGGCTGCCGAGCCAGTTTCTTATTACGTCTTCTTTCATATCTCCGTATTTTAGTTTTATCCTTTCCTGAAACCGTAGGGGCATGGTGGCTATTTCTACCAAAACGTAACCTCCCAGACCTCTTCCGGATCGAACTACATTGATTTTCTCCTTTGCCGCTAACTTCTTGTAATTGGGTATCGACATGATGGGAGCAAGTTCTTCTTCGGAAAGAGTGGAAGGATGAACTCCTTTCAGCGTGCGGCTTCTGCTGTAGTCTGCCTTTCCGTTCACCATCACCGGTCGGTCATCGTAAGTCAGGTCATTGTAGGATATGCACAATATCTTTCCATAATACTCCATTTCATTTCTATTTATAAGGCAGATGCCATCTGTTGGGTCTCGTGCTGCAGCTGCATGAAATCCGATACAAATTCACATTGGTAGGTTTCAGTCCGTTTTCCGTCCACGTACACATCCACATCATTGGTCTTTCTGTGGACCACGAGTTTTACACGGGGACCGAAAGTGCAGGTCATGGTCTTCTCGCACTCCTCGAAGGTGGTTTCGCAGTTCGGGATGAAGTTCCCGTCAGTCAGTTTGCCGCCTCGCTTCAGGGCAAGAGTGCGTATCCGGCGCGCCTGATCGCTGTCACGGACAAAATTCAGTGCTTGCCACACAGCCTGACGGCTGCATCCGAATGTCTTCATCAAGAAGGTCTTGGTCTCGTTATCTGTCAAAATCTGCTTTCTCATATCGTCATACTTTTTAATCGTTATCGTTCGTTCAAAGGTTTTCAACGGCTTCCGCTATTTCCTAATCACCCGTCAGTATTTCATGAAGGCGTGTCCCTTTCTGCAGTTCTTCGACCAGCACCTGCATCGCTTCCTCACACACACAGCTCACATTCTCTATCACCCGGTAGGCATCCGAGTTGCTTATCTCATCCTCCGTCATGAATTGTCCAGCCAGCTCCATCGCCTGGTCGGCAATATTCTGCGTATGTGCCGTACTGCCTATCATCGTGCGCAACTTCTGTTTGAACAGACTCTCTGCTGTTCTCGGATTGAAATTCTTTGCCATAACTCTAAATTTTAAAAGTTTATATCGTGGGGCGCGGGGAATCGAACCCCGACGGCTTTCTACGCTTTCTTATTTCGATTTACCAACTCTCCGGCCGTGCCTGCCGCCCCTGCCCGTCTTTCCGGGCTGCCAGTTATCCGGCAATCTATTTGCCTTGTTCTTCTATCATCGAAAGGACAACCATCCTGTCTTCATCCCAAAGCGGAAGCCCCAATTCAATGGTCCGTTTCACCACTTCCATCTCACCGACCAGCCCTACCGCTTCTTTGCGGAAATCGGTATCGTCATACGCATGCGCCTTTCCAATCAGGAAGTCGGTCAGGTTGCCGATAACTTCCTTTTGCCGTTCACATTTCATCTCATAGTTCAGCACCCGTACATGGACATCGCGGATAATCCGGCTGTCCCCATGTTTCTTGAAATCTTTGCAGAACTCATCCTTGTTCATCGAAGTGTTCAGATAAACCGCATGGATGTAATCAAAATCCTCTGCTGTAGGGGTTATCCCCGTCCGTTCCATAAATTCTTGCTGTGTCATAAACTCACTTATTTTATTGTATTATTCTGCATCTTCAATTTTGAAAGAAAAGCACTTATCCGCCAATACTCTTTTTACAAAGTCTAAGTCGTATCTATCAGCTGAAAAGAAAACTGCCTGATAATCTACACTGGGATAAGCCTTGATTGCTGTTGTATCTACCATCTTCTTGACCAGTCCGTAAAGAGTTTCGGCGGTCTCTGCTGTTGCTTGAGCTATAATTACTTTTGCTTTCATTTACTTTAATCCTTAAAATTCGCTAATCACACGCATTTTTTGTATATTTGGCGCGCTGTTTACATCTTAAACACGCTGCAAATATAGACAAGATTTCTCGATTATGAAAGAAAAACAACAAGAAAAATCGCCTATAAAGCAAAATATCTTGCTTTACTTAGAAAACAAAGGTGTAACCCCCTATGAATTCTATAAAGAATCGGGGGTTACAAGGGGAATTCTACAACAAAATAATGGAATCAGCGAAGATAATATAGCAAGATTTCTCGCTTATGCTCCAGATGTAAATATCGAATGGCTTCTTACCAGCAAAGGAAGTATGATAAAAGATGGTTCTACCGATATTCAAATATCGAATGATACAACCACTTCAGCTATGCCAACTACGTCCATGAACCCAGGCATCGGCACACCGTATTACGATGTGGATTTCATCGGCGGCTTTGATGAAGTGTTTAATTCACAGGTAAACATACCTGCCACCAACATTGTAATAAGGGGATTCGAGAAAGCCAGCCTCTGGTGCAATGTCACCGGGCACTCCATGGAACCCAAAATAAACCATGGCGACATCATTGCCCTGCACCAATGCACACTCAACGACATCCAATATGGCGAAATCTATGCAGTGGTGTTGGATACCATCCGCACCATTAAAATCCTCCGCAGGTCGCCGGATCCGGACAAGCTGCGCTTCATCCCCATCAACACCAATGATTACGATGAACAGGAATTCGACAAATCACGCATCATCAATGTCTTTGAAGTAATCGGAAGTATCAGCAAGTTCTTCTAAGTGGTACACGCATGCCTCCTACAGAAGGCTAAAAAAGGACGCACGCACACACTTTTGAAGGAATTTACCTGAAGCAAACTCGTAAATACACTGTAAATCAAAGGATTTATTTTATTATAATAAGGTATATCACACAAACAAGTGTCGTTTTTCCTCTCTGAAAACAGAGAAAAACGGCACTTGCTTTCATTTATAACATAGTTTCCTATTTCGGGCGTACCCTCTGAGAACTGAAAAAGTAACCCCTAAAGTAACCCCTAACTTAAAGAAGTAGTAACCCCTAACAGTAACCCCAATAGTAACCCCTAACCAAATAAAACCAACCGTAGGGGCATAAAAAAAGGGAGCCATAAGCTCCCCAATCAGCATTCAAAGAAATAACGCCTACAAGCCTTTCTAACGGCGCTATTATATCGTTCTAACCATTCCCTTACTACCACCCGAGATGAGCGTAGATTGCTTAATTATAGCCTTTTTCGTGCATATTGTGCCGTTACCAGACAGCCCGGCATGAAGCAGGTAATTCTTGGTTGCCCCCACCTGATCTGCCGTCAGAACCGTATAAACAGCCGATATACTGCTGAAATACCAATCTTTCTGCTTCGTCCCGTCTATTTTATGCAGCAAATGCACATGAATCACTTTTGCCATATTCGTTTCTATTATGCTGCAAATATACCAAATAATACTTATTTGGAAGAATTTTAAGGCAACATCTTTAAAAATAGGCACAAAAAAACGGCCACACAGCCGTTCACACCATCATATAACAAAATCCATCAACCCAGCCATAAAACGGCCACACAGCCGAAAATAAAACCCTTCCAGGCCGTTTTAGCCCCATCTGCAAGCCCGATGTAAAGCAATCCCCCGAATATCCGAAGAAAAGCCCCTCAAACGTAAAGCAGATGTAAGCCATGTAAAGAGAAAAACCGCTTCGAAATATTCAGCCCATTTTCCCGATCATGCCTAAACCCTTTGGTTTTCAAAACCTTTCGCCCATTTTTCCCGACCATTGAAAAAACCGCTTCGTTCTATGCCCCATACAAGATACCCCGCAGCTCGCGACGGAAGAAATTCCAGCGCTTCTCATCGGGTTGGGCATCTTTACCCCACATCGGCATTTCCACCTCCAGATAGACACCCAGCTTGTCTGCCATACGGAACGCAGCGGCAGGAGGACACCAGGAGTGGAAGCGCATATGGTTCATACCATATTCTTTCAGGATACGGAGTACACGTTCCCAAGAGGCATCGTCCACAGGAGCATAGCCGGTCTTGGGGAACACTGCGTTTTCAACGGTACCGCGCAGGTGTATGGGTTCGCCATTAAGGATGATATGGTCCTCACCGGCCTCTACTTCGCGCATACCGAAAGTTGTGCTTTTCTCATGCGCATAGGATTGGCCCTCTACACTGGAAGTCAGCTTACAGTCCAACGTATAAAGATTGGGATGGAACTCATTCCACAAATGGATATCCTTGCCCAAAAACATTTCTTCCTCGATATAAGTAATGGAATCGGTCACTGTTACTGGTACTTCCTTTTGTAGTCTATAGTCCTTTCCTGTCACGTGGAAGGATATTTTGCCGCTGGCGGTATGTTCTGTACAGTTGCGGACAGTCATTTTGACTTTGATGCTTTTGTTCTTGATGTCCGGATAGACCTGCATGTCATCTACATAGACCGGGTCTACAGCTACCAGTTTAATTTCGCCCAATACTCCGTTCCAGTTTATTTGGGTAAATTCGGAGTGGGCATGGTCCCATTTATGGGTATCGTACTGGTAGCGGTTGTCTATGCAGAAAGTTATCAGTTCTTTTTTGCCTGGATGTAGCCATTGGGTCAGTTCGTGGTTGTGGGGAATACTGATGTAGTCTATTTTACTCACTTCTTCTTTGCCTACATATACCGAACTGAGCCAGTGTGTACGTTCAAAATAGAGGAAAATGCGTTTGCCTTTCCATGCCGCAGGAATCTCTATTTCCCGCTGGTACCATGCGGGGCCCATATATTCGTAGACACGGGTCAGCCTATCCAGGTGGCGGTAAGGAGATTTGTAGCCTATTTTATAGTCATCTGTAATTCCCGGCAGAACGATGCTTTCCTGCAGGCGATGGCAGTAACGTACGTCCAGTGAACCTCTCCGGAAGTCCATGACATCTGTCTGGAATGCCCATTCACCGGACAAGTCCATTTCATTCTTTTCTTGGGCATGCCCGCTCCAGACCATAGAGGTCAGGAGGAGGGCAGCCATGTAGTGTTTTATTTTGTGTTTCATTGTTCTGTTTTCTTTTGGTTATAGTAATCACGCATGATGTACCATGCTTTTTTGCGTTGTCCCTGGTCGGAAACCAGTCCTTTACGGTTCCATTCCCCTCCCTGGTGTGGATGGAAACGGAAGGGAGAACGGAAATCAAAAAGAATCCACGGCGATGTTCCGCGCAGGTTGGGGATATGCTTGAACATTTCCAGATTGTCCTTGTAGAGTTGTGCCTGATAATCCTCACTCCAAGAACTCTTGACTTCCGCGTCGCCATGTTTGCCATAGAGCGCTTCGCCTCCGAACTCGGAAATGAAAAGAGGTTTGCCGGGAGCTACATTCCAGACAGCCTGGTCCGGAGCCAGTGGCCAGTCATGATACCATCCCATATATTTGTTGATGGCTACCATGTCCAGGATGTTGATAATGGAGTCATTCATCTCAAAGTTCCGGCTTTCGCGGTTGAAGCGTACCAAATCGAAGGCAGCCGTAATCAGACGGGTTGAGTCGATGTCCAGGCAACATTGTTTCATGTGTTTCAGAAATTCATTGCGCGGGGCGGAAGTGGCTGTTTCATTGGCAATCCCCCAAAAGGTAACGGAACAACGGTTTTTGTCGCGCATCACCATCTCTTTAATCATTCTGCCTGCTTTCTCACGGGTAGCGGTATTCTTGAAGTCAATCCCTTGCCAGATAGGTATCTCTTCCCATAAAAGGAATCCCATTCTTTCTGCCAGGCGGACAGTATATTCATTTTGTGGATAATGTGCCAGACGAATCATGTTGGCACCCAGCTCTTTGGCTTCGGATAACAGCATTGTTGCGTCCGCTTCTGAGAAGGCACGCCCGCGGCGTTGCGGAATTTCCTCGTGGAAGCTGATACTGCGCAGGAAGATGGGCCGGTCGTTCAGATAGATATCTTCGCCTTTTACATAAAGGTTACGGAAACCAATTTGCTCGTTGAGCCGGTCACTTTCCGAAGTGATGGTTACATCATACAGCTTTGGAGCATCCGGTGACCAACGTTGCAGTTTTTTGGTTTTGATAGTGGCCTGGGCAATTCCGTTGGCATCGGTAGTCATGTTCTGTCTGATGCCCAATTCGGGGATGGCGACTTGCACGTTGATGCCAGGCTTTGCTTCGGATAAGGTTACTTTGGCACGAATCAGGTTGGATTGTACCTTGTCCAACTGGATGAAATGGTCTTTGATGTAGCTTTGTGGAACGCTTACCAACATTACATCGCGTGTGATGCCGCCGTAATTCCACCAGTCAAAGGACATGGCAGGGATGGCATCCGTGGTGCGGGTATTGTTGACTTTCACCACCAGGAAGTTGTCCTTTTGCTTTACCTTATCTGTGATTTCCACCTGGAAGGGAGTGAATCCACCTTCATGGCTGGCTATTTTTTCCCCGTTCAGATATATTTTGCTACGGTAACTTACCGCACCGAAATAGAGAAACAAACGTTTGCCGTCAGTCTTTGGGGTATCGAAAGAGCGTCCGTACCATACAGTCCCTTCATAAAATTTCAATTCGGGCATTTGTGAATTGAAATCGGCAGGTACATTCAGGACCAAACCTCCGTCGAAAGAGTATTCATAAAATTGCTTGTTGTCTTGAGGTTTTCTGTTTTTGTACACCTGCATCCTTTCCCCTTGGTCATAAAGGTCTACAATGGCTCCCCACTTCCCATTCAGTAGCCGGTAGTCGCGTCCGTAAACATTGGACAATAAGTCTTGTGCTTGTGACTTGCCTCCCAGTACAGACACTGCGAGCAAACAAGTAATCATTAGTCTTTTAATTTTCATAAATCGTATGTATCAGTTAACGTTTAAAAAGCCTATGAATTATTCTTTGTATATTTTCAATGCGCATCCGCCTCCTTGTGCCATTTTGACGGTCAGTTTACGGGATGCAGGAATGTCTGTGACGGTCTTTTGGTAGTCGGAAGCCAGGCGGTTGGCATTCACTCCGTCATGAAACATTTCCGCTTTCCATCTGCCTGTACCGAGGAAAGAAAGGTCCAGTGTCAGAGTACGTGCATCCCAATTGGTCAGGGAGCCGACATACCAGACATCTCCTTTCCTGCGCGCCATTGTAATGTATTTTCCAATTTCTCCGTTCATGGCTACTGTTTGTTCCCAAACGGTAGGGATGGTAGCGATGAATTCCGTGCATTCTTCTTCACGGTCGTAATTGGTGGGACTGTCGCACAACATGTTCAATGGTGATTCAAATACTACATATTCAGCTAATTGGCGGCAACGGGTTCCCTGGCTCATTGGGGTATCCATTGAGGAGTGGTAACACCGTTTGTTGGCATTGTGCATGGCGCCTTGTGTATAGTCCACCGGTCCGGCCAGCATACGGATGAATGGCATGGTGACATCGTAGGTTACCTGGTCGGTATGGATGTCACTCCACTTCATCTGTTCCAGCCCGTGAACGGCTTCATAGTTGATGACATTGGGATAAGTGCGGTTCAGCCCGGTAGGTTTGTACGTGCCGTGAAAGTCTACCATCAACTTATATTTAGCGGCAATTTCGGCAGCCCGGTAGTGGAAGTCTACCATTTCCTGGTCATCCCTGTCCATAAAGTCAATCTTGAATCCCTTGATGCCCATTTCGGAATAGTGCCTGCATACATGTTCCATGTCGCGGGCAAAGGCATGGTAGCCTGCCCAAAGGATGAGTCCTACATTCTTTTGCCTGGCATAGGACGTGAGTTTCTTTAAATCTATTTCCGGTACAACCTGAAAGAGGTCAGCCTCGAGGTTGACAGCCCAGCCTTCATCTAGAATCACATACTCGATGCCATGCCGGGAGGCGAAGTCGATATAGTGCATGTATGTTTCATTGTTTATTCCAGCTTCGAAATCCACGCCTTTGATTCCCCAATGGTTCCACCATTCCCAGGCCACTTTGCCCGGACGTATCCATGAGATGTCTTTCATGCGTGATGGAGCAGCCAGCTTATAAACCATATCGTTATCTGCCAGCTCCTTGTCATTTCTTGCCACAACAATGATGCGCCAGGGTAGTTTGGCTTTCGGCTGGCAGGAAGCAATGTAGTTTTCACGCTCTGTGACCAATATTTGCAGTTGGTTATGCCCGCCTTGTTTTTTTGTTTTGGGGACGGCGGCAAAAGCGGAAGTGAGTGCTGTTCCCCCGTTCCTGTTGATGAGGAACATGCCCGGATAGCTCTCCACGTCGGATTCGGCAATACAAAGTTTACGGCCGTTTTCCTGCTCTATTACTACGGGGGTAAACATCAGTCTTTGGGGGTTCAGTCCGGATAGCTCTATATGTGTATAGGTGTTTTCAAAAGAGTTGGAGAACTGGGCCTCTATCGGTTGTTTATCGCCATCTTTTACATAAGGGACAATCGATTTGTAGTCCTTGTTGAAGTTGAAGGCGGCTTCTTCGTTTGTAACTTTGAACGGTCTGTTTCCGGTCGCTGTGAACCGGTATGCCATTCCTTCATTGTACATTCTGAAAATGAGGTTGAAATGTTCCCGGAAACTTAACGTCATTTCATTATAGACATCCTTTACTTCACTGCGCTTGTAGAAAGGAGAGGGAATCACCTCATTTGCCTGGCGATGACTGACTCTCTTAAGATGGGAGCCGTTACCCCAGACTGTCCCATTATCCAGATGTACTGATAAGGGAGAGGGGGCTACCAATGTATGCCCTTCTTCCGTCAGCTCGTAAGTGATCCGGTCACCTATATATAAGGTAACCTCCAACTTGCCGTCCGGTGAGTTCAGACGATATTCCTTTTGTCCGAACATGTTCGGGATGATGAAAAGCAGTGTTGTAATAAAAAAAAGTATTCTCATGATTCTTATAGTTTTTATTTGTTTTGTTGAAAGAAATCAGCGACCCATTTCCATGCGGCTACCCATTGTTCTGGGTAGGCATAATGAGCCGTTTCTTCGGATACTAATATTTGTTTGGGTGCTTGAATTACATTGTAGGCAGAATAGGTAGTAGTGGGTGGACAGACCATATCATTATATCCGAATGAGTAGAATCCGGGAACTTTTATTTGGCGTGCAAAATTAACTGCGTCATAATAACGTGCTGTATTTGCCTTTTCTGCAGTCTGATTTTCTTGCTTGTTAAACATGTGTGGCCATCCTCCGGCACGGTTATGTATATAGCCGACCATGTCACAAAGAGCAGGGTAAAAGGCTACCAGTCCTTTGACACGTGAATCAAGTCCAGCTGTCACGATGGACAATCCTCCTCCTTGGCTACTGCCGAATGTTATCAAATTGCTCCCATCGAATTGTGGTAGGGAATAAATAAAGTCAATGGCACGTACACAGCCTAGATATACACGTTTATAATAGTATTTATCCCGATTATCCAGATTGAACGTGTGGTACCCTTTTAATGCTCCCATATAGAGATTGGTATATACCGGTCCTGACATGTTGACCGGAATACCGTGTATTCCTATTTCGAAAACAATCCAGCCATTGGCAGCATGTTCCACATCTCCGGCATAAGAACGTATTCCTGCACCTGGTAGCTTTAAAACTGCGGGATATCGACCTTTTGCTTTAGGCATAGCCAGCATGCCGTATAAGCGTGTATGGGATTCATAATTCTGTATATTCACATGGAATACATTCACTTTCTCTGTACAACGTTCGGGTACAAGAGTCATTTGTACATCCATTGGTGTCTTTTGAGCCTGGAGCTTTGCTGTTTCCCAGAAATTTAGAAAGTCTTCGGGCAATGATGTGATAGGTTTTAATTTTTCTGGATCGATTCCAACGGTTACTATCCCTTGGTATTCGCGTCCTCCATATTTAACAAAGGCTTGGCAACGGAGAAAGCCAGGTTTTTCCATTGTTTGGGCTTCCACCGTAGCTGTCCCTTTTTCAGCTTGCAATATGCCTTCTTTGTGAGGCTTCATCATATCTTCTGAAATCTGGTACCGAATTTCTGTGTCAGGAATTGGTACGTTGTTTTTCAGTACCGTAATGCTGAATTCTATTTTTTCGCCTGGCTTATATAGCCAGTCTGTATGATTGGGAGTGATCTGTATCCGAATCAGCCGTTCGGCAGGTTGTCCGAAGGCTCGGTAAAACAGCATCAAGAAGGCGATTAAGAGTATACTCCTTGTGATTTTCATGTCAGTCTTTATTTTAGCGTTTGTTTTTAATCTCATACTTGTAGACAACATAGTCATTGATTGATGGCAGAGAGATTTCCAGCCTTCCTTTCTTTCCGGTTACTGCTGTCATCGCTTTGCCGTGTCCCATCAATGGGATACATCTTACTGTGACACCTTCTGGCAGCCAGGTTTCGACTTCTGTAGTCCCTTCTGGATGATTTTCACGGTACACAATCAAGTATCCTCTATCTTTCTTTAGAGACTGGAAGCCGGTCCAAGAGCGTCCCGACGGTTCATCTCCTATGGGTAGGATAGTGCCGGAATGCATGTCATGCTGAAATTTCTTGTAGGCTTCTGTATGTTCTCGTAATGTAAATGCTTCCTCGGGTAGATTGGTACCTTCCATCCAGGCAAGCGGCTGTCCTGCTAAAGTCGTAGCAAACAGATATTCAAATGAATAGTTTTCCGGAGCGAAGACTTCTCCTTTATATTTATCCGTATTTCTCCATTTGTTCAGGAACTCTATTTGCAGCTTTTCTGCCGGAACATATTTGGAAAGCATCCAGAGGTTACGCAAAGTCCAGTAAGGATAGTAGTTCTGCCAGTCGGTATAACGGTTTTCCAGAAAGAAATTTCCATATTCATTGAACATGTGGTAGCCTCCGCGGCGGCTGGCTGTCGCATCAAGGTTGAAAATCACTTCCTCGTCCGTCTCTTCCAGCACTTTGTTGAATAAGCGGTGCAGGTTTGTTTCGGCTTCTTTACTGGGAATGGTGAGCCCGTCTATCTTGAATACTTTGATGCCGTATTCGCGATAAAGGCTGATGAGTGCTTGCGCATCTTTCTGCCAATCGGCAAAATCATTTTGTATGCTGGGATTGAACCAAAGACCGATTTCAATACCTAATTCCTTGCCACGTTTTACGATGGGATGCAAACCACGTGGATACTTTTGCGGGTCGGGTTTCCAGTAGTCTTTATTGTCCCAAATGTTCTTGAATGAACCGCGGGCTACAGCTGAATTAGGGCTTTTACCTATTTGCCAGCCATCATCAATCTGGAAATGGGTGATTCCCAGACGGGCGGCGCGTTCCAGTTCTTTCAAACAGAAGGATTCGTTTACTTTTGAGTCCTGGCTACGGTCTCCCCAGGTGTTCATCATAATCATCTCGTCGCGGTCGGCCCGGTAAGTACGTATATTCTTCTGATATGAACGAAGCGCTTGTAGTCGGCTCAGTTCATCTTCTCCGTATATTCCCAATACGCATCCGTATGTTTGGGTCCAACGGTCGGGAGTCACGTCTTTCTCGGTAATGCCCAGGCCGGTTACTGTAAACTTTCCGAAATCAGTCAGAAAATCCTTTCCTTGATAGGCTAATTGTACCGAAGAGCAGGGAGCCTCTTTTAAAAAGAAGATGCCACAGTTGTCCTCGCCATTAAAGGCAAACAGCAGATTGCCGCGATATCCCAGTTTGCGATAGGAAATAATCTCTTTCTCGAAAACCAGGTTGTTGTGCCAGTCCGTCACATCGGAAAATTCCACGCTGCGGGCGTGCCAATGTTGTCCTTGGAAATGGAACTGGTCTAGTACAGCGGTTACTTCTTTAGATTTCATGTCTTCGGCGAATTCAATATTCTTCCGGTCGGCTGCACTAACTTCTCTGCCTCCGAAAATACTGTTTACTGTTCCTCTGAGGTAGGTGTCGCAGGCTATGGCTGGACAATCATCATAAATACGATATACCCGTTTTATATCTAGCTTCTCCAGGCTGAAAGAAACTTCTACTTTCAGATAAGCGGGAAATATTTTAGTCTCTTTTACGGGAACTACTTTGAGTGAACCGTTTGATGGTTGCGGCAAATCTTTCGTTACTCTGAAATCTGGAGTAAGGCTGTGGTTCTTCCATGATTTTCCATTACTCTTGTCGGTCAGGCGGTAAGTTATGATATTTCCCCCGTTCCACAAAAAGGTACGTTCGACCAAGCTGTTTCCGATGGTTAAAGTGTCATTTTTCAGACGGCCGTAACAAGCATCTTGTGCGTGTAACGAATATCCTCCGAAAAGGACAAATAATAATGTTAGAATATTTTTCATGATATGCGTGTTTTATTAATACTTAAATTGTAGTATCAACGTGTTTCTTACTTCTTGTTTTTTTCAATGATAAATATACGAGGCTCTTTTAATAATTTTTGTTCATTGAACTTCTGATTATCGGGAATCCCTTCTTTTTTTCCTACTCCCTCTTTCATCAGTGCTTTCAATTCCGGTAGGTGTTTCTGATATACTCCTCTCGGAGTGGTGTTGTACTTTTTACATAAGGAAGCCGCCATCCCGACAACTTCGCCCATCATTCCGGTGGTACGCATTACGCGGACAGTGCCCAGTGCCACATGGGTAACACTGATATTGCGGCCTGCCATAAAAAGATTCTCGATATTCCTGGAATATAGGCAGCGGTAGGGCACTGCGTAAGGATATATATGGATGTGTTTGGTTGCTGCTTTGAAGGGCGCATCAGGAAAGTGTGACGCATTGAGCGAATCCGGGAAATGCAGGTCGATGCTCCAGGTTGTGACGAAGGAGGCATCTTCGTGATAGACATTTTTGTCTATATCATCTTGCTTTAGAATATAATCGCCCAACAATCGGCGTGATTCGCGTTTCCCGGCAATATAGGCTACCCAGTCCAATGCGCGGTTCTTATATTTCTTGTTGTCCTTTAATTCATTTTTCAGAAAACTCCAGTTAGAATAGATGACCATTAAGCCATAATCACGTATACGTTCGAAGTCGTCGATTTGATTGAAGTTCATGCCGGTTTCCCATTTCCATTCACCCATCGTC
The DNA here is from genome assembly GCF_017309675.2 of Bacteroides parvus. NCBI lineage: Bacteria > Pseudomonadati > Bacteroidota > Bacteroidia > Bacteroidales > Bacteroidaceae > Bacteroides > Bacteroides parvus. Next base: position 119,477 of record NZ_CP084680.1, on the reverse strand, counting down.
ACTTTTTCGCAATTCTTTTCATTGAATTGCAGACCGTACGAGAAAATAGGGAAACGGGTAGGTTTACCTTTGTCTGCAGAGTACCATTGTACGGATGAACCCATTGTCATTTTGTCCGGTTGAATCGGTGCCAGCTCTTCTCCGTATTCGGTACGGGATTCGCGTCCCATGTTGTAGTCTGCACCGGCCAGATACCCGATGGTGCCGTCTCCGGTACAGTCGGAGAACAATGGTGCTTTCAGTTCCACTTCTTTTCCATTCTCTATATGCTTGATGATGACAGATTCTATTCTGTTGCCATCGGTCTTTACAGATATGGCGCGGTAGTTGGCATAAAGGGTGATATTCTTTTCATTGGCGATAAAAAGCTCCTTCTTTTCATCTTCATAGTTTGCGGCAGGTTTGGCATTTCCTTCTTTAGAATGTCCGAATTCTCTTATCATACGTCCCAGTCCGGAATTGGGGCCTACTCCGATATTGCCCCCTAAGTGAACCCTGACTTCAGAGCTATTATTGCCGCCAAGTACTGGGCGGTCGTTGATTAATGCCACTTTGCATCCCAATCTGGAAGCGGCTGCGGCTGCACACATACCGGCTATACCGCCACCAGTTACAATCACATCATAGGAGTATTGCTCCGGTTCGGCTGGAATATCCAGCATTTTTTTACGGAAATTTGTCAGTTGTACAGTTTCGTTAGGAGGTAGTTGCTCTTTTTCTGTTGTAAAATAAATAGCATCGCAACGGCCATTGAAACCGGTCAAGTCTTTTAATGTTAGATTACTATTCCCAGCCTTTACTGAAATTTTTCCGGCGGGTTGCCACATCCATTGGTTGCCTTCATCACCTAAAACTATAGGCAGCTTTTTATTACCGATTTTTAGAGTGAACTTTCCTGCTCCTTTGCCATCATACCAGGGAGAAGTCCAGTTATAGGTACGTACATATACATAATATGTACCGCTCTCGGGAAAAGATATGGTAGTGGAAGCATCCTCAACCGGGACTCCCATTCCATGAGCCATTAGATAGGGTGACCCCATAAGATCCATGAATTGCTGGTCTACTACCCATCCTCCTTTTTGGTCAAAGCTTTCTGCTTCTATCAATAGATTGGAGGCTGTGATAAGCTGGCTACAGAACAGTAGACTTAAAATCAATATAATTCTTCTCATAAATATGCGGTTCTTTATTTTGTTGTGGAAACGGTATAAAAGGGCTGCCCTGGATTTCTAATTTGCAGGGGCAGTCCTTTCATTACAGTTTGTTTATCCTTTTATTCACAATCTTTTTACCTATAATGTCTAACCGTTAATACCCTGGATTCTGTTTCATGTTTTCATTAATAATGATTTCAGATGTGGGGATTGGCCATAAATACTGCCGTTCGTCCCATTTGCGCTGGGAAAGTACTTGGATTAAGCCTTCTTTTTCCATAGCAGAGAAGTCTGCGATTCCATCTTCATCTATCTGTGGTGTAGTAGGCCAGAACCACAGTCCTTTTGATGTAACTTTGTCTCTTAATATGTCAGCAGGATATAGAATGCCGTAGTTCTTGGTGTTCAGAGCTTTGGTTGCCAATTTCCAACGAATGAGGTCCATGTAGCGGAGTCCTTCTTTAGCAAACTCTACGCGACGTTCCAGTCTGACTGTCTGGCGTAAGGACTTTTGGTCACGTGCTGTTACTGCCGGATATTTGTCTGTTTCAGAAGATTTCACTCCGTATGCTCTGGCACGTACACTATTGATGGCTTCTAATACAGATTCGTCAATCTTGTTCAGTTCAATCATGGCTTCTGCATAAGTCAACAATACTTCTGCGTAACGTATTTCAATATAGTCACTTTCCACTTTTTGTTTGTTATCTACCCAAGAATCGTCAATACCTTTTTTCCATAGCAATGCATTGAATGAGGTGTATTGTGCATTGGCACGGGTATCTTGGTTGGTTACCATTTTACCGGTTTTGTAGTTCATTACTTTTAATGCATCGGGATGAGGATCAAAGTCAAAGCTACAATGGCGGGTTCCAAATTCTACAATGGTGGCAGTACAACGGGGGTCACGGTTCTTGAAAGGATTGTGGGGATCAAAAAGAGGTGACTCGTCAATGGGCAACCCATCTGTACAGAGGAACGAAGCCAACAAGTCCCAAGAGGGTGCATACGAACCGTATCCTCCAGCATTTCTAGGTAGCTCATTTTTTGTGGCAGTAGCATCGTATAGAATGTTGTATTGCACGGAACGTGGGAATACAAGAATGCTTTCTATAGAATTTTTGGTATTCATCAAGAATAAGTCGCTGAAGTCGGGATGTAATTGATAAGCTTGCAAATTCATACACGCTTTAGCTGATTCGGCCGCAAGTTCCCAATCACCCATGTAAAGGGCAAAACGTGCTTTCATGGCTAGCGCAGCACCTTTTGTGAAACGTTGTGTCGAGTTACCGGTATAAGATACTGGTAACATAGAAATTGCTTTGTCGAAGTCTTGGTAAATTAAAGGTATAATCTCTTCTTTTGGAGTACGTCCTTTTTGGAAGGCTTCTTCAATGTAAATATTCTTATCTAGCCAGACAACATCACCAAAGAAAGAAACGAGTACTGCATATTTACAAGCTCTTGTAAAGTAAGCTTCTCCTCTGTATTGATTCAATATTTTTTCAGAGACACCAGCCTTTTCGGCGCGCTCAGACTTTTCAAGAAATGTATTGGCCATTGTTATACATTTATAGTTTGATTGCCATTGCTCTACTGGATACCAGTTCTCTGTTCCACCATCACCATTTACTGTACCGTCTAGGAGGTTGCAACGATTCACATTTCTATAGGTGAAGTTGTCGGTGGCTTGTTCCAGAAGTCCCTGGTTCATTTTATTCCAATATCCTATTTTATAGAATTCATTGGCAGCCATCAATAGTTCTTCTTCTGAAGAATACCAGTTTTCAGTGGAGGCCTCAGACAATGGAACTAAGTCCAAGTCATTGCAGGAACTTGCTAAAAATCCAAGTCCTAAAGCTAATATTATAAATTTATGTTTCATTTTTTTTCTTTCTTTTAAAAGTTAACAGATACGCCTAACAATATAGATGTTGTGATAGGATATTCACTTACTCCCATTTCAGGGTCCCATCCTTTCGGATATTTGCTCAAACAGAATAGATCGGAAGCACTGGCATAAATGCGTGCACCTTTGATGCCTATTGCGTTCATCCATTCTTTAGGGAATGTATAGCCTAAAGTTATATTTTTGAGACGGAAGTAACCTCCGTTGAACAGCCAATAATCTGACATGGCATAGTTGGAACTTTTGTTTACATGGGTTAGACGAGGATATTTGGCAACTGCGTTTTGTTCGTCCGTATTATAAGGACTCCAATAGTTTCCATCAATGATGGCGGGGAAATTCCCGTAATTGTTACGGAATGGTTCTACCATTTCTCTTGCCAAGCGTGCATTTTGTTTTCCGACACCTTGGAATGCCAATGAAAGGTCAAAATTTTTGTACCCCAAATTGATATTACCACCATATAGGAAATGGGGTAATGAGCTGCCTAGTAATACTCGGTCATATTCAGGAGAAATCTTTCCGTCGGGTACACCGTCAGGACCAGATATGTCTTTGTATTTAATATCGCCCAATTGAGTGTTCTTATCATTGATTTTGGGAGAATTCTTTAAGTCTTCTTCTGTCAGGAAAAGACCATCGCTAACATAGCCATACCACTCATTGAATTCACTGCCTTCCATTTTAACTTTGTCACCGAGGAATTGGGTTCCTTGTAAATCCCCCATTTTGGAGGTGAAGTCAGAGAAGTTAATGGCTATTCCGTAGCTGAAGTCACCGATGTGGTCATTCCAACTGACATTCAATTCATAACCTTTGGTTGACATTTTGCCGGCATTGACGTCTGGGTCAGAGAATCCTAGAAAATCAGGGATAGCCATTGCTAATAGCATGTCTTTAGTATTTTTCCAGTAATAGTCACCGTTCACACGTAAGCGGTTGTTCAAGAAAGAAATGTCTAAGCCAATGTCTGTAGATTCAGTTTTCTCCCATGTTACATTTTCAATGGCATATTTCTGTTGGGATGCAGTTTGGTCAAAATAAATACCGTTGTTTTGATAGAAAATAGTGTTCCCAAATGCAATGGTTGACATATATGGGAAATCGCCAATACGTTCATTACCCAATGCTCCCCATGTAGCTCTAATCTTCAAGAATGACAGCCAGTCCCAATTAAGATTCTTCATGAAATTTTCTTCGCTGAGTACCCAACCGGCAGAGAAGGAAGGGAATGTCCCCCATCTGTGTTTCTTTGCAAAACGTGATGAGCCGTCATGACGTATATTGGCCTGGAATAAATATCTGTCGGCATAGCTGTACATGACACGTCCGAAGTAGGAACGATAAGCGTACTCTTTTCCTTTTCCAGAGTTGCCAATTAAATCTTTAGGTCCATTATTGAGGTATGGAAAGTTCGTGAGAACGTAGCCGTCTCTGTCAGCACCTAATTCTTCAATATATTCGTAATAGTTTTCGTAACCTGCCATAAGGTTGATGTCATGTTTTCCGGCAAACTTCTTTGCATAGTTTGCTATTAATTGTGTAGTGACATTGTAGCTGTCATTGCGGGTTTCTGAGAGTTTGGTTGTGTTGTATAGTCCGCTGTTGTCTAAGTATCCCCCTATTGTATTGGGATCATCTGCCAATGTATAGCTGGCTGCTTTCTTGAATGTTTTGAACTTGTCGTAATTAAAGCGAGGAGCAACGATTGCTGAAATTTTAAATCCGTCAAAAGGCTTGAAATCAATAGATGCTTTACCGCCCAATGCTGTGTACCATTTTTTTGTTGTACCACCCAATTTCATCAATCCATAAGGGTTGGCTCCTGATTTGCCTTCAGCTATACGGCCGTCATCCCATACTCCTGCATAAATAGCAGGCATGTAGCGCATCATTCCGAATGGAGTGAATTGCGGCATGTGGTGTTTAGTGCGCTTAACATTGAAGTCCAATGTAGCACTTAACTTTTGGGTAATGTTGAAGTCATTGTTTACACGTAATGTATAGCGTTGGAAATAACGGTCACCGTACAGACCGCCTACTTCATCATACGCTAAGGATGCTTTGGTCTTAACGACCTTGCTGCCGCCTGAAAGGTGGATACTGTGACTTTGACGGGTTGCGGACTTCTCAAGAATCAGATCTTGCCAGTCGGTTATAGGATACTGGTTGGGATTGGTTGCATTGTTTTTCACCCAGTTATTAACTTGATCTTCTGAATAGGCTTGGTATTTGCCACCGTCCGGATTATCTGTATATCGTAATTCATTAGCCATTTCCAGAAAACGTTGCACGCCTACAACCTCAGGCTCTGCGGTAGGTATTTCCCAACCGAATTCACCGTTATAGGTCAATGACAGTTCCTTGTCACTGGCTCTTTTGGTGGTGACAAGAATAACGCCAGCAGCGGCACGAGAACCATAAATAGCAGCGGAAGCAGCATCTTTCAATACAGAAATGCTCTCAACGTCGTTGGCATTTACTGAATTGATGTCACCAGGTACTCCATCAACGATAACCAAAGGATCTGAATTCCCGATGGTTGTGATACCACGTACATATATCTTGTCTGCATTTGCACCAGGCGCATTATTGTTACGGGTTACCATTAACCCAGGGATGGTTCCTTGTAAAGCGGTGGAAAGGGAAGTTGTTTTACGGGCGGCTACTTCTGCACCTCCCACAGAACCTACTGCACCGGTCAAGTCTTTCTTTTTTACGGTACCATAACCGATAACAACTACTTCTTCCAAAGTCTTTGAATCTTCTTGCAGCACTACATTGATTGCGCTTTTACCGTTGACAGCAACAGATGCCGGTATATAGCCTACGTAAGAAACGGTTAGAGTAGCTTTCTCCGGCACATCTTCCAATGTATATTCACCGTCAATGTTGGTTATTGTTCCTTGTGTAGAGCCTTTGATAATAACGGAAGCTCCGATAAGCGGCTCATCATTTTCGTCTACGATTCTACCGGTTACTTTCTTTTTAGCACCTACAGATTTGTTGGTTTGCTGGAACAGCAAAATCTGCTTGTTTGCTTTTATTTCAAAGGAGATTTTCGTTCCTTTAAATAATTCTTTCAATACGGTCTCAAGTGAAGCATTTGATACATTTAAATCCTTTTTTGTTTCAAGATTGGGAAGTTTGTCTGTGTAGAATACGTTATAACCGCTAGCTTTTTCAATTTGCGGTATAATCTGCTTGATGGTCTGCTTGTTTACAGATAAACTGATTTGGGCGAAGCTGTTTCCCCAGAAAAACAGTGCACCCAGCAGTACTAAAGACCGCATAATCATTTTGTTTTGTCTCATGTCTAATAATATTAGATTAATTGTTTTTTATTTTGAGAAAGGCGTACCAAAGACCTGCTCTAATAAGATATTAGAGTAACTTATGACGAATTTCTCGTGAATGTTTAAACTAGAATTTTATTTTGCTGCCGAAAGCTGGCAGTTGTGTTTGGTGAAGTAAAAAGTTTATAAAATCTATTCCATATTTTCCTTTTTAAGTTAACATAAAGAGTTTATTAAACACTACTAATATATTACGATCGTATTATCAGATTTTATTTTGTAATTAATGCCGCCAGCTTGGCTGATGTATTCTAATACATTATTCAAACTGCTATTCTTAATGATGCCGTGATAAGTATATTGTTTTACTTTCTCGTTTTTGAATATAAATTTGCAATTATACATTCGAGTAAGCATGGTACAAATTTCTTCAAAAGATTCACCGTAGAACGCTAGTTCATTGCTTCTCCATAGCAAATAACTTGCATTAGGATGAAGCTCGCTTTTTTCGAACTGTCCATTGGTCAGGTTACAAACGAGCCTTTCGTTTGGCTTCATATATGCCTCGTGTCTGCCGTCGTCTACTTTAACCTTTCCACTTATCAGGATTACAGCTACTGATTTATCGTCTTTATGTGCACGTATATTGAAGCTTGTACCTAGTGCTTGTACATTGATGCCATTTGCTTTCACGATGAAAGGCTTTTCCTTGTCCTTTGCAACTTCAAAATAAGCCTCTCCTTCCAGGGAGACCATACGTGTTTTCTTGTTGTAAGTGTTGTCATATACAATTCTTGAATCGGAATTGATGTAGACCTTTGTGCCGTCAGCCAAAATGATGTCGGCCTTCTGCCCGTTGGATACGGACATGGTGACTTCTGTATTGGCGTCATCGGCCGGTCGTTTGACTCCTGCATAATAGGCTCCGCTTCCCACTGCCAATATGATGCAGGCAACTGCAGCATAGCGCCCAATCTGACGCAGGAAACGGTTCCTTGTTTTCAGGACCTTCGTTTCCGTGGTGGAACTTGCGTCTATCTGGCTTAAAAGTTCGGTGAACATTTCATTTTGTACGGCTTTGTCCATCGTGTCCGGAGCCAGTGCCCAGCATTGCTGATAGTATACGGAAAATTTCTGTTGAAAATCCGGTTGCTTAATCCATGATTTTAACTGCACATCTTCTTCAGGGCTGGTCAGTCCACGAAAAAAACGATCCAATAGTTCAATATGACTGTCTTTTTTATCCATGTTCTGTAATATATATCCGCAAGTCTGTCAAAACACTCACAGAATTTTGAATTTTAACAATTGTTTAGAAAGTAAAAGGAGAGAAATAACATGATGAATTTACGTAGTTCTTCTTTCAGTAGTTTCATAGTACGGTAGAAATGAGCCTCTACAGCACGTTCCGTCAAATCTAACTGGGATGCGATTTCCTTATTGGACAGTTCTCCTGCTCTCTTCAGCTGAAAAACCTTTCGTGAAATTTCCGGTAAGCCTTGCAGTAGTTGTTCTATCTGTTTTTCAATGATGGAGATGTCCATATCCACGGTATCTCCTTCGATAGCTGCTTCTTCTGTTTTCAATTTGTTTTCTACAAATTTGTTGTGCAGTAGCATGCGTTCGGTTTCTTTATATACCATGTTGCGTGCAATGGTGCATAGATATGCCGGAAAGCTCTTCGCTGTATCCAGATTGCTGCGTTTTTCCCATATCGCCATGAAGCTGCTTTGGGTGATGTCTTTGGCTAATGACTTATCATATACAAGAAGAATAATGGTGTTATACAGCTTTGCACTATATTTTTCGTACAGCGCTTCAAAGGCAAATTTATTGCCTTCTCTCAATTTGGCTACCAATAGAGTATCATTTTCCTTCTGCATATTAATTCATCTTATATTTAAGGTTATAGACGCCATTCTAAATGGCATTTCCTTTGTTTGACAAAGTGTTATTTTACATAGATTATGCAAGAATAGACTGCAAAGGTGGCGTTTTTATTATTTATTTAAAAGCTTTTGGTTGAAAATATACATTCTTATTGCTTCTACGTCTGGACTTGTTTTATTCTTCTGTCGCGTGTTGAATCAGTTATCGGCTACAGGTGGTAGGTATCTCATTTCGGTATGTCGTTTTCATCTATTCCCAGCCGAAACAAGGGCTGAATAATAATCTGTATTGTTTACAAATAGTGTGGGCCTGAATAGAGTCGTATTCTGAACCTAATTCTGTCGTATAGTGAATGCCATTCAGTCGTATATTGAATAAGGTTCAGTAGTATATTGAATGCATTGTGTTTAATAATGTTGATAATCAGGCTGTTATAAATTTTTTGTTTCGTCCTTAATAAAATGCGACAAATTGCCGGAATATCATTGCGCTCATTTCGCAGTGGATACGAATAAGAATTTTGGGAAGTGATATAGGCTTATCTGATATCTGCCCCCCACATCAGTTTATTACGAAGCGTATCAAAAAAGATGTGGTTGTACCGCTTGACTACCTTTATGCTATAGTCGGCACGTGAGATGTGCAACCGGGTCGTTTCTTTGCAGGACTCGCTACGGCCGTCGATGGCAACCAAGAAGTTATGGCTGCGGCTTTCCACATCAAGTGTAATTTCCCAGTCGTCACAAATAACGATGGGACGGACGTTGAGGCTGTGTGGAGCCACAGGGGTGATGGCGATGGTTTTACTGTGAGGCACGATGACCGGGCCACCGACGCTGAGTGAGTAGGCGGTGGAACCGGTAGGTGTGGAGACAACCAGGCCGTCAGCTTGATAGGTGGTCAACGGAGCGCCATTGATGGCGGCGTGGATACTGATCATGGACGAACTGTCCCGCTTCAATACAGCTATCTCATTGAGGGCGTAAGGGGATTGCATCAAGCGTTCATCGTCGCACCTCAGTTGCAGTACACTACGCTCTTCTACCTTATAGTGATTGTTGTAGATTTCATCGAAGGTCTCTTCCATCTCTTCCGGTGAGATGTCGGCAAGGAAACCCAGCCGGCCGGTATTGATGCCCAGTATGGGGATATTCTTCTTTCCTACACGGCTGGCTGCTTTCAGGAAAGTGCCGTCGCCACCGATGCTGATAATCATGTCGGCACAGAAATCATCTCCGTCAAACAATTCGGCGTCAGGTATGTTTAGATGTAAATCGGCAGTCAGGAAGTGATGAAATTCCCGGCAGATGCAGAGCTGTGCATGATGCTGTCCGAGCAACCGGAAGAGGTTTTCTGCATGCGAGGATTTCTTTGCTTGGTAGGTATTTCCGAATATGGCAAATTTCATAATCAATTCTGTTGGATTGAAGTGCAAAGATGCTATTTTTTTCTCAGAATGCTGCCAATATATAACTATTATTTGTACTTTTGTCCCAAACTATAAACCGAATTATGACTAGATTAAGCGTTAATATAAATAAGGTGGCAACGCTGCGCAATGCCCGTGGAGGTGATGTCCCGAATGTTGTGAAGGTAGCGCTGGATTGTGAAGACTTTGGTGCTGATGGCATTACGGTGCATCCCCGTCCTGACGAGAGGCATATCCGCCGTAAGGATGTATATGATTTGCGGCCGTTGCTGCGGACAGAGTTCAATATCGAGGGGTATCCTGCACCCGAATTTATGGATTTGGTCTTGAAGGTGAAACCGCATCAGGTAACTTTGGTGCCCGACAGCCCTACACAGCTGACTTCAAACGCAGGCTGGGATACCAAGACCCATTTTGACTTCTTGAACGAAGTGTTGGATGAGTTCAACAATGCTGGTATCCGTACTTCCGTATTTGTTTCCACCGATGCCGAAATGATAGAATATGCTGCCAAAGCCGGTGCCGACCGCGTGGAGCTATATACGGAACCTTATGCTACGGCTTATCCCAAAGGACGGGAAGCGGCTGTAGCTCCTTTTGTCGAGGCTGCCAAGGTGGCCCGCAGCTTAGGCCTGGGGCTGAATGCCGGACATGACCTGAGCCTGGTGAATCTGAATTATTTTTATCAAAACATTCCGTGGCTGGACGAGGTGTCCATCGGGCATGCGCTGATTAGTGACGCGCTGTATCTGGGATTGGAGCGTACGGTCAAGGAATATAAAAACTGTCTTCGCTGATGAATGTAATGTTGTTATTGGCCCAAGTGGCTCCGGCACTGACTGACTCTATTGCAGGTGCCAATCCGGTACTGACACAAGTAAACGCTTCCGACGAAATGAATTTATGGAGCATGGCCATCAAAGGTGGCTGGATTATGATTGTCTTGGGTTTGATGTCCGTACTTTGTTTCTACATCTTGTTTGAACGTAATTATGTTATCCGGAAGGCGGGGAAAGAAGACCCTCAGTTCATGGATAAAATAAAGGATTATATTTTGGGTGGGGAATTGAAAGCTGCCATTGCTTATTGTCGCAGTGTGGATACTCCCTCGGCCCGTATGATTGAAAAGGGTATCAGCCGTTTGGGACGCCCGGTGAACGATGTGCAGGCTGCCATCGAGAATGTGGGTAATATTGAGGTTGCCAAACTGGAGAAGGGAATGACGATTATGGCCACGATTTCCGGTGGCGCTCCTATGCTAGGCTTCCTTGGCACGGTGACGGGTATGGTACGTGCATTTTGGCAAATGGCAAATGCCGGAAATAATATTGATATAACGTTGCTTTCCGGTGGTATTTATGAGGCGATGATTACTACGGTGGGCGGTTTGATAGTCGGTATCATAGCTATGTTTGCCTACAATTACCTGGTGACATTGATAGATGGCGTGGTCAACAAGATGGAAGCCAAGACAATGGCATTCATGGATTTGTTGAACGAACCGGCGAAATGATTAATTAAAGAATTAAGAATTAAAACTTAAAGGCGTGTTAAAACGTAGAGCTAAAATATCACCCAATTTCAGTATGGCGTCCATGACGGACCTGATTTTCCTGCTGCTGATTTTCTTTATGATAACATCTACCATGGTATCGCCCAATGCTATCAAGGTACTGCTGCCGCAGGGAAAGCAACAGACTTCTGCAAAGCCTTTGACAAGAGTCATCATAGATAAGAATCTGAATTATTATGCTGCTTTTGGCAATGACAAGGAACTGTCTCTGACGCTTGAAGAATTGACTCCTTTCCTACAATCGTGTGCGGAGAGGGAGCCTGAAATGTATATAGCTTTGTATGCTGACGAAACAGTGCCTTACCGGGAAATCGTGAAGGTGCTGAACATTGCAAACGAGAATAAATTCAAGATGGTGCTGGCTACACGACCACCGGAAAACTAAATCGTACATTGTACATGGCTAAATTGTAAATGCAATGGTGAATCGGAAGAAGAAAGGAAAATATATAGGTATGGCAGGTGCACTTGTGGTGCATGTTGCCATTATTGCCCTTCTGATACTGGTAGGATTCACACCGCCGGAACCCTCGGAAGAAGGCGGTGTACCCGTTATGCTGGGAGAGGTGCCCGATGCACTGGGCGCTGCCGACCCTTCTTTAGTAAAGGTGGATGTCATGCCGGAGGAAACCGCTCCTCAGGTGCAGGAAACGGTGGAGCAGGACATCATTACGCAGGAAACTGAAGAAACCGTTGCCATAAAGCCCAAAGCCGAACCCAAGAAAAAGGAGGAGGTGAAGAAACCGGAAAAGACGGAAGCCGAAAAAGCGGAGGAGGCCCGCAAACTGGCAGCGGCAAAAGCCGAACGGGAACGTAAGGAAGCCGAGGAAGCTGCCCGTAAACGGGTAGCTGGCGCTTTTGGCAAAGGTGCCCAAATGGGTAGTAAAGGCGATACGGAAGGCGAAGGTATTCAAGGAAGTCCTACGGGAAATGCTCCGTCCGGAGCCACTTCGGGTACGGGAGGCTACGGCTCGTTTAATTTGGGCGGACGTTCTCTTGGTGAGGGCGGATTGCCGCGGCCGGTATATAATGTGCAGGATGAAGGTAGGGTTGTGGTGACCATCACAGTGAACCCTGCCGGACATGTGATAGCAACCAGCATCAACCGCCAGACCAATACCGTCAATCCCGCATTGCGGAAAGCGGCAGAGGATGCTGCCAAGAAAGCCCGTTTCAATGCGGTAAGCGGCTTGAACAATCAGACGGGAACAATAACGTATTATTTTAATCTAAAATAAGAGGAGGAACAATTATGGGTACAGTTTATGTTTTTTTTGCCGACGGATTTGAAGAAATAGAAGCTTTTACTTCTGTGGATGTGATGAGACGCGCCGGACTGAACGTAGAAATGGTGACGGTAACCCCTGATGAAATAGTGACGGGAGCACACGATGTTCCGGTCTTGTGCGATAAGAATGTAGTGAACTGCGACTTCTTTGATGCAGAGCTTGTATTATTGCCTGGCGGTATGCCGGGTGCGTCCACTTTGGAGAAGTGTGGAGAACTGCGTAATCTGGTACTGCGTTTTGCCCAAGAGCAGAAACCGATTGCTGCTATTTGTGCGGCTCCTATGGTATTGGGTAAGCTGGGATTGCTGAAAGGCAAGAAGGCTACTTGCTATCCCGGCTTTGAACAGTATTTGGAAGGTGCCGAATGTACGGGTGCTCCGGTAGAAAGAGACGGCAATATCATCACTGGTAAAGGACCGGGCGCTGCCATGGAGTTTGCATTGGCCGTAGTGGAGCTGTTGCAAGGCAAAGAGAAGGTGCAGGAACTGAAAGAAGCCATGTGTGTAACGGATTTATGATTTTAAATCATAAATCATAAATCATAAATCATAAATGGTTCAGTATGCTCTGATTGTTGCCGGTGGTAAGGGCTTGCGCATGGGGACCGAACTCCCCAAACAGTTTCTCCCGATAGGGGGGAAACCTGTTTTGATGCGCACTCTGGAGGCGTTTTATGACTACAATGCTGAGATACGGATAATATTGGTGCTTCCCCACAGCCAGCAGGATTACTGGAGGCTGCTGTGCAGGGAGTACCGTTTTTCATTGCCGCATGCCATTGCAGATGGAGGGGAGACGCGGTTCCACTCTGTAAAGAACGGTTTGGCTTTGGTCAAGACACCAGCTTTGGTCGGTGTGCACGATGGGGTGCGTCCGTTCGTGGCCCGGGAAGTGATTGCACGCTGTTATGACTTGGCGGCCGAAAAAAAGGCCGTAATTCCGGTAATCGGTGTGGTGGAGACCGTTCGCCGTATGGAAGGGGAAGGCAGTGTGACTGTCGGCAGGGATGATTATAGATTGGTGCAGACTCCCCAGGTTTTTGATGCGAAACTGCTGAAAGCGGCATACGAGCAGCCCTATACACCCCATTTTACCGATGATGCTTCTGTGGTGGAGGCATTGGGCGTATCTGTCTTTTTGACGCCGGGAAATCGGGAAAACATTAAAATAACCACTCCTTTTGATTTAAAAATAGCCACAGCTCTGATAGGTTCATGTTCGATTTAGCCACGCGTGACATAAAATATTTGTCGGGCGTCGGGCCGCAGCGTGCTTCGGTGCTCAATAAGGAATTGGGCATTTACTCCTTGCACGATTTGCTATATTACTTTCCATATAAATATGTAGACCGCAGTCGGATTTATTATATTCAGGAGATCGATGGGACGATGCCCTATATTCAGCTGAAAGGTGAAATACTAAGTTTTGAGACGGCTGGAGAAGGGCGCCAGCGCAGGTTGATTGCTCATTTCTCGGACGGTACGGGGGTGGTGGACCTGGTTTGGTTCCAGGGCATCAAATATTTGGTAGGGAAGTATAAAGTGCATCAGGAATATATTGTGTTCGGAAAACCGACCTTCTTCAATGGTAGAATAAATATGGCTCATCCGGATATAGACTCTGCTTCGGATTTGAAATTGTCGTCCATGGGGTTACAACCTTATTATAATACGACTGAAAAGATGAAACGGAGTTCTCTCAATTCGCATGCCATCGAGAAGATGATGAATACGGTGGTGCAGCAGTTGCGTGAGCCGTTGCCCGAGACCCTTTCTCCCGCTATACTTGCCGAGCATCATCTGATGCCGTTGACGGAAGCTTTGGTCAATATACACTTTCCCGCTAATCCGGATTTATTGCGTAAGGCACAGTATCGCCTGAAGTTTGAGGAGCTCTTTTACGTACAGTTGAATATCCTGAGGTATGCAAAAGACCGTCAGCGGAAATATCGCGGTTATATTTTTGAAAGGGTGGGCGAAGTGTTTAATACTTTCTACTCCCGTAATCTTCCTTTTGAACTGACCAATGCACAGAAGCGGGTATTGAAGGAAATCCGTAAGGATGTAGGCTCAGGAAAGCAGATGAACCGCTTGCTGCAAGGGGATGTGGGAAGTGGAAAGACGCTTGTTGCACTGATGAGTATGTTGATGGCGCTCGATAATGGTTTTCAGGCATGCATGATGGCACCTACCGAGATTTTGGCAAACCAGCACTATGAAACCATCCGTGAGCTGCTGTATGGAATGGAGGTACGTGTGGAACTGTTGACCGGTTCTGTTAAGGGCAAGCGGCGCGAAGCTATCCTTGCCGGTTTGTTGACGGGAGACATACATATACTGATAGGTACCCATGCCGTCATTGAAGATACGGTGAATTTTGCTTCGCTCGGTTTGGTTGTGATTGACGAGCAGCATCGTTTCGGTGTGGCCCAACGGGCACGCTTGTGGACAAAGAATGTACAACCTCCCCATGTATTGGTGATGACGGCAACCCCGATTCCCCGCACATTGGCAATGACGCTTTATGGCGACCTGGATGTGTCTGTCATCGATGAATTGCCTCCAGGACGTAAACCGATTGTCACTCTTCATCAGTTTGATAGCCGTCGGATAAGCTTGTATCAGTCCATGCACAAGCAGATTGCCGAAGGCCGGCAGGTCTATATTGTCTACCCGCTGATTAAGGAAAGCGAAAAGATTGACTTAAAGAACCTTGAAGAAGGGTATCTGCATGTTTGTGAAGAGTTTCCCGAGTGTAGGGTTTGCAAGGTACATGGAAAGATGAAACCTGCTGAAAAGGATGCTCAGATGCAATTGTTCGTATCCGGCGAGGCACAGATAATGGTGGCTACCACCGTGATTGAGGTAGGTGTAAATGTGCCCAATGCTTCGGTGATGGTGATTGAGAACGCCGAGCGTTTCGGGCTGTCCCAGCTTCATCAGCTTCGGGGACGTGTAGGACGTGGAGCTGACCAGTCCTATTGTATTCTGGTTACCGGCTACAAGTTGGCGGAGGATACAAGGAAGCGTTTGGAGATAATGGTGCGGACTAATGACGGCTTTGAAATAGCGGAAGCAGACTTGAAACTACGTGGTCCTGGAGATTTGGAAGGGACACAGCAGAGCGGCATTG
Source organism: Bacteroides parvus (assembly GCF_017309675.2). NCBI lineage: Bacteria > Pseudomonadati > Bacteroidota > Bacteroidia > Bacteroidales > Bacteroidaceae > Bacteroides > Bacteroides parvus. The sequence continues at coordinate 103,802 of NZ_CP084680.1, read as the reverse complement.
CTTTCGATCTGAAGATTGCCGATATAGCCCGTGACGGACAACTGCTGCAATATGTCCGTGAAGTAGCGCAAACGGTGGTGGATGCAGATCCACATGGCATGTTGCCTGAGAACGAGGTCTTGTGGCGACAACTGAAAGCGTTGAGAAAAACGAACGTTAATTGGGCTGCCATTAGCTGAAAAAACGGTTAAACATGCACTTTTATTGCATTTTATGTTGTAAAACATGTTTGCTTGTAAATCTCCTATCTATAGGGGATTAAGACATCTTTGCGAGCTTTACAGTTTCCTCCTCTTCGAAAAAATAGTTAATGACTGATGTCGTTTTTCAGAGAGAAATGTTACCTTTGGGAGAATTTTTGAAAATCAATCTGGATATTCGCATAGAACAGGTGGTGTTTGATTTGCCGAGATGCTTGCAACGGATATCAAAATGAATGACGAAACGGATGAATTTTAATTGGATAAAAACTGCTTTATTGGCTGCGACGGCAATGGTTAGCTTGAATTCTTTCTCGCAAGACCTGATTGCCCGCCAGGCCCCCATCGACAGAAAACTTAAGAGTGTTGATTCACTGGCTTTGCAAAAACAGATACGTGCAGAACAATCATTGTATCCGGGTTTGGATTTGTATCCCAACTGGAACAACGAATTCGTACAAGCCTATGGCAATGCGATTGTGCCTGAGAGCTATACATTTGATTTGACCGGTTTCTGTATGCCTACTCCCAATACCCGTATCACGGATGTATTCGGTTACCGTCCCCGGAGAAGAAGAGCTCATTATGGTTTGGATATCAAGGTGTATGTAGGCGATACAATCCGTGCGGCTTTTGATGGAAAAGTGCGCGTTGTCAAGAATCAAGGTCGTCGTGGATACGGCAAATACGTCGTTATTCGTCACGACAATGGCTTGGAAACCGTTTACGGACACTTGTCTAAACAATTGGTTGATACAAACCAGTTGGTAAAAGCCGGCGAGCCAATTGCATTGGGAGGAAATACCGGACGTTCTACCGGTTCACACCTTCACTTTGAAACCCGTTTCTTGGGTATTCCCATCAATCCTGCGCTTATGTTTGATTTTGAAAAGCAGGATATCGTAGCTGATTCCTATACTTTCCATAAGACAAAAGGCTCTTCCGGTACGGCGCGTAGCATGGCATCGGGTGAAGGTCTGTTCTATAAGGTAAAGAAGGGAGACACATTGGGACGGATTGCAGCACGTCAGGGAACCTCCATCGACAAGCTTTGCAAACTGAACAGAATTACGCGTAAAACAATCCTGAGACCGGGACAAGTATTACGCTGCTCATAAAAACGTAAACAATCTCTATAGAAGAGGGTACTTTAATAGATTTTAGAGTGCCCTCTTTTTCTTTTTCTTTAATTATTCCTATCTTTGCAGCGCACTGTGAAAATAGGCTGTATTCCAGCATAAACAAGCAAGGAAATGAAAGATACCAAGCAACAGTTTGAACATGTCATTGCGGTTTGCCGTGACTTGTTCTCCAAAAAACTTCATGATTACGGTCCGGCGTGGCGCATTCTTCGTCCGTCTTCTGTGACAGACCAGATATTCATCAAAGCTAACCGCATTAGAAGCATTGAAACGAAAGGAGTGACTTTGGTAGATGAAGGCATCCGTTCTGAATTCATAGCTATTGTCAACTACGGAATTGTAGGGCTGATACAGTTGGAGCTTGGATATGCCGAGGCTGCCGATATGACCAATGAAGAGGCATTGGTGCTGTATGATAAATATGCCAAAACCTCTTTGGAGTTGATGCTTGCCAAAAATCATGACTATGATGAGGCTTGGCGCAGTATGCGTATCAGTTCGTATACGGATTTGATATTGATGAAGATTTATCGGACAAAGCAGATTGAAAGCTTGTCCGGAGCGACTTTGGTTTCGGAAGGTATTGATGCCAATTATATGGATATGATTAACTATTCTGTATTTGGTTTAATTAAGATTGAATTTGGAGATTGACAAGAAACATATTATCAGGAAAGTTTGGGTGAACCTCTGCCGTTTTCTGTTGGGGGCTTTGTTCATATTTTCCGGATTTGTGAAAGCCGTTGATCCGTTGGGCTTCTTCTATAAAATTCAAGATTACTTGACGGCTTTCGGCATGATTTCCTGGTTTCCTTCTTATGCACCTTTGCTGGTAGGGATAGTGTTGTCTGCCATAGAGTTTAGTGTAGGTGTTTTCTTGTTTTTGGGTATACGCCGGAAGGTGGCATCTGCATTGGCGTTATTGCTGATGGCTGTAATGACTCCGCTAACACTTTATTTGGCTTTGGCGAATCCGGTATCTGACTGCGGATGTTTCGGTGATGCGTGGATATTGACCAATTGGCAGACTTTCGGCAAGAACGTAGTCTTGTTGGTGGCGGCAGTATCTGTATTCAAGTGGCAGGATTTACTGGTACGTTTCATTACTCCGAAGATGGAGTGGATGATTTCCATGTATACGTTTCTATTTGTGTTTGCGTTGTCCTTCTATTGCCTGGAGAATTTGCCGATACTTGATTTCCGACCTTACAGAATTGGAGCGAATATCAAGGAGGGCATGGAAATTCCGGAAGGTGCTAAACCAAGCGTGTTTGAAAGCCGGTTCATTTTGGAAAAAGGAGGAAAGCGTCAGGAATTTACATTGGACAACTATCCGGACAGTACATGGACGTTTGTAGAATCACATACGATACTGAAGGAAAAAGGTTATGAACCTCCCATTCATGATTTTTCCATGATGAGTCTGGATACATGGGAAGATATAACGGACAGCGTACTGTCGGATAAAGGATATACGTTTCTGCTGGTTGCCCATCGGATAGAAGGAGCGGACGACAGTAACATCGACCTTATCAATGAAATATACGATTACAGTGTGGAGCATGGTTATGGCTTTTATGCCTTGACTTCATCTCCGGAAGACGAGATAGAATTGTGGCGTGACAAGACTGGAGCAGAATACCCTTTCTGCCAGACAGATGATATTACGCTGAAGACCATTATCCGTTCAAATCCTGGTCTGTTGTTGGTAAAGGACGGAACAATTTTGAATAAGTGGAGTGACAACCGGCTGCCTGATGAATATGTGCTGACCGATAGCCTGGACAAGTTGGAATTGGGCAAGCAGAAACAGGAAAGTGACTTACAAACAATAGGCTATGTGTTGCTGTGGTTCATCCTTCCTCTGATGATGGTGCTTTGTGTCGATATTTTAGTCGTAAGGCGTCGGGAGAAACAACGCCTCAGACAACAATAGTATCAAATAGTAAATAGTAAATTGTCAAATAGTAAATACATTAACCCTTTTAATAATAAAAAAAATGAGAAAAAACATTGTTGCAGGAAACTGGAAAATGAACAAAACCCTCCAAGAGGGTATTGCTCTTGCAAAAGAACTGAATGAAACATTGGCTAACGAAAAGCCTAACTGTGATGTAATCATCTGTACTCCGTTTATCCACCTGGCATCTGTTACTCCTTTGGTAGACGCTGCCAAGATTGGTGTAGGTGCAGAAAACTGTGCAGACAAGGAGTCAGGCGCATATACCGGCGAAGTATCAGCTGCTATGGTTGCTTCTACTGGTGCAAAATATGTCATTCTGGGTCACTCTGAACGTCGTGCTTACTATGGTGAAACAGTTGCTATTCTGGAAGAAAAAGTAAAATTGGCTTTGGCTAACGGTCTGACTCCGATTTTCTGTATCGGTGAGGTATTGGAAGAACGTGAAGCAAACAAGCAGAATGAAGTGGTAGCTGCTCAGCTGGCTTCTGTATTCTCTTTGTCTGCCGAAGATTTCTCTAAGATTATCTTGGCTTACGAGCCGGTTTGGGCTATCGGTACCGGTAAGACTGCTACTGCAGAACAAGCACAGGAAATCCACGCTTTCATCCGTTCATTGATTGCTGAAAAGTATGGTAAGGAAATCGCTGACAACTGCTCTATCCTTTATGGTGGTAGCTGCAAGCCCTCCAATGCAAAGGAATTGTTTGCCAACCCGGATGTTGACGGCGGTCTGATTGGCGGTGCTGCCTTGAAGGTTTCTGACTTCAAGGGTATCATCGATGCCTTTAATTAATGGATAATGGAGGATTGATAATTGATAATGGGGATGTGCCCGTTGTCAGTTATCAATTCCCTTTGTTTTTCATTATCAATTATCTACTATCAATTATCAATTATGAAAAAGCTTGGTTTACTTTTAGTTGCATGTTTCGTTTTTGCAACGATTTCTGTAGCGCAGAACAATATTGTGAAAAGCCTGGAACGTAATGTACCAGGACAAGGCAGGGTGACTATCCATCAAGATGCGCGCATTGCGGCATTGATAGGTTCAGAATATGTACCTGCCGGTTCGGATGAGCAGAAAGTAATTAAAAGTTCGGGTTACCGCATACAGGTTTATGCAGGGAATAATACCCGTCAGGCCAAGAACGAAGCTTATGCGGTAGCTACCCGCATCAAGGAACATTTCCCCGAACTTACAGTTTATACCTCTTTCAATCCTCCTCGCTGGTTGTGCCGTGCAGGAGATTTCCGCAGTATCGAAGAAGCGGATGCCATGATGCGTCAGTTGCGGGCTACCGGTGTATTCAAGGAAGTCTCTATTGTGAAAGAGCAGATAAATATCCCTTTATAAAGAATATCATGTTAGGAAAAGAAGAAATTGTATCTCCTTCATTGGATGAACTGAAGGAACATTATCACCGCATCCTTACTCTGCTGGGTGAAGATGCCGGACGTGAAGGTTTGCAGAAGACACCTGAACGGGTGGCGAAGGCCATGTTGTCGTTGACGAAAGGGTATCATATGGACCCGCACGAGGTACTTCGTTCAGCCAAGTTTCAAGAAGAATACAGTCAGATGGTGATTGTGAAAGACATTGATTTCTTCTCACTTTGCGAACATCACATGCTTCCCTTCTACGGAAAGGCACATGTGGCATATATTCCTAACGGCTATATTACCGGACTGAGCAAGATAGCCCGCGTAGTGGATATTTTCTCTCACCGCCTGCAAGTGCAGGAACGTATGACTCTCCAAATAAAAGAATGTATTCAGGAGACGCTGAATCCGCTGGGGGTTATGGTTGTTGTGGAGGCTAAACACATGTGCATGCAGATGCGCGGAGTAGAGAAACAGAACTCCATTACCACTACATCCGATTTTACCGGAGCATTCAACCAAGCGAAGACCCGCGAGGAATTTATGAATTTAATCAGGCATAATTCTTGATGGAAAACTCTCCGAATTGAATTTAAAAATTCAGGATGACTCTGTCTCCCAGTCGCTTTGCCATGATGCTTTTTACTTTGTTCAATTCGTTGTAGCGCTCCATGATACTGTTGCATTGAGTTTCATCGTTGGCTATGGTAGGGTTTTGCAATGCAAATAGAGTATGCTTCAATTCTTCGCAGACGATGGCATATTTGAAGTTAATCATTAACCGTGGTATTAGCTCATAAAGGCGTTCTTCGTCCGTCACCATTTGTTCTATCTGTGATTTCCTTAACTGATAGCGGTTGCTGATAAGCTCCACGCTCAGCTTGCTGATGACGGGGTCGGGATGCGCCACAAAATACCGTTCGGCAGTAAAGCCCTCATTGTGGATACGTTCGGCAGCCTCTGTCAGGATTTGCCGGTGAAGCGGATTATGGAAGGCAAGCTCGTCTTCTTTTAAATCATTGACTATATATTCAGTTACAGTGATAGGAGTTTCCTGCCCCTCTTCATTGGTGACATTGCACATCACCCGCTCGCCATAGAGCACTACCATCTTCAGAATAAGCCGTTCGTATTTATAGAACTCCTGGCCTTCCTTGCCTTCCTGCGGGATGAAGGATACATATTCTTCCTGGGGTAGAAAAGGTGGAGGTGTTTCGGAAGGGAGACTGGCAGGCAGTGATTCGGGCGTGTAGCCGATAACTTGCTGTGCGTCGGGGGGGGCAACTGTGGCTGTTTGACTGCCATTGATGCCTGCTTCTGCATTGGCTCTTGAGGCATTGGCCGACCGACGCTCACGTTCTGCTCGCTCAGCTTGTTGCTCGGCTTGCTTTTCGCGACGTTTGGCAACCTCAGAAACCAGCAGTTTGTCTTCTACGTGCAGTAATTGGGCGCACTCCTTGATATAGACATCGCGCACAATGGCTTCGGGAATGATGGAAATGCTCTGCACAAGGTTTCCTATAAGCTCGGCGCGCTTGATGGGGTCTTTTCCTGCATCTTCAAGCAACAGATTGGTTTTAAAGCGGATAAAGTCCGTTTCATTCTCTTGTATGAAATTCTGGAATTCCGTCGCATTGTGTTTGCGAGCAAAGGAGTCCGGGTCGTCCCCGTCGGGCAGGAGGCAAACTTTGACGTTCATGCCTTCTTCTAGCAACATGTCAATACCTCGGATAGAGGCCTTTATACCGGCAGCATCACCGTCGTAAAGTACTGTCATATTGTTGGTGAAGCGATGAATCATCCGGATTTGTCCGGGTGTCAATGCTGTACCCGAAGAAGCAACCACATTCTCTATGCCCGATTGGTGCATGGAAATGACGTCTGTATAACCTTCGACCAGAAAGCAACGATCTTGTTTCATAATGGCTTGTTTGGCAAAGTATATGCCGTACAGCTCGTTGCTTTTATGATAAATTTCCGATTCAGGCGAGTTGACGTACTTTACCTTGACGCCTTTGGTGGCACCGGCAAGCACACGTCCTCCGAAAGCTACCACCTTGCCGGAGAGAGTGTGTACCGGAAAGATGACCCGCCCCCAGAAGCGGTCACGCAGTCGGTGGTCGTCTGTTTCGTAGCAGAGGCCGGTCTTGACGAGATAGTCTTTTTTGTATCCTTTCTTTAGGGCTTCTTGAGCGAGTGCATCGTGGCTCTCGGTACAGTAACCTAACTGGAACTTCTCGATGATGTCATCGCGGAAGCCGCGGCTGCGGAAATAGGCCATACCGATACTCCGTCCGTCTATGTGGTTCTTTAGGATGTTCTGGAAGTAGTCGCGGGCAAAGTTGTTTACGATGAAGAGGCTTTCCCGTTCGCTCTGTGCTATCTTCTCCTCACTGGATAGTTCGCGTTCTTTGATTTCAATGCCGTATTTCTTAGCAAGATATTTCAGTGCCTCAGGATAAGACATCTGTTCGTGTTCCATGATGAAATGCACTACATTTCCTCCTTTTCCGCAGGCAAAGCACTTGCAGAGCCCTTTGGCGGGGGATACATAGAAGGAAGGGGTTTTGTCATCGTGGAAGGGACACAGTCCTACATAATTCACACCGCGTTTGCGCAGGGTAACGAAGTCCGATACTACATCGTATATTTGTGCGGCATCAAGAATTCTGTCTATAGTGGGTTGGTCTATCATGAAAGCGGTTCTATTAACAGTGCAAAGATAAAAAAAATCCCTCGTTGAGGACGAGGGAACCTGATGTTTTCACAATGGACATTTTATCTATTTAATCTTTTCTCTGATTTTGGTCAGATACTTCTTCATGCCTTCCGCATCCTTGTTGTTGATGATTTCCAGCAGATTCTTCAGTTCCAGACGGATGTTCTCCACTTGTGAGGGAGTGCGCGGGTTGAAGAGAATTTCTTGGAGCAGGTAATCGTCTTCACTCAGCAATCCTTTGGCGATAGCCATGTGCTTTTTGAATGTAGTGCCCGGAGCTTCCTGGTGTTTCATGACTGCCGAAAATACGAAGGTAGAAACAAAAGGGATGGACAGCGAATAGGCTACAGTCTCATCATGTTCGTCGAATGTATATTCAAAGATATTTAGCTTCATTGTCTGGTAAAGGTCTTTAAAGAAAATTTTTCCCAAGTGGTCACCTTCGCTGATGATGATGGCATTCTCTGTATTCAGATTACTAAGACTGGCAAAAGTCGGGCCGAACATGGGGTGTGTCGATACATATCGGAAACCGCTTTCTTCGTAAAATTTCTTCAATCCGGTCTTTACCGAAGCAATGTCACTGATGATGCAGTCCTTAGGCAGTACTGGCAACACTTGGCGGAAGGCGTCCAGTGTGTATTTCACCGTAGCTGCATTGATGACTAGTTCTGGTTCGAATTCCTTGATTTCTTCCAATGTAGTGAAACGGTAGGTGTTGTAGACAAAACGCAGTTGGTGCGGGTTAACGTCGAACACAGCCGTCTCGTGCTGGAAACTCAATATATCTGTAAAGAAAGAGCCCATTTTTCCGGCTCCAAGTATTAATATTCTCATGATGTTTAATGTGCTAATGTGTTAATGTGCTGATGTGCTAATTGCCATGCGGCATTACTGCGCAGCCAATTAGCACATTGGCACATTAGTACATTAAATAATTACTTATTTATAATTTCCATTTGTTGCCTCACACTCTCTTCGTGTATCGCCTCAAATACCTTTTTGATGAACTCGGCATCCATACCGCACAATGCACCTTGCGAGCCGCGTTTCTCAAGGATTTCGTTGTAGCGTCCGGTTTGTAGGATGGTCATATCATGTTCCTTTTTGTAAGTGCCGATTTCTCGTGCCACACGCATTCGCTTGGCCAGCTCTTGAATGAGATTGTTATCACATTCGTCAATCTGCTTACGTAATTCACTGAGGTTTTCAGTGCTTTGCGTTTCCTTGCGGATGACGAGCAGGTTGAGGATGTAATCTAGCACATCCGGAGTTACTTGTTGTGCTGCATCGCTCCAGGCACAATCCGGGTTGCAGTGACTTTCGATAATCAGTCCGTTGAAGCCCAAATCCATAGCTTGCTGGCAGAGTGGAGCTACCAGTTCGCGCTTTCCACCTATATGGCTGGGGTCGCAGATGATGGGCAGGTTCGGGATGCGTCGGCGCAACTCAATGGGGATATGCCATTGGGGCAAGTTACGGTAGAGCTTCTTGTCATAGCTGCTGAATCCGCGGTGGATGGCACCTAGGCGTTTCAGGCCTGCATTGTTGATGCGTTCCAGAGCTCCAATCCAGAGCTCCAAGTCGGGATTTACCGGATTCTTTACCAGTACCGGGATATCGACGCCTTTCAGTGCATCAGCAATTTCTTGTACGGCGAAAGGGTTGGCGGTGGTACGTGCACCTACCCAAAGAAGGTCAACTCCAGCCTTTAGGCATTCGTATACATGTTTGGCGGTGGCTACTTCGGTGGAAACGTACATGCCGGTTTCCTTCTTTACCTCTTTCAGCCAGGCAAGGCCGTCTACACCGACGCCTTCGAAACCGCCCGGTTTGGTACGCGGTTTCCAGATGCCGGCACGGAATAGTTTGATGCCTTTGTCTGCCAGTTGTTTGGCAGTGCTCATTACTTGTTCTTCTGTCTCTGCGCTACAAGGGCCGGCAATGATGAGGGGGCGTTTGTCCTCAATGCCGGGAAGGGTGATGGGTTCTAATTCGAGTTCCATATTTTTTGTTTATTAGTTTTTTAAAGTTCGTTGTATGAATGTCTCTTTTTCACTGTCCGTTTTCCTATATGGGAACTATCGTTACCCTATATGGAAAATGCATTTACCTGCCTTTGAAAATACAGGTAAGCATAAGGGTATGATTCTTAATATACTATATCCTATGTGCTAATTCATTATCTCCTTGATGCGGCTCAATGCTTCTGCCAGCTTCTGGTCCTTGCAGCAGAGGGAGATGCGGATGTATCTCTTGCCGTTGCTGCCGAAGATAAATCCCGGGGTGATGAATACACGCGCCTTGTGCAGCACGCGTTCCGTCAGCTCCTCCACATCGGCACAGGTGTCGGGTATTTTGCCCCAGAGGAACATGCCTACCTGGTTTTCATCGTATGTGCATCCCAGGGTGTGCATGATTTCGCCTGCCAGCCTGCGGCGGTTGCGGTAGTTGGCGTTGTTGCCGTCATACCAGTCGTGTTCGGCTTCCAGTGCAGTGGCGGCGGCGAGTTGCATGGCGCGGAACATGCCGCTGTCGATGTTGCTTTTCACTTTCAGTATCCATTGCACGAAGTCGGCATTAGAGGCAAGCATGCCGATACGCCAGCCCGGCATGTTGTGGCTCTTGCTCATGGAGTTGAACTCTATGCAACACTCCTTGGCGCCGGGGATGCTGAGGATACTGATGGGGTGTTCGTTCAGGATGAAGCTGTAGGGGTTGTCGTTCACGATGACGATGTCCTTGCGGCGGGCAAAGTCTACCAACTTCCGGTATAGTTCGGGGGTGGCGTTGGCTCCGGTGGGCATGTTGGGATAGTTGGTCCACATCAGCTTCACGCGGCTCATGTCCATTTGTTCCAGCTCGTCGAAGTCGGGCATCCAGCCGTTTTCTTCTTTTAGGTTGTAGTTCACCACTTCGGCACCGAGAATCTTGCTCAATGAGGTGTAGGTGGGATACCCCGGATTGGGCACCAGCACTTGTTCGCCGGGGTTGACAAAGGCAAGCGTCACGTGCAGGATGCCTTCTTTGGAACCGATAAGCGGTTGTATCTCTGTGTTGGGATTCAATGCTACGCCGTACCACTTCTCGTACCACCGGGCAAAGGCTTGGCGCAGTTCGGGGATGCCCACGTAGGGCATGTAGCCGTGTCCATCTGGGTTGCAGGCGGCTTCGCACAGCGTTTGGATGGTCTTTTCAGAGGGTGGCATATCAGGGCTTCCGATGCCCAGACTGATGACATCCTTGCCTTCGGCGTTCATTTGCGCCACTTCTTTCAGTTTCTTCGAGAAGTAGTATTCGCTTACGCTTGCCAGACGTTCGGCTGGCTTTATCTTAGATGTTTGATTTTCCATCTTCATATTCTCCTAATATTTTTAGTTCTTTGGTCAGCGGTGTGATTGCTGCGATAGATTGTTTGTATCTCAGTACATTGTCGAACACGACATCTACGTAAAACTGATACTCCCATTCCCGTCCGATGATGGGGAGGGACTGTATTTTGGTCAGATTGATTCTGTAGAAGGACAAGATGGACAATACTTGAGAAAGGCTTCCTTCGGTGTGGGGCAGTGTGAACACCATGCTGGCCTTGTTGACATCCTTGCTGCGGTGCCGGTTCAGTTCATCCACCTGCCAAGGGTCGGCTACCACAAGGAAGCGGGTGAAGTTGTGCTTGTTTGTTTCGATACCTTCCTGCAGAATCTTCATGCCATAACGCTCTGCGGCTGCTTTGGAGCAGATGGCAGCATGGCCTTTCAGGTTTTCTTTTTGGATGATTTCGGCACTGCGGGCGGTATCTTCGCCTTCCACCACTTTTATACTGGGGTGCTGTCCGAGGAATTCACGGCATTGCATCAGGGCGATAGGGTGGGAGTTGACTTCGGTAATATCAGCCCAGTCTTCATCGGGCAGGCAGACAAAACTATGGGAAATGCGCAGCTTGTACTCGCCAACAATCTGTGCACCACTTTGGCGTAATAGCTCATTGTTATGTAGCAAACTACCTGCAATGGTGTTTTCTATTGCCAGCATTCCTATGGTCTGACTGTCTTTTTTGATGGCACTGAACACGTCTTCAAAGTTGGTGCAACAGATTAACTCTATTTCTTCTCCTTCGAAGTACTTGTGTGCGGCGATGTCGTGATACGAGCCTAATATTCCTTGAATGGCTACCTTTCTCATTATTCTTTATTTTCTTGGTTATGCTATAAAAAAAATCCCGCTTCCATACGATGGAGCGGGATTCTGTATATTTACTTGTTTCTCTATTCAGTCCTTAAGCATCACTGTCACTTGATACATACAAACTCCCGCTCTACTTTCTGGCTAAAGTAAAAGTAAAAAAAGAAGTAATATGCATAAGTAAATGACTTCATACTTGTATTCTCTGTTTTTGAATTACGCGACAAAAGTAATGCTTTTCTTTTATATACAAACAAAAAACAATGTTTTTTTTAGGGATAGTAGCAATTTAACTTATTTCCCTTTAATTTGTACAATGACTTGAACCGGACGATGGTCGGATGAAATGGTGTCTTCTATGACTTTCCGGTATTGTACGTCAAACCGATACCCATTCTTGGAATAGCCGTAGATGTAGTCTATACATCGGTTGGGACGGTCTGCCGGGAAAGTATAAGAGGTTGTGTCATTGAGGGTGGCAAAATGTTTTGCCAATTCCAGCTGGGGAGCGCTTGCTGGTGCAGAGTTCATGTCGCCTGCCATAAAGATGGGCTTATCGACGTTTTGCAAGGCTTTTTCTATCAATGGTACGGCAAGGAGCTGGTCTTCTGGAGTGAGGGACTGGTGTGTGGCACAAAATACATAATCTTTAAATTCTGCAATAATGAGGGTACGTTTTTCTTCCCGTCCGGGCATTGGAATGATTTTGTATTTTATGGGTATCTCTCTGGAGAGGATTCCGATGCCGTAGCTTCCACCCTGAAAAGGAATGGCTGCTGCATAAGTCTCGTGCATTCCGGTCAGTTTTTCTAGTTCTCCGAGAGCATGGATTCCTTTGTTGCGCACCGTTACACTGTCAAGTTCCTGCAGGGCGACTATGTCCGGAGAAGTTTGACTGATAACATTGGCAATGCGTCGGTAATTGTACTCCTTGTCCATACCGATGCAATTATGTACGTTATAGGACAATATGTTCACTTGCTGTGCATGGGCAGGTGCGAACATCAGTACAAAAAGTACTGATAGAAATAAATTTCGTTTCATTGGCGGCAATAATTGAATTTGTTATAATCCTAGGATATTACCGGTACTTCCCCCCGGTTGGTTACCATATTGTCCGTTAAAGTTCTGTATCTCTTTAGGATTGAGTTCCAGTCCTTTCTTCATGTCCTCCGCAGAGCCTTCCTTGTCTCCGTTCAGCAACTTGGCACGTCCGCGCTCATGATAGGCCTCTGCGAAATTAGGGTTCAGTTCTGTGGCTTCCGTAAAGAGCTCGATGGCTTCTGCCAGCTTGTTTTGGGTGATGTAAAGCTGTCCTAAGTAGAGGAAGGCTTGTTCGTTGAAGGGATTCAACTCTGTCACTTTCTGATAACTGCTTTCTGCTTTTTCTTTGTTTCCCGTAGCTTCTTCTATCTTTCCGCGGAGCAAGATGGCACTTTCGTCTTCCGGGTCTTGTGCCAGAATGGTGTCTATGTCTTCCATCGCTTCCTTGTATTGCTGCATTTGGACCAGTGCTTCGGCACGAAGCAGACGTGCTTCGATGAAATCATCTTTCAGTACGATGGCTTTCGTAAGATGAGCGATGCACATGATGCCGTCCCCTTGCCCATTGTCTGCTTTGCCTAGCAGGTAGTGTGCCATGGCGTTGCCCTCTTCTATTTCGATAGCTTTCTTTGCCGCTCCTGCCATGGCAGGATAGTCTTCCTGCATGTAGCATACGTTGGCAAGACTGAGGTAGGTGGAGGTATGTTCCGGCTCTATTTCGGTCATGCGTTCCAGTAGTTTGTGTGCCTCGTCCAGTTCGTTGGTCTGGGTGTAGACTTGGGCAAGGTAGCCCATGGTTTCAAAGTCTTCCTGAATGGCAAGGGCTTCAATGAAGCATTTGATGGCGTAGTCTGTACGGCCCATGCGTTGTGCACGCATACCGTCATACTTGAATATCTCAAAATTCTTCTGCTCGTTTTTTTGTTTCTCATTTGTCGGACTGTCTGACTTGCCGGAGAAAAAAGATTTAAAGAATCCCATAGGTGATTAAAAATTAAAGAATTAAAAAATAAAAAGGAAAAGCATGGCTGATAAGAGATGTTCCTCGTCAGCGGCAGGACATTCTTTTCCAACGGCAAAAGTAATGAATTATTTTTTGATTTGAAGCATTCCGTTGACAGCAATTACCTTGCCTTCGTCCAACAATTCATGTAACACATCGATGAGCATGTTTTTATCGTCCGGTATCTGTTCTGCCAAAGTGGCTGGAGTTTGTTGTTTATCAGATAGGGCTTGAAGAATCTTTTCAGAAAATTCCTTTTCCGAAAGGTGGCCGGAAGGTTTCTTGTTCTTCAAATTGATGCAAGTGTCGCACTGCCCGCAGTTATGCTCGTTCTTTTCTCCGAAGTAGTGTAGCAGCATCCGGCTACGGCACACGGTATCGCTGCTCACGTAATCCAGCATGGCACTTATGCGTTTCTCATATCGCTCTTTGCGTTCCTCGTACACGGTGGGAGGGATTTGCAGGTGGCGCATTTCAACCCTCTCTCGCGTGTATATTATATATGGTGTCTTTTTGCGGGGGATGTAACTGACGATATGTAGCTTGGCTAGGTGGATGAGCTGTTCATACACTTGCCGGCGTGTGAGTCCGGTGCATATGGCCAGTGAATCTTCATTGATGAAAGCATGGTCTGTGAAGACCCCGGTATAGGAGCGGAGAATGGTTTGGATGAGTTTGTCCATATCTTCGCCGAGCTCTCTCAGTTTATAAAGTTCATCTCGGCGGATAGTGAACAGTAGCCGGGATGCATTGTCTTGTTCATCTGTATATTCCAGGTATCCCGCTTGTGTCAGAATCTTCAAGGCACTGTCCACGGGAACGGGGAAGTACTTGAACTTTCGGCAAAAGTCTTCTATATTGAACTCGCGTACACAGCCTTGTCCATCTCCCATTGCCATCTGGTAATAGTATTGAAGATGCTCATATACTTCCTTTATATACTCTTTTTCAGGAAAGGTGTCGGGAATGCGTTTGTGCAGTGTTGCCTTATCCGACTTGGCGTAAAGGATGACCGCGTAGGCTTTTTGTCCGTCCCTTCCGGCACGTCCTGCTTCCTGGAAGTAGGCTTCTATGGAATCGGGCAGATCCATGTGGATGACAATCCGTACATCCGGTTTGTCGATACCCATACCGAATGCATTGGTGGCGACCATGACACGGCTTTCTCCTGTTTGCCAGCGTTGTTGGCGGATGTCTTTGGTGGCGTTATCCAGTCCGGCATGGTAGAAATCTGCGGTGATGTCTTCGTTGTGCAGCAGTTCGGTAATTTCCTTGGTGCGGCGGCGGTTGCGCACATAGATGATGGCGCTTCCGGGCATACGGCGCAGGATGTGCAACAGCTCTCCCGTCTTGTTTTCCGTCTTGCGGACGATATAGGCAAGGTTTTTGCGTTCGAAACTCATGCGGAACACATTTTCCTCACGGAAATGCAAACTGGCCTGGATATCTTTCACTACTTCCGGAGTGGCGGTGGCTGTCAATGCCAGGATGGGGATGCCGGGCAGCAGTTTGCGTATTTCGGCTATCTTCAGATAGGCAGGACGGAAATCGTAACCCCATTGTGATATGCAGTGGCTTTCGTCTACTGTAATCATACTGATTTTCATCTTCTGCAGTTTGGTGCGGAAGATTTCGGTATCGAGCCTTTCGGGGGAGATATAGAGAAACTTGAAATTGCCAAAGATGCAGTTCTCTAATGTGACGATGATTTCCTGCCTGCTCATGCCTGAGTAGATGGCAAGCGCTTTGATTCCTCGTTTTTTCAGGTTTTGTACCTGATCTTTCATGAGGGCAATCAACGGAGTAATGACCAGGCAAAGTCCTTCTTTGGCAAGTGCCGGAACTTGGAAAGTGATGGATTTTCCTCCTCCCGTGGGCATTAGTCCCAAAGTGTCCCGTCCCTCGGTAATGCTGTTGATGATGTCTTCCTGGATTCCTCGGAAGGCGTCATAGCCCCAGTATTGTTTCAGAAGCTTCCCCCCCAATCCACCTTCTCCAGCTCCTCCGCTATCAGGGGAGAGCAATCCCGTAGGGAGGGGAGTTTTGAAGTTACTATTGCTGTTCATGGTCTTATTAAACTTCTTGCCATTCCTATCGTAGGTGTTTCAAAATACTCTTAATGCTTTCTTTAGAAGCGGATTACGAGGAATAATGCGGATTCAGTAAAATAAATCCGTGGAATCCGCGTAATCCGCGCCTGAAATTATAACATAAAGAAAATGCTTATATACTTTTGATACATCCTCATGACTTTTAATTCGGCTTTATGTCTTCAATCTGCAACTGCACTTCACCCCTCTTATGAGTATTCTCTTCAATAGAATAGCAGATGTCGAAGGAACGTTTGGTCTTGATGAAGCGTACGTGGGAACTTTGCCCGAAAGCGATGCCGTTCATCACATTGTTCGATTTATTATCCACTAATTCCAGCTTGATATGTTCTTGGTCGCGACCTACGACTTTGCTGGTACCATAATCATAGACATTGTGCGTGCAGAAAATAGGTTTGGCATTGTCCGGTCCGAATGGATTGAACTTCTTCAGGTCGCTGAAGAATTTCGGAGTGATGTCTCTGAAATCAATCTCGGCATTGATGTCGATGACGGCGCATGTCTGTTCCGGCAGGATATTTTGTGATACGAACTCTTCGAAACGTTCGATAAAAGCTGGTACATTTTCCACCTTCATGGAAAGGCCGGCGGCATAGGTATGCCCTCCGAAGTTTTCCAGAAGGTCGCGGCAGTATTCAATGGCTTTGTAGACGTCGAATCCGGAGACGGAACGGGCAGAGCCGGTTGCCATGTCATCCGTGCGCGTCAGCACTACTGCCGGGCGGTAATAGATTTCAGTCAGCCGGGAGGCAACGATTCCGATGACACCTTTATGCCAGTCTTCATTGTACAATACTATAGAACGGCGATCGGCAAGTCCGTCCAAATCGGCCACAATCTTATTGGCTTCTTCGGTCATGGTCTTGTCCAAGTCCTTGCGGGTCTCATTGTATTGATTGATTTGTCCGGCTTTCTCCAGGGCAAGAGAGAAATCTTTTTCAGTAAGCAGGTCAACGGCTTCTTTTCCGTTCTGAATACGTCCGGAGGCATTGATACGAGGACCTATTTTGAATACAATGTCACTGACAGTGATATCCTTGTCCGTTAGTCCGCAGACATCAATGATGGCTTTCAGACCTACACTGGGATTGCTGTTCAATTGCTTTAGGCCATGGTAGGCAAGGATACGGTTTTCACCCATGATGGGTACAATATCTGATGCGATGCTGACGGCGCAAAGGTCCAATAGGGGAATTAGGTGATGGAACTCGATACCATTGTTGATGGCAAATGCCTGCATAAACTTAAAGCCTACACCGCATCCGGACAGATGCTCATAAGGATAGGTATTGTCTTCCCGTTTGGCATTCAGAATAGCTACAGCAGGGGGGAGTACATCATCGGGGACATGATGGTCGCAGATGATGAAATCAATGCCTTTCTCCTTGGCGTATGTGATTTCTTCGACGGCTTTGATACCGCAGTCCAATACAATAATTAAGCCTACACCACTTTCTGCGGCATAGTCTACTCCTTGGATTGAAACTCCATACCCCTCATTGTAACGGTCGGGGATATAGTAATCAATGTTCGAATAGAACTGTTGAATAAACTTATAGACCAATGCCACAGCCGTGGTACCGTCTACGTCATAATCTCCATAAACAAGAATGCGCTCTTTCTTTCCCATTGCCTTGTTCAGGCGCTCTACGGCTATATCCATATCCTTCATCAGGAATGGGTCGTATAAGTCCGGTAATTGGGGGCGGAAAAACTTTCGGGCATCCGCTGCCGTTGTTATTCCCCGCTCCACCAGCAATTTTCCCAATATTGAGCTAATTCCCAATTCTTGGGCCAGTTGTTGGCTTGCTTCTGCCTGTTCGGGTGTAATGGGTTGATAATTCCATTTGTAAGTCATTTTATATATTATTTTTTCTTTTTCTATCTCGAGATGTTGGGGAGTGGGGGCTAATACGTGCACTTTTCTCTAACAAGGTGTAAAGGTATGAAAAACTCTTGAAACGGAGGTGGATTCTGTGGAAAATCTTTATAACTATATGCATTCTCCACTAAAAATCTTTATTTTTGTATCTATAAAAAAATATCGCTATGCTTGTTTTTATTTCTTGTGCAAAGACCATGGCAGCGCACAACTCTGTTGTCGTGCCCGAAGTCACAGTCCCGAAATTTGAGGTGGAGGCTGTGCGGAATGCGTTGGAAATGTCTCAGTATTCGGTATCCGAATTGGAAAGGCTTCTTCGGGTGAATACCAAAATTGCTGCCGAGAACCGTTTGCGTTTTCATGATTTCTGTTCGGAAGAGAATTGTCCGATGCCGGCCATCTGCGCCTATACCGGAGCTGTTTTTAAACGTATTCTTCCGAAGGATTTTTCGGCGGAGGATTTTCGTTATGCGCAAGAACATCTGCGTATCACTTCTTTTCTTTATGGGTTGCTTCGCCCGCTGGACGGTATCAAACCCTATCGCTTGGAAGGAGATGTCCGTTTGCCCGAAAAAGGTGGAATATCCATGTTTGATTATTGGAAGCCTTTGTTGACGGATTACTTCATAGAGGAAATTAAAAACTGTGGCGGTGTTCTCATTAATTTGGCAAGTGCTGAAATGAAAGATTTGTTCGACTGGAAGCGGGTGGAGCAAGAGGTGCGTGTTATTACGCCCGAGTTTCAAGTTTGGAAGGCCGGACAGCCGAAGACTGTCGTTATCTATGCCAAGATGTGTCGCGGAGAGATGACGCGTTTTATTGTCAAGAACCGTCTGGAGTGTCCTGAGGAGTTGAAATCCTTTTCTTGGGAGGGCTTCGTCTGGGATGAGATACGCAGTACGGAGAATGTATGGCATTTTTTGTTAGGTACATCTATGTAATGAAAAGGTACATTACGTTTGGCTCGGATGTTACTATATGTTGCTTTTGATGTTTGCGCAAAATGAAGAACTAAATACGCAATTTAGGATGAGGGAAAAGAATGAACCCTCTACATTTGCATGCAGTAAACTTAAAAGCAATATACTATGAAGAGAAACGGATTTAGAACAGTTGTTGTATTAGCTTTGACCATATTTCTATTGAATGCTCCGGTTTGTGCTACAGCTCCCAGATTGCAGGATACTTGTGCGGAGGCGGGGGATGAGGCTGCATTGCGGCCTGAGTGGATGAGGATTCTCCATGATACACTTCCTATATGTAAGATTTCTATTCCCGGTTCACACGATAGTGGTAGTATCAAAGGAGGGCATATGTTGAAAACGCAAGCAACAGATATTCCTGCCCAATTGCAACAAGGCATCCGCGCTTTTGATATCCGTTTGGAAAAGAAGGATGATAAACTGGGGGTATTTCACAGCCATGCCTTTCAGGATATATATTGGGAAGATGATGTTTTACCTGCTTTTATACACTTTTTGCAAACATATCCTTCTGAGACTTTGATTGTTTCTTTGAAAAAGGAAGGGGGAGAATCGCGGGATTATGCTTCTCTGCTGTCTGCTTCTTTAAGCAACCCTAAGTATCAAAGTTATTTCGTGATGGACTTTCGCCCTGAACTGACGCTGAAAGATTGCCGTGGAAAGATTCTTTTCCTGCATAGGGATTATGCTATGGATAATTATCCTGGAGCAGCATGTGTAGGTTGGGAGGATGACAGCACTTGCCTGCTCACTCTTCGCAATAAAGATGGTAAGGAAGGGATAGCTCTGCTCGAAGATGAGTATCAATATGAATCGGGTGAGGAGGCCGGGAAGAAGGTCGGGGTTTGTATTCATAATATTGAAGGGATATCTGTTGAGCCGGTTTCTTCACGTCGGTGGGGGATTACTTTTGTAAGTGCGACGGGGCTGCCCTTGGGAACCCCTAAAGTCTTTGCTGATAAGGTGAACAAGTCTATTGCTGACTATTTAAAACAAAAGAATAGCCGGAATTGTGGTATTGTTTTTATCGATTTTGTCTGTGAACCTGGAGGAAAAGATTTGGTGGAATATTTGATTGACAGTAATGTTTGCGCAAAATGAAGATTTATATGCGCAATTGGGAATACTGAAAAAAAAGCATTTTTTTAATTTTGCACATGTTGAACACCTTAATGTTATATACTATGAAACTGTCAATAGATTTAGGAGGAACCAATATTCGAATAGCCCAAGTGGAAAAAGGGAACTGCTTGAATAAAGTGTCGGTTCCATGTTTAGCTCAGCAAGATGCTTCTACTGTGTTAAACCAGCTTTCCCAGCTTATTCGGAATATGATGAATGAGCAGGTAGATGGTATCGGTATCGGTGTCCCTTCAATTGTTGATCCGGAGAAAGGAATTGTATATAATGTAGCAAATATATCTTCTTGGAAAGAAATACACTTGAAGGAGATTTTGGAGAACGAATTCAAGGTGGCAGTTGCCATTAATAATGATTCCAACTGTTTCACTTTAGGGGAGAGCCTATACGGCGAAGGAAAATCTTACACCAATATGGTAGGCGTTACTATTGGGACCGGAATTGGAGCTGGTGTTGTCATTGACCGCCATTTGTATGGTGGGCAATATATGGGAGCCGGTGAGATAGGCTCATTTCCTTATTTGGACTCTGATTTTGAACACTATTGCAGTAGTTTCTTGTTTAAACGTTATGGAACTACCGGTGCGGTAGTAGCTGAAAAAGCCCAGCAAGGAGAACAAACTGCATTGGAGATTTGGAAAGAGTTTGGGAGGCATTTGGGCAATCTTATAAAGGCAATTCTTTTTGCCTATGCTCCCCAAGCTATTGTTTTAGGAGGCGGTATCGTATCGGCTTTTCCTTTCTTTAAAGATGCTATGGAACAAACAATGCAAAGTTTCCCCTACAAAATCATATCGGATAATGTGAGGGTAGTGGCTTCGCATAAAAAGGATTCCAGTCTATTGGGTGCTGCCGCTCTTCTTGAGTAATAATCCCTATACGATTTAATTGAAAAAATAATAAACGTTTTATTGTTATATTGTTTCACGAATAAATAAGGGCTGTTAGAGAAATACTCCTTTTGTAATAACTATGTAATTCTGCTTTCTGACCTTTGTGGCAGAATTATAATTTTTATATTATAAACTTTAAATTTTGAATGCATGAAACAAGTAAATCTTAGAATCTATCGAACGATTCTGACCCTATTGTTGGGGCTGTTCTTGTCGGCAGGTGCTTATGCACAGCAGATTTCTGTGAAAGGAACAGTAAAGGATCAGAATGGCGAACCAGTGATTGGTGCCAATGTCCTTGTCAAGGGGACGACGAATGGGGTAATTACGGATGTGGACGGAAAGTTCGCATTACAAACCACAGAAAAAGATGTTTTGGAAATCAGCTTTCTGGGGTATAAAACGCAAGAAGTAAAGGCATCGTCGAAGCCTATTACCATAATTTTGCAGGAAGATGCGGAATTGCTTGACGAAGTGGTGGTCATTGGCTATGGAACGAGTCGTAAGGAAGACTTGTCCACCGCGGTTTCTACAGTGAAAATGGATGATAAGTTGAAAAGCCGTCCTGCAAATTTAGGTTCTTATTTGCAAGGACAAATGCCGGGAGTCATGATACAGTCCAATGGTGGAGACCCGATGTCCGATGTCTCTCTGTCTATCCGTGGGCGTGGTTCGCGTGGTACGGACGACAGTTATAACAGCGGTGATGGTGTGCTCTATGTGGTCGACGGCGTGCCGGGAGCCCCTTTCAACATGGAAGATGTGGAAAGTATCACTGTGCTGAAAGACGCTGCTTCTGCTGCCATCTATGGTGCTAGCGTAGGTTCGGGCGGTGTGGTTGTGGTAACCACCAAGCAGGCTTCCGCAGGCAAGGTGAAGGTGAACATCAACATTTCCAAGAGCTTTAAGAACGCTGTGAACCTGCCGGAGACGCTGACTGCCGAAGAGTATAACAGAATCTGGGCTGATGCTTGTACGGCTACCGGTGACCCTCTCCACGCTTCCAGAAACCCGGAGATTTTCCCTTATGGCAACGTTACCCGTACCGATTGGATGGATGCCATCTTCCGCACCGGCTCGCTGGAACACTATGCCCTCTCTCTGTCGGGGGGTAGCGATACGATGAAGGGTTTCGCTTCGTTTGCTTATGATGACGACAAGGGGGTGCTCCTCAATACCTATGCCCGCAAGTTCTCTGCCAAGGCCAATCTGGACTTCCAGGTGGTAAAATGGCTAAAGGTGAGCGAGCGTGTCAGCTACGAATATAAAAACGGACAGGGCGATGTAGGTACCGGTCACGAAGGTGTGCTCAATCAGGCTGTCTTCTTCCCCCGCTCGGCAAGTATATATGACTACGACAAAGAGGGAAAATTGATGATTGATGAAAAAACAGGCAAACCGCTTTACCATGGCACTATCCCCCGTTGGGCATCTGCAGAGGGCATCAATAGTCCTTACGGTGAGATGCGCAACCCTGTTGCCATGTTGGAACGCCTCGACCAGATACGACCTTCCAACCGCATCTACTCTACTACTTCGTTTGAGTTGAAGCCTGTTTCGGGTCTTACGGTGAAGAGTGACTTTACTGCCGGAATCGACATTCGTACGGAAGACATATTCAATTGCCGTGTTCCCGAAATCGGTCGCCCAAATTCTGATAACTCTCGCGATAAGACCAATACTTGGAACAGCAAGCTTTTGTGGGAAACTACAGCCACTTATGCCAAGGTGTTTGCCGACAAGCATCACTTCAGTCTCATGGCGGGTTACTCCATGAGCTACGAAAAGTATAAATATGACGCTTACTACACTACCGGCTACGTCAATGAGGATCGTCACTCCATTACCAACGGCCAGGCAGGCGAATGGAGCAAATTTCAGCCGGAGGAAAACATTTGGGAGGAAAGTATGTTGTCGGTATTCGCTCGTCTGGGCTACTCTTACGAAGACCGCTACTTCCTTACTGCTAGCGTGCGCCGCGATGCCACTTCCAAACTCTATAAGGATAACAACTCCGGCGTGTTCCCTGCATTCTCGGCTTCTTGGAAGATTTCTTCCGAAGAATTCTTTGAACCTTTGAAGAATGTGGTGAATCTGCTGAAAGTCCGCGGAAGCTGGGGACAGGTAGGTAACGTGGCATTGGTTCCGCGCTATTCTTGGAATGTGCCTCTGAATGAAACCGATTGGGCGATGATTTATGGTAAAGATTTGAACAACATTGTATATGGTGGTGTATATGCCGGTTCTATCGGTACGAAAGACTTGAAGTGGGAGACCACCGAGCAGTGGGGAGTAGGTTTGGACATGGGCTTGCTGGACAACAGCCTGAATCTTACTGTGGACTACTTTAATAAGCGCACGAAAGACCTTATCGAGGTGGTGCCTGTTCCTTCGGTGGCAGGTATCTCTGTCTCTCCTTACGGCAACGTGGGCGATGTGGTGAACCGTGGTTGGGAATTCGGCTTGAGCTACAGCAAGAAGATAGGACACGTGACATTTGGTGTAAACGGTAACCTTTCTACTGTTCACAATGAAGTGCTCGACCTTGGTAACCTTGAATTCATGCAACACAATGTGGTAATCAACAGTCTTACCCCGTTGCGTTCCGCCGTGGGCCATCCTTGGTATTCTTATTACGTGCTGAAGACCGAAGGTATCTTCCAGAGTCAGGAAGAGATAGACAACTTTACTTGGAGAGACCCCGAAACGGGCATCAAGCAAAAAGTGCAGCCCAATGCCAAGCCCGGTGACTTCAAGTATGTGGACTTCAACAACGATGGCAAGATTACCGATGATGACAAGCAATATCTGGGCAGCTATATGCCTAAGATTACTTTCGGCTTTGGCGGTAACTTGCAGTGGAAAGGCATCGACTTCAGCTTCCAGTTCCAAGGTGTGGGGAAATCCACCGTTTACAACGGCTTCAAGCAGATGGGTTACACCGGTCGCGGACAGGGTGGCAATATGCTTGCCGACGTAAAGAACTCCTGGGAATATAACAAGACTTCGGGCGTGCCCAGAATCGGTTTGATTTCCGATCCTAATGGAAACTACAACAGCTTGAACGACTTCTTCTTGGAAGATGCCAGCTACCTCCGCCTGAAGAACGTTACCATCGGCTACACATTGCCCGACAATGTGATGAGAGCCATCGGTCTGCCGGGCAGCACGGCTCGTTTCTACCTGAACGGCGAAAACCTCTTTACGGCTACCGATTATAGTGGTATCGACCCCGAAGTAGGAAACTTTGGTATCGACGGAGGTACATATCCCGTGGCACGCTCTTTCAGTATCGGATTTAACTTTAGCTTCTAAATGAAAACCAAACTCTAAAAAACAGTAGATTGAAATGAAAAAATATAAAACTATAGCATTGTCGCTCTTGCTGGGCTTTTCATTGGCCGCCTGCAGTGATTTCCTGGAATTTGACCCTTATGGACTGGAGGGCAGTACCAATTTCTGGAAAACGGAAGAAGATGTGGAAAAGGCGTTGAATGCTTTCCATGAATTCACCTACCAAGAAGGAGTGACGGGCCGCGGATTCATGTGGTTTGAGAATTGTAGTGACAACATGGTGACCGGTCGTTCACAGAGTGAGGCACAGGCCATTAAGGATTTCCAAATGACCCCGGAAAACGGTCGCGACCAAAAAGACAATTGGCCGTGGATGTACCGCATCATTGCCCGTGCCAACGATGTGTTGCGCAATGTGCCCGACATGTCCATCTCCGGGAGTGTAAAGAACCGCGCCATCGGTCAGGCACGCTTCTACCGCGGTTTCAGCTATTTGTGGCTGGCTCCTTGGTATGGCGATAACGGTGTGAACGGCGGTATTCCTATCGTAACGGAAAAAACGCCGACTGCCGAAATAGACCAACCGCGTCCGACTTCGGTGCTTGCCAACTATGACATGATTATAGAAGACATGCGCGCTGCCGCCGATTTGCTTCCCTATTTGTCCGAAATGGCCAACGAAGACTATGGTCGTCCTCACAAGGCTGCATGCTGGGCATTTGCAGCTCGTGCGGCACTTTACGCTTCGCAGTTCGATGCTAAGTATTACGACACGGTTATCGAGATGTGTGACAAGGTGATGGGTATGACAGGCGCGGATAAACGTGGCCTCTATCCCGACTTTGCCCGTCTGTGGCGCGAAGAGAACAACTTCTGCGAAGAATACATCTTCTCGTTGCTGGGTAATGCAGTGGAAGGTCCTAAATTCCATGGCATGTCGTTTGAGAACGGTGGCTGGGGATTGTATAATACGTGGGGGTACTTCCAGCCTACGCTTGAGCTTTACAACGCTTACGAAGCAGGTGACGAGCGCCGTGACGCTACTATCCTTTATCCGGGCGACCATATCCAGTTTGTGGGGCAGGATGTTACATGGGCGGTAGGCTCATGGGCTACATCAAGCACGTCAGGCTTGACCTGGAGAAAATTCATGTCTCCTTGGGAAAACGCCGACTGTATAGGAAAAAAAGTGAACTCCAATATGAACAATGCCAGCAACGTGCTGGGCACTTGCCTTATCCGTTATGCCGACATTCTGCTGATGAAGGCAGAAGCCCTTATCTGGAAGAACGGCGAAGGTGATTCCGAGGCCAAGTCTCTGCTGAATCAGATTCGCAAGCGTGCCGGATTGCCTGAAAACAGCCAAGCCACCAAGGTGCAATTGAAGAACGAACGCCGTTGTGAACTTGCATTTGAGTTCCAACCCAGCCGCCACCTTGACCTCGTGAGATGGCACGATGCACAGGAAGCTTATGCCAAGCCGTTGCATGGGGTGAAGACCACTACTAACCCTGACGGCTCATTTAATGTGCAGGAGGTTGAAATCTGGCCTGCACGTACATTCAATCCGAATGTAAACCATGTGTTCCCGATTCCTGCCAAAGAGGTGGCAAACAGCAAGAACTTGAAGCAGAATGTTTATTAATGTTTAAATAAATCAATAAAATGAATACGAGATTTTATCCTTATATCATATTGGTGCTCTTCGTGATGGTCTTTGGGGGATTTTTCTCCAAAGCCAAGGCGCAGGACAACCGGTTTAAAGTGATTACTTTCAATGTCTTGTCCTTCGAACAGGAGGATAAATGGGGGGAGCGTAACTCTTTTGATGTGACTCCTTATTCCGACTTCTTGAAAGATGAAAATGCGGACTTTATCATACTCAATGAGGTGGAGAACAGAAGTTCCCGCCAGATGAGAGATGGAAAATATATAGATAAAGTGCAGGAAATTGCCGATAAGTTGGGTATGTTTGCCATCTATGGCTATTCTTATAACCTGAATAACAAGCAGGGACAAAACCCCGAAGAGAACTATACCTATTGCATGAACGAGCTTTATGGTAACGCCATTTTGAGCAGATACCCTATTATCGCTTCTCGTACAATGCAGCTTCCCCGTCCGGCAGGTTCTTCTGACCAGCGTGGTGCCGTGATTGCCGAGGTGGCGTTGCCTTCGGGCGACATCATTGCTGTGGTTGCCACTCACTTCGACCATACCGGAGGACAGCAGGAACAGGCGGAAGCATTGATTGCATTCTTGAACGATACCAAGGTGCCTGCTCTTCTGGCCGGTGACTTGAACGTTTATCCCGGTGCTTCGCCCATAGAGCTTATTGGAACTGAATTTGACCAAATGGGGAACCATTGGGTAGATTATATCTTTGCTTCCAAAGGCGGTTGGAATAAAATTAGTGAAAAGTTTGTGGATGCAGGAAAGCTTTCTGACCATGATCCGGTAATAGTTGAGGTTGAACTTAAAAAGTAATACGATAACGATATGAAAAAGAATATATTATATACATTCGCCGCACTAGGATTCTGCTCAGTACTGGCAGGCTCCTGTATCGCAGAGGACCTTGGAGTGGGCAATATCAAGCAGGAAGAGAACGCTAACTCCGATTGGAACAAAACCAGAAGCGTGGAAGTTCACTTTTTGTCGGCACTGAATGACGCCAACATTGGGGAAACCGATGCGATTGTCAATCATATCAACGCGTTGGGCGAGGATTGTTCCATTGGTGTGATAGACCGTGTGGACGTAAGCGGTGGCAGCAATATGGCCACTCATATCTCTTTTGCCACCAGCCGTTTTCCCGGTTATGCATTGAATAAGGTTGTTAAGAATGGAAATGGCATTGCTACGGAAGGCTCTCTTATCTTGTACAATCACAAGAACAATGCTGAAGAAGGATTCAAGGTGAGTAACGATTGCTTCATCAAGTTTATCAGCATTATGTGCAAGAGTATGGTGAAGGAGAACCAGAAGGACATATTGGTGCCTTTCGCTACGGCACGTTTTAGCTCTAAAGAGCAGATAAATGCTGCAAAATCGGCACTGGGAACCGTTGTGGACAGCAGGCACAATGGTGTGTTGATTGGTACTGTGAAAAGCAATCTTGTGGAGGACTTGAAGAGGGTTGCAGAGTCCATCAGCAACGTAAAGTTTAGCCAAGCTGATATTGCAGCCGGAGAATATGCTATCTTTATGGTTGCAGACAAATCGTGGGTTCTTCGTGAGACTACCACAAATTCAGTGTCCGGCAATGTGAAAGATTATTGTCTGGCCATTGAACCGGGTGTGGAATGATAAAATAGACCTCATTGCCATTGGTCTGATCTGCAAGGGTTGGTGTGCGTGGCATATCGGCTCTTGCAGAATTTTGTTATATGGGAAGGTTTTGTTATCTTTCCTCTGAAGAAAAAATGATTTCTTTATTATGGCGGTGTAAAAAACTCATGCTTTTTATGTACTTTTGTGTCTGTAAGAGTAGGAAAACATCGTAAACAATAACTTGAAAAACATTCATCTCAATGAATTTGAAAGAACTTCTGTATGCCGTTTTGGTCGGTGTAGTGTGTGGGGCTTGTTCGTCCGATGTGAAACAGCCTGTTGATTGCGTAGACCCGTTCATCGGTACCGGCTTCCACGGACATACCTATCCGGGGGCGACTGTGCCTTTCGGGGCAGTGCAACTGAGTCCCGACACGCGTGCCGGAAACTGGGATGCCTGTGCGGGGTACCACTATGACGACAGCACTTTGAAGGGATTTTCGCATACCCACCTTAGCGGCACCGGCTGCATTGACTTGGGCGACGTCCTGTTTCGCCCCACTACACAAAAGCCGGACTTGACGGCCGAAACGCTTTGTCTTCCTGCGGCTTTCAGCCATAAAGAAGAGGAGGCTTCCGCCGGATATTATTCCGTCGTGCTGAAAGAAGAAGGTATAAAGGTGGAACTGACGGCAACCGCCCATGCCGGTGTGCACCGCTACACATTCCCCGCTGGAAAGGAAGCGGCTGTCATCATCGACTTGGCACATCTGCTCGATAACGAACATATCTATGAAGCTACACTGGAACAGACGTCCGACTATGAGATTGCCGGTATGCGCCGCACTAGGGGATGGACGGATAACCAGTATGTCTATTTTGTGGCGCAATTCTCTAAACCTTTTAAGACGGTGGACTTTGTGCAGGAACGGAAACCGGTTGCTACACAGGCAAAATTGACCGGTACCCACTTGCAGGTTTGCTTGGCTTTTGACAACAGCGACGGAGAACCCTTGGTGGCAAAAGTCGGGCTGTCCGTTGTTAGCGAAAAGAATGCACGTGAAAATTTGGAATTCGAAGTGGCGGATTTCGATTTCGATACCGTGCGCAGTGCTGCTCGTACTGCTTGGGAACAGGCGCTCTCTGCCATTGTGGTAGAAGGCGGCAATGCGGACGACAGGAAGATTTTCTATACGGCTTTGTATCATTCGATGGTGGTGCCCAATGTGGTGAGCGATGTGAATGGTGAGTATCGCCGTCACGACATGACGACAGGCAGGATGCCCGAGGGCAGGAAGCATTACTCCACTTTCTCCTTGTGGGACACTTTCCGTGCTTGGAATCCGCTGATGACACTACTCGATGCCGGATTGGTGAATGACATGGTGAACTCTTTCCTGGATATTTATGATGCTTCGGGCGAACTTCCCATCTGGCCTCTTTCTGCCGGAGAGACGGGGACGATGATAGGCTATCACTCCGCTTCTGTCATAGCAGATGCTTATCTGAAAGGCATCCGTGGGTTTGATGCCGAGAAAGCGCTGGAAGCGATGGTAACCTCTGCCGAGAAGAACGAAAAAGGGGCGGACTGCTATGTGCGGAACGGTTTCATCCCCTCGAACATCAAGCGGGAATCTATCTCTTGCCTGCTGGAATTTGCCTACGATGACTGGTGCATAGCCCGCATGGCGCAAGAGATGGAGAAAGAAGATATTTGCAAGACATTCATTGCACGTTCGCAAAACTATGTGAATGTGTTTGATGGGGCTACCAAGTTTTTCCGTCCCAAACGGATGGATGGCAACTGGGAAGCACCGTTCAAGCCGTTGGAGGTGGGACGTGCCTATACGGAGGCCACTGCCTGGCAATATCGTTTCTTTGTGCCGCATGATGTGAACGGCATGATGCAGTTGTTTGGCGGCAAGGATGATTTTGTAGTGGCACTCGATTCCATATTCTCTTCGGACTTGAAGCTGGAAGGGGAACTTTCGGACATCACCGGCTTGATAGGTCAGTATGTGCATGGCAATGAGCCGAGCCATCATATCGCTTATCTGTATGACTATGTCGGTCAGCCTTGGAAAACCCAGGAACTGACACGCCGGTTGCTGCGTGAGATGTATGCACCCACTCCCGAAGGCATCATCGGTAACGAAGATTGCGGGCAGATGTCGGCATGGTATATCCTTTCAAGTCTGGGCTTCTATTCCGTGTGTCCCGGTAGCAATGAATTTGCACTGACCACGCCGCTGTTTGATAAGGCGGTGATAAGGCTGGCCAACGGAAAGACATTGTCTGTGCTTGCCAACAATCCGGAAAAGAATATCTACATAAACAAGGTAGAACTGAATGGAGAAGCCATAGAGGGTAACTTCATTACCTATGAACAGCTGATGGAAGGGGGCGAATTGCGTTTTACGCTGACAGACAAGCCGGACAAGAGCCGTGGAGTTTCGGAAGAGTCGGCGCTTTACTCTTATACTAAGGAGCATGTGGTGTCTGTCCCATACGTTGACAAAGACCTGAATCTGTTTATGGATAAGATAACGGTGGCACTGGCCACGGTAACGGCAGGAGCAGAAGTGAGATATACGCTGGATGGAAGCGAACCTACAGAACTGTCACCGCTCTATGAAAAGCCGCTGGAACTGGACCAGACTACTCCCATAAAGGCAAAAGGATTCAAGGACGGATTCTGCCCAAGCCATACACTCTCCATCATGGCCACCAAGGCTGAGATGAAACCTGCACTTGCAGTCTGTCCTGTGCGGAACGGCACATCCTACAAATATTTCGAGGGTACTTACCGGAAGGTGGCGGATATAGAGAAGAGTCCGTTGCTTGATATCGGTATCATGGCAGAACCTTCCATCAAGGAGGCACGTCAGGAAGACCACTTCGGCTATATCTTCTCCGGCTTGATAGAGGTGCCCGAAGATGGAATCTACACCTTTATGACTCGTTCGGACGATGGCAGCGTATTGTACATTGATGATGAGATGGTGGTGAATAACGATGGTTCGCACGCCGCTATTCCTGCTACGGGGACTGTGGCACTGAAGAAAGGATTCCATGCTTACAAGCTGTATTACTTTGAGGATTACGAAGGAGAAGAGCTGGGTTGGGGCTGGAAACTTCCTTCGGCACAGGAGCTGTCACCTATTCCTGCTTCTGCATTGTATGTGAAATAGTCAAAAAACAGATAACCATGAAGAAAATAGCTTTATTACTTTTCCCGCTTCTGCTCGTATCGTGCGGACAGGAGAAACAGGACAAGCCTGCCGTGCAGGAATCTACTATGAATGTGATGTCTTTCAATATAAGGTATGACAATCCAGAAGACAGCCTGAACAATTGGCGGTACAGGAAAGACCGTGCGGCCAATGCCATCCGCTTTTATGATGCGGACATTGTGGGCATGCAGGAGGTGCTGCACAACCAGTTGCAGGACTTGCAGCAGCGCCTTCCGGATTATGGAGTGATAGGTGTGGGTCGCACAGATGGTAAGGAAAAAGGAGAATATAGCGCGCTCTGGTATAAGAAAGAGCGTTTTGAGGTACTTGATTCCGGCACATTCTGGCTGAGCGAAACGCCCGAAGTGGCAGGTTCCAAAGGTTGGGACGGTGCTTGTGAACGTGTTGCCTCATGGGCGAAATTGAAGGACAAGGTTTCGGACAAGGAGTGCCTGGCCATGAACACGCACTTGGATCATGTGGGCGTTGTGGCACGCCGCGAGGGAATCAGCCTTATCTTGAATAAAGTGAAAGAATTGGGTAACGGGATGCCGGTGGTGCTGACCGGAGACTTTAACTCTACACCGGAGTCGGATGTCATCAAGCATATCACCAACCCGGAAGATCCGGGACATCTGACGGATGCACGCACGGTGTCGCCCGTAGTATATGGACCTGCATGGAGTTTCCACGATTTCGGCAGCATTCCCTACGAACGTCGTTCACTGATAGATTATGTGTTTGTGGGCAACGGATGGAAAGTGCTGAAATATGGTGTGTTGGCCGAGATGGAAAACGGGGCTTTCTTGTCGGACCATGCTCCGGTGCTGGTGACGGTAGAATGAAATGATATGTCGTAATTCACCACAGAGGACACAGAGTTCTACAGAGTTTTTTTGAATTATGAATTAAGAGAAGAATTTGTGTCAATCTGTGTAATTTGTGGTGAAAAATAAAAAATAGAAAGATGAAAAGAATAGCAAAGATAAGTGTATGGGCACTTTTGGCAATCGTGTTGCTGCCCGTTGGAACATCGGCACAAAGCCGTCGTGACAAAGAACAGACCTACGTGTTGGAACAACCGTATGAAGTGACCAAAATAACGCCTCCGCAAGGCAAGAAGGTGAAGAACGTCATCCTAATGATTGGCGACGGAATGAGCTTGATGCACGTTTATTCGGCATGGACCGCAAACAGGGGAAAGCTTTTCCTGGACAACTGCCAGGCGGTGGGTTTGTCTAAGACTTATTGTGCCGACAAGCTGATTACGGACTCCGGTGCCGGAGGAACGGCGATTGCCACCGGACAAAAGACCAATTACCACTATGTGGGAGTGGATACGGAAGGACGACCTTTGAAATCTCTGATTGATTTGGCTTCGGAAAAAGGAAAATCAACGGGTCTGGCAGTGACCTGCCGCCTATGGGATGCTACTCCTGCCGACTTCTGCTGTCACAACAAGGACAGGGATGCAGAAGAGGATGTGGTGACGGGATATGTGGATTGCAAGGCCGACTATGTGTTTGGCGGCGGTGCACAATACTTCGAGAACCGGAAGGACGGACGCAATTTGTTTGAAGAACTGCGTACGAAGGGTTTCCAGACACCCCGCACTTGGGACGAACTGGCGGCTATAGGGAGTGGCAAGGTGTTCGCAGTGCCTTATCCAAAGGATACACCTCTTCCGGCAGAGCGTGGCGACCTCTTGGCGCGTGCATCCTTGAAAGGTATCGAATTACTGAATCAGAACAAGAAAGGGTTCTTCATGATGATAGAGGGCTCGCAGCTGGATGATTACGGACATTTCAACGATCTGGACTTGCTGATGCAGGAAACGCACGACTTTGACCGTACCATCGGAGCTATCTATGAATGGGCTGCTAAGGACGGCGAAACGCTGGTTGTAGTGACGGCCGACCATGAAACCGGAGGACTTACGCTTGTGGACGGCGATTTGAAACAAGGCAAGATTGTCTGCAAGTTTTCCACCGGCAGCCATAGCGGTGTGATGGTGCCTGTATATGCTTTTGGTCCCGGAGCGGAAGAATTTACCGGAATCTATGAGAATACGACCATCTTTGATAAAATAAAGAAGTTGCTTAAATTATAACCAAATAACTCTATTTCCCATGCTGAAACATGTTTTATTGGCAGGTCTGTTGTCGCTCTCGGTGGGTTCGTCGCTCAATGCCCAGAGCTGTGGCAACGATGAGAAGTATCGTCTGCCCTACAAGAATACTTATGTGAAAGAACCGTTGGTCACTGAAAACGAATATCGTGTGGCAAAACCTGAGACGATTGTGCCGAAAAGCTTCGAAGAAGCCCGGCAGATTCTTCCCAATCCCATTTGGGGTGGACATGACAAGGAACTTGAAATGTATTGGAAGGCATGGGAAATAGCTATCGGTAATATTCGTGCTCCTCAAGCAGGCTCGGGTTTTGTCTCAAGCTATTTGGATACAGCTTATAATGGTAATATCTTTATGTGGGATTCCTCTTTCATTCTGATGTTTGCCCGCTATGGTACCCGTTTCTTTCCTTTCCAGAATACGCTGAACAACTTTTACGCCAAGCAGCATCCCGACGGTTTCATTTGCCGTGAAATAAAGGCAGATGGTGCCGATTGCTTTGAACGCTATGATCCGGTGAGTACCGGACCGAATTTGATGCCTTGGTGTGAGATGGTCTATTTCCATCAGTTTGGTGATACAGAACGCCTGCACAAGATATTTCCGGTACTTTGTGCTTATTATAAGTGGTTGAAATTGAACCATACTTGGAGAAATGGAACCTACTGGTCAAGCGGATGGGGAACCGGCATGGATAATATGCCCCGTGTTCCGTCGGAATACAGCCCTATCTACAGTCACGGGCATATGATTTGGTTGGATACAAACCTACAGCAATTATTTACTGCCAATTTACTACTTGAGATGGGCTTTTATCTGGAACGTTGGCAAGAGATAGAAGAGTTTGAAGACGAAGCCAAAATGCTGGGAAAATATATCCATGACAATCTTTGGGATGAAAAGACCGGTTTCCTTTATGACCAATATGCTGACGGTACTCTCTGTACAACCAAGGGAATAGGTGCCTATTGGGCTCTGTTTACTGATGTATTGGATTCTGTACAGTTGGACCGTATGGTGAAGGAATTGGATAATCCTGCCACATTCAACCGGAAACACCGTATTCCTTCTTTGTCTGCCGATAATCCCAAATACAAGGAGAATGGCCGTTATTGGCAGGGTGGCGTATGGCCGGGAACTAATTACATGGTGATGCAGGGACTTGTGCAGAAAGGTTATGGTAAACTGGCACGGGAGATTTGTTTGAATCATTATGCTCAAGTGTTTGAGGTCTATAAGAAGACTGGAACTTTTTGGGAATATTATGCTCCGGAAAGTGCTGAGCCGGGATTTATGGCAAGGGATAATTTTGTAGGTTGGGCAGGACTTCCTCCTATTGCCGAATTGATAGAATTTATTATCGGTATTCGGGGAGATTATGCCAAAAAGCAGATTATCTGGGATATGAATTTGACGGAGACTAACGGCATAGAACGTTATCCTTTTGGTCCCGAAGGGCTTATTTCCTTAAAAGCTGAGGCACGCCGTTCGGCAAGTGATGAACCTCGTATTACAGTAGATTCCAATATCGATTTTGAACTGTGTGTACTCTATGGTGGAAAAGAGAAAAAGATAAATGTGACATCCGGTAAGCATACCTATTAAAGAAGACATCAATCATGAAAAACAATATGTCAAGACGCCAATTTCTGAAGACTGGCGGGCTTGCCTTGGCTGCAATGACCTTTCAGCCCGCTTCCGTGTTATCTTCATCCGGGACTTTGAGCCAGAGATATGTTTCGTTGCGTCCTTCTGCAAGCAAAAGGAGCTTCATTTCGAAGGCAGTAGATGCTGCCATTGAAGAAGCAAAGCCTAAAATAAAGGACGAGAAGTTGCGCTGGATGTTCGAGAACTGTTTTCCCAATACGCTTGACACTACTGTCAGATATAGAGTGAAGAATGGCAGACCGGATACTTTCGTCATTACAGGTGATATAGATGCCATGTGGCTGCGCGACTCTTCAGCGCAAGTATGGCCCTATCTGCCGTTGATGAAGAAAGATAGGGACTTGCAGCTGATGGTGGCAGGACTTGTCAACAGACAGACTGAATGTATCTTGATAGACCCGTATGCCAATGCCTTCAACGACGGGCCGTTGGGCAGCTATTGGGAAACCGACCATACACAACATATGGTTAAGGAACTGCATGAACGCAAATGGGAGATAGATTCTTTGTGCTATCCCATTCGTTTGGCCTATCATTATTGGCAATACACGGAAGACACGTCTGTGTTCGATGAAAATTGGCATAAAGCGATGCTGCTGGTGGTCAAGACCTTTAAAGAGCAACAGAGGAAACAAGGCTTAGGACCTTATAGCTTTACGCGCGATTGCGACCGCCCTACAGATTCGCAGATTAACAACGGATGGGGAGCACCGGTAAAGCCGGTCGGCTTAATCGTTTCTTCTTTCCGTCCGTCAGATGATGCTACACAATACGGTTTTCTGATTCCTTCTAATATGTTTGCAGTTGTGTCATTGCGCCAATTGGCCGAGATAGAGGATAAAGTTTATGGAAACAAGGACTTCTCTGGCAAATGTATAGCACTGGCAGATGAAGTGGATGCAGCTATCCGCAGGTATGGTACTTTCAATCATCCGGTTTGTGGACGTATTTATGCTTTTGAGGTCGACGGTTTTGGTAGCGCGCTTTGTATGGACGATGCCAATGTACCCAGTTTGCTGGCTGCGCCTTATCTGGGTTATTGTTCTTTTAAAGATGCGATTTACCAGAGTACCCGCAAAATGATATGGAGTGACAATAATCCTTATTTCTTTAAAGGAAAAGCCGGCGAAGGGGTAGGAGGTCCTCATGTGGGATTGAATTATATCTGGCCGATGAGCATCATTATGAAGGCTTTTACAACGGATGATTCCGAAGAAATACGTGCTTGTCTGAAGCAACTTCGTGATACGGACGGAGGGACGGGCTTTATGCATGAGTCTTTCCATTCGGAGGATGCCGCGGACTTTACTCGTTCCTGGTTTGCCTGGACAAATACTTTGTTCGGTGAACTGATATTGAAGACAATCAAGGAATATCCCAACTTATTATCCCAAATACTATGAAGATAAGATATTGGTTACTGGCTATGTCATTCATTTTTCTCTCTTGTGGGAGAGTGGCTGATGATGTAGCGGCAAACTATGGTATTATACCCATGCCGAATGAACTTGCTCCAATGCAGGGAGTGTATGTCCTGCAAGGGGAAAAAACAGTGGCTGTCCCTTCCGGGGAAGCCGCGATGAAAGTTTTTCATTATTTGGAGGATGCGTTGAAAAACACTTCTGTAACGCTGAAGGGTATTTCGGAAACGGGAAAGGCCGATATTTGCTTATCTATAGATAATTCCTTGCCCAATGAGGCCTATACATTGGAGGTTTCTTCCGATAGGATAAATATATCTTCCAATGAAACTGCCGCAGGATTTTTTTATGGTGTCCAGTCTTTGCTGCAGCTCATGCCGGCAGCCATTTATGATGGTGACCGGAAATACGAAGGAAAGATTAGGATTCCTGCTGTCAGCATTACGGATGCTCCCCGTTTCCCTCATCGTGGGGCTATGATGGATGTAGGACGTAATTTTCTGCCCAAAGAGGAAGTGCTGAAGTTTCTTGATTTGATGGCATTCTATAAATTGAATAAATTCCATTTTCATCTGACAGATGACCAAGGATGGAGAATAGAAATAAAGAAATACCCGAAACTGACTGAAATAGGTTCTTATCGTAAACAGACTCAGATAGGACACTCTGATTATTATTTTCCACGGCGTTACGATGGAAAAGAAAAGAGAGGTTATTATACGCAGGAAGAAATAAAGGAAATTGTGAAGTATGCATCCGACCGTTTCATTACGGTCATTCCCGAAATAGAAATGCCGGGGCATGCATCCGCAGCACTGGCTTCCTATCCGGAACTTTCTTGCGGATTGGGAAAGACTTATGTGGTGCGTGATTATTTTGATGTTTTTGATGAGGTCTATTGTTCCAAAGAGCATACATTTGAATTCTTACAAAATGTGCTGACCGAAGTTATGGAACTCTTCCCCAGCCATTATATCCACATTGGTGGAGATGAGTGTCCCAAGAAAGCATGGAAGAAGTGTGCCCATTGCCAGCATTTGATGAAGCGGGAAGGTCTGCCCAACGAAGAAGCTCTGCAAAGTTGGTTTATCCATCGGATTGAGCAATTTGTGAACAGTAAAGGGCGTGACATCATCGGGTGGGATGAGATTCTGGAAGGAGGGCTTGCCCCTAATGCTACCGTCATGTCATGGCGTGGCGAGAAAGGAGGTATCGAAGCGGCTCGCCAACGGCATAAAGTCATTATGACACCCGGCAAAAAGTGTTATTTGGATTACTACCAGGAAAGTCCGGAATTCGCTCCGTTGGCTATCGGCGGTTTCCTTCCATTGGATACGGTGTACAATTATAACCCGCTTCCTGCAGAACTGACTCCGGAAGAACAAGCTTATATAATAGGTGTACAAGCCAATATCTGGGGAGAGTACATACAGACTCCTGAGTATTTTGAATATATGGCTTTCCCCCGTTTGCTGGCTATGTCAGAGGTGCAATGGACACAGCCGGAACATAAGGACTTCGAGTCGTTTGCCCGTAGGCTGGATAAGGAGTTTGAACGATTGGATTATTGCGGAGTGAATGCTTGCCGCAACTTCTATGAAGTCAATCAGACTGGTGCGTGGAACAAGTCGCAGCAGACTTATGAGGTGACTTTGAACACCTTCTGTCCGGATGCCGATATTTACTATGCCGTAAATGATTCAACGGTCAACACTTCATCTTCCCTTTATGGGACTCCGATACCGTTGGACGAGGATGCAACTGTTTATTCGGCAGTTTACAGAGACGGTAAGCCGCTAGGGAAAGTGACCCGCAAGAGTTTTGCTGTAAACAAGGCAACCGGATGTGACTATACTTGTAATCCTGAAGCAGGATGGGAGCACTTGAATAAAGGCTTCGGACTAACTGATGGACGATGTGGCTATGCCCGCGACATGCGTCGCTGGATTAGCTTCTACCAGGATACTGTACAGATTGTAGTGGAACTGAAGAAACCTCAAAAAGTCAAGGAAGTTGCCTTTTCTTCTTTATGGAGGCCGGTAAATGGGATATGGCCGGCAAGAGCGATGGGTGTCTCTGTTTCAATGGATGGTCAGACTTTTATTCCGGTGGGCACTAAACGGCTGACTTATGATTTTACCTTGACGGAAGGTACCCGCTTCCCGGTATCTCTTTCATTTGCCGAAACGGAAGCTGCATTTGTCCGCTTGGAATTATTGAGTGGTGGCTTGTGCCCGAAAGGATATTTTCATGAAGGGTTGCAGAGTGAGTTGGCAATAGATGAAATAGAAATATATTAATCTCAAGAAATTATGAAGAAAATAGCTGTTTTTTTAATTGTACTATTGGGCTGTATGTCGGTAACGGCTTTTGCGCAGAAGCAATTCTTTTTTAAGAATGGCAAGTTTGTAGTAGCACAATTTACAGATTTGCACTGGATGCCGGGTTCTGCAAAGTGTGCCGAAACGGCAGCTACTATCCGTGCTGTCCTGGCAGCCGAACATCCGGACATTGCTATACTGAGTGGGGATGTGGTGACCGATGACCCTGCTATGGATGGATGGAAAAGTGTAGTGGATATTTTCAATGAAGCTAAGATGCCTTTTGTGGTGATGATGGGAAACCATGATGCAGAATATTTGACGCGCAATGAAATCTATGATTTCCTCTTGAAGTCTCCCTACTATGTGGGGGCAAAAGGCCCTGAAGATATTATGGGATGTGGTAATTGTGTGATTTCTATTTATAGTCCGGAGAAGAAGGACCAGGTAGAGGCATTGCTCTATTGCATGGATTCCAACGACTATCAGCCTAATAAAATCTATGGTGCTTACGACTGGATTCATTTCGACCAAATAGAATGGTACAGAAAGCAAAGTAAACACTTTGCGGAGAAGAACGGTGGTAATCCCGTTCCTGCTTTGGCCTTTTTCCATATTCCGCTGATTGAATACAACGAAATCAGAGGTGACGGGAAAACTTATGGCAATGATAAAGAAGGTGGAGTTGCCTCCGCTAACATCAATTCCGGTATGTTTGCTTCCTTCCTTGACATGAGGGATGTAATGGGAGTATTTGTAGGGCATGACCATGATAACGATTTTATAGGAATAGATAAAGGTGTTGCATTGGGATACGGACGGGTGACCGGTGCGGATGCGTATGGAGAGTTGACGAGAGGAGCCCGTATCATTGAACTGTACGAAGACCAATTCAAATTTGACACATGGATTTCCACTCCTTCGGGAAGGGAGGCTGCCTACTATTACCCTTCAGGTCTGAATTCGGATGAGGAGCAGAGTATGGCTTATTTGCCGGCTACGGGAACTTCTTCCAAGAAGCAGGGTGTGGCATATACCTATTATGAAGGCAAATGTAAACGTGTTGCCGATATTGCCGCCTGTAATAAAGTGAAGGAAGGGGTGATGAAGAATTTCTCGATTGAAGAAGCAGCCGTCCCTGATCATTTTGCTTATGATTTCCGTACGTTGGTGAAAATTCCAGAAAGGGGAGTATACCGTTTCTATACTTTTTCCGATGATGGTTCTAAACTATACATAGACGGTAAATTGATTGTTGATAACGACGGCGGACACAGCGGACGCCGTTCCGAAGGGAAAGTCGCTCTCGAAGCAGGGTACCACGAGTTGCACCTGCTGTATTTCGAAGATTACATGGGCCAGGAATTGGAAGTCGGGTATTCGGGGCGGAATGTTCTGGAAACCGTGTTACCTGATACCATGTTGTTTGTACCAGATTAAATCAGTGCTGGTAACTCTTTGTCTGGTACTCTTTCCGATATTCATTGGGAGAAACTTTCTTCAAAGCTTTAAATTGGCGGGACAAGTTCTTCAGGTTATTTATTCCGACTTGTTCCGCCACATCTGCAATCGGAGCATCACTGGTCAACAGCAATTGGGCAAAGCGTTCCATCCTAAGGTTGAAGATATATTTGTGGATGGACTGCTGAGTGACTTGCTTGAAACGAATCTCCAATAAACGGCGTGATAATGGTACTTGTTTCACTATATCCGATACAGTGATATCAGCCGCTATATTCTGATGGATATATTTCAGAGCGGTTTGGATATGGGCATCGGTGGTAGAATAGAAGTCGGTCGAAAGCCGGTTAATTATATTAACCGGTTGGAGGACTACGTCCTGATAAGTGGCCTCCTCGTCATTCAATAGATGTTCTATGAGGGCGGCAGCCTCAAATCCGCCTCTTACAATGTTTTGGCTGATGCTGGACAGGGGAGGGTCTGAAAGGTTGCATATAATCTCATCATTGTCGACTCCTAATATTGCTATCTTGTCGGGCACTCTGATATTGTTGACTTTACAGATTTCCGTAATGCGGTTACCTTGATTGTCATCGCAAGCCATGAGTGCCGTAGGTTGCGGCAATGACTTTAACCAATTGAGCAGAGGTGGTGCCTCATAAAACCATAAGTCATCAAGTGATTGATCTTGATAAGAATAGAAATTGTTTCCAAACCCTTGGGATACTATGCACTCATAGAAACCCTCGCAACGTTCTTGTGACCATACCGTATCGCGATAACCGTAGAATGCGAAGTTCTGAAAGCCTTTACTCAGAAAAAACTCTGCTGCCATTCTGCCGGTCTTGCGGTAATCGCCGGTGATGTTTGGAATATTGCTGAACCTTGATTTGTAATCCTGGGCCAACGCGATAATCCCGTTTTCACGGAATAGCTCCACATTGTCATCATTGTCAAATCTGCCGATGATTGCATCTGCATGCCATGTCTTTGCCCATTTCAAGACTCCTTCTATACCATGACTGTTTTTGTAGGAGGGTGGCATACGGCATACTACCCATGGTTCATGGCTTTTGGAATAGGCCAATACCCCCTTTAGCAGATTGTACGAAAAGGACTCTGTAAAATCGGTCAATAATATCAATCGAATCATAGCAGTTGACTAAATGTAACAGATTGTTACTTATACAAATGTTAGCTTAATTGACAAATATAGGATTTTATTTCTTTTTCTTCAAATCTTTTCCCTCATATTTGCAGATTGCTTCAATCCACTCTTCTTCCAGTGGTTTGGATTCGTGTTTGGCGAGGTCGAAGGCTACCATGACGGAAGTACAAACGCATTTTACTTCTTGGGTTTCCGTATCGATGACACGCTGTGCCAGATGGAAACTCTTGGTTCCTATTTCA
The DNA here is from genome assembly GCF_017309675.2 of Bacteroides parvus. Taxonomy (NCBI): domain Bacteria; kingdom Pseudomonadati; phylum Bacteroidota; class Bacteroidia; order Bacteroidales; family Bacteroidaceae; genus Bacteroides; species Bacteroides parvus. Next base: position 62,950 of record NZ_CP084680.1, on the reverse strand, counting down.
GTAACGGCAGTTTGCACGGCAATATGGTCCGAACCATAAATCTGCGCAAGGAAATTTGCTTCAATATGGACGACAACGATGCCATCCTTTTCCCAATCTACATCCGGGCATACGGAAGCGAAATATTCCGTTTTTCCTAAATCATAAAAAGAAAAGTAAACAGTGTTGTTTACATGGCCGAATTTGTCGACGTCATTGAAGCGTAGTTGTATGGGCAGGGTGTGGTTAAATTGAATTTCTTCCATTGTTTTCTCTTAAACTTTATTTATAATCGCTGCAAAAATACTATTTTTGCATGTTAATCCGTGAACTTATATATCAAGAAATGATAGAAGACATTAAAAAAGCCTGCCAGGTGATGAGCGAAGGCGGGGTAATTTTGTATCCGACAGATACGATTTGGGGCATAGGTTGTGACGCTACCAATGAAGAAGCGGTGCGCCGTGTATATGAAATCAAGCGACGCTCTGACAGTAAGGCGATGCTGGTATTGGTAGATTCCCTGGTAAAGGTGGATTTCTATGTGCAGGATGTTCCAGAGGTTGCCTGGGATTTGATAGAACTGGCTGACAAGCCTCTTACCATAATTTATTCCGGAGCGCGTAATCTGGCTCCTAATTTGCTTGCCGAAGATGGTAGTGTGGGTATCCGCGTCACCAGTGAGGCATTTTCAAAGCGGCTTTGCCAGCAGTTCCGTAAGGCGATAGTCTCTACTTCTGCCAATGTCAGCGGGCAACCGTCTCCCGGCAACTTCAGTGAAATAAGTGAAGACATCAAGTCTGCGGTAGATTATATAGTAGGATACCGCCAAGAGGAAACGGGACGCCCGAAACCGTCCAGCATCATTAAGTTGGGCAAGGGCGGAGTCATCAAGATTATTCGCGAATAAAAGGAAAAAATGGCAGAGGATAAGAGGAGTTTGTTGCAGCGCTTCATCATTTGGCGCGAAAAGAATATCAAGGAGAAGCAATTCATACTGATTCTCAGTTTTCTTGTGGGTATTTTTACGGCGTTCGCCGCACTGATACTGAAAGGCATCATACACTGGATACAGAACTTCCTGACGGACAATTTCAATGCGACGGAGGCCAACTATCTTTATCTGGTTTATCCGGTAGTGGGTATCTTCCTGACCGGATTGTTTGTCCGTTACGTGGTGAAGGACGACATCAGTCATGGTGTTACGAAAATCTTGTATGCCATCTCGCGGCGACAGGGACGTATCAAACGACATAACACTTGGTCGTCCATCATAGCCAGTTCCATTACCATCGGTTTCGGTGGTTCGGTCGGGGCGGAGGCGCCTATTGTGTTGACGGGTTCGGCTATCGGTTCTAATCTGGGAAATATATTCAAGATGGAGCATCGTACGCTGATGCTGTTGGTGGGATGTGGTGCTGCTGGTGCGGTTGCAGGCATTTTCAAGGCACCAATTGCCGGTCTGGTATTTACGCTGGAGGTACTGATGATAGATTTGACAATGTCTTCCTTGTTGCCGTTGCTGATATCTGCGGTGACGGCTGCAACTGTTTCCTATATCGTGACGGGTACGGACGCCATGTTCAAATTCCATCTGGACCAAGCTTTCGAATTGGAGCGTATTCCGTATGTCATTATGTTGGGCATCTTCTGTGGATTGGTTTCCCTTTATTTCACCCGCGCCATGAACTCTGTGGAAGGCGTGTTCGGAAGGTTGAGAACTCCCTATAAGAAGCTGATAATGGGCGGTGCCATGCTGAGTATCCTGATATTCCTTTTCCCACCGTTGTATGGCGAAGGTTACGATACGATAGAATTATTGCTGAATGGAGTGAGTAATGCCGAATGGGACACGGTGATGAATAATTCCTTCTTCTACGGGCACGGAAATCTGTTGCTGATATACCTCATACTGATTATTCTGTTCAAGGTTTTTGCCTCGAGTGCCACGAATGGCGGTGGCGGTTGCGGCGGTATCTTCGCACCTTCATTGTATTTGGGGTGTATTGCCGGTTTTGTCTTTTCACATTTCAGCAATGAAATAGAGATGACGGCTTATCTGCCCGAAAAGAATTTTGCCTTACTGGGAATGGCGGGGGTTATGAGTGGGGTCATGCATGCTCCGCTGACCGGCGTGTTTCTCATTGCCGAACTTACGGGAGGATACGACTTGTTCCTGCCGCTGATGATTGTTTCCGTCAGCTCCTATCTTACCATTATCATGTTCGAACCTCACAGTATTTACTCCATGCGTTTGGCAAAGAAAGGAGAGTTGCTGACGCACCATAAGGACAAGGCCATCCTTACCCTGATGAAGATGGAGAATGTGGTGGAAAAGGATTTTGTGACCGTGCATCCCGAAATGGATTTGGGTGAACTGGTAAAGGCCATTTCTGCTTCGCATCGTAATGTCTTTCCCGTGGCCGATAAGGAAGGAGTACTGATTGGCATTGTTTTGTTGGACGATATCCGGAACATTATGTTCCGTCAGGAGTTATATCATCGCTTTACAGTGGGAAAACTGATGACTTCGGCTCCGGCACGTCTGTATGATACGGACAGTATGGAGCAGGTGATGCGTACCTTTGATGATACGAAGGCGTGGAATCTGCCGGTGGTGGATGCGGAAAACAAATACTTGGGATTCGTGTCCAAGTCGAAGATATTCAACTCGTATCGTGAAGTGTTGGTACATTTTTCAGAGGACTGAGGACATGTACAATTTACCATTTACAATGTACAATTTGCCATTCGGAGTGCTGTGTACATTGTACATGGTAAATAGTAAATGGAGTAAATTGTAAATGAAATGGTGGAAAAGAAGAATTTGAGGATTGTATATATGGGTACTCCCGATTTTGCGGTGGAGGCTCTTCGTTGTCTGGTAGAAGGAGGTTACAATGTGGTGGGTGTCATTACGATGCCGGACAAGCCTGCCGGACGGGGGCATAAGCTCCAATTCTCTCCGGTGAAACAGTATGCACTGGAACATAATCTTCCGCTTCTTCAGCCGGAGAAGTTGAAGGATGAGGTTTTTGTGGAGGCGTTGCGTGCATGGAAGGCCGATTTGCAGATAGTCGTTGCTTTCCGCATGTTGCCGGAGGTAGTATGGAACATGCCGCGATTGGGCACCTTCAACCTGCATGCTTCCCTGCTTCCGCAGTATCGCGGCGCAGCCCCCATCAACTGGGCGGTGATTAATGGTGATACGGAAACGGGCATCACCACTTTCTTCCTGAAACATGAGATTGATACCGGTGAGGTTATTCAGCAGGTACGGATACCCATTGCCGATACGGACAATGTGGGTATCGTTCACGACAAACTGATGCTGTTGGGCGGTCGCCTGGTGGTAGAGACTGTTGATGCCATTCTTGCCGGTACGGTGAAAAGTATTCCTCAAGAAGAAATGGCCGTAGTGGGTGAACTGCGTCCGGCACCGAAAATCTTCAAAGATACTTGTCGTATTGACTGGAACCGTCCGGTGAAGCGTATTTACGATTTTGTACGCGGCCTTTCTCCCTATCCTGCCGCTTGGACGGAGTTGGTCCAGTCCAGTGGAGAATCTATTGTAGTAAAAATCTTCGAGACGGAGAAGATAGGGGAATCCCATCAACTGGCTCCCGGAACCTTGCAGACAGACGGGAAAAACTATATCCGCGTTGCTGCCGAAGATGGCTTTGTCGGCATCCGCTCCCTCCAGCTTCCGGGCAAGAAGAGACTGAAGACGGATGAACTGCTGCGCGGCTTCCGGTTGACGGAAGAATGTGTGATGAAATAACTGATTGTCATTCATCAACTTCCTACTGCAAAACTACTGCATTTGTTTTGCAGCGTCACTGCAAACCGCTTTGCAGTGTTGCTGCAACTAATATGCAGTGTGACTGCAACTGCTTTGCAGTAGCACTGCAACACGTTTGCAGTGACGCTGCAAAAGGTATGCAGTAAGTTTGCAGTGAGAGTTTTGACTTCCAATGTTAGGCCGACTTAAATCTTTTATCTATATTTGTACATCACAAAGTTCGTAAACTTTAGAATACAGCATTATGAAACCAATCATATCCCCTTCTATTCTCTCTGCCGATTTCGGTTATCTGGCACGGGACATTGAAATGATTAACGAAAGTGAGGCAGAGTGGGTACATATCGACATCATGGACGGTGTGTTTGTCCCCAATATTTCTTTCGGATTCCCGGTACTGAAGTATGTGGCAAAACTGTCGCAGAAACCTTTGGATGTGCATCTGATGATTGTACAGCCGGAGAAGTTTATTCCGGAGGTGAAGGCTCTGGGAGCCCATGTCATGAATGTGCATTATGAGGCTTGTCCGCATCTGCACCGCGTGGTGCAGCAAATTCGCGAAGCAGGGATGCAGCCGGCAGTAACGATTAATCCGGCAACTCCCGTGTCCTTGTTGAAGGATATTATTAATGATGTATACATGGTGCTGATCATGAGCGTAAATCCTGGCTTCGGCGGACAAAAGTTCATAGAGCATTCTCTTGATAAAGTGCGCGAGTTGCGTGAATTGATTACGGTTACTGGTTCGCAGGCCTTGATAGAAGTGGATGGTGGCGTAAACTTGGAAACCGGTTCGCGTCTGGTAGAAGCTGGAGCAGATGTACTGGTGGCAGGCAATGCCGTTTTCTCAGCTCCCGATCCGAAGGAGGCCATCCGTGCATTAAGGAATCTGTAATCCGTCTTCTGGATTGATAATCGACAGCTGGCAACGGCATCCTTTCCTTCGACTGTTGATGCCGTTGGTAGTTGGTATTTTGTGTGGAGATGCGTTTCCACACGTGCTTTCTGCATGGGAGTATGTGGCAGGTTTTCTGCTTTTTCTTTTTATCATAGGCAGATACAAGCATACCGGATGGGTGTATGGAGCGGCGGTATACCTTTTCTTGGGTGGTACGGGGCTCTGCTTGATGAGTTGGCAGCAGGGAAAGACGGCATTTCCCTTTTCGGGCAAACCTGCTGTTTATAGGGTTTGTATCCGCGAGCATCCCGAAGAGAGGGAGCGCAGCATATTGTGCAGGGTTGTCCTGCTGGGAGAGGTAGAGCAGGATGCAGTTACGGGTTGCCCCCGGAATCATCTTTTTCTGGCTTATTTTCCGAAAGATTCTGCTACGGCCACTTTGCGCAGTGGTGATGAGTTGCTGGTATCTACCCGGCTTGTTCCTCCGGCAAACAATGATAATCCCGACGAGTTTGACTATGCTCGCTACCTGAGGCGGAAAGGCTATAGCGGCACGGCCTACGTGGCTGACGGACATTGGCGGAAGACGGGGCATAATGCCTCTCGCACTGTCAGCCAGGTGGCACTGGATTATAGGGCGAAAGTGGTTGGCTTATACCGGAGTTTGGGCTTTGAAGCTGATGAATTGGCAGTGCTTTCTGCGTTGACGGTGGGGGATAAAGAGGAACTGAGTGATGATATTGTGGAGACCTACTCCGTTTCGGGAGCCAGCCATGTACTGGCACTTTCGGGGTTGCACATAGGTTTTCTGTATGCTTTGCTCTTGTTTGTGCTTCGTCCTTTGTGGAGGCGATGGCGGCGGTTGAAACCTTTGTTGCTTTTGCTTCTGGTCCTTTTCTTGGTGAGTTTTGCTTTTTTCACGGGATTGTCCTCCTCGGTGGTGCGGTCGGTTGTCATGTTCTCTTTGTTGGCGTTTGCCGGTTTGCAGCCGGAAAAGCCGCTGACTCTGAATACGCTGGCGGCAACTGCTTTCCTGATGCTGCTGTGCAAGCCGGCCTGGTTGTTTGATGTCGGTTTTCAGTTGTCATTCTCGGCGGTTACAGCTATTGTACTTGTACAGCCTAAGTTGTATGCCCTTTGGAAGGTTGACAATTGTTTCCTGCGATATTTGTGGGGACTTATGACAGTGTCTGTGGCAGCTCAGCTGGGTACGGCCCCTTTGGTCATTGTCTATTTCTCCCGTTTTTCCACTCATTTTCTGTTGACTAATCTTTGGGTAATTCCCATGGTGTCACTCGTTCTGTATTCGGCGGTCTTTCTGTTGATGCTTACGCCGCTGCCTTTTGTACAACATCTGTTTGCAAGGGTAGTAGAGGCATTGGTACATGTCCAGAATGAAGTGCTTCGCTGGATAGAGCATCTTCCCGGCGCTGCTGTCGATAATATTTGGTTGGATATATGGGGCGTTCTGCTCGTCTATCTGTTCTTGGGGATGGCATATTATGGCTTTCTACGCCTTACGGTACGTAGAGTCTGCTTTGCGTTGCTGGCATTGTTGGCAGTGGTTTCCTGGCATTCCCTTTCCATCATGTCCAATGCTCCCCGGCAGGGGATTGCTTTTTATAGCGTGAGAGGTTGTCCCGTTGTCCATTGTATGGCAGACAACCGTCATTCTTGGTTGGCATGTACCGATAGCTTGCCGGATATGCCGCGTTTGTGCCGTGCCCTTTCTCCGCATTGGAACCGCCTGCATCTGGAGACTCCCCGACTGGTTACCGGAGATTATATAACTCCCGGCTTATCCATGCGCAACCAGATTGTCTCTTATGCCGGTAAGTGCATCTGTCTTCTTTCCGACAACCGTTGGAGAAACAAGAACTCTTCCCGTCCCCTTTTAGTTGATTATCTGTATGTCTCCAAGGGGTATCAAGGTGGGATAGAGGAACTTACTTCGCTCTTTTCCATAGGGATGGTGGTACTTGACGCTTCTCTTTCAGACTATTATCAGAATAAGATTGCCAATAATTGCGTTCGCTTAGGTATTCCCTATCTTCTTCTTTCTCAAAAAGGTTCTTACCGCATATTGTTATAAATCACAAACTTTTCGTACTTTTGCCCCTTCAATTTGTTATAAACGCCAAATAGTAAATAGTCAATCGTCAAATAGTAAATAAAAATATGTTGACCAAAGTAATAGAACAATCCAAGATAGACCATTTCACCAAATGGTTTGACCGTGCAGACAAGATAGTAATCGTTTCACATGTAGGTCCCGACGGGGACGCCATCGGCTCTTCTCTGGGCTTGTGGCACTTCTTCAGTTCGCAGGGAAAGACGGCGAATGTTATTGTGCCGAACGCTTTCCCCGACTTCTTGAAATGGATGCCCGGGAGCAAGGACATCCTTCTGTACGACCGCTACAAGGAGTTTGCCGACAAGCTGATTGCCGAGGCGGATGTCATTTGTTGTCTGGATTTTAATGCTATCCATCGTATAGATGCCATGGGTGACGCTGTTCTTGCATCCCCGGCAAGAAAAATACTGATAGACCATCATCTCCATCCAGAGGATTTCTGCAAGATTATCATCTCCCATCCGGAGATATCTTCCACTTCGGAACTGGTTTTCCGCCTGATTTGCCGTATGGGCTATTTCAGTGACATTTCAAGGGAAGGTGCGGAATGTATCTATACGGGCATGATGACCGATACCGGCGGGTTCACCTATAATTCCAATAATCGGGAAATCTATTTCATCATCAGCGAACTGTTGTCGAAAGGTATTGATAAGGACGAGATTTACCGCAGAGTGTTCAATACTTATTCAGAAAGCCGTCTGCGCCTGATGGGATATGTCTTGTCACAAATGAAGGTCTATCCGGACTATCATGCAGCCTTAATTTCCTTGACTAAAGCCGAACAAAGCCAATTTGACTATGTGCGTGGAGATAGTGAAGGGTTTGTGAACATTCCTTTGAGCATCAAAGGGGTGATTTTCTCTTGTTTCCTGCGTGAAGATACGGAGAAGCCGATGATAAAGATTTCTTTACGTTCGGTCGGTACGTTCCCTTGCAATCAGCTGGCTGCCGAGTTCTTTGGCGGCGGTGGTCATTTGAATGCTTCCGGCGGTGAATTTTATGGAACGATGGATGAGGCCCGCAAGGTCTTTGAGCAGGCTTTGGAGAAATACAAACCGCTGCTGAATGCCAAAGGATAAAAAAAGTTCAGTTGTAAAGGTTAAAAGTTACGAACTTTCTATCCGCAGCTTTCAACTTTCAAGGAAATCAGATACTTTTGTACGAAATTACTAAATAACAGAAATGAAGAAACTTACTTTATTCTTTTTTGCCTTACTTGCAGTTTGTTTAGCCTTCCAGGCATGCGATAATTCTAAAACTTATGCCGAAATGCTTGAGGAAGAAAAAGATGCCATCAAAGCGTTTATCAAAGACAGTAGTATTGTCGTTATTTCTCAAAGTGAATTCTATGCGCAAGATTCGACAACGGATGTAAGCAGGAATGAGTATGTGCAGCTGGCAAGCGGGGTGTATATGCAGATTGTGGATAAAGGTTCGACGAATCCTGCAGATACAGTTAAACCGAATGATTTGGTTTTGGTGCGTTATGAAGAATATGGATTGATAGAAAAGGCGGTGACTTCATCTAATTTGAATAATCCGACAGTTGTGGATGAATTCAGATATACGGTTACTTCTTCATCTATAGCCGGACTTTTTACACAAGGATATATGCTTGCATATTATGGATCGTCCGTGCCTGCCGGTTGGTTGGTCGCTTTGAATTATGTACGTGATGGGGCGCATGTGAAACTGATTGTACCATCTAAGATGGGGCAACAGACTGCCATGCAACAAGTGTATCCTTATTATTACGATATACATAAATTCCAAATTTGGAACTAACCTATAAATTTTAAATCATTAACCTATGACTCTAATCAAATCTATTTCTGGAATCCGCGGAACCATTGGCGGTGGTGCCGGCGAGGGATTGAATCCGCTCGACATTGTGAAGTTCACTTCAGCTTATGCTACCCTGATTCGTAAGACGTGTACTGTAAAAAGTAACAAAATCGTGGTAGGGCGTGATGCCCGCATCTCTGGCGAGATGGTCAAGAACGTAGTAGTCGGTACCTTGATGGGTATGGGCTGGGATGTAGTGGACATTGATTTGGCTTCTACTCCGACTACCGAGCTGGCTGTAACCATGGAAGGTGCCAGTGGAGGTATTATCCTGACTGCCTCACACAATCCCAAGCAGTGGAATGCGTTGAAACTGTTGAATGAAAAGGGCGAATTTCTGAACGCTGCTGAAGGTCAGGAAGTACTCCGCATTGCAGCTGCCGAAGAATTCGATTATGCCGAAGTGGACCAACTCGGCTCGTACCGTCAGGATTTAAGCTACAACCAGAAACATATCGACAGCGTATTGGCGCTTGACCTTGTAGACGTGGAAGCTATCCGAAAGGCAAACTTCCGTGTAGCCATCGATTGTGTAAACTCTGTAGGTGGTATTATTCTGCCGCAACTACTTGAACAACTAGGTGTTCAGCACGTAGAGAAGCTCTATTGCGAACCGACCGGTAACTTCCAGCATAATCCCGAGCCTCTGGAAAAGAACTTGGGTGACATCATGAACCTGATGAAAGGAGGGAAGGCAGATGTTGCATTTGTTGTAGACCCTGATGTAGACCGCCTGGCAATGATTTGCGAAGACGGCAAGATGTACGGTGAAGAATATACACTGGTTACTGTTGCCGACTACGTATTGAAACATACTCCGGGCAATACGGTATCCAATTTGAGTTCGACCCGTGCCTTGCGCGATGTAACTCGCAAGTATGGGCAAGGATATTACGCTTCCGCCGTAGGTGAAGTGAATGTAACTACCAAAATGAAGGAGGTAGGTGCCGTTATCGGTGGCGAAGGAAACGGTGGGGTAATTTATCCGGCCAGCCACTATGGACGTGATGCCTTGGTAGGTATTGCCTTGTTCTTGAGCCATCTGGCACACGAAGGCAAGAAGGTGAGCGAACTCCGTGCATCCTATCCTGCATACTTCATGGCAAAGAATCGTGTAGACTTGACTCCTGAAACAGATGTAGATGCTATTCTTGCCAAGGTGAAGGAGCTGTATAAGAATGAAGAAATCAATGATATAGACGGTGTGAAGATTGACTTCCCCGACAAATGGGTTCATCTGCGTAAAAGCAATACGGAACCGATTATCCGCGTTTATAGTGAGGCCGGTACACCAGAAGCTGCCGAGGAAATCGGTCAGCAGATTATGAAGGTGATTGAAGACCTGGCAAAATAAGACTGATTGTAATGACTGTTATATGTCCCACTTTTCTTTTGGAGAGTGGGACTTTTTTTAGGGAGTATTTATTGCTGCTACAATTCGATGACTTTCTCTATCTCTTCTTCAAAGTTTGGAGTAAAGACTTCCTTGCCTATGCTTTTTTTGATTTCATCAATGCTCCAGAAACGTCCTCCGTCCAGCTCGTCACTGGGATGTATTTCACCGTCGTAGACCGTTTTGTGTACGAAGACCAGTTCCTTTTCGCGGGCAGACTCGAAGACATAATGCAAGACGGTTTCGGGAACAAAGTCGGTAATGCCGAGTTCTTCGCGTACCTCGCGTTTCAGCGCCATCTCTACACTTTCACCTAAATCGACGTGTCCGCCTACGGAGGTGTCCCACTTCCCCGGTTGTATGTCTTTCCATTCGGGACGTTTCTGCAGATACAGCTCACCTTTGGAATTGAATACATGAAGATGGATTACCGGATGCAGCAGTTTGCTACCGTTATGGCATTCGCCACGGGTGGCGGCACCTATGATGTTGCCTTGTTCGTCGACAAGGGGGAACATCTCTTGATTGTTATCGTGGTTCATTGTGTTTAGGGTATTAATAATGATGAATCTCCATAGCTCAGAAAGCGGAAATCATGTGCCAGTGCATAGTTATAAATCTTCTGCCAGTCGCCGTGTACGAAAGCTGATACGAGCAGCAGCAAGGTGCTTTGCGGTTGGTGGAAATTAGTCACCATAGCCTTCACGATTTTGTATTCATATCCCGGGGCGATGATGATTTGAGTGCTGGTATGCAGAGTCTCCATACTATGCTTGTCAAGATAGGCGACAATGGCTTGCAGGGCTTTTACTGCAGGGGTGGTGGCAGCCTTGGCAGACATTTCATAAGGTTGCCATTGGTGGACGTGCAAGTCTTCCTCCGTGGCTTCGGGATTATTCAGTAAGGTGGCTCCGATGTGATAAAGGCTTTCCAATGTGCGCACCGAAGTTGTCCCTACGGCCACTGCCTTGCCGTCGTGCGCTATGAGTTTTTCCAATGTGTTGCGCGAGACGGAGATGTATTCCGTATGCATTTCATGCCCTTCTATTTCTTCACTTTTCACCGGTTTGAAGGTTCCGGCTCCCACATGGAGTGTCAGTTCTTCCAATTCTACTCCTTTATTGCGCAATGCGTCCAATACGCGTGGGGTGAAATGCAGTCCCGCTGTAGGGGCAGCCACCGAACCTTTGATTTTGGAATAGACAGTCTGGTAAGTCTCCTTGTCACTTTCCTGGGTTTCCCGGTTCAAGTAGGGAGGGATGGGCAATTCACCGAAGACCTCGAGAATGTCGGCAAAAGTCACTTCCGGATTATTCCAGCGGAAGTTTACCCAATGGCTGGTTCCGTGGCATTCGCCCCGTTCGGCGGTCAGGGTGAGTGGCTTGCCTTTCACGGTCATCTCACGTCTTAGCATGCCTTCTTTCCATTTTTTCAGGTTGCCGACCATGCAGAGCCAAGCGGTATGCTCGGTTTGCTGGAAGTTGAGGGCATAGTCGTTCGGCTGTATAGGTTCTAGGCAGAATACTTCAATCAGTGCTCCCGTTTCTTTCCGGAAATGCAGGCGTGCTTGGATGACTTTGGTATTGTTGAATATCATCAGGCTTCCCGATGGCAGATACTCCGGCAGTGAAGTGAATCTGTCTTCTGAAACTTCTCCGTGGCGATACAATAACAGTTTGGACTGGTCACGTACGGACAATGGGAACTTTGCAATGCGTTCGTCCGGCAATGGGTAGTTGAATTCGCTGATTCTGATATGTCTGGGGTCTTCTTTCATGATGGCTTTCTCTTTATTATATCGGCTGCAAAGGTACGGATATTTGGGAAGATTTAAAGAATAAGGGAAATAATTCCTAACTTTGCAGGAAGAAAGTAGGAAAAGACAAACTAAAAGATACGTTACTATGAAGATAGGAGATAAAGTTCGTTTCCTCAGCGAAGTTGGGGGTGGTGTTGTGACAGGATTTCAAGGGAAAAACATCGTGTTGGTGGAAGATGCCGACGGTTTTGACATACCGATGCCCATAAACGAATGTGTGGTGATAGAGACCGATGATTATAATATCCCCACTCCGGCAGCCAAAGCGGCTGCCAAGAAGAAGCGGGAAGAAGAGCAACAATTGCGTACGACTGCTACTGCGGCAAGGCCGTCTGCTATGGAGTCTCAGGTTTCAGAGCCTCAAACGGTCCGTTTGGAGAAACCGCAGATATCTGTTTATCGTCAGCCCGAGATGAAAGGCGGAGATATCCTGAATGTTTTTCTGGCTTTTGTTCCGGAGGATATCAAGGCTGTCAGCACTACACCTTTCGAGGCATATTTGGTGAACGACAGTAATTATTATATGTATTATACCTATTCGAGTGCTGAAGGAAAGTCCTGGACAGTCCGTTCGCATGGTTTGATAGAGCCGAATACGAAACTTCTGCTGGAGGAGTTCGAAAAGTCCGAGTTGAACGACCGTGAACGTGTGATGGTACAGCTGGTGGCATTCAAAGATAACCGTGCGTTCACAATGAAACCGGCTGTCAGTGTGGAAGTCCGCATAGATATGGTAAAGTTCTATAAACTGCATACATTCCAGCAGACGGTTTTCTTTGAAACACCGGCCTTGGTGTATGATATTGTCCGGAATGACCAGCCTGCCAAGCAGGTGTATGTTTCGGCAGAGGAACTGAAGGAGGCTTTGCTACAGAAAAAAACGGCAGATACTCCATCCAAACCGCAGACGGTCATCAAACGTGGGGGCAAGAATGGGATTGTCGAGATTGACCTGCATATCGGCGAGTTGCTGGATGACACCTGCGGCATGAGCAACAGTGAAATATTGAATTACCAACTGGACAAGTTTCGTGAAGTGATGGAACAATACAAGAAAAAGCGCGAACAACGCATCGTCTTTATTCATGGCAAGGGGGATGGTGTACTTCGTAAAGCGCTATTGGATGAGTTGAAACGTAAATATTCCAATTGCCGCCACCAGGATGCTTCGTTCCAGGAGTACGGATTTGGGGCGACGATGGTGACGATTAAATAAAATCAAGTATTTGAATAGTGAATAGGGCAGTTCAAACGTTGGAATGCCCTATTCATTATTTTTGATGGCTTATTAGCTAAATATTGTACTATGATGTGATTTTTTGTTTCGTTTTAATAAAGCGGTAACGTATGCTCTTTTATGGCTGAGAAATACGCCTTATACTTGACGGCATTTCGCAAAAATATTTTAAGTTTGTAGATGTATTGAATAAATAATCTAATTACGGGAAACATGGGAGAGAGGATGGATAAGCGAATTCGATTTTACATTTATTGGATATTAGTGCTTGTGTTTCTAGGGGCTTGTGCGCCCGGAGATGAAGAGGACGTATACACAGAGATGAGAGCTTTTGAGGATTTTTCCCGTATAAATGGAGACTCTGTGGCCATTGTGCCCCGAAAGGTGAGGTTGAAGGCTCTTCAAAAGATGGAAGAGGCAAAGGATAGCTTGGTCAAATATAATTATCTGGCAATGACACTGAAAACATATTTGATTACTTCACAGCTTGATTCGGCGCAAATCGTAATCCAGCAGATACATGACTTTATTGAAAGGCAGCATAGTTCTTCTCAAATGGCAGATTTGGAGTCTGAATGTTTCAATATGAAGGGAAATATCTTTGCACGCGTTGGGAATATGGATTCTGCCGAAATTTGCTTCCGGAAGGCTTATGAATTACGGATGAGAGGGACTAGGATTGAAGTGGTGCCGGATATTTTGATGAATCTTGCTGATGCGAATAACCGTTTAGGAAAATTGGATATAGGGGCAGCTTGGTATAGGAGAGCTTTGTTGATGTGCGACTCTTTGCATATGGCTTCTACCAAGAAACCTCCCATTTATTATGGTTTGGCACAAGTATATGTTACCATGCGTGATTTTGAACAGTGTGATTACTATTACAATCTTGCAGGGGAAAGCTATGACAATATGCTGCCTTATGAAAAATATATTTATTTGAATAATAGAGGGACTTCTTACTATTATAGGGAGGATTACCAGACAGCGATAAAATATTTCCAAAAGGTTATTGATTTAGTCGAAGGATATGATGATATGAGTTTTGAACTTAATCTGGGGAGGTTGAATTTAGGAGACTGTTATCTTCAACTGAATATGGTTGATTTGGCTGTTAAATATATAAATGAATGCCAACCTTTTTTTGAGGAAATGGGGGTGAGTACTGCACTATATTATATCGATACGCAGAAAATAGAATTAGCCCTGCTTCAGAAAGACTTTCAAGAAGCACGCCGTTTATTGTCCGAGAGTGTAGTTCCTCCGGGCATCGACCCTGATATGGTACATATCCGTAATAAATACCTTCAGCAGTTTTACGAGGAAACCGGCAACTACAAGAGGGCTTATCACTATCTGCAGAGGAACAACCTGCTTGATGATTCTATCAGGAATGAGCGTGTCCGGATGCGTACGGCAGACTTGACTTTGCGTTATCAGCAGGATTCTACCTTGATGGCACATCGGGTTTTGCTTCAGGAGCAGAAAAACGAGGTGCTGGTGCTGAGGCAGACACAGTTTGTCGTGTTTGCTGTAGCTGTTGTATCTATATTGACGGCGGTTTTTCTTTATCTGTACAGCAAAAAGAAACGTGCTTTGTTGCTTGCACGGAATCATCGCACAGTCTCTACACTTCGTCAGGAGAATATCCGTAACCGCTTGTCCCCTCATTTCATCTTCAATGTGCTGAACTGGGAGATGGCGGAGCGGAATGTAGAAGAAAAGCAAGAGCTTTCGTCGCTGGTAAAACTGATGCGTCGCAATCTGGAATTGGCGGAACAACTGTGTGTAACCTTGGCAGAGGAGCTGGATTTTGTGAAAACATATATTAATCTGGAACGCCGTTCTTTAGGTCCGGATTTTCATTCGGAACTGAAGATAGAAAAGGATGTGCAGCCGGAGCAAATAAGGATTCCGTCTATGATGATTCAAATTCCGGTTGAAAATGCAGTGAAGCATGCGTTGCGCGAGAAGGAAGGTGAACGTAATCTTTGGGTTTCGGTCTGTCGCCGGGGAAACGGTATCTGTATAAAGATAACGGATAATGGTGGCGGTTATCGTCCAGACAGTCGGAACCGGGGCACGGGGACGGGAATGAAAGTCATTATGCAGACCATTCAGATTCTCAACAATAAGAATAAGGAGGCCATTGATGTTTCAGTGCACAATGTCTCTCTACAGAGTGGTGAGATGGGATGTGAGGTGACTTTCTGGTTGCCAGACAACTACGATTACAGGATTTAAAAGAACCGTTTAATCTCGTTTTTTGCAAGGATAGGCATATTTACGGATAAATAGTCCGTAAATGGCTTCTTGTTGCTTTGTATGGGAGCAGGATTATGTATATATTCGCGAAAAGAAAAACATAAAAGAAACATGGATAAATATAAGGTTGCAATAGTTGACGACGATGAGGTGGCTCTTGAGAATCTGAGTTTTGAATTGGGAAAGGATGCACGCTTTTCTTTGAAGGGAACTGCCCGTAATGGCAAGCAAGGGAAAAAACTCATTGCCAAGGTACAGCCGGATTTGTTGTTCTTGGATGTGGAAATGCCGGATATGACAGGAATGGAACTACTGCAGGAAATACGTGGCAGTGTTTCATGGAACATGCGGATTGTTTTCTATACGGCTTATGATAAGTATATGGTTCAGGCTATCCGGGAGGCTGCGTTCGACTATCTGTTGAAACCTTTTGAAGAGCAGGAGTTTCGGGATATTCTTGCACGTTTTGTAGAGCAGGCAGAAGCTGGGCAGAGAATGTCATATCCCATTGGTGCGCCGTTGCATGCCGGACAGACATTTATCGTATTTACGCCAACCAATGATATGCGTGCATTGCGTCCGGCTGAAATCGGTTTTTTTCGCTATTGCTCCGAGCGTAAGCAGTGGGAGGTGATACTAAACAACCAGCCGCCATTGGTGCTGCGTCGCGGAATGACTGCTGAGCAGATTACTCAATATTCATCCAGTTTCGTGCAGATACATCAATCATATATTATCAATATTGATTATCTGATGATTATAAAGGATAGCAAATGTATGCTTTATCCACCATTTGACAAAGTGACGGAACTGCTGGTTTCCAGAAAGTATAAGAAAGAACTGCAAGACAGATTCTGCTTGTAAAGTGATAAGAATTATTTGGTTAGGGAGTTGACGCCGCAGACTTTGGTGGCGTTGACGTAAAGAAAAGGCATTGAACCTTTAAAGTCCAATGCCTTTTTATTTATCAAATACAATTTTCGTATTCATCAGAAGCGAAGCTTATTTCACTTCGATACCTTTGTTCTGCAGTGTGACATTTAATACTCTGGCATAATCGGCATACTGCTTTTCATTCAGAGTCTTTTTCATCAACTTCAGATTACCATAAACTGCATTACGGAGTAACTTCTCCTGATTCTTCTTGGAATTTGTAGCGCGTTCCATCTGTTCTGTAAAATATTCGCAGATGTTTGCCACTTCTTCATGCTGGTTGGAATCCAGATTCAAATACTTGCTCAACTTTGTTATGTTGATGTTACCTTCCCATTTTGCAGTTGTAGGCTGGTTTTCTGCTGCAAATGTTGTAGCAGTCAGGCAGACTGCTGCCACTAATGTTAATCCTAAACGTTTCATAATACCTACTTTTTAATTGTTATTCCTAAAAACTAATTTCAATCTAATACCTATTGAAAACTCTCTAAGCGCTTAGCTTTTTCTTTTACCTATGCAAATGTAGGTATATGTTTTATAACACAAAAATGAATAAGGGAAAAAGTGTAGTTTATACCTTCATTTCTTGACTTAAATCAATTTTATAGTGTGAAAATGCTTTGTTTAGATGCTTTTTGTAATACGAATGTAATGTGGACTAACTGAATTTATATTTGTAGTAATGGATAAAAGGATTTTTATTAGTCAAAATGTTATTGCCAAATAGTTTCGGGTAATTCTATGATTACTCTGCTTTCAGAGCAGACTCCCACAAAGCCTAATCCGCCTATGACGTTGCAAGGCAGACTGATAGGTTCCATTAAAGCATCGTCGTAATCCCCATCATCCAGGCAGTTTAAGGCTTTTAGATAGCGGTATTCGGCTTCAGTGATGCTAAGCAACCGTACGGTGATGGTTTGTTTGCGGGATATATGGTCGTAGTAGTGTCCCTCTATCGGATAATAATCTTGGTAGAGAGGGGTGTATACTTTCAATGTGGCATAAGAGTTACGGAAAGTGTTATCATTGAATATGTTGTATTTGTTATTTATGGTGGGAAACAATTCATTTTCTTCATCATCATAGTTGCTGGGGTGGCCGTCAGTCAGTATAACATCTTCCCGGTTGATGATTTCGTTCTGCCGGGGAGCAAGGATGGTAGTGTCTCTAGGTATGGAGGCCCAATGCCAAGAGCCGTCCTCGTCTTCCACTTTGATGAGGCTGCCGTTTTCATCCTCCAGATATTCTTTCCATTTGCAATAGTAACTACGGTCGTTCCAAATGTCCAGCCGGTAGTAGTTCTTCTCGTTGGGGCGGTCTTGCAATGTAATTTTGTATTGGCGGTAAAGGGTTTTCCCGCTGTACTCGCGCAGGTAGGCCAGGCAAGTATCCACGTGCAGGCTCTCTATCGGTTGTGGCACGGTGACTTCGGCACTGGCATGGTATTTTCCGTTTTCGGCAGTGGCTTCCAGACGTATGTTGTCACCGGGATGCAGTGTGCTGGTCAGACGATATTTCTTGAAACGTATACTTTTCAGTAATGATTCATAAACGTCCTTATCAAGTTCTCCTTCCAGATGCCCATAAATTTCTTCCGGGGAAACCGCTTTCGGAGTTTCTGCTATTTTGCCATTGATGTAGAGGGAAAGAGTTGCTTCGTTCAAATGTTCAATGCTATAGCCCTCGCCTAAGTGGAGATAGACATCATTCTCAGCTTGTCCGGTTTCGAGCAAGGCGTTCATGATGATTTGCGGATCTTGTTGTCCGGGATTGTAAGGAATTTCGTTTTCGCAGGCTGTTAGGAAGCTTACAATAGTTATATATATAATAAGGTGTAATTTCATTTTTGTTTTCATATGCCGGATTTGTTTTTAAAATCTATAAGTATAGGTAACAGAAGGAATACAAGGCAGTATTGTTATTTTCTTGATGACAGTTTGAGCTTTCTTCTGTCCGGTATTTCCATGATAAATACTTTCGTAGAAATCATCGTAGTATACGTTGTATCTATTTTGGTATTTGCTGTAAACGATATTCGGATTCATGGCATTGTATGCATTGTAGATACTGATATTCCAGGTACGAATACCATGTTTGGTCTTCTTGTTGAAGTTGACGCCGAGATTCAAACGATGGCTGGCGGGAAGGCGGTAATTGTTACGCCGGGAGATGTAGCCGGTTTCCTCAATAGAGCCATCGGGTTTGATGATGATTGTTGCCTTTTCGGGGATAGTGATACATCCACCGGTATTGAATATCCAGGAAGCTCCTGCATCAATGCGGTCACTGAACTTATGGCTGAGATTGAGGCTGATGCTGTGGCGGCGGTCATATTTGTAGGGGAACCATCGGCCTTGGTTGATGGTACCGTTCTTAAAACGGTGATCGGTCTTGGATAGGGTATATGCGAGCCAGCCGGTAGTCTTACCCAATGTTTTCTGTGCCATCAGTTCCAGACCGAAGGAGCGGCCTTCGCCCATTTCTACTTTTTCCTCCCAGTTGGTAGAGGTGCCGAAGAAGGATACACCGTCTTGATATTCAAGTATGTGTTTCATCTGTTTATAATATCCCTCGACGGAGAACTCCCAACCCGGCAGTCCGGAATAGTAGCCTCCTATGGAGAACTGGTTGGCATACATCGGACTGATGTCTTTGGTAATGGGTACCCAGAGGTCGGTAGGCATAGACAGCGGAGTAGAGGACAGCAGATGCACATACTGTGCCATGCACGTATAGGATGCTTTGGCAGAATATCCTTGTCCGAGGTCATAGCGGGCGGAAAGGCGGGGCTGCAACGAATAGTAGCTTTTCCCTTGTGTGTGGAACAGCGATGTGCGTACACCTGCATTCAGACTGAGCCTGGCGTTTACATTGAAATTGTCTTCGGCGTAAAGGGAGATTTCTTGTCCGCGCATGGCATGGCTGTTGCTGGTATTGTAAACCGTATCTTCCTGGAGGGCGCCATTATCTATATCTTGTATTTTCGAGGTAGCTATTCCCGGACGGAACGTATGGTGGATGTACTCTGCACCGAACTTGATGTGGTGCTGTGGCATGGGGGTGTAGTCAAAGTCCATACGCGCACTCCAGTCACGGATACCGGAGTTGAACTTGGAGGAGTAATAGTATCTGTCTTGTACTTTATTGGCGACAGTATAGGTATCTTCTATGTTTCCGTCCAGCCCCATCTCATATTTGTTGTATGAGACGGTGGTGTTGCAAAACAGCTTGCTGTTGAATACATAGTTCCAGCGGCCGTAGGCGATGGTGTTTCCCCAATTCAGATGGCTGTTGTCCTTGGAATAATTCTTAATGCTGTTGTCGTAATTGTCACCGTGGTAGTAACTGTCATAATGATAGTGGTCCTTCCCCTTGTAGAAACTGAGGAAGATGCGGCTACGGTCGCTGAATTTATGGTTGACCTTTGCATTGACGTCGTAAAAATAGTAGTTGTATTTGTCGGAATAGGTGTCGTCTTTGTCTACAATGAGATTTTTGAAGAATAGGGTGGGGATGGCTCGTGCGCTGAAACTGAAGGAGGTCCGTTCTTTCCAGATAGGGCCTTCGATATGCAGTTTGTCCGTCAACAGGCCTATGCTGAATGCGCCGTGGTATTTATGCATGTCTCCGTCGTTGGTCCGTACATCTACTATAGACGAAAGACGCCCGCCGTAGCGGGCAGGAAAAGAACTTTTGAAGAGTGTGGTGTTCTTTACCGCTTCGGGCGTAAAGATGGAGAATACTCCCAACAGGTGGTCTGCGTTGTAAACTGGAATTCCGTCCAGCATAACCAGGTTTTGGTCGGGACCTCCCCCTCGCACATACATGCCAGCAAAACCTTCCATGCCGGCTTGCACACCCGGCATCAGCTGAATGGTCTTCAGCAGGTCGGCTTCTCCCAATATGGACGGGGTATGCCTGATTTGTGTCATCGGTATCTCATGCGCTCCCATGGCTGTGCTTTCTATGCCGGCCTCCCGCTTGTCCGAGAGCACTACGACCTCTGCCAGCTGGTTATTACTGTCCAATCTGACGTTGAGCAAGGTGTCTTTCGTCAGCTCGAACCGGCTATGCCGGCTTTCGTAGCCCAGGTAGGAGAAAACCAGTTCCGTTTCCCCTTCCGGCAAGGTGAGGGAATAGAAACCGAAAGGATTGGTGGCAGTACCTGTGGAACGACGACTCTCAAGGATATTGGCACCAATCAGCGTCTCGGAAGACGCTCCGTCGGTCACGTATCCGCTGATGGTGAACTTACGGCTAACGGGTTTCTGCGGCACGGGCCGCTTATGGAGTAGAATGTGCTTTCCGGATATTTCGAACGTGATGGGTTCGTTTTCAAAGGCACGTTGCAATATCTCACTGATGTTCTTTTGTTTCATCTTCAGTGTGATGCGGTGCGTGAGCTTTACTTCTTCCCCATAGATGAAGGAGAATCCGGTTGCATTTTCCAGTTGCTTCACGAAACTCTCTAAAGTTGCGTTACGGATATTCAGGTTTATACGTGTTTCCTTGTTTTGTGCTGGTGCATGGAGTGAGGAGCTTAAAAGAACCACACACATCAGAAGTACGGTTCTGATGCGGTGGTGCGAACAGATAGTAGAGCTGGTCATTGTCAGTTAAGTTTAGTAGTAAGGATAATGGTGTTGTTTTCTTTTTTATAGGTAAAGTTACCGGCTTCCTTCAGTAGGTCGAGGATTTCTGTAAGACTCTCCCCTTCGCGGAAGGTAGCTGTCATGTGATAGTTCTTCAGGCTGTCTCCTTCGATACGTATATCGGTACGGAACGTTTCGGAAAGTTGACGGACGATTTCCTGCAAGGGTTGCTGATCGAATGTCAGTACGCTATGGATTACTTGGGTTTCCTCGGTAGTATGTACGGCTTCTGTGGGAATGGCTTCCCGTTGCGGTGCTACGTATAAGAACTGATAGGCTGCCCAGCTCGTTACACAGAGCAGGACTACGGCTGCGGCACTGGCTGTACGCATCCAGAACCGCTTCATGCTGCGGCGCTTTAACAAACGGCTTTCCAGCAGCTTCCAGCTGTTTTCTGCCGTAAAGCGTCCTCGTGGGGAACGGGTAGAAGCAACCAGTTTGTTCAGTACCTTGTCGAAATTCTCGTTATTCACTTTCATTTTTGGCAATTTATTAAGAGCCTATGACTCCTTTCCTGCATGTAAAGACAGCTGCTTTTCAGGAATTCCCTATGCCTATATCCTGAAATAATGTTAATCTAAAGCTCTTTGTCCGTGAAAGTCCGTCCTGCTTACGTGTGACTTCCTTGCTTCTCTGTTTCAATCAATAGGGAAAGTCTGCATGAGATGTGCATCTCATACATACATACGCGGCTTCTTGCGAGGAAGATAAAGCAGAGTTCACTCCGTCAGCAATGCTTCCTTGAGTCTTGTGAGTGCTTTTTGCAGTTGCGCGTCTACTGTCTTAGTGCTGATGTTCAGCTCCTCCGCCACTTGTGCATAGCTTTGTTTCTCTTCGCGCAGGCGGATGAATACTTCACGGCAACGCTCCGGCAGGCGGTCGAGCGCCTTGACATATCGGGCAAACAGTTCTTCGCTGATAAGAGTGTCTTCGGGGGAATCGGCTTGGTCTGAAAGTTCGGGAAGCTGTTCGGACGAAAGTGTAGGGTGCCGGTTCTCTTTTTCCAGGTAATTGAGGGAGGCGTTTTTGGTAAGGATAAAGCAGTAATCCTCTATGTTGTTCACTTCCGGCAACCGGGCGCGTTGTTCCCAAAGCTTCATGAAGACGTCGAGCACAATTTCTTGCGCCCACTCTTCGTACTTCACGAAATAGCAGGCAATACGGAACAAACGGTCGTAGCACAGATTGTAGAAACTGTGAAAAGCCCGTTCCGAGTCTTCTTCCTTCATTTGGCGCAAGTAGCGTCTGACTTCTTGTTCGGTCATGCAGTCTCCCGGTTTTGCTGTTAATCAATGAACATCAGGTCGCTTATTATGCCGTCCGAAACAAAGATGCCTTCCCGGGTCAGGCGCAGGCGGTCTGCCTGCATCTCCAGTTTGTGGCTTTGGAGGTATGGAGCCGCTATTTTCATGCAATATTGGCATAATTCCGTGCCGAAGGCTTCTTCCGTATATGTCAGGGAGACTCCCCACATGGTACGCAGGGAAGTCATGATGTATTCATTGTAACGGGTCACTTTATCCAGGATTTCTGTTTCGGAGGAACGCTGTCCCTCTTCAATGGACTTTATGTATCTTTCCAGAGAAGCTGTGTTCCATTCCCTTGTCTCCGCATTGAAGGAGTGGGCGGAAGGGCCGCAGCCCAAATACGGAATGCCTTTCCAGTAAGCGGTGTTGTGGCGTGAGTACATGCCGGGCTTGCAGAAGTTGGATATTTCATAATGCTCATACCCCGCGGCTCCCAGGGTGTCCATGAGCGCCGAGAAGAAGCGCAGGCTACTCTCTTCATCTACTTCGCTGATGCGGTGGCTTTGCAGCATTTCGTAGATGCGGGTGCCTTTTTCGTAAGTCAGATGATAAGCGGAGATATGCTCCACATCAAGGCCGACGGCTTGTTGCAGGTCGCATTCCCACCGTTGGTCTGTTTCATCCGGCAGTCCATAGATAAGGTCGATGCTGATATTCCGGAAGCCGGCTTGGCGGAGGCGGTGTACGGCTGCGATGGCTTGCGTGGCATTATGCCGGCGGTTCAACAGTTTCAGGGTGGGGTCGTCGAATGTCTGTATTCCCATGCTTATGCGGTTGAAGGGGAGGGTACGCAGCATGGACACATATTCTTCCGTCAGGTCGTCGGGATTGGCCTCGAGGGTAATTTCTTCGGCATGTTCTGTTCCATACACCTCTTTGATAGTCCGGAATATCTGCTCGAAATCTTCGTGGGCGAGCTGTGAGGGAGTTCCTCCGCCAAAGTAGATGGTCTCTATCGGTTCTTCCTTCAGATAACCCTTGCGGGTTTTCAGTTCAGTGCACAAGGCATGGATGTACTGCAGCTTCAATTCGCTGCGAGTGGTGGAATAGAAATCGCAATAGATACAGCGTGTCTTGCAAAAAGGTATATGAATATAGATGCCTGCCATGGTATGCTTATGGATATTTATTGCAAAAATAGTCTTTTGGCAGGAGAATATATCGGTTTTCGGGACATTTAATGTAATATGGAAGGAGTCAGTGTCTTGGTGTGTATTCTCAGTTTTGTCTGTAATCCGGAAAAATAGAACATTTTTTGAGTCGTATGGAAATTCATTATTCCGAATAAATTCCTTTTCTTTGTTATCAGAAAAAGGAATAGGTGTCTATTAAAATAATGGGTAATATGTTTGAAGGACTTGACTTTTGGTTTGAACAGATTATAGCTTATTGTATTGCCTTTGTACTGGTGCAGTTCATGCAGAAACAAATATAACGGTAAATACTTTAGTCATTTCCGTCGTGGAATGATTTAATCTTGGGCTTTTTTCTTGTGATTTCTGAGTTTCTGGGGCACTAATGACCGATATTTACCCCTTTTTGAAACAATAGTGCCCCCGAAATTACCGGGGATGGGGTAATTTGCAGTATTGAAAAACAAACTTAAATAATATCATGAGAAAAAGTAACTACTTATGGCTGCTGCTGGTGGCAGTTTTATTGCTGCCCGTTCAGGAAATGGCTGCCAAGAAGAAAAAAGAGAAGGAAGTGACAGACCGCGAACTTTGGGTCGGGGTGTTGTATCAAATGGCTGCTCCGGACTGAGCAATATGAGTGAAGGGAAGCTCTAGGAAAATATGCAGGTGGAGCTTAGCCCCACTTGGGATGGACGCGACAAACGGGTGACCTATATGGAATGCTTCGGCCGTTTGATGGCGGGGTTGGCGCCCTGGTTCTCTTTGCCGGACGATGACACTGCCGAAGGCAAACAGCGCAGGCAACTTCGCGAGTGGGCATTGAAAAGTTATGCGCAGGCGGTAGACCCTGAAAGCCAGGATTACCTGCTTTGGTGGAAAGAGGGGCAGCTGCTGGTCGATGCCGCTTATATTGCTGAAAGCTTCCTGCGAGGATACGATGCTTTGTGGGTGCCTCTGGATAGTTTGACTAAACGGCGTTACATTGAAGAGTTCACCCGGTTGCGCCGTGTGAACCCTCCTTATACCAACTGGCTGCTGTTCTCGTCTACGGTAGAATGCTTCCTGCGCAAGGCTGGGGCTAAGAGTGAGGCTTACCGTATTGTCTCCGCTCTGCGCAAGGTGGAAGAGTGGTATGTAGGTGCCTTGCCCCTGGGCTTGTCCGCTGACCATCCGTTCTGGACAGATGCTCCGCAGGCATGGACCTAGAAAAAGGCGTGGAATTATCTGACTACTGTAGCCTTGCAGCCCGATGGTCGCATAGGGTATGTACAGCCGATTGGCGAGAAAGCCATTCACGGACAAGTGGTTGATGCCCACTCTACTGCTAACTTTGGGGTAGGGGTATTTCTGCTGGCAGCTTGTGAGATGGTGCGTTTTTTGAATGCCGACTGATTTGAGAGAGTAAATAAGTGTATATGTTACACAACATATACACTTTCTTTGTATTATAATGTATATAGTGTTAATTTTACACCCGTTAAAAGGTTTAATATAAAAAGATTATGATTGTACGGATGAAAAACACTTTCCGGATGCTTTTGGCGGCAATGCTATTGTCGTTGTTTGCACTTCCGGGATATTCCTGGCAAAAATCCTTTCCCCAAAAAGATTATGTAGCTTATTTCACTGGGAATAGTGGCGATGAAGAAGCTGTCCGCTATGCTGTAAGCATGGACGGTTATACCTACTGGGCATTAAATGATAATGAACCGGTAATCGATTCGAAAGTCATCAGCTCCACCGGGGGAGTCCGCGACCCGCATATCTTCCGTTGCGAGGATGGCAAGACTTTCTATACAAAACCCCATTCAGAACTTTGCTTTGGCGCCCAATAACCTGACGGATGCTCCGCAAATCTGCCTCGACTTTATGAAACAAGTGCCCACTACTTGGGACGAGACCCGTTTCATTGACGGCTATCCAGGGAGACATATTGTTCTTGCCCGTTGTCATGGCAACACGTGGTACATAGCCGCTGTCAATGCAACGACGGAACCTCTGAAACTGAAACTTGACCTTCTTATGCTGGCAGGACAAGAGGTATCTCTGTATAGTGATGACAAGAAGATGCAGCCTCAATTAAAGCTGCAGAAGATAAAGACTGATGGTTCTCTGCAACTCACGGTTCGGCCGCAGGGAGGGGCGGTAATCGTGAAATAAAGAAGGCATGGAGCAACCCTTGTTTTGTAATGATATATTATGACGGATTACTTATTTTTTAAATATTTGATTATCAAGTGTCTATAATTGGCCTAATTCAGCCGTATACTGAATGGCATTCACTATACGACTGAACCCTATTCACTATACGACTGAATGGCATTCAGAATACGGCTGATTGTGACTATCGAACTAAATGTAAATGATTAATACCTACTTAATACCATGAATAGATTCTTGAAATTATTGTCCTTGTGTCTGTTCTTGACACTGACTGTTCCTTTGTGGGCTGTGATGAACGGAGTGGCGAATGAACCCGATTCAGTCTACCTCTTTTCCTACTCCCATGCCGACGGCAGTGGCGGTTTGAAACTAGCCTGGAGTCCCGATGGCAACCGATGGTTCAGTGTGGCAGACGGCAACTCCTTTGTCAACTCCGACTTCGGTCCCTGGGGGCTGGATCTGATAGAGTATGCCAATGGCGATGCGCGCCGCACCGTGTGGGGAGGAGGAACTGGGTGTGCCCATGGTAGACGAACACTATTACGTGGACCCGGGTTGGATGATTCACAATCAGGACTATTAGGGAAAGTAAGGATAAAGGATTAAGGATTAGAGATTAGAAATTCTGTGCTTTTGTGGCTCTGTGTTGAAATTAAAAAATCCGTGTAATTCCGTGCCTGAAAACATAATAACTCAATACCTTAAAAGATATGAAGCAATTATTGACATTGGCATTTGTTGCAGCCATAGCCGGCAATGCATCGGCACAAAAGCAGCAGTCTTTGCATTCGGGTTATCCCATCGACCCGGTGCCTTTCACTTCGGTCAAGGTGACCGACAGTTTCTGGGGACAACGCTTGAAGGCAAACCGTGAGGTAACCATTCCGCTGGCTTTCGGCAAATGCGAGGAGACGGGACGCTATGAGAACTTTGTGAAAGCGGCTCATCCCAGTGACGAATATAAGGTGGAGGGCTTTTCCTTCGATGATACGGATGTCTATAAGACGATTGAAGGGGCAAGCTATTCCTTGCAGACTTACCCGGACAAGAAACTGGAAAAATATATCGACAGCGTGCTCGTCATCGTTGCCGCTGCCCAAGAGCCGGACGGATACCTCTATACGGCCCGCACGATGAACCCGAAACATCCGCACAACTGGTCGGGGCCGGAGCGCTGGTCGGAGGTGGAGAATCTGAGCCACGAGTTCTATAATCTGGGACACATGGTGGAAGGGGCTGTGGCCTATTACCAAGCTACTGGCAAGCGGAATTTTCTGGATATAGCCATCCGTTATGCCGATTGTGTATGCAAGAATATCGGCGAAGGTCCCGGACAGAAGCGTGTGATTCCCGGACACCAGATTGCTGAAATGGCATTGGTGCGCCTCTATATGGTGACGGGCGATAAGAAATACCTCGACCAGGCCAAGTTCTTCCTCGATGCACGCGGTACTACGGCGCGCAAGGATATCTATTTGCAGTCGCACAAGCCCGTGCTGGAGCAGGATGAGGCTGTGGGACATGCCGTGCGCGCAGGCTACATGTACTCGGGCATGGCTGACGTGGCCGCTATCACGGGCGACAGCTCTTATGTCCGTGCCATCGATCGCATTTGGGAGAACATTGTGGGCAAGAAGATATACATTACCGGTGGCATCGGTGCGCGCCATGAGGGTGAAGCCTTCGGCGACAACTATGAACTGCCCAACCTGACGGCCTATAACGAGACGTGCGCCGCCATCGGCAATGTTTATACCAACTACCGTCTGTTCCTGCTGCACGGTGATGCCAAATACTTTGACGTGCTGGAACGTACGCTCTACAACGGTCTGATTTCCGGTGTTTCGCTGGACGGCGGACGGTTCTTCTATCCCAATCCGCTGGCTTGCGACGGGAAGTACCGTTTCAATGCCGACCACACGATTACGCGCCAGCCGTGGTTCGGTTGCGCCTGCTGCCCCAGCAACATCAGCCGCTTCATCCCTTCGCTGCCGGGCTATGTCTATGCGGTGAAGGATGACAAGGTGTATGTCAATCTGTTCCTCTCCAACCGGGCCAAGCTGAAGGTGAACGGGAAGAATGTGGTGCTGGAGCAGGAAACCTCTTATCCCTGGAACGGTGATATCCGCTTGACAGTGGCAAAGGGCAACCAGCCGTTCGTCATGAATGTCCGTATTCCGGGCTGGGTACGCGGAAGTGTGCTACCGGGTGGCTTGTATTCGTATGCCGACGGAGAGGAGCTTGCCTACCGCGTGTCTGTCAACGGTCAGGAGGTGAAGGGAGCACTGCAGAAGGGTTACCTCAGCATCGACCGCCGCTGGAAGAAAGGAGATGTAGTGGAAATTCATTTTGATATGCAGCCGCGTGTGGTGAAGGCCAATGACAAGGTTGCCGCCGACCGTGGCCGTGTGGCCATAGAGTGTGGTCCGCTGGTGTATTGCGCCGAGTGGCCGGACAATGATTTCGATATCTCCACCCTGCTGCTGAACCGGCATCCGAAGTTCCAAGTGGTGGAGCACCCCGACCTGCTGGGCGGTATCAACGAAATTACCACCCGTGCGCAAGCCTTGAGCTATGACGCCACGGGCCGCCTTGCCGCGAAGGATGTGAAGTTGACGTTGATTCCTTATTATGCTTGGGCGCATCGTGGTGAAGGCCGGATGGAAGTGTGGCTGCCGATAGAAGTGGGAGCCGCTTCGGCAGAACTGCAGGAATAAACTATGTATCTGTATCTAAAGATTTTATTATTTTTGTAAACTGTTTCCGTATTACTATAACATTTGACATTACTTATATGAAACAACTGATTACCACCCTTTTATTGTCTTGCGCCTTGGGTGCGCAGGCACAACATGTAATGACCGTTAACGTATCCCGGCCGACAGCCAAGATACAGCCCACGATGTACGGCATCTTCTTCGAAGACATCAACTTCGGTGCCGACGGCGGACTCTACGCTGAACTGGTGAAGAACCGCTCCTTCGAGTTCCCGCAGCCCTTCGTTGGCTGGGTACCCTTTGGCAACGTCACGGTGCAGGACGCCGAGCCCTGCTTCGACCGCAATCCCCACTACGTGCGCATCGTCAACGACGGCCGTCGGCTGCGTGCCGGGCTCGACAACGAAGGTTTCCGTGGCATCGGCCTCAAGCAAGGCGAGGAATACCGTTTCACTGCCTATGCCCGCACTCCCGATGCTCGCCCCATGAAGCTCTCCGTTGAGTTGCTGAACTCCCGCGGCGAGAATCTGTTGACCAAGGAAATCGAAATCAGCGGCAACAGCTGGCAGAAGCAGACCGTCCTCCTCCGCTCCCCCTTCACCGATGCCCACTCGCGTCTGCGCGTGGTGTTGCTGACGGAGGGTACGGTGGACATGGACCACATCTCGCTCTTCCCCGTCAAGACCTGGAAGAACCGAGAGAACGGTCTGCGTGCCGACCTCGCCCAAGCGCTCTATGACCTCAACCCCGGCGTCTTCCGCTTCCCCGGCGGCTGCATCATCGAGGGCAACACCCTTGCCACCCGCTACCAGTGGAAGAACTCCGTGGGCCCGGTGGAGAACCGTCCGCTGAATGAGAACCGCTGGAACTACACCTTCAAGCACAAGGCTTTCCCCGACTATTTCCAAAGTCTGGGTCTGGGCTACTACGAATACTTCCTGCTGAGTGAGGATCTCGGAGCCGAACCGCTTCCCGTTCTCAGTTGCGGCCTCTCCTGCCAGTACGAGAGCAACGAAGTGGTGCCCCTCGACGAGCTCGACCTCTACGTGCAGGATGCCCTCGACCTTATCGAATTCGCCAATGGCCCCGCTACTTCCACCTGGGGAAAGCTGCGTGCCGAGATGGGACATCCGGAGCCGTTCCACCTCAAAATGATTGGCATCGGTAACGAACAGTGGGATAAGGTCTATACCGAGCGTCTGGAAGTCTTTACCAAAGCCATCCGCGCCCACTATCCCGACATCAAGATTGTTGGCTCCTCCGGCCCCAACGCCGATGGTGACAAGTTCGACTACCTCTGGCCCGAGATGAAACGCATCGGTGTGGACCTGGTGGACGAGCACTACTACATGGCCCCCGACTGGTTCTTTGCCAATGCCGCCCGCTATGACAGCTACGACCGCCGCGGCCCCAAAGTCTTTGCCGGCGAGTATGCCTCCCACGACCACCCCACGGGCAAGACCAACAATTTCCTTGCCGCCCTCTCCGAAGCAGCCTTCATGACCGGGCTGGAGCGCAACGCCGACGTGGTGCACCTTGCCACCTACGCCCCGCTCTTTGCCCATGTGGATGCCTGGCAGTGGAATCCGGACCTTATCTGGTTCGACAACCTCCGCATGATGCGCACCCCGAACTATTACGTCCAGCAGATGTATGGAATGAATGCCGGTACCGACGTTCTCCGTCTGCAGATGGACGGCAAGCCGGTGGCTGGGCAAGACAGCCTCTATGCTACGGCCTCCCTTGATGCCCCTACGGGAGAAATTATTCTGAAGCTGGTCAACGCAGGCAGTACCCCGGCCCAAGTGCAAGTTAACTTCAACGGTTTGAGGAAACGCCAACTCATCGGCGGTTCGTGCACGTATCTGCAGAACTGTGACTGGCGTACGGTGAATACCTTGGAACAAGAAGCTCTCGTTCCCCGTATCCGCCCGGTGCAAGTCGGCGCGCAATCCCTCGACTTGGAGCTGCAGCCCCGTTCATTCAGCGTCTACCGCCTGCATTGACATCCCTTTCCGAAAGGTGGAGGGAGATGGCATACAGTTAGTTTTCCCTCCCCTTTCCGGGGCATGAGCCGTGGAAAATTGCTTCCGTGAGCAAATATTCATCCTTTTTGGGCCGATTCTCCTCTTGAAATAGCCCGATTCGCCTTATTTTTGTAACAGCATTCGGAGCATTCCCTATGCTGTTATTACTATTTTTAAACTAATCATCATGAAGAAACATCTTATTACCGGACTGTTTGCAGCCTTGGCCTTGTCTGCCAGCGCACAGTCTTTCAAAGAATGGCTCGACCCTGAGGTCAACGCCGTGAACCGTGCCCCCATGCACACCAACTACTTCGCCTACGAGTCGGCCGATGTCGCCACCCGGGGCTTGAAAGAACAATCGTCCCGTTTCATGACACTGAACGGCATCTGGAAGTTCTTCTGGGTGAAGGATGCCGATGCTCGCCCTACCGACTTCTGGCGTGTGGGCTACAATGACAAAGGTTGGAACGACATCCCCGTCCCCGGCGTGTGGGAACTGAACGGCTTTGGCGATCCTATCTATGTGAATATTGGCTACGCCTGGCGCAACCAGTTCCAGAACAACCCGCCGCAGGTGCCCGTCGAGAACAATCATGTAGGTTCTTACCGCCGTGAGATTACCGTGCCCGCCGACTGGAAGAATAAGGACATCATCGCCCATTTCGGCTCTGTCACCTCCAATATGTATCTGTGGGTGAACGGCCGTTATGTAGGTTATAGTGAAGACAGCAAGCTCGAAGCCGAATTCGACTTGACCCCTTACTTGAAGCCCGGCCAGAAGAATCTGATTGCCTTCCAGGTATTCCGCTGGTGCGACGGTACCTATCTCGAAGACCAGGACTTCTTCCGCTACAGCGGTGTAGGGCGTGATTGCTATCTCTATGCCCGCGACAAGAAACGCATCCAGGATATCCGCGTCACTCCCGACCTGGATGCCGACTACCGCAACGGTTCCTTGAGAGTGCAGCTCGATGTGAAGGGTGGCGGTAACGTCAGCCTTGAACTGCTGGACGCTGCCGGAAAGCAGGTGGCTACAGCTGCTGCCAAAGGCAGTGGCACTGCCCTGATAAATGTGGAGAATCCTCATAAATGGACGGCAGAAACACCCTACTTGTATACCCTGCGTGCCACCCTGCAAGGCAGCAGTGAAGTGATTCCCGTAAAGGTAGGTTTCCGCAAGATAGAACTGAAGGGAGAACAGATACTTGTCAACGGCCAACCCGTCCTCTTCAAGGGCGCCAACCGTCATGAGATGGACCCGGACGGCGGTTATGTCATCTCTCGCGAACGTATGCTGCAGGACATCCAGGTGATGAAGCAGTTCAACTTGAACGCCGTGCGCACCTGCCATTATCCCGACAACAATCTTTGGTATGACCTTTGCGACCAGTACGGTATCTATGTAGTGGCAGAGGCGAATATCGAGTCTCACGGCATGGGCTACGGCGAGCAGACCCTTGCCAAGCGTGATGATTATAGAAAAGCGCACTTGGAACGCAACCAGCGCAACGTGCAGCGCAGTTTCAACCATCCCAGCATCATCTTCTGGTCGCTCGGCAACGAAGCCGGCTATGGTCCTAACTTCGAGGCCGCCTACGATTGGGTGAAAGCCGAAGACCCCAGCCGTGCCTGCCAGTACGAGCAAGCCGGTAAGACAGGCAAGACTGACATTTACTGCCCTATGTACTATGGTTATGAGGGCTGCCGGAAGTATTGTGAGGATGCCTCCATGACGAAACCTCTCATTCAGTGCGAATACGCTCACGCCATGGGCAATTCTGAAGGAGGCTTCAAGGAGTATTGGGATTTGGTTCGCAAGTATCCCAAATACCAAGGCGGCTTTATCTGGGATTTCGTTGACCAGTCTCCCCGTTGGACGGGCAAGAACGGCAAGATGATTTATGCCTACGGCGGCGACTTCAACCGCTTCGATGCCAGTGATGTGAACTTCTGCGATAACGGTCTTATCAGCCCCGACCGTGTGCCCAATCCTCACATGTACGAAGTGGGGCGTATCTATCAGGACATCTGGACTACTCCGGCCGACTTGGAGAACGGTGAAATCAATGTGTTCAACGAGTACTTTTTCCGCGACCTCTCTGCCTATTACATGGAGTGGGAGGTGCTGAAAGGCGGCAAGGCAATTCGTACCGGTCGCGTGGATAATCTGAATATAGCTCCTCGGCAGACAGCCAAGATTAAACTGGATTTGGGCAAGACCTGCCAATGTACCGAATGGCTGCTGAACGTTTCCTATAAGCTGAAGAACCGCGAGGGTCTGCTTCCCGCCGGCCATGTGGTGGCCAAGGACCAGCTGGCACTCAATCCCTACAAGGCTCCTTCCATGGAACTGAAGAACTGCGTGCAGAGCAATGTAGAGGTGGTGGCTCCCCAAGTGCAGGATAACGATTGGAAGTATCTCATCGTTTCAGGTGATGCGTTCCGGGTAGAAATCAACAAGCACAACGGTTACCTGACCAAGTACGAAGTGAACGGACAGAATATGATTAAGGACGGTGAGGCCTTGACGCCCAACTTCTGGCGTGCTCCGACCGACAATGATTTCGGTGCGGGCCTGCAACGCAAGTACATCGTTTGGAAGAATCCGGAAATCAAGTTGACTTCTTTCAACCAGCGTACGGAGAACAATCAGGTCATAGTAGAATCAGCTTACGATATGCCAGGTGTTTCCGCTAAGCTGGCCTTGACGTATGTCATCAACAATGCCGGTGCCATCAAGATAACCCAGAAGCTGATAGCCGACAAAAACGCCAAAGTTTCGAACATGTTCCGTTTCGGTTTGCAGATGCCCATGCCCCGCAGTTTCGAAACAGTCGAATACTACGGACGCGGTCCGGTTGAGAACTATAGCGACCGTAACCATTGCACAGATTTAGGCATCTATCGCCAGAGCGTGACAGAGCAGTTCTATCCTTATATCCGTCCGCAGGAAAACGGAACAAAGACCGATATCCGCTGGTGGAAGATGTTGAATCAGTCTGGCAATGGCATTAAGATTGTGGCCGAAGCCCCCTTCTCCGCATCGGCCTTGCACTATACCATCGAGTCTTTGGACGAGGGTTTGGACAAGCAGCAGGGACACTCGCAAGAAGTGGAAGAGGCTGATTTGACTAATCTCTGTATCGACAAGGTACAAGCTGGTCTGGGTTGTGAGGACAGCTGGGGACGTATTGCGCGTCCGGAGTACCTGGTGCCATACGCTGATTATGAGTTTACGTTCATCCTTTCTCCCGTGCGCCACAGCATCGGAATAGAATAACATTTACTGCGTACTAAACCACTGGTTTCATAACACAGCAGCGGTCGCCCTCCCCATTGGAAAGGCGACCGCTTTGCTATTGATGCTTTGTTTGCTTTTGTATATTTCTTCGTTTATATCATGATACAACTTACCTTTTCCGGCAAATGCAATCTGTCAGATGATCGTTGATAAATCCCGAAGCTTGCAGATGGGCATAGCAGATGGTAGAGCCGAAGAACTTGAATCCCCGTTTTTTCATGTCTTTGCTCATGGTATCTGATTCGGGAGACGATACCGGAATCTCACTCAATGACTGGAAGTGGTTGATAATCGGTGTCCGATCGGGAAAGAAGGATAACGTGTAGTTGTAAAAGCTGCCGAATTCTTTCTGTATGGCAAGAAACAGCCGTGCATTGGTGATGGTCGACTTAATTTTCAGACGGTTTTTCACGATGCCGTCAAAATGCATCAGCCGTTCCACGTCTTCGTCAGTCATTTGCGCCACTTGTGAGGCATCGAAATTGCAAAAGGCTTTGCGGTAGCCTTCCCGCTTTTTGAGGATGGTTATCCAGCTCAGTCCGGCCTGGGCACTTTCCAATACAAGGAACTCGAATAGTGTTTTGTCGTCTGTTACCGGTTTTCCCCACTCTTCATCGTGGTATTTCACATACAGCTCGTCGGTTCCGCACCAGCCGCAACGTCCGTTTATAATGTTTTGCATAAGAGTTATTTTTGTAATGAGATGCTAAGATATTGTTTTCATTGCGAATAAACAAATCTATCTATTCAGAATGGACAGTTTCCATATTCTTTCTTACTTTTGCAAAAAGGTGGTTTGGCAAGAAGGACAAGATAACTCTTGCCAATCTCGGCAAGGCAGGCATCCAGACGGTATGTTACAACCTAATGCCGGTGATTGACTGGATTCGCACGGACTTGCAACATTCCTAGGAAGATGAGACATTTCCTATTCAAGCGTTTGCTGGCGCTATACAAAGGGATAGACTGGGAGGTTTTACGCGAAATATGCGTTATTTCTTGTCTGTCATCATGCAGGTGTGCGAAGAATATGGGATGAATATGTGATACACCCTAATGACCCTCCTTTTCAGGTATTGGGGGTCGCGTATTGTGACAGACGAGGCGGATATTACCTCGATATTGAGGGCAGTGGACAATCCTCATAATGGCCTGACTTTTTATGTCGGTTCATTGGGTACCGGGAACAGAATGATACCCATGAACTGGCAAGGAAGTTTGCCAAGCGTACCCATTTTGTGCATTTGCGCAGTACGAAGGCAATGCCGGCTGTGGTAGACGATGAATTGTACGGAAAATCTGTTTGATTGATTTTTCGTGTAATCCATGTCTAAATAATCTATTAGCGTATGTAAGTCCGACTTAATAGTTGAAAGCCTTGGATTTTACGTAAACCTTGAAGTCTTTGATTCCACCCGGTACCTCGCTTTCCATTCTGGGTAGATATTGTATGCCGGTCAGGGTGCGGGTACTACCCAAGTCAATCACGACAGAATGCGGGTATGGAGTGTCTTTTGTTGTGCTCCAATAGGTTGATTCCTGGAGGTCGAAGATTTTGTCCGCAGAACAGTTGACGTGGGATACGTCTTCGCTGTCGGCATAATTGACAATCCAGGGTTCGCGTGACAGACGTTCCCCATTCTCATCCAGCAGATACATTTCGGCAATGCAAGCCAGGTCTTTTCCATCTTGTGCACTCAAGGCTTCCAGGCAGACATAACGTCCGGTGACGGGTTGGTCGAATTTGCGCTCCTGCCAACCGTTGCCGGGATTGAAGCTGCCGGAGAGGACGGGCTGCTCACCGGACAAGTCGAGATTTTCACCCTCATTGCGGTGTGTCAGCGGTTTGGTAACGAGTAGTTGGTCCAGCAATGGCTCGCTCAGTCCTTCGGACTTAACTTCTTTGGGACCGATGATGTCGAAGACAATCACTTCATTCTCGCCTTTCTTCAACCAGCATCCCGGGATGTAGAGGGTCTGTTGCGGGCCGATTTCCCAAATGCGTCCCATGGCGTGCCCGTTGACGTAGACAAGTCCCTTGCCCCAAGTCTCGAAGTTTAGGAATGTGTCGCTGGGCTTGTTCACCTTAAAGGTGGCACGGTAGCAACCCGGAATGCGTTGTCCTAACTCATCTTTCAGTGAGCCGATGGGCTGGAACTTCATGTTCTTATAGAAATCGTATGTATCTTCGAGATTATAGACTTCCCAATCCTTCAGGTTGCAGGTGAAAGGACGGCCGTCGATGTCTACGGTAAGTTCTACGCTTTGGGTGATACCCTTGAAGTCCTTGATGGCACGTCCAAAGTTGATGCGGCCCATGGCTTCTACCAGAATGTCGAGGCGTGCACCTTTGGGGCAGGCGGGGAATTCCAGTTGCTTTTCACCGTTGCGGCGGTCCAGTTTGCCGATGTATTTGCCATCTAGGAAAACTTGGGCATAATCGTGCGCATCGTTCACAGTGAGCAGGGACGGGGTTTTCATCTCGGGCAGTGTGGTGCGGTAGAGAATACTTCCGAATCCCTGGTTATATTCCTCCATGGTACGGATATTGCAGTCTTTCTTGGCAGCAGGAAGATTGTCGAACAAAGGAGCCATCTCTGTAAATTGGAAAGACGGAATACGGATGGGCTTGATTAAAGCGGGAACTTTAGCCTGCTTCTCGCCGTTCATGTATTTGGACAATGCTTTTCGCAATTCCCAGTATTTGGGAGTGGTCTGTCCCGATTCGCTGATGGGGGCGTCGTAGTCGTAAGAGGTTACGTCGGGGGCGAATCCGGGTGAGTTGGCTCCTGCCCAGTGTCCCCAGTTGGTCCCTCCGTGGGTCATGTAGAGGCTGAAGGAGATGCCTTTGGACAACATCTCGTCAATGCCGGCAATCATGTCGGCAGCCGGACGGGTTTCGTGGTTGGCTCCCCACTTGTCGAACCAGCCGCTCCAGAATTCGGAGCACATCAGCGGGCTATCAGGACGGAGTTTCTTCAGCGGTGCAAACTGTTGGTCGATGTTGGCTCCTGTACCGAAGTTCATGGTCCATACCAGGTCGTGGAGTCCGTTCTTGGTGAAGTTGGACGCCCAGTCGCATTGAAACAGTGCTACGCCGGGGTAATTGGCGCGTACGATGTCGCGGATTTGCGATACGTAACTTTTGTCTTCCCCGTAGGAGCCGTATTCGTTCTCTACTTGTACCATGATGATGGGACCTCCGTTCTGTATGGTCATGTCGGCTACCTGCTCGGCAACGGCTTTTTCAAAGATGCCTACACGTTCTATGAAGTAAGGGTCGGATTCGCGCAGGCGTATGTCCTTCTTCTTGAGCAACCACCAGGGCAGTCCGCCCATTTCCCATTCGGCACAGACATAGGGCCCTGGGCGCAGGATGACATACATATCGTTCTGCTGGCACAAGCGGCAGAATTCTGCCAAGTCATTCTGCCCGGTGAAGTCGAATACACCCGGCTGAGACTCATGAGAGTTCCAGAAGACGTAGAGGCAGACTGTGTTCATGCCCAGTGCTTTGCACATTTTGATGCGTTGGTCCCAATAGGCCTTGGGGATGCGTGGATAGTGCAGTTCTGCGGCTTTGAGACAAACGGCTTGCCGTTCAATAGGA
The DNA here is from genome assembly GCF_017309675.2 of Bacteroides parvus. NCBI lineage: Bacteria > Pseudomonadati > Bacteroidota > Bacteroidia > Bacteroidales > Bacteroidaceae > Bacteroides > Bacteroides parvus. Next base: position 25,726 of record NZ_CP084680.1, on the reverse strand, counting down.
ATGTTCCTTTGCCGGCAGAGAAGTCGCCTTGTCCTTCCCATTGGGTACGCGGGTCCCAGCTGTCGCGCCAGGGTATCGTGATTGTTCCGTCCTTGCCGAATTCAAGCGGGAGCCATACGTAGCGCGAGTCCTCAAGGTCTTTCTTTTTCCAGCGGTCGAACATGGCAATGTAGGCATTTCCTTTTCCGTATATTTGCTGCACGTAAGTGCTTTGTGCATAGAAGGTCTTGTCTGCATCAGGACCGGTACATGGATTGCCGATGGTAGTCCATTGCCCCATGATGGAGTCGGCTACAGCCAGCTCGGCAACATTGGGATCCCAGCCGGTACAACCGGAAGAGAGCATATAGTATTTGCCGTTATACTTGAATACGGCGGGTGCTTCGCGGCTTTGCTTCACGAAATTGCGTGTATAGCGACCAGTGGGCTTCAGGTAGTCATCCGTTAGCTCGCTTATATATAAGGTAGCGTTGTTTTCCGAAGAGTAGAACTGATATGCCTTGCCGTTATCATCAATGAACACTGTTTGGTCGCGGCTCATCGCACCGTTGGGACGGAAGCTGCCTACATAGGTGAATGTTCCGGTAGGAGAATCGCTGACCGCTACGCCGGCACATGCCTTACTGTAGTCAGCACTTTCCACATGCGCCCACATGACGAATTTCTTTGTCTTCTCGTTGTAAATCACTTTGGGACGTTCCAGCACCTTGCTGGGGTGCAGGTCGTGTTTCTCGTCGTCTTTCACGGCAGGAAGTACAATACCCTCGAACTTCCAGTTCAGCAGGTCTTTCGAAGAGTAGCAGCTGACACCGGTTACGTCGGTGCGGTAGCATTCCCACGTAGCCCATTCGGGCAGGATGGTTTCTCCTTTTTTGTATTCGCCATACCAATAGTAGGTTCCTTCGTGGTAAAGAAGGCCGCCGCCATGGGCGTTGATGGGATTGCCGTCGGTGTCTTTCCATACTTCCCCTGGTATGATTGCGGCATTTTTCGTTTGTGCTTTTGTTTTTGCAGATGGCAGGCAGCAAAGGCAGGCCAGCAATGCAAAACTCCAAATAATTTTCCTTTTCATTTAAGAATTCGGTATTAGATAATTAATAAATCGTTTATGTTTTGGGCAAAGATATGCGAAAGTTGAGAAATGGAGGGTATGTAAATGTGTCAAAAAGGAGAGATTAGAGCTATAATCTCTCCTTTTTGTGATGTTTTTCTGTCTTTTCTATTTGGTTTGCACTTGTTTCTTAAGTTATAGGTAGGGGGTATTGTGTTTTATAACATGCTTCCCGATGTTGCTTTTCTTTGAATTAATGCCTAATTTGCGCCTCACAAAAAGTTAACGGCATCATCGTATGTCAGGTTATTCACTTAAAATCTTAATATATCATGAAAGTATATCAGACGAATGAAATTAAGAACATTGCCCTCCTTGGCAATGACGGCTCGGGTAAAACCACTCTCACAGAAGCGCTGCTCTTTGAGAGTGGTATTATAAAACGTCGCGGCAGAATTACTGCCAAGAATACAGTCAGCGATTACTTCCCGGTGGAACAGGAATACGGTTATTCTGTGTTTTCCACCGTTTTCCATGTGGAGTGGAACGGTAAGAAACTGAATATCATTGACTGTCCGGGTAGTGATGACTTTGTAGGAGCTGCCATGACGGCGCTCAACGTTACTGATACTGCCATACTGCTGCTGAACGGACAATACGGTCCTGAGGTAGGTACGCAGAACCATTTCCGCTATACCGAGAAACTGGGCAAACCGGTTATTTTCCTGGTAAACCAGCTCGATAATGAAAAGTGCGATTATGACATGGTACTTGAGCAGTTGCAAACCATATACGGTCCGAAGGTGGTGCCCGTGCAATATCCGCTGGCTACCGGACCGAATTTTAATTCGTTGATTGATGTACTTTTGATGAAAAAATATTCGTGGGGACCCGAAGGTGGCGCTCCCACTATTGAAGAGATTCCGGCCGAAGAAATGGAAAAGGCTACAGAGATGCACAAGGCTTTGGTAGAAGCTGCAGCCGAACATGACGAAGGCCTTATGGAAAAATTCTTTGAGCAGGACTCTTTGACAGAAGACGAAATGCGCGAAGGTATCCGCAAGGGACTGGCTTCACGCGGTATGTTCCCAGTATTCTGTGTCTGTGCCGGTAAGGATATGGGTGTACGCCGTCTGATGGAATTCCTGGGTAATGTGGTGCCGTTTGTGGACGAAATGCCACCGGTGCACAATACACGCGGTGAGGTGGTGAAGCCGGATTCTGACGGACCGACTTCCTTGTATTTCTTCAAGACTGCCGTTGAACCGCATATCGGTGATGTCCAGTATTTCAAGGTTATGAGTGGCAAGGTGCACGAAGGTGATGACTTCACCAATGCAGACCGTGGTTCCAAAGAACGCATTGCGCAGATTTATGCTTGTGCCGGTGCCAACCGTATCAAGGTAGAGGAAATGGTAGCCGGTGACATCGGCTGTACGGTGAAACTGAAGGACGTACATACCGGTAATACATTGAACGGTAAGGGCTCTGAAAACCGTTTCAACTTCATTAAATATCCGAACTCCAAATATTCACGTGCTATCAAGCCGCTGAACGAGTCGGATACGGAAAAGATGATGGTTGCTTTGAACCGTATGCGCGAGGAAGACCCGACGTGGGTGATAGACCAGTCTAAAGAATTGCGTCAGACTATTGTACACGGGCAAGGTGAATTCCATTTGCGTACCTTGAAGTGGCGTCTGGAAAACAACGAGAAACTACAAGTCAAGTTTGAAGAACCGAGAATACCGTATCGTGAAACGATTACGAAAGCTGCCCGTGCGGATTATCGTCATAAGAAACAGTCGGGTGGTGCAGGCCAGTTCGGTGAGGTCCACCTGATTGTTGAGCCTTACTACGAAGGTATGCCGTTGCCCGAAACCTATAAATTCAATGGTCAGGAGTTCAAGATGAACGTCAAGGGTACCGAAGACGTTCCATTGGAATGGGGTGGCAAGCTGGTATTTGTCAATAGTATTGTGGGTGGTTCCATTGACGCACGTTTCATGCCGGCCATCTTGAAGGGTATCATGTCACGTATGGAGCAGGGACCGTTGACCGGTTCGTATGCCCGTGATGTACGTGTCATCGTATATGACGGAAAGATGCACCCGGTTGACTCCAATGAAATTTCCTTTATGCTGGCAGGACGGAACGCGTTCAGCGAAGCGTTCAAGAATGCAGGCCCGAAGATTCTGGAACCCATTTATGACGTGGAGGTATTTGTTCCGTCGGACAAGATGGGTGATGTGATGGGTGACTTGCAGGGACGCCGTGCCATGATTATGGGTATGAGCAGCGAGGCCGGTTACGAAAAATTGAGTGCCAAAGTACCTTTGAAGGAAATGTCATCCTACTCTACGGCACTTAGTTCACTGACCGGTGGACGTGCTTCGTTCATCATGAAGTTTGCCAGCTATGAACTCGTCCCGAGTGATGTGCAGGATAAACTGATTAAGGAATTTGAGGCTAAGCAAGCTGAAGAATGACTTTCAGGAGTTGGTAGTTTGGCTGTTGTAACTACCGGCTGCTAATATAACAATTGTTAAAGCCGTTGTTACTTCATGGCAAGTAATGACGGCTTTTTTCATTAACGTAGATTAAGAACATGTGGAATTGTGAATTGAATGATTAATTTTTTATTAAATTTGCAAACCAAAGACTTGTGTTTTTGTTATAATGCTCATAATACAACCTAAAAAATGGTCTTCGGTTAATTTACGAGAACGTCCGGTTAAATCAGGTTAATTGGTTAGGAGTGTTAATTAGGGAGTGTTAATTTTGTGACTATGAAAAAGTCAACTATATGGATATTAGGTGTTGTTATGGGTCTTTCCTTCCTCAGTTTGCTGTATTTGCAGATTGGCTATATTGAGGAGATGGTGAAGATGCGTAACGGACAATTTGAGGAGGCGGTGAAACGTGCGTTGATGGCTGCTTCGAAAGAGGCGGAGTCCGCGGAGGTTGTGCGTTGGCTGAATGAGGATATCTCCGAGGCGGAAAAGAAAGCATGGGAGCAATCGCAAAGCAGTAGCGGAGTGATGCGGACCCAGCGGTTTGTGATGACAGCTCCGGATGGCAGTGTCCGTTCTTCGGTGGAATTGAAGACTTTCAGCAATGAGCCTTCTGAATTGCCAAGAGCAATGATTTCACGCAAACATGGGGTAAAAACAATTCCCCAGACTTCACGCTCGCAGATAGAGATGCTTAAAAATCGCTATCTTTACCAGCGTGCATTGGTAGATGAGGTTGTGTTGCAGATGGTATATAATGCCAGTGACAAGCCGATTGAAGAGCGTGTTAATTTCAAAAGTCTGGACCAGTATCTTAAAGCTGGTCTGATAGAAAATGGTCTCGGTGATATGGACTATCATTTTAAGGTGATAGACCGGGAGGGTAGAGAAGTATACCGTTGTTCGGATTATAGTGATGTTGGGAGTGAAAGTTCTTATTCGCAGCCATTGTTTTTGAATGATCCGCCTGCCCGTATGAGTATCGTCAAGATACATTTTCCGGGAAAGAAGGATTATATCTTTGATTCGGTCAGGTTTATGATACCGTCGATGATATTTACTTTTGTACTGCTGGTGACGTTCATCTTTACGATTTACATCGTATTCCGCCAGAAAAAACTGACGGAGATGAAGAATGATTTCATCAACAATATGACGCATGAATTCAAAACACCGATTTCAACGATTTCGTTGGCGGCGCAAATGTTGAAAGATCCGGCTGTGGGCAAGTCTCCGGCCATGTTCCAGCATATATCGGGTGTTATAAACGATGAGACGAAGCGTTTGAGATTCCAGGTTGAGAAAGTGCTTCAGATGTCAATGTTTGACCGCCAGAAGGCTACATTGAAGATGAAGGAACTGGATGCTAATGAACTGATAACAGGTGTTATCAATACGTTTACGCTGAAAGTGGAGCGTTATAATGGAAAGATTGAATCGGAGCTTGAAGCTACAGATCCCGTGATCTTTGCTGATGAGATGCATATCACTAATGTGATTTTCAACCTCATGGATAATGCGGTGAAGTATAAACGTCCGGATGCGGATTTGCAATTGACGGTGAAGACCTGGAATGAGCCGGGCAAACTGATGATTTCCATCCAAGATAACGGCATCGGCATCAAAAAGGAGAATTTGAAAAAGATATTCGAGAAGTTCTATCGCGTGCATACAGGTAATCTGCACGATGTGAAAGGCTTCGGCTTGGGACTGGCTTATGTGAAGAAGATTATCATGGATCATAAGGGAACTATCCGAGCAGAAAGTGAACTGAACGTAGGAACTAAATTTATTATTGCATTACCTTTATTAAAAAATTGATTGATATGGACGAGAAACTGCGTATTTTATTGTGCGAAGATGATGAAAATCTTGGCATGCTTTTGAGAGAATATTTACAGGCAAAAGGTTACGCCGCCGAGTTATATCCCGATGGAGAGGCAGGATACAAGGCTTTCCTGAAGAATAAATATGACTTGTGTGTATTTGATGTGATGATGCCGAAGAAAGACGGATTCACACTGGCGCAGGAAGTGCGTGCGGCCAACGCCGAAATTCCAATTATCTTCTTGACGGCAAAGACGTTGAAGGAAGATATTTTGGAAGGTTTCAAGATTGGTGCCGATGACTACATCACCAAGCCCTTCAGTATGGAAGAACTGACTTTCAGAATTGAAGCTATTCTAAGACGCGTTCGCGGAAAGAAGAACAAGGAGAGCAACATCTATAAGATTGGTAAGTTTACATTCGATACGCAGAAACAGATTCTGGCGACTGCTGAGAAGCAGACCAAACTGACCACCAAGGAATCTGAACTGCTGGGTTTGCTTTGTGCACATGCCAATGAAATCTTGCAGCGTGATTTTGCATTGAAGACTATCTGGATTGATGACAACTATTTCAATGCACGTAGTATGGATGTATATATCACGAAGTTGCGTAAGCATCTGAAAGAAGATGATTCAATTGAAATCATCAATATTCACGGAAAGGGATATAAACTGATTACTCCGGAGGCTGAGTCTTGATGAGACTTGGCTTGGGAGGAAGAGAAGAAGAGAAAATAAAGAAGGCGGTCTTGCATGTATATGCAAACCGCCTTCTTTATTTCTTTCCTTTTGATATTAGTCGGCAATTCTCTTGTTGATGACAATGTAGGAAATCAATCCCACTACAACCAAAACGGCAGAACTGCCCAAGATGGCATTGTTGTTAACATTGCCGGTAAAAGAACATGCAACCAGGATTACAGCTCCTATTACGACTAATATCAATCCCAGATTTTTTAATAAACCTTTCATGTGTGTGTATTTTAATTAGATTATTATATTCTTTCGTATTCTTGTCACAAAGAAAAGCATAATTCTTTAACAAGCGAAATTATTTTTGCAAAAAATCCATATTTTAATAAAGAATGGAGAATGAGGAATGAAAAATGAAGCTTCATCCCCTTTTTTCTCCTCCCTTAATCTCTAATCCTTAAGCCCTAATCCCTATATCTTAGTCCTTGGTATTGAAGAAAATCTTTCTCAGTACCTCCTGGCTCACACTGAGCTCTTCGATGGTGATGCCTTTCAAGGCTTCTTTGAGGGTCTGGTTGGCAATGACGCGCGCACGTTCTTCCAGTTCCTTGCCGTCCTTGGTCAAATGTATCAGATTGGTGCGGCGATCTTTCTTGTCCGATATGCGCACGACGAGATGCTGACGCTCCATATTGTCTATTAAGCGCGTCATGCTGGGCTTGTCTTTGAAAGTTGCATTACACAACTCTTGTTGTGTCACCCCGTCCTTTTCCCATAAGAAGATGAGGACAGTCCACTGTTCCGGAGTAATCTCCAGACCGTTCTGACGGAAGTTACGGGACAGTTTGCGGTTAATGGCAGCCGACACTTTGCCGTTCAGTATGGCAAAGATAAGGCGGATATCAAAGTTAAATTGCTCTATCATGAAATTATTGTTTAAACAACTTTGCAAAGATAAGGCAAGCTGAAGACAATTCCTATATCCCTACACAAAAAAACATTAAATGTTTGTAGTTCAAAATAAAATGTCTACCTTTGCACCGCATTTTTAAAACGAATAATTTATTTATTTAATTAAACGAGTATGAATCAATACGAAACCGTTTTCATTTTGACTCCCGTTTTGTCTGATGTTCAGATGAAGGAAGCGGTAGAGAAATTCAAAGGCATCCTTACTGCTGAAGGTGCTGAGATTGTAAATGAAGAAAACTGGGGACTGAAGAAGCTGGCATATCCTATCCAGAAGAAGTCAACCGGTTTCTATCAGCTGATTGAGTTCAATGCAGAACCTACTGTCATTGAAAAATTGGAAGTAAACTTCCGTCGTGACGAGCGCGTTATCCGTTTCTTGACTTTCAAACAAGACAAGTACGCTGCTGAATATGCTGCGAAGAGAAGAAGTGTTAAATCAACTAAAAAGGAGGATTAATCATGGCACAACAAGTTCAATCAGAAATCAGATATTTAACTCCACCCTCAGTAGACGTTAAGAAGAAAAAATACTGCCGTTTCAAGAAGAGCGGTATTAAGTACATTGACTACAAAGATCCTGAATTCTTGAAGAAATTCTTGAATGAGCAAGGTAAAATCCTTCCGCGTCGTATTACCGGTACTTCTTTGAAGTTCCAACGTCGTGTAGCTCAAGCTGTGAAGAGAGCACGTCACTTGGCGTTGCTGCCCTATGTAACTGACATGATGAAATAATAGGAGGAGGAAAGTATGGAAATTATATTGAAAGAAGACATCGTAAACTTGGGTTATAAGAACGACATCGTAACAGTAAAGTCTGGCTACGGTCGTAACTACCTCATCCCGACCGGTAAAGCTGTTATCGCTTCACCGGCTGCAAAGAAAATGTTGGCTGAAGAGTTGAAACAACGTGCTCACAAGCTGGAGAAAATCAAAAAGGATGCTGAAGAACTGGCTGCTAAGCTGGAAGGTGTATCATTGAAGATTGCTACTAAGGTTAGCTCCACTGGTACTATTTTCGGTTCTGTTGGTAACATCCAGATTGCTGAAGAGCTGGCTAAATTGGGTCACAATATCGATCGTAAGATTATCGTTGTGAAGGATGCTGTGAAAGAAGTTGGCAACTACAAGGCTATCGTTAAGTTGCACAAGGAAGTTTCTGTAGAAGTTCCTTTTGAGGTGGTTGCTGAAGAAGCATAAATAAGTACGCTATAAATAGAAAGCCCGATTTCTTTGTATAAGAAATGGGGCTTTTTGTTTGTTTGAATCGCAAATTGGCCACTATTTGTAGAACTCGTCAATGGCAGATGCCGTTTCATCAATCTGCTTGATAAATCTGTTGTACATACGGGTTGGACTGTCATGGGTGAAATATATCTGCTGAATTAACTGGATTCCTTCCGGAAATTTAAAGAAAAAAGTCCATTCTTCTGCTGTTGAGTAATCTGCATCATTGGTCAAGAATTTTTGTACCTCCGGTTTATTGATTAATTTATCAACCTTCTTTTGCTTTATTTCCATAAATGAATTAAAGGTTTCATAGGAGCCTTTTATTGCATTGTATGTTTTAATGATTTGAGTCGCAAGTTCCTTGTCTCTGATGGCAGACATGAGCGAGGACGTTTTAAGCATTTCCATTGCATCGTTAATGTAAATGAAGGTCTGTGTCTGAAAGGGTAAATTCCCATATTTCTCTAAAGAGTCGGGTGCTGCCTTTGCAATGTTTTCCTTGTGCTGAAGCAGATATGAAGCTCCTTGTTTTTCAAATTCTTCTCTTTCCATCATCTGTGTCATGTATCCCCGGTTGAGTAACATCTCATTTTTGACCAGTAATAGTGCATCCTTAAGTTCTTTCTGTTTTTTATGTTCTTCAATGAGGTTACTGCCGGTAAAGGTCAGTAAGATGCCTAATACAACTGCTGTGAAGTTACAGATAAAATCTCCCAATCGCCTTTTAACGGTGGGGCAGACAAAGATTTTTTTCAGCTTGTTTTTCATAAGTATGTGATTGAGATTTTATTGGTTGTATTCTTCATCAATGGCTGCAATGACTTTGTCTATTGCTTTCAAATGATTTTGGTAAATATCAGTACTTTGTATTTGGGGGATTTGCTGTATGAGAGCGACTCCTTCTGGATATTTGAAGTAGAAATTCCAATCAATATAGTTGGTGGAATTCATTCTTTTTTTGACATCGGGGACTTTCATCAACTCTTCCAGGCAACGCTGTTTTATGTTGCCGTATGAATCGAAAGCGCTTTGGCTGTTCCTGACTATAGCGTAGGCGGTCAAAATTTGCACAGTCAGTTCTTTGTTTTTGATTTTGGGAATGAGGCCGGAAGCTTTGAGCATTTCCAATGCGTCGTACATTGCATTAAAAGAAATGCTTTGGAAGGGTAATCTATCATATTTTTGTAAAGAATCCGGGTCGGCCTCCTGTATTCTACCTTTGTATTCCAATAGATATAAGGCGCCTTTTTGTTCCAGTTCTACTAATTCTTTTATATATGCTATATCTTCACGGTTCGTTTGCAATTCACTTTTTACCAATAGTATGGATTCCTTCACTTCTTTTTGGGCATTGTGTTCTGTAATCCAGTCGCTTCCTGCAAAGGTGATGATAATACCCAATATGACAGCAAGAAAGTTACGGAAGAAGTCTCCAAATTTATATTCAGTGCTTATTTGTTTTGCTTTTTCTATCAGTTTTGTTTTCATGTTTTTTTGAACGTATGTTTTATCAAAGATAAAGGAAAAATGCAAATAACAAAGAAGGGGCATATCTTATTATTAAGATATGCCCTTGCTTATTGTCAGTCAATAATTTTTAGTTTCTTGGCAATGCTTCTTTTACTACCATCTGGCGGCCTACATATTCTGCTCCATTCAGTTTGTTGATTGCTTGTTGGGCTTCAGCAGCTTCGGGCATCTCTACGAAGGCAAAACCTTTTGATCTGTTTGTATTACGGTCCATAATCAGTTTTACTGATTCTACTGTTCCATACTCTTCCATTACTTGTCTCAAATCTGATTCCCTAACGTTGTAGCTAAGGTTTCCAATGTACATATTCATAAAATACAAAAATAAAAAATTAATAATTCAATAAAGGAGTCTTAGGAAGTTGTAGTCAGAAATGAAAATTCTCAATGTGGTTAATCGAGGAGAGACATAATGAAACGCAGATCGTAATAAACCTCTTATTGTTTTGTTGATGCAAAGTAACGTTTTTTATTTGGTATATGCACTATACTTTATCATTTATCTGCCATATTATACCCTTTTTTGTGAAATAAGACCAAGACTTAACAATTGGAAGGGAAAAGAATGAGAGGATAGGGCATAAAAAAAGTCTGGTGTGCTTGTATGCACGTCAGACTTTCAATTCTCTCGAGTGTTGTACTGAAATTATTCAGCTACAACAGCTGCGCTATCTACTGCTACAGTGTCAGCTGCTGCGGCTGCTGCTGCGGCTTCAGCTGCTGCTGCTTCTACAGCTGCGATTGAGTCAGCGATACGGATAGAATCTGCAGTTGCTTGTTCAGCGTTAGCTGCTTTATTGCCACAAGATGCGAAAGATACTGCTACGATAGCTGCAGCCATCAAAACTAATTTTTTCATTTTCTTTACTTTTAAAACGTAATACAATCAATTGCTTTATTAAAACGTTGCAAAGGTATGTACTTTTTGAATATGTTGTTCTCGAAACCCCAACTTTTTTTATATTTTTTTTGGAGCTTCGGCTGTTTTTATCCCTATCTATATGTTTTACAACATATTAATCTTCGGCAATGCTGTTGTATAAGTATCTCTTGATACTTCTTTTGGGCGTTTTCTCAAATTCTGTTGGATAAAGTTGGATTTGGCTTACTTTTTCATAGGCTGCCACACTATTATTCAGATTTTTGAGATTCTCATCCATAATGGTTTTGAGGTTGTCCGGCTGGTTCAACCCTAAAGAATCCAAGGCTTCATAGTCGGCATAAACCAGTGCCACCAGTCTTTTATTCCGTTCGATGACAAGACTTTCCAGGACGAAAGGCATGTTGTTGAGCCGTGCTTCTATCTCTTCGGGGAAGATATTCTGTCCACTGGAACTGAGAATCATGGTCTTGCTGCGTCCGCGTATGTATAGGTTGTTGTCGTCGTCCAGTGTACCCAAGTCGCCGGTGCGAAGCCATCCGTCTTCGGTGAAGACTTCTTTGGTGGCTTCGGGGTTTTTGTAATAACCCGTCATCACGTTCTCGCCACGTACTTGTATTTCGCCGAGTTTGTCGTCCGGGTTTTCCTTGCAGATACGGGCTTCCATGATGTCGAGTACCCGTCCGGAGGAAGTCGGGACGAATTCATTCCAGGGAGCATAGCTGATGAGAGGGGCACATTCAGTCATGCCGTAGCCGATGGTGAAGGGGAACTTGATGCGGTGGAAGAATTCTTCCACTTCCGGGTTCATGGCTGCGCCTCCTATGATGACTTCCTTGAAACGTCCGCCCAGTGCGTCAATCAGTTTCTTGCGGATTTGCCCGTATATCTGTCCGTCGAGCAAGGGAATGCTGAGCGCCCATTTCATGGTCTTTTTGTTGATGATGGGCTGTATGACATTCTTGTATATCTTTTCAATGACAAGGGGGACGGTGATAATCAGGTTGGGTTTCACTTCCTCGAAAGCTTTCATCAGAATCTTTGGGGAAGGCACTTTTCCCAACAGTGTGACGTGTGTGCCGACGGCCGTGGCGGTAAGGAAATCGAATGCGCAGCCGTATGCATGTGCCAAAGGCAGGAAAGAGAGCACTTTGTCCCCTTTCTTCAGCAGCTCGGTACGTATACCGAAGGTGACGTTGCCGGCCAGGTTGTTTCCCGTCAGCATGACGCCCTTACTGAATCCGGTGGTGCCCGAGGTATAATTCAGCAGCATGACCTTGTCGTTGGAAAGGTCCGTGTAAACGATGTCTTCCTTGCGGAACCCGTTCGGGTAGGTCGCTTCCATTTCATCGCCCAGATGCTTGAGGAAACGCTGGATGGTTTCGCCGTCCCGCTGATACAGACAGCGGAAGTCGCTCAGCGAGAACACACCGCGAATTCCGGTAAGCCGTTCTTCTTCCAGATGTTCCCAAATGGCATCGCTGGTGAAGAGGAACGTCGATTCGGAGTGGTTTACGATATGATGGACATCATTGGGGTTGAAGTCTTGCAGAATGGGGACTACGATACCGCCGTAGGTGATGGTGGCCATATAGGCGATGCACCAGCGGGCATTGTTCTTGCCGATGACGGCTATCTTGTCGCCGCGGCGCAGTTGGCAGTACTTGAAAATAAGGTGCAGTCTGGCTATTTCTTGTGCCACTTCGCCATAAGTATAGCTCTCGTTTTCTCCATAGTTGGTATAGCAGGGGAGGTCCCAATTCTCGCGGAAACTATGCTCGTATAGTTTGATAAAGTTCTCTTGTATCATTGCACAAATTTTAGTTGAGTGTGCAAAAGTAGGAAAAATAGATTAATAATGTATATATTTGCAGCATAAATGTGTTTATAAGCTCATGATAGATACCAATATATTTCAAGATAAGACGGCGGTTTACTATACGTTGGGGTGCAAACTGAACTTCTCGGAGACCTCTACTATCGGTAAAATTTTGCGGGAAGCGGGCGTACGTACGGCGCGCAAGGGTGAGAAAGCGGATATTTGTGTAGTGAATACCTGCTCGGTGACGGAAGTGGCGGACAAGAAGTGCCGCCAGGCCATCCACAAACTGGTGAAGCAACATCCGGGTGCATTTGTCGTGGTGACCGGTTGCTATGCCCAGCTGAAACCGGAGACGGTGGCAAAGATAGAAGGTGTGGACGTCGTGCTGGGAGCCGAGCAGAAGAAGGACTTGCTTCACTACTTGGGCAATCTGCAGAAGCACGAGACCGGCGAGGCCTACACTTCCGCTTTGAAGGATATACGTTCGTTTGCCCCGTCTTGTTCGCGTGGCGACCGGACCCGTTTCTTCCTGAAAGTGCAGGACGGCTGCGATTATTATTGTTCCTATTGCACCATTCCCTTTGCCCGCGGACGTAGCCGTAACGGCAGCATTGCTTCTATGGTGGAGCAGGCCAGCCAGGCGGCTGCCGAAGGTGGAAAGGAAATTGTATTGACCGGTGTCAATATCGGAGACTTCGGCAAGTCTACCGGTGAGACTTTCTTCGATTTGGTGAAGGCGCTGGACGAGGTGGAAGGCATTGAGCGTTACCGCATATCCTCCATCGAGCCGAATCTGCTGACAGATGAAATCATAGAATACGTGTCCCGTTCCCGGCGTTTCATGCCTCATTTCCATATACCGCTGCAGTCGGGCAGTGACGAGGTGCTGAAGCTGATGCGACGCCGTTACGATACCGCCTTGTTTGCCTCGAAGATAAAGAAGATAAAGGAAGTGATGCCCGATTCCTTTATAGGGGTAGACGTGATTGTGGGTACCCGTGGAGAGACGGAGGAGTATTTCGGGCAGGCTTATGAGTTTATCAAGAGCCTGGACGTGACGCAGCTCCATGTCTTCAGCTATTCGGAGCGTCCCGGCACGCAGGCCTTGAAGATAGACCACGTGGTGGCACCCGAAGAAAAGCACCGCAGGAGCCAGCAATTGCTGGAGCTTTCGGACGAAAAGACCCGTGCTTTTTATGCGCGCCATATCGGGCAGACGATGCCGGTGTTGCTGGAACGTCCCAAACCCGGACTGCCGATGCACGGCTTCACTCCCAATTATATCCGTGTGGAAGTCCCTCATGATGCTGCCTTGGACAACCAGCTCGTGTCTGTGCGCCTGGGCGATTTCAATGCCGACGGCACTGCACTCTTGGGAGCAATAGAATGAGGAATGCCGCCTTTGCAACAAATAACTCATAACTTATAACTCATAACTGACGAAGTGAAATCAAAAATTGTCTATTGGCTGACTTATGCGGGCATGTGGCTTGTGGCACTTCTGCCTTTCCGGGCGCTTTATGTGTTGTCCGACGGGCTGTACTTCCTGATGCGCCACGTCGTGCATTATCGGAAGAAAGTCGTTCGCCGCAACCTTCGCAATTCCTTTCCGGAGAAGTCGGAAACCGAATTGATGGAGATAGAGCGCAAGTTCTACCATTATATCTGCGACTATATGCTGGAAGAGGTGAAGATGCTGCGCATGTCTTTCGAGGAGCTCTGCCGCCGGATGAAGTATGATAATAAGGAAGAATACCTTGCCATGATAGAGAAGCATGGAGGCATTGTACTGTTGATTCCCCATTATGCCAATTTTGAGTGGATTATAGGCATGGGGGCCATCATGCATCCGGGCGACATCCCGGTGCAGGTGTACAAACCGCTAAGCAATAAGTATCTGGACGAGATGTTTAAGCATATCCGCGCCCGGTTCGGAGGATACAATGTGGCGAAACATTCCACGGCACGCGAAGTGATAAAGCTTCGCCGTGAAGGCAGGCGGATAGCCATCGGCCTGATTACAGACCAGTCGCCCAACCGCAGCGAGGCCCATTATTGGACCACTTTCTTGAATCAGGACACCGTGTTCATGGATGGCGCCGAGCGCATTGCCAAGCTGATGGACTTCCCCGTCTTTTATTGTGAATTGGAACGGACATCCAGGGGATATTGCAAAGTGCTCTTCGATTTGGTTACCGAAACTCCCAAGCAGACGGCGGATGGCGAGATAACCGAGTGCTTTGCCCGTCGTCTGGAGCAGACCATCCGGCGCGAACCGGCTTATTGGTTCTGGTCTCATAAACGCTGGAAAAATAAACGAAAAGAATCTGTGCAACATGGATAAGATTGCTGTTGTCATATTGAATTGGAACGGATGTGATATGCTCCGTTCCTTCCTTCCCTCTGTTGTGCGTTTTTCGGAGGCGGATGGTGCTGTGGTGTATGTGGCGGACAATGGCTCTACGGATGCCTCCGTGGCAATGCTCCGTCGCGAGTTTCCTTCTGTGCACTTGATTCTGCTGGAAGAGAACCACGGTTTTGCCGACGGATACAATCTAGCATTGAAGCAAGTGGAGGCAGAATATGTAGTGCTGCTCAATTCCGATGTAGAGGTCACCGAGCACTGGCTTGTCCCGTTGGCAGAGTATATGGATGCCTATCCGGAGACGGCCGCTTGCCAGCCGAAGATACGCAGTTGGCGTAACAAGGGGCAGTTTGAGTATGCCGGAGCTGCGGGAGGTTTCATCGACCGCTATGGCTATCCCTTCTGCCGCGGCCGTATCATGGGCGTGGTAGAAGAGGACAAGGGGCAATACGACACGGTGATACCCATTTTCTGGGCTACGGGGGCGGCTCTGTTCATCCGTCTGGCAGACTACCGGGAAGCGGGTGGGCTGGACGGACGTTTTTTTGCCCACATGGAGGAGATAGATTTATGTTGGCGGCTTCGTGCCCGTGGCAGACAGTTGGCATGTATACCGCAGAGTGTGGTATTTCATGTGGGAGGGGCCACTTTGAAGAAGGAGAATCCGCGCAAGACCTTCCTCAATTTTCGTAATAACCTTGTCATGCTTTATAAGAATCTGCCGCAGGAGGACTTGGCGTCCGTGATGCGTGTACGTGCGGTGCTCGATTATGTGGCTGCGTTCAGTTTCATGCTGAAAGGCCAGTTACCCAATGCTTTGGCCGTATTCCGTGCGCGCCGTGCCTACCACTCCCTCCGCACTTCATTAGCAGCGTCCCGCAAAGAGAATCTGAAAAAAACTACGCTTGCCGTAATACCGGAACGGACAAAAAACAGTATATTGGCGCAGTTTTATCTGCATGGAAAGAAATTCTTTTCCCAATTGTAGGAACTGTTGCCTTTTATAATTGTTCAATCTATTAAAGGTTTTGAATTATGGAAAAACTAGTTAGAAAAATCGGATTAGTGGCACACGACGCCATGAAGAAAGACCTCATCGAGTGGGTACTGTGGAACTCGGAATTGCTGATGGGGCATAAATTCTATTGTACGGGCACCACGGGTACCCTTATCCTCGAAGCCCTCCGGGAGAAACATCCTGATGTGGAGTGGGATTTCACTATCCTTAAATCCGGTCCTTTGGGCGGTGACCAGCAGATGGGCTCGCGCATTGTGGACGGAGAGATTGACTATCTTTTCTTTTTCACCGACCCGATGACCCTTCAGCCGCACGATACGGATGTGAAGGCGTTGACCCGCCTTGCCGGTGTGGAGAACATCGTGTTCTGCTGCAACCGCAGTACGGCAGACCATATCATTTCCAGCCCGTTGTTTGTCGACCCGACGTATGAACGCACTGTTCCCGATTACAGCAACTACACCAAGCGGTTTGCAAATAAGCCGGTGGTGGCCGAAGCGGTGGAATCGGCAAAGAAGCGGAAACGGCAAAAATAAGGATGAAACTCGGTTCTACTGGGCATTCTTAATCTATCGCTACCCTTCGTTCATGGACAGCCCACACTGGTGCGATAGCCCACCCTTGCCGTTTGAAGTCATAGAGTTGCACAATAATGGTGTTGGTGAATCTGCCCATTCTATGTCGTTGAGGTATTGGTAGGGGAAGCGGAACTCTGTGAGGTTTATTTTCAATAGTTCATTCCTTCTGAAGTCTGCATAGTTGTATGGGTTTGTAAAGTCGTAAGGGGTGGGCAGGTAGAGGGCATTTCTCCAATGAAACTCGGAGCTGTATTTGATAGCAAGCGGCCGGTAGCAGGAAGAGAGCGACGATGGGGAGTAATGCCAGTCGTTGTATAGCGTTTCTCATTGACTTTTTGTTGATGATGGGGCAAAGGTACGGAATATTGGTATCAATGGTCGTATTCTACGGCAGAAAAGTTGCTGCATGCTCACTGCAGAACTTCTGTATACATTTTGCAGTGCTACTGCATATCTGTTGCAGCGTCACTGCAAAGCTATTGCAGTACTACTGCAAATATATGTGCAGTGTTACTGCAAACCGTTTGCAGCGCCACTGCAAAAAGCATGCAGTGTCTTTGCAGTGGGAAGTGTCTGTGTATCAATAGTGAATGGGGTGATTCGGCAATCTGTCATTCTCCGCGGCGTTGGCATATCTCCACTCCTGCAGCCTCTATATCCGCGCCCATCGGTGGATTGCGCTTTGCCAGCTTGAGGGTTATCTCTTCTATCTGCGGGAAGTCGTGGAACAATCGGTTTATAATTCGCCCGCATACATGTTCCAATAGTTTGGAAGGAATGTCCATCTCTGCCTTCACAGCTGTATGTACATCGGCATAGCTCACGGTGTCGGCTACGTCGTCCGTTTCTGCCGCACGCCGGATATCAACTTGCAGGCGCAGGCTGACGGTAAACTCATTGCCTACCACGGTTTCTTGTTCGCCCACGCCGTGATGGGCGAAGAAGCGAAGCGTGTCAAGGAAAATATAACTGGTCATTACTTGTAGATTGTTTTCTGCAAACTTACTGATATTTTGTGGTACGGGCAAATCAGTATCCGGTTATTACGATTCAGGTTGCGGATTGTATTCTGTAAAATATAAAAATAGCGCGAAATTGTTTTTTATAGAATACAATTATGTGAGGGTCGGAATAAACTTATCGAACTATTTTAGGCACGGAATTATGCGGGTTATCACGGTTGCTTTCAATATTATCCGTGATTGTCCATGTAATCCGTGCCTAAAATAATACTTTGCTAAGAATCCTTTCTTATCTTCCGGTGCTTTCTATCATGCTCCTTATTTTCTCGTTCAGGCTTTCTGCCTTCATCAGTTGTTCCAGTGTCAGGTGCATGCGCCAGCGCCAGTAGTGCCGCGGGTTGGCAGGAATATTGATGCGTTCTTCCTGCACGTTCGGGTTGCGCCATTTGCCGTCCATGGACATCCAGTCTTGCAGGGAGAGGATGCAGAGGATGGAGTTGCTATGGAGGTGATTGCGAACCACTTCTTCGCAGAGCTCCGGCGTGGCCGTTGCCGGTGCGGCACCGTAGTGTCCGAGCATGGTGTTGTAGTAACGCTGCGTCTGTTGTAAGTCTTCTTCCCACCAGCCGCGCAGGGTAGACATGTCGTGCGTGGAGATGGTGCAGACCGAACGGTACGGATACCAGTCTGTGTGGCCGAATTCTTGTTTCGGATCTTTCGGCATACGTTGTATCTCCAGGGAAAGGATACGCAGGTCGTTCATCACCCATGCCACGCAATCGGGAATCATGCCTAAGTCCTCACCGCATACCAGCATGCGCGTGGACTGTGTCAGTTGCGGCAGTTTCTTCATGGCTTGCTGTCCCCAGAAGTCGTTGTGGCGATGATAGTAGTACTGGTCATACAGCCGGTTGAAGGCAGCCTTCTCCCAATCGTTCAGTGCGCGGTAGATGTAGTCGTGCTGCACGCCGATGCGCGGATGGTATTCGTGCGGATTGTTGCGGTCGGGCACGAACAGCACATCGCTGATAAGGGCGTAAAGCCCGTCACGAATCCAGATGCTGTCATCGTCCGTTTTTCCGACAAAGTAGGCTTCCACCTTGCGCTGGGTGTCGAACTCGGGACGCATGCGGTAAACCTCCCACGTGTCTGTCGGCTCTATGAAGGTCTGTTTCACATAGTCTGTATGCGGGCCGAAGATTTGTCCGAGGAAGTACTCATGGATATAGGGCTTCAGGAAGAAGTCTTCGCGGAATGCCAGCCCGTAGCTTTCTATCTCCTCACGCGTCATGGGCAGGGCAGGGACGAATTGTCCCAACAGCCCGTGTACGGCGTGCATCGGTATCTCCCAAATGCGGAAGAAGCCGAGGATGTGGTCTATGCGGTAGGCATCGAAGTATTCCGCCATTTTGTGGAAACGCTTCATCCACCAGGCATAGCCATCTTTCTCCATGACATCCCAGTTGTAGGTGGGAAAGCCCCAGTTTTGCCCGTTTACGGAAAAGTCATCGGGCGGTGCGCCGGCTTGGCCGTTCAAGTTGAAGTAGTGGGGTTCCTTCCAGGCTTCCACACTGTTGCGGCTGATGCCGATGGGGATGTCGCCTTTCAGCACTACACCGTTGGCGCGCGCATGTTCGGTGGCGGCAAGCAGTTGCAGGTGCAGATTGAACTGGATGTAGTAGTAGATGGCGATATGCGGATAGTCGGCAGAGTCCGGCCGGCACAATATCTCTATCTCCTTGGCATCGTAGGTGGCATACTTGGGCCACTCGTGGAAATTCGGGGTCTTGTAGGCATCACGCAGGTAGCTGAAGACGGCATATGGCTGCAACCATTCCTTGTTGGCTTCGTAGAAATTACGGAAAGCATCCGATGCCAGCACCTTTTCCCCTTCCTGCTTGAAGATGAGGTGGAAGTATTCCCACTTTGTCTTGTTCACAGCTTCGTAGTCCACGGTGGGCAGGGCATTCAGTTCCTTCTGGCGTTTGTTGAATTCGGCCATCACCTTCTTGTCCTTCAAGCTGCCCAACTGCTTCAGGTCGGCGTACATGGGATGGAAGGCATAGATGGAGATGCTACTGTAAGGGTAGGAGTCTGTCCAGGTATGCGTCATGGTAGTGTCGTTGATGGGCAGAATCTGCACCGCCTTCTGATTGGTGGCAACTGCCCAGTCAATCATGCGCTTCAAGTCGCCGAAATCGCCTACACCGAAGCTTTTCTCGGAGCGTAGGGAGAATACGGGTACGGCTACTCCGGAACCTTTCCATGCGGGAAGATTGAAGTATACATAACGGTCGCCGACAGCCAGCGTTTCGTTGGCGGCTATCTGCGGGTCGGCCATATAGCGGTTGGGATTGTTCTCCCAGGCCACGGCACGGCGCTCTTTCTTGTTGTAAAGGACGAATTTATACTCCAGCGGGAAGCTGATTTTACCGGCATCCACTTCTACCTGCCATTCGGGGAAGTCGATGTCGCTCATAAGGGCAGCTTTGTCCGGGTTCCAGTCACCCAGCGCCTTCTGGTTTCCGCAAAGTGCCAGGCAGTGGTCATTGTCTATGCAGGGGGCGTACGCCTTTATCAGCAACCCCTTTTTGTAGCTTTTCGGGGCGGCACTGCGTTCGCGATGCGCCAGCAGGGATTCTGTGAAAGCGGATGTATAAAAATACTGCTGCTCGGGCAGATTCTTCCAACAATCTTCTATGCGGTAAACTTTCTTCGGATTGTCTGCAACGTGCAGGATGCGTGGCAGGCTGTTCCACTCTGTCCGTATGGTTCTGCCATCTTGATAGATGTGGTAACTGTATTCGACGCTTCCATTGCCGGGAATCTGGATATCCACTTCCGCGGTCCAGTGAATGCCGTCTACAGTGTGCAGGGGTGTGGCTTTGTCGGGCTGGTTGTTGCCAAGTTCCGGGATGGAACCCAGGACTCTGACTTCTTCACCCCAGCTGGTGCGATACTCGATATTGAATATTAGTGTCATATTATATTAGATTTAGAAATAGCAATAGCTGCAATGATTATGCAAGTATAGAAATTATTCCTCATAATCATGCAGCTACCGTTATCTAAGTCATTTAAATTCCTATGCAAACGTTTGTGCTTGCCGTGGGATTATCCACAGCGGGAAGCTCCGCACGTCTTGCAGATGAGGCAACCTTCTTGGTAAACCAGTGTTTCGTTGCCGCAGTTGGGGCATTTCTTGCCTTTGGCTTCCGTGCCGTCCTGAATGTATTTCTTCAGGGCGCGTTCCACACCGTTCTTCCAGGTGTTGATGTTTTCGCTGTCCAGTTGCAGTGAACCTACCAGCTTGATGACCTGCTCGATAGGCATGCGATAGCGCAATACACCGGAAATCAGCTTGGCATAGTTCCAATACTCTTTGTTGAACTTCTCGGACAGACCCTCGATGGTAACTTTGTATCCGCGCTTGTTCTCGAACTGGAAGTCGTAACGCTTGTTTCCGTGCTCATCCACATTCTTGATGATGTGGCCCGACACCACATTCTTCGGCAGGATGATGCCTTCGTCATCGTCCAGCACACCGGTGAATATCTCGTAGGGATGATTGTCCAGCAAGCCGACGAATGCCACCCATTTCTCCTTGTTGTTCTGGAAGCGGACAACGTCTGCATCCAATATTCTGGGACGTGTTTCAACGACCGTAGGCGGTTTGCACGGGGGAAGCTCAGACTTTTTGTCGCTCTTGGTAGAGATGAGTACACCGGAACGCGAACCGTCGCGGTAAACCGTACAGCCCTTGCAGCCGGATTTCCATGCTTCTACATACAGACGGTTCACGAGGTCTTCGTCTACGTTATTCGGCAGGTTGATGGTTACGCTGATAGAGTGATCCACCCATTTTTGGATACGTCCCTGCATCTTGACTTTCATCAGCCAGTCCACGTCGTTGGAGGTTGCTTTATAATAAGGTGATTTCTCTACCAGGGCATCCACTTCTTCCTGCGTGTAGCGTTTGGCGGGGTTGTATCCTTGTGCTTCCATCCAAGTCACGAACTTGGGGTGGAACACGATATATTCTTCAAAGGCATCCCCGGTTTCGTCGATGAAGTCCACATGGACGTTCGTATCGTTGGGATTCACTTTGCGGCGGCGCTTGTACACGGGCAGGAATACGGGCTCGATACCGGAGGTGGTTTGGGTCATCAGGCTGGTGGTTCCGGTCGGGGCGATGGTCAGACAGGCAATGTTGCGGCGTCCGTACTTCTTCATCTCCTCGTACATTTCCGGGTCGGCTTCGCGCAGGCGGTTGATGAACGGATTGTTCTTTTCGCGTTCTGTATCGTATACCTCGAATGCGCCGCGTTCTTTGGCCATTTCTATGGATGAGCGATAGGCGTTGAGTGCCACCGTCTTGTGTACTTTCTCCGAAAACTCGGTTGCTTCTTCAGTACCATAACGCAATCCCAGGGCGGCAAGCATGTCGCCTTCTGCCGTGATGCCTACACCGGTACGGCGGCCTTGGGCGCTTTTCTTGTAAATCTTCTGCCACAAAACGCGTTCTGTATGTTTCACGTCTTCACTTTCGGGGTCGGCATCTATCTTGCTCATGATGCGTTCTATCTTTTCCAGCTCAAGGTCGATGATGTCGTCCATGATGCGTTGGGCCAAAGCTACATGCTTCTTGAATAGCTCAAAGTCAAAGTAGGCGTCCGGCTTGAACGGATTGACCACGTATGAGTAAAGGTTGATGGCGAGCAGACGGCAGGAGTCGTACGGGCACAGTGGAATTTCGCCGCATGGATTGGTGGATACGGTACGGTAGCCCAGGTCTGCATAGCAGTCGGGCACGGATTCCTTTAATATGGTATCCCAGAACAATACACCGGGTTCTGCCGATTTCCATGCATTGTGCACAATCTTTTTCCATAATGCGGATGCGTCAATGTCTTTTTGAAATGCCGGCTCTGTGGCGTCAATCGGATATTGCTGTGTATATGGTTTGCCTTCGATGGCGGCCTGCATGAAGTCGTCGGTCAGTTTTACGGAAACGTTGGCTCCGGTCACTTTGCCCTCAGTCATCTTGGCATCGATGAAGGCTTCCGAGTCGGGGTGTTTGATGGATACGCTGAGCATCAGTGCGCCGCGGCGTCCATCTTGAGCCACTTCGCGTGTAGAGTTTGAATAGCGTTCCATGAAGGGGACCAAGCCAGTGGAGGTCAGTGCCGAGTTCTTTACCGGTGAACCTTTCGGACGGATATGGGATAAGTCGTGTCCCACGCCGCCACGGCGTTTCATCAGCTGTACTTGTTCTTCGTCTATCTTGAAGATGGCACCATAAGAATCCGCTTCGCCGTCCACACCGATAACAAAGCAGTTGGACAGAGAGGCTACCTGATAGTTGTTCCCGATTCCGGTCATCGGGCTTCCTTGCGGAACAATGTACTTGAAGTGGTCGAGTAAGCCGAAAAGTTCCTCTGAACTTAATGGATTGGGGTACTTGGCCTCAATGCGGGCTATCTCATTGGCTATTCGCCAATGCATGTCTTCCGGAGACTTTTCGTAAATATTTCCGAAAGAATCTTTGACTGCATATTTGTTTACCCAAACTCTGGCAGCCAACTCGTCGCCTTGGAAGTATTTTAAAGATTCTCCGTAGGCTTCGTCATAAGAATAATTTTTCTTTTCCACAGTGTTGTATCTCTTAGGATTAGTTACAAATAAGTAAAATTGTAGAAGTTGTACTTACTTGTTAACAAACGCATTTGCAAAGCTATGAATGTTTTTCAATTTGGCAAAATTAAAATGAATATTTTTATTAACCGGTGGATAGTTTTCTGTTGATTGGTGTTAATTTGTTGGTTTATAATGTTTTAATGCTTTGAGTAAACGAATAAGTTTTCCAAAATGGAATTTATTAACAACTTGTTGGGCTGAAAGGTTCTCGGTTTAGTCGAACATAAGGTTACTTTTATCTGCTCGTAAAGATAATAATTGTTCATTTCTTGTTGAAAAGATGTATTTTATTCCGGATATATGATGATGAAAAAAGTGTGAACTCTTGAATGAATTTTTCGTGGATTACATTATCTTTGCAAAAAAAGAAAGAATGGAAAGCTTGAAACAAAGGAGAACAATCCGAAAATACCAGCAGAAGGATATTTCTGCTGATTTGTTAAATGATTTGCTTGAAACCTCTTTCCGGGCTTCTACAGTCGGAAACATGCAGGTTTATAGTGTGATTGTGACGCGTGATGCAGAGCGTAAAGCCAAACTGGCGCCTGCACATTTCAATCAGCCGATGGTTCAGACGGCGCCGGTAGTGCTTACTTTCTGCATAGATTTGTGCCGTTTCAGCAAGTGGTGTGAGCAACGTAAGGCTGAGCCGGGATACAACAACTTTGAGTGGTTTGTGACGGGGGCTGTCGATACCTTGCTGGTGGCACAGACTTTTTGCGTGGCTGCCGAGAAGAAGGGGTTGGGCATTTGCTATCTGGGAACTACCACTTACAACCCTCAGATGATTGTCGAAGCGTTGAAGTTACCGGAATTGGTGTTTCCCATCACGACAGTCACAGTGGGATGGCCTGCCGAACAGCCGGAACAAGTGGACCGTTTACCGCTGGAGGCCATTGTACACGAAGAGTTTTATCATGATTATACTCCTCAGGACATTGACCGGTTGTATGCCTATAAAGAATCGCTTCCTGAGAACAAGCAGTTCATCTTGGAGAACAATAAGGAAACGCTGGCGCAGGTTTTTACAGATGTGCGTTATACGAAGAAAGACAGTGAGACAATGTCGGAGAATCTTTGGAAGATAATGAAAAAGCAGGGATTTTGAAAATTAAGGATTAGGGAAGATTAGGGATAAGGGGTTAAGCTAATGCATACTTAGCTGCATTTAATCCTTTATCCTTAATCCCTAATCCTTTATTCTTATCCTTTTTTCAGTGCGGCTTGAATCTCGTCGATTTCCGCACGGAATGATTTGTCTACCTCTTTCAGCTCTTTGATGGTTTTGCATGCATGCAATACAGTGGCATGGTCTTTATGTCCAATTAGCGCACCAATTTTTGCAGTAGAGAACTCTGTATAGTTTTTGGCTAAATACATGGCTATTTGTCGTGCTTGCACCACTTCCCGCTTTCTGGATTTTGTGTGGATGGTGGCTGTTTCCAATCCGAAATGCTTGCATACGGTGTTGATGATTTCATCGACAGTTACTGCTTTGCTTTCACTGTTCACCACCTTGCGTACGATACGTTGCGTCAGTTCCAGGTCTATTTCTTTATTGTATATGGTGGAATGTGCCATAATGGAAATGACGATGCCCTCCAGGTCACGTACACTGTCGCCCACGTTTTCTGCAATATAGTCAATCACTTCTTGGGGGAACTGCAGGCCGTCACGGTGTATTTTGTTGCGCAGAATGTTCTTGCGGAGCTCTACGGTAGGTTTCTCCAGCTCAGCTACCATTCCCCATTTAAAACGTGTGATCAGACGCTCTTCCATGCCTTGTAGCAATACCGGTGCACGGTCGGAGGTAAGGATAAGCTGCTTGCCGTTTTGATGCAGATGGTTGAAGATATGGAAGAATGTATTCTGCGTTTTGGTTACGCCGGCAAATTCCTGAATATCATCAATGATTAGAACATCAATGGTCTGGTAGAAGTTGATGAAGTCGTTAGTCGTATTGTTACGTACGGAATCGGTGTATTGCACTTGGAATAGGTGTGCAGATACATACAATACCCTTTTCTCCGGGTATAGTTCCTTGATTTTGGTTCCGATAGCATTGGCAAGATGGGTTTTGCCTACACCTGATGCTCCGTATAGGAACAGCGGATTGAAGATTGTTTTAGCCGGATTGAGAGCGACAGCTTCTGCAACGCTGCGCGACAGCTTGTTGCTGTAGCCTTCGATGAAGGTTTCAAAGTTGTATTCTGGATTAAGGTGCGGGTCAAGTTCGGGGACGGGAATCTGTGGGATCCTTTTGTCCATCACTTGTTTTTGCGGTATGATGGTACGTTGTGTAGACTCCAGGTCGACGGTTTTCCGCGAACTCTTGTCTACCATTACGTTATACATCAATTTAGTTCCCTCACCAATGACCTTATAGAGAGTCTTGCGCAACAAATCAACAAATTTGTCCTCCAAAAACTCATAGAAGAACTGGCTGGGCACTTGTACGACCAGCGTTTTGTCTTCATATTTTAAAGGTATGATGGGAAGAAACCATGTTTTGTATGTCTGCTCCGGAACATTGTCTCTGATGATTTCAAGACAGCGGTTCCACAGCCCGACATGATCTATTTCACTCAT